>NZ_CP020470.1:0-2467500 GCF_003071405.1 Pseudogemmobacter blasticus | reverse complement strand
CCCCCAGCGCGCGGCGGAACTTCAGCAGCCGCAGCCCCGCCCAGACCAGCGGTGTCACCGCCAGTGAGGCGATCAGGAAGCGCAGGCCCCAAAGGCCCAGCTCATGCTCCAGCGCCTTCACCGGATCGGGGCCCAGATCGCCGGTCAGGGTGCGCGCCACCAGAATCGCCAGCGGCACCGCCCCCAGCAGCCAGACCGGCCAGGTCGGCAGCCGGCGCAGCAGGCCGTTCAGCCAGTCAAGCGCCGGCCGCATCAATAGTTCGTCCGCAGGTCCATGCCGGCATAAAGCCCGGCAACCTGTTCGGCATAGCCGTTGAACATCAGCGTATCCACGCGCCCGCCGAACAGACCCGCGCCGATGCGGCGTTCGCTGGCCTGGCTCCAGCGCGGATGGTCCACCTCGGGGTTCACATTGGCATAGAAGCCGTATTCCTGCGGCTGCAGCTCATTCCAGGTGGTGCGGGGCATCTCGGCCACCAGGCTGATGCGGACAATGCTCTTGATCGACTTGAAGCCGTATTTCCACGGCACCACCAGCCGGATCGGGGCGCCGTTCTGTTTCGGCATCGGGTCGCCGTAAAGACCCGTCGCCAGAATCGTCAGCGGATGCACGGCCTCATCCAGCCGCAGCCCTTCGCGATAGGGCCAGGGCATCGAGGCGCTGCGCTGGCCCGGCATCTCGTCCGGGCGCAGCAGGGTTTCGAAGGCCACATATTTCGCGCCGGACTGAACGCCGACCCGGTTCAGCAGTCCGGCAAGCTCGAAACCGATCCAGGGAACGACCATGCTCCAGGCTTCCACGCAGCGCAGGCGGTAGATGCGTTCCTCAAGCGGCTGGTCCTTCATCACATCGGCCAGGTCATAGCTGCCGGGCCGGTCCACCAGTCCGTCGATGGTGATCGACCAGGGGTCGGTGGTCAGCGACCCCGCATAGGCGGCCGGATCGGACTTGCCGAAACCGAATTCATAGAAGTTGTTGTGCGAGGTGATGTCCTCAAGGCTGTTCGGCGCCTCGTCGGTGGACAGCGGGCTTTTCGCCGCCTCAATCCGGGCCAGCGCCGGGGTCGCGGTCAGGGTGGCCAGGCCGGCCATGATCTGGCGGCGGTTCAGCCAGTCCGCACGCGGGGTGACGGCAGACCAGGAAAGATCGGGTTTCCAGCGCATCGCAACAGGCCTTCCGTTCAAACAGGGACAGATTATCAAGCTCTGCCGCAAACACTACGGCAGGAATTCAGCGATTGCGTCATCACGCCCGCTCAAGCCGTTTCACCATAGATTGACTGGCCATCGCGGCGGGCCGCGGCTTAGCGCGCCGGCGCCCTGCGGCAAGGCCCGGTCACGCGAGGGTGACCGTGATCCGCGCGGTCCGCGTGGCGGTAGAATGGGGGCCTAAGACGGCAGAGACCATGATCCACAGGAGAGAGACCATGATCCGCAGAACCTTTCTGGCCCTGACCGCCGCCACCGCCTTTGCCCTTCCCGCCGCTGCCCAGGACAAGGATATTGTCGATACCGCCGTTGCGGCCGGCAGCTTCACCACGCTGGTTGCCGCCGTGCAGGCGGCGGGGCTGGTTGACACGCTCAAGGGCGAAGGCCCCTTCACCGTGTTCGCCCCGACTGACGCCGCCTTTGCCGCGCTGCCCGCCGGCACGGTGGAAGACCTGCTCAAGCCCGAGAACAAGGACAAGCTGGTGTCGATCCTGACCTATCACGTCGTTCCGGGGAAGGTGATGTCCACCGACCTGACCGAAGGGATGAAGGCCGCCACCGTGAACGGCAAGGAAATCACCATCACGCTGGATGGTGGGCCCAAGGTGAACGGGGCCATGATTTCGGGGCCGGATGTGGCGGCGTCGAACGGCGTGATCCATGTGATCGACGCGGTGATCCTGCCGCCCGAGGGCTGAGCCACCGCGACGGCACCTGAAACGGTCGCAGGGGCCTTGGCCCTTGCGACCGGGGCGGGGGGTTCAGGACCGTTAATGATTGATTGCAGTATCCCTGCCCGGTCTGGCTGCCCCCGAAAGGGCAGTCAGCGCCGGCGGAACAGCAGCAACCCCAGCACCAGACCCGCCACCCCGGCAGTGGCAAGCGCGGTCAGCGGCGAGGTGGCGCCAACCTCGGACCGGGCGAAATCGGCCAGCTTGGCCGCCTCGCGCCGCATCTCGGCCAGTGCGGGGTTCGCCCGGCGCGCCGTCAGGCTGTAGACACCCAGGAACACCAGCCCCATCACCATGGCCCCGGCGGCAATGATCAGCGCGGCAGCCAGCGGCGTTGTCACCTGCGCCAGCCAGATGCCCAGCGCCACCACAAGGCTTGCCAGCGCCAGCCCGAAGAACAGCGTGGCCAGCACCAGAAGCGCGATGCTTTGCCCGATGCGCCGCCGCGTATCGCGCAGGGCCAGACGCGCCAGCGCGGCCATCAGCGCAAGGCTGCCGTTCATCCGCCTATCTCCGCGACAGAAGAAGGCCAAGGAACAGCCCGATCCCGGCCGCAATCCCCAGCGCCTTGACCGGCTCGTTGCGGGTGAACGCCTCGACCTCGCCCTGCACGCCGGCCAGCCGTTCGCGCGCCTCGGTCAGCTTTTCCTCGGCCGCATCCTGCGCGCCCGCCACACCGGCGCGGGCGGCGGCCGCGCCCGAACGGCCCATGGCCGCCAGCGTCTCGGACATTCTGGTGATCTCGTCGCGAAGATCGTCGAACTGGCCGCGCAGCACCTCGGCCAGACCCGGGTCCAGCGCATCCAGCGCCTTTTGCAGATCGGCCTCGGTCGGTTTCGCGGCTTTCGGATTTCGTGCCATGGCATGTGCCTCCTTACGGCGTGACATCAGTCAGCGGCCTTTTTCCGCCTGCGGCTGGCCGCGCGGGCCAGCGGACGGGCAGACTGGGCCAGCTTGCGCGGCTCTGCCTTGATAAAGGCAGCCTCAAGCGCCGCGTCAATCGTGGTGCAGACGAAATCGGCGCCAATCTCTTCGGCTTCCTTGGCCTTTTCCTGCCCCACCGGCTGCGGCAGGCGCGGGCCTGCAGCCAGGCTCAGCACCTCGGGCGGCATCTGCCAGATCACCACGCCCACGCGCAGATGCGGCGCCGCCCGCTTGAGCCGCCGGATATGCAGCAGCGAGGCACGGGTCGGCGTCGAATCAAGAAAACACAGGACCAGACAATCCTGCTGTTCAAGGTCAAGCGAGGCCATGCGCGCCGGTGTCAGCGTCTCATAGCCATGGGCCTGCGCCTCGGCGCCCTCGACCGTCATCGCCTGCGCCAGCATCGCCGCCGTGACATCATCGCTGGGCCAGCGCCCGCCGACACAGGCCACGCGGAACCCGCCGCCCAGGGCCGGTTCATCCCCCTCTTCGGGCGGGGCAAGCCGTTCTTCCTCGGCCATGGTTTCCAGATTGGCGACAAGCCTCTGCGCCGCATCAGCAAGCCGGGCCTCCTGCTCTGCGGTCAGAACGCCCCGGTCCCGGTCGTCCTGCGCCTGCAGCAGCGCCGGAATCGCGACCGACTGGTAATAGTCGGCCAGCGCCATGTCCTCCAGGTCGGCCCCGGCCTGAAAGGTGGTCTCGACCGCATCGCCCACCAGCAGGCGCTGATACAGCCGCACATGCGGGTAAAGCACCGGCTCATCGCCCAGCAGAATGTCGAACAGTTCGAACTGCGGGATGTGGCGGCCCAGAACCACCAGGCACACCGTCAGCGGCGTGGACAGCACCAGCCCCAGCGGTCCCCAGAGAAACGTCCAGACAATCGCCGCCAGGATGATGGCCAGCGGGCTGAGGCCCGTGCGCGATCCGTAAAGCCAGGGCTCGACCACATTCGAGGTGACAAGCTCGACCGTGGCGAACAGCGCCGCCGTCCACAACACGGCCGACCAGTCGGGCGATACGGCAAAGGCCAGGAACAGCGGAAAGGCCGCCGAGAGCACCGACCCGATATAGGGCACAAAGCGCAGCACCAGCGTCAGCAGCCCCCACAGCACCGCATTGGGAATCCCGATCAGCCAAAGGCCGATGCCGATCGGAATGGCATAGATCGCATTCACCAGAAGCTGCACCAGCAGATAGGTGGCCACCCGTGACCCGGCTTCCTGCAGCACCTGCGTGGTGCGGTGAATGTCATGCGCCCCGACAATGCGGATGAAGCGTTCGCGAAGCTGTTCCCGCTCCAGCAACATGAAGATCACCACCACCACGACAAGCCCGGTCGTGGCGATGGGGCTGACCAGCGGCACCACCAGATCCTGCAACATCTGCAAGACATTGCTGCGCTCAACCACCTCAACCTGCATCGGCCGGCCCGTCGCATCGCCGCCCCCGGGCAGCGCCGACCCGATCTCGGCATTGACCGCCGCAATCATCTCGGACAGCCGCCCGGCAAGGCCGCCCCCGCCGCCCGCCTCTTTCAGCGTCTCGACCTTGGCAATGATATTGGCCTGAAAGGTGGGCAGGTTGCGCGCCAGCTCGCCAAGCTGCCCGATCATCACCAGCGACAACAGCGCGATCAGCGCGAAGGCGACAAAGACGGTGGCCAGCACCGCCGCAAGCTGCGGCACACCCCGGCGCCGCAGCGCGGCCACCAGCGGCGACAGCGCGAAGGTGATCAGCACCGCAATGGCCAGCGGCAGGAAGATATCCTGCGCCAGATACAGCACCGCCGCGACCGCCACGATGGTGGCCAGACGCGGCAGCGTGATCCGGCGCGGCGCGCCGTCCACCTCGGCGGCAGGGATGGCAGGGTCCGACATCTTGCCCCCTTCAGACACGCGATATGCCGGGCGACTGTGCGGGCCAGCGGCGGCTTTGGCAAGCCGCAGCGGCATCGGTGGACATCGCCCCGCCGTCCGGGCCATGCTTGCCCTTCGGTCCCGGCATTGCGGGCCGGTACAACGGGGGCAGACCAGACATGCGGTCCTTCGATTTCAGTTCCTGGCAGGGCATCGCCACGACAGTCCTCGGGATGCTGATGTTCGCGCTGTTTGCCGTGGGCATCCGGGTGCTGATGATGCTCACCATCCAGCAGCGCCAGCAGCGGATGAACCGGCAGATCAACGAACGGCTGAAAACGCTGATTTCCTCCTATCGCACGCTGGGCGGATCCTTCACCGGGGAACTGACGGTCAGCCCGGCGCATCTGCGCGAACTGGCCGCGCAGGCCGAGGGCGACACCCCGGCCGGCACCCCGCCCTCAGACCGGCCCCGGCGCATCCGCGATGCGGTTGAAGCGGCCCTGTCCGACATTCTTCTTCTAGGCACGGAAGATCAGGTCCGGCTGGCCGCGCAGGCCGCCGCCGACATGGCGGCCGGGCGTCCGATCCAGACGGCAGAGCTGGTGATCGCGCTGCGCAGCTATATCCGGCTGGCGCTGGATCTTGACCCAATCCCCGACACGGTGGCCATCCCGCTGCAAGGCCCCACACGGCCGCAATCCGGCGGCGGCCGCAGCGGCGGCAAGGCCGAAGCGGGCCGCGACCGTGCCGGTGGGGGCGGAAGTGGCGGCGGCGGTATGGGAATGGGCCTTGGTCTTGGCGGGGGCCGCAGCGGCGACTCCGAGCCGACATAGCAAAAGGGGGCCTTTCGGCCCCCTTCCGGTTTCAGTGCACCACGGCGGGCTGCGGCCGTTCGCGGTTTGACGCGATCACCCGGTCGCCCACGATCAGCCCTGCCGGCCCGGCGGTGACATGCAGCGTGGTTCCGTCCAGCACATCTCCGGCCAGCAGCATTTCGGCCAGCGGGTCTTGCAACTGGCGCTGGATCACCCGCTTCAGCGGCCGCGCGCCGAACACCGGGTCATAGCCTTCGTCGGCCAGCCACTGCCGCGCCGCCGCATCAAGTTCCAGCGTGATCTTCCGCGCCGCCAGCCGCTGTTCCAACCGGTGAAGCTGGATGTCCACGATGCCGGTCATGTCGGCCCGGTTCAGCCGGTCGAAGATGATCTGCTCATCCAGACGGTTCAGGAATTCCGGGCGGAAATGGGCCCGCACGGCCTCCATCACATCGGCCTTGGCGGCGGTGGCGTCGGCGCCGTCCGGCAGTTCCGACAGCGCCCGCGCACCCAGGTTCGAGGTCAGGATGATCAGCGTCTGCTTGAAGTCCACCGTGCGGCCCTGACCATCGGTCAGACGGCCGTCGTCCAGCACCTGCAACAGCACGTTGAACACATCGGGGTGGGCCTTCTCCACCTCGTCGAACAGCACCACCTGATAGGGGCGGCGACGGACGGCTTCGGTCAGCACACCGCCTTCGTCATAGCCCACATAGCCGGGCGGCGCGCCGATCAGCCGGCTGACCGAGTGCTTCTCCATGAACTCGGACATGTCGATGCGGACCATCGCGTTGTCATCGTCAAACAGATATTCGGCCAGCGCCTTGGTCAGCTCGGTCTTGCCCACGCCCGTCGGCCCCAGGAACAGGAAGCTGCCCAGCGGACGGTTCTCGTCCGACAGCCCGGCCCGCGCACGGCGCACCGCCTTGGACACGGCCTCGACCGCGGCCTTCTGACCGATGACGCGCTTGCCCAGTTCCTCTTCCATCTTCAGCAGCTTTTCCTTTTCCCCCTCCAGCATCTTGGTGGTGGGAATCCCGGTCCAGCGCTCCACCACCTCGGCAATCTGCTCGGGGCGGACGGATTCAGACACCAGCGCCTCGCCCTCGCGGGCCTCGGCTTCGGACAACTGCTTTTCCAGCGCCGGAATACGGCCATACTGCAATTCGCCCGCCTTGGCGAAGTTGCCCTCGCGCTTGGCCGACTCCAGTTCGGCCCGCGCCGTATCAAGCTGTTCCTTGATCGACCGCGCCGCTTCCAGACTGTCACGCTCGGCCTGCCACTTGGCCGTCATTTCCGACGACTTCTGTTGCAGGTCGGCCAGTTCGCGTTCCAGCTTTTCCAGCCGGTCCTTGCTGGCGATGTCGTCTTCCTTCTTCAGCGCCTCGGATTCGATCTGGAATTGCAGGATCTGACGATCCAGCGCGTCCAGCTCCTCGGGCTTGGAATCCACCTCCATCCGCAGCCGGCTGGCCGCTTCGTCCACCAGGTCGATGGCCTTGTCGGGCAGGAAACGGTCGGTGATATAGCGGTGCGACAGCGTGGCCGCCGCCACCAGCGCGGCGTCGGCGATCTTCACCCCGTGGTGCAGCTCATACTTTTCCTTGATGCCGCGCAGGATGCTGATGGTGTCTTCCACCGTGGGTTCCGACACGAACACCGGCTGGAACCGCCGCGCCAGCGCCGCGTCCTTTTCCACATGCTTGCGGTATTCATCCAGCGTGGTGGCGCCGATGCAATGCAGCTCCCCCCGCGCCAGCGCCGGCTTGATCAGGTTGGCCGCATCCATCGCGCCTTCCGATTTCCCGGCGCCCACAAGCGTGTGCATCTCGTCGATGAACAGGATGATCTCACCCGAAGCGGCCTCGATCTCCTTGAGAATGGCTTTCAGCCGCTCCTCGAACTCGCCGCGATACTTCGCCCCCGCGATCAGCGACCCCATGTCCAGCGCCATCAGCTTCTTGTTGCGCAAGGATTCGGGCACGTCGCCGTTGACGATGCGCAGCGCCAGGCCCTCGGCAATGGCGGTTTTCCCCACGCCGGGTTCCCCGATCAGCACCGGGTTGTTCTTGGTGCGCCGCGACAGCACCTGCATGGCACGGCGGATTTCATCATCGCGCCCGATGATCGGGTCGATCTTGCCCTCGCGCGCCGCTTCGGTCAGGTCGCGGGCGTATTTCTTCAGCGCTTCCATCGTGTCTTCGCTGGAAGCGGAATCCGCCGTGCGGCCCTTGCGCACCTCGTTGATCGCGGTGTTCAGCCCCTGCGCGGTGACAGACCCCGCCGTCAGCGCATCCTTGGCGCGGGTGTTCACCAGCGCCATCGCGGTCAGCATCCGTTCCACCGGAACAAAGCTGTCGCCGGCCTTTTTCGCCACCGTCTCGGCCTCGTCCAGCACGCGGACAAGGCTGGGGTCGATATAGGTCTGGCCGTCACCGCCCGAAACCTTGGGCAGCTTGGCAAGCGAGGCATTGACCGCGGCAATCACCAGTTCGGGCGAACCGCCCGCCTTGCGGATCAGGTTGGCGGCAAGCCCCTGATCATCATCCATAAGCGCCTTCAGCAGATGGTCGGGCAGCACACGCTGGTGGCTTTCCCGCATTGCGATGGTTTGCGCAGCCTGAAGGAAACCGCGCGACCTTTCGGTGAACTTTTCAAGGTTCATCCGTTCTCTCCTTTTCATCAAGCACCGCCGGGAAGACGCCCTGAAAAGGCACGCCCACCACTGGCCTTGTCCCTCAGATGGGGGCGGTTTCCGGCGCCTTCAAGCGGCACGGGCCGGGCGGCGCAAATTTTCCGGCGGCTTTCCGCGGGCATCCCCCGGCCGACCTTTTTCCGCCGATGCCGGGGCGCGGTTTGGGCGGGTTTCGCCGGGCACCGCGGCACCGGGCTTGCGCCGGTGGGGGGCTGCGGTCAGGTGGTCGCGAACAACGTGCAGGAGAAACGCCATGCGGGATGTACTGGAACCGATCCTGCCCGTCGTGCCGGTGGAAGGTATCGCGCTGCACATCGGCCGTTCGGGCCTGTCGATGGGCGATCCCTGCGAGGCGCAGCTTCTGCCGGACGGGCATGTCGGCATTTTCGCGCGGGTACGCAAACGGTTCCTGGGCCTGATCCCGCTCTGGCGGCAGGGCTATCTGGGCCATGTCGGCCCCGTGGCCGGCCAGGTGCTGACGCCCGCCCTGCTGGACGGCGCCACCCTGCGGTTGCGCGTCGTGCAACTCACACCCGAACATCTGGCCGGCGCGGGAATGCCGGAAATCCTGATCTCGGTCTGGGGCGATACGCGCTGGCTGGCACCGTTCCTGGCGGTGCCCCCCGCCTTTGCCCCCGATCCGCCGGAAGACGGGTTCGACAACACAACGCCCGATGACGCACCGCCCGCCAGAAGCGGCCGCCGGGCGCGCTAGGCCGCCGCCTCAGCGCACCGCCGCGCAGAAGGCGCGCACGCGGTCAGCATCGATGCGCAGCCCCACGGCAAAGCCAAGCGCGGCAAGGCGCGGGTTGCCGCCTTGCCCCGGCAGGCTGCATGATCCATGCAGTTCCTGCGCGCCAATCGCCACGAAGCGGGCGGCATTCTCCGGCCCGATGCCAGACCCCGGCATGATGGAAATGCGCCCCGCCGCCTGCGCGATCCGCGCAGCAATCTCGGGCAGCGCCTGATCGGCCCGCACCGCCCCGCCCGAGGTCAGGATGCGCCGGAACCCCAGCTCCACCGCGGTTTCCAGCGCCTCGGCCCGGTCGGGTACCAGATCGAAGCAGCGGTGCAGCGTCAGGTCCAGCCCCTCGGCCGCCTTCACCAGCCGGGCCAGCAGCGCCTGATCCAGCCGCCCGTCGGGCAGTTGCGCGCCCAGCACCACCCCGGCCATCCCGGCGGCGCGGGCGGCGGTGATATCCGCCTCCATCACCGCCGCCTCGGACGGGGTAAAGACGAAATCGCCGGGCCGGGGCCGGATCAGCGCCATCGCCGGCACCCCTGACCGCCCCGCCAGGCACATCAGCCCGGCCGAAGGTGTCAGCCCGCCCAGCGGCAGCGCGGAACACAGTTCAACCCGGTCGGCCCCGCCCGCCACCGCCGCGGCCAGCCCTTCGGAACCATCGACGCAGATTTCAACCGTCACGCGGGCCATGCCAGCTCCCCCGCCTGCGCCGCCCCCAGAATCCCCGCATCCGGCCCGCAGGTGGCGGGCACCACCAGCGGCCCCGGCGGGCGGCGCAACACGCGGTCGCGCACCGCCTGATCCAGCCAGCCGATCAGTGCATGGTCGTTCGACAACCCGCCCCCCGCCGGCACCAGCGTCGCGCCGACCGTGTTCACCACCATGGCCAGCGGCCCCGCCACCAGATCGCGCCACAGCTCCAGCGTTGCCGTCGCCCCCGGCTCGCCCGCGCGCCAGCGGGCCACGATGTCGCGCGTGTGCAGCGCCTCGCCTCCGCTGCGGGCGTGGTGCAACCGTTCCATCCCGCGCGCGCCGCCAATGGTGTCCAGGCACCCCACCTGACCGCAGCCACACGGCAGCGCATGGGGCGCATGGATCACCGGGCCATGCCCCCATTCCCCGGCATAGCCCCCCGCGCCCGTGACCAGCCGCCCGTCAATCGCCAGCCCGCCGCCAACGCCGGTGCCCAGGATGATGCCGAACACATTGCGATGCCCGCGCGCCGCGCCCAGCCGCGCCTCGGCCAGCGCAAAGCAATC
Source organism: Pseudogemmobacter blasticus (assembly GCF_003071405.1). Taxonomy (NCBI): domain Bacteria; kingdom Pseudomonadati; phylum Pseudomonadota; class Alphaproteobacteria; order Rhodobacterales; family Paracoccaceae; genus Pseudogemmobacter; species Pseudogemmobacter blasticus. Next base: position 2,457,260 of record NZ_CP020470.1, on the reverse strand, counting down.
GGCATCGTTCAGCACCAGCACCGGCAGCGCCAGCCGTTCCGTCAGCGCCGGGCCCAGCGGCAACCCGTCGATGCAGGGAATATTGGCCACCTTGCCGGCCCCCGTCTCGGGGTCCACCACGCCGGGCACCGAAAGCGCCAGCCCGCGCGGGCGGCGGGGGCCTACGAACCCGCCGATCACGCGAACAAAGGCATCCAGATCCCCGGCCGGCGTCTCGGCCTCGCCCAGACGCTCCATCGCCTGCCCGTCCCACAGCCCGGCCCGGATGCGGCTGCCGCCGATGTCAAAGGAAAGGATCATGCGCGCCCCCGTTTCCGGCCAGTCTTGACAGGCCATCCCCGCGCCGTCAAACCGCGCCGAACCGCAACAGAGGGGCCCCCGATGGATGACCGGCTGATCGTGGCACTGGATGTGCCGAACGTGGTGCAGGGGCTGGCGCTGGCCGACAAGCTGGGCGATGCGGTCGATTTCTACAAGATCGGGCTGGGTATGCTGACCGGCGGCGGCTTTGCCCTTGCGAATGAGCTGAAGGGCGAACGCGGCAAGCGCGTGTTCCTTGACCTCAAGCTCTTCGACATCGGCGCCACGATCGAAGCGGCGGTGCGCGGCCTTGCGCAGTATGACCTGGATTTCCTGACCGTCCACGGCGACCCGCAGGTGGTGCGCGCCGCCGCCGAAGGCCGGCGCGGCGCGGGGCTGAAGATCCTGGCCGTGACCGTCCTCACCTCGCTGGACCGGGCAGATCTGGATGCCAACCTGATCCGCCCCGGCGATATTCACGACATCACGCTGGAACGCGCCGCGCGAGCGCTGGCGGCGGGCGCCGATGGCGTGATCGCCAGCCCGCAAGAGGCGGCGATGATCCGCGCCCTGCCCGAAGCGGCGGGCAAGCTGATCGTCACCCCGGGCGTGCGCCCCGAAGGCGCGGCAACCGGCGACCAGAAGCGCATCGCCACCCCGGCGCAGGCCATTGGCGATGGCGCCGATCATATCGTGGTGGGCCGCCCGGTCTGGCAGGCCGCCGATCCGGCGGCGGCGGCGCGGTCGATCATCGCCAGCCTGCCGCGCCGCTAACCGCCAAAGCCGGCGGCCAGCGCAAGGCGCAGCCTGTCTTGCAGAAAGGGCACCGCGTCGGGCCGGGTCAGGAACTCGGCCACCGGCATCAGCGCCCATCCCTGCCCTTCGCTGCCAAAACGCACCGCGCCCACCTCGGCCGGCGTGATGCGCCCGGCGAAGAACACCGCGGTTTTCGTCGGGTCCGCCATGCCGGGCAACAACCAACACCGTTCCAGCCGGGTGGCGGGCAGCGTCAGGCCGAATTCCTCGGCCAGTTCGCGCAACAGGCAGGCTTCCGGCCCCTCATCGCCCTCGCGCCCGCCGCCGGGCAGATCCCACATCCCGCGCCACGGCAGGCCGGGCCTGTCATCGCGGTGCAGCGCCAGCACCGCCGGGCCGCAGAACAGCGCGGCCTTGGCGCCGGTGAAGCGCCCAACCGCCCCCTCAGGGGTGGTCATCGTTGATGTCGCGGTCCCAGACCTTGACCTGCCCCTGACGGGTGCCCGCCAGCCGGCGGGTCACCAGCCAGGCCGCCAGCGACAACAGCGCGAAGACCAGCATCAGGAAGGGCAGGCTGTGCCCCAGCACCCCGATGCCCACCAGCACGCCGGTCAGCACCGCACCAACGGCGAAGCCCAGGAAGATGAACCCCGGCGCCAGCACCTCCAGCACGCCCAGGCCAAAGCCCAGCACGATCCAGGCCCACCACACGCTCCAGATCTGGTCGGGCATGTCAGAGCTTTCCTTTCAGCATCTTGAACGCATCGCCAAAGGCTTCCAGCGCCGAGGCCGGGATCAGGATGGTCTGCTTGCCCTGCCCGGTGGCCACCGCCTGCAAGGCCTCAACCTGCTTCAGCGCCACCTGATACTGCGCCGCTTCCAGCCCGCTTTCCTTGATCGTCTCGGCAATCACGCCGGTGGCATAGGCTTCGGCATCCGCCGTCACCCGCTTGGCCTTGGCCTGCTGTTCGGCGGCGTAAAGTTCGGCATCGGCCTGAAGTTCAACCGCGCGCTTCTTGCCCTCGGCCTCGGTCACCTGGGCGCGGCGGGCGCGTTCGGCGTTCAACTGCTGCAACATGGCAGACCGGGTGGCTTCGTCCAGGTTCACGTCCAGAATCTCGGCCCGCGTCACCTCGACCCCCCAGTCGTCCACCATGGCGGCCACCTGTTCGCGCACCCGTTCAATCAACTGCGCCCGGTTCGACTGCACCTGATCCAGTTCCAGCTTGCCGATTTCAGACCGGACGATGCCGGCCACCGTGGTGGCGATGGCGCCGTCGATGTCGCGGATGCGATACACGGTCTTTTCCGGCTCGGTCACGCGGTAGAACACGCTGGTTTCCACCTTGACCAGCACGTTATCGGCGGTGATCGCGTCCTGGCTGGCGTTCGGCAACTGGCGTTCCAGCACCGAAACCTTGTGCGCCACCCGGTCCAGGAAGGGCACGATGAAGTTGATGCCCGGCCCCAGCACCGCCTTCAGCCGGCCAAAGCGTTCGACCACATGCTTTTCGCTTTGCGGCACGATGCGCACGCCAAGGAAGATGCACAGGATGATGAACAGCGCGATCGCCCAGAAGATCGCATTCCAGCCGAGAAAGTCCTGAGGGTTCACGCAATCACTCCTTCAAATGTCCATGTCTCATGGACACTGTGGCGATTTGCGGCCCCCCTCGCAAGGGCAGGAAATCACGCCCCGTCGTCGTCCAGCCCGCTGTCCTTGGGCCGGTCATCCGATGGCATCTGTCCGGTTGCCAGATAGATCGCCTGTTCGGCGATTCCGGTCGCGTGGTCGCCCGCGCGCTCGATGTTCTTGGCGATGAAATGCAGGTGCATCGCCGCCGAGATATTGGCCGGGTCTTCCAGCATATGCGTCACCAGCGCCCGGAACAGCGTGTTGTAGATCTGGTCCACGTCGATGTCGCTTTGCCGGACCTTGCGCGCCAGCACCGCATCGCGCCGGGTCAGCGCGGTCAGCGCATCCGAGATCATGGCCGTCACGACGGCCGTCATCCGGCGGATGGTGCCGGCGGTGCCCTCGATCCGCCGGGTGCCGGCCAGAACGCGGGTGCGCTTGGCCACGTTCTTGGCATAGTCGCCCACCCGCTCCAGCGAATTGGCGGTGCGCATCACCGCCAGCACCATGCGCAGATCCCCCGCCGTCGGGGTGCGCAGCGCGATGATCCGCGCGGCTTCCGTGTTGATCTGCTCTTCCAGCGAATCGATGGCGCGGTCATCCGCGATCACCTGTTCGGCGCGCGGCGCATCCTGCGCCTCAAGCGCGGCAACCGAATCGGTCAGCGCGGTTTCCACCAGCCCGCCCATCCGCACCAGCAGCGCCAGCAGCCCTTCCAGATCGCGGTCGAAGGCCGCCATGATATGCCCGTCGCGTGTCATCAGACCCCTCCCAGGGTGGGTTGTGCGGTTACCAGCGCCGTTCGAAACGGCGGCGCAGGATGATGGCGGCGACGTTCATCACTAGAAGGAAGCCGAGAAGCACGATGATCGCGCCGTTCGACCGTTCGATGAAGGCCGGGTCGGACCGGGTGGCCCAGGAATAGACCTGCACCGGCAGCGCGGTCGCGGGGTCAAGGAACCCGTCCACCGGCGTTCCGGGATAGTTGTCCACAAAGGCCACCATCCCGATCAGCAGCAGCGGCGCGGTATCGCCCAGCGCCACCGCCAGCCCCAGGATGGTGCCGGTCAGGATGCCCGGCATCGCCAGCGGCAGCACATGATGGAACACCGTCTGCATCCGCGACGCCCCCACCCCCAGCGCCGCATCGCGGATGCTGGGCGGCACGGCCCGGATTGACGCCCGGGTGGCAATGATCACGGTCGGCAGCGTGCGCAGCGAAATCACCAGCGCCCCCACCAGGCTGGATGATTGCGGCAGCCCGGCAAAGTTGATGAACACCGCCAGCCCCAGGATACCGAACACGATCGACGGCACGGCGGCCAGGTTGGCCACGTTCACCTCGATCAGGTCGGTCCAGCGGTTCTTGGGCGCGAATTCCTCAAGATAGATCGAGGCCGCCACGCCCACCGGCACGCACATCACCGCGACCAGGATCATCATGTACAGCGACCCCAGGATCGCCACCCCCAGCCCGGCCGCTTCGGGCCGCTGGTCCGAAGCGTCGGGGTTGGTCAGGAAGGCCACGTTCCAGTGCAGGCCCAGAATCCCCGCCTGCTGCAGCCGCTCGGCGAACTGCAACTGCTCGGGGTTGATGTTGCTGTCCAGCCGGGCGCTTTCCATCGTCACCCGGCCCTTGAGAAAGCCGTCGATCCGCCCGCCGGCCAGAACCGACATCGGGATGGTCTGCCCCACCAGCGACGTATCGGCCAGCACCTGCGCGCGCAGCACGCCCGGCGCATCCTTCGACACCAGCGCGGCAATGTCCTTGTCCGACAGATCGGCGGTGTCGATGCCGCGCGCCGTCAATTCGGCCCGGAACGATTGGGTCAGCACCTTGGCATAGCCAACCGTGGTGACCTTGACCATTTCCTCGCGCAGTCGGTTGCCCTTGGGGTCCAGCACCTGCGCATCCAGCGTGACCGGGAAGGTCAGCTTGGCCTGCCGGAAGGCGCCATAGCCGTTGCCGAAGATGGTGACCAGCATCACCGCCAGGATCGACAGGCTGATCACGATGGCAACGATGCCATACAGCCGGAACCGCGTTTCGGACCGCCGGCGCCGCAGCATGTGCGGCGTGGGCGCCAGGATCGAACCGCTGCGGACGGGGGCCGGTTTCCCGGTCATGGGCGCCGAGGTCATTCGTACTGCTCCTTGTATTTGCGCACGACCTGCAGCGCCACGACGTTCAGCCCCAGCGTCAGCACGAACAGCGTCAGGCCCAGCGCAAAGGCCACCAGCGTTTCAGGCGAGGCGAAGTCGGTGTCGCCGGTCAACTGGCCGACGATCTTGACGGTCATCGTGGTCATCGCCTCGAACGGGTTCAGGCTCAGCTTGGCCGCCGCGCCTGCGCCCATGGCCACCACCATGGTTTCGCCGATGGCACGGCTGGCGGCCATCAGCACGGCCCCCATGATGCCCGGCAGCGCCGCCGGCAGAACCACCTGCTTCACGGTTTCCGACTTGGTGGCGCCCAGACCGTAAGACCCGTCCCGCAGCGCCTGCGGCACCGCGTTCAGGATGTCATCGGCCAGCGACGACACGAAGGGAATGTTCAGGATGCCGATCACCAGACCGGCGGTCATCACCGAAGACCCGGAATTGCCCAGCCCCATCGGCGCGGCAATCCAGTCGCGCAGCAGCGGCCCCACCGTCATCAGCGCGAACAGGCCGAAAACCACGGTGGGAATACCGGCAATCACCTCGATCGCGGGCTTGACCACCGCCCGCACCGCCGGGCTGGCGTATTCCGCCAGATAGATCGCGGTGAACAGGCCCAGCGGCACCGCCACGATCATCGACACCAGCGAGATATACAGCGTGCCCCACAGCAGCGGCACGAAGCCCAGCTCCGACCCGCCCTTGAAGTTCGGGCTCCAGGTCAGGCCGAAGAAGAATTCGGTGAACGGATACTGGCGGAAGAAGGCCAGGCTTTCCGACAGCATCGACCAGATGATGCCCACGGTCGTCAGAATCGCGATGGACGAGGCGATGACCAGCGCGCCCATGATGATGGCTTCCACCCGGTTGCGGGCGCGGAATTTCGGCCCCGTCACCGCCAGCGCCCAGGCCAGCCCCGCCAGCGCCACGGCCAGCACGGCAATGGTGCGGCCCACGGCGCCCAGCGCGGTCAGCTTGCGGTAGCTTTGCGCCGCCGCCAGGGTTTCCTTGCTGACATTCGACCCCAGCGCCACGCCAACCTGGGCCAGACGCTCGCGCACATCGGTGAATTCGGTGCGGATCATGCTGGCGTCGCTGTCGCTCATCACGCCATTGGCAACCGCCAGGTCCAGCCCCTTGGCCACCCGGCGCACGTCATCCATCGCCAGCGTGAAGGCGGTATCGGTTTCCAGCGCGGCCGGCGGCAGCAGCGTGCCGACCTTCCGCTCGATCACGACGGGCTGAACGATCAGCCACAGGATCAGCACGGCCATCGCCGGCAGCACCGTCATCAACGCGGCGTGCCAGCCATAGTAATTGGGCAGCGAATGAAGACCCCGCGCGTCGCCGCCGGCCCGCGCCATCGCGCGCACCCGGCCAAGAATGTATCCGACAAGCGCAAGGATCAGGATCGTCACAAGAAGAAAGAACGCGGTCATGGGGCGCCAGCGCGTAAGAGGGAAAACGGCGGGGGCCGGACTGGCCCCCGCCGGGATCGGATCAGATTATTCCAGCGCGCCCATCGGCGTTTCGGCCGCCACGGCATCCTGGGTGGCCTTCAGCTCGGGGTCGGACACCAGGCCATAGTCGGCCAGCGGGCCTTCCGGGCCGGCCATGTCGTCCGACACGAAGAATTCGATGTATTCCTTCAGGCCGGGGATCACGCCGATATGCGCCTTCTTGACGTAGAAGTAGAGCGGGCGCGACACCGGGTATTCGCCCTTCGAGATCGTCTCGACCGAGGGCACCACGCCGTTCACGGTGGCAACCTTCAGCTTGTCGGTGTTGTTCTGGTAGAAGGCCAGGCCGAACACGCCCACGGCGTTCTTGTCGGCATCCAGACGGGCCAGCGTCTCGGTATAGTCGCCGTCGATGTCAACCGACTTGCCGTCCTTGCGCAGCTCGTTGCAGGCCTTGGCGGCAGCCGCCTTCTTTTCCTTTTCATCCGCGCCTTCGGCCTTGGCCAGGAACAGGTCATAGGCGCCGGTGTCCTTGCAGCCCGCTTCGATCACCTTGGTGTCAAAGACTTCGCGGGTGCCATGCTTGGTGCCCGGAATGAACATCAGGATGTTCTGGTCGGGCAGCGCGGCGTTGACTTCCGTCCACTTGGTGCTGGTGTTGTCGACCAGCGCGCCATCCTTGGCCACCTTGCCGCCCAGCGCCATATAGACATCGGCCGGGGTCAGCGCGAAATCGGCGCCCTTCACGTCCGAGGCGAAGACGATCCCGTCATAGCCGATGCGGACTTCCAGGATCTCCTCGACACCGTTCTTCTTGCACAGGTCGATGTCCGACTGGCTGATCCGGCTGGACGAATTGGCGATGTCCACGGTGTTCTCGCCCACGCCTTCGCACAGCTTCTTGCGGCCGGCACCCGACCCGCCGCCTTCCACGACCGGGGTCGGGAAATCGAAGTTCTCGCCGAAGGCTTCGGCAACGATGGTGGCATAGGGCAGCACGGTGGACGAGCCGGTGATCTGGATCTGGTCACGCGCAGCGGCCAGCGAGGTGGTGGCGGCCAGAACGGCCAGCGCCGAGACGGTCAGCTTGATCGGGGTCATGGGATTCGCTCCTCAGGGTCAGGACGGGCCAGGCAGTCGGGCCTCGACCAGCGGGCTAGGCCTGTTCGGTGACGGCTGTATTGCGCTTTTGTAAAAGCTGCATGACACCGCTCCGCTGCGGCGCCCGCACGCCGACACCTTCCCCCCGCCCGGCCTTGCCGCTAGGTTGCGCGCGCAATCCCCTGCGACCGGAAGGACTTCAATGACCCAGCGCCTGCACCTCGTCTTCGGCGGCGAACTCGTCAGCCCCGACAAGACCACCTTCAAGGATGTCTCGCAGATTCATATCGTCGGCATGTATCCCGATTACGCCAGCGCCCATTCCGCCTGGAAGGCCGAGGCGCAGCGCACCGTGGACAATGCCCACATGCGCTATTTCATCGCCCATATTCACCGCCTGCGCGACGAAGAGCAGGCGGCCTCCTCCACCGAAGAACTCGGCTGAACCGGATGGCCGGGTCGATCGGGCTTCGGCTCTATACGCTGGCGCAACGCCGCGACCCGGCCGCTGAAACCGACCGGCCCGCCCGCCCGCCGGGGCGGCTGGTCTGGCTTCATGCGGGCGGCAGCACGGCGGGGCTGCTGGAACTGGCCCGGCGGCTGACCGATGAAGAGGGGCTGACCGTCCTGCTGACCGGCGTGTCCGACTCTGGCCCCGCCGATTCGGGGGTGATTCTGCAACCCGCCCCGCCGGATACGCCCGCCGATGCCCGCGCCTTCCTGGACCACTGGCGCCCCGATGTCGCGCTGTGGTCCGATGGCGAACTGCGCCCCGTGCTGCTGCACACCGCCGCCGACCGCGGTCTGACCCTGCTGATGGCCGATGCGCGCCTGCCCCGCCTGCTGCGCGATCGGGACGGTTGGTATCCGGGCCTGTTGCGCAGCACGCTGGGCCTCTTCTCGCAGATCTTCGCACTTGATCCGGCCTCGGCCCAGGCCTTCCGCCGCGCCGGGGCCCTGCCCTCGGCCGTCACCTATGCGGGGCGGATGGAGGAACGCTCGGCCGTGCTGCCCTGCCTTGAGGCGGAACGGCAGGCGCTGGCGCAGATGCTGGCCTCGCGCCCGCGCTGGCTGGCCGCCGTCCTGCCCGAGGATGAGGTGGACAGCATCATCACCGCCCATCGCACCGCGATGGGGCTGGCGCACCGGCTCTTGCTGATCGTGATGCCCGAACGCCCCGAAGCCGCCGAATCGCTTGCCCAGCGGCTTGAGGGGGACGGCTGGTCGGTCGCCCTGCGCAGCGCCGAGCAGGAGCCGGAACCCGAAACCGAGATCTATGTCGTCGATCACCCGTCCGAACTGGGCCTGTGGTATCGGCTGGCGCCGATCACCTTTCTGGGCGGCAGCCTGGCCGGCCCCGGCGCGATCCGCAATCCGATGGAACCGGCCTCCTTGGGGTCGGCCATCCTGCACGGCCCCCGCCCGGGCGCGCATGGCAGCGCGCTGGGCCGGCTGGGCGCGGCACGGGCGGCGCGCGCCGTCGCCTCCCCCGGCGATCTGGCCGAGGCGCTGGGCGACCTGCTGTCCCCCGACCGTGCCGCCCGTCTGGCGCAGGCCGCCTGGACCGTGGTTTCCGAAGGGGTCGAGGTGACCGAGGCGGTGCTGGCCCGCATCCGCCGCGAACTGGAAGGCCGGGGCTGATGCGCGCGCCGGGCTTCTGGACCACGCCCCCTGACCGGCCCGCACTGGCCGCCCGCCTGCTGGCGCCGCTGGGCCGGATCTATGCCGCCGCCACCGCGCGCCGGCTGCGCGCCCCGGGCCACCGCGCCGCCGTGCCGGTGATCTGCATCGGCAACCTGAACGCGGGCGGCACCGGCAAGACGCCCACCACCCTGGCGCTGACCCAGCGACTGCTGGCGCGCGGCCACGCCGTCCACATCGTCAGCCGCGGCCATGGCGGCAGCCTGCCCGGCCCCGTGCGGGTGGACGACCGCCGCCACAGCGCCGCCGAAGTCGGGGATGAACCCCTGCTCCTGTCCGCTTTCGCGCCGGTCTGGGTGGCCAAGGACCGCGCCGCCGGCGTCCGCGCCGCCGAATCGGCCGGGGCGGGGGTGATCCTGCTGGATGACGGGTTCCAGAACCCCTCCGTCGTCAAGGATCTGTCGCTGATCGTGGTTGATGCCGAACAGGGGTTCGGCAACGGCCTGTGCCTGCCCGCCGGCCCCTTGCGCGAACCCGTCGCCACCGGCCTTGCCCGCGCTTCGGCGGTTCTGTCCATCGGCGCCCCCGCCGCGCAAACCGCGTTTCGCGCCACCTGGGGCACGGCCCTTGGCGCCCTGCCGCACCTGACCGGCCACCTGGCGCCGCTGCAAATGGGAATGGACTGGCAGGGCGAACGGGTGCTGGCCTTCGCCGGCATCGGCCACCCGGAAAAGTTTTTCGCCACCCTGCGCGAACTGGGGGCCGTTGTCGTGCGGGCCGAACCCTTTGACGACCATCAGCCGCTGTCCCCCGCCCTGCTGTCGCGGCTGGACTCCGACGCAGCCAGCCTTGGCGCGCAACTGGTGACCACCGAGAAGGACGCCACCCGCCTTCCCGCCAGCTTCCGCCCCAAGGTGCTGACGCTGGTGGTCCGGCTGGAGCTGGACGACTGGACCCCGCTTGACACGCTGCTGGCCGGCATGGGCCTGTAGCGGCAAAAAATCTTCGAAGATTTTTGCAAATTCCTTCGAAGGAATTTGGCCTAGGCCCGCAGCCCGATCACCTCGACACCCAGCACCTGTAGCACCTTGGCCTCGATCTGGGCCGCGTCCATTCCGGCGGCGCGATACATCGCTTCGGGGCTGGCGTGGTCGATGAACGTGTCGGGCAGCACCATGCTGCGGAAGCGGAAGCCGCGGTCGAACACGCCCTCCTCCGCCAGCAGTTGCGCCACATGGCTGCCGAAGCCGCCGATGGCGCCCTCTTCCACGCAGATCAGCGCCTCGTGGTGGCGCACCAGTTGCAGGATCAGCTCCCGGTCCAGCGGTTTGGCAAAGCGGGCGTCGGCCACGGTGGGCGCCAGCCCCCGCGCGGCCAGCGATTCGGCGGCCTTCAACACCTCGGCCAGCCTTGTGCCGAAGGACAGGATCGCCACGCGCGCGCCTTCGCGCAACACCCGGCCGCGGCCGATTTCCAGCGGCACGCCGCGCGCCGGCATCTCGACCCCCATCCCCTCGCCCCGCGGATAGCGGAAGGCGATGGGGCCCGCGTCATGTGCCACGGCGGTGGCAACCATATGCTTCAGCTCGGCCTCATCGGCGGCGGCCATCACCACGATGCCCGGCAGGTTGGCCAGGAAGGCCACGTCGAAGGCCCCGGCATGGGTGGCCCCGTCGGCCCCCACCAGCCCCGCCCGGTCAATGGCGAAGCGCACCGGCAGGCGCTGGATCGCCACGTCATGCACCACCTGGTCATAGCCGCGCTGCAGGAAGGTGGAATAGATCGCGCAGAACGGCTTCATCCCGCCCGCCGCCAGACCGGCGCTGAAGGTCACCGCATGTTGTTCGGCAATGCCCACATCGAAACAGCGGCGCGGGAACCGGCCGGCGAACAGGTCCAGCCCGGTGCCATCGGGCATCGCGGCGGTCACGGCCACGATCTTCTCATCCCGCTCGGCCTCGGCGATCAGGCTTTCCGCGAAGACGCGGGTATAGGCCGGCGCGTTCGACGGGGCCTTCTTCTGTTCGCCCGTCACCACGTCGAACTTGCCCCGGGCATGGCCACGGTCGGGCGCCGTCTCGGCCGGGGCATATCCCTTGCCCTTTTTCGTCAGCACATGAATCAGCGTCGGCCCCGTCGCCCGCGCCTTGACCATGCGCAACACCGGCAGAAGCTGGTCCAGATCATGCCCGTCGATCGGGCCAATGTAATTGAACCCCAGTTCTTCAAACAGCGTGCCGCCCACGGCCATGCCTTTCAGCATTTCCCGCGCCCGCCGCGCCCCTTCCTGCAGGGGCGGCGGCAACAGCGACACGAACCCCTTGGCCACCTGCCGCAGATCCTGCACCGGGGCCTCGGCATAAAGCCGGCTCAGATAGGACGACAGCGCCCCCACCGGCGGGGCGATCGACATCTCGTTGTCGTTCAGGATGACGAACATCCGCTTCTTCAGGTGGCCGGCGTTGTTCATCGCCTCGAAGGCCATGCCCGCGCTCATGCTGCCATCGCCGATTACCGCGATGGCATCGCCCGGATCGCCACCCAGATCCGCCGCCAGCGCAAAGCCCAGCGCGGCGGAAATCGAGGTCGAGGAATGGCCCGCACCGAACGGGTCATAGGGGCTTTCGCTGCGCTTGGTGAAGCCTGACAGCCCGCCCTCGGTGCGCAGGGTGCGAATCCGGTCACGCCGCCCGGTCAGAATCTTGTGCGGATAGCACTGGTGGCCCACGTCCCAGACCAGCTTGTCGCGCGGCGTGTCGAACACGGCATGCAGCGCCACCGTCAGTTCCACCACGCCCAGACCCGCGCCCAGATGCCCGCCGGTGACCGACACCGCCGAAATCGTCTCGGCCCGCACCTCCTGGGCCAGTTGCGCAAGCTCGCGGTCGCTCAGCGCCTTCATGTCGGAAGGCGACTGCACGCGGTCAAGGATCGGGGTGGCGGGACGGTCGGCCAAGCGGGCCTCCTTCGTGGCTGCGGTTCCGGCGCTCAGTTCCGGCGGTGGATGGTGAATTCGGCTGCGGCTATCAGCTTCGCCGCCGCCGCACCATAGGGCGACAGCGCCGCCGCCGCCTGCGACACAAGGTCCGCCGCCTTGGCCCGCGCGCCGTCCAGCCCCAGCAGCGAGACAAAGGTTGCCTTGCCCGCCGCCTGGTCCTTGCCCACGCGCTTGCCGGCGGTGGCGGCATCGCCGGTCACATCCAGAATGTCGTCGGCAATCTGGAAGGCAAGGCCCAGCGCCGTGGCATAGGTCCGCAGCGGTGCCCGGTCGGCCTGCGCCAGAATCGCCCCCGCCTCGGCGGAAAACCGGATCAGCGCGCCGGTCTTGCCTGCCTGCAAGGCGGTGATCTCGTCCAGCGTCAGCGGGCGGCCGGCGGTTTCGGCGGCAATGTCCAGCGCCTGTCCCAGCACCATGCCCTCGGCCCCGCTGGCCTGCGCCAGCGCCTGCACCAGCCCGATCCGCACCTCGGCCGGGCCGGCCACCGGGTCGCACAGCAGTTCGAACGCCAGCGTCTGCAGGGCATCGCCCGCCAGAACCGCCGTCGCCTCGTCCCATTTCACATGCACCGTGGGCAGGCCGCGGCGCAGGTCGTCATTGTCCATGCAGGGCATGTCATCATGCACAAGGCTGTAGGCGTGCAGACATTCCACCGCCGCCGCCGCCGGCAGCGCCCGCGCCTCGGGCAGGCCCAGCATCCGCGCCGATTCCAGCACAAGGAACCCGCGCAGCCGCTTGCCGCCCTGCACCGCATAGCGCATCGCCTGCACCACCGGCTGGTCGGGCTTGCCCGCCAGAACCGAATTCAGATGCGCCTCGATCCGGGCGGCATCGGCCGTCAGTTGCGCGGTGAAACTCACAGCCCCTCCGCGGGCACCGTGCCCGTGACCTTGCCTTCCGCGCTGCGGATCATCTCGACCTTGGCTTCCGCCTCGGCCAGCTTGGCGCCGCAATGCGCCTTCAGCGCCGCCCCGCGTTCATACAGCGCGATGGATTGCTCCAGCGCCACCTCGCCCCGTTCAAGCTGCGACACCACGCCTTCCAGCGCCGCCATCGCCTCTTCAAAGCTCATTTCCGATACGGGTTTGTCACTCATGCTGAAAGCCTTGTCATTTCGCCCACATAGGCCGCGACCGAGGCCGCAAGCGCATCCAGATCATAGCCGCCTTCCAACGCAGATACCATGCGTCCCCCCGCCGCTTCCCACAACCCCGCCGCGAGCCAGCGAAAATCCTCGGCCTGCCACGCCAGCCCGGCCAGCGGATCGGCGGCATGGGCATCGAACCCGGCGCTGACAAGCACCAGATCGGGCCGCCAGTCGGCCAGCGCCGGCAGGATCACCCGCTCATAGGCCGCCCGCATCGCCGCCCCGTCGCTGCCCGCGCGCAGCGGCAGGTTCAGCACCTGGCCATGCGCGCCGCGCTCCTCGGGGGCGCCGGTGCCGGGGAACAGCGGCCGCTGGTGGCTGCTGGCAAACAGGCAGCGCGCCTCGTCCCACAGCAAATCCTGCGTGCCATTGCCGTGGTGCACGTCGAAATCCACCACCGCCACCCGGGCCAGCCCGTGATGGTCCAGCGCGCGCTTCGCCCCGATCGCCACCGTGCCATAAAGGCAGAACCCCATCGCCTGCGCGGTTTCGGCATGGTGGCCCGGCGGCCGCGCCGCGACAAAGGCCGCCCCCGCCTCGCCCGCCACCACCGCATCCACCGCCGCGCAGATGCCACCCACCGCCCGCATCGCCGCCCGGTGCGACCCCGGCGCAAGAAAGGTGTCGCCATCCAGTTGCGCCCAGCCCTCCGCCGGCACCGCCAGCTTCACCCGCGCCAGATACCCCGCCGGGTGGCAGCGCAGAACCTCGGCCTCGTCCCCCGGCGGACAATCCCGCCGCTCAACCGCCAGCCCCTCCAGCCCGGCCTCAACCGCGCGCAGCCGCTCCACCCGCTCGGGGTGGCCCGGCGGCGTGACATGGCCGTCACACTCGGCATGGGTGAAGACCAGCACGCCCGCTCCTTCCAGTTGGCGCAAATACCCCGGGGTCCGGGGCAGCGCCCCGGGCGCCTGCCCGCTCAGTCCGGTGCCAGCATATAGCCTTCGCCGCGCACCGTCTGCAGATAGCGCGGCGCCTTCGGATCGTCCTCGATCTTGCGCCGCAGCCGGGTGATCTGCACATCCACCGCCCGTTCCTGCGCGGCATCCTCGCGGCCCAGATCGGCCACCAGCCGCTCGCGGCTGATCGCGGCGCCCGGCATGGCGGCGAACAACCGCATCAGCGCCGCCTCGGTCGCCGTCAGCCGCACCGGATCGGTGCCGCGCCACAGCTCGCCCCGGTCCATGTCATAGCGCACCGCCCCCAGATGCAGCACCTTGGGCGCCGGGTCCGCCGCCCGCACCTGCGGCACCCGCCGCAGGATCGCGCCCACCCGCAGCAACAGCTCCTTCGGCTCGAACGGCTTGACCAGATAGTCATCCGCCCCCGCTTCCAGCCCCTCGATCCGGTTCGCCGCCTCGCCCCGCGCGGTCAGCAGCAGGATGGGCGTCTGCATCCGGCGGCGCAATTCGCGCGTCAGGGTGATGCCGTCGTCCCCCGGCATCATCACGTCCAGCACGATCAGGTCGAACTCCAGCCCCGCCAGCAGCTTGCGCGCCTGCGCCGCGTCGCGCGCCGCCGTCACCAGATAGCCGTTGCGCAACAGGAACTTCTGCAACAGCCCCCGGATGCGTTCGTCGTCATCGACAATCAGCAGATGCGCCAGCGCCTCTGTCATGCCCGGCCCTCCTTCAGGTGCCATCCTTCAACCGGCTATATTGCACCCGCATTTCCGGGTCCATCATCGCCTCAAGCACCTGCCGGAAACCCTGCACCGCCTGCGGCCCCGCCGCGCGATAGGCCGCCCGCATCCGCGCCCGCTGCGCGTCGGACAGCGACCGTTCCAGTTCGGCCCCCTTGGCGGTCAGGTACAGGTGCCGCTCGCGCGCATCGACCTTGCCCTTCTCCACCCGCACCTGCCCCTCGTCGATCAGCGTGCGCAGCACCCGGTTCAGGCTTTGCTTCGTCACCCCCAGGATCGCCAGCAGGTTGGAAACCGTGGTGCCCGGGCTGCGGTGAATGAAATGCACCGCCCGGTGATGCGCGCGGCCATAGTCCATCGTTTCCAGAATCCGGTCCGGGTCGGCGGTAAAGCCGCGATAGGCAAAGAACATCGCCTCGATGCCTTTGCGCAACTGTTCGTCCGTCAGGTAAAGCAGGTTCTCCCCGCCCGGTGCCTCGGCCATGCGATCCTCCCGTGTCGGATCGAATTTACGTCAGCCTTGTTGACATTCCAAGTCATAAAAGCTAGCGATTCGCCGCCTTGACGCAATTTTATGTCCGATGCGGACCAATATCGCGCAAGATTCGAAAACAAGGGGGCCTATCATGGCATCATATGACGATCGCGACGGATTCATCTGGATGGACGGCAAGCTGGTTGAGTGGCGGACCGCGAACGTCCATATCCTGACCCATGCCCTGCATTATGCCAGCGCCGTCTTCGAAGGCGAACGCTGCTACAACGGCCGCATTTTCAAATCGACCGAACATTCCGAACGACTGCTGAAATCGGGGCAACTTCTTGACATGCCCATCCCGTGGACTGCCGCGCAGATCGACGCCGCCAAGGAACAGGTGCTGCAGGCCAACGGCCTGACCGATGCCTATGTCCGCGCGCTGGCCTGGCGCGGCGCGGGCGAAGAGATGGGCGTCGCGTCCCTGGGCAACCCGGTGCGGCTGGCCATCGCCTGCTGGACCTGGGGCGCCTATTACGGCGACGCCAAGTTCAAGGGCGCCAAGCTCGACATCTCGAAATGGAAACGCCCCAGCCCCGAAACCATCCCGTGCGAGGCCAAGGCCTCGGGCCTGTACATGATCTGCACCATGTCCAAGCACGCCGCCATGGCCAAGGGCTGCAGCGACGCGATGATGTTCGACTATCGCGGCTATGTCGCCGAAGCGACCGGCGCCAACATCTTCTTCGTCAAGGACGGCGAAGTGCACACCCCCGCGCCCGACTGCATCCTGAACGGCATCACCCGGCAAACCGTGATCGGCATGTTGCGCGACATGCAGGTCAAGGTTCACGAACGCCACATCGAGGCGCATGAACTGGAAGGCTTCGAACAGTGCTGGCTGACCGGCACCGCCGCCGAAGTCACCCCCGTGGGCCAGATCGGCACCTGGACCTTCGAAGTCGGCGACCTGACCCGCCGCGTGGCGACCGAATACGAAAAACTGGTCCGGGCCTGATCCCGGCCAGCCCCTGAACAGAAACGCCCGGACCGAAAGGCCCGGGCGTTTGCTTTCCCCACGGCGCGTTGCGCACCGTCAGGTTCAGGCCAGTTCGGTCACAACCTCGATATTGCCCTTGGTCGCGTTCGAATAGGGGCAGATGAAATGGCCGCGTTCGACGATCTTTTCCGCCACCGCGCGGTCAAGCCCCGGCAGGCTGACCACCAGCCGCACCTTCAGCCCAAAGCCACCGTCCGAGCGCGGGCCAATGCCGACATGGGCGTTCACCGTGGCATCGTCGGGCACCGTGCCCAGCTTTTCCGACGAAGCGGCAAAGCGCATCGCGCCCAGGTAGCAGGCGGAATAGCCCAGCGCGAACAGCTCTTCCGGGTTGTGGCCCAGGCCCGAACCGCCCAGCTCCTTGGGGCTGGCCAGCGTCATGGTCAGCTGCCCGTTGACCAGCGTGGTCAGGCCATTGCGCCCGCCGCCGGTCGCCTTGGCCTCGGTCCAGTATTTTGCATCCACGGTCATCGGCTTCTCCTGTCGTGTTCGATTTAATCGTGTGCGATATAATTACTCCCGAATCGCACCGCTGTCAATCGCTTGCGCTTGCATCGCGCGCGATATAAAATACCTGCATGGCCCTCGCCCCACCCGACATGCTCTGCTTTGCGCTGCATTCCGCGGCCCATGCCATGCACGCCGCCTATGCGCCGCTGCTGGAGCCGCTGGGCCTGACCTATCCGCAATATCTTGCGCTCAGTGCCCTTGCCGCCCGGGGTGACCTGACGGTCAGCGAACTGGGCGCCGACCTGCGGCTGGAATCCAACACGCTGACCCCGCTGCTGAAACGGATGGAGGCGGCGGGCTGGCTGTCCCGCCGCCGCGATGATCGTGACGAACGTCAGGTGCGCCTGTCGCTGACAGACGAAGGCCGGGCACTGGCCGAACGCGCCGCCGGGGTGCCGCGCGCCTTTGGTGAAAAGACCGGCCTCGACCTGGCCGAAATCACCGATCTTCGCGACATCCTCTCAGCCCTGCGCGACCGGCTGAAACCGGCCAGGGGCTGACAGTCCCCGCCGGGTCCGCGCTCAGGCCGTCCGGCCGCGCTCGATCCGCAGGAACTGCGCCAGACGGGCCGCTCCGGCCGCCTTGCGCGGCTGGTGCCAGGTTTCCCGGGCCGACCGCGCCAGCCGCAGGAAATGCTTCACCCGCCCGCTGGTCGGGGCTTTCTGATGATCTGCCAGATGTTTCGACATGGTCTGTCTCCTCATGCTGCTGCAGGTCAGCCTAGCATGATTCGCCGGCAAACCCCACCCGTGCATCCTGCGGTTGCGACAGTTGGCCCAGCGCCCAGCGCGCGGCCTCGGCCACCGTGGGGTCGACGTCGCCCGTCAGGCCCGCCGCCACCGGCGCCAGCGCCGCCTCGCCCGAATTGCCAATGGCATAAAGCGCGTTGCGCACCATCCGGTTGCGCCCGATCCGCTTGACCGGGCTGCCGGCAAACCGCGCGCGAAAGGCCGCGTCGTCCAGCCCCGCCAGATCGGCCAGTTCCGGCAGGCCCACCCGTGGCGCATAGCCGATCTCGCGCGCGGCCCGGGCAAACTTGTTCCACGGGCAGGCGGCCAGGCAATCGTCGCAGCCATAGACCCGGTTGCCCATCAGCGCCCGCAGCTCGGGCGCAACCGGCCCGTCATGCTCGATCGTCAGATAGGAAATGCAGCGCCGCGCATCCAGTTGATAGGGCGCCGGAAAGGCCGCCGTCGGGCAGGCGTCCAGACAGGCGGTGCACCTGCCGCAATGGCTGATCTCGGGCGCGTCCGGCTCCAGCTCCAGCGTGGTGAAGATCGCGCCCAGAAAGAACCAGTTGCCCAGATCGCGCGACAACAGGTTGGTATGCTTGCCCTGCCAGCCCAGCCCCGCCGCCTGCGCCAGCGGCTTTTCCATCACCGGCGCGGTGTCCACAAACACCTTGATCTCGCAGGCCGTCCCCTGCCTCGCCGCCTGGTCGATCAGCCAGCGCCCCAGCCGCTTCAGCCGCCGCTTGACCAGATCATGGTAATCCCTGCCCTGCGCATAGGCGCTGACCACGCCCCGCCCGGCCTGCCCGTGCCCCGCCAGCGGGTCGCCCTCGGGCGTGTACAGCTCGGCCAGCATGATGACAGACCGCGCCTCGGGCCACAGCGCCGCCGGGTTGCCGCGCCAGCCCTCGCGTTCGGCCATCCACTGCATCTGGCCATGCCGCCCCTGCGCCAGAAACGCGCGCAACTGCCCCGCCGCCTGCGGAATGGCATCGGGCCGGCAGATGCCCATGGCCGAAAACCCTTCGGCCAGCGCCTGATCGTGCAACCGCCGCTTCATCTTGGCGCAAATACCCCGGGGTCCGGGGCAGCGCCCCGGGGCCGGGGATCAGAAATCCAGATCGGCATAATGCGCCGGCGGCGGAAAGCCCGGCACCTGATCGGCCAGCAAGGGCCGGAAACTGGGGCGCGACTTGATCTTGGCATACCAGTCCTTGACCACCGCCGAACGGTTCCAGTCCACATCGCTGATATAGTCCAGACAGGACAGATGCGCCGCCGCGGTGAAATCGGCCAGCGTCATCTCGTTGCCCGCCAGCCAGCGCCGCTGGTCCAGCAGCCAGGCCAGATAGTCCAGATGATACTTGATCCGGTTCGCCCCGGTCTTGACGTTCTTCGAATCCGGGTAGCCCTGCCCCGTCAGCTTCTTGTTCACCCGTTCGTACAGCAGCTTCGAGGTCACTTCGGAATGGAACTTGTCGTCGAACCAGGCGCACAGCCGCCGCACCTCGAACCGCGAATCGGGGTCGCGCGGCATCAGCGCCGGGCTGGGCACCGTTTCCTCAAGATATTCGCAGATCGCCTGGCTTTCGCTCAGCGTCCGGTTCTCCAGCCGCAGCACCGGCACCTTGCCGGCCGGGTTGCGGCGCAGGAAATCGGGCGAGGGTTCCCAGTAGCGTTCCTCGACCAATTCCACCTCGATCCGCTTTTCGGCCAGCGTCAGGCGCACCTTGCGGCAGAATGGCGAAAGCGGAACGTGATAAAGACGGTTCATGCGAAGGTTTCCCGGGTGTTGCCCCTTCCTAGCCGCGCGGGCGGGGTCGTTTCAATCCCCGCGCGGGTCTAGCCCTCGAAACAGGCGGATCTTCCGTCGGCGGCAATCGTCTCGGCGCCCGAGATGATGGCCCGCGTCCGTTTCTTGACAAAGGCCGAAGGCTTGGCCGCATCGCGCCCTTTCGGATCGGGCAGCACCGCCGCCAGCCGGGCCGCCTGCAAGGCCGACAGATCCTTGGCATCGACGCCAAAGTAATGCTGCGCCGCCGCCTGCACACCGAACACGCCCTCGTCGAACTCGGCCACGTTCAGATAGACCAGCAGGATGCGCCGCTTGGTCCAGACCAGCTCCACCGCCGGGGTCAGCGCCGCCTCCAGCGCCTTGCGGAAATAATTGCGCCCCTGCCAGAGAAACACGTTCTTCGTCACCTGCTGGCTGATGGTCGAGGCGCCGCGGTTGCTGCCCTCTTCAATGGCCAGCCGGATCGCCGTCATGTCAAAGCCCCAGTGCAGGCAGAAATTCGCATCCTCCGCCGCCACGGCCGACCGTGCCATGACCGGCGCGATCTCGTCCCAGCTTACCCAGTCCTTCTCGATCCCGCCCAGACGGAAGCGTTCGCCCATCTGGTACAGGTTGATCGGCGGCGGCACGAAGGCGAACAGCACGATCAGCAGCGTGTAAAAGGCGAACACCCCGCCGGCAATGCGTCCGGCCCAAACCAGCGCCTGCCGCCAGCGCGGCGGTGTCGCCTCTGGCGGGGGCTCCGCCTTTTTCGCCGTCTTGCGGCGGGGCTTTTTCTCGGCGGTCGTCTCGGCCATGGGGCAGCATAGGCCCCAAGCCCGCGCCGGGGTCAAGCCTGCCGGGCCGCGCCAAAGCCGCGCGCCCGGCCGGGCCGGCGGTCAGGCGCGCGTATTGCCGCCCAGTTGCGGCTCGGCCGTGCCCATCGGGTGGGTCCGCTCCAGCACCTCGCGCAGCTTCGCCTCGGCCTCGCCGCTCAGCGATGTCTGAATCACCCGGCCCTTGGCCCGGAACTTGTCCATCCGCGCCAGCAGCTTGTCCGCCGTCATCTTGCGGATCAGCACCGCCACCGCCGACTGGCCCTTGTCCAGCGACTGGCCAATATCCTTGAGGAAGGTGTCGTCGATCCCCGCATCGCTCAGCGCGCCCGACAGGGCACCGGCACCGGCGCCCGCCGCGGCCCCCAGGATGGGGTTCAGGAACAGCAGGCCGATCAGCATCCCGAACATGCCGCCACTGACCGCCCCCGCCGCCGTCAGGTTCACCGCCTGATGCAGCTTGACCTCGCCCGCCTCGTTGCGGGTGACGACAACCGCATCCTCCATCTCGATCAGATATTCCTTCTGCAGGCGCACCAGTTCGGCCCGCGCCTCGAAGGCCGTGGCCTCGTCCTGAAAGGCGACAATCACCAGATCCGACATGTTCGCATCCTTCCGCTGTTCGCAGGCCCCCAGGGCCCGCTTCGCGACCAAGTGTAACCCTGTCCGGGGCAAAAAGGCACCTCACGCCTGCGTGGCCGGACCGCCATGGAAAAGGGCCCCCGAAGGGGCCCTGTCCTGTCATTCCGCCGGCACCCTGACCGGCTCGTCCGACAACGGGTGCGACAGCAGCGGCACCATCTCCTTCGGGCAGACCTGAAGGAAGTTGCGCTTCTCGCTCTCCCACTCGGCCAGGATGCGCTGCGCCAGCTTCGATCCGGTTTCCTCGGCGTGCCGCTCGATCAGGCCCTTCAGTTGCGCCTCCCAATGCGGGTGGCCGATGCCACAGGTAACCAGGCTTTCCAGGTTGACGAAATCCTCGGCCACGCCCTTCGGGTCGTAGACATAGGCCATGCCCCCGGTCATGCCGGCACCGAAGTTGGCGCCGATCCGGCCCAGAATCACCGCCACCCCGCCGGTCATGTATTCGCAACCGTTCGACCCGCAGCCTTCCACCACCACCGTCGCGCCCGAATTGCGCACCGCAAAGCGTTCGCCCGCCCGGCCCGCCGCGAACAGGAAGCCGTCGGTCGCGCCATACAGCACCGTGTTGCCGATGATGGTGTTCTCCTCGGCCTTCAGCGGCGAAGACATCAGCGGCCGCACCGTGATCGTGGCGCCCGACAGGCCCTTGCCAACATAGTCGTTGGCATCGCCCATCACCTCGATCTTCAGCCCCCGCACGCCAAAGGCGCCCAGCGACTGCCCGCAAGACCCGGTCAGCTTCACCGTCAGATGGTCGGGCTGAAGGCTGTTCTTCATGCCGAACTTCTTGACAATGTGGCTGGACGCCCGCGTTCCGATGGTGCGGTGGGTGTTCCGCACCGCATAGGAAAGCTGCATCTTCTCGCCGTCTTCAAAGAAGCGATGACCGTCCTTGATGATCTCGGCATCCAGCGTGTCGGGCACCGCGTTGCGCGGCTTCGAACGGTCATAGGTGATCCGGTTGGTGCCATCGACGCTGATCAGCAGCGGGTTCAGGTCAAGGTCATCCAGATCGGCATGGCCCCGGCTGACCTGCGTCAGCAGGTCGGCCCGGCCGATGATCTCGTCCATCGACCGCGCGCCGATCTGCGCCAGGATTTCCCGTACCTCCTGCGCATAGAAGGTGATGAGGTTCACCACCTTGTCGGCGCTGCCGCTGAACTTGGCGCGCAGCGCCTCGTTCTGGGTGCAGACGCCCACCGGGCAGGTGTTCGACTGGCACTGACGCACCATGATGCAGCCCATGGCGATCAGCGCGGCGGTGCCGATGCCGTATTCCTCGGCCCCCATCATGGCCGCCATCACGATGTCGCGCCCGGTGCGCAAGCCGCCATCGGTGCGCAGCGTCACCCGCTCGCGCAGGTTGTTCATCGCCAGCACCTGATGCGCCTCGGTCAGCCCCATTTCCCAGGGCAGGCCGGCATATTTGATGCTGGTGGCCGGGCTGGCCCCGGTGCCGCCGTTGTGCCCCGAAATCAGGATTACATCCGCCTTGGCCTTGGCCACGCCCGCCGCGATAGTGCCCACCCCGCTGGCCGACACCAGCTTGACCGTCACCTTGGCGCGCGGGTTGATCTGCTTCAGGTCGTAGATCAGTTGCGCCAGGTCTTCGATCGAATAGATGTCATGGTGCGGCGGCGGGCTGATCAGCGTCACGCCCGGCGTGCTGTGCCGCAGCCGCGCGATCAGCGCCGTCACCTTCATGCCGGGCAACTGCCCGCCCTCGCCGGGCTTGGCCCCCTGCGCCACCTTGATTTCCAGTTCCTCGCAGGCGTTCAGATATTCCGCCGTCACGCCGAACCGGCCGCTGGCCACCTGCTTGATCTTGGCGCTGGGGTTGTCGCCGTTCGGCTCGGGCAGGAAATGCGCCGGGTCTTCGCCACCCTCGCCGCTGTCGCTCTTGGCACCGATCCGGTTCATCGCCACGTTCAGCGTCTTGTGCGCCTCGGGGCTCAGGGCGCCCAGGCTCATCCCCGGCGTGACAAACCGCTTGCGGATCGAGGTGATGCTCTCCACCTCCTCGATCGGCACCGGCTTGCCCAGCGCCTTGATGTCCAGCAGGTCGCGCAGGTGGATCGGCGGGTTCGCCCGCATCGCGGCGGTGAACTGCTTCCACATGTCGAAGCTGGCCTTGTCGCAGGCCGCCTGCAACAGATGCATGGTCTGCGCTTCCCAGGCGTGTTTTTCGCCCGACCGCCGCGCCTTGTAGAACCCGCCGATGGGCAGAACATCCTGCCCGCCGCGCCAGCCCTTGGCATGAACCTCTTCCAGCTTCTGCTCCACGCCATGCAGGCCGATGCCGGAAATCCGGCTTTGCATTCCGGGGAAGTATTCCGCCACCATGGCCCGGCTCAGGCCCACGGCTTCAAAGTTCAGGCCGCCCCGATAGGACGAGATGACCGAGATCCCCATCTTGGACATGATCTTCAGCAGACCCGCATCCACCGCCTCGCGGTAGCGGCGCATCGCGTCTTCCAGGCTGCCCTCCAGCAGCCCGCGCGCAATGCGGTCTGCAATCGAATCCTGCGCCAGATAGGCGTTGACCGTGGTGGCGCCGCTGCCGATCAGCACCGCGAAATAATGCGGGTCGATACATTCCGCCGACCGCACGTTGATCGAACAGAAGGTCCGCAGCCCCTTGCGCGTCAGCCAGGAATGCACCGCGCTGGTGGCCAGGATCATCGGCATCCCCACCTTCTCGGGGCCCTGATGTTCATCGGTCAGCACAAGCTGCCCCGCGCCGCTGCGCACGGCATCTTCGGCCTCGGCGCGGATGCGCTCCAGCGCCTGGCGCAGGTCGTCATGGCCCTCGGCCACCGGGAAGGTGCAGTCGATATAGGCCACCTGGTCGCCGAAACGCTGCACCAGCACCTCGAACTCGGCATTGGCAATGAACGGGCTTTCCAGCACCAGAATCTCGGTCTGGCTGTTGCGCTCGTCCAGCACGTTGCGCAGGTTGCCGAACCGCGTCTTCAGGCTCATCACCCGGCCTTCGCGAAGACTGTCGATGGGCGGGTTCGTCACCTGGCTGAAGTTCTGCCGGAAATAATGCGACAGCGGGCGATAGACCTTGGACAGCACCGCCGGCGGTGTGTCGTCCCCCATCGAGGCGACGGTTTCCTTGCCGTCCTCGGCCATCGGCGCCAGGATCGTTTCCAGCTCTTCCACCGTATAGCCGGCGGCGATCTGGCGCTTGCGCAGCTCGGCCCCGGTGAACAGCGCCTTTTCCGGCACATGTACCAGATCGGCGTTCAGATCGACGATCTTGCCCACCCATTCGCCATAGGGCTGCCGGCTGGCCAGCCGGTCCTTGATCTCGGTGTCGTGGTACAGCTTGCCATCGGTCATATCGACCGCGATCATCTGCCCCGGCCCCAGCGCGCCCTTTTCGCGCACCGTGGTTTCATCCACCGGCACCATGCCCGCTTCCGACCCGGCGATCAGCATCCCGTCGCCGGTCACGACATAGCGCATCGGGCGCAACCCGTTGCGGTCCAAGCCCCCGCAGACCCAGCGGCCATCGGTCATGGCCAGCGCGGCCGGGCCATCCCAGGGCTCGATCACGCTGTTGCAGTAGGAATACATGTCGGCCCAGGCCTTGGGCATGTTGGTGGTGGCCTTCGACCAGGCTTCCGGCACCAGCATGGTCTTGGCCATCGGCGCCGACCGCCCCGACCGCACCAGAACCTCGAACACCGCGTCCAGCGCGCCGCTGTCCGACGTGCCGCTGGGGATGATCGGCTTGATGTCCTCGGCCGCATCGCCAAAGGCGCTGCTGGCCATGCGGATCTCATGGCTCTTCATCCAGTTGACGTTGCCCTTCAGCGTGTTGATCTCGCCGTTGTGGGCCAGCATCCGGAACGGCTGCGCCAGCCACCACTGCGGGAAGGTGTTGGTGCTGTAGCGCTGGTGATAGATCGCGAAGGCGGACTCGAACCGCTCGTCCTCAAGATCGGGATAGAAGGTCGAAACCTGCTCGGCCAGCATCATGCCCTTGTAGATGATGCTGCGGCACGACAGGCTGCACAGATACATCCCCTGGATGCCCGCCGCCGTTGCCGCCTTCTCGATGCGGCGGCGGATGATGTAGAGTTCGCGCTCGAACTGTTCCTGGTCGATGTCCTTCTCGCAGCGGATCAGGATCTGCTCGATCTCGGGCCGCGTAGCATTGGCCTTTTCGCCCAGCACCGAAATATCCACCGGCACATGTCGCCAGCCATAGATGTAATGGCCCATCCGCAGCACTTCGGTTTCCACGATGGTCCGGCAGCGTTCCTGCGCGCCGAAATCGGTGCGCGGCAGGAAGACCTGGCCCACGGCGATCAGCTTCTTCGTGTCCGGCTCGTGCCCGGTGCGGCGCACCACGTCATAGAAGAACTTGACCGGGATCTGCACATGGATGCCCGCACCGTCGCCCGTCTTGCCATCGGCATCCACCGCGCCCCGGTGCCACACCGCCTTCAGAGCGTTGATGCCGTTCTCCACCACCTTGCGCGACGGCTTGCCGCTGATCGAGACCACCAGCCCCACCCCGCAGGACGAATGTTCGTCCTCGGCCTTGTAAAGACCGTTCGCATCCAGCCAGGCGCGCTTTTCTTCCTCGGCCCGAACCCAGGCGTCATCATAGGTCGTCATGGCTCACTCCTTCGCGGCTGGCGGGGGAAGCATCGCAAGAAACTCGGCTTCCGTGATCTGGCGGGTGGGGCCGGCAAAGGCGAATGCCTCCGGCTTGCAGTCGATGTAGATTTCATTGGCCAGCGTCAGGCCGGACAGATCGTCCAGCAGGCCCGCCGCCAGGTAATAATCGGTCGGTGCGCCGGGGGCGGTCAGCCGATACCAAAGCGTGCTGCCGCAGGTGCCGCAAAAGCACCGCTGCGCCCAGTCGGACGAGGTGAAGGCCTTCACCGCCTCGGCACCCTCGATCTCGATCTGCCCCTCGGGCACGTCCAGCGTGACGAAGGCCAGCCCCGTCCAGCGCCGGCACATGCTGCAATGGCAGGCGTTCAGATGCGGTTCCGGGTCGGTCACGGTCACGCGGACCGCGCCGCACAGGCACCGGCCGCTGCGCTTATCCGCCATAGCCCGCCCTCCACACCGATTGCGGCAGCCCGGCATCGGCCGTCAGCGCATCGCAGTCATAGATCGGCTGCGTGCTGGCAAAGCCCTTGTCGCCCGGAAAGGTGAAATCCACCGGGCTGCCGTCGATGGGCAGCCACTGGCCATCGCCCAGATCGGTTTCGCCGGGGCCGGCGAAGAACAGGCGCTTGTCACGGCTGATGTATTCGTTGCCGCGCGCCCGGCGCAGCACCGTGCCGAAATCATCGGTCTCGGAATAGTCGAACTCGGTCTCTTCCAGCGTCTGCCCGTCGATCACCCGGGTCCGCCCGGTCAGCCGGTCCACCCCGATCACGTTGGAATGGCCGCCGTCATCGCGGCTCAGGCTGAAGGCATAGGTATCCACGCCCGAGGCCAGCAATTCGCTGAACGACGCGGGGTCTTCCGCGCCGGGGTCCAGCGTCTGGCGCACCGGCGGGTTCTGCTCAAGGCTTTCGATCCATTCGCCTTCCGCATTGATGCGCGACCGGAAGAACAGCCCTTCCTGATCGAAATCCGCCCGCCACTGTTCCCCCGCCGCGTCTTGCGTGCAGGTATAGTAGTTCGACACCCGGCACCCCTTGGACTGCACGGTCATGAACACCTCACACCCCTCGGGCGCGGTCCAGGTGCCGGCAAGGGCCGGCTGCGCCAGCGCGCCGGCGATCAGGGCAAGGGCAAGGGTCGTCTTCATTGCATCGCTCCCGGTCGGGGGTCTGTCGTCACATGGCCCTGCCCGCCCGAAAGGCGCGGGCAAGACGCCTATTCCGCCGCCACGCTGGCGGTTTGCGCCAGATAGGCCAGCATTGCCTCGGCCGCCTCGCGCCCGTCGCGGATCGCCCAGACCACAAGGCTGGCGCCGCGCACGATGTCGCCCACGGCATAGACGCCGGGCAGGCTGGTCGCGTGGCTGCGGAAATCGGCCTTGATGGTGCCCCAGCGGGTCACGGCCAGCTCGGGCACGCCCCACAGGCCGGGCAGGTCTTCCGGCTCGAAGCCCAGCGCCTGCACCACCAGATCGGCCGGCTCCACATAATCGGCGCCCTCGATCACCTCGGGCGACTGGCGGCCGCTGGCATCGGGCGCGCCAAGGCGCATCTTCTGCACGATGACGCCTTCCACCTCGGTGCCGCCGGTGAAGCCGCGCGGCGCGGTCAGCCAGACAAATTCCACGCCCTCTTCCTCGGCGTTCTGCACTTCGCGCTGGCTGCCGGGCATGTTCGCCCGGTCGCGGCGATAGAGGCACTTCACCGATTGCGCGCCCTGCCGGATGGCGGTGCGCACGCAGTCCATCGCCGTGTCGCCGCCACCAACCACAACCACCCGCTTGCCGCTGGCGTTCAGCGCGCCCGAGTCATACTCGGCCACATCGTCGCCAAAGCTCTTGCGGTTCGAGGCCGTCAGATAATCCAGCGCCTTGACGATGCCGCGCGCCCCGGACCCCGGCGCCTCGATGTCGCGCGCCTTGTAGACGCCCGTCGCGATCAGCACCGCGTCATGCTGGCCCCGGATGGCGTCGAAGGTCAGGTCGGTGCCCACGTTGCAGTTCAGGATGAAATTCACCCCCGCCGCGCGCAACTGCTCCACCCGCTGCATCACCACCGGCTTTTCCAGCTTGAACCCCGGAATCCCATAGGTCAGCAGCCCGCCCGCGCGGTCATAGCGGTCATAGACCGTGACCTGCACCCCCGCGCGGCGCAGCACGTCGGCGGCGGCCAGGCCCCCCGGCCCGGCCCCGATTATGCCCACGCTTTCGGGGCGCTCCATCGCCGGCAGGATCGGCTTGACCCAGCCGTTTTCCCAGGCGGTATCGGTGATGTATTTCTCGACCGCGCCAATCGTCACCGTGCCGTGGCCCGATTGCTCGATCACGCAATTGCCTTCACACAGCCGGTCCTGCGGGCAGATGCGGCCGCAGATTTCGGGGAAGGTGTTGGTCGCCTGGCTGATCTCATAGGCTTCCTGCAACCGGCCCTCGGCGGTCAGGCGCAGCCAGTCGGGAATGTTGTTGTGCAGCGGGCAATGCGCCTGGCAATAGGGCACGCCGCACTGGCTGCACCGGCTGGCCTGTTCGGCGGCCTTCTGGGCGGCGAACTCGCGGTAGATCTCATCGAAATCCTGGCTGCGCTGGGCGGCGTCGCGCTTTTCGGGCGTCTCCTTCCCGACGGTCACGAATTTCAGCATCTTCTGCGTGGCCATGGCTGGGCATTCCCTTGCAAGCACTCCGGGCGTGTTTTCCTACAGCCAGCCAAATCGAAATAAAAGTCAGTATAGTTTACCTATCTTTGGGTTTTTTACGCTTTGACCAACGCTCAGAGAAGTTTTTGCAAGATTTTAGGTCAGCACACGCTACCTATCCGCCCACATACCCCGCAAAAACCCTGTGATTCGCCGTCAGGCGGTAATCAGGCCGGCCCCGGCCAGCACCAGCAAAAGCCCGCCAAAGGCGATGCGATAGTAGGCAAAGATCCTGAAGTCATGGGTGCGGATGTAGGTCAGCAGCCATTTGACCGACACGAAGGCGGTGATGGTCGACGCGATGAAGGCAACGCCAAGCGCCGTCCAGTCCTCGCTGGCCGCCCCCGCCTGCAACTGCTTGGCAACCTCATAGGCGCTGGCCGCATACATGGTGGGGATGCCCACCAGAAAGGCAAACTCGGTCGCGGCGGCGCGGTTCGACGTGCCCAGCAGCATGGCGACAAAGATCGTGGTGCCCGAGCGTGACAGACCGGGGAACACCCCCGCCACGACCTGCGCAATGCCGACGGCAATGGCGACGCGCAGGGTGATGGTGGCGCAATCCGGCTTGCGGGCGGCAAAATACTCGGCCGCAATCATCCAGATCCCGCCCAGCACCAGCGCCCAGGCAACGGGCTGAATGGTGGTGGGCAGTTCGAACCCCAGCTTCTTGGCCAGCAGCCCCAGAACGGCGGTGATGCCGAAGGCCAGACCCAGCTTGATCAGATAGTCGCGGTTCTCGGGCCGGCGCCAGTTCAGCAGCAGCCCGGTGATGCGCTGCCAGTAGATCAGCGTCACCGCCAGAATCGCGCCGGCCTGGATCACGATGTTATAGGTATCGGACCGCGCGCCCAGCCAGTGCTGGGCCACCAGCAGATGGCCCGTGCTGGAAATCGGCAGAAACTCGGTGATCCCTTCGATCACGCCCAGCAGGATGTCGTTCAGATAGGTCACGGGCATCCTGCCTTGTCGGTTTCAGACCTTGCGCAGGTTCTTGGCCGAAGCCTTGATGGCCGCGTATTGCCCCGAGGGGCGATAGCGCCACAGGTATTCCGGCAGCACCGCATCCATCGCGGTGGGCGTGATGCCCAGATCGGCCAGCGTCCGCGCCTTGTCCGACACCACGTTCGGCACGCCAAGGCTGGCCAACTGGTCGCGCGTCAGCAGCCCGTTGCGCAGGATGCCCGCCGTCACGAACTCGATCACGTCGAACAGCGTTGCAACGGGGGCCATGACGAAGGTCGGCATGTTCACCACCGGGCGCCAGCGCTGGATCACCGCCTGCATCTTCTTCAGCAGCTTGCGGAAGGTGGCCACGTCCGGCCCGCCCAGCTCATACACACCCGGCGCGGCCTGCCCCAGCACGCCCTTCACCGCCGCCTGTGCCACGTCATCCACATAGACCGGCTGGAACTTGGTTTCCGACCGCACCACCGGCACGAAGGCCCAGGTGCGCGACATTTCGGCAAAGCGGTTGAAGAACTTGTCCTCCGCCCCGAAAATCACCGAAGGCCGCAGGATCACCGCGCCGGGGAACGCCTCGACCACCGCCGCCTCGCCCTCGGCCTTGGACTGGCCATAGCGCGACGGCGAATTCGCATCGGCCCCGATGGCCGACAGATGCACCAGCGTCTGCACGCCCTGCTCGGTCGCGATCCGGGCAATCCGGCCCGCCGCGCGGACATGGATCATGTGAAAGCTGTTGTTGCCCCGCAGATCGAAGGTGCCGACGCAGTTCACCGCCGCATCCGCCCCCTGCATCGCCGCGCGCACGCTGTCATCGTCGCGGATGTTGCAGAACACCGGCTCCACCTGGCCGGGCAGGCCATAGGTCTTGACGAACAGCGCCTCGTTCGGACGGCGCACCGCGACCCGCACGCGCCACCCCTCCCGCGCCATGCGGCGTGCGATATAGCGGCCGACAAACCCCGAACCGCCGTAGATGGTGACCAGTTTGTTCATCGTGAAAGCCTCCCGCACGGGCATCGAACACTGCCCGGATCAATAACGGCGCCGGCACAGCCCAGCAAGGCAAAAGCCCGTCAGGAAATTTGTGTTTTCCCCGCTTGCGCCGTGTTGACAGTCCCGCGCACCGCCTTTACATCGCCTCTCAGTGCCCAGATGGCGGAATTGGTAGACGCACTGGTTTCAGGTACCAGCGCCGCAAGGCGTGGAGGTTCGAGTCCTCTTCTGGGCACCAATTTTCCCAAGAAAGCCCTGCAACATCAATGTGTTGCGGGGCTCTTGTTTTTTTCAATCCCCCTTCCGGCGCTCGCTTGGCCTGACTTGCTGGCGTGAAACTGGTATTGAGCAGTCCTACGGTTGCCTCACGCGGAGATTCGACTATCGGCCTTGGTGGCTGGGGTATCGCTACGCCCGGCGCGGCGACTAGCCCGGCGCCTCGCGTTGTCACCAGGGGTAAACTGGCATGGCCTAACACCCATGGCCCCACAAAAAGGCGTGCGCGGGGGGCGGGGCCAAGGTATAGGTAAATGTCTGTTCGTCTCAGGGGGCGCGGCGCTTGACTGGCTATCTGCGGGACGTCAGCTTGACGTCCACCTGTCCAGATAGGTTCTGGCTTCAGAGGGTTTCAAAATGTTAAAGGGTTTTCTCTTTGCCGCTACCGCCGCAACACTCCTGCCGTCCATGGCACTTGCGGAAGACTTGAAGGAATCCGCCGGTCGTGGCCTCAAAGCCGCCGTTACGGTTCGCACCCTCGCTGCCGAGTGCGACAGGGAAATCACCAGCACCTACGAATATGTCCTCTCCGCGCTGGAGAAGAACGCCAAAGAGAACCTGTCAGAATTGGACTATCAGGTGATAGTGCAGTTCGGCCCTCAGGATGTCGAAAAGGTGCTCGACGAAGAGGGGCGAACCTTCACCTGCGGTCCATATCTGGAAAGGGTCAATGAGATTTTGGGCGGGAAGGTTTTCCGGCCAAACTGACACCACCCCTCGCCACAAGGTGGCTCTAAGGCTAGTCCCTCACTGTCATTGGATGACAGTGAATCACAGCCTGCACCCGCGCGTAGTGCGCTCTTAATCCCGCAAGCCTTCGCGGTGCCTTGCCCACCTTTGCCGTTGTGCCTGCCGGCACTTTCCCCAGTTTGCGCAACACAGCGCGGCCTTTGTCATTTCCGGGGTTATATCCAGCCGGGCGGCGCGGTCAGGCCGCGTCGGCGGGGCGGCGGATGTCCTTTGCCGCGTCAATCACCACCGGGCGCAGGCCCAGACCGCCGGTATCCAGCACCTGGAACAGTTGCCGCCGCATCCGCGGTTCCCAGAAATCGTTGATATGGGCGGCAACGCCCTTCACCGCCTGTTCATGCGGCATCGATTCGAAGAAGCGGGCAATCTGGTTTGCCATGTAGATCAGCTTGTCAGCGGGCATGGGTCACCTCTGTCAGTCGGTCGGAATGGGAATAAACGTCGAATCGCCCGGGGCGCACCCCGGCGATCAGGGTGATGCCGGCCTCTTCGGCCAGATCGGCGGCATGGGCGGTGGGGGCCGACAGCGCGATCAGCACCGGCGCACCGAAGGCCGCCGCCTTTTGCACCATGTCCACCGAAACGCGGCAGGTCAGCACAAGGGCACAGTCGCCCGACGCCCCGCCCCGGATCGCCGCCCCGATCAGCTTGTCCAGCGCGTTGTGGCGGCCCACATCCTCGCGCAGCAGGGCAATGGCATCAGGCTGCCACAGCGCGGCGCAATGGGCGGCGCGCGTCAGGTCATGCAGCGCCTGCCCGGCCCGCAGCCCCTCGGCCGCCTGATGCACCTGCGCCGGCGTCATGCGAAACCCCGAAGGCGCGACCCGCGCCACCGGACGCAGCGCCTCGTCGATCGAGTCAATCCCGCACAGCCCGCAGCCCACCGGCCCCGCCATCGTGCGCCGCCGCTGCGACAGCCGCTCGGCCGCCGCCGGGGCCACCCAGACCTGCAGGTCAATGCCGCG
Source organism: Pseudogemmobacter blasticus (assembly GCF_003071405.1). Lineage (NCBI taxonomy): Bacteria > Pseudomonadati > Pseudomonadota > Alphaproteobacteria > Rhodobacterales > Paracoccaceae > Pseudogemmobacter > Pseudogemmobacter blasticus. Next base: position 2,425,103 of record NZ_CP020470.1, on the reverse strand, counting down.
CGGCGTTTCCACCGCCTCGACCGTTTCCACCTCATCGGGGCGGGCAATGCCTTCGGTCAGGGCAAAGCCATAGGCGAAATCCACCAGATCGGCGGGTGTCGCCATCATCACCGCCTGCGTGCTGCCGTTGAACGACAGCGCCACCGCCGCTTCCTCGGGCAGCATCCGGTCGGCCCGCGACACGCCGTCGGGGCCAAAGCTCAGATGCGCACGGCGGCGGGCGGCGTCCATCACTCGGCCGCCGGCAGGATGCGCCGCGACAGCGCCGCCTGCGCGGCATAGTCTTCCTGCCATTCCGAAGGCCCGTTCGACGGGCTGACCTGCACCGCCGTCACCTTGTATTCCGGGCAGTTGGTCGCCCAGTCCGAAAAATCGGTGGTGATGACATTGGCCTGCGTGTCGGGGTGGTGGAAGGTGGTATAAACCACGCCGGGCGACACCCGGTCGGTGATCTTGGCCCGCAGCGTGGTTTCGCCCGACCGGCTGGCCAGCCGCACGAACTGCCCTTCGTTCACGCCGCGCACCTCGGCATCATGCGGGTGAATCTCCAGCACATCCTCGTCATGCCAGACCACGTTCGACGTGCGCCGCGTCTGCGCGCCGACATTGTATTGCGAAAGGATGCGCCCGGTGGTCAGCAGCAGCGGGAACCGCGGGCCGGTCTTTTCATCCGTCGCCACATATTCGGTGTTGATGAACCGCCCCTTGCCGCGCACGAAGCCGTCGATATGCATCAGCGGCGTGCCGTCCGGCACCTTCTCGTTGCAGGGCCACTGGACCGAACCCTTCTCCTCCAGCACGTCATAGGACACGCCGGCAAAGCTGGGCGTCAGCATCGCGATTTCATCCATGATCTGGCTGGGATGGGTATAGCCCCAGCCCGCACCCAGCGCATTGGCCAGCATCTGGGTGATCTCCCAGTCGGCATAGCCGTTGCGCGGCGCCATCACCTTGCGCACGCGGTTGATGCGGCGTTCGGCATTGGTGAAGGTGCCGTCCTTTTCCAGGAAGGTCGATCCCGGCAAAAAGACATGGGCATAGTTCGCGGTCTCGTTCAGGAACAGGTCATGGACGATCACGCAATCCATCGCCGCAAGGCCCGCCGCGACATGCTTGGTGTCGGGGTCGGATTGCAGGATGTCCTCACCCTGGCAATACAGGCCCTTGAAGGTGCCCTCCACCGCCGCATCCAGCATGTTGGGAATCCGCAGCCCGGGTTCTGAGTCGATGGTCGTGCCCCAGGCCCGCTCGAACAGGTCGCGCACATCGGCGTTCTTCACATGGCGGTAGCCCGGCAGTTCATGCGGGAACGACCCCATGTCGCAAGACCCCTGCACGTTGTTCTGCCCGCGCAGCGGGTTCACCCCCACGCCGGGCCGCCCGACGTTGCCGGTCAGCATGGCCAGGTTGGCGATGCCGATCACGGTGGTCGACCCCTGGCTGTGCTCGGTCACGCCCAGCCCGTAATAGATCGCGCCATTGCCGCCGGTGGCATACAGCCGCGCCGCGCGGCGCAGCTCTTCGGACGGAACGCCGGTCAGCATCTCGGTCGCCTCGGGCGAATGCTGCGGCCGGCTGACGAACTCGGCGTAATCCTGGAACTCATCCCAGTCGCAGCGGGTGCGGATGAACTCTTCGTTCATCAGCCCCTCGGTCACGATCACATGCGCCAGCGCCGTGACCACGGCGACGTTGGTGCCGGGCCGCAACTGCAGGTGATGCGCCGCCTTGATATGGGCCGATTTCACCAGGTCGATCCGCCGCGGATCGACCACGATCAGCTTCGCCCCCTTGCGCAGCCGCTTCTTCAGCCGGCTGGCAAAGACGGGGTGGCCATCGGTCGGGTTGGCCCCGATCACCATGACGACATCGGTCTGTTCGACCGAATCGAAATCCTGCGTCCCGGCGCTGGTGCCGAAGGTCTGCCCCAGGCCATAGCCGGTGGGCGAATGGCAGACGCGGGCGCAGGTGTCGGTGTTGTTGTTGCCGAACACCGCGCGCGTCAGCTTCTGCACCAGGAAGGTTTCCTCATTGGTGCAGCGGCTTGAGGTGATGACGCCGACAGCATTCTTGCCATACGTTTGCTGTATGTTGCGCATACGCGTCGCAGCGAAGCTCAGCGCCTCATCCCAGGACACTTCGCGCCACGGTTCGCTGATGCTGTCGCGGATCATCGGGTTCAGGATGCGGTCCTTGTGGCTGGCATAGCCATAGGCGAAGCGGCCCTTCACGCAGGAATGGCCCCGGTTGGCCTTGCCATGCTTGTAAGGCACCATCCGCACCAGCTCATCACCGCGCATCTCGGCCTTGAAGCTGCAGCCAACGCCACAATAGGCGCAGGTGGTGATGACCGCCCGGTCCGGCGTCCCGATCTCGATCATCGACTTTTCTTGCAAGGTGCCCGTCGGGCAGGCCTGCACGCAGGCCCCGCAGGACACGCAGTCCGAGGTCAGGAAACTGTCGCCCGCCGCCCCGGCATGAACCCGGCTGTCCCAGCCCCGGCCGGTGATGGTCAGCGCAAAGGTGCCCTGCACTTCCTCACAGGCCCGCACGCAGCGGCTGCACACGATGCACTTGGCCGGATCATAGGTGAAATAGGGGTTCGACTCATCCTTCGGCAGCCATTGCGGATTGGCCTCGCCGCCGGTGTTGCGCGGGCGGAAATGGGTTTCCACCGCCTCATACCGCACATCGCGCAGACCCACGGCCCCGGCCATGTCCTGCAATTCGCAATCGCCATTGGCAGCGCAGGTCAGGCAATCCAGCGGGTGGTCGCTGATGTACAGCTCCATCACCCCGCGGCGCAGGTCTTTCAGTTTGGGCGTCTGGGTGTGAACCTTCAGCCCCGGCGCCACCAGCGTGGTGCAGCTTGCCGGGGTGCCGTTGCGCCCCTCGATCTCGACCAGGCACAGCCGGCACGATCCGAAGGCATCCACGCTGTCGGTGGCACACAGCTTCGGCACGGGAATCCCCGCCTCGGCGGCAGCACGCATGATGCTGGTGCCCTCGGGCACCGTCACGTCAAAGCCGTCGATGGTCAGCGTGACCATCTGCTTCGCTTTCGCGGCAGGGGTGCCGAAATCGCGGTCGGGAATGATGAAGTCCTTGAAGTCTTTCATGTCATTCACCCTTTTGCAGCCAGCGCATGGGCAACCACCGCATTCGCGTGGCCGTGCCCCATGCCATGTTCATCTTTCAGAAACGCCACGATCTTCATGTGCGGCTGGTCCAGCAGCGGCGCGATCTGGGTGAACCAGTGCTGCATCGGCTGGCCATATTTCGCCTCGATCGACGGGAAATAGGAGGCGGGCCCTTTCACCTTTTCGGTCATTCGGCGGCCTCCTTCGCGCGGGCGAAGTCGTCGGGGAAATGCGTCAGCGCCGACATCACCGGATAGGGGGTAAAGCCGCCAAGCGCGCACAGCGACCCGGCCTTCATCGTGTTGCACAGATCGGTCAGCAGCGGGATGGCGGCGGTATCGCCCCGCGCGATGCGGTCGATGGTTTCCACACCGCGCACCGCGCCAATCCGGCAGGGGGTGCATTTGCCACAGCTTTCGATGGCGCAGAACTCCATCGCGAACCGGGCCTGTTTCAGCATGTCGGCGGTGTCGTCGAACACCACGATCCCGGCATGGCCGATCAGCCCTTCGGCGCTGGCGAAACTTTCATAGCAGGTCGGCGTGTCAAACAGCGACGACGGGAAATAGGCCCCGAGCGGCCCGCCCACCTGCACCGCCTTGACCGGGCGGCCGCTGGCGGTGCCGCCGCCGATGTCGTTGACGATCTCGCCCAGACCCATGCCGAAGGCCACCTCGAACAGCCCGCCATGGCGCACGTTGCCGGCGATCTGCAGCGGAATCGTCCCGCGCGACCGGCCCAGCCCGAAGTCGCGGTAGAAGGCCGCACCCTTTTCAAAGATCACCGGCACCGTGGCCAGCGAGATGACGTTGTTCACCACCGTCGGCTTGCCCAGGAACCCTTCCAGCGCCGGCAGCGGCGGCTTGGCGCGCACCACGCCGCGCTTGCCCTCAAGGCTGTTCAGCAGGCTGGTCTCCTCGCCGCAGACATAGGCCCCGGCGCCAACCCGGATTTCGATGTCGAAGGCATAGGCCGACCCAAGGACCGACGGCCCCAGCAGCCCCGCCTTGCGGCCAACCTCCACCGCGGCGCGCATCACCCGGATCGCGTCGGGGTATTCGCTGCGGATATAGACATAGCCGCGCGTCGCCCCCACGGCGATGCCGGCGATGATCATGCCTTCGATCAGGTGGAAGGGGTCGCCCTCCATCAGCATACGGTCGGCAAAGGTGCCGCTGTCACCTTCGTCGGCGTTGCAGACAATGTATTTCTGATCGGCCTTCGCCTCGGCCACCGTTTTCCACTTGATGCCGGTGGGGAACCCCGCCCCGCCCCGGCCACGCAGGCCCGAGTCGATGACAGACTGCACGATTTCGGTCGGCGGCAGCGCCAGCGCGCGTTCCAGCCCGACAAGCCCGCCCTCGGCCCGGTAATGCGCCATGTCCAGCGGGTCAATCAGGCCGACGCGGGCAAAGGTCAGCCGCGTCTGCTTTTTCATCCAGGGCAGATCCTCCGTCGGCCCCAGCGCCTTGGCCGAGGTGTCGTCCAGAATGGCGGCCACATCGGCGGCTGTTGCGGGGCCATAGGCCAGCCGCATCCCATCGCGCTCCACCTCGACCAGCGGTTCCAGCCAGACCATGCCGCGGCTGCCGTTGCGGACCAGCGTCAGGTCCAGCCCGCGGCGGGCGGCCTCGGCCTGCACGGCGGCGGCCACATCGTCAGACCCAAGCGCGCGCGCGGCGGCATCGGCAGGAACATAGACCTTCATGCCAGCACCTCGGTCGCGATACGGTCCACCGCCGCCTCATCCAGCCGGCCTACCAGCCGGCCATTGACCATGGCCGCCGGGGCACAGGCGCACAGGCCCAGACAATAGACCGGCTCCAGCGTCACCTTGCCGTCGGCCCGGGTTTCATGGAACCCGACGCCCAGCTTGCGCTCGGCATGGTGGGCCAGATGGTCGCCGCCCATGGCCTGACACGCCTCGGCCCGGCACAGCTTGACCACCGACCGCCCGGCCGGTTCCGCGCGGAAATCGTGGTAGAAGGAAATCACGCCATGCACCTCGGCCTTGCCCAGGTTCAGCGCCTCGGCAATCACCGGCACCACGGCCTGCGGCACATGGCCGAAGGCGGCCTGAATGTCGTGCAGGATGGGTAGAAGCGGCCCCTCATCCGCGGCATGGGCGCGCAGGATGTCATCCAGCGTCTGGCGGGCATGTGGCTCAAGCACGTCGGCGACGGGCATCTGGCTCCTCCTCTTCCTTGCGTCCGGTCTAGAAGCGCCTTGATAGGAGATCAAACCTGAATATCCGTCATTTGATAGATTTCAGCTATCAAATTCGACAGGCGCCCGCGCTTGCAAATCCGCTGCCATGTCTTCGCGCAGGCTGGCCAGAGCATCGTTCCCGCCCTGGCGGTGCAGCCTTGCCAGGGCCAGATGTGCCTTGGGGTCATCGGGGGCCAGCGCCAGCGCCCCCCGCCGCCAGGCCAGGGCCCGATCAGGCTTGCCTGCCTGTTCCGCCGCCGCACCCGCCAGCGCCCACAAGGCCCCGGCCCCCGGCGCCCGCAACAGCGCGGCCTCGGCTTCGGCCAGGGCCGCCGCGTCGTTGCCGCGCGCCCGGTGCAGGCGGACAAGTTCGGCCACCGGGCCAGAGGTGGCAGGGTTCAGCGCCATCGCGGAACGGAAATACGGCGCGGGGTCGCCGGTCTCCGCCTCAACCGTCAGCAGGCCGGCAAGATACGCCTTGCGCCAGTCCTGCGGATCGGCCGTCACCGCCGCCAGCGCCTCGGTCAGCGCGGCGGCGGGGCTGAACGGGCGCAACGCTTCGGCCCGGGCAGCGGCAACATCGGCCTCATAAAGCCGCTCCAGCGCGTCGATGGCACCGGCGGCCCCCGCCTGCGTGGCCAGCCACTGCATCGCCTGCACCGCAGCTAGACGGCGCGGCGACAACCCGCCCCATCGCGCCGCCGCCGATTGCGCATGACCGCAGGCCGTTGCGATCCGCGCCGAAAACTCCGCCTCGGCCTTGTCGGACCCGACCCAGCCGCGAAACGGCGGGTGGTCTGCACGGCGCATCCCGCGCGCGCGTTCATCCGCCAGCAGGTCGCCCAGCATCGCCGGATCGCGGTGCGCGGTCAGCACCTCGGGCGCCCAGACCGGCAGGCCAATGTGATCGGCCCGGTGGTTCAGCACGCCATCTTCGTTCACGCGCAATCCGGGCGGGAAGGCGCCCGCCTCTTCCAGCAGCCAACGGGCGAAGGATCGGCCAAAGTGCATCCGCTGCACATCGGGCGTTTCCGGGTGACGGCCCCAGTAGTGCAGGTAATGCGCCGCGATCCCGGCCAGACTGTCCGTCTCGGCCGGCAGAACCGGGGTTGAAACTGACAGCGCCCCGGCCAGATGCCTCCGCATCCGCCCCGAGACCCACCCCGGCGCGGCCGTGCAATCGCCCGCCAGAAAGGCAACGTATTCCGCACGCGAGGCATCGACGCCGATGTTGCGCGCGGCCCCCACATAAAGCGGCGCCTCCACCTGGATCAGCCGCACGGCAGCGGCCAGCGGCCCAAGAACCGCCGCCGCATCTCCGCCGCCCGAGTTGACGACCACGATTTCCGCCGCCTCATCCTGATCCAGCAGCGACCGCACGGCCGCCGCCAGGCCGGGCTGGGCCTGATAGCCCAGAACGATCACGCTCATCCGCGCGCCCCGCGCCAGACCGGCCCCTTCGGACAGGCGGGCACGGCCCGAAACCCACCGTCGCCACAGGGCATCTGGCGCGGCGAAATCTACGGTGGCGCGGCAGCAGGCCGTGGCCAGCCAGTCCAGCACGGGCGACCCCGCCAGACCACCGGCCAGCACGGCAAGGCTTGCCTCCGCCAGATCGGCGCGCCCGCAACGGGCGGCGGCCAAGGCGTGCAGCAGATGGGCGTGCAGGTCGGCCTTGCCGCCCCGCACCAGCGGCACGGTCAGCTCCAACGCGGCTTGCGGATCGCCGGCAACCAGCGCGCGGCGGGCGCAGGCATGGGCCAGATCGGCATCTTGGGGCGCGGCCCGGCACAAATCCTGCAACGCATGAAAGGCCGCCGCATGGCCCCCGCGTTCGATCGAGCGTTTGGCGAAATGCAAGCGCACCGCAGGCGGGTCTGGCATGACCTGCCCGATCCGGCCTGGATCAGGCGCCCAAAGCCCGTGATCCTCGACAAAGGGCGGGGAATAGCCGCGCCCCTCGGGAATGGGCTCCAGCCGCATACCGCGTTCGTCATCCAGATAGTCATATCCCGGCCGCTGATACTGCCGGTCCGGGTCGGCGGCGGCATAAAGTGCGCGGCGCAACCGGCGCCGCACCGGCGAAGCCATCCGCATGTGATAGACGTTCAGGCCCGACGCGGCGGTACGGAACCTTTCGGCATCGGTCACCCAGGCCGCGTGCAGGGGCACCGTCAGATCCTCGCCCACGGCCGAGACGGAGAAAAACCGCATCACCGCCTTGGCACCCCAGATGCCATCTGTCCGGTAATGGGTGGCATCGAACATCTCGCGCATGGCCACAGTCCACAGCGTGCCCTCGCCTTCGGCCGCCATCTCGGGCAGGCGGCGGGCAAGACGATCCTCGAACCGTTCGTCCGGGTCGCAGGCCAGAAGCCACGCCGCCCCCAGCTTCTGCGCCTCAAGGATCAGCCGGTTCCGGCGCATCGGTTCGTCCGACAGGGCGGCAGCGGAACCGCGGTCATCCCAGGCAACATAGCCATGCACGGCCGGGCGGATGTTCTTGATCAGGCCGGGCACCAGATGCGCATCATAGCGATAGGAAAACACCGCAATACGACGGGCTTCGCCACGGCGGGGGGAACGAAAGATCTCGGTGTGAAACATCTGGGGCCAATATGCAGGGCACCGGGGAAATTCCGGCCGGTTGCAGCCTATCACCCCGCCGCTTTCCGGCAAGCCGGGAAGCCGCAGGTTGACCGCAGGGGGGCGGGCCGCTAAGCCAGCCGGCATCTGCCGCAACCCCGAACCGGGAACCTGCCTTGGCCATTCACCTGCACCAGAACGACCTTCCCGACGGCCTGACCCTTGGCACCGTCGTTGCCATCGACACCGAGACGATGGGCCTTGACCCGCGCCGCGACCGGCTTTGCGTCGTGCAACTGTCCGACGGCAACGGCGATGCGCATCTGGTGCAGATCGCCCGTGGCCAGACCCGCGCGCCCAATCTGGAACGGCTGCTGACCGATCCGGCCACGCTGAAGCTGTTTCACTTCGGCCGCTTCGACATTGCCGCGCTGAAACGCGCCTTCGGCGTGACCACGGCGCCGGTCTGGTGCACCAAGATCGCCGCCAAGATGGTGCGCACCTTCACCGACCGGCATGGCCTGAAATACCTGCTGGCCGATCTGGTCGGCGTCGATGTCTCGAAACAGCAGCAGACCTCGGACTGGGGCGCTGCGGTGCTGACCGAGGCGCAGAAGGAATATGCCGCGTCAGACGTGCTGTATCTGCACGCGCTGAAAGCCGCACTTGAGGAAAGGCTGGTCCGCGAAGGCCGGCTTGAGATGGCGCAGGCCTGCTTTGCCTTCCTGCCGACGCGGGCCGAGCTGGATCTTCTGGGCTGGGATGATGACCATGACATCTTCCACCACTGACCATCTGGCCATCGGCCGCCGCGTCATCCGGCGCGAGGCCGAGGCGCTGACCATGCTGGCCGAGACGCTGGGGCCCAGCTTCACCGAAGCGGTATCGCTGATCCTGCGCGCGACCGGCCGTGTGGTGGTGTCGGGCATGGGCAAATCGGGGCATATCGCGCGCAAGATCACGGCCACGCTGGCCAGCACCGGCACGCCGGCGCAGTTCGTTCACCCGGCAGAAGCCAGCCATGGCGATCTGGGTATGGTCACGCAGAATGACGTGCTGCTGGTGCTGTCCAACTCGGGCGAGACGCCGGAGTTGGCCGACATCGTTGCCCATTCCCGCCGCTTTTCCATTCCGCTGATCGGCGTTGCCGGGCGCGAAGGCAGCACCCTGCTGCGCGAGGCGGATGTGGCCATCCTGCTGCCCCCGGCCCCCGAGGCCTGCGACAGCGGCATCGTTCCCACCACCTCGACCACCATGACGCTGGCGCTTGGCGATGCCATCGCCATTGCGCTGATGGAACACCGCGCCTTTTCGCCCGACCAGTTCCGCATCTTTCACCCCGGCGGCAAGCTGGGGGCCCGGCTGCTGCATGTGCGCGACCTGATGCACGACAACGCGCCCCTGGTCGGCGAAGCCACCCCGATGAGCGAAGCCTTGCTGACCATCACCCGCGCCGGCTTTGGCGTGGTTGGCGTAACCGATGCGAAGGGCCATCTTCTGGGCATCGTCACCGACGGAGACCTGCGCCGCCACATGGACGGGCTTCTGTCGCTGACCGCCGGGCAGGTGATGACGCGCGCCCCGCGCACCATCGCCCCCGACGCCCTTGCAGTCGAGGCGCTGGCGCTGATGAACGAAAAGAAGATCACCTGCCTTCTGGTCACCACCGATGATACCCGGGTGACCGGCGTTCTGCACATCCACGATTGCCTGCGCGCAGGCGTGGCCTGATCGCGCATGACCCGCGGCGACACCCATTCGCGCCTGGTTGGCTGGCTCAAGCTGGCCCTGCCGCTGGCGGCGCTGGTGATCCTGTCGACGCTGTTCCTGATCGCCGACCGGATCGACCCAGAAGCAGCCATTCCCTATGCCAATGTGGATGTCGAGGATCTGGCGCGCGATCCGCGGATGACCACCCCTTCTTACGCCGGGCTGACATCGGACGGCTCGGCGCTGACGCTGACGGCCGAAACCGCCCGCCCCGCGGGCGAGGACAACTCCGCGCAGGCCAAGGGCGTGCAGGCCCGGCTGGACATGCCCGGCGGCGGCCATGCCGACATTGCCGCAGCAACCGCTGCGCTGGATACGGTGGCCGGGCGGCTGACCATGGCTGGTGGCGTGACCATCACCACCTCGACGGGCTATACCGTCACCACGGATGAAATGATCGCCCGGCTTGACCGGACGGGTGCCGAAAGCAGCACCGCGGTGGCTGCCGAAGGCCCCCCCGGCAGGATTACCGCCGACTCCTTCACCCTTTCGCAGTCACCCGATGCCGGAAATCCCTATCTTCTGGTTTTCAGCGGCCGCGTTAAGCTGCTATATCAACCCGGCGGCTGAAGCTGCATGACAGGCTCATCATGATTGGCGCCCTTCGCACCTTGTTCCTTGCTGCCGTTCTTGGCGCCAACGTCTCTGTGGCCATGGCCCAGGAGGCCAAGGTTGCCTTTGGCGGCCTGTCGCAAGACCCCAGCCTTCCGGTCGAGGTTCAGGCCGACAAGCTGTCGGTGAACAACGGCGACGGCAGCGCGGTCTTTGCCGGGAATGTTGTGGTCGTGCAGGGAGAAATGCACATGAACGCCGCCGAGGTGCGGGTGGAATACACCCCCGGCGGCAACCAGATCTCGCGCCTGCACGCGACCGGCGGCGTCACGATTTCCAACCTGGCCGACGCGGCCGAATCCCGCGAGGCGGTTTACACCATTGATGCCGGGACCATCGTGATGACCGGCGATGTGCTGCTGACCCAGGGGCCGACCGTGCTGTCGGGCAAGAAGCTGACCATCCACCTCAAGGACGGCACCGGGGTGATGGAGGGCCGCGTTTCCACCACTTTCGTGCCGAGCGGCAACTGATGGCCGCCTCGACCGCCCGCCCGGAACTGACCGTCACGGAAGGATCGCAAGGGCTGCAGATCCGTGCCTTGCGCAAATCCTACAAGAAACGCCCGGTGATCCGGGACGTGTCGATGGACCTGCGCCGCGGCGAAGTGGTGGCGCTGCTGGGGCCTAACGGCTCGGGCAAGACGACCTGCTTTTACGCCATTGCGGGGCTGGTCACGCCGGATGGCGGACAGGTGCTGATCGACGGCAAGGATGTGACCGCGCTGCCGATGTATCGCCGCGCCCGGATGGGAATCGGCTATCTGCCGCAGGAAGTTTCGATCTTCCGCGGCCTGTCGGTGGAAAACAACATCCTGGCCGTGCTGGAGATTGCCGAGCCCGACCACCACAAGCGGCGCGAGCGGCTGGAAGAACTGCTGTCGGAATTCTCGATCACCCATCTGCGGCAGGCGCCCGCGCTGGCCCTGTCGGGCGGGGAACGGCGCCGGGTGGAAATCGCCCGCTGTCTGGCGGCTGATCCCAAGTATCTGCTGCTGGACGAGCCCTTCGCCGGTGTTGACCCCATCGCCGTGGGCGAAATCCGCCATCTGGTGCATGATCTCAAGGGGCGCGGCATCGGGGTGCTGATCACCGACCACAACGTCCGCGAGACGCTTGAGATCGTGGACCGCGCCTATATCCTGCATGACGGCAAGGTTCTGATGTCGGGAACGACGGATGAGGTCGTCCGCGACGAGACCGTTCGCCGGGTCTATCTTGGCGAGAACTTCCGCATCATCTGATCGCGTCATCTGTGCCTGTTGACAGGCCGCCCTACCTGTCACCAAATGGAGGAGATGAGCGCCAAGATCGCCCCCTGCTTCCCCATGGACGCGGCTGATCACCGGCCCCGCCCCCGTGCGGTCAAACCGGCGCCATCACCGTCCGCATCAGAAGACCCGCGCAGCCACATGAAGGCTGGCCTGCGCGACCATGCATGAAAAGGAGAGAGCATGCGTTATCAGATCAGTGGAAAACAGATCGACATTGGCGAGGCTCTTCAGACCCATGTGAAAGCCGAGCTGGGCGAGGTGATTGAGAAGTATGCCCAGCGTCCGACCGAATGTGTGGTCGTCTTTTCAAGATCCGCGCATGAATACGTCTGCGAAACCGTGATACGCCTGTCCACCGGGCTGACGGCGCAGGCCAAGGGCACGGCGACCGAGATCTATGCCGCGTTCGAAGCCTGCCGCGAACGGATGGACAAGCAGCTGCGCCGCTACAAGCGGCGAATCCGCAACCACCATGTTGATCGCAAGGGCCCGGTTGAATTCGCCGGAGCGTCCCAGTATATCCTCGCCGCATCCGAGGAGACCGAGGACGCAGAGCCGGATACGCTTGCCCCCGTGGTCATCGCCGAGATGGAGACGAAGATCCCTTCGATCACTGTTGGCGAGGCCGTGATGCAACTGGATCTGGCAGGGCAGAAACTTCTGGTCTTCCGCAACGAAGGTCATGGGGGCGTGAACGTCGTGTACCGCCGCGAAGACGGCAACATCGGCTGGATCGACCCGCGCAACAGCAGATAGGCCAACAGGCCCCAACGGCGACAGGACCGAATTCCCGCATGGAACTTTCCAGCCTTCTCGTCCCCAATGCTGTCCGTGTTGTGGGGCAGTTCACGTCAAAGAAACGGCTCTTTCAGGAGCTGGGTGAAATCGCGGCGCAGGCCTACGGTATGCAGTCCGCGCTTGTTGTGGACGGGCTGCAGGAACGCGAAACCCTGGGACCAACCGGCGTGGGGCATGGCATTGCTCTGCCCCATGCCCGCCTGGAAGACCTGACCCGCATCGCCGGCATCTTCATCCGGCTGGAACGCCCGCTGGATTATGACAGCGTGGACCGCCAGCCGGTCGATCTGGTGTTCGGACTGCTGGCCCCCAAGGATTCGGGGGTAGACCATCTCAAGGCGCTGGCGCTGGTCAGCCGGACCATGCGCGATCAGGGCGTGGTATCCAAGCTGCGGGCCAACACCGACCCGGCCAAGCTGCACGCCATCCTGACCGAAGCCCGCGCGCCACAGGCGGCCTGAACCAGCCGCCCCGAAATCCGGCTGGTGCAGCAGGCGGGTGTCCGGTCAATCCGTCTCATTGCCAGTGCGGGATGGCGGCGGTAGTCAACCGGCGGCAGAAGCGATTCACCCTTCCCTCGTCGCCAAGAAGGATGCCCGACATGTTCCAGTTCCTCGCCTGCTCTTTTGCGCTGTCGCTGGTGCTGTTGCTGGGCGCGGCCGAGCTGGAGCGGCGGGCGATCGTGGCGCGGCGCATGGGCCCGAACGGCCGGGCCATGCTGGCCGCGCTGGCCATTTCGGCGCTGGCCTCGCTGGTGGTGATCGTGGTCGCGGCCTATTCGGCGGGCTGGATCTACCTGCTGCACCTGCTGGGGGCGACCATCGTCTATCACGGGGTCATGGGGGTTTTCCTGGTGCATGGCTTGCAGGAAGTCTCGGCCCGGGCAAATGCCGAAAGCGGCCCCTTGCGGAGCTGACGCCGCCCGGTGTCACGGGCGGCATCGGCCGATTTCATCGCGTCAGAGGCCGCGCGCCTGACGGCGTGGCTCAGACCGGCATGAACGCCTGACGTTCGGGATCGAACTGTTCCAGATCCCCTTCGCCGGTATCGGTCCAAAGACCGTGCAGGGTCAGCCGCTCGGCCTGAACCGCCTCGGCCACGAAGGGGAAGGTCATCAGGTTTTCCAGGCTGGTCAGGACGGCCTGCTTTTCCAGCGCGCGCAGGATCGTGTCATCGGACAGATGCGCGACCTTCTCGAAGCCGGGGCGAAGGATGTCCATCCAGCGACCGACAAAGCTGGTCTTTTCCTCCAGTGCCGGGGCATGGCCCCTGCACATGTCGTGACACCCCTTCACGCCGCCGCAGTTCGAATGCCCGAGCACGACGACATGCGCGACCCCAAGCGAGGTGACGGCATATTCCACTGCGGCCGAGGTCCCGTGATATTCGCCATCGGGGTTATAGGGCGGCACCAGATTGGCAACGTTGCGGTGGATGAAGAACTCGCCCTCGTCGGCCCCGAAGATCGAGGTGACGTGGACACGCGAGTCACAACAGGAAATGACCATCGCGCGCGGGTGCTGGCCGCTTTCGGCCAGGCGGCGATACCAGGCGCGGTTCTGCTGGTAGGTCGTTGCCTTCCAGCCATGGAAACGCTGGATCAGATAGGCGGGCAGCGGGCGGGCGTGGATCATGGGCGTCCTCCTTGCGGGCCTCAACAGGGGCGGCCTTGAGGTAGGGCGCATTTGCGGAAAATGCGAGGGGCAAAATGCGTGATCAGGCATCTGGTCGCAACGAACGGGTAAGCATGGCCTGCGAAACTGGCGGACGGGTGTGAAATGACGGGCTTTGAGGGGCGGGGGGTATCGGGATGGGCAGGGTCACGCAGTTGCGCCCGCGCGAACGGGTGCGCCAGGATGGTGAGGCTATCGCGGTGATCTACCGCAACCTTGGTGCTGCGGCGGCAGACCAGATCGTCGCCCGCGCGCTGGCGGAACTGGCGGCGGCCATGGCGGGCGTCGCCGCGCAGGTGAAGGGGCATCAACTGGCCGATCTGGGTCGCCACCTAAGGCGGGTGCAGGGCATGGCTGAAAACCTGGGCATGGTCAGCCTGTGCAATGTGGCCGCCGATGCGCGGGCCTGTCTGGACCGTGGCGATTCGACGGCCTTCGCGGCGGTCTGGGCGCGGCTGTTGCGGGTGGCGGAACGGTCGCTGGCGGCCGACCACGGCTTTGCCGATCTGTCGGTCTAGGGCTTGCAGGCGGCGTGGCCAGCGTTAGGGTCGGGGCGGAAACACCCAACCGGACCGGACCATGACCCCCGCCTTTGCCCCTGCCGATTCTGCCACGCTGCCCTTTCACGTTGTTTCGCCTGACGGGCTTGAGGCGTTCCTGTCGGGGCCAGGCGCGGCCCATGCCGGATGGCTGACCGCGACCGGCTTTCAGGCTGCCTTGGGTGAACTGCGGCTTCTGCCGGGCGCCGATGGCAAACTGGCCGGGGCCGTTGCGGGGTTGGGCACGGACAAGGCCCGCGCACGGCAACGCTTTGGCCTTGCCAAGGCCGTGGCCGGGCTTCCGGGCGGCGACTGGCACCTTGAGGGCCCCCTGACGCAGGACCAGACGGCAGAGGCGGCGCTGGCCTGGCTGTTGTCGGGCTATCGCTTCGACCGTTACCGCCCCGGCGCGGCGGCACCCGCGCTGTCCCGGCTGAAGGCACCCGCCGGGCTGGACACCGCGCGGATCGAGGCGATGGCGGCAGGTGAATTCCTGACGCGCGACCTGATCAACACCCCGGCCCAGGACATGGGGCCGGCCGAGCTGGAACAGGCGGTGCTGGATCTGGCCGCCCGCTTCGGCGCGACAACGCAGGCGATCCGGGGCGATGATCTGCTGGCGCAGAACTTCCCGATGATCCATGCCGTCGGCCGCGCCAGCCCGCGCGAACCACGGCTGCTGGACCTGCGCTGGGGCAGCACCGGGCCACGGCTGACGCTTGTGGGCAAAGGCGTCTGCTTTGATACCGGCGGGCTGAACATCAAGCCCTCGAACGGCATGAGCCTGATGAAAAAGGACATGGGCGGCGCCGCCACCGTGCTGGGTCTGGCGCAGATGGTCATGGCGCTGAACCTGCCCCTGCGGCTGCGGGTGCTGATCCCGGCGGTGGAAAATGTCATCTCGGGCAATGCGCAAAAACCCAAGGACATCCTGATCAGCCGCAAGGGCCTGACCGTTGAGGTCAATGATACCGATGCCGAGGGGCGGCTGATCCTGGGCGATGCACTGGCCTATGCGGTGGAAGAAGAAACCGATGCGCTGATCAGCATGGCCACGCTGACCGGCGCCGCGCGCATTGCCGTGGGCCCGGACCTTGCCCCCTACTGGGCGCAGGATGATGCCATGGCCGCCGCGCTGGAAGCGGGGGCGAAGACAGGGTTCGATCCGGTCTGGCGGCTGCCGTTCCATGACGCCTATGAAAGTGTCATCGAACCGGGCATCGCCGATCTGGACAACGCGCCGGGCTTCGGCTTTGCGGGCAGCATCACCGCCGCGCTGTTCCTGCGCCGCTTTGCCGACCATCCGCGCTACATGCATTTCGACATCTACGGCCACAGCCCGACCGAGGCCCCGGCCCGCCCGAAAGGCGGCGTCGGACAGGGGGCGCGGGCCATCCTGAACGCGCTGCCGCAGATGCTGGGGATCTGACCCATGGATCGCCGCCTGACCCCGTTTTCCGGCCGCAAGGCCCTGACCGTGCTGCAAGGCCAGGTCGCGGCCAGCTTTACCGAAGGCGAACCGGCCCGGATTGCGCCTGCGCTGGCCCCGCTGCTGGCCAACCCCGGCGGAATCGTTGACCGCACTCTGATCCATGGCGATGCGGTGACGGTGATCGACCGGCGTGACGGACATGCCTTCGTGCAGGCCGCGAAAGATGGCTATTGCGGCTGGCTGCCCGAAGCGGCGCTTGGGCCAGACGGCCCCGTCACCCACCGGGTCAGCAGCCCGGCCACCCATCTTTACCCCGCGCAGAACCTCAAGGCGCCGCCCATCATGCCGCTTTACCTGAATGCCCGCGTTCAGGTGCTGTCGGTCAGCGGCAAATGGGCCGAAACCCCCGCCGGCTTCATCGACTCCAGCCATCTGGCACCCGAAGGCAGTTTCGCCGCCGATCCGGTGGCGGTGGCCGAAACCATGCTGCACGCGCCCTATCTCTGGGCCGGCAATTCGGTGTCCGGGGTCGATTGTTCGGGGCTTGTGCAACTGTCGCTCCACGCCGCCGGCCGCCCCTGCCCCGGCGACAGCGACCTGCAACGCAGCCTTGGAACCGAAGTTCCCGAAGATGAACCGTTCCGGCGCGGCGACCTGATCTTCTGGAAAGGGCATGTCGCGCTGCTGGCGGCGCCCGACACGATCCTTCATGCCACCGCCCATACGATGCGCGTGATCCGAGAGGATCTGCAAACGGCCATCACCCGGATCGAGGCACGCGAAGGGCTGCCGGTCATCGCCCGGCGTCGGCCCTGAGGCTTCAGTCCACCGGGCGGATCAGCTTGCGCTCCAGCACCTTGAGAACAGCCTCAAGCTCATGCCCGCGGCGCAGGATATGGCCGCCTTCGCTGACCACGGCATAGATGCCCTGCTTGGCCCGCAGCTTTGGTCGCTTTTCAATCCGGTAAAGCGGGGTTTCGGCTGTGCGGCGGAATACGGCGAACACCGCCGCCTCGGCCCCGTGGGAAATGCCGTAATCCCGCCATTCGCCGGCGGCCACCATCCGGCCGTAAAGGCGAAGGATCAGCGAAAGCTCCCGCCGGTCAAAGGCCACCTGCTCGGGCAGATGGCCACCCGACGGAAAGGGAACGGGCGCTTCCATGTTCATGGGATCAGCCTGCCCGACCTTCCCCTTCAAATCAAGCGCGCGGCGTCACCTTGCCGTTACACGAACCCCGGCGCGACGCGCAGTTCGCCCGTGACCAGCCCGCGCCAGTTCTTCTGGATCGGGTTCAGCCGTTTTTGCGCGTCGGGATGGGCGGCGTCCAGCACCCCCAGCTTGACCAGCAACGCGGCGATGGCCGCCTCGGACGCGCGGGAATTGCCGTCCAGCACCTTCAGCGCGATGCCAAGGCCCTGTTCAGGCAGGATCGCCACGAACACCGCCTCGGCCCCGGTCTTGATGGCCACCTTGCCGCCCATGGCCCGCATCAGTTCGGTGCAGGCGCGGCCTTCGCCGGCCACCAGTTCGGGATACTGCGCCATGGCATGGGCCAGCCGGTGCATCGCGCTTTCGTGCACACCATGGCCTTCGCGCGCCGTGGCAAAGGCCGCCATCGACCGGGCCAGCCCTTCAAGGCTCATCGCGAAGTTCGGGGCGGAACAGCCGTCGATCCCCCAGCCCGAGATGGTTTCGCCGGTCACCTCCTCGGTCGCGGCGCGGATCGCCTTTTGCAGCGGGTGGTCGATCTCCACATATTCCGGCCCGGCCTTCAGATGGCGGGTTGCCGTCAGGAAGCCGGAATGTTTGCCGGAACAGTTGTTGTGCAACTGGCAAGGGGCGTCTCCGGCGCGGATCAGGCGGTCACGTTCCTCGCGGTCGGCGGGTTCATGCGCGCCGCAGCGCAGGTCGGCCTCGGTCATGCCAAGATTGGCCAGCCAGCGCCCGGCCATTTCCACATGCAGATGCGCGCCCTGGTGGCTGGCGCAGGACAGCGCCAGATGCGCATCGGTCAGACCCACCGCAGCGGCAGCCCCGCTTTCGACCAAAGGCAGCGCCTGGATCATTTTGCAGGACGACCGCGGAAACACCACCGCCGCCGGATTGCCCCAGGCCTGGACGATGCCACGGGCATCGCAAATCACGGCATGGCCCAGATGCGTGCTTTCCAGAAGCCCGCCACGCCACACCTCGGCCATGGGAACCGCGCCCTGATCCACCCTTGTCATGCCGCCTCTCCGTCACAGATGTGCGATTTTCTGCCCATGGGGCTTTCGCCCAATGGCCTTTTTCAGTAAAGCTGGAGTATCGGGTTCAGGACGCCTCTGCCAGCACGAACAAGGCCAAAGGCCGGGCAGCGCAGGGGCAAAGAGGCAAAAGACAGCTTGGAGGCTGCGTCAGACATGACTTCCGCCCTTCGCCGCGTGCTCTGCGCAGCCGCGTTCACCTTGGCCGCCACTGGCGTGGTTGCCGCTCAGGAATCAACCAATCGGGTGGCGACGCTGACCGACTGGAACGTATTTGTCGAGGAAAGCCCCAAGGAATGCTGGGGCGTGTCCAAGCCGAAGGAAACGGTCAACAGCCGCGATGGCAAGCCGGTCTCGGTGCGCCGCGGCGACATCCTGCTGTTCGTGACCTTCCGCCCCGGCAAACCCGGCGAGATCAGCTTTACCGGCGGCTATCCCTTCGCCAGCGGTTCGACCGTCAAGGTCACCATCGACGGCGGCAACAGCTTTGACCTGTTCAGCGATGGCGAATGGGCCTGGCCGGGCAGCGCGGCGGATGATGCGGCGCTGCTCAAGGCGCTCAAGGCCGGCGGCAGCGCGGTGGTCAGCGCCCGGTCGGGCAAGGGCACCCAGACCAAGGACACCTTCAGCCTGCGCGGCTTTACCGCCGCCATGGCCGATGCCGAGAAGCGCTGCAAGTAAGCCGCAGCCTGCGACCGGCCTGTAGATTTGCGCCCCGGCTTCCGGGGCGCTTTCGTTTTTCGGGGGAATCATCTATATCCCCGCCATCCGCCAGATCGCCTGTGACAAGGCCCGAACCGAAAGATCTGCCCATGACCGCCCCGATCACGCAAGACGTGCTGACCCTGCCGCGCAAGCTGCCCGACACCGGGCGGACCAACATCGTCGGCCTGACGCGCCCGCAACTGCGCGAGGCGCTGATCGCCGCCGGCACGCCGGAAAAGCAGGCCAAGATGCGCGTGGGCCAGATCTGGCAATGGGTCTATTACTGGGGCGTCCGCGATTTCGCCGCGATGACCAACCTGGCCAAGGACTATCGCGCCCTTCTGGCCGAGCGGTTCGAGATCGCGCTGCCGCAGATCGTGACGCGCCAGATCAGCGCCGACGGCACCCGCAAATACCTGCTGCGCATCGCCGGCGGGCATGAGGTGGAAACCGTCTATATCCCCGAGGAAGGCCGCGGCACCCTGTGCATCAGCAGCCAGGTGGGCTGCACGCTGACCTGTTCCTTCTGCCACACCGGCACGCAGAAACTGGTGCGCAACCTGACCGCGGGCGAAATCGTTGGCCAGGTCATGGTGGCGCGCGATGATCTGGGCGAATGGCCGGAACCGGGCGAAGGCAGCACGGGTGAACGCCTGATCTCGAACATCGTGCTGATGGGCATGGGTGAGCCGCTCTACAACTTCGACGCGGTGCGTGATGCCATGGGCGTGGTCCGCGATGACGAGGGGATTGCCCTTGGCCGCCGCCGCATCACCCTGTCGACCAGCGGCGTGGTGCCGGAAATTTCCCGCTGCGCCGAAGAAATCGGCTGCCAGCTTGCGATCAGCTTCCACGCCACCACTGACGAGGTGCGCGACCAACTGGTGCCGATCAACAAGCGCTGGAACATCAAGACCCTGCTGGACACCCTGCGCGACTATCCGCGCCTGTCGAACAGCGAACGGATCACCTTTGAATATGTCATGCTGAAAGGCGTGAACGACAGCGACGCCGACGCGCGCCGACTGGTCAAGCTGATTGCCGGCATCCCGGCGAAGATCAACCTGATCCCGTTCAACGAATGGCCCGGCAGCCCCTACCAGCGGTCGGACTGGGAGCGGATCGAGGCCTTCGCCGACATCATCTACAAGGCGGGCTATGCCAGCCCCATCCGCACCCCGCGCGGCGAAGACATCATGGCCGCCTGCGGCCAGTTGAAATCAGCCACCGAACGCGCGCGGAAACCGGCGCGCGAAGTGACGGCCGAGGCGGGGCTTCCGGCCTGACGCCACCGCGCTTGGCAAGCGGTGCATCGGGTATTTGGGCCAAGATGAAGTTCACGCTTTGTTTTCTTTTCTGGCGTGAAAACGCCGGGGCTGCTAGCCTGCGCGCATGACCCTGCCGCTGATCCCGAACACCACCGCCCGCCGCCTGTTCCTGGACCGTCATGCCCTGGCCGAAGCCCCCACGGGCGCGGCAAAGGGGGCGGCGCTGGCCGGGCTGATCGACCGTATCGGCTTCGTACAGGTGGACAGCATCAACACCGTCGAACGGGCGCATCACATGATCCTGTGGTCGCGCCGGCAAAGCTATCAGCCGGCCGCGCTGAAGCGGCTGGCCGAGCGCGACCGCGCGCTGTGGGAACACTGGACGCATGATGCCAGCGTGCTGCCGATTTCGGTCTATGGGCATTGGAAGCACCGCTTCAACCGCGACCGGCAGCGGCTGGTTGACCGCTGGACCGGCTGGCAGCGCGACGGGTTCCACCACAAGTTCGACGAGGTACTGAAGCGGGTGGCCGACGGTGGCCCGGTCAGCAGCGGCGACGTGGGCGAAGGGGAAGAGCGCGGCAAGGGCGGCTGGTGGGACTGGCACCCGTCAAAGGCGGCGCTGGAATACCTGTGGCGGGTGGGCGATCTGGCTGTCTGTCACCGCGACGGGTTCAAGAAGGTGTATGACCTGACCGAGCGCGTCATCCCCGAAGCGGCGCGGCGGGCTGACCCCGCGCCCGGGGAAACGCTGGACTGGGCCTGTTCCACCGCGCTGGACCGGCTGGGTTTTGCCACCAGCGGCGAATTGGCGGCCTATTGGGCGCTGGTCGGCCCCGACGAAGCCAAGGCCTGGACACGCGAGGCCCTGGCCCGCGGCACGGTGATCGAGGCCGAGGTCGAAGGCTGGACCGGCACCCGCCGCAAGGTGGTGACACGACCCGAAACGCTGAACATCGTGCCGCCGGCCCCACCCGCGCGGCTGCGGGTTCTGTCGCCCTTCGATCCGGCGCTGCGCGACCGCAAGCGGGCCGAGTTCCTGTTCGGCTTCTTCTACCGGATCGAGGTGTTCGTGCCCGAACCGCAACGGCAATACGGCTATTACGTCTTTCCGCTGCTGGAGGGCGACCGGCTGGTCGGCCGGCTGGATGCCAAGGCGTTCCGCGACACGGCCACGCTGAAGGTGCGCGGCTTGTGGCCCGAACCGGGCGTCCGGCTGGGCACCGGCCGCCGCGCGCGGCTTGAGGCAGAACTGGACCGACTGGCGCGCTTTGCCGGCTGTGATCGGGTCGAATATCTGCCGGGCTGGGAAAGGGCGGCGGCCTAATCGCCCGCGCCGGGCCATTGCGGCAGCCCGTCGGTCAGCGCGTAGTAATCGCCCTTGTCAGCCACGAAGATATGGCCGGCCAACCGCCCGCCGGTCGGCGCCTCGATACAGCCCGCCTCGACCGAGAAGCTGCCATCAGCCGCACGGAAAAACAGCGATGTGCCGCAACCGGGGCAAAAGCCGCGCCGCCCGCCCCCCGTGGTGACATATTCGGCCAGATGCCGGGCCTGCCAGTGCAGATCGGGTTCGCTGGCGTCAAAACTGGCCGCGTAATGCCCCGAGGTCTTGCGGCACTGGCGGCAGTGGCAGGCGGTGACTACGCCCATCGGGCCGGGCAGGGAAAAGCGGTTTGCTCCGCACAGGCAGGCGCCCTGCAGGACAGCGGGGGTGGTGGTCAGCCGGGGCGGCGGGCCACCGGCGGGGGTGTAATAGTCGCCCGCATCGGCATGAAAGATGCTGTCCGCGGTGGCCAGCCCGGTTTCCCCGTCCAGCGCGCCGGCGGCAAAGGACAGGCGATCCTCGGCTTCCGGCTGCCAGAACAGGAAGGACCCGCAATGCCGGCAGAAGCCGCGTTGCGCGGCGGGGCTGGCACGATACCAGACCAGACCGTCATCGCGCGTCAGGCGAAAGCGATCGTGCGGAACCGAGGTTGCGGCCCAGAAATGCCCCGATTGCTTGCGGCATTGCCGACAATGGCAATCAACCACGTCGCGCAAGGGCGGGTCCACCTCAAAGGCGACGGCACCGCAAAGGCAGGCGCCCTGCATCACGCCGCATCCCGGAACACCGTGGCCAGCAGCGGCACCAGCCAATCTTTATCGGCCTTGGTAAAGGCGGCGGGCGTGTTGCTGTCCAGATCCAGCACCCCCAGAAGCCGCCCCGCGCCGTTCCAGACCGGCAGCACCAGTTCGGACCGGGTGGTCGAGGAACAGGCGATATGGTCGGGGAAGGCGTCGACATCCGGCACGTTCTGCACCTGTCCGCTGCGGGCGCAGGCGCCGCAGACCCCGCGCGAGAACGGGATGACCAGACAGCCATGCCCGCCCTGATAGGGCCCGATCTTCATCAGCTCGGGCGCAACGACGCGGTAGAACCCCGTCCAGTCGCTGAACGGATGGCGGGCGTGAATCTCGCAGGCCAGCGTGGCCATCAGCGCCACCGCATCGGTTTCCCCGTGGGTAAGCGCGAGAATTTCCTTCGTGGCAGTTTCGTAATCCATTCAATACCCCAAAGCGCAGCCGTCCTTGCGCGCATCAGACCCGCCGGTCAGCAGCCCGTCCTCTCCGATCAGGATCGCCTGCGCGCCGCCCAGTGGCGTGCCCGGAATCGTCACCGCATGGCCCATCCGCGCCAGCGCGGCACGGGTTTCAGCGGAATAGCCGCGCTCCACCTCAAAGCCTTTCGGTCCGGCAAAGCTGCGCGGTGCGTCGATGGCGGCCTGAAGTTCCATCCCGTAATCGACAAGGTTCGACACCAGCCGCGCATGGCCGGCCGGCTGATACTGCCCGCCCATCACACCAAACGGCATGACGACACGGCCCGCGCGCCGCAGCATGGCCGGAATGATGGTGTGCATCGGCCGCTTGCCGCCGCCGGCCTCATTCAGGTGGCCCGGGGTCAGGCTGAACCCTGCGCCGCGGTTCTGGAAATTGATGCCGAACCGGGCCGAGGCAAGGCCCGAGCCGAAGCCCCAGAAGATGGAATAGATCAGCGACACCGCCATGCGATCCCGGTCAACCACGGTCAGATAGACGGTATCCTTGTGGACCGCCTCGGTCACAGGGGCGGGGTCGGGCATGGCGCGGTCAGCGTCGATCAGCGCGGCCAGACGGGCGGCGGTTTCCGGGGCAAGCATATGGTCCAGCCGCGGCGCCGGATCGGCGATGAAGCGGTTGCGCGCGTCATAGGCCAGTTTGGCCGCCTCGGCCTCAAGATGGGCGCGCAGGTGGCCCATCGGGGGCAGCGATTTCAGTTCGAACCGCGACAGGATGTTCAGAAGCAGGATTGCCGTAGCGCCCTGCCCGTTCGGCGGGTGCTCCAACAATTCGACATCGCCATAGCTGCCGCCGATGGGGGCGCCCCAGGTGGCCTGGGTGGCGGCAAGTTCATCGGCGGTATGGCTGCCGCCAAGGGCGCGCAGCGAGGTGATCATGTCCTCGGCCACCTCGCCGGTATAGAAACCGTCGCGGCCATGGCGGGCGATGCGGCGCAGCACTTCGGCCTGGCCGGGGGCGCGGAACATCTGGCCGGGTTGCAGCGCCGAACCATTCAGCGTGTAGAAGCGGATCGCGTCGCCTTGCAGCACCGGGGCATCCTCGGCCCAGTCATAGGCGGTGCGGGCTGCCACGGGGATGCCCTCATCCGCATAGCGGATGGCGGGGGCCAGCACCTGATCCAGCGGCAGGCGACCATGCGCCTCATGCAGTTGGCAAAACGCATCCACCGCGCCGGGCAGGGTGACGGCTTCGATGCCATGGATCGGCATCTTCGCATGACCGGCCCGCCGCAGCGCCTCGGCCGACAGCCCGGCCGGCGCGCGCCCCGAACCGTTCAGCGCCTGCACCTCTTCGGTTCCGGCGGGCTTGATCAGAACGAAGCAATCGCCCCCCAGCCCGCACATCTGCGGCTCGGCCACGTTCAGCACCATGGCGGCGGCAATGGCCGCATCCGCCGCGCTGCCGCCGGCTTTCAGGGTTTCAAGGGCGGTCAGGCTGGCCAGCGGGTGCGACGTGGCGGCCATGGCATTGGTCGCCAGAACGGCCGAACGGCCGGGAAGATGAAAATCGCGCATGAAGGCTCCTGTTTGGAAGGAGCCTATGCGGGCGGCTGCAGTCTGCCAAGCTGAAGTCTGGGGAAGGCTGCGAACCCCGGCGCCGAAGTTGGGTGGGGGCTGTTACTCCGACGCCGGGGTGAAGCTAACAAGCAGCTACGGGTCGCGTGTGCCAAACGGCGCTGGCGCTTTTTGGCGCGGATTCCGGCGGGATTGTGGCATTTCCTTTGCGCTGTTGACGATCCCTGCTCAGCCGGCAGACTGTTCCGTCCGAAGGTGAAAGCACAGCCGGTTCAGTGAACCGCAGCGGTCATAACGCAGGTCAGAGGCAAGCGCGCGAATCAGGTGCCAGCCGAATCCGCCTTCGGCAAGTTCGCCCGGCGCCGGCAGGCGGTCTGACGGCAGGCGATGGCCCGGCATCGGCCGACCCTCATCTTCAACCCGCAGACACAGCCGGCCGGGTTCGCGCGCCACCCAAAGCCGGATCGGGCCGGGCCGGCCGGCATAGGCGTGTTCGGCGATGTTGTTCAGCACCTCGGCCAGCACGATTTCGGCATTGCTGCGGTCAGCCATAGCCAGCCGGTCAAACGGCGGACCGCGCAACGCGCGACGCAACCCGTCGCGCACCGATTTCGTGCCGCTGGTCAGTTCAATCGCCGTCTCGGCCATCGTGAACCGCGCCCATCCGTCAGCCGGCCTGCCGAAGGCCAGCCTCAAGTCCGCGATGAATGGTGAAGATCGTATCCATCCGGGTCAGCCGGAACACCTTTTCCACTGTGGGCGTCAGCCCCGCCAGCTCCAGCGGACGATCCGGCGCCAGCAGTTTCATGACCGCGACCACAGCCCCCAGCCCCGACGAATCGAGGAAATGCACCCTGGCAAGATCCAGGATCACCCGCGCCGAAGGCACCGCCGTCAGGTCGCGCATCCGTTCCTTGAACTGGATGGCGGCGGCGGCATCAATCCTGTCGTCCAGTGCGCGAATAACCAGGGTCGTGCCCTGCATGGTGGATTCAAGCTGCATGTCCTTGCCCCTTGTTGCAACGGGGCAAGGCTAGAACCGAAGCGTTAGCAAGCCGTAAGCGCGGGCCGGCTTCAGTTCAGGTTGAAGGTCAGCGGATAACGGCCATCCTCGAAATCGCCGAACAGGTCAGGCACATCGGGGTGGTCGATCGGTTCGCCGGTCTCGTCGGGCACAAGGTTCTGCTCCGAGACATAGGCGACGTAATAGCTTTGCTCGTTCTCGGCCAGCAGGTGATAGAAGGGCTGGTCCTTGGACGGGCGGCTGTCTTCCGGGATATTCTCATACCATTCATCGGTGTTCGAGAACATCGCGTCCACATCGAAAACGACACCACGAAACGGATGCTTCCGATGACGGAGCACCTGCCCGATGTGATATTTTGCATGTGTGGTCTGCATCCCGATGGGGCCCTCCATGCCCGATAAATAGGCTTGGGCGGCCGTAATGTCCACCGGATCACCCGTTCAGCACCCGGTTGTGCCGGAAACAGTCTGTGACCGCGCAAGCCTCGTTCGCCCCACGAAACGGCGCCTTGCTCGCGCATATCTGATCGCAAACGCAAGGTATGAAAGGTTTTCTCCGGCGCGTCTTTGCGTTAGACTTGGACAAAAGAAAGAACAAAACCGCACGAGGGGCAAATGAGCAGGTTTCTCCGTGCGGCGCTTCTGCTGCTGTTGCTGGCCTCTTGTGGAGGCGGTAGAGAGTATGCGGCGCCGCGCCAGTTGGATGACGCATGTGCGATCATCCGCGAACGTCCGCAGTATCTTCGGGCAATGAAGGCCACCGAACGCCGCTGGGGCGTGCCGGTTGCCGTGCAGATGGCGGTGATCCATCAGGAATCTAAGTTCATCGGAAACGCCCGCACGCCGCACCGCTTTGCCCTTGGGGTGATTCCGATGGGGCGGCAAAGCACGGCCTATGGCTACAGCCAGGCGCTGAACGGCACTTGGGAAGAATACCAGAAGACCGCGGGTGGGCGCGGCGCCAAGCGCGACCGGATCGACGACGCGACGGATTTCATGGGTTGGTACTTCTCCGAGACCACCCGCAAGCTGGGCATCCCGCTGGACAACGCCGAAGCCCAGTATCTGGCCTATCACGAAGGACGCAGCGGCTATGCCAGCCAAAGCCATCTGGGCAAGCCGTGGCTTGTGCAGGTTGCCGCCAAGGTTGGATCGCGCGCGACAATGTACAGCCAGCAACTGGCGGGCTGCAGCCGCTGAACCTGACGCCGCGGCCTAGCCGCGGCGTTCAACCTCGCGCGGGATCGAGAACAGGGCGCTGCCAAGATCGCCGCCCTTCTTCATCGTGCCCAGGATCACCGTGGTCTCCTTGCCAAGATCGTCGGTGATCACCCATTGGCGCAGTTCCACCGGATCGGCCGTGAACACCAGCTCGATGGTGCCGTATTCGGGGTGCTCGGGGTCTTGTGCCTTGACCCGGGTCGAGGTGCCGTCGGCCCGGTGGCCAACCACCATCTTGGCCCGCGCCAGATCAATGTTGCTGTCCAGAATCAGGTTCAGCGGCGTCCGCTTCAGCGGATATTGCTCGGGCGCCTGGTTCGATTTGCCATCGAAGATCGCCACGCTGCCGGAACTGGCCAGCACCAGCGACTTGTCCGGCGGCGCATACTCAAACCGCACCCGGCCCGGGCGCTTGATATAGATCTTGCCGGTCGAAACCGACCCGTCCGCGTTCACTTGTGTGAAGTCAGCCTCAACCGTGGTCAGGCTGTTCAGGTATTTTGACAACGTGCCCAAGGGCAGCTTGTCGGCCAAGGCGGGCTGGCCAAGGGCCAGCAGGGCAAGCGGGGCGAGGATCGCGGTACGGCGGTTCATACCTCCTATATAAGGTATCGGCGGGGCCGGCGGAATATCCCTGCCCCGGACACTCGCGGGAATGTGCCGCAGCCGTGAAGGGCCGCCATGCCGCAGCGACAAAACACCGGCGCCGGGAATAGGGTGGGCAAGAATCTTCATTTCAGCAGCCATCCCGAAAGATCAACCACATGACCGATGATGAACGCGCTCTTCGCAGCCGCATGATCGACACCTGCCGCAAGATGAACGCAACCGGGTTGAATCAGGGCACGTCCGGCAACCTTTCGGTCCGCCACGGCGCGGGGCTGCTGATCACACCATCGTCGATGCCGTATGACGGTATGCAGCCCGAAGACATTGTCGAAATGGCCTGGGACGGCACCTATCTTGGCCGCCGGCCCAGCTCGGAATGGCGCTTTCACCGCGACATCCTGAAGGCGCGACCCGATGTCGATGTGGTGCTGCATTGCCATTCGGTACATGCGACCGCCGTCGCCTGCCATCGCCGCGATATTCCGGCCTTTCACTACATGGTGGCGGTCATGGGGGGGAACACCCTGCGCTGTGCCCGCTATGCCACCTTCGGCTCTCAGGCCCTGTCGGATGCCGCGATTGCGGCGCTGCATGACCGGAAGGCCTGCCTTCTGGGCCAGCATGGCCAGATCGCGCTTGGCAAGACGCTGGACGCCGCGCTGTCGATGGCCGTCGAGGTGGAGGCGTTGGCGCAGATGTACATCGCCGCCTGCGCCTTGGGCGAACCGCCCGTGCTGCCAGACGAGGAAATGGAGCGGGTAATCACGCAAATGCAGCGGATGAGCTATGGCCTTGCGCCCGAAGGTGACAGCACCAAGCCGGCGTGATCAGACCCGGTGATAGGGTGACCCGGCCAGAATCGTTGCCGCGCGATACAGTTGTTCGGCCAGCATCACCCGCACCAGCATATGCGGCCAGACCATCCGCCCGAAGCTGATGGCCAGATCCGCCCGCGACCGCAGGGCAGGGTCAATCCCATCGGCCCCCCCAATGACAAAGGCCGCGTCCTGCCGCCCGGCATCACGCCAGCCCGCCAGGGCTTCGGCAAACTCGGGCGAGGTCATCTGCCGGCCACGTTCATCCAGCACGCAAATCGCAGCCCCCGCAGGCACGGCGCGGGCCAGCAACTGGCCCTCGGCCACCATGCCGCCGCCGCGCTTGTCCTCAACCTCATGCTCTTCGGCCGGCCCCAGCCCCAGGGGGCGGCCGGTCTTGCCCAGACGGTCAAGGTAATCATCCACCAGCACGCGCTCGGGGCCGGCGCGCAGCCGCCCCACCGCACACAGGTGCAGCCGCATCAAAGCGTGCGCGCCCCGACCACCTGCCCGGCGGGCAGCCACATCTTTTCAAGCTGGTAGAAGTCACGCACTTCGGGGCGGAAGACATGGACGATCACGTCGCCGGTGTCGATCAACACCCAATCGCCGGTCTCTTTCCCTTCCATCTTCGCGCTGACCCCGAACGTCTGCTTAAGCCGGTCAGCCAGCTTTTCGCTGATCGCAGCCACTTGCCGCGACGACCGGCCCGAGCAGATCACCATGTAATCGGCCACGTCCGACCGGCCGCGCAGATCAATCTGCACGATGTCCTCGGCCTTGTCGTCATCGACCGAGGCAAGGACAGCCTCAAGCATCTGTTCGGGGGTAAAGGTTTCGGGCAACCGCTTGCGGTCGGCCCGCGGTCCGACCGGCAACCCGGTCGAGGGATCAGAGTGAGACAGGTGTTCGTCCTCCGGAAATGCGCGCATGCCCCGCGCCGGGCCTTGGCCCCAAAGTAGCACCGCCCCCCTGCAATCTCAACTGCAAGCCGCTTGTTTGGCAAAGGCTGGCCGGATGGCCCGCCCGCAGGCACCGATGCCCGGGGAAAGCGGCGCCTTAGCGGGGCACGCCGTAGCAGGCCATGAACATCCTGACCGCCCCCCGGAGCGAGGCTTCGACGCCTTCGGCGGTAATGCTGTCTTCCATGCCGAACAGCAGGCGGTCGCTGATATGGGCCTTGCTCAGATAGGTGAACTGTTCGGCGGCCAGATCGGCGTTGTCGATGGAAAGGCGCCCGGCATCGGCCAGACGGCGCAGGTGATGCGCCAGCCGGTCCTGGGCCAGCCCCGGCCCGTTCTGCCAGAAGTCGCGCGCCAGATCGGGGAAACGCCCGCCCTCGGACGCGACCAGGCGAAAGGAGGCGCGGCCAAGGTCCGAAAGGAAAAAGCCGACGATGCGCCGCCCGGCGAACAACAGCAGGTCTTCGACCGGGGCAGACATGTCGATTTCGGCTTCGGCCGCCTCGGTCTGGCGCCGACATTCGGTCGCGCAGATTTCGCGAAACAGAACGTTCTTGTCGGGGAAGTAGGAATAGAGCGTGGCCTTGGACACGCCCGCCTCGCGCGCGATGTCATCGACCGAGGCGCCGTCGTATCCGTCCCGAACAAAGACGCGACGGGCGCCTTCAAGCACCTGGTCAAACTTGCGCCCCTTGCGGATTTCCGTCTCGGCCATGTGATCCCCTTTCGGGGACCATAGACCGCCTGTCAGGGCCGCGACAAGGCAGCCGGTCACTTCTGGGCGGGGCAGGCGGTCGCGTCCTGTGCCGTGGTCACGCAGGATTTTGTCGAAGCGGTGATGCTGTCATCAGGCCAGGTCAGGCGCGGCATGATCGTGTCCATGCCCTGCGCCGCAACCGGGGCGGCGGCCATCATCAGCAGGGCAAGAGAGGCGGCGAAGCGGGTCATCGGGAAACTCCATCGGATGTTGATGAACCCAGATATGAACTAAACGGTTTAGTTCTGTCAATCCAATTCTGAACCGATCAGTTCAGTTTGTTTCGCTTGCCGAAAGATCGGCGGCAGCATACTTAGAATCATTCCAGATTGGAGCTGTGTCATGCTGTCTGCCCTGTCCTCTCGCCGCCGGTTCTCGGACCTGACCGAGCAAGAGGTGCTAGCGCTGGCGATTTCCTCGGAAGAGGATGACGCCCGCATCTACCGCGGCTATGCCGAACACCTGCGCGCCGCCTATCCGGCCTCGGCCGCCGTGTTTGACGATATGGCGGCGGAAGAAGACGGCCACCGACAGCAGCTGATTGATCTGCACCAGTCGCGCTTCGGCGCCGTGATCCCGCTGATCCGGCGGGAACACGTTGCCGGCTTCTATGCCCGCAAGCCGGTCTGGCTGGCGACCAACCTGTCGCTGGAAACGATCCGTGGCGAAGCACGGGCGATGGAGCGGCAGGCATCCGAATTCTATACCCGTGCAGCGCAGCGCACCGCCGATGCCGGCACCCGCAAGCTCTTGGGTGATCTGGCCGCCGCCGAGGCGGGGCATGAGACGATTGCCGGCACATTGGAGGCGCAGCACCTAGGGGGCGATGAGAAGAACGCCGAAGATGCCGATGCCCGGCGGCAGTTCATCCTGACCTGGGTGCAGCCTGGGCTGGCAGGGTTGATGGACGGATCGGTTTCAACGCTGGCGCCGATCTTCGCCACGGCCTTCGCCACGCAGAATACCTGGACGACGTTTTTGGTCGGCGCGGCGGCCAGCGTCGGCGCGGGCATCTCGATGGGGTTCACCGAAGCGGCGCATG
The DNA here is from genome assembly GCF_003071405.1 of Pseudogemmobacter blasticus. Taxonomy (NCBI): domain Bacteria; kingdom Pseudomonadati; phylum Pseudomonadota; class Alphaproteobacteria; order Rhodobacterales; family Paracoccaceae; genus Pseudogemmobacter; species Pseudogemmobacter blasticus. Next base: position 2,394,302 of record NZ_CP020470.1, on the reverse strand, counting down.
ACGACGGCGTGCTGTCGGGGCGCGGCAGTCCGCTGAAACGCGGCCTTGCCTCGGGGGTGATGACGGCGATCGGCGGCCTGGGCCATGCCCTGCCCTATCTGATTCCCGAATTCTGGACGGCGACGACCATCGCCATGATCGTGGTCTTCGTCGAACTTTGGGCGATTGCCTGGATTCAGAACCGCTTCATGGAGACACCCTTCCTGCGGGCCGCTCTGCAGGTGGTTCTGGGCGGCGCACTGGTCTTTGCCGCCGGTGTGCTGATCGGCGGCGGGTGAACCGGGAGCTGCACAAAGCCTGACCATCCGGCCCGGGGCAGGCGGCGCGAAAGGCGCGCTGCCTTGCCCTTTTGGCCGTGCCGTGACAGTTGGGCACCATGCTGGCCATCCTTCTCAAGACCCTGCCATTCTTTGCCGTGATCGGCCTTGGCTACGCCGCCGCGCGGCGGGGGTTCTTCAATGCCGAAGCCACGGCCTATCTGACGCGCTTCGTCTTCTACTTCGCGCTGTCGGCCATGCTGTTCGGCTTTGCCGCCAACCTGTCGCTGGCCGAGATCTTCAGCCTGCCCTTCGTGCTGGCCTATCTGGGGGCGACGGGGCTTTTGTGGCTAATCCTGTTCGCCGTCACCCTGATCCGCGGCGTGCGGGCCGAAGAAGCCGTGTTCGAGGCGCATACCGGGGTGACCGGCAACACCGGGTTCCTTGGGATTCCCATGCTGGCGGCCCTTCTTGGGCCGGCGGCCGCGGCGCCGGTGCTTCTGGTGCTGACGGTGGACATGGTGGTGTTTTCCTCCCTCCTGACCATGGCAATCACCGGCCTGCGCTCGGGGCGGGTGTCGCTGGCAACGGTCCGAATTCTGGCGGTGGGGCTGCTGAAGAACCCGATGATCGTCTCGATCGCGCTTGGCCTGATCTGGGGCGCCACGGGCCGCCAGCTCTGGCCGCCGGTGCAGGAATTCATGACGCTGCTCGGCGCTGCCGCCACGCCTTGCGCGCTGTTCGCCATCGGCGCCTCGCTGGTGGGCCGCGGGGGTGAACGCCTTGGCCTGGCGGCCTGGCTGTCCTTTGCCAAGCTGGTTCTGCACCCCGCCTTCGTTGCCGTTGCCGCGCTGTGGATCTTTGCGGTCGATCCCTTCGCCGCAGGCGTGATGATTGCCGCCGCCGCCTTGCCGGTGGCGGGCAACGTCTTCATCCTGGCACAGCATTACAACGTGGCGCCGCAGCGCGTTTCAACCGCGATCCTTGTCTCGACCGTGCTGTCGATCCTGACGGTCAGCGCCGTCATTTCCCTTGTGGAGGTATCATGAAAACAATTTCCGAAAATCGCTGCTTCGGCGGCGTTCAAGGGGTCTATACCCACCCGTCCGCGGCCACGGGCACCGACATGACCTTCGGCCTGTTCCTGCCCGCCGAAGCCGAAAATGGCGCCGTGCCGGTGCTGTGGTATCTGTCGGGCCTGACCTGCACCCATGAAAACGCCATGGTCAAATCCGGCGCGCAACGCTGGGCGGCCGAACAGGGCATTGCCCTTGTCTTCCCGGATACCAGCCCGCGCGGCGAAGGCGTGGCGAATGACAGCGCCTTTGATCTGGGACAGGGCGCGGGGTTCTACGTCAACGCGACGCAAGACCCCTGGGCGCTGAACTTCCAGATGTGGGATTATGTGACCGAGGAACTGCCCCGCCTGCTGTTCAATGCCTTTCCGCTGGAAGAGGGCGCGCAGGCCATCACCGGCCATTCCATGGGCGGCCACGGCGCCCTGACCATCGCGATGAGCTTTCCTGGCCGCTTCGCCAGCGTCTCGGCCTTTGCGCCGATCTGCGAACCCACCCGCAGCGACTGGGGCCGCAAGCAGTTCACCGCCTATCTGGGCAGCGATGAAACGCTGTGGGCGGGGCATGATTCCACCCATCTGATGCGGCGCTTCGGCTTTGACGGGCCGATGCTGATTGATCAGGGCACCTCGGACCAGTTTCTTGATCTGCTGCGCCCCGAGGCGCTGGCCACGGCGATGACCGAACGGCGGCAGGGCGGCATCGTCCGTATGCAGAAGGGCTATGACCACAGCTATTTCTTTGTCTCGACCTTCATGGAAGACCATGTCGATTTCCACGCGCAGGCGCTGCGTGGCTGAGCGCGGCCAAATTCCTTCGAAGGAATTTGCAATGTTCTTCGAAGAACATTGCCCCCGCCACGCGTGGCCGGGGGCCGCGCCATGACGCTTTACATCGACGCCGACGCCTGCCCCGTGAAGGCCGAGGCCGAGCGGGTGGCCACGCGGCTGGGCGTGCGGATGGTGCTGGTCTCGAACGGGGGCATCCGGCCTTCGGCCAACCCGCTGGTGGAAAGCGTCTATGTGGCTGCCGGGCTGGATGAAGCCGACCGCTGGATCGCCGACCACGCCGCGCGCGGTGACGTGGTGGTGACCTCTGACATTCCGCTGGCGGCACGGGTCATTGCCTCGGGCGCGGCGGTGGTGAAGCCGGATGGCGACGAGCTGACCACAGCGAACATCGGCAGCGTGCTGGCCACGCGCGACCTGATGGCCGACCTGCGCAGCGCCGATCCGTTCCGGCAGGGCGGCGGGCGATCCTTCTCGGCGCGCGACAGGTCGCGCTTCCTGGATGTGCTGGACCGCGTGTTGCGGCGCGCACGTGTCGCGGGTGGAACAGATTCCGACCGCACGCCGGGGTGATCTGGCGTCATGCAACGCACAGCCCCCCCTGCCCCGGCGGCCCTGACCGGCATTCTTCTGGTGGTCGGCGGAACGGTGATCTTCTCGATCAACGACATGTCGATCAAGTTCCTGTCCGGTGACTATGCGCTGCATCAGGTGATCCTGATCCGGGCGCTGGTCGGGATGGCCTTCCTGATGGGGCTGATTGCCGTTACCGGCACGGGCTTCGGCCAGTTGCGCACCCGGCGCTGGAAGGCGCATCTGCTGCGCGTCTCGATCATCCTGGCCTCGAACCTGACCTATTTCACCGGGCTGGCCTCCCTGCCGATCGCCGACGCGGCCGCCGTGGCCTATGTCAGCCCGCTGGCAATCACCGCCCTGTCGGTGGTCTTCCTGAATGAAAAGGTCGGTCCACGCCGTTGGGCGGCCGTGGTGGTGGGCCTGGTCGGCGTGGTGGTCATGCTGCGCCCCAGCAGCGGGGTGATCCAGCCGGCGGCGCTGCTGGTCTTCGTGTCCGCCCTGCTTTACGCCAGCGGCAACCTGATCACCCGCCGGGTTGGCGGCACCGAAAGCGCGATGGCGCTGTCGTTCTATACCCAGCTTGGGTTCATCATCGCGTCTGCCACCATGGGCCTGTGGTTCGGCGACGGGCATCTGGCCGGCGAAGGCACGCTCTGGTCGTTCCTGTTCCGGCCGTGGATCTGGCCTCCGGCCGCGGACTGGCCCTATTTCATTGCCACCGGGCTGTCCGTCGCCATCGGCGGGCTGATGGTGACACAGGCCTATCGCACCAGCGAGGTCGGGCTTGTGGCGCCCTTCGAATACATGGGTATGCCCATGGCCATTTTCTGGGGTGTGGTGATGTTCGGCACCTGGCCCGATGCCACAAGCTGGCTGGGGATTGCCCTTATCTGCGGGGCCGGGCTTTATGTGATGTGGCGCGAAACGGCGCGGCGGCAGGGGGCGGAATGACAGCGGTTGTGTTCGATATCGGGAATGTCCTGCTGGGCTGGGATCCCGAAGCGATGTATGACGCCCGCATCGGCCCCGACGCGCGCCGCCGCTTCTTTTCCGAAGTGCCGATCCATGCGGCCAATGTGGCGATGGACGCCGGCGCCCCATTCCTGGCCACACTGGACGCGCTGGCTGAAAACCACCCGCAATGGCGGCGCGAAATCGGCTGGTGGCGCGATGACTGGATTGAAACGCTGCAACCCGTCATTCCGCAGTCGGTTGCGCTGCTGCGCGCGTTGCGAAAGCGGGGCGTGCCGGTCTTTGCCCTGACCAACTTCGGCGCCGAAACCTTCGAACTGGCCCGCGCCGACTATCCGTTTCTGGATGAATTCGACCGGGCTTGGGTTTCGGGCCGGATGGGGGTGATGAAGCCCGACCCGGCGATCTATGCCGCGGTCGAGGCCGACAGCGGCCTGCCGCCCGGGCAGCTTCTGTTCACCGATGACCGGGCCGAAAACATTGCCGCCGCCGCCGCCCGGGGCTGGCGTACCCACCTGTTCGACGGCCCCGAAGGCTGGGCCGCGCGGCTGGTGGCCGAAGGATTTCTGACCGCGCAGGAGGCCGCGCCATGACCATCGAGATTGTCCCGTTCGATTGCGAAAGCCTGCTGTCCTGGCAGGGCCTGCTGCGGGCGTTCGAGGCGGGCCACCGTCTGGCGCAACCCGACATCAAGGATCTGTTCGTGTATCGCGGCGCCGATACGCTGCTGGACCGTGCCACCTGGATCAACGGCATCGGCGCGCTGGTCAAGGTGGCGACGGTCGTCCCCGGCAATGCCGCGCTTGGCAAGCCCACGATCAATGGCGCGGTCACGCTGTATGACGATACGACCGGTGCCTTGACGGCGCTGGTCGATTTCCACCTTGTCACCAAATGGAAAACCGCCGGCGACAGCCTGCTTTCCGCGTCAAAACTGGCGCGGAAGGAAAGCCGCAAGATCCTGCTGGTCGGCGCGGGCACCGTGGCGCGATCCATGGTGCAGGCCTATTCCAGCCTGTTCCCCGAAGCCGAATTCCGCGTCTGGTCACGCAAGGCCGCCACCGCCGCCGAGATGGCCGAACCGCTTGGCCTGACCGTTTCGACCAGTCTTGAGCAGGACGTGCCCTGGGCTGACATCATCTGCACCTGCACCATGTCAACCGAACCGCTGCTGCGCGGTGACTGGCTGCGCCCCGGCCAGCATCTTGACCTGATCGGCGCCTACCGCCCCGACATGCGCGAGGTGGACGATACGGCCATGGCGCGGGCACGGCTGTTCGTGGATGCCCGGGCCACCACCGTTCACCATATCGGGGAAATCATGGCGCCGCTGAAATCCGGCGCGATCCGCGAAGACAGCATCCTTGCCGATTTCTACGACCTGCCCTCGGGCCGTTTCGCCCGCCAGTCGGAGGAAGAGATCACCATCGCCAAGAACGGCGGCGGCGCGCATCTGGACCTGATGACCGCCGATTACATCCTGCGCAGTTGGCAGGCCCGCTGAGCCGGGTCAGTCCAGCGTCTTGCGGAAGCGGAACACCGCCACGCTGGCCAGCACCACCACGATGATGGCCAGCGCGCCGAACTGCCCGGCCACATCCACCGGGGTGGCACCCTTCAGCATGACGCCACGCACCAGCCGCAACAGATGGGTAACCGGCAGGATTTCCCCCAGCGTCTGCGCCCATCCGGGCATACCCCGGAACGGGAACATGAAGCCCGACAGCAGGATCGACGGCAGAAAGACAAAGATCGAAAGCTGCATCGCCTGCATCTGCGTCCGCGCGACCGAGGAAATCAGATAGCCCAGCAACACCAGCGCCAGCACGAACAGCAACACCCCCGACAGCAGCAACCCGACCGACCCGACGAAGGGCACGTCGAATAGCACCGCTGCAGCGCCCAGAATCACCAGCATCTGCACCGCGCCAACGCCGATGAACGGGGTGATCTTGCCTACCATGATCTCGGCTGCGTGGACCGGCATCGACAGCAGGTTTTCCATCGTCCCGCGCTCAATCTCGCGGGTCAGGGCCATGGATGTCATCATCACCATGGTCATCTGCAGGATGATGCCCAGCAGGCCCGGCACCACGTTGTATTGCGTCAGCCCCTCGGGGTTATAGCGGCGATGCACCACGATTTCGGGGCCTGACCCGGGTGTAACCGTCACCCCCAGTTCCCGCGTCAGCGCCTGCGCCGACACCGTGCCCAGCGTGGAAATCGCGCCCGAGGCGGCGGCGGGATCGGTGGCGTCCGCCTCGATCAGGATCTGCGGGCGATCCCCGCGCAGCATCCGCGCCCCGAAATCCGAAGGCACCGTCACCACGAAGGCCACCTTGCCCGTCGCGATCAGCCGTTCGGCCTGCGCGGCGGTGGCGTCGGGATGGGTGAAATCGTAGTAGCCGGTGTTTTCCAGCGCCGCCGTCATGGCGCGGGTGAACCGGTCCTGCGTCGGCGCCACCAGCGCGGCGGGCAAGTGCTTCGGATCGGTGTTGATGGCATAGCCGAACAGCAGAAGCTGCATCACCGGCACCACCAGCATCATGGCGAAGGTCACGCGGTCGCGGCGCATCTGGATGAATTCCTTGCGCAGGATGGCAAGGATGCGGGACAGCGAGGCGATCATGTCATGTTGTCCGCGCTTTGGCCCATCAGGCGGATGAACACGTCTTCCAGACTGGTCTCGACCTTGCGCGGCACCGCGCCTTCGGCCCGGATCGCCGCCTCCAGCGCCGCCGCATCGGTGCCTGTCACATGCAGCGCCGTGCCGAAGGGTTCCACCTGCTCCACCCCTGGCGCCCGCCGCAACCGGGCGGCCAGCGCACCGGGCTGGTCGGTGTCAACGGTCATGGTCACCAGCCCCGATCCGGCAATCACCTGCGGCACCGTTCCTGTGGTGACCATGCGGCCATAGGCGATATAGCTGATCCGGTGGCACCGCTCGGCCTCGTCCATGTAATGGGTCGAGACCAGCACCGTGATCCCGGTCGCCGCGCGGGCGTGGATCTCATCCCAGAACTGGCGCCGCGCCTTCGGGTCCACCCCCGCCGTGGGTTCGTCCAGCAACAGCAGCCTTGGCCGGTGCATGATGCAGGCCGCCAGCGCCAGCCGCTGCTTCCAGCCGCCCGACAGGCTGCCCGCAAGCTGGGCGCGGCGCGAGGTCAGGCCCAGGTCTTCCAGCGTGTCGCGCACCGCCTGCTTCGGCAATTGATAAAGGCCCGCCACGAACTGCAGGTTCTGCTCGATCGACAGGTCTTCGTAGAAGCTGAACCGCTGCGTCATATAGCCGACCTGCCGGCGGATTTCGCGCTGGTCGCGCCGCACGTCCAGCCCCAGCACCGTGCCGCTGCCGGCATCGGGCGTCAGCAGCCCGCAGATCATGCGGATGCAGGTCGTCTTGCCCGAACCGTTGGGGCCAAGAAATCCCGAAATCTCGCCCTCGGCCACGCGCAGGCTTACGGTGTCCACCACCTTGCGCTTGCCGAAGGTCTTGGTCAGGCCCTGCACGTCAATGACAAGGGGGGCGGTCATGGCGCGATCTGCACCTCGACGATCTGGCCGGGCTTCAGCGGTGCGCCCGGATCGGGCCGCGCCTCGACCTGATAGACCAGCTTCTGCCGGGCATCGTTGGAATAGATCACCGGCGGGGTGAACTCGGCCTGATCCGCGACATAGGTCACGGTCGCGGTGGTGGCGGCGCAGCCGTCACAGGTGACATCCAGCCGGGTGCCAACCGCGACCCGCGCCAGATCGGGCTCGGGCACATAAAGCCGCAGCTTGATCGCCCCGTCGGGCAGATAGCTCAGCACCGGCGCCGAAGGTCCGGCCACCTCGCCGGGGCGGCGCAGGATGTCGGTCACCACGCCGGGCGCGACGGCGGTCAGGCTGCGCTGCGCCAGTTGCCAATCGGCCAGCGCCTTTGTGGTGCGGGCCACCTCGACCGCCGCCGCCGCCGCGTCAATCAGATGCGGTCGGGCGGGCAGGCGGGCCACCTCAAGCTGCGCCTCGGCCTCGCTGACGGCAGCGGCGGCCATGTCGGAGGCGGCGCGGGCAGCATCCAGTTGCGCCTGCGAGGAAACCTTCTGCCGCAGCAGTTGTTCCTGCCGCTCGGCCTCTTTCGCGCTGCGGTCGGCATTGGCGCGGGCCGAGGCCAGCGCCGCCTCGACCGCCGCAATCTCGGGCGCGCGGCTGCCTTCCAGCAGGTTCGCCAGATCGCTTTCCGCCTTGTCCAGCGCCGCCTTGGCCGAGGCCACGGCGATGCGCGCGTCCTGATCTTCAACCCGGGCCAGCACCTGCGCGGCTTCGATCCGGTCGCCGCGCGCCACGGTCAGGCTTTCCACGCGCACCACCACCAGCGGGGCCGCCTGCACATAATCGCCCTCGACATAGCCGGTGGCCAGTGGCGGCGGGGCCGCGCAGGCGGTGAAGAAGGCCGACAGAAACCCCAGCGAACACAGGAAATCAGCCATCCGTCGCCTCCAGCATCGCATCAAGATTGGCCAGCAGCCGCCGCGCGATGGCAGCGGTTGCGGGGTGCGGATAGCCCGCCCATCCCATCCTCCGCTGCACAATCGGGGCGGCCAGCCGGAAATAGGCCGCCTGCCCGACCATCGAAAACACCGCCAGCCGCACATCGACCGAGTCGGCCGGTTGCCCGGTTGCCGCCGCCCACAGCGCACACAGCGCCCGGTGCCGGGGTTCAACCAGCGTCGTATAGATGCGGTCCAGCACCGGGCTGTCAGGCTGCGCCAGTTCGCGCAGCAGGAAGGCCACGGTATCCTGGGCCTCCGACCGGGCGATCAGGAAGGAAACGATGCGCGTCAGCAAGCGCCGCAGCACGGCCCGCGCGGTGCCGCGCGTCAGGTCTGCCGGGTTGCCCGGCAGCGGGCGGATGACCCGCCCGATCCGCTCGGCCACCATATCTGCGCAGGCCAGCCGTAGCCCTTCCTTGCCACCGAAGTGATAGGCGATCGACGAAATATTGGTGCCGGCAGCAGCGGCCAGGGTCCGGGTCGAGGTGCCCTCATACCCCTCGCGTCCGAAATGATGCAGCGCGGCGGCGATCAGGGCGGTGCGGGTTGGGTGCCGGGTCATGGCGACTCATGATTCAATCAAACGATTGATACATGAAAACCAGTTTCGGTCCAGCGGCCTGATGCCGCGTTTCGGGCTGCGTCAGCCTTCCTTTGGACCGAAGCGCCGCAGCCAGAGCGAAATGCGGGGAATGGTGCCGGTATCCAGCCGCGAACGATTTTCCAGCACCGGCCGGTTCTGGCTGACCGAAGGCGTTCCCTCACGCAGCACGATATAGATGCCCGACAGGATGATCACCGCGCTGCCAACGGCGGTCCATCCGTCGATGGTTTCGTCAAAGAACAGCCAGCCGTAAAGCGCCGCCCAGATGATCTGCGAATACTGCATCGGCGCCACCACCACGGCCGGCGCCGCCCGATAGGCCGCAATCACCAGCGCCGCACCGCACATGCCAAAGACCGAGATCACCCCGGTCAGCGCCAGATGTTCGAACGGCATCGGGCGATAGACGAAGGGCATGGTCAGCGCCATGACCCCCACCGACATCAGCATCGGATACATCATCAGCACGATGGAACGTTCATTCTTGCCGATCTTGCGCACGATGACCGAGGCCAGCGCCCCCGAAAGGGCGGCCCCCAACCCCGAAAGATGCCCCCAGGAAAACGGCACCGATCCGGGCCGCAGCACGATCAGCACACCGATCAGCCCGACAATCACGGCAAGCGCGCGGCGCACGCCAACCTTTTCGCCCAGAAACGGGATCGACAGCAGCGTGATCAGCAGCGGGGTGGCGAACAGCATCGCGTAGCATTGCGCCATCGGCAGCACGGAAAAGGCATAGAACCCCAGGCCCCCGGTCACCACCGCCAGCACCGACCGCAGCAGCGACAGCCACGGATGGCGCGGCACAAGGTTCACATCGCGCTTGTCCGACATCAGCAGGACGGTGACGAAGGGAAAGCTCAGCAGCCCCGAGAAGAAGATGATCTGGAACGAGGAGTAATGATGCCCCAGCGTCTTCACCACCACGTCATGCGTGGCATAGATGCCGAAGGCCGCAAGCGACAACAACGCGCCGCGCAAGGTGGGTGACATGGTGCTGATCCGGTGGGCAGGTCGGGGCGCGTTCTGTTAGCGCCACCAAGTCATGCCCGGTTTCGCCTTGCCTCGCAAGGTTGGGAAAGGGCGCCCTGCGGCGCCCCGCCGGTTTTCAGAGACTGGCCTCCAGCGCCGCAAGAACGGCATCGCCCATCTGCGTGGTCGAGACCGGGGTGCCCCCTTTCGGGCCCATCAGATCGGCGGTGCGAACGCCGTCGGCCAGCACCTTCTCGACCGCCTTCTCGACACGGGTCGCTTCCTGACCCAGGTCGAAGCTGTAGCGCAGCGCCATGGCAAAGCTGAGGATACAGGCAATCGGGTTGGCCTTGCCCTGCCCGGCAATGTCGGGCGCGCTGCCATGGACGGGTTCATACAGCGCCTTCGGGCGGCCGTTCGCCATGGGCGCCCCCAGGCTGGCCGAGGGCAGCATACCCAGGCTGCCGGTCAGCATCGCGGCGCAATCCGACAGCACGTCACCGAACAGGTTGTCGGTCACGATCACGTCGAACTGCTTGGGCCAGCGGACAAGCTGCATCGCACCGTTGTCGGCATACATATGCGACAGTTCGACATCGGGATATTCGCGGTCGTGGATTTCCTGCACCACGTCGCGCCACAGAATGCCCGATTCCATCACATTGGCCTTCTCCATCGAGCAGACCTTGTTGTTGCGCTTGCGGGCCAGCTCAAAAGCCGACCGGGCGACGCGGGCGATCTCGCTTTCGGTGTAACGCTGGGTGTTGATCCCCACGCGCTCGTTGCCTTCCTTGAAGATGCCGCGGGGTTCGCCGAAGTAAACGCCGCTGGTCAGTTCACGGACGATGACGATGTCAAGGCCGGCCACCACATCACGCTTGAGGCTGGAGAAATCGGCCAGCGCGTCAAAGCATTGGGCCGGTCGAAGGTTGGAATAAAGGTCCATCTCCTTGCGCAGGCGCAGCAGGCCGCGCTCCGGCTTCACCGAGAAGTCGAGCTTGTCGTATTTCGGGCCGCCAACCGCGCCCAGCAGAACCGCATCCGCCGCCTGCGCCTTGGCCATGGTGGCATCGGTCAGCGGGGTGCCGTGGGCATCATAGGCGCAGCCGCCAACCAGATCTTCCGACACGTCGAAGCGGATGCCCCGCTTGTCACCCATCCAGCCGATGATCTTCTTCACCTCGGCCATGACTTCAGGGCCGATGCCGTCGCCGGCAAGGATCAGGATCGAGGGATTGGCCATGGTTCGGGCGCTCCGCAACAGAATGAAAAGGGGTTGCGGCGGGGCTAGCTGAAGGGGCGCGCGGGGTCAAGCGGGGCGGTGGGGGGGCCGAAAGGGGGGGCCTCACGGCGAGACATGCAAAATACACGCATTTTCAGGGCACTGCTTTCGATCCGCAGATCCCGCCCAACATGGCGCGGGCCGGTCAGGGCACCGCAATCTCGACCCAGACCGGGAAATGGCGGGATGCCGCCAGAAGGTCCGGCATCAGCGGGTCGTCCTCTGGCGGCCAGAGCACACCGGCGGCTGTGACCGTCACCCCGGCCGAGGGCAGCACCAGATCAACGCGCAGGCCGCCGGTCTGCGGGAACACGGCGGTATCCAGAACCGGGTCGCCCGAATGGCCCGGATCGGCATGGCCTGATCGGCCCTTTGGCTGCGGATCTTGCAGGGCCGGATGGGCCAGCAGGGCGCGGATCGCCTGCGGCCGGCCGTCGCCATCGGCAGGGTCAAGGTTGCTGTCGCCCAGCAGGACGAAGGGCGCGGCGGGCGGCGGAAACGGCAGGTCGCCGTTCAGCAGGTGCAGCCAGAAGGCGGCCTCATCATGGTTGCGGCGCCCGTTGCGATCTTCCGGCCCGTCAAAGACCGGCGGGGTGGCGTGAAAGGCCAGAAGCCGCAGCCGCCCGCCAGACGCCAGACGCAGCGGCACCTCCCAATGCCCGGTCGAGGACAGGCGTTGCAGGCGGCGGGTCTCCTCTCCCATGCCATCGGGCAACAGGGCGCCGGGCAGGTCGGCCCAGAGGAAGGCCGAAAAATCGCGCACGGATTCGGCTTCAATCGGCAGACGCGACAGGATGGCCATGCCGCCCTGCCCCGAGAATTGCCCCCAGCCCTGCGCATCGCCCGGCCCGCCGGCGCGGCCATCGCCATCAAGGTCGATACCGGTCTGCCATCCGGTGTTGGGCCGCAGGGCAAAACGGTGCGGGTAGGGTGCGCCAAGCGTGGCCAGCCGGTCTGCCATCAGCGACAGCGCCGCAAGGTTGCGGTCATAATCGACCGAGGTCAGCAGAATGACATCGGCATCCAGCGCGGCCAGCACACGCAGCACCGCCTCGGCCTGCGGATCGCGGCCCTTGAGCAGCGCCTCGGCCAGAAGGCCGGGACCGGCCCGGTCAAGTTCAACATTCCATGTGGCGATGCGCAGGGTTTCAGCCGCGCAGGACAGCGCCGACAGAAGCAGCGCGGCGGCGGCAATCAGGCTGCGGCCAGCGGTGCCGAGGCAAGTTTGGCGTCGCGCTTGCTGCGGATCATGCGCGCGACCCGCGCCATGGCAATGCCGCGCATCAGAAGGCTTGCGGGAAGAAAGGCCCATGCTGCCATTGTCCAGACCAGCGTTTGCGGAGAGGTGAACGTCAGCGGTTCGAACCCGGACGAGGCAACACGAACCAGCGCAGGAATCAGGAACGGCAGCAGGAAGCCCAGGGTCAGGTTGATGCGGGCGTCCCGTTCAAGCCGGTCAACAATATCGCCACCGGCGGTTGGCTCGAATGTCGGAAGGTTGATCCAGACGTTGAAGGCCTGATGCGTATAGGGCCAGCCCTTCAGCTTGAGAATGATCACGAAAAAGGCCAGCGACAGCAGCGACAGCACATAGGCGGTGCCGGCGGCAGTGCGCACCATGAGAACCTGCATGGGCGAGGCGCTGTCGGCCATCATCAGTGTGGCCAGACGCACCGGCGAATAGGGAATGTCCATCGCGTGGCCGACAAGGATTCCGATGGCTTCGAACAGCCGGGTGAAGGGCGAGGACGATTCGCTGGCGGCCAGGATAGCGGACAGCGAAAACACGATCACCAGCAGCATCGCATACCGCACGCGGTTGAACGGCGGGGCGTCACGAAACTCGACAAGGCTGGGATAGGTGGCGTTGTATTCCGCAAAGGTCAACGCCGCGCCGAACAATGCGACCAGCGCCACCATCTGCTTGGTGTCGGCACCAACGCCCGGCAGGATGACCGAGGGCGTGGCGACAAGAACCATCACCAGAAAGGCGCGGGCAAGGGCGCCTGTCATCCGGGAAACTGCCGTTCGCTGTAATCCGGCCATTGCCAAAGGAAACCGCGCTTTCAGTTCGCTGTGCGCCCGCGCAACCGCGGGCCGCAAGCCGCAATTATGTCCGATTTGTGGCGCGTTCCGGGGGGCGCCGCAACTGTTCCGCGAGAAACGGACAAGGTTTTCGGAATTTCAGAAAGACGGGTGTAGCAGGATTGCATCAAACACGCAGCAAGAGAGCTGGCGCGCGCAATATGTTGTGTGTGAAGGATTTTCAGGCGCAAGACGAGAACCCGTCGCATCTGCAGGACATCCCGGGTTCCCGGCGGGTTGGCAGGCGAATTGCCCACCAGACGGGAATCGGGCGCCCTGGCCAAAGGCCGGTTTCCCGGGCTACCGCCAGCCCCGCCATACGCATGGGGCTGGCGGCAGATTCGTCAGATCCAGGGGCGGGCGGTGGCGGCGCGGGCCTCGAACGTGTCGATCGCGGCGGCCTTTTCCATGGTCAGGCCAATGTCATCCAGCCCGTTCAGCAGGCAGTGCTTCTTGAAGGCATCCACCTCGAAGGCAAAGGACTGGCCATCGGACGAGGTAACGGTCTGCGCCTCCAGATCGACGGTGATCCGGGCGTTCTCACCCTTCTCGGCGTCTTTCATCAGCGTCTCGACGGCTGCGGGCGGCAGCACCACCGGCAGGATGCCGTTCTTGAAGCAGTTGTTGTAGAAGATGTCGGCAAAGCTGGTCGAGATCACGCAGCGGATGCCGAAATCAAGCAGCGCCCAGGGTGCATGTTCGCGCGACGAACCGCAGCCGAAGTTGTCGCCCGCGACGATGATCTGCGACTTGCGGTATTGCGGCTTGTTCAGCACGAAATCCGGGATTTCCTTGCCGTCCTGCGTATAGCGCATCTCGTCGAACAGGTTCACCCCAAGGCCCGACCGCTTGATGGTCTTCAGGAACTGCTTGGGGATGATCATGTCGGTGTCGATATTGACCAGCGGCATGGGCGCCGCGATGCCGGTCAGCGTGGTGAACTTTTCCATGGGTGTTCCCTCCTCAGGAACGATTGCGGGCCGCGATGCCCAGCACGATCAGCGCGGCACCCTCGGCAATGAGTTCGAAGCCCAGAAGCAGGCCCAGCAGGCTGCTGGCCGCTTCGGGAAACCAGATCAGGATCAGCGCGCCCAGCAGGGCCGAGGCCGCCCCTGACAGAAGCAGCAGCCAGAAGAACTGGCTGCCGCGCAGGGTGAAGGCACCGATGATCCGGGCGGCGCCCGTCAGCAGGAACAGGACCGCCAGCAGCAGGGTCAGCGACAGCACGCCCTGCAGCGGATTTGCCAGCAGGAAGAAGCCGGCAAGCAGCCCCAAAGCCCCGACCACCCCGTTCCACAGGCGGTGCGGCAGGGTCGGATCGCTGAAGGCGATCCAAAGCTGCAACACGCCGCCGATCAGGAACACGGCCCCCACCAGCGTGGCAACGGTCAGCGAGGCCGCAAAGGGGTTGGCCAGGGCGGCCAGACCACCAAGCGCAAAGAACGCGCCCAGAAGCAGGAGGAGGGTCGAGGGTTTCATGGTCTGCGTTCCTTTGTTCAGGCGTTTTCGCCCATCAACTCGCGCACATCCGTCAGATGCCCGGTGATCGCCGCCGCCGCCGCCATGGCTGGCGACAGCAGGTGCGTGCGCCCGCCGCGGCCCTGACGGCCCTCGAAGTTGCGGTTGCTGGTCGCGGCGCAGCGTTCGCCGGGCGCCAACTGGTCAGGGTTCATGGCAAGGCACATCGAGCAACCCGCCAGACGCCATTCAAAGCCGGCGTCGATGAAGATCTGGGCCAGACCTTCCTCTTCCGCCTGCGCCCGGACAAGGCCCGAACCGGGAACGACCATGGCGCGTTTCACCGCGATCTTCTTGCCCTTCAGGATGGCAGCGGCGGCACGCAGGTCTTCGATCCGGCCATTCGTGCAGGAACCGATGAAGACGGTGTCGATCTTGATGTCGGTCAGCTTCTGGCCGGCCGTCAGACCCATGTAATCAAGGCTGCGCTGCACGGCTTCAACCTTGCCACCACTGAAGTCAGACGGCGAAGGCACGGTGCCGGTGATCGGCAGCACGTCTTCGGGGCTGGTGCCCCAGGTGACGACCGGGGCGATGTCTTCGCCCCTGATGGTGACAACCTTGTCGAAATGCGCGCCTTCATCGGTGTAAAGCGTCTTCCAATAGGCCAGCGCGGCTTCCCACTTGGCGCCCTTCGGCGCATGGGGGCGGCCCATGACATAGGCGAAGGTCTTTTCGTCCGGCGCTATCAGGCCGGCGCGGGCGCCGCCTTCGATGGCCATGTTGCAGACGGTCATCCGGCCTTCCATCGACAGTTCGCGGATCGCCTGCCCGCAATATTCGATGACATAGCCGGTGCCGCCGGCAGTGCCGGTTTCACCGATGACCGACAGGGTGATGTCCTTGGCGGTGACGCCGGGGCGCAGGCTGCCGGTGATCTCCACCTTCATGTTCTTCGATTTCTTCTGGATCAGCGTCTGCGTCGCCAGAACGTGTTCAACCTCGGACGTGCCGATGCCATGCGCCAGGCTGCCAAAGGCACCATGGGTGGCGGTATGGCTGTCACCGCAGACCACGGTCATGCCCGGCAGCGTCCAGCCCTGTTCGGGGCCAACGATATGGACGATGCCCTGACGAACGTCCGACACCGGATAGTAGTTGATCCCGAAATCCTTGGCGTTATTGTCCAGCGCCTCAACCTGGATGCGGCTGTCCTCGGTCATGGTCGCGGCATTTGCGCGGTCCAGCGTGGTGGGGACGTTGTGGTCCGGCACAGCGATGGTCTTTTCCGGCGCGCGCACCTTGCGCCCGGTCATCCGCAGCCCTTCAAAGGCCTGCGGGCTGGTGACTTCATGCACCAGATGACGGTCGATATAGAGAATGCAGGTGCCGTCTTCGGACGTGTGGACGACGTGGTCGTCCCAGATCTTGTCGTAAAGCGTGCGGGGAGCGGACATGGCCGGAATCCTTGGCTGGAAAGGCTTGGGAATGCTGTGCGCGGAAGCAGGCCGCCCGCGCGGGCGGCGGCACCGTCAGGAAAGCCGGGCCGAGATCGACCGGGTTTCACGGGCAAAGCGCCAGGGCAGGCGCGCGCGGTCAGCCATGTCGAAAAAACGCATCATGAGCCGGGGAGATACGCCTTATTCTCTTGGCGATCAAGCTGGGAGTCATCCCCCTGCCCCGGTGTCGGGCTTGTGGTTTCCCGGTCCGTTCGGGCGGACAATCACGATCACGGCACCGTGACGCAACGCAACCCACTATGAGGCGGCACACGGATGCAGGTTCCTGTATCCAAGATGCGGGGCTATAGAATATGGCTCAGGTGTTCAATTTCGTCGAAAGGTTCAGCCAGGTGTCCGACACTTCCGTTGCTGGCAAGTCTGCCTCTGAAATGACGGCCCAAGCCCGTGGGATAGACCCCCTGACAACTGCGGCCATCATCAACGGCACAGACAAATATGGCTATCATGACTACACACCCAACTACTTTCGGGTGCTGAAGCATCTTCGCGACCGGCCGCTGCGCCTGCTGGAAATCGGGGTTGGCGGCTACAGCGATGAAGATCGCGGGGGCGAATCCCTGGCCGTCTGGCGGGACTTCTTTCCTCTGGCGCAGGTGACGGGACTGGACATCCAGAAGAAGACGCTGCCCCTTGGCCCGCGCGTCCATATCGTGCAGGGCAGCCAGGTCGACGCCGAGTTTCTGGCCAGCGTCGAGGCGGCGCGGGGGCCTTTCGATGTAATCCTTGATGATGGCAGCCATCGGAACGAACATGTGGTCGAGACGTTCCGGCTGCTGTTCCCCGGCCTGGTTCCTGGCGGCATCTATCTGATCGAAGATGTGCAAACCTCCTTCTTCCCGCGCTTCGGCGGATCGCTGGAACTGACCCAGCCGAACAGCGTTGGACTTTTCGCCCAGGCGATGACCCAGCTCAGCGGCGCACGCGACGGGATTTTCGATGAAATCGCCTCGATCGAGCGGTTTCACAACATGATCGTCATTCACAAGTCCCTGGCTTCGGGCGCCAAGCGCGAACTTGACGTCAGCCCCCATTTGTTGCGGGCCGGCGAAGGGATTGTTGATCGCCCCGTCAAGGTGGCGCTGGTCGGCGGGGCCAAACTGCCCGCACCCTTTGCGGGGCGAGATGTTGAAATCGTCCAGTCGGACTGGTCTGCCGACTGGGGGCAAGGCAAGCTGGCGGAGCTGGATCTGATCGTCGCCCAACTGGACAGCCCAAAGCCGGGCAAGAAAAGCAGCGGTTCAAGTCGCCAAACCAAGGTCAGTGAGGAAATCCTCAGATCGCAGATCGGCGCCCTGCGCGCCGATGGCGGTGTTCTGGTGGTCAGCGCAACCAATCCTGCCCGCGATCTGGCTGCCGACAGCCTGATCATGCAGTTTGCCCAACGGCGGTTTGTCGAGGTCGACCATCGTGAGATGCGCGTGCATTTCCCCGATGTTGCCGTTGATGAACTTGCGACCCAGATTCATACCATCGAGCGGACGCCGGACGCGCTTCTGTTCGTCAAGGCGCCCAATGATTGGCCGTCGAATTTCGGCTATGACGACCGGAACCCGCAGGCAGCCGAGGCCTTGGCCAATATCCGTGCGGTTCTGGCCAACAGTGATGTCGAAGGTGGGCTGGTTCATCTTCTGCAGATCGAAAGCCGCTTCGGAAGACCTGAAGACACCCTTGCCCTCGAAGAAAAGCTGAGCGCGATGGGGGCAACCGCGCGGCGTTACTTTGAACACGCCATTACACGGGCTCAGCGTGAGCGCGACCAGGCCCGTGTCGGCGCTTTACTGACAAAGGCGCTGGCGAACTATCCCGCCGACCCGGGCTTTTCGGCGGGCATGGCGCGCCATCTGATCGCCGAACGTCAGCAGGAGGACGCGATGCGCGTTCTGAAGGAGGGTCTTGCCAAGACGCCCTCTCATCGTGTGCTGAACCAGTTGATGTCCAAGCTGCTTGTCGCAAAGGGTGATATTGAAGCAGCTCTGCCCTTCGCGCGCGAAGCCGCCGCAAGAACGCCACGGGATCAGCGCCCGCCACTTCAGGCGCGCTACGCAAAAATGCTGACCCAGGTTGGCAAATGGGCCGAGGCAGAGCGCTATGCAGCGCGGGCAGTGGATGTAACACCCAACAACGATGAGTTGCTAGCGATGCTGGACTATGTTCGCAAGGCACGCGCATCCCACCCCTGAGGGTCGCGCTGATACGCGTTTGGCAAGCGGTGAATCAGAAGCTGAATACGGCCCGCCGTCTATCGCGGGCGGAAGGCTCGGTCAGTCGTGGCCACCGGGCTGATGGGCACGGCCTAACAGGTTCTGTTTGCACAGCCATATGTGGGCCGCATGAACGTCGGGCTTCCGACGGTCGGAGCAACCAAGCCGTATGTTGGAAGTAAGCGACAAGGAGACCCCGTGGGTTAGCGGCGTGGCTGGTCTGGGATAGGCTGTTGGCGTTGGTCTGACGCCGAGGTTCCATGTCTACGACTAGTTCTACGCCTATGCCTGCGACTGGTAGCTTACAGTTGGTCGAGGCTGTCATTGAGCGTTTTGACGGAGCACCGGTCGGGGAGCGCCGCCGGTGGTCGGATGATTTCAAGGCGCAAGCGGTCGCGGCGGCGCTGGAGCCGGGCGTGAACGTTTCTGCGCTTGCCCACCGCCTAGGGATTTCGCCGCCGCAGTTGTTCGGCTGGCGCAAGGCCTTTCTCAAGAAGCAGGACGCGGACATCTCGGCGGGCACGCCAATACCCATGGTGGAGATCGTGGTCGGTGAGGTGTTGATCCGCGTCGGTGCCGACGTCAGCGATGCTGCGCTGCGCCGGATCCTGAGTGCGGTGCGCGCGACATGATGCCGTCGGGCGTGAAGGTCTATCTGGCGAGCCAGCCCGTGGACTTCCGCAAGGGCCCGGACAGCCTGCTGTCGCTAGTGCGCGATGGAGGCCACGATCCGTTCAGCGGCGCGCTTTACCTGTTCCGGGCGAAGCGGGCAGACCGGGTGAAGATCGTCTGGTGGGATGGCAGCGGGGTGTGCCTGTTTGCGAAGCGGCTGGAGAAGTCCTCGTTCTGCTGGCCGCGGATCGGGCCTGTCCGGGTGCAGCTCAACCACGCCCAGCTCGCGGCGCTGCTTGAGGGGCTGGACTGGAAACGGGTGCGGCCCGCGGCGGTGAAAGCCCCTGTATTTGCTGGCTAATCGGCCAGCTGCAAAGTGAATCACCCCGGCCCGGAATGTCGATCAGCCGAGGCATGCCCAAGCGGGATGTGCTATCCTTTGCGGTATGCGGACCGATGATCTTTCCCTTCCGGACGACATGGACCTGCTCAAGGCCATGGTCCGCGCCATGGCGGAGAAGACATCGGCGCTGGAGGATGAGAATGCGGCTCTGAAGGCACGCGGTCTCGATGCCGACGCGCGGATCAAGCGGCTGATGCAGATCCTGAAGGCCTATGATCGCGCCCGGTTCGGGCGGCGCTCAGAGAAGCTGGGCGCCCCTGCGCTCAGTGCTGACGAGGAGGCACAGCAATCCTTCGTCTTCGAGGAGATCGAGACCGGCATTGCCGCCCTACGGGCGCAGGTTGGCAAAGGCCGGGCCTCGGGC
The DNA here is from genome assembly GCF_003071405.1 of Pseudogemmobacter blasticus. Lineage (NCBI taxonomy): Bacteria > Pseudomonadati > Pseudomonadota > Alphaproteobacteria > Rhodobacterales > Paracoccaceae > Pseudogemmobacter > Pseudogemmobacter blasticus. The sequence continues at coordinate 2,374,591 of NZ_CP020470.1, read as the reverse complement.
GAGATGCGGGCGCCTCGGCCGCGCAAGGGCTTTCCGCCCCATCTCGAGCGGGTGGAGGTGGTGATCGAGCCCCAGGTCCGGCCGGAACACGCGGGCCGAGAGAAGGTGCTGATCGGCGAAGACGTCTCGGAGCGGCTGGATGTCATCCCGGCCAGGTTCCGTGTCATCGTGACCCGCCGCCCGAAATACGCATTCAAGGACGCGGATGGCGTCATCCAGGCGCTTGCTCCGGCCCATATCATCGAAAGCGGCCTGCCAACCGAGGCACTCCTGGCCCAGATCGCGGTCTCCAAATATGCAGACGGCCTGCCGCTGTTCCGGCAGGAGGGGATCTATGCCCGCGACGGAGTGGAGATCGACCGGAGGCTGATGGCGCAGTGGATGGGCCGGGTCGGGTTTGAGCTGGAGATCCTCGCCGCGCATGTGCTGGGTGAAATCCTGAAGGGCCCGCGCGTCTTCGCCGATGAGACCAGCCTTCCGACCCTCGCGCCCGGCACAGGCGCGGTGAAGAAGGCCTGGCTCTGGGCCTATGCCCGTGACGACAGCACCTTCGACGGCAGCGGGCCGCCCATGGTGGCCTATCGCTTCGAGGACAGCCGATCCGGCCAATGTGTTCGTCGACATCTCGGCTGCTATGGCGGCATCCTTCAGGTCGACGGCTATGCCGCCTACAACCAGCTCGTCCGCAAGGACGGAGGCAATGACGGCCCACGCCTCGCTGGATGCTGGGCCCATAGCCGGCGGCGCTTCTATGAACTCCATACCGCCGGGGACAGCCAAGTCGCCACCACCACGGTCGAGCGCATGGCCGAACTCTGGAAGCTCGAGGCCGAGGTGCGCGGCCAAAGCCCGGCAGCGCGTGCGGCCGCGCGGCAGGCCATCTCGGCCCCCATCGTCGCCGAGCTGTTCACTCTCTGGCAGCAGACCCTGCCACGCATATCGGGCAAGTCGAAGCTGGCCGAGGCCATCCGCTACGCCATCGCCCGGCGCGACATCCTCGAGCGCTTCCTGACCGACGGCCTGATCGAGCTCGACTCCAACATCGTCGAGCGCGCCATCAGGCCACAGACCATCACCCGCAAGAACAGCCTCTTCGCCGGATCGGACGGCGGTGGCCGCACATGGGCCACCATCGCCACCCTTCTGCAGACATGCAGGATGAACAACGTCGATCCAACTGCCTGGCTGGCCCAGACCCTCGAGCGCATCGCCAAACAATGGCCGAGCGCCGAAATAGACGCCCTCATGCCCTGGAACTACCGGACCTGAACGGCCTCAGCTTCCCGCTTACGGTTGGAATAGGTTACCGCACCCGATAGCAAGTTAAAGCTATCGGGCGGCAACCGATGCTAGCACCTTGAAGCGCCGTTTTACCTTCTCCGCCGGCAATCGCGACCGCCCCCAAAAGGAAGCACTACGCGACCAGGCATCTGCCATTTCTCGAGACACGCTCGGCCAGACGGCGCGCCAGACGGCCGGGGACAAGCGGGCGGGCGGGTAGCGGATTGCCCGCTGTTTCGCCCTGAAGCGAAGGGAAGATCGCGAGGATCTCAGACCGAGCCTCGGGCGTAACCGATTTCAATGCCTCAGGTCCCGTGAAAAGGCTCTCGGACGCCGCACCGTTTGCATAGACCACCTGATGCTTGTCGAAAAGAAAGTGCCAGTATGTCACCGCCGCAGCCTCCTCAACAACCTCGACCCCATCGATCGTCAGAAGGGACTTGGCTGCCACCAGAACCTCTTCGGCGCCGAACATTCGCTCCGCCACTTTTGACCGAACAAAGATCCGGTGCTGAGGGGAGACCATCAGATCTTGCTCAGGCTGATTGATGCCCAATGCCCCGGCGCGAATCCGGATCGGGCGCAAATGCGGATAGGTCTCAAGCTCCTCGGCCGACAGCCGACGCGACCCGATCCATCGGATCACCTGATAACCGTCATCAAGCGTCAGAACAGCCGATCCGGGGCGCAGCTTCTCGACAGGCGTCTCTCCTGCCCGGGTCTTGATGGCTGTTCCGGACGCGAAACAGATCACGCTTACCTGGACCGACTCCCACTCAGAGATATAAAGATTACTCCAGCTTAGCGGCAGGTTGTTGCCGGCCGCATCCTGCGGATTCAGCGAACCGTCGGGATTCTGCGTCCACCCCGCCGCCAGAGCCGCAGCTACAAAATCCTGCAGGGCCGCATCGTTTTCGAAGGTGAGTTGAAGGGTATCCAGATCGCCGGCATTCTCTCCTCCCAGCAGATCAACGCCATTCACAGGGCCCATATCGGCGATGACAACAAGTGTCGCCGAGTCATCCCCTTGGCCAAGTGAGATCAGGCCACCCGTAGATTCCCAACCGTAGCCAAGGTTCAAGGTCGTGCTTTCGTCTGCCGCAAGAATTGTGCCGAATATGAACCCGTTCCCGGCAGAAAAATCTATGTTGCAGCCCGCAGTGCTTCCAAGGTTGACGGTTCCGTCAATCTTCGCACCGTTGCCTATTGTCACGATCGCATTCTGGCCTGACGCACCAAATGTAGCATCCTGATAGATATGTGTGTTGTCCCCGAGCAGAACATTGCTGGTTCCGTTCACATGCCCGAAATTGGCATTGGTGTAGACCATCAAGTTATTTCCACCGACGAAGCTCATCGTTTCGCCGCTGACATCCAGACTGTTGAAAGCGCTTCCCGCTCCGATCGTGACGGTTGATTGCAGGGTTGTGGCTGTACCAAACTGCCCGGTCTGCGCCGCTTCCATAAAACCCAAGGCGGTGAACTCGACCGTTTCGCCCAGAACATGCACGGAACTTTCGGTCTTGAAGCCATCGCCGACCGTCACGGTCGTCTGTCCGCCGTCCTGACCAAACGTTACGTCGCCGGCACAAGAAAAATAGGTGTCCGTCACGACATCAACAACATCGCCCAGAACAAGCAGATTTCCGCCAACGAAAGTTTCGATCCCGATATTCAGCGTGACATTACTTGAATCGACAGTCCCGATCTGTAGATTCTGATCGAATTGCGCTTCAGAAATCATGTTGACGTTGATATTATCGCCGAAAATTTCGACCGGCGACTGGAACATCACTGTGTTCCCGATCGTGATGTTGCTGGTCGTGCTGTTGATCGAAACAGGTCCCGCAAAGGTGGATTCGGCGCCGACACTCATCAAGAGCTGATCGGCATTCAGATCGAATACACCGGCATAGGCTCCGCCTCCACCAGCGAAGTATCCATAATTTCCCAATGAAAGATCTACGTTACCTCCATCAATAATGAAATTCCCACCGACACTATGATAATCTCCAAGAGATATACTCAGCTGATCTCCATAGAATTCGGCTGACAGCGCGAAATTGACGAAGTCCGCACCGATCACGCTGGTCGCGCCCCCAGCCCGACCGATTTCCAGATCAGAGCCGAATGAGACCTGCGAGCCGAAATCCACCGTGACATTGTCTGCCACGATCCGCACGACATCGCCGGTGGATACCGAATCCGAGGTGAAGGTGACATCAGCAAGGCCGCCGCCCGGCGGTACGTCCAGCACAAGTCCCGCGCCCTGGAACTCCACCTCCGGGCCGAAGGTGATGATCTTGTCGCCAGCGCCGCTTGCCACCAGCCCGAGGCGGAAACTGGCACCCGCACCGAACGTGCCAGTCAACTGCCCCGATCCGAAGTCGACGACCTCAAGGAAATTGACGTAATCGCCAACATCAAGTTCCGTGTCGCCATTGCCCGGAGAGATATCTCCTGTGACAAACACGCTATTGGCAATCTGAATGATGTTGTGCTGACCGTTGTCCCCATCACCAAGCGGCAGGTCGGCAACCGTGGAGGCTTCGGCAATCTGGTAATGAACGCCATCGACCCCGTCGCTGACAAATGGGTAGGTCGTGGCATCGAGGTTTGGCCCTACCACCACCGTAGGCGAAGTCGAATCCCCCAACGTGATCGGATAGGAACCCGACCCGCTACCAGCCGCCAGATTCTGGCTCTGGATCGCGATCGTGTAGCTCACGGTGCCGGGGCTGCCTGCGGGGGCTACAAAACTGATCGGTGCCGACACGCCAGGATCAATGATATAGGTCGAGCCCTCTTCGACAACGATGGTTCCCTGAACGATCTGATCCGGACCGGTTATTGTCGACACAACAGTATAGATCGCCATCAAGAGGCTCACTTTCTAGCTATTCGGTTTTCTGGTTGTTCGCAGACGGGCTCAGGGCGCTGCTATGCGGCGGCGTCAGGGCGGTTTGGCATCACCGACAGGCCTGGCGGGAAAGCACGACAGGCCAAGCCGAGAGGCGACGAAACATCAATTGTGTGAAGGTCAACCGGCCGGATGTGGCAACCGGCCCAAACCGGGCAGGAGTGATGCCCTGAACGCCGGCCTGGGGCCATGACCTGTGCGCACACGGTTTGATCTGGTGCTGCAGATCGAACCGTGTGCGGGGAAAATAGGGCAGGACCCGCGGGTGTGAGGCGTGCCGCAAGATTACCAACTACCATAAACCACCACAGGCCAACGATTCACAAATACCGGCTGCGCTAAGGCGGCTCCCTCGATACTCCACAAACTTCGCGCCGTGGATAAAGCTTTGCCAAAGACCGGCCGTGCGTCGACTGAAATTTCACAAAAATATCGGCATATTGGCGCGATTGTCACAAGATGTTCTTTGCGACTGGCGCCAACAATTGGGGGTGCGCGAAATGTTGTATTTTGGAACGGAAAACACCCTCGCAGGCCCAAAATGAAAGGCGGGAGGGTCAGCCTTTCCGGGAATCTGCAAGCATTTGGCCATAGATAAACCCTGTCATTCTGAAATGACAGGTCGCCGGCGCGGACAAGGCAGGCTCCCGTCCGGGGTCAAGACCTGGATCAGCCGTTTTCCTTGAGCACCTGCCCGGCCAGATACAGCGAGCCGCAGATCAGGACGCGGGCGTCGGGCTGCTCTGCCGCAATGGCCGCCAGCGCCGCCGCAACCGAGGGGGCGGCTTCGGCCGCCATGCCGGCGTCGCGGGCGGCATCGCGGGTGGTTTCGGCCGGCAGCGTGTTCGCCTCGCCCGGGATCGACACGGCGTATAGCCGGGTAACATGCGGCGACAGCGGTCGCATGTAGCCGCGCACGTCCTTGGTGTTCAGCATCCCGCATATCAGCCACGTCGGGCGTGCAGGCATCCGGGCCAGGGTGGCGGCGACGGCCTCTCCTCCGGCGGGGTTGTGCCCGCCGTCCAGCCACAGTTCCACCTGCGGCGCCAGATCGACCAGCGGCCCCCGGCGCAGGCGCTGCATCCGGGCGGGCCAGACGGCGCGGCTGACGGCGGCTTCGCAGGCGGCCTCATCCCGGCCAAGCAACCGCAGCGCGGCCACCGCCGCGCCGGCGTTCTGAATCTGGTGCGGCCCCGGCAGATTGGGCAGCGGCAGGTCAAGCAGGCCGTTCTCATCCTGATAGATCAGGCGACCGCGTTCTTCCCACGCCTGCCAGTGCTGGCCATGCGCGAACAGTGGCACACCCAGACGGGCGGCCTTGGCCTCGATCACGGCCAGCCCCTCGGGCGCCTGCGGGCCCACCACACAGGGCACGCCGCGTTTCAGGATGCCAGCCTTTTCGCCGGCAATCTCGGGCAGGGTTTCACCCAGATATTGCTGATGGTCGATCGACACCGGGGTGATGATGGTCAGCGCAGGTTTGTCGACCACATTCGTCGCATCCAGCCGCCCACCAAGCCCCACCTCAAGCAGGGTCCATTTCGCCGGCGTCCGGGCAAAGGCCAGGAACGCCGCGCAGGTGGTGATCTCGAAGAAGGTGATGCCTTCGCCGCCATTGGCGGCAGCACATTCATCCAGCAGCGCCGTCAGCGCGGATTCGCTGATCAGCTCGCCCGCCAGCCGGATGCGTTCGTGGAACCGCGCCAGATGCGGCGAGGTATAGGCGTGAACACGGTCGCCGCCGGCCTCAAGCCCGGCGCGGATCATCGCCTGCGTGCTGCCCTTGCCATTGGTGCCCGCGATGTGAATCACCGGCGGCAAGCGGCGTTCGGGGTGATCCAGCGCCGCCAGCAGGCGATGCACCCGGTCCAGCGTCAGGTCGATGACCTTGGGATGCAGGGTCATCAACCGTTCAAGAATGGCGTCCGAGCCCTGTGGCAAGGTCACCCTTCGCTCTCCGCCGGAGTGGGTTCGGGTTCGGGCGGCGGGGGCGGTGGGGCCAGATCGCCCTTGATCGGCGGCGGCAGCGACATCAGCATCCGGATCATCGTCGCCAGCTCTTCCCGCAGGTTCTTGCGGTGAACCACCCGGTCCAGCATTCCGTGATCCAGCAGGTATTCCGCGCGCTGGAACCCTTCGGGCAGCTTTTCGCGGATGGTCTGTTCGATCACCCGCGCCCCGGCAAAGCCGATCTGCGCATTCGGTTCGGCAATCTGGATGTCGCCCAGCATGGCATAGCTGGCCGTCACCCCGCCCGTCGTCGGATGGGTCAGCACCATGATATAGGGCAGACCCGCCTCTTTCAGCAGTTGCACCGCCACCGTGGTGCGGGGCATCTGCATCAGCGACAACATGCCTTCCTGCATCCGCGCGCCACCGCTGGCCGAAAACAGCACCAGCGGCTTCTTGGTCTTTACCGCATGTTCGGCGGCGGCAATGATGGCATTGCCGACATACATGCCCATCGACCCGGCCATGAAGCTGAAATCCTGCACGGCGGCCACCACCGGGGTGCGGGCGATCTCGCCCTCGGCCACCAGCATGGCATCCTTGGCGCCGCTGGCCTTTTGCGCGGCCTTCATCCGGTCCGAATATTTCTTCTGGTCACGGAACCCCAGCGGATCGACCACAGGGTCCGGCACCTTGATTTCCGAGAAGATGCCGCCGTCGAACAGCGACATCATGCGTTCGCGCGCGCCCATCGTCATGTGGTGGTCACAGGCCGAACAGACGTTGAGATTGGCCGCCAGTTCCCGGTGGAACAGCATCGTTCCACATTCAGGGCACTTGGTCCAAAGGTTCTCGGGCACTTCGCGCCGCGAGAAGAGCGAATTGATCTTCGGGCGGACGTAGTTCGTGATCCAGTTCATGCCGGTCCTTCCGGGGTCGGTCGCGCAGGTGCCAAGGAAATAAGCCGAGGGGGCGGCGATTGCAATCCGCAGCCCGGCGGGTGGTGTCAGACCCGCCGACGGGCGCGCAGCGCCGCGCCAAGGGTGCCGTCATCCAGATAATCCAGCTCGCCGCCCACCGGCACACCCTGCGCCAGCGACGAAAGCTGCACCCCGGTCGGGGCCAGCGCATCGGCGATGTAATGCGCCGTCGTCTGGCCATCGACGGTGGCGTTCAGCGCCAGAATCACCTCGCGGACGCCGTCATCCGCCACGCGGCGAGCCAGCCGGGGTATTCCCAGTTCCTCGGGGCCCACGGCATCCAGCGCCGACAGAAGGCCGCCCAGAACGTGATAGCGCCCGCGGAACACACCTGCCCGCTCCAGCGCCCAGAGGTCGGCCACGTCCTCCACCACGCAAACCTCGCCATTGGCGCGGGCCGGGTCGGCGCAGATCGGGCACAGGTCCGCGGTGCCGATATTGCCGCAGATGTGGCAATCTTTCGCGGTCAGCGCCACCTGCGCCATGGCCTGCGCCAGGGGGGCCATCAACTGCCCCCGTTTCTTCAACAGCATCAGCACCGCCCGCCGGGCAGACCGGGGGCCAAGACCCGGCAGCCGGGACATCAGTTCGATCAGACCCTCGATCCCGGCGTCGTCTGCCATGCCGGTCTCAGAACGGCAGTTTCATGTCGGTCGGCAGACCCAGGCTTTCGGTCATCTTGCACATTTCCTCGGCGTTCTTCGCCGCGCCACGGGCCTGACCATCCTTGATCGCCGCAACGATCAGGTCTTCGACCACTTCCTTTTCCGAGGCGAGCAGGATCGACGGGTCGATGTCCAGCCCGGTCACTTCGCCCTTGGCGGTGACACGCGCCTTGACCAGACCGCCCCCCGCTTCGCCCAGCACCACGGTGCGGGCCATGGCATCCTGCAACTCGGCCATGCGGGTCTGCATTTCCTGGGCCTTTTTCATCATGCCCGCCATATCGCCCAATGCGCCAAGACCCTTGAACATGTGCTTCCTCCAGCCTGGGGTTTCTCCTGAGATACGGTTCCGCGCCCGCGCGCGCAAGCACAGCTCAGGGCGTTGCGCGGTAAAGCATCCGGCGAAGGGCAAAGCCTTGCGCTTCAAAGAAGGCATGTGCCGCGTGGTTGCCCTCCCAGGTGTCGAGCAGGATCTCGTCCACCCCAAGCGCGCAGGCCAAAGCCCGCGCCTCGGCCAGCAGCGCCGCACCGATGCCCCGCCGCCGGACTTGCGGCGCAACGGCGACATGCTCGATCATCAGCCGCCGAACCGGCGGGGAAAACACCGAAAGACCGCGCTCTTGCAGCGAACACAGCGCATAACCGGCAGCCGGATCACCGGCCAGCAGGCAGGTCACGCCCGGTTCGGACAGCCGGCCCGCGAAATGCGCCGTGAGCGCCGCCGGATCGGGCTGCGGAAAGAACGCTTCGGGGTAGTGCGCGGCGTGCCAGCCCTGCACATGGGCATTCAGCGCGGCCACCGCCGCCGCATCGTCCGGGCCGGCGCGGCGGATTGCCACGGCGGTCATTCCTCGAACGGGTCCCAGTCGTCGTCCACTTCGGGCTCGGCTTCGGGAAGCGCCTCTTCGGCGGCGCGGGCGGCCAGCGCCTCGGGCGTGCGGATCTCGGTGATCTTTGCCTCGGGGAACGCGGCCAGAACCGCCTGCACCAGCGGATTTTCCATCGCCTCGGCGCGGGCAGCGATCCGGTCACGGTCGCGCTGTTCGGCCAGCGTCGGCGCCCCGCCCGACGCCACCACCGACACGCCCCAGCGGCTGCCGGTCCAGGCTTGCAACCGCTGGCTCAGCCGCGCGGCAAGGTCAGGGCGGGCGCCCGGGGCCGGTTCAAACTCGATCCGGCCGGGGCAATAGCGCACCAGCCGCACGCCATCCTCAACCTCGACCAGCAGGGTCATGTCGCGCTTTTCGCGGATCAGGTCGACCACGGCCTCGAACGTGGCGCAAACCACCTCCTGCCCGACCGCCAGCGCCGGCGCGACTGCGGTCATGGTCGGCCCGCGGGCCGGCGCCATGGGCGCCCGCATCATCGGCGCATGGACAGTGCCGCCGCCCCCTCCTCCGCCGCCCGCAGGCGCCCCGCCCGAAGGCGGGCGCGGCCCGTCGGTCAGTTTCTTCACCAGCGTCTCGGGATCGGGCAGATCAGCCACATGCGTCAGCCGGATCACCGCCATTTCGGCGGCCATCATGGCATTCGGGGCCAGCCCCACCTCTTCGATCGCCTTCAGCAGCATCTGCCACATCCGGCTCAGGGCCCGCATCGGCAGCCGCGATGCCATGTCCAGCCCGCGCGACCGTTCGTCGGGCGGCACCGTCGGATCATCCGCCGCTTCGGGGGTGATCTTGATCACGCTGATCCAATGGGTGATCTCGGCCAGATCGCGCAGCACGACCATCGGGTCGGCCCCGGCGGCATATTGCCCCGACAGTTCCGACAGGGCCGCCGCCGCATCGCCCTTCATCACCAGATCGAACAGGTCCAGCGTGCGGCCCCGGTCGGCCAGACCCAGCATGGCGCGCACCTGTTCGGCCGTGGTTTCGCCCGCGCCATGGCTGATCGCCTGGTCCAGCAGGCTGGTCGCATCACGGGCAGACCCTTCGGCAGCGCGGGTGATCAGCGCCAGCGCCTCGTCGCTGATCTGTGCGCCTTCGGCCCCGGCGATCCGGCGCAGCAGCGCGATCATCACCTCGGGCTCGATCCGGCGCAGGTCGAACCGCTGGCAGCGCGACAGCACCGTGACCGGCACCTTGCGGATTTCGGTGGTGGCGAAGATGAACTTCACATGTGCGGGGGGTTCCTCAAGCGTCTTCAGCAGCGCGTTGAAGGCGCTGGTCGACAGCATGTGAACTTCGTCGATGATATAGATCTTGTAGCGGGCGCTGGCGGCCCGGTAGTGCACACTGTCGATGATCTCGCGGATGTCGCCCACGCCGGTGCGGCTGGCGGCGTCCATCTCCATCACATCGACGTGCCGGCCTTCGGCAATGGCGCGGCAGGGTTCGCACTGGCCGCAGGGTTCGGTGGTGGGGCCGCCCTTGCCATCGGGTCCAATGCAGTTCAGCCCCTTGGCAATGATCCGCGCCGTGGTGGTTTTGCCCGTGCCGCGAATGCCCGTCATGATGAAGGCCTGCGCAATCCGGTCGGCTGCGAAGGCGTTCTTCAGGGTGCGCACCATAGCCTCCTGGCCAACCAGATCGGCAAAGGTCTCGGGCCGGTATTTGCGGGCCAAAACCTGATAGGCTTGCCCTTGGGCGGTGTCTGCGGCGTCGGTCATGGGGCCTCTCGTGACTCGGCGCCAGACTAGGGCGCGGGGGGGCGAAGGTCCACCGCCAAGGCAGACCTTCGCCCGGTCTTGTCAGTCCCACCCCCGACGCTTGGCCGCCGACCGCGCCCGCCCCTGGTCATACAGCCGGTCGGTGCGCCGCTGCCGGTCATGCGCCTGGTGCAGGGATTCGCTGTTGTGACGATCCTCGCGCTTCAGCTTTTCCCAGCGGGCCAGCCGGCCCGGGTCCAGCCGGCCTTCGGCAAGGGCCGCCTGCACCGCGCAGCCCGGCTCGGCCTCGTGCCGGCAATCGGCAAAGCGGCAGCGGGCGGCCAGATCGGCCACGTCCTCGAACAACGTGTCAATGCCCTCGGCCGCACCCGCCAGCCCCAGTTCGCGCATACCGGGCGTGTCGATCAGCCAGCCGCCAAAGCGGGTGGGCCGCAGCGCGCGGGCGGTGGTGGTGTGCCGCCCTTTCGCATCATCTTCACGGATGCCTTGCGTCGCCGCCGCATCGCCGGTCAGGGCGTTCTGCAGCGTGGTCTTGCCCACGCCACTGGACCCCACCAGCGCCAGCGTCTGCCCGTCACGGCACCAGGGCGCCAGACGGGCCACGTCCTCGGGATCGGTGGCATCCACCGCCAGAGCGGTCAGCAGCGGCGACAGGCGTTCCGCCTGCCGACGCCAGCTTTCGGCATCAGGCACCAGATCGGCTTTGGTCAACACCACCAGCGGCAGCGCCCCCGCGGCCAGCGCCACGGCCAGATACCGCTCAAGCCGTGCAGCGTTGAAATCGGCGTTGCAACTGGTGACGATGGCCAGCGTATCGACATTGGCCGCGATCAACTGGTCGTGCGCGGGCTGGCCCGCGGCGCGGCGATGAACGGCGGTGGCGCGGTCCAGGCAGCGGGTGACGCGGGCGCCGTCATGTACGACCCAATCGCCCACGGCCAACAGGCCTGTGTCGGCGCAGCGCAGGGTCAGCGGACCTTGGGGTGAAAGCGCCTCAATCCGATCGCGGTGGATGGCGCTGATGCGCGCCGGAGTTTCATCACCCGTCAGTTGACGGGCAAAACGGGCCGACCATCCAAGGCCGGCAAGAGAATGGAAAGACAAGGTTCTGTCCTCTGGCAATCACGCAGGGAGCGTGGGCCGCCAGCGGCAGGCACACGCGATCAGGCGCGGGGCACAGCCCCGAGGGTGACGGCAATCGGCATACACATCCCCTTTTCAGCCAGAGTGAACCAAGGTGAGAGGCTGGACAGCGACCCAAGCGGGTCTCGTTACGGCTGCTTCCTTCCGGACCTGACCGGGTTGGCGAGGCGCTCGCCCGCGCCAACCTCTCGTCCGCTGATATAGGCGGGCGAGCCGGGATTCGCAAGAACGGTCGGGGGCTGTTGGCCGGATCAGGGCGCACCCGCCGGGCCTTTGGAACATGGGCCGGACAAGACACTGATCGCAGGGCGTGATTTCAACAGGTTACACGGCAAATTCGGAACATGTCGACACTTGCGACAGACGGTGTTCCAGATTCCTGCGGCCTGAATTCCGCGCGGTCACGGCAATATGCGGGCGGTCAATATCTCTTGCACCGTCTTTGATCCATCGCATATTAGGCGGAGCCTCACATTCGGGGCTGTTTCCGTATGTTGGCGAGTATCATGGTTTTACCGAATGTCCTGGGTATTGGCGCGCAAAAGGCCGGGACATCGTGGCTGCACGAAAACCTGAAGTCCAATCCGGGCGCCTGGCTGCCACCGTTCAAGGAACTGCATTTCTTCGATCACAAGTTCATCGCGGATCACCGCCGCTGGACGGGTGGGCATGTGAAGCGGGGCCTGCGCATTGCCCGGGAAAACGCCGCGCTGGCCGAAGACACTGACATGCTGGCGTATCTGGAAACGATTTCCGAACCGCCGCTGCTGACGCGCAGATGGTATCGGCAGGTCTTCAAGCCCTGCCCCAAATCCCGGGTCGGCATTGACATCACCCCAGAGTATTCCTCGCTTCCGCCGGAAGGTGTGGAGTTCGTCCGCGACGTGCTTGGTCCTGATCTGAAGATGATCTACATCATCCGCGATCCGGTGGACCGCGCGCTGTCACAGATGCGAATGTACATGGGCCGCCGCAAGAGAGTGCCCGAAGCCCCCGAGGATTGGGCCGAATTCCTTGACCACCCCGATCTTCGGGATCGGGGCAATTACCTTAGCCATATTCCACGATGGGAAAGCGTGTTCCCGCAGGAGAACTTTCTTTTCCTGCCCTATGGCATGATCGCGACAGACCCAATCGGGTTCCTGCGGCGTGTCGAATCCTTCTGCGGTCTGCCCGCAGCCGACTATCCGCGATCCGAGGAAAAGATCTATCGCGGGCCAACGGTTGAGGTGCCGCAGCACATTCGTGACACGTTGGCAGACATGCTGGCCGATCAGGTTGCCTTCCTGAAGACGCGGTTCAGCGCAGACTTCGTTCACGCCACGTCCGCGCCGGCCAGTAGGGGCGGGCAAGGATGATGCCGGTTACTCGATCCATTCAGCAAGACAAGGAGCACCGCTTGCACCCTCTTTGTCCCAAGCGAAGGTTGCCATGACAAATTTCCTGTATCGACAGCCCGATCTTATCTTCATTCATATCCACAAGACCGGGGGCACCTCGATCCGCGCGGCGCTCAGGAACCGTCAGGACTGGGCCGGCGGGTATATTCCGCATGACTGGCCGAAGGTTCGAAGCCTTGCGGTGACACGCAATCCGGTGTCGCGGTTCCTGTCGACCATCAACATGTTCCGCTTCGGGCGTACCGATATTGAAGGCTATTACGCTACGGGGCAACTGCCCGACCTTACTGCCGAACAGGCGCTGGATGTGCTTGAAGATCCTGCGATCCCGTTTGACCGTCGCGTCAGCAACGAACTTGCCAACCTCAAGCACCATCTCCTGCCGCAGACCCACCCGTTCAACTGTATTCAGCACGCCGACACGCTGTTGCGGTTTGAAAATCTGGACGAGGAGTTCAGGAAGTTCTGTGATGAGCTTGGGATGTCGATCCAGCTTCCTCATGTCGGGGCCAGCCGTGGCGAGGACAGGAAACTGCGGCAAAGCGACCTGACACCGCGGGATCTGGAGCGGATCGCCCACAATTACCAGCGCGATTTCGAACAACTGGGCTATGCCTTCCCGACCGACACCGTGCCCGAAGCGCTTGAACCCCTATCCGAAGACCCTTGGCCAACGCTGCGGTTTCATCTGAAGGGAAAGACCGTGGCCGCGCGCGACCGGCTGCCCGATCCGAATGCAGACCTGTCCTGCTTCCTGGTCGAGACGGTGACGGCCGGACCCGGCAAGACCTGGGCCGGGCGCGCCCGTGACCTGACCGAACATTTCAACCAGCTTGAGCCCGAGTTTCATGGCCGGCCACGGCTGGCCCATCTGCTGGCCTGCGTGATCGTCGTTCTGCGGCGCGACATGGACGATGCTGCCGCCCGGAAGATCTTTCACCGGATCGTGACCGAACACGGAGCTGCCCTTGCGGGCGAGCTGAACATTCGCTGGCTGACCTCGGTCTGCGATACGTTCATGGACGTGTCAGACAATGCCGAAGTGCGGGCCACGGCAATGGCCGGGTCGCTCCTGGCCAATACCGTCAAACTTGCAGAGTCCGAACGGCGACTGTTCCAGCCGAACCTTCCAGGCAAACCCGAGATCCAGTTCGGACGGGGGGGGCCGCTTTTCGATGGCATGATCACCTTCTGGGTCAGCAATGGTGACATGATCGACAACCTTCTGGCCCGATGTGCACGAACGCTGGATACCGGCGGGATTGCCGCGCCTTTCGTGGCCGAGATCGTTGCCAAATTGCTGGAGTTCAACACCGTCTGGCGCCGGATGATCGAACGTCAGGACAAGCCCGCCCCGACAGCCGCGTCCGAAGATATGATCCGGGAGATTGCCAAACTGCTTGGGCAGCGGGCCCCGTGATGCGGATGCCCATGTAGAGCGTCAGATTTTTGATGCGTGGACCTTGGACTTGTTGGAAGGTTGCCATGCAGGATTTCGGCCCGGCTGCCACCCCGGCGGGCCCCGTGTCCAGCGTGTGAGGGTGCGTGAGGTGTTTGTGAACAGTCCGTCGGATGTATCAGTCGAAGTGCGCGATCGCACGGTAAAGCTGAATTTTGGTGCCGGTGTTGGGCTGCCGGAAACGCTGGAAGGCCGCATAAGGGATCTGATCCCCCTGCTGCTGTCGCTGCTTGAAGCCGATGATCGGTGGTCGCGGCTGTCAGACGATGCCAAGGCCAGCCGGCTGCAGGCCGGCGCCGCGCAGGGGTTGCGATTCGACATGGCGCTTGCAGCCGCCTTGCGTCAGGCCGAGCTTCTGGTCGCAATTGTTGACGGAACCGAGTCCATCGCCAACCACGGTTTCCCCGAATTCGCCGACGACGCGCCGCAGGCATCGGACGGCGATCTTTGACAGGCGCCGGGCGAAGTTCGCCCGAACGCAGTGCCAGCCTTACGATTCCGGGATCAGGATCTCGCGCTTGCCAACGTGGTTGGCCGAGGTCACGACGCCCTCTTCCTCCATCTGCTCGACCAGACGCGCGGCCTTGTTGTAGCCGATGCCCAGCTTGCGCTGGATGTAGGACGTGGAACACTTGCGATCCTTGGCCACGATGGCCACCGCCTGATCATAAAGCGCATCATCGCCACCGTCGCCGGACGACAGGCCCAACACCATGTCGATGTCGTCTGCCTTGTCATCCTCGGGGCCCTCGACCACGCCCGACATATAGGTCGGCGGACCGAAGCTCTTGAGGTGGTTGACGATTTCCTCAACCTCTTCGTCCGAGACGAAGGGGCCATGGATACGGGTGATCCGCGCGCCATTGCCCATGTAAAGCATGTCGCCCTGCCCCAGAAGCTGTTCCGCCCCCTGTTCGCCCAGGATGGTGCGGCTGTCGATCTTGCTGGTCACCTGGAAGGAAATCCGGGTGGGGAAGTTGGCCTTGATGGTGCCGGTGATCACGTCCACCGAAGGCCGCTGCGTGGCCATGATCAGGTGAATGCCGCTGGCCCGCGCCATCTGCGCCAGCCGCTGGATGCAGGCTTCGATTTCCTTGCCGGCAACCATCATCAGGTCGGCCATTTCATCCACGATCACCACGATATAGGGAATCGCCACCGGGGCAAATTCCTCGGTCTCGAACACCGGATCGCCGGTTTCGTCGTCGAACCCGGTCTGGATGGTGCGCTTGAACATCTCGCCCTTGGCCAGCGCCTCGCGCACGCGGCCGTTGTAGCCCTCGATGTTCCGCACGCCCATCTTGGACATCTTGCGGTAACGCTCCTCCATCTCGCCCACCACCCATTTCAGGGCGACGACCGCCTTCTTCGGGTCGGTCACAACGGGCGACAGAAGGTGCGGGATGCCGTCATAGACCGACAGTTCCAGCATCTTCGGGTCGATCATGATCAGCCGACATTCCTCGGGCGTCAGCTTGTAAAGCAGCGACAGGATCATCGTGTTGATCGCCACCGACTTGCCCGAACCCGTGGTCCCGGCGATCAGAAGGTGGGGCATCTTGGCCAGGTTGGCGATGATCGGGTCGCCGCCGATGTCCTTGCCCAGGGCCAGCGGCAACCGCATGTTGGAATCGCCAAACTCGCGGGCCGAGAGAAGCTCTTTCAGGAAGACCTTCTCGCGATGTGCATTCGGCAGTTCGATCCCGATCACGCTGCGCCCCGGCACGGTGGACACGCGCGCCGACAGCGCAGACATGCTGCGCGCAATGTCATCGGCCAGACCAATCACGCGACTGGCCTTCAGACCCGGTGCCGGTTCAAGTTCATACATGGTGACAACGGGGCCGGGGCGGACGCTGACGATCTCACCCTTGACGCCATAGTCATCCAGCACGCTTTCCAACATGCGGGCGTTTTCTTCCAGCGCCTCGTCGGACAACTGGTTGCGGGCAACAGACAAGGCCGAGGCCAGCAGCGACAGCGGCGGAAGTTCATAGGCCACCTGCGGGGGTTCCTCGAACCGCAGCCGGGGCTGCGCTTCGGCCAAAGCGCGGGACGAGGGTTGCACCGGCTTGGCCGGGGCCTGCACAACGGCACGGCGGTCGGCAACAAATCCGGGCGCGCGGGTCGAGGTGAAAGAGACCGGGGCCGGTTCGGGATCAAACCCGATGTCATCCTCGGGGTGCCAATCCTCATCAATCTCGGGCGTCGGGTCATAGGCCACCGGGGCGGGTGCCGCCATCGGGGCGGCCATCGGGGCGGCTTGCATCGGCGCCATCGCTGCCAGCGTCTCCGCCGGAAGATGATCGGCATAGGGTTCGATCTTCGGCGCAGAGACACGCACGTCGGGGCGCAACTCGGCGCGGGGTTCAAACCGGGGCTCGGTCCGCAATTCGGGCCGCACTTCGGGCCGCGGCTCGGGCGGCAGGGTATGGGGGCGGGTATCCGCCACCAGCGGCACCGGACCGCGCGGGCGCATGACCGGCGGCTCGGCCCGGCGGGCGGCAACGGCGGCCTGCACCGGCGTCATGCCTGCCATGGCCGCGGTTGACCCCGGCACCAGCCGCGCCCGCGACCGGATCACGTCCGAGATGCGGGCCTTGATACGGTCTTCCGCCGGCAGGCCCGCTTCATAGGCCTGTTCGGGCGGGGTGTGTTCAATCAGCTCCGGCTCGGGGTCAACCACACGGCGCATACGGGCCAGGAACCCCAGCTTTTCCTTGGGCAGTTCGGGCGGGGCTTCAAAGCGGCGCGGCTCTGCCCGCAGGATTGACGGCGCGTTCCATGCCGGGGCTGCCGACAGCGGCTCGGGGGCATAGGCGTTGTCCTCGGCCAGAACCGGCGGCGGCGCACGCCGAACAACGGCCGGGCGGGCCAGTCCCGCCGACAGCGGTTCGGCGGGGGCATAGGCAGCAGGCTCGGACCGGGCATAGGCGGCGGCCTCGGCGCGGGCATAGGCGGCATCAGCGGCGCGGGCGCGGCGCCGTTCGGCAAGGTCACGCGCGCTGTCCAGCGCACCCGCAGCCCCGCGATTGGCCAGTGCGACAGCCATGGAATAGGCATTGATCGACCCCAGCATCAGCCCGCGGACAATGCCCTGCAATTCGGCCCGGTCAAAGCCGGTGACGTAAAGCATCATCGCGATCAGCGCGAAGAAGGACAGAACCGACAGCACCTTGAGCGAAAAGCCGGCCGAGCCGGGAATGATGCCAACCAGCGAACCGGCAACCGTATCCCCGAACAGCCCGCCCAGGCCGAAGGCATGGGCCCAGGTGGACGGCGCGGCCAGCGTGGCCGCATAGGTCGAGGCCAGCGCGACGGCGATCACCGCAAAGACGATCCGCGCCAGCGCCCGCTCCCCGCCCCGGTGCAGGATGAAGCGCAGGCCCCAGACCAGCAGGATCAGCGGAATGGCCCAGGCCCCGCGCCCGATCAGGATGACCATGGTCGAAGCGATGGCCGCCCCGAAGCGCCCCAGCATGTTGCGGGCGGGTTCCTCGGTTGCGACCATCCAGCCGGGATCTTCGGGCGAATAGGTGCCAAGGATGGCCACGAACAGCACCGCAACCAGGATCAGCGCGACGCCAATCAGCTCGCGCCCGCGGCGTTCAAGCATCGCCTGGGTGTTCTGGTCCAGAAGCGGATCGCGCTGCCTTACCTGATAGGATGCCATGCTGCCCTGCCCTTCAATCGTACAAGCAGTCGCGAAGCTGGATCAGCCCGCGCTGCGTTTCTTCCCTTGGGGCCACAAGCGCGACCCGGATATACTCGCTACCGGGGTTCTTTCCCCCGACATCGCGCGAAAGATAGGCGCCGGGCAGAACCCGGACCCCCGTCTCGCGCCACAATTTCAGTGCGGCCTGTTCGCCATCTTCCACCGGAAGCCACAGGAAGAAGCCGCCCTCGGGCAGCGTGATGCCCTGATGGCCTGCGAAAACCCTGGCGGCATCGCGGAACTTGTCCTGATACAGCGCACGGCTGGCGGAGACATGCGCCTCATCCTGCCAGCAGGCCTCGGCCACCTTTTGCAGCGGCAGGGGCAGCGGCGCACCGGCAAAGGCGCGCAACTGGCGAAGACGAACCATGCTTTCGGCGCCCGCCGCCACAAAGCCCGACCGCAGCCCCGGCAGGTTTGACCGTTTCGACAGCGAATGGAACACCGCCACGCGCTCGGGGTCTGCCCCCTGCGCCTGTGCCACGGCCAGCAGGCCGGGCGGCGGCGCCTCGCGCCAGATCTCGGAATAACACTCGTCGGCGAAAACGCGGAAATCGTGCTTCTCGGCCAGCGCCAGCAGGTCGGCCAGATAATCGGCACTGGCCACCGAACCCTGCGGGTTGGCGGGCGAACAGATATAGGCGATGGCCACGCGGTCCAGCACAGACGCGGGCAGGCTGCCGTAATCGGGCAGGAATCCCGTTGCGGCGGTTGCGGGCACATAAACCGGCTCAGCCCCCACGGCCAGCGCGGCCACCGCATAGACCTGGTAAAACGGGTTCGGCATCAGCACCACGGGGCGCCCACCGGCCTTTTGTTCCGGGCACAGCGCCAGCGCGGCATTGAACAGCCCTTCGCGGGTGCCGTTCAGCACCATCAGCCGGTTTTCCGCAACCTGCACGCCATAACGGCGGGCGATCCAGCCGGAAATGGCGGCCAGCAAGTCGGGCGTGCCGTCATTGGGCGGATAGACGCCAAAGCCAGCCAGGTTGTCTGACAGGATACGGCCAACGAAATCGGGCATCGGGTGGCGCGGCTCACCGATGGTCATGGCAATGGGTTCGCCGCCCGGCTCATGGGCATCGAGAAGTTTCCGCAACCGCGGAAACGCATAGTCAGGCAGGTTCGAAAACCGCTCTGGAAACGCCATTGCTGCCTCAAGTCGGGGTCGTTTCGCCCCGTTTGAGGATCAGGATAACGGCGGAACTTGCGGCGGTCCAGATTTTCCGAACCATCCCTAGGGGTTGGTTGCGAAAATTGTGGCTTTTTTGTCGGAAGATCGGGGGCTTGTCAGGTCAGCGCGCGTTCCGCCGCCGTTCCCAGCCGCAACAGGCGGTCTTCCGCCATGGGCGCGGCCATCAGCGAAATGCCGCAGGACGGCTCGGATGTGGGCAGGGTCAGAACACACAGACCCATGAGGTTGCCGATCCGGGTGTTGCGCAGGGCCAACAGGTTCTCGGTGACGTAATAATCCTGATCCGTCATCAGCCGGTCCGCATTCGGCGGCAGGATGGGCGAAGTGGGCAGGATCACCGCGTCGAAACCGGCGGTGCGGTCGTGCCAGATCTGGCGCAGGTCCATCAGCCGGCGCCAGGCCGCCACATAATCGGGGGCCGAAACAGCCGCACCGGCGCGGAAGCGTTCCAGAATCCGCGGGAACATCTTTTCCGGCGCTTTTTCAATGGTATCGCGCCAGATCCCATAGGCCTCGCCCGTGAACAGGGCGACGGTCAGCCCCATGGCCTCGGCCACTTCGGGGGCCCTGATCCGGGTGATGGTGGCACCCGCGCGGGTCAGACGGGTGCAGGCATCATCAAAGCCGTTGGCGGGGCGTTCGCGCAGGTTGTCCAGCGCGACGGTCTCCAGCACCGCCAGCCGGGCCCCGGCCAGATCGGCCCCGGTCAGATCGGGCGGGCGGCGCCCTTCCATCGCGGCCAGCAGCAGGGCGCAGTCTTCCACGGTATAGGCCAGCGGGCCCACGGTATCGAAGCGTTCGCACAACGGCACGACGCCGCTGATCGACAACCGGCCCGAAGTGGTTTTCAACCCGACCAGATCATTCCAGGCGGCGGGAATACGAACCGAACCGCCGGTGTCCGACCCGATGGCCGCAGGGGCCAGACCAAAGGCAACAGACGTCGCCGCGCCCGAGGATGACCCGCCCGCCACGGCACGATCATCGTTCAGGCAGGGCGGCGTGGCCGTGACGGGGTTCAGGCCAAGGCCCGAGAAGGCCAGTTCCGACATATGGGTCTTGCCCAGACAGACCAGACCGGCATGGGTGGCCATTTCCAGCACCACGGCATCGCGGTCGGGGGTGCGGCCGCGCAACAGGGCGCTGCCGGCTTCGGTCGCATCGCCGGCGGTATCGAACAGGTCTTTCCAGCTAATCGGCACCCCATCAAGGATGCCGCGGCGCAGGCCGGCCTTGGCGCGCGACGCGGCCCCCATCGCCTCGCCCCGGGCACGAACTTCGGTGGCACGGGCATAGATGCGGGGGGCAAGTGGGTGATTGGCGATCTTCTCCAGGAAGGCCTCGGTCAGTTCAACCGGGTTGATCCGCCCCTCGCCGATAGCGCGGCCCAGATCGGCCGCCGACATGTGGAACCAGGTTCCCTTCATCCGTCACCCCTGCGCGATGTTGCGGCGACCCTAGCGGCTGTGGGCCGCATGGACAATCCCGCGACTTGTGCTAGGTCACGCACATGGAAATGCAGGCTGATGTTCTGATCGTGGGCGGCGGGCTGAACGGCCCCGCGCTGGCCTTGGCGCTGGCGCAGGCAGGGCTGTCGGTGGCGGTGATTGACGCCCGCCCGGCACCCCATCGAGCCGAAGCCGGGTTTGACGGGCGGGCCTATGCGCTGGCCATCGCGTCGAAGCGGCTGTTGCAGGCCATCGGCGTCTGGCGGTCGGTCGAGGCGCAGGTGCAGCCGATCCTCAGGATCAAGACCAGCGACGGGCGCCCCGGCCAGGGTCCGGCACCGTTCTTCCTGACCTTCGATGCCGACGAAATCGAAGAAGGCCCGATGGGCTATATGCTTGAGGACCGCTTCCTGTACGCCGCCTTCCTGCAGGCCATGCGCACGACCGACGGGATCACCCTGTTGTCGGGCGAAAAGGTCGAGGCGCAAGAAGTGACGGCGGCCGGGGTTTCGGTGCGTCTCGCCTCGGGGAAAACGCTGACCGGGCGGCTGCTGGTCGGCTGCGACGGGCGCGGGTCGGGCGTGGCGGAACGGGCGGGCATCCGCCGGCTGGGCTGGGGCTATGGCCAGACCGCGCTGGTGACGGCTGTGCACCATGAAAAGCCGCATGAAGGCACCGCCTATCAGTATTTCATGCCCTCGGGGCCGCTGGCCATTCTGCCGCTGCCCGGCGGCCATCATTCCTCAATCGTCTGGTCCGAGACCGAGGCCGTGGCGACCGAGATTCAGGCGCTGGACGACGCCGGGTATCTTGAGGCGCTGAAGCCCCGCTTCGGCGGCTTCCTTGGCGATCTGTCGCTGGCGGGGGAACGCTTCACCTATCCGCTGTCGCTGTCCCTGGCCGAAAGGTTTGTGGAAGAGCGCGTCGCGCTGGTGGGCGATGCGGCGCATGGCGTGCATCCGATTGCCGGGCAAGGGCTGAACCTGGGCCTGCGCGACGTGGGCGCACTGGCCGAGGTGGTGGTCAACGCCGCCCGGCGGGGCGAAGACATCGGCAGCGCGGTGCCGCTGGGGGAATACCAGCGGTGGCGGCGGTTCGATGCCACGGCGCTGGCGCTGGGGATGGATGCGGTGAACCGGATCTTCTCGAACGACAACCCGGTGATGCGGCTGGGGCGTGATCTGGGGATGGGCGTGGTGAACGCCCTGCCCGCCCTGCGGCGGCGCTTCATCCGGCAGGCGGCCGGGCTTGAGGGCGAATTGCCCCGCCTGCTGACCGGGCGGAAGCTGTAGGGCCGGGCCACCGGGCAAGGCGGCGCTTTCTGGAATCGGCGGGTTGCGACTGCCTTCCGTGACCCCTTTAAGGATGCTCACGCCGGATCATGCGCTTGATCGTCCAGATGGCCGTGCCGCCGAACAGCGCCAGCGCGACACCGACCACCTCAACCAGCGCCGGGCCGTCAGGCAGACCGCGCAGGAAAATCGCGGCGCCAAGGAAGGCCAGCCCCAGAACCGAGACGACCAGCCGGAACCACAGTTCCCCTCGTGTCGGACCGTATTTGAACACCCCTGCCTCCGCCCTTTGCAGGGGCAAGAGATAGCGCGGAACCAGGCGACGCAAAGCCCCGACCGCCTGCCGGCGCCGCCCTAACGCGCCATTGACCGCAGCGACAGCAACGCAAGCAGGCTGGTCAGGGCGGTCAGGCCCAGCATGATCCAGAAGAACCCCAGCGGGCCAAGGGCCCCCATGGCGGGGGCAATGGCCAGGGGCGAGAAGATGCCTCCCACCAGCCCGGCGGCAATGATGGTGGGCGGAACGCGCGGGTCATCGCCCATCTTGCGGCTGGCGGTGACATAGAAGCCAGGGAAGAACAGCCCGGCCGGCGCCCCCGCCGCCACGAAGAACACCGCGGGGCTGACCAGCACCGCGCCAAGTGCGCAGACCAGCGCCATCAGCATCGCCGCGGTGTAAAGCCCGAATGACGGGATGCGATGCGCCGTGAAGGTCAGCACCAGACGCGCAATCAGGAACACCACGAAGAAGGCCGAAAGATGCCGGGCCGCCGATGCTTCGGAAAGACCGGCCGCGATCAGGGCGGTGGGGCCAAGCCCGCCAAGGCAGGCCTCAAGCCCGATGGCGACGGCACCGAAGGCCAGGATCGGCAGATGCGGCCGGAATGGCCGCGTGCCAATGGTGGCGGTGGCCGCCGCAACGCCCGTGCGGCCCGCACCGGCCCAGGTGGCGGCGCAGAAGGCGGCGGTGATGCCGAAGCCAAGCTGCGGATCGCTGCCAAGCGCCACGAAGACCAGCGGCGCCGCGATGGCGCCAATGCCGAAGGTGGCGTTCAGGAAACTGAGCATCGACGGGCCACGGGCACCAAAGGCCACCAGAACCCGCGGGTTCAGCACCGAGGTCGCCATGCCGTAACCGGCCCCGAACACAAGCGCCGAAGCCAGCACCATCCACCAGCCCGCCATGGTGGCGATGCCGGCCGAACCCAGCGTCATCAGCGCCAGCGCGTGGCGGGGGGTGACACCGCGCCCCACCGCAAACATGATGGCGACGCCAACGAAACAGCCCACCCAATGCGCCGACAGGACCAGCCCCGCCTCGGCCAGCGTCACGCCAAAGGCGCGGGTAAAGGCGGGCAATGCCGGGCCATAGATCGACTGGCCGATCCCCATGGCGACAAAGGTCGCGACACCGGCAAAAAGAAGGCCCGCGTTGGCCTTGATGAGGTCGCGCACGCAGGCCGCTCCTGTAGGATCAGACGCATCCTGTCGCCCGTCGTCGCGGCACTGTCAACGGGCGGCGACGGTGCGTTCAGGACGTGACGTCATGCTGCCCCTTGGCCCGAACCCCGCTAGGGTGCACAAGAGAACCGTTCCTTCCTGTTTCCTTGAGCCGGGGCCCTGTCATGACCGATGTCTTCATCCTTTCCGCCGCCCGCACCGCCATTGGCACCTTCGGGGGATCGCTGGCCGCGCTGCCACCGATCGACATTGCCACCCATGCCGCCAAGGCGGCCATCGCGCGGGCAGGCGTCGAAGGCGGGCAGATCGGCACCGTGGTCTTCGGCCATGTGATCAACACCGAACCGCGCGACATGTATCTGAGCCGTGTGGCGGCCATGAACGCGGGCGTGCCCGAAACGACCCCGGCGATGAACGTCAACCGGCTGTGCGGATCGGGGGCGCAGGCGATTGTCTCGGCTACGCAGGCGCTGATGCTGGGCGATGCCGATTTCGCGCTGGCCGGCGGGGCCGAATGCATGAGCCGGTCGCCCTATGCGCTGCAGGCTGCGCGGTGGGGGCAGAAGATGGGCGACACCAAAGCCCTCGACATGATGACCGGCGCGCTGACCTGCCCCTTCGGCACCGGGCATATGGGGGTGACGGCGGAAAACGTGGCGGCGCAGGACGGCATTTCCCGCGCCGATCAGGATGCCTTCGCGATGGAAAGCCAGATCCGCGCGGCGCGGGCCATCGCCGAGGGCCGGTTCGTTGACCAGATCGCGCCGGTCGAGATTGCCAGCCGCAAGGGCCCGGTGACCTTTGCCGTGGACGAACACCCCAAGGCCACCTCGCTTGAGGCGCTGGCCGGGCTGAAGCCGGCGTTCCAGAAGGATGGCTCGGTCACGGCGGGCAATGCGAGCGGGCTGAACGACGGGGCGGCGGCGGTGGTGCTGGCGCGGGCCTCTGCCCTGGGCGGGCTGGTGCCGCGGGCACGGGTCATGGGCTATGCGGTGGCGGGGGTTGACCCCAAGGTCATGGGCATTGGCCCGATTCCGGCGGTGCGGGCGCTTTGCGCCAAGCTGGGCGTCAGCCCGCAAAGTTTTGACGTGGTGGAATCGAACGAAGCCTTCGCCGCGCAGGCGCTGGCCGTCAGCCGCGCGCTGGACCTGGACCCGGCCAAGGTGAACCCCAACGGCGGCGCCATCGCGCTGGGGCATCCCGTGGGCGGAACCGGGGCGATCCTAGTGACGAAGGCGCTGTATGAGCTGGAGCGGACCGGCGGCAAGACCGCGCTGATCACCATGTGCATCGGCGGTGGTCAGGGCATCGCCCTGGCGATCGAGCGGGTCTGAACCAACCCGGCCCGCCGGCCCCGACGGGCTGGCGGAAAGCTGCCTCGCTCGCACCGGCTTCCCAAAGGGCGCTAACCGTCCGCTACCAGACCCGCACCTGTGCGCGGGCAGAGCGGCCGGCGGCGTCGATCACCGAGAGGGTGACGAAGCCCTTACCCGGCAGGGCCAGCATCGCCTCGCGGTCACGGGCGCCGGTGGTAACGGGGGTGCCGTCCACCATCCAGGTAAAGGGCGCGGTGCCGCCGGAAACGCGCACCTTCAGGCCGGCGTCCAGCAGTTCCACCTCGGCCCCGTCAGGGGGGAAGGCAACGGCGGGCGCATCCGGGGCGGCGGCAAACACGGCGTTGCGTGGGCGGAAGCGTTGCAGCGGCGGCGGAAGCTGGGCGTTCGAGACCAGCAGCGTGGCCGCCGGCGGGGGGGCTGGGGGTCCAGCGTGCGCTTCAGCCGGTTGAAGGCCTGGAACAGCACCGGCGCCGCCAGATCGGCGCCGAAAACGCCGGGAACCGGGGTGCCATCGGCCCGGCCCATCCAGACGCCAATGACATGGCGGCCGTCAAAGCCAATGGCCCAGGCATCGCGGTGGCCATAGCTGGTGCCGGTCTTGTAGGCGAGCCGGTTTGACGGTGCGCCGGGCGGCGGCGCAAGGCCCGCCAGGATGTCACCCACCTGCCAGGCGGCCACGGCGGAAATCACGCGCTGGCCTTCGGGGCGCTCGCCCTCCATCCGCCAGCCCAGGGGCAGGGCCACGCCGCCACGGGCGATGGCGGCGTAAAGCTGAACCATGTCGGTCAGGGTGACGCCCACCCCGCCAAGCGCCACCGCAAGCCCCGGCTGGTTGCCCGGCACGCGATAGTGCATCCCGGCCTTGCCCATGGCCGACAACAGCTTGGCCGGCCCCAGCGCATCGGTCAGCGCCACCACCGGCAGGTTCAGCGATTTCTGCAACGCCTCTCGCGCGCGGATTTCGCCACGGAACAGCTTGTCGAAATTCTGCGGCGCATAGCCGCCAAAGGTCATCGGGCGGTCGTCCAGAAGGGTTTCGGGATGGGCAAGACCTTCGTCAAAGGCCAGCCCATAGACCAGCGGCTTCAACGTCGATCCGGGGCTGCGCAGCGCAGTCGTCATGTCAACAAAGCCCTGCCGCGCATCGGCGGCAAAGGCGGCAGAGCCGACCGAGGCAAGGATTTCGCCCGATGCGTGGTCGGCCACCACGATGGCGACCTGCAACTGTTCGCCACGCCCTTCCACAGCCTCGGCCGCCAGCGCCTCGATCTTCTTCTGCAAGGACAGGTCCAGCGTCAGGCGCTGTTCGCGGGCGGCCGGGTCTTCGGCGCGGGCGCGGTCGGCCAGATGCGGGGCATGGGCCGGGAAGGGCTGGCGCAGGCCGGGAACCCGCTCGGTCAGGGCGGCGGTGGCCTCTTCCTCGTCGATCAGGTGGAAGGCCACGGCGCGGGCCAGCACCCGGTCACGCGCGGCTTCGGCACGGTCGGCGGCGCGGTCGGGGCGGCGGCTTTCCGGGGATTGCGGAATGGCCACCAGAAGCGCTGCCTCGGCCGGGGTCAGCCGGGCCGGTTCCTTGCCGAAATAGGAAATCGAGGCGGCGCGCACCCCTTCCAGATTGCCGCCGAACGGGGCAAGCAGCAGATAGAGCGACAGGATTTCATCCTTGGACAGCCGGCGTTCCAGCGCCAGCGCCACCCGCATCTGCCGCAGCTTGCCCGAGACCTGGCCGGTGGTGCCTTCTTCCAGCAGGCGCGCGACCTGCATGGTCAGCGTGGACCCGCCCGAAACGACACGCCCGTTCCAGGCTGCCTGCGCCAGGGCGCGGGCCATCGCGCGCAGATCCACGCCGTCATGGTCGCGGAACCGGCGGTCTTCAAAATTCAGCAGCATGTCGATGTAGCCGGCATCGACTTCATCCAGACCGACGGCCAGCCGCCACCTTCCATCCGCCACGGTATAGGCCCGCAGCAGATGGCCGTTACGGTCCAGCACCTCGGCGCTGGTTTCAATCGTCAGCGGCGGCAGCACGGTGGCATCGACCCAGGCATCGAACCTGTCATGCCCAAGGGCGGCAAGCCAAAGGCCTGCCGCCGCCGCGAGAAAGCCGCGCGCCCGCATCATTTGCCGGCGATGGTCACCGTTCCCACATCGCTGCGGGCGCGGAAGTCGGGGCGATACATATCCTCGACCGAGGCCGCCGGGTGGTGGAAGGTTCCGGGGCTGACGGCGCGGACGATGTAGGACAGCTTGAACGGCTGGTCGGACGACCAGTCCACCTGCGCAAGGAAGCGGTCCTGCCGGAATTCGGCATGGGTCACCTGATCCAGCGTATCCAGCCAGCCAAGCGCCGAGGTCGAACCGCTGGCCATGATGTTGGGGTTGTCGATCTCGAACCCGGCGGGCAGCGGATCGGCCACCATCAGGCGCCCTTCGGAATATTCGAAGGGCTTGACCGTCACAACCACGACCAGCCGGTCGCCAACCTTGACACCTTCCAGCGAAACCGGCTCGCCCTCCATCGTGTAATAGTCACGGTTGATGGCATAGCCCTTGCCACCGGCGGGCTCCGGTTCGGAAGGCACGCCATAGGTGGTGATGGTCAGGTAGGTATCCGCGCCTTCATTACTGACGGTGACCGGGGCCTGACCATCGGTCAGCACCTTGACCAGCGGCCCGGTCGGGGCCTGCCCGTCGATCTTGATGCCATCCGTGCCGGGCCGGTCGATCAGCGCGTTCGTCGCCATCAGCGCCCAGGTCGCCTCTTGCGTCGAAAGGTTGCCGTTGGCGGTGGCCAGCCGGGCCACCAGCGCCTCGCGGTCCATCGCCTCGGACCCGGCCTCGACGGCCAGCGTCAGCAGGGCGGCGGCGTCGCGGTAGCCGGTGCCATAGTCGGCCCGCCAGACCTGCCTGGCGTCGCCGTCAAACAGCGCGGGCACCCGCGCGGCAGCCTTGCGGAACATGGCGTCGGCGCGGGTCTGGTCGCCATAGGACGCCAGTGCCGCACCGATCTGCGCCTGTGCCAATGCGCTGGCGAAATCGTCGCCCTTCACATCGGCATAGTAGCGCAGATCGCCAATCGCCGCGGCCCCTTCGCGGGCCAGCACCATCAGCGCATAGGCCAGCGCCTCACCCCCGCCATTGGTGGAGCCGTCGAAATCGGGCGCCGAGTTCACCTGATTGCGCAGGTTGGCCAGGGCGTTCTTGAAGGCCAGATCCGGCACCGCATAACCCTGTGCCCGCGCCCGGCTGAGGAAGTCGGTCACATAGGCATCAAGCCACATGTCCCCCGACCCCGGCGCCCAAAGGCCGAAGGCCCCTTCCGCCCCCTGGTTCGACAGGATTTCGGCCACCGCCTGGTCAATCCGGGTCTGGATGTTGTCAGCCCCTTTCAGATTCATCACGCGGGCGATTTCGTCGAAATACAGCAGCGGCATCGCCTTCGAAGTCATCTGCTCGGTGCAGCCATAGGGATAGCGGTCAAGACCGGCCAGAAGCCCCGGCGCGTTCAGCCGCGCGATGGGGCCGATCGCCATGACCGATTTGCCCGAACCCGGAACAAGGCCGGTGAACACGGCCTGATCGAAGGTCATCGACTGGCCCTTCTTCAGGTCAAGCCGGCTGATCTTGGCAATCTCCGGGTCATTCACCTGAACCGGCAGCGTCAGGGTCTTTTTCAGAACCTTGCCGTCGGGCGTGGTCAGCGTCACGTCGATGGTATGGATGCCGGCGCTGACGGCGGTCAGCGGCACCTCAACCACCTGCTTGCCCTTTTCGGCAAGGGTCACCTCGGCCGGGGCGGTGCCCAGCGTCACGCCATTGCCCGCCACGGCCAGCGCCATCTTGCCGGCAGGGCCGGTGGCATGGACAATTTCCAGAAGGACGCGGCTTTCATCGCCGGGCGACATGAAGCGCGGGATCGAGGCGGTAACAACCACCGGATCGCGCACCAGCACATCGGCGCTGGCCTGCCCCACGCCGGTCTTCGACCAGGCCACGGCCATCACCTTCACCGTGCCGTTGAACGAAGGCAGGTCAAAGCTTGCGCGGGCATAGCCATCAGCCCCCACCTGCACCGGGCCGGTGAAATAGGCCACCAGTTCCTCTGTCGGAGGGGGGGCTTGCAGGCGGGCCTGCGCGCCGGCATCACCGCCGGACCGGACCTGCCCTTCCGCGCCGTTCAGCCCGTCGATCAGACGGCCATAGACATCACGGATACCCACGCCCAGCTTGCGCTGGCCGAAGAAATGGCCCTGCGGATCGGGGGCCTTGAAGCCGGTCAGGTTCAGGATGCCCTGATCGACGGCAGCAATGGTGACATAGGCGGTTTCGCCTTCGGTGATGCCGTCCACCTTGACCGCCACTTCCATCGGGCCGCGCGGCGCGGCCTCGGCGGCGGTTTCGATGCTGGCGGTCAACGCGTGGGTGCCCGGGTCAATGCTGGCATAAGACAGGCCAAGCGCGCGGGCCGGGTTGCGGCCGGCAGCCACATCCATCGGCCGCAGGACCGAGGCGGTGACATAGACGCCGGCGCCCCAGTCCGCGGTGACGGGCAGTTCGATCAGGTTTTCCCCTTCGCTGACCTCGACCGCCTTCATGGTGACCAGGCGGTTCGACAGCACCGTCACCAGCGCGGTTCCGGCGGCGCGGGGCACGATGCGCAGCGTCGCGGTGTCACCGGCCTTGTAGGCGGGCTTGTCCAGCGACAGTTCCAACGTGTCGGGCGTGGCCGAGGTGTCGGCGGGCGCATACCAGCCGGCCCAGAAGGTGGTGGACGTTTCCGCGATGGTGCCGTCGGTCCGTTCGACCTTGATCTCGTATTCGCCCCAGGTCACCGGGGCGGCCACCTGAACGGGCGCATCGCCCAGGGTAGCCTCGCCTTCGGCAACCGGGGTGCGATAGGTCACCGGCTCCCAGTTCCAGTTGCCGTAGGATTGATACCACTGATAGTCGGTCTCGATCCGGGTGATGGTCCATTTCACCGGCATCGGCGCGGGCTTCAGATCAGTGCCGACACCGATCAGTTCAAAGGTCGCGTTGGTGCCTTCGCCGGCCACGCCATCGAACAGCGGCTTGACGCCGATCATGGCAGAAATCGGGGTGACCGGCTTGGTCACCTGCCGTTCCACCGGCCGACCCGAACCTTCGGCAACGCGGACGGTCACCACCGCCTCAAGCGGAAGGCCGGGGTCGGCCATCTGCGGCAGGGCCACATCGACATATCCCTTGCCGTCTTCCAGCGTGGTGCCGTTTTCAAGCGACTGCATCGTCGCGTTGAAGGGTTCGTCGTAGCGGCCGAAGACATAGCCGGGGAAGGCTTCCAGCCCCTTGGCGGCGCGAAGCAGGACTTCGCCTTCAATGGCAAGGTCGGCCCCCGGAGCGCCGAAAAGATACCGCGCATCGACAACCAGTTCGCCGGGCGTATCGCCAAAGGCAAGCGGCGTGTCCCCCAGCGACAGGGTAAAGTCGATCCGCTCGGGAAGGAAGTCTTCCACCAGGAAGGTGCGGCTGGTCAGCGGCGCGGCGTCAAGATCCGCCCGCACCTCAAGCCGCCAGACACCGCGCGGGGCGCTGCCGGCAATGGGCATCTGGAACACATGGCCGCCGGCCCCGGAATCCTGCACCAGTTGGCGCGAATATTCCACGCCGTCGGGGCGCATCAGAATGGCGGTCAGCGGCAGCCCTTCCACGGCTGTGGCCTGCGGGTCGCGGGCCAGCGCGGTGGCATAGACGGTTTCGCCGGCGCGATAGGCCCCGCGGTCGGTGGTCAGGAACACATCGACCGGCGGCGCAGGTTCGCGGCCTTCGACGCCCCGGTCGGACAGGTCAAACTCGGGGTCGGTCAGCGACAGGAAGGCAATGTCCGACTCGCCATCCTTCACCACGATCAGCGCGGGCGCCGCGCCGCCGGTGCCACGGGTCAGCCCGGCATCGAAGCGGGCATAGCCCTGGTCATCGGTGGTGGCGGTGCCCAGCACGGCATTGGCGCGATTCAGCAGTTGGACAGACACGCCCGGCTTGGCGGCGGCGGTGCCCAGGCTGCGGACAAAGACATGCAGGCCATCAACGCCGGACAGCGTGGTCAGCCCAAGGTCGGAAACAACGAACCACTGCCAGCCCGGCGCAACGGTGTAAGGGTCAACCCCCGGCACCGCGGCCTTGAGCGCGTAAATCCCGGCGGGGCGGTCCTTCAGCGCCTCGGCCAGCGGCAGGCGGGTGGTGACATCCTTGTTCACCTCTTGCGCGACGGTGGCGGTGCCGGTCCAGATCGATTCCCCCACCGTCTCGGCAAAGTAACTCTCGGTGTATTCCTGCATCGGCCAGCCGAAGTAGCTGTCCTGAATGGCGCGCAGCATGTTGCGGTCTGTCACCTGATACAGCGTCAGGTCCAGCTTGGTGGTGTTCACCGTCTGCACCGGCAGGGCGGCATTGTCCGATTTGGGCAGCACATAGCCGCGCCCGGGGAAGCTGACGCCGGGGTTGCGGTCGCGGACATACATCGTCAGGTCCACGTCCTTGGCCAGAACCTGGCCGTCCTTGGCCGGTAGCCCTTCGCGGAAGGTCACGGTATAGCGGCTGCCGTGGCTGACGCCGGTCACGCAAAGCTGGCGATAGCCGCCGGCCTCAACCGCCATTCCCGCCTCGGGCAGCTTGACGTAATTGGCATAGTCCACGCCCGACGGCACCAGTTCTTCGGTAAAGGTGGCGCAGATGCGCGGGCGGGCAAGATCGGCCTCAACCGTGTTGTCGCTGATGCGGAAGCCGTATTTGCCGATCGCATCATCCAGAAGCGCGGCCGTGTCATCCCGGCTTTGCAGCGATTGCGCCAGACGCAGCGCCTGCACGGTGTCGCGGCCACGGCCAAGCGATTCAAGCACAGCGCCCATCTGCACCAGAATGGAATGGCGCAGGGCGGGGTTTTCGGCCCGCAGATAGGCGTTGATCGACGCCTGATAGGCGCGGTTGCGATACCAGTTCTGATCGTTGTTGCTTTGGTTCGATGCCTGATAGGCGCGGCGGGCATATTCCAGCCAGATCTCTGCCGAATCATCGCGGCTGAGGGCAGCCCCCGTATAGGCGGTCGCCATCACCCAATCGCCCGAGCTTTCGGCGTTCGCCGCCGCTTCCATGTGTTCGTCCGCGCTCCACGGGCCGGTGGTGTGGGTACGCCCAAGCGTAAGCGCCATGTCATACGCTGACTGCACGTCCCAATCAGGCATCCACGGCTTCAACTCATCGCGGCGGTCGGCGGCACGGGCGGCCACGGCGGGATCACCCGCCACCATGATGGCCGAAAAGGCACCCTGGAAGAACTGCGGTTCCCCCGCGCCAGCCTTCAGGAAACAACTGCCGTTGCGGGTGTTGAACGTATAGGCCTCGCAGCGCGTGTTGGTCAGACAGGCACGTTCGCAAGCCTCGTGCGAGGTGTCGAAAATCGAGGAAATGTCGCCACCCGGAAGGTCGGCATCCTGCGTGACGATCGCCCGCCGTTCGGGGATCAGATCCTCACCCATCGCCAGAGACGGGACACCAAGCAAAAGTGCCACCACGGCAGCTCTGGCGAAAACGCGCATGAAAAACCCTCCTGTCACATGACGGTGAGAGTGCCATGCCCCCCGGCAAGCGGCAAGCAGAGGTTCCCTCATTTTGTCGTTAAGTCTTGGTTCATTCTGCTGGGCGAAGGTAGTCGCGAAAACCGGACGTTGGCCCCGCCAGCGCCGGGGCGGCAGGCAGGATGTCGGCTGGGGCGCGATGGATCTGAGCGAGAGACTGGCAAAGGAACGCCGGGCCCGGCTGGCGGCCGAACGCCTGCTGGAACAGCGCACGCGCGAACTGTTTGCTGCCAATGAAAAGCTGGCGCTTCATGCGCGCGTGCTGTCGGACCAGATCGTCGAACAGCGGGTTGTGGTGCAGACCGCCGTGACCGAGGCCGAGACGCTGAAAGGCCAGAATACCCGCGTCCTGCGCGATCTGGAACGCGCCCATACCGCCGCTGTCATGGCGGAACGGCGGTTGTGGGATTCGATCGACACCATCCGCGACGGGTTTGCCGTCTATGACGCGCAGCTTCGGCTGATCACCGCGAACAGCGCCTTTGCAGCCGGTTTTGGCGGTTCTCAGATCGAGCCCGGGGTCACCTATGGCGCGCTGTTGCATCTGCTGGCCGATCAGGGGCTGATCGACACCGGCGAGATGCCGGCAGAAGATTGGGTGGCCGGCATGATCGCCCGGCTGGACGAAGACCCGATCCCGCCCGAAACGCTGCATTTCCGCAGCGGGGCCTGGGTGCGGCTGGTCAACCGTCGCGCCCGTGATGGCGGGGTGGTCAGCCTTGGCCTGGATATCACCGAACAGATGCGCATCTGGGCCGCCGTCGAGGCGCTGCCCGATGGCTTTGTCCTTTTCGACAGGGAGGAACGTCTCTTGACCTGCAACCAACGGTATCGGGACATGTTTCCCGACAGTGTTCCGGTGATGGTGCGCGGCACCAGCTTCGAGGATCTGCTGCGTCACGGGCTGCGCAACGGCCATGTGCCCGCCGCCGTGGGCCGCGAGGATGACTGGCTGGCCGACCGCCTGCGCCAGATGCGCGAGGCGAACGGCAGCAGCGAATGCAGGCTGGCCGATGGCCGATGGATTCTGGAAAGCGACCATGTGACACCCGACGGCGGGCGGGTGGGCCTGCGCACCGACATTACCCAGTTGCGCGAACAGCAGACCGCGCTGGAAGCCGCCCGCCGGCAGGCCGAAGCGGCGAACCGCGCCAAATCGGCGTTTCTGGCCAACATGAGCCATGAGATCCGCACCCCCATGAACGGCGTGGTCGGCATGGCTGAACTGCTGTGTGACACCAGTCTCAGCGATGAGCAGCGGCTGTTCGCGGAAACCATCCGCTCTTCGGGCGAGGCGCTGCTGGTGATCATCAACGACATTCTCGATTATTCCAAGATCGAGGCCGGGCGGCTGACCCTGAACCCCGAGACCTTCGATCTGGAGCGCACCATCCACGAGGTGACAATGCTGCTGCAGCCGCAGGCCCGGGCCAAGGGCATCGACCTGATGATCGACTATGACATGTTCCTGCCCACCGGGTTCGTGGGCGACCCGGGGCGGCTGCGGCAGGTGCTGACCAACCTGATCGGCAACGCGGTCAAGTTCACCAACACCGGCCATGTCCTGACCCGCGTGGTCGGCGTCGAGGCGGAAGACGGGCGCCAGCAGTTGCATGTCACGGTCGAGGATACCGGCATCGGCGTCGCGCCCGAGCACCTGGATCACATCTTCGGCGAGTTCAATCAGGTCGAGGACGAACAGAACCGCAAGTATCAGGGCACCGGGCTGGGGCTGGCGATCACCCGGCGGCTGATCGAACATATGGGTGGCGCGGTCTGGGTGGATTCCGAGCCGGGCAAGGGATCGGTCTTCGGCTTTCGCGTCAGCCTGCCCGTGGCCGAGGTGGCTGAAATGGCACGGCCCCCGGTCAAGATACGGCGGGCGCTGGTGGTGGATGACCGTTTCATCAACCGCACCATCCTGGAACGGCAACTGGCGCCTTGCGGCATCGGGGTGACCCTGTGCCGGTCAGGCACCGAGGCACTGGCGGTGCTGGCCGAGGGGCCGCCGGTGGACGTGGTGCTGACCGATCACGACATGCCGGAAATGGATGGCGTCACGCTGGCCGGGCGCATCCGGGCGGCGGGGCTGACGATGCCGATCCTGCTGCTGTCGTCAAACCCGGCGATGGCGCGGGAACGCGAAGGGGCGGTGGCGCTGGATGCAATCCTGCAAAAGCCGGTGCTGCGGGCCGAACTTTACCGTTGCCTGCGTAGCCTGACCGGGCAGGAAGAGCAGGAGACCGCCCCCCCTGCCCAACCGCTGTTGCTGCTGTCGCCCGAACTGGCGGTAGATCGGCGGATGCGGGTTCTTGTGGCGGAGGACAACAGGACCAATCAACTGGTGTTCCAGAAAATGGTGAAGGGGCTGGAGATTGACCTGCGCTTCGCCGCCAATGGCCGCGAGGCGCTGGCGCTATGGAAAGACTTTCACCCCGACCTGATCTTCATGGACATCTCGATGCCCGAAATGGACGGCAAGGAAGCCGCCGCCGGTATCCGCGCCGCCGAAGGGCCGGGCGCACATGTGCCCATCGTCGCGCTGACCGCCCATGCAATGGAAGGGGATGCCGAGGCCATCCTGGCCGCGGGAATCGACCGTTACATGACCAAGCCGCTGCGCAAGGCCGCCATTGCGGCCACGCTGGCGGAACATTGCCCCGCCGGAGCGCGGCCTCTGTCGATATCGGCCGAAGATGCGGCGTAAGGGGCGGTCAGGCGGCCTGATCGTCCTGATCCACCGCAGCGCGCAGGAACACCGGGCGGTCTGGCGTGGACAGCGCGGGCTGATAGGCATAGCCGCCGGTGGAAAAGGCAGGCAGATCGGCCGGGTCGGTCAGGTGGTTTTCGCACAGGAAACGCGCCATGGACCCGCGCGCCTTCTTGGCGAAGAACGAAACGATCTTTGCCTCACCCGCGCGTTCCTCAAGGAAAACGGGCGAGATCACCCACAGTTTCAGGGCCTTGCGGTCGGCGGCGGTGAAGTATTCGACCGAGGCGCAGTTGATCAGCACATCCGTCCCCACCTCGGCCGCCTGCGCCACAAGCGCACGGGCGATGCGGTCGCCCCAGAAGGCGTAAAGGTCGGGGCCGCGCGGATTGGCCAGCCGGCTGCCCATTTCAAGCCGATGCGGCTGGATCGCATCCCACGGACGCAGCAGCCCGTAGAGGCCCGACAGGATGCGCAGGTGCCGGTCGGCCCAGCGCAGGGCATCATCGCCAAGCGTGCGCACCTCGAACCCGGCATAGGTGTCGCCGGCGAAACACTGGATGGCGGGCAACGCCTGATCGGGGCCGGGATGGCGCTGGAAGCCCGCGAACCGGGCATGGTTCAGCCGGGCCAGCGGGTCGGACAGGTGCATCAGCGCGCGCAGGTCGTCCACCGACAGGGCGCGGGCGGCCTGCACCAGTTTCCACGTTTCGGGCAGGAAATCGGGTTGTGTCATCTGCCGCCCTTCGGGCAGCGCCTTCGGCTTTTCATCCAGCCGTTTCGCAGGTGAGACAACGCAGAGCATGGCAGTTCCCTTTCTGTCAGCCGTCCTGCAACACATCAAGAAAAGCCGCGCCGAAGCGTTCCGCCTTGAGCGGGCCCATCCCCTGCACCCGCTCCAGTTCCGCCAGCGTGCGCGGGCGACGTTCGGCGATCTGGCGCAGGGTGGACCAAGAGCAGGACAGCGGCTTTTCCGTGCCATCTTCACCGCGTTGCAGGCGGGCCTGAACTTCGGCCAGCCGGTCGAAGACGGCGCCTTCGGGCCGGCCTGCCAGCGCCATCCGGGCCGGGTGCAGCGGTTCGGCGGCGCCGGCGATCACCTCAAGGAACAGCCGGCCGAAACTTTCCAGCTTCTTCGCGCCAACGCCGGTGATCCCGGCCATATCGTCCAGCGTCTGCGGCCGCTTTTCGGCCATTTCAATCAGCGTGCGGTCGGCAAAGATGACATAGGCCGGAACACCCGCCGCCTCGGCCAGGGCGCGGCGCTTGGCCTTGAGCGCGGACAGCAGCGGCGCGTCTTCCTCGGCCACCAGCGAACGGACCATCGCCTTTGCCGCGGGCGCCGCATCCTTGCGGAACAGCATCTGCACCTCGCCCCGCAGCACGGGGCGGGCGGCGTCTGTCATCCGCAGCGCGCCATGGCGTTCGGGATCGGGCCGCACCAGATCGCGGCCCATCATCTGGCGGAACAGCGCGGTCCATTGCGTTTTGGACAGCTCGCGCCCGACGCCAAAGGTGGGCAGGGCATCATGGCCCCGGTCGCGAACCTTGTCGGTCAGGCTACCGGTCAGGATGTCGATCAGGTGGCCCGCGCCAAAACTTTCGCCGGTGCGCAACACGGCGGACAACGCCTTTCGGACGGCTTCGGTGGCGTCGAACACCTCGGCCGGGCGGTCACACAGATCGCAATTGCCGCAAGGCTCGGCGGCTTCGCCGAAATAGCCCAGCAAGACCTGCCGGCGGCAACCGATCGCTTCGGCCAGACCGAGAAGGGTGTTCAGCCGCCCGTGATCGGCCTGCTTGCGTTCCAGCGGGGCGGCGCTTTCGTCGATCTGCTGGCGACGGAAACGGATGTCGTCCGCGCCGTAAAGCGTCAGCGTTTCGGCGGGCGCCCCGTCACGGCCGGCACGGCCGATTTCCTGATAATAGGATTCGATGGATTTGGGCAGGTCGGCATGGGCGACCCAGCGGATGTCGGGCTTGTCGATGCCCATGCCGAAGGCCACCGTTGCCACCACGATCAGCCCGTCATCGCGCTGGAACCGGGTTTCAACAAAGCGCCGGCGGTCCGGGTCAAGCCCGGCGTGATAGGCCAGCGCGTGATGACCGGCCTCGCACAGCGCCTGCGCCAGCGTTTCCGTCTTGGCGCGGGTGCCGCAATAGACAATGCCCGACTGCCCCTTGCGGGCGGCGGCAAAGCGCAGGATCTGGTCGCGCGGGCTGTCTTTCGCGGCAAAGGCCAGATGGATGTTCGGCCGGTCAAACCCGCGCAGGAAGGTGGCCGGGGCCGCACCGTTGAACAGGCGGGTCACGATCTCGGCCCGGGTTTCTTCGTCTGCCGTCGCGGTGAAGGCGGCCAGCGGCACGTTCAGCGCAAGGCGCAGATCGCCGATCCGCAGATAATCGGGGCGGAAATCGTGGCCCCATTGCGAAACGCAATGCGCCTCATCCACCGCGATCAGCGACACACCGGCGCGGCGCAAAAGCGGCAGGGTTGCCGGCGAGGCCAGCCGTTCCGGCGCGATATAGAGCAGCTTGAGACGGCCTTCGTCGATGGCCGAGAACACCTCTTCCGTCTCATCCTCGGTATTGCCCGATGTCAGGGCGCCCGCCTCAACCCCGGCCTCGCGAAGGCTGCGAACCTGATCGCGCATCAGGGCGATGAGCGGCGAGATCACAACCGTCACCCCGTCGCGGCACAGGGCCGGAAGCTGGAAACACAGCGACTTGCCGCCGCCGGTGGGCATGATGGCCAGCGTGTTGCGCCCGGCAAGGACAGACTGGACAATTTCTTCCTGACCGGGGCGGAACCCCGGAAATCCGAAAACCCGGGCCAGAAGCGTGGCAGGTTCAGGCATCAGAAGAAAGCGGCGGCGTTGTTCCGAAGCACGATGCGAAGCGCGATGATGCCAACCAGCACAACCAGCGGTGCGAAATCCAGGCCAGAGACGGCGGGAATGACACGGCGCACCTGAGAATAGACGGGTTCAAGCAGGCGGTTCAGACCATCCCAGAGCTGGGCCACCAGAGGCTGCCGCAGGTTCAGCACCTGAAAGTTGATCAGCCAGCTCATGATGACATGCGCCAGGATGATGAAATAGGCGATGTCCAGGACCAGCATCAGGATCTGGTAGATCGACGTCATTTCGGCCTCATGCGTGCAGGGTTGGCCGTTTCGTAACCCGCGCCCCCCGGAAGGGCAATGGCCTACGCCGGGTCAGGCTTGACGCCGGTCGCCGCACGCGGCAGGCGAGGGGCAGTTTGCCGGAGACGCCGATGTATCCCTATCTGCGGATGATCAAGGAAATCGTGAAATACCGAAACGCCCCGCCTCTGGGGGCGTTCGAGACGCATGTCAGCCACCACATCTGCTGGCCCTGGGACATTGACCCCTGGCTGGAACTGAACAACGGCCGCACGCTGACGCTGTATGATCTGGGCCGCATCCCGATGGCCACGCGCACCGGGCTGGACAAGATCGCCCGGGCCAAGGGCTGGGGGCTGGCGGTGGCCGGCGCCTCGGTCCGCTATCGCAAGCGGGTCAAGACCTTTGACCGGATCGAGATGCGGACACGGCTTATGGGGTGGGACGCGCGTTTCGTCTATATGGATCAGTCGATGTGGGTGCGCGGGGAATGCACCTCGCAGGCGCTGTTGCGGTCGGCCATCACGCAAGGCAAGCGCGGCATCGTGCCCCCGGCCGAGATGGCGGTTGCGCTGGGGCTGCCGCCGGAAAGCCCGCCCCTGCCCGGCTGGGTCAGGGCCTGGTCTGACGCCGATGCGCAAAGGCCCTGGCCGCCCGTCGCGTGACGCTTGCGCCCTTGCGCGATTGCGGCTTCACTGGCCGCAAAACCGGGGGGATGGTGAATGGTCAGCGCGAAGAAACGCATCTGGGGCTGGTACTTCTTCGACTGGGCCAGCCAGCCCTATAACACGCTGCTACTGACCTTTGTCTTCGGCCCCTATTTCGCCGAGGTGGCGCGCGGCTATTACATGGCCGGCGGCATGGATGCGGATGCCGCAGCCGCGGCCGCGCAAAGCTATTGGGGCTGGGGGCTGGCCATTGCCTCGATCTTCATCGCGGTCCTGGCACCGCTTCTGGGCGCAATCGCCGATTCAACCGGACGGCGGCTGATCTGGGTCTGGGTCTTCTCGGTCTTCTATGTCGTCGGGGCCTGGGGGCTTTGGTGGGTTGCGCCGGGCGGCGAGGGCGACATGCTGTTCTGGGCTGTCGCCAGTTTCGGGCTGGGCTTCATCGGGATGGAGTTTGCCACCATCTTCACCAATGCGCTGATGCCGTCGCTGTCCGCGCATGAAGATCTGGGCGCGATTTCCGGCAGCGGCTTTGCCTTCGGCTATCTGGGCGGGCTGGTGGCGCTGGTCATCATGCTGCTGTTCTTTGCCGAAGGGGCGGAAACCGGCCACACCTTCCTGGGGATCGAACCCATGCTTGGCCTTGACCCGGAGGCGCGCGGTTCGTGGGGCCGTTCACCGCGCTTTGGTATGCGGTGTTCATGGTGCCGTTCTTCCTGTGGGTGAAGGAACCGCGCACGGTGGCACAGCCGCTGCGGCTGGGGCGGGCCTTTGCGATGCTGACCGATCTGCTGGCGTCGCTGCGCTATCGCCGCAGCCTTTCGGCCTATCTCGCCTCATCGCTGTTCTACCGTGATGCGCTGAATGCGCTTTACGGGTTTGGCGGCGTCTATGCCTCGGGGGTGCTGGGATGGTCGATCACCCAGATCGGGATCTTCGGCATCGTCGGCGCGGTGGCGGCCATGGTGGCAAGCTGGCTGGGCGGTCGGGCAGACCGTGCCTTTGGCCCCAAGCCGGTGATCGCCTTCTCGATCGTGGTGCTGATCGTGGTCTGCGCCGTGATCGTGGGGATGACCCGCGAAAGCGTCTGGGGTCTGGCGATGGACCCGGCCTCGGGCCGACCGGACCAGATCTTCTTTGCCTGCGGGGCGCTGATCGGCGCCGCGGGCGGCATGGTGCAGGCCGCCAGCCGCACCATGATGGTGCGCCACACCACCCCGGACCGCGCAACCGAAGCCTTCGGCCTGTTCGCCCTTTCGGGCAAGGTGGCCAGCTTCATGTCGCCGGCGCTGATCGCGCTGGTCACCCAGATCAGCGGCAGTCAGCGCATCGGCATTTCACCGCTGATCGGGCTGTTCCTGATCGGTCTGATCCTGCTAGTCTGGGTCAATCCCAAAGGTGAGCAGTCCTGATGTTTTCGCGTTTTCTTCTGTGCCTGGCCTTGTGCCTTCCTGCCCCTGCCATGGCCGACCAACTGGCCAACAAGCTGTTCGGTGCGGTTGACGCCCCCAGCCGGCAGGATTCCATGCCGATCGGTTCCTACGCGCGCGGCTGTGGGGCCGGGTTGGTGGAACTGCCGCAAACCGGCCCCACCTGGCAGGCGATGCGCCTGTCGCGCGGACGCAATTTCGGTCAGCCGGTGATGGTCAACTTCCTGATCGAACTGTCGCAGGCCGCAGCCCAGATCGGCTGGGGACAGGGGCTGTATATCGGCGACATCAGCCAGCCACGCGGCGGCCCGATGACCAGCGGCCATGCCAGCCACCAGATCGGGCTGGATGCCGATATCTGGTGGCTGGCGCCGCGCCGTCTGGACCTGAGCGTGAAGGAACGCGAAAATATCAGTTCAATCCCCATGCGGTCGGCCGACCAGCGGTCGGTGACCGAGAACTGGGGCCCACGGGCGGCAGCGCTGCTGAAACTTGCGGCGTCTGACCCCCGCGTGGACCGCATCTTTGTGGCCGCCGCGATCAAGATCGAGATCTGCAAGACCGCCAAGCGCTCGGACAAGAAATGGTTGCAGAAGATCCGGCCCGTTGCCGGGCATGACACGCATTTCCATGTGCGGCTGAAATGCCCCAAAGGCGCGCGGCTGTGCGAAACGCAGAAACCGACCGTGGCCGATCTGTCGAACGGTGGGGACGGCTGTGACGATACGCTGATGTGGTGGGTGACCGATTACCTGAACCCGCCCAAGAAGGGCGGCAAGAAACCCAAGGAAGACGACGCACCCCGCAAGAAGGGGCCGCGCGAATTCACCATGGCCGATTTGCCCAAGCAATGCAGAGACGTGCTCGCCTCGGACTGACAGCGGCAGCGGTTCTGGTGACAGGGTTGCAGGGGGCCGCGAACCCTTCGGGCCCCGCCGGGTTCGTGGGTCGCCACACCTGGAAGATGGAAGATCCGCTGTTCGGCGGGTTTTCCGGTATTGAACTGTCAGACGACGGCAGCCGGTTCGTGGCCCTGTCCGACCGTGGAAGTTGGACCGAAGGCACGATCCGGCGCGATGCGACAGGGCAGATCACCGACATCGACGCCGCGCCGCCCGAGAAGCTGAAGGCG
Source organism: Pseudogemmobacter blasticus (assembly GCF_003071405.1). Lineage (NCBI taxonomy): Bacteria > Pseudomonadati > Pseudomonadota > Alphaproteobacteria > Rhodobacterales > Paracoccaceae > Pseudogemmobacter > Pseudogemmobacter blasticus. The sequence goes on along the minus strand of NZ_CP020470.1, from coordinate 2,333,039 downwards.
CAGGATGAGGCCCCGCTCAAAAGCAACCGGGCCGACAGCGAGGGGCTGGCGATGGCGCCGGACGGAACGCTTTATGTGTCGTTCGAAGGGGCGGCGCGCATCCTGCGCTATCCGGCTTTCGGCAGGTCTGCCGAAAACCTGCCCAGCCCACCCGAATTCCGTGACCTGCCGAAGAATGCCGCACTTGAGGCCCTTGCGGTTGATGCGCAGGGGCGGCTTTACACCCTGCCCGAAGACACGCCGCAGGGCGCCGGCGCGTTTCCGGTGTTCCGCTACGATCCTGCAACCGGCTGGAGCCAGCCTTTCCTGTTTCCGCGCGATGGCACCTTCCTGCCCGTGGGGGCCGATTTTGGCCCGGACGGCCAGCTTTACGTTCTTGAACGGCAGTTTCGCGGCCTTGGCGGCTTTGCCTCCCGCGTGCGGGTGGTTGATCCGGCATCGCAGGGCATCGCACAAACGCAGACCGTGCTGGAAACGGCGCCGGGCCAGTATGGCAATCTGGAAGGGTTGGCGGTGTGGCGCGATGCGGCGGGAGACGTCCGCCTGACGCTGATCGCCGACGACAACTTCCTGTTCCTCCTTTCGACCGAGATCGTCGAATACCGCCTGCCCCGTTGACGAAAGGCCCGGTTCCGCCGTAAGGCGGCGCGTCCCCTGACCCGGGGGCCAAGTCTCCGCGACCTTGTCAAAACGGAATGGAAATCATGAACCGCCTTCTGCCCGGCATCCTTGCCATGGCCGTCATCGTGATGGCCTCGAACATTCTTGTTCAACATCCGATGGGCGCCTACCTTACCTGGGGCGCCCTCAGCTATCCCTTCGCCTTCCTCGTTACCGATCTGACCAACCGAATCGCCGGCCCGGCGGCCGCACGACGGGTGGTTCTGGCAGGCTTCGTTACCGGCATCCTCTGCTCGTTGATTGGTACGCAGATCGTGGGCGAGTTCGGTCCCCTGGTCACGCTGCGCATCGCGCTTGGCTCGGGCTTGGCCTTCCTGTCGGCGCAGATGCTGGACGTGGCGATCTTCGATCGGTTGCGTCGCCGCAGGTGGTGGGTTGCGCCCTTTGTCTCAACCCTGGTGTCCTCGACGCTGGACACGCTGATCTTCTTCACCGTCGCCTTCTCGGGTTTTCTGGTGTTTCTGGAACCCGGCAATGATGTGTCCTGGGCCGCAGGGCCAACCCCTCTTCTGGGCTTCGGGCCGGTCTTGCCGTTCTGGGTTTCGCTGGCCGCAGCCGACTGGTGCGTGAAGATTGGCCTTGATGCCGTCGCACTTGTTCCTTTCCGCATCATTGCCGGAAAACTCATGGCACGGGTTGCGTGAATTGTTTTGACAAACACAAAATCTGTGCCACGTTTCGCCTATCGGCAACTTTTGAAAGGAGGTGATCCAGTGTCTAGAGGGATATTGGAGAGAGGTGTCGGGACAGTCAGGAGGAGTGTTTTCTAGGGGCAGCCCCCTGGTCAACAGACCACTGATTGGGCCGCTTTCCTAACTGGCCCATCTCCTTGGAACTCGGAAGGGGTCGCCTCTGCTGGCGGCCCTTTCTCTTTGGCGCTAGGGTTTTCGCCATGCTGCATGTCACCGAAACACTGGCCATCGCCGACTGGGAACTGAGCGAAAGCTTCATGCGGTCGTCGGGGCCGGGCGGGCAGAACGTGAACAAGGTTTCCACCGCCGTGGAGCTGCGGTTCGAGGCCGAACGGTCGCCGCATCTGGCGCCGCCGGTCAAGGCGCGGCTGAAGCGGCTGGCCGGGCGGAAATGGACAGCGGAAGGCGCCATCGTCATCCAGGTGGAAGATACCCGCAGCCAGGCCCGCAACCGCGAGATTGCCCGCGAACGGCTGGTCGAGATGATCCGCGCCGCGCTGGTGGCGCCGAAGCGGCGCATCGCCACCAAGCCGACGCTGGGCAGCCAGCGCCGCCGGCTGGTGGCCAAGACCGTGCGGGGCGAAGTGAAGGCGCTGCGCGGCAAGGTCGGGGACGAGGAATGATCCCCGAGGCAGCAAGCCAGGCGGCGCGGCATTGGGGCGGCATCCCGACCCGGTTGATTGCCGCGCGGGAAAACATCGTCTGCGAAATGCGCCTGCCCTCCGGTGCGCGGGCCGCGCTGCGGCTGCACCGGCCGGGCTATCAACCCGCGGCGGCAATCCGGTCAGAGCTGTGGTGGTGCGAAGCCCTGGCCAGGCGCGGCGTGCCGGTGCCCGCACCACTGCCCACATCCGGCGGCGAGATGCTGGTGATGCTACCGTCGGGCAGCATGGCCTCGGCCGTGGGCTGGCTGGACGGCGCACCGCTGGGTGTGGCGCGGGTTCCGTTTGACCGGCCGGTGCCGCAGCTTCTGGACCTGCACCACAGCCTTGGCCAACTGTTGCGGCAGGTGCATGACGTAACCGCCGGGCTGATCTTTCCCGAACATTTCACCCGCCCCCGCTGGGACTGCGACGGGTTTGTCGGTGAATCGCCGTTCTGGGGCCGCTTCTGGGATCACCCTGCCGCCAGCGCGGGGGACCGCTCGGTTCTGCTGGCAGCGCGGGGCTTTCTGGCAAGCCGGCTGGACGGGCTGAAGGCCGTGCATCCCATTCATGCCGATGTGCTGCGCGAGAATGTATTGGTGAATGATCGCTCGGTTTCCCTGATCGACTTTGACGATGCCGGCTGGGGGTTTCCCCTGTACGATCTGGGCACCGCCCTTAGCCAATCGTTGCAGGAACCGGCCTATGCCGAATTGCGCGATGCGCTGATGCAGGGCTATGGAACCACGGACCGCGCGCTGGTCGAAACGATGGTGCTGGCCCGATGCTGCGCCAGCGTGGGCTGGATGATCCCGCGATTGCAACCCGGCGATCCGGTGATTGACCTGCACATTCGCCGGGCGGTGGTGTGGGCGCGCCATGTCATGGGTTGAAGCGCCGCAGCGGAATCGGTTGCGGGAGGCAATGTGAACGGATAGTCAGCGCCGCGAATGACACTTTCGTGACGAAGGTGTCACAAGCGCATGACAGGCCAGCCCATGACCTTTGCCCCCGATCCCAAGCAGAACCGCTGGAAGACGCTGGACAAGGATTTGGGGCGGATCGAGTTATTGAAACAGGCAACGGTCGCGATCGGCCGGCCCTCGGTGGCAATCGGCATCTCGCTGGCCTTCATCCTGATCTGCGGATTGGCGGCGGCAATCCTGACCGGCCACCAGTCCGGCACGCTGATCATCGTCGCCGCTGCGGTGTTCGGGGCCTATATGGCGCTGAACATCGGCGCGAACGATGTGGCCAACAACATGGGCCCTGCCGTTGGGGCGAATGCGCTGACCATGGGCGGCGCGCTGATCATTGCCGCCATCTTCGAAACGCTTGGCTCACTGATCGCCGGGGGCGATGTGGTCAGCACCATATCGGGCGGGATCGTCGCGCCCGAGGCGGTGGCAGACCCCAACACTTTCATCTGGGCGATGATGGCGGCGCTGATCGCCTCGTCCCTGTGGCTGAACATGGCCACCTGGCTGGGCGCCCCGGTATCCACCACCCATGCCATTGTTGGCGGTGTGATGGGCGCGGGCATCGTTGCCGCCGGCTTCAGCGCCGTGAACTGGGCCACCATGGGCCAGATCGCGGCAAGCTGGGTGATTTCGCCCGTTCTGGGCGGTGTGTTCGCGGCCCTGTTTCTGGCCTTCATCAAGGGCTTCATCAACGACGTGCCCGACAAGATTGCCGCCGCCCGCCGCTGGGTGCCGCTGCTGATCGCCATCATGGCGGGCGCGTTCTCGGCCTATCTGGTGGCCAAGGGCCTCAAGAAACTGGTGGATGTCTCGCTGAACCAGGCGCTGGTTCTGGGCGTGGCGGTCGGCCTGGCCACCTATTTCATCATGCGGCCCGTGGTGCGGCGCCAGTCCGAGGGGCTGGAAAACCGCAAGCGCAGCCTGAAGAAACTGTTCGGCCTGCCGCTGATCGCCTCGGCGGCGCTGCTGTCTTTCGCACATGGGGCGAATGACGTGGCGAATGCGGTGGGGCCGCTGGCCGCCATCGTGCATGCGGTGCAGGATATGGGCACCTCGGAAAAGGTCACCATTCCGCTTTGGGTGATGATGATCGGGGCCTTCGGCATTTCCTTCGGGCTGCTGCTGTTCGGGCCCAAGCTCATTCGCATGGTGGGGCAGGAAATCACCAAGCTGAATCCGATGCGCGCCTATTGCGTGGCCCTGTCGGCGGCGATCACCGTCATCGTCGCCTCGGCGCTGGGGCTGCCAGTGTCTTCGACCCATATCGCCGTGGGGGGCGTGTTCGGGGTGGGCTTCTATCGCGAATGGCACGCCGACCGGCAGGCACGGCGGCTGAACCTGCTGAAAGGCAAACCCGTGGCCGAGGATGAGCGCGTGCGACGCAAGCTGGTGCGGCGCGCGCATGTGCTGGGCATCGGCGCGGCCTGGGTGGTGACGGTGCCGCTGACGGCGCTTTTGTCGGCCGCGATCTTCTGGGTGCTGAACGCGGTGTTCTGAGGCGCCTCAGACCACCACGTCGCGCGCCGTCTGGTCGCCCACACCGAACACCCGCTTGTAACGGGCAATCTCATCCGCCGGGCCCATGGCCTTGTTCGGGTTGTCGCTCAGCTTGACGGTGGGGCGACCATTGGCGCTGATCGCCTTGCAGACCAGGCTGAACGGCGCCAGCCCATCTTCGGGCACCAGACCGCGGAAGTCGTTGGTCAGCAGGGTGCCCCAGCCGAAGGACACCTTCACCCGGCCGTGGAAGCGGGCGTAAAGCTGTTCGATCGTGTCCACGTCCAGCCCGTCCGAGAAGATCACCAGCTTTTTCGATGGATCTTCGCCCCGCTCCTTCCACCAGCGGATCGCGGTTTCCGCGCCGGTCGCGGGATCGCCACTGTCGATGCGGATGCCGGTCCAACTGGCCAGCCAGTCTGGGGCGCGTTTCAGGAAGCCTTCGGTGCCATAGGTATCGGGCAGCATGATCCGCAGGTTTCCGTCATGCTCTTCATGCCAGTCGGCCAACACCTGATAGGGCGCCTGCGCCAGTTCGGCGTCGCTGTCGGCCAGCGCGGAATAGACCATCGGCAATTCATGGGCATTGGTGCCGATCGCCTCGATGTCGCGGCGCATGGCGATGCGGCAGTTCGAGGTGCCGGTAAACTTGCGCCCCAGGCCTTCCTGCATGGCCTGAACGCACCAGTCCTGCCACAGGAAACCATGCCGGCGACGGGTGCCGAAATCGGCGATGCGCAGGTGTTCAAGCTGGCGCAGCCGTTCGATCTTTTCCCAGATCCGCGTCATGGCGCGGGCGTAAAGAACCTGCAACTCGAACCGGCCCATGCCTTTCAGAACCGCGCGTGACCGTAGTTCCATCAGCACCGCCAGCGCCGGAATTTCCCACATCATCACTTCTGGCCAGGCGCCTTCGAAGGTCAGCTCATACTGACCATCAACCTTTTCCAGATGATAGGGCGGCAGGCGCAGGTTCTCGAACCACTGCATGAAGTCCGAGCGGAACATCTGCCGCTTGCCATAGAAGGTGTTGCCGCGCAGCCAGGTGCTTTCGCCGCGCGACAGTGACAGGCTGCGAACATGGTCCAGTTGTTCGCGCAACTCGCCCTCGTCGATCAGATCGGCCAGACGCACCTTTGTGCTGCGGTTGATCAGGCTGAAGACGACGGTCGTATCCGGCTTGTTGCGAAAGACCGACTGGCACATCAGCAACTTGTAAAAGTCGGTGTCGATCAGCGACCGGACGATCGGGTCGATCTTGAAGTTGTGGTTATAGACGCGACTCGCAATATCAACCATGGCTCAGGCCTCCAGCGCCACACCGGCGGCGCGCATCTGATCGCGTGCGGTGGCCAGCGATCCGTTCAGGTCAATGGCGCGGCAGGCACCTTCCAGCACCGTGGCACGGAAGCCAAGGCGGGCAGCATCCAGCGCCGAATAGGCAACGCAATAATCGGTCGCAAGGCCAACGAAGGTCAGCGCGCTGACACCGCGCGACCGAAGATAGCCGTCAAGTCCGGTGGTGGTGGTGTGGTCATTCTCGAAAAAGGCCGAATAGCTGTCGATCTGCGGCCGGAATCCCTTGCGGATCACCATCTGCGCCGGATCGGTGCGCAAGGCTGCATGAAAGCCCGCGCCGGGCGTTCCGATCACGCAATGCACAGGCCACAGCACCTGCGGGCCATAGGGCATTTCGGTCAGGCTGAACGGTTCGGCGCCCGGGTGATTGGCGGCAAAGGACGCGTGGTTCGCCGGGTGCCAGTCCTGCGTCAGGACGACGGTGGCGAAATCCTCCATCAGCGCATTGATGCGGGGGATGATCGCGTCGCCCCCGGCCACCGCCAGCGCACCGCCAGGGCAGAAATCATTCTGCACGTCGATCACGATCAAGGCTTCGCGCGGATCGCGCATGTCGCCCCCTCCCCTTCGGCTTCGGCCATTCCGACCTGCGTAAAGGCTTTGGCGGGATTGCGTCAAGCGAAGGTCTTGATTTCGCGGGGGGCACGGGTCAAGCAGGCGGAATGCTGACCATTGCCGCGCTGTATCACTTTACCCGCTTTCCCGACCCGGCCGCCCTGCGCGGGCCGCTGCTGCAAGCCTGTCTTGAGGGCGGGGTGAAGGGGTCGCTTCTGCTGGCGCGCGAAGGGATCAACGGCACGATTGCCGGGCCACGCGCCGGAATTGACGCGGTGCTGGCGCATATCCGCGCCCTGCCGGGCTGTGCCGGGCTGGTGTGGAAGGAATCCTTTGCCGACTCCATGCCCTTCGGCCGGATGAAGGTGAAGCTGAAGGCGGAAATCGTGACCATGGGTCAGCCGGACGTGGACCCGCTGGCCGCCGTGGGCCATTACGTCAGCCCGGCCGACTGGAACGCGCTGATTGCTGCGCCGGATGTGGCGGTGATCGACACCCGCAATGATTACGAGGTGTCCTTGGGCACCTTTCGCGGCGCGGTGGACCCCGGCACCCGCAGCTTCCGCGAGTTTCCCGCGTGGTGGGAGGCGAACCGAGAACGGTTCCACAACAAGCGTATCGCCATGTTCTGCACCGGCGGCATCCGGTGTGAAAAATCCACCAACTACCTGCTGTCGCAAGGCGTGACAGAAGTGTTCCACCTGCAAGGCGGTATCCTGAAATACCTGGAAGACATGCCCGCCGAACAGTCGCTGTGGGATGGCGAATGTTATGTGTTCGACGGGCGGGTCTCGGTCGGGCATGGGCTGGTGCCGGGCCAGAACAGCAGTTGCGGCGGTTGCCGCCGCCCGGTCAAACCCGAAGGACGGGCGCACCCGGATTATGAAGAAGGCGTATGCTGCGCGGCCTGTGTGAACGAATATTCGGAAACAGACCGCGCCCGTTTTCGCGAACGCCACCGCCAGATGCTGTTGGCCGCCAAACGTGGCACCACGCATCTGGGCGGTTAGGCCAGCATATCCCGCACCATGGGAATGACCTTCTCGCCATAAAGGCGGATGCACTCCATCAGCGCGCCATGCGGCACCGGGCCGGTGGAATACTTCATGTCGAACCGTTGCAGACCCAGGTCGCGCACCGTGGCGGCAATCTTCTTCGCCACCGTTTCGGGGCTTCCGACATACAGCGCGCCGTGCTGCACTTCGGCCAGGAACCTATCCTTGGTCACGGGTGGCCAGCCGCGTTCACGGCCCAACCGGCCGAACATGTCGGCGTAATGCGGCCAAAGCGTTTCCTGCGCCTCTTCATCCGTGGCCGCCACGAAACCGGGGGAATGTACGCCAACCGGGCGGGGCGTGCGGCCCATCTGGGCACAGGCACGCTGATACAGCTCGATATAGGGCAGGAAGCGGCGGGCATCGCCCCCGATGATGGCCAGCATCAGTTGCAGGTCATGGCGCACCACGCGCACCACGCTTTCCGGACTGCCACCGACCCCCACCCAGACCGGCAGGCCCTGCGGCCCAAGCGGCGGATAGACGGTCTGGTTCACCAGAGGGCTGCGGGTCTGCCCCGACCAGGTAACCGCCTTTTCGCGAACAAGCCGGGCGAAAAGGTCAAGTTTCTCTTCAAACAACTGATCGTAGTCGGCCATGTCATAGCCGAACAGCGGATAGCTTTCCGTGAACGACCCCCGGCCCAGGATCACCTCTGCCCGGCCGTTCGACACCGCATTCAGCGTGGAAAACCGCTGGAAGACCCGCACCGGATCATCCGATGACAGCACCGTAACCGCCGTGCCCAGATGGATGCGGCTGGTGCGCCCGGCAATCGCGGCCAGCACGATTTCGGGTGAGGAGATCGCGAAATCGGGGCGGTGGTGTTCGCCCAGGCCGATGAAATCCACGCCGGTCTGATCGGCCAGAACGGCCTGTTCCACCACATCGCGCAGGGTCTCGTCCTGCCGCTGCATCCGGCCATCGGCGGCCAGCGCCACGTCACCGAAGGTATCAAGCCCAAGACTTACCGCGTTTGTCATCTGTGTCTCCGTTTCCGGCGCCAAACATATGCCGCGGATCCCGGACAACAAAGTGCGGCGGCGCGCGGTCGATTGCGCAATCGCGCACCGATGCGGCGCGTATCAGGCCTTGTCGCGCACCAGAAGCTGGTTGCCTTCAAGCCGCACCTCGAACCGGGGCAGCTTGCGGATCAGGTCCGACAACTTGGCCGAACCATAGGTGCGGGTGTCGAAGTCTGGGTTACCCTGGGTGATGAACTGGCCGATCTGGCCCAGCGAATACCATTCACCCTCGGGGTCGATGGCGCGCATCGCGGCGGCGATCAGCGGAATGGCCTTCGCCGGCGGCTCTTTCCCGCCGGGGCGCGGGGCAACGGGTGCTGCGGGCTCGGCCTCGCCGCGGGCGGGGCGGGGAGCCGCCTCTTCCGGCTCGGTTGCCCCCAGGTTTTCAACATAGATGAACCGCTTGCAGGCCATGCGGAAGGCTTCGGGCGTCTTCTTCTCGCCGATGCCATAGACATCCAGACCCTGCTCGCGCACCCGCGCGGCAAGACGGGTGAAGTCACTGTCGGACGACACCAGAACGAACCCGTCGAACAGGCCGGAATGAAGGAAATCCATCGCGGCGATGACCAGCCCGATGTCGCTGGCGTTCTTGCCCTTGGTGTTGGAAAACTGCTGGTCCGCCACCAGACCCAACGCCGCCACCTTCTTGGCCCAGGCGTTCAGCCGCTGCGCGGACCAGTCGCCATAGATCCGGCGGACCGAGGCTTCGCCCAGCGCGGCGATCTCTTCAAAGATCGCCTCGGCATAGCCGGCGGGCACATTGTCGGCGTCGATCAGCACCGCAAGACGGGGCGCGCGGGGGTCGGGCATCTGGGCCTCCTTGATGTTGGTGCCACAATGGCAGGTTGCCACAGCCGGCGAAAGCCCGACCGTCAGGCCACCAGCGGCAGGGCGCGGGCCGACAGCACGGCCAAGGCCTTGTCTGGCGCGATTCCCAAAAGCAGCCCGCGGGCGCCGGCATTGATCCAGACTTTCGGCGCGGTGCAGGCGGTCACCTCGATCGCAGTCGGAACCGCGCGCTTCTGGCCAAAGGGGGAAATGCCGCCAACATGATACCCGGTCAGCTTCTCCGCCTTGGGGGGCGGCATCATGGCAGCGGCCTTGCCGCCAAAGGCCGCTGCCACCCGTTTCATCGAAAGCTGCCGGTCGGAAGGGATAACGCAGCAGGCGGGTTTTCCGTCCACCTCGACCATCAGGGTTTTCAGCGTCAACGCCGGGTCCAGGCCCAGCGCCTGAGCGGCGGCCAAACCAACGGCATCGGCACGGGGGTCATAGTCATAGGGGTGAAGCGTCACCTCTACCCCTTGCAACTCGAGAAACCTTAGTCCGGGGGTGGCGGCCATGTCTGCGCCCCTGCCTCATTCATCTGTCCCAGAATATCCTCGGGGGGAGACCGAAGGCCGCGCGGGGGGCAGACAACCCCCCGGCGGCCCCTGTCAGTAAATCACCACCGACCGGATCGATTCCCCCGAGTGCATCAGATCGAAGCCCTTGTTGATGTCTTCCAGCTTCAGCGTGTGGGTGATCATCGGGTCGATCTCGATCTTGCCGTCCATGTACCAGTCCACGATCTGTGGCACATCGGTCCGGCCCCGCGCGCCCCCAAAGGCGGTGCCTTTCCAGACCCGGCCGGTGACAAGCTGGAAGGGCCGCGTCTCGATGGTGGCCCCGGCGGGGGCGACACCGATGATGATCGACTGGCCCCAGCCGCGGTGGGTGCATTCCAGCGCGTCGCGCATCACCTTCACATTGCCGGTGCAATCAAAGCTGTAGTCGGCGCCGCCGATCTTGTCGAAAGGCGTTTTCGTCATGTTGACGATGTGCTGCACGACCGGGCCGTCAATCTCTTTAGGGTTCACGAAATGGGTCATGCCGAAGCGTTCGCCCCAGGCCTTCTTGTCGTTGTTGATGTCCACCCCGATGATCATGTCGGCGCCCGCCAGCCGCAGGCCCTGGATCACGTTCAGCCCGATGCCACCCAGACCGAAAACCACGGCCTTGGCGCCGATTTCCACCTTGGCGGTGTTGATCACCGCACCGATGCCGGTGGTGACGCCGCAACCGATGTAGCAAACCTTGTCGAAGGGCGCGTCGGGGCGAATCTTCGCCAGCGCGATTTCGGGCAGAACCGTGTGATTGGCGAAGGTCGAGCAGCCCATGTAGTGCAGGATCGGTGTGCCATCCAACATGCTGAACCGGCTGGTGCCATCGGGCATCAGGCCCTTGCCTTGCGTGTCGCGGATCGCCGTGCAGAGGTTCGTCTTCTGCGACAGGCAGGACGGGCATTGCCGACATTCGGGCGTGTAAAGCGGAATCACATGGTCGCCCGGCTTCAGCGACTTCACGCCCGGCCCCACCTCGACCACCACGCCCGCGCCTTCATGGCCCAGAATCGCCGGGAAGGCGCCTTCGGGATCAGCGCCCGAAAGGGTGAATTCGTCGGTGTGGCAGATGCCGGTGGCCTTGATTTCAACCAGAACCTCGCCCTCTTTCGGGCCTTCAAGGTTGACTTCCATCACCTCAAGCGGTTTTCCGGCCTGAATGGCCACGGCGGCACGGGTGCGCATGGGTGCTCTCCTTCCCTCTTTTCGCGGACCCCAAGGCTGTGCCAAGTTCCCGCCAAACGCAACGCGGAAAGCAAGACAAGATGCGCCGATTCCTTCCCCTGCTGTTCCTGGCCGCCACGGCCTGCACCATGACCAATCCCGAACCTGCGGTTCCGGTCGATGACTGGGTTCCGCCCGCCGATGTGACCAGCGGCTTCAACGAGCGTGAGCCCGACACCTGCAAGGCCAGCACGTTGCAGGCCTGGGTGGGCCAGCCGGTGGCCATGCTTGATACCTCGGGCGCGCCCGGACCGGTGCGGATCATCGCGCAGGATGAGGTGGTCGATCAGGAAGAATACCGCTCGGCCCGGATCAACCTGCATGTGGACCGCCGCGGCACCGTCCGCCTGCTGACCTGCGGCTGAAGCAACGGAAGGGGGCGGCAGGAACCTGCCGGTCACGCGGGCCTGACTGGACGGCGGGCGGCCAAGGCGGGATGCTTTGCCCGTCGGCCGACCCGAGCAGCGGCCCGAATGATGGAGGACTTGCGATGCCCCCTGTTGCCCCACGTTTCCTGTTGACCATGGCCGCGTTGGCGCCGCTGGCGCTGGCCGCCTGCGTGATTGAACAGCCCGGCACCCCGATTCCGGCAGAACAGACCTGCGGCGCCGAAGGCCTGCAAGGGCTGGTCGGGCAATACCGCAGTGTGCTGGCCTCGATGACGTTCAAGGGGCCGGTGCGGGTGATCGAACCGGGCATGGCGGTGACGATGGATTACAACGCCACCCGACTGAACGTGGAACTGGACGGCGCGGGCAAGATCACCCGTCTGACCTGCGGCTGACGCGATAAGAAAGGCCCCCGGCAGAACCGGGGGCCCCCTGACCGAAACGCTTGGTCACACCGTTACATCTTCATGGTGCGATAGGTGGTATGGCAATCCTTGCAAGCCCCCCCCAATGCGCCCATTGAAGCCTTGATCGCGTCAACCGAACCGACATCGGCCGCCCCGGCCGCCGCTTCCAGAGCGCCGGCCTTTTTCAGGAAATCGTCCCAGCCGGTCCAGATTTCGGGCTTGGCCTCCGACTCGGGGTCGGCGGCGCCTTCGGTCTTGAACGCTTCGGGAATGGCGGCGGCATCAGCCACCAGCTTGGCCTTGGCCGCTTCGGCCGCGGCGGCATCATAGGCGGTCTTGCCACCGGCCATGTCGCCCAGAACCTTCATCGCGCCCCCAATGTCCTTCATCACATTGGCGCGCAAAATCGCGTTGGGATCGGTCGGGTCGGCCTGAACAGCGGCCCCTCCGGCGCCGATCAGGGCGGCAACTATGGCAAGTCTGGCAAACTTCATCGGTCTGGCTCCCTGGCTGGCACTGTATGGAAAGTAGAGCATGTAATTCCGAATTTCAGAAAACGGATTTGCATCCCCCGCTTCACAGTGCCGTGAAACACAAAGGCCGGTTTGCGCGTCGGGGCCGGCATGATAGGGCTGACGCATGACCCAGCTTCCCTCGAAAGACCAGATCCGCCAGTGGATCGCCGAAAACCCCGGCCTGACCTCAAAGCGCGACATCGCCAAGGCCTTCGGGTTGAAGGGCGACATGCGGTCCGAGCTGCGCCGCCTGCTGCATGAGCTTGAGGCCGAGGGCACCGTCACCAAGGCCGCCCGCCGGTTCCGCCCCAAGGGCGACCTGCCGCCGGTGGCGCTGCTGCGGGTGCTGAAGCCCGATGCCGCGGGCGACCTGTTCGCCGAACCGATGGAAGATGGCGTCGACACCGATGTCGGGCGCATCCTGATCATTCCGAAAAAGGGCGACCCGGCACTGGCCGAGGGCGACCGTTTCCTGGGCCGGCTGACCAGGGTGGACCTGGACGATTACGTCTGGGAGGCACGTCTTATCCGGCGGATCGGGTCGAATCCGCTGAAACTGCTGGGGGTGTTCCGCAAGGGCAGCGAAGGCGGCCGGATCGTGCCCATCGACAAGGGGCAGGACAAGGAATGGCGTGTGGCCGCCGACAGCGACATGGGCGCCCGCGATGGCGAGCTGGTCGAGGCCGAGGCGGTGGGCAACCGCCGGCTGGGCCTGCCGCAGGCACGCATCGTGGAACGGCTGGGCGACCCGAGTGGACCACGCGCGGTGTCGCTGATCGCCATTCACCAGCATGGCATCCCCGACCAGTTCCCCGATGCCGCCATTGCCGAGGCCGACACTCCGCGCCCCGTCACGATGGACCATCGCGAAGACCTGCGCGATCTGATGCTGGTGACCATCGACCCCGCCGATGCGCGCGACCGCGACGATGCGGTGCTGGCCCTGCCCGACACCGAGCCCGGCAACCCCGGCGGCCATGTGCTGTGGGTGGCCATCGCCGATGTGGCGCATTACGTCCGCCCCGGCGGCGCACTGGACCGCGAGGCGCGGCGGCGTGGCAATTCCACCTATTTCCCCGACCGCGTGGTGCCGATGCTGCCCGACGTGCTGTCGGGCGACCTGTGCAGCCTGCACGAACATGTTGACCGGCCCTGTCTGGCCGTGCGGATGCGGATCGACGCGCAGGGCCACAAGCTGAGCCACCGCTTCCTGCGCGGGCTGATGCGGTCGAAAGGATCGCTGGAATACGTCCAGGTGCAGCGCGCCGTGGATGGCGAGCCGGACGAAAAGACCGCCCCCCTGCTGGAGACGGTGCTGAAACCGCTTTACGCCGCCTATGCCAGCCTGAAACTGGCCCGCGGCCTGCGCCAGCCGCTGGAGCTGGATCTGCCCGAACGGCAGATCGTGCTGTCGGACGAAGGCAAGGTGCTGTCGGTGGCCTTCAAGGAGCGGGTCGATGCGCACCGGCTGATCGAGGAATTCATGGTGCTGGCCAATGTCGCCGCCGCCGAGGATCTGCAACGCCTGAAACAGCCCTTCCTCTATCGCGTCCACGAAGAACCCAGCCCCGACAAGCTGGATGCGCTGCGCGAAGTGGCCGAGGCGTCGGGCTTTACCCTGGCCAAGGGGCAAGTGCTGAAGACCGCGCATCTGAACCGTCTTCTGGCGCAGGCGCAGGACAGCGAGTTTGACGAGCTGATGAACATCAGCACGCTGCGTAGCATGACCCAGGCCTATTACAACGCCGAGAATCTGGGCCATTTCGGGCTGGCGCTGCGCAACTATGCGCATTTCACCAGCCCGATCCGGCGCTATTCCGACCTGATCGTCCATCGCGCGCTGGTGCGCGGGCTGAAGGCGGGGGACGATGGATTGTCGGCCTGGGACATCGAGAATCTGGATGAAACGGCCAAGCTGATTTCCGATGCCGAACGCCGCAGCATGGCGGCGGAACGCGATACGGTGGACCGCTACCTTGCCGCCTATCTGTCCGACCGCGTCGGCAGCACCTTCTCGGGCCGGGTGTCGGGCGTGCAGCGGTTCGGGCTGTTCGTGAAGCTGGATGAAACCGGGGCGGACGGGCTGGTGCCGATCCGCAGCGTCGGACGCGAATTCTTCCACTATGACCAGAACAGCCAGACCCTGATGGGCGCCGATACCGGGCTGACCATCGGCATCGGCCAGCGTGTCACCGTGCGGCTGTCCGAGGCCGTGCCTGTGACCGGCGGGCTGATGCTGGAACTGCTGGAAATCGAAGACCGCGCTCTGCCCGGTGGCCGCAGCGGCTCGCGGGGCAAGCCACCCCGGCGCGGCGCCGCCAAGGCCGAGGTCAAGCGCCGCGTGGTGCGGAGGCGCAAGTGAGAGCGGCCGCGCTGGCGCTGCTGCTGGCGGCCGTGCCGGCCAGCGCGCAAACCATCGAAGACCCGGAGGGCACGATCTTGGGCGAAGGGCGCACGGACGGATCGGAAGCCGGTTTCCGGCAATGGGTAACGGCGTTCCGCCCCCGCGCGCTTGAGGCCGGGGTTCCGGCGGCGGTCTATGACCGCAGCCTGCGCGGCGCGACCTATCTGCCCGACGTGGTGGCGCGTGACCGCAAGCAAAGCGAATTCACCAAGACGATCTGGGACTATCTGGATGTCGCGGTGTCGGAAGACCGGGTGACACTCGGGCAGAAGGCATTGGCCGCAAACGCCGCGCTGCTCGACCGGATCGAGGCGCAATACGGTGTCGAGAAAGAGGTGGTCGCGGCGATCTGGGGGCTGGAGTCGGCCTATGGCACCTATCGCGGCAACACCGACACGATCAGCGCGCTGGCGACGCTGGCCTATGACGGCCGCCGCGCCGCCTTTTTCGAAGGACAGTTGATCCAGGCATTGAAGATTCTGGAGGACGGCCATGTCCAGCCCGACGCCCTGGTTGGCAGTTGGGCCGGCGCGATGGGACATACCCAGTTCATGCCGTCAAGCTGGGCTGAATTCGCGGTGGACTTCAACGGTGACGGTCGCCGCGACATCTGGGGCGATGATCCCGCCGACGCGCTGGCCTCGACGGCGAACTATCTTGCGCACTGGGGCTGGACCAGGGGCCAACCCTGGGGGCTGGAGGTGCGGCTGCCGCCGGATTTCGACTATGACCAGACGACCGAGCGGGTGAAGAAGCCGGTGACCGACTGGCAGGCGATGGGGGTTCGGCCGATGGCAGGGGGCGATCTGCCTGCCGGCCCGCAGGCCAGCATCCTGCTGCCCGCCGGACATACCGGCCCGGCCTTCCTGATCTTCCCGAATTTTCAGGTGATCGAGAAATACAATCTGGCTGACGCCTATGTCATCGGCATCGGTCACCTGTCCGATCGGTTGCAGGGGGGCCCACCCATTGCCGCCGCCTGGCCACGCCAGTGGCGCGCGCTGACGTTGGACGAGCGCAAGGAACTGCAGGCGCTGCTGGTCGCGCAGGGGCTGGATACCGGCGGCGTCGATGGCCGGGTGGGGCCCAAGACGATTGCGGCGGTGAAGTCCTGGCAAAAAGCCCGTGGCGATGTGCCCGACGGATATCCCAGCCCCGATGTGCTGGCTGCGCTGCGCGGTGGCTGACCGGGCACGGGGGTGCGGGGGTATGAAACCTCCGCTTGCGACGGCGCGGATCAGAGCACCAGCACCATGTCGCGGTGCGGGATGCCCGCATCCATGTATTCGGGCCCCGTGGCGGTGAAGCCCAGCCGTTCGTAGAAGCCAAGGGCGTGGGTCTGCGCGCCGAGCCTGGCCTTTACCACGCCGGGCTGGCGACGCAATTCGTCCAGCGCGGCGCGGATCAGGGCGGCGCCAAGGCCAGTGCCGCGCGCCTGCGCCAGAACACAGACACGGCCGATCTTGCCGGTCTCGCCCTGCACCAGCAGACGCGCGGTTCCGACCGGCTCGCCCACCACCCGTGCCAGCAGGTGGATCGCCACATCGTCCAGATCGTCCACCTCATCGGCCTCGCTGACGCCCTGCTCTTCGATGAACACTGTGCGCCGCAAGGCGCGGCAGGTGGCGACATCAAGGGTGGGGGCGATCTGTATCATGCGAAATAGTCGCGCAGGATGCGGCTGTAGATCGCCTTGAGCTGGCCGATCTGCGCCACCTCGACCCGTTCATCGACCTGGTGCATGGTCTTGCCGACCAGCCCGAACTCAACCACCGGGCAATGGCTTTTCACGAAGCGCGCGTCCGAGGTGCCGCCGCTGGTGGAATAGGCCGGTGCGACGCCGGTCTCGGCCTGTACCGAGCGTTTCACCAGTTCCGAAAACTCGCCCGGCGGCGTCAGGAAACTTTCGCCCGAAATCGACACGCGCATCGTGATCTGCACGCCGGTCTCGGCCTCCACCGCCGCAGCATGGCCCTGCATCCAGTCTGTCAGCGAAGCACCCGAGTGCAGGTCGTTGAAGCGGATGTTCACCGTGGCGGTGCCGCGCGCCGGGATGACGTTGGTGGCCGGGTTGCCACAGTCGATGGTGGTGATGGCCAGGGTCGAGGCATCGAAATGGTCTGACCCCTGATCCAGCGGCGCGGCTTCCAGCCGCGACATCAGCCGGACCAGCGCGCTCATCGGGTTCTTTGCCCGGTGCGGATAGGCGCTGTGGCCCTGCACGCCTTGCGCGGTGAACCAGGCTGTCAGGCTGCCACGGCGCCCGATCTTCATCATGTCGCCCATACGCTCCGGGCAGGTGGGTTCGCCCACCAGGCAATGCGTCATGCGTTCGCCGTTCGCGGCCATCCAGTCCAGCAGCGCGGTCGTGCCGTCAACCGAATCGCCCTCTTCATCGCCGGTCACGGTGATGATCACCGCGCCGTCGGGCGGGGTGTCGCGCACGAAATCCAAAGCCGCCGCGACAAAGGCCGCCACACCCGATTTCATGTCGGTCGCGCCGCGGCCATACATCCAGCCGTCCACCACGGCGGCGCCGAACGGGTCTTGCGTCCAGGCAGCAGCATCGCCCACCGGAACCACATCGGTATGGCCGTTGAAGCCGAAGCTGCGGTTGGCGCCCCGGTTACCCCAGCGGGCAAACAGGTTGGGCACGCCGTTGCGGTCAACCCGGGTGCAGGCAAAGCCGGCCTGCGAAAGCAGGTCTTCCAGCAGCACCAGCGCGCCACCTTCGACAGGGGTGACCGAGGGGCAGCGAATCAGGCGGGCGGTCAGGTCAACGGGATCGACGGGTGTCATGGCGGATTGGCTTTCAGTCAAAGAAGGGGGTCATCTGGGCAACAATGACCGAGTTTTCCTGAAGGGCCCGGTCCATGAGCGCTTCTTCCTCGGCGTCGATCTCCTCGCCCGCCTTGCGGCGTTCGTCCAGCGTGCCCAGGCCCTGCACCTCAAGCGGGGCCAGGTCGGCCTCTTTCAGGATGGCGACGGTTTCACGAACGGCCTCGGCCTCATCCACGCCACTGGCATAGCACATCAGCGCCGCGCCCTTGGCCTTGTCGGGCAGACCGTCGCCGGTCTTGCGGCCCACCTCGATGATCAGGGTATACACCTGCTGCGGGCGCTTGGGCTTGTCCGGGGTTTCGGGCGTGGTCATCGCAGGTTCCCTTTGCTGGTCTGGCCGGGCGGCGAGGCGCCCTGCCCGGTCAGTCGCGCAGCAGTTCGTTGATCGAGGTCTTGGAGCGGGTCTGCGCATCGACCTTCTTCACGATCACGGCGCAATACAGGTTGATGCCGTTCTTCGACGGCATCGAACCGGCCACCACCACCGAACCGGCCGGAACCTCGCCATACATGACATCGCCGGTTTCACGGTCGACGATCTTGGTCGATTTGCCGATGAAGACGCCCATGCCCAGAACGCTGCCCTCACGCACGATGCAGCCTTCCACCACTTCGGAGCGGGCCCCGATGAAGCAGTTGTCCTCGATGATGGTGGGGCCGGCCTGCATGGGTTCCAGCACGCCCCCGATCCCGACACCGCCGGACAGGTGCACGTTCTTGCCGATCTGGGCGCAGCTTCCCACGGTGGCCCAGGTGTCGACCATGGTGCCCTCATCGACATAGGCGCCCAGGTTCACGAAACTGGGCATCAGCACCACGCCCTTGGCGATATGGGCCGACTTGCGGACGATGCAGTTCGGCACGGCGCGGAAGCCGGCGGCGCGGAACTCGGCCTCACCCCAGCCGTGGAACTTGCTGTCCACCTTGTCCCACCAGTTGCTGCCCTGCGGGCCGCCGGATTGTAGGCCCATGTCTTGCAGACGGAACCCCAGAAGGACCGCCTTCTTCGCCCATTGGTTCACATGCCAGTCGGCGCCGCGTTTTTCCGCCACCCGCAGCGTGCCGGCCCCCAACGCGGCCAGCGTCGCCTCGATCGCGTCGCGGGTTTCGCCGCGGGTCGCGGGGGTGATGCTGTCGCGGGCGTCCCACGCGGCTTCGATGGCGGTTTCCATCGCGGCAAATGACATGTGCAAGCCTCCTGCTGGTTGTCGTCGGTTCTAGCGGCTGCAGGTGCCAAGCGCAACGCGGCCACAGGCGGCAAGTCTGGCCAAGCGCGCCGGTCGGGCCTAGATTGGCGGTTCGGTCCGGGGGATTTCCCGGTTCAAGAGTGAAAGACAGCCGACATGCCCGAGGATACCCCCCGCAGCCACCCGTTCCGCTACAGCCGGCAGGACATCGAGGCGGCGAACCGCATTCCCGATACGCCGCAGACGCGGGCGGCATCCTACCGGCTGGCCTTTGCCGACCGCGATTTCCTGATGCGCGATGAGATGCGCGCGGTGCGCCTGCAGCTTGAACTGATGAAGCCGCAGCTCATCATGGATGAGAAGGGCATCACCTCGACCGTGGTGCTGTTCGGCGGCGCGCGTATTCCGGCGCCTGAGAACGCGGAAAAGGCGACAACGCCCGAGCTGGCCGAACTGTCGCGCTATTATGATGAGGCGCGAAAGCTGGCGCAGATGCTGACCGAGCGGTCGCTGGAATCCTACGGCAAGAACTGGGTGGTCGTCACCGGCGGCGGGCCGGGCGTGATGGAGGCGGGCAATCGCGGCGCGGTCGATGCGGGCGGGCAATCGGTCGGGCTGAACATCGTGCTGCCGCACGAGCAGGCCCCGAACAGCTATGTCACGCCGGACCTGTCGTTCAACTTCCACTATTTCGCGATCCGCAAGATGCATTTCCTGATGCGGGCGGCGGCGATCTGCGTCTTCCCCGGCGGCTTTGGCACGATGGACGAACTGTTCGAAAGCCTGACCCTGATCCAGACCAAACGGATGAAGCGGATTCCGGTGGTGCTGTTCGGCTGCGACTGGTGGGAAAGCGTGGTTGACTGGAACCGGCTGGCCGAGGCCGGGGTGATTGCCCGCAGCGATCTGGAGCTGTTCCGCATGGTCGAGACCGCCGAAGAGGCGCTGGAAGCCATCGACACCTGGGAGTGAGGGCTGCCGCCCGCTGAAACGAAACGGGCCAAGCCTTTTCAGGGGCTTGGCCGCGTAGAGTTCAAACTTTGAGGCCCTTGGGCCTTGCGTCACATGTTCGGATAGTTCGGCCCACCGCCGCCTTGCGGCGTGGTCCAGGTAATGTTCTGCGACGGATCCTTGATGTCGCAGGTCTTGCAGTGCACGCAGTTCTGGAAGTTGATCTGGAACCGCGGCTCCTTGCCCTCTTCCGAAATCACCTCATACACGCCGGCCGGGCAATAGCGCTGCGCGGGTTCCGCGTATTCCGGCAGGTTGACGCGGATCGGGATGGTGGGATCGGTCAGCCGCAGGTGGGCGGGCTGGGCTTCATCGTGGTTGGTGAAGCTGTAGGCCACATTCGTCAGCCGGTCAAAGGACAGCACGCCATCGGGCTTGGGATAGTCGATCGGCTTGAAGTCCTTGGCCTTGCCGGTGTGCTGCGCGTCCGATTTCTTGTGGCGCAGCGTGCCGAATGCCGTCAGGCCAAAGGTGTTCAGCCACATGTCCAGACCGCCGCCCAGCAAGCTGGCGGTCAGTCCGTAATGCGACCACAGCGGTTTGACGTTGCGGACCTTCTTCAGATCCTTGCCGATGGCGCCGGTGCGGACCGTGGTTTCATAATCGGCCAGTTCATCGCCCGAACGACCGGCCTTGATCGCCGCGACGGCAGCTTCGGCGGCGGCGATACCCGACAGCATGGCGTTGTGGTTGCCCTTGATGCGCGGCACGTTCACCAGACCGGCGGTGCAGCCCAGCAAAGCGACACCCGGCGCCACCATCTTGGGAATGGACTGCCAGCCGCCTTCGGAAATGGCGCGCGCGCCATAGGCGATGCGCTTGCCGCCTTTCAGCAGATCAGCCACCAGCGGGTGATGCTTGAAACGCTGGAATTCCATGTAGGGGTAGAGATAGGGGTTCTCGTAGTTCAGGTGAACCACAAGGCCGATGGCGATCTGGTTGTTTTCCAGGTGGTAGATGAACGATCCGCCGCCCGCGTTGCCGCCCAGCGGCCAACCCATGGTGTGGGTGACCGTGCCTTCGCGGTGCTTCTCGGGATCAATCTCCCAGATTTCCTTCATGCCCAGCCCGAACTTCTGCGGGCACTTGCCTTTGGACAGGTCGTATTTCGCGATCACCTGCTTGGCGAGCGACCCGCGCACGCCTTCGCACAGGAAAACATACTTGCCGCGCAGTTCCATGCCGGGTTCGTAGGCGGGGCCAGGTTCGCCGGTTTCGGGATCACGGCCGAATTCGCCGGCCACCACACCGGCCACGCGGTCCCCGTCGAACACCAGTTCCGAAGCGGCCATACCCGAGAAAATCTCGACCCCCAGACCTTCGGCCACCTGTGCCAGCCAGCGGCAGACGTTCGCCATGGACACGATGTAGTTGCCATGGTTCGACATCAGCGGCGGCATCGGCCAGTTCGGGATGCGCATCTTTCCGGCCGGGCCAAGTACGACGAAACTGTCGGATTTCACCGGAGTCTTGATCGGAGCGCCCATCTCTTTCCAGTCGGGCAGCAGCGCGTTCAGGCCAACGGGGTCAAGAATGGCGCCAGACAAGATATGCGCACCGACTTCCGAGCCTTTTTCCAGCAGCAGCACGCTGAGATCGGGGTCGAGTTGCTTGATCCTGATGGCGGATGCCAGGCCGGACGGCCCCGCGCCCACGATTACAACGTCGTAGTCCATCGACTCGCGCACAATCACGGACATACGGATTCCTTCTCTTCGCACTGGACGGCTTGTGTTGCCCCATGGCCCAGGCAAGGTCAACCGTGACGCAACAGCACAATGATTATCGGGGCTGCAAACGAAATCTTATTGCCCGGCGGCGACAGATTGCGCACAGCGCCCGCCATTCTGCTTGCAATTCCCCAGGGGTTCGGGTGTCTTGGCAAGGATGTAGACAGGGGGTCATGGACCGGGAAACCGGCCCGTGGCTTCTTATTTTGACCGGAACGGTAGACCGATGGAAAAGATCCCGATGACGCGGCGCGGCTTCGATGCGCTGGATGAAGAACTGCGGCAGTTGAAATCCGTCGACCGCCCCGCGATCATCAAGGACATCGCCGAAGCCCGGGCGCATGGCGACCTTTCGGAAAATGCCGAATACCATGCCGCCCGCGAAAAACAGGGCTTCATCGAAGGCCGCATCAAGGAGCTGGAGGCCGTGATCTCGCTGGCCGAGGTGATTGACCCGACCAAGCTGTCGGGCGCGGTCAAGTTCGGCGCGACGGTGACCCTTGCCGATGAAGACAGTGGCGAGGAAAAGACCTACCAGATCGTCGGTGAGGTTGAGGCCAAGATCGAGGCGGGGCTGCTGAACGTGCGCTCGCCTCTGGCGCGGGCGCTGATCGGCAAGGAGGAAGGCGACAGCGTCGATGTCGTCACCCCGGGCGGCACCCGCAGCTATGAAGTGCTGTCGGTCAGGTTCATCTGATCGCCATGGCCCGCCCCCCGGAATTGCCCCCCGATCTGCTTGGTCTGGCCGCAAAGCCGGAAACGGGCGGATCAAGGCGATCAACCGAGGTGATCGGCGGGCTGCTGAGTGTGGTCTGGGTCGTTGCGGTTCTGGCCTATCTTCTGATTTCGCCCCCCGGCACCGACGTGCAGACGCTGGGCCTGGCCATGACCCTGCTGATCGTTTTCCTGCCGCTGGCGCTGATCTGGGTGGCCGTGATCACGCTGCGATCGCTGCGTGACCTGCGCGCGGAAGCGGCCCGGTTGCAGGCCGCGGTTGATGCGATGCGGGCCAGCTATGTGCAGACCCAGGCGCAGGTGCAGGCGGCTGCGATCAAGCCCTCGGTGGAAAAGCGGCTGGATGAGATTGCCGCGTTGACCAAGGAAACCGGCACCGTCCTGGCAACCTTCAGCACGCGGCGCGACAGCAGCCTGTCGGTGCCGTCAGCCGACCGCAAGGCCGCGCTGGCGCCACCGAAACCCGATCTTGAGGCCGAACAGCCCGGCCTGGCGCTGGGAACCCCGGCCGACGAGATGCGCCCGCCGCTCAGCGTGGCCGATTTCATCCGGGCGCTGCAGTTCCCCGAAACGCCGGAAGACAAGGAAGGCTTCCGCGCGCTGCGGCTTGCCCTTGAGGACCGGACAGTCGCCCGGCTGATCCGCGCGGCGCAGGACGTGCTGACGCTGCTCAGCCAGGAGGGCATCTATATGGATGACCTCAAGCCCGAAATGGCGCGGCCCGATCTGTGGCGGCGCTTTGCGGCAGGCGAACGCGGCCGGACGATTGCCGCGGTGGGCGGGATCCGCGACCGCGCTTCGCTGGCGCTGACGGCGGCGCGGATGCGCGAAGACGCGGTGTTCCGCGATGCGGCGCACCATTTCCTGCGCACCTTCGACAAGGTGTTCCAGATGTTTGAAAGCACCGCCAGCGATGCGGAACTGGCCGATCTGGCCGATACCCGCACCGCCCGTGCCTTCATGCTGTTCGGCCGGGTTGCAGGCGTCTTCGACTGAAGACCGTCAGGCGTCCGCCTCGGTCAGCGGGCGGACCATGGTGATGGCGGCGGTAAAGCCGAAAAATGGCCGCAGCAGGCCCAGACGGACGGTGTGCGTGGCGACGAAGCCCAGTCGTTTGTACAGCGCCCTTGCCCGCCAGTTGCTGTCGATCACCTCAAGCCGGATCTCGGGGTAGCCACGGGCGCGGCCCTCGGCGCAAAGCGCGGCGACAAGGGCGGTGCCGATGCCCTGCCCGCGGGCAGCATGGGTGACGGCGATGCCGTCGATCAGGAAGCGCCGGTTGTCCACGTCATCCAGCAGCGCCTCAAGCACAAGGCTGCGCCAATAGGCCCCGAAGCGGCCATAGATCACCCGCAGATCGGCGGGGCCGCCGCCGGCAAAGCTGCCCAGCGGCGACTTGAAGCCGGCGATGCCCAGAAGGGTGCCATCTGCGGACTGCGCGGTGAAACAGTGGTCTGCCCGGATGACGCGGGCAAGATAGGCCAGCGCCCGGTCGTCCGGGCCCATGACGGTGCCCAGCTTTGCCCCGAACGCCTCCCAGTACAGGCGGGCAGCGGCGGGGTGCTGCGCGGCGGGCAGGCCCTTGCGGATGCTGACCATGAGCCCCCCTTTCCGCGGCAACGGCGGGGTCAGTTCACCCGGTTGCCGTCCTTGTCCACCATGATGACGCCGTGGGTATTCGGCACGTCGGCATCCCGAAGATAGCGTTCGGTCACGCCCGGGATGGTGGCGAATTCGCGACGCAGCGCCTTGGGGAACCAGGTCGACTTGATGGATTCAAAGCCCGGAACCGTGCGCAGGATGCTTGAGATCGAATTGGCGCAGCCGGCCTTTGGCACGGCCCCATAGGCCTGAATCTTGTTCAGCACCAGTTCCGCGACTTCGGGCGATACGACAATCGTCTGCTCGACCACATCGAAATGATCCCGCGTGTGATAGTCGAGGAAGAACAGCAGCATCCGGTCCGTGATGCCGTAATGCACGTCATTGCGAACCGGCACCGAAGCGTGCTGCCAGGTGCCGGCCGGATCGAACAGCACGCGCTGCGAACCGTTGACCATCAGGGCGGAATGGGCGCCTGAGCCGTTCTGGGTGTTGATCCCGGTGAACAGCGTGATCGTGGCCGGAGGACCGGCAACATAGCGCGCCGCATCCACCCTTTCTTGCGAATCATAGGTCCGATCGGCACCGCAAGCCGCAAGAAACAAGGCAGCGGCAAGGGAAATCAACAGGCGCAGCATTTGGAATTTCCGGTCAGGGTGGCACAGGGTCAGGAGTTGACGAGGCCCATGAAGATCAGGATCAGGATGGCCACGGTCGCCACGAAAGTCGACATGCGGATAAATCCGGCGAAGGTCTTCTCCTGGGCGCGGATGTCCATCGAGCCGTGGACG
The DNA here is from genome assembly GCF_003071405.1 of Pseudogemmobacter blasticus. NCBI lineage: Bacteria > Pseudomonadati > Pseudomonadota > Alphaproteobacteria > Rhodobacterales > Paracoccaceae > Pseudogemmobacter > Pseudogemmobacter blasticus. Next base: position 2,308,330 of record NZ_CP020470.1, on the reverse strand, counting down.
TATTCGCTATGGGTATTGTCGGCCATCGTTGCAGAGTCCCTTTCGGTGTCACATGTGGCTTAGTTAGCCTAATCCTCTGGCCCTGTCACGCGGCGCGGCGGGGCGCAGCGCATGATCCGCACCCTGCGCCGATCCATCGCCGGATTCGCCCCCCGCCCAGCCTGCCGGCAGATGAAACCCGATCCGCCGCGGCGGTTCTTCCGGGGCCAGCTTGGGCACGGCACGCAGGATCACCGACAACTGGCTGACATGCTGCACAAGCTGGGTTTTCAGCCCGTCTTCATCACGGCCATAGAAGGTGAGGAGATCGGGATCGTAATAGCCCAGCCCTTCAATCTGCAGCACGCCGGCTTCGCTGCCGGCGAAGCCCATGGCAATTTCCTGCGTGGCATCAAGCTGGCTTTCGAAGTTGCGGATATACAGCACCAGCCGGTCGTAGGCCCATTCGGCGGGGCTTTTCTCCTTGGCCGCGGCCCTTGACCGGGCTTTCGCCGGCGCCTTCCGCGCGGTCATTCCTGCGTCTTCTGCCATGTCCAGGCCCCCGTTTCCGTCAGCGAACGGGAAATCAGGCCCCGGCGCAAGAGATGGTTGAGATGCGCCACCGCCTCGGCCAGGGCAAGGCTCAGCTCTGCCGGCCCGATGTCGCGGCGGAACAACGGCGGAAAACAGTCAACGGCGCTGCGCGGAACCGCCAGATGGTCCAGCAGCCGGGTCAACGCGGAATGGTGATTCTCGGCCATCTGCAGCAGACGGAACGGCAACCCGGTGAAGGGCAGCTTGTGGCCCGGCAGGACAAGCTGGTCATCCCGGGCATGGGCCGCCAGCCGGTCACAGCTTTCCAGCCAGTCGGCCAGCGGGTCATCATCGGGTTCAGAGGGGTAAACCCCAATATTCGCCGAGATTCCCGGCAGAAGCTGATCACCCCCCAGCACAAGGCCCTCGGTCCAGAGGGTGGCGTGATCCGGCGCGTGACCGCTGCCAAGGCGGACGGTCCAGGTTCGCCCGGCCAGGCGCAGGGTCTGGCCTTCGGTCAGGCGGGTGAACCCCACCGGCATCGGATACACCACATCGGCAAAGTTGAACGGCCGTTCCACGGCGCGACGGTCCAGATCGGCCTGCGACAGGCCGGCGCGGCGCAGGAAGGTCAGCGCCTGCGGCGTGGGCAGGGGCTGTTCGTCCAGCGTCAGCATCCGGGCGTAAAGCCAAGCGGTGCGGGTCGTCATCAGCTCTGCCCCGCGGGCCTGAAACCAACCCGCCAGACCAACATGATCGGGGTGGTGGTGGGTGACGATCAGCCGCCGCACGGGACGGCCGGCCAGCGGCCCGGCAAGCAGCGTTTCCCACAGGGCAACCGTGCGGTGGCTGTGAAGGCCGGTATCGACAATGGTCCAGCCGTCGCCATCGTCCAGCGCATAGACATTCACATGGTCCAGCGCCATCGGCAGCGGCAGGCGCATCCACAGGATGCCGGATGCAACCTCGGTCGCGGTGCCCTCGGCGGGCGGATCGGGAAAGGGATGGTAAATCGCATTGGCCATGCCGCCAGTCGTGCGACAGGCGGCGGGCAGGTGCAAGGGCGGCCACCGCTTTGGTGGCCGTGCGGCAGGTCCGTCGTCAGGCCGGGGCGCCCAGGTCGGCGGGGCTGAGGGCATAAAGATCGGCGGCGCCGGTCAGGGCCCGGTCGATCAGCGCGGCATGGGCCGGCAGCAGGCGGCGGATCATCACCGCGGCCAGCGGCGTGCGGGCAGGGTCGGCACCGGCGGCCTTGAGATGGGCATCTGCCCCCAGTACCAGCGTGAAGGCGCGCAGATAGGGCACGGCGCCGGCGAAGCGGTCCTGCGGCGCCATGGCCAGAAGGGCCTCGGTCGCTTCGCGCAGCGTTTCGGCGGCTTGCCAGACCTCACCCGCCAGATCGGGCAAGGCGGCGCGGGCGGCCTTGGCATTGGCCTCGACCTCACCGATCAGGCGGAAGGCGGCGTCGCCGTTGTCGGCCAGCTTGCGGCCGACCAGATCCATCGCCTGGATGCCGTTCGTGCCTTCGTAGATGGCGGTGATCCGGGCATCGCGCAGGTATTGGGCGGCCCCGGTCTCTTCGATGAAGCCCATGCCGCCGTGGATCTGCACGCCGGTATCGGCGACCTCGATCCCGGTGTCGGTGCCGAAAGCCTTGGCGATGGGGGTCAGCAGCGCGGCGCGGGCCTGCCATTTCGGGTCGGCGGTGGCGGTGGCCATGTCGATGGCCTTGGCGCAGGCAAGACCGATGGCGCGGGCAGCAAAGACCTGGGCGCGGGCCTCGGCCAACATGCGGCGCACGTCGGCATGACCGATGATACCGGCCTCGGCGGTGCCGGTCGGACCCTGCACGCGATCCACCGCGAAGGTGGCGGCCTTTTGCAGCGCCGCCTCGGCCACGCCAACGCCCTGCATCCCGACGCCAAGGCGGGCGTTGTTCATCATGGTGAACATGGCCGCCATGCCCTTGTGCGGCGCGCCGACCAGCCAGCCGGTGGCGCCGTCGAACTGCATCACGCAGGTCGGGCTGCCATGGATGCCCAGCTTGTGTTCCAGGCTGACCACGCGAAGGCTGTTGGCCACGCCGGGGTTGCCGGCGGCATCGGGCAGGAACTTCGGCACCATGAACAGGCTGATACCGCGCGTGCCCGGGGCGCCGTCAGGCAGACGGGCCAGGACCAGATGGCAGACATTCGACACCAGATCGCTGTCGCCCCAGGTGATGAAGATCTTTTGCCCGGTCACGGCATAACTGCCATCCCCGTTCGGTTCGGCCTTCGACTTCAGCGCCCCAACGTCGCTGCCGGCCTGCGGTTCGGTCAGGTTCATGGTGCCGGACCATTCGCCGGAAATCAGCTTGGGCAGATACAGCGCCTTGATCGTATCATCGGCATGGTGCTCCAACGCCTCGATCTGGCCCTGGGTCAGCAGCGGCTTGAGTTGCAGCGACAGGCAGGCCCCCGACAGCATTTCGTTCACGCAAGTGGCCAGCGTATGCGGCAGGCCCATGCCGCCCCATTCGGGGGCCGCTGATACGCCGATCCAGCCGCCTTCGGAAATGGCGCGATAGCCGCGATCATAGCCGGGCGAGGAGCGGACGATGCCGTTTTCCAGCCGGGCCGGGTGCTTGTCTCCATCGCGGTTCAGTGGCGCGACGACATCGTCGCACATCCGCGCGGCCTCGGTCAGGATGGCGGTCACGGTGTCGGGCGTCGCCTCGGCGAAACGGTCGGTGGCTGCAACCTCGGCAAAGCCCACGACGTGATCGAGGATGAAACGGTGATCGGCGGCGGGGGCACGGGGGGACATCGAAAAACTCCGGCTTGTGTGACGCGGACGCGTCGCTTAATCGCCAAGCTAGCCCAAGTGGCCCCCCTGCAACCCGGACGCTGCGTCAGATGGAAGAGACCAAGACCCTTGCCGCAACCGACGCGGGCATTTTGCAGGCCGCGAACCTGCTGCGGTCCGGGCGGCTGGTCGCGTTCCCGACCGAGACGGTCTATGGTCTGGGCGGTGATGCACGGCAGGATGAAACCGTGGCGCGAATCTTCGCGGCAAAGGGTCGGCCCCGGTTCAACCCGCTGATCGTGCATGTGCCATCGCTGGCCGCAGCCGAACGGGTGGCGGTATTCGATGCCCGGGCGCGCGCCGTGGCCACAGCGTTCTGGCCGGGCCCTTTGACGCTGGTCCTGCCGCAACGCAGCGGGGCGGGATTGTCTCCACTGGTCACGGCTGACCTGCCCACGGTAGCAGTTCGGGTGCCGGCGCATCCGGTGGCGCGGGCCTTGCTTGAGGCGTTTGGCGGCCCGCTGGCAGCACCTTCGGCCAACCCTTCGGGCCGGGTGTCGCCCACACGGGCGGCGCATGTGCTGGCCGGGCTGTCGGGGCAGATTGCGGCAGTGCTGGATGGCGGGGCCTGCGTGGTGGGGGTGGAAAGCACCATCCTGGGGCTGGATGGCGACAGCCCGCGCCTGCTGCGCCCCGGCGGCCTGCCGCTTGAGGCGCTGGAAGCCGCGCTGGGGCAGCAGGTCACCAGCGGTGGCAGCGCCGCCAAGCCGAACGCACCGGGGCAACTGGCCAGCCATTACGCCCCTGCGGCGGCGGTGCGGCTGAACGCCCATGCCGCGGAAACGGGCGAGATTCTGGTTGGCTTCGGCCCGGTACGGGGCGATCTGACACTCAGCGCGGCGGGCGATCTGGTGGAAGCCGCGGCCGCCCTGTTCCACCTGCTGCGCGAGGCGGATGCGCTGGCCGGCCCGGGCGGGCGCATCGCCTTTGCCCCGGTGCCGGAAACCGGCCTTGGCCGCGCGATCAATGACCGGCTGCGCCGCGCGGCGGCCCCCCGCCCCTGACATCCTTCGGAACACCGCGGCACGATTTTCCCCGTGCGAAACCAAACGGCCTTGGGCATAGTTTGCCTACCCCGGACACCGCAGAACAGCGGGCCGGTCGGCAACAACAGCGGGCAGAATAAGGGAACCGTGGAATGCTGAACGAATTCAAAGCCTTCATTTCGAAGGGCAACGTCCTGGACCTGGCGGTCGGGATCATTATCGGGGCGGCTTTCACCGCCATCGTCACCTCTCTGGTGGACGATCTGGTCAATCCGCTGATCGGCATGATCGTCGGCGGGATTGATTTCTCATCCTGGGGCTTCTCGATCGGCGAAGCGAAATTCGCCATCGGCAGCTTCGTAAATGCCGTGATCAAATTCCTGATCGTGGCATGGGTGGTGTTCCTGCTGGTGAAGTTCATCAACAAGCTGATGCCGAAGAAAGAGGCCCCCGCCACCGCGCCGGCCGGCCCTTCGGAAGCCGAGCTTCTGGCGCAGATTCTGGCCGAGCTGAAGAAGAAGTAAGCGGACCAACCATCCTTCCCAACAGAACGGCCCGCGAGAGTGATCTCGCGGGCCGTTTGCCGTTCAACAGGGGCGGGTTCAGATTTTCAGCGCCTCTTCGGCCGAAATGCTGGGCAGCCCCAGCGCAACGCCGACGGCTTCATAGGTCAGCTTGCCCGCGTGGACATTCAGACCGGCCAGAAGGTGACGGTCATCGGCGCAGGCTTTTTTCCAGCCCTTGTTCGCAAGGGCCAGCATGAAGGGCATGGTCGCGTTGCCCAGCGCCTGGGTCGAAGTGCGGGCAACGGCACCGGGCATGTTGGCCACGCAGTAATGCAGCACGCCGTCCACTTCGTAGATCGGGTCCTGGTGCGTGGTGGCGCGGCTGGTTTCGAAACAGCCGCCCTGGTCGATGGCCACGTCCACCAGCACGGCGCCGGGCTTCATGTCCCTAAGCTGGGCGCGCGAAATCAGCTTGGGTGCGGCGGCACCCGGAATCAGGACGGCACCGATCACCATGTCGGCCGTGCGGGCCAGTTCGGCCAGCGCGGCGGCGCTGGAATACTGGGTGACCAGCTTGCCGTGGAAGATGTCATCCAGATAGGACAGGCGCGGAACCGAACGATCCAGCACGGTGACGCGCGCGCCCATGCCCACGGCCACGCGGGCCGCCGCGGTGCCAACAACGCCGCCGCCAACGATCACGACATTTGCCGGGGCAACGCCGGGCACACCGCCCAGCAGAACACCGCGTCCGCCATTGGCCTTTTGCAGCGACCACGCGCCGACCTGCGGCGCCAGACGGCCGGCCACTTCGGACATCGGCGCCAGCAGCGGCAGGCCGCCACGGGCATCGGTCACGGTTTCATAGGCGATGCAGGTCGCCCCCGAGGCCAGCAGATCGGCGGTCTGTTCCGGGTCGGGCGCGAGGTGCAGATAGGTGAACAGGATCTGCCCCGGACGCAGGCGCTTGCGCTCTACCGGCTGCGGTTCCTTGACCTTCACGATCATGTCGGCCCGGGCGAAAATCTCTTCTGCGGTATCGACGATGGCCGCCCCGGCCGCGCGATAATCATCATCGGTAAAGCCGGCCCCAAGGCCGGCCTTCGTCTCGATCAGCACCTCATGGCCGGCGGCAACCGCCTCACGCGCGGCGTCGGGCGTCATGCCCACACGGAACTCCTGCGGCTTGATCTCTTTCGGGCATCCGATTTTCATGGCTCTCTCCCTGTCGGCCCGTTGCGGCCTTGTAAGGCCAGCGTCGGGCATATCGGGCGGCGATGCTTTGAAATCTGGTTGGCCCGGACACGGCTTTCCGGTAGATTCTTCGGCAGAATACCGTGGCCGCAGGAGATTTCTTCGTGTCAGACGAACTGGACGCAACCGACCGCCGTATTCTTGCTGCATTGCAGAAGGAAGGCCGCATCACCAACGCGGAACTGAGTGAACGGGTGAACCTGTCCCCCTCGGCCTGCCACCGCCGGGTGCAGCGGCTGGAGGAGGAAGGCTTCATCGCCGCCTATGTCGCGCTGCTGGATGCGCGGCGGCTGGGCAAGCCGACCACGGTTTTCGTGGAAATCACGCTGGAAAGCCAGGCCGAGGATCTGCTTGATGCCTTTGAACGCGAAGTGGCGCGGGTGCCCGACATTCTGGAATGTCACCTGATGGCAGGAACGGCGGACTATCTGCTGAAGATCGTGGCCGAGGACACCGAGGATTTCGCCCGCATCCACCGCCAGCGGCTAAGCCGGTTGCCGGGCGTGCGGCAGATGCAATCCAGCTTCGCGCTGCGCGAGGTGCTGAAGACAACGGCGCTGCCCGTGTAGCAACCGACGCTTGCTCTTGCAGGAAACGCCCGTCAGGATGCGATCCCGCTGCGGTGTGCAGGTAAGCGTTTCAAGACAGGTGACACAGAATGGCAGACCCGGTTTCCCACGCAGCAGAATCCGCCCACCATGGGTTTGACCTGCTGCCGATCGTGGTGCTGCTTGCCGCGGCCGTGATCGCGGTGCCGGTCTTCCGCCGCATCGGCCTTGGGTCGGTTCTGGGCTATCTGGCCGCCGGCCTTGCCATCGGGCCGTTCGGCCTGGGGTTCTTTGATGACCCACAGGCCATCATCCATGTGGCCGAACTGGGTGTGGTGCTGTTCCTGTTCATCATCGGGCTGGAAATGCAGCCCAGCCGCCTGTGGGCCATGCGGGGCGAAATCTTCGGTATCGGGCTGGCGCAGGTGGCGCTGGCGATGTTTGCCTTGGTCTGGGTGGGCATCCTCCTGGGCTATCCGCCCGAGGCCAGTTTCGTGGCCGGCACCGGCTTTGTGCTGACATCAACCGCCATCGTGATGCAGATGCTGGAAGAGCGCGGTCAGATGGGCCTGCCCAAGGGGCGGCGGATCGTGGCGATCCTGCTGCTTGAGGATCTGGCCATCGTTCCCCTGCTGGCGCTGGTGGCCTTTCTGGCGCCGGGTGGGCAAGAGGCCACGCTGGCGGACCGTCTGCAAGGCGTGGCGATCGGGCTGGCGGCGATTGTCGTGCTGGTGCTGGCCGGGCGCTATCTTCTGAACCCGATGTTCCGCCTGCTGGCGCGGTTCGGCGCGCGCGAGGTGATGACGGCCGCCGCCCTGCTGGTGGTGCTGGGGGCCGCCGTGCTGATGCAGGCGGGCGGGCTGTCGATGGCGATGGGGGCGTTTCTTGCCGGCGTGCTGCTGTCGGAATCCAGCTTCCGCCACCAGCTTGAGGCCGATGTCGAACCCTTCCGGGGCCTGCTTCTGGGCCTGTTCTTCCTGGGCGTCGGCATGGCACTGGACCTGAATGTCATTGCCGCCAACTGGGTGGTGATCGCGATTTCCGTGCCCGCCTTCATCATCCTGAAGATGCTGGTGATCTATGGCGTAGCGCGGCTGTTCAAGGCGGATCGGGCCGAATCGCTGGAACGTGCGGTGCTGATGGCGCAGGGGGGCGAGTTCGCCTTCGTCCTTTATGCCGCCGCCACGCAGTTCGGGATTCTGGAACCCGAATGGAACGCCAACCTGGCCGCGATCATCATCCTGTCGATGGTGCTGACACCCCTGATGATCCTCCTGCATGACCGGCTGCGGCCGAAGGCCAGCGTGAACATGGACGGGGTCGAGGATGTCACGGGGGCAGGCGGGCTGCGCGGCAACGTGCTGCTGATCGGCTTTGGCCGCGTGGGGCAGATCGTTGGCCAACCGCTGCTGGCGCGGGGGCACAGCATCTCGGCCATCGACAATGATACCGAGATGATCCAGGCGGCGGCCTCGTTCGGGTTCAAGGTCTGGTATGGTGACGGGGCGCGGCTGGACATTCTGCATGCCGCAGGGGCCGGAAGCGCCGATCTGGTGGTGGTGGCCACCGACAAGGCCGAGACGACGACGCGGATCGTCGAGATGCTGAAACATGAATTCCCGCTTGTGCCGGTTCTGGCCCGCGCCTTTGACCGGGGCCATGCGATCGAGCTGATCGCCAAGGGGGCCGACTACCAGATCCGCGAAACCTATGAGAGCGCCGTTGCCATGGGCCGCGAAGCGGTGCTGCGGCTGGGCGCCACCGAGGAAGAGGCGGACGAGCTGATCGCCGATGCCCGCGCGCGCGACCGAGACCGGCTGGCGCTGCAATCGGTGGACGGCATCTATGCCGGGCGCGACCTGCTGCTTGGCAACCGGGACATGCCGGCAACCGGGCACTGACCCCGGAAATGGAAAACCCCCGGCCTCACGGACGGGGGCTGACCTTTTCGGACCGTTGCCGGCCCCAGTGTCGCTGACGTCTTAGAGACCGCCTTCGCGCTGGGCTTTCTTGCGGGCGAGTTTACGGGCCCGGCGGATTGCCTCGGCCTGTTCGCGCGCTTTCTTGACCGACGGTTTCTCGAAATGTTGCTTGAGCTTCATTTCGCGGAACACGCCTTCGCGCTGCAGCTTCTTCTTCAGGGCCCGAAGGGCCTGTTCGACGTTGTTGTCGCGGACGCTGACCTGCATGTGGTTGTCACCACCTTCCTAAGTTAGAGTTGCACAAGATGTGCAGGCCGGCGCCCTATAGCAAAGGGGGGCGGGTGTGTCTACCTTTGCGGCAGCAACGGAGGGAACGATGGGCGAAGACGAGCGGAAAGAGCGGATTCTGGACGCGGCGCTGGTGCATGTGCCCTTTGACGGCTGGTCTGACGCCACGCTGCGGGCGGCTGCAGGCGATTCGGGGGTGCCGCTGGCGCTGGCCCGCGCGCTTTATCCGCGCGGCGGGGTCGATCTGGCGCTGGCCTACCACCAGCGCGGCGACCGCGAGATGATACAGGCGCTGGCGGTGGCCGATCTGTCGGCGCTGCGGTTCCGCGACAAGGTGGCCCAGGCGGTGCGGCTGCGGCTGGAAGGCGCCGACCGGGAACTGGTACGGCGCGGCAGCACGCTGTTTTCCCTGCCCCACCACGCTGCCGACGGAGCGCGGGCCATCTGGGGCACGGCGGATGCGATCTGGACAGCCCTTGGCGACACGTCGGACGATCTGAACTGGTATTCCAAGCGCGCCAGCCTGTCGGCGGTCTATGGGTCGACCGTGCTGTTCTGGCTGGGCGACGACAGCCCCGACCATCAGGGCACCTGGGATTTCCTTGACCGCCGGATCGAAGGCGTGATGCGCTTTGAAAAGGCCAAGGCGGCATTCCGGGAAAATCCGCTGGGCAAGGCGATGATGGCAGGGCCGTTCAAGATTCTGGAAAGGATTCGCGCGCCCAAGATGCCCGAGGATCTGCCCGGCGCCCGCCCGAACTGAAAGGCCGCAAGAAATGAACCTGTCGCATTCCATGCTGGCGATGGAAATCGTCGCCCCCGGCGGGCCGGATGTGTTGAAGCCCTGTTCGGTGCCGGTGCCGGTGCCCAGCCATGGCCAGATCGTGATCCGGCTGGCCTGGGCCGGGGTGAACCGGCCTGATGCGCTGCAACGCGCCGGGGCCTATGCGCCGCCGCCCGGCGCCTCGGCCCTGCCGGGGCTTGAGGGATCGGGGACCGTGGTCGAACTGGGGCCGGGCGTCACCCGCTGGTCAATCGGTGACAAGGTTTGCGCGCTGCTGCCAGGCGGGGGATATGCGGAATACGCAGTCTGCCATGAAAGCCACGCCCTGCCGGTGCCGGCGGGCATGGGTCTGCGCGATGCGGCTTGCCTGCCGGAAACCTGTTTCACCGTCTGGTCGAACGTGGTGATGCGCGGCGGGCTGAAGGCCGGCGACCGGCTTCTGGTGCATGGTGGCACCAGCGGCATCGGCACCACGGCCATCCAGATTGCCCGGGCACTTGGCGCGCGGGTCTTCGCCACCGCCGGATCAGAGGAAAAATGCAAGGTCTGCACCGACCTTGGGGCCGAAGCCGCCTGGAACTACCGAACTCAGGACTGGTCGCGCCTGATGCAGGCCGAAGGCGGGGCCCATGTCATTCTTGACATGGTGGGGGGCGCCTATATCCCGCGCAACATCAAGGCGCTGGCCGATGAGGGGCGTCTGGTGCAGATCGCCTTCCTGCAAGGGGCCAAGGCCGAGGTGAACTTTGCCGAGGTGATGATGCGGCGGCTGACCGTCACCGGATCAACCCTGCGCGCGCAAAGCGATCTGTCGAAGGCTCGCATCGCGGCCGAAGTCGAGGCGAATGTCTGGCCCATGATCGCGCGCGGCGCGTTCAAGGTGGTGATGGACAGCGAATACCGGCTGGACCAGGCCCCGCAGGCGCACTGGAGGATCGAGACACCGGGCCATGTGGGCAAGATCGTGCTGAAGATCGAGGATCAGCCGACCGGCCACGGCCCCTGACAATGCGCCGCCAGCATCGGCGCCAAGAAGCTGCCCGCTGGCTGATCCCGCCGCGTTCCGCCGGTTACACCTCAAGCGCCACGCGAAGCGAGGCTGACATTTCGGCCGCCGCGTCGCGCAGGGCTGCAACGAACTTGTCAGCCTGCACGGTGCGGACGCTTCGCGCGGGGCGCCAGACGGCAAGCAGGTAAGGCACGGAAACCTGCAACCGGCGGAACACCACGTTGCGCCCGGTGTGGCTGGCTGCCGTCAGCGGGTTGATGATGGATATGCCCACCCCCGCCGCCACCATGGCGCAAACGCTGGCCGCGGTTGTGGTCTCGGCCGCGTAACTGCGCACGACATCGCCCGCGAAGAACACCTCATCCAGCTTGTGGCGATAGGGGTCGTTCTGACCGAAGTAGATGAATGGCTGGCCGGAAAAATCCTCGGGCGCCAGCGCGGCCTTTCGCGCCAATGGATGCCCGACTGGCAGAACGCAGACCATGTCTCCTGCGGGGATCGTCTCGGTCGTGGCCCCTTCGCGTTCAAACCTGTTCTCGGTCAGCCCCAGATCGAAGACCTGGGTCGTCATCTCATGGCGCAGCGAAGGCTCTTCATGTGAATGAACCGAGAAATGGATCGCCGGCCGCGCCTTCAGGAACCGCTGGATCACGCGCGGAATGATCGATTCCGCATGGGCCGGGATGCTGGCGATGCGGAAATTTGCGGCATTCCGCGTGCGGATTGAAGATGCGGCGCGGCTGATTTCATCCATCCCGACAAACGACCTTCGCACCACTTCGTGCAGCAGGGCCGCCTGGTCGGTCGGGGTCAGGCGCTTGCCGAAGCGCAGGAACAGCTCAAACCCGATCCGCTGCTCCATCTCACGGATTTCACGGCTGATTGTTGGTTGTGACGTGCCCAAAGCAGCCGCCGCGGCGGTCATGCTCTTGTGAACCATGATCGCGTTGAAGATGTCGATCTGACGCTGATTGAGCTTCATGTGGTCCTCTTGGAAACCGGCCTCCGGCTGCACATCCATATCAGAAACGAATAAGATGTGCGTATCAAATATTTAATCCGCATAAATTCGTCTGGAATGGTCACAGAGCCATCACAACACAGCGATATGTCATGCCGGAAGCCCTTGCCCTCTCCTCCGCCCCCCCTGCGATTGCGCCCCTGTCCACGCCCGGACAGCCGCGCTGGCTGTCGCGGCAAGACGGCGTTCTGCACGCGGAAGGTGTCAGCCTGGCCGACATTGCCCAGGCTGTGGGAACGCCTTTCTACTGCTATTCGGCATCAGAGCTGCGCCGCGGCTATGCCGAGTTGACCAGTGCCGTCGGACCGCTGGGGGTTGCGGTCTGTTTTGCCGTCAAGGCGAACAGCAACCTCAATGTCCTGACCGAATTCGCGCGGCTTGGCTGTGGCATGGACATCGTCTCAGGCGGCGAGATGGACCGGGCGCTGGCGGCAGGTACCCCGGCTTCGCGCATCATCTTCTCGGGCGTCGGCAAGACGCGCGATGAAATCGGTCGCGCCCTTGAAGCGGGGCTTCACCAGATCAACGTCGAATCCGCGGCCGAGCTTGATGTAGTGGCCGAGGTGGCGCAATCGCTGGGCCGCCGCGCGACGGTGGCGCTGCGGGTGAACCCCGATGTCGATGCGGGAACCCACGCCAAGATCACCACCGCCCGCAAGGACAGCAAGTTCGGCATCGCCATCGGCGATGTTCCCGCGCTTTATGCGCGCGCGGCCCAAATGCCCTGGGTCGAATGTCTGGGGCTTGCCGTTCATATCGGTTCACAGGTGCAGAACCTTTCGCCGTTCCGCCATGCCTGGGCCGCGCTGGCCGGGCTGGTGCGGCAGCTTCGTGCAGAGGGGCTGACAGTTACGCGGCTGGATCTGGGCGGCGGCCTTGGCATCGGTTCGGGGGCAGAGCCCGGGCCCGACCTTGCGGAATACGCCCGGATCATTGCCGAAACCGTGGGCGATCTGGGCTGCGAGGTGAATGTCGAACCGGGCCGCTGGCTAAGTGCGCGGGCGGGCATATTGGTGACCGAGGTGCTTTATCTCAAGCAAGGGGATGGCGCCGGCTTTGCCGTGGTTGATGCCGCGATGAATGATCTGATGCGCCCCGCGCTTTACGACGCGCGCCATCCGGTGCTGACGGTCCATGCGCCGCGCAGCGCGGCCCCCCTGCCGTGCCGCCTGGTTGGGCCGATCTGCGAAAGCTCTGACGATTTTGGCAGTTACGCCGATCTTGGAGAGCTGAAATCGGGTGATCTTCTGGCCTTCGACAATGCGGGTGCCTACGGCGCCAGCATGTCCTCAACCTACAACTCAAGGGCACTGGTTCCCGAGGTTCTGGTCGATGGCGACCGCTTCCGCGTGATCCGCCAGCGCACGGGCACCGACAGGCTGCTGCAACTGGAACAGCCCGGCCCCTGGACCGGGGCGCCTTCGGCCGGCTGAGGCGGGGGGCACGGAAAACTGGCGGCCATGCGACGGGCCGGATGCCAGAGCCAAGATCGAGTCGCATTGACAGTCGTGCCTTGACCGGGGGGCCGCTGCAAAGGAAACCCGGTAACCGACAACGAGGTAAGCCATGAAGAACAAAATGAAACTCCTGCTCGCGTCCGGTCTTGCAAGCCTTGTGCTGATGACGCCGGGCCTGGCAGAACAGATGCTGCGGATTTCCTATCCCGAAGATCCCAAGACCGCCGATGTCCAGAAGACATCGGATGCCTACATGCTGCCGCTGAACGTGTTCGACCGGCTGATCGAAGCCGAAACCACCAGCCCCGGCCAATCGGCGCTGGTGCCGGGTCTGGCCGAGAAGTGGGACGTTTCGGCCGATGGTCTGGTCTATACCTTCCACCTCCGTCAGGGGGTGCTGTTCCACGACGGCGCGGAACTGACGGCCGATGACGTGGTCTATACCTTCGACCGGATGCTGAACCCGGCCACCAAGGCGCTTGGCACCGACATTCTGGATTTCGTGGCCGGCGCGCATGAACGGCTCGACGGCACGGCGGACAGCGTGGCCGGCCTCAAGGCGCTGGACAAGTATACGGTTCAGATCACCCTGTCGCAGCCCTACGCGGCCTTCCTTGCGCTGATGGCCAGCCCGCAGGCCTCGATCTTCAACCGCGCCTTCACCGAAGCCGCGGGCGATCAGTTCGGCCTGTCTCCGGAAACCACCAACGGCACCGGCCCGTTCAAGCTGGAAAGCTATGAGCTGAATGACAGCCAGCGGCTGGTGGCGAACGAATCCTACTTCCGCGGCCGCCCCAAGCTGGACAGCATCCTTGTGCGCGTGGTGTCGGATTCCGAAACGCTGCGGCTCTTGTTCGAAACCGATGAGCTGGATGTCTTCGATCTGGATTACGCGGTGTCGCAGACGCCCTACTTCTATGGCAGCGACCAGTGGAAAGACCTGATCCGCACCGGCCCGCGCGTGGGGATGTACTATTACCACATCAACCAGGCGAACAAGCCGTTCGACGATGTGCGCGTGCGCAAGGCCTTCCAGATGGCGATCAACCGTCAGGAAATCCTGGACAAGAACTTCTACGGCAAGGGCGTGCTTGAAAACGGCGTCATGCCGCGCGGCCTGACCTGCTATGAACCGGCCACGCCGATCGAGTTCAACCCCGCCAAGGCCAAGGAACTGCTGGCTGAAGCCGGCTATCCCGACGGTGTCGAGATCAAGCTGGCGCAGGTGTCGAGCTGGTCGTCGAAATGGTCGGACATGAACCAGATCATTCAGGCCCAGGCCGCCGAAGCCGGCTTCAAGGTCAGCATCGACACGATGGACGAAGCCGCCTATTTCGACAAGCGCAAGGCCGGCGTGATCGACAACTATACCCAAAGCTGGTCGGCCGACTTCAACGACCCCGACAACTTCTTCTACACCTTCTTCTCGAAGTCGGGGACGGCCGTCCGCGCCTTCAACAACAACGACCCGGTGGTGTTCGAGGCGCTGGACAAGGCGCGCGGCATGTCCGACGCGGAAGCGCGCTGTGCACTTTACCGCGAGATGGGCGAGAAGATCGTGCAGGAAGATGCGGCCTGGGTGCCGATGTTCAGCCTGGACCACAGCTATGTGGTGCAGCCGCGCGTCAAGAACTTCGTCGTTCCGTGGAACGGCTGGAGCGACATGAACTACTACAAGATGGAAATCGCGGAATAATCCCCGATGGCGGCGGGCCTGTCCCGCCGCCCCCTTCGCACGCCCAGTCACGCCGCCCTATGGCGCCGCCACAAGAGCATTTTGCCCATGTTGATGTTCACGGTAAGACGGATTCTGGTCTCGATCCCGGTCTTGATCGGGATCACGGCCATTCTTTTCGTCATGCTGAACGTGGTTCCCGGCGACCCGATCGCCCTGCTGATGAAGGAACACGCCAGCCCTGATGTGATTGAGCGCGTCCGCGCCCAGATGCACCTCGATGATCCGCTGATCACCCGCTACTTCCGGTTCCTGTTCGCGGCACTTCAGGGCGATCTGGGCACCTCGATCAAGCTGAACCGCAGCGTGACCACGCTGATCATGAACGCCTTTCCGAACACGCTGTATCTGGCCGGGTGTGCGGCCCTGGTCTCCTGGGTGATCGGTATTCCGGCCGGCATCCTGTCGGCGGTTCGGCGCGATTCCTTTGTTGATCACTTCTTCATGGGCTTTTCGCTTCTTGGCGTGTCGATGCCGATCTTCTGGTCGGCGCTGCTGATGCAGTACATCTTCGCCGTGCAGTTGAAGTGGCTGCCGGTCGCCGGGTTCTACGGTTTCGAATACGTCATCCTGCCGGCAATCGTGCTGGGGTGGAGTTCGGCCGGCGTCATTGCCCGGCTGACACGGTCCAGCCTGCTGGAAGTGATGCGTCACGATTACATTCGCACCGCCCGCGCCAAGGGGGCGCGCGAAATCAGCGTGATCTCGCGCCATGCGCTGAAGAACGCCCTGATCCCGGTGGTCACGATCATGGCGATTCAGGTCGCCAGCCTGCTGTCGGGCGCCGTCATCACCGAAGCGATCTTCGGCATCCCCGGTGTCGGCCGCATCTCGATCAACGCAATCCAGGCCCGCGACATGCCGCTTCTGCAAGGATCGGTGCTGTTCGCCACGGTTCTGGTGATCCTTGGAAATCTGGTGGCTGACATTCTTTACTCGGTCCTCGACCCCCGTATCCGTTCCCAGATGAGAAAGGACGCGCGATGAGCCAGTCCGCCGCTGTCACCAACGACCTGCCCGAGGTGATCGAGGAAGCCAGCTTCCTGCGCGATACCATGCGCGGCTTCCGCAAGAACCGCATGGCCATGGTGGGGCTGGTCTTCGTCTGCCTGCTGGTGTTCCTGGCCATTTTCGCGCCGATCATCAGCCCGCATGACCCCTATCGTGTGGCGCTGGATGAACAGTTGCTGCCGGCGTCCACCACCTATTGGCTGGGAACCGACAATTTCGGCCGCGACGTGCTGACACGCATCCTTTACGGCGCCCGGATCTCGCTGGTGGTGGGAACCGTGCCCAGCCTGATTTCGCTGCTGATCGGCACCTTCATGGGCATCCTCAGCGGCTATATGGGCGGCAAGACCGATTTCGTCATCATGCGGCTGGCCGACACGATGATCGCCTTCCCCTCGCTCTTGCTGGCGATGGTGGTGATGTACACGCTGGGCGCAAACCTCTTCAACATCTTCATCGCGCTGGCCCTTGTCGGCTGGGCCGGGGTGGCGCGGGTGGTGCGGTCGCAGACGCTGGCGCTGAAGGAAAAAGAATTCATCGAGGCCGCCCGCGCAAACGGAACCTCGCGCGTGCGGATCATGTTCAGCCACATCTTCCCCAATGTGACGCCAACGCTGATCGTGCTGTTCTCGCTGTCGATCCCCGAGGCGATCATGTGGGAATCCAGCCTGAGCTTCCTGGGCGTCGGTGTGCAGCCGCCCGAGGCAAGCTGGGGCCTGTTGGTGGCAAAGGGCAAGGAATACCTGTTTCAGGCGCCTCTGGTGGCAATCATGCCGGGGGTGGCGATCCTGATGACGGTGCTTGCCTTCAATTTCATCGGTGACGGGCTGCGTGATGCGCTTGACCCTTCCATGAAGGACTGAGCAATGGCAAACCCTTCGGGCAATGTGCTGAGCGTGCGCGAACTGCGCACCGAATTTCGCGGCGGCCGTGGCAATGTGCGGGTGCTGGACGACATTTCGTTCGATGTCGGACGCGGGCGGATCGTCGGTCTGGTCGGGGAATCCGGCTCGGGCAAAAGCATGACGGCGCTTTCGTTGATGGGGCTGGTGCCCAAACCGCAGGGCCAGGTCAGCGCCAAGAGCATCAATCTTGACGGGATCGAGCTTGCCTCGATCAGCCCGGACGGGCTGCGCCAGATCCGTGGCCGCGACATGGCCATGGTGTTCCAGGAACCGATGACCTCGCTGAACCCCGTGCGCAAGGTGTGGGAACAGGTGGGCGAACCGCTGCGCATCCATCAGGGCCTTGGGCGGCGGGCCATCCGCGACCGTGTGCTTGAAATGTTCGAACTGGTTGGCATCCCCGAACCGAAGGCCCGGCTTGACGCCTATCCGCACCAGCTTTCGGGCGGTCTGCGGCAGCGGGCGATGATCGCGATGGGGCTGATCTGCGAACCGAAGCTGCTGATCGCGGACGAACCCACCACGGCGCTGGATGTGACGACGCAGGCGCAGATCCTGCGCCTGATGCAGGAACTGCGCGACCGCGTGGGAACCTCGATCATCATGATCACCCATGACCTGGGGATCATCGCCGAGATGTGCGACGAGGTGAACGTGATGTATGCGGGCCAGATTGTCGAACAGGCCAATGTCTTTGACCTGTTCGAGAACCCGTCGCATCCCTATACGCGCGGCCTGCTGGCCTCGATCCCGAAATCGACCGAAAGCCGGATTGCACGGCGTATGCCCAGTATTCCGGGCATGGTGCCCAATCTGGCAAGGCTGCCGTCAGGCTGCCGCTTCCGCCCCCGCTGCACCGATGCCATGGCCATCTGCCAGACCCGGGAACCCGCCGTCACCGATCTGGAGAAGGATCATCGCGCCCGCTGCTGGCTGCACGCCCGGCAGGATGCGATCAGCCAGGGAGAGCCCTTGTGAACGAGATCGTCATTTCAGCCCGCAATCTGACCAAGCATTACCGCGTGGGCGGCGGAACGCTTGCGGGGCAAGGCAAGGTGGTGCGGGCCGTCGATGGGGTCACACTGGACATCCGCGAACGGGAAACCTTTGCCCTGGTCGGTGAATCCGGCTGCGGCAAGACCACCCTTGGCCGCATCATGCTGCGTCTTCAGGAACCGTCTGGCGGCCAGATTTCGTATCGCGGGCAGGACATCACCGCGCTGGACGATGCCGGAATGCGCGCCCTGCGCAAGAAGTTGCAGATCGTCTTTCAAGACCCCTACGCCTCGCTCAACCCGCGGATGCGGATCGAGGACATTCTGGCCGAACCGCTGCGCACCCACGGCTATGGTTCGGCCGAGGTGATCCGTGACCGCTGCGCCGAATTGCTGGACATGGTTGGCCTGCGCCACACCTACCTGCGCAACTACCCGCACCAGTTTTCCGGCGGTCAGCGCCAGCGCATCGGGATCGCCCGCGCGCTGGCCAACAAGCCTGATTTCGTGGTCTGCGACGAATCCGTGTCGGCGCTGGATGTCTCGATCCAGGCGCAGGTGCTGAACCTGCTGAGCGACCTGCAGGATGAACTGAAGCTGACCTATTTCTTCATCACCCACGATCTTTCGGTCGTGCGCCAGTTCGCCGATCGGGTGGGGGTGATGTTCCTTGGCCGTCTGGTCGAGGTGGGCCGCACCGAAGACATTTTCGCCGGGCCGCTGCATCCCTATACGATGCTGCTGATTTCGGCCGTGCCCCGGGCCGATCCGCGCCAGCGCACCCGCGAACGGCCGCTGATGACGGGCGAGATTCCCAGCCCGATGAACCTGCCGCCGGGGTGTCGGTTCCACACGCGCTGCCCCTTTGCCAAGGACATCTGCCGCACCCATGACCCGGACCTGCAAGACATGGGTCAGGGCCGCGCCGTTGCCTGCCACTTTCCGCTGAATTCCTGAAGGGAGCCTGTCTTGGATCTGATCGTGACACCGCATGGCGACGGCTATCAGGCCAGCTATGGGAACAAGACCTGGCGCGCCGCCGTGGGCCGGGGCGGCATTGCCGTGAAGGGGGGCGAAGGCGATGGCATCAGCCCGATCGGCTGCTGGCCGATCCGCCGGGTGTTCTACCGCGCCGACCGGCTGGCTGGCCCGCCGACCTCCGCCTTTCCCTGCACCCCGATCGACCCGGCGGATGGCTGGTGCGACGCGCCGGATCACCCCGAGTATAACCGGCTTGTCCGCCGGCCCTTTGCCGCCAGCCATGAAGAGATGTGGCGCGAAGATCACCTGTATGACATCGTTGTCGTGCTGGGGCAGAATGATGATCCGGTGGTGGCGGGTGCCGGCAGCGCGATCTTTCTGCATGTGGCCCGGGCCGAATATTCCCCGACCGCCGGCTGCGCCGCCCTGTCCCTGACCGATCTGCAAGACTTCCTGTCGGAGGCAACGCCCGACACCCGGCTGTGCTTCAAGGCGCAGTAACGACCATGACCAAACTGGATCTTGCCGCGCTGGACCATGCGCTGAACCTGCTTCCGGGCCAGCATCGCGGGCCGGCCGGGGTGGCGGGTGTCGTCAAGGACGGACAGGTGATTGCCCGGCGCGCCTGGGGCTTTGCAGACATGTATCGGCACCTGCCGATGACCACTCAGACGCGGCTGCCGATCTGTTCGATCTCGAAGCACATGACCTGCGCCCTGCTTCTGGACCTGTTCGATGACCCCGAGGTTCTGGCCCCGCTGCTGCCCGATCTGCTGCCGAACCACGCCGCGCCGCTGCCGACAGTGGCGCATCTGTGCCATAACCAGTCTGGCCTGCGGGATTACTGGGCGCTGACCGTCCTGCACGGGGCAGAGCCGGAAGGCATTTTCACGGAAGAGGATGGCCTGACCCTTCTGACGCAGGCCAAGGGCGGGCATTTCCCGCCGGGTCAGCATTACGCCTATTGCAACGGAAACTTCCGCCTGCTGGCAGACCTGATCCGCCGCGCCACGGGGCGCGACTTCGGCGATCTGCTGCGCGAACGCATCTTCCGGCCCGCGAACATGGCCACCGCCGCGCTTGCCCCCGACACGCGCAAACCGCTGGATGATGTGGTTGGCTATGAGGGCAATGACGAAGTTGGCTTCCTGCCGGCCAAAAGCGGTTTGCACTGGTTCGGAGATGCCGGCATCTCGGCCTCGCTTGACGATATGCTGGCCTGGGAATGCCATATCGACGCCACACGGGATAACCCCGACAGCCTGTATAACCGCATCTCCGGTCCGGTCAGCTTCACCGATGGCACGCCGGCGGCCTATGGCTACGGGCTGCGCCGCGACGTGCTGGCCGGATATGGGGTCACCAGCCACGGCGGCGGTCTACGGGGGTTCTGCTCGTTCCGGCTGCATGTTGCGGCCGAACGACTGTCGGTCGTGGTGATCTTCAACCACGAAGCCAGCGCCATGCGCGCCGCCTGGTCCCTGATGGGGGCGGCCCTGGGGTGCCGGGTTGGGGAACCGGCCCTGGCTGCCAGCGGGTGGAACGGGCTGTGGTTCGACGACGAACAGAAACTTCTGGTCAGGACGGGCGATCATCCGGCCGGCGTCCGCCTGCATTACGCCCCGTCCCCCACGGTTCTGCCGCTGCTGTCGGGCGATGTGGCCCAGGGCTATGGCATTGAGCTGTGCCGTGAGGATGGCGTTCTGCGGATGGACCGCAAGGCCGAGAACCTGCGGGTTGTGGCCCGGGCCGTCACGCCGCTTGACTGGGCAGACGGAACCGAGCTGGCGGGACACTACCAGTCGGATGAGCTGGGAACCTCGCTTGAGATCCGCTTCCGCGACGGGGCCGCCTACGTCACCTTCACCGGGATGCTGGGAACCGGCCCGATGGAGCGGATGTATCCGCTTGGCCGCGACCTGTGGACCATCACCAGCCGGCGCGCCATGGATGCCGCCCCCCCGGGGGAATGGACAGTGCTGATCGAGCGGGACGGCGAAGGCGGTGTCCGCGGTCTGGTAATCGGATGCTGGCTTGCCAGAAAGATCAGCTATCGCCGAACCGGGGCACCGTCGGGGGCCTGACCGGCACAGCGCGGGTTTACCCCGGCAATCAGGTGCGCGGCGTCAGCGCGCGCCCCAGGTATCGCTCAGCCGGTATCCTTCGGGCCAGGGGTCCGAGGGATCAAGCAGATGCTGATGGATGCCGGTAATCCAGCCCCTGCCGGAAATCTCGGGCAGGATGGCGGGCAGGTCGCCGACCCGCGTTGTTCCAAGGATGCGCCCGGCAAAGGTGGAGTCAATCAGCGAAACCGCCGTCAGACGATCCCCGACCGCCATTTCGCCGCGCGCGTGCAACACGGCCATGCGCGCCGACAGTGCGGTGCCTGTGGGGGAGCGGTCCACCTTTCCGGGCCGGATGGCCACGGCAGACCGGGCGCGCAGTTCGGTGCCGTCGCGGCTGACAGGGCCGGCGAACAGGCAGAACGAGAAATGCCGCCAATCCGGGTTTTCGGGGTGGTGGAAGCCAAGCTGTTCGGTGCCCGCACGGGTGATCCGGGTTCCCAGCCGGGCGATGTCATGCGCCTCATCCGGGGTCAGCGCAAACCCAAGCGCCCGGGCATCGACAAACACGAAGCTGTCACCGCCATAGGCGGTGTCAACGGTCAGCGTGCCAAGCCCCTCGACCTCGAGCCGGGCATCCAGACGGGTCGCGAAACTGGGCAGGTTCTGCACGAAGATACGTTCGGCCTTGCCATTGCGACATTCCGCACGCACGCGCACAAGACCGCCCGGCGCTTCAAGCGTGATCTGCGTCTCGGGTTCCGTCATCGGCAGGATGCCACTGTCCAGCAGGACGGTTGCCACGCAGATCGAGTTCGAGCCGGACATCGGGGGGGTGTCTTCGGGCTCCATGATGATGAAACCCGCGTCGGCCTGGGGGTGCTTGGGTGGCACCAGCAGATTGACATGACGGAAGACGCCCCCGCGCGGTTCGTTCAGGACGAAGTTCCGCAATGTCTGATCCCGGGCAATCCAGCGCGATTGTTCCCAAAGGGTTGCGCCGGGCGGCGGGGTGACGCCACCCACGATCACATCGCCCACCTCGCCCTCGGCATGGGCGGAGATCACATGAATGGTCTTGCTTGACCGCATCGCGTTCCCCTTACATCAGCCAGTCGGGCAGTTTCCGCGGCGCGTGGCCCGTGACGGCGGCGGCGGCACAGGCGGCAAGGCTGCCGAAGCGCACGGCGCGGCCGGAAAGACCCGGCCCATAATGGGCGTATTTGCCCGAATTCGTCATCACCGTGCGCGTGGCCGGCGGGAAGACCGGCTCGGAGATGGAGCACCAGCACAGATCGGGCAGCACCTGGACACCGGCCTGCTGCAACCGTTCCAGCGTGCCGTCGGCGCGGGCCAGGGCAATGACGGCACGCCCTGCGGTGACGATGGTGGACACCTGGACGCGGCGCCCTTGCAGGGCATCGGCCAGCGCGCGACATTCATCCAATGAGGCATGTGGGCTGCCGATGGCGATCAGTTCCACCGCTTCGGGCCCGTCGTTCAGAAGCTGCCAGCCGGCCACCAGATCGGACCGGGCAAGCCGGACCAGATCGGCGTCCGGGGCAATCCGGTCGGCCTCGGGCGTGATGCAGTCAACGTGCAGCATGGGTGCAGCGGAGGTAGTACCAAAAGCTGCACACAGCGCCTTGAGGTTTTCCGGCACCGGACCGGCCGGCGCCAGACCTTTCAGGACAGGAATCCGGTCTGGCGCGATCTTGCCCGCCAGATAGCCGACGAGCGGCCAGAAGGAATCATCCACCCCGGCGGGCAACTCGACCTCGATGATCCGCCGCGCCTGACGGTCTGCATCGCGATAGACCCCGGACAGGGGCGCGCGTCCGGTCAGGGCGATGCACAGATCCAGAAAGTCGGGGTGCTTGGCGGTGCGGGCTCCCAGAACGCTGTTGGCATAGATCACCGCATTCGATTCAGACCAGGCGATGGCCTCGCCCTCGGTGGGTGCGGTGTCCAGCAGATAGGGCGAACAGGTGAAGGTCGGCTGGCACCCCATGCGGACATAGGCATCGGCGAGCCGCTGCGCGGGGCCGCCAAAGGACGGCGGCACACCCTGTTGCCGCCAGTTCGCATGATCGACCGAAATGGCGTTCATCGTGGTGGGTATCCGCACGCGGGCGCCCATGTCGGCCATCTTCTCGGCGAAGGTCAGGTTGGCGGGGCTGGCGTAGATGCAGCCGTCAATATGGCCCTGGCTGACGGGGATCAGCCGTTCCGCCCCCTGGTTGGCCGCCATGCCACACAGGATGCGCATGGCCTGCGCCACCGCTTCGCCTTGCGAGCCGTCCAGCATGGCGCGGTCTTCGGCAGACAGGGCGGGGCCGACCACGGTGCCGGACACCGCGGGGATGGTCAGCCCGTCTGCCACGATTCCGCTTTCGTCGATGCGGGCCGACTGCGCGGCGGAAAGCGCATCAAAGGCGTCCTGCGTCAGACGCAGCACGGGCAGGGTCTTGCCGAACATGCCGGCGGCAACCATCGCGCCCAGGGTCACCACATCTTCGGGTTCGGCAAAGACCAGCGCGGCCGGGGCGCGGCCGTTCAGCACCATGTCGAGAAGAACGCCAGAGCCGGTGCAAGACCCCCGCGTTCCCGGAATGACCAGAATGCGCCCGACCAGGCTTTGGCCGGCCAGCGGGTGATGCACGTCGATCACGCGGCCGGTTGCCGGGTCAACCCCGCCCCAGAAGCTGATCGGTTCGCGACAGGCCAGAATGGCCCCCTCAGCCAGCCCCGGCAGGATGATCTGCGCCTGCCTCGTCACCGGACCACAAACCCATGCGCGAAGGGATCGCGGTCATCAATGAAGATGGTGTTGTACCCTGTCATCCGGGCCCAGCCTGCGATTGACGGAATGATGGCCGGGCGATCCCCGACACGGGAGGCATCTTCCACCCGGCCCTTGAAGATGGAGCCGATGATGGATTCATGCCAGAATTCATCGCCCACCTTCAGCTTGCCCTTAGCGGCAAGCTGCGCCATGCGCGCCGACGTGCCGGTTCCGCAGGGGCTGCGGTCAATGGCCTTGTCGCCATAGAACACCGCGTTGCGGGCATGGGCGCCCTGAACCGTGGGCTGGCCCGTCCATTGAATATGGCTGAGACCGTTGATCGCCGGATGCTCGGGGTGGACGAATTCATACTTGGCATTCAGCGCGGCCCGAAGCCGGGGCGAGAAGCCGACAAGTTCGCCCGCGGTGAAATCGGCCATGTCGCGGAAGTTCTTCTGCGGTTCGACGATGGCATAGAAATTGCCGCCATAGGCCACATCGACCACGATTTCGCCCAGACCCTCGACCTCGGCCGTCAGGCCCTCGGCATAAAGGAACGAGGGCACGTTGGTCAGGCGCACTTCTTCGACAAAGCGCCCCTCTTGCCGATAGGCAATGTCGACCCGGCCCGCCGGCGCCTCGATGGCCAGGCGGCCGGGCGCGCGGGGCGTGATCAGGCCGTTCTCGATGCCCATCGTGATGGTTCCGATGGTGCCGTGCCCGCACATCGGCAGGCAGCCCGAGGTTTCGATGAACAGCACCGCGACATCGCAATCGGGGCGGGTCGGCGGGTAAAGGATCGAGCCCGACATCATGTCATGGCCGCGCGGTTCGAACATCAGGCCGGTGCGAATCCAGTCATAGTCGCGCAGGAAATGGGCGCGACGCTCCAGCATGTTCGCCCCTTCCAGCCGCGGACCGCCGCCCGCCACCAGCCGGACGGGGTTGCCGCAGGTATGACCATCAATGCAGGAGAAGGTATGCGTTGCCATGGGGGCCTCAGAACCGTTGGGGCGAGAAGGGGGCAAGATCAAGGGCGGCGGGTCTGCCGGTCAGCAGGTCGGCCACGATCCGCGCCGTTCCGGCGGATTGGGTCAGGCCAAGATGGCCGTGACCAAAGGCATAAAGGACGCGCGGCGTTGCCCGCGATGCACCGATGGCGGGCAGGCTGTCGGGCAGCGAGGGGCGGAAGCCCATCCATTGCGTTCCCCCCGTGGCCCTGAGACCGGGAAGGAAGCCCTGCGCCTTTTTCAGCATCACCTCGGCGCGGCGATAGTTCGGCGGCCGCTTCAGCCCGCCAAGTTCGACCGCGCCGCCAACCCGGATGCCGGTTGACAGGCGGGTAACCACAAACCCGTGGCCGCCAAAGGTGATCTGCGTCCGCAGGTCAAAGGCATCGGGCGGAAGCGTGGTGTTGTAGCCGCGTTCGGTTTCCAGCGGAATCCGGTCGCCAAGGCTGCGGGCAATCAGATGCGAATGGGCGCCGGCGGCCAGCACCACCTTGCCGGCCCGCAGCGCAGGCCCGCCCACGACCGCGATTTCCACCCCGTCGCCCTGCGGGGCCAGCGCCCCGACCTGCGCCAGCACGATGCGGCCGCCCCGGCCACGGAACCGTTCGGCCAGCGCAAGGGTGTAAAGGCGCGGATCGGCGATGGAATACCAGCCCGGCGTGAAGGTGCCGCGCACAAAGCGGGGGGACAGGCCGGGTTGCAGCTCGGCCATTTCTTCGGCGCCCATGTGCCGGAAGGCGATGCCATGCGCGGCGCGGACCTGCCAGCCCGGACGCGCGGCCTCGAACTCGGCCTCGGATTCATAGACCTGAAGGTTGCCGTCCTTGCGCAGCATCGGCAGGGTGCCGGTTGCCTGCAGGAAGGGTTCAAGCTCGGCCTTCGACAGATCCATCAGCGCGGTCTGCGCCACCGTGGAGGCCGCCACCTGCGCGGGCCGGCAGGCCCGCCAGAACCGGAACAGCCAGGGCGCGATGGCCGGCGCATAGGCCGGCGGAATGGTCAGCGGGCCGGTTGCATCCAGCAGCCAGCGGGGCGCCTTGCGCAACATGCCCGGCGAGGCCAGCGGCAGGATGTCGGTAAAGGCGAAGGCCCCCGCGTTTCCGGCCGATGCCCCGGCGGCGGGGCCTTCCCGGTCAACGACCGTGACGGTCAGGCCACGGTCCTGCAAGGCCAGCGCGATGGAGAGGCCCACCACGCCGGCCCCGATCACAAGGGCATCGGTGGCATCGGATTCGGTTTGCATCATGGTTCAGTGCGTGGCGGCCAGGAACTTTTGCAGTTCCGGGTCTTTCGGCGCGCCGAACAGTTGTTCGGGCGGCGCGATTTCCGCCATCACCCCCTTGTGGAAGAAGGCCACGCGGTCGGACACTTCGCGCGCGAATTTCATTTCGTGGGTGACGCAGATCATCGTCATGCCTTCCGAGGCCAGCATCCGCAGCGTATCCAGCACTTCGCCCACCAGTTGCGGGTCCAGCGCGGAAGTCACCTCGTCGAACAGCATGTAGTCGGGCGACATGGCCAGCGCGCGGGCGATGGCCATCCGCTGCTGCTGCCCGCCCGACAGGCGCGAGGGATAGACGGCCAGCTTGTCGCCCAGGCCGACGTGCTTCAACTGGCGCACGGCTTCCGCCTCGGCTTCGGATTTCGGGCGTTTCAGCACCTTGACCTGCGCCAGCATCACGTTTTCCAGCACGGTCAGGTGCGGAAAGGCGTTCCACTGCTGGAACACGATGCCGATCTTCTGACGCAGCCGGTTCAGATCGGTGGACTTGGCGTGAACCTCGACCCCGTCAACGACGATGCGCCCGGCGTCGATGGGTTCCAGTCCGTTGATGCAGGTCAGCAGGGTGGATTTGCCCGAGCCCGAGCCGCCGATCACGGTCAGCACCTCTCCTTTGGCGACGTTCAGGTTGATGCCTTTCAGCACCTCGAGCGAGCCGAAGGATTTGCGGACATTCTCGATCTCAATCATTGGACCACCGTTTTTCCAGGTAACCGCCCAGCCGGGCGATCGGGAAGGAGATGACGAAGTAGAACAGGCCGCAGATCATCAGCAGGAACAGCGGTTCCTGAAGGCGGGTGATCAGGATCTGGGTGGATTTCAGCAGCTCCACCACCTGCACGACATAGACGAGGGCCGAGTCCTTCATCACGCCCAGCGCAAGGCCGATCCAGGACGGCAGGGCGACGCGGGTCGCCAGCGGCATCACGATGTTGCGCATGTCCTGCGCCCAGGTCATGCCCAGCGACCGGGCGGCGCGGCGCAGGGTGGGCGGCACCGCCTCGATCGCGCCGCGCACGATTTCGGCGCAATAGGCGGCGGTGTAGAACGACAGCACCGCGCAGGCCACCGAGAAGCCCGAGATGCGCCAGCCCAGAACCGTGGTGACGAAGGCATTGGCCAGCACAAGCTGGATCAGCAGCGGGATGGAGCGGAAGACATCCAGCGCGAAGGTGATGGGGGCGGCCCACCACGGGCCGATCTGGTAACGGATCACACCGAAGGCGATGCCCATCACCGTGCCGAAGAAGACGGAGATGGCGGTGACGACCAGCGTCATCCCGGCGCCTTTTGCCAGGAAGATCAGATCGTTGACGTTAAGGGCCGTATCAAGCATCGCAGACCCCCCTCAATACCGGAACAGCCGGGCCGCAAGCAGGCGAGCCGAAAGGGTGATGGTCTTGGTGATCAGGTAGAAGATCACCGCGGCGATGGCGAAAAGCTCGAACGTGCGGAAGGTGCGGGCGTTCAGTTCGCTGGTGACACCGTAAAGGTCGGTGTTCATGGCAACCACGGCGCCAAGCGATGTCATCAGGATGGCCCAGACCATCTGGTTCGTCATGGGCAGGAAGGAGATCCGCAGCATCTGCGGCATGATCACGTTGCGGAAGGCCTGAAAGCCGCTCATCCCAAGCGAGCGGGCGGCGCGGGTCTGGGTTTCGGGAATGGCCTTGAGGGCGCCCCGGAAATTCTCGGCCAGATAGCCCGCGTTGTTGAAGGCGATGCCGATCAGCAGCGAGAGATAGGGCGAAAGATGGACACCAAACCCGCCCAGGCCGAAGTGAACCATGTAGATCTGGAACAGGGCCGGCGTGTTGCGCGCGATTTCGACCCAGGTTGTCGCGACCGCGCCCAGCAGGCGGTTGCCGGATTGGCGGAACAAGGTCAGCGCCATGGCGATGAGGATGCCGATCAGCATCGACAGCACCGCGATCTCGATGGTCACAAGCGCGCCTTCAAGCATCTGCGGAAGCGAGTCGAGGGCCTGGCTCCAGCGAAAACGATAGTTGAACATGGCCACCCCAGATCCGTGAACGCCAAGGCGATGCGGGGGGCTGCCCCGCATCGCATCCTGTCTGAAGATCAGCGATAGACGCCCTGGATGGTCAGGTCAGCCGGTTCGCCTTCGCCCACCCATTTCTTGTAGAGTTCGGCATAGCGGCCCGTGCGGACCTGCTGGTTGATGAACAGGTTCATGTAGTTGATCAGGCCATATTCTTCGCGCAGCGTGATCAGGGCCACATAGTCCGGCACCATCGGGGCCTTGTCGGCGATGGCGATGCCCGGGAAGTTGCCCGATTTCACGTTGGCCTCGGCCACTTCGACGGTCGAGACGGTGGCATCAAGCTGGCCCTGCGACAGTGCCAGGAACACGTCGGCCTGGGTCTGGTAGGGACGGAACTCGCCCTCGCCCCATTCCTTGACCTTGCCTTCAAGCCAGATCGCCTCATAGGTGCCGGCGGTGGCGCCGACGACCTTGCCCTTCATCCCTTCCCAGTTGGTGATGCCGGCCTTGTCGTTGGCGACGACGGCATTTTCAAAGGCATAGTAGGGGATCGAGAAGCCGACGGTCTTGGCCCGTTCCAGCGTGTCGGAGGTGGAGGCGACGGCCACATCGACCGAGCCCGACATGAGCGCGGGAATACGCTCGGGGAAGGTGGTTTCGACGATTTCCGCCTTCACGCCCAGCGCGGCCGCCAGATCGTTGCAGTAATCGACATCGAAGCCGATGGGGGTGTTGCTGGCATCGCGCGACCCCATGGGCGGGAAGTCCAGCACGACGGCGCAGCGCAGCGTGCCCGAAGCAATGATGTCGTCCAGTTTGTCGGCCTTTGCCGGCATGGCCACAGCAGTGGCGGCCAGCAGGCCAGCGGTGAGAAACGCCGTTTTCATGTTCCCTCCCATGGGTGATGTTATGATTCCGGTATCGTCACTATCGGGCGTGCCGGGGCACAAATCAATTACAAAATACACTTAGTATACAAGCTATATTCAACCGTCCGGCGTCTGCCCTGCGGGTGCAGGGCAGCGGGTTCGGTCTGACGCGGGCCTGTATCACAGATCCCTCGGCAAGATCGCCTCGGGCAGGTTCTGGTAGCTGACCGGCCGCAGGAACCGGCGGATCGACAATGTGCCGACAGAGGTGGCGCCAAAGTTGGTGCTGGCCGGATAGGGACCACCATGCACCATCGCATCGCAGACTTCGACCCCTGTCGGAAAACCGTTGGCCAGCACACGGCCGGCCTTGCGTTCCAGCACCGGCAACAGGCGGCGGGCAAGATCGGCGTCTTCGTCGTTCAGGTGCAGGGTCGCGGTCAACTGGCCGGGGAAGCTGCGGGCAATGGCCAGCATCTCCTCGGCGTCGCGAACGGTCACGATCAGGCCAAGCGGACCGAACACCTCTTCCGCAAGGGCGTGATCGGCAAGCCAGTCCTGGCCGCGCACCTGAAACAGTTGCGGCGTTGCCTGACGGGGACCGCAGGCCTGTGACAGCAGGCTTTGCACGCCCGGCGCGGCGGAAATCCGGTCGCGGCCCTGCACATAGGCCCGCGCGATGCCTTCGGTCAGCATGACCTGGGGCGCCACCTGCCGCAGCGCGGCCAGGGTGGCGGCGGCAAACGCGGCCGCCTGATCCTCCATCACCACGGCGATGCAGGGGTTGGTGCAGAACTGGCCGGCGCCCATGGTCAGGCTGGCCGACCAGCCCTGCGCCACGGCATCGCCCCGCGCCGCCATGGCGGCGGGCAGCAGGAACATGGGATTGACCGCCCCCAGTTCACCGAAGAACGGAATCGGTTCAGGCCGGGCGGCGCACAGGTCGAACAGCGCCCGCCCGCCGGCAAGCGAGCCGGTGAAGCCCACCGCCTTGATCAGCGGATGCGTGACCAGCGCCTCGCCAACGCTGCGGTTGCCGCCCTGGATCAGGCTGAACACGCCCGGATGCAGGTTGCAGGCAAGGATGGCGGCATGAATCGCCTCGGCCACGATTTCGCCGGTGCCGGGATGGGCCGAGTGGCCCTTGACCACCACGGGGCAGCCCGCGGCCAGCGCGGCGGCGGTATCGCCACCTGCGGTCGAGAAGGCCAGCGGAAAGTTCGACGCGCCGAACACCGCGACCGGGCCGATGGGGCGCTTGATCATGCGGATGTCGGGGCGGGGCAGCGGCTGGCGGTCGGGCAGGGCCGCGTCATGGCGGCGGTCAAGGTAATCACCCGCCTCGATATGCGCCGCGAACAGGCGCAGTTGGCCGGTGGTGCGGCCCCGCTCTCCGTTCAGCCGCGCTTCGGGAAGGCCGGTTTCCTGGCATCCGATCAGGGTGATCGCCTCGGCCCGGGCCTCGATCTCATCGGCGATGCGGCGCAGGAAGGCGGCGCGCAGGGCGCGGTCGGCCCAGCCGAAAGACCAGAACGCCGCTTCCGCGGCCTGGGCGGCTTGGTCCACAAGCGCCCGGGTGCCCACGGCGAAGGTATGGGCGGGGCCATGGGCCGGGTCGGAGGCGAAGGTGTCAGGCCCGGCGATCCATTCACCGGCGATCAGGTGCTTTCCATGGGGAACAAAGGTCAACGGCTTCTTCCTTGTCGGCGGGTCTGGCGACCCTTCGGTTCACGGGGGTGGGGCAACGGGCCCGAACAGCGCAGGGTGCGCCCCTGCGCTGCACGTCACGGCAGGCCATGGCCTGCGGCGGATGTCAGACCTTGCAGGCCTGCACCGCGCCCGGAAGTTTGCTCCACTCCGCATACCAGGTCTTGAACTGGGTGAACTGCGCTTCGGCCCAGCCGCGCTGGCTGGGCGTCAGCTCGTCCGTGGCGTTGAAGTGCAGGGCGTAATCGGCATCGCCTTCCAGCACCATCATGTACTTGTAGTACAGCACCAGATCGCAGCCCTCGTCCCAGGACGACAGCACTTCCAGCGCCTCGCCCAGTTCGCGGGCGCGCTGGCGGGCGTCCAGATCGCCGGCGGCGGCGGCCTTGGCCAGCGCGACGAAGTGCAGGACTTCCTTGGCCAGCACATTGCCGATGCCGGTGATGGTGCCCGTTGCCCCGCATTTGACATAGCCGTGATAGACGCCGGTATCGACGCCGGCCATCAGGATCACGCTTTCATCGGCGCTGGTGATGTGTTCGGCGGCATAGGTCATGGCCTTGGCGCCGCCAAATTCCTTGAAGCCCACGAGGTTGGGGTGTTCGGCGCGCAGGGCGAAGAACAGGTCGGCCTTGGTTTCGTAGCCGTAGTAGGGGCTGTTGTAGATCACGGCCGGCAGGTCGGGCGCGGCGGCGAGAAGCGCCTTGAAGTGATGGCGCTGCGCAACCGGCGAGGCGCCGCGCGACAGCACCCGGGGGATCAGCATCAGCCCCGCGGCGCCCACCTTCTGCGCATGGGCGGCATGGGCCACCGCGCTGGCAGAGTTGATCGCGCCGGTACCGACGATGACCGGGATGCCGGCCTTGACCAGACGTTCGACGCCTTCCATGCGCTGTTCATCGGTCAGCAGCGGCCAGTCGCCCATGGACCCGCAATAGACCACGGCTGACATGCCGGCGGCCATCAGCTCTTTCGCCTTGCGGACAAGCGCATCGAAGTTGGGACGGCGGTCTGCCGTGCAGGGCGTCATCAGCGCGGGAATCACTCCGGTGAAAATCGCGGTATCCATCTGGGAACTCCTTGTGACCCATGTTCGGCAGGGCTCGGCGACACCCGGTCCGCCGATTCCTGACCGAATAATACCTTTTGCATTTTATTTGTCGACAAGAAATCGACAGGGCTAGAGCGCAATCTCCTGCCGCTCGTCGCGGGCGAAAAGCTGCTGGATCTGGCGGACGATCTGGTCGGCGTGCGCCCGGGCAAGGCGGTCGCACAGGTCGATGTCGCGCGCGGCGATGGCGGCGATCATCGCCTCATGTTCATCGACATACTGCTTCGGAAGGCGGTCATCGAAGGACTGGTAATACAGCCGCAGGATACGGCGGCCTTCATCCAGAAGGCGCAGCGTCAGGGTGGTGAAATACGGGTTGCGCCCGGCTTCCGCGATGGCGGCGTGCAGGTCGCGGTTGACCGCCACCATGGCCAGCGCATCCTGCGCGGCGGCGGCGGCGGCATACATCTGCTGAAGCCCGCGAATCCGGCTGAGATCGGCCGGACGGTGATACTGCGCCGCCAGCCGTGTGGTGACACGATACATCAGCGTGATCGCATCATAGAAGGTGTGCAGGTTCAGGACATCAATGTTCGACACCATGGCCGAACGGTTCGGCAGGGTTTCCACCAGCCCTTCCCCCGCCAGCCTGACCAGCGCCTCGCGGATGGGGGTGCGCGACATGCCGAAACGTTCGGCAAGGTGAACCTCATCAATCGGGCTGCCTGGCGGAAGTTTAAGGTCAAGGATTTCGTCGCGAAGCATTTCGTAGACGACCTTCACACCCGAACCGCGCTTGCGCTCGGGATAGGCGCCCTCACCCGTATCAGTCATGCCGGCCACCCTTCAGGTCTGAAAACTTTGTGTCGACCAGAAAAATACATCGCGGCCCGGTGCAGATCAACGTTCTGAATTTCAGGGCGGCTTGCCAGGCCACGAGAGGCGCGGGCGGCGGCAGCCTGGCGCCCTTGCGGCGGCGCAGAATGTGCATCCGGCGCATCCGGCGCGGCAGGTTTCGCAACCGACGCAGCCGCCGTTCACGTCACACAAACGGGTAAGTCCTTGCAAATCTGGCATTTCGCGACATCCGGGGGCCGCTCACGACTCCAGAATAGATATTTCGCGACCATAACGAAATGAACCTTGGGGAAGATCGCCGGTGCTTTGGGCATGACTGGCTGAATTGTTGTGTTCCCACGTTCAGCTCCCTGCCTGCAGCGCCAAGCATGTTTTACTCAGGAGCGCGAACGTCATGGCCACCTATCCCGGCACCGCAGGCAACGACACCTATGACGGAACCACCTTCGGAGATAGTATCGAAGGCCTTGGCGGCAACGACAGCCTGTTTGGCTGGGCCGGCAATGACACCATTGATGGCGGGGCGGGAAACGACCGCATCTCAGGCGGGGCCGGGAACGATTCGATTGACGGCGGTGCGGGGGATGACAGCATCACCGGTAATGATGGAAACGACACCATCTACACCAACAGCGGTAACGATACCGTCTTTGGTGGCAACGACAATGACCGGATCTTTGGCAACAACCTGGGCCAGCTTCTGTATGGCGACGCGGGCGATGATGTCATCAGCGGCGACTCGGCGATCAACGGGGGAATCGAAACCAACTCTGACTCATCCGAGCCCGATTCACTTTTTGGCGGAGCTGGGAATGACACGCTTTATTCCGGTTTCCTTGGCAGCGTCATCTATACCATCGGTGACCTTCTGGACGGAGGCATCGGGAACGACGTCCTGATCGGCGGCAATGCGCATGACACCCTTCTGGGGCAGGACGGCAACGATTCCATGAATGGCGGCGCCGGGAACGACCTTCTGGAAGGTGGCGCCGGCAATGACACGATCTACACCCAGGACAATCAAGATACCGTCTATGGTGGCGACGACAATGACCGCATCTTCGGCGACAACGTAAAACAGCTTCTCTATGGCGATGCCGGCGATGATGTGATCAGCGGCGACTCGCTGACCAACGGTGGCAACGAGAGCAATACCAACACATCCGAGAGCGATTCGATTTATGGTGGGGACGGAAACGACACCCTGTATTCGGGCTACTTTGGCACCACATCTGCCTTCGGCGACCTTCTGGACGGTGGCATCGGGAACGACATTCTGATCGGCGGCACGGCCGACGACACCCTGCTGGGCCAGGATGGCAACGATTCCCAGGATGGTGGCGTGGGGAATGACCTTCTGGATGGCGGCCTGGGCAATGATACGCTTCGGGGCCGCGACGGCGAGGACAGCCTGTTCGGCGGCGCCGACAATGACATGATCTTTGGCGGCAACGGCAGCGATTATGCCGAAGGTGGCATCGGGAACGACTTCATTACCGGCGACACCGACGGCGACACCGGAAACGATACGTTCTACGGCGGAGACGGAATTGACGTCCTGATTGGCCGGACCGGGGCGGACATGCTTTACGGTGACGCAGGGGATGACCAGATCTTCGGCCAACGGCTGGACGATATTCCCGATGGCAATGACTCGCTCTATGGCGGGGATGGCAATGACTACATTCAGGCCAACATCGGAGAAGACCTGATCTATGGCGGCGAGGGCGATGACGCCCTGATAGGAGACGGAGCCAGTCAGTCCATCGGACAGAACGATACGCTGTATGGTGAAAACGGTAATGACCTCATCTTCTCGGGAGGTGGCGACGACCTGGCCTATGGCGGTGCCGACAATGACACCCTCTGGGGCGAGGACGGCAATGACAGCCTGTACGGCGACGCGGGCAATGACTCGATCATTGGCGGAAACGGCAGTGATTACGCCGAGGGCGGCGACGGCAACGACCAAATCATGGGAGAGACGGGCACCGGCACCGGAAACGACACGTTCGATGGTGGAGAGGGCGATGACACTCTGGTTGGCGGGGGCGGATCCGACCTGCTGTATGGTGGGGCCGGCGACGATTACATTCTTGCCCAGTTGAACGACACCTTTGCCGATGGCGATGACACGGTCTATGGCGGGGATGGCTACGACTATGTCGAGGGCAGCCTTGGCAATGACCTGATCTATGGCGGCACGGGCGACGATTACCTGGTGGGTGATGGCGTCAGCACCAACGGCGACAACGATACGCTGTATGGCGAAGACGGGAACGATCTGCTTGTCGGCGGCGGTGGCGACGACCTGGTGTATGGCGGCGCAAACGACGACGTGATCTACGGCTATGACGGCAACGACACGCTGCATGGCGATGACGGCAACGACGAGATGTACGGCGACGCCGGGAACGACCAGGTCTATGGTGGCGCCGGGAATGACACGCTGAGCGGCAGCGACTATTTCGGCGGCGGCGGCGGGGCGGATACGCTGACGGGCGGCACGGGGGATGATCGCTTCATCATCGCGGGCGGCGCGGGCGACAGCATCCACCTGGCGGACTTCGGTGCGGGGGAAACCAACGGCACGAACGGTTCGCTGGACGGCAGCGATGGTTCGTGGGGTGACAACGACTTTGTCGATCTGACGCAATGGTACAGCGACGACACCCTGCAGCTTTACAAGGATACCTACAACAAGCCGAACATTACCAACCCGCTGCAGGCGTTGCAGGATGATGCGGCCGACGGCACGCTGGACTTCATCGCGTTCCAGGGTGGGCCGACGGTGACCTTCACGCTGGTCGGCAGCGGGGTGATGGACACCGAACACACCGGCGTGCCCTGCTTTACCCGCGGCACCATGATCGAAACCGCGCGCGGCGACGTGGCGATCGAGGATCTGCGCCGCGGCGATCTGGTCAGAACGGCGGACCACGGCCTGCAACCGATCCGCTGGATCGGGTCGCGCCGGCTTGCGGCCGGCGATCTGGCGACCAACCCGAAGCTGCGCCCGATCCGCATCCGCGCCGGCGCCCTGGGCCGGGGCCTGCCGCTGCAGGATGTGGTGGTTTCGCCGCAGCACCGGGTGCTGGTGTCGTCGAAGGTTGCCGAACGCATGTTCGGTGAGCGTGAGGTGCTGGTGCCCGCGCGCCACCTGCTGCTGATCAACGGCATCGACGTGGCCGAGGAGATGGCGGCGGTGGAATACTTCCACATCCTGTTCGACCGGCATCAGATCGTGTTTGCCGCGGGGGCACCGATGGAATCGCTCTTCACCGGCCCCGAGGCGCTGAAGTCGGTCGGCCCCGAGGCGCGGCGCGAGATTTTCGAGATCTTCCCGGAACTTGAAACGCTGGACGCCACCGCCCTGCCCCAGCCGGCCCGCCCGATTCAACCCGGCCGCATCGCCCGGAAACTGGCCGCCCGACACGCCCAGAACGGGATCGCGCTGCTCAGCCACTGACCGGCACAGCGCCAGACCCCAAGGCCGCATCCGCATGGGTGCGGCCATTCTTCTTGATCAAATCCGCGGAGAAAGACATAATGCTGAAATTGGCGATGCCATTACGGGCAGGTTTTGCCGGGCCATAAAGGCCCGGACTTGGCCAGAAGCCCCGCCAGAGTGTGCGATTTGAACGTGTGGGTGGCCCCTGTCGGGCTGCGTCGCTGTGGTTCAGGTAAAGTGAATACCAGCCGTTCCGAGTGTCCACCGTCACACCGTTCGTGACACGGGGGGCGTAGTTCACGACACACGACATGAAAGCCCTGACAAGATTGGCTAAATCTCGCGATAGATCGCGTGCCGCAAATGTTTCGGCCCGCCTGCGCTGGTGCAGTACGAGGTTCGTTGATGTTCACTTTTTCCCGTGAGGGGCTGACAGCCCGCCACAAGGCGGAGTGTCCTTCGCGAACCGATCATCCGTGCCTGAAGACCCCGGTGACGCAACTTTGCCTTCGGAGCCGGAGACAGCTTTCAAGATATTCGAGATGAGAGCCCGACATGAGGCCAGAGAACCGGAAGAATGCCGGTACAGGTATTTCCCCCCCAGTTTCGCATATGACGTTGGCCACGAGTGAAGCATGAAGACGCAGGTAGAGCCAATCATCGCCTTTGCCAGCGGAGAAACAGCCCCGCTTTGCAGCGCCTTTGTCTGGGAACTTGTGGGATCAACCCGGTTCAAGCTGTTTATCGTGACAACCATCGGACTGTTTGCGCTGATCCAGCCCTATCAGCCGGTGAAGCTGCAGCGGTGGGAGGCGATCACCATCATCGCCGTTGTCGGGCTGATGGTCTTTTTCTGCTATGTGTCGGCCTTCATGTTCTTCGCCAAGTGCTGGCGCCGCTTTCGTCTCCGACAATTGCGGACGATCTGGTTGCTGCTGATCAGTTCCCTGATGGCGTCCTTTGCCGGGCAATGGGCCCTGCCCCTGTTCGGGGAAACCCCGAAGACGGTTCTGGAAACCCTGTTGGTCTGGGTGTTCCACTTCATGATGTTCACGGGGCTGGAGATCATCTTCTCGACGTTTGTCCTGCCCGAGGTCATGGCCAACCTTGCACGCCGCCCCGGGCCGCACGACAACGAACCCATCGCCGTTCCCGTCGGGATTGCCACCGCCACAGTGGCCCCCGCGCCGGCCGCAGCCCCGGCCAGGATTGCCGCCCCGCGCCCGGCGGCCCCGATCCCGGCTGCGACTGCAACCGTCATCATTTCCGACAAGCGGTTCGAGATCGACAAGATCAAATGGGTCATGGCGGAAGAGCATTACATCTCGATCTACACCTTCGATGAGCAGACCCATTTCATGCGGGGCCGGCTGCGGGACTTTCTGGCGCAGGTGTCCGAGGATATGGGCTTTGCGATCCACAGATCCTACTGGGTTTCCTGGGGTGCGATCCGGCAGGTCGATGCCGAGAAGGACAGCATGACGGTTGTTCTGGATGACAAGACATCGCTGCCGGTCGCCCGCGCCAGACGATCCCAGTTCGGGGAAGCCCAGAAACGGCACGGCATGGCCTGAAGGGCGGCGCCGTGCCTCAGGCCGCGCGCATCAGCATCCCGTAAAGATCACGCGGATCATCGGGATCGGCGATCATGTCCAGCATCTGGCCAAGGCCGGTTTCCGGCAGCCGCGCCAGCACATAGCGCAGGGCGGCAAAATCCTCGATCGCGAAACCCACGCTGTCGAACAGCGTGACCTGCGTGGGGTGGGTGCGCCCCGGTGCGCGGCCGGCAATGACCTCCCACAGCTCGGTGACGGGGTGGTTCGGGTCAAGCTGCTGGATTTCGCCTTCGATCCGGGTCTGCGGGGTGTATTCGGTAAAGATGTCAGCCCGGTGCAGAATGGGTTGGGCAAGTTCGGTCTTGCCGGGGCAATCGCCGCCAACGCCGTTGATGTGCACCCCGTTGCCGACCATGTTGTCGTTCAGGATCGTGGCGTGGTTCTTGTCGGCGGTGACGGTGGTGATGATGCCCGCGCCCAGGATCGCCTCTTCTGCCGTGCGGCAAGAGATGACCTTCAGGCCAGAGCCGGCAAGGTTTCGGGCGCATTTTTCGGTGGCCGCGGGATCAATGTCGTAAAGCCGCACTTCGCGCAGGCCGCAGATGGCCCGGAAGGCCAAGGCCTGGAATTCCGCCTGCGCCCCGTTGCCGATCAGCGCCATGCAGTCGGCCCCCGCGGGCGCCAGCCATTTGGCCGCCATGGCCGAGGTGGCGGCGGTGCGCAGCGCGGTCAGGATCGTCATTTCGGACAGCAGCACCGGATAGCCGGTGGCCACATCGGCCAGCAGACCGAAGGCCGTCACGGTCTGCAACCCGCGTTTCATGTTGGACGGATGGCCGTTCACATATTTGAAGCCGTAGGTCTGGCCGTCCGAGGTGGGCATCAGTTCGATCACCCCGACATCGGAATGAGAGGCGATGCGCGGAGTCTTGTCGAATTCGGGCCAGCGGCGGAAATCGGCTTCGATCTCGGTCGCAAGGTCGCGCAGCACGGTTTCGATGCCGATGCGGTGGACCAGCCGCATCATCGCATCGACGCTGACAAAGGGGACAAGGTTCAGGGTCATGTCACTTGCTCCGGGTCGGGCGGTCAAACACCTTGCGGCCCATCAGGCTGGCCACCAGATCGACCATCAGCCGCGCGGTCATGCCGCGATCGTCAAGGAAGGGGTTCAGCTCCACCAGGTCCAGGCTGGTGACCAGGCCGGATTCGTGCAGCATCTCCATCACCAGATGCGCCTCGCGGAAGGTGGTGCCACCCGGAACGGTGGTGCCAACGGCGGGGGCGATGGCGGGATCAAGGAAATCGACATCCAGGCTGACATGCAGCATCCCGCCCGCTTCCTTGACGCGGGCCAGGAACCGGCGCAGCGGGGCTACGATGCCCTCTTCATCCAGCGTGCGCATGTCGACGGGGATAAGCTGGTGATCAATCAGCGCGGCATGTTCGGCCGGATCGACCGAGCGGATGCCGTAAAGACAGACCCGGTCCGCCGGGACGGGGGCGGGAAAGGGGGGAAAGGCGTCAAACCCGTCACGCCCGGTGATATAGGCCACGGGCGTGCCGTGCAGATTGCCTGACGTGGTGGTCAGCGGGGTGTGAAAATCGGAATGGGCATCCAGCCACAGCACGAACAGCGGCCGCCCCTTCCGCGCCGCAAAGCCCGCCGCCCCCGCGACCGAGCCGAGGGCCAGCGAATGATCGCCCCCCATGACCATGGGCAAGGTGCCTTCGGAAAGCGCGTCATCGACAGAGTCGATCAGCGCCTCGGTCCAGCCCACCGTTTCGGGCAGGGAATGAACGGCGGCGTTGGGGCAACGGGCCGGCCGCAGGGCGGGCAGCGCCAGATCGCCCCGATCCTCGACAGCATGGCCAAGGTCGGAAATCGCTTGGGACAGACCCGCAACGCGATAGGCGGCGGGCCCCATCAGGCAGCCGGGGCGGCGCTGACCACTGTCGATCGGTGCCCCGATCAGGGTGCATCTTGTCATGGAACTGTCTCCTCCGACCTGTGTTAATCTTTCCATAATGTGACGGTTTCCAGCGACATTATGATCATCTTGCGCAATATGATGCGCGAAGTGGTGACAAGGATAAACGAAATGGACGACACCGACCTGCGTTTGATCGCGGAGTTGCGGCGCGATGGCCGGGCGGCGCTGTCCGATCTGGCGGCGCGGCTGGGGTTGAGCCGGGCCACGGTGCGCGCCCGGATGGAGCGTCTGGCGACCGCGGGCGAGATCGCGGGGTTCACCGTGCTGACGCGCGCCGACGCCAGCCCGGCGCCAGTGAGGGCCTTGATGATGGTGGGGATCGAAGGCCGCGGTGCCGAGCGGATCATGGCGCGGCTGACAGGGTTTCCGCAGGCGGTGGCGGTTCATTCAACCGCGGGGCGCTGGGATCTGGTGGTCGAGCTTGGGGCGCAGACGCTGGCCGAGCTTGACGAGACCATCTTCCGCATCCGCGAGGTCGAGGGCGTCATGACCAGCGAGACGAACCTTCTGATGTCAACGCGGCGGGCGGGGCGCAGACAGGGGCGGCCGGATCAGAGCAGTTCCTGAGTCTCGCGTTCAGCCGCGGGGGGAATGTCGGGGGTGCCGTCCTTGCGGTCGCGGTGCAGGGCAGCGCGGCCCAGCAGCATCAGCGTGACAGGCGTGGTGATCATCACGAAGATGCCGATCACCAGCTCATGCACGATTACACGGTCCTGCCCCCAGGAAAAGGCCAGCAGCCCCGCCAGAAGGATGCCCGCCGTGCCCCAGCTTGTGCCCAGCGTGGGCGCGTGAATCCGGTCATAGAAGCTGCGCAGCCGGACCAGCCCCAGCGTGCCGAGGAAGGTGAGCGAACTGCCGATCACCAGCAGCAGCGCAACCGGGATGGCAACCCACAGCGGCAGGGCTTCGAAGGAGGTCATTCGATCACCTCGCCGCGGATCAGGAACTTGGCCAGCGCCACCGTGGCCACGAAGCCCAGCACGCCGATGACCAGAGACGCCTCGAAGAAGAACGGGGTGCCAAGGCGCATACCCGTGACGACGAACAGCAGCATCGCGTTGATGTAGAGCGAATCCAGAGCCAGCACCCGGTCTTGCGCGCGCGGGCCGCGCAGGGTGCGGACCATGGCAAGGATGGCCGCCAGAGCCAGCATGAACTGGGCATAGGTCAGGGCCCACCAGATCAGCGTTGCGGCGGTCATGCGAAAGCCTCCAGCAGCAGGGCTTCGTAACGGTCGCGGATCAGGCTGCGCCAGGCCTCATCGTCGATCATGTCGAAGACATGCAGCAGCAGCACGCCCGAACCGGGGCGGTATTCCATCCAGGCGGTGCCGGGCGTGGCGGTGACGATCAGCGCCAGCAGGGCCAGCGCGGAAGGGTTGCTGATGCGCAGCGGGATTTCGACAAAGCCCGACCGGCGGGCCCCGTTGCGGCCATTGGTCAGGATCAGCCAGGCCACCGCGATGTTGGAGCGGATGATGTCGATGCTGACGATCCCCATCAGCCGGATCAGCGGCCAGAACGCGCGGATGCGCGGACCCTTGGGTTCCAGCTTCTGGAAAACCCAGCCGGCGAACAGGCCGATGGCGGTCCCCAGCAACAGGTGGCCAAGCGAGAAGCGGTTCAGCAGCAGCCACATCAGTGTCAGCGCCAGCGACAGAAGGGGGTGCGGAACAAGGCGCATCACTCCTCCTCCTCGGGTTCGGCATCGACGGCGCGGGGGGCACCCAGCGCGCCATCGGCATAGATGGCGGGGGCATGAAGCGCCTCGGCCGTGGCGCGCATGTAGCGCAGCACATCGTCGGCCTTGATCGTCAGCACCAGCATCAGCGCGGTCAGCGCCAGCGCCGGCGCGATTTCCAGCGCCAGCACGCGCGGAACGATGCCGTCGCCAGCCCAGAAGGTTTGAATCCCGATGCGGACGAGGCCGATCAGCGTGGCAAGACCGGCCAGCAGCAGAAGCGCGACAAAGGCCCAGCCGACGGCGGGTGAAACGGCATCGGTCGCCAGAACGCCGCGCAGGATGGCGACCTTGCCGATGAAGCCCGCCATGGGTGGCAGGCCCGCCAGCACCAGCAGGCAGGCGCCGAAGGTCAGGCCAAGCACGGTCAGCGTGCCGGGAATGGCAAGGCCCACCTCGGGCTGGCTGTCTTCCTCGCGCTCATCCAGACCATAGGCGTCGGCGGTCAGCGCCAGCATGGCGGCGATGCCGCCTTCTTCGCGGCTCATCGGCTCGATCAGCAGGAACAGGGCGCTGGTCGCGAGGGTGGAGTTCAGCATGTAGAACAGCCCGCCCGCCAGCAGGGCCGCCCCGCCGCCCGCCAGCGCCAGCCCGTTCACCGCCAGCAGCGTGCCCGAGGAGACCAGCACCAGATGCGCCGCCATCCGGCCCAACCCCTGCGAGGCGAGAACGCCGACAAAGCCGAAGACCACCGTTGCCATGCCGCCGGCGATCAGAACCTCGGCGCCGAAGCCCGAGGAAATGCCGGCGGCGGTGCCGAACATCAGCATCGACAGCCGCAAAAGGACATAGATGCCGACCTTGGTCATGATGGCAAACAGCGCCGCCACGGGGGCCGCCCCGGCCTGATAGGCCAGCGGCAGCCAGAACGAGACCGGCCAGATGCCGGCCTTGATCAGGAAGGCCAGCCCCATCAGCGCGGCGCCGGCGTGGAACAGCGGCCGGTTTTCCTGTGCCATCAGCGGCACCAGCTTGGAAAGCTGCGCCATGTTCAGCGTGCCGGTGACGCCATAGATGATGGCAACGCCCAGCAGGAACAGCAGCGAGGCGGTCAGGTTGACCGCGATGTAATGCAGCCCCGCGCGCACCCGAAGCTGCCCGCCGC
This sequence comes from Pseudogemmobacter blasticus, assembly GCF_003071405.1. Classification (NCBI taxonomy): domain Bacteria; kingdom Pseudomonadati; phylum Pseudomonadota; class Alphaproteobacteria; order Rhodobacterales; family Paracoccaceae; genus Pseudogemmobacter; species Pseudogemmobacter blasticus. The sequence continues at coordinate 2,266,092 of NZ_CP020470.1, read as the reverse complement.
CATGCAGCAGCATTCCGTAAGAGGCGGCCAGAAGCACCTCGAAGAACACGAACAGGTTGAACAGGTCGCCCGTCAGGAAGGCGCCGTTCAGGCCCATCAGCAGGAACATGAACATCGAATGGAAATGCTGCCCCTGCCGGTTCCACCCGGCGGCCGAATAGACCAGCGCCGGAATTGCCACCAGCGAGGACAGCACCAGCATCATCGCGGAAAGCCGGTCGATCACCAGAACGATACCGAAGGGCGAAGCCCAGTCGCCCAGCAGGTAAAAGCCGATGTCGTTGCCGCCCGACAGTTCGTTCCCCTTGGAACGGTTCAGAAGCTCGATCGCGACAAAGAGCAGCGCCACGGTTGCGGCAAGGCTGATGAAGAACTTGGCGCGGCGGCGGCGGTCTTCGTAAAGCAGCATCAGCGCGCCCGCGAAGAACGGGATCAGGATCGGCGCGATGATCAGGTGATCAGGGCCGCCGTTCATCCTTCGCGCTCCTTGCCGTCAACATGGTCGGTGCCGGTCAGCCCGCGCGAGGCGATGATGACCACCAGAAACAGCGCCGTGGTGGCAAAGCTGATGACGATGGCCGTCAGCACCAGCGCCTGCGGCAGCGGATCGGCGTAAAGCGTGGGGTTGACGAATCCGCCCTGCGGCATGATCGGCGGCACCCCCACCGTCAGCCGGCCCATCGAGAAGATGAACAGGTTCACCGCATAGGACAGCAGGCACAGGCCCACGATCACCTGAAAAGTGCGGGGCCGCAGCAGAAGCCAGATGCCCGAGGCGGCCAGGATGCCGATGGCGGCGGAGAGCACGATTTCCATCACGCGGCCTCTTTCGCCTGGGCTTCGGCCGCTTCGTGTTCGCGCATCCGCGACAGGCGCAGCGACTGGTGCGCGATGGCGATCAGCATCAGCACGGTTGCCCCCACCACCAGCGAGAACACGCCCGTGTCGAAGATCAGCGCGGTGGCGGCCGGAACCTTGCCGATCAGCGGCAGGTCAACATACTGGGCATGGGCCGTCAGGAACGGATAGCCGAAGGCGAAGGCGGCCACGCCGGTGGCCCCGGCGATCAGCAGGCCAAAGCCCATCCAGCGGATCGGCAGCACGGTCAGCCGTGCCTCGACCCAGCGGACATCATGGCCCAGGTATTGCAGCAGGAAACCGATGGCCAGCGTCACCCCGGCCGAGAAGCCGCCGCCCGGCAGATCATGGCCGCGCAGGAACAGATAGGCCGAGATCACGATGATCGGCGGGAACATCCAGCGCATGATGACCGAGGGCACCAGCAGGTAATCGGCCAGCGACCGGGTTTCGGCGTCGGCCTCTTCCTCGGGGCGCAGGTCGCGCAGGCTTTCGGGGGCGGGGCGGAACCGGCGCAGCAGCGCAAAGACCGTCAGCCCCACGATGGCCAGAACGGTGATTTCGCCGAAGGTGTCGAAGGCCCGGAAATCGACAAGGATGACGTTGACGGTATTGGTGCCGCCCGCCTCGTAATAGGCGTTGCGCAGGAACCAGTCACCGATGTTGGGGATCAGCGGCCGGGTCATGATGACAAAGGCCATGGCGGCGATGCCGGCCCCCGCCACCGAGGCGATGATCAGATCGCGCAGGCGGCGGGCGCGGGCGGGCAACAGCGTGTCTTCGTGAATCTCTTCCCGCCGACGCGGCAGCCAGCGCAGGCCCAGCAGCAGCAGCACGGTTGTCACGATTTCGACCAGAAGCTGCGTCACCGCCAGATCGGGGGCGGAGAACCACGCGAAGGTCAGGCAGGTGACCAGCCCCGCGCCACCCAGCAGCGTAAGGGCGGCAAAGCGGTGATATTTCGCCTGCCAGGCGGCGCCCAGCGCGCAGGCGGCGCCCACGATCCACATCAGGGCAAAGGACGGGTTCAGCGCGTTGGTCCGCGGTTCGGCCGCCTGTTGCAAGGTGCCCCAAAGCGCAAGCCCGACACCGGCAATCGCCAGAAGAACGATGGTGCGCAACTGGGTTTGCAGCTTCTCGCTGCCGATGATGGCCATGACCGCGCGCGGCACCCGCCAGGACAGCAGCAACAGACCCTTTTCAAACAGCCGCTGCGCCCGCAGCCGGTGCAAGAGCGGCGGGCCTTCGGGCCCTTCGGCAATGCGCTGGGCAAAGGCGAAATACAGGATCACCCCGCCGGCAAGGGCGCCCAGGCTCATCAGCAGGGGGGTGTTGATGCCGTGCCAGATGGCGATGTCATAATCGGGCAGGGTGGTACCGGTCACGGATTCGACCGCCAGGTTCAGCGTGGGGCCCAGGGTCAGGCCGGGGAACACGCCAACCACAAGGCAGACCAGAACCAGCGCCTCGACCGGCAGGCGCAGCCAGGCCACGGGTTCATGCGGGGTTTGCGGCAGGTCGGTCGGTTCGGGGCCGAAGAACACGGCGGCGATGAAGCGCAGCGAATAGGCGACGGCAAAGATGCTGGCCAGCGTGGCGATCCAGGGCAGCGCATTGTCCAGCCAGGTGCCGTTGTGCCAATCCACCGCCTCGGCGAAGAACATCTCTTTCGACAGAAAGCCATTCATCAGCGGCACCCCCGCCATGGCGGCCGAAGCCACGATGGCCAGCGTTCCGGTGATGGGCATGTAGCGCATCAGCCCGCTGAGGCGCCGCATGTCACGGGTGCCGGTTTCATGGGCGATGATCCCTGCCGCCATGAAGAGCGAGGCCTTGAACACCGCATGGTTCACGATGTGGAAGATCGCCGCCAGAATGGCGGTGCTGCTGCCAAGCCCGGCCAGCGCGGTGATCAGGCCAAGGTGGCTGATGGTGGAATAGGCCAGCAGACCCTTCAGGTCATGCCGGAACAGCGCGATCACCGCGCCCATCAGCAGCGTGGCCATGCCGGTGCCGGTAACGGCGAAGAACCAGAGCTCGGTCCCGCCCAGCGCGGGGGAAAAGCGGATCAGCAGGAACACCCCGGCCTTCACCATGGTGGCCGAATGAAGGAAGGCCGACACCGGCGTCGGCGCGGCCATGGCGCCGGGCAGCCAGAAATGGAACGGGAACTGCGCCGATTTGGTGAAGGCGCCCAGCAGGAACAGCACCAGAACCAGCGGATACAGCGGATGCGCGCGGATCAGGTCACCCGAGGCCAGAACGCGGTCCAGGTCATAGGTGCCCAGGATCTGGCCGATGATCAGCATCGACAGCAACAGGCACAGACCACCGCTTGCGGTGACGATCAGCGCCATCCGTGCGCCATCGCGCGCGGCCTGGCCCTGATACCAGTAGCCGATCAGCAGGAACGAAATGATCGAGGTCAGTTCCCAGAACACCACCATCATCAGGATGTTGCCGGACATCAGCATACAGATCATGGCGCCGGTGAAGGCCATGAGGAAGGAATAGAACCGGGGAACCGGGTCGGTTTCGGCCAGGTAGTAGCGGGCGTAGATCACCACCAGAATACCGATGGACAGCACAAGGGTGATGAACAGCCAGACGAAACTGTCGATGCGGAACGAAAGGTTCAGGCCCAGCGACGGCACCCAGCGCAGAACGGCGCGCACTGGTTCGCCATCGGCAACGGCGCCGTGCAGACCCGCCATGACCCCAAGCCCCGCCAGCAGCAGTGCCCCCGACACCCAGGCCGCCGCCCCGTGGGCATTTTCCGGCAACGTTGCCGTTGCCAGCGCCGCCACGAAGGGCAGGAACGCAAGGACCAGGATCAGGTTCTGCTCAATCATGCAGCGGCGGTCTTTCACTCACTTTGTTGCAACCGGGAAAGGGCGATGACCGCGAACGCACAAGGCCGCCCATCCACCCGCGGGCGGTTGCAGCAACCCCGATACCCCGTGATTGACCCTTACGCTTTATGAAGGCGCAGGGGCTGCGGATTCAACCCGCCAGTTTCGACAATGTGGCCGCAGGGCGTAAATTCGTCTTTCAGTTTCGTCACAAACCGCACGCTTCCGGCAGGCTGCGGACCGGAAAGGCGGCTTCAGTCGCGCCAGCGGCCGAAGCCGAAGCCAAGATAATCGCGGGCATAGGCTTCTTCGGCGGCCTCTTCGAGAGAGGCATCCCAGATTTCCGACAGGGCCGTTTCGGCGGCACTGTCGGCGCGCGGGGCGGATGGGGCAGTCAGGCCCAGCTCTGCCGCCAGATAGGCCAGACCATCGGCGAGACGGTCTTCGCGCAGGATCACATCGGGCGGCTGGAAGCCGGCGAAGCCTTGCAGAACCGCGGTCTGGCTGGCCCAGTGCGGATCAACCCGCGGGCCGGTCTGGCCCGCGACAGAAAGCCGGGCAAAGCGCAGGAAGGCCAGGAAGGCCTGGCGGTGCTGGTCAACATCGGCGAAAGGCAGGCCCGGCGGCGGAAGGTCTGCCTTTTGCAGACGGATCAGGCTGGCGCGCTGATCGGCCAGACGACCGGACACGATCATCTCGCGGAAGGCCACATGGGCGCGCAGCAGCGGGTGGCGCAGCACGGTAAAGCTGCGGTGCGGGCAGTTGGCCCGCTTCCACTGGCGCAGCGATTTCTGGGTGAATTCCTCGATCACCTCGCCGGGGTGCAACTTTTCCAGCCAGTCCCGCACCACCGCAGAGGGGCCGGAGCGAACCGGCATGAACAGCAGCCCCGATGCGGCCACATAGGACGGAATGGCGGGCGGGCGGCGCGGTTCGAAGTTCGGCGTGCGCGACAGGTTGAACCGATCAAGCCGCGTCAGCGCGGTTTCCATCTGGTCGAAATTGGCGACCTTGGTGCCAATCTCTTCGGGGTTCTGCTTCTTGAGCGTGCCATCCACCGCTTCAAGCCGCGCCTCGACCCCCAGCCAGCCGGCCAGGCCGTTCAGCACCGCGACATCGCCGATGTCTTCGTAATCAAGATAGAACGCCGTCTGCCCGCTGGTCTGAAGCGCGCGCAGTATCTGCAACTGGAAATCCTGCGCGGCGGTCAGGTAATGCTCGAACTCGGCGGGGTCGAACTGTGCCTTTGCCTGCCGCAGGTTCTTGACGTTGGTCAGCTTCCACTGGCCGGTGGCCTGCGCGATCTTCCAGCTTACATAGCTTTCCGCCGGGTTGCGGGTCAGCACGATCTTGGCGCAGGCCGGATCGTCCAGCAGCAGCGGCAGGATACGGGCGTCGTGATCATGGAAATAGCGGAAGCCGGAAAGGCCGGGCGTTTTCGCGCGGATGCGGCGCAGCAACAGCGCTGGGTTCTGATCGCGCTGTTCAAGATCAACGCCGAACAGTTCGGTCTGGTCCTTCTTGCCGATGAAATGCGGGTTGAACACCTCACCCAGACAGGCGACGCCCGGAAGGGCATTCAGGTTCGCCTCAAGAAAGTTCGAGCCTGTCCGCATTCCGGCAAGCATGACGAAAGAGGTGAATACGGGCATCGGTGATCACTTCATTGCTTGGACCGGGCACGACGACCCGAGGTTGGAGAAGGACCATTTACCGGGAAATCGCCCATCAGGACCGGCTTCATGCCCTGATTGCGCAGATTCTGAAGGAACTGACCAAAGCCGGTAAGATCAACCAGCCGCGGCACCTCGGACAGGCGGTGCGGGCTGCGCGGGTTGATTTCATCGACGATGGTCTGAAGGGGTTCTATGGGGTTTTCCAGGAACTCGGCAAGGTTCCAGATGCGGACCCGGGCCTTGGAGGTGGGGGCCCGCAAGACGGACAGGAATTCGGATTCGATGCGCTGCAACCGGGCGGCCTCGGTCCGGATGATGCCGAAGTTCAGGTTGGACCGGAACAGCGGAATCGCAAAGGCGCCGGTGATGACCGACACCTGGGCGTTGGGATCGCCGGCGATGAATTCGGTGATCTTCTGCGCGTCGTCGGGCCCGAACTGGAAACACTGGCGTTCGCCGCGGGTGTTCCAGATCAGGCTGGCAAGAAAGGCGCGCGGGTTATAGTCGCGCAGGGCTGTGCTGTCAGACAGGCAGCCGTTGTAGATGCCCACACCGCCGGCAAACTGCACACGATCCGGCGCGAACAGGTTGCCATGCACGCGGATGCCGGCGGATTTGGAAAGCCAGGTCTCGAAATCCTCGAACAGCTCGGCAAAGCCCTGGAACAGCGAATAGGGCGCGGCAGTCCGGCCGTTTTCGCGTTCCCGCGTGGGAAAGCGCGACTGCATGTAAAGGCCGGCGCGGCCGGTCAGCCGCCGTTCGACCGCCTTGGAAAACAGCCGGTCGATCCGGCCCGGGTTCGGTTCGGCGCGGGGCTGGCTGGCGGCTTCGGGCGAGAGGAAGGTTTCATACAGCTTGTCGGCCTGCGGCCAGATCTTGCGGGCAACGAAACAGTCAGACCGGCGCAGAAGTTGCAGGTGGTCATCATAGAAGATGTGCGGCTTGCCCTGGAAATCGAACTTGGACAGCGTCAGCGAGCGGCTTTCGATGTTGGTCGAATGTATCCTGACCAGCGACTGGAAATAGCTTTCGTCGGGAATCCAGACCTTGCGGAAAAAGCGGTCATAGGCGGCGCGGCCGGGCCCGTCGAGAATGGCCGACAGGGTTTGCCGCGTCAGGCACCACCACTGGCTGCCCAGATGCGGCACAAGCCCTTCGGGCAGGCGGCGGCGTATACCAAGGCGGCGCTGCAGCCGGACATATCCGTCGAACAGGACGCGGTGCTTGCGCCACGAGAACGGGAAGCGCAGCGTGAACCGTTCGGAATTCAGGCCGCCGATCGTCCAGTCAACATCGGCGGCGGTCACGCTTTCGATGAAATCGGTCCGGGGGTGCTGGTCAAGATAGGCCTGCAATTCGCCAACCGGGCGCAATGGCAAGCATGAGCCGGAGGCCAGATAGACGCGTTGCACCTCCGGGAATTCGGCCAGCATCATGCTTGAGGCCGCCTGCGTTGCGGCCACAAGGCCCCAGGTGCCCCATTCGCAGACATGCCGGGGCGAGAAGCGGACATTGGCCAGATCGGCCAGACCGGCACGCAGGGCATCATGCTCGGCGGCGGGGGTGCGGCGGTCGACGTGAATGACCACGGGGCAGCCGTTGCTGGCCCAATAGCGCGCGACCTGCGCGGCACGGTCCAGCGCGGTATGCGTCAGCATGACGAAGCCCAGCCTCATGCCCAGTTCCCCGTGGACATGAGACCCAGAATTTCGAGCTGCCGCCAGTTGATGTACTTCTCGCTCCACTTGCACCAGAAATCGGGCTGTTCAGCCAACCCGTTGAGATAGGCCTTGTATTCGCGGCTTTCGGCATAGTGTTCGCCGCGCGCCATCTCTTCCTGCGCCTTCAGGGCGAAGGTGTCGAGGAACTTGGCGTGCAGCAGGCAGCCGCTGGTCTTTTCGCCGCCGGCGCGATCATAGACAAGGTTCAGCCCGCGCGGCAGAAGCATGTGTGTCGAACTGACATAGGCGAAGGAGCGGTCCCAGCGGACCAGCGGGATCTTGTTCAGCGCCGGGGCCTGCCGCGGCCGGCTGGCAAAGAAGGTGCGGCTGCGGGGGCCGCCCTGAATCCACAGGTTTCCGTAGGGCCAGTTGCGGGTGAAGGTGTAATTGCCGCTGTCAAACCACTGGGCGATTTCAAACGGGTTCTGGCCTTCGCGATAGGGCTGATCCTGGATCGGCCCCTGCGGATACATATCCAGCATCATGGCCGAGAAGGTGCGGATGCTGCTGGCATCCAGCCAGTCGGTCAGGGCGCGCAGCGGGCGGGTTTCGCAGAAGGGATAGATCAGGAATTCATCGACATCGACCGTCAGGCACCAGCGGTTGTGACCATGCGCGCGCAGAAGGGACATGATCCAGTCCATCCCGAAGCGCGATTTCCGATAGGACGCCGGCGTCGTCCAGAGCGACACATCTGGCTGTGCGGCCAGATAATCGCGGCTTCCGTCGGTGCTGTCGTTGTCAACGAACAGGAAGTGGTCGATCCCCAGATCGCGGTAATACTTCAGGAAATAGGGCAGGCGGACCCGTTCGTTCCGCAGGGTTGCGAACAGAAGAATTGCATCCGGCCGCAGGGACTCGGTCCGCTGGGCCACGGGGACCAGATCCTTGCGCCGCAACACGGCCCGGGCGATCAGACGCCGTCGCCGCATCCGCAGGCGATATGAACCGATCAAGCCCACCCGACGACCCTGTTCTTGACGGATTCATGCCCGAACCGGCAGGCCAACCGTCCTGCCGCGGGACAGGGCGTGGCGATGGCAGCGCCGAAAATCCTTTCAGTCCACATAGGTGAGCGCCCGCGCCGGTCAATGCCACAACTGTTCGTGTCTAGAATGTGAGGCCGGTCAAGTAAACACTGGCGCCCTTTGCACGGCATCAGATCCAGCCCCCGCGCGACATCAGGCCAAGGCCTTCCAGTTGCCGCCAGCCCTGATAGCGCTGCGAGGCAGGGCCGTGCAGCACCGGATCGGTGGCCAGACTGTCCCAGTAATCGGCATAGCGGGCCGGATCGGCAAAATGTTCGCGGCGGGCCTTTTCCTCGGCCGCCCGCCGGGCCGCCGACGGCAGGAATTTCGTGTGCAGCAGCACGCCCGAAATCTGTTCGCCGCCGGTTTCGTCAAAGGTGGCGTTCAGGCGCGGCGGCAGGGCGGAGTGGGTTGAATTCACATAGGCATAGCGCCAGTGCCAGCGCACCAGCGGAATCTTGTTCAGCGTCGGCGCGCGGCGGGGGTCTTGCGCAAAGAAGGTGCGCGCCCGCACCCCTCCCTGAATCCAGAGATTGCGCATTCGGGGCTGGACCTGCACCTGATAATTGCCGCTGTCGAACCAGCGCAGGATGGCAAGCGGATCATCGCCCGGCTGAAAGCTGTGTGCCGAAAGCGGCCCTTCGGGGTAAAGGTCCAGCATCATGGCGCCGAAACTGTCGATGCCGTGGTCATCAAGCCAGCGCGTCAAAGCCGGCAGGGGCCGCGTCTCGCAATGCGGGTAGACCAGCAGTTCGTCGGCATCCAGCGTCAGACACCAGCGGCCATGGCCATGCCGCAGAAGCAGCCAGTTCGTCCAGTCCAGCCCGAAGCGTGACCGGCGGTAGCTGGCGGCGGTCTGCCAGAGCGAGACATCGGCACAATCGCGCAGCAGGGCCGCGGTGTCATCGGTGCTGGCATTGTCCACGATCAGGAAGTGATCGACGCCCAGGCGGCGATGGTACTCCAGGAAATGCGGCAAACGCTCGGCCTCATTGCGGACGACCATCACGCAGAGGATGGCGCGGCGGCGCAGGCCGGCGGTTCTGTCGGTGATCGGCGTCAGTTCGCGGCGTTTGCGCAGCGCGCGCGCGATCAGGACACGGCGGCGCAGCCGCAGGCGGAAAGACCGCCAGACCTGCACCGCGCCCCGTTGGGGCGCAGGCAGATCAAGGATCGGATAGGCGTGGGGCTCTGCCCCCATTGCCCTATTGCGCAGCCCGCTGTTGCGCGAACATGTCGGTCAGATAGCTCTGAAACTCATCGCGCAGATCGGGGCGTGACAGACCGAAGGCAACGGTGGCTTGCAGGAACCCGGCCTTCGATCCGCAGTCGTAGCGCAGGCCACGGAAGCGGAAGCCGTGGACACCGGCCTTCGAGTCGACCTCTTCGGCGATGGCGTCGGTCAACTGGACCTCGCCGCCGGCGCCCTGTTTCATGCGGTTGAGGTTGACCAGAATCTGCGGCGACAAGATGTAACGCCCGATCACCGCAAGGTTCGACGGCGCGTCTTCGGCCTTGGGCTTTTCGACCATGCCCTTGGCACGGACAATGGCGCCGCGATCCTCGGCAATGTCGAGGACGCCGTAAGAGCTGGCCTTGGCGGGCGGCACTTCCATGGCCGCCACCATGCAGCCGCCGGTTTCGGCATAGGCTTCGACCATCTGCTGAAGGCAGGGCTTTTCGGCGGCGATCACATCATCGGGCAGCAGGACGGCAAACGGTTCGTCGCCGATCAGGCGGCGGGCACACCAGACGGCATGACCCAGGCCCATGGGCCGGTTCTGACGGACATAGGCGATGGCGCCGCTGTCCATGTTGGTGTCCTTGAGCATTTCCAGAAGCTCGGTCTTGCCCTTGCGGCGCAGCTCCGATTCAAGCTCGGGGGCGTTGTCGAAGTAATCCTCAAGCGCGGACTTGCCGCGCGAGGTGACGAAGATGAACTCCTTGATCCCGGCGGCGCGGGCCTCGTCGATCGCGTATTGGATCAACGGCCGGTCGACCAGTGTCATGATCTCTTTCGGGATCGACTTCGTTGCCGGCAGAAACCGTGTTCCCAGACCTGCGACCGGGAAGACGGCTTTTGTAACCTTCTTGGGCTTCATCACATCACTCGTTTCATTTTCCCGACAAACGGACGAACAGCCGTCTGGCTACATAAGATCCTGCGGAAACAGCGGCAGGATTCGGGCGTGGGCGTGAGATACCGGGTAACAGACCTTACGGGAAGCACCTAATGGGGGGAAAAGCATCGCCTTGCGCCCCGTCAGCACATATCTGCCAACATCGATTCCAAGACTGCCACATCCGTGGGATTGTTCAATTCCCAGAATTTGCGGCCACGGGCCTCGACCTCGACACAAAGGACGCGGCGGCCCTGTTCAAGAAAGCGAAGCTGTTCCAGACCTTCCAGCGTTTCCAGCGGGCCGATCGGCCAGCTTGAATAGGCGGCAAGGGCGGCGGGGCGATAGGCATAGACGCCCACATGATGAAAGACCGGGGTCGGCTCATCATCGGCATAATCGCGGCCGGTGTAGGGGATAACCTCTTTCGAGAAGTAGAGCGCGCGTCCCGCCTGCCCGAAAACAGCGGTGGTTCCACCAACGCGCCCGGCGCGGCGGTCGGCGCGGAACCCCGACAGGGCGGCCCCGTCGCAGCGCAGGACGGGCGTGGCGATGTCGGCCTGCGAATCGGTGGCAAGACCGGCGACCAGATCCTCGACGAACCACGGCGGCGTCAGCGGCGCGTCGCCCTGAAGGTTCACGATCACGTCAAAGCCGGGCAGGTGCGTTGCCACCTCGGCCACGCGCTCGGTTCCGTTGCGCGCATCGGAGGAGGTCATCACCACCTCGGCGCCGAAAGCGCGGGCGTGGTCGGCAATCCGGTCGTCATCGGTGGCAACGACAACGCGGTCGATGCCCCGGACGGCCATCGCCGCCTCCCAGCTTCGGCGAATCAGGGTCTTGTCACCATCGGGGCCCCGCAGGGAAACCAGCGGTTTGCCCGGATACCGGGTGCTGGCATAGCGGGCGGGGATGGCGATCAGCGTCTTCATTTCAGCACCACACCGGGGGCATGGGCGATGAAATGGGGGTTGTCCCAGCCGGGTTTGCCATAGGTCAGCGGCGTGTGGTCATCAAAGCGCACGCAGATGCCGCCCGCCCCGCGCAGCACGGCATCGCCGGCGGCGGTGTCCCATTCCATGGTGCGGCCAAGCCGGGGGTAAAGGTCGGCCTCGCCCGTGGCGACAAGGCAGAACTTGAGGCTGGAACCGGCGCTGCGGGAATCCTTCACCGCGTAACGGTTGATGTATTCGTCGGTTGCCGCGTCGCGATGGGATTTCGACGCCACCACCATCAGCGCGGCATTGTCAGGCGTTGCCACGCGCAGCGGGCGCAGGCTGCCATCTGCCAGTTCTTCAACAGAAGTTCCGTCGGCCAGGGTATAGAACAGCCGCCCCTGCGCCGGCGCATAGACCACGCCCCGGACCGGCACACCGTTTTCGACATAGGCGATGTTCACAGTGAAATCGCCGCGGCGCTGGACGAATTCCTTGGTGCCATCCAGCGGATCGACGATCAGGAAGGTGGCCGCCTGAAGGGCGTGGCTGTCGGCCTGTTCTTCGGTGATGAGGGGAAGATCGGGAAAGGCAGCCCGCAGCCCGGCGGAAATCAGGGCATCCGCCGCTTCGTCGGCCTCGGTCACGGGCGAGGCATCGCCCTTGGCGCGCACCTCGAAATCGGGGCCGTTATAGACCTCAAGGATACGATCCCCCGCCTCAAGCGCCAGTTGGCGAAGAATGGGGATAAGGTGATTGTGATCCATGGGTCTCTCCTTGTTGCCTTAGACGGGCCGGGCCCTTATCCTCTGCCGGCAACGGATCGGCAAGAAGTCCCGCTTAGGCTGGGGGCCACAGGACAGGCGAAAAGGCACGGGATGTTCCGACCGCAGGCAACCAGACTCTCGCATATGAGAACCGGGTTCGAGCTTCTCGAACTCATCTATCATTCCACGGCGCGCGCCTTGCGCAAGAACTACAGCAATGCGGTTCTTGGCCTGGTGATGGAGGTGGTGAACGCCGCCTTGATGGTGACCGTCTTCGTGGCAATGTTCCACATTCTTGGGTTGCGGCGCGTCGCGATCCGCGGAGATTTCGTCCTTTACGTCATGTCGGGCGTGTTCATGTTCCGCGCCCATACTGCGGCGATCGGTGCCGTTTCGGGGGCCGATGGTCAGGCCTCGGCGATGATGATGCACGCGCCGATGAACCCCATCGTCGCGGTCACCTCGGCGGCGCTGGCGTCGCTGTACCGGCAGATCTTTTCGGGCGCCATCATTCTGCTGTTCTACCACACCCTGTTTGAGCCGATCACGATCAGGGATCCGGTCCCCGCGCTGGGGATGGTTCTGCTGGCATGGTGGACGGGGGCCGCCATCGGGCTGATCTTCTATTCGGCAACCCCGTGGCAGCCGGAATTCTTTGGCGTCGCCTCAAAAATCTATCAGCGCGTGAACATGATCGCGAGCGGCAAGATGGTGGTGGCCAATATGACGGCGGCACCGCTCAGGGCGCTGTTCGACTGGAACCCCCTGTTTCATATCATTGATCAGGCGCGCGGTTTCATTTTCCTGAACTACAACCCGCATTTCACCTCGATGATCTACCCGATAAAGGTGGGAATGGTCTGTGTGGTCATCGGGTTGATGATCGAATTCTTCACCCGCGGGCATATCTCGGCAAGCTGGGGCAAGCGTCGATGATCCGCGTGCTGGCTTTGCTTGTGGCGCTGTTGGCCCTGCCGGCACAGGCAGACGACCTGCCGGCGCTTTACGATGTGACCGGCGTAGCCGCCGGCGATGTGCTGAACATCCGGGCCGAACCTTCGGCGCGGGCACAGGTCGTGGCAACGCTGCGCCCGAACACGCGCGGGGTCGAGGTGGTGGAACTGTCCGGCACTTGGGGCAAGGTGAACACCGGCGAAGGCGTCGGCTATGCCTCGATGACCTATCTGCGCCGCGCGGGCGCCGGCAGTTGGGCCAGCCTTGACCTGCCCCTGCACTGCCACGGAACCGAGCCGTTCTGGGGCCTGACCTATGACCCGGTGGCCGGCACCGCCACGCTGGATGACCCCGAAACCGGCAAGACGGCCCTGCCTGTTACGGCGCGCTGGGGAATTCAGCCCGGATCGAACCTGGTTGCCCTTGGCGCAACGGGCATGACGGCGGTGTTGCGCGGGGCGGCCTGTTCGGACGGCATGTCCGACAACGCCTTCGGCCTGGCGCTGGATGTGTTCCTGACGGGCCAGACGCCCGACGGGCCGGCAAGTTCGCGTCACCTGACCGGCTGCTGTTCGCTGGCCCGGCCCTGAGCGGCGGATCAGGCCGCCGTCACGACCCGGCAGGTCAGGTTGATGCGCCCGCCCTGCGGCAGCAGGGTTGAAGATGCGGGGCGGATGCGGTCAACCCCGTGCCAGGCCAGCCGCGCCGAGCCGCCCATCAGCAACACATCGCCGGACCGCAGCCAGAAACTTTGCGTGCCTTCGCTGCGGTCGGCCCCGCCGATGCGGAACAGCGCGTCATCGCCCAGACTGACGGACAGGACGGGGAATGAGAAATCGCCTTCGTCGCGGTCCTGATGCAGGCCCATCCGGGCGCCGGCATCGTAGAAGTTGACAAGGCAACAGTCCGGGTCGCGGGAAAGCCCGGTCAGATTACGCCAGATGGCCAGCACCGCCGGGGGGATCGGCGGCCAGGCCGCCCCCGAAGGATGCTGCGGCTGATACCTGTACCCGCGCCGGTCGGTCACCCAGCCCAGCCGTCCGGCGGCGGTCATCCGCACGCTCATCTGCCGGCCACCGGGTGTGACGAAAGGCGCCGCCTCTGCCACCTTGCGCAGGTCGGCCACCAGCGATTCCTGTGCCGGGCGATCAAGATAGCCCGGCCAGACGTGCAGGCCCCTGATCTGAAAAGCCGCGGTTGCCATCGTAAACCCCGAAAATTCGCAACAGACATTGGTGCCAGACCGTTGCAGGGCCGAATACGCCCGCCTATATACGCCCAGTCAAGCGGTCCGGTGCCAGACATCGGGCCAGAACCATACCCCGGCCGGGGGTGCCGAATACGCAGGGCCCCTGTCCGGTGCATCGCCTGAATGAAAGGGATACGCACATGGCCAAAGTCATCGGTATCGACCTCGGCACCACCAACTCTTGCGTCGCCATCATGGACGGCGCCGCCCCACGCGTCATCGAGAACAGCGAAGGCGCCCGGACCACCCCCTCGATCGTCGGCTTCACGGAAAGCGAGCGTCTGGTCGGCCAGCCCGCCAAGCGCCAGGCCGTGACCAACGCCAGCAACACGATCTTTGCCGTCAAGCGGCTGATCGGCCGCCGCCTTGGCGATGCCGAGGTTGAGAAGGACAAGAAACTTGTCCCCTACAACATCGTGGATGGCGGCAACGGCGACGCCTGGGTTGAAGTGCGCGGCGAAAAGTATTCGCCCAGCCAGGTTTCGGCCTTCATCCTGCAGAAGATGAAGGAAACGGCGGAAAGCTATCTGGGTGAATCCGTCACCCAGGCCGTGATCACCGTGCCCGCCTATTTCAACGACGCCCAGCGCCAGGCCACCAAGGACGCCGGCAAGATTGCCGGTCTGGAAGTGCTGCGCATCATCAACGAGCCGACCGCGGCCGCGCTGGCCTATGGTCTGGACAAGAAGGAATCGAAGACCATCGCCGTCTATGACCTTGGCGGCGGCACCTTCGACATCACCATTCTGGAAATCGACGACGGCCTGTTCGAGGTGAAGTCCACCAACGGCGACACGTTCCTGGGCGGCGAAGACTTCGACATGCGGATCGTCCAGTACTTGGCCGACGAGTTCAAGAAAGAGCACGGCGCCGACCTGACGCTGGACAAGATGGCGCTGCAACGCCTGAAGGAAGCCGCCGAAAAGGCCAAGATCGAGCTTTCGTCCTCAAGCCAGACCGAAATCAACCAGCCGTTCATCAGCATGGACCGCAACACCGGGCAGCCGCTGCACCTGGTGATGAAGCTGACGCGCGCCAAGCTGGAAAGCCTGGTGGACGATCTGATCAAGAAGTCGATCAAGCCCTGCCAGGCCGCGCTGAAGGATGCCGGCGTGTCCAAGGACGACATCGACGAGGTTGTGCTGGTTGGCGGTATGACCCGTATGCCCCGCGTGATCGAGGAAGTGACCAAGTTCTTCGGGAAAGAGCCCCACAAGGGCGTGAACCCCGATGAAGTGGTGGCGCTGGGCGCGGCGATTCAGGCCGGCGTTCTGCAGGGCGACGTGAAGGACGTGGTTCTGCTGGACGTGACGCCCCTTTCGCTGGGCATCGAAACGCTGGGCGGCGTGTTCACCCGGCTGATCGACCGCAACACCACCATCCCGACCAAGAAGAGCCAGGTGTTCAGCACCGCCGAGGACAATCAGAACGCGGTGACCATCCGCGTGTTCCAGGGCGAGCGCGAGATGGCCGCCGACAACAAGATGCTGGGCCAGTTCAATCTGGAACAGATCCCGCCCGCCCCGCGTGGCGTGCCGCAGATCGAGGTGACCTTCGACATTGACGCCAACGGCATCGTGTCGGTGAAAGCCAAGGACAAGGGCACCAACAAGGAACAGGCGATCACCATCCAGGCCTCGGGCGGCCTGTCGGACGAGGACATCGAGAAGATGGTCCGCGACGCCGAAGCCAATGCCGAGGCCGACAAGGCCCGCAAGGAACTGGTGGAAACCCGCAACCAGGGCGAAAGCCTGCTGCATTCGACCCGGAAGTCGCTGGCCGATCATGGCGACAAGGTGGACCCGTCCACCGTCGAGGCGATCGAGCTGGCGATGAGCCCGCTGGAAGACGCGCTGAAAGGCGAAGATGCGGGCAAGATCCGCAGCGGCATCCAGAACCTGACCGAAGCCGCGATGAAGCTGGGCGAGGCCATCTACAAGGCCAGCCAGGCCGAAGGCGGCAAGGGCGATGAGGATGACCCGCGCCCGGTGGATGACGAGAACATCGTCGACGCCGACTTCGAGGATCTGGGCAACAACAAGCGGAAGTAATTCCGCTTGAACCGGAACGGGGGGCGGTTCGGCAACGAGCCGCCCCCTCCCGGTTCAGGACAGGGGTTTTGCGATGGCAAAACGCGATTTCTACGAGGTGCTGGGGGTTGCGCGCGGCGCTTCGCCCGACGAGATCAAGAAGGCCTATCGCCAGAAGGCGAAAGAGCTGCACCCCGACCGCAATTCCCAGAATCCTCAGGCCGAGGCCCAGTTCAAGGAAGTGAACGAGGCCTATGACGTTCTGAAGGATGAACAGAAGAAGGCGGCCTATGACCGCTTTGGCCATGGCGCCTTTGAAGGCGGCATGGGCGGCGGCGGTCCGCGCGGCGGGTTCCAGCAGGGCGATTTCGCCAGCGCGTTTTCGGACGTGTTCGAAGACCTGTTCGGCGATTTCATGGGCCGGAGCGGCGGCGGTGGTGGCGGGCGCAGCCGGGCGCAGCGCGGGTCTGACCTGCGCTACAACCTGCGCGTCAGTCTGGAAGAGGCCTGGAAGGGCGTTCAGAAAACCATCAACGTGCCCACGTCGGTGCAATGCGACACCTGCCACGGCACGGGGGCCGAAGGCGGCGCCGAGCCGGTCACCTGCCCCACCTGTTCGGGCATGGGCAAGGTGCGGGCGCAGCAGGGCTTTTTCACCGTCGAACGCACCTGCCCCACCTGCAACGGCATGGGCCAGATCATCAAGAACCCCTGCAAGTCCTGCCACGGCGCGGGCCGGGTTGAGCGTGAGCGGACGCTTTCGGTGAACATTCCTTCGGGCGTGGAAACCGGCACCCGCATCCGTCTGGCCGGCGAGGGCGAGGCGGGTCTGCGCGGCGGGCCGCAGGGCGACCTGTACATCTTCATCGAGGTGAAGGATCACCCGATCTTCCAGCGCGACGGCGTGCACCTGTTCTGCCGCGTGCCGATCTCGATGCCCTCGGCCGCGCTGGGGGGCGAGGTCGAGGTGCCCACGATCGACGGGGGCAGCGCGCGGGTGAAGGTGCCGGCCGGTGCCCAGTCGGGCAAGCAGATGCGGCTGCGCGGCAAGGGGATGCCGGCGCTGCGCGGGGCCGGCGTGGGCGACATGGTGATCGAACTGGCGGTGGAAACCCCGGTCAACCTGACCGCGCGGCAGAAAGAGCTGCTGCACGAGTTCGAGCGGTTGAGCGAGGAAAACAACCCCGAGGGCAGTTCGTTCTTCGCCAAGGTCAAGAGTTTCTGGGACGGGATGAAGGGCTGACGCCGGTCAAGCGGCGTTAACCCTTCTTTCACCAAGGCTGTGGCAGGCTTTCTGCCATGGCAAACCCCGGCTTCTCAGATGCGCATCTTCCGCTTTTCCCCCCGTCGGGGGATGAGGATGAGGCGGCCGGTCATGCGCTGACCGGGCGCCTGCCCAGCTATATTTCCGATCACCGCAAACGGCTGCGCGCCCGCTTCATGGAGGGTGGCGCGCAGGCCATGCCGGATTATGAACTGCTGGAACTGCTGCTGTTCCGCGCCATCCCGCGCCAGGATGTCAAGCCGCTGGCCCGGTTGTTGCTGGACACATTCGGCGATTTCAACCGCGTCGTGACCGCTTCGGTCCCGCGCCTGATGATGGTCAGGGGCGTGGGCGATACGGTGGTGCAGGAGCTGAAGATCGTGGAAGCCGCCGCACAGCGGATGATGCGGGCGCGGGTGATGCACCGGCCGCTGCTGTCAAGCTGGGATGCGCTGCTGGATTACTGCCACACCACCATGGCGCATCGGGAAACCGAACAGTTCCGCATCCTGTTTCTTGACCGCAAGAACGTGCTGATCGCGGATGAGGAACAGGCGAAGGGCACGGTGGACCATGTGCCGGTCTATCCGCGCGAAGTGGTGAAGCGCGCGCTGGAACTGAACGCCAGCGCCCTGATCCTGGTGCACAACCACCCGTCGGGCGACCCCACCCCCAGCGAGGCCGACATCGGCATGACAGTGCAGGTGCAGGATGCCTGCCAGACGCTGGGGCTTACCCTGCATGACCACCTGATCATCGGCAAATCGCGCGAGCTCAGCTTTCGCGCGCAGGGCTATCTGTAGCGTTTCGTCACGGGCCGTTCGCCGTGATTGTGCGCGCATCACCGCCACCAGAACCGTGAACACCCCATCCCCACGCGCCAGCGCGTGGCGTTCTGCCGCCGGCGTGGCCATGCGCCCGGGCAAGCCAGCCACCTGCCCGGCGCGATCATCGGCCCTGGCGCCAGCACTGTCCGTCAAGGCGTGGCGGGCGCGCGCCCTTACCCGGAGGCGTGCAGCCGGCGCCGGGGAATGCCCCCACCCTATTGAATCACGAAATCCGCATGAAGCGCCCCGGCGGCGTTGATGCTTTTCAGGATGTCGATCATGTCATAGGGCGCGACACCCAGCGCATTCAGCCCGGCGACCACCTCTGACAGGCTGGTGCCGGGCGGAACCTCGGCCAGACCCTTGCCATCGGTTGAAATGTCGGCCGAGCTGCGCGGCACCACCACCGTTTCGCCTTCGGCAAAGGGATTAGGTTGCACGACCAGCGGGCTTTCCTCAACCCGCAGCGTCAGATTGCCCTGGGCCACCGCAACCCGGCTGATCCGCACATCCGCCCCCATGACAATGGTGCCCGACCGCTGGTCCACCACCACGCGCGCCCGGGTTTCCGGTTCGACCAGCAACCCCTCGATCCGGGCTAGCGCATGGGCGGGGGGCAGCCCGGTTCTTTCCAGATCGAAGGACACGGTTCCCGCATCCAGCATGGTGGCCACGCGCTTGCCGAAAGCCGCGTTGATGACCTTTTCGATCCGGGCCGCGGTGGTGAAATCCGCGGACTTCAGGGCAAGCCGCACCGATGAGATCGTGGTGAAGTCGAACGGAACCTCCCGTTCGACCCGCGCGCCCGAGGGAATTGTGCCCGCCGTCGGCACCCCCTGCACGACCCTCGCCGCCTTGCCTTCGGCCGAGATGCCGCCGGCGATGATCGTGCCCTGCGCCACCGCATAGATCTGCCCGTCTGCCCCGTTCAGCGGCGTCATCACCAATGTCCCGCCCAGCAGGCTTTTGGCATCGCCGATGGCGGACACCGTCACGTCGATCCGGCCGCCCGCCCGCGCAAAGGGCGGCAGGGTCGCGGTGACGAAGACCGCCGCCACGTTCTTCGGGCGATACTCCTCTCCGGCGACATTGACGCCCAGCCGCTCCAGCAGGTTGGCCATGATCTCTTCGGTGAAGGGGGCGTTGCGGATACCGTCGCCGGTGCCGTTCAGCCCCACGACAAGGCCGTAACCGACCAGATCATTGCCGCGCACGCCATCCACCTCGACCAGATCCTTGATGCGGACCTGATCGGCCAGCGCGGGCCAGGCCAGGAAAAGAAGGCAAAGGATCAGGCGCAGCATCACAGGTAATCCGTCAGTTTCAGTTTCGACAGGCGCGAGGTGAGCAGGTAAAGTGATTCAAGCCGCGATTGCAGGTCTTCCAGCCGGGTTGCCGCTTCATAGGGATCGGCCTCGACCAGACCGTTCCGCGCAAGGCCAAGGGCGGTTTTCTCGGCCTCGTTTCGGGCTTTGGCATCGGCGATGTCCGCCTGCACCGTGCCGATCCGCGCCGCAAGCGTTGCCCGCGCGGTGCCGGATGACGCCAGCGAAACGCCGGCAGCCTGCGCAAGCTCGGCCCGCGCATCGGCCTGACCGGCCAGAAGGCCCCGGTCCAGCAGCGCAACCGTCGCCAGACCTTTCAACGTGTCGCGAAGGGCGGGGTCCAGCGCGGTGACCGGCAGATCGACGCTGTCACCCGGGGCCACCGGCAGCGCCGCGCGGGCCGCGCCCCCCTGATACAGCGCGGCATATCCGGTGGCGTCATCGAACCAGTCATTGATCGCCGTCTGCGCCCCGGCGGCCGTTGTCACCCCGGTCAGCGCGGTTTCAAGCGAGGCAAGGATCGTATCGGCATCCGGCAGTGGCGCGGTTTCAGAGACCACACCGGCAAAGACGCTTTGGTCCGCAAGGCGGGTGTTGAGCGCGGCGATGGCCGCTTCAAACTTCTGCCGCCCTTCAAGGGTGACAGCCGTCAGGTTTTCCGGCGTCGAAAGGCCCAGATTGCGCAACAGGTTGCCGGACAGGTCTTCGGCGGCGGTCGAGAGGACACCCAGCGCGGTTTGCATCGCTTCGGCCAGAAGCCCCGCTTCGGTGGTGATGGCACCATAGCCCCCGATCCGCGCCAGCGCGTGATCCATCGCCGCAAGCGCGGAGAAATCACCCCCCACCGCCGCGCCGGTATCGGCCTTCTTGCCGGTCGTCATTTCCATCGAGACGCGCGTCACCTCGGCCCTCAGCGTGGCGCCCTGGCGAAACAGCCCGGCGGTCAGAAAGGCGTTGGCGGCGATCCGGTCCATTGTCACAGCTCCAGCAGGGTGTTGATCATGTCATTCACCGTTTGCAGCACCTTGGCATTGGCGGCGTAGGTCTTCTCGATCACCAGAAGCGCCTGCATCTCTTCATCGGTATCAACGCCACCCGCCCGCTCCATCTCATCCAGGGCGGCGTAGCGGGCGGCGGTATAGGCGGTTTCGCTGTCGGCCGAGAGCCGGTCGGTTGAGGTCAGCGACAGGACATCGGACGCAAGCCCGGCCAGGCTGCGGCTGGCCGCGGGCAGGGCTGCCGAGGCCGTGGGCCGTGCCGCGCCAAGGACATTCGACAGCGCAAGCAGCAGGCCCGCGTTGCCGGAGGGGCCGGTCGCGGTGGCCCCCAGCCCGTCGCGCAGCCGCGTGACAAGGCCGCTCTGGGCAGGATCAACCCGCGCGTTGACCGACAGCCGGGATGAAAGACCCGCTTCGTTGGCGGCAGAAAAGGCGCCGCCGGAATCGGTAAACAGGCCGGGGTTTCCGGCCGTCAGCGTCGGGTCCAGGCCGGCGGCAGAAAATCTTTCCACCAGATCGCGCGCCAGCGCATCCAGCCGGGCCTGACCTTCTGTCGCCAGATCGTCGCGCACCGCGAACAGCGCAGACAGTTCGCCGCCGCTGATCAGGCTGGCCTCGCCCGCCGTTGCCATCGGCCGGCCGTTCAGTGTCAGCCCGGACAGCCCGCCAGAGGCCTGCGTCATTTCAGGGACAACGGTGTGAACCGCGGTAAAGCCGAACTGGCCAGCGGTTCCGTCCAGCAGGACCGCGCCGCCGGTGGTGATCAGCGCCACCTGATTGTGGTCCCGCGCGATTTCCCGCAGGGGAACTAGGCCGGAAATTTCGTCGATGATCTGCTGACGCTGGTCCAGCAGCGCCGAGACATCGCGCCCGGCGCCGGTGAAGCTGCGGATCTGCGTGTTCAGATCCTGCACCTGTTGCAAGGCGGTGTTCAGCGTGCCGACCGCGCCTGCAATCTGGCTGTCAGCCTTGGCGCGTTCGGCCTGAATGGCGTCGCTGGCCTGGTTCAGACCCAGCGCCAGATCGCTGGCGGCGCTGACGGCGGCGGCCAGACGCGCCTCGGACTCGGGGCGGCTGGCGGCTTCCAGCAGGGCCTTGTCCAGCGCGCCGATGCGGGCGGTCAGCGACCCGGTGGTTTCCGGGGTTCCGATGATCTCTTCCAGCCGCTTGAAAAAGCTGCTGCGGGTTTCCCGGTCATCCGCGGCCGACTGGGCGACACGGCGGTCATTGATCAGGAACTGGTCGATGTCGCGCCGGATGCCGGTGACCCGCACGCCTTGGCCGGTGCCGCCCACGGACAGGGCCGCAAGGGCCACGGACCGCTTGCCATAGCCCGGCGTCGTGGCGTTGGCGACGTTCGAGGAAATCGCCTCGGCCTGGCGGGAGGTGGCCTGAATTCCGGTCAGGGCGCTGGCAAGGGCCGAGGTCACGCTCATCCTTTACCCCTAGCGTTTGATGTTTGTGGTTTCCTGAAGCATTTCGTCCACCGTCTGGATCACCTTGGCGTTGGAGGAATAGGCGCGTTGCGTCTGGATCAGCGAGGTCAGCTCTGCCGCGACATCGGTGGTAGAGCCTTCGCGCGCATAGCCTTCGACCGATCCGGTTGGCCCATCCCCCGCATCCCACAGGAAGAACGAGCCAGACTTCGGCGAGACCTGATAGGTCTGGTTGTTCAGCGACAGCAGGCCGTTCGGGTTGGGAACGTCAACCAGCGGAATCTGGTAAAGGCGGCGGGTAAAGCCGGTGTCATAGGTGGCGGTGATATAGCCGTTCTCGTCCACCTCGACCGTGGTCAGATTGCCGACGGGCGATCCGTCCTTGGTGATCCGCACCGGGGCGAACTTGTCGGAAAGCTGGGTCAGGCCGTTCGGATCGCCCAAGCGACCGATGGCCACGCTGATCGGGCCGCCGGCAACGGTCAGGTCAATCCGTCCGGTGGCGGCGTTGTAGGTTCCGCCGGGCCAACCCGCGGTCTGGCTGACGTTTTCCAGCGTTCCCCCGGAACTGCGGCTGTCGTCAAACGTCAGGGTGTAGCGGCCGATTTCGGCGCCGCCGCTGGCGGAATCGGTGATGACCATCGTCCAGGTATTGGACGTTCCGGTTGCCGGCACGGTGGGCGTGAAGGTGATGTCCAGCGTTTCAGAGGTGCCGAGGTTGCCGAAGTATTCAACCGAAAGGGGCAGGCTGGTGCCGGCGGCCCCGGCCTCGGTTCCGGTGGCGGGCAGGTTGACACCCAGGGTCATGGTCGTGGTCGGGTCGCCCGCCGTCTGGTTCGAGTTGATGACGACAGGCTCCAGCCCGGTGATCGTGTCGCGCGGCATGACGGGGATGGTGCCATCGGGGTTGGCGGGCCAGCCCAGCAGAACCATGCCGGATTCGGTTTTCAGGATACCGTCCGCATCGGTGCGGAAGGCGCCGGTGCGTGTCATCAGAAGCGGCGTGTCGCCGGTGATGTTGCCAAGGCTGACCTCGGGGATCACCGGCAGCATACCGCGGCCTGCAACGGCCAGATCCAGCGCGTTCGAGGTGCCGACAAGCGCCCCCCGCTCCTCAATCAGGCGGAGGGTGCTGGCGCGCACGCCCCCGGCGGAATAGACGCCGGCGCCGCGGGCATTGGTAATGACCATGCTGTCGAATTCGGCCGAAGAGCGTTTGTAGCCATAGGTTCCCGAATTGGCGATGTTGTCGGAAATCGTGGCAAGCCGGGTCGCGTTTGCGTTCAACCCGGCCACACCCGCCGAGAGCGCGGAGGAAATGGTCATCGTCGCACCTTTCTGCTGCCTGACCTGTGTTGTGGCCAGACTGCACCGGCCAGGCTAACGAACCGCTAACATCTCAAATTCAAACGATCAGCGGTCAGCCCGCAGAAGGATGATCTCGATCCGGTTGTTGCGGATGGCGGCGGGGTCGGCCACGGCGGGCTTGCGGTCGGCATAGCCGCCGATGCGGGCCAGGCGGGCAGGGTCAAGCGCGGCCGCTTCCAGCAGGCCGCGCATCGCCTGCGCGCGGGCGGCGGACAGTTCCCACACCGGGTTGGTGGCCAGCGTGACGGGATAGCTGCGCACATGGCCGTTCACGGCGATCCTGTTGGCGGTCAGCCCCATCACCTCGGCCAGAAGGTCGGCCAGTTGCAGGGTCACCGGCTGCGGGGTGGCGGTATCTTCGGCGAACAGGAGCGCGCCTTCGACATCGAAGATCTCGATCACCAGACCTTCGTCGGTGACGCGGGTGATGACATGTTTCAGCAGCGTTTCCATGGTGCGGCTTTCACCGCCCCGGTCAAACAGCGCCTCTTGCACCGCCTTGAGCTGTTCGGCCTCCTGCTCTTGCGACAGGGTATCGTCCGCCGAGCCGGTGGAACTGCCGTTGTCGTTCGAGGTGCCGCCAGCGCCGTTGCGAACCTTGGTATCCTCGGAAAACAATGTGTCGCCGCCCAGGGTGCCGTCGCCCCCGCCCGAGACGCGGTTCACTGGGATGGTGGGATTGAAATAGTCCGACAGCCCCTTGCGCTGTTTTTCGGTGGTGGCGTTCAGCAGCCACATCAGCAGGAAGAAGGCCATCATCGCCGTCACGAAATCGGCATAGGCCACCTTCCAGGCGCCGCCGTGGTGGCCGCCGCCGCGGATGACCTTCTTTCGCCTGATGATGACTGGCGCGGTGTTCTTTGCCGGCTCTGCCATCCCTGCACCCCCGTTTCACAGCCGGGGGAAACCATCGCATCGGCTGGTCAAAAAGGGCTTAACCGGCGGCCTTTTAGCGATATGCCGAAAGGGCGCCATGTTCGGGCGGCGGGTATTGCGCCTTAACTGCGCTTGAGCCAGATCGCCGCGTCGCCCAGCTTGGCGACAAAGGCCAGATGCGCGGCCTCTTCCTCGGCGGTCAGGCGGGGGGGCAGCGATTCGGGGCGGGGGCGGGGGCGCCAGGTTTCGGTTTCGACCGTGCCGCTGCGATTGGCCCCGGACACGGGGGCCAGCACCAGATCGGGCTGACGTCCACCCACAAGTTCCAGATACACCTCGGCCAGGATTTCGCTGTCAAGCAGCGCGCCGTGCTTTTCACGGGCGGAATTGTCCACGCCGAACCGACGGCAAAGCGAATCGAGCGAGGCGGGCGATCCCGGGAACCGCTGGCGGGCAATCATCAGCGTGTCGATGGCGCGGTCCATGGGCAGGGTTGGCAGGCCGATGCGCGACAGTTCGAAGTTCAGGAACTTCATGTCGAAGGCGGCATTGTGGATGACCAGCTTCGCATCGCCGACAAATTCCAGAAAGGCGGCGCCGATCTGCTGGAAGACCGGCTTGTCGCGCAGGAAATCATCACCCAGGCCGTGCACCTCGAACGCCTCTTTCGGCATCAGGCGTTCGGGGTTGATGTATTGATGATAGGTCCGCCCGGTGGGCAGGTGGTTCATCAGCTCGACCGCACCGATTTCCACGATGCGATGGCCTTCGCTGGGTTCAAACCCGGTGGTTTCGGTATCGAGAACGATTTCACGCATGTGAAGCGGTGATCCTGCGGCGAATGTCTGAAACCACATCCTTGACCGCCGCGCGGGCGGTGTCGAGGGTGGTTGTCCTGATGACGTAATCGGCGCGGGCCCGTTTCTGGGCATCGGGCATCTGCCGCGCCAGGATTGCGGCCAGATCGGTTTCCGTCATGGTGCCGCGCGCCAGAACCCGTGCGCGCTGCACATCGGGCGGGGCGGTGACCACGACAACGGCATCGCACAGGGTTTCGGCGCCGGTCTCGAACAGAAGGGGCAGGTCAAGCAGCACGATGTCGGCCTGCGCGCTGTCCAGAAAGGCGGCGCGGTCCGCGGCCACCAGCGGATGCACCAGCGCGTTGATCCGGTCCAGCGCGGTGGGATCGGCGGCGATGATGGCGCGCAGCGCCGGGCGCGAAACGGCGCCGGTCTCATCAACCGCCTGCGGAAAGATCGCGCCAATGGTCTGCGCCGCAAGACCCCCGGCCGCATAGAGCCGGTGGACGGTGGCATCGGCATCCCAGACCGGGATGCCCAGTTCGGCAAACATGGCGGCCGTGGTGGATTTGCCCATCCCGATCGAGCCGGTCAGGCCCAGGCGGAACGGCGTCATGCCGAAAAAACGGCCTGGCGGGTGGCTTCGTCCACCTCGGGGCGCTGGCCGAACCAGCGTTCGAACCCGGGGGCGGCCTGATGCAGCAACATGCCAAGGCCATCAACCACCGGATTTCCGCGCTCCTCAGCCTCGATCAGGAACTGGGTCTTGAGGGGGGTATAGACCAGATCGGTGACCAGCGCGCCGAAGGGCAGCGCGTTCAGTGACACCTTGAAATCGGGCTTGCCCGTCATGCCCAGCGAGGTGGTGTTCACCACGGTGGCGCAATCTTCCAGCATCGGGCCGGCCTGCACCCATTCATGCACGGTGACGCGGGCGCCGAAGTCGGAGCGTATCACCTCGGCCCGGGGTCTGGTGCGGTTGGCAATGCGGATTTCGGGCACCCCCACCTCGATCAGGGCGGCCACCACGGCGCGCGAGGCGCCCCCGGCACCCAGAACGGCGGCCGGGCCGGCGGCGGGGTTCCAGTGCGGCGCATTCTGGCGAAGGTTTGCGATGAAACCCGATCCATCGGTGTTGTCGGCGTGGATCTTGCCATCCTTGCGGAAGATTACCGTGTTCGCCGCCCCGATCAGCGCCGCGCGGTCGGTGATGATGTCGGCAATCTGAAGCAGGGCTTCCTTGTGCGGCAGCGTGACGTTGACGCCGACGAAGCCCATTTTCGGCAGCGTGCGCAGGACGGTTTCCAGATCGCCGGGCGCCACATCCATGGGGATGTAGAACCCCTTGAGACCATAGCGACGCAGCCAGTAGCCGTGCAGCGCGGGGCTGCGGCTGTGGGCGACCGGATGTCCAAGAACACCGGCAAGGGGGATACGGGGTAATTCGGTCATGCCGGGATGATT
Source organism: Pseudogemmobacter blasticus (assembly GCF_003071405.1). Lineage (NCBI taxonomy): Bacteria > Pseudomonadati > Pseudomonadota > Alphaproteobacteria > Rhodobacterales > Paracoccaceae > Pseudogemmobacter > Pseudogemmobacter blasticus. The sequence goes on along the minus strand of NZ_CP020470.1, from coordinate 2,239,544 downwards.
CCTCTCTGCCCAAGATAGGACAAGAGCGGGATCAAAGGCAGGCCGAGGATGGTGAAATGATCGCCCGAGATGTGGGAGAAAAGCCGCACTCCTTCCTCTTCCAGCCGATATCCGCCGACGCTGTGGCGGATCGTGTCCCAGTTACGGGCCAGATAATCATCGCGGTAGGCATCGGAAAAGTCGCGCATGGTCAGATGGGCATCGGTGATGGTGCGCCAGACCGGGCGGCCCTTTTCATACAGCACCGCCGCCGACATCAGCTTGTGCGTGCGGCCGCGCAGTTCGGTCAGGTGGGCGCGGGCGTCTTCCGGCGTTTCGGGTTTGGCATAGACCGTGCCCTTGTATTCAAGGATCTGGTCACAGCCCAGAACCAGCGCCTCGGGGAAGCGTTCGGCCACCTTGCGCGCCTTCATCTCGGCCAGGGCATCCGCCAGATCGCGGGGGCTGGCGTCTTCGGCCAGCAGGGCAAGGCGGGCCTGTTCCTCATCCACGCGGGCGGGATAGGGGGTGGTGGGCACACCCGCAGCACGCAAAAGCTGGGCGCGGGTTTCCGAGGCCGACGCGAGAATGAGCATGGGGCGACTCTGGGGATATTCGCGTTACGTTCCATAGGCCGGAAAGCGTGATCCCGGCCCGAGAAGGCGGCAGGATCGGCAAGCTGTGGATGGCTGTCAAGCGCCACGGAACTTATCCAGAAGGGGATGCGGTTTCGCGGCGTCTGGGGACAAGGCACGCTTCCCCCGGGTCTGTTCTGCGCAGGCATGTGGATAAACTTCAGCCGCTATTCCAGTTATATATCTGTTTTTATTGTTATTTTCGGCATGAAAATCGCGAACATGCTTCTTGTCCACAGATTTTCCACACCCGGGCCAGGCTTGGGGTAACTGCCGGGGAACCTGCGACAATCCCGTTATCCCCTGCCCCTACATCATCAATTCCTTTCTATATTTCTTCTTGTTAAAGGATGTCCGGGCGACAGGGAGCCGGACCGATGGGCGATTTCCTTTGGGAATGGTATGGATGGATCAAGTCCATGCATGTGATCTCGGTCATCGCGTGGATGGCGGGGTTGTTCTACCTGCCGCGCCTGTTCGTCTATCATGTCGAGGTGGTGGGGTCGGGCAACCCGACCGATGACCTGTTTCAGGTGATGGAACGACGGCTGCTGAAGGCGATCATGACGCCGGCTGCGGTTTCGACCTGGGTCTTCGGCCTGTGTCTGGTGTTCACGCCGGGCATTGTGGACTGGAGCCTGTGGTGGCCATGGTTCAAGGCAACGGCGGTGATCACGATGACCTGGTTCCATATCTGGCTGATGCTGCGCCGCCGTGATTTCGCGGCAGGGCAGAACCGGCTGACCGGGCGCGCCTATCGGGCGATGAACGAACTGCCCACGGTGCTGATGTTCTTCATCGTCTTCTCGGTCATCGTCAAATTCTGATCCGTTGACTTTGAGACGGGCGCGGCATATCTGCCGGTATGCAAGGCCGTCCGGCCCCTGCGCTTCCCTTTGTATATCCGACGTGCGGCCCCTGATTGTGCGGGCCCGTGGAGCCTTCCCATGACCGAACGCCTTAACCTTTCCGACCTCAAGGCCAAGACGCCTGCCGATCTGCTGGCCATGGCTGAGGAATGGGAAATCGAGAACGCCCCTTCGATGCGCAAGGGCGAGATGATGTTCCAGATCCTCAAGGAACATGCCGAGGAAGGCTATGAAATCGGCGGCGATGGCGTGCTTGAGGTGTTGCAGGACGGCTTCGGTTTCCTGCGCAGCCCTTCGGCGAACTATCTGCCGGGCCCGGATGACATTTACGTCAGCCCGGAAATCCTGCGCATCTTCTCACTGCGGACCGGCGACACGATCGAAGGTGTCATCAAGGCCCCGCAGGAAAACGAACGCTATTTCAGCCTGACCAAGGTCACGAAGATCAACTTCGATGACCCCGAAAAGGCCAAGCACAAGGTTCTGTTCGACAACCTGACGCCGCTTTACCCAGAAGAGCGGCTGAAGATGGAAATCGAAGACCCGACGATCAAGGACCGCTCGGCCCGGATCATTGACCTGGTGGCGCCCATCGGCAAAGGCCAGCGGGCGCTGATCGTGGCCCCGCCGCGCACCGGGAAAACCGTGCTGCTGCAGAACATTGCCCGGTCGGTGGCGGCAAACCACCCGGAATGTTACCTGATCGTGCTGCTGATCGACGAACGCCCCGAAGAAGTGACGGACATGCAGCGCAGCGTGAAGGGCGAGGTGATCTCCTCAACCTTCGACGAACCGGCAACCCGGCACGTCGCCGTGGCGGAAATGGTGATCGAAAAGGCCAAGCGCCTGGTCGAACACAAGCGCGACGTGGTGATCCTGCTTGACTCGATCACCCGGCTGGGCCGCGCCTTCAACACGGTTGTGCCGTCCTCGGGCAAGGTGCTGACCGGCGGTGTGGACGCCAACGCGCTGCAACGGCCGAAGCGGTTCTTCGGCGCCGCGCGGAACATCGAGGAAGGCGGGTCGCTGACCATCATCGCCACAGCGCTGATCGACACCGGCAGCCGGATGGACGAAGTGATCTTCGAAGAATTCAAGGGCACCGGAAACAGCGAAATCGTGCTTGACCGCAAGGTTGCGGACAAGCGCGTCTTCCCGGCGATGGACATCCTGAAGTCCGGCACCCGGAAGGAAGACCTGCTGGTCGACAAGAACGATCTGCAAAAGACCTATGTCCTGCGCCGCATCCTGAACCCGATGGGCACCACCGATGCCATCGAGTTCCTGATTTCCAAGCTGAAGCAGACCAAGACCAACGGCGAATTCTTCGATTCGATGAACAGCTAAGGCTGATCACCCGCCATGGACACGATCTATGCCACGGCCACGGCGCGGGGACGCGCCGGCGTTGCGGTCATCCGGGTTTCCGGACCGCAGGCCTGGGCGGTTTGTGGCGCACTTTGCGGTGACGTGCCGGCGCCACGGCGGGCCGCCCTTCGCAACATCCGGTGGGATGGTGACATTCTGGATCAATCCCTTGTGGTGGCTTTTGCTGAAAAGGCCAGTTTCACCGGAGAGCCGGTTGTCGAGTTCCACATTCACGGCGGGGTGGCGACAGGCGCGGCCGTGCTGCGGGCGATTGCCGCCACCGGGCTGGCGCGGCTGGCCGAACCAGGCGAATTCACCCGCCGCGCGCTGGAAAACGGCGTGCTTGACCTGACCCAAGTCGAAGGACTGGCCGATCTGATCGACGCCGAGACCGAGGCGCAGCGACGGCAGGCCATGCGGGTGCTGGGCGGTTCCATTGGCCAGCGCGTCGGCGGCTGGCGCGCGCGGCTGATCCGGGCGGCGGCGCTGCTGGAGGCGACCATCGACTTTGCCGAGGAAGACGTGCCGGTGGACGTAACGCCGGAAGTGCGCGATCTGCTGACCGGCCTGGTGTCCGAGCTTGAGGCCGAAGCCACAGCCGCCGCCAAGGCCGAGCGGATTCGCGACGGGTTCGAAGTGGCTATCGTGGGTGAACCGAATGCCGGAAAATCCACCCTTCTCAACAGGTTGGCTGGCAGGGATGCCGCCATCACCTCGGAAATCGCGGGGACAACGCGCGATGTCATCGAGGTGCGGATGGACCTGGACGGATTCGCTGTGACCCTGCTGGACACTGCAGGTTTGCGTGACAGCGCCGACCCGGTAGAGCGGATCGGCATTCGCCGCGCGATGGATCGCGCGCAGGCGGCGGACCTGCGGATCTTTCTGGGGCCGACGGATATGCTGGTGCCACAAGAGGGTGATCTGGTGGTTCAGCCCAAGGCCGACCTTGTGGCCGGGCCGGGGCTGGCGGTTTCCGGCAAGACCGGCGAAGGGGTTGACACGCTTTTGGCCGAGGTGACGCATCGCCTCTCGGAAAAGGTGGCGGGGGCTGGTATCCTTGTGCGGGAACGGCACCGGCTGGCGCTGGAGCAGGGGCTTCGGTCGATTCGCCGGGTGCTGGACATGCTGGCGCAACCGCAGACGTTGACCGAGATCGCCGCCGAAGAATTGCGGCGGGCGATCCGGTCGCTGGATGCGCTGGTGGGACGGGTGGACGTGGATGAGCTGTTGGGGGAAATCTTCAGCAGTTTCTGCATCGGGAAATAGGATGTTTCACGTGAAACACTATGACGTGCTTGTGGTGGGCGGAGGCCATGCCGGTGCCGATGCGGCGGCAGCGGCGGCACGGATGGGCGCGACCACGGCGCTGGTCACCATGCGGGCGGCCGCGATTGGCGTGATGTCCTGCAACCCGGCCATCGGCGGCCTGGGCAAGGGCCATCTGGTGCGCGAAGTGGATGCGCTGGATGGCATCATGGGGCGCGCGGGTGACCGGGCAGGTATTCAGTACCGGTTGCTGAACCGCCGCAAGGGGCCGGCGGTGCAAGGCCCCCGCACACAGGCCGACCGCAGGCTTTACGCCCAGGCCGTGCAGGCGCTGCTGGCCGAAGAACCGTTGTTGACGGTGATCGAAGGCGAGGCGGCCGAACTTCTGGTCGAAGCCGGGCGCTGCACGGGGCTGCGATTGGCCGATGGGGCCGAAATTGCGGCGCGGGCGGTGGTGCTGACGACGGGCACCTTCCTGAACGGAATCATCCACGTTGGCGATCAACGGCGGTCGGGCGGTCGGGTCGGCGATGCGGCCTCGGTTCGGCTGGCCGAGCAGATTCGGGCGCTGGGGCTGACAACAGGCCGGCTGAAGACCGGCACGCCGCCCCGGCTGGATGGGCGCAGCATCGACTGGGCGCGGTTGGACATGCAGCCGGCCGATGAGGCGCCGGTGATGCTGTCCTTCCTGAACCGCGCGCCGCTGGTGCGGCAGATCTCCTGCGGCATCACCCATACGTCCGAGGCGACGCATGATGTCATTCGCGCCAATCTGGCCCGCAGCGCCATGTATGGCGGCCATATCGAGGGCGTCGGCCCGCGCTATTGCCCGTCGATCGAGGACAAGGTGGTGCGCTTCGCCGACAAGACCAGCCACCAGGTGTTCCTGGAACCCGAAGGGCTGGACGACGACACGGTTTACCCCAACGGCATTTCCACCAGTCTGCCCGCCGAAGTGCAGGAGGCCTACGTTCGCACCATCGTCGGGCTGGAGCGGGCGGTGATCACCCAGCCGGGCTATGCCATTGAATATGATTACCTTGATCCGCGGGGGCTGCGCGCCACACTGGAAAGCCGCGCCATGCCGGGGCTGTGGCTGGCGGGGCAGATCAACGGCACCACCGGCTATGAAGAGGCCGCGGCGCAGGGCGTGGTGGCGGGGCTGAACGCCGCGCTGTTTGCGAAAGGCGGCGAGGCGGTGACGTTCTCGCGTACCGACAGCTATATCGGTGTGATGATCGACGATCTGGTGACGCGGGGGGTGACGGAACCCTATCGGATGTTCACCTCGCGCGCCGAATACCGGCTGAGCCTGCGTGCGGATAACGCGGATCAGCGGCTGACACCGCTTGGCCTGCGGTTGGGCTGTGTGCGCGAAGTCAGGGCGCGGGCGTTTGGCGAGAAAATCGAGGCGCTGGAACGTGTTGTGGCTGCCCTGAAGGCGCGAACCTTCACACCGAAGGAATTGATGGTGGCTGGCGTGATGGTCAGCCAGGACGGCGTGCGGCGATCGGCCTTCGATGTGATGGCGCTGCCCGAGTATGACCCGGTGCAACTGGACGGGTTGATGCCGGAACTGGCCGAACATTCGGCGGAAGCGCGGGTTCAGGCCGGAATCGAGGCGCTTTATGCGCAGTATGCTGACCGGCAGGCGGCGGATGCCGAGGAGTTGCGTCGCCACGAAACCACGGCGATTCCGCCTGATTTCGACTATGCCCCGCTTTCGGGCCTGTCGCATGAGCTGAAATCCAAGCTGATGCGGCTGCGGCCGGAAAACCTGCATCAGGCGCGGCAGATCGAGGGCATGACGCCGGCGGCGCTGACCCTGCTGATTGCCAGCCTGAAGAAACCCCAGAAACGGGCTGTTTAGGTGGACGCCGCCTTGTGGAAAGATCTGGGCGTCGGGGAAGGCGGGCTGGACAAGCTGCGCGCCTTTGTGGCGCTGGTTGAGAAATGGACGGTGCGGATCAATCTGGTGGCCAGATCGACACTGCCCGAGATCTGGGAACGCCATGTCGAGGATTCCGCCCGCCTGTGCCTGAATGCGCCCGAAAACCCCGCGATCTGGGCCGATTTCGGGTCAGGCGGCGGGTTTCCGGGCATTGTGGTGGCCGTTGTGCTGCAGGCGCACGGGGCGAAAACGCGGGTGATTCTGGTGGAATCCGACCTGCGCAAAGCCACCTTTCTGTGCGAATCGGCGCGTTTGCTGGATCTGCCGGTCGAGGTGCGCAGCGAACGGGCGGAATCGCTGCCTTCCCTTGGTGCCGATGTGGTTTCGGCCCGCGCGCTGACCGCGCTTGACGGGCTTTGCGCCCTGGCGCAGCGGCATCTGGCGCCGGATGGCGTGGCGATCTTTCCCAAGGGTGAGAATTACGAGGCGGAAATCGACGCAGCCAGGAAAAACTGGCGCTTCCAACTGGAGGCCGTTACCGATCCGCGCCATAAAGGAGCGATCCTTTGCCTGAGGAATATCGACCGTGCCCGCAGCTGACCCCATCGCCGCGACTGACCGCGCACCTGCGCATGTGATTGCCATCGCCAACCAGAAGGGGGGCGTGGGCAAGACGACCACGGCGATCAACCTGTCGGCGGCGCTGGCCGAGAAGGGCTTTCGCGTTCTGCTGGTGGATCTGGACCCGCAGGGAAATGCCTCAACCGGGCTGGGGGTTACGCCCAAGGACCGCAAGCAGACGACCTATGACCTGATGGTGTCTGACGGGGTGCCTGAGAAGATCATTCGCAAGACCGGGGTTGAAGGGCTGTGGATCAGCCCGGCGAATTCTGACCTTGCTTCGGCAGATATTGACCTTGTGGCCAACGAAAAGCGCAGTTTCCTGCTGCATGATGCGCTGCGCCACCCGGAAATCGAGGCGATGGGCTTCGATGTGATCCTGATCGACTGCCCGCCGTCGCTGAGCCTGCTGACGGTGAACGCTCTGGTCGCGGCGCATGCCGTGCTGGTGCCCTTGCAGGCCGAGTTTTTTGCGCTGGAAGGCCTGTCGCAACTGTTGCTGACCGTGCGCGACGTGCGCCGTTCGGCCAATCCGGCGCTGCGGATCGAGGGCGTGGCGCTGACCATGTATGACGGCCGCAACAACCTGGCACAGCAGGTTGAAAAGGACGCGCGCGACAATCTGGGCGAGATGGTGTTCCGCACGGTCATTCCGCGCAATGTCCGGCTGAGCGAGGCACCGTCCTATGCCAAGCCGGTCACGGAATACGACAGCGCCTCGCGCGGGGCCGAGGCCTATCGCGCGCTGGCCGGAGAAATTGCTGCCAAACTGCAGCGTTAGAGACGTATTGGGGGTGGGTATGGAGCCGAGAAAAGGGCTTGGGCGCGGTCTTTCGGCGCTGATGTCGGATGTGAACCTGCGGCCGGAAAGCGAAGGCCCGCGCCGGGCCGATACGATTCTGCCGGTGGCGCGTCTGCGGCCGAACCCGTTGCAGCCCCGCAAGGATTTTGACCAGGGCGCGCTGGAATCGCTGGCCGATTCGCTGCGTCAGAAAGGCGTGATCCAGCCCCTGGTGGTGCGCCCGGTGGGCGACGATTACGAAATTGTCGCCGGCGAACGCCGCTGGCGGGCGGCGCAGATCGCGCAACTTCATGAAGTGCCAGTTGTCATCCGCGATCTGGACGACACGGAGGTGCTGGAAGTTGCGATCATCGAGAATATCCAGCGCGAAGACCTGAATGCCATCGAAGAGGCCCTTGGAATCAAGGCGTTGGTGGACAGGTTCGGTCATACGCAGGAAAAGATTGCCGAGGCGCTGTCGAAAAGCCGCAGCCATATTGCGAACCTGATGCGCCTTCTGGCGCTGCCGGATGAGGTGCAGGCCATGGTGCGCGCGGGCACCATCAGCGCCGGCCATGCGCGGGCGCTGATCGGCACGGCGGACCCGGTGGCGCTGGCGCGCAGGGTGGCGGTGCAGGGCCTTTCGGTGCGCGAAACCGAGAAACTGGTGCGCGAAAGCGGGTCAGCGGGCACCAAACCCGCCCGCGACCGCGTTGATTCGTCCAAGGATGCCGATACGCGCGCGCTGGAGGGTGATCTTTCCGCGCATCTTGGCCTGTCGGTGAAGATTGATCACCGTGGCGAAGGTGGGTCGCTGACCATTTCCTATCGGTCGCTGGAAGATCTGGATCGGCTTTGCAACCTGCTGTCGCAGGCGTCGGCCGGTCTGGCAGACTGACTCAGGCCGAAAGTTCCAGCACCAGACGGTTCAACAGCAGGCGGCCTGCTTCGGTTGTGCGAAGGTGGTCGCCGTCTTGCTGCAAAAGCCCGCCGTCCAGCGCGGCTTCCAGTGCGCCGGCGTTCAGATCGCTGCCCGAAAGGGCGCGATACCGCGAAATGCGGGTGCCTTCCGACAGGCGAAGCGACATCATCAGGTATTCATCGGCCTGCGCGGCGGGAAGAAGAACCTCACGCGGGGTTTCGCCGCTGCCGGTATCGCGAACAGCGCGAAGCCAGGCTTCGGGGTTGCGATGGGTGCTGGTGGCATAGCGCGTTTGGCCCAGCGTCAGGCGGCCATGCGCGCCCGGGCCGATGCCGACATAATCGCCCATCCGCCAATACACCAGATTGTGCCGCGATTCCGAACCCTCGACCGCGTAGTTCGAAACCTCATAGGCGGAAAGACCGGCGCCTTCGCAGATTTCGCCGGTCATTTCATACATGGCAACGGCCAGGTCTTCATCGGGCAGGCCGCGCAGTTTTCCCGCGCGGGCAAGGGTGCCGAAGGCGGTGCCATCCTCGATGGTCAATTGATACAGCGACAGATGATCGGGGCCACGATCCAGCAGCGAGCAAAGTTCGTACTCCCACGCGGCAAGCGTCTGGTCTTGCCGGGCATAGATCAGATCTGCCGACACCCGGTCAAAGGTGGACCGGGCCAGATCCAGCGCCGCCAAGGCCTCTGCGGCGCTGTGCTGGCGGCCAAGGCGCCGGAGGTCATCATCATTCAGGGCCTGCAGGCCCAGTGACAGGCGGTTCACGCCTGCGGCGCGATAGCCGCGAAAGCGATCTGCCTCAACCGAGGTGGGGTTGGCCTCAAGGGTGATCTCGATGTCATTCTCGAACCGCCAGTGCCGCGAAATCCGGTCCAGCACCGCGCCAACCAGCGACGGGTCCATCAGCGAAGGCGTGCCGCCGCCGAAAAACACCGACCGTAGGATGCGACCGCCGGTTTCGGCTGCGGCACGGTCAAGTTCGGCCAGATAGGCGGATTGCCAGTCTTGCTGGTCGATCCTTGTGCGGACGTGGCTGTTGAAATCGCAATAGGGGCATTTGGCCTTGCAGAACGGCCAGTGCAGGTACAGCGCAAAGCCGCCGGCCTGCCAGTCTTCGGGCTGTTTCACGTGAAACATTTGGCAAGCATACGCGCGACAGCCTGCCCGCGATGCGAGATCGCGTTCTTTTCGGCGGCCGACAGTTCGGCAAAGGTGCGGGTCTGGCCGTCCGGCTGGAACATCGGGTCATAGCCGTGGCCATCCTGCCCGCGACGGGGCCAGACCAGACGCCCGGGGGCGGTGCCTTCAACCCATTCGTCATGCCCATCCGGCCAGGCCAGAACCAGCGTGCAGCGGAACTGCGCCGTCCAGGGTTGCGGATGGCCGGTCAGCGCGGCGTGGGTCTTTTCCATGGCGTGAACGAAGTCACGCCCGGTGGGGGTGGTGGCCCAATCGGCGGTATAGACGCCCGGCGCGCCATCCAGCGCGTCAACCGTCAGGCCGGAATCATCGGACAACGCGGGCAGGCTGGTGGCCCGCGCGGCGGCATGGGCCTTGATCCGCGCGTTGCCAAGGAAGGTGGACTCGGTCTCCTCCGGCTCGGGCAGGCCAAGGTTGCCTGCCGAGGTGCAGGTGATGCCCAGCGGCGCAAGAAGTTGGGCGAATTCGTCCAGCTTGCCGCGGTTGTGCGTGGCGATCACCAGTTGCGTGCCGGAGAAGCGCCGGGTCATTCGGTCAGCGCCTTGCGCTGCGCCAGAACCAGCGCCTCGATCCCGCGGTCTGCCAGCGCCATCAGTGCCGTCAGGTCGGCGGTGGTGAAGGGCGCGCCTTCGGCCGAGGCCTGAACCTCAACCAGCTTGCCGCGGCCGGTGATCACGAAATTGCCATCGGTGCCGGCGACCGAGTCTTCGTCGTAATCCAGATCCAGCACAGGCTGGCCGGCATAGATGCCGCAGGATACGGCGGCGACGTGATCAAGGATCGGGTCCGAGGTGATCAGGCCCTTTTCCCGCAGCTTGTTTATGGCCAGCCGCAGGGCGACAAACCCCCCGGTGATCGAGGCGCAGCGGGTGCCGCCATCGGCCTGGATCACATCGCAGTCGATGACGATCTGGCGTTCGCCAAGCGCGTGCCGATCCACCACCGCCCGCAGGGCGCGACCGATAAGGCGTTGAATTTCCTGTGTTCTTCCGCTCTGCTTGCCGGTGGCAGCCTCACGCTTGCTGCGGGTATGCGTGGCGCGGGGCAGCATCCCGTATTCAGCGGTAACCCAGCCCATGCCGGTGTTGCGCAGGAATTGCGGGGGCTTGTCCTCGACCGAGGCGGTACACAGGACGTGCGTTCCGCCCATGCGGATCAGGCAGGAACCTTCCGCATGGCGGGTGACGCCGGTTTCAATCGTGACGTGGCGCAGTTCATCAAGGGCGCGGCCGGAAGGGCGCATGATCCATCCTTTCAGGGTTTGGGCCAGATACCCCCCAGCGGGCAGGCCACGCAACCCCGATTGACGCCGCGCGTCTTGCACCCTTTATTCAGGATGTGCCCGGAGGGCAGGAATGCAGAACGGATCGCGATTGCTGACAGAAATGACCGACCGCTCACGCGAGGTGTTCCGCCGCGTGGTGGAAGGCTATCTGACGACCGGAGAGCCGGTCGGTTCGCGCACGCTGACCCGGACGATGACCGAACAGGTTTCCGCCGCGACCATCCGCAACGTGATGCAGGATCTGGAGTTTCTGGGCCTGCTGGACAGTCCGCATGTTTCGGCGGGGCGGGTGCCCACGCAGGCGGGGCTGCGGCTGTTCGTGGACGGGTTCCTGGAAATGGGCGGCCTTGCCGCCGAGGACCGCGAGCGGATCGACGCCACGCTGACGCAGAACGATCAGGATGTGGCGGTGCTGCTGGATCATGTGGGATCGGCGCTGTCGGCGCTGACGCGGGGGGCCAGCATCGTGCTGGCGCCCAAGCATGAATCAGCCCCGATCCGGCATATCGAGTTTGTCAGCCTGTCGCCGGAACGGGCGCTGGTGGTGCTGGTCTTTGCCGATGGTCAGGTGGAGAATCGCCTGTTCCGGCCGCCGCCCGGCCAGACGCCCAGCAGTATGCGTGAGGCGGCGAATTTCCTGAACGCCATGGCCGAGGGCAAATCGCTGGAAGAACTGCGCCGGTCGATCGGGGCCGAGATCGTTCAGCGGCGGCAAGAGATTGATTCGCTGGCGCGCGAACTGGTGGAAAGCGGGCTGGCCGTCTGGGAAAATGCCGGGCTGTCGTCCGAACGGCTGATCGTGCGGGGCCGGTCCAACCTGCTGGAGGCCACGAATGAGGCCGACGTGGACCGCGTTCGCACCCTGTTTGATGACCTGGAACGCAAGCGCGACATCGCGGAATTCCTTGAACTGGCCGACGAAGGCGACGGCGTTCGCATTTTCATCGGGTCCGAGAACAAACTCTTCTCACTTTCGGGTTCAAGTCTCGTGGTTTCTCCCTATATGAACGCCGAGCGGAAGATTATCGGCGCCGTCGGCGTGATCGGCCCCACGCGGCTGAATTACGGACGGGTCGTTCCGATTGTGGATTACACGGCGCAGCTTGTGGGGCGGATGGTGTCCGACCGCGGGCGGGGCTGAGACCGAGAGAGACGAGGAAAGACGTATGGCGCAGGACGAGGCCAAGGCCGCCGAGGCTGTGGAACAGGAATTGCCCGAAAACACGGAACCGGTGTCGGATGATCTGGCGCTGGAAGAAGAGCTGGTGGCCCTTCAGGCCGAGCGTGACGAATATCGCGACAAGTTCATGCGCGCCCTGGCCGAGGCGGAGAACACCCGCAAGCGCGCCGAACGCGACCGGCGCGAGGCCGAGCAATACGGCAGCACCCGGCTGGCCCGGGATCTGCTGCCGGTCTACGACAACCTGAACCGTGCGCTGGCCTCCATTCCCGAGGAAAGCCGTGCCGCTTCGGCAGCGCTGATCGAGGGGGTCGAGCTGACGCTGCGCGAGCTGACCAAGGTCATGGAAAAGCACGGCGTGACGACCATCACCCCCGCCGTGGGAGATGTCTTCGATCCGCAACTGCACCAGGCCATGTTCGAAGCGCCAGTGCCGGGCACCAAGGCGGGGCAGATCATCCAGGTGATGACCGAAGGCTTCATGCTGTATGATCGCCTGCTGCGGCCGGCGCAGGTGGGCGTTTCGTCCAACCCGGGCTGATGGGGGCAGCCGCCGGGGGCTTTGCGCCCCCGGACCCCCGCAGGATATTTTCAGACAGATGAAAGCGATCAGGTCAGAAGCGACCTGAGGTCGTATAGCGCCTTGAGCGCATCGATCGGGGTCATCTCATCGGGGTGTAGCGCCTTGAGCCGTTCTTCCACGTCCGAGGTCTTTGGCGGCTTCGGGGCGGGGGCCGCCAGCGGTGCCGCGCGGAACAGGGGCAGGTCGTCAATCAGCGCGGCCTGCTTGCCACCATCCCGGTCGCCCTTTTCCAGCGCCTCCAGCACCACCTTGGCGCGTTCGATCACGCTGTGCGGGAGGCCCGCCAGCCGGGCAACCTGCACGCCATAGCTGCGGTCGGCGGCGCCCTGTCTGACTTCGTGCAGGAAGATCACCTCACCGTCCCATTCCTTGACGGTGACGGTGGCGTTTTCCACGCCGGGCAGTTTGCCGGCCAGGGTGGTCATTTCATGGTAGTGGGTGGCGAACAGGGCGCGGCAGCGGTTGACGCCGTGCAGGTGTTCCAGCGTGGCCCAGGCGATGGAAAGCCCGTCCCAGGTGGCGGTGCCGCGGCCGATTTCATCAAGGATCACCAGCGCGCGGTCATCGGCCTGGTTCAGGATGGCGGCGGTTTCCACCATTTCCACCATGAAGGTTGACCGGCCGCGGGCCAGATCGTCACTGGCACCGACGCGGCTGAACAACTGGCTGACAAGGCCGATGCGGGCGCTGCGCGCGGGCACATAGGCGCCGGCCTGCGCCAGCAGCGCGATCAGCGCGTTCTGCCGCAGGAAGGTGGATTTACCCGCCATGTTGGGGCCGGTCAGCAGCCAGATCGCGGGCGTGCGGTCTTCGGTCAGGGCGCAGTCATTGGCAACGAAGGTTTGCCCGGCGCGGCGCAGGGCGCGTTCCACCACCGGGTGGCGGCCACCTTCAATGGCGAAGGCGTGGCTGTCGTCAACCTGCGGCTCGCACCAGTCTTCGGCCACGGCCAGTTCGGCAAAGGCGGCGGCAAGGTCAATCTCGGCCAGGGCGCGGGCGGCGGTGCCGATCGCGCCCGCTGCGGCCAGAATTTGCTGTTTCAGGCCGTCATAGTGACGCTTTTCGATCTCGACCGCGTGGTTTCCGGCATTCAGGATGCGGGTTTCCAGTTCGGACAGCGCCAGCGTGGTAAAACGCACCTGTCCGGCTGTGGTCTGGCGGTGAATGAACAGATCGGGCTGGGCGCGCATCCGGTCTTCATGCGTGGTGGTGACCTCGATGAAATAGCCAAGCACGTTGTTGTGCTTGATCTTCAGCGAGGGCACGCCGCTGCGGTCGCTGTATTCGGCCTGCAACCGGCCGATCACGCCGCGGCCTTCGTCGCGAAGCTGGCGGGTTTCGTCCAGTTCGGCATCGAAGCCCGGCGCGATGAAGCCGCCGTCGCGCACCAGCAACGGCGGTTCGGCCACCAGGGCCCGGGTCAGCAGATCAACCAGCGCATCGTGGCCAACCAGCGCCGCGCCCGCGCGCGACAGCAGCGGCGGCGCTTCGGCCACGCGGGTGGCAATGTCGCCCGCCTGCGCCAGACCGGCGCGGATGGCGGCCAGGTCGCGCGGACCGCCGCGATCCAGTGCCAGACGCGACAGGGCGCGGTCCATGTCGGGAACGCGGCGCAACAGATCGCGCAGGTCATCGCGCAGGCGGGGCTGGTCGATCAGGTGGCGCACGGCGGCCAGACGGGCGTGGATCGTGGCCAGATCGCGTGATGGGGCCGACAGCCGCCGGTCCAGCAGGCGCGCGCCGGCGGCGGTGACCGTGCGATCAACCGCTGCCAGAAGCGAACCTTCGCGGCCGCCCGACAGCGCGGCGGTCAGTTCAAGGTTGCGCCGGGTGGCGGCGTCGATCTGCATGGCGCCGCCGGGCGTTTCGCGGACCGGGGGGCGCAGCAGGGGCAGTTTCCCGCGCTGGGTCAGATCAAGGTAATCGACCAGCGCTCCCATGGCCGAAAGTTCGGCCCGGGTGAAGGTGCCGAACCCGTCCAGCGATCCGGTTCCGTACAGCGCGCAGAGCCGCTTTTCCGCCCCGGCGCTGTCAAAACTGGCGCGGGCCAGCGGGGTGATCGCGGCGCCGGTGTCTTCGACCAGCGTCGCCAGATCGCGGTCGCGGGTTTCGCTGACCAGCACCTCACGCGGGGCCAGCCGGGCCAGTTCGGGCGACAGCCGGCCCAGCGGGCAGGGCATGACCCGCAGTTCGCCGGTGGAAATGTCGGCCCATGCCAGCGCGGCCTCATTCCGAACCTCGGCCCAGGCGACCAGGTAGTTGGGGCGACGGGCTTCCAGCAGCGAATCCTCGGTCAGGGTGCCGGGGGTGACAAGGCGCACCACATCGCGCCGCACGACCGATTTCGAGCCGCGCTTGCGCGCCTCGGCCGGGTCTTCTATCTGTTCGCCGATGGCCACACGAAAGCCCTTGCGGATCAGCGTCAGCAGATAGCCTTCGGCGGCATGGACCGGCACGCCGCACATGGGGATGGGTTCGCCCAGATGGAAGCCGCGTTTCGTCAGCGCGATGTCCAGCGCCTCGGACGCGGCCACGGCGTCATCGAAGAACATCTCGTAGAAATCGCCCATCCGGTAGAACAGCAGCGCGCCGGGATTCTGGGCCTTGATCTCAAGGTATTGCGCCATCATCGGCGTCACGGCGTCTTCGGTCATGCGTCCCCCCTTGGGTCTGTCGAACCTACAAAAGCGGGGCTGCGGCGAAAAGGCTTCATTCGCACCTTTTCAGGTTGATCCGCCGGGTCTATGACCCACGAATTCGCACACAGGATGGCCCCCTGATGACCCGTTCCAAGACCACGCCCGAAGAGGCGCTGCTGTATCATTTCGAACCGACCCCCGGAAAATACGAAATCGTCGCGTCAAAGCCGATGGCAACGCAGCGCGACCTGAGCCTGGCCTACAGCCCGGGCGTGGCGGTGCCGGTGCTGGCCATCGCCGAGCGGCCCGAGACGGCCTATGACTATACGGTCAAGGGCAACATGGTGGCGGTGGTGTCGAACGGAACCGCCATTCTGGGGCTGGGCAATCTGGGCGCGCTGGCAGGCAAGCCGGTGATGGAAGGCAAGGCGGTGCTGTTCAAGCGGTTCGCCGATGTGAACGCCATCGACATCGAGCTGAACACCGAAGACCCGGACGAAATCATCAAGGCCGTCCACCTGATGAGCTGCACCTTCGGCGGCATCAATCTTGAAGACATCAAGGCGCCCGAGTGCTTCATCATCGAAAGCCGGCTCAAGGAAATCTGCGACATTCCGGTGTTTCACGATGATCAGCACGGCACCGCGGTGATCTGCGCGGCCGGCATGATCAACGCGCTGGAGATCACCGGCAAGAAGATCGAGGATTGCCGGATCGTGCTGAACGGCGCGGGGGCGGCGGGCATTGCCTGCCTGGAACTTCTGAAATCCATGGGCGCGCGGCATGAAAACTGCATCATGTGCGATACCAAGGGCGTCATCTGGCAGGGCCGCACCGATGGCATGAACCAGTGGAAATCGGCCCATGCGGTGAAAACCGACCTGCGCACGCTGGAAGAGGCGATGGTTGGCGCCGATGTGTTCCTGGGCGTCAGCGCCAAGGGGGCCGTGACGCCCGAAATGGTGCGCAGCATGGCGGAAAACCCGGTGATCTTTGCCATGGCGAACCCCGACCCGGAAATCACCCCGGAAGAGGCTCATGCCGTGCGGGCCGATGCCATCGTGGCAACCGGGCGCAGCGATTACCCCAACCAGGTGAACAACGTTCTGGGCTTTCCCTACCTGTTCCGTGGGGCGCTGGACATTCACGCCCGTGCCATCAACGACGAGATGAAGATCGCCTGCGCCCGCGCGCTGGCCGCCCTGGCGCGGCAGGACGTGCCGGATGAGGTGGCCATGGCCTATGGCCGCAAGCTGAGCTTTGGCCGGGATTACATCATTCCCACGCCGTTCGATCCGCGGCTGATCTACACCATTCCGCCCGCCGTGGCGAAGGCGGGCATGGATACCGGCGTGGCCCGCCGCCCGATCATCGACATGAAGGCCTATGAAGCCGGGCTGAAGGCCCGGATGGACCCGACCGCGACGCTGTTGCAGGGCATCCATGCCCGCGCGCGGCAGGCGCAGGCCCGGATGATCTTTGCCGAAGGCGACGATCCGCGCGTGCTGCGGGCGGCCGTGGCCTGGCAGCGCAGCGGTCTGGGCAAGGCGCTGGTGGTGGGCCGCGATCAGGATGTGAAGGACAAACTTGAATCGGTCGGCCTGGGCGATGCCGTGCGCGAGCTTGAGATCGTCAACGCCGGCAATTCCCGCCACCTCGATGCCTACAAGGACTTTCTCTATCAGCGCCTGCAACGGCAGGGCCATGACCGGGAAGACATTCACCGGCTGGCGGCGCGTGACCGGCATGTCTTCGCCTCGCTCATGCTGGCGCATGGGCACGGGGACGGGCTGGTGACGGGCGCCACGCGCAAGTCGGCCCATGTGCTGAACCTGATCAACACCGTTTTCGACGCGTCGGCCACGGCCGGGGCGGTGGGGGTGACGGCCTTGCTGCACAAGGGGCGGATCGTGCTGATCGCCGACACGCTGGTGCATGAATGGCCGGATGAGGAAGATCTGGCGACCATCGCCACCAAGGCCGCCGGCGTGGCCCAGAACCTTGGGCTGGAACCGCGGGTGGCCTTTGTCAGCTTCTCGACCTTCGGCTATCCGGTCAGCGAACGCGCCACCAAGATGCACCGCGCCTGTTCCGTGCTGGAAAAGCGCGGCGTCAGCTTTGAATTCGATGGCGAGATGACGGTGGACGTGGCGCTGAACATGCAGCGAATGGCGGCCTATCCGTTCTGCCGGCTGACGGGCCCCGCGAACATTCTTGTGGTACCGGCGCGGCACTCGGCCTCGATCTCGGTCAAGCTGATGCAGGAAATGGCGGGGGCCACCGTGATCGGGCCAATCCTTACCGGCGTGACCAAGCCGATCCAGATCTGTTCGACCGGGGCCACGGTGAACGACATCCTGAACATGGCCGTGATGGCCGCCTGCAAGGTGGGGTAGGCGGCCGTTTCGTCAGGCTAGAAGCGATAGTTCAGGCCAACCTTCACGCTGGTGTGGCTGGGGGTTGCCTCTGTGGTGACGGGGCCGAAGGTGCGGGTTTCCTTGCCCAGGCTGATGTATTCCAGCTCGCCCGTCAGCGACCAGTCGGTATTGATCGCCTTCTCGACGCCAAGCCCGGCGATATAGCCGGTCGTCTTGTAGTCGGCGGCCTGACCGTTCAGCCGGTAATCGATGCTGGCGCGTGCAACGCCAAGGGTTCCAAAGATCAGCAGGTCATTTTCGGTGACAAAGCCGGTCTTGAAGCGAAGGGCCAGAAGGTCCGTTACCGTGGATTCGCCGGTATAGGCCACCCCATCGACCACGCCGCTTGCGCTGTCGGAAATGTCTGCGGCGGTGAAGCCCAGTTCCGGGCCGAACACCAGCCCGCCGCGCTGCCAGCGATAGCCGATCCGAAGCCCGGCCTCTGCGCCCGAAACCGAGATGTCACCGGCATCTCCCAGCAGGGTGCCGCTGATCGCATCGCGGATGCCAAGCCGGTCATCGCCATTGAAGCCATAGCCAAGTGTGGCGCCGGCATAGAGCCCGGCCCAGTCTTCTGCGGGCGCGGCCACGGGGGCGGCGGGTTCGGGTGCGGTGGCAAGACCGCCTGCAAAGGCAGGCGTCAGACCGCAGGCGATCACGACAAGAGGCTGGGCAATCTGTTTCAGGAAAAGCATGGCCATGTCCTCTTCCGGTTGCATCGCGGAATGGTAACACGACTTTATCTTGTGGAGAACCAACAAAAAAGCGCGCACATCCCGCGATGTGCGCGCCTTGATTTCAGCCGCCGAAACGCGGCGCGGGCCGATCAGAACCGATAGTTCAGACCAACCTTGACGTTGGTGTAGGACGGAGTCGCCTGAGTCGAGATATCCTCGAAAATGCGCTCTTCCTTGCCAAGGCCGACATATTCCAGTTCGCCGGTCAGCGACCAGTCGGTGCTCAGCATCTTTTCAACGCCCAGACCCAGGATGTAGCCCGTGGTCTTGTAGTCGCCGACAAGGCCATTCAGCCGATAGTCAACATCCGCACGGCCGACGCCAAGGGTGCCGAAAACCATCAGGTCGGGCTGGGCGACATAGCCGGTCTTCAGGCGCAGGGCGAGCAGGCTGTTGACCTGGGATTCGCCGGTGTATTCGACATTCGCGACGGTCGCCGTCACGGTGTCCGAAATATCGCCGCCTTCGTAGCCCAGTTCCGGCCCGATTACCCAATTGCCGGTCTGCCAACGATAGCCGATCCGCAGGCCGGCATTCGCGCCGGAAACCTTCAGGTTGTCGGCATCGCCAAGGAATTCGCCGCTGGCCACATCGCGGATGCCAAGACGGTCATCGCCGTTGAAGGCATAACCAAGCGTGGCACCGACGTAGAGGCCCGACCAGGCTTCAACTTCGGCGGGGGTTTCCGGCACCGGGGTGATCACCGGCTCCATCACAGGCTCAGCCATACCGCCGGCCATCACAGGGGCAGCGGCCGAGACCAGAAGAGCAGCGGTGAGGGGGAGGAGGGAGATGGAACGTTTCATCTTGTCGCACTCACTAAACAGAAATTCATACGCGCTGAGGTAGAGGGTCATCCCCAAGAAAACAAGACCGCAGGCCAACGCCTGCGGATTCCGGCCCATCAAAGGTGACACATATGCAACGGTTGCCGGGCCACCAAGCGGGGCCCGGCTGCAAGCGCAAGGTTCAGCCGAACCGTGCGTTGCGCGTTGCGATCAGCTTCAGACGCAGGGCGTTCAGGCGGATGAACCCTTCGGCATCCTTCTGGTCATAGGCGCCGGCGTCTTCTTCAAACGTGACGTGCTTTTCGCTGTAAAGCGAATGGTCCGACCAGCGGGCCACGGTGCGGGCGCTGCCCTTGTACAGCTTCACCCGGACCGTGCCGGTCACATGTTCCTGCGTCTTGTCGATCAGGGCTTGCAGCGCCTCACGCTCGGGGCTGAACCAGAAGCCGTTGTAGATCAGCTCGGCATAGCGCGGCATGATACTGTCTTTCAGGTGGCCCGCGCCGCTGTCCAGCGTGATCTGTTCAATCCCGCGATGCGCCTCAAGAAGGATGGTGCCGCCGGGGGTTTCGTAAACGCCGCGCGACTTCATCCCGACGAAGCGGTTTTCCACCAGGTCCAGAATCCCCACGCCATGCTTGCCGCCCAGTTCGTTCAGCCGGGTCAGAATGGTGGCGGGCGACAAGCGTTCGCCGTTGATCGCCACGGCATCGCCCTTTTCGAAGGTGATTTCCACCATCTCGGCCTGATCGGGGGCCTGTTCCGGCGGCACCACGCGCTGCAGAACGTAATCGGGGAATTCCTCGGCCGGATTCTCCAGCACGCGCCCTTCCGACGAGGTGTGCAGCAGGTTCGCATCCACGCTGAACGGCGCTTCGCCGCGCTTGTCCTTGGCGATCGGAATCTGGTTCGCCTCGGCAAATTCCAGCAGCCGGGTGCGGCTGGTCAGATCCCACAGCCGCCAGGGCGCGATGACCTTGATCGCGGGGTCCAGCGCGGCGGCGGACAGTTCGAAGCGAACCTGATCGTTGCCCTTGCCGGTGGCGCCATGGGCCACGGCATCGGCGCCGGTTTCATGGGCAATGCGCACCAGATGCTGGCTGATCAGCGGGCGCGCGATCGAGGTGCCCAGCAGATACAGCCCTTCATACAGCGCATTGGCGCGGAACATCGGGAACACGAAGTCGCGGACAAATTCTTCGCGCACATCGACGATGTGAATGTTCTCGGGCTTGATGCCCATAAGCTCGGCCTTCTTGCGGGCTGGCTCCAGCTCTTCGCCCTGGCCCAGATCGGCGGTGAAGGTCACCACTTCACAGCCATATTCGGTCTGCAGCCATTTCAGGATGATCGAGGTATCGAGGCCGCCCGAATAGGCGAGGACGACTTTCTTCGGCTTCAGCATCTGCCGCTCCTGCACTGAATTCTTGCCTGCGCGTCTATTGGGTTTCGGCCCGGCAAACAAGACCAGTTGGCCCCGCCGGCGGGGCGCTGTAGGGTCGCCCGCATGACCGATTTTCCCAGCCTTGCCCGCGCCGCCACCGAAGCCATCCGTGACCTGTTCCCGGAAACCCCGTTGCAACGCAACGAACACCTGTCCGCGCGCTATCAGGCCGATATCTGGCTGAAGCGCGAGGATCTGACGCCGGTGCGCAGCTACAAGCTGCGTGGTGCCTTCAACGCCATGCGCAAGGTGCGGGCGAAAAACCCGGGGCAGGGGCAGTTCGTTTGCGCCAGTGCGGGCAACCACGCGCAGGGCGTGGCCTTTGCCTGCCGGCATTTCGGCGTGCAGGGCACGATCTTCATGCCGGTGACAACCCCGCAGCAGAAAATCGACAAGACCCGTATCTTCGGCGGGCCGAATGTCACGGTGGAACTGACAGGCGACTATTTCGACCAGACGCTGGCCGCCGCGCAAAGCTGGTGCCATGAGCGGGGCGCGCATTTCCTGGCCCCGTTCGACGACCCCGACGTGATCGAAGGGCAGGCCAGCGTGGCGGTGGAAATGCTGCAACAGCTTGGCCGCGCCCCCGATGTGGTGGTGCTGCCGGTGGGCGGTGGCGGTCTGGCCTCGGGCGTGACGGGATACTTGCGCGATGTGGCGCCCGACACGCGGTTCCAGTTCGTCGAACCGCTGGGCGGGGCCAGCCTGATGGCGGCGCTGGAACACGGCGGCCCGGTCAAGCTGCCACGTGTGAACAGCTTTGTCGATGGCGCGGCCGTGGCCCGGCTGGGCGATCTGACCTGGCGCCGGCTGGATTGGGTGCGTCCCGAACAGGTGCATCTGGCGCCGGAAGACCGGGTCTGTGTGACCATGCTTGAAATGCTGAACGTCGAAGGCATCGTGCTGGAACCGGCAGGTGCGCTGTCGGTGAACATCTTGCCCGAGATTGCGTCGCAGATCCGGGGCAAGACGGTGGTCTGCGTCACCTCGGGCGGCAACTTCGATTTTGAGCGGTTGCCGGAAGTGAAGGAACGCGCACAGCGCTACGCCGGGCTGAAGAAATACTTCATCCTGCGAATGCCGCAGCGGCCGGGCGCATTGCGCGAATTCCTGTCGATGCTGGGCCCGGAAGACGACATCGCCCGCTTTGAATACCTGAAGAAATCGGCGCGGAACTTCGGCTCGGTCCTGATCGGGATCGAAACCAAGAGGGCCGAGAACTTTGCCCATTTCACCGGCCGGATGGACGCCGCAGATTTCAGCTATCGCGACATCACCAATGACGAAGCGCTGGCCGAATTCCTGATCTAGGCGGCACTGCCCTGGGCCA
This sequence comes from Pseudogemmobacter blasticus, assembly GCF_003071405.1. Taxonomy (NCBI): domain Bacteria; kingdom Pseudomonadati; phylum Pseudomonadota; class Alphaproteobacteria; order Rhodobacterales; family Paracoccaceae; genus Pseudogemmobacter; species Pseudogemmobacter blasticus. Next base: position 2,217,593 of record NZ_CP020470.1, on the reverse strand, counting down.
GTGCGCCCAGAAAGCGGCGTTTCGAAGCCTCATACAGGCTGGCGACGCGGGGCAGGTTGACCTGATTTCCCCGGCCCGCAGCGGCCAGCTTTTCGCCCGACTGGCACAGCATGGCCAGATCGGAAAGGCCAAGGTTCAGCGCGCTGCCCTTCAGGAAATGCAGATCAGCCTCAAGCCCGGCGGATTGGCCGGCGGCAATGCGGCGGACAACATCATCCGCCTCTTCCAGAAACACGGTGACAACCTCGGCCAGATCGTCATCGCCGATCTCGCCGCGCAATTCGTTCAGTCTGTCCCAGTCGATCATGGCATCCCCTGCCCGCACACCCCGCGCCAAGGCTTCCATCTGTCGATTAACAAGCGGTAAGCCCGCGCAGGCCGGACGCGGGCAATTTTACGCTTCACCGCCGCTTAACCTGCCGCCGCCACTGTCGGCCGTGAAACAGCAGCGGACAGCAGATGGCGCAGGATCAGAACCCAAGGCGGCAGGGCCACCTGGCCAGCGAAACCCCCGGTCTGCCGGCGCGGGTGCTGGTGGTGGATGACAGCCGCGCGCAGCGGCAGCTTCTGGCCATGTACCTGCGCCGCTGGGGGTATGAGGTGATGCAATCCGCCTCGGCCGAAGAGGCGCTGGCGCTGTGTTCAGCGGTTGCCGTTGATGTTGTGATCAGCGACTGGATGATGCCCGGCATGACCGGCGTGGAGTTCTGCAAACGATTCCGGGCGCTTCCGCGCGACGGATACGGGTATTTCATCCTGCTCACCTCAAAATCCGAAACATCGGAAATCGCCGATGGTCTGGAAGCCGGGGCCGATGATTTCGTTCCCAAGCCCGTGAGCAGCGAGGAGTTGCGGGCCCGGCTGCGGGCCGGGATGCGGATCATCTCGATGCAGGCGGAACTGGTGGAAAAGAACCGTGTGGTCGCCCAGACCCTGGAAGAATTGCAGCGGCTGTATGATTCGCTGGACCGTGATCTGATCGAGGCGCGGAAGCTGCAACAGACGCTGGTGCGCGACAGGTTCCGCGATTTCGGCCGGGCCACGGTCAGCCTGATGATCCGGTCCGCGGGCCGGGTGGGGGGTGATCTGGTCGGCTGCTTCGCGCTGGATGATCGGCGGATCGCCGTCTATTCGGTTGATGTCTCGGGGCATGGCGTGGCCTCGGCCATGATGACGGCGCGGCTGGCGGGCTATCTGTCCGGCGCGTCGCCCGACCAGAACCTTGCCTTTCAGGCGCTGCCAGATGGCGGGCGGGCGGTGCGGTCGCCGGCGCGGCTGATGGCTGAATTCAACCGCCTGATGCTGGAAGAGCTGCAGGTCGAACAGTACTTCACCATGGCCTATGCCGAGCTGGATCTGGAAACCGGGGTGGCGCGGCTGGCGCAGGCGGGGCATCCGCATCCGGTGCTGTTGCGCGCCGATGGCGGGGTTGAGCGTGTCGGTGCCGGCGGCCTGCCGGTGGGGCTGATTTCCGGCGCGGGGTATGAGGATACCCAAGTGACCCTGCGGCCGGGCGACCGGCTGTTCCTGATGTCGGACGGCATCACCGAATGTCCCGGCAAGGGCGGTGCCGAACTGGGGGAAGACGGGCTTGCACAGATGCTGGCGCGTCTGGCCGATCTGGACGGTCCGGCGCTGCTGGAATCGCTGGTCTGGGATCTGGCCCGCCACGCGGGCACCGACCGGCTGCCGGATGATGTGTCAGGCCTGATCCTGCTGTTTCGCGATCAGCCCAGCAGTCCCGCCAGCATGGCCCGATCACCGGGGGTGGACAGCACGCCCACCGCCTGATGCGCCGGCAGCCAGACGGCGGTATGCCCGGCCTCGGTCGGCGGGCCCCGGCGCAGCACGGGATGCGCCAGGTAGATCGTGCATACCTTTTCTGCCCACAGGTCATACTCTGGCATGTACGTAAAGCGTCGGTAGGTGCCCAGGCGGCGATCAATGCGGATCGACCAGCCGGTTTCCTCAAACACCTCGCGGTGCAGGGCGGCGATGGGGTGTTCGCCCTTGTCGATGCCGCCGCCGGGAAGCTGGTATTCTGGAATCGGCTCTGCCTGATGGGTGGCCAGCAACTGATCGCCGTCCAGCAGGATGGCATAGACACCGGGGCGGCGGCGGTATCTTTGCCCCGGACGAACCGGCTCACCATAACGACGGATCATAGGGGGCCTCTTGGTGCGGAAGGTCGGTGCCTCTATATAGCCACGGATTGCCAGACATGGCCGTGCAAGGAAACCCCCCGATGACGCTTGGCGCACAACTCGCCTGGGACGATACCGTCCTGCCGTTCCAGCTTGACCAGTCCGGTATTCGCGGACGGGTGGCCCGCCTTGACGGGGTGCTGGAGCAGGTTCTGAAACAGCATGACTACCCGCCGCTGATCGAGGCGCTGGTGGCCGAGGCGGCGCTGCTGACCGCGCTGATCGGTCAGGCGATCAAGCTGCGCTGGAAACTGAGCCTGCAGATTCGCGGTAACGGCCCGGCCCGGCTGATTGCGACCGATTACTATGGCCCGCAGGCCGATGGTGAACCGGCCCGCATCCGCGCCTATGCCAGCTATGACGCCGAGGCGCTGGATCTGACCGCCCAGCCGTTCAGCCAGATCGGGGCCGGCTATCTGGCGGTGATGCTGGATCAGGGCGAAGGCATGGTGCCCTATCAGGGCTTTACCCCCATTGCCGGGGGCAGCCTTTCTGCCTGTGCAGAGACGTATTTTGCCCAGTCCGAGCAGATTCCGACCCGGTTTTCGCTGAGCTTCGGCCAAAGCACCGAACCCGGCCGCGTCTCGCACTGGCGGGGCGGTGGGGTGATGCTGCAGCACATGCCGCAGACGGGGGGCGTTGCCGCGGAAGGCGGTTCGGGCGAGGGCGGGCTGCTGACACATGCCGACATCCTGTCGGGCGCGGCGTCGGAAGACTGGAACCGCGCCAACCTGCTGCTGGATACGGTTGAAGAGATGGAGCTGATCGGCCCGACGGTGGCGCCGACCGAACTGCTGGTGCGGCTGTTCCATGAAGAAGGGCCGCGCGTGTTCGATGCGCAGCCGGTCCGGTTTGGCTGTTCCTGTTCGGAAGACAAGGTGCGTAACACCATGTCGATCTACAGCCAGAAGGACATTGCCAAGATGACGGCGGCGCATGGCATGGTGACGGCCGATTGCCAGTTCTGCGGCGCGCATTACGAGCTGGACCCCAAGACGCTGGGCTTTGAGGGCAAGAATGGATGACGAAGCCCGCCTGCGCCGTGCCTTGGCACGCCCCGCGGGCGAATCGTCCGACTTTGACCTGAACCCCGCCATCCGCCTGCCTGAAGGCCGCAAGTTGCGGCCCGCGGCGGTGCTGGTGGCGGTGCAGCCCGTTCCGCAGGGCGCGCGGCTGATCCTGACCAAGCGCGCGTCGCATCTGAAGCACCACCCGGGGCAGATTTCCCTGCCCGGCGGCAAGCAGGACCAGACCGACGCCAGCCTTGAAGCCACTGCCCTGCGGGAAGCCCGGGAAGAGGTGGCGCTGCCCCCCGACGCGGTTGAAATCCTTGGCGCCCTGCCGGCGCATGAAACGGTGACCGGCTTCAGGGTAACGCCGATCCTTGCGCTGGTGCGGCAGCCCTTCACCCCGGCGCCTGAGCCGGGTGAAGTTGAAGAGGTGTTCTCGGTTCCGCTGGCGCATGTGCTGGACCGCAGCCGCTATGCCATCGAAGGGCGGCGTTGGCAGGGGCAGGTGCGGCGCTACTATGCGGTGCCCTGGGGGCCGTATTACATCTGGGGCGCCACGGCGCGCATCCTGCGCGGGCTGGCAGAGCGGGCGGCGGAATGAAGGTAGCGGGCGACTGGCTGGCGCATGAGGGGACGCAGGCGCTGTGCACGGCGCTGGAAACCGTTGGTCACCGGGCGCTGTTCGTTGGCGGCTGCGTGCGCAATGCGCTGCTGGGCGTGCCGGTGGCCGATGTGGACATTGCCACCGATGCGCGGCCTGAAACAGTGTCTGTTATTGCGGAAAAGGCCGGATTTCGGGTTGTGCCGACCGGCATTGACCACGGCACGGTGACGATCATCGCCAAGGGCGTGCCGCATGAGGTAACGACCTTCCGCCGCGATGTGGAAACCGACGGGCGGCGCGCGGTGGTGGCCTTTTCGACCCGGATCGAGGAAGACGCCGCCCGGCGCGATTTCACCATGAACGCGCTTTATGCTGATCGCAGCGGGGCGGTGATTGATCCGCTTGGTGGCTTGCCTGACCTGCGGGCGCGGCTGGTCCGGTTTGTCGGCGACGCCGAAGCGCGGATCAGGGAAGACTATCTGCGCATCCTGCGGTTCTTCCGGTTTCACGCGCAATATGGCGACCCCGATCAGGGCCTGGATGCCGAGGGGCTGGCGGCCTGTGCGGCCCTTTCCGCAGGAATAGAGACGCTTTCGCGCGAACGGATCGGGGCAGAGATGCGCAAGCTGCTGGCCGCGCCCGACCCGGCGCCTTCGGTTGCGGCGATGGCGGCGGCGGGCGTGCTGGCGCAGGTTCTGCCGGGGGCCGACCCGCGGATGCTGGCGCCGCTGGTGCATCTGGAGGGGTCAGAGCCGATCCGCTGGCTGCGGCGGCTGGCGGTGCTGGGGGGCGAGGATGTGACCGAGGCGCTGCGTCTGTCGCGGGCCGAGGCGCGCGATCTGGCGGCCTTGCGCGCGGCGCTTAGCGGCACGGACGGACCGGCGGCGCTGGGCTGGCGTCTGGGGGCGGATGGCGGGGCCGATGCCGTGCTGGCGCGGGCGGCAAGCCTTGGGGTGCCGCCGCCGGACGGATGGCAGGCCGAGGTGGCGCGCGGGGCAATCGCGCGGTTTCCGGTCAGCGCCGCCGATCTGGCACCACTGGCGGGCGCGGCTTTGGGGCGCCGGCTGAAAGAGCTGGAAAGCCAATGGCTTGCGGGTGGTCTGCGCGCTGGAAAGAACGATCTGCTGCGCTGACCCTGCCGGTGCGCGCCGCTTTCGGCGTGACAAGCCGGAAAATCCGCGCTACGACTTCAGCGAGCAAACAGAAGGAAAGCGACATGGAGAACGGGAATAACCGAAACCTGACCTGACAGGTTCGAAACCCGTTCGGGCGGCCTGTCTTTCGCCGCCAAGCCATTCCATGTTTGCTGAAGTTCTGGAGCTTCCCCCATGTTTTCCTTCTTTGAAAACCTCGTGGACCCTTATGGTCCTTACGAGCAGACCGATACCCCGCCACGCAAGCTGTGGCCCTTTCTGGCCGAATACATGCGCCCGTTCCGCAAGGTTTTTGCGGTTACGGCTGTGCTGTCGGTTGTGGCGGCCTTCGCCGATGTGGCGCTGCTGTGGTATCTGGGCCGGCTGATCGACCTGATGGCGGCCACCGGGCCGGCGGCGTTTCTGGCCGACCACGGGGTCGAGGTGGGGCTGGTCGCGCTGGCGGTGCTGGTGCTGCGGCCGATGATCCTGGTTGGCAACGTGGCGCTGCTGCACAACACCATTCTGCCGAACTTCGGCACGATGATCCGCTGGCGGTCGCACCGCCATGTGATCCGTCAGCCCGTTGGCTGGTTCGAGGGTGATTTCGCCGGGCGGATTGCCAACCGGATCATGCAGACGCCGCCCGCGGCGGGCGATGCGGTGTTCCAGACCTTTGATGCCATGGCCTTTGCAAGCGTCACGGTGATTGGCGCCGGCATCATGCTTGCCGATGCCGACCCCCGGCTTCTGCTGCCGCTGGTGATCTGGTTCCTGCTCTATGGCGCATTGGTGCGCTGGACGGTGCGGCGCGCCGGTCCGGCGTCGAAGGCCAGCTCGGATGCGCGGTCGGCGGTGACGGGGCGGGTGGTGGATGCCTATTCCAACATCCATTCGGTCAAGCTCTTCGCGCATCACGATCAGGAACTGGCCTATGCGAAAGAGGCCATCGAACATGCCCGCAGCACCTTTGCGCAGGAAATGCGGATCGTCACCAAGATGGATCTGGCGCTGACGCTGCTGAACGGCTTTCTGATCGTTTCGGTCACCGGCTGGGCGGTGGCGCTTTGGGTGCAGGGATCGGCCACGGCGGGCACGGTGGCGGCGGCGACGGCGCTGGTGCTGCGGCTGAACAACATGACCTACTGGATCATGTGGGCGTTTACCTCGCTGGTGCAGGCGCTGGGTGTTGTGCAGGAAGGGATGGAAACCATCGCCCAGCCGGTGACGCTGGTCGATGCCCCGCAGGCGAAACGGCTGGATTTCCAGAAGGGCAAGGTCGAGATTCAGGGCGTCAGCCACCATTATGGCCGTGGGTCCGGCGGGTTGCAGGACGTGTCGCTGACCGTGCGGCCGGGCGAGAAGATCGGGCTGATCGGCCGGTCGGGGGCGGGCAAGTCGACCTTGGTCAAGCTGATGCTGCGGTTCTACGACTGCGAAAGCGGCCGCATCCTGATTGACGGGCAGGACATCGCGCACGTCACGCAGGAAAGCCTGCGCTTGCAGATCGGCATGGTGCAGCAGGATTCGTCGCTGATGCACCGTTCCGTGCGCGAGAACATCCTGTATGGCCGCCCCGATGCCGGCGAAGAGGCGATGATTGCGGCGGCGAAGCAGGCCGAAGCGCATGATTTCATTCTGACGCTGGAAGATCCCGAAGGACGCAAGGGCTATGACGCGCATGTGGGCGAACGCGGGGTCAAGCTGTCTGGCGGGCAGCGGCAGCGGGTGGCACTGGCGCGGGTAATCCTGAAGGACGCACCGATCCTGATTCTGGACGAGGCGACTTCGGCCCTGGACAGCGAAGCCGAGGCGGCCATCCAGGAGGCGCTTTACGGCGTGATGGAGGGCAAGACGGTGATCGCGATCGCGCACCGGCTTTCGACCATCGCGGCGATGGACCGGATTGTCGTGCTGGATGGCGGCCATATTGCCGAGGAAGGCAAGCACGCCGAGCTTCTGGCGAAGAACGGGCTTTACGCGCGGTTCTGGGCGCGGCAGTCGGGTGGTTTCCTGGGCGAAGACGCCGAAGAGGCCGCGGAGTGAGACGGACAGAATGAGATTGGGACCAAGCATCGCCCCCTTTGCCCGGGCCACGGAAAACCCGCCCGGGCAGATGGGGCCCTTCTTCCGTTGGGCCCTGCGCGGGGCCTGGCCCGGCATCCTGTGGGCGACGTTCTGGTCGGCAATGGCCGGGTCGCTGGAGGCGGTGTCGGCCACGCTGCTGGGCATGGTGATCGACGCGGCGAATTCCGCTGAACCCGCGCAGGTGTTCGGCCTGCATGGCACGCTGTTCATCGGGTTTGCGCTGTTCTACCTGATCGCGCGGCCGCTGGTGTTCGGGCTGAACACCAGCGCCACCTCGATCACCATCGAGCCGAACCTGTTTCCGCTGATCCTGTCGCGGCTGCACCGCTGGACCATTGGGCAGGCGGTGACGTTCTTCGACAACGATTTTGCCGGCCGCATCGCGCAAAAGCAGATGCAGACGGCGCGGGCGGCGACCGACGTGGTTTCGGGCTGCGTGGAAACGGTGGCCTTCGGCCTGGCCTCGGTGCTGGGATCGGTGGCGCTGATGGCGGCGATTTCGGGCTGGGCCACGGCGGGGCTGGTGATCTGGGTGATCGCCTATATCGCCTTCATCCGCGGCTTTCTGCGCAAGGTGCGCAAGGCCAGCGGGGCGCGGGCGGCGGCGCGGGCCATGGTGGCGGGGCAGATCGTGGATACCGTCACCAACATGAAGACGGTGAAGCTGTTTGCCTCATCCGGGCATGAGGACCGGGTGGCGCTGGAGGCGATGGAGGGCTTTCGCGACAGCGCGATCAGCTATGGCATCGTGTCTTCATGGTTCCGGTTCTGGCTGATGCTGCTGGCGGGCACGCTGCCAGTGGCGCTGGTGGGCACCACGGTCTGGCTGTATTCGCATGGCCAGGCCAGCGCGGGCGGAATTGCCGCGGCGGGGGCAATCTCGTTCCGGCTGGCGCAGATGACCGGCTGGGTGTCGTTCAGCCTGATGTCGATCTTCGGCAATCTGGGCGAGGTCGAGGATGGCATCCGCACACTGACCGCGCCCTATACGCTGGCCGATGCGCCGGATGCGACCGAGTTGCCGCGCGTGCGGGGCGAAATCCGCATGGAAGGCGTCAGTTTTGCCTATGGCCGCAAGACCGGCGACGGGCATGGCGGCGTGGACGGCCTGACGCTGACCGTTCAGCCGGGCGAAAAGATCGGCATCGTCGGTGCTTCGGGGGCGGGGAAATCGACGCTCGTCTCGCTGTTGCTGCGGCTTTACGATCCTGAAAAGGGCCGGGTGCTGATTGATGGCATTGATGTGCGCGGCGTCACGCAGGAAAGCCTGCGGCGGCAGATCGGGATGGTCACGCAGGAAACCGCGATGTTCAACCGATCAGCCCGCGAGAACATTCTTTATGGCCGCCCCGATGCCACCGAGGCCGAGCTGTTTGCCGCCGCCGAAGCGGCCGAGGCGCATGAATTCATCTTGCGGATGCGCGATCATCAGGGGCGCAGCGGATATGAGGCGCATCTGGGCGAGCGCGGGGTGAAACTGTCTGGCGGGCAACGGCAGCGCATCGCGCTGGCGCGGGCCTTCCTGAAGGATGCGCCGATTCTGGTGCTGGATGAGGCGACATCGGCCCTGGACAGCGAGGTTGAGGCCAGCATCCAGACCGCCTTGCAGCGGGTGATGCAGGGCAAGACGGTGCTGGCGATTGCGCACCGGCTGTCGACCATTGCGGAGATGGACCGGATCGTCGTGCTGGATGCGGGCCGGATCGTGGAACAGGGCAGCCATGCCGAATTGCTGGCGCAGGGCGGGCTTTATGCGCGCTACTGGCAGCGGCAGTCGGGGGGCTTCATCGGCACCGATGACGAGGCGGAGGCGGCTGAGTGAGGATTACCGTCGAACGGTTGGGCCATCTGGGCGATGGGGTTGCGCCGGGGCCTGATGGCCCGATCTTCGCGGCGGGCCTGTTGCCCGGCGAGGTGGCCGAAGGCGAATTGCGCGGTGACCGGCTTGAGGAGGTGCGGATCGTCACCCCCAGTCCCGACCGCGTGCGCCCGCCCTGCGCTCATGCCCGCAGTTGCGGTGGCTGCCAGTTGCAGCATGTCTCGGACAGTTTTCTGGCCGGGTGGAAACAGGGCGTTGTGGCGCAGGCGCTGGCCCAGCAGGGGCTGGCGGCGCCGTTTCGCGGGCCGGTGCTGACATCGCCCCCGGCGTCGCGGCGGCGGGCCACGCTGTCGGGGCGGCGCACCAAGGGCGGCGTGTTGATGGGGTTCCATGCCCGGGGTCGCGATCTGGTGATTCCGGTGCCGCAGTGCCGGTTGCTGCACCCTGACCTGATGGCCGGTCTTCCCGCGCTTGAGGCGCTGGTGTCCCTTGGCGGATCGCGCAGCGCCGAGGTGCAACTGACGGTGACGCGCAGCCTGGGCGGGCTGGATGTGGCCGTCAGCGGCGGCAAGCCGGCCGATGCCGCGCTGCGGATGGACCTTGCGCGGCTGGCCGAACAATTCGCGCTGGCCCGGCTGACCTGGGAAGGCGAGACGGTTGCCCTGCGGGCCGAGCCGATGGTGCAGGTGGGGGCCGCGCGGGTTGCGCTGCCGCCGGGCGCGTTCCTGCAGGCGACCGAGGCCGGGGAATCGGCGCTGGTCGCCGCGGTGCAAGAGGCGGTGGGTCCGGCCCGGCGGGTGGCCGATCTGTTCTGCGGCCTGGGCACCTTTTCCCTGCCGCTGGCCGCCCGGGCCGAGGTTCACGCGGTGGAAGGCGACGCTGGCCTGACGGCCGCGCTGGACCGCGCCGCCCGCCTGACGCCGGGGCTGAAACGGATCACCGTCGAAACGCGCGACCTGTTCCGCCGCCCGCTGGAAGCGGATGAGATGAAGGGGCTGGACGCGGTGGTGATCGACCCGCCGCGGGCCGGGGCCGAGGCGCAGGCGGCGCGGCTGGCGGCCAGCACCGTGCCGGTGATTGCCATGGTGTCCTGCAACCCGGCCACCTTTGCCCGCGATGCGCGAACGCTGACCGAAGCCGGCTACCGTCTGGACTGGGTGCAGGTGGTGGACCAGTTCCGCTGGTCGGTGCATGTCGAGCTGGCCGCACGCTTTTCCCGCCAATAACACATCCGTGAGTCGCCCTTGTTTCTGATCGCTGGATCGGACCCGGGTTTTCGGTTAAGACCGGAAAAAAGAGCAGGCGGAAACGAGTATGCGGGCGTTCAAGATCATTGTGGTCCTGCTGGTCCTTGTCGGACTGGCGGGCTGTGGAAGTTCGAAGTTCAAGCGGTACAACGGCCCCGAGGTGACCTCGGTCCAAGTGCACAAGGGAGAGCGCAAGATGTATCTCCTGCACAATGACAAGGTGCTGAAAAGCTATGACATCGGGCTGGGTTTTGCGCCGGTCGGGCACAAGCAGTTCGAAGGCGACGGCAAGACGCCGGAAGGCACCTATTACATCAGCCACAAGAACCCGAACTCGGAATATCACCTGTCGCTGCGGGTATCATATCCGAACGAGGCCGACCGGGCCTATGCCAAGAGCATGAACAAGTTGCCGGGCGGCGACATCTTCATTCATGGCGGGCCGAAACGGAAAGTTGACCGGCGCGACTGGACGGCGGGCTGTGTGGCCGTGACCGACAAGCAGATCGAGGTCATCTATTCGATGATCAAGCCGGGAACGCCGATCCACATCCTGCCCTGATCGCGGGCGCAGGCCCTTGACGGCAGCCCCGCCGGCCATACGATCCGGCGGGAAATCCGGGTGTCGTGGAGCACGAGTTATGGATGACGAGACCCGGTTCCCCCGGGTGGACGGCCCCTCTTACCTGGCCTTTCTGGATGCCGTTCACCGGGTCATGGCCTTTGGCTGTTATCTGGAAATCGGATGCCGGACAGGGCGCACCATCGCGCCCGTCCGCGGCCCGACGATCGCTGTCGATCCGTTCTTCAAGGTTGAAAGCAATGTGATCGGCCCGAAGCCCAGCCTGTTGTTGTTCCAGCAGAAAAGCGATGATTTCTTCGCCTCGCGCGTGCTTGAGAAGCTGGGAATTCGCGTATCCTTCGCGTTCCTCGACGGGCTGCACCTGTTCGAATACCTGCTGCGCGATTTCATCAATACCGAGGCGCACAGCCGCCCCGAAGGCGTGATCGCCCTGCATGACTGCGTGCCCTTCGGCGAAGGGATGCTGACCCGCGATCTGGAAAACCTGCCGCGCGGCGCCTGGACGGGGGATGTCTGGAAGCTGATCCCGATCCTGCAACACTACCGGCCCGATCTGAAGATCACGGTGCTGAACTGCCAGCCCACCGGGCTTGTGCTGATTTCCGGGCTGGACCCGGTGAACACGGTGCTGCGGCAGGCCTATGACCGCATCATTGCCGACTGGACGGATGTGGATCTTGTGCCCTACGGGCTTGACCGGTTCTTCGGCAGCTTCGCCCTGACCGACGCCCGGTCTTATGCCAAGGCGGGCTTTCCCGATTTCAGGCGCGTTGCACGGCGACCGGACACGTTGAAAACCCCCGTGCCGGTCAGCCCCTGATCTTGCGGCGGCGGATCAGCCGCCGGTGACCATCGTCCACCAGATCTTGCCGTTGCTTTCCTGGAACCAGGCAAAGCCCAGATCGCGGGCGGCGGGGTCCAGAATCACGGCGCGGGTGTCGGCCTGGGCCATCCAGGCGGACAGGGTTTCCAGTTCGGTCTGGTAGGTTTCCGAAATCAGCTCGCCCATCAGGCGGCCGGTGTAGCCCACCCGCTGCACCCGCACGAGCGGCGAAGAGCCATCGGAACCGAAGTGCCAGGGGCGGTTCTGCACCGACATGTCGCGCGAATGGGTTTCGGCGGCGGCGTTGAGCTGGGGGTTCAGCGCCATCGCCTGCAGGCCCTTGGCCGACCGCAGCGCGTTCACGCCATCCAGCAGGCGATAGGGGATTTCGGCCGCGACCGCGGGGGTGATCTGATAGACGCGGGGCAGCGGCTTGCCGTCCGCGCCCAGTTGCGCGCCGCCTCCGCCCGACACACAGCCGGCAACCAGCAGGGCGGGAGCCATCAGGACAAGGGCGCGTCTGTTCATGTCATTTCACCAGCTATTGGGGGCCCCGGACGGGCAAATTGCGCCCTCCCTTTAGCGAAAGCCCCGGCAACAGGCAAACCCAAGTCTGCGTGAACTTGCGGGTTGACGGGTCTTTGATTTGCGACTTTCTGCCGGAAGGAGTAACTTCCCGCCAAATCCGATGTGTCAGGAGTGTATGATGACTGCCGAAAGGCTTCCGCGCAGAGCGTTTCTTGGGGCCGCCGCTGCCCTTGGGACTGGTCTGCTGACCGTTCCGGCCCGCGCCCAGGACGGCACCACCGAATTCGCGCCGCCCGCGTCCAGCACGATCCGCAACAATATCTCAAGTTTCCGGATGCTGGACTGGAAGCAGTACTTCGACAACACCAAGAAGGGCGCGATTCTGGTGGATATCACCTCGCGCGCGCTGCATTTCTGGTCGGAAGATCAGTCGGTTTACCGGCTGTATCCCACCTCGGTGCCGCTGTCGGAAGACCTGACGCGCCGTGGCCGGACCGAGGTGGTGCAGAAGGTGGTGAACCCGCCGTGGCGCCCGACGCCTTCGATGAAGGAACGCAATCCCGAATGGCCCGATGTGGTTGAAGGCGGTGCGCCGGATAACCCGCTTGGCACTCGCGCGATGTATCTGAGCTGGACCTATTACCGAATCCACGGAACGCACGATACCCGCAAGATCGGCCGGAAATCATCGAACGGTTGTATCGGCCTGTACAATGAACACGTCGAAGAACTGTACGACATGGTGAAGATCGGGACGCAAGTGTTGCTAATTTGACAATACCTTCGCCGGCGAAGCTGCAACGAAACAAGCCGGATTGCAAAATTTCGTTGCGGCTGCTTAGAGGGCGTTACGAGGAAAAAATTGGGTGCATACCGTCGCCTCTGCAATCTCGATGGTGTGCCGTAACTGGAGGCTAACATGAAGAAACTCGCGCTCGCCGCTGTGCTCTCGGCCGCTGCTACGTCGTCGTTCGCTGGCGGCATGGTTGAGCCGGTGATGGAACCGGAAGTCGTCAAGGCTCAGACCTCGTCGTCGGCCGGCGGCATCATCATCCCGCTGCTGCTGCTCGTTCTGGTGGCTGCTGCTGCTTCGAACTGATTTCGGTCTGACCGAAGAAAAGGCGGCAGCCTAGCTGCCGCCTTTGTCATTTCTGCAGGGTCGATTCAGCGTCGGTTCTGACCTGGGCCGCGCGGGGCCTGCTTCAGCGGCGCAGCCAGCCGGACAGGTTGTCCTCGATCACGGCGACCAGGGCCGAGATATGGGCGGCATCGTCGTTCAGGCAGGGAATGTATGTGAATTCCTTGCCGCCCGCGTGTTCAAAACTTTCGCGGATCTCGCCGTTGATCTCTTCCAGCGTTTCGATGCAGTCGGCCGAGAAGGCCGGTGCGATCACGGCAATGTGCTGTTTGCCCTGACGGGCCAGCTCGGCCACATGATCCACCGTATAGGGTTTCAGCCATTCTTCCGGGCCGAACACCGACTGGAAGGTGGTGTTGATCATTTCGGGCGCCCAACCCAGCCGTTCGCGCAACAGCCGCGTGGTCTTGGCGCATTGGCAATGGTAGGGGTCACCCTCCATCAGATAGCGCTTCGGCATCCCGTGGTAGCTGGCCACCAGAACATCGGGCTTGCGTTCAAGGCTGTTCCAAGCGCGTTCAACCGACTGGGCCAGCGCGTCGATGTAAAGCGGATGGTCGAAGTATTCCGGCACGGTCCGCACCGCCGGCTGCCGTTTTTCCTGCATCAGCGCACGGAAGAACTGGTCATTCGCGGTGGCCGAGGTCGCGCCGGCGTAATGCGGATACAGCGGGAAGAACACGATCTTCTCGCAGCCCGCATCAACCATCGCGCGCACCTTTGATTCGGTGGACGGGTTGCCGTAGCGCATACAGAAATCGACCATCACATCGGCCCCGTGCCGCGCGGCCATCGCTTCGGCAATCCGGGCGGTCTGCGCCTTGGTGATGGTCATCAACGGGCTTTCGTTCAGCTCGTGATTCCAGATTTCCTGGTAGTTGTGCCCCGAGGAGAACGGCCGCTTGGACAGGATCACCAGTTGCAGCAGCGGCTGCCACTTCCAGCTTGGGTAGTCGATGACCCGCTTGTCCGAGAGAAACTCGTTCAGGTAGCGCCGCATCGACCAGTAGTCATAGCCATCGGGCGTGCCCAGGTTGGCCAGCAAGACCCCGATCCGTGGCCGCCGCACCGGCGGGTGGTCTGCGGGGGCGTGGGCCAGCCGCCCCTGACCCGCCGCGAGGAAGCCGTCGCCGTTCCCGTTCGGGGGCAGGGCGTCCTTGGCTTCGCGGGAATCCGGCATGATGTCGCTTTCTTAGGGGGCGCAGTCCTAGCGGAGATAAAGGGTTATGCGCCGGGGTCAACCGTCCTGAGACGATGTGGGCAACGGACGCTCGGTCACATTCAGGGCATCGGCCAAGCGTTGGGCAGCCGATCCGGGGCGCAAGGGTTGTTGCTGGCTTTCGTGCGGGGCCCACCCGGTAAGGCAGACGATTTCGAAGGTGGCGGTAATGCGGCCACCTTCGGCCGGGAAGCTGCGCGCCAGGATTTCCGCCGCCCGAAGAAAGACGGCGCGGCGTGTCGGGCGGCGCAGGCGGGCGGCAAGGGCGTTGGTTTCCCCCATGGCGCGCAGGTCGGCGGCCAGATGGAACAGGTCACGATACTGCACGATGCGGGTAAAGCTGTCGGCCACCGGCAGGGCCAGACCTGCCCGCTGCACCAGCGCCCCCAGATCGCGGATGTCGCCCATGGGCACCACGCGCGGCGATAGGCCGCCCGACACCTCGGCCTCGGCCTCGGCCAGCGCGCTGCGCAGTTCGTGCAGGGTGCGGCCGCCGAACATCAGCCCGATGAACAGGCCATCGGGGCGCAGGGCGCGGCGGCACTGGATGATCTGGCCCAGCGGATCATCCGCCCAGTGCAGCGCCAGCGCATGAACCACCAGATCTTGCGTCGCGGGGGCCAGATCCAGCACCTCGGCATCTTCGACCACGCGCGCCTGCGGCAGGGCCGTCTGCCACAGGGCCGGAAAACCCGTCACCACGCTGGCGGACGTAAAGGTCCTGTTAACCAGTTCCAGCCTTTCCTGAACCTCGGCAACCGCCTCGTCCTGCAGGAACAGGGCCGGTTCAGGCGACCGCAGCGCACGGGTGCGGGCGCGCAGCAGGGCCGGTCGGTCGGTCAGCGGGGGGTGGGCCATGGGTGTGATCTTTGGGGGCAGACCGGCATGATGCAAGCCTTGATCCATGCGCTTTACCCGCCGCAGTGCATGACCTGCAAGGCGCTGGTGGCCACAGACTTCGGCCTTTGCGGCGATTGCTGGCGCACAACGCCCTTCATCACCGGGCTTGCCTGCCGGAAATGCGGCGCGCCCCTGCCCGGCGACCCGGAGGACACCGCGCTTTGCGACGATTGTCTGCAGATCGCCCGCCCGTGGGAGGCAGGGCGCGCCGCCATGCTGTATCAGGACAATGCGCGCAAGATTGTGCTGGCCTTGAAACATGGCGACCAGATGGAAATGGCGCGTCCCGCCGGCGATTGGCTGGCGCGGGCGGCGCAACCCTTGCTGCGGCCCGGGATGGTGCCGGTGCCGCTGCACTGGCTGCGGATGCTGCGGCGCAAATACAACCAGTCGGCCCTGTTGTCGGCGGCGCTGGCCCGTGCAACCGGGCTCGAGCATTGCCCGGACGCTCTGATCCGACAGCGCAACACCGGCAGTCAGGAAGGCCGCAGCCGGGATGCCCGCTTTGCCAGCCTGCAAGGCGCCTTTGCCGTTCACCCGCGCCGGGCGGCCCGGATTGCCGGGCACCCTGTCCTGCTGGTCGATGATGTGATGACCTCGGGCGCGACTTTCGCCGCTGCGACCGAAGGGTTGATGGCCGGCGGCGCGGCCTCTGTTTCGGTTGTGTCACTGGCACGCGTTGCGAAGCAGGCCTAAATCCCTATAGTCCGTGCCGGACAAGGGATTAGGCCATGAAACCCGTCGAGATCTATACAACCCCGACCTGCCCCTATTGCCTGGCGGCCAAGCGGCTGCTGAACCGCAAGGGCGTGCCCTTCGTCGAAACGGATGTCAGCCGCGATCCGGCGCAGCGCCGGGTGATGATGGACAGGTCTGGTGGCTATACCGTGCCGCAGATCTTCATTGGCGGACAGCCCGTCGGTGGTAGCGATGACCTGCACGCGCTGGAGCACAGGGGGCAGCTTGACGCGCTGCTGGCTGACTGATGCGCGCCGCCCTGATCCAGTTGAATGTCAGCGACGACCCGCAGGCGAACCTTGTGCAGACGCTGGACTGGTGCCGTCAGGCGGTGGCCGGCGGGGCCGGCTTCCTGCTGACGCCCGAAATGACGAACGGGCTGTCGTCAAGCCGTGACCATCAGCGCAGCGTCTTCCGGCATGAAGAGGACGATGAGACGCTGGCCGCGCTGCGGGCGTTCGCGGCGCAGGCCGGGGTCTGGCTGCTGATCGGGTCGCTGGGTCTGCTGACCCATGATGCGGACGGGCGGTTTGCCAACCGTTCCTTCCTGATCGGGCCAGAGGGCGACATCCGGGCCCGGTATGACAAGATTCACATGTTCGACGTGAACGTGTCGGAAACCGAGGTTTACCGCGAAAGCGCCAGTTATCGCCCCGGGGGCCGGGCGGTGGTGACCGAGGTGCCCTTTGGCCCTGTGGGCATGGCGGTCTGTTATGACCTGCGTTTCCCGCACCTGTTCCGCCGGCTGGCGCAGGGCGGCGCGCGGGTGCTGACCATTCCGGCGGCCTTCAACCACATCACGGGCGCGGCGCATTGGGAAACGCTGGTCCGGGCGCGGGCGATCGAGACCGGGTGCTTTGTTCTGGCGCCAGCGCAAACCGGGTTTCATGCCGAATCGCAGGGCAAGGGCCGCCGCACCCATGGCCATTCGCTGGCCGTCGCCCCCTGGGGCGAGGTTCTGGCCGATGCCGGCACCGAACCGGGCGTGACTTTTGTCGATCTTGATCTCTCACAGGTCGATCAGGCGCGGGGTCGCGTGCCCTCGCTGCACCATGACCGCGGGTTCGACGGGCCATGAGCACCGAGCGCAACGACGACATCGCGGTGGCGCTGTTTGGTGAGCTGTTCATGGCTGACCAACTGGCGCGCAACCGCGTGTCGAAGGCGCTGCCGCGCGGAATGGAACTGTCGCATTTTTCGGTTCTGAACCATCTGGCGCGGGTGGGCGATGAACGCACCCCGGCCCAACTGGCGCGGGCGTTTCATGTGACGCGCGGCGCGATGACCAATACGCTGACCCGGCTGGAATGGGCCGGGCATGTTCATATTCGCCCCGACTGGGATGATGCCCGGCAGAAGTTCGTGTCGATCAGCCCCTCGGGCCGGGCTGCGCGCGATGCTGCGGTGCAGGCGGTGGCACCGATGATTGCCGATGTGGTGGCGGCGCTGGGCGCGGACCGGGTGCGCGCCGTCCTGCCCGTGCTGCGCGAGATGCGGGCACGGCTGGAACAGGACAACTGACCGGAAAGCCGGAAACCGGATCGTAACGACTTGACCCCGATAGTCGGGCTGCGTGGTTCCGTGGCCGCGCGGAATCGGGGGTGGTCCATGCCGGCACAGACAGACAGGCTGACCGTGGTCATCACCGGCGCCAACGGGCGCGTGGCCGGGCTGTTGCGGCAGGCTTGGTCAGATCGCCCGCCGCGCCGCCTGTCGGTTCTGTGGTCGGCCCGGTGCCCGGGGCATGGCCTTCACTGGGATCTGCTGTCCGCCCCGGCCCCGGCCCTGCCACGGGGTTCGGTGATCCTGCATCTGGCCGGCGTGGTGCGGGGCGCTGATATGGCCGCCAATCCCCGCATGATCCCGGCCCTGATGTCCGCCGCCCATGCCAGCGGTGCGGCGGCGGTGGTTCTGGCTTCAACCGTGGCTGTCTATGCCCCGGGGCCATTGCCTGCGGCAGAAGACCAGACACCCGCCCCGGTTTCCGCCTATGGAGTATCAAAACTTGAGGCCGAGGAAGCGGCCTTTGCTGCCTCTGGCGGTTTGCCGGTCACGGCGTTGCGAATCGGCAATGTTCTGGGGGCGGATGCGCTGTTCGGGCTGGGTGGAACGGCCCCCCTGCGCCTTGACCCGGTGCCGGGGCAGGTCGATGGACCGCTGCGGTCCTGGATCGGGCCGCAGACGCTGGCGCTTTGCCTGCCGGCCTTGCTGCGGTTGGCGGCGGCGGGGCAGTTGCCGCCCCTGCTGAACCTTGCGCAACACCCGCCCTTGCCGATGGCCGCGCTGCTGCGCGCCTCCGGGCGTGTCTGGGATTGGGGCGCGCCCAACCCGGCCGTCGTGGCGGCGCATGTGCTGAACACCGAACGGCTGGCGCGATGGGTCAGGTTGCCACCGGCCACGCCCGCAGGGCTGCTGGCCGAACTGTCCGGGCAGGAGGTTGCCGCATGACCCCGGCAAAGCGGGCCTTCGACCTGTCGCTTGCCGTGGTGCTGGCGGTGCTGCTGGCCGTGCCCGGCCTGCTGATCGCGGCCTGGCTGTGGGCGCGCGGGGGCGGGCCGGTGTTCCATGTTGCCGAGCGTATGGCGGCCCCCGACCGCCCCTTCCGGCTGTGGAAGTTCCGCACGATGATGCCCGCCGGCGTTGCCGATCAGGGGGTTTCGGGCGGTGACAAGGCGGCCCGCATCACGCCGGAAGGGCGGTTCCTGCGCCGCGCCCGGCTGGATGAACTGCCGCAACTCTGGAACATCCTGCGCGGCGACATGAGCTTTGTGGGGCCGCGCCCGCCCCTGCGCGCCTATGTCGAGCGGTTCCCCGATCTTTACGCGGCAGTCTTGCGCAGCCGCCCGGGCCTGACCGGGCTGGCAACGCTGGTCTTTCACCGGCACGAAGGGCGGATTCTGGCCCGCTGCCGCACCGCGGCCGAGACCGATGCCGTTTATGCCCGTCGCTGCGTTCCCCGAAAGGCGCGGCTGGATCTGCTTTACCAGCGCAGGGCCTCGGTCTGGCTGGATGTCTATATCCTGGTGCAAACGGGGCTGCGGGTGATGGGCCTTGCAAGGGGTGGCGTTCGCCGGCAAGGCGCCAGGATCGGGCGGATGCCGCGGCATCTGATGCTTGTCCTGTCGCGCCGGATGTCACGCCGGGCCAAGCAACTGGTGCTGTGGGGCATCGACATCATTTCGGCACCCGTCGCGCTGTATCTGGCGGGCGCGGTTGTGCACGCGGCGCCCTGGCCTGACCCGGCCTTGTTGCGCCATGGCGAAATCTTCGGGCTGATCGCGCTGGTTACCGCCGGCATCTCGCTGGCGCTTGGCCTGCCACGGATCAAGCTGCAAACCTATGAAAGCCTTGGCACCACAGGGCTGCTGCCCATGGCTGCGCTGGTCACATTGGCGCTGGCCATCATGACCCGCGGGCTGGATTTGCAGTTTCCGCTGGCCGGGCTGGTGGCATTTTCGCTGATCCTGCATCTGGGGGCGCTGGCTGCCCGGTTGTCGCTGCTGCGGCTGCTGCGCTGGGCGCTGCGGTCGGGGCAGCCGCAGACGCGGGTTCTGATCTATGGCGCAGGGCCAACCGGGCAACAACTGGCCTCGGCCCTGCGATCCCATGCCGGGATTGCCGTCTATGGTTTCGTCGATGATGATCCTTCGCTGGCGCGGCAGCGGCTGGGCGGGTTGCCGATCCACGCGCCGGACCGGCTTGCCCATGTGGTGCGCAGCTATGACATCGCGCGGGTGATCCTGGCGATGCCGGATCTTTCGGCACCGAAACGGGCGCAACTGGGCCGCCGCCTGCGGACCCTGGGCCTTGAGGTGCAGGTTCTGCCCTCATTCGCGCAACTGGTGGGAACCGAGCGGCTGGTTGACACGCTGACGGCACTGCAGCCGGATCGTTTTCTTGGCCGCGACCCCGTGGTGAAAGGTTTGCCCGACCCGGGCGAAAGCTATGGCTGGCGCAATGTGCTTGTCACCGGGGCGGGCGGGTCGATCGGGGCGGAACTGTGCCGGCAGGTGCTGGCCTGCCGCCCGCGGCGACTGGTGCTGTTCGATCTGTCCGAAGCCGCGCTGTATCAGATCGACCGCGAACTTTCGGATCTGAACGCCGACGGCTGGACCGAGGTGGTGCTGGTTCTGGGCTCGGTCACGGATGCGATCACGGTAGAGCGGATATTGCGTCAGCATGAGGTTGAGATCGTTCTGCACGCGGCGGCCTACAAGCATGTTCCGCTGGTTGAGGCGAACCCGCTGCCAGGGCTGGTGAACAACGTCACCGGCACCCGCGTTCTGGCCACGGCCTGCCGACAGGCGGGCGTGGGCCGCTTCATCCTGATTTCCACCGACAAGGCCGTGCGACCGGCGAATGTCATGGGGGCGTCGAAGCGGCTGGCGGAAATGGTGGTTCAGGATCTGGCCCGCCGCAGCCAGACCACCCGCTTTGCCATCGTGCGTTTTGGCAATGTTCTGGGGTCATCCGGGTCGGTCATTCCGCTGTTCAAGGACCAGATCGCCCGGGGCGGCCCAGTGACCCTGACGGATGAGGCTGTCACCCGCTATTTCATGACGATCGAGGAAGCCTGCCGTCTGGTCCTGCTGGCCGGTGCGCTGGATGCCGCTGCGGAGACGGCGGATGCCGATGTCTTCGTGCTGGACATGGGGCGCCCTGTCCGCATCCGCGACCTGGCCGAACATCTGATCCAGGCGGCCGGCTATACCCTGCGCGACGCCGTGAACCCGGGTGGCGATATCGAGATTCGCGTGATCGGCCTGCGCCCGGGCGAAAAGCTGCATGAAGAGCTGCTGATCGGCGACGGGCTGCTGCCCACCCCCCACCCGCGCATCCTTCGGGCGCGGGAGGCTGCGCCTGAACCTGTGGCTGTGGCCGCGATGCTGCAGGAAATCGGGCGTTGTGCCGCGACCGGCAGTCCCGAGGCTGCACGGCGGCTTGCGCTTGGGGTCGTCCATGCCCATGATGCCGGAAAAGGCCGGGTGAACGCGGCCGGCGGCATATGAACGCATAACGGGTTTCGGGCCATGAATTGCCCTGTCCGTTGCATGAGGGGGGTGACGTTTGGCGCGACTGACCCAGCGGCAATGGCGGATGGCGGCCTGCCTTTCGGGGCTGGCCTTGGCAACCGCTTTTCCGGCGCAGGCCGAGATGAAGCCAACGCTCAGTTTCCGCGGCGTTCCCGGTGTGATCGACATGCCGTCCGGCGAAAGCCAGCCCGACGGCACCTTTTCGATGAGCGCCTCGCATTTCGGCGGAATTCGCCGGGGCGCCCTCAGCTTTCAGATCTCATCCCGCGTTGCCGCCACCTATCGGTTCGAAAGGGTGGGCGACTGGAACGCGCTGTTTCCTGGCGATTCCTCGACCTACGAAGGCAAGAGCTTTGACCTGCGGTTCACCCTGCTTGAGGAAACCGACAGCCTGCCGTCTGTGACGGTTGGCCTGCAAGACGTGTTCAACACCGGCAAGGACGGTGCGGAATATATCGCGGCAACCAAGACCTTTGGCGACCGGCTGAAGGTGACCGCCGGCGTGGGCTGGGGGCGGCTGGGGTCATACGGGTCGATGGGGTCACCCTTCGGCGCGCGCCCGGTCAGCGATTTCGGTCTGGGCGGCAAGCCCGAACCCGAAAACTGGTTCGCCGGCCCGGCTGCGGCCTTTGCTGGCGTGGAATGGAAGATCAACGACGCCTGGACGGTCAAGGCCGAGTATTCGTCGGATGCCTATGCCGAATACGCCGGAACCCGGGATGTGTTCGAACGGGACAGCCCACTGAACTTTGGGGTCGAATACAGCCGTGGCCGGTTCTTCAAGGCCGGTCTATATTCGCTGTACGGGTCCGAGATCGGGCTTTCCTTCCAGCTTGTGCTGGACCCCAAGACCGCCATCGCCCCCGGCGGCCGGGCCCCGGTGGCGATTGGCAAGCGCCCGTCCCGCTCCGCTGACCCCGAGGCCTATGACGGTGGCTGGGTTACCCAGCCCGACGCCGGAACCGTGTTACAGGCCAACCTGGCAAAACGGCTGGCGGTTGATGGCATCCGGGTCGAGGGGTTGGCCTATAGCCCCGGCAAGGCGCAGTTGCGCATCCGGTCAACCCGGGCCGAACCCGAAGCGCAGGTCATCGGCCGGGTCGCCCGCGCGATGAGCCATGTGATGCCGGCCTCGGTCGAGGTGTTCGAGATCGTTCCGGTGGCGCAAGGTATTGGTGTGTCAAAGATCACCGTGCGCCGGTCTGATCTTGAGGCGCTTGAACATACCGCCGGCAACCATGCCGCGATCCGCGACCGCGTGGTGATCAGTGACGCCGGACCCCTTCCCGACGGCCTGGTCTTCCCCGAGGATCGCTATCCCAAGTTCACCTGGAGCCTGAAGCCCGCATTGCGGCTGAGTTCCTCGCTCAAGGGCGATGCGGGTCTGCGGTTGCGCGGCACCTATGAGATTCAGCCGGGCCTGATCCTTGGCGGATCGGTTTATCAGACGTTGACTGGCCGGCCTGCGGCTGACCCGGCAACGCCGGGCCCGCTGCCGCCCGTGCGCAGCCGCAGCGCCGAATACCTGGAGAACGGCGAACCCGCGCTCGAATCGCTGACGCTGGCCTGGTATGCCCGGCCGGCCGAAAATTTCTATTCGCGCGTCACCGTTGGCTATCTTGAAACCATGCACGCCGGCATTTCTGCCGAACTGCTGTGGAAGCCGGTCGATAGCCGGCTGGCGCTGGGCGTCGAGGTGAACCACACCAAGCAGCGGGATACCGATGGCGGGTTCGGCTTTGGCGAGTTCGACTATGAGGTCACCACCGGCCATGTGTCGGCCTATTACGATTTCGGGCGCGGCTATTCCGGCCAGCTTGACGTGGGCAAATACCTGGCCGGCGATGTGGGCGCGACCCTGTCGCTGGACCGTGAATTTGCCAACGGCTGGCGGTTTGGCGCCTTTGCCACGCTGACCGACGCCTCGGATGAGGAATTCGGTCCGGGCTCGTTCGACAAGGGAATCCGCGTCACCATCCCGCTTGACTGGCTGATGGGCCGCAAGGCCGGAAACAGCGTCAGCCGCACCTTCCGGCCCTATTCCAGCGATGGCGGCGCGCGGCTGAACGTCTCGGGGCGGCTGTATGAAACGATTCGCGACTATCAGGGCAATGAGCTGGACGACCAATGGGGAAGCTTCTGGCGATGAGGCGCGCATTTCCCCTTGCCGTTATGCTGGCGACCGGCCTTGTTCTTGCCGGCTGCGGGGGCAAGTCGCCGCTGACCGCCGTGATGGGCAGCGCGCAGAAGATGATCGGCGGCAAGAAGCAGGCCGCGCCGGGGCGCAGCACGCTGACCGCTGCCGAGATTGCTGCCTATGACAAGCCGCTGATGCGGGTGCAGATCGCCGCGCTGGGGCTGGACAGCTATCTGACGCTGCGCGACCGGAACGGCGATGTGGCAACCTGGCAGGCGCCCAGCGGGGCCACCTTCAGCTTCCGCGACGGGGTGCTGATCGAAACGCGCGGTCTCAGCCTTGATCTGATGTCGTCAACGGCCCCTTCCCCGGCGCAACTGGCCCGGACGGGTGCGCCCTACAGCCGGATCTTTTTCGTCAGCAGCTTTGAAAACGATGTAGATCAGCGGTCTTACACATGCAGCACAGAGGCTGTGCCGGAGGAGGCGCCCGCCAGGCGGCACCTTCGCCATCTGCGCGAAACCTGCCAGAGATCCGGCGGAAAGCTGACATCGGATTACTGGATTGATGGCCGAACTGTCTGGACGTCGCGGCAATGGGCCGGGCCGGGCGCCGGCTTTGCGGTGTTTGAAATGATCAAGGAGTAGTATTCTGCAAGTAGAATATGTTGGGAACTGTGTGGAATTGAGCACAGGCCCCCGCATAAAAACGCCCCGGCTTTTTTGACCGTCTACACGATGCTATCAAAAGATATAACTTTTCTATGAACACATCACTTTTGAGGAGACCAGAATGAACAAGCTTGTCGCGTCCATTGCAGCCCTCTCGCTGAGCGCATCCGTCGCCTTTGCCGGTGGCCCGGTTGTCGTGGTCGAAGAACCCCCGCCCGAGGTCGTTCAACAACAGTCCTCGTCCAGCGTCGGAGCCCTGCCGATCCTGATCGGCCTTGTCCTGCTGTGCGCCGTCGCCTGCGGTGGTGGCAGTGACGACCCGGAGCCGCAGCTCGAGGAACAATAACATTTCTGCAGATTGGCGGATCGGTCGTGAGACAAAACTGACCGCCAATCTGGTTCAGAACGGTTTCGACAAGAGTGCCCTTACTTCCAACCGGAGAAATGCCATGAAGAAGCTTGTTGCTGCCATCACTGCGCTTTCCCTTGGCGCCTCGGCCGCCTTTGCGGGTGGTCCTGTCGTTGTCGTCGAAGAACCCGCGCCCGAGGTCGTTCAACAACAGTCCTCATCCAGCGTCGGTGCTCTGCCGATCCTGATCGGCCTTGTCCTGCTGTGCGCCGTCGCCTGCGGTGGTGGCAGTGACGACCCGGAACCGGAGCCGCAGCCCGCGGGCTAAGACGATTTTGCAGGGGATGAGCGGCAGTTCGATTTGCCGCCCAACCTGATGCGCCCTGAATTCCATACGGAGAAATGTCATGAAGAAGATTGTCGCCACTTTTGCGGCCTTGTCCCTCAGCGCTTCGGTTGCCTTTGCCGGCGGCCCTGTTGTGGTGGTTGAGGAAGGCCAGCCCGAGGTCGTTCAACAACAATCCTCGTCCAGCGTTGGCGCCCTGCCGATTCTGATCGGTCTTGTCCTGCTCTGCGCCGTTGCCTGTGGCGGCGGCAGCGACGATCCGCAGCGGGAGGAAGAACCCGCGCTGGAGTGACAGCACCTCCCAGGAAAACACGCTCAGCCGTGATGGCCGGGTCCGCGTTGGCGGGCCCGGCATATTTTTTCGGAACGTCCCGCGCTGATCGCCGGCCGTCAGTAGTCCTTCTCGAAATACACCCCGACACCGCTGTCCCCGTCGGAATCGACGCGGCCCTTGATGGTGACACCGGGTTTGACATCAAGGTTCAGGTTGATGCGGCTGTTGCCGTCCTGGCCCAGATCAATTTCCGTGTAGACGTTCTTGGAAATGTACTTGCCAGCCTTGACCGAGACGCTGCCGCTGTCATCGGTGCCGACATCCAGATCGTCGAAGCCGAAACTCTTGCGCAGTTTCCCGACCAGCCCTTCACCGCCCCGCCCGGCCAGAACGGCCACCGCATTGGCAAGCTGTGCCGCCTGGAAGGCTGACAGCGTATCAAGCCCGCGCCCGAACAACAGCCAGGACAACACCTCTTCCTGCGGCAGTTCGGGGCTTGAGGAGAAGGTGACCACAGGTTCATTCGCCGGCCCTTCGATCGAGACGGTGCTGGTGACACCATCGGTTTCGTTCGAGGCGGAAACTTTCAGGAAGGGAATGAAGTCGCCCTCCATCGCAAGCGAGGCTTCGGTCAGCACCAGCCGTTTGCCCAGAATATCAAGCCGGCCACGGATCAGGTCCAGCCCGCCCGAAGGGACAATGGCGCGCAGGCTGCCGCCAAGCCGCAGGCTGCCGCCAAGTTCGGCATCAATACCGCGGCCGCGCAGGAAGATGCGGCTGGGGGCGGAAATGATCAGGTCCAGCGCCCAGTCGGGCATCCCGCCACCCGAGGCGCTGCTTCCCCCACCCGACCCTGCGGCGCCAACACCCGCGCGGCTGCGGGTTGCACGCACGGGCGCCGGGTCGTTCACATGGCGCACCGCCTCAAGCTCGGCCGCGGTGGCAAAGCCGGTCGAGGGCACGCGCAACTCGGTCTCGCCGACGTTCACTTCGCCCGCCAGCCGGGCACGGCCCATCAGCGGGCCGTTCAGCGTCAGCCCGCCGGAAACGATGGTCTCGTAAAGCTCGGGGTCGCGCAGGCGCAGGCCGTCGATCTGCACCGTCAGGTCGCCCGGATAGGGCGAGGTCAGCCCGACGGGACCATCGACGCGCAGCCGCCCACCGCGCGGGCCTTCGCCGGTGGCGGTCAGCCGCACCCGGCCATTGCCCAGATCGGCGGCCACCGCCAGACGGTTCAGCGACAGGCCGCGCGCCGGAATGGCAAGTTTGCCGCCCGACAGCGTGGCCCGGCCTGACAGCGCCGACAGGCCCCAGGCCCCGTTCAGCCGCAGGTCATAGGACAGCGCGCCGTCTACGCTGACCGGGTCGATGAAGCCATTGGCCACGCCGGCCTGCGCCGTGCCCTGAAGTGTCAGGTCTGCCCTTGCGCCTGCGGTTCCGGCCACACGGGTATTGATGCCGCCGGGGCCGGTGACGCGAAGGTCCACCACCTGATCGGTGCCGCGCGGTTCAAGGCTGCCGGTTACCGAGACGGGGCCGGGGAACTGCGCCACAAGCAGGGCAAGATCGCGCAGGCGACCATCCACCCGCAGACGCGGACCGTTGCCTTCGGATCTGGCGGTCAGGGTCAGGCTTTGGCCGGCCAGATCAAGGTTGTCCAGGCGCGGGGCACCATCGACTAGCCGCGCCGCAGCGGTCAGCCGCGTTTCGCCCGCCAGCACCCGGTCAACCTCGGGCTGGCCGATGCGCAGGCCGCGCGCATCGCCGGTCAGTGTCAGCGCGGCATTGCTGGCATCGCCGGCAAAGGTGCCTTCGGCCGACAGGCTGCCCCCCAGACTGGGGCGAATGTCGGCCAGAGAGCCAATATCGACCCGGCCTTTCAGCGTGCTTGTCTGCGACGACAATTCGCCCGAGGCCGAGGCCTTGACCGAGGCGGCACCGAAATCCATCGCCCGCAGATGGGTGCCGGTTTCATCGCGCAGGATGGATGCGGTCAGCGTGGCATCGCCCGCCATGAGGCGGTCAGCCTCGGGCTGGCCAACCTTCAGCCCGCGCGTCGTGGCCGCGATCACCGCATCGAAGGCGCCACTCAGGGCGCTGGCTTGCCCCTCAAGCTGCAGCGTGCCAGACCCGCCCAACGGCCGCCCGGCCAGGCCCGAGAGCCGTCCGAAATCGGCCAGCGTCGCCTTGACCGTGCCGCTGGTCCGCAGGCCTTCGGACAGGCCTTCCATCTGCAAGGCGCCGGTCAGGTCATAGCCTTCGCCGGTAACCGAAAGCTGCGGCAGCGACAGGGCATCCGCGCCCTCGACCCAGGAAAACGCCAGCTTGCCGCCCAGGTTGGCGCCCATGGCCTGCGCCACCGCCGGATCGCGCGGGGCGGCGCCGGTCAGCCGGAAATCCAGCGTGCCGTCAACGCCGCCCTTGCCGGCGGTCCGCTCGATCCGGCCTTCGCCTGAAAGCGTGGCCTGGGTGGCGGAAAAGTCGGGCTGATCCAGCCCGTCCACGGTGATCTGCGCTGTCCAGAGGTTGCCGGTGGCGGCATCGAACTTCAGCGCAAGATCCGCCGCGGCCACGCGGGTGACCCCCTCACCCGGCAGCGGCAGGGCAATGGGGCTGCGGTCTGGCAAGCCCAGTTGGCCGGTCAGGTCAAAGGCCTGCGGCAAGCCGTCATCGGCCAGCGCAAGGCTGCCGCGCAGGTCCAGCGCCCGCGCTGTCAGGTGCAACTGGTCCAGCAGCAGGCGGCCGGTCGGGAAGGTGGTGCCCGAAACGTCCAGCGCCACGCGGTCGCCCAGAAACTCGGCATATTCCGGAACGAACAGCGGCGCGGGGTTGCCCTGAAGCTGCGCCGCGAAATCGCGCGCCCCGTCTTCGGTGGCCTTGATCGTGATCGGCCCCGACAGGCGTGGAGCCCCGTCACTTTCCAGCCGGAAACTGGCGTTGAAATCGTCCAGCGTGCCGGTGCCATCCAGCGTCAGCCCGACGGCAGGTTCCCCCGGCAACCCCAGCAGTTTCGCGGCGATGCCGCCCTTGTCCTCAACCGCGGCCAGCGCCACGTCCAGTTGCCCGGTTGCGTTGGCATAGCCTGCGGTCAGCGTCACCTTGCCGTCGGGGCCGTCATCGGTGCGCTCGATGGTAACCGAGATGTCGCCTTCGCCCCCGGCCAGTTCGACCGAGGCGCTGACCACGCCCTCGACCGGCTCGCCCAGAATATCGGGGCCCAGCACCAGTTCACGCGCGGCGATTTCGCCCACCTTCAACGAAACCGGCAATTCGGGCAAGCTGAACCCCTTGGCTTCCGGCGACGGCAGGCTTTCCTCGTCAGACGCGGGCCAGCGTTGCAGCACGATCTTCTCGGCGGTCAGCGCGTTCACCTCGACCCGGCCCGCCAGCAGCGAAGACCGGCTCCAGTCCAGCACCACGCCGTCAAGCGTGATCCAGATGCCCTTGTCATCTGAAATCTCGATCCGCTGCACGGTGGCCTGCGACGACAACGCCCCCGCAAAGCCGGTGATTGTCACCTTGCGGCCGGCAGAGGACAGGTTGTCCTCAAGAAAGGCGGTCAGATAGCCGCGATCATCCTCTTGCGCGGCGGCGATGCCGGCCGAGGTGATCAGGATGCAGGAAAGGAATACGCCGCGCATCAGAACGATTGCCCCAGACCGATATAGACCTGCACCCCGTCGCCCGTGTCACCCCCCACCGGGGCGGCCACGTCCAGCCGGATCGGGCCGAAGCCGGTTTCATAGCGCAGGCCCAGGCCCGCGCCGGCGTGCCAGTCGCTTAGCACGCCATCGAACCCGTCCACCCCGATCTGCCCGGCATCGACAAAGCCGACGATGCCGATCTTTTCGGTGATCCGTGTCCGAACTTCGGCAGAGCCGGCCAGCATGTGCGTGCCGCCAATCATGAAGGCCGGGCCGAAGCCGCGAGTGACGGATACGCCCAGCGACCTGTAGGGTTGCCCCCGCACCGTGCCGCCGCCGCCCGAGAAGAACAGATCGTCGCGCGGGGTTTCCAGCAGATCGCTGCCAAGGATCGCACCGCCCTGGAAGCGCACTGCCAGCGTCACCCCGTCCTTGGCGCCAAAGCTGCGGTAGCCGCGGGCGTCGAAGGTCAGCCGCACGCCAGAGCCGGTGGTGCCAAGGCCCAGGAACGGTTTGACGGTGGCATCAAGGTAAAATCCCTTGTGCGCGTCGGTCGTGTTGTCGCGCCGGTCCCATGTGGCGCCAAGCGGCAGCGAAAGGTTGCGGAAGCGGAAATCGCCGCCCGGGTCGCTGCCATCAATGTATTCATAGGCGACGCCGGCGCGGATCGTCAGGCTGTCCGACAAGTAATGCGTCAGCGACAGCCCCGCCTTTGCGAAATCGGCGGCATAGTCCACCTCGTCCAGATGGCCGATCTTGGCCGACAGGCTGGCGGTCGTATCGGGTGAAAAGGTGGCGGGCCGGTCCAGCGTGAAGCCCAGGGCGTAATCGACACCGCTGACACCGGACCCGATGTTGGTGATTTCGGCGTCGATCTTCAGCCGTTCGCCACCGCCCAGAAGATTGCGGTGCAGCCAGTAGCCGGTCAGCGACAGCCCGTCGATGGTGGCCGCTTCGGCCCCGATGGAATAACGCCGGGGTTTCTGTTCGGCCACCGCGACATTGATCGGCAACAGCCCGTCAGCCGTCAGCCTTTCGCCCTCGGTCAGCGTGACCGAGGAGAACACGCCCGACCGCCGCAGCCGTTGCGCGGCGCGGTCCATCTCGGACTGGCTGAACCTTTCGCCCTGGCGCAGACCGGCGATCTTGATGATCCGCTGCACCTCCATCCGCTTGGCGCCGGTCACGATGGTGGGGCCAAAGCGCAGTTCGGGGCCGGG
Source organism: Pseudogemmobacter blasticus (assembly GCF_003071405.1). NCBI lineage: Bacteria > Pseudomonadati > Pseudomonadota > Alphaproteobacteria > Rhodobacterales > Paracoccaceae > Pseudogemmobacter > Pseudogemmobacter blasticus. Next base: position 2,187,885 of record NZ_CP020470.1, on the reverse strand, counting down.
GTCCAGGGCGATGTCGGCCGAAAGGCGGGCATTGGCATGATTGGCCAGAATGTCCTGCCGTGTGGTCTTGGCACGGGCGTGGCCGGCTTCGCGCCAGGCCAGGATTGCAGCCCCCGCCGCATCTTCCACCACCCCGGCACGGGCCGGCTGGCCGGGGGCAAAACCTTCGGGCAGCTTGGTTCCGCCAGCAAGCGGGGCAATGCGGGTTGTGCTGAAGGCGAATTGCGGGCCCGGGTCCACCCGCACCGTGATGGTGCCGATCCGCGACGGAGCGTCCAGCGGGGCGATCCCCGCCGCCTCGCGCCCGTCAATCAGGATGTGGATGACGGCCGAATAATGCCCTTCGGCATACAGCGCGCCCAGGATGCGGGCATAATCCGACCGGGCCGCCGCGAACATGTCCTGCGCATCGGTGGCACCGTCGGTCTGTTGTGCCAGCAGAAGCGAAGCGCCGCGCACCGCCTTTTCAACCGCGTCGCCGCCCGAGGAAACGGTGAAGTCCAGCCGGTCCAGGGCAAGGGAGGGCAGGGCGGATGCCAAGGCAAATGCCATGGCAACACCCGAGACCCGACAACGAAAAGACCTGGCACGCGACACGACAACCCCCGGTAGCTTGGGTACCAACTATGGCAATTGGCCGGGAAAGGGCAACAAGTCTTGGTGCCTCAGGCTGGCGCGAGCGCGATGCGCCGCCGTCATGCCGCTGTCACCCCGGTATGGTCTGGTGGTCGCCACACCGAACCACGGGGGAAACCATGTCGCTGGACGGATACGATCTGGAAGAAGCCTATGAGATTCATGGGCCCCAAGAGGCGCGCGAGATGTATGGCGCCTGGGCCGAAACCTATGATGAAAGCTTCGGTCGCGCCTGGGGCTATATCGCCCCGCGCGAGATTGCGGCGATCCTGCGAGCAGAGATCGACCCGCGGGCGGCGATCCTGGACATCGGCGCCGGCACCGGCCTTGTCGCCGAACACCTGCGCGGTCTGACGGTTGATGCCATCGACATCACGCCCGAAATGCTTGATGTCGCGCGGCCCAAGGGCCTGTATCGCAGCCTGCGTCTGGGGGATCTGACGCAGCCGCTGGATATTCCTGACAGTTCCTATGACGCCATCGTATCCTGCGGCACCTTCACCCATGGCCATGTCGGCCCGGAATGTCTGCCCGAATTGCTGCGCATCACCCGCCCCGGCGCGGTGTTTGCCTGCGGCACCATCGGCCCGGTACTGGACGGCGCCGGTTTCGGCAGCGCCCTGGCACGGCTGGTGGCCGCCGGTCGGATCACCCCCGTCGCCTGGCGCGACATTCCCATCTACGAAGGGGCCGAACACCCGCACAAGGATGACCGCGGGCTGGTGATGGTGTTCCGCAAGCTGTGACAGTTGCCGGTGCAGGGGCTGCGCACGCAGCCCTTGCGCCAAGGGGTCACAAGGCGTATATGGCCTTCAACAGCGGTTTCGGGGTCCAAACTCGAAGCTACCGGCAGACACGGGCGGGCCGCTGGGTCCGCTTTTTTGTTTTGACAGGGTTCGGATGAACGATCTTATCGCCAAGACCTCCATCGACCGCCGCCTGGCCGACATTGTCGGCCCGGTGATCGAAGGGCTGGGCTTCGAACTGATCCGGCTGCGCCTGATGGGCGGGCTGGGCAAGGTGACGCGCACGCTGCAGATCATGGCCGACAGGCCCGATGGCGGCATCGGTGTCGAAGACTGCGGCGCGATTTCCACCGCGGTTTCGGCCGTGCTGGACGTGGAAGACCCGATCGAAGACCAGTATGTGCTGGAAGTCAGCAGCCCCGGCATCGACCGTCCGCTGACCCGGCTCAAGGACTTCGAGGTCTGGAAGGGCTGGGAAGCCCGGATCGAAACGACCGAACTGATCGACGGCCGCCGCCGCTTCAAGGGCGGGCTGATGGGCGTCGAGGGCGACGAGGTGCTGATCGAGATCGAGGAAGGTGGTCAGGATGTGACCATCGGCCTGAAGTTCGAGTGGCTGTCCGACGCCAAGCTGATTCTGACCGACGAGCTGATCGCCGAAATGCTGCGCCAGAAGAAGGTGGCGCTGCCCGAGGATGGCGGCTTTGACGAAATCGAAGAAACCGACGGGGAAGATGATGAAACCATCGCCCCCGAAACGAAACACTGACGGGGGCACGACCCATGGCAATCACTTCGGCCAACCAGCTCGAACTTCTGCAGACCGCCGAGGCGGTTGCGCGGGAAAAGATGATCGACCCGGAACTGGTGATCCAGGCGATGGAAGACAGCCTCGCCCGTGCCGCCAAGTCGCGGTACGGCGCCGAGATGGACATCCGCGTCAAGATTGACCGCAAGACCGGCCGCGCGTCCTTCAGCCGTATTCGCACCGTGGTCGAGGATGATCTGCTGGAGAATCACCACGCCCAGTTGACCGTCAAGCAAGCCAAGACCTATCTGGCCGACCCGCAGATCGGTGACGAGATCGTTGATGAGGTGCCGCCGGTCGATCTGGGCCGCATCGCCGCGCAAAGCGCCAAGCAGGTGATCCTGCAAAAGGTGCGCGAGGCCGAGCGGGACCGCCAGTTCGAGGAATTCCGCGACCGCAAGGGCAGCATCATCAACGGTGTCGTCAAGCGCGAGGAATACGGCAACGTCATCGTGGACATCGGCCGCGGTGAAGGCATTTTGCGCCGGAACGAGAAGATCGGCCGCGAAGCCTATCGCATCGGCGACCGCATCCGCTGCTACATCAAGGACGTGCGCCGCGAAGTGCGCGGCCCGCAGGTCTTCCTGTCGCGCACCGATCCGCAGTTCATGGCCGAGCTGTTCAAGATGGAAGTGCCGGAAATCTATGACGGCATCATCGAGATCAAGGCCGTCGCCCGCGACCCGGGTTCGCGTGCCAAGATCGCCGTCATTTCCTATGACAACGGCATTGACCCGGTCGGCGCCTGCGTCGGTATGCGCGGCAGCCGCGTGCAGGCCGTGGTGAACGAACTGCAGGGCGAAAAGATCGACATCATTCCGTGGAACCAGGATCAGGCGACGTTCCTGGTGAACGCGCTGCAACCGGCGCAGGTGTCCAAGGTCGTGGTGGACGAAGACGCCGGCAAGATCGAGGTCGTGGTGCCGGACGAGCAGCTTTCGCTGGCCATCGGCCGCCGGGGCCAGAACGTGCGCCTTGCCTCGCAACTGACGGGTCTCGACATCGACATCCTGACCGAGGCCGAGGAATCGCAGCGCCGTCAGGCCGAATTCGCCGAACGCACCAAGCTGTTCATGGATACGCTGGACGTTGACGAGATGATGGCCCAGCTTCTGGTGGCGGAAGGCTTCACCAACCTGGAAGAAGTGGCCTATGTCGATCAGGACGAACTGCTGTCGATCGACGGTTTCGACGAAGGCACCGCAGACGAGCTGCAAGCCCGCGCCCGCGACTATCTGGAAGAACAGGCCCGCAAGGCACTGGAATCGGCCCGCGCCATGGGCGTGGACGACAGCCTGATCGGCTTTGAAGGGCTGACCCCCCAGATGCTGGAGGCGCTGGGCAAGGACGGCATCAAGACCCTGGAAGACTTTGCCACCTGCGCCGACTGGGAACTGGCGGGCGGCTGGACCACCGAGAATGGCCAGCGCAAGAAGGACGAAGGCATTCTTGAGAAGTTCGACATGAGCCTGGAAGAGGCGCAGAATCTGGTGATGACCGCGCGCGTCATGCTGGGCTGGGTCGACCCGACCGAGATGGCCGCCGCCGAAGAGCCGGCCGAAGTTGAAGAGGAGGCCGGGGCCTGATCTCAGGCCCTGGGGAACCCCGCCCATGACACGCGGCGGCCGGGAAAAAGACCAGGACGGACCGGAGCGGAAGTGTATCGTCTCCGGTGCGGTGGGCCCCAAGCCGGGGCTCATCCGCTTTGTCGTGGGACCAGAAGATACGGTGGTGCCCGATCTGGCGGGCCGCCTGCCGGGGCGGGGCATCTATGTTTCCGCCGACCGCGCGATGATCGCCAAGGCGGCGACCAAGGGCCTGTTCAGCCGGGCCGCGAAGATGCCGGTCAAGGCGCCGGCCGATCTGGCCGATCTGGTTGAAACGCTGATGACGCGGCGGGTGATTGATCTGTTGTCGCTGGCCCGCAAGGCAGGCGATGCGGTGACAGGTTATGAGAAGGTAAAAGACTGGCTTGTCTCGGGGCGCGCAAGGGTTCTGATTCAGGCCGAAGACGGGTCGGAGCGCGGCAAGACCAAGCTTCGGGCGCCAGATGGTGAAAACAGCCTGATTTCTTGCCTTTCGGCAGGGGAAATCGGTTTGGCTTTCGGACGCGAACGTGCCATACACGCGGCGCTTGCGGCTGGTGGACTCACAACCCGTGTTGTAGAGGAAGCGGCAAGGCTTGCCGGGCTTCGGGATGAAGCGGGCAGGCAGGACGGCGGAAAGACCGCCGGGAAGGATACGAAGGACGCATGAGCGATACTGACGGCAAGAAACCCCTGGGCTTGGGTGGCGCCCCCCGTTCCGGTCAGGTGAAGCAAAGCTTCTCCCATGGCCGCACCCATGCGGTGGTCGTCGAGACCAAGCGCAAGCGCGTGGTTGTGCCCGCGCCGGCGAAGCCCGGCGTTTCGGGCACCGCTGGCGGCGCCGCCGCTTCGGCGCCCGTCGGGGATCCGTCGCGGCGCCCCGCAGGCATCTCGGAAGCCGAGATGCAGCGGCGTCTGGACGCGCTGCGCAGCGCCAAGGCGCGCGAGCAGGAAGAAGCTGCCAAGCGCGCCGCCGATGAAAAGGCGCGTGAGGAAGATCGCCAGCGCCGCCGCGAAGAGATTGAAGCCAAGGAACGCGAAGACCGGCAGCGTGAAGCTGCCCTGCGCGCCAAGGCCGAAGAAGAAGAACGCGCCCGCCGCGAGGCCGAGGCCGAGGCCGCTGCCAAGGCGGCCGCCCGCAAGGCCGACATCCTCGGTACGCAGCGCCGTCAGCCGGCCAAGCCGGAAGAGCCTGCCGCCCCGGCAGCGGCCGCGGCAACCCCGACGGACCGTTCGACCGGCCAAAGCCGTCCGAAGCCGGGGGCCACTCCGGCTGCCGGCGACGACAGCCATGGCGCCAAGCCCGGCCTTGCCCCGCGCAAGACCGACCGCGAACGCGATGACCGCGCCACCGACCGTGGCGCCAAGCGCGGTGACGAAGGCCGCAAGTCGGGCAAGCTGACGCTGTCCGACGCGATTTCGGACGAAGGCGGCCGTCAGCGCAGCCTTGCCGCGATCAAGCGCAAGCAGGAAAAGGCCCGTGCCAAGGCGCTTGGCCTGGGCATGAAGGCCGAAAAGCAGGTGCGCGATGTGCAACTGCCGGAAACCATTGTTGTCAGCGAACTTGCCAACCGGATGGCCGAACGGGCCGCCGATGTTGTGAAATCGCTGATGAAGATGGGCATGATGGTCACCATGAACCAGACCATCGACGCCGACACCGCTGAACTGGTGATCGAGGAATTCGGTCACAAGGCGGTTCGCGTTTCGGATGCCGACGTTGAACAGGTGATCGACACGGTCGAGGATACGGCAGAGAACCTGCAGACCCGTCCGCCGATCGTCACGATCATGGGCCACGTTGACCACGGCAAGACCAGCCTTCTGGATGCAATCCGCAAGACCAACGTGGTCTCGGGCGAAGCCGGCGGCATTACCCAGCATATCGGGGCCTATCAGGTGCGGGCCGCCAATGGCGCGCTGATCACCTTCCTTGATACGCCCGGCCACGCGGCCTTTACCAGTATGCGCGCCCGTGGCGCACAGGTCACCGACATTGTCATTCTGGTGGTGGCGGCGGATGACGCCGTGATGCCGCAGACGATTGAGGCGATCAACCACGCCAAGGCCGCCAAGGTGCCGATGATTGTCGCCATCAACAAATGCGACAAGCCTTCCGCGAACCCGCAGAAGGTGCGCACCGATCTGCTGCAGCACGAAGTCGTGGTCGAGGCCATGTCGGGCGATGTGCAGGATGTCGAGGTTTCGGCCCTGACCGGCAAGGGCCTTGATGCCCTGCTGGAAGCGGTCGCCTTGCAGGCCGAGATCCTGGAACTCAAGGCGAACCCGAACCGGGCCGCCTCGGGTGCCGTGATCGAAGCCAAACTTGACGTGGGCCGCGGCCCGGTGGCGACGGTTCTGGTGCAGAACGGCACGCTCAAGAAGGGCGACATCTTCGTCGTCGGCGAAAAGTGGGGCAAGGTCCGCGCTCTGGTCAACGACAAGGGCGAGACCGTCACCGAAGCCGGCCCCGCCGTTCCGGTGGAAGTGCTGGGTCTGAACGGCACGCCCGAAGCCGGTGACGTGCTGAACGTGGTGGATACCGAAGCCCAGGCGCGTGAGATCGCGGATTACCGCGAGAAGGCCGCCAAGGACAAACGGGCCGCCGCAGGTGCTGCCACCACGCTGGAACAGCTTATGGCCAAGGCCAAGGCCGACCAGTCGGTGTCGGAGCTGCCGGTTCTGGTCAAGGCCGACGTGCAGGGTTCTGCCGAAGCCATTGTTCAGGCGCTGGAAAAGGTTGGCAACGAAGAGGTTCGCGTTCGCGTGCTGCACTATGGCGTCGGCGCCATTACCGACAGCGATGTCGGCCTTGCCGAAGCCTCGGGCGCGCCGATCATCGGCTTCAACGTCCGGGCCAATGCCACGGCTCGCGCCTCGGCCCAGCAAAAGGGTGTCGAGATCCGCTATTACTCGATCATCTACGACCTGATCGACGACATCAAGAAAGCCGCCTCGGGTCTGCTCAAGGCCGAAGTGCGCGAAAACTTCATCGGTTATGCGCGGATTCAGGAAGTCTTCCGCATCACCGGCGCTGGCAATGTTGCGGGCTGCCTGATCACCGAAGGCGTGGCACGGCGTTCCGCGGGCGTGCGGCTTCTGCGCGACAACGTGGTTATCCACGAAGGAACGCTCAAGACGCTCAAGCGCTTCAAGGACGAGGTCAAGGAAGTGCATTCGGGCCAGGAATGTGGCATGGCCTTCGAACGCTACGAGGACATCCGCGCTGGCGATGTCATCGAAATCTTCGAGCGCGAGGAAGTTCAGCGTTCGCTGAGCTGACCTCTTGCACCAGACATGGAAAAAGCCGGGCAAACGCCCGGCTTTTTCTTTTCAGGATCAGTGTCGGAATGGCGGGCCCGTTCAGACCACCGAGGTTCCGACGAAATCCTTTTCGTCAACGCGGACAATGGTCTTTCCGTCTGGCGTCTGGCCGACGAAAATCCCCTGCACGAAGATGCTGCTTCCAATCAATATGGTCCGAAGCATTCGAGTCCCCCCTCAAGGTCGATGCTGATCGTCAGCGTAATACCTGTTGGGGTAAAATCGCAAAGAAATAATGAAGCACGGCCCAAACAACCGCAGCGCGTCTAGAGCCAGTCGCGCAGGATGGGGATCAGCGGCAGGTCGGCCGGGGGCATCGGGTAATCGCGCAGCCGGGCGGGCGGCACCCAGGCCAGGGTCTGGCCTTCCTGCGCCAGCGGAATCCCCTCCCAGCGACGGCAGGCGAACAGCGGCATCAGCAGGTGGAAATCCTCATAGGAATGGCTGGCAAAGGTCAGCGGTGCCAGACAGGATTTCCAGGTGTCGATGCCCAGTTCTTCCTTCAGCTCGCGGATCAGGCAGGCTTCGGGGGTTTCGCCCGGCTCTACCTTGCCGCCGGGAAATTCCCACAGCCCCGCCAGGGATTTGCCCGGCGGGCGCTGTGCCAGAAGAACCCGGCCGTCGGCGTCGATCAACGCTACGGCCGAGACAAGCAGCGTTCTCAAGATCTGTAATCCGCGTTGATCTCGACATAACGGTTGGTCAGGTCGCAGGTCCAGACCGTGCGCTTGGCCTTGCCCAAGCCAAGATCGACCGCGATCAGCAGTTCGGATTGCTTCATGTAATCCGCCCCCGCCTCTTCGGTATAGCTTTCCGCGCGCCAGCCCTTCTCGGCCACCACGATGTCTCCGAAGCGGATGGTCAGCTTGTCACGCTCGGCGGCGGCACCGGACTTGCCGACTGCCATCACGATACGGCCCCAGTTCGGGTCTTCGCCGGCGACGGCGGTCTTGACCAGCGGCGAATTCGCAATGCTGAAGGCCACCTTAGCGGCGTCTTCATCGCTGGCGGCACCAGTCACCCGCACTTCGATCAACTTGGTCGCGCCTTCACCATCGCGCACCACCTGAAGCGCCAGATCGTGCATCACGCCGGCAAGGGCGGCCTCGAACGCCCTGGCAACCGTGCCCTTCACCTCGGCCGCGGCCGATTGTCCCGTGGCCGCAACCAGCAGCGTGTCCGAGGTTGAGGTATCGCTGTCCACAGTGATCGAGTTGAAGGTCGCGCCGACATTCCGGTCGATCATCTTTTGCAGATTGGCCTGGCTGATCTTCGCATCGGTGAAGATGTAGACCAGCATCGTTGCCATATCGGGCGCGATCATGCCCGAACCCTTGGCGATGCCGGCAATCTGGATCAGGCCCCCGTCGCCCTGCACCGTGGCAGCGGCACCCTTGGGGAAGGTGTCGGTCGTCATGATCGCTTCGGCCGCCATGCGGATGCCGGTTTCCGACAGCGCACTTGCCAGGGCAGAGATCACCGCGGTGATCTTGCCATGCGGCAGCGGTTCCCCGATCACCCCGGTCGAGGATGAGAAGACCCGCCCCGCCGGAACGCCCAGCACCTCGGCCACGCCGCCGGTGACGGCAGCCACCGCATCGTCGCCCAGCTTGCCGGTAAAGGCGTTCGAGTTGCCCGAGTTCACAAGGATCGCCGCGCCCACGCCGGCCGGAGCCTTGGCCGCCAGCTTGGCCTGTCCGTCACGCACGCAGGCGGAACGGGTGGAAGATCTGGTGAACGCCCCCGCAAGAGTGGTGCCCGGCGCCAGCCGGACCAGCATCACATCCTTGCGGTCGCGATACTTGATCCCCGCGCCAATGGCGGCGAACTCGGCCCCCGCGATCACCGGCAGTTCGGGAAAAACTGCCGGTGCCAGCGGCGAAACCGGCTTCATCGCCTTTTTCGCTGCGGCGACCACATCGCCCACCGCATCCGAAACCGCCTCGGCCATCGGGCCGGCGGCGGCAGAGAGCGTGGACTTCAGCGCTTTCACCTTCTTCTTCAGCGCCTTCGCTTCGGCCTTCCAATCGGTTTTCGCCATGTCCATGCCCCCCTGATCAGTCGATCAACGCGCCATTCTTCAGGATCGCCGGGTCGATCGCCTCACCCGGCTTTTCAACCTTCGCGGCCTCGGTCAGCGCCTTCAGCTTGTCCTCGATCGCCTTGTTCTCGATCTCGGAGGCCAGCTCATCGCGCATGTCGTCCAGCGACGGCTTTTCGGCGATCCGGGTTTCCTTGACCAGGATCAGATGCCAGCCGAAATCGGTCTTGACCGGGTCAGACACCTTGCCCACCTGGGCCGCCACCACGGCATCCTCGAACGGCTTGACCATCATGCCCAGGCCGAACCAGCCCAGATCGCCACCGGCAGCGCCCGATCCGGTGTCGATCGAATTGGCCTTCGCCAGTTCGGCGAAATCGGCGCCACCATCCAGTTGCGCCTTCAGATCCTTGGCCTTTTCCTCGCTGTCCACAAGGATATGGGCGGCGTTGTATTCGGTCTGCGGCGCGGCATCCTTGAACTTGTCGTCATAGGCCTTTTGCAGCGCTTCGTCGGTGACAGCGGCCTTGGCGATGCCGTCAATCACCTTGCCGGACAGGTAGCCGCGCTTGGCATTCTCAAGATTTGCCTTGTCGCGCGCCGTCAGCTCGGGGGCCGTTTGCGTCAGCACTTCCTGTTGCACAAGCTGCTCAAGAATACCCTTGAACAGAACGTCATCGGGCAGGGCCGCGTATTGTTCGGGCAGGCTTTCGCGCAGCGCAATCATCTGCCCCAGCGTGATCTGGGTTCCGTTCACGGTGGCCACCACCGTATCGGCGGTCTCGCCCTCGGCCCAGGTCGGCCCTGCGGCGGCGATCATGGCCGCGAAAGCCAGTCCAAGGCGCATCTGTTTGGTCATATCACCCACTCCTGATGGGCCGCGCAGCCCGCGCGACGTTGACTAAGCCCGCCCCAACCCTTACATCGCGGCAGTCGCGTGAGACGGGGCCGTCCGGGTCCTTCTTGGCCCTTCTATGGAAGGCGGTGAGGGCGGGCAAGGCCACGCCTCACACGATCTCGTAAATGACGCCTCACGGAGAGATCATGCTGGGTCTGGGTTCACTCGCGCGGAAAGTTTTCGGCACGCCGAACGACCGCAAGATCAAGGCCGCGCGCCCGCTGGTCGCCAAGGTCAATGCGCTTGAAGCGGAGTTTTCCGCCCTGACAGACGAGGGCATCGTCGCCAAGACGCGCGAGCTGCAGAAGCGCGTTCAGGAAGGCGGCGAAACGCTGGATGCCATTCTGCCGGAAGCCTTTGCCAACTGCCGCGAAGCCGCGAAACGCGCGCTTGGCCTGCGGGCCTTCGACGTGCAGTTGATGGGCGGCATCTTCCTGCATCAGGGCAACATCGCCGAAATGCGCACCGGCGAAGGCAAGACACTGGTCGCCACCTTCCCGGCCTATCTGAACGCGCTGACCGGCAAGGGCGTGCATGTCGTCACGGTGAACGACTATCTTGCCAAGCGTGACTCGGAATGGATGGGCAAAGTCTATGGTCAGCTTGGCCTGACGACCGGCGTCGTCTATCCCTACCAGCCCGATGCCGAAAAGCGCGCCGCCTACCGCGCCGACATCACCTATGCCACGAACAACGAGCTGGGCTTCGACTATCTGCGCGACAACATGAAGTCGACCATCGACGAGATGATGCAGCGCGGCCACCACTTTGCGATCGTCGACGAGGTCGACTCGATCCTGGTGGACGAAGCCCGCACCCCGCTGATCATTTCCGGCCCCGCGCAGGACCGCAGCGAACTGTACACCCAGATCGACAAGCTGATCCCGCAGTTGCAGCCCGAGCATTACAAGCTGGACGAAAAGGCGCGCAACGTCACCTACACCGACGAAGGCAACGATGCCGTCGAGGTGTTGCTGCGTGCCGCCGGCATCCTGCCCGAGGGGCAGCACATGTTCGACCCGGAAAGCACCACGATCGTTCACCACCTGAACCAGGCGCTGCGGGCCCATACGATGTTCTTCCGCGACCAGCATTACATCGTCCGCGATGGCGAGGTGATCCTGATCGACGAATTCACCGGCCGCATGATGAAGGGCCGCCGCCTGTCGGATGGTCTGCATCAGGCCATCGAGGCCAAGGAAGGCGTCAAGATCCAGGCCGAGAACGTCACGCTGGCCAGCGTGACCTTCCAGAACTACTTCCGGCTTTATGAAAAGCTGGCCGGCATGACCGGCACCGCGGCCACCGAGGCCGAGGAATTCATGCAGATCTACGGTCTTGGCGTGGTCGAGGTTCCGACGAACCGCCCGGTGGCGCGCAAGGACGACCATGATCAGGTCTACCGCACCGCGCGCGAAAAGTTTGACGGGATCATCGTCTGCATCAAGGAAGCACACGAGAAGGGCCAGCCGATCCTGGTTGGCACCACCTCGATCGAGAAATCCGAACTTCTGTCCGAGCTGCTCAAGAAGGAAGGCATCCCGCACAACGTGCTGAATGCCCGCCAGCATGAGCAAGAGGCACACATCGTTGCCGAAGCCGGCCGGTTCGGCGCCGTGACCATCGCCACCAACATGGCGGGCCGCGGCACCGACATCCAGCTTGGCGGCAATGTGGAAATGAAGGTTCTGGCGGCCATCACCGCCGACCCGCACCTGCACCCCGACGAAGTGCGCGCCCGCATCGAGGCCGAGCACGCCGAAGAAAAGGCCCGCGTGATTGCCGCCGGCGGTCTGTTCGTTCTGGGCACCGAGCGCCACGAAAGCCGCCGGATCGACAACCAGTTGCGCGGCCGGTCCGGCCGTCAGGGCGACCCGGGCCGTTCGGCCTTCTTCCTGTCGCTGGACGATGACCTGATGCGCATCTTCGGAAGCGAGCGGCTGGACAAGATCCTGTCCTCGCTGGGCATGAAGGAAGGCGAAGCCATCGTTCACCCTTGGGTGAACAAGTCGCTGGAAAAGGCGCAGGCCAAGGTTGAAGGCCGCAACTTCGACATCCGCAAGCAACTGCTCAAGTTCGACGACGTGATGAACGACCAGCGCAAGGCGATCTTTGGCCAGCGTCTGGAAATCATGCAGGCCGAGGATGTTTCGGAAATTGCCGCCGACATGCGTTGGCAGGTGATCGACGACCTGATTGATCAGTTCCTGCCGCCGAAATCCTACCCCGACGCCTGGAATACCGAAGGGCTGCGTGCCGCCCTTGTTGAAAAGCTGAACGTCGACCTGCCGGTTCAGGAATGGGCCGCGGAAGAGGGTGTCGATCAGGCCGCGCTGTCGGAGCGCATCATCGAGGCCACCGACAAGTTCATGGCCGACAAGGCCGAGTCTTTCGGCAAGGCCACGATGGAAGGCATCGAGAAGCAGGTTCTGCTGCAGGCGATTGACGGCAAGTGGCGCGAACACCTGCTGCGGCTGGAACATCTGCGGTCGGTCATCGGCTTCCGGGCCTATGCCCAGCGTGACCCGCTGAACGAATACAAGACCGAAGCCTTCCAGCTTTTCGATTCGATGCTGAATTCGCTGCGCGAACAGGTGACCGAACAGCTTGGCCGCATCCGCCCGCTGACCCGCGAAGAGCAGGATCAGATGATGGCGCAGATGGTTGCCGCCCAGCAGCAGGCTGCTGCCGCCGCGGCGCCGATTTCCGCCGAACATGCCCCGGCGGAACCGGCCATCGACCCGGCACCCGTGCAGGCCCCGGCGTCCCCTGCATTGCAGGCCAGCGCGCGGCTTGCGGGCTTTGACGAGACGGACCCCGCCACATGGGGCAACCCGGGCCGCAATGACCCTTGCCCCTGCGGATCGGGCGAGAAGTTCAAGCACTGCCACGGCCGTCTGGCCTGAACCACGTCGGGATTGCGGCGGGAAAACGGCACCCGTCGCGATTCCCCTTGGCCTGACTTCATGGCGCGCGGGAAACATTCCCCGTTTCAGCCGCGGCATTGCCACCATTGGCAAACATAGTCCCTTGGTCTGGGATCAGACCGGGGGGCCATGATGACCAACAAGCGCAGTTTGATTCGTGCCGCATCGGTGCTGGCCGTGGCGCTTGCCGCCGGGCACCTTGTCCAGACCATGACCGCCGGCAGCCCGTCCAGGGCGGAACCGACGCCGGCGATCGCGGTGCTGCCCACCGCCGTGACGCCCGTTCAGGCCAGCATTGACGCCGCCGCCCCGATACCGCAGAAGCCTGATCCTCTGTCGCAGGCCGCGCCCGCCTGCGCCGACCGGCTGACCCTTGCCGCCACGCCCGGCGCGATGATCACCGTGATGATCCATTCCCCCTGTCGTGGGGGTGAACGGGTGGTGCTTCGCCATGCCGGCCTTGCCGTGGCCGAGGCGCTGGATGCCGATGGCCGTCTTGCCGTTCCGCTGCCGGCCTTCGATGCGGGGGGCAAGGTGTCCGTGCTTCTGTCCGATGGCACTGTGCTGCGCGATGCCGTGCCGGTACCCGATCTTGGCGGGCTGCGCCGCTTTGCCGTGCAATGGGTGGCCGGGGATGCCTTTCAACTGCATGTCGGGCCGGGCGTGGCTGCCAACCTGCCCGCCCTGGCCAGCCTTGGCGACCCCTCGCTTGATCTGCCGATGCAGGCGCAGGTCTATACCTGGCCCGCGTCCCAACGGATCAGCCCTGTGGTCGAGGCGGCCATCACCCCGGCCACCTGCGGCCGCGATCTGCTGGGCGAAACCCTGCTGCTGACCGAAGGCACCACCACCCTGACCGACCTGACCCTGTCGATGCCACCCTGCGACGCGGTGGGCGATATTCTGGTCTTGAACAATCTTGTCCCCGACGTGACACTCGCCGCCGTCAACTAGGGCGCGCAGGCAGGGGCCAGATGCAGTTCATCGCAGGACGCGCGGCGATTTTCGCCGCGCTTCTCTTTTCCGGCACGGGGGCGGCGCTGGCGCAAGACGTCACGCTGGTCTCACGCGAAGGGAACATCGTCCTGACCGGCAGCCTGCAGGGCTTTGACGGTGAATTCTACCGGCTTGATACGACCTATGGCCCGCTGACCGTTGATTCGCAGGGTGTCATTTGCGAAGGCCCCGCCTGCCCCGACCTGACCGCGCCCAAGGCGGTGATCCGGCTGGTCGGCGCGCCGGATGCCGGCGCGCGGCTGCTGCCCGGCCTGTTCCGCGCCTTTGCCGAAGGCCGTGGTCTGGTCTATGCGCCCACCGAAACCTCGGCCGGCTGGGCCGCCACAATCCTTGATCCGGCAACGGGCAAGATTCTGGCGGAACTGTCCTTTGCTGCGCTGCCCCCGGATGAAGCGGCGGCAGCCGTCGAATCGGGGGCGGCCGAGCTGAAGGTTTCCGCCCTGTCGGATGATGATTTCGGCGCGCGCCCCCTGGCGCTGGATGCGCTGGTGCCCATCGCCGCGCCGGGCAACCCGACACCCGAGATTTCGACCGTGGATCTGGCCCGCGCCCTGACCGGCGAGGCCAAGAACTGGGCCGATCTGGGCGGCCCCGACATGCCCATCGTGCTGCACGCCCTGGACGCCGGCACCGATTTCCAGCGCGCCCTGGCCAACCGGCTGGGCCAGCCGCTGGCCGAGGCCATCGCACATCCCGACATGGCCAGCCTTGCCGCCGCCGTGGCCCGCGACCCCTGGGCGCTGGCCATCACCGGCCGGTCCGAGGCGGGCGCGGCGCGGATCATGCCGCTGACCGACAGTTGTGGGTTCCCGCTGCTGCCCACGCCCATCTCGGTCAAGGCCGAGGACTATCCGCTGGCGCTGCCGTTGTTCCTGCTGACACCGCCGCGCCGCCTGCCGCTTCTGGCGCGCGAGTTTCTGGAGTTTCTGGCCACCCCCGCCGCGGAAACGGCGGTGGCGCGGGCCGGCTATATCGACCGTTCCGTTGAACGCGCCCCGATGACGCAGGACGGCCTGCGCCTGCTGAACGCCATTCAGGGCGCGGGCGAGGATGTGACGCTGGCCGATCTCAAGCGTCTGGCCGATGTGATGGACGGGGCCGACCGGCTGTCGCTGACCTTCCGGTTCGAAGAGGGCACCTCGATCCTTGATGCCAGTTCGCAGGAAAACCTTGCGCAACTGGGCCGCCTGATCGCCGCCGGCCGTTTCCCGGCGCAGGCGCTGATCCTGGCCGGGTTCTCTGATGGCAAGGGCGATGCCAAGGCGAACCGTGCGCTGTCAGCCGAACGGGCGCAGCGTGTGGCCGCCGACCTTGCCGCCGTGGCCCCTGACCTGCGCCCCGAAGACCTGCCCCGCACCGAGGGGTTTGGCGAGGCGCTGCCGATGGCCTGCGATGAAACCGCCATTGGCCGCCGCCTGAACCGCCGGGTCGAACTGTGGGTGGTGCCCGACTTCACGCCACCCCAGCCGGCAACCCCCTGACGGGAGGGCTGCTCGGTCAGCGCACCGCCTCAAGAACCGCATCCGACAGGCGGCAATCGCGAATGGAATCGGCCCCGCAACGGCGCGGCTCAAGATCGGGGGTCAGGCACAGCCTGACTTCCTGAATCAGCCCGTCCTTGCAGGTGATGGTGATCTGGTCGGCCGTCAGGCCGGGGTTGGCCTCAAGAAAGGCGCCTTCGATCACCTCTGCCGGCACCTTCAGCGTTTTCGACATGCGGGCAAAGACCGGGGGAATCGTCACGCTGTCAAAGGCGCGGCGGGCCGTGGCGAAATAGTCGCGCGGCGACAGGCCCGAGCAGCGCCCGTGCTTCTTCCATTGATAGAAGGCAAGGCCGGCGCCACCCATGATGTCGGCCATGGCGGCGGTCTCGGTGCGGGTCGGATCGCGCTGCCCGGTGCGGCAATAGGACGGCCAGCCGCTTTCGTTCTGCGGCCAAAGGCCGTGCAGCACAAACGTCAGTCCGCGCCCCGCGTCGCATTGCGCATCGCGGCGGGCGTCGCCTTCCAGTGCGCACCAGGCCGACGACCAGGAGAGCGACATCACATAATAGTCGAAATCGCCGGCGCGTTCGCCTTCGGCGCGGGCGGGAAGGCTGGTCAGCGCCAGCAACAGGGCCAGCAGCACGGGTTTCATTTCCACTTCCCCTTGGCCTGGAAAGGCACTATACGAACGCCCAACTCCCCGACATCGAGGAACCGCGGGCCAAGCCCGCAGCCGTTTTCTCGGCACGGGAGAGAATTGTAAAGGGCCGGCCCCTTCGGGCGTGCCCAAGCCAAGAGGACGTTCGATGACCAAGCCCCTGATGGCGCGCGCCACGGCCGTGTGGCTGGTGGAAAACACCACCCTGACCTTCAAGCAGATCGCCGATTTCTGCGGTATGCACGAACTTGAGGTGCAAGGCATCGCCGATGGCGACGTGGCCGGCGGCGTCAAGGGATTCGATCCGATCGCGTCGAACCAGTTGGATCAGGGCGAGATCGACCGTGGTCAGGCCGACCCGCTGTATCGGATGAAGCTGAAGTTCAACGCCGCCGCCGTGGGCGAGGAAAAGCGCCGCGGTCCGCGCTATACGCCCTTGTCCAAGCGGCAGGACCGGCCGGCGGCGATTCTGTGGCTGGTCAAGTTCCACCCCGAGCTTTCGGATGGCGCCATCGGCAAGCTGGTGGGCACCACCAAGCCGACGATCCAGTCGATCCGCGAACGGTCGCACTGGAACATCCAGAACATCACGCCGATCGACCCGGTGGCGCTGGGGCTGTGCCGCCAGTCCGAACTGGATACCGCCGTGCAGGCGGCCGCGCGCAAGAAAGCGGCCGAAGGCGCGGTCATGACCGATGACGAACGGCGCAAGCTGTTCCCGACGGACCGTTCGCTGTCGATGGCCCCGGATGAGCCGAAGATCGGCGCCGATCTGACCGGGCTTGAAGTCTTCGGCGACGAGGACAAGGACGAAACGCCGAAGGGCGACTATTCCGATGCCGACAGCTTCTTCAACCTGCCCGATTCTTCGGACGATGATGAGGAAGAGGACGACCGTCGCCGCTAAGGCCGCAGGTCTGACGACACGAACAAACCCCGGGCCGCGTGTCCGGGGTTTTCCTTTGCGCAGATCAGCGCCGCATCATCGCGATGCGGATCAGAGCGCGCTCCATCAGCGCCATGCCGGGCGCCCGGCTGGCTGACCGCAGGGTCAGGTCCGTGTCCAGCAGCAGGGCGACGGCGCCTTCCAGCGCGCGCGTGCCCAGCGTCTGCGCCTGCCGCTGCATCCTGTCGCGCCGCGGGCCGAACACGCGCGCACGCGCCAGCCCCGAAGCAACGCCGCCGGGGTCTGATGCCGCCATGTGCAGCGCCCGGAAATGCCGCAGCGCCTGGATGCACAGTGTCACGGGCAGCACGCCCTGCCCCTCAAGCCGGCGCATCAGCAGGCCAACGGCACGGCTTTCCCCCTCGGCCACCGCATGAAGAAGATCATCCACCTCGGCCTCAAGGGTGGCGGGGGCCAGCGCGGCCACTTCGGCCGGGGTCAGGGGCGTGGTGTCGCCCCATTTGTAAAGGCCGATCTTTTCCAGCGTCTGGCGGAAATCGCCCGGGTCCAGCGCCCGCGCCAGAACGCCCAGGTCCGCCATGGCGGCAGGGTCGATCTGCGCCAGACCTGCACGCGACAATTCGGCCTCGATTTCCTCGCGCGTGGGCGGGTCGTCATAAAACCCGATGGACACCGCATTGGGGGCCTTCTCGAACAGCGTCTTCAGGGTGGATTTCCCGGTCAACCCGCCTGCCGTGACCACAATTACCGCATCGCCGGGGCGCCAGTCCTTCAGCGCGGCGCCAACGGTTTCGGTCAGCCCGTCGGTGGCGTCTTCCAGAAAAACCACGCGCGGCCCCGGAAAGAAGCCGGTCTCGCGCATGGCATCGCCCAGACGCGCGCCGTCCTTGCGCAACTCGCCGGCCGGAATCCGGGTTAGGCGCATTTCCGCCTCGCCTTGCGGGCCAACCAGCGCGGCAATCGCCTCTTGCCGCTTCATCGCCACGCGCATCGCATCGGCGCCAAAGAGCAGCAGGCCGGCACGGCCCGGGTCGGGCCTGGCGCAATAGCGCGCGGCCTCGGCCCCCTTGAGAATCATCGCGCGTCCAGCTCGGCGATCAGGCGCGTCACGATCTGATCGGCCAGAATCCGCATCAGTCGCAGCGCCGCGTCTTCCTCGGCCGCAAGGCCGGCCACGGTTGACCCCGTGGCGGCAAAGGCGGTGAAACTTTGCACCCGGCCGCCGGTGACCCGCTGGCCGCTGGCCGCATCGGTCAGCGTATAGTTGACCGAGCCCGTCAGGTTGTAGCGGGTGATCTGGTTGTCGGTGGTGACGCCAACCCCGGCCACCCCGGTCGAGATGGAATAGGCCAGATTGTAACGAACGTCCTGTGGCCGGCCCAGCCGCTCTTCGATCCGTTCGACGAAATCAAAGGTGTTGCGATCATACGGGTCGGCGGCGCGGACGGTGCCGAACAGCGCCGTGGCCGCCCCGCCGGGCGCATAGGCCGGGGTAAAGCCGCAGGCGGCCAGCGCCAGCGGCGAAAGCAGAAGGAAGCGGCGGTTATACGACGACATTGATGATGCGCCCCGGCACGACGATGAACTTCTTCACCGGCTGGCCGGCAAGGAACTTGATCACATCCTCGTTCGCCAGCGCGATCTTTTCAATCTCGGCCGCGGCCATATCCTTCGGCACGCTGATTTCCGCCCGCCGCTTGCCGTTGATCTGGATCGGCAGCGTCACCGTGTCATCGACCAGCAGCGCCGGGTCGGCCTTGGGCCAGGGCGCCAGCGCGCACAGGCCCGTGCCGCCCTGATGGGCCCAGATGTCCTCGGCCAGGTGCGGGGTCATGGGAGACATCAGCTTGGCCAGCGTGCGGATCGCCTCTTTCATCACCGGGGTCGAGGCGTTGGCCTTCGACAGGGTGTTGGTAAAGGCATAAAGCGCGGCAATCGCCTTGTTGAAGGCGAATCCCTCGATGCTGCGCGTCACCTCGTCAATGGCGCGGGCGGTGGCGCGGGCCAGGGCATCGTCCCCCTCGCCCTTGTGGTCGGCGGGCATCTGGCCGATGCGGTCGCACAGCGACCAGACGCGCGACAGGTGCTTGAACGTCGCCTCCGCGCCGCTGGCCGTCCATTCCACATCGCGTTCGGGCGGGCTGTCCGACATCACGAACCAGCGCGCGGTATCGGCGCCGAACTGGGCGATGATGTTCATCGGGTCGACGACATTCTTTTTCGACTTCGACATCTTGGCCGAGGGGATGACCTCGACCGCCGTCCCGTCCTGCAGCGTGGCCCCGCTTTCGCTGCGGATCACGTCTTCCGGCAGGTGATAGACCGGGCGGCCCTGCCCGTCGGTTGTCTTGTAGATCTCGTGCGTCACCATGCCTTGCGTGAACAACGCGCTGAACGGTTCCACCGCGCGGGCCGGCAGGTGGCCGGTCTTGTGCATGGCGCGGGCAAAGAAGCGGGAATACAGCAGGTGCAGGATCGCGTGCTCGATGCCGCCGATATACTGGTCGACAGTCATCCAGTAATCGACTTCCGCCGCGTCGGTCGGCGTCTTCGACCGGGGCGCGGTGAAGCGGGCATAGTACCAGGACGAATCGACGAAGGTGTCCATCGTGTCCGTCTCGCGCCGCGCCTTCGCCCCGCATTTCGGGCAGGCGCAGTCGCGCCAGGTGGGGTGGCGGTCCAGCGGGTTGCCCGGCACGTCGAACGAAACGTCATAGGGCAGCTCGATCGGCAGGTTTTCCTTGCGCTCGGGCACCACGCCGCAGGTGGCGCAATGCACCACCGGAATCGGGCAACCCCAGTAGCGTTGCCGCGAAATGCCCCAGTCCCGCAGGCGGAACTTGGTGACGCCGCGCCCCCAGCCCTGCGATTCGGCGGCGGCAATGGCCGAGGCGATGGCCTCGTCGCCGGTTTGCACGTCGGCCCCGGCGAAGCCGCGAACGAAGCGCACCTTTTCCGATTTCATCGGCACGAAGGCTTCGGTCAGGGCGGCGTCTTCCGCGCCTTCGGCCACGAACACCGCCTTGATCGGCAGCCCGTATTTGGTGGCAAAGTCGAAGTCGCGCTGGTCATGCGCCGGGCAGCCGAAGATGGCGCCGGTGCCGTAATCCATCAGGATGAAGTTGGCGATCCAGACCGGCAGTTCCCAATCGGGGTTCAGCGGGTGCTTCACCCGGATGCCGGTGTCATAGCCAATCTTTTCGGCCGTCTCGATTTCCTCGGCCGAGGTGCCGCCCTTGCGACATTCGGCCACGAAAGCCGCCACCTTCGGATCGGCCTCCAGCACCTTTGCCAGCGGATGATCGGGGCTGATCGCGGCGAAGCTGGCGCCCATCAGCGTATCGGGGCGGGTGGTATAGACTTCCAGCGTTTCAAAGCCGTCCGGGGCGCCGACCGTCTGGAACGCGAATTGCAGCCCGCGCGATTTGCCGATCCAGTTCGCCTGCATCAGGCGCACCTTTTCGGGCCAGTCCTTCAGACCATCCAGCGCCGACAGCAGTTCCTCGGAATAGTCCGAGATCTTGAAGAACCACTGCACCAGCTCACGCCGCTCCACCGCCGCGCCCGAACGCCAGCCCTTGCCGTCGATCACCTGCTCGTTGGCCAGCACGGTCATGTCGACCGGGTCCCAGTTCACCACGGCGGCCTTGCGGTAAACAAGGCCCGCCTCCAGCATGTCCAGGAACATGGCCTGCTGCTGGCCGTAATATTCGGGATCGCAGGTCGCCAGCTCGCGGCTCCAGTCGATCGACAGGCCCAGCGGCTTCATCTGCGCCTTCATGTCGGCGATATTGCCGTAGGTCCAGTCCTTCGGGTGGCCGCCGCGCTCCATCGCGGCATTTTCGGCCGGCATACCGAAGGCATCCCAGCCCATCGGGTGCAGCACCGCATGGCCCTGCGCCAGCTTGGTGCGCGCCACCACGTCGCCCATTGTATAGTTGCGCACATGCCCCATGTGGATGCGCCCCGAAGGATAGGGGAACATCTCAAGCACATAATACTTGGGCTTGGCCGGATCGTGCCGCGCGGTAAAGGCCTGGGCCTTTTCCCACTCCTGTTGCCATCTGGGTTCGATCAGCGAAGGATCATAGCGCGACATCACGGCCCTCATGCAGGATACCGGGCGGGATTACACCGCCCGGACCGGCAAGGTCCACCCCCTGCTCACCTTGGAGAAATACCCTGCGGGGGTGCGGGGGTGCAAAACCCCCGCGGCGCGGGTCAAAGGTTGCTGTCGCGAACGCGAAGCTGCCGGGCGCGGGTCAGGATGGCATCTTCCACCGCGCGCTGCGTTTCGGCCGAAACCGCCCCGCCGCCGCGCGATTGCAGCGCCACCTTCAGGCTGCGCGCATCCAGCGCCGGATCCTGCACATAGACCGTGGCCCGATAGGCACGGCCGCCGCCAGGAGGGGCGCCATAGCCGGTGACGATCACGCCGGTGAACGGATCGACCGATTCAATCGGCAGGAAGTTCAGCACCTCAAGGCTGGCTTGCCAGAGATACTTGTTCACCTCGACCGTGGTGTTCGGGTTGGCCTGGTTCGAGAACAGGCCCAGAATCGAACCGCCCGACTTGGCCTTGCGGTCCTGCGCCGTCATCGGCGCGGCATCAAGGCCGGTCGGGGTGGTTCTGGCGGCATCCGCGCCGCCCCGCCCGCCACAGGCTGCCAGAAGAACCAAAGCTCCGCCGCACAGCACAGGAACGGCATGCTTCCACAATGTCATTCGGCTCTCCGTGTCCATCACCCGAACATTTAGCCCAGCCCCGGAAACCCGACAAGCGGTTTCCACCCCGACAGCGCCAACACCCGCGCCGGGTGGCCGGGAAGCGGGGGCCCGTCCGGGGCGCGCGGCATTTCGGCCTGCACCCCGGTATCTGACGTGATTCCCATCGCCCGCGCGCGATGCCCGCGTAAGGCGGCCTGTTCCGGCGGGGCGCGGGGCGGGGCAAGTTCCGGGCGCCGCACGGGGGGCACTGTGTCTTTGGTGCACCATCAATTCTGCGAATGCCGGCAGGGGGGCAAGAGACGATTGCAATCACCGCCTCGGGAAACGAAATAGGGTGAGTAGCTGATCTGGACTAGGCCAGGTTTGGCTGTCCGTTGAAAAACGAGGGAAAAAATGAAAAAGCTTCTCCTTGCATCCACGATGCTCGTCGCCGGCGCCGGCATGGCTGCCGCTGACATCAGCCTGAACGGCTATGGCCGCTTCGGTCTGCAGTATGTCGAAGACCGCGGCGTCGGCCTGGAAGACACCATCATCTCCAGCCGTCTGCGCATCAACATCGTCGGCACCACCGAAACCGACCAAGGCGTGACCTTCGGCGCCAAGATGCGTATGCAGTGGGACGATGGCAATACCTCGACCGCTGGCAACGCTGCCCAGTTCTGGACCAGCTACAACGGCGTGACCGTTTCGGTTGGCAACGTCGACACCGCGTTCGACTCGGTCGCTCTGACCTATGACTCGGAAATGGGCTACGAAGCTTCGTCCTTCGGTGATGCGGTCGCTTCGAACGTTGGCACCTTCTATGCCTACAACTCGAAGTCGCAAGACCCGGGCTACAACGGTATCGCGGTCACCTATTCGATCAGCGACATCAACCTGTATGCGTCGTATGTCGACCCGAACCAGTACGTCACCGACCTCGGCGTTGGCGTTGAAGAAGAGTTCGGCATCGCTGCCGACTGGTCGAACGGCATGATCACCGTCGCTGCTTCGTACGTTGAAAACGCTGGCGGCTACAAGGACAACGACCTTGGCTTCGTCGGTGCTGCCTACAAGTTCAACGATGCTGGCACCGTCGGTATCAACTGGTACGACAACGGCCTGCTCGATGCGGACCAAGTCACCCTGTACGGCAACTACACCTTCGGCGCGACCACCGTCCGCGCTTACCTGTCGGACATCGACGTTTCGGGTGCTGACGTTGCTTACGGTATCGGCGCTGACTACGCCTTCGCCGAAGGCGTGAAGATCTCGGGCTCGATCCAGCAAGGCTTCGCTGACACCAACCCGGGTGCTGGCATCTACTCGAACGAGCTGATCGGCATGCGCGCCGACGTGGGCGTGCGCTTCGACTTCTGATCTTACGATCACAGTCTGAGTTGAGGGAGAGCGGGCTTCGGCCCGCTCTTTCCTTTTTGTGCCGGGCGTTTTCGGCCTGTATCCCGGCCATGCCGGGTTTTCTTTCGCGCCGCGATGCGCAAACTGCGCCCCGGCGGAACAGACCGAGCGGAACAGACAAACGGGGGCCGGCATGGCATTGGCAGAAATCGTGGCACGCATCCGCAAGGCCGAGGCTGCGGCAGGCCGCGCGCCGGGCAGCGTGACGCTGATCGCGGTGTCCAAGGTGCAACCGGCAGACCGGGTTGCCGCGGTGCTGGGCGCTGGGCAGCGGGTGTTCGGGGAAAACTATGTGCAGGAAGCGGCGGGCAAATGGCCGGCCTGGCGCGACCAGTTTCCCGGCGTGAAGCTGCACATGATCGGGCCGCTGCAAACCAACAAGGCCAAGGTCGCGGTCGATCTGTTCGATGCGATTCACACGGTTGACCGGCCCAGCCTGGCGGAAAAGCTGGCCCGTCTGGCCGAATCGCGCGGCACCAGCCCCGAGCTGTTCGTGCAGGTCAACACCGGGGCCGAACCGCAGAAGGCCGGCATCCTGCCCGATGAGGCCGACGCCTTCATCGCCACGCTGCGCGGTCTGGGTCTGCCGCTGGCGGGCCTGATGTGTATTCCGCCCGAGGATCAGGACAGCACCCCGCATTTCGCCCTGCTGGCCGCCATGGCCGAACGCAACGGCCTGACCGGCCTGTCCATGGGTATGAGCGCGGATTTCGAAGCCGCCATCGCGCAGGGCGCCACCCATGTGCGGGTGGGCAGCGCCATCTTTGGCGACCGGGTGCCGCAGCCGCGCTGACCGGACGGGGCCGATGCTTGACAAGGCAGGGGTGTCTTTCTAAAGACATTCCCGACAGATACAGTCAGAATCCTCTGCCGCCAGCCTCGCGCGCCAACCGGCCCGGCCAGCCCCCTTGCAGACAAGACCCAAGGGACTGCCCCGCCGATGCGCCGCCCGGCCACCCCCCGCACGACTCTTCGCCTTGCCGTCGCTGTGCTTGGCTGCCTGCTGGCCGCGCCTGCCGGGGCGCAAACCCCCGACACGCCGCCCGTGGTGGGGTCCGCGCCGCCCGCGCTGGCGCTGACGCCGGAAACCGCCCTGACCCCGCCGCCCCTTTCGGGCGTGCCGGTAACAGGTGCCGTTGCGCATGGGTCGAAGGCCACCGATCTTGCCCCGCTGGTGCTTGAGGCGCATCCGGTGGTGCAGGCGGTGATGGCGCTGCTGGCGGCTGCCGTTTTCGCGGTGCTGACCGTGTTCCTGTACAAGCTGGTGGAATACCGGATCGCGTTTTCCCGGTTGGCCCGGTCAGCCCGCGCGCTGGGGCAGGACAAGGCCGCCCCCGGCCTGCCGTCCTGTCCGCTCATGGCCAGCGATCAGGCAGCGCGGCAGGAAATCGCAGATCTGCCGGCCCGGCTGACCCCCGACCTGCGCGCCTCGGCGCGTGAGCGGCTGGACCTGTCGCTGGCGCGAATCGAGGCGGCGGCGGTGCAGCGGCTGCGCAGCGGCACCGGGCTTCTGGCCTCGATCGGGGCGGTGGGGCCGTTCGTGGGGCTGTTCGGCACCGTCTTCGGCATCATGAACAGCTTCATGGCGATAGCCGAAACCAAGACGACCAATCTGTCGGTGGTGGCCCCCGGCATTGCCGAGGCGCTGCTGGCCACCGGGCTGGGGCTGGTTGCGGCGATTCCGGCGGTGCTTCTGTACAACCATCTGACACGCCGTATCGCGGCCTATCGCCACCATCTGGCGGATGGCACGGCCGAGGTGCTGCGCCGTTTCAGCCGCGCGCTGGATGCCCGCATGGCGGCAGGGGGCTGACCCATGGCGCTGCGGCTGGACGAGGGCGACACCGAACTGAGCGAGATCAACGTCACGCCTTTCATCGACGTGATTCTGGTGCTGCTGATCGTGTTCATGGTGGCGGCGCCGCTGTCCACCGTGGATGTGCAGGTGAACCTGCCCGCATCGTCCGCCCCGCCCGCCGACCGGCCGGCAGACCCGCTTTGGCTGACCTTCACCGAAACCCGCGCCCTGTTGCTGGACGAAACCGAAATCGACCGCAACGCCCTGGCGGCCGTGCTGGACGCGCGCACCGGCGGCCAGCGCGACACGCCGGTCTTCCTGCGGGCCGACCGCAGCATCGACTATGGCGCGCTGATGGGCGTCCTCGATTCGCTGCGCCGGGCCGGCTATCTGAAAGTGGCCCTCGTCGGGCTTGAGGGGGCGCCATGATGCTGCCGCAGACCCAAACCGCCCCCGGCTGGATCGCCGCCGCCACTGTTGCCGCCGCCTTGCTGTCCGGCGCCGCCGTCGCGCTGACCTTGCAGGACCGGGCCGCTCCGGTGGCGCTGATGATCGACCTGGCGCCGGTGCCGGCCGTGGCGTCGGCGATGTCGGCCGTGGCCGACCCCGCGCCGCAGGTCATGGACGAGATGCCGGATCTGGCCGATCCGATGGACCCGGCCGAAGCGGAACCGCCGGTGCCCAAGGCCGAAACCGCCCCGGACCTGCCGCACCCCCGGCCCGCGATGGCGATGCCCCAGCCTGACGTGCCGGCGCAGGCAGATGTGGCCCTGCCGCCACCGCAAAAGGAACCCCCGGCAAAGAATGTGGCCAAGGCCGACCCGAAGCCCGAGGCACCGAAGGCCAAGAAGAAGAAAGACAAGCCCGCGAAAGAGGCCAAGGTTTCCAAGGCCACGTCCGCCGGTGCCACCGCGCCCACGGCGGGCGCCAAGGCCAAAAGCGGCGGCTCTGCCTCTCCGGCGGCCTATGCCAAGGCGGTGATGAAGAAGGTGCGCGCCACCCGCAAACAGGCCGGCGCGGGCCGGGGAACGGTGCAGGTCGGCTTCAGCATCGCGGCGGACGGCAGCCTTGCCGGGGTGCGGGTGCTGCAAAGTTCAGGCAATGCCGCGCTGGACGAAGTGGCCGTCAGCCACATCCGCCGGTCTGCCCCGTTCCCCGCCCCGCCCGAAGGCGCCGGCCGCAGCTATTCGTTCGAATTCGTCGGCAAATAGGGCCGCGCCAGCGCCGAAAGATACTGGTCCACCGCCCGCGCCCGCTGCCGGGCGATCTGCACAGCCTCCTCCGGGGTGATCAGCCGGAACCGTAGCGGATCGCCGGGGCGGCATTGCACCAGACCGTCCACGTCATCGGCCAGAAGCGTGGCGATCTTGGGGTAGCCGCCGGTTGTCTGGTGGTCAGACAGCAGGATCATCGGGCGGCCATCGCCCGCCACCTGTACCGACCCGCGCAAGATCGGCTCGGATGGAATCCCCAGCGATTCTTCCGGCGGCAGCGACGGGCCGTCCAGACGCAGACCCATGCGGTCAATGGCGCTGCTGACAAGGAAGGTGCCGGTGGCAAGGCGGGCCCGCACCTCGGGCGGGAAAAAGCGTTCCTGGGGGCCCCAGACCGCATGAAGCAGATGGCGCGGCCGGGCCCAGACCGGGCAGGGGATGCTGCGTTCGACGGTTTCGCACTGGCTGGAGCCGGTCACCCGCAACACCCGGCCGGCCACCAGCCGCCCGCCGCCAAGGCCCGAAAGCCCGTGGGTGGCGCTGCTGCCCAGCCAGGTTTCGCTGATCAGGTGGCCTGCCACAGCCAGACAGGCCCAGCTACCCCAGGGGCCAAGCCGCACGGTCAGCCGCTGGCCCGCGCGCAGGGTGAAAACCGACCATGACCCCAGCTTGCGGCCGTCGATATGCAGGATGAAGCCGCCACCCACCATGGCCAGCGTCACCGCACCGCTCAGGCAATCCAGCACCAGCCCGCCGGGCGAAACCTCGATCCCGGTGGCCTCGGGCGGGTTGCCAAGGGCGGTGTTGGCGATCCGCAGCGCCTTGCGGTCCATCGGGCCCGAGGCGGGAACGCCAAAGCGCATCTGGCCCGGGCGGCCGCCATCCTGAAGGGTGACATGCGGCCCGGCAAAGACCACGCGAAGCAGCGCCTCAGTCATCGGCACCCTCCTTGCGGGCCAGTTCAAAGGCGGCGCGGCTGATGCGGCGGAAGATCACCCTGTCCCCGACATCGAACAGGAAGGGGCGGGCGGGATCGTCCAGCAGGATGGGTGTGGGAGAGCGGCCGATGATCCACCAGCCGGTCGGCATGGTCAGGGTCGAGACCAGGCATTGCGGACCGGCGATCAGCACCGACCCCGCCGCCACCCCGCGCACCGGCGCAGGCTTGCGGTTCAGCCGCAAGGCGGGCGGCACCCCGGCCAGATAGGCATAGCCCGGCGCGAAACCGTACATGTAGACGTGATAGCGCCCCGCCAGATGCGCGGCGATCACCGCCTCACGGTCCAGCCCGGTGCGTTGTGCCACGGCGTCAAGATCGGGGGCCAGCGGGGCATCATAGCAAACCTCGACCACCCGTTCCGCAGGTTGCCGGTTCACTGTCGCGCCGGCCTGAATCAGCCTGCGCAGAGACGATTCCACGGCGCGATGATCGGTTTCCAGCGGGTCGAAATCGACCAGCAGGCTGACATAGGCCGGCACCGCTTCACGCATCCCGCGCGGCGGGTCTGACGCCAGCGCAAGATCAAGCGCCAGAACGGCGGCATGGGCATCGTCTGACAGGGTTTCGGCGAATTCGACCTGCACCGCATGGTCGGCCACGGCGCGGAACCGCGGGCTGGTGGGGGTTGGGGTCATGCGGGCACCAGAAAGGGCGCGACGGTCACGCCTTCGGCCAGAAGGCGGGCGCGCAGGCGTTGTGCCAGTTGCAGCGCACCCGGCGAATCGCCATGGACGCAGATCGACTGCGCGTTCAGCGGAATGGACCCGCCGCCCTGCACCGGCATCCGGCCGGATCGCAGCAGGGCAATCAGCCGGTCCGCCGCCTCATCCGCATCATGGATCAGCGCGCCGGGCTGGCCGCGCGGAACCAGCCGCCCGTTCGGCAGATACCCCCGGTCGGCAAAGATTTCCGAGATGGCGGTCAGCCCGGCGGCCCGGGCGGCGATTTCCAGCTCCGTGCCCGAAATGGCCAGAACCGCCAGATCGCCCGGCAGGGCCGCGATGGCGGCCACGATGGCCGCCGCCACGGCGGCATCATCGGCGGCCAGATTGGCCAATGCGCCATGCGGCTTCACATAGCGCACCCGCGTTCCGGCAACCGCCGCCACCGCTTGCAGGCAGCCCACCTGCGCGGCCACCATGCGGCCAATCGCGGCCGGGGTCATGGGAATGATGCGCCGCCCGAACCCT
This sequence comes from Pseudogemmobacter blasticus, assembly GCF_003071405.1. Lineage (NCBI taxonomy): Bacteria > Pseudomonadati > Pseudomonadota > Alphaproteobacteria > Rhodobacterales > Paracoccaceae > Pseudogemmobacter > Pseudogemmobacter blasticus. Next base: position 2,159,525 of record NZ_CP020470.1, on the reverse strand, counting down.
TCACGGTCGGCATAGCCGGGGTGCGCGCCGACGATCACGCCATGATCGGCGGCCAGCCGCAGGGTGGCGAACATCGTTTCCGGGTCACCGGCATGGCCGCCGCAGGCAATGTTGGCGCTGGTGACAACCGTCAGCAGCGCCGCGTCATCGCCCATGGCCCAGGGGCCATAGCCTTCCCCCAGATCAGAGTTCAGGTCGATCCGCATTGTCCCCCACCTTATGGTTCGGGGCCAGTGAAGACCGAAGCCGCGCCGGTGGCAAGGCGCGGCTTCGTCGCGGGTCAGACGTCGAAACGCACACCCTGCGCCAGCGGCAGCTTGGCGGAATAGTTCACCGTGCTGGTCTGCCGGCGCATATAGCCCTTCCACGCGTCAGAGCCGCTTTCGCGCCCGCCGCCGGTTTCCTTTTCGCCACCAAAGGCGCCGCCGATTTCGGCACCCGAGGGGCCGATGTTGACATTGGCGATGCCGCAGTCGGACCCGGCGGCCGAAAGGAAGGTTTCCGCTTCGCGCAGGTTCAGTGTGAAGATGCAGGACGACAGGCCCTGCGGCACGCCGTTTTGCAGGGCAATCGCCTCGTCCAGGGTTTCATAACCCAGGACATACAGGATCGGGGCGAAGGTTTCCTCGCGCACGGTTTCAGTCTGCGCCGGCATTTCCACCAGCGCCGGTTCCACATAGGCGCCGCCCTGCGGCACGCCCTCGGCCACGGCGCGGCCGCCATGCACGGTGCCGCCTTCCGTCTTGGCCTTCGCCAGTTGCGCCAGCATCCGGTCGCGCGAGGCCTGGTCGATCAGCGGGCCGATCAGCGTGGTGGGCTTGCGCGGGTCGCCGATGGGCAGGCTGGCATAGGCCTTGGTCAGCCGCGCCACCAGTTCCGCACGGATCGAATGATGCGCGATCAGCCGCCGCAGCGAGGTGCAGCGTTGGCCCGCGGTGCCGACGGCGCCGAAGACGATGGCGCGCACCGCCATGTCAAGATCGGCCGAAGGCGCAACGATCATCGCGTTGTTGCCGCCAAGTTCCAGGATCGACCGGCCCCAGCGGGCCGCGACCTTAGGCCCCACGATGGCCCCCATCCGGGTAGAGCCGGTGGCCGACAGGACCGGCACGTCCGGCGACACGACCAGCGCCTCGCCGATGGCGGGACCGCCGATCACCAGTTGCGACAGGCCCTCGGGCGCATCATCGCCAAAGCGGACCAGCGCGCGTTCAAGACAGCGATGTGCGGCAATGGCGGTCAGCGGGGTTTTCTCGGACGGCTTCCAGATCACCGGGTTGCCGCAGACCAGCGCCAGGGCGGCGTTCCACGACCAGACGGCCACCGGGAAGTTGAAGGCGCTGATCACGCCCACCGGCCCGATCGGGTGCCAGGTTTCCGCCATGCGGTGCCCGGGGCGTTCGCTGGCGATGGTCAAGCCGTAAAGCTGCCGCGACAGGCCAACGGCGAAATCGCAGATGTCGATCATTTCCTGCACTTCGCCCAGGCCTTCGCTGGTGATCTTGCCCACTTCCAGCGTGACCAGCGCGCCCAGCTCCGCCTTGGCGCTGCGCAGTTCCTCGCCCAGCAGGCGCACCAGTTCGCCCCGGCGCGGGGCCGGCACGTCCCGCCAGGCGCGGAAGGCGGCCTGCGCGCGGGCGATCACCGCCGGCATCGCCGCCGGATCGGTTTCGTGAACCTTCGCCACCTCGGCGCCGTCGATGGGCGAACGCACGGCCAGCGTGCCGCCGGTCAGATCGGCGGCGGTCAGGCCGGCTGCGGCAAGAATGGGGGAATGGGTCATCATCTGGCTCCGTTGGTGACACGGCCGCGCTGATCCTCAAGCCCCATGGACACAAGGATCGGGTCGGTCGTCTGTTGTTTCTGGAAATCGGTCTTGCTGCCCATCCCGCGCCAGTTGGCCAGGATCAGCGATTGTGCCACCGCGCCGCCAAGGGTGTTCCCCGGCCCGGTGACGATGAACAGGTCCGGCGCGAATTCGCGGGCGGCGCTGCGCAGGGCAGCGGTCAGGTCATAGGTCTCGGTCACCTGATGGCCCAGGGTATAATCCCGCAGGGCCGCCGTGGTGTGTGCGCCCGGCCACCAGACATGGCCGCGCCCGTCGATCAGCGGCAGCGCCGGCTGGCGGAACAGCGCCTGCGGAAGCGCGGCCTGACCCTGCGCCGCCACCGGGGCCTGCAGGGCGGTGTGGAAAGCCGCGTGATTGCCCAGCCGCATGGGAAAGCGGCCCTGAACCGGCGGAACGGCGGCTTCAAACGCCTTGAGCCCCGTCTCGTTCCCGGCCAGCACCAGCAGGCCGCCAAGGTCGATCGACAGCGCCAGCGCATGGTCGGGCCGGGTGGCGATCTCGGTCATCAGCGCCAGCAGCCCGGCCTTGCGTGCCGGATCGGGCACCCAGTCATCGCCCATCCAGGGATAGACAAGCTGGCCGCCGATCAGCGCCTTCTGCATCAGCGTGCCCATGGTGTTGGCGATGCGGAACCCGTCGTCCGGCGTGGTGGCGCCGGCGCAGGCCAGGGCCGAATACCAGCCCATCGAATTGCCGGTCACGCCCACAACCCGGACAGTTTCCCCGTTTAGCGACAGGAAATCGCCCAGCGTCGCGGCAAAGATCAGCGCGCTGGCATTGTCCCCCCGGCTGTGCGTGGACAGCGAGAATTTCGCCGCGCCGTCCAGCGCCGTCAGGGTTTCCTGCCCGGCCTGCGTCCGCAGGGCATCAAACCGTGCCAGCAGACCGGCATCGGGGAAGAAACGGCGCAGATAGCCCAGCTCCGGCGCGTTGTAGGTGCCCCGTCCGGGGCAGATCACGACAGCCGTCTTCATTTGCACAGCTCCGTTGCGGCCGCGGTGATTCCGTCTTTGGACGGCATGGTTACCGCATAAGCCGGGCCGGTGGCGATGAAACTGTCCTCGGCGGTGATCCGGGCCAGCCTGGCGTCCGGTGCGGCTTCATGGAAATGCGCCATCAGCGCCTCGGCAACGCCCCCGGAATGGCGGGTCTCATCCACCACAAGAATATGCTTGCAGCCCGAAACCGCCTGCGTCAGCGCCTCTTTCGGCAACGGCGACAGCCAGCGCGTATCCACGATGCGGGTCTTGATCCCCGCCGCCTCGATCGCGGGCAGCGCCTGGTTCGACAGATAGACCCCGTTGCCGAAGGTCACGATGGCCAGGTCGGTTCCCGTGCCCTGAACCCCGACGTCGCCGAAGCCGATCACCTCATCCGGGGCGGGGTAAAGCCGCATCCAGCCGCCGTCCTTGTCGGTATGCAGGTCGCGCATCGGATACAGCGCGATGGGTTCCAGGAACACCACCACGCGCTGTTCTTCCCGCGCAAGCCGCACAGATTCGCGCAGCATCCGGGCCGCGTCGGCCCCGTTCGACGGCACCGCCAGGATCACGCCCGGAATGTCGCGCAGCACGGCAACCGAGTTGTCGTTGTGGAAATGCCCGCCAAAACCCTTCTGATACCCCAGCCCGGCAATGCGCAGCACCATCGGGTTGGTGAACTGCCCGTTCGAGAAGAAGGGCAGCGTTGCCGCTTCGCCACGGATCTGGTCCTCGGCATTGTGCAGATAGGCCAGGAACTGGATTTCCGGCATCGGCACAAAGCCGTTCTGTGCCATGCCGATGGCCAGGCCCAGGATGGATTGTTCATCCAGCAGCGTGTCGATCATCCGGTCCGGGCCAAAGCGCGCCGTCAGCTTCTGCGTCACACCATAGACGCCACCCTTGCGGCCGACATCTTCGCCCATCATCACGATTTCGGGGTGCGCCAGCATCAGGTCGGTCAGCGCCCAGTTGATCAGCCGCGACATGATCTGCGGCTCTTCCATTGCCTTCAGGTCGCCGCCGAAAACCGCCGCCCGCGCTTCGGGTGTGGGGCCGTTGGTGGGCCGGCAGTCGCGTTTCGGCGGGATCAGGCTGGCCATGACGCCGTTGGCCGACTTCAGCCGCGGGCGGGTTACCGCCTCGGCGGCGACGCGGGCCACGCGATCCACCGTTTCCTTGTAGATCTCCAGCGCCTCGGCGGGCTGCATCACCCCGGCCTGATCCAGCAGCCGCACCGAATGCAGCAGCGGATCTTGCGCCTCTTCTGCCTCCACCTCTTCGCGGCTCAGATAGGTTGTGGGCACATCCGCCCCGGCATGGCCATACAGCCGGATGGTGCGCAGGTGCAGGAAGGCCGGCTTCTTGCGGCTGCGCACATAGTCTGCCGCCTCGGACGCGACGCGGTAGGTGTCATACAGGTCCAGACCATCGGCCTTGAAATACTTCAACCCCGGGCGGGCGCTGAAACCGGCCTCGATCCAGCCCTTCGGCGTCTTGGTGGAAATGCCAATGCCGTTGTCCTCGCAGACAAACAGCAGCGGCAGCGGCACCGATTGATAGCTGGTCCAGCCTGCGGTGTTGAACGCGCCTTGCGCGGAGGAATGGTTCGCGCTGGCATCGCCAAAGCTGCACATCACCACCGCATCTTCGGCCAGAAGCGCATGTTCCGGGCGGCGGCGGCGGGCGGCGCCCACCGAGTAGGCCGCCCCCACCGCCTTGGGCAGGTGGCTGGCAATGGTCGATGTCTGCGGCGGGATCATCAGCGCCTTCGATCCCAGAACCTTGTGCCGCCCGCCCGAGATCGGGTCTTCGCTGGACGAGGCAAAGGACAACAGCATGTCCCAGGTGGGGTTCTGGCCGGGTACCTGGCCTGCGCGGGCAATCTGGAAGGCGGCATCCCGGTAATGCAGGAAGGCCATGTCGCCCGTGCGCAGGGCCAGCGCCACCGCCGCCATGCCTTCATGCCCCGAAGAGCCGATGGTATAGAATCCTTGCCCCGCCCGCTGCATGGCCCGGCTTTGCCGGTCCAGCGCCCGGGTCAGGCAAGCGGCGCGAAAGGCCGCGACAGCCTGGTCCGACGTCAGCGGCCCTGCTGGCGCGCGGCCTGCGGGCAGATCGCCGGCGGCAACGCGGCGCAGGAAGTTCTCATGGACAATCTCGCAACGCGCCATGGCTCAGGCCCCCAATGCGGCGGCGATGCGGCCAAGACCGGCGTCAAGATCGGCATCGGAATAGGCGAAGGACAGCCGGGCATGGCCGGGCAGGCCAAAGGCGCGGCCCGGCACGATGGCAACGCCATGATCTTCCAGCAGCCAGGTGCACAGCGCGGCGTCGCTGTCGAACCCCTTGGCCGCCATGGCCCCGGTGATGCGGGGGAAGACATAGAACGCCCCGTCGGGTGACGGACAGTCGATCCCCGGCACCGCGTTCAGCGCGGCGACCACCCGGTCGCGCCGTGCCCGCAGCGCCTGCCGCCGCATGTCGATCAGGCTGTTGTCGCCGGTCAGCGCGGCCACGGCGGCGGCCTGCGCAATCGAACAGGCGCCCGAGGTGACCTGCCCCTGCACCGCGCCCATGGCCTTGACCAGCGGCGCCGGCGCGATGCCCCAGCCGATGCGCCAGCCGGTCATCGACCAGGCCTTGGATGCCCCGTTCACCGTCAGCAGCCGGTCCCTGAGCTGCGGCGCCGCCACGGCAAGCCGGGTGAAGGGAATGAAGTTCAGGTGTTCATAGATTTCGTCGGCCATCACCCAGACCTGCGGGTGACGGTCCAGCACCGCCGCCAGCGCCTGCAACTCGGCCGGGGAATAGATCGCGCCGGACGGGTTCGACGGCGCGTTCAGCATCAGCCAGCGGGTTTGCGGCGTGATCGCGGCCTCCAGCGCGGCGGGCGACAGCTTGAAGCCGTCTTCCATGGCGCAGGGCACCACAACCGGCACACCGCCGGCCATGGCCACGATGTCGGAATAGCTGGTCCAATAGGGGGCGGGCATCACCACCTGGTCCCCCGGCTCCAGCGTGGCCAGCATGGCGTTGGCGATCACCTGCTTGGCCCCGGTCGAGATGATGACCTCAGCCACCGTCACCCCGGCATCGGCCGCCACGGCGCCGCGCAGTTCGGCGGTGCCGGCGGTGGCGGTGTATTTCGTCTTGCCCGCCAGCGCGGCGGCATGGGCCGCTTCCACCACATGCGCGGGGGTGGGGAAGTCCGGCTCGCCGGTTGACAGCGACACCACATCCTTTCCAGCGGCCTTCAGCGCGGCGGCGCGTTCGCTGATCTGCACGATTTCCGAGATTTCCAGCCCGGCAATCCGGCTGGCACGGCGAAATCCGGCGGCTGTGGTCATTCTGCTTGCTCGCTGCTCTTTGTCGTTTCGCGCCAGACATAGCTGGAAGTTTCCGAACATATGAGCGAGATTTTGGTCATCACGTTGGAGAAAAAGTCACATGATCGCCCCGCGCCGCTTTCTGCCGTCAATCTCGTCCCTGCAGGCGCTTGAGGCGGTGGATCGGCTGGGCACCGCCACGGCGGCCGCGCAGGAACTGTCGCTGACCCATTCCGCGGTCAGCCGGCAGTTGAAGGCGCTGGAAGACCAGATCGGCGTCGCGCTGTTCCGGCGCGAAGGCAAGGGGCTGGCGCTGACGCAATCGGGCATGGCCTATGCCCAGTCGGTGCGCGGGTTCCTGAACGATCTGGCGCGGGCCAGCCTGAAGGTGCGCGCCTCGGGCGAACGCAGCAGCCTGAACCTTGGCATCCTGCCGGCGTTCGGAACGCACTGGCTGACGCCACGGTTGCGCGCCTTTGCCGAGGCGCATCCCGAAATCACGGTGAACCTGTCCACCCGGCTGTCGCCCTTTGATTTCAGCCGGGACAAGCTGGATGCCGCCATCCATTTCGGCGCCCGCAACTGGCAAGGCGTCGAATACCTGGAACTGTCCAGTGAACGGGTGATTCCGGCTTGCGCGCCGCAACTGGTGCCGCAGGGCCCCGTTTCGCAACAGGAGCTGCTGGCCTTGCCCCTTCTGCATCTGGAAAGCCGCCCCGGCGCCTGGGAGGAATGGTTCACCCGCAATGGCTGCCCCGGCGCGCGGCTGCGCGGGATGCTGTTCGACCAGTTCGCCCAGATGGCCGAGGCTGCGGCGCTGGGTTTTGGCGTGGCGCTGCTGCCTGATTTTCTGGCCGAGGCCGAATTCCGGCGTGGCCGGCTGGTGCCGGCCTTTGCCCGTTATGCCGCGGCCGAGGGCACCTATTTTCTGGTCTGGCCCCGGCTGCGCGACCCCGGCCGTCCCTTGCAGGCGCTGATCCGCTGGTTGCAGGCGCAGGGTTAGGGGCGCAGCTCCAGACCGCCCATCCCCACCAGATGGGCAATGATCTGGTCAACACCCTGGCCGCGCCGCAGGTTGGCCAGCACATAGGGCCGCGCGCCGCGCGCCCTGCGGGTGTCGCTTTCCAGAAGCGCCAGATCCACGCCCACATGCGGGGCAAGGTCGGTCTTGTTCACCACCAGCAGGTCGGACTTCACCAGTCCCGGCCCCTTCTTGCGCGGGATGTCCTGCCCGGCGGCGGTGTCGATCACATAGATCGTCAGGTCGGCCAGTTCAGGGCTGAAGGTGGCCGCCAGATTGTCGCCGCCGCTTTCGATCAGGATCAGATCAAGGTCAGGATGCGCGCGGCTCAGGTCGGCCACGGCGGCCAGGTTGATGCTGGCATCCTCGCGAATGGCGGTATGCGGGCAGCCGCCGGTTTCCACGCCCCTGATGCGGTCCTGCGGCAGAACCTGCGCCCGCATCAGATATTCGGCATCCTCGCGGGTGTAGATGTCATTGGTGATGACGGCCATCGACAGACGCGATGCCAGCGTGCGCGCCAGTTGTTCGGTCAGCGTGGTCTTGCCCGCACCCACCGGGCCGCCGATGCCCACGCGAAGCGGGCCGTTTGGGGAAGCGGTCATGTGCGGAAAATCCTTGTCTCCAGCGTTTCATGCGCCATCGCGGCCAGATCGGCGCCGGGGGTAAAGGACCAAAGGTCGGCTTCCCCCGCTGCGGCCGCGGCCTGCGCGGTTGCGGCGATCACCGGCGCCAGCTCGGCCAGCACCCGCTGGCCTTCGGTCTGGCCAAGGGGCAGGAATCGCACGGCCACCGAAACCAGTTGCGCGGCCACGCCTTGCAGGAACAGGGCCAGCACCTCGTCTTCGGGCAGATCCATGTCTTGCGTCGCCACGCCGACGGCCAGCGGATAGGGCAAGGCCGGCTCTTTTGGCTTTATCAGAGACTGAAACGCCCGCCCAAGCTCGGCCATTTCGATGGCGCGTTCGGCAGAAGGAAGCCAGGCGTCGAACAGATCCGCCAGCGCAGCAAGGTCGGCCCCGGGGCGGCGCGCCATCGACAGGAAGATGGCATCCGACCGTGCCGAACCATGGGTCAGAACAGCGGCGATCCAGTCCTGCAAATCCCCGGCATCGGCCACGCGGCCATCGGCAATGGCGGTTTCCAGTCCCTGCGAATGGGCGAAGGCGCCAATGGGAAAGGCGGGTGACAGGATCTGCGCCAGCCGCAGCCGGGCGGCAATTTCGTCTCTAACCATGCGGAAACCCGTGCGGTCCGTGGTCATGCCCCAGCGTGCGACCATGGCCATAGGCCCCGCCTTCCGGGTGGAAGGGCGCAATGACATGGGCCAGCCTTGCCCCCAGTTGCGCCAGCATCGCCTCAAGCACATGGTCCTGCCGGATCACCAGATGATCCTTGGCCACCTGACAGGGCGTGTGCCGGTTGCCAATGTGCCAGGCCAGCCGCGCCAGATTTTCCCCGCGCACCTGCACCACCGGCTCATCCGCCGCGACAACCCTGATCCGCTGGCCATCGTCGGTTTCCAGCGCATCGCCGGCTTCAAGGCTGGTGGTGGCGGCCAGATCGACCATCACGCCCGCGCCCCCTTCGCACAGCAGGCGCTTGCGGCGCAAAAAGCGTTCATCATAGCTCAGCCGCACCGTATCGGCGGCGGGGCCAGACCATGTGCCGGCGCGCAGCACGGTGCGGGCGGGAAGCGGGAAAGCCATCGCCCCCTCAGAACAGGAAATAGCGCTGCGCCAGCGGCAGCTCGGTTGCCGGGGCGCAGGTCAGCAATTCGCCATCGGCGCGCACCTCGTAGGTTTCGGGATGCACCTCGATCTGCGGCATCGCTGCGTTCAGCACCATGTCGGCCTTGCCGATGTTGCGCGTGCCCTGCACCGCGACGGTTTCCTTGGCCAGCCCCAACTGCCCGCGCAAGCCGTCTGCCTGTGCCGCGGCCGAAACGAACAGCACCGCCCCCCGCTCTACAGCCCGGCCAAAGGCCCCGAACATCGGCCGCGAATACACCGGCTGCGGCGTGGGGATGCTGGCATTGGTGTCGCCCATCTGCGCCATGGCGATGCTGCCCCCCACCAGCACCATTTCCGGCTTGGCCCCGAATAAGGCCGGCGACCACAGCACCAGATCCGCCCGCTTGCCCACTTCGATTGACCCGATCTCGCGGCTCATCCCTTGCGCGATCGCCGGGTTGATGGTGTATTTCGCCACATAGCGCCGGGCGCGCAGGTTGTCGTTGTCGCCCGTCTCCTCGGCCAGCCGCCCGCGTTGCTGCTTCATCTTGTGGGCGGTCTGCCAGGTGCGGGTGACCACCTCACCCACCCGGCCCATGGCCTGGCTGTCCGAGGAAATGATCGAGAACGCCCCCATGTCGTGCAGGATGTCCTCCGCCGCGATGGTCTCGCGCCGGATGCGGCTTTCGGCAAAGGACACGTCTTCCGGCACCCGCCGGTCCAGGTGGTGGCAGACCATCAGCATGTCCAGATGCTCTTCGATGGTGTTCACCGTGTAGGGCATCGTCGGGTTGGTCGAACTGGGAATGACGTTCGGCGCCGAGACCACCTTGATGATGTCCGGCGCATGGCCGCCGCCCGCGCCTTCGGTGTGGAAGGCGTGGATGGTGCGGCCCCGAATGGCAGCCAGGGTGTTTTCGACAAAGCCGGATTCATTCAGCGTGTCGGTGTGGATCATCACCTGCACGTCCATGTCGTCGGCCACCGACAGGCAGCAGTCGATGGCGGCGGGCGTGGTGCCCCAGTCTTCATGCAGCTTCAGCGCACAGGCGCCGCCCTTCACCATTTCCACCAGCGCCTCGGGCTGGCTGGCATTGCCCTTGCCCGAAAGGCCGAAGTTGATGGGGAAGGCATCCAGCGCCTGCAACATGCGCCCCAGATGCCACGGTCCCGGCGTGCAGGTGGTGGCCAGCGTGCCATGCGCCGGGCCGGTGCCGCCGCCCAGCATGGTGGTGATGCCGGAATGCAGCGCATCCTCGATCTGCCCCGGCGCGATGAAGTGGATATGGGCGTCCATCCCCCCGGCGGTCAGGATCCGCCCCTCGCCGGCAATGATCTCGGTCCCCGGCCCGATGATGATGCTCACCCCCGGCTGGGTGTCCGGGTTCCCCGCCTTGCCAATCCCGGCGATGCGGCCGTCCCGCAGCCCGATGTCGGCCTTGAACACCCCGGAATGGTCCAGCACCAGCGCATTGGTAATGACGGTATCCACCGCCCCCCCGGCGCGGCTGATCTGGCTTTGTCCCATCCCGTCACGAATGACCTTGCCACCGCCGAACTTCACCTCCTCGCCATAGGTGGTGAAATCGCGCTCCACCTCGATGATCAGGTCTGTGTCGCCAAGGCGAACCCTGTCGCCGGTGGTGGGGCCGAACATCAGGGCATAATCGGCACGGGCAATCCGGGCGGGCATGGTCAGAGATCCCCCATCACCTGGGCATTGAAGCCGAACACGCGGCGGGCGCCGCCAAGCGGCACCAGCCGCACCTCGCGGGTCTGGCCCGGCTCGAACCGGACGGCGGTTCCGGCCGGGATGTCCAGCCGCTGGCCGCGCGCCGCCGCCCGGTCGAAGGACAGCCCCGGGTTGGTTTCGGCAAAGTGGTAATGGCTGCCCACCTGCACCGGCCGGTCGCCGGTGTTTGCCACCCGCAGCACGGTGACCGGGGCGCCGGCGTTCAATTCGATGTCGCCGGGCGCGGTCAGGAATTCTCCGGGAATCATGGCAACCTCTCAGCGGATGGGGTGGTGGACGGTGACCAGCTTGGTCCCGTCGGGGAACGTCGCCTCGACCTGCACCGAATGAATCATCTCGGGCACGCCCTGCATACACTGGCTGGCGGTGATGACATGGGCGCCGGCCTCCATCAGATCGGCCACGCTGCGGCCGTCGCGCGCGCCTTCCACGACGAAATCGGTGATCAGGGCAATCGCCTCGGGGTGGTTCAGCTTCACGCCACGGGCCAGCCGGTTGCGCGCCACCATGGCGGCCAGGCTGACCAGCAGCTTTTCCTTTTCGCGCGGGGTCAGGTTCATGGGGTCAGTCCTTGCATCTGCCATGTCCTTGGCAGGGGGGCTCCGGTCAGCCGGGCGGCAATGCGGCCCAGCCATTGCTTCAGCGGCCAGCCATCCGGGGCCAGCGCCCGGGCGATGCAGCGGCCGTTCCAGCCGGTGACGGCGGCCTGCACCCCCGGCGGCACGGGCAGGGCACGCAGGGCCTCCACCGCCGCCTCGGCCCCCGCACCGCAGAAGGCCACCACGGCAAAGGCAACATTGCCCGCCAGCAGCGCGGGCCTGTCACCCATGGCCAGAACGCCGGCGTCCAGCCGCTGCGCTTCAATCCACAGCGGGCGGCCGGCCAGCGTGACATGGCGGCGGTCGAACAGGCGGGCGCGGCGCGGCGCCTCGCCCATGGCGCGGCGGCCCAGCACCACGCTTTCGGCCAGCACCACGCTGGCGCCGGGGGCAAGGGCAATCTCGGTCTGCCGGTCCAGATGGCTGTCTTCGAACAGGATGGTTTCCTGTGGCAGCCACACCAGCCGCCCGCCCGCGCCGACCTGCGCTACCACCTCAACCCGGGCGGCCCCGTCGCGCGCCAGATAGGCCCGTTCGGCGGTTTGCGTGGTGGCCGTGGCCGTCACACCGTCGCCCAGCCGCACCGCATAACCCAGCCGATCGCCCGAAGTCAGCCCGCCCGAGGTGTTGAGGAACACCGCCTCGGGTGCCCCGGCCACATGGGGCAACAGCACCTTGGCTGACCCCGCCTGCGCCAGATCGGTCAGAACCGCCCGCCCGTCCCGCAGGGCGAAACCCACACGCGCAAGGCCGCGCGACCGTTCAAGGGCGAGGACGGGTTCCTGAATCATCCGTCCAGCCTGCCGTGGTCTGCCCGGCAGGGCATCCTGCGCCGGATGCGCAGGGGCGCACGGCGATGGTCAGACGGGTCCGCCGCACAAGCTGTGGGCGGTTTGCCTGAAAAGCAGGCATGACGAAAAGATCAGAAGGTGATGTCCGGCAGGCTGTCGAAGGCCCCCTTCAAGGCATCGCCCCAGCCCTTCGAAATGGTCTGGAAATAGGGGTCTTCGGCCCTGATCCGCCGCTCCATCCCGCGTCTCAGACTGTCGCGTTCATAGATGTGCAGATCCAGCGGCAGCCCGACCGAGAGGTTGGCCTTGATGGTGGAATCGAAGCTGACCAGCAGCAGCTTCACTGCGGCCTCGAAGCTCATGCCCGGATCGAAGGCGCGAACCAGGATCGGGCGGCCATACTTGGTTTCGCCGATCTGCAGGAAGGGCGTGTCATCGCTGGCCTCGATGAAGTTGCCTTCCGGGTAGATCAGGAACAGACGCGGTTCGCTGCCCTTGACCTGTCCGCCCAGAATGATGGTGGCGTTGAAGGCGGAATCCGCCCGCATCCCGCCGCCGGCGCGTTCCGCGATGATGTCAACCAGCAGTTGCCCGACATGCCGCGCGATCTGGTACATGGACGGCAGGCCCAGGATTGACGGCGTGCGGTCCCCCGGTGCCTTCATCCGTTCGTCGATGGTGGACACCACCGCCTGCGTGGTGGCCAGATTTCCGGCCGTCATCAGGGTAACAACCGTATCGCCGCCATCGGTCCAGGTGAACATCTTGCGGAAGGTCGAGATATTGTCGACGCCCGCGTTGGTGCGGGTGTCCGACATGAACACCAGCCCCCGGTTCATCTTGAGGCCAACGCAATAGGTCATCGCACGCTCTTACTGCTGCATCTGTTCCACTTCGAGCGCGACCGACAACCGTTCGTCGGCGCGACCGAAGCGGGTGCCAGTTACAGGCGCGGCCTCGGCATAGTCCAGCCCCGTCGCGATGCGGACATAGGCGGCATCGGGGCATTTGTTATGGGTCGGATCAAAGCCGACCCAGCCCAGATCAGGCAGGTGAACTTCGGCCCAGGCATGGGTTGCTTCCTGAACCACCCGGTCGGGCATCATCAGATAGCCCGAGACATAGCGCGACGGCAGGCCCATCAGCCGGGCCGCCGTCACGAAGACATGCGCCAGATCCTGACAGACGCCATGACCGGCGGCCAGCGTATCCTCGGCCGTCCAGCCCACATGGCTGATGCCGGTTTCATAGCGCACCGCTTCATGGATCGCGGCCATAAGGGCGTGCGACCGCTCCAGCGCCGTGCCCGGTGTGATCTGGCCAACCAGCTTGCGGCTGGCGGTGCCGGGGCGGGTCAGCGCGGTCTGGCGCAGGAACATCCACAACGGCATGAAACCGCCCTGCACCCCCACGACGCCGGCCGTATCGCTCACCTCGACCTCGCCCTCGCTGACCACGGCGATCTGCCGGGTGCCGGGTTCGAAACTGACCAGATCCACCCGGTTGCGGTGGGCGTCATCGAAGGACAGTTCCTTTTTCCCGCCCGTGATCGTGGTCTGCCAGGCCAGCACCGTCTGGGTGGCGCCGTTCTTGGGTGTCAGCCGCAACTGTTGCAGCGCATAGGGCACCGGCTCGTCATAGTCATAGGTCGTGGTATGGGTGATCCGCAGGCGCATGGGCATCACTCGTAAAACCGGAAGTCAATTTCACACTGGCGGCCGATCATGCCCAGCTCATACAGGAATTCCTGAATGAACTCGTGCAGGCCGGTGTCGAAGATCGCCTCGATCGGCTGCGACAGCCGGTTTTCGATCAGCGTCTGGGCCAGCGCCAGCGTGGCAGAGCGGGCGCCGTAATCGGCCGCCAGATAGCGCAGGTTGTCGGCGATCTTGTCCACGCAGAAGGCAAGGCTGCGCGGCATCCGCCGGTCAAGGATCAGGAACTGCGCAATTTCCAGCGGTCGCACCGTCTGGCCATGGGTCATGCGGAACCCGCCCTCGGCGCTGACAGACCGCAGCAGCGATTCCCACTGCACATTGTCCAGCGACGACCCCACCGACAGGGCCGAGGGCAGCAGGACATAGTATTTCACATCCAGCAGCCGCGCCGTGTTGTCGGCGCGTTCGATGAAGCTGCCGATGCGGGCGAAGTTGTAGATCTCGTTGCGCAGCATGGTGCCGGCCATGGCGCCCCGGACATGGGCGCTGCGATGGCGGATGCGGGTCAGCACTTCCGGCAGGTCGCGTTCGGGCACCCGGCGGGCCAGCGCCTCTTTCAGAAGCATCCAGCTTTCGTTGACGCTTTCCCAGACCTCGCGCGTCAGGGCGGTGCGCACCAGACGGGCGTTGTTGCGCGCCGATTCCACCACCGACAGCACCGACGAAGGGTTGTCCCGGTCGCGCAGCAGCCAGTCGATGGCGTTTTCCTTGGTCACCGCCGGGTATTTGGCCAGATAGCTGTCAAGGCTTGAGGCCGTCATCAGCACGCTTTGCCATTCGTCGTCCGACCGGCTGCGCGTCAACGCGATGCGCTGCCCGGCTTCAACCAGCCGCGCGGTGTTCTCGCTCCGCTCAAGATAGCGGAACATCCAGTACAGCCCGCCTGCCGTCTTGCCCAACATCGTCATTCGTCCAGCACCCAGGTGTCCTTGGTGCCCCCGCCTTGCGACGAATTCACCACCAGAGACCCTTTCTTCAACGCCACCCGCGTCAGCCCGCCGGGCGTGATCGTCACCCCCTCGGGCGAGACCAGAACATAAGGCCGCAAATCCACATGGCGTGGCGACAGGCCCGAATTGGTAAAGATCGGCACGGTGGACAGCGCCAGCGTCGGCTGGGCTATATAGTTGCCGGGCTTCGCCTCAAGTTTGGCACGGAATTCCGCGATCTCGCGCTTGCTGGCGGTGGGGCCAACCAGCATTCCATAGCCGCCAGACCCGTGCACTTCCTTGACCACCAGTTCCGGCAGATGGGCCAGAACGTATTTCAGTGCCTCGGCGTCGTTGCAGCGCCAGGTGGGCACGTTCTGCAGCAGCGCCTTTTCGCCGGTGTAGAACTCCACGATCTCGGGCATGTAGCTGTAGATCGCCTTGTCGTCGGCAATGCCGGTGCCCGGCGCATTGGCAATGGTGATGCCGCCGGCGCGATAGACATCGAAGATGCCCGGAATACCCAGCGTGCTGTCGGCGCGAAAGTTCAGCGGGTCCAGGAAATCGTCGTCGACCCGGCGATACAGCACGTCGATCGGCTTGTAGCCCTGCGTCGTGCGCATCGCCACCTTGCCATCGACAACCCGCAGGTCATGCCCCTCGACCAGCTCGACCCCCATCTTGTCGGCCAGGAAGCTGTGTTCGTAATAGGCGCTGTTATAGAGGCCGGGCGTCAGCACCGCGACAACAGGCTCCTCCGCCGAATTGGCCGGTGCGCAGGCCGAAAGGCTGCGCCGCAACGCTTGCGGATAGTTCGACACCGGCTGCACGCGGTTCTTGGCGAACAGCTCGGGGAACATCTGCAGCATGGTCTCGCGGTTTTCCAGCATGTAGCTGACACCGCTGGGCGTGCGGGCATTGTCTTCCAGCACGAAGAATTCGTTTTCGGCCGTCCGCACGATGTCGATGCCGACGATATGGGTATAAACCCCGCCCGGCGGCGTGACCCCCACCATCTGGGGCAGGAAGGCCGCGTTCTTCTCGATCATCTCGACCGGAATCCGCCCGGCGCGCAGGATTTCCTGCCGGTGGTAGATGTCGTAAAGGAAGGCGTTGATCGCCCGCACCCGCTGTTCGATGCCGCGGCTCAGCCGGCTCCATTCGCGGCCGCTGATGATGCGGGGAATGATGTCGAAGGGGATCAGCCGCTCGGCCGCCTCGGCCCGGCCATAGACGTTGAAGGTGATGCCGGTCAGCCGGAAGATTTCCTCGGCTTCGCGCTGCTTTCGTCGCAGGCGCGCGGCGTCCTCTTCCTTCATCCAGCCATCGAAGGCGGCGTAGGGCGACCGCAGCACCCCATCCCGCCCATGCATCTCGTCAAAGATCACCGTGTCACTCATGTTCGCAAGTCTGTGATGCCATCGGCCGATTTGGCAAGCACCTGCTTGCGCCGGACGGCATTTCCCTGTGCATCTGCCCTTGAAACAGGCAGGCTTGGGGTCCTTGCGGTTGTTCCTGCGGGTGCATCATCACCCCAGACCGGAATGATGCCGTCTGCACGGCCCTCGGGCCCCTTTGGCCGCGCGGGGCCACGGGCCGTTTCACAAAGAGTTCAGCGCCATTTTCCCGCAGTCTGGCGGGCCGCATTGCCTGCGGGCGCGGTGACAGATACCTTGACGGGCAGGCCGATCCAAGGAGACGACTGCCGATGCCCCGCCGCTTGACCCTGACCGCCGCTTTGGCCGCCGGTCTTCTGGCTGTAACGGTTCCGCCCGGCCTTGCGCAGGATCAGGTGCAGGATGGCGATCCTGGCGCCTATCTGGCCGCCCGCAACGCCGAGGCGAACGGAGATTTCCGCGCAGCGGCCGCCTGGTATGCCCGCGCGGCCCTGTCCGACCCCGACAATCCGGCCGTGCTGGATGGCGCGATGTTCGCCAATCTCAGCCTTGGCAAGATTGATCTTGCGGCGCAGGTCGCGGCCAAGCTGCGCGAAGCCGGCATCGAAAGCCCGGTCGCCGACATGGCGCTTCTGGCGGATGAGGCGATGCGCGAGGATTACACCGCCATCACCAAGGCCGCAGAGGCGGGCCGCAGTGTCGGCCCGCTGCTGGATGAACTGGTGCTGGCCTGGGCCAAGCTGGGCGAAGGCCGCATGGCCGATGCGCTGGCCGATTTCGACAAGGTGGCCGCCGACAAGCGGTTTCAGGCTTTCGGCCTGTATCACAAGGCGCTTGCTCTTGCGCAGGCCGGCGATTTCGAAGGGGCCGATGCCATTCTGTCGGGCCAGACCGCCGGGCCGCTGAACCTGAACCGGCGCGGGGTGCTGGCGCGGGTGCAGATCCTCAGCCAGCTTGAGCGCAACCCCGATGCCCTGGCTCTGCTGGAACGCGCCTTCGGCACCGAGCCAGAGCCCTTTCTTGACAGCCTGCGCGCGCGGCTGAAGGCGGGTGAACCGATCCCGTTCGACATTGCCCGTACCGCCCGCGACGGCATTGCCGAAGTGTTCTTCTCGGTCGCAACCGTGCTGAACGCCGAATCCGACCCGATCTACACCCTGCTGCACAGCCGTATTGCCAGCGTCCTGCGCCCCGATCATGCCGAAGCCCTGCTTCTGACGGCGGCCATGCTGGAAAACGTCGATCAGTTCGATCTGGCGGTCGATGTCTATGCCAGCTTCGCGCCCGATGATCCCAATTACTACAGCGCCGAAATCGGCCGCGCCGATGCGCTGTATTCGGCCGGCAAGAAGGATGCCGCAATCGAGGCGTTGCAGGTTCTGGCCCGCAGCCATGGCAAGATCATTCTGGTGCAAAGCGCCCTGGCCGATCTGCTGCGCCGCGAAGAGCGCTGGGCCGAGGCGATCCCCGTCTATGATGCCGCCATCGCCCTGATCCCCGAGGTCAAGCCCGGCCACTGGCCGCTGTTCTTCAGCCGGGGTGTCTGTGAGGAAAGCCTGAAAAACTATGACAAGGCCGAGGCCGATTTCCGCAAGGCGCTGGAACTGAACCCGAACCAGCCGCAGGTGCTGAATTATCTGGGTTACAGCTTCGTGGACCGGGGCAAGAACCTGGATGAAGCGCTGTCGATGATCGAACGCGCGGTGAAGGCGCAGCCCGACCAAGGCTATATCATCGACAGTCTGGCCTGGGCCTATTTCCGGCTTGGCCGCTATCAGGATGCGCTGGAGCCAATGGAAAAGGCATCGCTTCTGGAACCCGTCGATCCGGTGGTGACCGATCACCTGGGAGATGTCTACTGGGCCGTCGGCCGCAAGCGTGAAGCCGAATTCCAGTGGCACCGCGCGCTGTCCTTCGGCCCGACCGAAAAGGATGCCGACCGCATCCGCCGCAAGATCGACAAGGGGCTGGATGCCGTGCTTGCCGAAGAAGGCGCCCCCCCGCTGTCCGAGGTCAAAGCCGCGAAGAATGGCAACTGAGACCGAATTCGCGCCGGCCAAGGTGAACCTGACGCTGCATGTCACCGGGCGGCGGCAGGATGGTTATCACCTGCTCGACAGTCTGGTGGTGTTTGCCGGCGTGGGCGACCGTGTTTCCGTCACCGCGGGCGAAGGCTTTTCGGTCACCGGGCCGCAGGCCGCGCTTCTGCCCCCCAGCGATGACAACCTCTGCCTGCGTGCCGCCCGTGCCATGGGCGGCGGCGTGGCGATCACGCTGGACAAGGTGCTGCCCGTGGCGTCGGGCATTGGTGGTGGCTCGGCGGATGCGGCGGCCACCCTGCGCGCGCTGGCCCGGATGGGGCGGGCGCTGCCCGATGCCGAAACCGTGCTGAAGCTGGGGGCCGATGTGCCGGTCTGCCTGTCCGGCCATGCGGTGCGGATGACCGGCGTGGGCGAGGGGCTGGCCCCTGTTTCCGTGCCGTCCGGCTGGATGGTGCTGGTGAACCCCGGCGTCGCGGTTTCAACCCCGTCCGTGTTCCGGGCGCTTGACCGGCGGGAAAACCCGCCCATGCCCACCCCTCTGCCACCCTTGCCGGATATGGCCGCGCTGGTGGCCTTTGTCGCCAGCCAGCGCAACGATCTTGAGGCTCCGGCCATCGTGCTGGCCCCGGTGATCGCCGATGTGAAGGCGGCTCTTGCGGCGCAGGACGGGTGTCTGCTGGCCCGCATGTCGGGTTCGGGTGCCACCTGTTTTGGTCTGTTCGCCGGTCAGGCGTCTGCCGAAGCCGCCGCTGGCGCCATCAGGGCCGCGCAGCCCGGCTGGTGGGCCGCCGCCGCGCCGATGCAGGGCTGACCCCGCGCTCAGGCGATCCGCGCCACCACATATTGCGCCAGATCGGCCAGAATATCGCGCAGCGGGTTTTCCGGCAGAACCTTCAGCGCGTCCTGCGCCCGGCGCGACCAGTCCAGCGCGGCCGTGCGCGCGGCGTCCATCGCGCCGTGGCGGGCCATGATCGCCATCGCCCGCTCAAGATCGCCCTCGTTCTGCTGGCCCTTCTCGATCACGCGAACCCAGAACGCCCGTTCTTCCGCATCGGCCTTGGCCACGGCCTTGATCACCGGCAGCGTCAGCTTGCGTTCGCGGAAATCGTCGCCGGTGTTCTTGCCGATCACCGCCGAAGACCCGCCGTAATCCAGCAGGTCATCGGCAATCTGGAAGGCAATTCCCAGCGCATCGCCATAGGTGAACAGCGCCTGCACCTGATCTTCCGGCGCGCCCGCCAGCACCGCGCCAGACTCGGTCGCCGCGCTGAACAGTGCGGCGGTCTTGCCGCGAATGACCTTCAGGTAGATGTCCTCGGTCGTTGCCAGATCCTGCGCGGCGGTCAGTTGCAGCACCTCGCCCTCGGCGATCACCGCGCTGGCATTGGCCAGAATGTCCAGCACCCGCAGGCTGCCCGGTTCCACCATCAACTGGAAGGCGCGGGCGAACAGGTAGTCGCCCACCAGAACGCTGGACTTGTTGTCCCACAGCAGGTTTGCGGTCGGCCGGCCACGGCGGCGCTGGCTTTCGTCCACCACATCGTCATGCAGCAAGGTTGCGGTGTGGATGAATTCCACCGTTGCCGCCAGCTTGCGGTGATCGGTGCCCGCATAGCCGCAGATCCGGGCCGCGGCCAGCGTCAGCATCGGCCGCAACCGCTTGCCGCCCGCCTCGATCAGATGCGCCGTGACCTCGGGAATACGGGGGGCGTGCTCGCTCGACATTCGCTCGCGGATCAGCAGGTTCACCGCGGCCATATCCTCGGCCAGCGCCAGCGCCAGCCGGTCCTGCGGGCCATCCTTCGGCTTGTCGACCGCCCCGTCCATGTTCATCCCTGCCCCCGCCGCCCTTGCCCGGCCGGGCCGGCGCGATTAACCCTTGGTCATGAAGGAACTGTTGCGCACGACCGACCCGACCGTGATTGCCTTTGCCCAGGCCCTTCTTCAGGGCGAGGGTATAGCGGCCTTCGCCATGGACGTCCACATGAGCATCCTTGACGGCAGCTTGGGCATCCTGCCGCAGCGCCTGATGGTGGCGGATCGTGATCTGTTCCTGGCCCGCGCCATCTGCCGCGACAACGGATTGACGCCAAGCCCATGATCTTCGACGACGCCGATCTGACCGACGACAAGTTTCTTTGCGGGCGTCTGCGCCTGCTGCAACCGGCGCGCGGCTACCGGGCCGCCACCGATGCCGTGCTGCTGGCCGCCGCCTGTCCGGCCGAACCCGGCGACACGGTGCTGGATCTGGGCTGCGGGGCGGGGGCCGCGTCGCTGTGTCTGGCTGCGCGGGTGCCGGACCTCGTGCTGACCGGGCTTGAGATGCAGACCGACTATGCCGATCTTGCCCGCCGCAACGCGGCCCGCAACGGCATGGCGATGGAGGTGGTCGAAGGGGATGTGGCGCAGATGCCCCGACCGCTGCGGCGGCCGTTTTCGCAGGTGATCGCCAACCCGCCCTGGTATCCGCCCGGGGGCACGCCGTCGCCCCGGCCGGGCCGGGCCACCGCCTTGCAGGTCACGCTGCCGCTCTCGGTCTGGGTGCAGGCCGCGGCGCAGCGCCTGCATCCCGGCGGCTGGCTGACCCTGATCGCGGGCGCCGACAGCCTGCCCGATCTGCTGGCCGCGCTTGCGCCGAAGCTCGGCTCGGCGGCGGTGCTGCCGCTGCAACCCCGCGAAGGCCGGGCCGCCCCCCGCATCCTGTTGCGGGCCCGCAAGGGCGGCAAAGCCCCCTTCCGCCTGCTGCCCCCGCTGATTCTGCACGCCGGCCCCGCCCATGACGGCGACCGGGAGAGCTATACCCCGCAAGCCAACGCCATCCTGCGCGATGGCGCCCCTTTGCTGACTGCGTTCCATTGAACTTGGCGTGAAATGCTGACGCAGGCTGTCGCAATTTGGGTGACAAGGCCGGGCTTTGGTGGTGGACTGGTGTCATCAGGGTGACATCAAAAGGAGGATGAACATGACGATCGCTTCGCATCTGGCGGAACTCCGCAAGAAGCACGAATCGCTTTCGGACATGGTTGCCGCAGCCCAGCGCAGCCCCGCATCGGATGACCTCCAGATTGCCGAATGGAAGAAACAGAAGCTGAAGCTGAAGGAAGAAATTGCCCGGCTGACCGAACAGGAACAGCAGCACTGATCCGCGTCAGGGCGCGCGGCGCGCGGCCAGGGCTGCCCCCCCGGCAATAAGGATCGCGGCCAGACCGATGGTCCATGTCGCGGGGGTGATCCCGGCCACCACCAGCGCCAGCGTCGACAAAAGCGGAGCAGCATAGGAGGCGACACCCAGCAACTGGATGTCGCCTTTTTTCATGCCCACATCCCAGGTGAAGAAAGCCGCCCCCACCGGACCGATGCCTAGAGCCAGAACCGAAACCCAGCCCACGGCGCCCACCGGCCAGACCGTCTGTTCCAGCAACAGATGCGCCGGAACAGACAGGGCCGCAGTCGCCAGGCAGAACACCGTCACGCTTTCGGTCGGCACCTCGCCCAGACGCCGCGACAGCACCGAATAGGCAGCCCAGGTCAGCGCGCAGCCAAAGGCCAGTATCAGGCCAGGAACCGAAGCGGCGCTTTCACCGCCCCGTGCCAGCACGATCAGCGCCGCGCCAGCAAAGGCGACCAGCGCCCCCAGCACATGCCAGGCTGTCAGCCGTTCCCCCGGCAACAGGCCCGAAAGCAGCACGATGAACAGCGGCCAGAGATAGGCGATCAGCCCGGTTTCGGCACTGGGGGCAAGGCGGAAGGCCGTGAAATACAGGAAGTGATAGCCGAACAGCCCCGCCGTTCCGAAGGCATAAACCTTCCACGATACCGTGCGCAGCACTCCCAGGCCCTTGCGCGCCGTCCAGATCAGGCCGATCACGCCGCCAATGCCAAAGCACAGCGCGTTCAGCAGGAACGGCGGCACCGGCGCAGACCAGATGGTCAGCAGCGCCAGCAGCGCCCACATCAGGATTGCCGTGAAACCGATTGCCGTGGCGCGCTGGCGTGTCATGCAGACAAATTCCTTCGAAGGAATTTGCAAAAATCTTCGAAGATTTTTGCTTCCGCGCTGTCCTTAGCGGCTCACCCGCAAAAGCGAAAGGCCCGGCGGGTGATGCCGGGCCTTCCCATCCGTCGTCCGCTCTCAGACGAAGAACTGACCGCCGTTCGCGGAAATCGTCGATCCGGTGATGAAGCCGGCGTCGTCGCTGGCCAGGAACACCACGCAGCGCGCAATCTCTTCCGGTTCGCCCAGACGGCCGACCGGGATCTGCGGGATGATCCGCTCGGCCAGCACCTTTTCGTCAATGGCCTTCACCATTTCGGTGCCAATATAGCCAGGGCAGATCGCGTTCACGGTAATGCCGGCGCGGGCGCCTTCCTGGGCCAGCGCCTTGGTAAAGCCCAGGTCGCCCGATTTGGCGGCGGAATAGTTGGCCTGTCCTGCCTGCCCCTTCTGGCCGTTGATCGAGCTGATGTTGATCACCCGGCCGAACTTGCGGTCGCGCATCCCCGACCACAGCGGATGGGTCATGTTGAACAGGCCGGTCAGGTTGGTGTCGATCACCTCTTTCCACTGGCCGGGCGTCATCTTGTGGAACATCGCATCGCGGGTGATGCCGGCATTGTTGACCAGCACATCCACCGGGCCAAGGTCGGCTTCGACCTGCGCGATGCCCGCGGCGCAGGCGTCATAATCGGCGACCGACCACTTGTAAGTCGGAATTCCGGTCTCGGCGGTAAAGGCCTTCGCGGCCTCATCATTGCCCGCGTAGTTGGCGGCCACCTTGTAGCCCGCCGCCTTCAGCGCGACCGAAATCGCCGCCCCGATGCCACGCGACCCCCCCGTGACCAGTGCAACCTTTGCCATGATTCCTCCTCCAAGGACACTTACCGGAAATCCTGTTACCGAAACTGATATGGATACGCAACTTTATTGCGCATCCATTTTCTGCTTTGCAGCGTCAGGCGACGGTCAACCCCGTTCCAGGCACATGGCCACGCCCATGCCGCCGCCGATGCACAGCGTTGCCAGGCCCTTCTTCGCCCCGCGGCGGCCCATTTCATGGATCAGCGTGTTCAGGATGCGCGCCCCGCTGGCGCCGATCGGGTGGCCGATGGCAATGGCGCCGCCGTTCACGTTCACGATGGACGGGTCCCAGCCCATGTCCTTGTTCACCGCGCAGGCCTGGGCGGCAAAGGCTTCGTTCGCCTCGACCAGATCAAGGTCGGCCACCTTCCAGCCCGCCTTGTCCAGCGCCTTGCGGCTGGCATAGATCGGGCCGACGCCCATGATCGACGGGTCAAGTCCGGCGGTGGCATAACTGGCGATGCGGGCCAGCACCTTCAGCCCACGTTTTGATGCCTCTTCTTCCGACATCAGCAGCACGGCCGCTGCACCATCATTGATGCCGCTGGCGTTCGCCGCGGTGACGGTGCCTTCCTTGGTAAAGGCCGGGCGCAGCTTCTGCATACTGTCCAGCGTGGCGCCGTGGCGGATGTATTCATCCGCGTCCACCACGATGTCACCCTTGCGGGTCTTTACCGTGAAGGGAAGGATCTCATCCTTGAATTTGCCAGCCTTTTGCGCAGCTTCGGCCTTGTTCTGGCTGGCCAGTGCGAATTCGTCCTGCATCTCGCGGCTGATCTGCCACTGGCTGGCCACGTTCTCGGCCGTGATGCCCATGTGATAGCCGTTGAAGGCATCCCACAGACCATCCTTGATCATCGAGTCGATGAAGTTGAGATCGCCCATCTTCTGCCCGGCCCGCAGATGCGCGACATGGGGCGACAGGCTCATGCTTTCCTGCCCGCCGGCGACCACGATCCGCGCGTCGCCCAGTTGCACATGCTGCGCCCCCAGCGCCACCGCCCGCAGGCCGGAGCCGCAGACCTGGTTCAGCGACCAGGCGCTGGCTTCCTTGGCCAGACCCGCCTTGATTGCCGCCTGACGCGCCGGGTTCTGGCCCTGACCTGCGGTCAGCACCTGGCCCAGGATGGTTTCCTCGACTTCGGCTTTCTCGATCCCCGCGCGGGCCACCACGCCTTCAATCACGGCGGCGCCCAGGTCATGCGCGGGCGTATTGGCGAAAGCGCCGTTGAAGCTGCCAACGGCGGTACGGCCCGCCGAAACGATTACGACATTGGTCATGTGATCCCTCTCCCGAAGACCGGCGCGGTGCGCGTCACCTTCGCCTCTGGAGGCAAAGATCACAGCCGCAACAAACTTGCGCAAGCAGAATGCGCAGCCTGCGGGAACCTTCGCCGTCACCCGGCGCTGCGGCCATGGCGAAACCGGCTGAAGTCGGGGTTCACCTCGGGGGGACCGAACAGATAGCCTTGCAGACAGCCCACGCACAGATCGCGCAGCCACCCCGCCTCGGCCGGGGTTTCCACGGATTCGGCAACCAGGAACATGCCAAACTCCCGCGCCAGCGCCGCGGCCGCGCGCACGATTCTCTGGCTGGTTTCGGAACGGTCAATCCCGCGGATGAACTGGCCGTCGATCTTGGCAATCTCGAAACCGAAGGCTTGCAGCAACGGCAACGAGGTGGCGCCGGCGCCAAAATCATCCAGCGTGAAGGCAATGCCCTCGGCCCGCAGATCGGCCATGAAGGGGATCAGCACATCCGGCATCTGCATGGCGCTGGCTTCGCCAATCTCAAGGATCAGCCCGCGCCCCAGGCCTGGCGATTGCCCCAGTGCGCGGCGCAGCATCTGTGTCCAGGGTTTGTATCCCACCGACCGCGCCGACATGTTCACCGCGATGCGGATGCCGGGGTTGCGCTGCAACACCTGCAAGCCCAGTTGCAGCGCCGCCACGTCGATTTCACGGCCCAGTTCCTGCGTTTCCGCCACCGCCATGAAATCGCGGGCCGGGATCACCCGATCTTTTGGGTCCAGCAGGCGGATGTAACCTTCATAAAACCCGATGATCGACGGATCGGCGGCATAGACGGCGGGCTGGAACGCCAGCCGCATCCGCCGCAGCATCAGGGCGTTGCGCACCATGGACAGCGTTTCACGTTCCACGGCCGAAACGGCCACAGCCAGAGGTGAGGCCAGTTCGGCATCCACATCTGCAGCAGGGCGTTTCGACCCACGCCCCGCATTACGCTGAAAGCTCATCCCCTGATCCTGTGCCGTGCTTATCCTGGCTGACAGGCTGCGCGGCCAAGGGTAAACACCCTGCAAAGCTTCGGCATTTGACTTGAAGTAGAACGATTTTCCGAAAGGCCCCAGATGACCGAAACCCGCTGCCCCTGGTGTGGCACCGACCCGCTTTATGTCTCGTACCACGATACCGACTGGGGCCGCCCCGAGCGCGACCCGCGGGCGCTGTGGGAAAAGCTGATCCTTGACGGATTCCAGGCCGGGCTGAGCTGGATCACCATCCTGCGTAAGCGCGAGAATTTCCGCGCCGCCTTCCACGGATTCCGCCCCGAGGTCATTGCCACCTGGGGCGAGGACGAGGTTGCCCGCTTGCTGGCAGACCCGGGCATTGTCCGCCATCGCGGCAAGATCGAAGGCACGCTCCGCAGCGCCCGCGCCTATCTTGAGATCGAGGCGAAGGAGGGGTTTTCGCTCTTCCTGTGGTCTTTCGTGGGCGGTGCACCCATTCAGTCGAACCTTGCCTCAATGTCGGATGCGTTGACCGAATCGCCTGAAAGCCGCGCCATGTCGCGGGCGCTGAAGGCGCGTGGTTTCACGTTCTGCGGACCGACCATCACCTATGCCTTCATGCAGGCGGTTGGCATGGTGAACGATCATCTGGTCACCTGTCCGGCCCATGCCGAATGTGCCGCGATGGCCTGAGAGCTGCCCCTTGGCGTTTTGGCACCGAAGGATCATATAGACCGCAAACCGGGAACATGAGGACGACATGCTTGGACTTGGCGACAAACCCGCCGCGCCTGCCGCGACCGGCCTGATCAAGGACGGAACCGAGGCCACGTTCATGGCCGATGTCATCGACGCCTCGCGCGAGGTGCCGGTGATCGTTGATTTCTGGGCCACCTGGTGCGGCCCGTGCAAGACGCTTGGCCCCGCGCTTGAGGCAGCGGTGACCGCCGCCAAGGGCAAGGTGCGCATGGTCAAGATCGACGTTGACCAGAATCAGGCCATTGCCGCGCAGATGCGCATCCAGTCCATCCCCACCGTCTATGCCTTCTTCCAGGGTCAGCCGGTTGACGGGTTTCAGGGGGCGCTGCCGCCTTCGGAAGTGAAGAAATTCGTCGACAAGCTGGCGTCCATGGCGGGCGACGGCGGTCTGGCGGATGCGCTGGCCGCGGCCGAGGAAATGCTGGAGCAAGGCGCCCTGGCCGATGCGATGGAAACCTTCGCCGCGATCCTGGGCGAAGAGCCGGAAAATGCTGCCGCCTATGCCGGCATTGCCCGTGCGCATCTGGCGGCCGGCAATCTTGATCAGGCCGAAGCCTTCCTGTCTGCCGCCCCCGCCGCATTGGCAAAGGCCAAGGAGGTTGAGGCGGCGAAGGCCCAGTTGGAACTGGCGAAGCAGGCTGCCAATGCCGGCCCCGAGGCCGATCTGCGCGCCGCCGTTGAGGCCGACCCGAACAACCATCAGGCCCGCTTTGACCTGGCCGTCGCGCTGAACGCCGCCGGCAAGGTTGAAGAGGCGGTGGATGAACTGCTGGAGTTGTTCCGCCGCGACCGTGAATGGAACGACGGCGCCGCCCGCGCGCAGCTTTTCACCATCTTCGACGCGCTCAAGCCGCAAGACCCGATCGTGCTGAAGGGTCGCAGGCGGTTGTCATCAATGATCTTTGCCTGATCGCGGGGGCGGCCTATGTCTAAGCCGATGATCCAGGCCGCCGATCTTCCCGAGACGATCCCCGTCTTTCCGCTGCCCGGGGCGCTGCTGTTGCCCCGGGCGCGGCTTCCCCTGCACATTTTCGAGCCGCGCTATCTGGCGATGGTCGAGGACGCGCTGAAATCGCGCACCCGGCTGATCGGAATGATCTGCCCGCGCGAAACCCCGAATGGGGAAAAGCGCCTGAACGCCATTGGATGCGCCGGCCGGATCACCGGCTTTTCCGAAACCGAGGATGGCCGCTACATGATCACCCTTTCGGGGATCTCGCGGTTTCGCGTGAAGGAAGAGGTGCAGGGCTTTACCCCCTATCGCCGCTGCGCGGTGGACTGGGCACCCTTCTCCCGCGACCTTGGCCTTGCCGAGACCGACCAGGGGTTCGACAGGTCTGAATTCCTGCAGATCCTTGGCCGCTACTTCGCTTCGCAGAAGCTGTCCTCCGATTGGGACAGCCTCAAGGAGGCCGAGCCCGAGCTGCTGGTGAACGCCATCTCGATGCTTTGCCCCTTTTCGCCCGAAGACAAACAGGCCCTGCTTGAAGCCCCCAGCCTGACAACCCGGCGTGAGACGCTTGTCACCCTGATCGAATTCGCGCTGCGCGGCGGTTCGGCCGAGGATCTGATCCAGTAACCCTGCGCCAACGCCGCCGACCCTGAAAGGACCACCCCATGACTGACACCGTGACCGCTGACCGCCGGATGCTGGAATCGCTTGTCTGCCCGCTGACCCATGCCGTGCTGACCTACGATGCCGAACGCCAGGAACTGGTCTCGAAAGCCGCACATCTGGCCTTTCCGATCCGCGACGGTATTCCGGTGATGCTGGTCAGCGAGGCGCGTCAGATCGGCTGATCGGCGCGCATTGCGGCGGCCTGTTCACGGCGTCTGCTATTGGGGAAGCCTTGGGAAGAATGGTGCCGCTGAAGGGACTCGAACCCCCGACCCCATCATTACGAATGACGTGCTCTACCAGCTGAGCTACAGCGGCATTCTTCCCTGTGAACCGGCGGAGGGCGCCGGTTCGGGCTGGCTCTTAGCACCCGTTGCGGGGCGTGTGTAGCCCTAATTTGAACGACGAACGATGTCTTCAGGCGGCAGGATCACCGCATCGTCGCTGGCATCGGGGATCAGGGCGGCTTCGGGCGGCAGGCCCACCAGCAGCGGCGACAGGTCAGCCGAGGCGGCGGTCTGGGATTGCCGCGTGGCAACGGGTTCGCGCCAGGTCAGCGTATCGAACCCGCCGCAGGAACTGCAGACCGGATTCCATTCCGATTGCACGCCCTGACAGGTGTCACAGCACCATTGCGGCCCGCGCGATGCGGTCAGCGCCCGCGCCAGGATGCTGCGCACGGTCAGGTCATCGGCGCCGGTTCCGCGTTCCACGGCGGCCAGAATCGCCAGTGTCCGCTGCGTGGGGTGCGTCTCGGCCAGATCGCCCAGAACCTTGCGCGCGGCCTTGAAATCTTCGGCCAGCAGCAGAAGCTCGGCATTGGTCAGCCGGGTTTCCTCATTCTCGGGGCGTGAGGACAGCAGCGGCTTGAAGCGGCGCATCCGGGCGCCGGGGGATTCATCGGGTTCGATGGCGGCAAAGGCGGCGGCCAGATCGGGGTGCGGCTGGGCGTCCCAGGCCTTGCGCAGCACACGGGCGGCGCCCTTCTTGTCGCCCTTTTCAACCAGCGCCCGCGACGCGATGACGGCGGCGGGAATCAGGTCGGGCGACATCTTGTTCGCCTCGATCGCGGCTTCGCGGGCCTCGATCGTGCTGCCTTCGTCCAGCACCACCTTGGCTTCTTGCAGTGCCAGAAGGGCATCGCGGCGGCGATAGACACTGCGGGGCAGTTCCCCCGTCTTCAGCTTTTCGGACAACGTGGCGCGGGCGCCTTTCCAATCGGCCTTTTCGGTTTGCAGCTTCAGCAGCACGTCCTGCGTTTCGGCATGACGTGGCCGCAGCGCCAGCGCCTTCTCTGCCAGCTTCAGCGCCGTGTCGGTATCGCCCGACACCAGCTTCTGCTTCATCAGGCCGCGCACGGCGACGAAGCGGGTCTTTTCCGATGACAGAAGCGCCCGATAGGCGGCCATCGCGGTCTTGCCGTCCCCCGCCGCCTCGGCCGCCTGCGCGGTGAGGAGGGTGGTCAGTTCGGGCTTCTTCAGCAGTTTCTCGGCGGTCTTGGCCCGGCTTAGCGCCAGCGACGGTTCGCCCGAGGCCAGCGCGACCATTCCTTCGGTCAGCGCGGTGAAGCCGCGGCGTTCGCGGCTGCGGTCGAAATAGCGCGAGATGGCGGTTTCATCGCCGTTCAGGAAGCGGAACACCGCCCCCAGGAAGGCTGCCACCTTGAGCAGCACCCAAACCGCCACCACCAGCAGCACGGCGGCAATCGCGGCTTGCAATGGGCCGAAGGTGAATTCCTGCCCGAAGACCCAAAGGCGAACCTCGCCCCCGGTGTCCGAAAGCGTTCCGGCCAGAAAGGCCAGCCCCGCGATGGCCGCGAGGAAGATGACAACCTTGGCAAGAGACCAGAGCATCTGTTTCTCCTCAGGGCAATTTCAGGGTTGTCAGGGCATCGGTCGCGGCCAGATGGTCGCGGGCCAGTGCCACCCAATCAGCCATGGCGGCCTGGCCTTCGGGCGGCAGCGCGGCAAGTTCGGTCAGCGCATCTGCAACCTTGCCTTGCCGCAGCGCGCCTTCGGCCCGTGACAGCACGGCGTCGGGATCGTTGCCTTCGCGCGGGCTCAGAGACCGGGCGCCGGTCTGCACCCGGAGGAAGGACCAGAGCCGATCACCCAGCCCCTCACCCGCCTGTGCCCGCAGCGAAGCCTCCAGCGCCGCGCGGGCCGGGTCTGCGAACCCTTCGGTCAGGGATGCAATCGTCGGAAGCCCGGTTTCCGCATATTTAGAGACGATTTCCGACACCTGAACCTGTTCAAGCGCGGCCAGTTCACGCGCATAGGGCACGCCACTTTCTGCCGCCTGCCGCAGCGAGGACAGTGCGGTAGCCTGTGCTGCGGCCTGTTCCGCCGCGGCCTGTTCGGCGCGGATGCGTTCAGAGTTCGCCGCCTCCCAGGCGGCAAGTTCTTCCTTGGCAACCTGACGCAGGGCTTCGGGGTCGGCAGTTTCGGCCGGCTTGGCCTTCAGCGCCGCCACCTCGGCCTTCATGGTTTCCAATGCCGCGGTCAGGCTGGCAATCGAGGCTTGCGAAACGCTTCCGTCTGATGCCTGTCCTGCCGCCGCAAGCGCGGTTTCCAGCGCGCCAACGCGCTTGGTCAGCACGGCAAGCTGATCGGGCAAGGCGGTTGCCGTTTCGGCGGTGGCGGAGACCCGGCCGTCAAGCGCGGCGGTGGCGGTTGAGGCTTCGGTGCGCGCCGCCGCAATCGCGCTGTCCAGCGCTCCGGTCCGGTCGGTCAGATCGGTTCGCAGCGCGCCGATATCGGCGGCCAGTTTATCGAGTTGCGCCCTGACCGCGCCATCGTCGGCCGAGGGCCGCAGTTTCAGCACATCAAAATGCGACAGGCCGAAGCCGATGCCTGCGGCAAGTGCGCCCCCCAAAAGCGGCGCGATGAATCCAGCTTTTCGGGCTGGTGGCGCTGCTTTCTCCTTGGGGGGAGGGGGCGGTTCCGGCTTCTGCTCGGGCTCGGGCGAAACTTCCGGGCCGGCTTCCGGGATCGTAAGATCGTCATTGGGCATAGGACTGTATCCCCGGACTGGGCTGGTCACAGACTAACCGCTTGCCGTTGCAACCTTCAAGGCACCCGTGGCGAGATCACGCGGGAGATCGCCGCAATCATTGCGTGTGAATCGGGGCGATCCGCAACCGCTGCCGCGCTGGCCAGGTTGCCGGTCAGCGCCTGCGCGACATTGCTGCTCATCGCCACCGGCACCAGCCTGGCGCCAGTGTTTTCAGGCAATGCCTGCTGGAACAAGCGTGCTGTCCGGGGTGAAAACAGCGGCACGATCACCTGGCCGGGTGCCCCGATCACGGCCAGCGCTTCGGCCGAAAGGGCCAGTGCCCGCTGGGCATAGACCACCGCTTCGGTCACAGGGCGGCCCTGCAGCAGCGACAACAAGTCGCCGGCCCGATCCTGCCCGTGCAGATAAAGAAGCGGCCCTTTGTCGGGCTGCGAGAGAATCAGCGACGCCAGATCCTGCACGGCGCCGGCCGCCGATTCTGCCACGAAGCCCGCCGCGGTTGCGGCGGCGGCGGTCCGGTCGCCCACGCAGTAGGCCAGCGAAGGCAGGGCCCAGCCCTGGCCGCGCAACCGGACGGCGGCCCGCACGCCCGGCTCGGACGTGAGCACAACGGCCGCAAAATGGCCGGGGGGCCGGTCGGGTGTCAGCGCGACTTCTTCCATCAGCGGGCAGCACAATGGTGCTACCGCCCCGCCCAGAGCAGCCGTAAGTTCGGCGGCAAACCGTGTGGCTTGCGGCTCGGGTCGGGTGATCAACACCGGGATTGCGGATTGTCTGGCCATGCACCCGATGTTACCTGCGGGGAACAGGGGGCCACAAGCGCGACACATGGACCACGGGCTGACTTTCCTTGGCATCGAGACAAGCTGCGACGATACCGCCGCCGCGGTGGTGCGGCGGCTGCCCGATGGCGGGGCGCTGATCCTGTCCTCGGTCGTGGAGGGCCAGACCGAACTGCACGCGGCCTTTGGTGGCGTGGTGCCGGAAATCGCCGCACGCGCCCACGCGGAAAAGATCGACCACGCGGTTGAGGCCGCGCTTTCTGCCGCTTCGGTCTCGCTGGCCGATCTGGACGGCATTGCCGTGACCGCGGGGCCGGGGCTGATTGGCGGGCTGCTGTCCGGGCTGATGCTGGCCAAGGGGTTGGCCGCGGCCACGGGCCTGCCCATGGTCGGGGTGAACCATCTGGCAGGCCATGCGCTGACCCCCCGGCTGACCGATGCGGTTGCCTATCCCTATCTGATGCTGCTGGTTTCGGGCGGGCATTGCCAGTTTCTTGCGGTTGAGGGGCCTGAGACATTTCATCGCCTTGGCAGCACCATCGACGATGCGCCGGGCGAGGCGTTTGACAAGATCGCCAAACTTCTGGCCCTGCAGCAGCCCGGCGGGCCGCATGTCGAACGCGAAGCGGCGCTGGGTGACGTGGCCCGCTTCCGCTTTCCCCGCCCGCTGCTGGACCGGCCGGGGTGCGACCTGTCTTTCAGCGGGCTGAAGACCGCCGTCCTGCGCGCGCGGGATGAGATCATCGCGCACAAGGGCGGGCTGACCGTGCAGGACCGCCGCGATCTGTGCGCCGGGTTCCAGGCGGCGGTGGCGGATGTTCTGGCCGAAAAGACCCGCCGCGCGCTGGCGGCCTTTCCGGCGCCGGTCATTGCCGTGGCGGGCGGTGTCGCCGCAAACGGGGCGATCCGTGCCCGGTTGCAGGCGGTGGCCGATCAGGCCGGGGCGCGGTTTCTGGCGCCGCCCCTGAAACTGTGTACCGACAATGCCGCCATGATCGCCTGGGCCGGGATCGAGCGGCACCTGGCCGGCGGGGTGGACGATGCAACGCTGTCCGTGCGGTCGCGCTGGCCGCTGGATGCGGCGGCGGCACCGCTGATCGGTTCGGGCAAGCGGGGGGCCAAGGCATGATCGGGGTGGCCGGCGCAGGCGCGTTCGGAACGGCGCTGGCCGTGGCCTTTGCCCGCGAGGGGTTGCCGGTTCGGCTGTGGGGCCGCGATCCCGGCCTTGCGACGCGCCGCGAAAGCCCGCGCCTGCCGGGTGTGACCCTGCCGCCGAGGATTGAGGTGGTCGAAACCGTCTCTGATCTTGCCAAAAACGGCCCTGTCCTGCTGGCCATGCCGATGCAGGCGCTGCGTGAATTTCTGGCGGCCGAGGGGCAGCCGCTGTTGGCCTCGGATCTGGTGGCCTGCTGCAAGGGCATTGACCTGACCACCCTGCAAGGCCCGGCCGAGGTGATCGAGGCTGCGGGCGCGCGCGGCGCACGGGCGGTGCTGACCGGCCCCAGCTTTGCCGCCGACATTGCCCGCGGCCTGCCCACCGCCCTGACGCTGGCCTGCGCCGGCCCGCAGGCGCAGGCGATTCAAGAGGCGCTGTCGACCGCCACGCTGCGCATCTACCGCACCGAAGATGTGGTTGGGGCCGAACTGGGGGGCGCGTTGAAGAACGTGATCGCCATCGCCGCCGGTGTGGTGATCGGCGCCGGCCTGGGCGACAGCGCCCGCGCCGCGCTGGTGACCCGTGGCTATGCCGAGATGGGGCGCTTTGCCCTGGCGCTTGGCGCGCGGGCGGAAACGCTGGCCGGGCTGTCGGGGCTGGGCGATCTGCTGCTGACCTGCACCTCGGCCCAGTCGCGGAACTTTGCCCATGGCGTGGCGCTTGGCGCGGGCCGGGTGCCGCCGCAGGCCACGGTCGAGGGCGTGGCCACGGCGCGGGCCGCTGTCCGGCTGGCCGGGGCGCGGGGAATCGACATGCCGGTCGCGGCCATGGTGGCGCGGCTGGTGGCAGGCGAAATCGGGGTGGCAGAGGCGGTCAAGGCGCTGATGTCCCGCCCGCTGAAACAGGAGTGAACCCATGCGCGTGGCATTGATCTGCATCGACAAGCCGGGGCACCTTGAGGTGCGCAAGGCCAACCGTGACGCCCATCTGGCCTATATCGAGGCCAGCGGCGTGGTTGAAATGGCCGGCCCGTTCCTTTCGCCGACAGGCGAGATGGTCGGGTCTTTGGTCATTCTCGACGTTGGCCGGCTGAGCGACGGCGAGGATTGGGCGGCGGCAGATCCCTATGCGATGGCCGGCCTGTTCCAAAGCGTGGAAATCCGGGAATGGAAGAAGGTGATCGGGTGAACCGCTGGCTGTTCAAATCCGAGCCCGACACCTGGAGCTGGGACCAGCAGGTCGCCAAAGGTGCCGAGGGCGAGGAATGGCACGGCGTTCGCAACTATCAGGCCCGCAACAACATGCGGGCCATGAAGGTGGGCGACCTGGGGTTCTTCTACCACTCGAACATTGGGAAAGAGATCGTCGGCATTGTCGAGGTCTGTCGCGAAAGCCAACCCGACAGCACCACAGATGATCCCCGGTGGGATTGTGTGATGATCCGCGCCGTCCGGCCGTTACTGCGCCCGGTCACGCTGGAAGACTGCAAGGTTGCGCCGGGGCTTGAGGCGATGGTGCTGGTCAACAGCAGCCGTCTGTCGGTGCAGCCAGTCAGCCCCCGGGAATGGGAGATTGTCTGCCGGATGGGCGGGGTTGACCCCTGACGCGGCGACAGGCGGAAGCGGAGGGTCCGCACCCCTGCGGAACCCTCCATCCACCCCACATGTGCCCCGAACGTCGCATGTGATCTGACAAGGTTTCGGACGGTTCTGCCCAAGGCCTGAACCTTGCCGCAGGGCAAGCCTGCACCGCAACCGAAAAGCCGCGGGCATTTTAGGCGATGCCGGTCAGTGGCGGGTGTCGGGCAGGAAGAACGCGGCCAGCCCCAGAAGGGGCAGGAAGGCGCAGATGCGGTAGACGGCGACGATGCCCCAATGATCGGCCAGAACGCCCAGCAGGGCGGCCCCGATGGCGGCGATGCCGAAGGCCACGCCAAACATCATTCCGGCCACCATGCCGGTCCGCAGGGGCATCAGATCCTGCGCATAGACAACCATTGCCGGGAAGGCCGAGGCCAGCACAAGCCCCGCCAGTGCCGCGCACAGGATCGAGGGAACCAGCGGCAGCCAGGGCAGGGCCAGCGCCAGCGGCAGGATGCCAAGGATGGACCACAGGATCACCCGGCGGCGACCGATGCGGTCTCCGATCGGGCCACCGATGATGGTGCCGGCTGCCACCGCGGCCAGGAAAACGAAAAGGCAAAGGTTGGCCTGCGCCTTGGTCAAGGCGAAGTGCTCGATCAGATAGAAGGTGTAGTAGCTGGAGAAGCTGACCGAATAGACGAACTTCGAGACCATCAGCACGACCAGCAATGTCATGCCCCGGCGGACGGTGCCAGGGTCTGGGGCCGTTGCGGCAGCGCGGGCCTTGCGATGGGCGGCGCGGCTGGCCCCGACCGACTGATACCAGCGGCCGATGGCATAAAGCACCAGCATCCCCGCCAGGGCCACGGCGGCGAACCATTCAATCGAAAGCTGGCCACGCTCCAGCACGATGAAGGCGGCGGCAAGCGGGCCAAGGGCCGAACCGGCATTGCCGCCAACCTGAAACACCGATTGCGCGAAGCCGGGGCGCATACCGGCCGCCAGCCGGGCAATGCGAGAGGCTTCGGGATGGAAGATCGCCGAGCCCAGCCCGATCAGCGCAACGGAACACAACACCATGGCGAAACTGGCGGCATGGGCCAGCAGGACAAGGCCCGCGCCGGTTGAGGCCATACCGGCCGACAGCGCATAGGGCAGCGGACGGCGGTCGGTGTATAGCCCGACCAGCGGTTGCAGGATCGAGGCCGTGCCCTGAAAGACCAGCGTGATCAGCCCGATCTGCGTGAAGCTGAGCGCGAGGTTGTCCTTGAGCAGCGGATAGGCTGCCGGGATCAGCGACTGCATCAGGTCATTCAGGAAATGCCCCAGCGACACGCCCAGAATGACCGGAACGACGGTGGTCTCGTGCGGGGCGGTCCGGGATTGCAGGGTCATGGCGGGCCTTCAGACAGGAAACGGGCGGCACCTTGGCCGCCCGTTCCGCGATTGGCAATCGCTGCTGCGTGAATACAGCTTATTTGTAAATGGCTTCCTTGCCGAAATGCTTGACCAGCATGTAGTAGAACGGCGCGCGATACTTGTTGCGCTCGGACTTGCCGTAGGTTTCCACCACGGCCTTGATGCCTTCCATCAGCGCCGGGCTGTCGGACAGGCCAAGTTTCTTGATCAGGAAGTTGTTCTTGATCCGCTCCAGCTCTTCGGGGTCGGAGGCGGCAACAGTCTGGGCGTCGTTGTCATAGATCGACGGGCCGCAGCCGATTGTAACCTTGGTGAGAAGGTCCATATCCGGCGTCATCTTGCACTTGTTCTTCAGATCGTCTGCGTATTTCGCAATAAGTTCGTCTCTTTTACCCATCTTACACTCTCCCATGGCGCGTTCGCGCGCCAGTTTGTCACCAACAAATCGGATAGCAAGGCCATACCGTCCGGCGATAGGGGAAAATTCCGGGGGCCGTGTCAACACCGGCCCCCGGAAATGCGGCACAACCGGGCGTCAGAACCGGATTTCACCGCCGATATAGGCCGACCGGCCGGGGCCGGAACTGTCGGTCGCCGCCCAGGGGGTGTAAAGTTCGTCGGTGAGGTTCGACACCTTGGCGTTGACCGAGAAATTCTCGGCCACGTCATAGCTGGCGAAGATGTCGATGGTCTTGTACGAGCCGCGGTTCGTATCGGTTTCAAAGGCAATCGCGGCCGGGCCGTTGCTGTTGTAGACCAGCGTGGTCCCCACCGTCAGCGCGCCATCCAGGAAGTGGCCGGCCAGCGTGGCGCTGATTGCGTTCTCGGGTTGCAGGCGGCCGCCCCCGTAAGACCCCTTGCTGTGTGCCCAGGCCAGGATGGCCGAGAAGCGGTCGGATTCGTAACCCAGCTCCAGCTCAAGCCCGCGGGTGCGGACGGTTTCGTCGATGTTGACAAACTGCATACCGGCGCCACCGGCGGTGGTCTGGGCGATGATGAAGTTGTCGACATCAAGGTCGAAATAATTGATCCGGGCCTTGAGCGCGTCATCGGCACGGAAGATGCCGTCGCGGGTGATGTTCACGCCAACCTCGTAGCCTTCCGAAACCTCGGGTTCGAGGGCAAGGTTGCCGATATAGCCGAAGCCGTGAATCGACGGATCGCCGCCGCCAAGGAAGGTTTCCTGCGCCGTGGGCGCGCGGGTGCTGCGATAGAC
Organism: Pseudogemmobacter blasticus; assembly: GCF_003071405.1. Classification (NCBI taxonomy): domain Bacteria; kingdom Pseudomonadati; phylum Pseudomonadota; class Alphaproteobacteria; order Rhodobacterales; family Paracoccaceae; genus Pseudogemmobacter; species Pseudogemmobacter blasticus. The sequence goes on along the minus strand of NZ_CP020470.1, from coordinate 2,122,726 downwards.
CGAAACATAGGGCTGGAAGGTGTCGTTGATGCTGTAGGCCAGTGACAGCTTGGGGTCGAACGAGCTGTGCGAGACCTTGAAATACTCGCTGCCGACGGTGGTATCGAGATCATAGTCGGAATAGCGGAACCCCAGCATCACCTCGAACGGGCCGTTGGTGAAGGTGTTTTCCGAAAAGACTGCGGCGCGGTCGGTGTTTCCTCGCACCGGGTTCACCCCGGTCAGAGATCCCGAGCCGTTCTGCTGGCCACCCAGCTTGTCGCGCGAGATCTCGAAGCCGTTGGTCGAGGTCAGGGTCCAGTCACCCAGGGCCGCGGTCGAGACGTTCTTGACATCAAGCCCAAGCGTCTCGGTCTCCATCACCCGGCCAAGGGCCGAGCCGAAGCCGGAAACGTGCCGGTGGGTGGTGGTGCCGGAATAGAGGTTGCCGGTCAGGTTGATCAGGTCGCCGGTCGAATAGGTGAAGCCCAGGCTGTAGATGTCATTGCTGACTTCATGATTGTAGGCCGCAAGTGTGACGGGCGGCATACCGGGGGCAAAGCTCATCCGATAGGCCGAGGCATAGTCGGTGTCGTAGGACATGGCCAGGAAGTTCACCTTCAGCGCATCCGACACCTGATAGGCGCCGCGCAGCATCAGCGAGCCGCCCTTTTGCGCCGTATCGTCCACCTTGTTGCCCGCCCCGTTCACATAGGCGTCAAGGTCGCGGCTGGAGGCGGCAAAGGCCAGTTCCAGCGGGCCGCGGACCATGCCCACGGCGGCCATGCCGGCAAAGCCTTCGCCGTTGTCGCCATAGCGTAGCCGGACCATGCCGCCGGTGCCTTCGCCATCGCGCACCAGATCGGTGGCGGTGATCATGCGGAAGTTGACGCTGCCGGTCAGGCCGCCCCCCGTCAGCGAAGCGCCCCGGGTGATGTCGATGGCCGACAGCAGCAGCGGATCGACATAGGCAAAACCGTCTGCGGTGTTGTGCGCCGTGAAGCGGAAGTTCTGCGGGACGCCTTCGATGGTGGTGCTCACGCGTGATCCGCCAAGACCGCGGATTGCCACCGCCACGCCTGCCTGGCCTGCGTTCATCAGGGTGCTGGCACCGGGTGTCTGGCGGACAACTTCATCCAGAGTGACGATGCCGCCGTGGCCGGTGATCGCATCGCCTTCCAGGGTTGAGCTGTTTTCACCGGCATAGACCGGGGTTCCGTCGGCGCTGTAGCCGATGATGATGCGGCCAAGGTGAAGCGGGGTTTCGGTCTCCTGCGCCAAAGCCGGCGCGGCAAACAGCACAAGGCCGGCAAGCGCGGCTGAAGCACGGTCGAGGGGGGATGTCATGGCTCCCAGTTCCTTCTGCGGGGCGCGCGTCATGCGCGCCGGTCCTGTCGGACGGGCCTGGCTGGAACAGGGCGCAAGATGCGTGGGCCAGCGGCAGCCGATCCGGGTTGATCCGGCTGCTGGCTGTCTTGGGGCGCGCGCGGGGCGCCCTGAACGCTGGCATGGGTGGGGGTTCCCTGCCGCAGCGGATGGGATGAGTCAACTATTTTTGTCGGGAATTATTTCGCCCTGTCTGCCGCTGTTGCGCAGAGGTGACAAAACGCACAAAGGGCGCCCGTGGGGGCGCCCTTTGCCTTGGCCGTTTTGGGCAAGGTATCAGTAGCGGTAATGGTCGGCCTTGAACGGGCCTTCGACATTCACGCCGATATAGGCGGCCTGATCGGGCTTCAGCTCGGTCAGCTTCACACCGATCTTCTTGAGATGCAGGCGCGCCACCTTTTCATCCAGCGCCTTGGGCAGGATATAGACGCCGGGGGCATAGTCCTTGCCTTTGGTGAACAGCTCGATCTGCGCCAGCACCTGGTTGGTGAAGCTGGCCGACATCACGAAGGACGGGTGGCCGGTGGCGTTGCCAAGGTTCAGCAGGCGGCCTTCGGACAGAAGGATGATGCGGCTGCCCGAGGGCATCTCGATCATGTCCACCTGGTCCTTGATGTTGGTCCACTTGTGGTTCTTCAGCGCGGCGACCTGAATTTCGTTGTCGAAGTGGCCGATGTTGCCGACGATGGCCATGTCCTTCATCGCGCGCATGTGCTCGATGCGGATCACGTCCTTGTTGCCGGTGGTGGTGATGAAGATGTCGGCGGTGGCGACTTCATCTTCCAGCAGGGTCACTTCATAGCCGTCCATCGCGGCCTGCAATGCGCAGATCGGATCGACTTCGGTCACCTTTACCCGGGCGCCCGCGCCGCGAAGCGAGGCGGCCGAGCCCTTGCCCACGTCGCCATAGCCGCAGACCACGGCGACCTTGCCAGCCATCATGGTGTCGGTGGCGCGGCGGATGCCGTCGACCAGCGATTCCTTGCAGCCGTACTTGTTGTCGAACTTGGACTTGGTGACCGAGTCGTTGACGTTGATCGCCGGGAAGGGCAGCAGGCCGCGCTTGTGCAGGTCGTACAGGCGATGGACACCGGTGGTGGTTTCCTCGCTGACGCCCTTGATCTCGGCGCGCTGCTTGGTGAACCAGCCGGGGCTGGCGGCCAGGCGTTTCCTGATCTGGTTGAACAGGCACACCTCTTCGTCCGAGGTGGGCACGGCGATCAGGTCGGTCTCGCCCGCTTCGACGCGGGCGCCCAGCAGGATGTACAGGGTCGCGTCCCCGCCGTCGTCGAGGATCATGTTGCACATGCCACCCTCACCGCCGAACTGGAAGATGCGGTCGGTGTAGTCCCAGTACTGCTCCAGCGTCTCGCCCTTGACGGCAAAGACGGGGGTGCCGCCCGCGGCGATGGCGGCGGCGGCGTGGTCCTGGGTCGAGAAGATGTTGCACGAGGCCCAGCGCACATCGGCGCCCAGCGCCTTGAGCGTTTCGATCAGCACGGCGGTCTGCACGGTCATGTGCAGCGACCCGGCGATGCGGGCGCCCTTCAACGGTTGCGACGGACCGAATTCCTCGCGGCAGGCCATCAGGCCCGGCATCTCGGTTTCGGCGATGGTCAGTTCCTTGCGGCCGAAGTCCGCAAGCGCGATGTCCTTGACGATGTAATCGGCCATGCCTGGTGCCGCTCCTGTAAAGTTCGATTTCGGTCCGCCCTTTATCATTCCCGACGGAAGTCGGCAATTGCCGGGCGGGTGCCGTATCGGCGCCATCCTCCACTTTGGGGCATTCTGGAGCATACCCCTGCCTTGTGCCGGGCCATGTTGCTGCGTTAGCTCTTGTCGAAACTCCCGCAGGGCGGGCCGGGTGCGGTGGCGCGGCAACCAGGAGGTGGCGGCATGTCGGCTGGACAGAAACTGCGCAAGGCGCTGGTGCTGTGTGTGGATCAGGCCTATGCGCCTTTCGCGTTGTTTCTTGTCAGCCAGATTGACCGGCTGAGCCCCGGACGGGATTTCGACATCTGCCTTGTCAGCGATGCCCGGCTGAATCTGCCCCCGGCCTTTGATGATCTGCGGTTGCGCCTGATCGGGCCGGTCGATGACCCGACCTATCTGGCACTGGAAAACAGCAATCTGCCACGATCTACCTACCTGCGCCTCTGGATGCCGTATCTGTTGGCGCAGGACTATGACCGGCTGGTCTATCTGGATGCCGACATGTTCGCCGAAGGCGGCGATTGGTCGGCCTTGTTCGAGGTGGATCTGCGGGGACAGGCGCTGGCAGCGGTGCGCGATGTGCAGCAGTGGCGCAAGCCGGATCGCAAGGTGTTTGAATTCGAGGCGGCGGGGCGCGATAGCAAACGCTATTTCAACGCCGGGCTGATGGTGATCAACCCGGCAGCCTTTGTCGGGCAAGATCTGCGCGACCGCTGCCTTGCGCTGGGGCAGGCACAGCCCGAACTTGCGCTGCATCATGACCAGTCGCTGCTGAATCTTGTGCTGGACGGCGCCTGGGCCGAGCTTTCTCCGGTGTGGAACTGGCAATGGCCGCTGAAGCAACCGCTGTTCACGGACTGGGCGGCGCCAAATCTGGTGCACTTCATCGGTCATCTGAAGCCCTGGAATGACGGGCGCGGTTTGTATCCGGCCCGTTTTCAGAAGGCCTATGCCTGCTTCATGGGGCGGCACTTCCCGGACGGGCCCCAGATCGTGACGCCAGAATCGTCGCTGCTGCGGTCGGGGCCGCGGACCCTGCGGATGGTGTTGCAGTGCCTGGCCTTCCGGCCTGCGCTGCTGCGCTACCTGGACCGCTTTTCCGATCCGCTGGCCACAGTCTGACACTGGCCATGTGGCGCGGGCGTGAGTATGACCAAGGGCAGAGCCCGCCCTGATCAACCGAAACGCCCCGGACCTGCCCGATGAAGAAACCCGCGCGTGCCTGGCAACGCATGCTGTCCGGCCGCAGGCTGGATCTGCTGGACCCGACCCCGGTGGACATCGAGGTTGAGGACATTGCGCATGGGCTGGCCTTTGTCGCGCGCTGGAACGGCCAGACGCGGGGCGATTGGGCCTATTCGGTGGCCGAACATTCGTTGCTGGTGGAAGAGCTGTTCACACGCGCAAATCCCGGGGTTGCGGCGCGCTGGCGATTGGCGGCGCTGCTGCACGATGCCCCGGAATATGTGATCGGCGACATGATCAGCCCGGTGAAGGCGGCAATCGGGCCCGACTATGGGGCATTGGATGAACGGCTGACGGCTGCGGTACACCTTCGGTTCGGACTGCCCGCTGCCTTGCCGGTGCCCATCAAGAAACAGATCAAGGCAGCCGACAAGGTTTCGGCCTGGCTTGAGGCGGTTCAGATCGCGGGCTTCACCATGGCCGAGGCCGACCGTTTCTTCGGCAAGCCCGATGCGGCGCTGGTGCGCGGCCTGACGATCCGGCTGCGTCCGCCCGCAGAGGTGCGGGCGGAATATGTGCAGCGTCATGCGGATTTGCTTTCTGCCTGCGGCTGACGGTCAGTCGCGGCCCCCGGTGGTGGCCATCCACCGGCGCAGCTTTTCGCGCTCCCGCTCGGGGTCCGTTCGCCGTGTCTGTTCATCGGGCCGCAGCAGATCGCCGCGCGTGGCGATGAGCAGGGCATCTGCGAAGAGTGATAACATGTCCTTCTCCTTTCACGCTTGTCTCTAGGGCCTTTTGTAAGCAACTCTGGGTCAACGTCCCACTCAGCAATTTTTCCATATTGTTAGGTTAGCTAACAGATGCCAGTCGCCTGGTCCCGCTTGCCCCCGCTGTCTGCGCTGCGTGCCTTTCATGCCGTGGCCGAAGGCGGCGGCTATTCGCAGGCAGCGCGGGCGCTGAACGTGACCCATGCCGCCGTAGCCCAGCAGGTGCGAACGCTTGAGGGATTGATGGGCGTGGCGCTGGTGATGCGGCACGGGCGCGGCATGGCCCTGACGGCCGAGGGCGCCGATCTGGCGCGGGCATTGTCTGATGGCTTTGGCACCATCCAGACCGGGGTTGAGGCGCTGAAAGCCGCAGGCGCGGCCCGCCCGGTGCGGATCACCCTGACGCCCAGCTTTGCATCACAATGGCTGATGCCCCGGCTCAAGGAATTCTGGAAGCTGCATCCCGACATTGCGCTGTCGCTGCACCCCGACGCCCGCGTTCTGGATCTGCGGCGTGACGGAATGGATATTGGCCTGCGCTATGGCAATGGCGATTGGCCCGGGGTGGAGGCCAGGTTTCTTGCTCCGGCGCGAATGGCCGTGGCCTGCGCGCCGGATTTGCTGTCGGGTCGAAAGACGCTGACGGTCGATGAAATGCAGCGCATGGACTGGCTGCTGACGCAGGATTGGCCAGAGCAGGAGAATTACCTGAAAAGTCTGGGCCTTGATCCGGCGCGCCTGAGCCGCACCGAATTTCCCGGTGAGGAATTGTCGCTTGCAGCGGCCCGGCAAGGATTGGGGCCGATTGTGGAAAGTCTGGCGCTTATGGAGGAAGATATCAGCACGGGAAGGCTTGTGCTGGTTCACGACAGCCGCACACAGTTGCCGGCCTATTTCGTGGTCACTCCGCCCGGGCCGCAACGATCTGCGGCGCGGGCGTTTCTCAAGTGGCTGTTTGCGGCAGCCTGACGATCAGATCGCCATGTCTTCGGGGCGCTTGCCCTTGGCCAAAGCCTCGGCGAACCAGCGCGGCTTGCGGCCGCGGCCCGTCCAGGTATCGGTCGGGTTGGCCGGATTGGCGTATTTTGCCGATGAAGGGGTGCGTTTGCGGGCGACCGGCGTTCCGGTCAGCTCTTCCAGGGAAAAGCCAAGTTCGCGGGCTTTTTCATGAAGTTCCGCAAGGGCCTTCTTCTTGACCCGATCTTCAAAGGACGCAATCGCCTTTGCGACCTGCGATTGAATGTCTTTCAGCTCTTTAAGCGAGAGCGAGTGAAAGTCAATACTCATACAAAAACCTCCCATGACGGCATCCCAGATGCGATATGACAGACAGAAAGCTGCTGCAATGGCAATAGTCTTATTTCGGGCTGCGCTTTGCCAGAATACGCTGCAGAGTTCTGCGGTGCATGTTCAGCCGGCGTGCCGTTTCGGAAACATTGCGATCGCACATTTCATAAACGCGCTGAATGTGTTCCCAGCGAACGCGGTCCGCCGACATCGGGTTTTCCGGCGGGGCGGGCAGGGTTTCGCCGCGGGCCAGAAGCGCGTTCATCACATCATTGGCATCGGCGGGCTTCGACAGGTAATCAATGGCGCCGATCTTGACGGCGGCCACCGCCGTGGCGATCGCGCCATAGCCCGTCAGCACCACGATGCGGCAGTCGGGCCGCCTTTCGCGCAGGAGTTCGACCACGTCCAGACCATTGCCGTCCTCAAGCCTAAGGTCGACAACCGCATAGGCCGGCGGGCGGTTTTGCGCGATCAGCTTTCCCGCGGCAACGCTTTCGGCGGTTTCGGGAAGAAAGCCCCGCTTCTCCATGGCCTTGGCCAGGCGCTTGACGAAAGGCTCGTCATCATCAACCAGAAGGAGCGACCGGTCCGCACCCAGTTCGGCTTGCATGTCTTCCGCCATTGACGAACATCCTCTCTAACGTGTGCGGACAAGCGTAAAGATAAAGCTCACAAGCGTCAATTTGACTGAGCGGCTGCCTCCAGGAAGCAGCGAACGCCTTGGGCCCGCTGTTCAGCAGGGGTGTCATGCTTGAAAAAATCCATAAAGCCAAGCCCCGGCAGGACGAGATAGGTGAAAGCCGAATGATCCACGAGATAAAATTCGGGATCGCCATCCTGCTTCTTGAAATAGGCGCGGTACGCCTTGGCGGCCGCCGCAACCTGTTCATCCGAGCCGGTCAGGCCGACCGCGCGTGGGTGGATGTTGCTTGCGAAGTCGCCAACCACCTTGGGCGTATCGCGGCCCGGGTCGACCGAGATGAACACGAGGTTCACCAATTGCCCCTCTTCTTCCAGAATATCGGCAGCTTCCGCGTTCAGCGACATGTCCAGCGGGCAGACATCCGGGCAGAAGGTATAGCCGAAATAAACCAGCGTCGGCGCCGTGATCACATCGGCATCGGTGACGGTCTTGCCGTCCTTGTCAACCAGGGTGAACGGCCCGCCGATATCGGCGGCGGACTGGCCCGCGCGGCATTGGGCGAAGGCATCCGTCGGCCTTGGCCAGAACGCGTAACCGGCCATCGCCCCAAGGGCGGCCACCGTCACGACCGCAGCCATACCCGCAAATACCTTTGACATTTCACGCTACTCCGATCGGACTTGCCATTGATCGCGCCACGGCGCGCCCTTAACAAGGGCAAAATCAGTCATACCGGTTGGGCGGACATGCAACAAGACGGCAGTCTGGGCTTTCACTCCGAGGAGGACCGCAGCAACTGGGTGCGCCTGCGCACGCTGATCCTGTTGCGCTGGATGGCGATTGCCGGCCAGTTGGCCGCCATCACCGTTGCGGACAGGTTCTTCGAACTGCAGTTGCCGCTGGGCCTGTGCTACCTTGCGGTTGGGACCTCGGTCATTGCGAACACGGTCTCGTCTTTCGTCTTTCCCGAAAGCAAGCGCCTGACCGAGTTCGAGGCGCTGCTGATGCTGCTGTTCGATCTGACGCAGTTGTCTTTCCTGATCCTGGTGACCGGCGGTCTGACAAACCCTTTCGCGCTGCTTATTCTGGCGCCCGTCACCATTTCCGCCAGCGCGCTGGGGTTGCGCACCACTCTCTTTTTGGGTGCAATGGCGGTGCTTTACATCTCGGTCACCGCCTTCGTGAATGTTCCGCTGCGAATGGCGGACGGCACGGAATTGACGGTGCCGCCAATTTTCGAATTCGGGTATTGGCTGGCAATCGTTGTCGGTATTGTCTTTCTGGGGCATTACTCGCGTCGTGTAGCCACCGAAATGCGCGCCATGGCAGATGCCCTGCTGGCAACGCAGATGGCCCTGTCACGCGAACAGAAGCTGACGGATCTGGGGGGGGTGGTGGCCGCCGCCGCGCATGAGCTTGGCACGCCTCTGGCGACGATCAAGCTGGTCAGCAGCGAGCTGATGCAGGATCTGGACCAGTCTTCCGAACAATATGAAGACGTACGGCTGATCCGTGAACAGGCCGACCGCTGCCGCGACATCCTGCGCAGCATGGGCCGGGCCGGAAAGGACGATCTGCAACTGCGCCAGGCCCCCCTGGGCGCCGTTCTGCGCGAGGCGGCGGAACCACATGCAGAACGCGGCAAGGAACTGATCTTCAACTTTCAGCCCGGGCCGGGCGGGGCAGACCGGCAGCCTACGGTGCTGCGCCGGCCGGAAATCATTCACGGGCTGCGCAACCTGATTCAGAACGCGGTGGATTTCGCGCGCACCACGGTCTGGGTTGATGCCGAGTGGACCGACCGCACCGTTCTTGTCCGCATTGTCGATGACGGGGAGGGGTATCCGCAGAACGTGATCGGCCGGATCGGCGATCCGTTCGTGCGGTCGCGCCGGTCTGAACAGGATCTCAGCAAGCGGCCCGAGTATGAAGGCATGGGGCTGGGCCTGTTCATCGCCAAGACCCTGCTGGAGCGGTCAGGTGCAACGCTGAGCTTTGCCAACGGGGCCGATCCCTTCCTTGCGCCGGAAGAGCGCCCTGAACGCTGTGGCGCCGTGGTCGAGGCGGTGTGGGCGACGACCAGCCTTCTGGCCTCGACCACACCGATCGGGGCGCAGAACGCCACGTTCGACCATTGATCCCGGCCCTGTAGGCCGAAACGCGGTTAACCGGCCGTTAACCGAGAGGGCTTTAGTCTGGCAGCGCCACCCTGCCGGAACGGGCCCATGCTGTTTGACTGGACGCTTGCCTTCGGAACACTGTTTGCTGCCGGCCTGATGGCCCTGGCGGCGGTTCTGATGGTGCAGGCCCTGTCGCGTCGGGGGCGGCAGGCGGTCAGCTCGATCTTTTCGCAGGCAACACCCGGCACGGTGCTGTTGTTCGATGGCGACCGGCTGGTTGATGCCACTCCTGCGGGGCGGGCCCTGGTGTCGGCGGGGCTGGCAGGCGGCAAGGCTTGGCTGCAGGCCATGGCCCGGCTTGAACCGCTGTTTCCGGGTCTGTCTCTACGGTTGGAGGGCCTGCCGCGCGAAGGCCGGTTTGTCCTTTGTTCGCGTCAGGACATCGAACCGCCGCTGGTGCTGCGCGCCGAAAGCCTGGGCGGGCTGACCCGGCTGACCCTTTCGGACAGTGACAGCGAACAGCGCAAGCCGGGCACCGAAGCCGCGGCCGAACTGGCCCTGCGCGACGAGGCCGAGACGATGCGGACCACGCTGACCCACGCACCCCTGCTGATCTGGCATTGCACTGGCGATGGTCAGGTGACCTGGGCCAACGGGGCCTATATCCAATGCGCGGTGAACCGGCTGGAACCCGGCGAAGATCTGGGCTGGCCCTTGCCCGCGCTGTTTCCCACCACCGCTGAAGACACCTCAACCCGGCGCAGCCTGCGCCTTGGCCATGATGATTACTGGTTTGACCTGTGTTCGGTCCCGCTTGAGGGGCGGGTGCTGCATTACGCGCAACCGGCAGACCGGCTGGTCAGGGCCGAGGTATCGTTGCGCGATTTCCAGCAGACACTGACCAAGACCTTTGCCCAGCTTCCCATCGGCCTGGCCATTTTCGACCGTGGCCGGGTGCTGCAGATCTTCAACCCCGCCCTGATTGACCTGACCGGGTTGCCGATCGAGTTTCTGGTCGCGCGACCAACGCTTTCCATGCTGCTGGACGCCATGCGCGAACGCGCTGTTTTGCCCGAGCCGAAAGATTACCGAAGCTGGCGCAAACAGATTTTCGATCTTGAGGAAGCCGCCGCGTCGGGCCTGTTTCAGGAAACCTGGTCGTTGCCCGACGGGCGGACGATGCGGGTGACAGGGCGGCCGCATCCCAATGACGGGCTGGCTTTCCTGTTCGAGGACATATCGTCCGAGACGGCGCGCAGCCGTCGTGACCGTGCCGATGTCGCGATGGGTCGTGCGGTGGTGGATGGGCTGGATCAGCCGGTGGTGGTGTTTGCGGCCGATGGCGGGGTGATCCTGTCGAACCGCGCCGCGATGCAGTTGTGGGGCGACCCTCCGCCGGGACTGGGCCTTGAGATGCAGGAGCCCGACGCCCTGGCCAACTGGCGGCGCCTGACAGCGCCTACGCTGTTGTGGAACGACCTGGCTGATTACATCCGCACCCTTGGCACCCGCGATCCTTGGGATGGTGAAGTGCGGCTCAAGGACGGCCGGCTGGTCGAATGTCGGGTGATGCCGCTGCCGGAAGGGGCGACCATGGTCAGTTTCCGGGTGATGCCGCCTGCCGCAGGCGATGCAGGTGCAGCGCAAGCCGTGATGGTCGCCTGACAGGGAACGACGGTCCGTCGGCATATCAGCCTTGCGCCGGGCTTTCGTCTTGCGTTTGGCCCGGCTAGACTCGGCCCATGCCTGCCGATGCTCCGCCCGAATTTCACCTTCCCGATGAAGAGGTTTCCCGCCGCTTTGGCGCAACCCTGGGCCATGCCCTGCGCCCCGGCGATACGGTCTTGCTGGATGGTCCTGTCGGCGCCGGCAAATCGCACATCGCCCGCGCGGCAATCCGGGCGCTGTGTGGCGCGGCGACCGAGGTGCCGTCGCCCACCTTCACGCTGGTGCAAACCTATGACGGGCCAGAGTGCGAAATCTGGCACGCCGACCTTTATCGGCTGACCGGCGGGCATGAGGTTGATGAACTGGGCCTGACCGAGGCGATGGGGCGCGACATCGTGCTGGTGGAATGGCCCGACCGGCTGGGCTCACGCGCGCCCGGCAACGCGATGCGGCTGACCCTGACCATTGAAGGCGACGGTCGGCGGGTGCGTCTTGCCCACGCGCCCGCGCAGATTCTGGCTGCGCTTGAACAAGGCACAAATTCATGACCCGCGACCGCGAAGCCGCCAAGACACTATTCCTGCGGCAGGCCGGTTGGGGCGCGGCGGTACGGCGGCATCTGGCTGGTGATGCTTCGGCCCGGCGCTATGAACGGCTGGAACAGGGCGCGGATCGTGCCGTGCTGATGGACAGCCCGCCCGGCGCTGGCGATGATGTGCAGGATTTCCTGCGCATCGACGCGCATCTGACGGCCATCGGGCTTTCCGCGCCGAAGATTCTGGCTGCCGAACCCGCCCAGGGTTTCCTTTTGCTCGAAGATCTGGGCGACAACCTTTACACGGCAGCGGTGGCGAAGGATCCGGCGCAGGAAGCCCCGCTCTATGCCGAGGCGGTTGAAGTGCTGCTTCACCTGCAACGGGCCGCGCCGCCAGCCCCGGTGCCTGATCTTTCCGCCGAAGACTGGGCGCGATCGGCGGGCTTCGTGCTTGATTTCTACGCGCGCGCCGCGACCGGGGCCGTGCCGGATGGCGACGACTTTCATGCCGCCCTGACCACGTTGTTGCAGACCCATGCCGACGGGCCGCGCATCCTGATCCTGCGGGACTATCACGCCGGAAACCTGCTTTGGCTGCCCGATCGGCGCGGGCTGGCGCGGGTGGGGCTGCTGGATTTTCAGCAGGCGCAGATGGGGCAACCGGCCTATGACCTTGTGTCGTTGTTGCAGGACGCGCGGCGCGATGTGGCGCCCGAGGTTGAAACTGAGGGCGTGGCGCGGATGGCGCGGGGGCTGGGGTTGACGGTGGCCGATCTGTCGCCGGCCTATGCCACGCTGGGGGCACTGCGCGCGCTGCGGATTCTGGGCATCTTCGCGCGCCTCTGTCTGGTGGATGGCAAGCCCGGCTATCTTGATTTCGTGCCCCGGGTCTGGGGGCAGTTGCAGCGCAACCTTTCGCACCCGGCACTGCACGGACTGCGCGACCTGTGCGGTGGTCTGTTGCCGCCCCCCACCCCTGAAACGCTGACCCGGATTCGTGCCCAATGCGCCCCTTCCCGCTGATGCTGTTCGCTGCGGGTTTCGGCACCCGTATGCGCGAACTGACGGCCATCCGGCCCAAGCCGCTGGTTCCCGTTCTGGGCGAAACGCTGCTGGACCGGGCGCTGAAGCTGGCCGAGGACGCGGCTTGTGCGCCGGTGGTGGTGAATGTGCATTACCTGGGTGGCCAGATCATCGACCATCTGGCCGGGCGACCGGGGGTGCAGATCAGTGATGAACGTGCCGCCATTCTGGATACCGGCGGCGGCTTGCGTGCAGCGTTGCCGACGCTGGGGCCGGGGCCGGTGATGACACTGAACCCCGATGCCGTCTGGCGCGGGCCGAACCCGCTGTCGCTGCTGGCCAAGGCCTGGGAGGGTGACCGGATGGATGCGCTGCTTCTGGTCAAGGACCGGGCGCAGGTGCGCGGGCGCAGCGGCAAGGCCGATTTCCGGTTGGATGCGGAAGGCCGGATCACCCGCGCCGTGGATGAGACGGGCAGCCTGTATCTGGGTGCGCAGATTTTGCGAACAGATGCGCTTTCAGCCATAACAGAGCCTGTTTTCTCGCTGAACCGCCTTTGGGACCGGATGATTGCCGAAGGGCGGGCCTATGCCTTGCCCTATGCCGGAGACTGGTGCGATGTGGGCAGCCCCGAAGGGCTGGCCGAAGCCGAGGCGATGCTGCGGGAGGGGGGCTGATGTTCGCAGGCCCGGGCCCGCATGTCTTTGGCCTGCCACCCGGCGCCGATTTCCCGGCACGGCTGGCCGATGGGCTGTTGCAACGTCTGGAGGGGCAGCCGCCCGAGGCGCTGGCCCGGGTCACGGTGTTCCTGAACACCCAGCGGATGCGCCGGCGGTTGCGGGCCTGCCTGACCGCGCGCGGCGCAACGCTGCTGCCGCGGCTGCGTCTGGTTACCGAACTGGGTGGTGATCCGCTGCTTTGCGGCGCCGAACCAGCGGTTTCCGGTCTGGGGCGGCGGCTGGAGCTTGTGGTGCTGATTGACCGGATGCTGCGGGCCGATCCGTCTTTGGCCCCGCGCGGGGCGCTGTTCGATCTGGCCGACAGTCTGGCCGCCCTGATGGACGAGATGCGCGCCGAAGGCGTGGACCCCGAGGCAGTGGCTGCCCTGGATGTTGAAGGCCACGCGGCGCATTGGGCGCGTAGCCAGCGGTTCCTGTCGCTGGTTGAGCGGTTCTTCGATGCCGATGCCCGCCCGGATGCCGAAGCGCGCCTGCGCGCCGCGACATTGCGGCTGATCGAGGGCTGGCAATCTCGGCCGCCGGCCGACCCGGTGATCGTTGCGGGTTCGACCGGATCGCGCGGCACAACCGCCCTGTTGATGCAGGCTGTGGTGCGGTTGCCCCAGGGCGCGCTGGTCCTGCCGGGGCATGATTTCGATCTGCCGGAACAGGTTTGGGACAGCATGGCTGATGCCATGGCGCACGAGGATCACCCGCAGTTCCGCCATCGCCGGCTGATGGCGCTGCTGAAGGTCGCCCCCCGCGATGTGTCGGAATGGACCACCGGCGCTGCGCCAGATCCGGCCCGGAACCGGCTTTTGTCGCTGTCGCTGCGGCCGGCCCCGGTTACCGACCAGTGGATTACGGAAGGCGGAGCCCTTCCGGGGCTGTCTGCCGCCACAGCCGCGTTGACCCTGCTTGAAGCACCCACCCCGCAGGCCGAGGCGATGGCCATCGCCCTGCGGCTGCGACAGGCGGTTGAGGAAGGGCAGAGCGTGGCGCTGATCAGCCCCGACCGTGATCTGACCCGCCGCGTCAGTGCCGCGCTGGACCGCTGGGGCGTGCTGCCGGATGACTCGGCTGGTCAACCTTTGCCGCATACGCCACCTGGCCGGCTGTTACGGCTGACGGCGCGGGCGATGGGGCGGCGGCTGGCAGGGGCGGATCTGCTGGCGCTGTTGAAACATCCGCTGGCCTTTGCCGGCGCCGACCGCGGGCCGCATCTTCTGTTGACCCGCGATCTGGAACTGGAACTGCGCCGCAACGGCCCGGCCTTTCCCGACATTGCTTTCCTGACGGCCTGGGCGGCGGGGCGGAAAGAGGTCTTGGCACCGGATTGGGCAAGGGCACTTTGCGCCGTGTTAGAGACGCTTTCTGACACGGCAGAGGCCCCGCTGCCCGCCATGATCGCCCGCCACAGGGCGGTGACCGAGGCTTTGGCACGCGGCACCGATTGGGCCGCTGCGGGTGAGGTGCCCTGGGACAAGGCCGCCGGGATCGAGGCGTTGCTGGCGATGACCGAGTTTCAGGCCGAGGCGCCCGAAGGCTTTGTCCTGTCACCGCTGGATTACCCCGCGCTGCTGGATGGCGTTCTGGCCCGACGCGCCGTGCGTGACGCGGTGCTGACGGATGAGCGCGTGCAGATCCTTGGCCCGCAAGAAGCGCGAATTCAGGGTGCCGATCTGGTGATTCTGGCCGGGCTGAACGAAGGCATCTGGCCGGGCCAGCCCGGCCCCGACCCCTGGCTGAACCGCAAGATGCGGGCCGAGGCGGGCCTTTTGCTGCCGGAGCGGCGGATCGGTCTGGCGGCGCATGATTACCAGATGGCCGCTGCCGCGCCGCAGGTGGTGCTGAGCCGCGCCCTGCGCGATGCCGAAGCCGAGACGGTTCCATCGCGCTGGCTGAACCGGCTGGTCAACCTGCTGGCCGGCCTGCCTGACGGTGGCGGCCCCGATGCGCTTGCACAGATGCGGGCGCGGGGGGCCGATCTGCTGGCGCAGGCGGTGGCGGTGGAGCGGCCGCTTCCTTCCGCCCCTGCGGCGCGACCCGCGCCGCGCCCGCCGGTTGCGCTGCGCCCGGCACGGCTGTCGCTGACCGAAATCGAGCGGCTGATCCGCGACCCCTACGCCATTTATGCCAAGCATCTGCTGAAGCTGCATCCGCTGTCGCCACTGCGGGCCGACGCCGACGCCCGCCTGCGCGGCGAAGTGGTGCACAAGGTGATGGAGACGCTGCTGAAGGCTGGCCCGCTGCCCGCAGACCCCGAGGCGGCGGTGGCGCGTCTGCTGGATGTGGCCGATACGGTGCTGGCGCAGGATGTGCCCTGGCCGGTGGCGCGGACGGTCTGGCGCGGGCGTCTGGCGCGGATCGCGCGGCCCTTTGTCGAGGCGCTGGCGCGTGAGGGTGGCACGCCGGTGCTGCTGGAAGAGAAACATACGGCCACCTTCGCCCATCCGCCTTTCACGCTGGTCGGTAAACCTGACCGGATTGACCTGTTGCCCGATGGCAGCCTGCGGATCGTCGATTACAAGACCGGCAAGCCGCCCGGCGAGAAAGAGCAGAGGTATTTCGCCAAGCAGTTGCTGCTGGCGGCGGTGATGGCGGATATGGGGGCCTTTCCGCAGGTGGCCGGTGCCGAGGTGCGCGAGATTGTCTATCAGGGCCTTGGAGCCGACCTGAAGGCGGAACGCACCGTGATGACGCCCGAGTTGATTGCCGCCACGCGCGATGAACTGCTGTTGCTGTTGCACGCCTGGGCCGAGCCGGGGCGGGGATATACCTCGCGCCGGGCGGTGTTCGAGGTGAAATGGCCGGGCGATTATGACGATCTGGCCCGCCACGGTGAATGGGATGCGACCGATGCCCCGGTGCCCGAGGATGTGCCATGAACCGGCCTGTTCCTTCCGACGCCTCGCTGGCCCAGATCGCGGCTGCCAATCCGGATGACAACGTCTGGCTGGTGGCCAATGCCGGATCGGGCAAGACGCGGGTTCTGACCGACCGGGTGGCGCGGCTGCTGCTGCGCGGGGTTGATCCGCAGAACATTCTTTGCCTGACCTATACAAAGGCGGCGGCGGCCGAGATGCAGAACCGGCTGTTCAAGCGGTTGGGTGAATGGGCGATGGCCCCGGAAGGGCCGCTGCGCGACAGTCTGGCCGACCTGGGCGAAGGTGACCTGCCGCCCGAACAGTTGCGTCTGGCGCGGCAGTTGTTTGCCCGTGCCATCGAAACCCCGGGTGGTATCCGCATCCAGACCATCCACAGCTTTGCCGGCAGCCTGCTGCGGCGGTTCCCGCTGGAAGCGGGCGTATCGCCGGGCTTTCAGGAGATTGACGACCGCAGCGCCGCCCAACTGCGGGCGGATGTGCTGGACGCCATGGCCGAAGGGCCGGATTCTGCCTTGTTAGAGACGGTTCTTGAAGATTCCGGCGAAGACCTTGATGCGCTGGCGCGGGCGGTCATCGGCCGAAAGACGGCTTTTGAGGGCCGGTTGGACGAGGCGGCGCTGCGCGCATCCTTTGGCCTGCCCAAGGGGCTGGACAGTGCTGCCTTGCTGGCGCAGGTGTTTCTGGGCAGCGAAGCGACGCTGCTGGCGGCGATCCTGCCGGCGCTGAAAAGCGGCACGGTGACCGACACGAAAGCCGCGGGTGTGGTCGAAACCCTGCCGCCACTGCCCTCGCTTGCAGCCTTGCGGGGTCTTGAAGGGCTGCTGCTGACCGGCGCCGGTGCCAAGGCGCCTTATTCGGCCAAGATAGGGTCTTTCCCGACCAAGAAGACGGCCGAAGCCATTGTTGCCCACAGGGCCGCGCTGGAGAACCTGATGGTGCGGGTCGAATCTGCCCGACCTTTGCGCATGGCGCTTGAGGCGGCCGAGGCGGCCGTGCGGCTGCATCGTTTTGCCCGGGCCTTCCTGCGCCGGTATGAGGCTGCGAAATCTGCCCGGGGCTGGCTGGATTTCGACGATCTGATCCTGCGCGCAACCGATCTGCTGACCGACCCTCTGGTCGCGCCCTGGGTATTGTTCCGGCTGGATGGCAACCTTGACCACGTTCTGGTGGACGAGGCGCAGGATACCAGCCCCGGCCAGTGGCGCATCATCGAGGCGCTGACGCAGGAATTCACCGCCGGCGAAGGCGCGCGGCGGGTGCCCCGGTCGCTGTTCGTGGTGGGCGACAAGAAACAGTCGATCTACTCGTTCCAAGGCGCAGATGTGGCGGCCTTTGACGACGTGAAGGGCAAGTTTTCGGGCCGGTTCAACGCCGCCAAGGCACCGTTGCAGCAGTTGCCCCTGCAACATTCGTTCCGCTCGTCCCGCGCGATCCTGGAGCTGGTGGATCGCTGTTTTGACGGCCCCGCCTCTGAACCGCTGGGCGGTGCGTTCCGGCATCTGGCCTTTCACGAAGATTTGCCGGGCCGGGTCGACATCTGGCCTTCCGAACCCCCGCCCGAGAAGCCCGAGGAAGGCGCCTGGTACGAACCCGTTGACCTGATGGCCGAGAACGACGCGACGGTTGTTCTGGCCCGCCGGATTGCCGGGCAGATTGCCACGATGATCGAAACCGGGGTTCAAATCCCGGATGACCCGAAAGCCGGCACCTTCCGCCCGGTGCAGGCCGGGGATTTCCTGATCCTTGTGCAACGCCGCAAGGAGGTGTTCGCCGAAATCATCCGCGCCTGCAAGGCGGCCAACCTGCCGATCGCCGGGGCAGACCGCCTGATCCTGACCGACGATCTGGCGGTGCGGGACATCCTGTCGCTGCTGGCCTTCCTGAACACACCCGAGGACGATCTGGCGCTGGCAACAGCGCTGCGGTCGCCGCTGTTCGGCTGGTCGGAAAAGCGGCTGTTCCGGCTTGCCCAGAGCCGCAAAGGCTATCTCTGGGAAGCATTGCGCAATGACCCGGCCGAGGTTGAAACCGTCGCCGTCCTGCATGACCTGCGCAACCGGGCCGAGTTCCTGCGGCCCTATGAACTGATCGACCGGGTGGTGACACGGCACGGGCGGCGGCCAATGATCCTGGGCCGGATGGGTGCCGAGGCCGCCGAGGCGCTGGACGAGTTGCAGGCCCAGGCCCTGGCCTATGAACGCAGCGAGGTGCCGTCGCTGACCGGCTTCCTGGCCTGGATGCAGGCGGGCGAGGTTGAGGTGAAGCGCCGGCCAGAGGCCGAGGGGGGGCTGATCCGGGTGATGACGGTGCACGGGGCCAAGGGTCTTGAGGCGCCGATTGTCATTCTGCCCGATACCGCCGACCGCCGTCTGGACGACCGCGATGCGGTCCTGCTGGTGGCGGACGGCGTGCCGGTCTGGGCCGGGCGCAAGGAGGAGAACCCCGCCGTGGTGGCCGCGGCCAAGGCCGAGCGCAGCGCCGCCCGCAAGGCCGAGAACCTGCGGCTGCTGTATGTGGCACTGACACGGGCAAAAAGCTGGCTGATCGTGGCGGCGGCGGGCGAATGTGGCCCCGAATCGTGGTATGGAATGGTCGAACGGGGCGCCGCGACCCTGCCGCTTCAGCCCCTGGCCGAAGGCGTGCGGCGGTTGCAGGTGGGGCACTGGCCCACGGATGCCCCCGCGCCTGTGCGGGCCAAGCCAGAGATTGCCGCACCTGATTGGGCGCTGGTTGCAGCGTCACCGCCCCCTGCGCCGTTGGCCGAGGTTTCGCCTTCGGCGCTGGGCGGTGAGAAGGTGGTGGCGGGCGAACCGCTGGATGCCCCGGGCTATGATCCCGTGTTGCGGGGCAGTCTGCTGCACCTGCTGCTGGAGCATCTGCCGGGCCTGCCGCAGGCCGACTGGGCGGCGCTGGCAGAACAGATCGGCGCGCTTGATGTTCTGGACGAGGCGACGGCGATCCTGTCGGAACCGTCTCTGACATGGCTGTTTCAGCCCGGAACGCTGGCCGAGGTGGCGGTTTCCGCGCCGTGGAACGGGGCGGTTCTGGCGGGCAGCATCGACCGGCTGGTGGTGACCCCTGATGTGGTGACCGCCATCGACTACAAATCGAACCGGCGGATTCCGGTCCGCCCTGAAGAGGTGCCCGAAGCCTATTTGCGGCAGTTGGGGGCCTATGCCCACGCGCTGCACGCCATCTACCCCGACCGCCGGATCGAGACCGCGATCCTGTGGACACACGGGCCGGTGCTGATGCCGCTCTCTCTCGATATCGTGAGGGCTGCGCTGGGCCGGGCCGCTATCCCTTGACGATTCCCGGCCCGGTCCATACCTTCGATAACCGACAAATCCCCTCAGGAGAACCGCCATGGGCGCTGCCACCGTCGCCGTCACCGATGCCACCTTTGATGCCGAAGTCCGCAAGTCGGACGTGCCGGTGGTGGTGGATTTCTGGGCCGAATGGTGCGGCCCCTGCCGGCAGATTGGCCCTGCGCTGGAAGAACTGGCGGCGGAATACGCCGGCAAGGTCAAGATCGTGAAGGTGAACGTGGACGAGAACCCGGAAAGCCCGGCGGTTCTGGGTGTGCGGGGCATACCGTCGCTGTTCCTGTTCAAGGACGGTCAGGTCGTGTCGAACAAGGTTGGCGCCGCGCCCAAGGCCGCGCTGGACAACTGGATCAAGTCGGCGATCTGATTTTCGCCTGCGTCAAGAGCAAGGGGCGGTCTGGAAGGGCCGCCCTTTTGTTTTGCGCCTGCCGCCGCCATATTGGGCAGCGAAACGACGGAGAGACAGATGGCCGACGACAAGTTTCCCGGCTGGCATGGAACCACGATCCTGGCGGTGCGCCGGGGCGGTGAGGTGGTGGTGGCCGGCGACGGGCAGGTAAGTCTGGGCCAGACCGTCATCAAGGGCACGGCCCGCAAGGTGCGGCGGCTGTCGCCCGGCGGCAAGGATGTGGTCTGCGGCTTTGCCGGCAGCACGGCGGATGCCTTCACCCTGCTGGAGCGGCTGGAGAAGAAGCTGGAGGCCGCCCCGGGGCAGTTGGCGCGGGCCTGTGTCGATCTGGCCAAGGACTGGCGCATGGACAAGTACCTGCGCAACCTTGAGGCCATGCTGATCGTTACCGATGGCGCGGCGCTGTTCGTGATCACCGGCGCGGGCGATGTGCTGGAGCCGGAACATGACATCGCCGCCATCGGATCGGGCGGCAACTTCGCGCTGGCCGCGGCGCGCGGGCTGATGGAAACCGATCTGCCCGCCGAGGCCGTGGCGCGCAAGGCCATGGCGATTGCTGCCGACATCTGTGTCTATACCAACGGCAATCTGACGGTCGAGCGGATCACCGCATGACAGGACTGCGCTTGTCAGGCGTCCGGGATCACGGCATCGGCGGCGGCAAGCGCCTGCCCGATCTGTGCAATCGGAACCGACAGGGCTCGGTCGCCTTCCCGTCTGGCGCCCTTGATGGCACCGGCAAGGGTATCAAGCACCTCGGCTCTCAGGGCCCGGGGAAGATGCACCTCCAGCCCCATCCGCTGTTCATTCGACAGGCGCAGCAGCCGAAGGTGCTGTTCCTCGGGGCGGCCGTGCAGGAAAAGCCGCAGGAACTTGCGGTCATGCCGCAGGTCCGCGACCATGCCCCGTGGCAGCGCGGCGCGCAGATCGGCAAAGACCGTCAGCCAATAGGTGCGCGCGTCGGCGGCCTTCAGCACTTCGGCGGCTTCGGCGGGATGGGCCTCGGCAAGCGTCAGTGGGCCGGCGTAAGGCTGGCCCCCGCAGACGACCCAGGTCGCCTGATGCGTGGCCCAGTCCGGGAAAAGCTGCATGAGCGGGGTCGCGTTCCAGAACTTGTGCGGCCCGATGGCATGAACCAGAAGCGCATCTTCGACCCCGCCTGTCATGACCGGGTGGTTGAACCGCATCGGCCAGGCAGTGACGGGCAGATGCAGGCTGGCGGCGGCCAGATACCAGGGCATTTCGGCAATCTGCGACGGGGGGGCCTGTTCCACAAGGTGCGCCGCCATCCTGTGAATCAGTTCGACCGAACCGCCCCGCTCCAGGAACCTGCGCGATACGCCGATCACACCGCCGTTCAGCAAGGGAACAGCGGGATCAAGGTCAAGGTGACGGAACACCGACAGCACCTTCTCGCGCCGCGCGAAGGCGCCTTCGGGCAAGGGGCGCCAGGCCAGACAGTCGAAATCCCACAGCGGCGCCAGCGGCCCGCGCACCAGAATGTCGGCGTCCAGCCAGATGACGCGCTCGTACTCGTCCAGCAGGGCGGGCAGTTCCAGCTTGGTCAGCACAAGCGGGCTGAAATGGGCCAGATAGGGCGCAACCCGCGCGTCATCGACCGTGACCCCCAGCCGTTTCGCCACATCGGCTGCGGTGAAGGGCAAAAACCGGCAGCGCGGCCACAGCCGCAGGAAGGCGGTCTGCTGATCTTCGGGCAACCCGTCGTGATAGATCACCACGGTCGCATCGAAGGCCGGGTCGCGCGCCAGGGTCGACGCCAGAAGCGCCCCCGCAGCGAAGGCGTAATTCGTGGTGAACCCCAAAACGATTGCTCTGGCAGACATCACCCGACCCCCATGCCGGGCGTCATGTGGTCAGCCGTCCCTTCCCCTGTCAAGGAAAACCCATGACTCCCGAAGACCTTCGCGCCGCCGTTGCCGCGGGCCTTGTCACCGAGGCGCAGGCCGCCTCGATCACTGCGCTGGCCGACAGCCGGTCGGGCCGCCGCGCCGCCATGCAGGCCGAGGATGAACCGTTCGAGTTCTTCCGCGGCTTCTCCGAGATCTTCATCTCGATCGGTCTGGTGATCCTGCTGACCGGCGTTTCCCTGATGCTGACATGGTTCGGTGGTTTCGGCCTGCTGGTGGCGGTGCCGCTGATCACGGCAGCGATTGCCTGGTGGTGGGCGGGCTATTTCACCCTGCGCCGGCGAATGACGCTGCCGTCAATGGTGCTGGCCAGCGCGTTCGGGGCCGGGCTGATGATCTTTATCGTCACCCTGCTGGGCCAGAGCGGCCTGGATGAACGGATGGTCGGGGTGCTGGCCTTTGCCCTGTCGGCTGCGGGTATGCTGCTGTGGTATCGCCGGTTCAAGCTGCCCTTCGCGGCGTTCCTGACCGGGCTTCTTGTGCTGGGCATGATCTATGCGATCACGGCATCAACAGCGAACCTGATCGCGCTGGCGTCTGGCGGCAATGGCTGGGACCGGCTGTTCGACCTGACGGAAAGCCCGGCCTTCGCCACCGCGACGCTGCTGTTCGGCATCGGGGCCTTTCTGGTGGGCATGTGGTTTGACACCCGCGATCCGCACCGTCTGGGCCGGCACGCGGCAACCGCCTTCTGGTGCCATCTGCTGGCCGCACCCGCGCTGGTGAACACGGTTGCGGTCACGCTGCTGAACAGCGGTGGCGGCACCGGAATCGCGCTTCTGTCGCTGGCTCTGTTTGTGATCACCATGCTGGCGCTGGTGATCGACCGTCGGTCTTTCCTGACGGCGGCGATTGCCTATATCGCGCTGGTCATCAGTTGGGTTGCCGGTGACAGCGGTGATTTCGGAACCTGGATCTTCGTTCTGATCGTGCTGGGGTCGCTGATCACCGCCATAGGCACCTGGTGGGTGCAACTGCGGGCCTTCGTGATGAAGGCGCTGCCAGACTTTCCCGGCAAGCACCGCCTGCCGCCCTATGCGAGGCCCGAATAGGGGTATGACGGATCAGGCTCCTTCCTTTTCGACCAGCCCTTGCAAAAGCGTCAGACGCTGGTCGACGAAACTGCCAGAGCAGGTTGCCAGATCGTGCATGGCGCGTACGAAGAACTGTCGATAGCCCTGACGCTCGGTGCACCAGGCCAGAAGCTTTACCCCCTGCGGCGGATGAACTAGCGCCAGCGGCAACACGCTGCGCTGCGACGGCTGATCCGAAAGGTCGGTATAGGCAAAGAAGACCGGCTGCGAGGCCCCGATCGCCCGGTGCAGCAGCGCAAGGTCGTCTGCCGAGGCCGGCGGCATGTCTACCCTGTAGAAAGTCGACGGCCGCACATCGAGCGCACAGTAAAGCCGCGCCAGCAAGGCGCCTTCGGGGTCTGTTGCTGCCAGGCGCTCCATGGCTGCCCGCGCCGCGGCGGCAGCCACCGGGTCGCCGCGGTGCATGGCCAGCGCCAAGCCGCGCAGCGCGGCATCGCGCAGATCGGGGTCAGGGGCGGTCTGGGCCGGGGCGGTAACGGGGCCGGCCACGGCCACCATCGCCCCACCCATCACCCGCAGCCCAAGGGCGCGGCGGGTCAGGCGAAAGAGACCGGACGAGCGGGCGGGGTACATGGCCATGGTCCTTGTGGCACAATGGAAAAGGGCGACGGCCATGCGCGTGCGATGGCCTGTTGTCCAGCCGCTTGCTTGAAACGCGGGCGGGCCGTCTTTAAGTGGTGCAGAACCGTCACAGGAGCGAGCATGACCGACCTGACCCCGCGCGAGATCGTGTCCGAGCTGGACCGCTTCATCATCGGCCAGAAAGAGGCCAAGCGCGCCGTGGCGGTGGCCTTGCGCAACCGCTGGCGGCGGAAGCGGCTGGCCGATGACCTGCGCGATGAGGTTTATCCGAAGAACATCCTGATGATCGGACCAACCGGCGTGGGCAAGACCGAGATCAGCCGCCGTCTGGCCCGTCTGGCCAGGGCGCCGTTCCTGAAGGTCGAGGCGACCAAGTTCACCGAGGTGGGCTATGTCGGGCGCGATGTGGACAGCATCATCCGAGATCTGGTGGACGTGGGTCTGAACGACACCCGCGCCCGGATGCGCGACGAGGTGCGCGACCGCGCCCGCCGTGCCGCCGAGGACCGGGTGATCGAGGCGCTGGCCGGGACCGATGCGCGCGATGCCACGCGCGAGATGTTCCGGGGCAAGCTCAAGCGGGGCGAGCTGGACGACACGATGATCGAGATCGAGGTTGTCGATGCCGCGCCGCAGATGCCGATGATGGGCGGCGCGCCCGGCATGGAAATGCAGATGCAGGGGTTGCAGGATCTGTTCAAGGCCTTCGGGTCACGCGGCAGCCGCAAGCGGATGACGGTGGCGCAAAGTTTCGACGTGCTGCTTGGGCAAGAGGCCGACAAGCTGCTGGATGACGAGGCGGTGCGCGCGGCGGCGCTTGAGGCGGTGCAGGAAAACGGCATCGTCTTCCTGGACGAGATCGACAAGATCTGCGCCCGGGCCGAAACGCGCGGCGCCGATGTCAGCCGCGAAGGCGTGCAGCGCGATCTTCTGCCACTGATCGAGGGAACGACGGTTTCCACCAAATATGGGCCGGTCAAGACCGACCATATCCTGTTCATCGCCAGCGGGGCGTTCCATATTGCCAAGCCGTCGGACCTGCTGCCCGAATTGCAGGGGCGATTGCCGATCCGGGTTGAGCTGGGTCCGCTCAGCGAGGCGGATTTCGTTCGCATCCTGACCGAAACCGACAATGCGCTGACACGGCAGTATTCCGGCCTGATGGGTACGGAAGAGGTGGCGGTGCGCTTTACCGAAGGCGGCATCGCGGCGATTGCCAGCATCGCCGCCGAGGTGAACCGCAGCGTCGAGAATATCGGGGCGCGGCGGCTTTATACCGTGATGGAGCGGGTGTTCGAGGAGCTGTCCTTCACCGCCCCTGACCGGGGCGGGGAAGAGGTGGTAGTGGACGAGGTGTTTGTCGAAAAGAACGTCGGCGCGCTGGCGCGGTCGGCCGATATTTCGCGCTACGTCCTTTAAGATCAGGCCAGCGGCGGCAGGCCACAATCGGCGCGCAGGGCCGGATCGCGGAGATCCAGCTCTTGCCCTGCGCGGTCTGCGGCGGCGGTGGTGCACAGCCAGGCAATGCAGCGGGCGGGTTGATCGGTAGGGGCCAGCGCGCTGCGCGGCAGTTGCGACACCTGGTTGATGCCCGAGGCGCGGATGGCCCCCTGCATGTCGGTATCCACTACGCCGGGGGCAAGCCCGTAGACCCGGATGCCCAGCGGCGCATATTCCAGATGGACCGATTTGGTCAGCATGGCCAGCCCCGCCTTGCCGGCGCAATAGGCGGCCCAGCCTTCCTGCGGGCGATGCGCCGCGCCGGACGACACGTTGACGATCACCCCCCGCCCGCGTGCCGTCATGGCCGGCAGGCACAGGCGGATGGCATCGAACTGTGCGGTCAGATTCGTCTCTATGCTTGCGGAAAACGCCTCGGGCGTCAGATCGGTGATGCGCCCGATGGGGGATACGACGGCCGCGTTGTTCACCAGGATGTCAAAGCCCGCTGCGGTGATTTCAGCCAGCCGGGCGCGGTTGGTGATGTCGCACAGCAGGCCGGTGCCTGCGCCGTTCAGCGCGGCTTCGGCACTGGCCAGACTGTCCTCGGTGCGGGCGGTGAAGGTGACGCGGGCACCAAGGGCAGCCAAGGCGGAAACGGTGGCCAGCCCGATGCCACGGGCGCCCCCTGTAACAAGCGCTGTCTGGCCAGAGAGGGGGAGGGTCATCATTCGGGCCTTTCCTGCGGGGTGAAACCCACATAGCCGACAGACCTTTCGCTTTCCATGACTGCGTGAAAGAACGGGCGGCGGAGTGTCTGTCTCATGCCCTTTCTCGCCTTTCTGCGCGCCAATGCGCCCTTCCTTCTGGCGGGGTTCCTGCTCTCGTTGCTATCCAGCTTCGTGCTGACCTATTTCCTGTCGCCCTTTGGCGCCGAGATCCGGTCCGAATATGGGCTGTCGCATGGAAGCTGGGCCACACTTTACGCGGGGTCTACCGTGGCCGGGGCGATTGCGATGGTCTGGGCGGGGCCGTTGCTGGACAGGTTCCGTGTGCGGACAATCGGGGTGGTGTCGCTGCTGGGGTTGGCGGGCGCGTCGGCGCTGATGGCGGTGAATCCCAGTGTGGTGACGCTGCCGGTGGTGATCTTTCTCTTGCGGTTCCTGGGGCAGGGCATGGTGGTGCAGGCCGCCGGCGTGGCGATGAGCCGGTGGTTCGTCGGCAGCCGGGGGCGGGCGCTGGCGATTGCCGCGCTGGGGTTCAGTGTGGGCGAGATCGTGCTGCCGCTGGCCTTTACCGCCGCCAAGGCGGTTGTGCCGTGGCGCTGGCTGTTCGTGCTGGCGGCGGGGCTGATTCTGGTCAGCCTGCCGGTCTTGCTGCGGCTTTTGCGGCTGGAGCGGACACCACAGCAGATGGCGACGGGCGAAGACAGCGCCGGATTGGCGGCGCGGCACTGGACACGGGCCGAAGCCCTGCATCACGGACTGTTCTGGTGCGTGCTGCCGGCGCTGATGGTTCCGTCTATGTTCATCACGGTGATCTTCTTCCATCAGGCCCATCTGGCCGAGGTGAAGGGTTGGTCGCATCTGGGGCTGCTGACGGTGATGCCGTTCTACACCCTGGCGGCGGTTGTGGGCATGTTTGCCACCGGCGTGGCGCTGGACAGGATCGGCACCCGGCCGATGATGCCGCTGTATCTCCTGCCGCTGGCCGCGTTCCTGCTGCTGTTCCCGAATGTGCAGAGCCTGTTCTGGGCCGGTCCGGTTCTGGCCTTGATGGGTCTGACGGCGGGCGCGCAGGCGACGGTGCTGATGGCCTTCTGGGCCGAGATCTACGGCACGCGGAACCTGGGCGCGATCCGGGCGCTGACCGGGGCGATCATGGTTTTCGGCACGGCTGTCGGGCCGATGCTGGCGGGCGAACTGATCGACCGTGGCATCGAGATTGATGCTCAGATGGGCGCGATGGCTGCGGTCACCCTGGTTTCGGCAGGGCTGGTGGCCTTTGGTCTGCGGCGCTTTGCCGGTGGATTTGGCCGCACTTGACCGGGGCGTCCTACCCCGTCACACAGGGACCATGAAGGTATTGTCAGTCCTTGTTGCCCTGCTGTTCCTGATCGCCTGCAGTCCGCGGGGCGAGTTCCTGATGCTGGCCGATATTCCGGCCGAGAAACAGGCCGAAGCCACCACATCGGGCGTGCGCGAAGTGGTGTTCGTCGGCACGTCACGCAAGGAAGAAGATGGCATTTTCGGCTTTGGCCGGTCAGAACAGGCGCGGTTCCTGCGGTATGACATCCTGGTGCCCTTCAACCGCCCTCTGGGCGAGGTGAGCTGGCCCCGCAGCGCCAAGCGGGCCGATCCGAAGACCGATTTCCTGACGCTTGACGGCATCGGCTATGACACCGCCGCCGATTTCCGCGGCGCGCTGCGCGAGTCGATGGCGCGGCGCAAGCAGCGCGACGTGGTGGTCTATGTTCATGGCTTCAACAACACCATGGCCGAAAGTGTGTATCGCGTTGCGCAGATGCACTATGACCTCAAGGTGCCGGGCATTGCGGTGCATTATGCTTGGCCAAGCCGCGGGTCGCCCTTCGGATATGTCTATGACCGGGATTCGGCGCTGTTCGGGCGCGACGGTCTGGAACAATTGCTGCACGAAGTCGCGCTGTCCGGTGCCCAGCGGATTGTGATCGTCGCCCATTCGATGGGGGGCGCGCTGACGATGGAGACGCTTCGCCAGACGGCCATCCGCAACGACAAGCTGGTGCTGGGGCATATCGGCGGCGTGGTCCTGATCTCGCCAGATCTGGATGTTGATCTGTTCCGTGCCCAGGCCCATGCGATGGGACGCCTGCCGCAGCCGTTCCTGATCTTCGGCAATACCAAAGATTCGATCCTGAACCTGTCGTCCAAGATCGCCGGCGCGCCTGACCGGCTGGGCAACCTGAGCGATCTGGCACAACTGGGGGATCTGGAGGTCACCTATTTCGATACGGCGGCCTATAATCAGGGGGCGGGGCATTTCAATCTGGGCACCTCGCCGGCGCTGATCCAGCTTCTTGGCGGGATCGCGAACATCGACGCGGCCTTCCGGGCCGAGGCGGCCAGTCGCGTGGGCCTGCTGCCCGGCGTGGTGCTGACCGTGCGCAATGCGACCGGCATCATCCTGGCGCCGGTCGAAGCGGCGGTCGATTAACGCCGGCGCAGATAGACGTAGAACGCCCCGGCGCCCCCGTGTTTCAGATGCGCTTCTGACACCTGCAACACGGCCTGTCCCAGCGGCGGCAGTCGCAGCCAATGCGGCACCTGATGGCGCAAGGCGCCGGTGGGGCGCGGCACGGGTTCGAACATGGCCCGCCCCTTGCCGGTGATGACCAGCACCAGCCGCAGCCCCTGCGATTGCGCGTTCAGGATGAAGCGGATCAGCTCGGGGTGCGCTTCGGCCAGGGTCATGCCGTGCAGGTCAAGCCGCGCTTCGGGCGCCAGCTTGCCCCGGGTCATGCGCGCATGGGTCTTGGCGTCCATCTGCAAGGGCTGGGCCGTGGGCGAAGGCGCCAGCACATGCGGGCGGGCCAGCGGCGCCTGTTCACCCAGCCGGAACTGCGGCAGGCGGGGCTGAGCCAGCACCCTCGGGGCCTCTGCCGGGGGCGGCGTGGGGGCCAGCGCCTCGGGCAGCGGCAGGTGGGTGCCGTGCATCGGCCGGGCGGTGCGGGCGACCGCGTGCCAAAGCTCGGCCTCCTCGGGCCGCAGGTGACGACGGCGCGACATGGGTCAAAGCCCT
Organism: Pseudogemmobacter blasticus; assembly: GCF_003071405.1. NCBI lineage: Bacteria > Pseudomonadati > Pseudomonadota > Alphaproteobacteria > Rhodobacterales > Paracoccaceae > Pseudogemmobacter > Pseudogemmobacter blasticus. The sequence goes on along the minus strand of NZ_CP020470.1, from coordinate 2,094,251 downwards.
TCCAGCATGGCGAAGGCGCGGTCGATGGGCAGCAGCAGCACCATACGGCCGCCGTCCTTGACATCGCCCGCGGCATCGCCTGCCGCATCGCCGAAGCCATAGAAGATGTCAGCCCGCTGCGCGCCCTTGATGGCACCGCCGGTATCCTGTGCCACCATCAGCCGGTTCATGGGAACGCGGCCTTCCTTTTCAATCCAGACCGGGGCGCCAAGGGGCGTGTAGGCCGGGTCAACCGCCAGCGACCGCAGCGGCGTGATTGACCGGCCCATGGCCCCGATCGGCCCCTTGTCGGCGGGCAGGTTCGCGATCTTGCGGAAGAAGATGTAGGACGGGTTATGGTTCAGAAGCTCGGCCCCCAGATCGGGGTTGCTGCGGACCCAGGCGGCGATGGCCCCCGCAGACACCTGATGCGGCAGGAAATAGCCGCGGCGCACGAGTTCCTGCCCGATGGACCTGTAGGCGTGGCCATTGCGCCCGGCATAACCCACGCGGATGACCGAACCATCGGTCATGCGGATGCGGCCAGAACCCTGGATGTGCAGGAAGAACACCTCGACCGGATCGTCCAGCCAGGCGATCTCAAGCCCACGGCCGCCAAGGGCGCCGCCTTCGATGCTGGCGCGGCTGTGATAGACGGTTCCATCGGCCAGTTCCGGCGGACGGCGATAGATGGGCCAGGCATAGCGCGGGGTGCGGACGGCGGAGCCGGTCAGTTCGGGTTCGAAATAGCCGGTGAACAGCGCCGGAGGTGTGCCCACGATGACCGGGCGGAAGAACAGTTCGAAAAAGGCGCGGGCTGAGGCATCGTCGCGCGGCACATCGCGGGCCAGCTGGCACAGCGGGCGCCAGTCGGCGGCATCCAGCAGGTCACAGGTGTCAAGAAAGGCCGCCAAGGCGGCGGCCTGTCCATCCTGCTGCCAGCCGGCAAGGGATTCGAAGTCAACCACCTGGGCGCGGACGGGCGGTGCGGCCATCAGGGCCACCGCAAGCGCAAGATTGCGAAAAGCCCCGCCCATGCCAAGGATCAGTCGCCGGTGGCCACAAGTTGCCAGTTCGGATCGTCCGCGCCCATCTTGCGGGCAAAGGTCCAGACATCGCGCTGACGCTTGAGCGCCTTGGCGTCACCTTCCACCACTTCGCCGGCCTTGTTGCGAACAACCGAGGACAGTTCGCCCACGAAGCGCACGGTGATTTCAGCCATCTCAGAGCCGCGGGTGAAGGTCGCCTCTTGCAGGGTCATTTCCTTGAGGCCGACGAAGTTGGATTCGATGGTCAGCCCTTCGCGTTCGCGCGCGGCGATCACTTCGGCGAAACTGGCCTCGACATCGTCGGACAGGAAGGGGCGGATGCTGTCAAGATCGCCCTTTTCAAAGGCGGTCAGGATCATCTCATAGGCGCCGCGCGCGCCTTGCAGGAAGGTGCCAACCGAAAAGGCCGGTTCGACCAGTTTCATCGCGGCCAGCGCCTTGGCCGAGGACGATCCATCGGGAACGTGGTCGATGATGTCGCGGTCGGGGCCGCCCTCGATCACCTCGAAATCGCGCTGCACCCGCGGTTTTACCGCGTCCAGCGGAACAGGCGGCTTTTCGAACCCGTCCCGTGTGCCAAGAACGGACTTCAGCTTGAGGATCAGGAAAATGGCGATCCCTGCAAGGACAAGAAGCTGGATCAGCGACGAATTCATCAGACACCCTTCCGCTCTGCGCCTTGGGTTGGCGCCGGTTTGCCCTTATGTAGGGAGGTGTCGGCGCCAAGTAAACCTTGGGGCCATTCACGGCTGCGAAGGAGGCCGTCTGATGTGGGTCTTGCTGGCCATTCTGGCCTGGCCTCTGGTGGAAATCGGGCTGTTTGTCGAAATCGGCGGGCGGATCGGGCTGTGGCCCACGCTGGCCTGGGTGATTGCAACGGCGGCGCTGGGCATTCTGGTGATGCGGACCGAGGCGGCGCGTGGTCAGATGCGGCTGCGGCAGGGCCTGTCGGCGCTGGGGCGGCCCGATGCAGGGTTGGGGCGGGGCGTGTTCCGCGGCCTTGCCGGGCTTCTGCTGGTGCTGCCGGGGTTCCTGACCGATGCGCTGGGGCTGATCCTGCTGCTGCCGCCGGTGCAGGATCTGCTGACCGCGCGTCTGATGGCGCGGGTCACCGTGGTGCAGGCCGGTGGCCGCTCTGCCCCGCCTGAACCCGATGTGATCGAGGCCGAGTGGGAAGAGGTGCCCCCGTCCGAGGTGGGGCGCCGGGGCCGGTCGGGCTGGACCGAGGATTGACAGGGCCATCAGTCATTGAGCGCGCGCCGCGCCTCTGCTAGGCACAGCGTCGAATTCACGTTGTGCGCGTCAGGCAGGGTGCCCGACCGCGAAGGAGGATCAATGGCCGAAGAAGCCCCCGCCCAGCCCGCCGGAAACGGCGCCCAGTTCGCCCCGCGGATGCAGATTCTGGCGCAATATGTGCGCGACCTCAGCTTTGAGAACGTTCTTGTCCAGAAAGGCGTGGGCCAGTCCGAGATTCAGCCGGACATGCAAGTCGCCGTCAGCCTGGACGCGCGCAAGCGCAGCGCCGAGAACCAGTATGACGTGATCCTGAAGTTCAAGGTGGCCAACCGGAACAAGGTGACCAACGACGTGCTGTTCCTGCTGGAGCTGGAATATGGCGGCACCTTCCACATCGAAGGCGTGCCTGATGACCAACTGCACCCCTATCTGCTCATCGAATGCCCGCGGATGCTGTTCCCCTTCGTTCGCCGCATCATCAGTGATGTGACGCGCGATGGCGGCTTCCCGCCGCTGAACGTGGATACGGTCGATTTCCTGACGCTGTATCGTCAGGAACTGGCACGCCGGGCGCAGGCCAGCGCGGCCCAGCCGACCCCGCAGCCGAACTGATCAGATCAGGCGGGCTCCGGCCCGCCACACACCCCGCAGGCTGAAATCCGCGCCAAGGTGGACGAAATCCGCCACGGCCCCGGGCCGCAGATGCCCCAGATCGGCCCGGCCCAGAACGGCGGCGGGGCGGCTTGTGGCCATGGCGAAGGCGGTTTCGGGCCGTGTGCCCGTCATCGCCACCAGATTGCCAATCGCCTGCGGCAGCGTCAGATCGGCGCCGGCCAGCGTGCCATCTTCCAGCGTCAGCCGCCCGTTACGCCGCAGGATGCGCCGTCCGCCCAGGGTGAATTCGGTCTGGTCAGAGCCGGCCACGGCCATCGCATCCGTCACCAGATAGATGCCGGCCGTATTGGCGGCCAGCGCCACCCGCATGGCCACCGGGTGGACGTGATGTCCATCCGCAATCAACCCGCCGTTCAGCCCGCCCACCAGCGCCGCGCCAACCAGACCCGGTTCGCGGTGCTGAAGCTGGCTCATCGCGTTGAAAAGATGCGTCACGCAGCGGGCACCGGCAGCAATGGCCGCCTGCGCCTCGGCATGGGTGCAGTCGCTGTGGCCAAGGCTGACAATCACCCCGGCGCGGGTCAGCGTGGCAATCTGCTCGGGCGTGACCGAGGCGGGGGCGACCGTTACCAGCAGGGCAGGCAGGCGTTTTCTGCCTTCACAGAGACGATTCAGATCATCACCTGTCATCGGGCGGATCAAGGCCGGATCATGCGCACCCTTGCGGTGCGGGTCCAGATGCGGGCCTTCCAGGTGCAGGCCCAGCAGGCCCGGCGTTCCCTCCGCACGGGCAGCCGCGTCGATCAGCGCGGCGGTCGCCTCGGCCGTGTCGGTGATCAGGGTCGGCAGTACGCCGGTTGCCCCCAACCGGGCATGGGTCTCGCAGAAGGCGCGCAGATCGGCGGGGGTGGTCTGCCCCGAGATCATCTGCCCCCCCGCGCCATTCACCTGAAGGTCAAGCAAGCCGGGCAGAAGATAGCCGCCGGCCAGGGAAACAGTCTCTGCTGCGGCGGAATCCGTCACTTTGCCGTCTGAAACGGTCAGGTCGGCAACGGGGTGCAGGCGGGTGCCGTCGAACAGGGCGGCGCCGGTATAGCGGATGGGCATCAGACGGTTTCCGTGACCTTGCGCAGATGGGGGGGCGTGTCGGGATCAAAGCCGCGACGGCGGGAAAGGTGTTCGGCAAAGGCATAAAACGCCACCGCCAGAACCAGCGGCGCGACCAGCGGATGCAGCCCCGCGACCGAAGGCAGCGTGGTGACACCGGGCGCCGTGGTTCCGGTCAGGAAGACATCCGCCCCCTGTCCGGCCAGACGCCCGGCCGTGGTGGCGACATGGGGCAGGGCGGCATCCTCGACCCCCAGCGCCAGCACGGGGAACTGTGCCTGCACAATTGCCGCCGGGCCATGCAGCACCTCGGCGGCGGAATAGCTTTCGGCATGAAGGCCGCAGGTTTCCTTGAGCTTGAGCGCGGCTTCAGCGGCAATGGCGAAGGCAGGACCGCGGCCCAGAACATAGGCATGGCTGGCACGGGACAGCCGGTCTGACAACGGTGACCAATCCAGCTCCAGCGCGGCGGAAAATGCTTCGGGCAGGGCGTGCAGGGCCGCGCGCAGGGCCGCATCATCCTGCCATTCGGCCAGCAGCGCCAGCCCGGCCAGAACCGAGGTGACGAAGGTCTTGGTCGCGGCGACGCTTTTTTCCTCGCCCGCGTGCAGCGGAAGGCAATGTGCGCAGGCCAGCGCCATCGGGCTGTCGGCAAAGTTGGTGATTGCAATGGGAATTGCCCTGCCCGCACCGGCGGCGCGCATCATTTCCACGATGTCGGGGCTGCGGCCCGATTGCGAGATGCCGATGCAGGCCGCGCCGGACAGCCGCAGCGGACGGCCATAGATCGAGGCGACCGAAGGGCCTACGCTGGCAACGGGGATGCCGGCCAGCAGTTCGATAGCGTATTTCAGATAGGTTGCCGCATGGTCGGACGATCCGCGCGCCACGGTCACGACCAGCGCAGGATCGGCTTTCCGCAAGGAGAGAGCCGCTTTTTCAACCACACTTGCACTTTGCAAAAGGAAGCGGGCGGTGGCTTCGGGAATCTCGGCCACTTCGCGGGCCATGTGGGTGGTCATGTCGGGCCTCCGTCCGGGGCAAGTTTCAGTTCGACGGCAAAGTCATAGGCATCGCCGCGGTAAAGAGAGCGGGTGTATTCCACGACCCTGCCATCGGGCAGATAGCCGATGCGTTCGATCCGCAGACCGGCGGCCCCGGCCGGGACAGCCAGAAGTTCGGCATCCCGCGGAGCAAGGTTGGCGGCCGAGATGCGCTGCACCGCGCGCACGGGGCGTTGACCATTGGCCTGAAGCGCATCGTAAAGGCTGGTAGCCACGGCTTCGGGGTCTGGCAGCGCCGAAAGCGGGATCGAGGCGCGTTCGATGGCCAAAGGCACTCCATCCGAACGGCGCACCCGTTCCAGCCGGGCGATGCGATCCCCGGCGCCCAGCCCCAGCGCCATGATCTCTTCCGGGGCGGGAGAGACGATCTGGCGCGAGAGCCAGAGGCTGTCAACGCTGCGGCCACGACGGGCCATATCCTCGGTGAAAGAGGTCAGCAGCGACAGCGCCTGTTCCAGCCGTTCCACCCGCTGCGCGACAAAGGTGCCCGAGCCGCGACGCTGGATCAACTGGCCCGAGGCGACAAGCGACTGGATCGCCTTGCGGATGGTCACGCGGGAAAGCCCGGTCATCGTGGCCATGTCCCGTTCGGCCGGCAGGCTGTCGCCGGGGGCAAGGCGGCCGCTGGTCATGGCGTCGGCGATGCGGCGCTGAAGCTGCAGGTAAAGCGGGCCGGAACCCGCGTCGTCAAACCCTTCCCGCGAGAAAATCTGTTCCATCACCCCACCTCGCGCGCCAGAAGAAGGGCGCCATCCAGCGCCGTGCCAAGGGCGGCGCGTTGCGGCAGATAGGGCAGCGCGGCGGCATAGGCCGGGCCAAGGCCGCCGGTGAAGGTGACCGGCAGGCCGGGGCCGGCCCCCAGTGCCTGCAGGATTTCGGCAATATCAGAGACGTTTTCTGCCCAAAGCGCGCGGGCGGCCGGATCGTCCGACGCAAGAATTTCCGGTGCAAGGGCGCCGAAGTCCCGTGGGGTGGCGGTCAGCGAAAAGGCGACCACGCCAGACGGCCCGCCGTGGCGGGCCAGCAAATCGCAGAGGAACGGGGTCAGCGGCGTGAATCCGTCATGGGCGCGCAGGGCCCGCGACAGGGCGGCACGGCCCAGACGCGCGCCTGAACCTTCATCCCCGAGGATCAGCCCCCAGCCGCCGAACTGCCGGGTTTCACCGCCCCGCTGGCGCACGAAGACCGATCCGGTGCCGATGGCCGCCAGCAGCCCATCAGCCCCCCCAAGCGCCCCGCGTGCGGCGGCGATGGCATCGGTCTCGATCCGGGCGGGAAAGGGGAGGGCGGCGGCAAGGCGTTCGGGGGCGCCCCTGGCATTGGCGCCGGCAAGGCCAAGCCCGGCACGCACCGCCCGAACATCGGCCGAAGGGCCTGCGGCACGGGTCAGCGCCTCGGAAACGCAAGCCAGAATGGTGCGGGCGGCAGCGTCGGCATCAGAGGCGATGTTGGCAGGGCCACCTTCCGCGCGGGCCAGAACGGCACCGGACGAATCAGCGACGGCAACCCGGCAGCCAGTGCCCCCTCCATCCACGCCGACAAGGTAGTGCATCCCGAATCCTCCCATAGCGCAATGATACCAAGATAATACCATTTGCAAAGGGATATTCTGTTTCCTGCGAATTTCAGGCTGTTAACGGGTAGAACGAAGAAGTCTCTTTACAAGTGGTATTGCTTTGGCATTATCTAGTGTAGGGGAGGACAGACATGGCCGAGAGATCGACCGAAGCGCGACACAGGCATTCCGTCGGGCTGCATCACATTGCACCGGCCGAGACGTTGAGTCGCCTGCTGGAGGCGCAGATGGCCGCGGTTCAGGCGGTGCATACCGCGCTGCCCGCGCTGGAGGCCGTTGCCGAAGCAGCCTCTGCCGCGCTGCGCCGTGGCGGCAAGATGGCCTATGCAGGTGCGGGGTCTTCAGGGCTGATGGCGCTGGCCGATTGTCTGGAACTGCCCGGCACCTTTGGCATTCCCCCCGATCGCACGCCGATGCTGTTTGCCGGTGGCGCGGTGGCCCTGCTGCACATGACCGGCGATGTCGAGGATGATCCGGCACTGGCGGCGGCGGATTTCGCCGCGGCCGGGCTGGCGGCCGGTGACGTGATGCTTTGCCTGTCAGCCTCGGGGCGCACGCCCTATGCGCTGGAACTGGCCAGGGCGGCGAAGGCCGCGGGTGTGACGGTGGCGGGCTTTGCCAACGTGCCCGGGTCTGACCTTCTGGCGCTGGCCGATCTGCCCGTGCTGCTGGACACCGGCCCCGAGGTTGTTTCGGGTTCAACGCGCATGGGCGCAGGAACGGCGCAGAAGGTGGCGCTGAATCTGGTTTCGGTGCTGGTCGGCATCCGGCTGGGCCATGTGCATGACGGATTCATGGTGAATGTGGTCGCCGACAATGCCAAGCTCAAGGACCGGGCGGCCCGGATCGTGGCAGCCCTGTCGGGGGTGGACCATGCGGCGGCGCTTGCGGCGCTGGCCGTGACTGCCGGGGCGGTCAAGCCGGCCGTTCTGGTGGCAGGCGGGCGCAGCGCCGCGCAGGCGGACGATGATTTGAAGCGGTCGGCGGGACATCTGGCCCCGTATCTTGGGTAACGAAGCAAACCGGGCCCGACGAGGCCCGCACATAGGGAGAAGACGGATGACGAAGACCTTTCGGATGGCGCTTCTGACCAGCACGCTGCTGGCCGGACCGGCGCTGGCGGAAACCACGCTGACGATCGAAAGCTGGCGCAATGACGACCTGACCATCTGGCAGGACGTGCTGATCCCCGCCTTCAACGCACAGCACCCCGACATCAAGGTGGTCTTCGCCCCCTCGGCCCCCACCGAATACAATGCTTCGCTGAACTCGAAACTTGAAGCCGGCAGCGCGGGCGACCTGATCACCTGCCGCCCGTTCGATGCCAGCCTTGAGCTGTACAACAAGGGCTTCCTGGCCGATCTGAGCGGCCTTGCCTCGATGGCCAACTTCAGCCCGGTGGCGAAAAGCGCCTGGCAGACCGATGACGGCAGCGCCACCTTCTGCGTGCCGATGGCCAGCGTGATTCACGGCTTCATCTACAACAAGGATGCCTTCGACGCGCTGGGCATCGCCGTTCCGACGACCAACGAAGAATTCTATGCCGCGCTGGACAAGATCAAGGCCGACGGCACCTATATCCCGATGGCGATGGGTACCAACGACCAGTGGGAAGCCGCGACCATGGGCTACCAGAACATCGGTCCGACCTACTGGAAGGGCGAGGAAGGCCGTCTGGCGCTGATCAAGGGCGAACAGAAGCTGACCGACGAACCCTGGGTTGCCCCCTATCGCGAACTGGCGAAGTGGAAGGACTATCTGGGTGACGGGTTCGAGGCCCAGACCTACCCCGACAGCCAGAACATGTTCACCCTGGGCCGCGCCGCGATCTATCCGGCCGGGTCGTGGGAAATCTCTGGCTTCAATACGCAGGCCGAATTCAAGATGGGCGCCTTCCCGCCGCCGGTCGCCGCTGCGGGCGATACCTGCTATATCAGCGACCACAACGACATTGCGATCGGCCTGAATGCCAAGTCGCCCAATGCCGAAGCGGGCAAGGTGTTCCTGGAATGGGTGGGCAGCCCCGAGTTCGCCACGCTTTACGCCAATGCGCTGCCGGGCTTCTTCAGCCTGAACTCGACCCCGGTGAAGATGGAAGATCCGCTGGCGCAGGAATTCGTGTCCTGGCGCGAGAAGTGCAAGTCGACGATCCGCTCGACCTACCAGATCCTGTCGCGCGGCACGCCGAACCTGGAAAACGAAACCTGGAATGCCAGCGCCAATGTGATCAAGGGCACCGAGACGCCCGAAGATGCCGCCAAGCGCCTGCAGGACGGGCTGGCAAGCTGGTACGAGCCGCAGAAGTAAGCGCGGCCTGACTGGACGGAGCCGGGGGGCCATGCGCCCCCCGGACCCCCCGCAGGGTATTTTCACCAAGAGGAAAGGGCGAAGGCATGGCTTCCGGAAGGCCTGTGCGATGGCATATTGCCGTGTTTCTGGCCCCTGCGGTGGCTGTCTACACGGCGTTGATGATCATTCCGCTGTTCGGCACGCTGGCGCAGTCCCTGTTCAACGTCGATGGCACGGGGCAGCGGGTCTTTGTGGGCCTGCAGAACTTTGCCAGGCTGTTCGGCGAGGCGCTTTGGTCCAGGCAGTTCTGGAACGCCTTGGGCAACAATGCGTGGTTCTTTGTCATCCACATGCTGGTGCAGAACCCGGTGGGCGTGGCACTGGCGGCGCTCTTGTCCAGCCCCAAACTGCGGATGGCTGCCTTCTACCGCACCGCGATTTTCATTCCGACGATCCTCAGTTTCGTGATCGTCGGCTTCGTCTGGAAGCTGATCCTGAACCCGAACTGGGGCATTGCCAAGGGGCTGATGGGGCTGGTCGGGCTGGACGGGTTCTTCGTGCCCTGGCTGGGCAAGGAGGACTATGCGCTGACCACGCTGGCGCTGGTCTCGGTCTGGCAGTTCGTGGGCATTCCGATGATGCTGATCTATGCCGCGCTGCTGAGCATTCCCGACGAGGTTCTGGAAGCCGCCGAAATGGACGGCATCAGTGGCTGGTCGCAGTTCTGGAAGATCAAGCTGCCGCTGATCCTGCCAAGCATCGGGATCATCTCGATCCTGACCTTCGTTGGAAACTTCAACGCCTTTGACCTGATCTATGTGACGCAAGGCGCGCTGGCGGGCCCGGACTTCAGCACAGACATCCTGGGCACCTTCCTGTACCGCACCTTCTTTGGGTTCCAGTTGCAACTGGGTGATCCCTACATGGGATCGGCCATCGCCGGGGCAATGTTCGGCATCATCCTGATCGGGGTCAGCGCCTATCTTTTCGGCATCCAGACCCGGCTGCGGAGGTATCAGTTCTGATGTCCAGCGCGCGTACTTCCCTTGGCCGGACCGTGGCCGCCCATGCCGTGCTGATTGCCTATACGGTGATCGCGCTGTTCCCGGTGTTCGTCATTCTCATCAACAGCCTGAAGACGCGGAAGGCGATCTTCGGCGATCCGCTGGCCCTGCCACTTGGCAAATCCTTCGATCTGGTCGGCTACCAGACGGTGATGAAGCAGGGCGATTTCGTGCTGTATTTCCAGAACAGCATGACCGTGACGGTGGCCAGCCTGTTCTTCGTGCTGCTGTTCGGGGCCATGGCGGCGTTTGCCCTGTCGGAATATCGGTTCCGCGGCAACACGCTGATGGGCCTGTATCTGGCGCTGGGCATCATGATCCCGATCCGCCTGGGCACGGTGGCCATTCTTGAGATGATGGTGGCCAGCGGGTTGGTGAACACGCTGACGGCGCTGATCCTGGTCTATACCGCGCAGGGGTTGCCGCTGAGCGTGTTCATCCTCAGCGAATTCATGAAGTCGGTCTCGAACGATCTCAAGAACGCCGGCCGGATCGACGGTCTCAGCGAATACGCCATCTTCTTCCGGCTGGTGCTGCCGCTGGTGCGCCCGGCCATGGCGACCGTTGCCGTGTTCACCATGATCCCGATCTGGAACGACCTGTGGTTCCCGCTGATCCTGGCGCCGGCCGAGCAGACCAAGACCGTTACCTTGGGGGCGCAGGTGTTCATCGGGCAGTTCCAGAACGACTGGAACGCCCTTCTGGCGGCGCTGTCGCTGGCCATCGTGCCGGTGCTGGTGCTGTATCTCATCTTCTCGCGGCAACTGATCCGCGGGATCACTGCAGGAGCCGTGAAATGATCCGAGTGATGGTTGCCGGGCTGGGCAACATGGGGCGCAGCCATGCGCTGGCCTATCATCGCAACCCGGCCTTCGATCTGGTGGGGCTGGTGAACCGATCAGTGCCGGTGCTGGACCCGGCGCTGAACGGCTATGCCATCACGCCCGATTTCCACGAGGCCCTGCACCGGCTGAAACCCGATCTGGTCTGCGTCTCCACCTATTCCGACAGTCACGCCGATTTCGCCTGTGCGGCAATGGAACAGGGTGCGCATGTCTTCGTGGAAAAGCCGCTGGCAACCACGGTGGCCGATGCGCGGCGGGTGGTGGATTGTGCGCGGGCAAACGGGCGCAAGCTGGCGGTGGGCTATATCCTGCGCCATCACCCAAGCTGGATGCGCCTGATCGCCGAAGCCCGCGCCCTGGGCGGCCCCTATGTGTTCCGGCTGAACCTGAACCAGCAGTCCAGCGGCCCGACCTGGGAAACACACAAGGCGCTGATGCAGACCACCAGCCCGATCGTTGATTGTGGCGTGCATTATGTCGATGTGATGTGCCAGATCACCGATGCCCCGCCGGTCGAGGTGCGCGGCATGGGGCTGCGCCTGTCCGACGAGATTGCGCCCGAGATGTACAACTACGGGCATTTTCAGGTGATCTTTGCCGATGGCAGCGTTGGCTGGTACGAAGCCGGCTGGGGCCCGATGATGAGCGACACCGCCTTTTTCGTGAAGGATGTGGTCAGTCCGCGCGGGGCGGTGTCGATCCGTATGCCGGAAACGGCCCGGTCTGATGACCACGACACGCATACGAAAACCTCGATGCTGCGGATTCATCGGGTGGGCCAGCCGGACGAAAACCTGAACATGGCCGATGAGCCGGGCCATCAGGATCTGTGCGAACGCGAGCAGGCCTTCATGGCCCGCGCGATTACCGAAGATCTCGACCTGTCGCGTCATATGGAAGATGCGGTTCGGTCGCTGGCGGTGTGTCTGGCGGCGGATGAAAGCGTCCGCTCGGGGCAGCCTGTGAAATTGCAGGGGTAGGAACATGGGTGCTCTGGAACTGAAGGCCGTCGGCAAGAGCTTTGGCAAGACCGAGGTGATCCGCGGTGTCGATCTGACTGTCGAGGACGGCGAATTCTGCGTGTTCGTCGGCCCGTCAGGCTGCGGGAAATCCACGTTGCTGCGCATCATCGCGGGGCTTGAGGATGCCAGCGCCGGTGACATCCTGCTGGACGGGCAGCGGATCAACGACGTGGCACCGGCCAAGCGGGAACTGGCGATGGTGTTCCAGAGCTATGCCCTGTACCCGCACCTGACGGTGCGCGACAACATGGGTCTGGCGCTGAAACAGGCCGGGGTGGCCAAGGCCGAGATCGCCGCCGCCACCGACAAGGCCGCCGACATGCTGGCGCTGGGCCCGTTGATGGACCGGCGCCCGGCGGAACTGTCGGGCGGGCAGCGGCAGCGGGTGGCCATCGGGCGGGCCATCGTGCGGCGGCCCAAGCTGTTCCTGTTCGACGAACCTCTGTCGAACCTGGATGCCGCGCTGCGGGTGGCAACACGGATCGAGATCGCCCGCCTGCACCGGGAACTGGCGGCAACCATGATCTATGTGACGCATGATCAGGTTGAGGCGATGACGCTGGCCGACAAGATCGTCGTGCTGCGGGCGGGACGGGTGGAACAGGTGGGCGCGCCGATGCAGCTTTACAATGACCCGGACAACGTCTTCGTCGCGGGCTTCATCGGCAGCCCGCAGATGAACTTCCTCAAGGCCGCCGCGCTGGGCGAACAGGGCGAGACGCTGGGCATCCGGCCCGAGCATCTGGAAGTGTCCCGCAAGGCCGGCCGGTTTGCCGCACAGATAAGCCATGTCGAAAAGCTGGGTGGCGAGACGCTGGTCTATGCTCGGTCCGAAACCCATGGCCTGCTGACCACGCGGCTGTTCGGCGAGCATGACTTTGCGGTGGATGAGACCGTCCACCTGACCCCCCTTGCCGAGCGGGGCTTCCGTTTCGATGCCGAAGGACAGCGGATGCGCTGAGGCTACCGCCGCACCCCTTGCGGCACGCCGGGCAGCACGCAGAGCATCTCATAGACAAGATTCGCGCCGATCAGGGCGGTGTTGCCGCTTGGGTCATAGGGCGGCGACACCTCGACCAGATCGCCGCCAACAAGGTTCAGCCCGGCGCAACCCCGGACAATCTCTAGCCCCTGCCAGATGGTCAGACCGCCCGGTTCAACCGTGCCGGTGCCAGGGGCGAAGGCGGGGTCAAGGCTGTCGATGTCATAGCTGAGATAGACCGGAGCATCCCCGATCTTCGCGCGGATCTCGGCCATCAGCGGCACCAGCGACTTGTGCCAGCAGTCTTCGGCCTGCACCACCGTCCAGCCGTTGCGGCGGCCCCAGTCGAAATCGTCGGGGGAATAGCCGGTGCCGCGCAGCCCGATCTGGAACACCTTGTCATTGATCAGGCAGCCGTCTTCGAAGGCCCGGCGGAAGGGGCAGCCGTGGGCCACCTTTTCGCCGAACATCGTGTCGTTGATGTCGGCATGGGCATCGACATGAATCAGCGCCACGGGGCCATGTTTTTCGCGGATGGCGCGCAGGATCGGCCAGGTCAGCGTGTGGTCGCCGCCCAGCGTCAGCGGCAACGCGCCGGCGGCCAGAACGCCGCGGTGGAAGCTGGTGATGATGTCGACCGATTTCTTCAGGTCGAAGGTGTTGATCGGCACATCGCCGATATCGGCCACCTGAAGGTGGTCGAAGGGCGCGGCCCCGGTTGCCATGTTATAGGGCCGCAGCATCCGGCTTTCGTCACGAATCTGGCGCGGGCCCAGCCGGGTGCCGGGGCGGTTCGAGGTGCCGATATCCATCGGGATGCCAATGATGGCGACATCCAGCCCTTCGGCGCTGGCGGCGGCGGGTAGGCGCATGAAGGTGGCGGGGCCGCCGAAACGCGGCATCTCGTTGCCGCCAAGGGGCTGATTGAAGGGCATGGGCAGACCTCGGGCTCGCAGGGGCTACGCCCAGCTAGCCGCAAGCGGCGCGTCAGGGCAAGCCTAGCCGGTGTAGCTGCGCACCAGCGCGCTTGCGATCAGGCTCCACCCGTCGGCCACCACGAAGAAGGCCAGCTTGAAGGGCAGGGATACCACGGCGGGGGGCACCATCATCATGCCCATCGACATCAGGATCGCCGAAACCACCAGGTCGATGATCAGGAAGGGCAGAAAGACCAGGAACCCGATCTCGAACGCGCGCTGGATTTCCGACAGCAGGAAGGACGGCACCAGCAGCGACAGCGGCGCATCAGCCATGGCCGAGGGCGCGCGCGGGCGCAGCGCATCCAGCGTGGCGAAGGTTTCGGCGTCGATCCGGGCCGACATGAAGGTGCGGAAGGGTTTGGCGGCCTGGGCAAAGGCGGTGGCGATGTCCATCTCGTTGCGGCTGAAGGGGCCAAGGCCGGCGGTCCAGGCTTCGGTGAACACCGGGTCCATCACATACCAGGTCAAGAACAGCGCAAGGCTGATGATTAGCATGTTCGGGGGCGCCTGTTGCAGCCCGATGCCCTGCCGCAGGATCGACAGGACGGTGACGATGAAGGGAAAGCAGGTCACCATGACCGCCAACCCCGGCACCACCGACAGCACGGTGATCAGCAGCAGAAGCTGCACCGACCGCGCGGCCAGCGAATCCCCCTCGCCCAGGCTGAGCGTCAGATCCTGCGCGGCGGCGGGATGCGCCAGCAGCAGCGCGGCCAGCGCGGCCAGAACAAGCGCGCGTTTCACAGCCCGCCCTTCAGGTTTGCCACCTCGGTCAGCCGCACGGCCAGTTGGCCCGAGGCGTCGCCCTCAAGTTCGGTCAGCTCGCCCCGGGCGATCAGCCGGTCGCCCACATAAAGCTCGACCGGATCATCGACGCGGCGGTCCAGCGGCAGAACGGCATCGCGGCCAAGGCGCAGCAAGTCGCGCACCAGGGGGCGGGCGCGGCCGACCGAGATGGTGATCTCGATCGGAACCTGGGCGAAGGGGCTGCTGTCGGTCAGGTCATCCATGGGCGGGCGCCTCTTTGGCAAGGGTGAAGAAGCCGCGCACGGCGGCGGCGATTTCGGCGGTGACGCGCGTCAGATCGACCTTGGCCTCGGTGCTGCCCAGCCGCAGATAGACCTGGCCTTCGGGCAGCGTCGGTTCCTCTTCAAGGGTCAGCGGCAGGCCGGTGGCCTGTTCGATCAGGTCGGAAATGGCCGGGCGCACGGCCGGGTTCAGCACCAGCGTGACCGGCTGGTCTGCCAGCTCCTCGGCCATGGGCATCAGCCGCTCCAGAACCAGCGGCGCCAGCGTTTCCCGCGCGGTTTCGGGCAGCAGGCGATTGACCATTTCGGTCAGCAGCGGCTCCAGCGCCTTGAGGACATGCGCCCGCGCCTCCTGATAGGTGAAGGAAAGTTGTTGCAG
Source organism: Pseudogemmobacter blasticus (assembly GCF_003071405.1). NCBI lineage: Bacteria > Pseudomonadati > Pseudomonadota > Alphaproteobacteria > Rhodobacterales > Paracoccaceae > Pseudogemmobacter > Pseudogemmobacter blasticus. The sequence goes on along the minus strand of NZ_CP020470.1, from coordinate 2,079,036 downwards.
GGTGCGGGCCAGATCGGCGCGGATGCGGGTCTGGTCTTCCGCCTGCGCGGCGACGGCATCGTCCCAGCCGGCCTTGTAGCCGGATTCATACGACGCCAGCTTCGCCTCTTCGATGGCGGCGATTTCGGTGGTGACAAGTGTCTGGCTGCGGCCGGGTGCGGCTGCGGTTTCGAATACCTCAAGCCGGGGCATCGGCATCAGGCCCGCTCCTCTTCCGGTTCCAGCCAGCCGCGCAGGATTTCGATGGTTTCGGTCTGGCGCTCGGCGATCAGCCGGCGCAGGCGGGTGGCCGGATCTTCCGCCGCTTCTTCCCCGGGCGCGTTGGCGGCGAAATCGACCATCGGCAGATCAGGCAAGGAAAATCCGTCCTGGATCTCGCCTGTCAGGGCTTCGGGGGCTGTGGCCGCACCGGGCAGCGCCAGCCGTCCCTCGGGGGCCGGAAGTTGCGCCGCAGCGCGGCCCGAGGCCAGCAGCGGCCGCAGCACGAACAGCCCAAGGATCAGCGCCACCAGCGCCAGCGCCGCGATCTGGATCGCCGCCATCACGTCGATCGGCCCCAGCGGCGGGATCAGACGGGTGGTGGCTTCGGTGCCCTGAACGGTCGGTTGGGTGAAATCCAGCGACTTCAGCGTCAGCACATCGCCGCGCGTCTCGTCCAGACCAACGGCCGAGGCGACCAGTTCGCGCAGCGCGGCCAGTTCCTCGTCGGACCGGGGTTGCCGGCTTTGCGTGCCATCGGCTGCGGTCACCATCTGACCATCGACCAGAACGGCCACCGTCAGGCGGCGGATGCCCCCCGGGCCGCGCGTCAGTTCACGCTGGGTTTCGGACACTTCGTAATTCACCCGCTCACGGGTTTCGCTGGTGCTTGATTTGCCATTGGCGCCAGGGCCGGCGTCACCTTCGGGCAGGTTCGACGCCACGGTAACCGCGCCGCCCGGCTCGGTTGCCTGCTGGCTGTGCTCCTCAGTCTCGGAGGAGATCGCAACCCGGCCCTGCGGGTCAATCTTGCGCTCGGTCAGCGTTTCGCGGTCTGTCACCAGATCAACCGCCACTTCAACCACGGCCTTGCCGGGGCCAACCCGCGCCTCAAGCAGGCGTTCGACGTTGTGGCGGATTTCGGCTGCGCGGCCCGAGGCAGCCGTTCCGGTGGCCGCGTCGGGCGCATCATTGGCCGCGATCAGGCCGCCGACGGTATCAATCACATGTACATCCTCGGGCCTCAGCCCCGCCACCGCCGAGGCGACCAGATGTTTCAATGCCCGCGCCTGCGATTCGGAAAGGTTGCCAGACGCCGTGGTGACCGTGACACTGGCCGTAGGGGTCTGGTCGCGGCGAAACGTGTCGGACGGACCTTGCGAGATATGCACCCGCGCGGCCCGGATTTCCGGCACCGCCAGAATCGTGCGGGCAAGCTCGCCCTCTTTCGCGCGCCAATAGGCGGCGTCGAACATCTGCGACGTGGTGCCGAAGCCGGTCAACTGGTCCAGCAGTTCATAGCCCTGACTGCCGGCCGACGGCAGCCCCTCGCCCGCCAGCGACATACGCAGGGCATCGCGGGCGTTGATGTCCACAAGGATGGAATCACCCCGCACCTCATAGGCAACGGCGCGCTGGTCCAGCGCGGCAATCACCTCGCCTGCGGCGCGGCCATCAAGGCCGGCGTAAAGCAGCACCATCTGCGGCCCGCCCGCCATGCGCGCCAGCGCCAGAACGGCCAGGAACATGGCCAGCGTGGCCCCGGCCACAACAAGCCGTCGGCGGAGGGAAAGGCCGGTCCAGACCGAGGTGACATTCTGCAGCATCATTTCTCCGCCGGGAATCCTTCCCGTGCGGCCAGAATGAGAGGGTTTGCCTTAACAATCGGTTAGTGACATTCGATCTAGTTTCGTTCCCGGACCGGAACGGAGGATGCCGTGGTCAATACCGCCGAGGCCGCACTGGATGCGGGGCCGAAACCGAAGACATCGAAGCTGCCGCTGCTGATCGGGGTTCTGCTGGCCCTGCTGGGCGGGGCGGGTGGCTTTTATGCCACCTGGTCCGGCCTGCTGTTCGGCCCCACCGCCGAATCGCACGATGCGGCGGAACCGGCCGCCGGGCCGTTGCCCGACATCGCCTTTGTCGCGATCACGCCCGTGGTGGTGACGCTGGGCGCCGAAGCGGGCAGCCGGCATCTGAAATTTACCGCCCAGCTTGAGGTGGCCAAACCCTATGCCGCCGAGGTGACGCTGCTGATGCCGCGTATCCTGGACGTGCTGAACAGCTACCTGCGCGCCATCTCGGTGGCCGAGATCGAAGACCCGTCTGCCATGGCGCGGCTGCGGGCGCAGATGCTGCGCCGGGTGCAGATCGTCACTGGCGAGGGGCGGGTGCGTGATCTGCTGATTACCGAATTCGTGCTGGACTGAGGGGGCGAAGATGGAGCTGATTTCAGATGCGCTGCTGTTTGCCGCCAGTCTTGGCGCGGCGATCTACTGCTATGTTCTGGCCAGCCGGCTGCGCCGCTTTACCACGCTGGAAGACGGCATGGGCGGCGCCATCGCCGTGCTGTCGGCGCAGGTCGATGACATGACCAGGGCGCTGGACAAGGCGCAGGGCGTGGCCGGCGGGGCAGAGCATCGGCTTGAGGAACTGACCACGCGGGCGGAAGGCGTGGCGCGGCGGCTGGAACTGCTGGTTGCCTCGCTACATGACCTGCCCGAAGCGGGGCCGGCGCCCGAAACGCCTGAATCAGAGCCTGAGTCTGACGATGACAGCCGCCGCTTGCGCTTTGTCCGCCGCCGCGCCTCCCGCGCCCCGATGGAGGCCGCAGAATGAGGCGGCGGGCAGGACGTGGGGCCCTGATCGTGATCGCGCTGCTTTTCGCCTCGTCCGGTGCGCTGCGTCTGGGCGATGGGCTGGGGGCCGGGCTTGCCCGTGCCGCCGAAGGGGCCTTGCCGCAGGACACGGGCGCCCCTCCGCCCGATTGCCCGCCCCCGCCCGAAGATCTGGCAAGGGCGCTGAAGCTGCGGGAAGACCGGCTGGCCGTGCAAGAGGCGGCGCTGGCGGACCGTTCGGCGGCACTCGCGCTGGCGGATCAGGCAATCGCCACCCGTCTGGCCGAACTCGAAGCGGCCGAGATCGAATTGCGCAAGACCCTTGCCCTGGCCGATGGCGCCGCCGAGGGCGATCTGGCGCGGCTGACCACGGTTTATGAAGCGATGAAGCCGAAAGACGCCGCCGCCCTGTTCGACGCGATGGAGGCGGGCTTTGCTGCGGGCTTCCTGGGCCGGATGCGGCCAGATGCGGCGGCGGCGGTCCTGGCCGGAATGACGCCGGAAAAAGCCTATGCCGTCAGCGCCATTCTGGCCGGCCGCAATGCCATGGCCCCGAAAGACTGACTTCGCCTCTTGTTAACCCGCCGGGGCGAGACTGCCGCCTGAACAGGGAACGGAACCAGCGCAGATGTTCGGCATCATCGGAATCGTGGTCATCATCGTGATGGTCTTCGGCGGCTTTGTCGTTCATGGCGGCCACCTTGAACCCATCCTGCACGCGCTGCCGTTCGAGATGATCATGATCGGCGGCGCGGCGGTCGGGGCTTTCCTGATTTCCAACGATTTTGCCTCGGTCAAGCAGACGGTCAGAGACATTGGCAAGGTCTTCAAGGGCCCGCGCTGGAAACCCGCCGATTACCGCGATCTGCTTTGTCTGCTGTTCGAACTGGTGCGGCTGTCGAAATCGAACCCGGTCGGTCTGGAGGAACATGTCGAAAACCCGGACAATTCGGCGATCTTCGGCAGGTATCCGAAAATCCTGCAAGACCATGACGCGGTGGAACTGATCTGCGACACGCTGCGCGCCGCCTCGATGAATTATGACGACCCCCATCAGGTTGAGGAGGTGCTGGACAAGCGGATGGAGGCGCAGTTGCACCACGCCCTGCACTCCAGCCACGCGCTGCAATCCATGGCCGACGGCCTGCCTGCGCTTGGCATCGTGGCCGCCGTTCTGGGGGTGATCAAGACCATGGGCTCGATCGACCAGCCGCCCGAAGTGCTGGGCGCGATGATCGGCTCGGCGCTGGTTGGCACGTTTCTGGGCGTGTTCTTGGCCTATGGGCTGATGGGGCCGTTCTCGGCCCGGGTGAAACAGGTGGTTGAGGAAGACGCCCATTTCTACCACCTGATCCGCGAGGTTCTGGTGGCGAACCTGCATCGCCACCCGGCGAACATCTGCATCGAGGTCGGGCGGCAGAACACGCCGCATCAGGTGCGGCCCGGCTTCGGCGATCTGGAGGAGGCCTTGCGGGCCCTGAAACAGGACGCCGCATGATCCGCACCGTCCTGATCGCCCTGCTGCTGTCAGCCAGCCCCGCCATGGCCGAGGTCGCGCGGGTCAAGGGTGGTGAACACCCGGATTTCACCCGCATCGTGATTGAGGCCGCTGCCGCCGGAGACTGGCGCTTTGGCCGCACCGAAGACGGGTATGAGCTTGCCCTTGGCCCCGATGTCACCGGGTTTGATCTGAGCCAGGCCTTCCAGAAAATTCCACGTAACCGTGTGTCTGGCCTGTGGCGCGACCCGGCCAGTGGAAGGCTGCGGCTGGCACTGTCCTGCGCCTGCCACGCCATTGCCTTCGAATTCCGGCCCGGGGTCATTGTCGTGGACATCAAGACCGGCGCCCCGCCTGCGGACACCGCCTTTGAAAACCCCATCGACCCGCCCGCCCCCGCCCTGGCCCCGCCGGATGCCCCTGCCGGGTCTGCGGGGTATGACTGGCTGGCGATCCGGCCCGGGGGGGCGGCAGACACGCCGCCGTCGCCCGCGCGCCCTGCGCAAGGGCCTTTGGTCAAGGCGGCAACGGCTGCGGCGCTGGACCCGCTGCGTCGGGCCCTGCTGGAACAGCTCAGCCGCGGCGTTGCCCAGGGCGTGGTGGAAATCGCCAGGCCCGCCCGGCTGCCAGAGGGGACAGGGCCGCGGGGGGCCGGGCCAGAGGGGATTCGCATCGCGCTGGGGGAACTGCCGGGTCTCCGGGCCGCCACGATTCGCGACCCGGATCTGCCGCTGTCGGCGCTTGGGCTGGTCTGCCCTGATGACACGGCGCTGTCGGTCGCCGATTGGGGCCTGACCGGGCCGCCGGCCGAACAGCTTGGCGCTGCCCGATCCGGCCTGCTGGGCGAATTTGACACGCCGGTTCCCGAGGCGGTGCTGCGCGCCACCCGCGCCCATGTCGCGCTGGGGTTCGGGGCCGAGGGGCGGCAGATCCTGAACCTGCTGGACGGGCCGGATGACCCGGATCGCGCCCGCCTGCGCGCGCTGACCTTTCTGGTGGATCTTGAACCGGCCATGCCCAACCCGTTCAAGGGGCTGGAAAGCTGCGACACCGCCGCCGCGCTTTGGGCCGCGCTGGCGTTGGCCGTGGGCCGCCCGCCCGCCGCGTCAGAGATCCGCACGTTGAACACGGCTGCGGTGGCGCGCAGCTTTTCCGCCTTGCCGGCGCATCTGCGCCATCATCTTGGCCCGCCGCTGGTGGCCCTGTTCCTGACCGTGAACGATGATGAAACCGCAAGGCGGATCAAGGATGCCGCCCTGCGCGCGCCCGGCCCCGCAGCCCCCGAGGTTGCGCTGATGGATGCCGGCTACCAACTGGCCACGGGCGATCAGGTCAGGGCGGGCGCGCTGGCCGATTCGGTGCTGAAGGAAAGCGGTCCGGGGCAGGACATGGCGGCTGTCACCCGTGTCGAAGCCGCCTTTCAGGGCGACCATTCCCTTCCGCCGGATCTGCCCGCCGTGCTGGCCGCCTTCCGGCAAGAGGCGCGCGGAACAGCGCGGGAAGGGGCGCTGACCCGGGCGCTGATTCTGGCATCTGCAATGACCGGCGATTTTGAAACGTCCTTCGCCTTGCTGCCCAAGGCGCCGCAGACTGGCGGCGATCTCTGGCAGTTGGCCGCCGATGGGGCCGGGGATGGCGTCTTTCTTGCGCAGGCGGTCGCGGCGGCAGGCCAGCCGCCAAAGGTGGCGGACACCGTGGCGCAAGCCGTGGCCACCCGGCTGACAGAGCTTGGCTTTCCGGCCGAGGCTCTGGCATGGCTGGGCCCGCTTGGGCCGGCGGCGCCTGATCCGGTTCGGCTGTTGGCGGCCCGGGCAAGGCTGCAACTGCGCGATGCCCGAGGTGCCCTTGAAGCGCTGTCCGGCCTGTCTGACGCCGAAGCGGAAAGCCTGCGCGCCGCAGCAGTTCTGCAACTGGGCGACGCGGAAGCCGCCGCTGCCGCCTTGGGCCGAGCCGGTGATGCCGCAGGCCGCGACCGGGCCCTTGTCCGGGCAGAAGACTGGCCGCAGGTCGCGCAGGCGGGACCAGAGGCGTGGAAAGCTGCGGCGGCGCTGGTTGGCCCCGCGCCGGCAGGGGCCGCCGCGTCCGGCCCGATTGCCCGTGGCGCCGCGCTGGCCGACGAAACCGCCCGCGCCCGTGCCACGCTCAAGGCGCTGCTGGAAACAACCGTTGTCCCGTAACGCTTTGTCAACCTGACCACCGCTAGGCTTTGCCACGGGGCGGGTCCGCCGCCCCCGTTGCATCGGGATCAGAATGATCTGGCCACACCTTCGCCCCTTCGCCGCCGTGGCCATCCTGTTGTGCGCGCCCGTGGCCGCCAGCGCCGCGACCGATCCATCGGCGCTCTGCCTGTCCGCCGCGCGCAGGGCGGCCGCAGAAACTGGCGCTCCGCTGCGGATTCTGCTGGCGCTGACCCTGACCGAAACCGGAAGGGCCGGCCCGGACGGTATGCTGACCCCCTGGCCCTGGACGCTGAACAAGGGGGGGGAGGGGCTGTGGTTCGACAGTCGTCAGGCGGCGCTGACCCATCTGGAAACCGTGCTTGCGGCGGGCACGACCAATGTCGATGTTGGCTGTTTTCAGTTGAACTACCGCTGGCATGGTCAGGCCTTCGCCAGCCTTACAGGGATGCTCGACCCGGAAACGAACGCAGTTTACGCCGCCCGGCTGGTGTTGCGCCTGTATCAGGACAGCGGTGATTGGGGCGCCGCCGTTGCCGCCTATCATTCCTCGACCCCGGCCTATGCCGAACGCTACCTTGCCCGGTTCAAGCCGATCTACGCCGCGCTTGGTGACGGATCACCGCCGTCCGAAAGCGCGATCCCGCGCGAAAACCGCTTCCCTCTGCTGCTGGCCGGGGCGACCCGCGGCGCAGGGTCTCTGGTGCCCCTGTCAGATACCGCCTCACCCCTGATCGGGGGGCCGTAACCATGCCCGGCCTGACGATCCGTGCGCTGTTCCGTCCGACGATCTTGCTGGCGCTGGCGCTGATGGCGGTCATCGCAATGATGGTCCTGCCGGTGCCGGCGGGCGTGCTGGACGTGGGTCTTGCCCTTTCCTTCGCGCTGGCGATCCTGATGCTGACGGTGGCGCTGTTCATCGAACGTCCACTCGATTTTTCGGCCTTCCCCACCATCCTGCTGGCTTCGCTGCTGCTGCGGCTGTCGCTGAACGTCTCGTCCACCAAGCTGATCATCGGGCAGGGCCACACCGGCACCGCCGCCGCCGGCCATGTGATCGAGGGGTTCGCCGAATTCATCATGGGCGGCAATATCGTGCTGGGGCTGGTGATCTTTGTCGTCCTGCTGATCGTCAACTTCATCGTCATCACCAAGGGGGCCGGCCGCATGGCCGAGGTGGGTGCCCGCTTCGCGCTGGACGGGATGCCCGGCCGCCAACTGGCCATTGACGCCGACATGTCGGCCGGCGCCATCACCCATGAAGAGGCCAAGCGCCGGCGAGAGATCGAACTGGCCGAAACCAACTTCTTCGGCTCGCTCGACGGCGCATCCAAGTTCGTCAAGGGCGACGCGGTGGCGGGCCTGCTGATCACCGGGCTGAACCTGATCGTCGGGCTGGCGGTTGGTGTCGGCCTGCATGGCATGGCGTTTTCCCGCGCGTTCGAGACCTATTCGATCCTGACCGTGGGCGACGGGCTGGTCAGCCAGATTCCGGCCGTGGTGATCTCGGTTGCGGCGGCGCTGCTGCTGTCGCGCGGCGGGGCCAAGGGGGCAGCGGATGTGTCGTTCTTTGCCCAGTTGGGCCGCTATCCGGCGGCTTTGGGCACGGTGTCTGCCCTGATGGCACTGTTCGCCGTGGTGCCGGGGATGCCGTTCCTTCCGTTCATCGCCGCTGCTGCGGCGCTGGCCGCCGCCGCCTGGTATGGCGCCAACCGCAAGCCCGAGGCGCCGGAGGCCGAGACCAGGACCGAACCGCCCGCCCGCCGCCCGATTGGCGATGTGCTGGATTTCGATGAGATCCATATCGAATTTGCCCCCAACCTTGTGGGCATGGCGCTGGACCCGGCCACCGGGCTGGATGGGCGCATTGCCAACATGCGCAACCATATCGCCGCCAGCTATGGCCTGATCCTGCCCGAAATCCGCCTGACGGATGAGGCCGCCATGGCCCCCGGCCAATATCGCATCCGCATCCAGGGGGTGGAACGGGTGGCGAACCGGCTTTTGCCCGATCGGGTGCTGGTGCTGCTGTCCGAAGGCGTGCCCGCGCCCGAAGGCGAAGATGTCCGCGAACCCGTCTACGGCGCCCCGGCGCGCTGGATTCGCCCCGATCTGCAGGAAGATGCCGCCCTGGCCGGCCTGACCGTGGTGTCCCCCGCCGAAGTGCTGGCCACCCATCTGCTTGAGGTGCTGAAGGGCAACCTGGCACGGCTTCTGTCGCTGCGTGGGCTGCGTCGGTTGCTGGACGAATTCACCCAACTGTCCGACCGCAGCCGCGCCGAGGCCAACCGCCGCCTGCTGGACGATCTGGTTCCCGACAAGGTGCCGCTTGACCTGCTTCATGCGGTGCTGCGCCTGCTGCTGGAGGAACGGGTGTCCATCCGCAACCTGCCGCTCATCCTGGAATCGGTGGCCGAGGCGCGGGGTCTTGGCTCGCCCGAGGCGGTGACCGAACATGTCCGTCAGCGGCTGGGGTTCCAGATCGTGGCCGATTATCGCCGCCCCGATGGCTCGGTTCCGCTGATCCAGTTGGCGCCAGAATGGGAACGCACCTTCCAGACCCATCAGATGGACGGTGACCGCAATCCGCGCGACATTGCCCTGCCGCCCGACCTGTTCGCCCGGCTGGCCAATGGCATTGCCGAACGGATGGCGCAGGCGGCCGAAGGCGGGGCCTTTCCGGCGCTGATCGCCTCGGCTGCCCGGCGGCGGTTCCTGCGCACGGTGGTTCAGGCCAAGGGGTTGCAGGTGCCGGTTCTGTCTTATGAGGAGCTGGGCATCGACGTGCGGCCTGCGCTGCTGGGGCAGGTGGCGGCATGATGGATTTCGCGGCCCCGCTGGCGCAGCTTCTGGGCGTGGCCGAAGGGCTGGTCCTGCAGGTGATGCTGGTCTTCGTCCGGGTGGGCGCCGCCGTGGCGCTGTTGCCGGGCATCGGCGAACAGGCGGTGCCGCAGCGCATCAAGCTGGCGGTGGCGGTGGCGCTGACCGTCATCGTTGCGCCTGCCGTGCCGCCGCCCGGCGGCGCCGGCTTCGGCGCCCTGGCGGTTGAGGCGGCGGCGGGTCTGATCCTGGGGGTTGGCTTGCGGCTGATGATCCTGGCGCTTCAGACAGCAGGCACCATTGCGGCGCAGTCGATCACGCTGGCGCAGATGTTCGCCGGAACCGGGCCAGAGCCGCAGCCCATCGTGGCAAACCTGTTCACGCTTGCCGGAATTGCGCTGTTTCTGAGCATGGGCGGCCTGCCCCGCGCGGTTGAGCTGCTGGTCCTGTCCTATGATCTGATGCCGCCCGGCCATCTGCCCGACCCGGGCGCCTTGGCCGGCTGGGGCGTGGCGCGGGGGGCACAGGTTCTGGCGCTTGGCTTCTCGCTTGCCGCGCCCTTCGTGCTGGCTTCGCTGCTTTACAATCTGGCGCTGGGGGTCATGAACCGGGCCATGCCGCAACTGATGGTGGCGATGATCGGCGCGCCGGCGCTGACGCTGGGCGGGCTGGCGCTGCTGGCGCTGGCCACGCCGGCGCTTCTGGCGGTCTGGCGCGGGGCAATGGCGCAGGCCCTTGCCACCCCTTTCGCGGGGTAGGGCATGGCAGGCCCTGAAACCGAAGAAACCGAAAAGGAATTCGATCCTTCGCAGCGCCGGCTGGATCAGGCCCGCGAACAGGGTGATGTCCCCCGGTCCGAGGATTTGCAGGCCGCGGTCAGCTATGGCGGCTTCCTGCTGGCGGGTCTGCTGCTGGGTCCCTGGGCCATTCAGCGCATGGGCACCGCGGGCATGGCAATGCTCGGGGGGCCGGACGCCTCTCGCCCCGGGGGGGCGGGCTGGTGGCACAGGTGGCCGGGCAGGCAGGGGCCATGGCGGGCCCGGCGGTGCTGATGCTGATGGTTCCGGCGGTTCTGGTCCTGATCTATCTTTTGGCGACGCGGTCGTTGGTCTTTGCGCCGTCGAAACTGGCGCTCAAGCCTGAGCGGCTGTCGATCCCCACCAATCTTCGGCAGAAATTCGGCCGCGCCGCGCTGGTCGATTTCGCCCGCAAGGCTGCCAAGCTGATCGTCGTGGCACTGATCCTGGGGCTTTATCTGCGGTCTGGCCTGCCCTGGCTGACACTTGCCTCGGCGTTGCAGGCCGGGCAGGTGGCCGCGCTGGTCGCGGATCAGGCCCTGCGCTTCCTCATGCTGATCCTTGCGATCAGCCTTGTCTTCGGCCTGGCAGATTGGCTGTGGCAGCGGTTTGAGTTCACCCGCCGCAACCGGATGACCCGCAAGGAACTGACCGATGAGATGAAGGACAGCGAGGGCGACCCGCATCTCAAGGCCGACCGTCGCCGTCGCGCGCAAGAGGTGGCGACCCGGCGGATGCTGACCGATGTGCCAAAGGCGGATGTGGTGATCGTGAACCCCACGCATTACGCCGTGGCGCTGAAATGGGAACGCGGCAAGGGCCGCGCGCCGGTCTGCGTGGCCAAGGGGATGGACGAGATTGCCGCCCGCATCCGCGAACGCGCGCAAGAGGCCGGCGTTCCGATCCGCCGCGACCCGCCCACCGCCCGCGCCTTGCACGCCAGCCTTGAGATCGGGCAGGAGATCCGCCCCGAACATTACGCTGCCGTCGCCGCCGCCATCCGGTTTGCCGAAGCCTTGCGCAAACGCGCCCGCAACCGGGGGGCGCGATGAGCGGCGACCCACGGCTGCGCCGTCTGTCCGAAATGGCGGACATGGTGCTGCAGGCCCGGTCTGCCGAACTGTCGCGCATTGCCGCCGCGCGTGAGGCGTTGAAGGCGCAGCTTGCAGCCCTTGAGGCGCCGCGCCCGGCCGAGGGCCTTTCGCCGGCGGCGACAGCGCTTGTGTCTTTTGATTATGAAACCTGGGCCAGCCGACGCCGGGCCGACCTGAACCTGCTGATCGCGGCCCGGCAGGCCGAATGGCTGCAGCATCTTGATGAAACCCGCCGCGCCTTTGGCCGCGCCCAGGTTCTGCAGCGCCTGCAGGCGGCCGAACGGCAAAAGCGCGGTGATTAACTGTCCTGACGGGCGATTTCGGTGATCAGCACATCGGTAACCGTCGGGCCCAGAATTCCCGCTGCCTTTTCCGTCAGCGCCTGCCGCAGCAACACCAGGTTCGACCCATCGGTGAACGATCCCCGGAATCCGCCGCTGTTGGCATGGTCGAACAGCACCTGAAGGAAGGTGTCGCGGATCTTTGGCTCGCGGTTGTAGACGGCTTCGGTCTGGCCGGCCTGCACCTCAAGGCTGAGCGAGAGCACGACCATGGCCGTCACCCGCCCGCCTTCAAGGATGGGCACCACGAACTGGTTGTTCAGCTTCACGTAATCTGGGGCCGTCTCCGGCTTTGCATCTTGCTCGGGGGCGGGTTCGGCCGTGTGGTCGGCCTCAGGGCGCAGGACCAAGCCGGCGCCAAGGCCGGTGCCAAGGCCCAGAAGGGCAAGAAGAACGGGAAGAAGTTTGCGGATCATGGTCAGAACGGCAGCAGGATTTCCGCGGCCTGCTGGCCATAGCGCGGCTGCTGCACCTCGGAAATCTGGCCGCGCCCGCCATAGGAGATGCGGGCGCCGGCGATCTTGTCATAGGTCACCTCATTCTGGCGCGAAATGTCGGCGGGCCGGACATAGCCGGTCACGATCAGTTCGCGCAGCTCGAAGTTGACCCGTACCTCCTGCTGCCCCTCGATCCGCAGCACGCCATTCGGCAGTTCCTCGACCACGGTCGCCGCCACCCGCAGCGTCAGCTTTTCCTTGCGCGAAACGCTGCCATCGCCGGCAAAGGTGGATGAAGACTGCGTTTTCACCGCTTCGGCCATGCTGGCCCCTTCGGGCAGGGCATCGTCAATCCTTTGCGGGATGCCGAAAAGCGACGGGATGCCCATGCTCTGGCTGCCCTTGCGGGAGCGGTCGGTCGAATTCGAAATCTCGGCACTGTCGTCGATCTCGATCACCACGGTCAGGATATCGCCACGCTTGGCGGCGCGTCGGTCGCCCAGAAGCGATTCCGTTCCCCCCGTCCACAACGACGACGCATCCGTTGGCCCCGAGGGATCGGCCATTTCGGGCATCGGCGTCGAATACATCGCGTGATGCTGATAGCTGCCCTCAAGCGGTGAAAAATCGGGCGCGCGGCCGACCTGGCTGAGATCGCCGCAGGCGGCGGGAAGCAGGGCAAGCAGGGCGGGCAGTTTTCGGGTCACGGGGGGCCTCCAACGATCAGGGTGCCGTCTGGGGCGACACGGCCCGAAACGGTGGCTTTCGACGCAAGGTTCAGGGCGCGGATGCTGTCGCCTTCGGCACCCGCTTCCAGGGCGCGGCCGTCGGCGCGGATGGTCAGGCCGCCGGCGCGATAGACCAGGGTGACGATGCCGTTCCGCTGAACCAGGGCGGGGGCGCCGATGTCGCGGGCATGAACCGCCCGCCCGGCATAAAGCGCAATGCGGGTCTGCTGGCCCAGGGCCGCCTCGGGCGCGGTCAGCGCGCCGGGAATCTCGGCATCAACCAGCAGCAGGTCACCCTGCGTCAGCACGGTGCCGGCTGGCAGCGTGCGCGCCGCGACAACGCTTTCGGCGCCGGCAACGCCGGGCAAGGTCAGAAAGACAGCCAGGCGCAGCAGCATCACCGCACCTGCGTTGTGGCGGCCAGCATCTGGTCGACGGCGGTGATGACCTTGGCGTTCAGCTCGTATCCCCGCTGCGCCTTGATCAGCTCGGTCACCTCGCGCACCGCATCGACCGAACTTTCCTCAAGATAACCTTGCCGCAATGTGCCCAGCCCGTCGGTGCCGGGGTTGCCCACCTGCGGCGGGCCAGAGGCCGGGGTTTCCAGGAAAAGGTTGGACCCGATCGCCTCAAGCCCCTTTTCATTGGTGAAGCCGGTCAGCGTAAGCTGGCCAAGCTGTGTGGGTTCCACCTGATCGGTGAAATAGGCATAGACCTCACCCGCGGCATTGATGGCAATCGAATGCGCGTCGGAAGGTATGGTGATGCCGGGCACCACCGGGTAGCCATCCGCGGTGACGATCAGACCATCGGGCGACCGTTTCAGCGCACCGTCGCGGGTATAGCCCGAGTTTCCCGAAGGCAGCGTCACCTCAAGATAGCCGGCGCCTTCGATGGCAAGATCCAGATCGCCCTTGGTCTGCGCCAGCGGCCCCTGTTCCAGAACCAGAGACACGGCCGCGGGCCGCACGCCCAGGCCGATCTGCACCCCGGTCGGCAGCATCGCGCCGTCCTGCGCGGTGATGGTGCCGGGGCGGGCAAGCTGCTGGTAATGCAGATCGGCGAAGTCGGCACGGCGGGCGTTGTAGCCGGTGGTCGACATGTTGGCGAGGTTGTTGGACACCACGTCAACCTTCATCTGCTGGGCCGCCATGCCGGTTGCCGCGATATGAAGCGCCTTCATCGTCAGCGTCCCAGCGTCTGGATCACGCCGCGCATGCGGCTGTCTTCGGCATCCATGAACTTCTGGCCCATCTCATAGGCGCGCTGCACCTCGATCATCCGGGCGATTTCCACCACGGGCTGAACATTGCTGTCCTCAAGAAACCCCTGCTTGATGATGCCGCTCTCAGCCGGTTCAAGCTGGCCGCCGTCAAACAGGGTGCCCGACTGATGGCGCAGCGCCAACGGATCGACCGGGCGCCAGAGGCCGATCCGGGCGATCGGCGCGCCGCCCGACGAAACTGTGCCATCCGATGAAACGCCCACCTGCCCGGCGTCCGGCGGCACGAAGACCGGGGTGCCCCCGGCGTCAAGCAGGCGAAAGCCGTCGGGGGTGACAAGCTCCCCCTCGGCCGAGGGAGTGAAGCTGCCGGCCCGGGTCAGCCGGTTGCCCTGCGGCGTTTCCACCAGAAAGAACCCTTCGCCCTGAATGCCCAGGTCGAAGGCGCCGCCGGTCGGCGTCAACCCGGCCTGTGACAGATCGACGATACGGCCATTGCCATGGGCCATCGAAACCGAAGGTTCGTGGTCCAGCCGGGCGACGTGCTCGGCGAACACCACGTCTTCGCGCCGGAAGCCGGTGGTCGAAAGGTTGGCGATGTTGTTCGCCACCACCTGCATTTCCCGCATCAGCCCCGATTGCCGGCCCAGCGTCACATATCCCGCGGTATCCATGGTCAGCCCCCTGCGATCATCGGGATCACCAGCTTGGTGAAGAAGGTCACCAGCGAGCCGGTCATGAAACCCATCGAGACCCAGAACACCGCCATCATCGCGGCCACCTTGGGCACGAAGGTCAGCGTCATTTCCTGCACCGAGGTCAGCGCCTGAAAAAGGCCGATCACCACCCCGGCCACCAGCGCCACCGTCAAGAGCGGCGCGGAAATCGTCACCGCAACCCAAAGGCCCTGGCGCATCACGTCATAAAGCGCGGCGTCGGTCATATCGGCATCCTCAGAATCTCCTGATAGGCCTCGACCACGCGGTCGCGCACGGTGGCCACGGTTTCCACGGCCAGTTGCGATGAGGCCAGCGCCTCGACCAGGGCATGGGGGTCCGCGCCGCCGGTCATGGCGGCGCGGGCCGTCTGCTCGTGCCGGACAAGCGTTTCGGCGAAGTTTCCCGCCAGCTTGCCGAAACTGATGCCCCCGTCTTCCGAAGGCTTTGGCGCTGCGGCCGTTCTGGCCTGCGCATAGGTCTGGGCGGCGAACGAGGGTTTCACATCCATTCCGGCGGTCCCCCTCAGCGGCGCAGAAGGTCGAACAGGCTTTGCGTCATCTGGCGCGCCTGGTCGAACATGCGAAGATTGGCTTCATAGCTGCGTTGGGCTTCCCGTGCGTCGGCGATTTCCAGCACCAGATCGACGTTCGAGCCGTCGTAATACCCCGTCTCGTCGGCCAGCGGATTGCCGGGGTCATAGATGCGGGTCAGCTCCGAGCGGTCCAGCCGCACCGGGCCTGCCGTGACCTGCCCGCTGTCCATCTCCTCGTGAAAGCTGATGGTCTTGCGGTGGTAGCCGGGGGTATCGGCATTGGCGATATTCTCGGAAACATGGCGCAGCCGGGTTGCCTGGGCCTGCATCCCCGAGGCCGCGAAGCCAAGCGATGTGGTCAGATCATTCATCGCGTGCCCCCGTTACCTTGCCCGGCCCAGCGAGGCGCGGATCACGTCCGAGGTGGCGCGATAGATCGCCAGCGCCATGTCATGTTCCTGCCGGGCCTCGGCCGATTTCACCATTTCCTGTTCCAGCGACACGCTGTTGCCGTTGGGCGATTCTGCGCCCCCGTTGGCCACGGGCGCAGGGTCCATCGGGCGGGCCGGGTCGGCGATATGGCCGGCGCGCGTGGTTTTCAGCGCAAGGCCGGGGTCGGCATAGACCGAGGCGAAATCGGGAATATCCTGCGCCTTGTAGCCGGGGGTATCGGCGTTCGCGACATTCTTCGCGATCACCCCCATCCGGGCACCGGCATGGGCCGCCATTCCCTGCGCCATGCGTGTCAGTTCCAGTTTCTCGAACATCGGGGCTTCTCCCTCGACCTGCTTCACCAAGGCTTAAGGGCGATTCCTTTAGAAACCGTATTCAGGGAACAAAGTGAGATCGCCGTGCCCGGAATTTTTCAGTCTTTGCAGGCCCAGATCGCCACCATCCAGCCTGCCCGTGCCGTGGGCCGGGTGGCCGAATCAGCGCGGGGCACCTTTCTGGTCTCCGGTCTGGCCTTGGCCGCGCTGGGGGACCGTGTGGTTGCCGAAACCGGCGCCGGTACGCTGGGGGGAGAGGTCGTTCGCATTTCGGCCCGTGGCGCCACCGTTCTGCCGGAGGAAGATCCCGAAGGTCTGGTCATTGGCAGCCGGGTGGAACTTGTCGGTCCGGTCACGCTTGCCCCCGATATGGGCTGGCTGGGCCGGATCGTTGATCCGTTGGGTCGCCCGCTGGATGGCCGGCCGGTTCTGCCCGGCACGCGGCAGCTTTCCATGAACGCGGCCCCGCCTGCCCCTGCCCTCCGGCGCCCGCTGGGGGGGCGGCTGTCCACCGGCGTTGCGGTGTTTGACACGCTTCTCCCGCTGGTGCGTGGCCAGCGGATCGGACTTTTCGCCGGGTCCGGTGTCGGCAAATCCTCGCTTCTGGCCCGCTTTGCCCGCGGTGTCGCGGCCGATGTGGCCGTGATCGGGCTGGTGGGCGAACGCGGGCGCGAGCTGCGCGATTTCACCCAGCGGGTGCTGGGGCCCGCCGGCATGGCGCGTTCGGTCGTGGTCACCGCCACCTCGGACCAGTCGCCGCTGATGCGCCGCCGCTGCGCGCTGTCGGCCATGACGGTGGCCGAGCATTTCCGCGATCAGGGCCTGCATGTCCTTCTGCTGCTTGATTCCGTCACCCGCTTTGCCGAGGCGCATCGCGAAGTGGCGCTGGCCTCGGGCGAAGTCGCCTCGCTTCGCGGCTATCCGCCTTCGGTCAGCCACGCGATCATGTCTCTCGCCGAGCGGGCGGGCCCGGGCGCGGGCACCGCGGGCGACATCACGGCGGTGTTTTCCGTGCTTGTCGCCGGGTCTGACATGGAGGAACCCGTGGCCGACATCCTTCGTGGCACGCTGGACGGGCATGTCGTGCTGGACCGCAAGATTGCCGAGCGTGGCCGGTATCCGGCGATCGACCTGCTCCGGTCCGTCTCGCGCAGCCTGCCCGAGGCGGCAAGCGCCGCTGAAAACGCCCTGATCGCCGATGCGCGGCGTGTGCTGTCGGCCTATGACCGCGCCGAGATGATGGTGCAGGCCGGGCTGTATGTTCCGGGCAGCGATCCGGCGGTTGACCGGGCGCTGCGCCTTTTTCCGGCGCTGGACGGCTTTCTTGCCGAAGACGCCCCCGCCGGCGGGCCCGAGGCCAGCTTTGCCCGCCTGCGCGCCTGCCTCGGGCTTTGACCGGCTGTTCAGACTCCCCGAAAGGCAGGGTACACCGGCCAGTCACCATTTGCCCGCATCCGGCATTGGGGCTGTCTGACCGGGCCGTGACCCTGGCCTGCAAGAACCCGTTCTGCCCTGCGGCCCGGATATGGTCGTCTGGTCCCGGCGTGGTGGTCCGGCAGGACAAGGCCCGAACCTATCTGCCCAGAAGCTGCAACGCGGTTTTCGCCGCCGACAGCGCGGCGCCCTGTGTCGAAACCTCGCTCCGCACCAGGTAGGTTCGCACCAGCCTGGCCATCGTTTCCGGCTCGGCAAACTGGCTGACCGTTGCCTCGCCAAACGTGTTGCGCGCCTTGGCCTTGAACATCTCAAGCTGCTTGTCGATGTCGATGCCGGCAACGCTGGACGGCAGCCCTAGGGCGGTTTGCATGACACTGCGCAGCGGCTTGTTGCCCAGAATCGTGTACCATTTCGCATCCTCGCTGCCGGTCTTCGCCGCCAGACTGCCCAGTTCGCTTTCTGCATTCAGCGCCAGCCGCATTGCCTCATTCTGCGTGCCGACGGCGGTTTCGAACCTTTTGGTGTTGTATGCCGTCAGCAGCCTGTCCGCGAAGTCTGACATCTTGTTGCGCGGCGTTGCATAATCGCCAAAGCCGAAGGCGGCCGAAAAGGCCTGATACCGCTTGTCCGACAGCTTGTTGGCCAGGGCATCGGTCTTCAGCGTCCCCCCCGCCAGCACCTTCTGGAGAAAGGCCTTGGCGTCGATGTCCGCCTCAAGGCCAAAGGCTGTCAGCGCCACCTTCAACAGCCGGCGGTCGGCGACCAGGTCCTTGGCACTGTTCACCTTGCCGATGTTGGCCCGGAAATAGGCCTCATCCCGCTGGTTGGCAGGCGTCGCCTGCAAGGCCGCCTGCTGCTTTTCCATGGTCCGTTTGAGAAACGTCCAGCCGGCATAGCCCGCAAGCGGAATGACCGGCTGGAAGCTCATGCCCGGCCCGCCGACAGCAGCCGCTCTTCCCGTGGAAGCAGCCCGCGCAGGGATTTGAGCACCTGATAATGCTGTTCCTCCAGGACGGCGCGGCTTGCTTCGGCCAGCAGGCGGCGGCTGTCCGGGTCGGTCAGCGCCTGGCTGAGCTGTTCGATGCCGCGCAGCAGTTGGTGGCGTGCATCGCCGGGCACGGCATCGCCCGATAGCACCAGTTGCGCGATATAGCAGACGCGGCGCACCGGGGTGTTCGCCTCTTCCGGGTGGATCGCATCGCGCAGCCGCAGGATATTGGCGTTCGGCGTCATGATCGCCAGCTTCGACCGCTTGTCGCCATTTTCGATCACGGCACCGTTGATCAGCACCCGCTCATGCGGGCCCAGCTTGAGAACAAGCCCGCTCATGCGCCCGCCCCCCCGTCGCCGCGCAGGCCCCGCAGGACGGCGGTGTTGATCTCGACCAGAACCTCGGGGCTGGCGGCACCGGCCAGCACCTTGCGGCTGTGTTCAAACGTGAAGCGATACAGATAGAACAGCCGCGCCCGCAGCGTTTGCGGCAGGCTGTTGTCGGGCAGGGCCACGTCGGCGCCCAGCGTGGACCACAACTGTTCATTCTCGGACAGGGCGGCCACAAAGGCGGGATGATTGTCCTTCCGGCCCCGGATGGCGGCGGCAAGCCGTTGGGTGATGCGGGCGATCACATCGTATTCGACGGCGCGCGCGGTGCGCACGGGGGCCGCGTGTTGGGCATAGGCTGTTTGTGTCATGTGGTTCATGTCGGGATGTTCCGGGGGCTAGGGCGATGCAGGGGCGTGGACCGGGGCCCTGTCGCGGGCCCCGGCCGGGTTTCGCCTTAGCGGAACAGCGACAGCAGGTTCTGCGGCTGCTGGTTCGCGATCGACAGCGCCTGGATGCCCAGTTGCTGTTGCACCTGCAGCGCCTGCAACCGGGCACTGGCCTCCTCCATATCGGCATCGACCAGTGACCCGATCCCCGAGGTCAGCGCATCGGACAACTGGCTGATGAACTCGGCCTGAATGTCGATCCGGGTCTGGGCCGAACCGAATTCGGCTGCCGCCTTGGTTGCGGTCTGGATCATCCCTTCGATATTGCCCAAGGCCGTGGCGGCATTGGTCTTGGTCGAGACATCCAGCGTGGTCAGGCCGGCCAGCCCGCCGGTGCCGCGCGTGGCGGAAACCGAAATCGCCGCCGCGTTGTTGGTATTGTTGGCCACGGTCAACGCCCCGCTTGCCAGCGTCAGGGTGAAATCGGTGTCTGACAGGCCATTCGCCGTCAGCGAATTCTTCAACCCCGTCACCAGCGAATCCGCCGTATCCCCCTCCTGCACCACATAGCGCCCGGTCTTCGAGCCGATGTTCAGCGTGATCGTATCGCCCGCGATCAGCGCGGTGGTTGTCGCCGGGTTTGCGGTCGGCGCGTCCTTGGCCAGCGCCCCGCCGGTGCCCTGGAAGGTAAAGCCGTTCAGCGTGACCGGGGTTCCCGTCACCACGCTGGCCGCCGAAAGCGTGCCATTGGTCAGCGCGGCGCCGGCCGTGGTTGACAGGTTCTGCGCCGTGACGCTGATCTTGCTTGCCGTAACCCCCGTGGCCGTGCGGTCCAGCGACGACAGGATGTCAACGGTGGTGGTCTGCGACCCGTCCACCAGGTTCAGCCCGTTGAACTGGGCCGCGCCCACCACCGACTGGATCTGCTTGGTCAGGTTCGCGATGTCGGTCTGGATCTTGGTCCGGTCAACGTTGTCCTGTTGCGCGGCGACGATCTTGCCCTTCATCTCGGTCAAGAGGTCGGTGATCTTTTCCGAAGCGGTGCGGGCGACCGAAATGGTCGAAGACCCCAGCGAAAGACTGTCCGAGATGCCCTTGAAACCCTTCACGTCCGATTCCATCACCTTCGAGATGGCCCAGACCGCTGCATTGTCCTTGGCCGAATTCACCGTCTTGCCGGTGGAGATTTCGGCCTGAACCTTGTTCATGTTCGTATTGATGCCCTTCATCGTTTGCAGGGCGACCATGGCGCTGGTGTTCGTCAGAATTGACGACATTTACACGTTCCTCTCTTGGCCCTTCGCGCTTTGCGCGGGGCAGACCTGCCGCGTTTCGCGGCTGTTCCGACGTTCTGGCCGATGCGCGGGCTGATCCCCGCTGCGCCACCCCCTCATGGGATGCAGGGCAAGGATGTGGCTGCGACGGTTACCAACTTCTGAATGTGGTCTGGCTGTTTCCGGCTGATTTTCGCCTTGTTTGAGACAGTTTTCCTACCAGCGGCAGGCCGGGGCCGTGGGGGCGGGGCCGATCACCCCGCGTTGGCCCCGGGAATCATAGGTGCTGAAGCGGCCATGTCCGGCCACCTCGGACGCGCGGCGTTGCGCCGATTTCACGCCGCGGATTGCCGCGGCCAGCAGCGGCCGATTCGTCTCGGCTAGTTGGCGAAGGTGGGGCGCCGTGGCCGCATCCGCGGCAATCCCGGCAAACAGGGCCTGTTCGGTTTCGCCCGCCAGCGCGGCAAGCCGCGCCAGATCACCGGCAAACAGCGCCTTTCGGGTGTCTTCCAGCAGGGTTTCAAGCGGTGTGCCGGTCATTCTTTCCCCCCGCCCATGGCGCGGAAAAGCTGCTCGGCCAGGCCAATTCCGCCATGGGCCACCATCTGCCGGGCCTGTTCCATCCGCAGGAAGGACGAGAACTGTTCCTCGCCCGCGCCACCGCCGAAACTGTCCGACGCCCCGTCCAGCCCGGCATGTTGCAGCATCTCTGACAGGAAGGCCGCCTCAAGCTCTTGCGCCTTGCGCATCAGTGGGTTGGGCGGGGGTGTCGGGGGAACAGGGCCGGTCGGGGCAAGCATCGTATCCTCCTTCGGATCGTTCGGATTTTCGGCAGTCTGCGGGCCAGCCGGTAAACATCCGGTAACCTGCACCCGCGAAAACCAAGACACCCCGGCAGAAGTCGCAGGCCATGTCAGACATTACGCTTTCCTTTGCGCTGCCCTTTCCAACCCCGCCCGCGGCGAGGGGTGGGTTTGGTCTGGGTGGGGGTGAGGAGGGGGTGGGGTTTGAGGGGTTGATAGACCTGCCTGAGCCGGGTTTGGACGGTGCGGTGGATGTTGACGCGGGGCTGTTGGCCTTGCCGGGGCTGGTTGCCGGGATGCTGCCGCAGGCTGTGGCGATCCTTCCGCTGCCAGTGGCAGAGCCGAACGGAAGGGGCGCAGAGGGGGGAGCGATTCAGAGCAAATCAGTCTCTAACATGGCTGAAATACAGCCTGATATGCCGGTGTTGGCCGTGTTTGATCCCCCTGATCCCGCGCCAGGCCTTGCGGGGCTGGAAGCGGATGTTCCTCCGATTTCTGCCGCGCGGATGGTGCAGGAAACGCCCGCTGATGGGCCGGTGCTGCCGCCCCGGCCCGCTGCAAATGGCGATGCGGGGACCGACAGCGATGGTGCAGCGAACGTGCAGCTTTCGGTCATACCTTTTGCATCACCTGCCGCAGCATCCTCCGGCGCGCCTGTTGTTCGGCCCGAACCGGCGCCGCTGCGGCCTGCCATCGGGGAACCCGCCGCCTTGCGCGACCACCCGGTCGGGTTTCCGGCGGACCTGCCCTTCGCGCAGATCCTGTCGCCGCCATTCCGCGCGGTGCCGGTCCGCGCCGTGCCGGTCCATCCCGCCGATGCCCTGGCCGCTGCCGCGCCAGAGACTGCTCCCGCGCCGGAGGTTGCCGAGACTCGGGCCGCCCGGTCTGGCGATGGGGCGACAGCGCCCGCGCCGCCCGGGGCGTTGGGCGGGCCACCGCAGGCCGGTGCCTCCGTCGCCGCCGCTCAGATTGTCGGCGCGGTTAGTGCGCCGCCGCCCGGCCCTGCCTTGGCGGGGGAGGGGGAGGGTGGCCCGGCGCGTGACCCGCTGAGTGAGGGGGCCGATGCGCCTTTGCCTGCCGCCGCGCCCTTGCCGCGCAAGGTGGTGGAGGGAGGCGCGGCGGCGGCCTTGCCCGCAGACCCGGCCAGCGCGCCGGGGCATGTCGCAGATACCGGCGCTGGCCTGACCGATGCGCCCGGCCCCACAGGCGCCCCCGCACCGCCGCACGCAGGGCTTTCCCCGCCGCATATCCCCGCCGGCCCGCCGGCGGCCGCGCCGCTGCCCGCCGCCGTGCCGGCGCAGATTGTGCAGGCGGCGACCGACAGCGGTTCGCCGGTCACCGAGATTCGCCTGTCGCCCGAGGAGCTTGGTTCGCTTCGCATCGAGTTGCGGACCGAAGGCGACCGGGCCTTTGTCACGCTTTCCGCCGAACGGGCCGATACGCTTGATCTGCTGCGCCGCCATTCCGACCGGCTGGCCGCCGATTTCCGCGCCGCCGGGTTTGCGCAGGTGGACCTTGGCTTCGGGCACTGGTCGGGGCCGGGGCAGGGGGCGGATCAGGCCGCCCCTGCGCCTGACGGCCCGATGTTGCCGGAGGCCCCCCCGCCAGACCCTGCCGCCTGGCCTTCGCCCGTTTCCCCCCCGGCCGGTGCCGGCCTGTATCTGAGATTGTGAGGACAGCATGGATGTCACCTCGACCGGCAGCGCGACCTCTGCCAGCACCACCGCCAAGGGGCAGGGTAGTGCCGTCCTGACCTCTGACTTCCAGACGTTTCTGAAGATGCTGACGGTTCAGATGCAGAACCAGGACCCGCTGAACCCGATCGATTCCACCGATTATGCGGTGCAACTGGCCACCTTTTCCGGGGTGGAACAGCAGGTGCAGACCAATCAGTTGCTGGGCGCGATGGCCACGCAGTTCGGGCTGATGGGCATGTCGCAACTGGCCGGCTGGGTGGGGCAAGAGGCGCGGGCGGCGGCGGATGTCTGGTATTCCGGCACGCCGGTCACGCTGTCGCCCAACCCGGTGGCCAAGGCGGATGAGGCTGTTCTTGTGGTCAAGGATGCCAAGGGAAACCTTGTCACGCGGGAAAGCCTGCCGGTTTCGACCGACCTTTACCAATGGTTCGGGGCCGATGCCGCCGGCGACCCGCTGCCCGAGGGCAGGTATTCCCTGTCGCTGGAAAGCTGGCGCGACGGGGAATTGTTGCAGACCGATCCGGTTGAATACTATGGCCGCGTGATCGAGGCGCGGGGCGGCAGCGGCGGCACGCGGCTGGTGTTCGAAGGCGGGATCGAGGTGGCGGCGACCGACATCACCGCCCTGCGCGTGCCGCCGGGCTGATCAGATCAGCCAGCCCACCAGCACGCCCGACAGGAAGATTGCCGCGCCCGCCGCCGTCAGCCAGGGGCCAAGGCTGGACCGCAGCGGCGGCCGGTTCTGCACCGCCGGATTGCCCGCGCGGATCAACTGCGCCTCGGCCAAAGCGGGCAGTTTGGGGCCGAACCGCGCCAGAACCCGCGCCGTCTTGGCCAGATCGCGCAGCACCGCCTGCGGCCCCACATTGCTGCGGATGTAGCCTTCCACCACGGGCTTGGCGACTTCCCACATGTTCAGGTGCGAATCGAGGCTGCGGGCCACGCCTTCGACCACGACCATGGTGCGTTGCAGCAGGATCAGCTCGGTCCGCGTTTCCATGCCGAAGCGTTCGGTCACCTCGAACAGATAGGCCAGCAGGCGGGCCATCGAGATGCGGCTGGCGTCCATGCCGAAGATGGGCTCGCCCACGGCGCGCAGGGCGCGGGCGAATTCGTCGATGTCGCGGTCGGGCGGCACATAGCCGGCTTCGAAATGCACCTCGGCGACGCGGCGATAATCCTTGTGGATGAAGCCCATCAGGATTTCAGCATAGACGCGGCGGGTGTATTCGTCGATCCGGCCCATGATGCCGAAATCATAGACCACCAGATCGCCGTTCAGCGCGACCTTCAGGTTCCCCTGGTGCATGTCGCCATGGAAGAACCCGTCGCGCAGCGCGTGGTTCAGAAACAGCGTCAGCACCCGGCGGCCCAGAACGGCGCGGTCGATCCCGGCGTCGTCGATCGCCTCAAGCTCGTTCAGGCCAATGCCCTCGGCCCAGCCGATGGTCATCACCGTGCGGCCCGACAGCGCCCAGTTCGGGCGCGGCACGACAATGCCTTCGTCCTTTTCGGTGTTCGCAGCAAATTCGGCCGCGGCCGAGCTTTCCAGCCGCAGGTCCAGCTCACCTTTCACCACGCCTTCGAAATGCGCGATCACGTCAACCGGCCGCAGCCGGCGCGAGAAGGGGGCCAGAATCTCGATCCAGCGGGCGGCGAAATAGAAGGCGTCCAGATCGGTGCGGAAGGCGCGTTCGATGTTCGGGCGCAGCACCTTGACCGCCACATCCTCGCCGGTGCTGATCAGCCGTGCCTTGTGAACCTGCGCAATCGAGGCTGCGGCGACGGGTTCGGAAAATTCGGAAAACACCTCATCCACCGAAACGCCCAGTTCGGCCGCGAACATGGCCTTGGCGGTTTCCACCGGGAAGGGCGGCAGTTGGTCCTGCAGGTATTTCAACTGGTTCGACAGTTCGTCGCCGACGATGTCGGGGCGGGTCGAAAGGATCTGGCCGAACTTGATATAGGCCGGCCCCAGCGCCGTAAGGGCGCGCGTCACCGGGGGCAGCGCCGGATCACCCTTGAGGCCCAGCCATTTGAACGGCCGGCCCAGGATGCGCGCCGCGACGCGAACCCCGCGCGGGGCCTCAACAGCCTCAAGCACCACGCCGATGGCGCCGGTGCGTTCCATCGTGGCCAGCGTGCGGATCAGCCGCCAGAGGTTGTGCGGCCCCCGCATCAGATCTTCCAGCCCGAATGAAGGGCAGCGACGCCCATGGTCAGGTTGCGGTATTTCACCTGCCCGAAGCCCGCCTTGCGGATCATCGTGGCGAAGGTTTCCTGATCGGGGAACTTGCGGATCGATTCGACCAGATACTGATAGCTGTCCCGGTCGCCGGCCACGATCTGACCCATGACGGGAATCACGTTGAACGAATAGAGGTCATAGACCTTCTGCATCAGGTCATTCGGGATCTGGCTGAATTCCAGCACCATCAGCCGCCCGCCGGGGCGCAGCACGCGATAGGCTTCGTTCAGCGCGTCCTGGATGCGGGTCACGTTCCGGATGCCGAAGCTGATGGTGTAGACATCAAAGCTGTTGTCCTCGAACGGCAGCGCCATGGCGTCGCCCACCACCCAGCCCAGCCGGTCTGCCAGGTTGCCGGCGTCGGCGCGCTTGCGGCCTTCGATCAGCATCGATTCGGTCATGTCGCAGACCACGGCGCTGGCCCCCGGCGCCCGCTTGAGGAAGCGGAAGGACACGTCGCCGGTGCCGCCGGCCACATCCAGCAGGCGCTGGCCGGGCCGCGGCGCCAGCCAGTCCATCATCGCGTCTTTCCACAGTCGATGGACGCCGCCCGACATCAGGTCGTTCATCAGGTCATACTTGCTGGCCACGCGGCTGAACACGCCGTGGACCATGCCGGCCTTTTCGCCCTCGGCCACTTCGCGGAATCCGAAGTGGGTGGTCTTTTCATTCTCGCCGGTCATGGCCTTGCCCTTGCCCGAAATTCGACTTCGCGCAGGGGTATAGCGCCCGCTGCGCGACAAGGGAAACCGCAAACTGACGCAACCCGCCGGGGCGGGGTTGAGCCGGGGCGTGTTTTCCGGCAACTGGAAGGCATCTTTGTGAAAGCGCGCCATGCCCGAACTGCCCGAAGTGGAAACCGTCCGCCGCGGCCTGCTGCCCGTGATGGAGGGCCGCACGATCCTGCAAGCCCAGGTGAACCGCCCCGATCTGCGCTGGCCGCTGCCGGAACGGATGGCCGAGCGGCTGACGGGCCAGCGGGTGCTGGCGCTGCGGCGGCGGTCGAAATACCTGCTGGCCGATCTGTCGGGGGGCGAAACCCTGCTGGTGCATCTGGGCATGTCGGGGCGGATGCTGGTCTCGGGGGCGATGCTGGGCGCGTTCCACCATGACCATCCCGCGCCGCAGAAACATGACCATGTGGTGCTGGACATGGAGGGCGGCGCCCGCGTCACCTTCAACGATGCGCGGCGGTTTGGCGCGATGGACCTGATGCCCAGCGACAGCGCCGAGTCGCATCCGCTGCTGGCGGTGCTGGGCCCCGAACCGCTGGGCAACGGGTTTGACGAATCCTATCTGGTGGCGGCGCTGAAGGGCCGCCGCACGCCGATCAAGGCGGCGCTGCTGGATCAGCATCTGGTGGCGGGTCTAGGCAACATCTATGTGTGCGAAACCCTGTTCCGCGCCGGCCTGTCGCCGCGCCGGCTGGCCGGCGATCTTGGCCCCGCGCAGGTGGCCGCCCTTGTGCCGATCATCCGCGAGGTGCTGGCCGAGGCGATCGAGGCGGGCGGTTCATCGCTGCGCGATTATCGGCAGGCCGATGGCGAACTGGGCTATTTCCAGCACAGTTTCCGCGTTTATGACCGGGAAGGCCAGGCCTGCACCACCCCCGGCTGCGGCGGCACCATCCAGCGGATCGTGCAATCCGGCCGGTCGTCCTTTTACTGTCCGCAGTGCCAGCTTTAGGGGCATCGGCTTGCCTTCCGGCGCCAGACTGCTAGGAGTCCGCATCACGCGAACGAGAGCCACCTGAAGACGCGAGGCGCGCCATGGCCTATGAGACACTGATCGTCGAGATCGAGGATTACACCTGCCTCATCCGCCTGAACCGGCCCGAGGCGCTGAACGCGCTGAATTCGCGCCTGATGGGGGAACTGGCCGCGGCGCTGACCGCCGCCGACCAGAACGACAAGATCCGCTGCATCGTGATCACCGGCAGCGACAAGGCCTTTGCCGCTGGCGCCGATGTCAAGGAAATGGCGACGAAATCCTTTTCCGACGTGTTCTTCGACAACCTTTTCGGCCCCGAAACCGATGCGATTCTTCGCGTGCGCAAGCCGATCATCGCCGCCGTTGCCGGCTACTGCCTTGGCGGCGGCTGTGAGCTGGCCATGATGTGCGATTTCATCATTGCCGCCGATACCGCCAAGTTCGGCCAACCCGAGATCAACCTTGGTATCGTTGCCGGCATGGGCGGCACCCAGCGGCTGACGCGGTTCGTCGGCAAATCCAAGTCGATGGACATGCACCTGACCGGCCGCTTCATGGATGCCGCCGAGGCCGAGCGCTGCGGTCTGGTCAGCCGCGTCTTCCCGGCGAAATCGCTGGTTGAAGAGGCGCTGAAGATCGCGGGCAAGGTGGCCGAGAAATCCATGCTGACGGCGATGGTGGTGAAAGAGGCGGTCAACCGCGCGCAGGAAACCACGCTGGCCGAAGGGCTGTTGTTCGAACGCCGCATGTTCCATGCGACCTTTGCCACGGCCGACCAGAAGGAAGGCATGGCCGCCTTCCTGGAAAAGCGCCAGCCGCAGTTCCGCGACCGCTGATTCCCTGTTCCCTTTTGCCGGGCCTTGCCGTATAGGCCGGCGTCACATGCGCGTGGGCCCGCTTAGGCAAGAATGATTCCCGTCTGATTGGCGGGGCTTGGGTCATGCGTGCGATCAGATCGAACAAAGACCCAAGGACCACAGAACCCATGGCCAATACCGAACAGTCCAAGAAGCGCGCCCGCCAGTCCGAGACGCGCTATGCCATCAACAAGGCTCGCCGCTCGCGCATCCGCACATTCCTTCGCAAGGTCGAAGAAGCCATCGCTTCGGGCGACCAGACCGTTGCTGCCGCTGCCCTCAAGGCCGCCCAGCCGGAACTGTCGCGCGGCGTGACCAAGGGCGTGCTGCACAAGAACACCGTTTCGCGCAAGATTTCGCGCCTGAACGCGCGTGTGAAGGCCCTGGCCGAAAAGGCCTGACCGCGAATTTTTGTCGCAACCGATTCTGTCAGGGGCGTCGTCCGAAAGGGCGGCGCCCTTTGCTTTGGCGGGGTTCCGTGGCGGCCCGCCAGCGGCCGCGTGGCCGAATTGCACGGCGCCCGGGATTCGATTTCGAAGACTCGCTGTCAAGCGCGTTGTTCGGTTGCGGGGGGCCAGCGCGGCTTGGTAGCGTGTGCCTGCGATTCACGTCGTCTTGGGGGACAAGTGAAGATCGCAGACGCTGATTACTGTCCAAAGAAGACCGGCTGCCGCCATAGACAAAATGATCAGGGTTTGCGTTCGATAAGTTGGTGTCTGCAGTCTGACGCTGCCACTTGCTGCTATGCGGGTGCGGGGCCCTTTGGTTCCGTTGCCGGCCTGTTGTTCCTTGGGTCGGGGTCTTGTGCCCCGATGGTCCCGGTTTGCCGGGGCCATCGTGCGGTTCGGATCGCTGTGCGTGATGTGCCGCTGGGCTAAGCCCGTGTTGGGAACAGAAGACAGGTCGGATAGATGACAAACGAAACATGGGGCCAGATTCGTGAAGGTCTTATCAACCGGGTTGGCAAGAACAATTACGTCACCTGGATCGAGCCCCTGAAGCTTTCGCACATGAAGAACGGCGTCGCCCGTTTCGAAGTGCCGACCACCTTTTTCGGCGACTGGGTGCAGCGCAACTTTGCCGATCATATCCGGTCGCATCTGATGACGGCCGGCGCCACCATCGACCGTATCGAATTCGCGGTTGGCGCGCTGACGGCCGGTCCGCGCCCGGCGCCGCGCCCCGAGGCCGCCAAGGCGACACGGGTTCGGGCGGCGTCCGAGGATGAATTGCCCGGCGCGCCGCTGGATGCCCGGTTCACCTTTGACAGCTTTGTTGTGGGCAAGCCGAACGAGCTGGCCCATGCGGCGGCCCGCCGCGTGGCCGAAGGCGACACCGTCACCTTCAACCCGCTGTTCCTTTATGGCGGCGTCGGGCTGGGCAAGACCCACCTGATGCACGCCATTGCGCATGAATTGCAGGCCCGCCGCCCCGATCTGCGGGTGCTTTACCTGTCGGCCGAACAGTTCATGTACCGCTTCATCCAGGCGCTGCGGGACAAGCAGGTCATGGATTTCAAGTCGCTGTTCCGGTCGGTCGATGTGCTGATGGTCGATGACGTGCAGTTCATCGCCGGCAAGGATTCGACGCAAGAAGAATTCTTCCACACCTTCAATGCGCTGGTGGACCAGAACAAGCAGATCGTCATCTCGGCGGACCGCGCGCCGGGCGAGATCAAGGATCTTGAGGAACGTATCCGCAGCCGCCTGCAATGTGGCCTTGTGGTCGATCTGCATCCGACCGATTACGAACTGCGCCTTGGCATCCTGCAACAGAAGGCGGATTTCTACCGCGAACAGTATCGCGGCCTGGTGATTGCCGATGGCGTGCTGGAGTTTCTGGCGCATCGCATCACCACCAACGTCCGCGTGCTGGAAGGCGCGCTGACCCGGCTTTTCGCCTTTGCCAGCCTGGTGGGCCGCGAGATCACGCTGGATCTGGCCCAGGACTGCCTGGCCGACATTCTGCGCGCCAGCGACCGCAAGCTGACGATCGAGGAAATCCAGCGCAAGGTGGCCGAGCATTACAATGTTCGCCTGTCCGATATGATCGGCCCCAAGCGGATGCGCACCATTGCGCGGCCGCGTCAGGTGGCGATGTATCTGGCCAAGCAACTGACCAGCCGGTCCCTGCCCGAGATCGGCCGCCGCTTCGGCGGGCGCGATCACACCACGATCATGCACGGTGTCCGCAAGATCGAGGAATTGATGGCCATTGACAGCCAACTTGCGGACGATCTGCAACTGCTGAAGCGCCTGCTTCAGGGATAAGCCCGGGTGGCCTTGACGGCCCCCGGAATCGCACCCAATGTCCTGCGGAAATGCTTGTGAACCGGTGAAAACCGGATAATGTCTGCGTCCCTTCATCAGGGCCGGCAGGGGGAAGAAAGATGAAACTCTCGATCGAACGCGGCACGCTTCTGAAGGCGCTGGCCCAGGCGCAATCCGTTGTCGAACGGCGCAACACCATTCCGATCCTCGCCAACGTGCTGATCGAGGCCGAGGGCGCGCAGGTTTCCTTCCGCGCCACCGACCTGGACATTGAAGTGGTGGATCGCGCGGCCGCCATGGTGGAGCGCGCGGGCGCGACCACGGTTTCGGCGGTGATGCTGCATGAGATCATCCGCAAGCTGCCCGACGGGGCGCTGGTCAACCTGACCGAGGATGCGGCGTCGGGCCGGCTGACCATTGCCGCGGGCCGGTCAACCTTCAGCCTGGCGACGCTGCCGAAGGAAGATTTCCCGGTGATGGCCACCTCGGAATATTCGTCCAACTTCGCAGCCAAGGCGCCCGAGTTGCGGCGGCTGTTCGACAAGGCGAAGTTCGCGATTTCCACCGAGGAAACCCGCTACTACCTGAACGGCGTCTACATGCATGTCGCGCAGGGCGAAGACGGGCCGGTGCTGCGCTGCGTGGCGACCGACGGCCACCGTCTGGCCCGGATCGACGCGCCGCTGCCCGCCGGGGCCGAAGGGATGCCCGGCGTGATCGTGCCGCGCAAGACCGTGGGCGAATTGCGCAAGCTGCTGGATGATGACGATGCGACAATCGCGGTTTCGGTTTCCGAAACGAAAGTTCGGTTTGCGACGCCGGTCATCACGCTGACCTCGAAGGTGATCGACGGAACCTTCCCCGATTACACCCGGGTGATTCCGCAGAACAACACCCGCCGGCTTGAGGTGGACGCGACCGAATTCGCCAAGGCGGTGGACCGCGTGGCCACCGTGTCTTCGGAACGGTCGCGGGCGGTCAAGCTGAGCCTGGACGAAGACCGGCTGATCCTGTCGGTCAACGCCCCCGACAGCGGCGCGGCCGAGGAAGAACTGGCGGTCGCCTATGGCGACGAACGGCTGGAAATCGGCTTCAACGCGAAATACCTGCTGGAGATTGCCAGCCAGGTTGACCGCGAGAATGCGGTGTTCCTGTTCAACACCGCCAATGAACCGACGCTGATGCGCGAAGGAAACGACACCAGCGCCGTCTATGTCGTGATGCCGATGCGCGTGTGATGGCCGGGGGCCTTGCCCCCGGACCCCGTGGCGCAGACCAGCCAGCAAAGGGGGCGGCATGAGCGGGCTTTCGATCCAGTCGCTCGGCCTGTCGCATTTCCGCAGCCACCGGGCGACGCGGCTGGCTTTCGACGGGCGGCCGGTCGCGATTGTCGGGCCCAACGGGGCTGGAAAGACCAACATCCTGGAAGCGGTTTCGCTGCTGTCGCCCGGGCGCGGATTGCGGCGGGCGGCGTCGGACGATCTGGTTCGCAAGCCCGAGGCGATTGGCTGGAAGGTTTCCGCACAAGTGTTCGGTATGGCCGCTGCGCATGAGGTGGAGACCTTTGCCGAGCGGTCTGACGCGCGGCAGGTGCGCATTGACGGCAAGGCCGCGACACAGGTGGCGCTGGGGCGCATCCTGCGGATTCTGTGGCTGGTGCCCGCGATGGACCGGCTTTGGATCGAGGCGGCCGAAGGGCGGCGGCGGTTTCTGGACCGGATGACGCTGTCATTCTTTCCCGATCATGCCGAAGTGTCGCTGGCCTATGAAAAGGCCATGCGCGAACGCAACCGCCTGTTGCGCGACGAGGTGGCCGATCCGTTCTGGTATGGCGCGCTTGAGGCGCAGATGGCCGAAACCGGCGCGGCGATCGAGGCCAATCGCAAGGCCACGCTGGCGCGGCTGCTGACGGCGCAGGACGGGGCTGAGACCGCCTTCCCGCGCGCCGAGGTGCATCTGGTATACCCCGAGGCGCCGCCAGAGGATCTGGCCGCCGCGCTGGCCGCTGGCCGCCGCCGCGACATGGCGGCGGGGCGCACCCTTGCGGGGCCGCATCGCGCCGATCTGGGGGCGGTCTTTGCCGCCAAGGGCGTGCCGGCGGACCAGTGTTCGACGGGCGAGCAGAAGGCGCTGCTCTTGTCGCTGATCCTGGCCAATGCCCGCGCGCTGGCCGCCGATCTGGGGCGCGCGCCGATCCTGCTGCTGGATGAGGTGGCCGCCCATCTGGACGAGGCCCGCCGCGCCGCGCTGTATGACGAGATCTGCGCGCTGGGGGCGCAGGCCCTGATGACGGGAACCGAGGCCCAGTTGTTTGACAGCCTGGGCGAAAGGGCACAGAGATTTCACGTCGCCGAAGAGGGCGGCGTCAGCCGGATCGACCCATGACCCCGCAACGTGTGACCCTGATAACCCTTGGCGTGGCCGATCTGGCCGCGGCGCGCGCCTTCTATGCCCGTCTGGGCTGGGCCGAGCACAAGGAAAGCCAGCCCGGCGTGGCGTTCTTCCAGATGAACGGGGCCGCGCTGGCGCTGTTCGGGGTGGCAGATCTGGCGGCCGATCAGGGCCGCCCCGGCGCCGCGCTGGGCACCGGCGCCATCACCCTGGCGCAGAACTTTGCCACCGAGGCCGAGGTTGATGCCGCCTTTGCCGCCGCGCTGGCTGCGGGCGGCACTGCCCTGAAGGCGCCGGAAAAGGTGTTCTGGGGCGGCTATTCCGGCTATTGGGCCGACCTGGACGGCCATGTCTGGGAAGTGGCGTTCAACCCGTTCTGGCCGCTGGCCGACGATGGCAGCCTGACCCTGCCGCAATGACCGTGACCGGCTATCAACTGCTGCTTTATGCCCTTGGCATGGCGGGGCTGTGGATCGTGCCCGGCCCGGTCTGGGTGGCGCTGATGGCGCGGTCGCTTTCGGGCGGGTTTGCGGCGGCCTGGCCGCTGGCCGTGGGCGTGGCGCTGGGCGATCTGGTCTGGCCGCTGGCGGCCATCCTGGGCCTGACCTGGATTGAAAGCAGTTATGGCGATGTGCTGTCACTGCTGCGCTGGGTGGCGGCGATCGTGTTCCTGATCATGGGGGCGCTGCTGCTGCGCAAGCCGTCTGACCGGCCGCAGGCCGACCGCCGGCTGACCCGCCCGGGCCTTTGGGCCGGGTTCTCGGTGGGGGTGGCGGCGGTGATCGGCAACCCCAAGGCCATTCTGTTCTACATGGGCGCGTTGCCCGGTTTCTTTCCGCTGGGCCGGCTTGGCACCATCGACATCGTGCTTGTCCTGCTGATTTCCACCCTTGTTCCGCTGGCCGGAAACCTGGGTCTGGCGCTGTTTCTGGACCGGGCGCGCGACCTGCTGTCCACGCCCGAGCGGATTCGGCGGCTGAACATGACGGCGGGCATCCTGCTGATCGGCGTGGGGCTGGCGATCCCCTTCCTGTGACTACCAAATCTTGTGTGCTGCCCGTGACATTGCCGCACCAAGGCGCTATAAGTCGCGGGCAAGATCAGAGGTTCCCGACGCATGGCTGAAGCCGCCAAGAAGCCCGCCGAATACGGCGCCGATTCCATCAAGGTTCTCAAAGGGTTGGAGGCGGTTCGCAAGCGCCCCGGCATGTATATCGGTGATACCGATGATGGCAGCGGCCTGCACCACATGGTGTATGAGGTTGTCGATAACGGCATTGACGAAGCCCTGGCCGGCCATGCCACCGAAGTTGCGGTGATCATCCATGCCGATGACAGTGTTTCGGTGCGCGACAACGGCCGCGGCATCCCGGTGGACATCCACCATGAAGAGGGTGTTTCGGCGGCCGAGGTCATCATGACCCAGCTTCACGCCGGCGGGAAATTCAACAACACCGATGACAGCGGCAACGCCTACAAGGTGTCTGGCGGGTTGCACGGCGTTGGTGTGTCGGTGGTCAATGCGCTGTCGGAATGGCTGGAGCTGACCGTCTGGCGCGACGAAACCGAATACCGCGCCCGGTTCGAGGATGGCGAATGTGTGGTGCATGTGCACCCCGTTGGCCCCGCGCCGGGAAAGCGCGGCACGCAGGTGCGTTTCCTGGCTTCGGCCAAGGTCAACCGGCCCGACGGCACCTTCTCGAACCTTGATTACAGCTTCAAGACGCTGGAAAACCGGCTACGGGAACTGGCGTTCCTGAATTCGGGCGTGCGGATCGTGCTGGAAGACGAACGCCATGCCGAACCGCAGCGCGTTGAGCTGTTCTACGAAGGCGGCGTGCGGGAATTCGTCAAGTTCCTGGACCGCTCCAAGTCGTCAATCATGACCGAGCCGATCTATATGGTGGGCGAGCGCAACGGCATCGGCGTTGAAGTGGCGATGTGGTGGAATGATAGCTACCACGAAAACGTATTGCCGTTCACAAACAACATTCCGCAGCGTGATGGCGGCACCCATCTGGCCGGTTTCCGGGGCGCGCTGACCCGCACCATCACCGGTTATGCGCAATCGTCCGGCATTGCCAAGCGCGAGAAGGTGGATTTCACCGGCGACGACGCCCGCGAAGGCCTGACCTGCGTGCTTTCGGTCAAGGTGCCCGACCCGAAATTCTCAAGCCAGACCAAGGACAAGCTGGTCTCCTCGGAGGTGCGCCCCGCGGTCGAGAATCTGGTGAACGAAAAGCTGGCGGAGTGGTTCGAGGAGAACCCGCAGAACGCCAAGATCATCGTCGGCAAGATCATCGAAGCCGCCCTTGCGCGCGAGGCCGCCCGCAAGGCGCGCGAGCTGACCCGCCGCAAGACCGCGCTGGATGTGGCGAGCCTGCCGGGCAAGCTGGCCGATTGCCAGGAGCGCGATCCGGCGAAATCCGAACTGTTCCTGGTCGAGGGCGACAGCGCCGGCGGGTCTGCCAAGCAGGGCCGGTCGCGCAGCAACCAGGCGGTGCTGCCGTTGCGCGGCAAGATCCTGAACGTGGAACGCGCCCGGTTTGACCGGATGCTGGGCAGCCAGGAGATTGGCACGCTGATCACCGCGCTGGGCACGGGCATTGGCCGCGATGAATTCGACATCGGCAAGCTGCGCTACCACAAGGTTGTCATCATGACCGACGCCGACGTGGACGGCGCGCATATCCGCACGCTGCTGCTGACGTTCTTCTTCCGGCAGATGCCGCAACTGATTGAAGGCGGGTATCTCTACATCGCGCAGCCGCCGCTTTACAAAGTGGCGCGCGGCAAGTCCGAGGTCTATCTCAAGGATCAGGCGGCGCTGGACGATTACCTGATCGAGATGGGCACCGAAGGCGCCGTGCTGCGGCTGGCCGACGGGACCGAGATCGCCGGCAACCATCTGGCGCATGTGATCGAAGGCGCGCGGCAGTTCCGCCGCGTGCTGGATGCCTTCCCCACGCATTACCCGCGCCCGATTCTGGAACAGGCCGCCCTGGCCGGCGCCTTTGATCCGGGCCGCGTTGACGCCGACCTGCAGGCCGTGGCCGATCAGGTTGCGCGGCGGCTGGATGCGGTGGCGGTGGAATATGAACGCGGCTGGCAGGGCCGCATCACCCAGGATCACGGCATCCGCCTGTCGCGCATCCTGCGGGGCGTGGAAGAGCTGCGCACGCTGGACGGGGCGATCCTGCGGTCGGGCGAGGCGCGTCGCCTGTCGCAGATCGCGGGCCAGCACCGTGACATCTATCGCGACCCCGCGCGCCTTGTGCGCAAGGATCGCGAACAGATGGTCCACGGGCCGATCGACCTGTTGAAATGCGTGCTGAGCGAAGGCGAAAAGGGCCTGACGCTGCAACGCTACAAGGGTCTGGGCGAGATGAACCCCAGCCAGTTGTGGGAAACCACGCTTGACCCCGAAGCCCGCACCCTGTTGCAGGTCAAGGTAGATGATCTGGCCGAGGCCGACGACATCTTCACCAAGCTGATGGGCGATGTGGTCGAACCGCGGCGCGAGTTCATTCAGGCCAACGCCCTTTCGGTGGAAAACCTGGACTTCTGATGTGAATGGGGCGGCCGTAAGGCCGCCCTAATCAGCATGGGCAGCGGGTGCCGGGCCGGCGGAAAGATCCGGGCGGCGCAGCGTCAGCGCCAGCGGGACCGCGCAGAGCGTAATCAGCATCATCAGCTTGAAATCGTTGAGATACGACACCATCAGCGCCTGAAGGTTCACCAGATTGTCCAGTTGCTGCAACGCCACCCGGTTGCCCGCCACCGCCGCGGGCAGCGTTTCGCGCAGCACCGGGTTATAGGGGGTCATCAGGCCGGCCATTTCGGCATGGTTGATCTGCACGTTGCGCGTCAGCACCGCCGTGACCACCGAAATCCCGATGGACGAGCCGATGTTGCGCACCAGGCTGAACAGGCTGGTGGCATCGGCGCGGAAGGTCGGGCTGATGGTGGCGAAGGCCACCGTGGACAGCGGCACGAAAACCAGCCCCAGCCCCAACCCCTGCACCAGACCGCTCCAGATCACCAGACGGTCGTCCATCTGGGGGGTGAAGCCGGTCATCATCCACAATGACACGACGGTCAGCGACAGCCCGGCCATCACCAGAAGGCGCGGGTCCACCTTGCGCACCAGCCGTCCGGCCAGCAGCATCGAGATCATCGTGCCCACACCGCGCGGCGCCATGACGATGCCGGTGGTGATGGACGAGTGGTTGAAGATGCGCGACAGCATCGGCGGCAACAGCGCCAGGCTGGCCAGAAGAATGATGCCCACGACGAAGATGAACACCAGCCCGGTCACGAAGTTGCGGTCCAGGAACATGCGCGGGTCCAGGAACGGTTCTTTCGTGGTCAGGATATGCACCCCGAACACCCAGAAGCCGGTGATCGTCAGGAACAGGTAGATCCAGATCTCGGCGGCCGAAAACCAGTCAACCTCGACGCCGCGGTCCAGGATCATCTGCAAGGCGCCGATGCCCAGCGCCAGCATGGCAAACCCGAAGAAATCGAACCGCCGCAGCCGCAGGGTTGATTTCGGCAGCCAGGCCATGCAGCCCAGCAGCGCCAGCCCGCCCACCGGCAGGTTGATCAGGAAGACCCAGCGCCAGTTGTAGCTTTCGGTCAGCCAGCCGCCCAGCGTGGGCCCGATGATGGGGCCGACCATGATGCCCGCGCCCCACAGCGCCATGGCCTGACCGGCCTTTTCGCGCGGGTTGATGTCCAGCAGGAAGGTCTGCGACAGCGGCACGATGGCCGCCCCGAACAGACCCTGCAACAGCCGGAAGCCCACCATGCTGGGCAGGCTCCAGGCCAGACCGCAGGCCAGCGAGGTGACCACGAAGCCGACGATCGAGATCAGGAACAGTTCGCGCTTGCCGATCCTGTCGGACAGCCAGCCGGTGACGGGGGTCATCACCGCCGCCGCCACGATATAGCTGGTCAGCACCCAGTTGATGGTGTCCTGCGTCGCGCCCAGGTCGCCGGTCATGGACGGAAGCGCGACATTGGCGATGGTGGTGTCCAGCACCTGCATGATCGTGGCCAGCATGATGGCCAGCGTGATCAGGCCGCGGTGGCGGACCTCAACCACTGCGCCGGGGGCGGACATGGTTACTCACCAGCCCAGGCGAACAGGCCCAGCAGGTTGCTGTGCCGCCCGGTATCCACCGTCACCTCGGCACTTAGCCCCGAGGACAGATCGCCGACCTTTGCCGGATCGTCCAGCCGGACGCGGACGGGCACCCGCTGGGTGACCTTCACCCAGTTGCCGGTCGCGTTCTGGGCTGGCAGCAGCGAAAATTCGGCGCCGGTTCCGGCCCCGATCGCCTCGACCGTGCCGGTCAGCTTGCGGTTGGGGGCCACGTCGAAGGCGATTTCAACCGGCTGACCCACGGCGATGCCGTCCAGTTGTGTTTCCTTGAAGTTCGCCTCGACCCAGACCTCGCCGGTTTCGACCAGGGCGAACAGCGGGCTGCCGGCCGAAACGAACTGCCCCTCGCGGAAGGACGACGCCTGATAGACGATCCCGTCTGCCGGGGCGCGCACTTCGGTCAGGCCAAGGTCATAGGTGGCCTTGTCGCGTTCGACCCGGGCCTTGCGCACCTTGGGGTGGTCATCGGTCGGCGTTGCCGGATCGCCGCCCAGCGCGGCCAGCGCGGCGGCCACCGTCTGTGCGGCGGTTTCGGCCTGTTCGCGCGCCTGCACCGCCTGATGCCGGGCCCCGTCCAGCGCGGTGCCGGCCGCGACGCCGCGGTCCGACAGTTTTTCCTGCCGCGTCAGTTCGGATTCCAGATAATCGGCATTGTCGCGGGCCTGCTTGGCCTGCGATTCCGCCTGCGCAAAGGCCGCCTTCAACTGCTCAACCTCGATCCGCGCCGATTGCAGGCTGACTTCGGCCTCGGCCAGGGCCAGGCGATAGGGTTCGGGATCGACCTGAAACAGCAGATCGCCCTTGCTGACGCGCTGGCTGTCATGGATGGCCACCTTGACCACACGCCCCGACAGATCGGAGGCAACGCTCATCCGCGCTTCGTGCAGATTGGCGTTTTCGGTTGATTCGTATCGCCCCGAGGTGATCCACCAGAAGGCGGCCCCGGCCAGCAGGGCCACGGGCACAATGCCCATTACCATCGTGCGCCCCAGTCGTGACCGGCGCTGCACGGCACTCGTCTCAGTCGTCATTCCCCAGCTCCCCGCAGCCCGGTGCGGCGAACCCGGCCCCGGCAAGGTTCCGGGTGATCGTCCGCAGGCACTGCATCAGATTTTGCTTCTCATCCGCCGAAATGCCCACCAGGGCCTCGGCGTAAATCTCTTCCGCCATCCGGCGCAGGTCGTCGCGCAGCGCCAAGGCCCGGGCCGAGGGTTTCACCAGCCTGACCCTGCGGTCATGCGGGTCGGCCTGGCGTTCAACCCAGCCCTGCGCCTCCATCCGGTCGATCAGCCGCGACACGCTGATCGGTTCGATCTCCAGCAGATCGGCCAGCCGGGTTTGCGTCGGCCCGCCTTCGCGAAGGGCGTGCAGCAACAGCCGCCATTGCGCCGAAGACAGGCCAAGCGCCCCCATCCGCGCGTCAAACGCGCGGCGCATCGCCCGCTGGGCGTCATGCAACAGAAGGCCAAGGCTTTCGTACTTCGGTATCATAAGTCTCACATATGATAAGCACGCTTACTATTC
This sequence comes from Pseudogemmobacter blasticus, assembly GCF_003071405.1. NCBI lineage: Bacteria > Pseudomonadati > Pseudomonadota > Alphaproteobacteria > Rhodobacterales > Paracoccaceae > Pseudogemmobacter > Pseudogemmobacter blasticus. Next base: position 2,040,001 of record NZ_CP020470.1, on the reverse strand, counting down.
AAGCGGCCTGATCCGTTGCCCGCCTTCGCGACATCTGCATCCTGTTGCGGGTCCGGCCCCCCGGCGGGTTGAACAAACTTCCCAGTCTTCCCCGTGGCCTGCGCGATTGGTGTGGCCTGCCCCTCGTTCTGGTGCTGCTGCGGCCCCATATCCCTTGAAGCTGCAGGGTATTCCCCTGCGGTGTCATGGAGGGCCCATTCATGGGATCCGATACCAGCAAGACCGGCCACGACAGGCCGAAAGTCCTGCACATTGTCCCGCATTCGCCGCCGATCACCGACAAGGCCCCGCATGGCGCCGATCCGGGCCAGCAGCAACCCGGTGCGCCGGACCCGAAAGCCGAACCCGGGACGCCGAGCTGACGGCATCTCGTTTCCCGTCTGCCACAGCCGGTGGCGGAAGGGGCTTCTGCGGGATCGGGGCGTCTTCCGCCACCAATCCCGCTTTTCCGTATGAAAGGCTGCACCCCATGGGTTACAACGTATCGAAGACGCCGTTCAATCTGGCCGAATTCCTGGCCGAGAAGGCACCCGCCCGGTCCATGCGGGGACGCCCGCGCTACTGGCCGCGCAATCCCCGTCCGCAGACGGATGAGGCGACTCCCGCGCTGGATGGCGTGACCGAGGTCGTCGAGACCCCTGAAAAAATCTGATCATTGGCGGTCATGGGCCCGATGCGCCGGGTCCATACCTGACCGCCCTGATGTTCGAGACGTAAGGCGTTGATCCTTGTTCCTGTCGTGGCGCCCCCCGCTGCGGGGCGCCCACGCGAACCCTTTGCGGCCCGCCCCCGGCCCGCTATCGTGCTGCCATGCCCGCCCTGTGCCGCGATTGCCTGACCCAGTTCCCCGCCGGCACGCGCTGCCCCGCCTGCCGGTCGCCCCGCGTTGTGAGCCACGCCGAGCTGGACAGCCTTTCCATTGCCCATATGGACTGCGACGCCTTTTATGCCAGCGTCGAAAAGCGCGATGACCCCAGCCTGCGCGACCGCCCCGTGATCGTGGGCGGTGGCAGTCGCGGCGTGGTCTCGACCTGCTGCTATCTGGCGCGCATCCGGGGCGTGCGGTCGGCCATGCCGATGTTCCAGGCGCTGAAACTGTGCCCCGAGGCGGCGGTGGTGAAGCCGCGGATGCAGGTCTATGTCCAGGCCTCGCGCGCCATCCGGGCCATGATGGAGGAGCTGACCCCGGCCATCGAGCCGCTGTCGCTGGATGAGGCCTTCCTTGACCTGACCGGCACCGCCCGCCTGCACGGCGCCCCGCCTGCGGTGATGCTGGCGCGGCTGACGAAGCGGATGGAGGAGGAGCTGGGTCTGACCGGATCGGTCGGGCTGGCGCATAACAAGTTTCTGGCCAAGATCGCCAGCGATCTGGACAAGCCGCGCGGCTTTTCCGTGATCGGCCGCGCCGAGACCGCCGATTTCCTGAAGCCGAAGCCGGTGCGCATCATCTGGGGTGTCGGCACCGCCACCCAGACCGCACTGGAAACCGCCGGCATCCGCACCATTGCCGATCTGCTGCGCTGGGACCGCGCCGATCTGGTGGCCCGCTTCGGCCATATGGGCGAGCGGCTGTTCCATCTGGCCCGAGGCGAGGATCACCGCCGCGTCAGCCGCGACGAGAAGGTGAAGTCGATCTCGAAGGAGACGACCTTCTTTGAGGACACCTCTGATCCCGATCTGCTGGACGGCCATCTGTGGCGGCTGGCCGAGCAGGTGGCCGACCGGGCCAAGGCCAAGGGCCTGTCGGGCCGCACCGTGACGCTGAAGCTGAAGCGGGGGGATTTCCAGTTGGTCACCCGCCGCCACGGGCTGACCGGCCCCACCCAGCTTGCCGACAGGATCTATCGCGCGGCGCGCGGGTTGTTCGACCATGCCGGCACCAAGGGGCCGTTCCGGCTGATCGGGGTGGGGATCGCGGATCTGGCGCCCGAATCCGCAGCCGATCTTGAGGGCGATCTGCTGGACCCTGCCGCCGAAAAACGTGCCGCCGCCGAACGCGCCACCGACAGGATTCGCGAAAGATTCGGCAAGGATGCCATCATCAAGGGCCGCGCCCTGCGCTGAGCCTATTCCGCCGCCAGCGGCAGCGCGGTGCCGCGCAGGCCGGCGATGATTTCGGCCATGACCCCGGCCATCAGCGCCCGGAAGGCGGCAAAGCCGGGGGTGGGCACGATTCGCACCTCGTCCATGTAAAGGGCGCGGTCGATTTCCACCTGCACCACATGCACATTCTGGCCGGGCCGCCCGTAGGTTTGCGCGATATAGGCGCCGGCAAAGGGGGCGTTGCGGGCCACCCGCAGGCCGGCGCCGGCAAAGGCGGCCTCGACCCGGTCCATCATCTCGGGGCTGGCAGAGGTGCCGAAGCGGTCGCCCAGCACCACGTCGGGACGGGCCAGCCCGGGGCGGGTATGGGCATCCAGCGCCTCATGCGGCATCGAATGGCAGTCGATCAGCAGCGCCTCGCCAAAGCTGCGCCGGGTGGCGTCAAGCAGCCCGGCCAGCGCGGTGTGATAGGGTTGCCAGCAGTGCCGGATGCGGGCCTCTGCCTCGGATCGGGGCAGCTTGCCGGAATAGATGGCCCGCCCGCCGGCCACCACGCGGGGAATCACCCCCAGACCCGACGCGATGCGGGGATTGTGCGGAGCCCGCGCCAGCCCCTCGATCACGGCGGGGTCCAGCTCGTCCGGGGCGCGGTTCAGGTCGATATAGGCGCGCGGCACCCGGGCCGCCAGCAACGGCGCCCCCATCTGCGGGGCCAGATCGAACAGCCGGTCCACGAAGGCATCTTCCGAACTGCGGATCGTGCGCCGGTCCAGCGCCGAACGGGCCATGAATTCGGGCCGGTAATCCGCGCCGGAATGGGGCGAGGCGAACACGACGGGCGTGGTCTGCTGGCGGGGGCGACGCAGCGTGTAGACGGCAGAGGAAACGGCCTCGGGCAAGGGCACCTCGGGAAAAACAGGCGGGGTTGCCCCCGGAATTCATGTCCTTGGTATAACGGCTTTCACACCAAAGCCAAAACCCCTTGCAGCGGCAGACGACTCTCAGTATAGACCCCGCACGCCGACGCGGATGCCCCGCGTCCTTTTCGTTTGTGCGAAGGGGACACCGGGGGAATCGCAAGGACAGGCGGGCGGTTAGCTCAGCGGTAGAGCACTACGTTGACATCGTAGTGGCCACTGGTTCGATCCCAGTACCGCCCACCATTCACCGCCTCTGGCAACAGGGGCAACGGTTTTCATCTGGCGCTAATGATCGCGCCGCGAAAAGGGAAGGAGACGACCATGAAGGTTGCGAACTCGCTCCGCTCGCTGAAGACGCGTCATCGCGATTGCCAGGTCGTGCGCCGCAAAGGCCGCGTCTATGTGATCAACAAGACGCAGAAGCGCTACAAGGCCCGTCAGGGCTGAGCCGCTTTCAGCAAGCTGGATCAACGGACAGGCCGCCTGCGGGACACCGCGGCGGCCTTTTCCATTGGCGAAAGCCGCCTGATCCTGAGAAGGGGTCAAACGATACCGTGAAGAGGCGGGTGTCTGATTTTATTGGGAAATACGCTGTCTTCCGGCCAGTTGTCACGCGAATTCAATGCGTTAGGCGGCAAGGTTCAGGCAATCTGAGGTTGCCTCGAATCGCGATCCGTGCAAAATGAAGAGGCCCGCTTTCGCGGGCCTCAAGCGCAGTCGACGCCTACAGGAATTGGAATGTCAACTGTCGCGGCCTCGGGAAGCGGCGGGTGTGTGCTTGCACATGCTCCCGCTTTCCGAGCCTTCTTCGCTGATATGCCCTGACGGACACCATGCGAACCTCCTGTTCTGAGGGGCGCCGCATCCGTTGCGGCGACGATCAAGGTCGGAGCGACCTAGATTTCATCATTCTATCCCTATGCTCCGCGCCCCCACCTTCCAATTTGCACTAGCGAGTGTCTACTCAGTGTGCTCCATGTTTTCCTAACCACATCATACAGGATTCTTGGTGGCCGCAAATCCAAAACATGCCTGCTGCCACGCCAGCTCAAGGTGATTGCGACCAGAATCCACTAGGGAACGTAATAAAAATACAAATATATCAGTATATTACATGGAGTAAGGGTTGCTTCTGGCGCAAGGTGCTAATCAATATTCAGGTTGTGATCGAGACGATTGCCAACTGTTTCCTGAGTGCCGATTTGTCTCTCTAATGCTCTGGAAGCCTTCTTTGAAGCAGAGTGAGAGGTGTCGGTGAGCAAGGTGCGATCCCCTTACAGCTAAGGGTTTCATTGGGCGCCCCATCCTGCCGACTTAGCGTTGTCGGTAAAGTCTTTCGGGGGTTGCTATGCGCCATTTCCGCCCTTTATTCTGCCCATCGCTGTCCCTCTGGACGCACGGAGTGGCAATATGAAGCTGTATCACTCTCCGACCTCGCCCTATGTCCGCAAGGTGATGGTGCTGATCGCCGAGGCCGGGATTGCCGGGGTGGAGCTGATCCCGGTGGCGGGCAACCCGGTTGATCCGGGCAGTATGCCGGTGGATCAGAACCCGCTGGGCAAGATTCCGGCGCTGGTCACCGATGACGGGCAGGCGATCTATGACAGCCGGGTGATCTGCCGCTATCTTGATTCGATGGCCGGGGCGGGGCTTTACCCGCCGGCGCCGCGCCTGTGGCAGACCCTGACGCTGGAGGCGACGGCGGACGGGATTCTGGATGCCGCGATCCTGATGGTCTACGAGGCCCGGGTCCGCCCCGAGGACCGGCAGTTCGAGGCCTGGACGGAAGGCCAGTGGGCCAAGATCGCCCGGTCGCTGGACACGCTGGAACGGCGTTGGATGGACCATCTGGAAGGCCCGCTGGATATGGGGCAGGTCGCGGTGGCCTGCGCGCTGGGCTATCTGGATTTCCGGCACTCGGCCCGGGCCTGGCGGGCGGCCCATCCCGATCTGGCGGCATGGGAGGCCGAGTTCTCGGAGCGACCGGCCATGACCGCCACGCAACCCGTGGGGTGAAGGCGCGGGCGAACTGCAACACTGCGGGGCTTTCAAGGGGAAAACCTGCATATGCGCCCCTTTGTCCGCTGGACGATCCGTTCCCCCTTGGCTACAAGCGCGACCGCAGGGCTGCGGGCGACCGCCGCCTCGGATTCTCATTGGCTGACCGTCCCCGGTGGCCTTGCAAGGGAGAAATGACCGTGTCCCACGCTGACGACCCCGCAGGCACACGCCGCGATTTCCTTTACTACGCCACGGCAGGCGCCGGTGTCGTTGCGACTGGTGCGGCGGTCTGGCCGCTGGTGAACCAGATGAACCCCTCGGCCGACGTTCTGGCCCTGTCGTCGATCTTCGTCGACATCTCGGGCGTCGAGGTTGGCACCCAGTTGACGGTGAAATGGCGCGGCAAGCCGGTGTTCATCCGCCGGCGCAGCCAGAAAGAAATTGACGCCGGTCGCGCGGTGGACATTTCGACCCTGATCGACAAGAACGCCGAGAACAAGAACAAGCCTGAGGCTGATGCCTCGGACCAGAACCGCACGCTGGACGAAGCCGGCGAATGGCTGGTGATGATGGGCGTCTGCACCCACCTGGGCTGCGTGCCGATGGGCAATGAGTCGGGTGATTTCGGCGGCTGGTTCTGCCCCTGCCACGGGTCGCACTACGATACCGCCGGCCGTATCCGCAAGGGACCGGCGCCGCGGAACCTTGACATCCCGCTGGTCAAGTTCACCGACGAAACCAAAACCACAATCCTGCTGGGCTGAGGGGCGAGAACACATGTCCGGAATTCCGCACGACCATTACGAGCCCAAGACGGGCGCCGAAAAGTGGCTGAACAACCGCCTGCCGATCATCGGTCTTGTCTATGACACCCTGATGATCCCGACGCCCAAGAACCTGAACTGGATGTGGATCTGGGGTATCGTCCTGGCCTTCTGTCTGGTGCTGCAGATCATCACCGGCGTTGTCCTGGCCATGCATTACACCCCGCATGTGGACCTGGCCTTCGCCAGCGTCGAACACATCATGCGCGACGTGAACGGCGGCCACATGCTGCGCTACCTTCATGCCAACGGCGCCTCGCTGTTCTTCTTCGCCGTCTACCTGCACATCTTCCGTGGTCTTTACTACGGCAGCCACAAGGCGCCGCGGGAAGTGACCTGGATCATCGGGATGCTGATCTACCTGTGCATGATGGGCACCGCCTTCATGGGCTATGTGCTGCCGTGGGGCCAGATGTCGTTCTGGGGCGCCACCGTGATCACCGGCCTGTTCGGCGCGATCCCGGGCATCGGCGAACCGATCCAGACCTGGCTGCTGGGTGGTCCGGCGGTGGACAATGCCACGCTGAACCGCTTCTTCTCGCTGCACTACCTGCTGCCCTTCGTGATTGCGGCGCTGGTCATCGTTCACGTCTGGGCCTTCCACAGCACCGGCAACAACAACCCCACCGGGGTGGAAGTGCGCCGTGGGTCCAAGGAAGAAGCCAACCGCGACGCCCTGCCGTTCTGGCCCTATTTCGTGATCAAGGACCTGTTCGCCCTGGCCGTTGTGCTGGTGGTGTTCTTCGCGGTGGTCGGCTTCATGCCCAACTACCTGGGCCACCCCGACAACTATATCGAGGCGAACCCGCTGGCGACGCCCGCGCATATCGTGCCGGAATGGTACTTCCTGCCGTTCTATGCGATCCTGCGCGCCTTCACCGCCGATGTCTGGGTGGTGATCGCGGCGAACTGGCTGACCTTCGGCATCGTTGACGCCAAGTTCTTCGGCGTTCTGGCGATGTTCGGCGCGATCCTGGTCATGGCGCTGGCGCCCTGGCTTGACACCTCGTCGGTTCGGTCGGGCCGGTATCGCCCGATGTTCCGCTGGTGGTTTGCGCTGCTGGTGATCGACTTCGTGCTGCTGATGTGGTGCGGCGCCATGCCGGCGGAAGAGCCCTATGCCACGATCTCGCTGATCGCGTCGGCCTACTGGTTCGCCTACTTCCTGATCATCCTGCCGCTGCTTGGCGTGATCGAAAAGCCGACGCCGCTGCCGGCCACGATCGAGGAAGACTTCAACGCGCACTACGGCGTGAAAACGCATCCGGCCGAGTGAGAAAGGTGATGACCATGATGAGGAAAATCGCACTCTCTGCCACTTCGGCGCTGGTGCTTGCATCGGGCGCGGCAATGGCCGCGACCGGGGCGCATGTCGAATTCACCGACAAGGCCTTCGCCCATGAAGGCCCGTTCGGCAAGTTCGACCAGATGCAGCTTCAGCGCGGCCTGCAGGTCTTTACCGAGATCTGCTCGTCGTGCCACGGGCTGAAGTATGTGCCGATCCGCACGCTGGCCGATCCGGGTGGTCCGCAACTGCCGGCCGATCAGGTCCGCGCCTATGCGGAAGGTCTGGATGCCGTGCCGCTGGCCGATGGTGAAGAACGTCCGCGCGAATGGACCGACCATTTCCCGTCGCGTGCGGGCGATGGCATGGGGCCGGACCTGTCGCTCATGGCGAAGGCGCGCGCCGGCTTCCACGGCCCTTATGGCACCGGGATGAGCCAGTTGTTCAACGGCATGGGCGGGCCCGAGTACATCTACTCGATCCTGACGCATTTCGAGGAAAACCCGGCCTGCGCCCCGGAAGGGATTGACGGCTACTACTACAACAGCGCCTTCCCGAACGGCGGTGTGCCCGATAGCTGCAAGGACGAGCATGGCATTTCCACCGTGCCCGGAAGCTGGATCGCCATGGCGCCGCCGCTGATGGACGACATGGTGACCTATGCCGACGGCACCCCGGCGACGCTGGACCAACTGGCCGAAGACGCCGCTTCGTTCCTGTACTGGGCGGCGGAACCCAAGCTGATGGCGCGCAAGCAGGCCGGCTTCATTGCCGTGACCTTCCTTGTGGTCCTGTCGGCCCTGCTGTTCCTGACCAACAAGAAGCTGTGGGCCGGCGTGAAGGGCAAGAAGGTCACCATCTGACCTTTGGGCCACAACCCGGAAACCGGAAGCCCCGCCTGACCATCAGGCGGGGCTTTCTTCGTTTCAGGCGGCGCCCAGATAGGCCGCCAGCTCTGGCGGGGGCGCGGTGAACAGGGCCTCGGTCGGGGCCGGGGCGTGGGCGGTGCCGCCTTCGACCAGCACCGTCAGCCCGGCAAAGCGGCGGGCGTCGGCGGGGTCATGCGTCACCATCAGCACCGTCGCGTCGGTTTCGCCGGCCACATCGCCCAGAAGATCCAGCATCTGGGTCTTGAGAGCAGGCCCCAGCGCGGCGAAGGGTTCGTCCAGCAACAGAAGCGGGCGCGCGCGCAGCAAGACCCGTGCCAGCGCGGCGCGGCCCTGCTGGCCGCCCGACAGCTCGGCCGGGCGGCGGGATTCCAGCCCCGCCAACCCCACGCGGGCCAGGGCGGCGGTTACCCGCGCGGTCTGGTCCGCCGAAAGGCGCAGATCGGTGCGCAGGCCCATGCCCACGTTCTGCGCCACGGTCAGGTGGGGAAACAGGTTCTGGTCCTGAAACAGGATGGACAGCGGCCGTTCGCCGGGCGCCAGCCCGTCAAGCGCGGAGCCGTTCCACAGGACATGACCGCCCACCGGCGGAAAGAACCCCGCGATGGCCGACAGAAGCGAGGATTTCCCCGCCCCCGACGGCCCGATCAGCGCCACCCGCGCCCCCTTGGGAACCGACCAGTCGGCGGTCAGCCGGAAGCCCGGCTGGGCCAGTTCCACGCGATCAAGCTGCAGCACGACGTCCCCCTGCATCAAAGGCCCAGAACAGGGCAAAACTCAGCCCCACCAGCAAAAGCGAAGCCCCTGCCGCGGCATCGGTGCGATAGGCGCCCATCAGGCGCTGCACCACTAGCGGCAGCGTTGCGCCCTGTTCGGCGGCGAAGAGCGCGATCACCCCAAGGTCGCCCATCGACAGCGCCGCCGCCAGCCCGGCGGCAAAGCCGATGGGCCGTGCCAGCCGGGGCAGGGTCAGCAGGCGAAGCCGGGCCGCACCCGACAGGCCCAGACTGCCGGCCAGCCGGCCATAGCCTGCCTCAAGCGCCCGCGCTTCGGGCAGAAGCAGGCGAAACACGAAGGGCAGCGCCAAGAGGGCGTTCACCAGAATGGTGACGGGCAGCGCCAGCCGCGTGGGCGCCATGACCGGCTGCACGATCAGGAACAGCCCGGTGCCCAGCACCAGCCCGCTGGTGGCCAGCGGCAAGGCGGCCGCCAGATCCAGCCAGCGCGGCCCGCCCCGTGCGACGGCCAGCGCCAGGATCAGCGCGGCGGTGATGGTCACGGCGGTGGACAGCAGCGCCACCGCAATGGACCGCGCCGCGGCCAGCCAGACCATGTCGGGCAACTGGAACAGGCCGGGCACGCCACGGATCAGCAGCGCCCCCAGCGGCAGCAGCAGGAACCCCGCCGCCAGCGTGATGGCCAGCGTATCGGCTCCGCGCCGCCACCCCACGGGGCCGCGCAGCGCCGGGGCCATCTGCAGCCCCGCGCCGAACCCCGCCGCCCGCGCCATGCGCCATGCCGCCAGCGCCGCCGCCCCGCCAAGCGCCGTCTGCACCAGCGCCAGACCCGCCGCGTGGCTGAGGTCGAACTCGAACCGCACGGCCTGATAGATCGCCAGTTCCAGCGTGGTCGCGCCCGGCCCGCCGCCCAGCACCAGCGCCACCGCAAAGGAGGTGAGGCAGACCGCGAAGACGGTGGCCAGCGCGCCGGGCACCACCTCGGCCAGCATCGGCCGTTCCAGGTAGCGCGCCATCTGTGCCGGGCCGAATGACAGGCTTTCGGCCAGCCGGAACCGTTCGGCCGGGATGGCCTGCCAGCCTTGCAGGATCATCCGGGTGGCCAGCGGCAGGTTCAGGAACACATGCGCCAGCACCACGCCCTGCAAGCCATAGACATCCATGCGCGGCAAGCCGGCCAGCGCCAGCGCCCCGTTCAGCCAGCCGGCCCGCCCGAAGACGGCGACCAGCCCCAGCACCGCCACGATCACCGGCAGCAGGAAGGGGGCACCCATCAGCGTGATCAGCACGCCGCGGCCCGGAAACCGCCGCCGTGCCAGCGCCCTGGCCACCGGCACCGCCAGAAGGATCGAGACCAGCGCCGACAGCACCGCCTGCGTCAGGGTGAAGCGAAGCGCGGCCAGATCGGCGGGCGAAAGACGCAGCCCCCCGGCCGACCAGGCAACCGCGCCCAGAGGCGCGGCCACCATCAGCGCCGCCAGCGCCCCTACTGCGCGAGCGCCGCTTGCCATTCCGCCAGCGCCCCGTCACGCGCCGCCCGTGCCTCATCCGCCGTTATCAGCAGCGATTTTTCGGGCCGTGCAGTTTCAAATCCCTCGGGCAAGGTCGTTGCCGAGGCCGGATACATCCAGTTCGTTTTGGGGATCACCGACTGGAAGCCGGGGGTCTGGGTAAAGGCCACGAAGGCCCGCGCGAGATCGGGCTGGTCGCTGGCCGCCAGCACGCCAGACACCTCGACCTGAAGGGAATGCCCTTCGGAAAAGGGCGCCCAGTCCTTGGTGTCATCCTTTTCCGCGATCCGGTGATAGGCGGGCGAGGTGGTATAGCTCAGCACCATGTCGGCCTCGCCCTGAAGAAACAGGCCGTAGGATTCCGACCAGCCGGGCGTGACGGTCACGATGTTGTCGGCCAGCCCTTTCCAGATCTCGGGGGCGCGGTCGCCATAGGCGGCCTTGACCCACATCAGCAGCCCAAGCCCGGGCGTCGATGAGCGCGGGTCTTGAATTACGACCTTCACATCGCTGGCCGCCAGCGCCTCGAACGAGGCGGGCGGGGCGGTCAGTCTGGTCTTGTCATAGACAAAGGCGAACCAGCCCCAGTCATAGGGCAGGAACAGCGGGTCGTCATAAGGCACCGGCAGCGCGGCGGCGGCGGGCTGGCCGTGGGGCGCGAACAGGCCGGTCGCCGTGGCCTCGGCCACAAGGTTGGTGTCCAGACCCAGCACGACATCGGCCTCGCTGGCGGCACCTTCCAGCTTCAGGCGCGACAGCAGCGCCGCGCCATCGCCGGCGGCGACAAAGCGCAGGTCGCAGCCGCAGGTTTCCTCGAACGCCTTTTCCACGGCGGGGCCGGGGCCCCATTCGCTGACGAAGCTGTCATAGGTCAGAACGGTCAGGACAGGCGTTTCCGCGGTTGCGGCCGTGGCCGCAAGGAAAACGACGGTCGCCGCAAGGAAGGGGGGTCTCATATGGTCCTCCATGGTGGCGACGGGTGGCCGGGCATGGAGGATTCCGATGCACCTTCCCTCCGCCGGTATGATCCGGTTCAGGTTCAACGGGTCCGCATCGCTGCATCTCAGCCTGTTGCCAGGCACCCCGAGGTATCGGTCAGCATAGGGGCATCGGCGGCCGACGCAAGGGCCGCCGATGCAGGTGGTATCAGCCGTGCTGTTCCAGCTTGTCGCTGCGCGTCTTCCACAGCGACCACAGGACACCGGCGGCAAGGATCACGAAGGTGATCGCCAGCGACCAGTTGGCGGGGAACTTTTCCCAACCCATCAGGTCGGCGACAAAGATCTTGGACCCGATGAACACGAGCAGGATCGCCAGCGCATATTTGAGATAGTGGAAGCGGTGGATGATCGCCGCCAGCGCGAAGTAAAGCGCCCGCAGGCCAAGGATGGCGAAGATGTTCGAGGTATAGACGATGAACGGGTCGGTGGTGATGGCAAACACCGCGGGCACCGAATCAACCGCGAACACAAGGTCGGCCAGTTCCACCATCACCAGCGCCAGGAACAGCGGGGTGGCAAAGGTGATCAGCTTGCCGGTGCGGGGATGCGGCTCCTTCACGAAGAAGGCGTTGCCGTGCAGCTTGTCGGTGACGTTCATCCGGCGCCGCATGAACCGCAGAATCGGGTTCTGGCTGATGTCCATCTCTTTTTCCTCGGTCACCAGCATCTTGATGCCGGTGGCAATCAGGAAGGCCGCGAAGATGTAGAGAACCCAGTGATACTGGGCGACCAGCGTCGCACCCAGGCCGATCATGATGCCGCGCAGCACGATCACGCCCAGGATGCCCCAGAACAGGACACGGTGCTGATACTGGCGCGGGATGGCGAAGAAGCTGAAGATCAGCGCGATGACGAACACGTTGTCCATCGCCAGCGTCTTTTCCACCACGAAGGCCGTCAGATACAGTTTCGCGGCTTCGGCGTCGATCTGCCACCAGACGAAGGCCGAGAAGGCCACGCCCAGCGTGATGTAGAAGGCCGACATCTTCAGGCTTTCGGCAACGCCGATTTCGTGGTCGGTCTTGTTGAACACGCCAAGATCCAGAACCAGCAGGGCAAGAACGATGCCCAGAAAGACAAGCCACATCCAGACCGGCTTGCCCATGAACAGTAATAACAGGAATTCCATCCCCATCCGCCTCTCATTTGTTGTCGCGTCGAGAGGTCAGCCTTTTCAGGGGCAGGGTGCCGGGCTGACATCGAGCGCAGTCTCGATGCGGTCCGACATCACGACTTGCGTCGTCAGAGGGGCCCGTCCCGCGAGGGTAAGGTAAGGGGACGATGCAGGAATTCAAGAGGGGCTTGAAGCAAAGTCTGACGCGCCCTATGCCCGAACGGGATTTGGGAGAGTGACATGAGCCTCAACACCTTTGGCCATCTGTTCCGCGTGACGACCTGGGGCGAAAGCCACGGGCCGGCGATTGGCTGCGTGGTGGATGGCTGCCCGCCCGGCGTGCCGCTGTCCGAGGCCGATCTGCAACCCTGGCTGGACCGGCGCAAACCGGGGCAGTCGCGGTTCGTGACCCAGCGGCAGGAGGCGGATCAGGTGCGCATCCTGTCCGGCGTCTATCAGGGGGTGACGACCGGCACACCGATTTTGCTGATGATCGAGAACACCGACCAGCGCTCCAAGGATTACAGCAACATCGCCGAGGCGTTCCGCCCCGGACATGCCGACATCAGCTATCACCTGAAGTATGGCGTCCGCGATCCGCGCGGCGGGGGCCGGTCCAGCGCCCGCGAAACCGCCAGCCGGGTGGCGGCGGGGGGCGTGGCGCGGGCCGTGCTGGCGGCCGTGGCGCCCGAGGTGCGGATCAGCGGCTATATGGTGCAACTGGGCAAGCTGGCCATTGACCGCAGCCGGTTCGACGCCGCCGAGATCGAGCGCAACCCGTTCTGGTGCCCCGATGCGGTGGCGGCGGAAGCCTGGGCTGCGCATCTGGACCAGCTTCGCAAGGACCACAATTCGGTGGGCGCCGTGGTCGAGGTGGTGGCCGAGGGCGTGCCGGCCGGGCTGGGCGCCCCGCTGTATGGCAAACTTGATCAGGATCTGGCCGGGGCGATGATGTCGATCAACGCGGTGAAGGGGGTCGAGATCGGGGCCGGCTTCGCGGCGGCGGGTCTGACCGGGGTCGAGAACGCCGACGAAATGGAGATGGGGCCGCAGGGGCTGCGCTTCGGGTCGAACCATGCGGGCGGCATCCTGGGCGGCATCTCGACCGGGCAAGCGGTGGTGTGCCGCTTCGCGGTCAAGCCGACCTCGTCGATCCTGACGCCGCGCCAGTCGGTCAACCTGGCGGGCGAGGCGGTCGAGGTGGTGACAAAGGGCCGCCACGACCCCTGCGTCGGCATCCGAGCGGTGCCGGTGGGCGAGGCGATGATGGCTTGCGTCATTCTGGATCACTGGCTGCTGGACAGGGGCCAGACCGGCGCGCAGCGCGGGCAGCTTGGCCGGCCGGCCTGACCTTGCGTTACGTCCGCCGGCAAACAACCGGCCGGTGTTCCCTATACAGCGGGTGAAAACCCGTGTATGGCCCCCGGATGGCCTGTGAAGTCCCGGGGCTGCATCCGCTTGGCAAGGATGTGGCGGGGGTGATGAGGCCGTTTGGCTTCATATGAGGGGGCGCTGCCCCCCGGACAGGACAGAGAATGGATATGGAACGGGTAGCCGGGCCGCTGCAGGCGGCTTTGGCATCGAAGGGTTATGAGGCGCTGACTGCGGTGCAGGAGGCAGTGCTGGTGCCCGAGGCGGCGGGGCGTGACCTTCTGGTCAGCGCGCAGACCGGCAGCGGCAAGACCGTGGCCTTTGGTCTGGCCATGGCGCCGGAAGTGCTGGGCGGGGTTGAGCGGCTGCTGCCGGCGGAAAAGCCGCTGGCGCTGGTGATCGCGCCGACGCGCGAACTGGCCTTGCAGGTGAAGCACGAATTCGAATGGCTTTACGCCGAGGCCGGGGTGCAACTGGCATCCTGCGTGGGCGGCATGGACTACCGCACCGAACGCCGGTCGCTGGACCGTGGCGCGCATGTCGTTGTCGGCACGCCGGGCCGGCTGCGCGACCATGTGGAACGCGGCAGCCTTGACCTGTCGGCGCTGAAGGCCGTGGTGCTGGACGAGGCCGACGAGATGCTGGACATGGGCTTCGCCGAAGACCTTGAATTCCTGCTCGGCTCGGCCCCTGATGAAAAGCGGGTTCTGATGTTCTCGGCCACGGTGCCGAAGGAAATCGAGAAGCTGGCGCGCACCTATCAGAAGGATGCGCTGCGTGTTGTGGCCCAGGGCGAATCCTCGCAGCACGCCGACATCGAATATCAGGCGGTCAGCGTCGCGAACCGCGACAAGGAACCGGCGATCTTCAACCTGCTGCGCTATCACGAGGCGCCGACGGCGATTGTCTTCGCCAAGACGCGGGCCAATGTGAACCACCTGTTCGCGCGGATGGTGAACCGGGGCTTCCAGGCCGTGGCGCTGTCTGGCGAACTGAGCCAGAGCGAGCGGATGCACGCCCTGCAGGCGCTGCGGGACGGGCGGGCACGGGTCTGTATCGCCACCGACGTGGCCGCGCGCGGCATTGACCTGCCGGGTCTGGAACTGGTGATCCACGCCGATCTGCCGACCAACCCGGAAACGCTGCTGCACCGTTCGGGCCGGACGGGCCGGGCCGGGCGCAAGGGGCTTTCGGTGCTGGTGGTGCCCACGGCGGAATTCCGCAAGGCGAACCGTATTCTGCAAGGCGCGAGGGTAACGGCCGAATGGGGCAAGCCGCCGACCGCCGAAGAGGTGCAGGCGCGCGAGGATTCGCGGCTGCTGGCCGATCTGGTGCTGGCCGCCCCCGAGGCGGAAGAAGAAGCACTGATCGAGGCGATCCTTGACAAGCATTCGGCCGAAGCGGTGGCGGCGGGCTTTGTGCGGATGTGGCGCAAGGGGCGTGCCGCGCCCGAAGTCCTGTCGGATGAGCCGATGCCGGCCGCCCCCGCACCGGCCCGCCCGCGGGGCGAGTTCGGGGCCGCGGTGTGGTTCCGGCTGACCGTGGGCCATACCGGCCGCGCCGAGGCGCGCTGGCTGTTGCCCAAGGTCTGCGAGGCGGGCGGCATCGCCAAGGATTCCATCGGCGCGATCCGCGTGCAGCAGGAGGTGACCTATATCCAGATCGCCGAAGCCGCCGCGCCGCGCTTTGGCCAGACGCTGGAGATCGAACCCGGTCTTCAGATGGAACGGATGGCCGGCGAGCCGGACCTGAACCGCCCCGCGCCCCGCCGCGATGACCGGGAAAAGCCGGCCTACCGGCCGAAGCCTTCGCGTTTTGTCGAAGACGGCGAAGGCGCGGCCGAGGCGGCCCCGGCCCGCAAGCCCTGGGCCAAGCGGCCCGAAGGTGGGGAAGAGCGGCAGCCCTGGAAGCCGCGCGAGGAAGGCGCCGCGCGCAAGCCTTGGGCGCCGCGTGACGGCGGCGATGACCGCAAGCCGCGCGCCCCGCGGGACGGTGATGCGCCGCGCAAACCCTGGGCGGCCCGCGAGGGCGATGCCCCGCGCAAGCCCTGGGCTCCGCGCGACGGTGGCGATGACCGCAAGCCGCGCGCCCCGCGGGACGGCGACGCACCGCGGAAGCCCTGGACCCCGCGCGACGGCGATGCCCCGCGCAAGCCGCGCGCCGAGGAGGCGCCGCGCAAGCCCTGGGTGGCCCGCGAAAGCCGCGAGGGCGAACCGGCGAAAAAGCCGCGCTGGACGCCGGATGACCGTGCCGAACGCAGCGCCCCGGCCGAGGGCAAGGCGCCCTATCGGTCCGCCGGGTTCAAGTCGCATGGCGGCGGTGCGGCGGGCAAACCGGCGCGTGCGGCCGGCTACAAGAGCCATGCCGCCGAAGGCACCGGCTACAAGGGCCGCGCCGATGGCGACCGTCCGGCCCCCAAGGCCGAGTGGAAACCGCGCGAGGCGCGCCCCGAGGGCGGCGACCGGCCGCGCAAACCGGCCGGGGCAAAGGACGGCGCCAAGAGCTGGGGTGGCAAGAGCCACGGCGGGGCGGAAAGCCGGCCCTTTGCCGCGAAGAAGCCCGCAGCCCCCAAGACCGACGCGCGCGACACCTCGAAGCGCTTTGCCCCGCCGAAAAAGCCGCGGAGCTGAGGTCGGCAGATAGAATCTGAAGAGGCGCCCGTGGTTTGCGGGCGCCTTTTTCTTTGGCCGGTCCTGTGGCGCGACGGCGGGGGCCAGCCCCCGCGCGCCCCCGGGATATTTATGGACAGATGAAGGGGGGGCCGGCCCCATGGGGGCCCCCGGATCAGCGGGCGGCGGGCGGGTGCAGATGCGTCAGCAGGGCGCCGTGCAGCGCGGGCGGGGCGGCGATCACGCCCGCGGCGCGCGGTTGCGGGGCGTTGAAGCGGATGGGCGCGCCGGTGCGGTCTGTCACCCGGCAGCCGGCGCGTTCGGCGATCAGGCAGCCGGCGGCGATGTCCCATTCCCAGGTGTCGCGGAAGGTGAGCATCGCGTCATGCCGCCCTTCGGCCGCCCGGCACAGCCGCCAGGCCAGCGAGGTGCGGAAGCTGCGCTTGAGGTCGGGCACCCCGCCGGGCCACAGCTCGGGCGCCAGCGAGGCGCGGTTGGCCAGCACATCGGCGCCGGTCAGATCCTGGCGCGGGCTGGCGGCGATGGGGTTGCCGTTGCGGGTGGCGGGTCCGTGCTGCGTGGCGGCATAGGTTGCGCCCCGCGCCGGCAGGTGAACCAGCGCCGCCGTCACCCGCCCCGCCTGCGCCACGGCCAGCGACAGGGCAAAGCCGTCTTCGCCCGCCAGAAAGGCGCGGGTGCCGTCGATCGGGTCGATGATGAACACCCGGTCATGGCCCAGCCGGACCGGATCGTCGGGCGTTTCCTCGGACAGCCAGCCATAGCCGGGGCGGGCGGCGCGCAGCGTGGCCTTGAGCAGGGCATCCACGGCCAGATCGGCCTCGGACACCGGGCCCTGATCGCCGGCCTTGTCCCAGGCGCGCGGCGCGTTGCGCCAGAACGACAGGGCCAGCGGCCCGGCCGCCGCCGCCGCATCGGCCAGAAGCGCAAGGTCTTGGTCGGGCGTGGGCTCAGGCGCCGGCAAGGGTCATCCCGTCGATCAGCAGCGAAGGAACCCGCAGCGACAGGTGCGGGCGGGCGTCATTGGCGGGCACGATCCGCAGCAGCATGTCGCGCAGGTTGCCGGCGACGGTGCATTCGTTCACCGGATGCGAGATGCGGCCGTTTTCCACCCAATAGCCCGAGGCGCCGCGCGAATAATCGCCCGTGGTGGGGCTGATGGTCTGGCCGATCATGCCGGTGATCAGCAGGCCGGTGCCCATGGCCGACAGCAGATCGGCGCGGCTTTGCAGGCCGGGCGTCAGATCGACGTTGGTGGTGGAGGGCGAGGGCGGCGCCCCCGGCCCGCGGCTGGCATTGGCGGTGGAGCGCAGGCCCAGGCGGCGGGCGGTGGCCAGGTCCAGCACCCAGCCTTGCAGAACGCCGTCCTGCACCAGTGCGCGGGCGGCGGTGGGCAGGCCTTCCGCATCGAAGGGGCGCGAGGCGCCGCTGCGCGGGCGGTGCGGATCTTCGGTCAGCGACAGGCCGGGTGGCAGCACCGGCTGACCCAGCAGGTCACGCGCCCAGCTTGCGCCCCGGGCGATGGCGCTGCCGTTGATGGCCGAAAGCAGGTGGCCGATCAGGCTGGCCGCCACCCGTTCGTCATAGACCACGGGGAAGCGGCCGGTCGGCGGCTTGACGGCGCCAAGCCGGGCGCGGGCGCGTTCGGCGGCCAGGCGGCCGATGGACGCGGCTCCCGGCAGATCGGCGCCATGGGTGCGGGTTTCGCCGGCCCAGTCCCGCTCCATCCCGGTGCCGGTGCCGCAGAAGGCGGTGACCGACCGGGAATGGCCGGTGCGGCCATAGCCGCCGGCAAAGCCGTTGCTTTGCGCCAGGAACACGGCGCGGCGCGAAAAGGCGGCGGTCGATTCGGCCTGCGCAACGCCGCCCGCCGCCATTGCGGCGCTGTCCAGATCGCGGGCGGCGGCTTCCAGCGCGGCGGCGCTGGGGTCGGGCGTGTCATCGGCCAGTTCAAGGGCCGCCACATCCCAGCCGCGCGCCAGATCGGCCGCATCGGCCAGCCCGGCGCTGGGGTCTTCCGGCGCCTCGCGCGCCATGGCGACGGCGCGTTCGGCCAGCGCCGTCAGCGTGGCGGGCGCGGTGTCCGAGGCCGAAACGCAGGCCTGCCGCCCGCCGATCAGCACCCGCAGGCCAACCTCAAGGCTTTCCGACCGTTCGGCCTGTTCCAGTCGGCCCTGCCGCAGATCAATGGTCAGGGCATTGTCGGAAATGGCCATGGCGTCGGCGGCTTCGGCGCCGGCCTTGCGCGCGGCATCCAGCAGGGCGGCGGCGAGGTCCGGCAGGGCAGGGGTGGGCATCGGTCGCAGCTCCTTCGTCGCGCGGGGGGCGCGGATGTCAGGTAGTCTGCCGCGCCCCCCGCCGCAAGCATCATGCGCAGGTGAATGGATCAGCGGATCTTGACGCCGTTCAGCCAGAAGCCCTTGTCGCGGAACTCAAGCGCGGTGGTCAGGCTGTCCGGTTCGGCCCCGGCGCGGGCAATCGCCATCAGGCCGAAGCGCAGGCCGGTCAGATCATCGGGCGAGACAAGGCCCATGGCGACAAGCCGGTCGATCAGGGTGTTGATGCCGGTGGCGGCAAGGTCGATGCGGCCTGTGGGCAGCGGCGCGCCGTCGAAGGTGGTGGTGTCCGCCATGTCGAAGGACAGCCCGCCCTTGCCGGTCAGCCGGGCGCCGACAGCCTGAACCAGCAGATCGTCCAGCGCCATGGTCAGCGTGGTCAGCGGCGGCGGCGCGTCGGGGGGCGGGGCGACCCAGCCGGGGCGCAGCGCGGCCGGGTCCAGCGACCAGAGGCCGGACAGGCCAATCGACAGGGTCAGCGGATCATGCGGCAGGGCGGCGCCGGGGTCGGCCAGCAACCACAGGTTTTCCGACAGCGCCAGGTCAAGGATGCGGTGGCTGGCCGACCACGGCTGCGGGCTGACCAGATCGCCCAGGCCAAGGCTGGCGGTGGTGCTGTATTCGGCAAGGCTGAAGTCAATATTCTGGATCGGCGCGGCGGGGTCGCTCAACCGCATGGCAAAGCGGGTTGGGCCAAGGGTGGTGTCGAAGCCGGCGGCGGTGCCGTCGACCCGCAGAAGGTTGCGGCCGCTTTCCGCGGCAAGATCAAGATAGACCGGGCCATCCTGCGGGTTGACCACATCCAGCAGCAGGGCAACGGCGCCGTGCGTCAGGCCGGCGTCAAGGAACATGCCGTCGGCAAAGGCCGCGATGGTGGCGGGCAGATCGGGCGGGGTGTCCGGGGAATGGGGCGGGGCAGCCGAGGCCGGGCGATGGGCGCGCAGGTGGCCGGCAAGGGCGGCAAGGTCAAGGTTGAGCGTACCCTTGCCGTTCTGCGGCGTGTCGATCCGCAGCTCGGCATGAAGCGCCCCCAGCGATACCGCCCCGTCCACGCTTGCGGCGGGTGCGGCCAGATCCTGACGGTAATGCAGCGCAAGATCGGCGGCGGCAAGTGCGGCAGTGGCGGTGCCCTCCACCTCGGGGCGGCGGAGCGAGGCTTCGTCCAGCGTGGCCGAGATTGAACTGGCGCTGGCCGCGACATCGGCGGTGTCGCCAAGGCCGCGGATGGTGACCGCCAGATCGGGCGCGGCGACGTTGAAGACCACCGGAGTGGACTGCGCGGCAGGATCGGGAAGGATGGTCAGCGGAAATTCGGGCGGCAGGATCACCGAGACCGACCCGTCGGGGTTTTCGGTCAGGGTCATCCGGTCGATCCGCAGGACGCCCGATTGCGACAGGTCGGGCTGCCAGGCCAGACCTGTCAGCACAAGCTGGCTGCCGCTGCGCTGTTCCCGGGCGGTCAGCGTGCCTTGGCCAGCCGCGGCGGCATTGCGCATGGCCTGCCAAAGCTGATCTGCCGTCACCCCGGCCAGGGCAGGGGTGGAAAGCGCCAGCAGCAGGGTGGCGGTCAGGGGAAGACGGACCATCGGGGGCGACCCTTGCACAAATGAACGGGGCGGCGGCTTGCGTGCCGCCGCCCCTGTGTCTTTCGGGGGTGTTATTGCAACTGCTGGCCGTTGACGAACAGGTGCTTGTCCTTGAACTCGATCTCGGAGACCAGCTCGTCGGGGCCGGCGCCCGGCTTGGCGAACATCGCCAGACCCATGCGGATGCCCATCACTTCGTCCTCGGGGACAAGGCCCATCGACACGGCGGTGTCGATCAGCGCGTTGATGCCCTTGAGGTTGGCCACGATCTTGCCCGTGGGGGCCGGAACGCCGCCATAGGTGGCCAGATCGGTGTTGTCGAAGGTCAGCCCGCCGGTGGCGTTGATTTCGCCGCCAAGCGCCTTGAACAGCACTTCGGACAGGTCAAGCGAGGCCAGTTCCAGCGGGGGGGCGGCCTGTTCCTGAACCGCCGGGTCCATGATGTCAGCCGTCCAGCGGCCCTGACCCTTGAGGTCAAGGATCAGCGTCGCCGGATCACGCTTGAGCTGGGCGCCCGGGTCGAACAGCGCCCAGAGGCCATCGGCGGCGGTCAGGTCGGCCAGCTTGAACAGGGCGGTGAAATCCTGCGGCGTGTCGGTCATGGCGACCGGCAGCTTGACGCCGAAAGCCAGCTCGCCAAAGGCGGCCGAGGCATCGGGAACCGGCACGTCCGGGCTGGACAGCGAGGCGGCGACATCGGTCATGCCGAAGCCGTAATCGACGCGCTGGCTGTCAAGCGCGACCTTGAATTTCGCGCCGCCCAGCGTGGCATCGAAGGCGGTGGGCTTGCCCGCTTCGGTGGCGTTGACCTTGATGGTCACGGGGCCGACGGTGGAACCGCCATCGACCATGAACCCGGCCTTCAGCGCGGTGGACATGTTCGCCATCAGCGCCTGATCCACCAGCACGGCCTTGCTGGTGCCGGTCGAGGCGCCGACCGTGACGCTGGCGGTGACATCGGTGCCCTTTTCGGCGTCTTTCGCCGCGACATCGACCACGGTCGAGGCAACGCTTCCCGACGATTCGATCGCGGTGCCGGCGGCCCCCGGCGTGACGGCGTATTTCGCGGCCAGTTCCTTCATCGCGGCCTTGACGACCAGATCAATCGCCTTGCCGTCAGCCGTCTTGAAGCTGTCGGCGGTCACGGCATATTCGGTGGCGGCATAGTCGTAATTCGTGGCTTCGGCGGTGCCCGAGGCGACAATCGACAGGCCGGTGCCCACGGTCTTGACCGTGAAGGAGGCCGGTGCATCCGCCTCGGCACCCGTCACGGTGAAGGGATAGGTCTCGGGCAGGGTGATCTCGACCGAGCCGTCGCCGCGATCGCGGAAGGCAAGGCGGTCAAGCGTGGTCGAGAAGGTGGTGCCTTCCTCGACGTTCTTCGCCGTGAAGGTCAGGCCGGTCACTTCCAGCGTGTCGCCGTTGCGCTGCGTGGCACCGGCGGTCAGCTCGCCCGAGGCGGCAACCAGCTTTTGCCAGTTGTCCCAGACCTCTTCGGGGGTGACAGCAAGGGCTGCGGGGGCCGTAAGCAGAAGGACAAGGGCGGTGCTGCCCGAAAGCTGCCAGTGTTTCATGACGAAAGCCTCATGGATGAAATACAGCGCCTATGGTCCGTTGTGCCGCAGGTGGCGTCAAGTGGGGTTTGCCGGGACGGCCTTGGGGCTTGGTGCGGCGCGCGCGGCAGGCTATGGCGGGGCCGCAAGCGGATGCGGAGGCGGGAATGATTGCGGTTCAGGACGAAGGGCGGTTGCGGATTGTGCGGCTGAACCGCCCGGACAAGGCGAATGCGCTGACGGCAGGGATGCTGGCGGCGGTGGCCGAGGCCGCCGAAGGGGCGGCGGTGGCGGGCGCGCAGGCGCTGATCCTGACCGGCGAGGGCAAGGTGTTTTCCGCCGGGGCCGATCTTGAGGCGGCGAAGGCAGGTCTGGCGACCGATCCGGTCTGGGAACGCGCCTCGGGCGCGGTGGCGGCGTTTCCCGGGCTGACGGTGGCGGCGCTGAACGGCACGCTGGCGGGCGGCGCCTTCGGCATTGCGCTGGCCTGCGATTGCCGCATCGCGGTGCCGGGGGCGAATTTCTTTTACCCGGTGATGAAGCTGGGTTACCGGCCGCAGCCTTCGGACCCGGCGCGTCTGGCGGCGCTGGTGGGGCCGGCGCGGGCGAAGATGATCCTGCTGGCGGGGCAGAAGATCGGCGCGGACGAGGCGCTGGCCTGGGGGCTGATCGACCGGATCGTGGCGGGCGAGGGGCTGCTGGGCGCTGCCCGCGCGCTGTGCGCCGATGCGCTGGCGGCCACGGCGGCGCATGGGGCGGCGATCAAGGCGATGGTCTGATCCCCGGTGCGCGGCGGGGGGCAGCTTGGGCAGGGGATCTGGGGTTTGGATGACGTGACCGGATGCGATGCGCTGGTGATCGGGGCCGGTCCGGCAGGGCTGATGGCGGCCGGGGAACTTGCCGCCGCCGGACGGCGCGTGCTGGTGGCCGAAGCCAGGCCCAGCCCGGCGCGCAAGCTGCTGATGGCCGGGAAATCCGGGCTGAACGTCACCAAACAGGAACCGCTGGCCGATTTCGTGACCCGGTACGACACCGCCTGGCTGGCGCCGATGCTGGCCGCCTTTGGCCCGGCCGAGGTGCAGGACTGGTGCCGGAGGCTGGGGCAGGAGGTGTTCACCGGATCGTCGGGGCGGGTGTTTCCGGTGGCGATGAAGGCCTCGCCCCTGCTGCGGGCCTGGTTGCAGCGGCTGGCCGCGGCGGGGGTGGAGCTGCGCACGCGCTGGCGCTGGGCGGGGTTTGACGGCGACGGGTTCCGCTTCGACACGCCGGACGGTGTGCAGGTGCTGCACCCGCGCGTCACAGTGTTGGCGCTGGGTGGGGCAAGCTGGGCACGGCTGGGGTCGGACGGGGCCTGGGTGCCGTGGCTGCAAGGGCGCGGTGTCGGGGTGGCGCCGTGGAAGCCGGCGAACATGGGGCTGGCGGTGGACTGGTCGCCGCCCATGGCGCGCTGGTTCGGCACGGCGGTCAAGGGCGCGGCCTTGCACGCGGGCCAGGCGGTTTCGCGCGGCGAGTTCGTGATTTCCGCCCGCGGGCTGGAAGGCGGCGGGATCTATGCGGTGTCCCGCCCAGTGCGCGACGGTGCGGCGCTGGTGCTGGACCTGATGCCCGATGTGAGCGGGGCCGAGGTCGCGGCCCGGCTGGCGCGGATGAAGCCGGGCGAAAGCACCGCGAACCGGCTGCGCAAGCTGGGGCTGGCGCCGGGCACGGCGGCGCTGCTGCGGGAATGGGGGCAGGGCCTGCCGCTGGCGCAGGCGGTCAAGGCGCTGCCGGTGCGCCATGCCGGCCCCCGGCCGCTGGACGAGGCGATCTCGGTCGCGGGCGGCATCACGCGCGACAGCCTGACCGACGGTCTGGAACTGCGCGCCTTGCCCGGCGTCTTTGCCTGCGGCGAGATGCTGGACTGGGAAGCGCCGACCGGCGGCTACCTGCTGACGGGCTGCTGGGCCACCGGGCGCTGGGCCGGGCGGGCGGCGGCACAGCGGTAGCGCCGGCGGGGGTTTTGCACCCCCGCACCCCCGCAGGGTATTTGCGCCAAGGGGAAGGGGCAGTCGCTAGATTTCCAGCTTGGTGTGCTCCTCGTCCCTTCTCACCGGCTCAGTCCGCCCGGCAGATCGGGCACGTCCAGCGCGCTGAAGCCGTAGTGTTTCAGCCAGCGCAGGTCGCTTTCGAAGAAGGCGCGCAGGTCGGGGATGCCGTATTTCAGCATGGCGATGCGGTCGATGCCCATGCCGAAGGCGAAGCCCTGCCATTCGTCGGGGTTCACGCCGGCGGCCTGCAGCACCTTGGGGTGCATCATGCCCGAACCAAGGATCTCCATCCACTTGTCGCCTTCGCCGATGCGAAGCTGGCCGCCGACGTTGGAATAGCGGATGTCCACTTCGGCCGAGGGTTCGGTGAAGGGGAAATGGCTGGCGCGGAAGCGCAGTTCCACCTGATCCACCTCGAAGAAGGCGCGGCAGAATTCCTCCAGCGTCCATTTCAGGTTGGCCATGCTGATGTCGCGGTCGATGGCGATGCCTTCGACCTGATGGAACATCGGCGTGTGGGTCTGGTCCATGTCCATGCGGTAGACGCGGCCGGGCGCGATGACCCGCAGCGGCGTGCCCATGGTTTGCAGCGCGCGGATCTGCACCGGGCTGGTGTGGGTGCGCAGCACATGCGGCGGGCGGTTGTCGCCTTCCGCGCGGGCCATGAAGAACGTGTCATGTTCCTGCCGCGCGGGGTGTTCCGGCGGGATGTTCAGCGCATCGAAATTGTACCAGTCGGATTCGACCTGCGGGCCTTCGGCGACGGCAAAGCCCATGTCGGCGAAGATGGCGGTCAGTTCGTCCATCACCTGGCTGACCGGGTGGATGGTGCCCATGCGGCGCGGGCGGGCGGGAAGCGTGACATCCAGCCACTCGGCGCGCAGGCGTTCATCCAGCGCGGCATCGGCCAGCGCGGCCTTGCGGGCGCGCAGCGCGGCGTCGATTTCGTCTTTCAGCGCGTTGAGCTGGGCGCCGGCGGCCTTGCGTTCGTCGGGGTCCATGCGGCCCAGCGTGGCCATCAGGGCCGAAATCTCGCCCTTCTTGCCAAGGGCAGCGACGCGCACCTCTTCCAGCGCAGCCTCGCCCGCGGCGCCGGCCACGGCTGCGATGTACTTGCCACGGATGTCGGTCAGATCCATCGGGGACTCCGGGTAAAATTCCGGTCCGGGGTTAGCGGGGCGGGGCCGCGAATGCAAGGGGAAGGGCCCCGCCGTTGCCGGCGAGGCCCCCGTTCAGACGCGCAGCCGGGGCGGCGTCACTTCCAGATGTCGGCATCCACCCCGCGGGCGATCTCGGGGTGATCGGCGATGTGGAACCGCGGTTCCCGCCCGGCATCGCGCTGGCGGAAGTAGTTCTGCGTCAGCGTTACCACGGTGCCCGACAGGGCGAGGATGGCGATCAGGTTGATCGTGGCCATCAGCCCCATCGAGGCATCGGCCAGATCGAAGACGGTGGAGACCGCCTGCAACGCGCCCCAGATTACCATGGCCAGCACCAGCGAGCGCAGGATGGTCAGCCCGGTGCGGTTGCCGATGCCCAGGAAGGACATCGCCATTTCCGAATAGGCATAGTTGCCGATGATCGAGGTGAAGGCGAAGAAGAAGATCGCCACCGCCACGAACCAGCTTCCGATGCCGCCGATATGTTCCTGCATCGCGGCCTGGGTCAGTTGGGTGCCGGTCAGCTCTCCTCCGGGGGTATAGACGCCGGACAACAGGATCATCAGCGCGGTGCAGGTGCAGATCAGGATGGTGTCGATGAAGACGCCAAGCGCCTGCACGAAGCCCTGGCTGGAGGGGTGGTGCGGGTTGGGCGAGGCGGCGGCGGCGATGTTCGGCGCCGAACCCATGCCGGCCTCGTTCGAGAAGAGGCCGCGCTTGACGCCGTTCAGCATGGCCGCGGCCAGACCGCCGGCCACGCCGCCCGCCGCTTCGGCAAGGCCGAAGGCATTGGCGACGATGTGATACAGCATGGCGGGCACTTCGGTCAGGTTCGTCACCAGCACGAAGAGCGCGACCAGAATGTAGATGCCGGCCATGAAGGGCACCACATATTCGGCCACGCGGGCGATCTGGCGGATGCCGCCGAAGATGACGATGGCGGTCAGCGCGGCCAGTGCAAGGCCGGTGACGGGCTTCGGAATCCCGAAGGCGCCGGTCATCGCATCGGCGATGGAATTGGCCTGCACCGCGTTGAACACCAGACCGAAGGACAGGATCAGGCAGACCGAGAAGACGGCGCCCAGCCAGGGCAGGCCAAGGCCGTGCGCGATATAGAAGGCCGGGCCGCCGCGATAGACGGCATCGGCTTCGCTGCCTGCTTCCCGCACCTTGTAAAGCTGCGCCAGGGTGGATTCGGCATAGGCCGTGGCCATGCCGACGAAGGCAACGACCCACATCCAGAAGATCGCGCCCGGGCCGCCCAGAACCAGCGCGACGGCCACGCCGGCGATGTTGCCGGTGCCCACGCGCGAGGCAAGGCTGGTGCAAAGCGCCTGAAACGGCGAGATGCCGCCCCGGTCACCGGCCGGTGCGGCGGTGACCGAACGCATCATCTCGCCAAAGCGCAGGATCTGCTGGAAGCGGAGACGGATGGTGAAGTAGATGCCGACGGCGATCAGACCGTAGATCAGCACATAACCCCAGAAGACCTTATTCAGAAAACCTATGATGGCTGTCACTGCCTGCACTCCTTGACTGGCACCCCGTTGCTTGCACCGCGGGCCAGAGCATTCCGGCCGAGGTAACGAAACTGTGACACGGGGGCGAGGCAGGGCGCAAACAAAACCCGCATCTTCACGGCAACAATGCGGAAGCGGCAGGTGGCGGCCAAAAGCAAAGGGCCGCCCGATTGCCCGGGCGGCCCTTGCGATGCGGTTGCTTCGGCGGCTCAGGCGGCCAGGGCCGAGCGGGCCTTGTCGGCGATCACGTTGAACGCTTCGGGTTCGTGAACGGCGAGATCGGCCAGAACCTTGCGGTCCACCTCGATCCCGGCCTTGGCCAGACCGGCGATCAGACGCGAATAGGTGAAGGCCGGGTCGAACAGACGCACGGCCGCGTTGATCCGCTGGATCCAGAGCGCGCGGAAGCTGCGCTTCTTGGCCTTGCGGTCGCGGGTGGCGTACTGGTTCGCCTTGTCGACCGCCTGGGTGGCGGTGCGGAAGTTGGTGGAACGGGCGGCATAATAGCCCGAAGCCGCCTTGATCACCTTGCGGTGACGGGCGTGGGTGACCTTGCCGGATTTGACGCGGGACATGTTTCGCTCTCCTTACCGGTTGTAGGGCATGTATTTCTTGACGATGCCTTCGTCGCTGGCGTTCAGGATCATGGTCCCGGTCGCCTGGCGCGTGAACTTCGTCGTGCGTTTGATCATGCCGTGGCGCTTACCGGCCACACCGGCCTTCACGCGCCCGCTGGCGGTGAAGGAGAACCGCTTCTTCGCAGCGGATTTGGTCTTCATCTTGGGCATTTTACACTCCAGTGTTTCGCGCGCGGGGAGGCATGCCACATTCGCCGTCCGCGCGGTTCTTTCCGAAGTCGCCCCTATAGGCGGCCATCGGCGGGCGCGCAAGGGGATTCGCGGGCCGGGTCAGTTCAGATAGCGCCCCACGACCGAGGCCATGGCCTGTGTCGCCTGGGCAAAGGTATAGCCCCCGGGTTTCTGCGTCAGTGCCGCCACGATCAGCGCCCCTGCCGCAATCAGCATGATCGCCCCGATGCGGGGCGGTCTCCCCTCGGTCCAGGCCGAGAGGAGCGAGGGGATGGTCAGGGCCGCCAGCACGACCCCGACAGTCAGATACAGATCGGTATCCATCTTGTCCCCGATGGCAGAGGGCGGTTGACCCAAGGTTAGCCGGGGTCAACCTTCGAAATCAACCGTTCGTCGCAGGGAGCGACGCGCAGGATGTTGGTGGTGCCCTGCACGTTGAAGGGCACGCCCGCGGTGACAACGATGAAATCGTTTTCCTTGGCGAACCCGTCCCGCAGCGCGGCCTGCACCGCCGAAAGCACGGCGCCCTTGAAACGTTCCTGTTCGGGCACGATCACGCAATGCGCGCCCCAGGTCAGGGCAATGCGGCGGGCGGTTTCCACCAGCGGCGTCAGGGCGATGATCGGCACCTGCGGGCGTTCGCGTGCGGTCAGCCCGACCGTGGTGCCGGTCTGGGTGAAGCAGGCGATCACCTTGATATTGGTGGATTCGGCAATCTCGCGCGCGGCGGCCACGATGCCATCGGCCACCGTGGTGCGGCTGACGATGCGGCTGGCCGCGATGATCGAGCGGTAGGTCGAATCCTTTTCGACCGACATGGCCACGTTGTCCATGGTGCGGACCGCCTCGACCGGGAACTTGCCGGCGGCGCTTTCGGCCGACAGCATGATCGCATCGGCGCCTTCGTAGATGGCGGTGGCCACGTCGGAAACCTCGGCCCGGGTCGGCATCGGGTTTTCGATCATCGATTCCAGCATCTGCGTGGCCACGATCACCGGCTTGGCGGCGGCGCGGGCGCCCCGGATCAGGCGCTTCTGGATCGGCGGCACGGAATGGACCGGCAGTTCCACCCCAAGGTCGCCCCGGGCGACCATGATGCCGTCCGACACCGCAAGAATGGCGTCATAGGCCTTGACCGCCGCGGGCTTTTCGATCTTGGACAGGATCGCGGCGCGGCCCCTGGCCAGGGCGCGGGCCTCGGTCACGTCTTCGGGGCGCTGCACGAAGGACAGCGCCAGCCAGTCCACGCCCAGTTCGCAGGCAAATTCCAGATCGGCGCGGTCCTTCACCGACAGCGCGGCCAGCGGCAGCACCACATCGGGGACGTTCACGCCCTTGCGGTTGGAAATCGTGCCGCCGACGACCACGGTGCAATCGGCGAAGTCGGGACCACAGGTGTTGACCGAAAGCCGAATCTTGCCATCGTTCACCAGCAGCGTGGCGCCGGGTTCAAGCGCGGCAAAGATCTCGGGGTGGGGCAGTTGCACGCGATGGCCGTCACCGGGCGCCGGGTCCAGATCAAGGCGGAAACGGTCGCCGTCTTCCAGATCATGCGCCCCGGCCGCAAAGGTGCCGACCCGCAGCTTCGGACCCTGAAGGTCGGCCAGGATGCCGATCGGGCGGCCAAGGTCTTTCTCGACCTGCCGGATGATGACATGCCGCGCGCGGATGTCGTCATGGGTGCCGTGGCTCATGTTCAGGCGGAACACGTCGGCCCCCGCCTCGAACAGGGCGCGGATCATCGGGTAGTCGTTGGAGGCCGGCCCGAGGGTGGCCACGATCTTCACGTTGCGGTGGCGGCGCATCTGCCATCCTCCTGCTTGCATTGGTGTTCGTGGTGGGCCGAGGCGGGTTATGGCGCAAAGTGCCGCAGGCCGCAACGCGGATTTGACATCCTTCCCGTAACGCTTTGGTGCCGCCCGGGGCCGAAAGGGTTTACCTGACCATGACCTTGGCATAACTGCGGATTCCACGGCGCGAAAAACGGGGTGGAACGGTGTCCCATGTGATTGAGGGCGAAGATCGGCCGGGACGCTGGCTGGTGACCTGTGACCACGCCTCGAACCGGGTGCCCGACTGGGTGGCGGGGGGCGATCTGGGCCTGCCGCCCGCCGACATGGCCCGCCATATTGCCTGGGACCCCGGCGCCGCCGGGGTGGCCCGGGCGCTGGGGCGGCTGTTGGACAGCCCCGTGATCTGTTCCGACTTCTCGCGTCTGGTGATCGACCCGAACCGGGGCGAGGATGATCCGACACTGGTGATGCGGCTTTATGATGGCAGCATCGTTCCGGTGAACCGGCGCATCACGCCTGCCGAAATCGACGAAAGGCTGGAACGCCTGTATCGCCCCTACCATGCCGCCTATGCCGGGCTTGCGGCGCGGCGGGCGGATACGGTCATCCTGGCGATCCACAGTTTCACCCGCTGCCTGAACGGCCGGCCGCCCCGGCCCTGGCAGGTGGGGGTGCTGTATTCGCATCTGGACGAACGGCTGTCCCGCCCGCTGATCGCGCGGTTGCAGGCGCAGCCCGCCCTTTGTGTCGGCGACAACGAACCCTATTCCGGGCATCTTCCGGGGGATGCGATTGACCGCCACGCCCTTGTGCCGGGGCGGCTGAATACCTTGATCGAGGTGAGGAACGACCTGATCGCCACTGCCGAAGGGCAGCAGGAATGGGCCGCCCGGCTGGCGCCGGTGCTGGCCGCAGCGCTGGAGGATGCCGATGGATGACGCCACCCGCACCGAACTGGAAGCCGCCGCCTTCCGCGAACTTGTGCATCACCTGATGGTCAAGCGCCCCGAGGTGCAGAACATCGACCTGATGAACCTGGGCGGGTTCTGCCGCAACTGCCTGTCGCGCTGGTATCAGGAGGCGGCGGCGGCCCGTGGCATTGCGATGACGAAAGAGGAAGCGCGCGAAATCGTCTATGGGATGCCCTATGCCGACTGGGTGGCGCAGCACCAGACCGAGGCCAGCCCCGAGACGAAGGCCGCCTTCGAGGTGGCCTATACCGAGAATGTCGGCCCGCGCGAGTAAACCCCCGCGCTAGACGCCCAGCCAGCGCAGCAGCGCGGCCACCCCGACGCCGCCCACGGCGGCGCCCACGTCATTCCGGGTCAGCACGGTAAGGCCGATGGCAGAGGCCAGCGCCACCGCCTCGGTCAGCCCGCCGGCGGCCAGCGCCTGCGCGGTGATGCCCGCCATCACCGCCAGCGGCGTGGCGCGCAGCGCGGCATCCAGCCGGTTTGACGGCGGCAGGAACCGCATCGCGGCATAGCCCGCCATCCGGCAGAACAGTGCGGCCCCCGCCATCACGGCCAGCATGGTCCACAGGGTCATTTCACCACCCCCGGCCGGGCGGTCAGCGCGGCGACGCCGGCGCCCGCAAGACCGGCCGCCACGATGCCCCAGCCGGGGCCGGCGACGTGCGAGATCAGCAGCGCAGCGGTCGCCCCCACGGCCACCGGCACCAGCGCGGCGCGGCTGCGCACCATGGCGGCCATCATCGCGGCGGCAAAGCAGGGCAGCATCAGGTCGGCGCCAAGGGCGTGCGGATCGGGCAGGATGCCGCCGAACAGCACCCCCGCCAGCGTGCCCGCCAGCCAGGCCGCCATCAGCGGCACGCCGGTGCCCAGAAGATAGGCCCGGTCCTGTTCGCCCTTTTCGGCGGCGCGCATGGTGGCGATCCAGTTGGCATCACCCAGCAACAGCAGGCTGGCATAGGCCCGCGCCGGCCCGGCCTGCGACAGCCAGGGCTGCAACGTGGCCCCGAACAGCAGGTAGCGCGCGTTGATCACCAGCACGGTCGCGGCCAGGGTCCAGACCGTTGCCTCGCCCGTCTGCATCAGCGAGAGCGAGGCAAGCTGGGCAGACCCGGAGAACACGCTGACACTGGTCGCCAGCGCCCAGCCCCAGCCCAGGCTGACCTGTGCGGCGACCAGACCGAAGGCCAGCCCGTAGATGAAGATGGCAAAGGACAGCGCGGTTCCAAGGCGGAAGCCGCGCCGGAAGCCGGCCCATCCGAACGGGGCCAGCCCGGAAGGGGCGTGGTCGCCGCGCAGCGTCAGACCGCGGCCTTGCGCATTTCGTCCAGATAGATTTCGCGCAGACGGGTGGCCACGGGGCCGGGCTTGCCCGCGCCCACCGCCTGACCGTCCACCTCGACCACCGGCAGCACGAAGGCCGAGGCCGAGGTGAAGAACGCCTCATCCGCGGCCTGCGCTTCGGCAATGGTGAAGGCGCGCTCTTCCACTTCCATCTGCGCCTCGCGGGCAAAGCGGACGACGGCGGCACGGGTGATGCCGTGCAGGATGTCGTTCGACAGGTTGCGCGTGACGATCTTGCCGCCCTTGACGATATAGACGTTGTTCGAGGTGCCTTCGGTCACGAAGCCATCTTCCACGAACCAGGCGTCATCGACATGCGCCTTCTTGGCGGCCATCTTGGCCAGCGACGGATACAGAAGCTGCACCGTCTTGATGTCGCGGCGGCCCCAGCGGATGTCGGGGACCGAGATCACCTTGATGCCGGTCCTGGCCACCGGATTGTCGGCCAGCCCGGATTTGGACTGGGTGAACAGAACCACGGTGGGCGGGGTGTCTTCCGGGGGGAAGGCAAAGTCGCGGTCGCCGGGGTTGCCGCGCGTGACCTGCAGATAGACCATGCCTTCGTCCACGTCATTGCGCGCCACCAACTGGCGATGCACCTCAAGCCAGTCGTCGGCCGACAGCGGGTTTTTCATCGACAGTTCGTCCAGGCTGCGCTGCAACCGCGCCAGGTGGCCGGGAAAGTCGATCAGCTTGCCGCCCAGAACGCTGGTCACCTCATAGACACCATCGGCCATCAGGAAGCCACGGTCGAAGATCGAGACGCGGGCTTCGGTTTCGGGCAGGTAGTCGCCGTTCACATAGACGGTGCGGGCCATGGCTTATCCCCAGAGTTCGGATTCGGGCGGGTGGACGCCGGCGTCGTCATAGGCCAGCGGGTTGGGGCGGTCTTCTGCCAGAAGCAGGGGGCCGTCAAGATCGGTAAAGGCCGCGCCTTGCGCAACCAGCGTTGCAGGCGCCATCGCCAGCGAGGTGCCGACCATGCAGCCCACCATCAGCCCGTAGCCCTGCGCCCGCGCGGCATCGCGCAGGGCCAGCGCCTCGGTCAGGCCGCCGGTCTTGTCGAGCTTGATGTTCACCACGTCATACTTGCCTGTCAGGCCGGGCAGCGAGTGGCGGTCATGGCAGGATTCATCGGCGCAGACCGGCAGGGGCCGGGCGATTTCGGCCAGCAGGTCATCCTGCCCCGCCGGAAGCGGCTGTTCCACCAGCGCCACACCCAGCCGGATCAGATGGGGGGCAAGGTCGGAATAGACCTCGGCCGTCCAGCCTTCGTTGGCATCGACGATGATCTTCGTCTGCGGCGCGCCGGCCCGCACTGCCTCAAGCCGGGGCATGTCGTCGGGGGTGCCCAGCTTGATCTTCAGAAGCGGGCGATGCGCGTTCCGTGCCGCCGCCGCCTGCATCTTCTCGGGGCTGTCCAGCGACAGGGTGAAGGCGGTGATCTGTGGCCTCGGCGCGGCCAGCCCGGCCAGTTGCCAGACCCGCTTGCCGCTGGCCTTGGCCTCCAGATCCCACAGCGCGCAATCCACCGCGTTGCGGGCCGCGCCGGCCGGCAGCAGCGATTGCAGCGCGTCGCGCGTCACATCGGCGGGCAGGGCGGCGATCTGGGCGGCCACGCTGTCAAGGCTTTCGCCATAGCGCGCATAGGGCACACATTCCCCGCGGCCTGTAAGGCCGCTGCGGGTGATGGTGACGGTCAGAACCTTCGCCTCGGTGCGTGACCCGCGCGAGATGGTGAACACCTCGGCCAGACGGAAACTTTCGGGGGTGACGGTGATCATGGGCCTTCTCCGGCGCCGGAAGGGGCGCCCTGCGACCGCGCCGCAGGGCAGGATGCCGACGGATTACACCGCCAGCAGCGCATCGACCAGACGGCCCGCACCATGGCGGAACGGGTCAACGGTCGGCAGGCCGGTGCGCGCCTCGATCTCGGCGCAGCAGGCCAGCGCCTCGGCATCGGACAGGGCGGCGGTGTTGATCGAACAGCCCACCGCCACGCAGGCCGGGTTGGCCACGCGCGCCAGCGCAAGCGCCATGTCGCGCACCTGTTCGATGGTCGGCAGCTTGTAGTCGGGCAGGCCGCGCATGTGTTCGCGGGTGGGTTCGTGGCAGATGATCAGCGCGTCAGGCTGGCCGCCATGCACCAGCGCCAGCGTCACCCCGGAATAGCTGACGTGGAACAGCGATCCCTGACCCTCGATCAGATCCCAGTGGTCGGGGTCGTTGTCGGGCGTCAGCCATTCGATCGACCCGGCCATGAAATCGGCGATCACCGCATCCAGCGGCACGCCGTCGCCGGTGATCAGGATGCCGGTCTGGCCGGTGGCGCGGAAGCTGCTTTTCAGCCCGCGCGCGCGCATTTCGCGATCCACGCACAGGGCGGTATACATCTTGCCGATGGAACAGTCGGTGCCCACGGCCAGCATCCGCTTGCCGCTGCGCTTCTTGCCGTTGGCGATGGGGTAATCGATTTCGGGCACCCGCACGTCATGCAACTGCCGCCCGGTGGCGCGGGCAACGGCGGCAAGGTCTTCCTCGTCGCGCAGCAGGTTGTGCAGGCCCGAGGCCAGGTCGAACCCTTCCTCCAGCGCGGCGATCAGCACCTTCTTCCATGCCTGGCTGATGACGCCGCCCCGGTTGGCGACGCCGATCACCAGCGTCTTGCAGCCGGCAGCCCGGGCTTCGGCCAGCGTCATGTCGGGCAGGCCCAGATTGGCCTTGCAGCCCTCCATCCTGAACTGGCCGATGGCGAATTCCGGCCGCCAGTCCTTGATGCCCTGCGCCACCTTGGCGGCCAGTTGATCGGGGGCATCGCCCAGGAACAGAAGATAGGGGGTCTCGATCATGGCGGGCTCCTTCAGGACGACGCAGGGAATGGGACGACCCCGGGATGTTGACGCATGGCGGCTGCAAATACATCGCGAATCTACCGCTGCGGTGCAGAATCTTGCGAAGATTTCAGCGCCAGATTGTGCGGGTGCCGAAGGAATCGGCAAAGCTGCACCGATACTTCGACGATTCTTGCCCGCTGCGCGGTTTGCTGCGACCGCAAAAAGAGGCTTGAAGCTGCTGGCGCAACATTATATCGCCCTCATGCGTCACGACGAAACTTCGTTACCCGAGGGACCATGAGCTTCCGCATCCAGCCGCCCGCCCCCGCCCGCCCGAACCGTTGTCAGCTTTTCGGCCCCGGCTCGCGGCCCGCGCTGTTCGAGAAGATGGCGGCCAGCGCGGCGGATGTGATCAACCTGGATCTGGAAGATTCGGTCGCCCCCGATGACAAGGCGCAGGCCCGCGCCAACATCATCCAGGCGATCAATGATATCGACTGGGGCAAGAAGACGCTTTCCGTCCGCATCAACGGGCTGGACACGCCCTACTGGTATCAGGACGTGGTGCAGGTGCTGGAACAGGCCGGGCCCCGCATCGACCAGATCATGATCCCCAAGGTGGGCTGCGCGGCCGATGTCTATGCCGTGGATGCGCTGGTGACGGCGGTGGAACGTGCCAAGGGCCGCAGCAAGCCGATCAGCCTTGAGGTGATCATCGAAACTGCCGCCGGCATCGCCCATGTCGAGGAAATTGCTGCCAGCAGCCCCCGTTTGCAGGCCATGAGCCTGGGGGCTGCGGATTTCGCCGCCAGCATGGGGATGCAGACCACCGGCATCGGCGGCACGCAGGAAAACTACTACATGCACCGCGAGGGGCAGAAATACTGGTCGGACCCCTGGCATTGGGCGCAGGCCGCCATTGTTGCCGCCTGCCGCACCCATGGCGTGCTGCCGGTGGATGGCCCCTTCGGCGATTTCAGCGATGACGAAGGTTTCCGCGCACAGGCGCTGCGGTCGGCCACGCTGGGCATGGTGGGCAAATGGGCGATCCACCCCAAGCAGGTGGCGCTGGCGAACGAGGTGTTTACCCCCAGCGAAAAGGCGGTGACCGAGGCGCGCGAAATCCTGGCCGCGATGGAGGCCGCCAAGGCCGCCGGGCAGGGCGCCGCCACCTACAAGGGCCGGCTGATCGACATCGCCAGCATGAGGCAGGCCGAGGTTGTTGTCCGTCAGGCCGAGATCATCGCGGCCGGCTGATACGGAATCGTTGACAAAACGCCGCACCTTTGTGCAGCGTTGCCGGAACGGCGCCCGCAATCCGGGCGATCTGAAAAGAACCCAAGCCGCGACCCAGGGGAGAGGAGGCCCCTCGCGGCACACAGGGGAGGACGCACGCCCCGTGGCCCGGCCACGGGGCGTTGCCGTTTTTCGCGGGAACAGGGGCGCAGGGCATGACAGGCAAGGAACGGCTGGCATCGGCGCTGCGCCATCTGGGGCCGGCGGTGGGGTTCCACGGCTGGCCCGAAGCGGCGCGGGCCGGCCTGGGCATGGCGCTGGCGCTGCTGGCCGTGGCCTTCGTGCTGCCGCCCGGCGCGGGCGTGGCGATGATCGCGCCTTTCGGGGCAACGGCCTTCCTGCTGATCGCCTTGCCCAACAGCCCGCTGGCGCAGCCCTGGTCGGCCTTCGTGGGCAATGGCCTGTCGGCAACGGTGGCGGTTGCCGTGGTGCTGACGATTGACGACCCGGTGCTGCGCGTCGTGCTGGCGACCGGGCTTGCGATGCTGGCCATGCACCTGGCCCGTGCGCTGCACCCGCCGGGCGGCGCGGTGGCGCTGATGGTGGCGCTGAGCCCCGACCTGATTGCCCGGCTGGGATTCGGCTTCGTTCTGGTGCCGGTTCTGGCGGGCACGGCGGCTTTGATCGCGGTGGCGGCTGTTTATGCGCGGGCCACCGGCCGGCGCTATCCGTTCCGCCAGCCGGCCGAGATGAACACGCAAGGCACCAGCGACCCGCCCCCGACCGACCGGCTGGGCGTGTCGCGCGATGAGCTGGCCGCGCTGCTGCTGGAGTTCCGGCAAAGCGCGAACATCGGCGTCGAGGATCTGGCGCGGCTGATCGGCGCGGCCGAAACGCTGGCCGCGCGCCACCATACCGACGGGCTGCGCTGCGACGAGGTGATGTCGCGCGATCTGGTGACCGTCGGCCCCGAGGCGCCGCTGGACCGGCTGGCCGCGATCTTCCGCAGCCATGGCTTCACCTCGGTTCCGGTGGTGGGGCCGGATCATGAATTCCTGGGCGTGGTGTTCCAGATCCACCTGATCCGCCACGGATTTGACCCGCGGCTTCGGGCGGATGCGGTGATGACCCGCAACCCGCCGCATCTGCCGCCGGGGGCGCCGGTCTCGGCCGCGCTGCCGCTGCTGGCGGAAACCGCCTGCGACGCGGTGCCGGTGCTGGACGGGCGGCGGATCGTGGGTTTGCTGACCCGGACCGACCTGATCGCCGCGCTGGCCCGGATGCAGCCGCAGGGCGCCAACCCGCCACACCCGCCCGCTGGCGAGTTGCACTTGGGCGCGGGTGCGGCCATATAGGGGGCCAGCCAAGACGGGCCGGAATGAGCGGGGCAGCGACCATGAACTATCTCGATTTCGAGAAACCTCTGTCCGAGATCGAAGGCAAGGCCGAAGAGTTGCGCGCGCTGGCGCGCACGACATCGGGCATGGATGTCAGCAAGGAAGCCGAGGCGCTGGACCGCAAGGCGGAAACGGCGCTGCGCGACCTCTACAAGAACCTGACCGCCTGGCAGAAGTGTCAGGTCGCGCGCCACCCCGACCGGCCGCATTGCAAGGATTACATCGACGGGCTGTTCACCGAATACACCACCCTGGCCGGCGACCGCGCCTTTGCCGATGACCATTCGGTGATGGGCGGGCTGGCGCGGTTCAATGACCGCCCGGTGATGGTGATCGGCCATGAAAAGGGCAACGACACCAAAAGCCGGATCGAACGCAATTTCGGCATGGCGCGGCCCGAAGGCTATCGCAAGGCGATCCGCCTGATGGATCTGGCCGACCGCTTCCGCCTGCCGGTGATCACGCTGGTTGACACCCCCGGCGCCTATCCCGGCAAGGGGGCCGAGGAACGCGGTCAGGCCGAGGCGATTGCCCGGTCCACCGAGAAATGCCTGTCGCTGGGCGTGCCGCTGATTTCGGTGGTGATCGGCGAAGGCGGTTCGGGCGGTGCGGTGGCCTTTGCCACGGCGAACCGGGTGGCGATGCTGGAACATTCGATCTATTCGGTGATCAGCCCGGAAGGCTGCGCTTCGATCCTGTGGAAAGATGCCGAGAAGATGCGCGAGGCGGCCGAGGCGCTGCGCCTGACGGCGCAGGATCTGGCCAAGCTGGGCATCATCGACAAGATCGTGCCCGAACCCGTGGGCGGTGCGCAGCGCGCGCCGAAAGACGCGATCGAGGCGGTTGGCAAGGCCATCGAATCCCTGCTGGGCGAACTGTCCGGCAAGTCGCGGGCCGAGCTGCTGGCCGACCGCCGCCGCAAGTATCTGGAGATGGGGTCCAAGGGGCTTGCCGCGTGAACCCCTGGGTCATTGTCGCCATCGCCGGACTGCTGGAAACCGGCTGGGCGCTGGGCCTGAAATATTCTGACGGGTTCACCCGGCTGTGGCCTTCGGTGGCCACGCTGGTCATGGCGGTGGCGTCGTTCTGGCTGCTCAGCCTGGCGATGAAAAGCCTGCCGGTGGGCACGGCCTATGCCGTCTGGGTGGGCATCGGCGCCATCGGCACGGCCATCGCGGCGGTGTTCCTGTTCCAGGAACCCGTCAACGTGATGCGGGTGGCGGGGGTTATGCTGATCCTGGCCGGGATCATCTCGCTGAAATTCGCATGATCCGGGCCGTGGCCCTGGCCGCCCTGCTGGCCTGGCCCGCGGCGGCGGGAACGCTGGAAGGCCGCCTTGTCACCTTTACCGTGATGACCTGGGACGACCCCGCGCACCCCTTTCTTCAGGCGCGCGGCCGCACGGTCGAGGTGGGCGAGGGCATCGAATTCGGGCTGGAACCCGAAGGGCTGACCGGCGGGCTGGATGTGGTGCCGGTCACGGTTGAAATCGGGCCGCAGCGGGTGGAGCTGACCTATCCCAAGGGGATGGGCCGGTTCTATGCGGCGGGGTTCAACGGCTATGTGCTGCGGTTTGAAACCGACTGCGCGCTGTTCGCCGGATGGAAGGTGGACCGCGCCTTCACCACCATGCCGCTGACCGACACCGACATCTTCACCGACAAGGGCGCCCTTTACATCAACGTGTCAGATCGCGACTACGGCCCCGACGCGCGGCTGGCGGTCGATCTGGACGTGACCGACTGCCCCCTGAGCTGAGGCCCGGCCCTTGCCCTAAAGCAGATGCCCCGACTTGGCGGCCTTGGTGGCCAGATAGGCGGCGTTCTGCGGGGTCTGGCCCACCTTGAGCGGCACCCGTTCTGTCACCTGCAGGCCGCAGGTTTCCAGCATGGCCACCTTGCGCGGATTGTTGGTCAGCAGGCGCACGGCGGAAAAGCCCAGCTTGCGCAGGATCTCGGCGCCGATGCGGAAATCGCGCTCGTCATCCTCGAACCCCAGCCGGTGATTGGCTTCCACCGTGTCGAAGCCCTGATCCTGCAACGAATAGGCGCGCATCTTGTTGGCCAGCCCGATGCCCCGGCCTTCCTGGTTCAGGTAAAGCAGCACGCCCGCGCCTTCCTCGCCCATCTGCGCCAGCGCCGCGCGCAGTTGCGGGCCGCAGTCGCATTTCAGGCTGCCCAGCACATCGCCGGTGAAACAGGCCGAATGAAGCCGCGCCAGCACCGGGCTTGCGCGGTCGGGCTGGCCCACCTCGATCGCGTAATGTTCGTCCCCGCCGTCTTCGGGACGGAAGATATGCACCCGGCCCGCCCCCGCCGCCGCCATGGGCAGGCGGGCGGCAACCACCTCGTCCAGCGGGGACAGGCGGGCGAGTTCCGGGGCGATCTCGTCCAGCCGCAGCAGCGTCAGGCCGTGTTCGGCGGCCAGTGCCAGCGCCTGTTCCACGCGCACCAGCACCGCGGCGGGCAACAGCCGCGCCGTCTTGGCCAGCGCCAGCGCCGCGCGGTGCAGGTCGGCGGGGCCGTCGCGCAGGGCGCGCAGCGGGCCCTTCATCGGCACCCGCAGATCATCGGCCGGGTCGGCCAGCGCGGCGATCCAGTCAACCCCCGCCGCAGCCGGCACCGCCACGCGCACCAGATCGCCGTCATAGGCGGCGGTCTTCAGCGTGACGGCCCGCCGCGCGGTCAGCGCCAGTTCCGGGCTGCCAAGGCGGCGCAGGTCGGCCAGACGGTCGGGCGTCAGCGCCTCGACCGCAACGGCCAGCGCGGCGCCGCCCCCGCCGGTCAGCACCACGGGCACGCCCATGCGCAGATCGCCCCGCGCGCGGGTCAGCCGTTCGATGGTGCTGGGGGCAAGGGTCATGGCACTCTCCTGCCCCCTTATCTAGCGGGGGCGTGACAGGATTGAAACATACCCCGCAGTCCCGACACGACCGCGTGAGTCGGGTGTTGCAATTCTTGCGGGGCGAACACGACCGGATCACATCGGGGTCACAAGGAACGGAGGCCCCCGATGGCAACGCTCAGAAAAATCCTGCTGGTCGACGATGATGACGATCTGCGTGAGGCACTTTCCGAACAACTGGTGATGACCGAGGATTTCG
Organism: Pseudogemmobacter blasticus; assembly: GCF_003071405.1. Lineage (NCBI taxonomy): Bacteria > Pseudomonadati > Pseudomonadota > Alphaproteobacteria > Rhodobacterales > Paracoccaceae > Pseudogemmobacter > Pseudogemmobacter blasticus. The sequence goes on along the minus strand of NZ_CP020470.1, from coordinate 2,000,011 downwards.
ACGTGTTCGAGGCGCGCACCGGCGCCGAGGGCATGGAGAAGGCCAAGGCCGCGATCTACGATCTGGTGATCCTTGACGTGGGCCTGCCCGATACCGACGGGCGCGAGCTGTGCCGCCGGATGCGCAAGGTCGGCGTGAAATGCCCGATCATGATGCTGACCGGCCATGACACCGATGCCGATACCATCCTGGGGCTGGACAGCGGCGCCAATGACTATGTGACCAAGCCGTTCAAGTTCCCGGTCCTGCTGGCGCGCATCCGGTCGCAGTTGCGCACGCATGAACAGTCGGAAGACGCGGTGTTCCAGCTTGGGCCCTATACCTTCAAGCCGGCGCAGAAGATGCTGCTGGACGAAAAGGAAAAGAAGATCCGGCTGACCGAGAAGGAAACCAACATCCTCAAGTTCCTGTATCGCGCGCAATCGGGCGTGGTGGCGCGGGATGTGCTGCTGCACGAGGTCTGGGGCTATAACGCGGGTGTCACCACGCATACGCTGGAAACCCACATCTACCGCCTGCGCCAGAAGATCGAACCCGATCCTTCCAACGCGCGGCTTCTGGTCACCGAAAGCGGCGGCTACCGGCTGGTGGCCTGATCGCGGCGGCGGCCCGGCCTGTCTGCCCCGGTTCATCTGTTGTTAACCGGGTTGCGCCAGACTGGACGGGTCTTGTTCAGGTTCCCCTTGCCGTGTCGGGGCAATGACACGGCTCCTCCCTGTTGGACCTGGCCGGGCTTCGTGCCCGGCCTTTTTTCAGTCCATCTTCAGCCAGAGCACGATGTAGCCAAGGATCAGCACCGCCCCCGCCAGGCAGACGGCATAGGGCAGTTGCAGCGCCGTGACCTGCCCCAGCGGCGCCCCCAGCGCCACAATAGCCCCGCCGGTCAGCGACCCGAAGGCCGAAGGGCCGGTGCCGAAGAAGCGATAGGCGGCGTTCACCCGGCCCAGCAGCGGGCCGGGGATATGGCGCTGGCGATAGCTGACCGTGGCGATGTTCCACAAAAGGCCGGTGAAGGCCTCCACCGCCAAGGCGGCGCTGGCGGCCCAGGGGCTGCGGGTAAAGGCCAGCACGGCGGCGGCCAGCGCAAACCCCGCGATGCCCGCAATCAGCCCGGCCTTCGGCCCGGTGCGGCGCAGGATCGCGGGGCCGATCAGGCTGCCGGCCAGACCGCCGCCCGCCGCCACGGCCAGCATCACGCCATAGGCGGCCGGCCCCATGCCCAGCACGACCTGCGCATACAGCACCACCAGCGCCCAGTAGATTGAGGCGGTGAAGTTGAACGCCCCCAGCGCCAGCGCCATGCGGCGCAGCACCGGATGGTGCCACAGGAACGACAGGCCCTCGCGCAGCGCCGGAAGAAATGGCTGCGGCGCGGCCTTTTCCGCCGGCGGCAGGCGCAACCGGGTGATCAGCGCAATCGCCCCGGCCAGCATCGCCGCCTGCAAGCCGAAGGGCAGCGCCACCGCCACCCCGATCAGGATGCCCGCCAGCGGTGGCCCGGCAAACTGGCCGGCCACCTGTTCCGCGCTCCAGAGCAGGCCGTTCGCATCTTCCAGCCGGTCTTTCGGCACCACGGCGGGCAGGAAACTTTGCGCCGTGTTGTCGCGCACCACCTCGGCGCTGCCCATCGCAAAGGCCAGCGCGGCCAGCACCAGCGCCGGGCCGGTGCCGGGCGGCGCCAGCAGGGCCAGCGCGACCAGCGCCATGGCCACCCCAACCCGCGCCGCATCGGCCAGGATCAGGACGCGCGCATGATCGAAACGGTCGGTCAGCACCCCGGCGGGCAGGGCGAACAGCAGCCAGGGCGCCTGCCGGGCTGCCGCCACAAGGCCGATCAGCAGCGGGTCATGCGTCAGCAGCGTTGCCAGCCAGGGCACCGCAACGGCAATCACGCCGTCGCCCATGTTCGTGGCGGTGGTCGAGGCGAAGAGAAGGCGGAAATTCCCGTTCCGCCACAGGCTGGCCCGTGTCATGGCGCGACACTGAGTCAGGTGCCGAAGAAGGTCAAGCCGCGGCATATGGGGGCAGCACAACCCCGCGTTGTGGCCAAAAAGCCATGGCCGGGAACATTTGCGCTGGATCAATTCTAAGTTTGCGGACTCGGTGATACATTGATTTCACCTCCCTGTTGGACTTGGCCCGGCGCCCTTGGCCCGGGCTTTTCTTTTGGGCCTGTCCCGCCTAGGCTCCGCCCTTCCAAAGCGGAGTCTGCCATGCCCTTCACCCTTGCCACCTGGAACATCAACTCGGTCCGCCTGCGCGAAGGGCTGGTGCAGAAACTGCTGGGGGAAGAAACCCCCGACATCCTGTGTCTGCAAGAGATCAAGACCCCGATCGACAAGTTCCCGACCGAAGGCTTCGCCGCGATGGGCTATCGCCATCTCGTGGCGCGGGGGCAGAAGGGCTATAACGGTGTGGCGATCCTGTCGAAACTGCCGATCACCGATGCTGGCGACAGCGACTATGCCGCTTTGGGCCATGCCCGCCATGTGGCGGCACGGCTGGAAAACGGGGTGGTCATCCACAACTTCTATGTTCCTGCCGGCGGCGACATTCCCGACCGGGAAGAAAACGTGAAGTTCGGCCAGAAGCTGGATTTCCTGACCGACATGCGCGACGCCTTCCGCGCCGACCGCCCGCAGCGGGCCATTCTGGTGGGCGACCTGAACATCGCCCCGCGCGAAGATGATGTCTGGAACCACAAGGCGCTGCTGAAGATCGTCAGCCACACGCCGGTCGAGGTGCAGCATCTGTCCGACGCGCAGGAGGCCGGCGCCTGGGTGGACGTGACGCGCAAGGACATTCCCGAAGGCCGGCTTTACAGTTGGTGGAGCTATCGCGCCGCCGACTGGGATGCCGCCGACAAGGGCCGCCGGCTGGATCACGTCTGGGCCACGCCCGACATTGCCGGTGCGGCCCACGGCAGCCGCATCCTGCGCGCCGCCCGGGGCTGGGACCAACCGTCCGACCACGTTCCGGTTTTCGCGACCTTCGACCTGTAGGCGCGCGCCGCGGGGGCGGCATGGCCCGCCCCCCCGACAAGGCCGGGTCAGCCGCCCGCCATCAGCGCCTGAAGCACCGCTTTCGCGCTGTCGCTGGACCAGTCGGCGTCGCCGATCAGGCGGCCCACCTCCTGCCCCTCGGGGTTCAGGATCACCGTCACCGGCAGGCCCAGCACGCCCATCTGGCGGCCCAGTTCGGATTTCGGATCGCGCAGCGGCACCAGATGGGTAACACCGGCCTCTTCCCAGAACCGGGTGATCGCCTCGGGCGCATTGCGCCCCGTGGCGACCGGAACCACCGCCAGATCGGGCAGCGCCGCCTGCAAGGCATCAAGGCTGGGCATCTCGGCCCGGCAGGGGGCGCACCAGGTGGCCCAGAAGTTCACCACCACCCATTTCCCGCGATAATCGGCCAGGCTGGCGGGGGCTTCGTCCAGCGTCATCAGCGCCGCCTCGGGCACCGCCACCGGCGCCGTGTGAAGCGCCAGTTTCTTCATGTCGCCGTCGCGCAGGCCGGCCACATCGGCCTGCGCCACATTTGCACCAAGCGCCAAGGCCGTATAAAGCACCGCCAGCAATTTCCGCACGCCGAACCTCCCCAGCCCGAAGGCCGAATCCCATGACCGCATCCGATACGTCCAAAGCCGCCAACCAGATGTGGGGCGGGCGCTTCGCCGAAGGGCCGGACGCGATCATGCAGGCGATCAATGCCTCGATCGGGTTCGACAAACGGCTTTACGCGCAGGACATTGCCGGCTCGCGCGCCCATGCCGCCATGCTGGCGGCAACGGGCATCCTAACGGATAGCGATGCGCGGGCCATCGGGGAAGGGCTGCTCACAGTCTTGTCAGAGATCGAATCCGGGCAATTCCAGTTCAAGGTCGAGCTGGAGGACATCCACCTGAACGTGGAATCCCGCCTGACCGAGATCGTGGGCGAGGCGGGCAAGCGCCTGCACACCGGGCGCTCGCGCAACGATCAGGTGGCGGTGGATTTCCGGCTGTGGGTGCGTGACCAGTGCGATGCCGCGATTGCCGGGCTGACCGGGCTGATGCGCGCCTTCGTTGCCCAGGCCGAGGCGGGCGCCGACTGGGTGATGCCGGGCTTCACCCATCTGCAAACGGCGCAGCCGGTCACCTGGGGCCATCACATGATGGCCTATGTCGAAATGTTCGCCCGCGACCGCAGCCGGTTTGAAGACGCGCGGCGGCGGATGAACGAATGTCCGCTGGGCGCGGCGGCCCTGGCCGGCACCGGCTTTCCCATCGACCGCCACATGACCGCCGCCGCGCTGGGCTTTGACCGGCCCACGGCGAACAGCCTGGATTCGGTGTCGGACCGCGATTTCGCGCTGGAATTCCTGGCCGCCAGCAGCATCTGCGCCATGCACCTTTCCCGCTTTGCCGAAGAGCTGGTGATCTGGTCCAGCGCGCAGTTCCGCTTTGTCCGGCTGTCGGACAAGTGGACCACCGGCAGTTCCATCATGCCGCAGAAGAAGAACCCCGACGCGGCCGAACTGCTGCGCGCCAAGCTGGGCCGCATCCTGGGGGCCACGGTGGCGCTGTTCACGGTGATGAAGGGCCTGGCGCTGACCTATTCCAAGGACATGCAGGAAGACAAGGAACAGGTCTTCGACGCCGCCGACAGCCTGATGCTGGGGCTGGCCGCGATGACCGGCATGGTGGGCGACATGACCGCCAACCGCGACACGCTGAAGGCCGCCGCCGCCAGCGGCTTTTCCACCGCCACCGATCTGGCCGACTGGCTGGTGCGGTCGCTGAACCTGCCCTTCCGCGAGGCGCATCATGTGACCGGCACGCTGGTGGCGCTGGCGGAAAGCAAGGGCTGCGACCTGCCCGATCTTTCGCTGGCCGAAATGAACGGCGTTCACCCCGGCATCACGCAAGAAATCTATTCGGTGCTGGGCGTTGAAAACTCGGTCCGCTCGCGCGTGTCCTATGGCGGCACCGCGCCGGATCAGGTGCGCGCCCAGATCGCGCGCTGGAAACCGCTGCTGGGCTGAGGGTGGGGAAAGGCGGCGGTGGCGTGGCCGCCGTCGCGCTGCTAGGATCGCCCCCTGAGAACCGCCACGCCAGGGATGCCCATGCTGCTGCGCCTGCTTGTCCTGATGCTGCCGCTGGCGTTGGCCGCCTGCACCGGCCCGCGCCTGAACGCGGGCCTGTCCATCGGCCCCGGCGGCGCCCGCATCAGCCCCAGCATCTCGGCCGGGCTGCAAGGCGGCGGCACCCTGTCCTATTCGCCCTGAGGCCCGCATGACCCGTATCGTCCCTGCCCTGATCACCGCCCTTCTGCTGGCCGCCTGCGGGGCGGACGGTGCCCCCGTGGCGCCGACCAAGGCCGTCACGCAGCCGGGGATCGAAATCACCGGCTCTGCCCGAATCGGCATTGTCAGCCGATAGCGCTGGACGGCGCGGCGCAGGCCGCTACCTTCCGCCTGACCCAAGCGGAGTGTCGCCATGCGCCTTGTCTTCCTTGCCCTTGCCCTGTGGGGCGCCGTCCATCCGATGTGGTGGTTCGTCAAACACATGCGTGACACCGGCACCGGCCTGGGCGGGCTGATCGACGCCTGGTATGTCAACGCCTCGACCACGGGGCTGACCTGGGATCTGACCATCGCCGCGATCACGCTGACGGTCTGGGTCATTGGCGAAACCGTCTACCGGCGGGCCTGGCTGAACCTGATCGCCATTCCTGCCACCTTCTGCATCGGCGTGTCCTGCGGCCTGCCGCTTTATCTGTGGCTGCGCAGCCGTCCGGCACCGGGAAATGTTGGCGCGGCACGGCTGTTCTGCTAAGACCGGCTCCGGTTTCCGGGTGGCATGAGGGTGAGATGGACCACTTCCTTTATCAGGGCGGCATCCTCCATGCCGAAGGCGTGGCGATCCCCGAAATCGCCGCGCAGGTGGGCACACCCTTCTATGTCTATTCCTCCGCCACCCTGACCCGGCATTACCGCCTGTTCACCGAGGCGCTGTCGCCGCTGCCGCATCTGGTGTGTTTCGCCATCAAGTCGCTGTCGAATGTGGCCGTGCTCAAGACGCTGGGCGATCTGGGCGCCGGCATGGATGTGGTCTCCATCGGGGAATACCTGCGCGCCCGCGCGGCGGGCGTGCCGGGCGAGCGGATCGTGTTTTCCGGCGTCGGCAAGACCCGGGCCGAGATCCGCGCCGCACTGGAAGGCGGCATCCGCCAGTTCAACGTGGAAAGCGAACCCGAGTTGCGGGCGATTTCCGACATCGCCACCGCGCTTGGCGTGCAGGCCCCCATCGCGCTGCGGGTCAACCCGGATGTGGACGCCAAGACCCACGCCAAGATTGCCACCGGCAAAAGCGAAAACAAGTTCGGCATCCCCATCGCCAAGGCCCGCGCGGTTTATGCCGAAGCGGCGGCCCTGCCGGGGCTGCGCGTGGTGGGGGTCGATGTCCACATCGGCAGCCAGTTGACCGACCTTGCACCGTTCGAGGCCGCCTTCCTCAAGGTGCGCGAGCTGACGCTGCAACTGCGCGAGGATGGCCACCAGATCACCCGGCTGGATCTGGGCGGCGGCCTTGGGATTCCCTACACGCGGTCGAACGACGCGCCGCCGCTGCCGGTGGAATACGGCGCCATGATCCAGCGCACGCTGGGCGATCTGGGCTGCGAGATCGAGATCGAGCCGGGGCGGCTGATCTCGGGCAACTCGGGCCTGCTGGTGGCGCAGGTGGTCTATGTGAAGAACGGCGAGGGGCGGGATTTCCTGATCCTGGACGCCGCGATGAACGATCTGGCCCGCCCGTCGATGTATGACGCGCATCACGACATCGTGCCGGTGGTCGAATCCGCGCCGGGCGATCCGACGCAGCCCTTCGATGTGGTCGGCCCGGTCTGCGAAACCGGCGACACCTTTGCCCGTGGCCGCGAAATGCCGCTTCTGGCCGAGGGCGATCTGGTCGCCTTCCGCAGCGCCGGCGCCTATGGCGCGGTGATGGCCAGCGAATACAACAGCCGCCCGCTGATCCCCGAGGTGCTGGTGAACGGCGATCACTTCGCTGTCATTCGGGAAAGGCCGACCTTTGACGAAATCCTTGCCCGCGATAAGCTTCCGTTCTGGCTGTAGCGTGTGCAGCCCGGCGGAAACGGTGGCATGGCGGCGGACAAGATACCGGAAACAGTTCTTCCTGCCCTGATCTGGCCCTGCCGGCTGACCTTGCTTGGCCTTTGGGCCGAACGTCTGAGCCGCGCCTTCTGGCCGCTGTGGACGGTGCTGCTGCTGGCCTTCGCGGCCGCCGCCTTTGGCGTGCAGGATCACGGCCCGCTGCTGTGGGTGCAGATCGGTGCCGGTGTCATGGCGCTGGCGGCGCTGGTCGCGCTGGTCATGGGCTTGCGCGCCTTTCGCCGCCCCACCCGGGCCGAGGCGCTTGCCCGGCTGGATGCCACGCTGCCCGGCCGCCCCATCGCCGCGCTGGGCGATTCACAGGCGCTTGGCCGCGATGATCCGGTTTCGGCTTCGGTCTGGCAGGCGCACAAGGCCCGCATGGCCGCGCGGGCGGCACAGGCGAAACCCGTTGCCCCCGACCTGAAACTGTCGTCGCGCGATCCCTATTCCCTGCGCTATGTCGCGCTGACCGCGGCCGTCATGGCGGCGCTGTTCGGCTCGCTCTGGCGGGTCACATCGGTTGCCGGCCTTGCGCCCACCCCGGCCGAGGCCATGCCCGGCGGGCCCACCTGGGAAGGCTGGGCCAGGCCGCCCGCCTATACCGGCAAGCCGACGCTTTACCTCAACGATCTGGCCGAAGGCACGGTCGAGGTGCCGCTGGGCACCCGCATCCAGATCCGGGTCTATGGCCCCGAAGGCAGCCTGACGGTGGATCAGACCATCGCGCAGGTGACCCCGCCCCCCGCCGCCGACCCGCCGCCGCCCGATGCCGCCGCCGCCAAGCCGCAGGGGCTGGCCGCGATGACCGACCTGACGGTCAGCCAGTCGGGCCGGCTGTCGATTGACGGCAAGGGCGGGCGGTCCTGGGACATTGTCGCCATTCCCGATACCGCGCCGCTGGTCGAAGTGTCGGGCCAGATCGGGCGCGAGGCGGACGGTCGCTTCAGGCAGGGCTTCAAGGCGAATGACGATTATGGCGTGGTCGCCGGTCAGGTCACCATCAGCCTGGACCTTGCCGCCGTGGACCGCCGCCACGGCCTGACCCCCGACCCCGAGCCGGTTGCGCCCGTTGTGCTGGACCTGCCGATGCCGGCCAAGGGCAAGCGGGACGAGTTCACCGAAACCCTGATCGACGACCTGTCGAAGCATGTCCTGTCGAACCTGCCGGTCAGCATGGTGTTTGCGGTGACCGATGCCGCCGGCCAGGTGTCGCAATCGCCGCCATATTCGGTTGTGCTGCCCGGCCGCCGGTTCTTTGATCCGGTCGCCGCCGCCGTGATCGAGATGCGGCGCGATCTGCTGTGGAACCGGGTCAACGCCGCGCGGGTGGACGATCTGCTGCGCGCCGTGACCAACCGCCCCGAAGGATTCCTGCGGTCGGCGAACGCGCATCTGCGGCTGCGGGTGGCGCTGCGCAAGCTGGATGCCACGGCCGACAGCCTGACCACCGAACAGCGCGACGCGCTGGCCGAGGAGCTGTGGAAGATCGCCTTCATGTTCGAGGAAGGCGATCTGAAAAGCGCCTATGACCGGCTGCAACGCGCGCAGGACCGGCTGGAAGAGGCGATCCGCAACGGCGCCTCGCCCGAGGAAATCGAACAGTTGATGAAGGAAATGCAGCAGGCGATGCGCGACTACACCCGCGAACTGGGGGAAGAGGCGCAGCGCAACCCGCAAGACCAGCCGCCGGCGGGCGAGGGACAGGAAATCACCGGCGACCAGTTGCAGCAGATGCTGGACGAGATCGAGCGTCTGATGAAGGAAGGCAAGACCGCCGAGGCCATGGCCCTGATGGAGCAGCTTCGTCAGTTGATGGAGAACCTGCAGGTGACGCAGGGCCAGGGCGGCGAAGGGCAGGGCGGCCCGGGCCAGCAGGCGATGCGCGATCTGGGCGATACGCTGCGCGACCAGCAAGGCCTGTCGGACGACGCCTATCGCGACATGCAGAAGGGCCGGAATGGCGAACAGCCGGGGCAAGACCCGGGCGCATTGGCCGACCGGCAGCGTGAGCTGCGGGATCGGCTGGGCGAATTGCAGGACCACAAGCTGCCGGGCGACGGCAGCGAAAAGGGCGAGGCCGGGCGCGAGTCGCTCAAACGGGCCGAGGACGCCATGCGCGAGGCCGAGCGGGCGCTGGAAGAGGGCGATCTGGGCGGTGCGCTGGACAGGCAGGCCGAGGCGCTGGAAGCCATGCGCGACGGCATGAAGGATCTGGGCGATGCGCTGGCGCAGGAACAGCGCGACGGTCAGGAAGGCGGCGGCCAGCAAGAGGCCGGCAAGGCAGACCCGAATGGACGTGATCCGCTGGGGCGCGAACCCGGCGATGCGGCGCGGATCGGATCGGACAAGAACATGGTCCAGAACGACCCCGACAAGCGCGCGCAGGAACTGCTGGACGACATCCGCCGCCGGTCGGGCGAAGCCGAGCGTCCTGCCGAAGAACTGGATTATCTGAAGCGGTTGCTGGAGATGTTCTGATCCCGCGCGACAGGCGCAGGATCAGCCTTCGCCGCCCTTCAGCATGTGGGTGGCCGATTCCATCAGCCGGTCCAGCCCAAGGCGCAGCCCGTCCACGAAACTGACATAGGCGGTCAGCATCCCTTCAAGGCCGGGAATGGCCTCGGCCAGACGCGGCGCCATGACATAGGCGGCAGCGGCGGCCAGTGCCAGGAACAGCATCAGGAAGAACCCGCTGCGGAACCCGCTGCGCGTCAGGTCGGGCAGGGCGTCCACCTCGGCATCGGGGTCGATCGCGGCATCGCCGGGTTGCAGGGTCGAGTTGATCTCTTCCACATCGGGCAGCAGGTCGCGCCGCGCCGCCGGGCGGGCCGCCGGCGGCACCGGCGACTCCGGGTCTTCGCCCTTGATCATCGCCAGCCGCCGCTGCGCCACGGTCATCGCGGCGCCGGCGGCCTCGACCCCAAGGTCGGGCTGGGTCTGCATCTGGCCTTCGGCCTCGGCGCGGCGGTTTTCGGCCTTCTGGCTTTCCTGCCGGCGGGCATCGGCCTCGCGCTCGGCCTCTTCGCGCAGGATCGACAGCACCGCGTCATCAAGCTGCGGCTTGGCGGGCACCACATCGTCCGGCTCGTCGGGTTCGGTCTCGGGGTCGGGCAGCGGAGCGGGAATGGGCGGGGGCGGCGCCGTCTGTGTGTCCGCCTCATCGGCAATCAGCGCGGCAACGGCCTTGGCCTCGGCGTCCATGGCCGGGGCGGGGGCCTCGGGCGGCGGCTCTGGCAGGGTGTCCGGTTCGGCCACGCGCTCCGGTTCGGCGTCGGGCGCCTCCTCGGGCAGCGGCGCGTCGGCCGTTTCTGCCCGGTCAGCTTCAGCCTCGATTGCCGGTTCGGCGGGCGCTTCCTCAGGTTCAACCTGTGGGGCAGCGCGCAACTGGAACCAGGCATGGCCGCAGCTTGAACACTGCACATCTCGGCCGCCCTCGGGAATGGCATCCTCGGGAACCTCGTACTGCGCATCGCAGTTCGGGCACACCAGCCGCATCAGATCCCCTCGCCCTTCGCCGATATCGAGCGAAGTTGTAGCAATAAACTGTCGTGCATCCAAGAGTTTGTCGCCTGCCCTTGAACAAGGGCTTGCCGACATGCGATTGAAGACACACCCGCCACGTCTGGCCCTGTGCCGGCATGGCGCGCGGTTGCAGGGGATGCGCGGGTGATATCGTTCGAGAACGTGGCCTACAACTATGGCGGGGGTGAGCTTCTTTCCGAAGTCTCGCTGCGGCTGGCGCCGGGTTCGTTCCATTTCCTGACCGGCCCCTCCGGCTCTGGCAAGACCACCTTCCTCAAGCTGGCCTATGCCGAACTCTTGCCAACCTCGGGCCATGTCACGCTGTTCGACCGCGAGGTCCGCACCCTGACCCGCGACGACATTGCCCACAGCCGGCGCCGCATCGGCGTGGTGCATCAGGACGTGCAGTTCCTGGACCATCTGCCGCTGGCCACCAATGTGCAGCTTCCGCTGTCGGTCTCGGGCCGGTCCAGCGACCCGCGCGATCTGGCCGATCTGCTGGGGTGGGTGGGCCTTGGCCATCTGTCCGACGCGCTGCCGCCGTCGCTGTCGGGCGGCGAACGCCAGAGGGCGGCGCTGGCGCGGGCGGTGATCATGGGCCCCGATGTGGTGCTGGCCGACGAACCCACCGGCAACGTCGATTGGGAAATGTCGCTGCGGCTGCTGAAACTGCTGGTCGAGCTGAACAAGATGGGCAAGACGATTGTCGTGGCAACCCATGACCTGAACCTGATCCGTCAGGCGAAATCGCAGGTGGCCGCGCGGGTGCTGCGGATTTCGCGGCGCCGGGTCCAGCTTGCGGGGGCAGACCTGTGAACCGGCTGCAAGAGGCGTTTCAGCAGATCGTCAGCTACCTGACGCCCGACCGGCAGGCCGACCGGGTGGTGCCGCCTTCCGGCCATACCGCCTGGCTGACCACCTTCACCGCCGGCGCGATGACCTTCCTGTGCGTCTTCGCGCTGGCGCTGTCGCTGGCGTCGGGGCGGCTGGCAAGCCGCTGGTCGGACGCGCTGGCGCGCACCGCCACCATCCGGCTGGCCGCCCCGCCAGACCAGATGCAGGCCCAGACCGATGCCGTTCTGGCGCTGCTGGCCACCACCCCCGGCGTCGCCACTGCCCGCGCGCTGAGCGATGATGAACAGCGCGCCCTGCTGGCACCCTGGTTCGGCCCCGACCTGCCGATCGATGCGCTGCCGCTGCCGCGCCTCATCGAACTGGTCGAAGGCGATCCCGGCTATGACGGCGAAGGCCTGCGCCAGCGCCTGGCGGCCGAGGCGCCCGGTGCCGTGCTGGACGACCACACCCGCTGGCGCCGCCCGCTGGCCGAGGCGGCGGGCCGGCTGCGCCTGCTGGGCTGGCTGTCGATCCTGCTGATCGGCACCACCATGGGCGCCATGATCACGCTGGCCGCCAATGCCTCGCTTGCGGCGAATGCGCAGGTGATCCGGGTTCTGCGGCTGGTGGGCGCGGTGGACAGCTACATCGCCGGCGCCTTCGTGCGGCGGTTCACCCTGCGCGCGCTGGCCGGGGCCGCCGCGGGCGCGCTGGCCGGCATGATCTGCGTGGCCCTGCTGCCGCGCGCAGATGCCGCGGGCGGGTTCCTGACCGGTCTTGGCTTTACCGGCTTCGGCTGGCTGCTGCCCTTCCTTCTGCCCCCGCTTGCCGGGGTCGTGGCCTTTGCGGCCACCCAACGCGCCGCCCTTCAGAAGCTGAGAGAGCTGCAATGATCGCCATACGCTGGGTGCTTTCGCTGATCTTCATCGTGCAGATGTATCTGGCCATGGCGGTGCTGGCCCTTGTCTATGCGCCCTGGGCGCTGGTGTCGCGCAATGGCGCCTTCGCCGCCGCCCATGCCTATTGCCGCTGGGTCCGCTTCACTGTCCGCCTGCTGTGCGGCCTGCGGACCGAGGTTCGCGGCACGCCCCCCACCGACGAGGTGGTGATCGCCGCCAAGCACCAGAGCTTTCTTGACATCATCATGATCTATTCCGCCGTCCCGCGCGGCAAGTTCATCATGAAGCGAGAGCTGATGTGGGCGCCGTTCCTGGGCCAGTATGCTCGGCGCATGGGCTGCGTGCCGGTCAACCGGGGCAAGCGGGGGGCAGCCATTGCCACGATGAAGGCGCAGGTTGCCGCCGGCGCGGCTGACCCGGGGCAGTTGATCATCTATCCGCAGGGCACCCGCGTCGCCCCCGGCGCGGTCCGGCCTTACAAGGTGGGCACCGGGCTGATCTACGAACAACTGGGCCAGCCCTGCGTTCCCGTGGCCGCCAATGTGGGGGTTTTCTGGCCCCGCCGCGGCATCCTGCGCAAGCCGGGGCTAGCGGTGGTGGAATTCCTGCCCCCCATCGCCCCCGGCCTGCCGCTGCCCGATTTCATGCGTCAGCTTGAGGATGTGATCGAGACCAATTCCAACCGCCTGATGGCGGAAGCCGGGTTCCGGGTCTGATCCCATGGGCACGCGGCCCGACACCGTGGCGCATCTGCTGGACATGCTGGCCGACCTGCCGCTGACCTTTCGCAAGATGTTCGGCGAATATGCGCTGTATCTGGACGGTCGGGTGGTGGCGCTGGTCTGTGACGACCAGTTGTTCCTGAAGCCCACGCCCGGCGCGCAGGCCGCCTTGCCCGGTTGCGCCACCGGATGTCCCTATCCCGGCGCGAAACCGCATCTGCTGGTGACCGAGGCGCTGGATGACCCCGACAGCGTGTCCGTCGCCCTGCGCGCCGTGGCCCGCGACGTGCCGCCCCCGGCCCCCCGCCGCCGCAAGCCGGGCTGACGGGCGGTGCGGCATGACGGCCCGCCCCCAAGGCCGCTGTTTGCTTGTTACGCCTGCCTGTCTAACATCGTGACATAACCTGCGAGCCTGATCCGTGAGCGCCATCGGCCTTTCCATCCTTCTGCTCTGCGCGGCGGCCGTGCTTGGCCTGATGATCGGTGCGATCCGCATCCGGGGCGTCGGGCTGGGCATCGGCGGCGTGCTGTTCGGCGGCATCCTTGTCGGCCATGTCGTCACGCTGCAGGGCTGGCAGGTGGAAGAGGGGGCGCTGCATTTCATCAAGGAATTCGGGCTGATCCTGTTCGTCTATTCCATCGGCAATCAGGTGGGGCCAAGTTTCGTCTCGTCGCTGCGGCGGTCGGGGCTGCGGCTGAACCTTCTGGCGGCGGCCATCGTGGCGCTTGGGGCGCTGACGACGCTGGCGCTGCATTACGGCCTTGGCGTCGCGCCCGAGGTGCTGCTGGGCGTCTATTCCGGCGCCGTCACCAACACGCCGTCGCTGGCGGCGGGCCAGCAGACGCTGGCCGAACTGGGGCTGCCGCCATCAGCCACGGGTGTGCTGACACTGGGCTATGCCATGGCCTATCCGCTGGGCATCGTCGGAATCCTGCTGACGATGTGGATCATCCGCATCGCCTTCGGCATCCGTCTGGATGCCGAGGCGGAAGCCCATGCCAAGGCCGAAGGCGGCCCGGCGGCCCCGATGGCCACCAATGTGGCGGTGGGCAATCCCGGCATCGACGGGCTGACCTGCGCCGAACTGGCCGGGCTTCTGGGCGAAGAGGTCATCTGTTCGCGGCTGAAATCGGGGGGCGAACTCAAGGTGCCCGAACCCGGGGTCCGGCTGGCCATGGGCGATGTGCTGCATCTGGTCGGGTCGGATGCCGGCGCGCTGCACCGTGCGACGCTGATCGTCGGGCGCGAAGTGGCCGAGTCGCTTTCGACCAAGGGTACCGGCTTCCGCTCGGAACGGGTGGTGGTGACAAGCGATGAGGCGGTGGGCAGCCGCATCGGCGATCTGCTGGCGCAGGCGCAGGGGCATGTGGTGATCTCGCGGCTGCACCGGGCCGGGGTGGAACTGGTGGCGCGGCCGGGGTCGGTGCTGCATTTCGGCGACATCCTCAACATCGTCGGCCCGCGCGAAGAGATCGAACGCCTGGGCAAGCTGCTGGGCAACGTGCCGTCGCGGCTGAACCAAGTGCAGATGCTGCCCATCTTCATCGGCATCGGCCTTGGCGTTCTGCTCGGTTCGATCCCGGTTGCCATTCCGGGAATGCCGGTGCCCATGCGGCTGGGCCTTGCCGGCGGGCCGCTGATCGCCGCCATCGTTCTGGCGCGGCTGGGCAGCCTGGGCCGGCTGCACTGGTTCATGCCCCCCAGCGCCAACCTTGCGCTGCGCGAACTGGGGATCGTGCTGTTCCTGGCCGTGGTGGGGCTGGATTCGGGCGGCGAATTCCTGGCCACGCTGACCAATGGCGACGGTCTGGCCTGGATGGGCTATGGCGCGGTGATCACGCTGCTGCCGATCCTGACCGTGGGCATCTTCGCCCGCATCGTGCTGCGCCTGAATTACCTCAGCCTCTGCGGCCTCTTGTCGGGGTCGATGACCGACCCGCCTGCGCTGGCCTTCGCCAATTCCGTGCGGCCCGACTCTGACGCCCCGGCCATGGCCTATGCCGCCGTCTATCCGCTGGTGATGTTCCTGCGCATCCTGTCGCCGCAGCTCATGGCCATCGTTCTGGTGCTGGGCGGGTTCTAGATCTCGACCAGATCGACGCTGTGCGAACTGGTCTGCGCGCCGTCCAGCCGCAACATGCCGATGATCGGCGCCGCGTCGGAATAATCGCGGCCATGGCCGATGACCACATGGTCCGCGCCCGCGAAACAGGCGTTGGTCGGGTCATAGTCGCACCAGCCGCCGCTGGCCCCGGTCCAGGCCCGCACCCAGGCGTGCATGGCATCGGCGCCCACCCGGCGCGGCTGGCCGGGGGGCGGCAGCGTGCGCAGAAAGCCCGAGACATAGGCCGCCGGAATTCCCAGGCTGCGCAACCCCGCCACCATGATCTGCGAGAAATCCTGACAAACCCCCTGACGCCCAGCAAAGGCCGCGTCGATCGGCGTGTCCACCTCGGTCGCCTGCGGGTCAAAGCGCAGCGTCCGGTGCAGCGCTTCGCCCAGGGCCTTGACGGCCGCCCGCGTGGTTGGCGCCCCGGCCACCGCGGCGGCGGCGAACTGGGCAATCTCGGGCACCTGCGGAATCCGCGGCGAGGGGGCAAGGAAATGATGCGGCGACATCGGGCCCAGCCCGGTTTCCGCCGCCAGATCCGCCGTCAGACCGGGCAGGGGCACCGAAAGATCGGCCTCCGGCCCGGTGTCCAGCCGTGTCACCTCGGCCGTCATGTCGAAGCGCAGCTCTGTCAGCCCGCCCTGCAGGGCCAGCTCGATGGCCCGGGTGCCGAAGAAATCGGTGAACTCGCGCCGCGCCGCCGGGGCGGGCAGCACCATCACCCGGCAGGATGAAACCTGCTGGACCCCCGGCAGATCGGCCGGACAGATCCGCAGCACCTGCCGCGCCATCCCCGTGGGGCGGTCAAAGGCATAGCGGATGGACAGGGACAGGTGGTAGCGCATCAGTGGAAATAGGCCGCGGTGATCTGGTCCGAGATATGGCCGATCCGGCTGCGCAGCGCCCAAAGCCGGCGGGTGGTCAGCGTTGCCGGGTCTTGTGTCGCCAGATCGGCGTGCAGCCGCAGCACGGTGCAGGCCAGTGGCGACAGGGCGCCATGGTCATTGGCGGCGTGCAGCAGGTCGATCTCCTCGCGCAGCCCGTCGATCTGGTGGCGCAGCGACCGGGGGTTCAGCGGGTCCAGCGCCAGCAGGTCGATCACCGTCGGGCGTGATGCGGCAAGGGCAAAGCGCCGGCGGTGCGTCATCACGCTGTCGCCGTATTCGATGGCCAGATCCAGCGCCCCTTCGGCGGCGCCAGGGTCGGCCAGCACGGCCAGCGCCGCGGCAAGCCCCATGGCCCGTTCATGCTGCCGCCCGATGGTCAGGAAGCGCCAGCCGGTGAAGCGATACATGTTTTCATGGATCAGCCCCGAGATGCCCGCCAGCTTGCGCAGCAGGGCCGACAGGGCGCGCGCCGCATCGTCGCCGGGCTGGCTGCGCTGCGCCATGCGGCGCGCGCTTTTCTCAAGATCGGCCAGCGCTGACCAGGCGTCGGGCGAAAACCTGTCCCGCACCCGCCCTGCGCTGGAAATGGCCAGCGACAGCGTGTCCAGCAGACCCTGCGGAATGGCCTCGTCCGGTTCGATGCCCTGCAACGCGAACAGCGGCGCGGCGGCCTCCAGCAGTGGCGCCGCCGCGCTGCCGCCTTCGGCAAGCCGCATGTGACAGGCCCGCAGCAGCCGGACCATGCCTTCCGTCCGCTCGACATAGCGGCCCAGCCAGAACAGGTTGTCCGCCGCCCGTGCCGGAAGCGCGCCGGGCGTTGCCCGCCGCAGCGGCGTATTGGCCACGGAAATCATCGAGGTCTGCGACACCGGCTCGGGGCTGACCACCCAGACATCGGCGGAACTGCCGCCGCGCTGCATGGCAATGGCCTCGGGGTCGGGGCGGGCGCCGATGCGGGCAAACCCGCCGGGCATCACCACCCAGCCCCGCGCCGTGCGGGCGACAAACACCCGGATGGTCACCGGCCGCGGCACCAGCCGCCCGTCCACCAGCGCCGGCGTGGTCGACAGGGTCACCGCCTCTTGCGCCACAAGCCCGGCCCCTTCGGCGGCAAGGCGTTGTGCCAGATCGGCCGGGGCCAGGTCGCCGGCACGGCACTGGTCCGCGCCGGGCAGGTCGAACGGCATCCCGGTCGCCAGGGCCGGGCTCAGGATCAGTCGCTCCGGCGCGGCCTGCACCGCCGCCGCCGCCAGCGGATCGCCGCACCACCAGGTCGCCAGATTGGGCATCTTCAGCGGGGCGCCCGTCAGATCGGGCGCAAGCTGCGGCAGGAAGGCCATCAGGGCGCGCGTTTCCAGCACGCCCGACCCCAGCGCGTTCACCATCGACAGGCCGCCCGCCCGCAGCGCCGACACCAGCCCCGGTGTGCCGATGCGCGAATTCTGGTCCAGCTCGATCGGGTCGGCATAGCTGGAATCCAGCCGCCGCCACAGCACCTCAACCGGGCGCGGCCCGGCCACCGTGCGCAGCTTGAGCTGGCCCTGCTCGACCATCATGTCTTCGCCCTGCACCAGGTTGAACCCCAGGTAGCGGGCGATCCAGGCATGTTCGAAATAGGTCTCGTTCAGCGGGCCCGGCGTCAGGATCGAGACGCGGGTTTCGCTATCCTGCCGCTGCCCCATCAACGCATCGCGGAAATCGCGGAAGAACCCGGCCAGCCGGTGCACATGTTGCGAGGCGTAAAGACCGGAAAATGCGCGCGATGTGGCGACGCGGTTTTCCAGCGCATAGCCCGCGCCGGACGGGGCCTGTGCGCGGTCGGCCAGCACCCACCACTTGCCATCCGGCCCGCGCCCCAGTTCGAAGGCAACGAAATGCAGGTAGTGCCCCGATCTGGGGGCGATGCCCACCATGGGGCGCAGCCATTCGGGGTTGCCCGCCACCAGCGCGGGCGGCAGCCGTCCGCTGGCGACCATCCGGTTCGGGCCGTATAGATCGGCCATCAGCGCTTCCAGCAGGTCGGCACGCTGCACCAGCGCCTCGGAAATGGCATCCCAGTCCGATTGTTCCAGCAGCACCGGCACATGGCTGAGCGGCCAGGGCCGTTCGGTTGACGAACCGGCGCCATACTGGCGGTAGAAGACGCCGCTGTCGTTCAGATACTGATCCGCCCGCGCCAGCGCGCTGGCCAGGTCGTCGGGCGCAAGCCCCGCCAGATGGCCGGCCAGCCGCGCCCAGAGCGGGCGGATGGTTCCGTCCGGGGCAACCGCTTCATCCGGCACGCCCGGCAAGGGGGCATAGCCGGACAGGCCGCGCGGCGGCGCGGTCAGCGGGGCGTGGTCATCTGGCGCAACGGCGGACATGCGTGGTCATACCCCTGCGGCCCGGCGCAGGTCCAGCGTCAGCGGAAACTCCCGCGACCGCCGCTCCTGCGGCACCTGAACATCATGGCCCGGCCGGTGGCCGAAGGGCTGGAACCGCGCCAGCCGCCGCGCCTCGGCCTCGTTGCCGTTGACGGGGAAGGTGTCATAGTTGCGCCCGCCCGGATGGGCGACGTGATAGACGCAGCCCCCGATCGGCCGTTGTGACCAGGTATCCAGGATGTCGAAGGTCAGCGGCGCGTCGACCGGCAGCACCGGATGCAGCGCCGAAGACGGCTGCCACGCCTTGTAGCGCACCCCCGCCACCGCCTCGCCGGCGCCCACCGGGGCCAGCGGCAGCGCGCGGCCGTTGCACAGCACCTGATAGCGCCCCGGTTCCGCCGCCGTCAGCTTGACCTGCAACCGCTCGGTCGAACTGTCGGTATAGCGCACGGTGCCGCCGATGGCGCCGGTCTCGCCCAGCACATGCCAGGGCTCCAGCGCCTGCCGCAGCTCCAGATGCGCGCCTTCGGCCTCGGTCTCGCCGCAGAAGGGAAAGCGGAACTCGGCCTGCGCCACGAACCATTCCTCGCGCAGGTCAAAGCCATGCGCCCGCAGGTCGGCCAGCACGTCGCGGAAATCTTGCCAGACGAAATGCGGCAGCATGAAACGGTCATGCAGCGTGGTGCCCCAGCGCACCAGATCGCCCTGCGCCGGATTGGCCCAGAACCGCGCGATCAGCGCCCGCAGCAGCAGTTGCTGCGCCAGGCTCATCCTTGCATCGGGCGGCATCTCGAAGCCGCGGAACTCCACCAGACCCAGCCGCCCGGTGGGGCCATCGGGCGAATACAGCTTGTCGATGCAGATCTCGGCCCGGTGGGTGTTGCCGGTCACATCGGTCAGCAGGTTGCGCAGCAGCCGGTCGGTCAGCCACGGCACCGGCGCGGCACCCTGCCCGGGCGCCGGAATCTGCGCCAGCGCGATTTCCAGCTCATACAGGCTGTCATGCCGTGCCTCGTCGATGCGCGGCGCCTGGCTGGTGGGGCCGATGAACAGGCCCGAGAACAGGTAAGACAGCGACGGATGCCGGTTCCAGTGCAGGATCAGGCTTTTCAGCAGGTCCGGCCGGCGCAGGAAGGGGCTGTCCAGCGTGGTTGCCCCGCCGACCACCACATGATTGCCGCCGCCGGTGCCGCAATGCTTGCCGTCGATCATGAACTTGTCGGCGCCCAGCCGCGTCAGCCGGGCCTCTTCATAAACGGCGGTGGTGATGGCGACGCAGTCGTCCCAACTGCGGGCGGGATGCACGTTCACCTCGATCACGCCGGGGTCGGGGGCGACGCGGATCACGTTCATCCGCGGGTCATGCGGCGGGGCATAGCCCTCGATATGCACCTTGAGACCCAGCCGGAACGCCGCCGCCTCGGCGGCGTGCAGCAGGTCAAGGTAATCTTCCAGCGCGGGCACCGGTGGCATGAAGACCGAAAGCCGCCCGTCGCGCGGTTCCACCGACAGGGCGGTGCGGACATGGCCTTCAACCTCGGTGATCTCTTGCCCCACCACCGCCTGACCGGCGGTCTGCGCCACGAAACTGGCCGCAGGCTGCGCCTTGCCGGCCGGGTCAAGCGGCGGCGGGGGCGGCAGGTCGGGGCGGTCCACCGTCGGGTCGGTCGGGTTGACATAGGGGTATTGCGCGGCGGTCAGGTCGGGCAGGCTGGCCAGCGGCAGGCGATAGCCGACCGGGCTGTCGCCGGGCACCAGGAACACCTTGCCGCGCCGTAGCCGCCATTTCTCGGACAGCCAGGTCCGCTGGCCCTGCGCCTGCCAGGGCTGCACCGGCAGGACAAAGCCCACCGGCTCGGTCAGGCCCCGGCTGAACACGGCGGCGATGCGGTGGCGTTCCTCGGGGTCTTTCAGCCTGGAGTTTTCCGGGGTGACATTGGCGGGAAGGTTCGCCTCCTTCACCAGCCATTCCGCCGGGTCTTCATAGGCCGGCAGGATATTGTCATCCGGCACCGCCAGTTCGGCCGCCACCTCGCGCAGGAAATCCTGCGCCTGTTGCGCGGTGGGCTTCTGATCCTTGCCCTCTTCGGCAATCAGGTCGGGGTTGCGCCAGACCGGCTGGCCGTCGGTGCGCCAATACAGCGAAAAGGTCCAGCGCGGCAGCGTTTCGCCCGGATACCACTTGCCCTGCCCGTAATGCAGGAACCCGCCGGGGGCAAAGCGGTCGCGCAGGCGGCGGATCATCTGATCCGCCAGCGCCCGCTTGGTGGGGCCGACCGCCGCCGTGTTCCATTCGGCGCTTTCGAAATCGTCGATCGACACGAAGGTCGGCTCGCCGCCCATGGTCAGCCGCACATCGCCGGCCTGCAGTTCGGCATCGACCTTCTGCCCCAGCGCATCCAGCGCCTGCCAGCTTTCGTCGCTGAAGGGCTTGGTGATGCGCGGATGTTCGGCCACCCGCCGCACCGACATGTCGAACTCGAACGCCACCTCCGGCGTGCCCACGGCGGCAAACCCGCCGGAAATCGGCGCGGCATTGCGGTAATGCGGCGTTGCGGCCAGCGGGATATGGCTTTCCCCGGTCAGCAGGCCGCTGGTCGGGTCCAGCCCGATCCAGCCCGCGCCGGGAAGGTAAACCTCGCACCAGGCGTGCAGGTCGGTGAAATCCACCTCGGTGCCGGACGGCCCGTCCAGCGATTTCAGGTCGGGCTTCAACTGGATCAGATAGCCCGACACGAACCGCGCCGCGAAACCGAAGTGCCGCAGCGCCTGCACCAGCAGCCAGCTTGAATCACGGCACGACCCGCTTCTGATCGACAGGGTCTGCTCGGGCGACTGCACCCCCGGCTCCATGCGGATCGTATAGGCCACCTCGCCGGCGATGCGGGCATTCAGGTTGACCACGAAATCCACCGTGCGGCAGCGGTCGCGCGGCACGGTGGCCAGAAAGGCCTGCAATTCCGGCCCCGCCGGTTCGGCCCGGCGGTAAATCACCAGATCGTCGGTCAGATCCGGCGGATAGTCGAAGGGCCAGTGCTCGGCCTGTTCCTCGACGAAGAAATCGAACGGGTTGTAAACCGTCATGTCGGCCACAAGATCGACCTCGATCCGCAGCTCGCGCACCGGCTCGGGAAAAACAAACCGTGCCATCCAGTTGCCATAGGGGTCTTGCTGGTGGTTCACGAAATGTGTGTCGGGCGAAACCTTCAGGCTGTGGCTGATCACCCGCGTCCGGCTGTGCGGCGCCGGCCGCAGCCGTATGACCTGCGGTCCCAGCGTGACCGGCCGGTCATACCGATAGTGCGTCAGGTGATGGATGCTTGCCTTGATCGCCATGTGCCGCGCCCCGCGCTTCCCGTCCTCTACGCCTTATTCCTAGGCGGTCAGGGGCGTTGGTGAAAGCCGCGACAGGCCAGAACCGGCCGAAAACGCCAAAGGACAGGGCTTTGCCTTGTTCTTTGGCAAAGCGCGGTCGCCGGTCAGTTGCGCGCCGCGTCCTAGGCGCAACTTCTGGCCTTGCCGCAATGGAAAAGGGCCGCCCAAGGGCGGCCCGAACAAAGCGATCGCAACAGGCGATCAGCCGTTGGCAAGATCCTTCAGCGCCTTGGCGATGGTGAACTTCACCTGCTTGTCGGCGGCCTTGGTCATAGTTTCGCCCGTGGCCGGGTTGCGGACCTGACGCTCGGGGCGGGCCTTGCAGGCAACCTTGCCCAGGCCGGGCAGGGTCACGGTGCCGCCGGCGGCGACTTCCTTGGCAACGACGGCAGCAACAGCATCCAGCGCGGCGCCGGCAGTCTTGCGGTCAGATCCCATTTCTTCAGCCAGAGCGGCGACGAGTTGGGTCTTGGTCATGGGCTTGGACATTTGTTTCCCCTTGTTGTTCCGCATGTCACGGGCCCGGCAGCGCGGGCCATCCCCTTTCTTCGGGGCCGCGACCCAGAAGCCCGCTTTCGGGGGCGAAATCAAGACCCGAATACGGCAGGCCGGGCGAAAACAGGCCAATTGACCCGGATTTCCCGACCTTAAAGGAACGCCGTTTCCTCAAAACTGCGAAGTTTCCGGCTGTGAATCCGCTCAAGCGGCATGTCGCGCAAACGCTCCATCGCGCGGATGCCGATCAGCAGATGGCGCGAAACCTGCGTGTGATAGAACTGCGACGCCATGCCGGGCAGTTTCAGCTCGCCATGCAGCGGCTTGTCGGAAACGCACAGAAGCGTGCCGTAGGGCACGCGGAAGCGAAAGCCGTTGGCGGCGATGGTGGCGGATTCCATATCCAGCGCCACCGCCCGCGATTGCGACAGCCGGCGCACGGGGCCGGACTGGTCGCGCAGTTCCCAGTTGCGGTTGTCGATGGTCGCCACGGTGCCGGTCCGCATGATGCGCTTCAGCTCGAACCCCTCAAGCTGGGTCACATCCGCCACGGCCCGTTCCAGCGCGATCTGGATCTCGGCCAGCGCGGGAATGGGCACCCAGATCGGCAGATCGGCATCAAGGACGTGATCTTCGCGCAGATAGGCATGGGCCAGCACGAAATCGCCCAGCGCCTGCGTGTTGCGCAGGCCGGCACAGTGCCCCACCATCAGCCAGGCATGGGGCCGCAGCACGGCGATATGGTCGGTGGCCGTCTTGGCGTTCGACGGGCCGACGCCGATGTTCACCAGCGTGATGCCCTGCCCGTCAGGGCGTTTCAGGTGATAGGTCGGCATCTGCGGCGTCTTGGCCGAAGGCGCCAGCACCCCGTCAGGCGTGGTGATGATCGCATTGCCGGTGGCGACAAAGGCGGTATAGCCCGACTCCGGGTCGGCCAGCGCGGTGCGGGCATAGGCTTCGAATTCGTCCACATAGAACTGGTAGTTCGTGAACAGGACATGGTTCTGGAAATGGTCGGCATCGGTCGCGGTGTAATGCGACAGCCGGGCCAGCGAATAATCGACGCGCTGGGCGGTGAAGGGCGCCAGCGGCATCGCGCCATCGGGGAAATGCGACAGGGTGCCGTTGACGATGTCGTCATTCGTGGTGGCCAGATCGGGCACATCGAAGATGTCGCGCAGGCTGAAATCCAGCACCCCTTCCTGCGGGATCGAGACGTTGGGGTTGCCCGCCACCGCGAAATGCACCGGGATCGGCGTTGACGACAGGCCGATCGTCACCGGCACGCCATGGTTCTGGATCAGCAGGCCGATCTGCTGGATCAGGTATTTGTGAAACAGGTCGGGCCGCGTCACCGTGGTGGCATAGGTGCCCGGCTGCGAGACATGGCCGAAGGACAGCCGGGAATCCACCTTGTCGAAGCTGTTCACCGTCAGCCGGATTTCCGGGTAATAGGCGCGCACGCGGGCGGCGGGCCTGCCGTCACGCAGGGCGGCGTCGAAATGGGCCGACAGATGCGCCGTTGCCTCTTGATACAGCCGCTCCAGCCGCTCCACCGCCGGTTCGGCGCTGGTAAAGACCTCGGCTTCGGGGTGGTCGGGCAGAAGGTAGGTGCTCAGGTCGTCCATGATCGGTCCCAAAGGAAGATCGGGGCATATAAGCCGCAAGCGGTGGCAGGGCGCAAGTGAAGCCTTGGTGACGCGGCAGATCGGCCCCTTGCGGGGGGCGGCCAGAGGTCTGATAACATGTCCATGCAGACACTTCTCACACTTGGACATGGCTATTCCGCCGCCGCCCTGGCCCGGCGGCTTGTGCCGCAGGGCTGGTCGGTCATCGGTACCCTGCGCGGCGCCGACCGGGCCGCCGGCCTGCGGGCTGCGGGCGTTGAGCCGCTGCTCTGGCCCGGCGATCTGGCCCCCGCGCTGGCGCGGGCAACGCATGTGCTGATCTCGGCCGAACCCGGCCCGCAGGGCGACCCGTTCCTGGCGGCCTGCCCGGCCATCGCGCAGGCGCCGCTGCGCTGGGTGGGCTACCTGTCCACCACCGGCGTCTATGGCGACCGGGGCGGCGACTGGGTGGATGAAGCCAGCGAAACCCGGCCGGGGTCTGACCGCACGCGCTGGCGGGTGCAGGCCGAAAACCAGTGGCTGGCCACCGGCCTTCCGGTGCATGTGTTCCGGCTGGCCGGCATCTACGGCCCCGGGCGCGGCCCGTTCCAGAAGGTGCGGGCCGGCACCGCGCGGCGGATCATCAAGCCGGGCCAGGTGTTCAGCCGGATTCATGTGGAAGACATCGCCGCCGTGCTTGAGGCCAGCATCGCCCGCCCGAACCCCGGCGCGATCTACAACGTCTGCGACAACGAACCCGCCCCGCCCGAAGATGTGCTGAGCGAGGCCGCCCGCCTGCTGGGCCTGCCGGAACCGCCGGCGGTGGACTATGACGCCGCCGACCTGCCGCCGATGGCGCGCAGCTTCTATGCCGAATCGCGCCGGGTGCGGAATGACCGCATCCGCAGCGAACTGGGCGTGCAGTTGCGCTATCCCGATTACCGCAGCGGGCTGGCCGGTCTGCTGGCAGAAGAAGGCGGCGCCTGATCCGCTATTGCGCCGCGATCTCGCGCGCGGCGGGGGCCAGCAGCCCTTCGGTCACCGCCGACAGGGCCAGCGCCGCCGCCCCATGCGCCCAAAGCAGATCGCCCCAGGCGTGAATCTCGATCGGCGGGCGCGGGCGGCCGGTGTCAATGGCAAGGCTGTCCATCTCGGCCAGCGTCTCGGCGGCATACAGATAATCGTAGCGCATCCGTTCGCCCGACAGGATGATCAGCGCCGGGTCGAACAGGTTGATCACGTTCGACAGGCCCACCGCCAGATAGCGCCCCGCGCGGCGGAAGATGCTGCGCGCGGTGGCATTGCCGGCCTTGGCATGGTCATACAGGCTTTCCAGCAGCACGTTGATCGGCTGGCCTTCCTTGTGGCCCCAGTTCAGCGCGGTCGACGCCTCGCGCGCCAAGGCATAGTCGGCGACATAGGCTTCCAGACAGCCGCGCTGGCCGCAGCGGCACAGCGCCCCGTCAAGCTGCACCTTGGTGTGCCCCAGTTCCATTCCCAGTCGCTGCGCGCCGCGATAGATGCGGTGGTTCATCACGAACCCCATGCCGACGCCATGTTCGATGGTGACGACCGCAAAGTCCGACAGGGCGCGGCCGGCCCCGAACCACAGTTCGGCCAGCGCGACAAGGTTCGCATCATTGTCGATCGAGACCGGCAGCGACAGCCGGGCGGCGGCGGCGGCGGCCAGCGGCACCTGCCGCTCGGTCAGCACCGATGACCACAGCACCATGCCCTCGGCCACATCGACAAAGCCCGGCACGCCGATCCCCACGGCCGACAGGTCCGCCCGGTCCAGCCCGGCCTTGGCGCAGACCCGGTCAAGCAGCGTTTCCACCGCATCCAGCAGGTCTGTCAGGCTTAGCGGACCGGGGCGCCGCGGGATCACGTCGTCCGCGATCAGCGTTCCGGCGAAATCCACGATCACGGCGGTATGCTCGCGGTCCGACAGCTTCATTCCGGCCACGCGATGCGCTCCGGTGCGCACGCCAAGCGCCACCGCGGGGCGCCCGCGCCCGGTGGCCTCAGGGTCGCGCGGGGCGGGCAGTTCCTCGATCAGCCCGGCCTCGATCAGTTCCTGCGTGATGGTGGTGACCGAGGCCGGCGAGACCGCCAGTTCCCGCGCCAGCGTGATCCGCGGAATCAGCCCGGCCGCGCGGATGCGTTCAAACACCTGCTGGCGCAGCGGGCGCTGGCCTTCGGACAGCGGGGGAATCAGCGGGCCGACGCCGCGTCGTGGCTCGGCCTCTCGTTCTTTCTGCATCTGCAGCACATTTTCTTCAGTCATCGAAGCAAGAACCGCCGGATATGCTGCCTTCGCCCCGGCATATTGCTGCAAAGCGGCGAAATCTGGCATGGTGTCTGATGGATCAAGGATTGTCGGCAAATTTATATTTTGACAACTGAAATTATTGGCGCCAATTTTCCCCCGTATCGGCGAATCTGCCGAACCGGCCTTGGAGGAGGCCGTATCGAACGGGAGGATACAATGCAGAAGGTTTTTCTGGCCGCAGTGATTGCTGCGGCGGGCTTCTCCACGGCTGCGCTGGCCGAGGGCAAGAAGATTGGCGTGTCCTGGGCGCAGTTCCAGGAAGAGCGCTGGAAGATCGACGAAGCCGCGATGAAGGCCGCCATCGAAGCCGCCGGCAACGAATACGTTTCGGCTGACGCGCAATCGTCGGCGGAAAAGCAGCTTTCGGACGTGGATGCCCTGATCGCACAGGGCGTGGACGCGCTGATCATCAACGCCTGGGACAAGGACGCCATCGGTCCGGCCATCGAAAAGGCCGCTGCCGAAGGGATTCCGGTCGTCGGCTATGACCGCCTGATCGAAGACAACCGCACCTTCTATCTGACCTTCGACAACGTGGGCGTCGGCCGCATCATCGCGGAAGAAGTGTTCAAGCTGGCGCCGAAGGGCAACTACGCCATCATCAAGGGCGACCCGGGTGACCCGAACGTCGGCTTCCTGCGTCAGGGCATGGAAGAGGTGATCGGTGCGGCCGTGGCATCGGGCGACATCAAGATCGTCGGCGAGGCGAACTCGGACGGCTGGAAGCCCGAGAACGCCCAGAAGAACATGGAACAGATCCTGACCGCCAACAACAACGCGGTGGATGCCGTCCTGTCGCAGAACGACGGCATGGCCGGTGGGGCTGCCGCCGCGCTTGCGGCCCAGGGCCTGAATGTTCCGCTGGGTGGCCAGGACGGCGACCTTGCCGCGATCAACCGCGTCGCGCGCGGCACCCAGACCGTGTCGGTCTGGAAGGACGCGCGTCAACTGGGCAAGGCCGCCGGCGAAATCGCCTCGGCCCTGGCCGATGGGGCCGCGCTGGATGCGGTGCCCGGCGCGACCAAGTTCTCGGGCGGCGAGAAGGGCGTTGAAATGAACGCCATCCTGCTGACGCCGACCCCGATCACCAAGGAAACGCTGAACGTCGCGATCGACGCGGGCCACATCACCAAGGAAGCCGCCTGCGAAGGCGCGCTTCCCGACGTGGCGGCCTGCAAGTGATCTAGGCCGATCTTCCGGCGCCGCCTGACCGGGCGGCGCCGGGTTTTTCCCAGTCGGGTGGTTTCGCGTCAGGTTTCTGGCGTCGCCCGTGCGCCTTTGCACAGGCGGGCATTCCCGGCCAGTTCCCCTCTCAAAGGTTGGACGAGGACATGAGCGACTCTCCTCATTCTGCACAGACCACGACACCCGGCGAAGGCGCGGTCCGCCGCTTTCTGCGCGCCACCGAAATTGACCCCCGCCTGCTGGGTATGGTGGGGGCCCTTCTGCTGATCTGGCTCGGCTTTCACCTTTACGGTGTTTGGGTGCTTGGCGAAGGCTCCTTCCTGACCCCGCGCAACCTGTGGAACCTGTCCGTGCAGACCGCGTCCATCGGCATCATGGCCACGGGCATGGTTCTGGTCATCATCACCCGCAACATCGACCTGTCTGTCGGCTCCATCGTGGGCGTGGTGGGCATGTATACCGGCCTGTTGCAGGTGGAATGGCTCCCGCCCATGATGGGGCTGGGCAATCCGATGATCTGGGTCATCGCGGTTGTCTTCGGCATCACTTTGGGCGCGCTGATCGGCCTGTTCCACGGGCTGCTGATCGCCTATCTGGCGATCCCGTCCTTTATCGTCACCCTTGGCGGTCTGATGATGTGGCGCGGCATGGCGTTTCTGGCTTCGAGCGGGCGGACGATTTCGCCGGTCGACACCACCTTTGCGTTGCTGGGTGGCGGGCCTTACGGCGCTATCGGCGCGACAGGAAGCTGGATTCTCTGCGCCATTGCCTGCGCCGGGATCGCCTGGGCAATGATGCGCGGCCGCGCGGCGCGGAAGCTGCATGGTTTTGCTCTGCGCCCGATCTGGGCCGAGTATGTCGTGGGCGGCATCAGCGCCAGCGTGGTTGTCATCGCCACCCTGGTGGTGAACGCCTACCCTTGGCCGAAAGGCATTCTGAAAGACTATTATGCAAAGCTGGGTCAGGACGTGCCTGAGGGCGCCTTCATAGCCCACGGCTTTGCCTATCCGGTCATCATCATGGTTGCCGTGGTTCTGATGATGACGGTTCTGATGACCCGCACCCGGTTTGGCCGGTATGTCTTTGCCATTGGCGGCAACCCCGAGGCCGCAGCGCTTTCGGGCATCAATACCCGTGCGATGACGGTCAAGATCTTTGCGCTGATGGGCGCTTTGGCCGGGATTGCCGCCATCATCGCCAGCGCCCGGCTGAACAGCGCCACAAACGCGCTGGGGGATCTGGATGAACTGATGGTGATCGCGGCGGCCGTGGTGGGCGGTACCTCGCTCGCCGGGGGGGTCGGGACGATCTATGGCGCGATCATCGGCGCGCTGGTTCTGGTGTCGCTGCAGACTGGTATGGTTCTGATCGGCTTCGGAGACGGGTCTTACCGCAAGATCGTGATCGGCGTGGCGCTGGTGCTCGCCGTCTATCTCGACATCGTTTACCGCAAGCGCATCAAGTGAAGGGGCCAAGACCATGGTAGACAGAACCGGAACCCCGCTTGTCGAACTGCGCGACATCTCGATCGCCTTCGGCGGCATCAAGGCCGTAGATCATGTCACGATCGACCTTTACCCCGGCGAGGTGGTGGGCCTTCTGGGCCACAACGGTGCGGGCAAATCGACGCTGATCAAGTGCCTCTCGGGTGCCTATCGCAAGGATTCGGGCCAGATCCTGATCAACGGGCAAGAGGTGGAAATCCGCGATCCCCGCGACGCCCGCGCCCAGAACATCGAAACGATCTACCAGACGCTGGCGCTGGCCGACAATCTGGACGCCGCCTCGAACCTGTTTCTGGGGCGTGAACTGGTCAACAGCTTCGGCTTCGTGGACGAATCGAAGATGGAGGCCGAAACCCGCAAGATCATGGGCCGGCTCAACCCGAACTTCCGCAAGTTCAACGTGCCGGTCAGCGCCTTGTCGGGCGGGCAGCGCCAGTCGGTCGCCATCGCGCGGGCGGTGTATTTCAACGCCAAGATCCTGATCATGGACGAACCCACCGCCGCGCTTGGCCCGCATGAAACGCAGATGGTGGCCGAGCTGATCCAGGAGTTGAAGAAGCAGGGTCTGGGCATCTTCCTGATCGAGCATGACATCCATGCCGTGATGGACCTGTGCGACCGCGCCGTTGTGATGAAGAACGGCCAGCGCGTCGGAACGGTGGATGTGAAGGACGTGACCGACGATGACATCCTGGGAATGATCATCCTGGGCAAGAAGCCCCCGCAGGCCTACTGACATGTTCATCGGGCTGGATCTGGGCACTTCGGGCCTCAAGGGCGTGCTGATGACCGAAACGCAGGAGGTGGTCGCGGAAGCGACCGCCCCCCTGTCGGTGCAGCGGCCGCAGGAAGGCTGGAGCGAGCAGTCCCCGGCCGACTGGATTGCCGCCGCCGAGACGGTGTTCGACCGGCTGGCGGCGCAGGGGCTGGGGCAGGTGCGGGGCCTTGGGCTTTCGGGCCAGATGCACGGCGCCACCCTGCTGGACCGCGCGGATGAGGTGCTGCGGCCCTGCATCCTGTGGAACGACACCCGCAGCCATGCCGAGGCCGCCGAACTGGACGGCGATCCGATGTTCCGGCGGCTGTCGGGCAACATCGTCTTTCCGGGCTTCACCGCGCCCAAGCTGATGTGGGTGGCCCGGCACGAACCGGCGCTGCGGGCCAGGGTGGCCAGGGTGCTGCTGCCGAAGGATTACCTGCGTCTGTGGCTGACCGGCGAACATGTCGCCGAAATGTCCGACGCGGCCGGAACGGCCTGGCTTGATACCGGCGCGCGCGACTGGTCCGATGATCTTCTGGCCGCCACCGGGCTGGACCGCAGCGCGATGCCGCGCCTGGTGGAAGGTTCGCAGGTCTCGGGAGTGCTGCGCCCGGCGCTGGCGGCCCGCTGGGGCCTGCCGAAAGGCGTGGTCGTGGCCGGCGGCGGCGGCGATAATGCCGCCTCGGGCGTGGGCGTCGGCGTGGTGCGCGCGGGCGAGGCCTTCGTTTCGCTGGGCACCAGCGGCGTGCTTTTCGCGGCAAACGACGGCTACCAGCCCGATCCCGCCACGGCGGTGCACACCTTCTGCCATGCGCTGCCCGACACCTGGCACCAGATGGGGGTGATCCTGGCCGCCACCGACGCGCTGAACTGGTATGCGCGGCTGGTGGGGGCCGATGCGGCGGCGCTGACGGGTGAACTGGGCGCCTTGCAGGCCCCGGGCAAGACCGTGTTCCTGCCCTATCTGGGCGGCGAACGCACGCCGCTGAACAGCGCGTCCGTCCGCGGTGCCTTTGCCGGGCTGGAACATGCCACCGACCGCACGGCCGCCACCCGCGCGGTTCTGGAAGGCGTGACCTACGCCCTGCGCGATTGCCGCGATGCGCTGGCCGCGACCGGCACCCGGATCGGGCAATTGCTGGCGGTTGGCGGCGGGTCGCGGTCGGATTACTGGCTGCGCCTGATCGCCACCGCGCTGGACGTGCCCGTCGCGCTGCCGGTGGCGGGCGATTTCGGCGGCGCCTTCGGCGCGGCGCGGCTGGCGCTGATGGCGGCCACCGGCACCGGGGCCGAGATCGCGACGCAACCCCGGATCGCCCGGGTGGTGGAACCTGACCCCCGTCTGACAGCGGCCTTCGATGCGGGCCACGCCCGTTTCCGCGCCGCGCAAACTGCACTCAAGGATCTGACATGACCGATTTCTTCAAGGGCATCCCCGCCATCCGTTACGAAGGCCCCGAAAGCCGCAACGAATTTGCCTTCCGCCACTACAACCCTGATGAACTGGTGATGGGCAAGCGGATGGAAGACCATCTGCGGTTCGCCGTGGCCTACTGGCACAGCTTCGCCTGGCCGGGCGGTGATCCCTTCGGCGGCCAGACCTTTGACCGGCCCTGGTTCGGCGACGGGCTGGATCTGGCGCGGCTCAAGGCCGATGTGGCCTTCGAGATGTTCGACATCCTTGGCGCGCCGTTCTACTGCTTCCACGATGCCGATGTGCGGCCCGAAGGCGCCACCTTCTCGGAAAGCCTGAAGAACCTGACCGCCATCGTCGATTACCTTGAGGAAAAGCAGGCCCGCCACAAGACGCGCCTGCTGTGGGGCACCTCGAACATGTTCAGCCACCGGCGCTGGATGTCGGGCGCGGCCACCAACCCTGATCCCGATGTTTACGCCTATGCCGCGGCCACGGTGAAGGCCAACATGGATGCAACGCACCGTCTGGGCGGGCAGAACTATGTGCTCTGGGGCGGGCGCGAAGGCTATGAGACACTTCTGAACACCGACCTCAAGGCCGAGCGTGACCACGCCGGGCGCTTCCTGCAACAGGTGGTCGAGTACAAGTACAAGATCGGCTTCAAGGGCACGATCCTGATCGAACCGAAGCCGCAGGAACCCTCGAAGCACCAGTATGATTACGACGTGGCCACGGTCTATGGCTTCCTCAAGGAATTCGGCCTTGAGTCCGAGGTGAAGACCAACATCGAACAGGGCCACGCCATTCTGGCCGGCCACAGTTTCGAACATGAAATCGCGCTGGCGGCGGCCCTGGGCATCTTCGGGTCCATCGACATGAACCGCAACGATTACCAGTCGGGCTGGGACACCGACCAGTTCCCGAACAACCATGCGGAAAAGGCGCTGGCCTTCTACGAAATCCTTCGCGCGGGCGGCTATACCACCGGCGGCACCAACTTCGACGCCAAGGTCCGCCGTCAGTCGCTGGACCCGGAAGACCTGATCCTGGCCCATGTCGGCGGCATGGACACCTGCGCGCGGGCGCTGAAATGCGCCGCCGCAATGCTGGAAGGCGGCGAACTGGAAGCCGCTCGCTGCGCCCGCTATGCCGGATGGGAGACGGCCCCCGCCAAGGCCATGCTGGCGGGCACGCTGGAACAGGCGGCGGCGCGCGTCACCTCCGAAGGGCTGGAACCGCAGCCGAAATCCGGCCGGCAAGAGCGGCTGGAAAACCTGTGGAACCGCTACATCTGAGGGGGGCGCTGCCGGCGCCCCCGGCCCATCTGGCGCAACAGGTTGGCGCGGTCATGCAGTTCGGCATTGATCGCGCCCCCGACCAGCACCGCCCAGACCGAGAAGTAAAGCCACATCATCAGGATCACCACCGCCCCGATCGAGCCGTAGATCCGGTTGTAGCTGTTGAAATTCGCCAGATAGAGCGAAAACCCCATCGAGACGCCGGCCCAGGCCAGCGCCGCGAACATCACGCCGACGCTGATCCAGGGCGACCGGAACCCGCCCGGCACATTGGGGCCAAAGCGATACAGCAGCGACAGGCAGGTCAGCACGAACAGGAACATCACCGCCCAGGGCAGCACGCGGGTCAGCCGCCCCTCGAAGGCGCCAAGCGGCAGATAGGCCAGCATGATGGGCATGATCACCACCGTGGCCAGCGCCACGATCAGCGCGCCGATCAGCGCCATGGTCAGCACGAAATCAACGGCATAGCCGGCGATCCAGCCGCGCGGGCGGGCGCGGTGCACCACATCCAGCCCCTGCACCAGCGCCGACACCCCGGCCCGCGCGGAATAAAGCGCGATGGCCAGCGAAAGGAAGGTCGCCCAGCCCAGCGTGCTGCGCGGCGCGGTCAGAAGCCCCGTCACCTGGTCATGCACCAGCACCGCCGCCTCATGCGGCAGGAAACGCTCGGCCATGGACAGATAGCCGCCGATCACTGCCGGATCGGCCATCAGCGACCAGATCGCCACCACGGCGGCAAGGCCGGGAAACACCGCGAACAGGGCGTAGAAGGCCACGCCCGCGGCGATCAGGCCAAAATGGCCGTCGCCCACCCGGGTCAGCACGGCCAGAACGAAGCGCCGAAGATGGTGCAGCATTTTCATGGGCGCAGTGTCGTGTGAAACCACCCCGCGCGCAACCATGGCCGGCAGGGCTTGATGCCCCCGCTCCGGTCATGGGATCAGCCGATGCAACGAAGGAGAACCGCAATGCCCTGGACCCCCGCCGATGACCGGCATGACAAGATGATCTACCGGCGCTGCGGCCGCAGCGGGCTGATGCTGCCGGCCATCAGCCTGGGCCTGTGGCACAACTTCGGCGATGACACGCCCCATACGGTGAAACAGGCCATCTGCCGCACGGCGCTGGATCACGGGATCACCCATTTCGATCTGGCCAACAACTACGGCCCGCCGCCCGGCAGCGCCGAACAGGCGTTCGGCGAAATCTTGCGGACCGATTTCGCCGGCCTGCGCGATGAGCTGATCATTTCCAGCAAGGCCGGTTACCGCATGTGGGACGGGCCCTATGGCGAATGGGGCAGCCGGAAATACCTGATCGCCAGTTGTGACCAAAGCCTGAAACGGCTGGGGCTGGATTATGTGGACATCTTCTATTCCCACCGCTTCGATCCCGACACCCCGCTTGAGGAAACCATGGCCGCGCTGGACCATATCGTCCGGTCGGGCCGCGCGCTGTATGTCGGGCTGTCCAGCTACAACAGCGCCCGCACCCGGGAAGCGGCGGCGATCCTGCGCGATCTGGGCACGCCTTGCGTGATACACCAGCCCAGCTATTCCATCCTGAACCGCTGGGTCGAAAAGGACGGGCTGAAGGACACGCTGGCCGATCTTGGCATCGGCTCCATCGCCTTCACCCCGCTGGCGCAAGGGATTCTCACCTCGAAATACCTGAACGGTGTTCCGGCGGGCAGCCGCGCGGCGCAGGGCAAATCGCTTGACCCGTCGATCATCACGCCCCGCGCGCTGGATTCGGTCCGCGCGCTGGCCAATATCGCGGCGTCGCGCGGGCAGACGCTGGCGCAGATGGCCCTGGCCTGGGTGCTGCGCAACGGCGGCATCACCAGCGCGCTGATCGGCGCCAGCCGCCCCGAACAGGTGACAGACTGCGCCGGCGCCATCGGCAACCTTGACTTCAGCCCCGAAGAGCTGGCCGCCATCGACGCGATTGCCGAGGAACCGGCGGTGAACCTCTGGGCGCGGTCGTCCGAGACGGAGTGACCGCTACTCCTGCCGGATCCAGCGCGAGAAATCCGCGCCCGCGGGCATTTCGCGGGCGCGCGGGCTGATCAGGGCCCGGGCGCGCTTGTCGGCCAGCGTGCCCGGCCCGGCCAGCGCGCCGAAACGGTCCAGGTATTCCGGCAGATAGCCCGAAAGCAGCAGGCTGCGGTCCAGCGGCAGGTCGGGCGACAGCACCCGCGACAGCCGCCAGACCACGGTGGTGCAATTGGCGGTGACGGTGTTGTACCAGCGCGGCCGGGCATTCAGGTCGTTACCCAGTTGGACAAAGCCCAGAAAGACCTGACGCAACTGGTCGGGCGTCAGGGTCAGCGGGTAAAGCCGCACCTCCTCGCCGCGCGGCACGGCCCGCCATTGCACGATGTCGGCCTCATCCGCGGCGATCAGCGACAGTTCGAACTGCCGGAAGAACCCGCCAAGGGCCGAGAAGCTCTCGCCCTTCTCGCGCCGGATCTCGACCGAAAAGGTCAGCGGCGGCGCGTCCGAAAACCGGAACGACACCAGCAGATGCGCAATATCCGGGTTGCCCCAGACCGAGGTGATCATGTCCGCCCCGGTCAGGTGCGACAGGTTGACGGTGCGGCTGGTCCAGTCCTGCACGGCGGCATGGTCGGCGCTGGTCCAGCGGAAGGCGCGGATGTTCTCCAGCGTGACCGTATCGCCCGTGACCTGCCCGCGCACGATGCGGGCCACGTCCGGCTCCCAGTCGCGGTCCTGCCGGGGGGGCAGGGTGAAGAACCACAGCAGCAGCGCCCCCGCCACCAGCGCAAGCCCCGTCCAGCCCCAGCCGGGGCCCAGCCGCAGCCAGACCACGGCGGCCAGGGCGCCGGCAAGGGCAGCCAGCGCCAGCGGGCGCGCGGCGGGAAACTGAACCCACAGCATGGGGCCGGCCCAGGCCGCGAACAGGGCCAGCGCCAGCCAGAACAGCACGGCTCTCACCGGCGCAGGCTGGCGGTGACGTAATTCACCGACAGGTCGCGGTCCGAGATCGACCAGCGCCAGGTGATGGGGTTGAACACCATCCCCTTGCGGTCCACCGGATCAAGCCCGGCGCGGCGGATCAGGTCATACAGCTCGTCCGGGGTGATGAACTTCTGCCAGTCATGGGTGCCCTTGGGTAGCCAGCGCATCACATATTCCGCCCCGACAATGGCCATCGCAAAACTTTTCGGATTGCGGTTCAGGGTCGAACAGATCATCAGCCCGCCGGGTTTCAGCAGGTCATGGCAGGCGGTCAGATAGGCCAGCGGGTCCGAGACATGCTCGACCACTTCCATGTTCAGCGCCACATCGAACCGCTCGCCGGCCTCGGCCAGCGCCTCGGCGGTGGTGTTGCGGTAGTCGATGGTCAGCCCCGACTGTTCGGCATGAAGTTTCGCCACCGGAATGTTGCGCGGCGCGGCATCGGCGCCCACGACCGTGGCCCCCAGCCGCGCCATGGGTTCCGACAGAAGCCCGCCGCCGCAGCCAATATCCAGCAGCCGCAGCCCGGCAAAGGGCTGCTGCGTCGTCAGGTCGCGGCCGAATTCGGCGGCGATCTGGCGGGTGATATAGTCCAGCCGGCACGGATTCATGTTGTGCAGCGGCTTGAACTTGCCGTTTGGGTCCCACCATTCGGCGGCCATGGCTTCGAACTTGGCCACCTCGGCGGCATCCACCGTGCCCGTTCCGGGCGCTGTATTTGCGTGCATCGCGTCTGACATTGCTTTCGACTCCGTCACCCTGCGGCTATATATAGAACGCAATGGACCACAGATCAGGCCAAAGACGCGCGTTCGACATGTTGTACCCGCCGATCGACCCCTTCGATCAGCGCGTGATCGACGTTGGCGATGGACACCGTGTCTATGTCGAACAATGCGGCCACCCGCAAGGCGAACCCGTGGTCGTGTTCCACGGCGGCCCGGGCGGCGGCTGCAGCCCGACCATGCGGCGCTATTTCGACCCGGCGCATTACCGGGTGATCCTGTTCGATCAGCGCGGCTGTGGCCGGTCACGCCCCCATGCCAGCGTGGCCTCGAACACCACCTGGCATCTGGTTTCGGATGTCGAGGTGATCCGCAAGCAACTGGGGATCGACCAGTTCATCGCCTTTGGCGGAAGCTGGGGCGCCACCCTGGCGCTGATCTACGCGCTGACCCACCCCGAACGGGTGAAGCAGCTTGTCCTGCGCGGTGTCTTCCTGATGACCCGGTCCGAGCTGGACTGGTTCTATGGCGGCGGGGCCGGCGCCTTCTTCCCCGAGGTGTGGAACCGCTTCGCCAATGCCGTGCCGCCCGATGAACGCGGCAACCTGATCCTTGCCTATCACCGGCGGCTGTTTTCCGGCAACATGATCGAGGAAACCCGCTTCGGCCGGATCTGGGCGCATTGGGAAAACGCGCTGGCCTCGATCCAGCATGACGGGCATGTGGGCGAAAGCCCGGCCGATTACGCCCGCGCCTTTGCCCGGCTGGAAAACCACTACTTCCAGAACGGCGGCTTCCTGCAATGCGACGGCTGGATCTTGCGGGAACGCAAGCGCATCGCCCATATCCCGGCAACGGTGGTGCAGGGCCGGTATGATATGGTCTGCCCCCCGGTTTCGGCCTGGAAACTGGCCGAGGGCTGGGATCACTGCCAGATCCGCATGATTCCCATGGCAGGCCATGCCCTGTCCGAACCCGGCATCAGCGAGGCGCTGGTCCGCACCATGGACGGGCTGCGGGCCTAACCCAGCACCTCGTCCTGATGTTCGCCCAGTTTTGGCGCGGCGCGGCCAAGGGCCAGTTCGGCGCCCGAAAAGGTGATGGGCGTGCGCACGCCCGGAATGCCGTCCACCTCGATCTGCATCTTTCGCGCCACCACCTGCGGGTCGGCAAAGACCTCGACCAGATCGTTGATCGGGCCGGCGGGCACGCCTTCCGCTTCGCAGGCGGCAAGCAACGCGTCCTTGGTCCAGGTGCGGGTCACGGCGGTCAGCCGGTCGGTCAGCGCGACGCGGTTGGCAACGCGGCTGGCATTG
The DNA here is from genome assembly GCF_003071405.1 of Pseudogemmobacter blasticus. Classification (NCBI taxonomy): domain Bacteria; kingdom Pseudomonadati; phylum Pseudomonadota; class Alphaproteobacteria; order Rhodobacterales; family Paracoccaceae; genus Pseudogemmobacter; species Pseudogemmobacter blasticus. Next base: position 1,962,516 of record NZ_CP020470.1, on the reverse strand, counting down.
GTCAGGAAATCGGGCGCCTCGGCCATGTCGTGCAGGCCAAGGATGCCGCACAGCTTGCGATACTGGCCGTCATTGCCGGTGGCGATGATGATCCAGCCATCGGCACAGTCGAACACCGCATAGGGGGCAAGGTTCGGGTGGGCATTGCCCATCTTGCGCGGGGCGGTGCCGGTGGCCAGGAAGTTCATCGCCTGATTGGCCATGATGCCGGTCGCCACATCCATCAGCGCCATGTCGATCTGCTGGCCCTGCCCGGTGGTGCCGCGCTGTACGACGGCGGCCAGAATGGCGGTGGCGGCATAGATGCCGGTAAAGACATCGGTCACCGCCACGCCCACCTTTTGCGGCTGGCCTGCGGCCTCGCCGGTCACGCTCATCAGGCCGGCCATGCCCTGAATGATGAAATCATATCCGGCCCGGTGTGCATAGGGCCCGTCCTGCCCGAAGCCGGTGATGGAACAGTAGATCAGCCGCGGGTTCACCTGGCGCAGGCTTTCGTAATCCAGCCCGTATTTCGCCAGACCGCCAACCTTGAAATTCTCGATCACCACATCGGCCCCGGCCACCAGCCGGCGCACGGTTTCCTGCCCCTCGGGGGTGCGGAAATCGCAGGTGATGCTTTTCTTGCCGCGGTTGCAGCAGTGGAAATAGGCGGCGGAACGGTCGCCGTCCCGGTCAAGGAACGGCGGCCCCCAGCGGCGGGTGTCGTCGCCTTCGGGGGCCTCGACCTTGATCACCTCGGCACCAAGGTCGGCCAGTGTCTGGCCGGCCCAGGGGCCAGCCAGAATCCGCGCCAGTTCGATGACGCGAAGTCCCTCCAGCGGCGCGGCCATGGATCAGCCCGCCAGCTTGGCGTCGATGATGGCCTTGAGGTCGTTGTAGCTCATGTTCGAATGCTTCTCGCCGTCGATCATCAGCGTCGGCGTGCCTTCAATGCCGTCGGCCTTCATGTTTTCCTCGAACCGCTTGACCATGGCATCCACCTGCTTGGCATCGGCCAGACAGGTATCAAGCTGTTCGTTGGTCAGCCCCGCCGTGACCCCGATGGTGCGCAGCTTGCCGATCACGACATTCGGGTCCTGGTCGGCCAGCCATTCGGCCTGCTGGTCAAAGAGCATGTCCGAAATGCCGAAATAGCGCAGATCGCCACCGCAGCGCGCCACCAGCGCGGCCCACAGGCCGAAGCGGTCGAAATAGACTTCGCGGTAGGTGAACTGCACCTTGCCGGTGTCGATGTAGTCGGCCTTGAGCGGCTTGAACACCGTGGCATGGAAATTGGCGCAATGCGGGCAGGTAAAGCTGGCATATTCGACGATCTTCACCGGCGCGTTCGGATCTCCCAGCGAGAAATCCTTCACCTCGGGCAGGGCCTCCGGCGTGGCGGGCGTCTCGGCGGTGGTCGTCTCTTGCGCCCAGGCCGGAAGCCCGGCCATCGCGGCGGCCATCGCCATCAGCGCCCGTCTGTTGATTGTCGTCATGGAGTGGTCCTCATTCAGCCTTGTGGCGAGTTAAGATGTTTTGCGCCAGCCGTTCAAGCGCGGCCCGCAGGCCCGGGTCGCCCACGGCGGCGGTTTCGGCGCTGGCGCGTTCGGCCAGCGCCGGGTCAACCGGGGCAGGGGCCTTGGGCGCGGCAGTGAATTGCGCCTGGCCTTCGGCAAAGCCAAAGGCCGATGTTTGCGTTAGCAGGATGCGCGAAATCGCGTTATACCCGTAGACGGCATTCACCCGCGTGCGGATGGTGTCCTTCTGCATCTCGATGATCGGGGCGGCGGCGCCCTGCACCAGCAGCGTCAGGCTGCCGCCCATGCCTTCGCGGCCATAGCCCACCTTGACCGGCCGGGTGACGCGGGCGATGTCCTCGCCCACCACCTCGGGCCAGTGGGTCACCAGCCGGGCCACGGCAAAGCCCCGCGCCTCGCCGGCATGGCGCAACTGGCCCTGCATCAGCGAGAAGGCCGGTTCGAACCCGCGTCGGCGGTGTTCGCTTGAAGGTTTCGCAGGGGCGGGTGTGCGGGCCATCTGGTCCTTGCCTTTTCGCGGGCTATCTTAGCGAAAGTTCGTGGCCCCGCCACCATGTCGGGAAGAAGAGAGCATAAAGATTGCGTGACGCCTTCCCCCTGTCCGATCAGGACGCCGCCCCCGAACTTCTGGCCTGGTATGACCGCCACGCGCGGGTGATGCCCTGGCGTGTCGGGCCGGCCGAACGGGCGGCAGGCGTGATGCCCGATCCCTATCGCGTCTGGCTGAGCGAGGTGATGCTTCAGCAGACCACCGTGGCCGCCGTGCGCGATTATTTCCGCCGCTTCACCGACCGCTGGCCCGATGTCGAGGCGCTGGCGGCGGCGCGGGATGAGGATGTGATGGCCGAATGGGCGGGGCTTGGCTACTATGCCCGCGCCCGCAACCTGCTGAAATGCGCCCGCGCGGTGGTGGCGCGCGGCGGGTTTCCCGGCAGCCGCGACGGGCTGCTCACACTGCCCGGCGTGGGGCCCTACACGGCCGCCGCCGTGGCCGCGATTGCCTTCGATGAACCGGCGGCGGTGGTCGATGGCAATGTCGAACGGGTGATGGCGCGGCTGTTCCTGGTGGAAACCCCGCTGCCCGCCGCCAAGCCCGAGCTGACCCGCCTTGCCGCCGGGCTTACCCCGCAGGACCGGCCCGGCGACTATGCGCAGGCGGTCATGGACCTTGGCGCAACGATCTGCACCCCGCGCGCGCCGGCCTGTGCCCTTTGCCCCTGGTCGCACCGCTGCCGTGCCCGGATGGAGGGCGTGCAGGCCGGCCTGCCCCGCAAGGCCGCCAAGACGCCCAAGCCCACGCGGCAAGGCACGGTCTGGGCGCTGCGCCTGCCGGTGGGCTGGGTGCTGGAACGGCGACCCGACCGCGGCCTTCTGGGCGGCATGTGGGGCCTGCCCGGCGACGGCTGGGACGGCAGCCCCGGCGGCCCGCCCCCCGCCAGCACCGACTGGATCGAGGCGGGCGAGGTGCGCCACACCTTCACGCATTTCCACCTGCACCTGCGCGTGCTGGCCGCCCGGGCCGAGGTGCCGTTGCAGCGTGGCGCGCCGGTGCCGGCAGACGGCTTCCGCCCCTCGGATCTGCCCACGGTCATGCGCAAGGCGCTGGCGCTGGCGGATGCGGCATTGACCCACGCTTGAGGCTGGCGCCCAGAGGCGTATCCTGCAGCCGCCCTGAGGAGGCTGTTTCATGACGACTCTTTCCCCGCAGGAGGTTGCCCGCCCGCGCGCCGCCCTGCCGTTCTTTCTGTCTTACGGAACCATCCCGCTGGCCTTTCTGGGGGCCTTTGCAGGCGGATTCTGGGTGATCGCCCTGCCGGTCTACTGCTGGTATCTGTTCTCGATGCTGGATGCGGTAACCGGGCTGAACCTTGATGACGCCAGCCCGGACACCCCCGAAGACCATCTTGGCCTGTATCGCCTGCTGACAATGGCCTGGTTTCCGGCGCAGTTCGCAACGCTGTGCTTCATGCTGTGGTATGTGCCGCAGGCCCCGCATCTGGACCTGGGCGCCCGGCTGGGCCTGTTCTTCGGCATCGGGGTGATGACCGGCACCATCGGCCTGCCCTATGCGCATGAACTGCTGCACCAAAGCCCGCGGATCGAACGCTGGCTGGGCGATCTTCTGCTGGCAAGCGTGCTCTACTCGCATTTCCGCAGCGAACACCTGCGCGTGCATCACATCTATGTCGGCACGCCGCGCGATGCGGTGACGGCTCGCTACAACGAAGGCTTCCACCGCTATTACGCGCGGGTGCTGCGCGATTGCCCGCGGTCGGCCTGGGCGGCGGAAAAGGCAATGCTGGCGCGGCGGGGCCGTCCGGTGTGGCACCTGTCCAACCCGTTCTGGCGCTATGGCGCGCTGCAACTGGCCATGCTGGCGCTGGCGCTGCTGCTGGGGGGCTGGGCCGGGCTGGGGTTGTTCCTGTTCCAGGCCGGGGTGGCGGTCTGGCAACTGGAACTGACGAATTACGTCGAACATTACGGTCTGACCCGGCGGTATCTGGGCGACGGCCGCTATGAACATGTCCAGCCGCGCCATTCCTGGAACGCGGCCCACCGGGCAACGAACTGGCTGCTGATCAACCTGCAGCGCCACTCCGACCATCATTACAAGCCCGACCGGCGCTTCCCGCTGTTGCAGAACTATCCCGCAGACGAGGCACCGCAACTGCCCTTCGGCTATCCGATGATGACCTTCGCCGCGATGATCCCGCCCTTGTGGCGCCGGGTGATGAACCCCCGCGTGCGCGCCTGGCGCAAGACCTTCTACCCCGACATCACCGACTGGCACGATTACAACAAGGGCCGCACCCCCCTGCCGCAGGGCGCCCCTTAAGCCGCGGAATGCGCCCTTGCCACGCGAAAAGGCCCCGCCATGCAGACATGGCGGGGCAGTGGCGTTTCCGGGCGGTCCGGGAACGCAGGCGTCGGAATTGCGGTTGGAAAGGGTCAGTTCGGGCGGGTGCCCTCGGCCTCCATCTCGGCACGGATCTGCTGGCGCAGGATGTCGATCGGAATCATCTTGCCGTCGCGCTTGAAGTGCCAGTAGGTCCAGCCATTGCAGCTTGGCGCCCGTTCATAGGCGGCGCCGACCTGATGGATCGAGCCCTTCACGTCATTGCCCACCAGCGTGCCGTCGGCGCGGACCTTGGCCTTGTAGCGGTTGCCGATGGAATACAGCTCTTCGCCGGGGCGCAACATGCCGCGTTCGACGACCTGCCCGAAGGGCACCCTCGGTTCGGCCCGTTTCGAGCCGGTCACTTCCAGCGCCGAGGCATCATACTTGCGAACCCGCGCAAGCCGTTCGCTGGCGGCCTTGCGATAGGCGGCCTCGCGTTCGATCCCGATGAAATCGCGGCCCAGCATCTTGGCCACCGCGCCGGTGGTGCCGGTGCCGAAGAACGGGTCAAGCACCACGTCGCCGGGGTTGGTGGTGGCCACCAGAACCCGGTGCAGCAGCGCCTCGGGCTTCTGCGTCGGATGCGCCTTGTCGCCGTTTTCATCCTTCAGCCGTTCATGGCCGGTGCACAGCGGAATCACCCAGTCCGACCGCATCTGCACACCGTCGTTCAGCGCCTTCAGCGCCTCATAGTTGAAGGTGTATTTGGCCGATTCATCACGGCTGGCCCAGATCAGCGTTTCATGGGCATTGGTCAGGCGCTTGCCCTTGAAATTGGGCATCGGGTTCGACTTGCGCCAGACCACATCGTTCAGCAGCCAGAAGCCCTGGTTCTGCAACTCGGCCCCCAGCCGGAACACGTTATGATAGCTGCCGATCACCCAGATCGCGCCATTCGGCTTCAGCAGCCGCTTGGCCGCCTTCAGCCAGCGGCGGGTGAAGTCATCATAGGCCGCGAAGGACGAGAACTGGTCCCAGTGGTCATCCACCGCATCGACAAGGCTGTTGTCGGGGCGAAGCAGTTCACCCTTCAGTTGCAGGTTATAGGGCGGATCGGCGAAAATCAGGTCAACGCTGCCGGCGGGCAGCCCTTCCATGACCTCGATACAGTCGCCGTCAAGGATCTGGTTCAGCGGAAGCACGGGCTCCGCCTTGGTCTTGGTGATGCTCATTCTCTGCCTCTGTCCCCGGCATCTTGGTGTGCCGATGTTGGGCCCCAGAATGAGTCAGCCGCGAATCGCCGTCAAATTCTTTTTTGAATCAAGAGGTTACTGATTTCTCTTGGCACAAGATGTTGTGGACGGGTGCGAAGGAACGCCTATGCCAAGGGGTAACACCAATTTGTAGAAGCGCCTGAAGATGCGCCTTGGTGGGGTATCCGGCGTTCTTTTCCCAGCCATAGCCGGGGTGCTGTTGCGCCAAATCCACCATGATCCGGTCGCGTGCCACCTTGGCCACGATCGAGGCGGCGGCGATGGACAGGCAGCGCGCATCGCCCTTGACCACGGCCCGCGCCGGAAGGGTCAGGCCGCGCGGCAGCAGGTTGCCGTCGATCAGCGCGAAATCGGCCGGCAGCCCCGCAATGGCGCGCTCCATCGCCAGATGGCTGGCGCGCAGGATGTTCAGGCTGTCGATCTCCTCCACGCTGGCATGTGCGACCGAGACGGCGGCATGTTCCTGCAACCAGCCGGCCAGCCGGTCACGCGCGGCCGCGCTCAGCGCCTTGCTGTCGGCCAGGCCGGGGGGAATGCGGCCGGGGTCCAGCCGCACGGCGGCCGCCGTCACCGGGCCGGCCAGCGGCCCCCGGCCCACCTCATCGACGCCCACGATATACAGCGCGCCGGCGGCGCGGGCTTCGGTCTCGAACGTGTCATCGGGGGCGGTGCGCATCGGTCAGCCTGTCGTGGTCGGGGTTGCAACGGGGGTCGGCAGCACGGGCAGCACCGGCAGGAAAGATCCGTTCAGGCTGAGGATGGTCTTCTCCAGTTCCCGCGTGGCGGGCAGGGCGGGCTGGTCCAGCCGCCGCACCAGGAACCAGTGCCGTTCCACCGGCAGGCCGGGCGCGGGCAGGGTGATCAGGCTGCCGTTGCGCAATTCGTCGGCCACCGTATGCAGCGACAGGAAGGCAATGCCCAGCCCCGCCATCACCGCCTGCTTGATCGTCTCGTTCGACCCCATCTCGACCAGCGACCGTGGCGCCCCTTCGCCCAGCCGTTCCAGATAGCGCATCATCAGGATGCGGGTGCCCGAACCCGGTTCGCGCGCGATGAAGGTTTCGCCCGAAAGGTCGGCGGCGGTCAGCCCTGCCATGCCGGCCAGCGGATGGTCGGGCGGGGCAATCACCCCATGCGGATGCGGGCCCAGCGGCCAGGCCTCGTTCGGCGGCGTGCGCGGCGGGCGGCCCATGATCGCCAGATCGAAATGCATCCGCTCCAGATCGCCCAGAATCTGTTCGCGGTTGCCCACCTCAAGCACCACCTCGATGTCGGGGTGCAGCGACCGCAGCACCTTGACCAGACGCGGCGCGAAATACTTGGCGGTCGAGACCACGCCCAGCGTGACCCGCCCCGCGCGGCCATCGCGAAAGGCCAGCACCTGCTGCACCGCCTGGGTCAGCGCCGCGTCGATCCGGCCGGCGCTGGCCAGCATCACCTGCCCCGCCAGCGTGGGCCCGCTGCCCGACCCGTCGCCATGGCGATACAGCAGCGGCAGGCCAAGCGCCTCTTCCAGCATCTTGATCTGGCTGTGCACGGCGGGTGTGGTCAGCCCCAGTTCCCGCGCGGCGGCGGTCATCGACCCGGTCCGCGCCACGGTGGCCAGCGCGCGCAACTGGCGCAGGGTAATCATCTCGGCCGGGTTCATTAGATTTCCCTTAAACTGACAATAAGAGATTTAAATTCCATTTGATGGCAAAGCAAGTATGTAACTCTTGCTAGACAGCCATCGGGGATAAAGATGTCAACCCGCCGTGCCTTGCCCGAAACCCATGTTCCGGAACCCCTGCGCCCGCTGATGCAAAGCATCGCGACCGCCTCAATCTCTCTGGCCCGCCTGATTGCCCGCAATGGCATTGAACACAAGCTGGGCGCAGATGCCGATGCCACCAATGCCGGCGGCGATTCGCAGAAGGCGCTGGATGTCTGGGCGGACGATCTGTTCCTGAAAGCCGCCCGTGACGGGGGGGTGCGGCATTATGCCAGCGAAGAGCAGGATCGTGTCGTCGACCTTGGCGCCGGCGACTGGGCGCTGGCGATTGATCCTCTGGACGGGTCGTCCAACATCGACACCAACGTGTCGATCGGCACCATCTTCTCGATCTACGCCGCCGCCGACACGCCGGATGCCAGCTTCCTGCGCCCGGTCAGCGAACAGGTCGGCGCGGGCTATGTGATCTACGGGCCGCAGACGGCGCTGGTCGTCACGCTGGGGCAGGGCGTGCAGCGTTATGCGCTGGACTATGACACCGGCGCCTTCGTTCTGGTCGAACCGCAGGTTTCGATCCCGCCCGAGTCAAACGAATTTGCGGTGAACGCCTCGAACTACCGGCACTGGCCCAAGCCGATCCGCGCCTATGTCGATGATTGCGTGGCCGGCGTTGACGGGCCGCGCGGCAAGAATTTCAACATGCGCTGGATCGCCAGCCTTGTGGCCGAGGCGCACCGCATCCTGGCGCGCGGCGGGGTGTTCCTTTACCCGGCCGATGACCGCAAGGGCTATGAACGCGGCCGGCTGCGGCTGCTCTATGAATGTGCGCCGATTGCCATGCTTTGCGCGCAGGCCGGCGGCGGTGCCACCGACGGCACCGATCCGATCCTGCAGATGCGGGTGGAAACCCTGCACCAGCGCACCCCGTTCATCTTCGGCACCAGGGCCAAGGTCGCCCGGATCGCCGCCTATCACGACATGCCTGAAATCGAGTCCGCCCTGTTCGGGCGGCGCGGACTGTTCCGGAGCTGACAGATCATGAGCAAGCGTTTTCCCATCATTTCGGTCACCGGGTCGTCGGGTGCCGGCACCAGCACGGTGAAACACACCTTCGAACAGATCTTCCGCCGCGAAGGGATCAAGGCGGTGTCGATCGAAGGCGACGCCTTCCACAAGTTCAACCGCGCCGACATGAAGGCCGAACTGGCCCGTCGCGCGGCCGAAGGCGACCAGACCTTCTCGCATTTCAGCTATGAGGCCAACGAACTGGCTGAACTGGAGCGGGTGTTCCGCGAATACGGCGAAACCGGCAAGGGTCGCAGCCGCACCTATGTCCATGACGAGGCCGAGGCCGCCAAGACCGGCGTCGCGCCCGGCAACTTCACCGAATGGGCCCCGTTCGAGGAAGGGTCGGACCTGCTGTTCTACGAAGGTCTGCACGGGTCGGTGGTGAACGATACCGTCGATCTGGCCCGCCTGGCCGATCTCAAGATCGGCGTGGTGCCGGTGATCAACCTTGAGTGGATACAGAAGATCCACCGCGACCGCGCCACCCGGGGCTATTCCACCGAAGCGGTGACCGATACCATCCTGCGCCGGATGCACGCCTATGTGCATTGCATCACGCCGCAATTCACCCGCACCGACATCAACTTCCAGCGGGTGCCGGTGGTGGACACGTCCAACCCCTTCGTCGCGCGCTGGATTCCCACGCCCGACGAAAGCCTTGTCGTGATCCGCTTCCGCAATCCGCGCGGCATCGACTTCCCCTATCTGGTGTCGATGATCGCCGGGTCGTGGATGACGCGGGCCAACTCCATCGTGATCCCGGGCAACAAGCAGGATCTGGCGATGCAACTGATCCTGACCCCGCTGATCGAGCGCCTTGTGCGCGACGCCAAGCGCGCCTGACATTCGGGAGAAAGCAAGATGAACGCCCCCACCAGAACGGTGTCCGAACGCGACATGGCCAACGCAATCCGCGCGCTGGCCATGGATGCGGTGCAGAAGGCGAACTCGGGCCACCCCGGAATGCCCATGGGCATGGCCGATGTGGCAACGGTGCTGTTCAACCGCTTCATCACGCTGGACCCGGCCGATCACCGCTGGCCCGACCGTGACCGTTTCGTCCTGTCGGCCGGTCATGGTTCGATGCTGCTCTACGCGCTGAACCACCTGCTCGGCTATGCCGACATGCCGATGGAGCAGCTCAGCCAGTTCCGCCAGATGGGCGCGCGCACGGCGGGCCACCCGGAATACGGCCATGCGCAAGGCATCGAGGTCACCACCGGGCCGCTGGGGCAGGGCATTTCCACCGCCGTCGGTCTGGCGCTGGCCGAACGCATGGCGGCGGCGCGCTTTCCGGGGCTGGTGGACCATTACACCTGGGTCATCGCCGGCGACGGCTGCCTGATGGAAGGCATCAGCCACGAAGCGGGCGATTTCGCCGGCCATCTGGGGCTGGGCCGCCTGATCGTGCTTTGGGATGACAACAGGATCACCATCGACGGCGATACCGCGCTGTCCACCTCGACCGACCAGAAGGCCCGCTTTGCCGCCTACGGCTGGCATGTGGCCGACTGCGACGCGCATGATCCCGAAAGCATCGCCGCGGCGATCACGGCGGCCAAGGCCGATCCGCGCCCCAGCCTGATTGCCTGCCGCTCTGTCATCGGCTTCGGCGCGCCGAACAAGCAGGGCGGCCATGACGTGCACGGCGCCCCCCTGGGCGCCGATGAGATTGCCGCCGCGCGGGCGCATCTGGGCTGGCCGCATGAACCCTTCGTCGTGCCCGACGCGATCCGCGACGCCTGGGCGCGGGTGTCAGCCCGGGGGGCGGCGGCCCGCATCAACTGGCTGCGCAAACTGGCCGCCCACCCCGACCGCGCCGCGTTCGAGGCCGCGCAGGCCGCCGACCCGGCCCCGCTGGCCCCGGCCATGGCGGCGCACAAGGCGAAACTGATCGCCGACAAGCCCAAGGTCGCCACCCGCAAGGCCAGCGAAATGGCGATCGAGGTGGTGGCGGGCGCGCTGCCCTTTGTCGTGGGCGGTTCGGCCGACCTGACCGGATCGAACCTGACCAGGGCCAAGTCGCAGAAATCGGTGAAGCCCGGCGATTTCTCGGGGTCTTACATTCACTACGGCATCCGCGAACACGGCATGGCGGCGGCGATGAATGGCATCGCCCTGCATGGCGGCTTCCGCACCTATGGCGGCACCTTCCTGGTCTTCGCCGACTACTGCCGCCCCTCCATCCGGCTGGCCGCGCTGATGGGCGTGCCCGTCACCTATGTCTTCACCCATGACAGCATCGGTCTGGGCGAAGACGGGCCCACCCACCAGCCGGTTGAAACCCTGGCCGGCCTGCGCTGCATCCCGAACCTGACGGTGATCCGCCCCGCCGACGCGGTGGAAACCGCCGAAGCCTGGGAAATCGCCCTGGCCTCGGCCGCCACGCCCACGCTTCTGGCGCTCAGCCGGCAGAACCTGCCCACCCTGCGCAGCGATGCGGCCGAAAATCTTTCCGCGAAGGGCGCCTATGTCCTGCGCGATGTGGCGAAACGCGACGTGACGCTGATCGCCACCGGCTCCGAAGTGGAAATCGCGCTGGCCGCCGCCGACCTTCTGGCCGCCGAAGGCATCGCCGCCGCCGTGGTCTCGGCCCCTTCGTTCGAGCTGTTCACCGCCCAGCCGGATGATTACCGAACGGCCGTTCTGGGCACCGCGCCGCGCGTCGGCATCGAGGCGGCAATCCGCCAGGGCTGGGATGCGGTGCTGCGCAGCGATGACGCCTTCATCGGCATGACAGGCTTTGGCGCCTCGGCGCCCGCCCCCGCGCTTTACGCGCATTTCGGCATCACCAAAGAGGCCGCCGCCGCTGCGGCCCGCAAACTGACGGGAAAATGAGATGACGGTTAAGGTAGCCATCAACGGCTTTGGTCGGATCGGCCGCAACGTGCTGCGCGCGATCATTGAATCGGGCCGCACCGACATTGAGGTCGTGGCGATCAACGATCTGGGCCCGGTTGAAACCAACGCGCATCTGCTGCGCTTCGACTCGGTCCATGGCCGGTTCCCCGGCACCGTGACCACCGGCGAAGACTGGATCGACGCCGGTCGCGGCAAGATCAAGGTCACCGCGATCCGCAACCCGGAAGACCTGCCCTGGGCCAATGTCGACATCGCGATGGAATGCACCGGCATCTTCACCGCCCGCGACAAGGCCGCGCTGCACCTGAAGAACGGGTCCAAGCGCGTGCTGGTCTCGGCCCCGGCCGATGGCGCGGACAAGACCATCGTCTATGGCGTCAACCATGACGTGCTGACCGCCGCCGACCTTGTGGTGTCGAACGCAAGCTGCACCACCAACTGCCTGTCCCCCTTTGCCAAGGCGATCCATGACGCCATCGGCATCGAGAAGGGGATGATGACCACCATCCACAGCTACACCGGCGACCAGCCCACGCTGGATACGATGCACAAGGATCTGTATCGCGCCCGCGCCGCCGCCCTGTCGATGATCCCCACCTCGACCGGCGCCGCCAAGGCCGTGGGTCTGGTCCTGCCTGATCTGAAGGGCAAGCTGGACGGTTTCGCGATCCGCGTGCCCACGCCGAATGTCAGCGTCGTGGACCTCAAGTTCATCGCCAGGCGCGCCACCAGCGCGGACGAGATCAACGCCGCCATCAAGGCCGCCGCCGACGGGCCGCTGAAGGGCATCCTGGGCTATACCGAATTCAAGAACGTCTCGTCCGACTTCAACCACGACCCGCGGTCGTCGGTGTTCCATCTGGACCAGACCAAGGTGATGGACGGCACCTTCTGCTCGGTCCTGAGCTGGTACGACAACGAATGGGGCTTTTCCAACCGCATGGCGGACACCGCCGTCGCGATGGGCAAACTGATCTGAGGAACCGAACACCATGGCACTGATCACGCTTCGTCAACTTCTGGACCACGCGGCCGAACATGGCTACGGCGTTCCGGCCTTCAACATCAACAACATGGAACAGGGTCTGGCCATCATGGAGGCCGCGAAGGCCACCGATGCGCCGGTCATCATCCAGGCCAGCCGCGGCGCCCGCAGCTATGCCAATGACATCATGCTGGCCAAGATGATCGAGGCGCTGGCGCAGATCTACCCGGAAATCCCGCTCTGTATGCACCAGGATCACGGCAACAACGAAAAGACCTGCCTATCCGCCATCAAATACGGCTTCACCTCGGTGATGATGGACGGCAGCCTTGAGGCCGATGCGAAAACCCCGGCCAGCTATGATTACAACGTCAACGTCACCGCCCGCGTGGCCGAACTGGCCCATTGGGTGGGCGCTTCGGTCGAAGGGGAACTGGGCGTTCTGGGCAGCCTTGAAACCGGCAAGGGCGAGGCCGAGGACGGCCACGGCGCCGAGGGCGAGCTGGACCACAGCCAGTTGCTGACCGACCCGGATCAGGCGGTGGATTTCGTGAAGAAGACGCAGGTCGATGCGCTGGCCATTGCCTGCGGCACCAGCCACGGCGCCTACAAGTTCAGCCGCAAGCCCACCGGCGACATCCTGGCGATGAACGTGATCGAGGCGATCCACAAGAAGCTGCCGAACACGCATCTTGTCATGCACGGCTCCTCGTCCGTGCCGCAGGATCTGCAGGACATCATCAACGAATACGGCGGCGCCATGCCGCAAACCTTTGGCGTCCCGGTCGAGGAAATCGTCCGCGGCATCAAGATGGGCGTGCGCAAGGTCAACATCGACACCGATTGCCGCATGGCCATGACCGGCCAGTTCCGCAAGATTGCCACCCAGAACAAGGCGGAATTCGACCCGCGCAAGTTCCTGAAACCCGCGATGGATGCCATGCGCGATCTGTGCAAGCTGCGGCTTGAAGCCTTCGGCACCGCCGGACAGGCATCGAAGATCAAGGTCATCGCGATAGATGACATGGCCAAGCGTTACGCCAGCGGCGCGCTCAAGGCCGTCTGACAGGAGATACCACCATGGACCAATCAAACCGCTACGCCCGGCTCGACCTCAAGGAAGCCGATCTCATCGCCGGGGGCCGCCATGTGCTGTGCGCCTATGTGATGAAACCCAAGGCGGGCTACGGCTACCTTGAAACCGCCGCCCATTTCGCGGCCGAAAGCAGCACCGGCACCAACGTCGAGGTGTCGACCACCGACGATTTCACCCGCGGCGTCGATGCGCTGGTCTACGAGATCGACCCCGCGAAGGAGATCATGAAGATCGCCTATCCGGTTGAACTGTTCGACCGCAACATCATCGACGGCCGGGCGATGCTGTGTTCGTTCCTGACCCTGACCATCGGCAACAACCAGGGCATGGGCGATGTCGAATACGCCAAGATGCACGACTTCTGGGTTCCGCCCTGCTACCTGCGTCTGTTCGACGGCCCGTCGATGAACATCGCCGACATGTGGCGCGTTCTGGGCCGCGATGTGCGCGATGGCGGCATGGTGGTGGGCACGATCATCAAGCCGAAACTGGGCCTGCGTCCGAAACCCTTTGCGGACGCCTGCTATGAATTCTGGCTGGGCGGCGACTTCATCAAGAACGATGAACCGCAGGGCAACCAGACCTTCGCGCCGCTCAAGGAAACCATCCGCCTGGTCGCTGATGCGATGAAGCGCGCGCAGGACGCAACCGGCGAGGCCAAGCTGTTCTCGGCCAACATCACCGCCGATGACCATTACGAAATGGTCGCCCGTGGCGAATACATCCTGGAAACCTTCGGCGAAAACGCCGATCACGTCGCCTTCCTGGTTGATGGCTATGTCACCGGCCCGGCCGCCATCACCACCGCGCGGCGGCAGTTCCCGCACCAGTTCCTGCACTACCACCGCGCCGGCCACGGCGCCGTGACCAGCCCGCAGTCGATGCGCGGCTATACCGCCTTCGTGCTGTCCAAGATGTCGCGCCTGCAAGGGGCCAGCGGCATCCACACCGGCACCATGGGCTATGGCAAGATGGAGGGCGACGCCTCCGACAAGATCATGGCCTACATGCTGACCGATGATGCCGCCCAAGGCCCGTTCTACCATCAGGACTGGCTTGGCATGAAACCCACCACGCCCATCATCTCGGGCGGGATGAACGCGCTGCGCCTGCCCGGGTTCTTTGACAACCTCGGCCATTCCAACGTGATCCAGACCTCGGGCGGCGGCGCCTTCGGCCATGTCGACGGCGGCACCGCCGGGGCGAAATCGCTGCGCCAAAGCTGTGACGCCTGGAAGGCAGGGGTGGATCTGGTCACCTATGCCAAGGATCACCGCGAACTTGCCCGCGCCTTCGAAAGTTTCCAAAGCGATGCGGACAAGCTGTATCCCGGCTGGCGCGAAAAGCTGGGCGTGGCGTAAGCGGCCTGATACACGGGCGGGGGACACCCCGCCCCCCTTCCTCTGGAGACAGACATGACCTTCGACCGCCGCATCAAGATTGCCCCGTCCATCCTCTCGGCCGATTTCGCCGATTTTGGCCGCGAGATCCGCGCGATCGAGGATCAGGGCGCTGACTGGGTGCATGTCGATGTGATGGACGGCCATTTCGTGCCGAACCTCACCTTCGGGCCGCCCGCCGTTGCCGCCTTCCGCAAGCATGTGAAAACGGTGATGGACGTGCATCTGATGATCGCGCCCGTCGATCCCTATATCGACGCCTATGCCAAGGCCGGCGCCGACATCCTGACCGCCCATATCGAGGCCGGGCCGCATATCCACCGCACGCTACAGGCCATTCGCGGCGCGGGCATGAAGGCGGGCGTGGCGCTGAACCCCGGCACCTCGGCCGATGCGGTGGAACACCTGCTGGACCTGACCGATCTGGTCTGCGTGATGACGGTGAACCCCGGCTTCGGCGGGCAGAAATACATCGACATGACGGCCAAGGTCCGGCGCTTGCGCGCCATGATCGGGGATCGCCCGGTGCATATCGAGATCGACGGCGGCATGGACCCGACCACCGCGCCGCTGATGGCGGCGGCAGGGGCCGATGTGCTGGTCGCCGGCTCGGCCGTGTTCAAGGGCGGCTCGGTTGCCGCGCCCGAAGTCTATGGCGCCAACATCCGCGCCATCCGCGCCGCCGCCGAGGCCGCCTGATGGCGACCGCCGCGCCGGTCTGCGATTTCGGCTGGAAGGCGCCGGGCTTCACCCTGCCCGGCACCGACGGCAAGCTGTGGACGCTGCATGATGTGGCGGGGCCGAAGGGCACGCTGATCGTCTTCATGTGCAACCACTGCCCCTATGTGAAGGCCATCCTTGACCGGCTGGTCCGCGATGCGAACGACCTGCGCGCCTTCGGCATCGGCGTGGCGGCGATCAACGCCAATGATGCCGCCGCCTATCCCGATGACAGTTTCGACGAGATGAAGAAACTGGCGCTGCCCTTCCCCTATCTGCATGACGAAACGCAGGCGGTGGCCCGTGCCTGGGGGGCCGCCTGCACGCCGGATTTCTTTGGCCTGAACGCCGCTGCGGAACTGCAATACCGCGGCCGGCTGGATTCCAGCGGCAAGACCGCCGCCCCCGCCGCCCGGCGCGAACTGTATGAGGCGATGGTGCAGATCGCCCATACCGGCCGTGGCCCCGACCATCAGGTCGCCGCCATGGGCTGCTCGATCAAGTGGAAACCGGAATGACGGCGCTGATCTTCGATCTGGACGGCACGCTGATTGACAGCGCCCCGGCCATTCATGCCGTGTCCAATGCCGTGCTGACGGCGCGCGGCTATCCGGCGCTGGACATGGCCACCGTGCGCAGCTTCGTCGGCAAGGGGGCGCCGCATCTGGTGCGCTGCCTGTTGCAGAACGCCGGCGAAAACCCCGACGGCCCGCTGTTCGATCCGCTCTATGCCGATCTAGTCACCCGCTATGAGACCGAGGTTGAGGGCAACACCCTCTATCCCGGCGTGGTCGAGGCGCTTGATACCCTGGCCGCCATGGGCTGCGCGATGGCCGTCGCCACCAACAAGCCCGAACGCCCGGCACTGGCCGCCATTCGCCATGTCGGGCTTGAACGCTTCTTCCCGGTCATCCTGGGCGGCGACAGCCTGCCCACCCGCAAGCCGGACCCGGGCATGGTGCATGCCGCGCAGGCCCGCCTTGGCCGCGACCGCGCGCTTTATGTGGGCGACAGCGAGGTGGATGCCGAAACCGCCGTGAACGCCGGGTTGCCGTTCCTTCTTTACACCGAAGGCTATCGCAAGACCCCGGTGGAAAAGATGACGCATCAGGCCGCCTTCAGCGATTTCAGCCGCCTGCCCGCGCTGGTGAAAGGCTGGTCATGGCCCTGAAGGCGCTGATCTTCGACGTGGACGGCACGCTGGCCGAAACCGAAGAGGCGCACCGTCAGGCCTTCAACGCCACCTTTGCCGCGCATGGGCTGGACTGGTGCTGGAGCGTGGCCGATTACACCCGCCTTCTGAAAGTGACGGGCGGCAAGGAACGCATGGCCGCGCATCGGGCGGCCGTCGGGCATGGCCCCGACGATGCCACCATCGCCGCGATGCACAAGGAAAAGACCGCCGCCTATGCCGCCATTCTGGCCCGGGGCGGCCTGCAACCCCGCCCCGGCGTGTTGCGGCTGGTGGAACAGGCCCGGGCGGCCGGGCTGCGTCTGGCCATCGCCACCACCACCAGCCCCGGCAATGTCGAGGCGCTGTCCGCCTGTCTTTGGGGCAAGCCGGCCGGTCAGGTTTTCGACGTGATCGCCGCCGGCGACATGGTGCAGGCCAAGAAGCCCGCGCCCGATGTCTATCTGCTGGCGCTGGAACGCCTTGGCCTGCCGCCCGGTCAGGCGCTGGCCTTTGAAGACACGCTGAACGGCATCCGCGCGGCGCAGGGGGCCGGGCTCAAGGTCGTGGTCACGCCCTCGCTCTATTCGGCCGACGAAGACCATACCGCCGCCAACCTGTGCCTGCCGGATCTGTCCGGCTTTGCCCTGTCCGACGCGCCCTGACAGGGGCGCTGCGGCCCGGAAGTCACATCCTGCATGTTGAATATAACCTCCGCCGGCCCTTGCCCGGTGGCCTTGCCCCGCGCAGGCGGCTAGACTTCCGCGCGATCTGCCAGCGTGGGACAAGATGAAAACCGAACATGCCGCCATTGCCCGCAGCTCTCTGCTGCTTGCCTCGGCCCCCGAAGCGGTTGCGCAGGCGGTGCTGGAACAGGCCCGTGTCCGCACCTATCCGCGCGGTGGCACCATCTTTCTGCAGGGCGAACAGGCCAAGGCGATCTACATCGTCGCCGAAGGCTGGGTGAAGCTTTACCGCATCGCCCCGAACGGCGCCGAAGCGGTGGTCGGCGTGTTCACCCGCGGCGCCTCGTTCGGCGAAGCGGTGGCCTTCCGCAGCGATACCTACCCGGTCGCGGCCGAAGCTGTCACCGATTGCGCGCTGATCCGCATCGACGCCGACAGCCTCCTGCGCCAGATCCGCAGCAACCCCGAGGTGGCGATCTCGATCCTGTCGGCCACCTTCGTGCATCTGCACAGCCTTGTGACGCAGGTCGAACAGCTCAAGGCGCAGACCGGGGCGCAGCGCGTGGCCGAATTCCTGCTGGAACTGGCCGATTGCCCCTCAGGCCCCTGCACGGTGGCGCTGCCCTATGACAAGGTGCTGATCGCCGGCCGTCTTGGGATGAAGCCCGAAAGCCTCAGCCGTGCCTTTGCCCGGCTCAAGGATCAGGGCGTGACCATCCGTCAGAACATGGCCCTGGTCGAGGATGTCGCGCTGCTGCGCACCTATGCCGAGGAAGACCCGGCCACCGCCTGGACCCGCTGACCCGGCCCCCGTCAGGGCAGGGGCGACTGGCCAATCACCGGCATATGCAGGTGCAACAGCCCCGCCCAGACCAGCACGGTCCCCGCCAGCCGCAGCGGTGACGGTCCGCCGCACGGGCGCCAGCGGCCGGTTGCCAGCGCGGCAAACGGCACCAGCCCGGTCTGCGCCGTCAGCCGCCGCCAGTCGGCCTCCGCCATGCCGCGGCGCCGCCGCCGTTCCACCACCGGCATCCCGGCCAGCGCCAGAATCAGGAACGGCCCGAACAGCAGCACGTGCGCCAGATCGCCGTTTGGCAGCAGATGCGCCCCGGCCCACAGCGCCAGCGCCCACAGCAGCGGCTGGCGCGTCACGCCGGCAATGCCGGGGCGGGCGGGGTCAAACCCCGTGGCGCGGCCTTCAAAGGCAAAGGGATTGGGTGCCCCGATCCCGAACACCGCCAGCGCAATGGCTGCCGGCATCATCAGGTTGACCGCCCAGCGGTGCCAGAGCTGCTGATCCCACAGCGGCACGAACGGGGCCCGCGCCGCCACCGCGATCAGCCACCCCAGCAACAGCAGCGACACGGCCGAGAACACCACCGCATAGCCGCGCGCGCCCAGCAGCGCCAGCAGCCGCCCCTTCACCCCCAGCGCCGCCGGAATCCGGTGCGACAGCAGGAACAGCCCCATCGCCAGCGCGAATTCGATCCAGATGGTCATCGGGCAGGGCCTTTCCGTCGGGCCGGGGTCAGTCTGCCGCCGCACGCGGCAGGCGCGGCGCCCACCACACCGGCCACAGCCGCACCACGAACAGCGCAAAGGCGGCCATCCACAGCCCGCCCGCCAGCAGCAGCGCCGGATCATGCGCCCCCGGCACGGCCGACCCCAGATAGCGCAGCAGCGCGGCCAGCGGCAACAGCGCATAGGCCAGCGCCACGGCGCGCGGCGCCACCAGCGGCCGCCCGGTATGGCCAAGGCTGGCCCGCGACATGATCGCCAGCGTCATGCCCCCCACGCCGCCGATGCCCAGCAGATGCAGCGCCGCGATCTCGGACCCGAAGCCCAGACCGGCCAGCCCCAGCATCGCGAACCCCGCCGCATTCGCGGCATAGGACAGGTGCAGCACCCACAGAATCGGCTTGTCCCATGTCCAGCCGCTGCGCCACAGCGCCACCCGCGCCAGGCCCGCCAGCCCGGCCACCACTGCCAGCCCGCCCAGCACCGGCTCGGGCAGTCCGGCCAGATACCCCGCCGCCACCCCGACCGAGGCGGCAATCGACACCGCCGCCAGCGGGGCGGGGTTGCGCGGCAGGCGGCTGTCGCGCCCGGTGGCCACCATGGCGTTGCGGGTAAAGCCCGGCGTCACCCGCCCGCCCAGCACCATGATCATGGCGCCCAGCGTCAGCAATCCGCCGCGCAGACCCGCCCAAAGCGTGCCGGTCAGCCCCATCCATTCCAGATGCGTCAGCAGGTTCGCGGTCCAGAACAGCGCCAGCAAGGCCAGCAGGATCATCTGCTGCGCCTTGGGCTTGCGGATCAGTTGCTCCAGCAGTTGCCCCGCCAGAACCGGCGCAAAGGCCAGATCGGCCAGCGCCACCACGCCGGGCGGCAGCCCGCCGGAAAACCACAGCGCCAGCCGCCCGGCCAGCCACAGCGCCGCCACCAGCGCGATGAATCGGTGCGGTGCGCCCTTCGCCCCCGTCCAGTTGGGAACGGCGGTCAGGAAGAACCCCGCCAGCGCCGCACCGCCAAAGCCGAAGATCATCTCATGCGCGTGCCAGTGCTGCGGCATGGCCGCCGCCGGAAAGCCGGCCTCCTGTCCCAGCGCCTGTGCCGCGATCCAGCGTTCCCACAGCGCCATGGCCAGCACCGCGAACAGGCCCGCCGCCAGAAAGAAGATGCGGAACCCTTCCGAGAAAAGGCGTTTCAGGGCGGTCATTCCGGGTCTCCTTGCAGGAACTGCCATCGCGGCGCAGGGGCCGCTGGCGATCCTGGCGCCCGGACGCGCCCGCCGGCCTTAACAAAAGTCAAATCCTTTCAGGCCTTTCTGTCGCGGCCCCCCTCCCGACAGGGCCGAAACGCGGGAAAATACGCAAGTCAAAGTTGACTTTTGTCAAGTCGCAACCCCTTTCGGTGGTGTAGACAGGACCAATGTCGTCGGTCCTTCGCCCCCTCCTTTGCCTTGTCGCCGTTCTGGCGGTCGCGCTTTATGGCGCGGCGGCGGGCGCGGCGGTTGCGCGCGGCCCGGTGACCGAGATGGTCATCTGCGCCGACGGCGGGACCACAACGATCCTTCTCGATGCGGCCGGAAATCCCGTGGAAAAGGGCAACTGCTGCGACTGCCTGAAATGCCTGCCGCTTGCGGCGGGCCTGTCTGGCCGCAAGCCACCCCTTCCCGCGCCCTTCGGCCGTTTCCTGATGCTTCAGCCGCAGGCCGTGGCGGAACTGCCCGGCCCCTTGCCCCATGCCCGGCCCCTGCCACGCGGCCCCCCGATGGCGCGGTCCACGGAAACGCCCGCGCCGGTTCGGCGCGCCCTGCGTCCGTTGGCCGGATCTGTCGTCGTATCCCTTGAGTTTGGTCAAGAGATCCGAAGCCAGAACAGGCCAGGGTCCGGGCAACCAGATGAGGTTGCCCGATGATCCTGCTTTCCCGCCTGATCCTGCTTGTCCTGCTGCTGCTGCCGCTTCCGGCCGCCGCAGCCCCGGTTCTGGCCGGCTTTCTGGACAAGGTGCCCGCCGCGACGCTTGTTCCCGGCGCCGATGCCTATGGCCCCCTGCGCGACGACCTGCCGGTCGTGCCCGTGCTGAAGGGCGGCGAAACCCTTGGCTGGGCCTTCGTCACCTCGGATTTCGTGGGCACCACCGGCTATTCCGGCAAGCCCATCCACACGATGGTGGCCGTGGATGCCCAGGCCCGCATCATCGGGCTGGATCTGGTCAAGCATTCTGAACCCATCGTCCTGATCGGCATCCCCGAGGCCAGGATCAAGGCGCTGGTCCAGGGCTACATCGGCCTTGATCTGGTGGCCGAGGCCCGGTCCGGCGGCACCAGCCACGACATGGACATCATCTCGGGCGCCACCGTCTCGGTGATGGTGATCGACGATTCCATCGTGCGCTCGGGGCTCAAGGTGGCCCGCACCCTGGGCCTTGGCGGCCTTGCGCCGGAAACCAGGCCCGCCGGCCCCGGGGTCGAGATCGACCCGGACGCCACCGCCGGCCCCGGCTGGATGACGATGGAAGGCGATGGCACGCTGCGGCGGCTGTCGCTGGACGTGGGCCAGTTGAACGCGGCCTTCGCCACGATGGAAGACCCGCGCGCCGCCGCCCGCGCCCTGACGGAACCCGCCGATACCACCTTCATCGACATGCAGGCGGCGCTGGTCTCCGTGCCGGGCATCGGCCGCGCCCTGCTTGGCGAACAGGAATTCACAAACCTGCAATCCTGGCTTGGAACGGGCGAACAGGCGCTGCTGCTGGTCGGGCGCGGTCTCTACAGTTTCAAGGGTTCGGGCTATGTGCGCGGCGGCATCTTCGACCGGATCGTGCTGATCCAGGATGACGTGTCGGTCCGTTTCCGCGACCGGATGCACCGCCGCGTGGTCAGCCTTGCCGCCAGCGGCGCGCCCGAATTCCCCGAGATGGACCTGTTCAGGATTCCCGCCGACAGCGGATTCGATCCGACCCGGCCGTTCCGCATCCAGCTTCTGGTGCAGCGCGAGGTGGGGCCGATCGAAAAGGTCTTCACCACCTTCGATCTGGGCTACCAGGTGCCGCCCCGCTTCCTGCGCGCGGTCGCCCCGCCGCCGGCCGCCGAACCCTCGGCCGCCGAACAGGTTGCCGCGCAGGATGAAGTCAGCGCGCAGGCCCAGTTGTGGAAAAAGATCTGGGTCGGATCGAAGCCCGAAATCGCCGGCCTGGCCGCGATGCTTGTGGTGCTGACGGGCGTGTTCTTCTTCCAGGGCTTCGCCACCCGCAACGCCCGCGCCTATTTCTGGTTCCGCATGGGCTTCCTGACCGTGACGCTGGTCTTCCTGGGGTTCTACGCCAATGCGCAGCTTTCCGTCGTCAACCTGATGGCGCTGTTCGGGGCGCTGGTCACCGGCTTCAGTTGGCAGGCCTTCCTGCTGGACCCGCTGACCTTCATCCTGTGGTTCGCCGTTGCCGCCGCGCTGCTGTTCTGGGGGCGTGGCGCCTATTGCGGCTGGCTGTGCCCCTTCGGCGCCCTTCAGGAACTGACCAACCGCATCGCCCGCGCCCTGCATGTGCCGCAATGGACGCTGCCCTGGGGCCTGCACGAACGCCTCTGGCCGATCAAGTACATGATCTTCCTTGGCCTCTTCGGCGTCTCGCTGATGTCCATCGAACAGGCCGAACATCTGGCCGAGGTCGAACCCTTCAAGACCGCAATCATCCTGAAATTCGTCCGCGCCTGGCCCTTCGTGGCCTATGCCGCCGCGCTGCTTATCGCCGGTCTCTTCGTCGAACGGTTCTACTGCCGCTACCTCTGCCCGCTGGGCGCGGCGATGGCGATCCCGGCCCGGATGCGCATGTTCGACTGGCTCAAGCGGTACCGCGAATGCGGCAACCCCTGCCAGAGCTGCGCCAACCAATGCCCGGTTCAGGCCATTCACCCCACGGGTGAGATCAACCCGAACGAATGTGTGAACTGCCTGCACTGCCAGGTTCTGTACCAGTCCAGGACGATCTGTCCGGTCGTCATCAAGCGCGAAAAACGGCGGTCCGCCGTCGAGGGCGCGCCCCCGGTTCTGGGGTCGCCCCCCGTCGGCCATCCCAACGCCGCCCGCCACATCCCGAAATCCGCAAGAGGAGTATGATCATGGAAACCGACCACAAGACAGGTCTCAGCCGCCGCGCCCTGCTGGGGGCAACGGCAGGCGGCGCCGCGCTTGCCGGCTCTGCCGGACGGCTGGCGCTGACCCCGGCCGCCCTTGGCCTGGGGGCCGCCGCCGTGGCCCTGCCCGGCGCCGCCCGCGCCGCGGGCTTCGAGGTGGCGCCCGGCCAGCTTGACGAATACTACGGCTTCTGGTCCTCGGGCCAGACGGGCGAGATGCGGATTCTCGGCATCCCCTCGATGCGGGAATTCATGCGCGTGCCGGTGTTCAACCGCTGCTCGGCCACCGGCTGGGGCCAGACCAATGAATCGATCCGCATCCACCAGCGGACGATGACCGAGAAGACGAAGAAGCTGCTTGAGGCCAACGGCAAGAAGATCCACGACAACGGCGATCTTCACCACGTCCACATGTCCTATACCGAGGGCAAGTATGACGGCCGCTTCCTGTTCATGAACGACAAGGCGAACACCCGCGTGGCGCGGGTCCGCTGCGACGTGATGAAATGCGATGCCATTCTGGAAATCCCCAATGCCAAGGGCATCCACGGGATGCGCCCGCAGAAATGGCCGCGCTCGAACTACGTCTTCTGCAACGGCGAGGACGAGGCGCCCCTGGTCAATGACGGTTCGACCATGAAGGACGTGTCCACCTATGTGAACATCTTCACCGCCGTCGATGCCGACAAGTGGGATGTCGCCTGGCAGGTCATGGTCTCGGGCAACCTCGACAACTGCGATGCCGATTACGAAGGCAAATGGGCCTTCTCCACCAGCTACAACTCGGAAATGGGCATGAACCTGGCGGACATGACCGCCTCGGAAATGGACCATGTGGTGGTGTTCAACATCGCCGAGATCGAAAAGGCCATCGCCGCCGGCCAGTATCAGGAACTGAACGGCGTCAAGGTGCTGGACGGCCGGAAAGAGGCGAACAGCCTGTTCACCCGCTACATCCCCATCGCCAACAACCCGCATGGCTGCAACATGGCGCCCGACAAGCGCCACCTGTGCATCGGCGGCAAGCTGTCGCCCACCGTCACGGTGATTGATGTCACCCTGCTGGACGACGTGTTCTACAAGAACGCCGATCCGCGCAGCACCGTGGTGGCAGAGCCCGAGGTCGGCCTTGGCCCGCTGCACAACGCCTTTGACGGCAAGGGCAACGTCTTCACCTCGCTCTTCCTCGACAGCCAGGTGGTGAAATGGAACATCGACAAGGCCATCGCCGCCTACAAGGGCGAGCAGGTCGATCCGATCCTCGACAAGGTCGATGTGCAGTATCAGCCCGGCCACCTGAAAACCTCGATGGGCGAAACGCTTGAGGCGGACGGGAAATGGCTGGTCTGCCTGTGCAAGTTCTCGAAGGACCGCTTCCTGAATGTCGGCCCGCTGAAACCCGAAAACGACCAGTTGATCGACATTTCGGGCGACAAGATGGTGGTCATCCACGATGGCCCGAACTTCGCCGAACCGCATGACGCCATCGCGGTTCATGCCTCGAAGATGACCAACATCAAGTCCGTCTGGGACCGGCAAGACCCGATGTGGGCCGAGACCCGCAAACAGGCCGAGGCCGACGGCGTGAACCTGGACGACTGGCAGGACACCGTGATCCGCGACGGCAACAAGGTGCGGGTCTACATGTCCAGCCAGGCGCCGCAATTCGCGCTTGAGGAATTCACGGTCAAGGAAGGCGACGAGGTGACGGTGATCGTCACCAACCTCGACGACATCGACGACCTGACCCACGGCTTCACCATGGGCAACCATGGCGTCGCCATGGAAATCGGGCCGCAACAAACCTCGTCCGTGACCTTCGTCGC
Organism: Pseudogemmobacter blasticus; assembly: GCF_003071405.1. Taxonomy (NCBI): domain Bacteria; kingdom Pseudomonadati; phylum Pseudomonadota; class Alphaproteobacteria; order Rhodobacterales; family Paracoccaceae; genus Pseudogemmobacter; species Pseudogemmobacter blasticus. Next base: position 1,937,723 of record NZ_CP020470.1, on the reverse strand, counting down.
CGGGGCGGCGGGCGTTTACTGGTATTACTGCCAGTGGTTCTGCCATGCGCTGCACATGGAAATGCGCGGCCGGATGTTCGTGGAACCGAAGGACGCCTGATCATGCTGCTGCGCGTCCTGATCCTTGCGCTGGTCTGCCTTGGCGCGCCCCTGCGGGCGGCCGAGGTCGCGGTCAGCCCCGGTGCGGGCGCGCTGGCCCGGGCCATCGCCGGGGCGTCCCCCGGCGACGTGCTGCTGCTGCAGGACGGGGCCTATCCGGGCCCCGTCACCATCGACCGCCCGCTTACGCTGCGCGGCCCCCGCGCGGCGGTGGTCGACGGGCAGGGACAGGGCACGGTCATCACCATCACCGCCGCCGATGTGGTGCTTGACGGCTTTGCCGTTACCGGATCGGGCCGGCGCAACCAGGATCTCGACGCCGGAATCAAGATCGTCCGCGGCGCCGACCGGGCCGTGATCCGCAACCTGCTTCTGGTCGGCAACATGCACGGCATCGACCTGCATGGCGGCCGCGATGCGCTGGTCCGCGGAAACCGCATCGAGGGCCTGCAATCCGACCGCATGAACGAACGCGGCAACGGCATCTATGTCTGGAACAGCCCCGGCGCCGTGGTGGAAGGCAATTCGGTCCGCTGGGGCCGGGACGGCATCTTCGCCAACGCCTCGCGCAAGGACATCTTCCGCAACAACACCTTCCAGGATCTGCGCTTCGCCATTCACTACATGTACACCCATGACAGCACGGTTTCGGGGAATGTCTCGATCGGCAATCACCTGGGCTTCGCCATCATGTTCTCCGACCGCGTGGTGGTGAAGGACAACCTCTCGCTGGGCGACCGCGAACACGGGCTGATGCTGAACTTCGCCAACGGCGCCGATGTCGCCGGCAATCTGGTCCGGGGCGGCACGAAGAAATGCCTGTTCATCTACAACGCCCACAAGAACCTGATCTTCGGCAACCGCTTCGAAGGCTGCGGCATCGGCATCCACTTCACCGCCGGGTCGGAACGCAACGTGCTGACCGGCAACGCCTTCATCGGCAATCAGGAACAGGTGAAATATGTCGGCACCCGCAACATCGAATGGAGCTTCGAGGGGCGCGGCAACTTCTGGTCCGATCACCCGGCCTTTGACCTGAACGGCGACGGCATCGCCGATGGTGTGTTCCGCCCCAATGACCTGATGGATCACATCCTGTGGTCGCAGCCCGCCGCCGCCCTGCTGATCGGGGCGCCGTCGGTGCAACTGATCCGCTGGTCGCAATCCAGCTTCCCGGCCACGCTGCCCGGCGGCGTGCTGGACAGCCACCCCCTGATGACCCCGCTGGTCATTCCCGTTCCCGATGACATCGCCGCGCAAGAGGCGCTTGTCGCCGGTCGCTGGGCGAAAGGCACATATGATGACACCGACCTTGACGATCTCGGCACTCACTAGGCGCTTTGCCGGCGTGGCCGCGCTGACCGACGTGACCTTCTCGGTCGCGCCGGGTGAACGGGTGGCGCTGCTGGGTCACAACGGCGCGGGCAAATCGACGATGATGAAGATCATCCTTGGCCTGATCCCCGCCACCACCGGCCAGCTTTCGGTCTGCGGTGCAGCACCCGGCAGCCCCGAAGCACGGCGCCAGGTGGCCTATCTGCCGGAAAACGTGGCCTTTCACCCGGCGCTGACCGGGCTGGAACAGATCCGCCATTACCTGGCCCTGCGCGGCCAGCCGCCGGGTGGCGCCATGGCGCTGCTGGAACAGGTCGGCCTTGCCCCCGCCGCGCGCCGCCGCATCGGCACTTATTCCAAGGGGATGCGGCAGCGCGTCGGTCTGGCGCAGGCGCTGATCGGGGCGCCCCGGCTTCTGGTGCTGGACGAACCGACCAGCGGGCTTGATCCGGTCTCGCGCCGCGATTTCTATGCCCTGCTGGACGGGCTGGCGGCGCAAGGCGCCTCGATCCTGCTGTCCAGCCACGCCCTGACCGAAGTCGAAGCCCGCACCGACCGGATTCTGATCCTGTCAAAGGGCCGTCTGGTGGCCGAGGGCAGCCTGCCCGACCTGCGCCGCCGGGCCGCCTTGCCCGTGGCCATCACCATCGTGCCGCGCGACGCCGACGATCCCGCGCTGCGCCAGGCCCTGCCCGAGGCCACGCCCGCCGGCGGCGCCTTCCACCTGACCTGTGGCCAGGCCGACAAGCTGGCCGTTCTGGCCCGCATCACCCGCCTTGGCGACCGCATCCGCGACATCGAGGTGCAGCCGCCCAGCCTGGAAGACATCTACAGCCACTTCAGCCAGAGGGACGGACAATGAACCGCATCCTTGCCACCGCCCTGTGTGAATTCCGCATCGCGCTGCGCAACCGCTGGGTGGCCATCGCGGTTGCGCTCATGGCGCTGTTCGCGCTGGTCCTTTCGGCCGCCGGATCGGCCCCCACCGGCGGGCTGGGCGTTGACCGTCTGTCGGTCATCGTCGCCTCGCTCACCTCGCTGGCGGTCTATCTGGTGCCGCTTCTGGCCCTGCTGATGAGCTTCGACGCCATCGCCGGTGAGGTCGAGCGCGGCACGCTGCCGCTTCTGCTGACCTATCCCGTGGCCCGCTGGCAGGTTCTTCTGGGCAAGATGGCGGCCCATCTGGCCGTTCTGGCGCTGGCCGTCGTCACCGGCTATGGCCTTGCCGCCGGTGCCGCCCTTCTGGCCGATCCTTCGGCCAAGGCCGGGCTGCCCGCGCTGGTCCGGCTGATGTGGTCCTCGGTCGTGCTGGGGGCCACCTTCCTGGGGGCGGGCTATGCCCTGTCGTCGCTGGCCCGCCGTCCCTCGGGGGCGGCCGGGCTGGCGGTGGGCCTGTGGCTGGCGCTGGTGGTGCTGTATGACCTTGGCCTTCTGGCCGCCATCGTGGCCGACAACGGCGGCTGGTTCACCACCCACGCCTTCCCGGTGGCGCTGCTGGCCAACCCGGCCGACGCCTTCCGCCTGTTCAACCTGGCCGCTTCCGGGGCCACCGCCGCCGCCTCTGGCGTGGGGGGCGCCGCGGCGACCATCCCGCTGTGGCAGGCGCTGGCCTCGCTGCTTCTCTGGCCGCTTGCCGCGCTGGCGCTGGCCACGCTGGCCTTCCGAAAGGTCACGCCATGAAACACCGCCTTGCCCTTGCCCTTGCCCTGATCCTGCTCATGGCCGCCTGCCGGGACGAAACGGCGCAATCCACCGCCGCCGTCGCCCTGACACCCGATGCCGTGGGTCATTTCTGCCAGATGAACCTGCTGGAACACCCCGGCCCCAAGGGCCAGGTGCATCTGGAAGGGCTGCCCGGCACGCCGCTGTTCTTCAGCCAGGTCCGCGATACCATCGCCTATGCCCGCCTGCCCGAACAAAGCCACCCGATCCTGGCGATCTGGGTCAATGACATGGGTGCCCCCGGCGCCACCTGGGACGATCCCGGCGCCACCAACTGGATCGACGCCCGCCGTGCGCATTACGTTGTGGGGGCCGCTGTCGAAGGCGGCATGGGCGCGCCCGAGATCGTGCCCTTCGCAGACCCCGCCGCCGCGCTGGCCTTTGCCGCCGAACATGGCGGCGCGGTCATGGATCTGGCGCAGATCCCCGATGCCCTGGTGATCCCGCCCGACACGGACGACACGGGCGACGATGCCGATTACGCCCGCCGCCTGCGCGCCCTGTCGAACCAGCCCGAAGGATAAAACCATGCTGAACCGCCGCCGCTTTCTGGCGATCTCTGCCGCGCTTCTGGCCCCTGTCGCCGCGTCTGCACAGCCGCTGCATGTCGAAACCGGGCAGGCGCTGGGCGCGCGGGTCACGCTGCGGCTGGCCCATCCCGATGCCCCGGCCATTGCCGCCCGCGCCATGGCCGAAATCGACCGGCTTGAAACCATTTTCAGCCTGTATCGCACCGACTCCGCGCTGTGCCGGCTCAACCGTCAGGGTCATCTTGATGACCCGCCGTTCGAACTGCTGGAATGTCTGTCGCTGGCCGGGGCCGTGCAGGCCGCCAGCGGTGGCCTGTTCGACCCGACGGTGCAGCCGCTCTGGGCACTTCATGCCGAAGCCGCGGCGCGGGGCCGGTTTCCCGATCCCGCGGAACGGCAGGCCGCGCTGGCCCGGACCGGCTGGTCGCATCTGCGGCTGGACGCCAGCCGCATCACCCACGGTCCCGGCCGCGCGCTGACGCTGAACGGCATCGCGCAGGGCTACATCGCCGACCGCGTTGCCGCCCTTCTGGCCGCTGCGGGGCTGGATGACATCCTGATCGACACGGGCGAGCTGCGCGCGCTGGGCGGCCACCCCGATGGCGGCGCCTGGCCGGTGCATCTGGCGCAGGGCGGGCAGGTCGTCTTGCGCAGCCGCGCGCTGGCCACCTCGGCCCCGCTGGGCACCACCTTTGATCAGGCCGGGCGCATCGGCCATATCCTTGATCCGCACAGCGGCCTGCCGGGACCGGCGGCCTTTCGCGCCGTCAGCATCTCGGCCCCCTCGGCGGCGCTGGCCGATGCCCTGTCCACCGCCGCCTGCCTGATGAAAGTCAAGGATCAGGTCGCCGCGCTTTGCGATGCTTTCCCCGGAGCAAAACCCGAATCTGTCATACCTGTCTGAAAGACCCTCCCATGATCCGCGCCCTGACCGCCACCGCCCTTGCCCTGTCGCTGACCGCCCCCGCCTTCGCGGGTGATGCCGCCAAGGGCGAGTCCGATTTCAAGAAATGCAAATCCTGTCACTCGATCGTCGGCGCCGATGGCACCGACATCGTGAAGGGCGGCAAGACCGGCCCCAACCTGTTCGGCGTGGTCGGACGCCCGGTCGGGTCTTTCCCCGATTTCAAGTATGGCGACAGCATCCTTGCCGCCAACGCCGCCGGTCTGGTCTGGGACGAAACCGCGCTGACCGCCTACCTTGCCGACCCCAGCGCCTGGCTCAAGGCCGCAACCGGCGATGACAGCGCCAAGTCGAAGATGACCTTCAAGTTGACCAAGGGCGGCGAAGACATGGCCGCCTATCTGGCCACGCTGAAATAGGTCACACCGCCCCCTTGCCGGTGCCGCTCAACCACGCGCTGCATTGCAAGACCGTTGACGATGGTGCACAACGCATCCCCAATGCACCGGCAAAAGGTGCATTGGGAGTTGACGTTCCGGCAAAGCCGTTCCAACTCCGCACGAAAGGCCTGCCCTTCGGCCGGCATTCTGGAACTGCTTTGCTGGAGTAAACCGATGTTCAAGCGCCTGATCATTGCGATCATCCTTCTTGGCCTGATCGTGGGCGGGATCGTCTGGTTCAAGTTCTTCCGCGACGGCATGATCGCCCAGTATATCACCGGGCAGGTGCCGCCGCCGGTTCCGGTCAGCGCCGAAACCGTCGAAGCCGTGACATGGGAGCCGGGCATTGATGCCGTCGGCACCTCGGTCTCGGCGCAGGGCGTGGATCTGGCCATCGAATCCGGCGGTCTGGTGCGCGAGATCCTGTTTGCCGGCAACGACAGCATCACCAAGGGCCAGAAGCTGGTCCAGATCGACGATGACAGCGAAAAGGCCTCGCTCGCCGCCGCACAGGCCGCGCTGACCGTCGCCATTGCCGAGGCCAAGCGTGCCAATACCCTGTCGGAACGCGGCGTCGGCGCCGTGACCACCGTCGAAAGCGCCGAAGCACAGGTGGAAAGCGCCCGCGCGCAGGTGGCGCAGGTGCAGACCTCGCTGGACAGCAAGCAGTTGACCGCCCCCTTCGCCGGCGAAATCGGCATCCCCCAGATCGAGGTGGGCCAGTATGTGACGGTCGGCACCATCTACGCCACCTTGCAGGATCTCAGCCGGATGCGCGTCGATTTCGCGGTGCCCGAACAGCAGATCGCGAACCTCAAGCTGGGCGGCGCCGTCACCGTCACCTCGGAAGTGGGCGATTTCAGCGCCGGCGGCACGATCATCGCCGTCGAACCTCGGGTCGATCCGAATTCGCGCCTCGTCTCGGTGCGGGCCGAGGTGGAAAACACCAAGGGCCGCCTGTTCCCCGGCCAGTTCCTGCGCGTCCGCATCGCGCTTCCGAAAGAGGAAGGCGTGATCGCGGTGCCGCAAACCGCCGTCAGCTCTACCCTCTATGGCGATTCCCTCTATGTCATCCGCCCCGGCGAAGCCGCCGATGAGCTGAAGGTCGAACAGGTTTTCGTCACCCTCGGCCGCCGCTCCGGTGGCCGGATCGAGGTGGTCAAGGGGCTGGCCGCCGGGGATCAGATCGTCACCTCCGGGCAGAACCGCCTGACACCGGGCTCCAAGGTCAAGATCGACAATTCGGTCGCGCTTGACGCCCCCGCCGGCGAATAAGGGCAGGCCGATGAACTTTTCAGAAATCTTCATCCGCCGCCCGGTCCTGTCCACCGTCGTGGCCGCGCTGATCCTGTTCCTTGGCCTTGCCTCGGTGCTGAACCTGCCGGTGCGGCAATATCCCGAAGTCGATGAGACGGTGGTCACCATCACCACCGTCTATCCGGGCGCCGCGCCCGAACTGATCCAGGGCTTCATCACCTCGCCCATCGCCTCGGCCGTCTCGACGACCGAGAACATCGACTATGTGACCAGCGCCTCGCGCCCCTCGGCCTCGGTCGTGACGGTGCAGATGAAGCTGGGCGCCAACCCCGACATCGCCCTGACCGAGGTGATGTCGAAGGTGCAGCAGGTGCGCGGCGAACTGCCGTCCGACGCGGAAGACCCGGTGATCGTCAAGGGCACCGGCCAGACCTTCGCGCTGATGTATCTGGCGGTGCAGAACCCCAACATGACGCCCGAACAATTGACCGAATACCTTGAACGGGTGGTCCGGCCGCGGGTGACCAACATCGACGGCGTGGCCCAGATGGAAATCATGGGTGCCGCCGAATATGCCATGCGCATCTGGCTGGACCCGCTGCAGATGTCGGCCCGCGGCGTGACCGCCACCGATGTTCTGGGCGCGATCCGGGCCTCGAACTTCCTGTCGGCGCCGGGCAAGACCGAAAACGAATACTTCGCCTATTCGCTGACGCTCGATTCCACCGTCCAGTCGGCCGAAGCCTTCGGCGCCCTGCCGCTGGTGCAGGGGGCCAACGGCACCGTGCGGCTGCGCGACGTGGCCCGCATCGAACTGGCCTCCGGCTCGACCGATGCGATCGTCACCTTCTCGGGCGAACCGGGCACCTTCATCGGCATCATCCCCGCGCCGGGTGAAAACCAGCTTGACGTGGCCGCCAACGTGCTGGCCGAACTGCCGCGCCTGAACGACACGCTGCCGCAGGGCATGACCATCACCATGGTCTATGACTCGACCGAAACCATCGCCGCCTCGATCTCCGAGGTGTTCAAGACCATCGCCGAGGCCGTGGTCATCGTGGTCGTGGTGATCCTGCTGTTCCTTGGCTCGTTCCGCTCGGTCGTGATGCCGGTGGTGACGATCCCGCTGTCGCTGGTGGGCGTCTGCTCCATCATGCTGGCATTGGGCTATTCCATCAACCTGCTGACGCTGCTGGCCATGGTGCTGGCCATCGGTCTGGTGGTGGACGACGCCATCGTCGTGGTCGAGAACATCCACCGCCACATCGACGAAGGCCAGAAGCCCGCCCGTGCCGCGATCAACGGCATGAAGGAAATCACCGGCCCCGTCATCGCCATGACCATCACGCTGGCCGCCGTGCTGGCGCCGCTGGCCTTTACCGGCGGCCTGACCGGATCGCTGTTCACCGAATTCGCGCTGACGCTGGCCGGGTCGGTCATCATCTCGGGCATCGTGGCGCTGACCATCACCCCCACCATGTCGGCCCGCCTGCTGACGCATGATGCGCCGGGGCGGTTCCAGTCCACGGTTGACCGGGTGCTGACCGGGGTGGCGAACTGGTATGAACGGCGGGTGTCCTCGTCGCTCGACTATCGGCCGGTCACGCTGCTGATGGTGCTGTCGCTGGTGGGCGCGACCGGGTTCATGTTCCTGAACACCTCGTCCGAACTTGCGCCCGAGGAAGATCAGGGGGCCCTGTTCGCCATCCTGAACGGCCCGCGCTACGCGACGCTGGAATACACCGATGCCTTCACCGCCGAAATCGGCAAGCGCACCGCCGACATCCCCGAGGTGCAGACCTCGTTCTCGGTGGCGGGCATGGGCGGGGCCTCGAACACCGGCTTCTACATCTGGGCGCTCAAGGACTGGGCCGAACGCAGCCGCAGCCAGTCGGAAATCCAGGGCCAGATCCAGGGCATCCTGAACGATACCCCCGGTCTGCAAAGCTATGTCTTCGCACCGCCCTCGCTGCCCGGCGCCGGCGGCGGCCTGCCGATCTCGATGATCATCCAGTCGATCCACTCGCCCGACCGCGTGTTCGAGATCGCCGAGGAAATCCGCAACAAGGCCATGGCCAGCGGCATGTTCATCGTGGTGCAGAACAGCCTGGCCTTCGACGCGCCGCAGGTCCGCATCACCATCGACCGTGACCGCGCGGCCGAATTGGGCGTCAGCGTGTCCGAGATCGGCAACACGCTGGGCATCCTGGTCGGCGGCGGCGCGGTGGCGCAGTTCGACCGCGATTCCAACAGCTATGACGTGATCACCCAGGTGCCGCGCGAATGGCGCGACAACCCCGAACGGCTGGGCGAATTCTTCGTCCGCTCCAGCTCGGGCGCGATGCTGCCGCTGTCGTCAGTGGTCAAGCTTGATCCGGGCATCACCGCCGCGTCGATCGAACAGTTCAACCAATTGAACTCGACCACGCTGTCGGCCATGCCGATGATCGGCCTGTCCACCAGCGTCGCCCTGGCCGAGCTGGAGCGGATCGCCGACGAAGTTCTGCCCGATGGGTTCTTCGTCGATTACTCGGGCCAGTCGCGGCTGGAAAAGACCGAAGGCAACACCATCCTGCTGGCCTTCGGGGCGGCTCTGGTGGTGATCTACCTGGTCCTTGCCGCGCAGTTCGAAAGTTTCCGCGATCCGTTCATCATCATGATGTCGGTGCCGCTGTCGATCTTCGGCGCCATGCTGCCGCTGTATCTGGGGGCCAGCACGCTGAACATCTACACGCAGGTCGGCCTGATCACCCTGATCGGTCTGATCACCAAGCACGGCATCCTGATGGTGGAATTCGCCAACCAGCAACGAGAGGAGCACGGCCTGTCGCGCCGCGCCGCCATCGTGGCCGCCGCGAAAACCCGTCTGCGCCCGATCCTGATGACCACCGCCGCCATGGCCCTTGCCGTGGTGCCGCTGATCATCGCCGAAGGCGCCGGCGCCGCAGCCCGTCAGGCCATGGGTCTGGTCATCTTCACCGGGCTGGTGATCGGAACGGTGTTCACCCTTTTCGTGGTGCCGATGTTCTACACGCTGATCTCGCGCAGCGATGCGTCGTTCGAAGGCCACCGCAAGGACGTGGAAAAGACCTTCAGCCCGGTCTGATCCTGCCCTTCAGGGCCGCAGGGCGCAAAGGCAGGCGGGGCGGATGGTCTTCATCCGCCCTTTCCTTTTGCCGTCGCGCGCCGTGCCGCCCCGCGACGGCACGCCACGATGCCGGCCCCCGCCCGCCGTGGTCTAATCCGCCGCACCAACCCTGCGGCCAAAGGCCCGACATGCCCGCCACGATGCCAGATCCCCCGGCCCGCGACTGGCGCGGCATCGGCCATTCGACCAATCTGGTCGGGCGGTCTTCGGCCTGGCTGGCCAGTTGCGGTTTCAACGATGCGCCGGTGCCGCTGCACATCTGGGGCGTGCGGGAAATGAACCCCAGCCTGTTCACCATGCTTGATCAGGCCGAAACCCTGCCCGAAGCGGGCGGGGCCTTCCTGGCCTATCTGACCGCCATGTTCGGCCTTGATCCCGAACAGCGCGCCCCCGCCCCCGCCGGGCGCCGCCGCTTCCGGTCCTCTGTCCTGCGGCTGATCCAGGGCTGGGGGTTTGACAGCAACGGGGCAGAAGGCGCCGTGTTGAAAGGCTGGGTCGAAAGCCGCTTCGGCATCTGCCCCTCGTTCCATCGCCAGATCATCGACCACATCGCCAGCCCCGCCTGGGCCACCTATGTGGAAGAAAAGATGTCCAGCCGCTTTCACAACAACACCATCTGGGTGCAGCTCGACCTGCTGTTCGAATTCTGCCAATGGGCCATCGCCCGCTTCGCCTTTCCGGGCGAAACCCACCTCACGCTGTATCGGGGCGTCAATGCGCTTGACGAACACCGCATCCTTGAACGGCAGGGCCGCACCGCCGTGCTGCGGCTGAACAATCTGGTCTCCTTCACCTCTGACCGCGAGGTGGCCGATTGTTTCGGGGACCAGATCCTTGCCGCCCGCGTGCCGCTGCCCAAGGTGCTGTTCTTCAACGGCCTCCTGCCCTCGCGTCTTTTGCAGGGCGAGGGCGAGTTTCTGGTGATCGGCGGCGAATTCCGGGTGGCCCTCGATCATGTCTGATCCCGCCGACCGCGCCCTTGCCGCCTATCTTGGCTTCGCCATCGGCGATGCCCTGGGTGCCACCGTCGAATTCATGACACGGGGCGAAATCGCCGCCAAACACGGCATTCACCGCACCCTCACCGGCGGCGGCTGGCTGAACCTGCCGCCGGGCGCCGTGACCGATGACACCCAGATGTCGCTGGCGCTAGGCCGGTCCGTCCTGCGCTGCGGCGGGCTGGACGCCGCCGATCTCTGCACAGAATTTGCCGCCTGGCTGCAAACCGGCCCCGCCGATGTGGGCAATACCTGCCGCCGCGGCATCCGTCGCTTCCTGCGCGACGGCAGCACCGAAGGCCCGCCGTCCGAGGGCGATGCCGGCAATGGCGCCGCGATGCGCGTGCTGCCGGTGGCGCTGGCCACGCTGGGCGCCCCCGGCCGCGCCCGCGACTGGACGCTGGCGCAGGCCCGCACCACCCACCATCACCCGCTGTCCGATGACGCCTGCCTGTCGCTGGTCGCCATGGTGCAGGCGCTGGTGCAGGGGCAGGGCCGCCCCGCCGCGCAGGCGCTGGCCGATGCGCTGGCCACCCGCCACCGCGCCTTTCGCTTTGCGCCGTATCCGGGCCGGGCCTCGGGCTATATCGTCGATACGATGCAGACCCTGCTGCACCATTACCTGACGGCCGGCAGCTTTGCGGAAACCCTGATCCAGACCGTCAACCAGGGCGGCGATGCCGATACCACCGGCGCGCTGGCCGGGATGCTGGCCGGCGCCACCTGGGGCCTGCAGGCCATTCCCGACGCCTGGCTTGCCGCGCTTGACCCCGCGGTCGGCGCCGAAATCCGCGCCCAGGTGCCGCGCCTGCTGGCGCTGGCCGGCTAACCCGCCTGCCGCGCCATATCGGCCTGCCGCGCGACCAGCCGGTCCGCCAGCTCGCTGCGCCCGCCCGCCCCGGCCACCGCGCGGCGGATCGCGTCCTCGGGCAGCCGTGTCACCACCGCAATCGCGGCCCGCACCGCCTCGGGCGTCATGTCCCCGAACAGCGCCACCGCCTGCGGATTGTCCGGGTCGTGCCGCAGCCGGTCGATCTCGGACACGCTGTCGCCAAAGGCGCGGCCCTTCGGATCGCCCTGCGCGCGGAACTCCAGCGCGCCGCCCAGATCCAGCGTTGTCACCACGCCCGCCACCACGCCCTGATTGTCGCCGCCGAACCCCGCCGCATCCCAGTTCGCCAGCCAGGCATGGACCCCCAGCCAGCCCTGCGCCTGCCGCCGCTCGGCTTCGGAAAACTGCGCGATATGGCGCTTGTCCAGCGGCACGAAAACCGTGGCCACCTCGCAGGGATTGCGCGTCGCCACATAGGTCAGCACCGGCGCACCCGCCAGCCGGTAGAGCCGCGCCGCAATCCGTTCGTTGCGCGCCAGCGCCGCCGTTTCCACCTGCTTGACGTAATAGCGCTGCCCTGCCGCATCCTGGAACACGCCGCCCGGCGTGCTGCCCAGCCGCGCGCCCACCCGGTGCAGCGCCGCCGTGTCCAGCACCCTGTCGTCCAGCGCCACCGTCCGCCGCACCAGCGCCAGTTGCGCCGGCGTTTCAATCGCGCCGGGCCGCGCCTTGCGCACCAGGCGGATCGCCTCACCCGGCTCCATCCCCAGTTCGGCCAGCAGCCGCGCCGCCGTCATGCCGGCCCGGCCCAGCCCGCCCCGGCAATGCACCACCACATCCGCCCCGCCCCGCAGCAGCGCGCGGATCTCGGGTCCGTGCTGCGCCCAGTCGGCCTCGAACCCTTCGGTCGGCACCGAATAATCGGCCACCGGCAGATGCCGCCAGTCCATCCCGCGCTGCCGCACCCCGGCGCCCATATCGGGCACCCGCAGCGCCACCAGCTCGGCCGGCTCCACCAGCGTCAGCACCAGCCGCGCACCCCAGGCGGCGATCGCATCCAGATCGGCCGCCAGATCGCGCGCCCAGGCCCCGCTGGCCGCCGCCGGATCGTGCTTGCCCGGACAGAAGGTGATGCCGATCCGCCCCATTTCCGGGGCCGCCCGCACCTCGGCAATCTGCAGCGGATGGGTCTGGCTGGTGCGGGGGGCGGCCATGCTGTCGTCCTGCAAGGGGTTTCCCCGCAGCCTAGCGCAAGCCCCCGCCCGCCGCCATGCAAACGCCGGTCAGAACGTCAGCAGCCGGTCGCCCGCCGCATCGCAAATCCGGCTGGGCAGGCCCATGCCGTTCAGCAGGGTGATGAAGGGGCGGGGGTCCAGTTCCTCGACATTGACCATCGTGCCCACGTCCCACACGCCCTCGGCAATCAGCAGCGCCGCCACCACCGGCGGCACGCCCGCCGTATAGGAAATGCCCTGCGCCCCGGTTTCTGCATAGGCCTCGGCATGATCGGCCACGTTGTAGATCGTCAGTTCCACCGGCTTGCCGTCGCGCGTTCCCCGCACCACATCGGCGATGCAGGTCTTGCCGGTATAGGTGGGCGCCAAGCTGGCCGGGTCGGGCAGAACCGCCTTGACCACCTTCAGCGGCACCACTTCCTGGCCCTCGGCCGTCATCACCGGCTTTTCGCTCAGCAGGCCAAGGTTCTTCAGCACCGTGAACACGTTGATGTAATGGTCGCCGAAGCCCATCCAGAACCGCACATCCGCCTGCGGATAGCGGGCCGACAGCGAATGAACCTCGTCATGCCCGGTCAGATAGGCCTTCTGGTCGCCCACCACCGGCAGCGTCCAGGTCTGGCCCACCTCGAACATGCTGTTCGACTGCCAGCCGCCGTTCTGCCAGCTATAGACCGTGCCGGTGAATTCGCGGAAGTTGATCTCGGGGTCGAAGTTGGTGGCGAAATACCGGCCGTGCGACCCTGCGTTGATGTCCACGATGTCGATGCTGTCGATCCGGTCCAGCATCCCCTCGGCCACCCGCGCCCAGGCGTTCACCACGCCGGGATCAAAGCCGATGCCCAGGATCGCCGTCACTCCGGCGGCCTTGCAGCGGTCGCGCCGGCGCCATTCGTAATTGCCATACCACGGCGGCGTTTCGCACACTTTCGCCGGGTCTTCGTGAATGGCGGTGTCCAGATAGGCCGCCCCCGTCTCGATGCAGGCTTCCAGCACCGTCATGTTCACGAAGGCGCTGCCGACGTTGATCACGATCTGGCACCCGGTCTGCCGGATCAGATGCGCCACGGCGCCGGTGTCCATCGCATCCACGGCATGGGCCTTGAACACGCCCGGCACCTTCATCGCGCCCTTGTCCATCACGCCCGCGATGATGGCCTCGGCCTTTTCCACCCGGCGGCTGGCAATGTGCAGTTCCCCCAGCCGGTCATTCACCTGCGCGCATTTATGCGCCACGACCTGCGCCACGCCGCCTGCACCAATGATCAATACGTTCCGTTTCATCGGAAACCTCCTCGGTTCGGGGGAAGGGGGGATCAGCCCAGCGAATCCCGGTAATCGGTATAGCCGAACTCGCGCGCGACGGTCAGGCTGCCATCCGCTTCGCGGATCACGATCGACGGCATCTTCACGCCGTTGAACCAGTTCTTCTTGACCATCGTATAGCCCGCCGCATCGGCGATGCTCAGCCGGTCGCCCACCGACAGCGGGTTTGCGAACGAAAATTCGCCAAACACATCGCCCGCCAGACAGGACTTGCCGCAGACCATATAGGGGTAGGGGCCGTCCGTCTCCATCTTGCCGGGCTGGCGATAGATCAGCAGGTCCAGCATATGCGCTTCCACGCTGGAATCGACAATCGCCAGATCCTTGCCGTTGTTCAGGATGTCCAGAACCGTCACCTCAAGGCTGGCCGCCCCGGTGATCGCCGCCTCGCCCGGTTCCAGATAGACCTGCACCCCGAAACGATCCTGAAACGCCTTCAGCCGCGCCGCCAGTTTTTGCACCGGATAGCCGTCGCCGGTGAAATGGATGCCGCCGCCAAGGCTTACCCATTTCAGCCGCTTCAGCAGGCCGCCGAACTCGTCCTCGATCCGGGCAAGCTGCCGGTCGAACAGATCGAAATCCGCGTTCTCGCAGTTGTAATGGATCATGAAGCCGGAAATCCGGTCCATCACCCGCTCGATCCTGGCCGCGTCCCATTCGCCCAGCCGGGAATACGGCCGCGCCGGATCGGCCAGGTCGAAGCCGCTGGTCGAAAACCGCGGGTTCAGCCGCAGCCCCCGCGCGATCTGCGCCGACTGGTTGTCGAACCGCTCCATCTGGCTGATCGAGTTGAAGATGATCTTGTCGGCATAGCCGACCGCTTCCGCGATCTCGTGGTCGGCCCAGCCCACCGAATAGGCATGGGTCTCCAGCCCGAACTTCTCGCGCCCCAGCCGCAGCTCATACAGGCTGGAACTGGTGGTGCCGTCCATGTGCTGCCGCATCTGGTCGAACACGCCCCAGGTGGCAAAGCATTTCAGCGCCAGCAAGCATTTCACGCCCGAGGCCGCGCGCAGCTCGTCCATCACCGCCATGTTGCGGGCCAGCCGCGTGCGGTCGATCAGGTAATAGGGCGTCTGGATCATCGAATCCCCCAGGGGCAGCAAGGGACCAAAAACACGAAGCGCGGTGTCTAAGGCCCCCACCCCCCCTATGCAAGCCCCATGACGGCCGCATGACAGGGGCAGGGGGCCGGCCCGTTGACAGGCATACGTCAAGCATACGCGAAACATACGCCGCGCAGACGCGATGCAGACGCAGATTTCTGACCGATTTCAGGGCCTTGGCCTGTTCCTCGCGTCAGATCATGCGAATGGTCTCCTTCCCCACCGCCAGCACATACCCGCGCCGCGCGATGGTCTTGACCAGCAGTTCGGATACCAACTGGTTGCCCAGCGTGTCACGCAGCCGCTTGACCCGCGTCGCCCCCGCCGCCTCGTCGCAATCGGCCTCGGACCGGCCGCTGATCACCGCCTCGATCTGCGCCCCGGTCAGCACCTCGTCATCCATCCGTGCCTCGGCCAGAACGCTCAGGGTTTCCAGCGCGGCCTCGGTCAACTGGAACTCCAGATCGTTGATGTAAACCGCCCGCGCCTCGCGCGAAATCATCAGGCTGGCCACCTGGATACCGCTGCGCTGAATGGCCGAAATGCGGCGGTTCAGCACGATGATCGTCACCAGAAACACCAGCGCGGCAATCAGCAACGCGGTGGAAAACACCAGCAGCACAAAGATCACCATGCGATAGCTGGTCAGCACCTCGGAAAAGGCCGTGCCGGATTGTGCCAGTATTTCCAACAGCTTGATCTCGGCGCCCGACCGCAGATCGTTGTTTTCCACAAAGATCCGCTCAACCCGCGCGTTGAAGGCATTGGCGTCGGGCAGGTTCAGGAACAGGAACAGCGCCGCCCCGAACAGGATCACGACAATGGCCGCGATGCCAAAGCCGACAACGCGGTTTCCCTGTTTCAGGCTGTCAATAGCGAAGGAAGTAGGCGCCGGCACTGGCTTTCCTTTCGTCCAGACCTTCCGGCCCGAAAGTGGACAGAACATTCAGCAGCGTCCAGCCGTCCCCGGCCAGTCGCGGCGCCAGTTCGCCGGCGGCGGCCTTCGGGCTGCAATTGCCATCGCTGATCCGCGCCACGCCGTAATGCAGTTGCAGCGGGGCATCCTTCTTTGCCTTGTAATCGGCATAGCACTCGGCCGCCGCCGGCCCGGCAAGGGTCAGCGCCAGCAGGGCCGCCGTGGCCAGAATCAGTCTTGTCATGTCTCGCTCCGTGATGGAGGGCCGTCGTCTCCCCACTCTGCGCGCCCCGCCCCCGATATTCAATAACAGCGCCGCCGATCTGGCGGTTATCTGATAACGCAATGGATTCATTGCCATCCATCTTGTCGCTCTCCGGGGGAATCGGGCGCCTTGGCCCGCGCTCCCTGCGGATAACGGCCCCGGCTGCCAAGGCGTGTTGCGCATCTTGGCGGTCTGTCGGAAGATAAATCTGCGATCAGTGTTTTGTCTTTGTGCTACCCTTGTTCAATCACAATGACAGGACGACTGTGATGGCCGTCGAAATTGTTGACCCCGGATCGACCGAACTCATCCATCTCGCCTCGGTCGATGTGAAATTCTCGGGCGCCCATATCGGCGGCGGGATCTATTTCAGCGCCAACCACAACCCCACGCCCGGCGGCACCAACACCGCGATTCCGCAACGAAGCCTGGATGGCCAGGCCGAGCAGCACGCCACCACGGAATACGACTACACGCTGCCCTTCGGCGGCGCCCCCTGGGACGCCTATCGGGAAGACACCGACAACAACGGAACCCTTGATTACGTCAAGGCCGGTTTCGACATGAGCCTTCACGTCGGCGCCCGCCTTTCCAGCACAGGACAGTTCTATGACGGTCCGGCGGTTCCGCTGCTGATTGCCAACGATCCGAACGATCTGTTCGGAACGGTCACCATCACCGGCTATCCGTCGGCAGCCAATTCGCTGAATGGCCTGGGCGGCGTTCTTCACCAGACGACCGGAACGCTTGCCGCCGGACAGTCGATTTATACAGGCGAAAATGCCTATGTAGAACAGGATGTTGGGGGTGACATCGGGGGTTATTTCACCATTGACGATGCCGAAGCCCTGGGTGGCATGAGTGGTGGCGGAACCTTTCTGGACTATGATGCCGACGGGGATGGCGTGACGGAAACCTACCTGATCGGCGCGGTCGCCCGGGGCGGCGTTGCGTTTGATGAGAATGGGCAGATCGTCGGGACGTTTGTCCAGTCCGCTTCGTTCTCGCCGCATTACGCGGATCTGGCTGCCACGATCCAGTCGCTGACCGGCGATGATGCCCGGACGGCGGATGACTTTCCCCGCATGACGCTGCTGTCGGCGCAGACGGCCGGATCAACGCTGACAACCGTGCAGGGCCAGTTCTTCCACGAGGACATCTACGGCGGGGTCAACGACGATGCGCTTTATGGCGGTGGCGGCGATGACCGGATCTTTGGCGGGGCTGGCGCCGACCTTGTCAGCGGCGGCGCCGGCAATGACACGCTGACAGGCGGCGCCGACGCAGACTGGTTTGCGGCAGACAGCTTTGCATCGGGCGGGAACGACGTGATCGCCGATTTCGATGGTGCCGGCGGCGATGTGATTGACCTGGGCAGCTATTTCCAGACGCTTGACGATGTCGTCGCCGCCACGACGGAAACGCCGGATGGTTCGATCCTGATCACCCTGCCCATGTCGGCGGGCGGGGGAACCGTGCAGGTGTTGAACACGTCGATTGCCGACCTGAACGCCGTCAATCTTAACGTGATCTGCTTCGCCGCAGGCACCCTGATCCTGACAGCGCAAGGCGAGGTGCCGGTTGAAGATCTGGTTCCGGGGGATGAGATCATCACCCGTTCCGGTGCCTCAAGATGCCTGAAGGCGGTCAATACGCGGGTTCTGGGCGATCTTGAGCTGACGCTTCGCCCGAACCTCTGGCCCGTCGTCATCGCCAGAAACGCCCTTGGCCCCGATGTGCCCAGCCGGAACCTGCGCGTGTCGCCCCAGCACAGGGTTCTTGTGAACAGCAGGATCGCGCATCGTGTCGGGCATGGCGATGTTCTTGTTTCCGCCAAAAGCCTTCTGGGCGTACCGGGCATCACCCAGTCCCGTCCCGAAACTGGCTGCACCTATGTGCACCTGGTCTTTGATCGCCATGAAGTCATCAAGTCGGATGGCTGCTGGAGTGAAAGCCTGTTTCCGGGCGCCCAGGTCTTTCTGAGCCTGCCCCGGTCTTTGCGTGAGGAGTACGAAGAGATCTTCGGAAATCCCGCCGGCCACAGGCCGGCCGCCACCATCTTCAAGGGCCACAAGGCCAGGGCGCTGATCCGCCGCCATCTCCGAAATGGCGTGGCGCTCCAGACAGCGGCCCCGCAAACGGCGCGCTGTCAGGGCCAGGCCGGTGCAAGGGCCTGACCCAAGGGCGGGGTGGATGGCCGGCGCAGGTCTTGATGGCGGCCGTCTTCAGACGCTGACCCCGAAGATGCGGCCGACGCCGGCGGTTATGGCCATGGCCGCCGCCCCCCAGAACAGCACGCGGGCGGTAGCACGCAGCTTGGGCGCGCCCCCCGCCTGCGCCCCAAGGGCCCCCAGTCCCGCAAGGCAAAGCAGTGTTGTGACGACCACGACAGGAATGATCTTGTCGGCGGGCGCCAGAATGGCCGCGATCAAGGGCAGCGCGGCCGCCACCGTGAAAGTCAGCCCCGAGGCAAAGGCGGCCTGAAGGGGGTTGGCCGCGTGCACCTCTGACAACCCAAGTTCGTCCCGCACATGGGCCCCAAGCGCATCGTTCTGCGTCAGCTCGCGCGCCACCAGTGCGGCGGTTTCCGCCGACAGCCCGCGGGATTGATAGATCGAGGCCAGTTCCGCCAGTTCTGCCTCGGGCGTGTCGATCAGGGCCTGCTGTTCGCGGGCGATGTCGGCGCGTTCGATGTCGGATTGTGAACTGACAGAGACATACTCGCCCGCGGCCATCGACATGGCGCCGGCTGCCAGCCCGGCCATTCCGGCAACCAGAACGGCGCCGGGGCTTGGGTCAGCGGCGGCGACGCCGACGATCAGCGAGGATACCGAAACGATGCCGTCATTGGCCCCCAGAACGGCAGCCCGCAGCCAGCCTGTGCGGTTGATGAAATGCAGCTCTTCATGGGCGGATTTGTATGGAAGGGTCATCTTTGATTCCATCGGTTCAAGGGGGCGGGGTGTGCGTCTGTTCCGGGCAAAGCTGGATGGTGGCGGAAAAGCCGCCGGCTTGGCCGGGCAAGGGCGATGCCAGCGTCAGCGTGGTGCCGCTGCGTTCGGCAATGGTGCGCACGATGGCCAGCCCCAGGCCGCTGCCGCTGCCCGCGCCCGTGCCGCGCACGAAGCGCCCTGAAAGCGAAGCCAGCACGTCCGGGGGCACGGCGGGGCCGTCATTCTCGACCTTGAGCCAACCATCAGGCGCCAAGTTTACCCGCACCGGGCCCCCGCCTCCATGGCGCAGCGCGTTTTCAACAAGGTTGCGCGTGACGATGGCAACGGCGTCAGGGTCAAGGTCTGACAGCACGGCATCGGGCGGCAGGGACCATTCGATCCGGCCCTGATCGACCCCACGGGAGAAGTCCTGCGCCACCAGTTGCAGGACGGGTCGCAGATCCTGCGGGCGGTCGGTCATCAGCCGTGCCCCTTCGGCGCGGGCAAGTTGCATCAACCGTTCGGCCAGCCGCGTCAGGCGTTTCAGGACGGCTTCGATCTCGTCGGCGCGGGCGGCGGTGTCGGTCTCGCGGGTTTGCCCGCGCAGGCGCTGGATCTGGGCAATCGCCCCGGCCAGCGGCGTGCGCAGCTCATGCGCGGCGTTCGAGGCGAAACTGCGTTCGGCGTCAAAGGCCTTGCCAAGCCGCAGGAACAACTGGTTCACCGTTTCGCCGATGGGGCGCAACTCCTCTGGCAGGGTCTCGGTGCGCAAGGCGGACAGGTCATTCGCATTGCGGCGGGCAAGCTGCTGGCGCAGCACCCCCAACGGTCTCAGCCCGTAGCCCAGCCCGTAAGCAATGCCCACCAGACTGAGCGGGATCACCAGCCCCAGCGGCAGCGCCAGGGCCAGCGCCACCTCGCCTGCCACTTCATGCCGATGCGCCATCGGTTCGGCTATGGTCAGGATGATGGAGCCGCGAACCGCCGCTTCCTGATAGAAACGGAAACCTTCCGTCTGGTGGAAGCCAGGCTGGTCAAGCACGGGGAACTGCGCCGGATCGGCGCGATGCGAGGCCAGCAGCACACGCCCCTGCGGATCGCGGACCAGATAGGTGAAGTATTCCTCGTGCTGGTCCAGCGCGGTGACGTGCTGGGTGATTCCTTCCTCGTCACGGCCCAGAACGTCGATCACGGCCAGTTGCAGAATGCGTTGCCCGGTTTCCTGCAGGGCGGAATCGAAAACCTCGTTCATTTCGCGCAGCAGCAATTGCCAGGTGATTGCGGCGGCGGCCGCCCAGACCAGCGTGACCGCCAGCGACAGCGCCAGCGCGGATCGCAGCCGAAGCGACGCGGGGCGTTTCATGGGCGCCCCAGCCGATAACCAAGGCCGCGCTCCGTGGCGATCACCCCGGCCCCAAGTTTCTTGCGCAGACGGCTTACATGCACTTCGATGGCATTGCTTTCGACATCGGCGTCAAAGGAATACAGGTGTTCCTCAAGCTGGGATCTGGTCAGCAGTTGCGAGGGCCGGGACAGGAAAGCCTCGAACAGCACCCATTCACGGGCCGTCAGCGCAACCGGCTTGCCCGCGCGGCGGATGCTGCGGACGGCAAGATCAATCTCAAGATCGCCAAATCGCATCACCGGGTTCGGATTGCCGGAGTAGCGCCGTGCCACCGCGCCGATGCGGGCGGAAAGCTCGGCCAGGTCAAAGGGCTTGACCAGATAGTCATCGGCCCCGGCATTCAGCCCGTCGATCCGGTCTGAAATCTGGTCAAGCGCGGTCAGGATGATGACCGGCGTCGTGTTGCCCCTGCTGCGCAGGGTCTTGAGGAACGGGATGCCACGCCCATCGGGCAGCATCAGATCAAGCAGGATCAGGTCAAAACTGGCGCCGGCAAGTGCATCCTGTGCCTCGTCCAGCCGCATGGCCCAATCAACGGAATGGCCATCCGCCTCGATCTGTTCGCGCACGGCGGCGCCGATCACCTTGTCATCCTCGATCAGCAGAATCCGCATCTTGCCCTCTGGCCGCGCAATGAACGTCTGGTGCCTGTCTTCTAATGTCCCAACCTGACGGTAGCCTTAAGCACTTTCTGCCGCCGCTTCAGGATGCTGTCAGATTCGTGGCGCAAAAGGCATTCAATCGACGACTGCGCCGGAGTTTCCCTGATGCGAAAGACCCTCACCGTTCTGACACTGGCAGCCCTGATGGCGGCTGGCGCGGTACGGGCCGACGATGATTGCGTCGTTCCGATGACCGATTGGCAACCACGCGAGGCCGTCGCCCGTCTGGCTGCCGAAAAAGGTTGGACCGTGCGGCGGATCAAGATCGACGACGGCTGCTACGAGATCGTCGGCACCGATGCCACCGGACGCAGGATCGAGGTCAAGCTCCACCCCGGCACCTTGAGCGTTGTCGAGATGGAATACGAAGACAACGATGAACACGAGGGTGGTCACGGCCTGAAGCAAGGCGACGACTGACCCCTTTCCCCTGATGCCTTTCGACGGCGCCTCCGACCTGTGGTCGGGGATCGGCTTTCCATGTCCTGAAGGAGCGAACCCTTATGAAACTCTCTGCACTCATGACCCTTCTGAGCACGGCGATCGGCTCTGCCGGCGCAGCCCCGGCACCGGCCTGCGCCCTTACCCTGCCGCCGCTGGCCGGCGCATCGGCCAATGGTGTGGCCGAAGTGCCCGGCCGGGCGCCCGGGGTTCTGCTGGTGGATGGTGATGATGATCTGGGTGGCTGGCTGTTCTTTGGACGCGACCACGATGACGACGACGATGATGATGATGACGACGACTGCGACGATGATGATGACGATGACGATGAACACGAATGTGGCGGCAAAGGCGGTGGCAACGCCGCGCCGGTGGGTTCGGTTGCGCCGCCGAAGAACGGCCTGTTCGGGGGCGGAAAGCCACCCGTCGTCAAGACCAACTGATCGCTGAACCATTCAAAGGAAAGAAAAATGCTGGCAAAATCGTTCATCTCTGCCCTTGTGCTGACCACGGCACTGACCGTTCCCGGCCTTGCGCAGGCCCGCCCGGTGACCTTGACCGTCAACCTCTCGCAATATGGCGGGGACGGTGCCTATCTGGCGGTCTATGTCACCGATCCGGCCGGTGCCTATGCCGGCAGTCTGTGGATGGCGGGAGGCAAGGCCAAGTATTATCGCCACCTGTCCGACTGGGCCCGCTTCACCGGCGAGAACATCGCCGAGGTGAACGGCATAACCGGCGCAAGCGTCGGCGCGGGCCGCAGCCTTGAACTGTCGATGGATCTTGCCGACGCGCTGTTCGATGCCGGTTACACGCTGCACATTGATGCCGCGGTCGAGGACATGCGCGACAGTCCGAACGAGATTGCGGTGCCGCTGACGGCCGCCGGGGCGGGACAGGCCGTTGCGGGCCGCCAATACATCGCCGATTTCACCTACGGCTTCTGAACAGGACCACGCCATGATGCGCCGCCTTCACCGCTGGCCGGGCCTGCTGGCCGCGGCTTTCCTGATCATGCTTGCCGTAAGCGGCGCGATACTGTCGGTCTTTCCGGCGGCTGAACGGATTGCGTCACCTGCCGCAGTGCAGGGCCAGACGGTGGCGGAGCTTGCCGCGCTGGTGCTGGACCAGCACCCCGGAGCCGAGCAGATTCGTCGCGCGCCGTCAGGAAAGATCACCGTCTGGTGGTTTGACGGCGGGACACCGGGCGCGGCGGTGATCGACCCGGCCACCGGCCAGGATGTGGCCAGCGCCGACAAGAGTGTCATCCGGCAATGGCTAACCGCCTTTCACCGCTCGTTACTGCTGGATGACGCGGGGCGGATGACCATGGCAGCGGCGGCCTTCGCGATGCTGTGTCTGGCGCTTTCGGGCAGCCTGCTGGTGGCCCGGCGGGTTGGCGGCTGGCGAAAGTGGTTCAGCCGTCTGCGCGGGCCGCTGGCCGGGCGGCTTCACACCGAGCTGGCCCGCCTTGCCGTGGTGGGGTTGGGCATTTCCGCGATCACCGCCCTGTGGATGGCTGCCGCGACCTTTGACCTGCTGCCTGTCGACGAGGCGAACCCCGCCTTTCCGGCCACTGTCAGCGGCCAGACCGGGGCTATGCCGTCAGCGATTCCCGCCCTTCAGGAAACTCCGGTCGCGGATCTGCGTGAACTGGCCTTTCCTGCGGCGGATGATGCCAGCGATGTCTACACGCTGACCACTTCGCAGGGCACCGGCTACCTTGACCAGGGGACCGGAGCGTTGCTGGTCTGGGCCACACCTGGGCCTTGGGCGCGTGCCTATGAATGGGTCTATCTGCTGCACACCGGAGAGGGGGCCGCGCTCTGGGGGCTTGCCCTTGGGCTGATGGTGCTGGCCACCCCCGCGCTTGCCATAACGGGCGCGATCCTATGGGCGCAGGGTCGGCGCGGCCGGCCCCGGCTGCGGGGCATGGTCGCGGCCGCGCGGGCTGAGACCGTAATTCTGGTCGGCTCCGAGGGGGGCAGCACCTGGGGCTTTGCCGCAACGCTGGCGCGCGCGCTGCAGGCCGCCGGTCAGGCCGTACACATGGCACCGCTGTCCTCGTTTTCTCCTGCCGACTACAGTGCGGCGCGGCGAATCCTGGTGCTGACGGCCACCTGGGGCGATGGGGCAGCGCCGTCTTCCGCCAGGGGGGGGCTTGAACGACTGGCAGCCGCGCGTCCGCTGGCCGACGTGCCGCTTGCCGTTCTGGGCTTTGGCGACAGCAGCTTTCCCGATTTCTGCGGTTTTGCCGTGGCCTTCGAGGCCGCCGCGCGCGACCGCGGCTGGAACCTGTTGTTGCCGGGGGAACGCATTGATCGACAGTCGCCGCAGGAATTCGCCCGCTGGGGGCGTGCGCTCGGTCAGGCGCTTGGCTTGCCGCTGGAGCTGAACCATCAGCCCGATACGCCGCCGGTCACAAGCCTGACCCTGATCTCGCGCCGCAATTATGGCGAGGCGGTGCAGGCCCCGGCCGCGATCCTGCGCTTTGCCGTGCCGAAGTCAGGCTTGTGGCGCCGTTTGACTGGGCGCGGTTTCGGACGGTTCCGCGCAGGTGATCTGCTGGGCATCCTGCCCCAGGGGGCGGCCGTGCCGCGGTTGTATTCGCTGGCCTCGTGCCACCGCGACGGGTTTGTCGAAATTGCCGTGCGCAAGCATCCCGGCGGGTTGTGCTCGGGCCAACTGATGGCGCTGCAACCGGGGCAGTCGGTGCAAGCCTTCCTGCGCCCGAATCCGGCCTTCCAGCCTGACCGCGGCACCACCCCGCTGATCCTGATCGGCGCGGGCACCGGCATCGGCCCGCTGGCGGGGTTCATCCGCGCGGAAGGTGGGCGGCGACCCGTTCACCTGTGGTTCGGCGCGCGCCATCCTGATGCTGACCTGCTGTTCGGCGAAGATCTTGAACGCTGGTCGGACGAGGGGCGCCTGACGGGGTTGCGCACCGCTTTTTCCCGCAGCGGTCCGCGTCAGCATGTGCAGGACGCCCTGCGTGGGGATGCCTTGGCCCTGCGGGCGCTGATCGCGCGCGGCGCGCGTATCATGGTCTGCGGCGGGCGGGATATGGCAAGGGGCGTGCAGGGCGCGCTGAACGAGATCCTGGCGCCGATGGATCTGACCCTTGTCACGCTGAAATCCGAGGGACGCTATGTCGAAGACACCTACTGATCCGCACCGGATGCTTCTGTCGGGCCCGACGATGGGAAGCCGCTGGTCCGTCTTGCTGGACGAACCGGCCAAGCCCGATGCCCATGCCTTGCAAGCGGCCTTGCAGGCGGCAGTGGATGAGGTGGACGCCCAGATGTCCACCTGGAAGCCCGACAGCGATCTGATGCTGTTCAACGCGGCCCCCTGCGGGGACTGGGTTGTTTTGCCCGCGGGGCTGATGGCCGTGCTGCGGGCGGGCGTGCAGATCGGCCGCGCAACCAAAGGCGCGTTCGAGATGAATGTCGGGGCCGCCATGCGTGCCTGGGGCTTCGGGTCCGATCCGGCAGACCTGGCCGCCATACGCGCGGCAAGCGTCGCTGCGCGTGTCTCTTCCCTCGCGGCGCTGGAGCTGGACTCGGCCCGTCAGGCCGCGCGCAAGACGGCACCGCTTGCACTCGATCTGTCGGGAATCGCCAAGGGATATGGGGTGGACAGGCTGGCCGAGGTTGTTGCCGGTCACGGACTGAGCCGGGCGCTGTGCGCGATTGATGGCGAAGTGCGGGCGCTTGGCCGCCAGGCTGATGGTTCGCCCTGGTCCGTTGCCATCGAAACACCTGACAGCCCCGACCGGGCGCCCCATTCCATGCTGGCATTGACCGAAGGCGCGGTGGCAACCTCGGGTGACTACCGGCACTTTCTGACCGTCAGGGGCCGGCGGTTGCCACATACCATTGACCCGCGCCGTGGATCACCGCTTGTGGACGGCCCCGCATCGGTCAGCGTCATGGCGGCCGATTGCATGACGGCGGATGCAATGGCGACGGCCCTGATGGTGATGGGCAAGGACGAGGGGCTTGCCTTCGCGCGGCAACACGCCATCAGCGCCCTGTTTCTGCTGCGCGATGGGGCGGCGCTGCGATCTGTCGGCAGCGGCATCTTCGCGAACGGCTGAACGGTGCGGCCATCACGGCCCCGCAACCGCCTGCCTGTTCCCGCAAAAGACAGGGCAGGAGACTTGTATTTAACCATGGGGTCAGGCTTCGAAAACCGGCACGGGGGGCTATCCCGCGCGCGGCATCTGTTCACGATGGCGGCGATGTCCGGTCTTTCAGCCAGTCCAGCACCTCAGCCTGGCTGGCCTTGCCGCCACGCGGACCGTGGCGGGTGACCGAGCGGGAGGCGGCGGCCACGGCGAACTCCAGCGCCGTTTCGAAGGCATGATCCTGTCCAAGACCCCAGGTCAGTGCCGCGCCGAACGTGTCTCCGGCGCCGGTGACATCGGCCACGTCAACCCGATGGCCGGGCACCCGCAGCAACCGGCCGTTGTCCAGCGCCTCGGTCCCGTCTCTGGCCATGGTGCGGACCAGCCGTTCCAGCCCCGCCAACTGCCCTTGGCAGAGGGGCATGGTGCGGGGCCGGAGGGGGATGCCCTGCCGGCCCACGACGCACATGCCCGCAAGGCATCAGGGGCGGCTGCGCGTGATACGCATCCCAGCGGTGGTTTATGCCACCAGCCGGTGCCTGTTCATGCTGACCCGTTCACCAAGGCGCCGCGCCTGGCGACCAGACACCAGAAGCCGTGCAGGCGTCGGCAGGGCCGAGTGGTCCATCTCTGTCAACTCAGGGAAAATCTCAAGAACCTCGGCCCGGGCCTGTTCGGACAGGGACTTCAATGCCTCCGGCCCGGTGAAAAGGCTTTCGGTCGCTGCCCCGTTGGACAGCACGACCTGATGCCGATCCATAAGGAAGTGCCAGTATTCCACGGTCTCGACATCGTCGGCGACCTCAATGCCGGGCAGGTCGGCAAGGTGCTTGGCCGCAACCAGAACCTCGTGCTCGCCGAACATGCGAAGCGCCACCACAGAGTTCACAAGAATACGGTGCTGAGGTGAGACCAGAAGGTCTGTCAGCGGCATGCCATTGCCCAGAGCGCCGGCATGGATTCTGATCGGGCGAAGATGCGGGTTCATCTTGAGTGTTGCGGCGTCAATCAACCGTGAACCGATCCAGCGAACCGGCTGATAGCCATTGTCGCGCGTCAGGACCAGATCACCCTGACGAAGCTGATCAACTGGAACTTCGCCCACCTGTGTGGTGATCAGTGTGCCGCGCGAAAAACAGGCGAGCGTTCCGTTCGACGCGTTGAGAACGGCATCGTTCCCGATGCCATCAGCCACATAGTTGCTGTCCGTGGCGAAGACGGTGCTGTTCGGGGTTCCGTCAAGGACATCTCCGTCGACAAGCGTCAACGACGTCCCAGGCGTGTAAACACCGGCCGGCCCGGAAACAAACTGGCCGGTCGTGGCGTCCCAGGCGCGCGAAAGGCTGATGCCGACGGGGGTGTTGTTGATGGCAAGCCAGGTTGCGCGGTAATAGTATCCCGTAACCGCATCCCGCAGAATCACTTCGAAGTCTGCTTCGACGGTAGCGCCGGGGTTGTACGTTGTTCCGTTCAACGTCACGGCCACATGGAGCCGCGCCCCTCCGTCATCGGGAAAGTCGTCTGCGCCACCAATGGTTGCGGTCGTGACCTGTTGCGTTGACACGCTGGTGAAGGACACCTGGGTTGTGTTCACAGTGCCCCCGGAGCCGGTATCCCCCTCACCACCGCCGGTTTTCCGGAACAGCGAGCTTGGGTCCGTTACAGACGACCATTCGATGATTGAGAAGGTAAAGGCCACGGATCACCTCATTCATGGATTTCCCGGCCAGATAGCGACCGGTGTGATACAGCGGAAAACACCCGGCAAACTCACATCACACACGCCACAAGCATGTTTGCAGATGTAGCTTTAGTCTGGTTCCGTCAACTTGCGTGTCGCGAGTTGTTCAGTATTTTCGACAAATGCCCGCAACTGCGCCGGTCCTGCGCAAAACGGCGGCAGACCAGCCCCAACCTCGGGCGGCTGGAAGCCCCCGGCGCCCTCCGCATGAAAGTGGAGCAGATGTCGATGTCGTGGTCGCAGCGGGCCTTCTGTCGGGTGTTGGTGGTGGCCGGCGATTGCCGAGGCGGGGTTATCGACTTGTCAGCCAGTCCAGCACCTCGGCTCGGCTGGCCTTGCCGCCGCGCGGACCGTGGCGGGTGACCGACCGGGAGGCGGCGGCCACGGCGAACTCCAGCGCCGCTTCGAAGGCATGATCCTGTCCAAGACCCCAGGTCAGCGCCGCGCCGAACGTGTCTCCGGCGCCGGTGACATCGGCCACGTCAACCCGGTGGCCGGGCACCCGCAGCAACCGGCCGTTGTCCAGCGCCTCGGCCCCGTCTCCGGCCATGGTACGGACCAGCCGGGTGATGCCATGGTCGCGGCGCCAGGTCTCGGCCAGGGTCAGGGTGTCATGGCCGAAGGTGGCGCGAAAGCCGACCTGGTTGAAGATCACCACCTCGGCCCCTTGCAGATAGGCCGCGTCTGCGGCGGTCGCGCCGCCCACGTCAAGATCGAAGACCATGCGGCGGCCATGGCGGCGCAGGTCCGCCAGCAGAAGATCCTGCGCCAGTGTGCCGTCCGCTTCATGCAGGCGGCGCGCGCGGTAGAGCGTGGTGTAAAGGAAGCCCGGCTGGCGCAAGGCCGCCATGGTGGCGGGCGGCAGCGGCATGGGTTGCTGGCCCATGCGCAGGGTCAGAACAACATGCTCTCCGTCCACCAGAAAGATCAGATTGCGCGAATCCGGGATGCCGGGCTGGCGCAGCATGTGGCGGGTGGAAACGCCGTTGGCCTGAAGATCGGCGATCAGCCTGTCGGACAGCGCGGTTTCGTTCAGCAAGGAGATGAACTCGGTCTCGCCGCCAAGCGCGGCGTGAACCACCGCCGCATTGGCGATCGAGCCGCCACATTCCGCCGGCAGTTCGTCGATGAAATCCTTGTCGGCCAGGCCCGGCCAGCGCTCAGCGGTGAAGTATTCGTCCAGCGCCACGTCGCCGATGAAGAAGGTCGTCATGCCAGCACTCGGACCGGGCCACCCGACACCTCGACCCATGGGTCGGGGCCAAGGCCGCAGGTTGCCATCCAGTAATAGGGCGTCGGCGCCTTCAGGCCGCGGCAGGCATCGTGCCAGACCCCGCGGTTCATCACCGCAACCTGCCCCGGCCGGATGATGAAGGCGCGCAGGGTTTCGGCTAGCGGCGCGGGCGCCGTGCCACCCGGGGCGACGGCCAGCACGATGGCGGCGCCGGCGCAGAACAGCGCCTCTTCGGTGCGGGGATGGCGCTCCATCAGGCGGCAATCCCAGGGGGCGGACGGGCCCTGCGTCATGCCCAGATGGGCCGGCCCGTCGATCGGTGGCGCAAGGGTGTAGCTGTCGCGCCAGCCTTCGCCCGACATGGGCATGACACCTTCGCCGGGTGTGCCGGTCAGGTCGAACACGCGGCCGAAAGGGGCGAAGGCTTCGGGGGACAGGGGGATTGCGCGCAGGGTCATGCGGCCTCGGCCCGCGCCAGGCGAACGGCAGCCATGAAGCGCGCGACATGCGCCGGTGCCAGGCGGCCCTTGTCGACATGGTCTTCCTTCAGCCAACTGCCGACAATGGCCCCGTCGGCCAGCGCAAGCTGGGCCGCGGCATTGGCCTCGGTCATGCCGGCGCCGACGATGATCGGAACATTGCCGCCAGTTGCGGTGCGGAACCTGCGGATCTTGGCCGGGTCCGTCTCTTGCCCGGTTGCGTCTGACGTTACCACAAGCGCGTCGCAGCGCGCGGCGCCAAGGCGCAGATCCTCGGCTTCTGGTCGCCCCGAAAGCACCGGCTGATACTTGAAGCGCACGCCGCCAAAAAGCACGGCGGGCACCGAGGCCCGTTCAGCCGCCAGCGTGTTGGCAAAGTCTGCGTCCTGATCGGGGGGCAGGTGGCCGCAGATCGAATCTATCTGCATGAAGTCAACCGGATAGGATCTGGCAAGGGCGAAGGCGCGGCTGTTGTCATGCAGCACGTTGATGCCGATCCGTGGCCCGGGGGCCAGTGCCACCAGCCGATCCAGCACCCGCTCGACATCGTCGGAATCGCCGAAATAGTTTTCGATCACCAGCCCGTCGAGCCCTTCGCCGGCCATGATGCGCGCCTCTTCCAGGGCGCGGGTCAGACGGTCGGCCGGTGTCTCGCCGCCAAGGTGCAGCATCCCCAGAATGGGCTTCGGCATCGCGAATAGGCCGCGGAAAGCGGTCATGTCAGTCTCCCTTCGCGGGGGATTGCAGGGCGCCTGCCTGCCCCCAGCGGGTTGCGAATTTCATTTCCACCCGGGGCGAGTAGATGATCGAGGTCCGCTCGACCCGCTCACCTTCAAGGTCCAGCACATCGCCGGTGGCACAAAGATAGCCCGGAACCGCCGGATCAGGCCCGAATACCTCGGTCAGATGGGCCGAGGGGGGCACCACGGAAAGGTGGATCTCGGAGCGCACGGGAACACGCCCGTAATCGCGGCGCAGCACTTCATAAAGCGACTGCGCCGCGAAATCGTAGGTCTCGATGCCCGGATAGTCTTTCAGGGGCAGCCAGGAGGTATCGAGGTTCAGCCATTCGACCGCATCCACGCCGGCAAGTCCCCGCGCACGGACCAGCAGCAGGATGCCATCGTCGATCCGGTGCTCCATGACGCGGGTCACCGGACGCTTGCCGTTGGCACGGGCAAGATCGGTGAAGCTGCCGAAGTTCCAGACGCTGTGGCTGACCGGGCGGTGCGAAACCATGGTCCCCTTGCCGCGCACCTGAGTCACCAGCCCCTCGCGCACCAGAAGCGACAGGGCGTGGCGAACTGTGGTGCGCGCCACGGTGAAATGGTCGCGCATCTCGTTTTCCGAAGGGATGATCTCGCCCTCGCCCCATCCGCCCGAGAGGATCAGCCCGCGCAGACCCCGATAGAGCTGGCGGTAGATCTGCTCGCCCGAATAGGGATCAAGCGTGATCGCAGCCAGGGACGATGCCCCCGTCTTCGCGTCGATGTCGCCTGATCCCGCCATGGCCTCGTCCTCGTGATTACTGCGTGGCGCCGTTGATCACGAATTTGTCGACCGCGCCAACATCCAGATGATAGCGCTTCACGATCTCGATGTAGGTGCCATCGGCCAACATGCCGTTCAGCGCGGCCAGCGCCGCATCACGCAGGGCGGTGTTCGACTTTTCGAAGGCGATGCCATAGGGGTTCGGCTCGCCCGCCGCGCCGATCTGGTAGAAGGCGCCCGGCTCGTTGATTTCAAGATCCGCCAGCCCCTCGATGCCGATGACAGACGCCTGCGCGCGGCCCTGCTTGATCTGCATGATATGTTCGGCCTGCGTCGGGATCTGGATGACGTTGTAAAGGTTGTCGGCCGGGCAGTTCGCCTTGCCAACCTCTTCGGCCCAGGTCACCCAGCTTGTGCCGGTGGCCACGGCGATGGTCTTGCCGCACAGATCCTTCTCGGTCTTGATCTCGTCCTTGTGGTCCGCCGTCGTGTAGAAGACGTTGCCGGTGTTGAAGTAGTCGATGAAATCAAGCTGCGCCTGACGCTCGACCTTGTCCGAGAAGGCGCTGATGATCATTTCCGAACGCCCGGTCACGACCTGCGGAATCAACTGGGGAAACTCGACATTGACGAATTCGGGTTCCAGCCCCAGGCGTGCGGCAATCTCGCGGGCGATGTCGATGTCGAACCCCTTCAGCTCTTCGGACCCCGCGTCGGTGTATTCCATCGGCGGATAGGCCAGCGAAGTCACGACCAGCAGCTTGCCCGAGCTTTTGTTGGCTTCGGGCAGCAGGGCCTGGGCGGCTGCATCCACATCGGCCAGCGCCGGCAGGGCCAGCGTTGCGCCCAGCAATGCCGCCAGAACGGGGCGTTTCAGAAGGGACAGTTTCATCGCGCAATCCTCTTGTCTGTTGGGTGTTGTCAGTCTTTTGCTTCAGTCGGTTGGGCCAGCACACGGCCCAGAAAACTTCTCACCCGCGGGTCGGCCGGGTTGGCCAGAACCTTTCTGGCGGGGCCGGTCTCGCGGATTTCTCCGTCAATCATCACGACCACGCGGTCGGCCACATCGCGGGCGAAACCGATTTCGTGGGTGACGATGATCATGGTGGTGCCGGTGTCGGCCAGCCGCCGCATCACCTCAAGCACCTCACCCACCAGTTCGGGGTCCAGCGCGCTGGTCGGTTCGTCGAACAGCATCACCCGCGGTTCCATTGCCAGGGCCCGCGCGATGGCGACGCGCTGTTTCTGCCCGCCCGAAAGCTGCGCGGGCCATGACCCGGCCTTGTCCGCCAGCCCGACCATTTCAAGCAGGTCCATCGCCCGTGCGGTGGCCGCCGGGCGCGACAGGCCGCGCACCACCATCGGCCCTTCGATCACATTGCCAAGGACGGTGCGATGCGCGAACAGGTTGAAGTGCTGGAACACCATGCCCAACTGGCTTTGCTGTGCCCGCAGCCGCTTGACCGGCAATTCGTGCAGCACACCGTCCTGCAGGTCATAGCCGATGATCTGGCCATCGACCCAGACATAGCCGCCATTGGGCACCTCAAGGTGGTTGATGCAGCGCAGCAGCGTTGACTTTCCGCTGCCCGAGGGGCCGAGGATGCAAAGCACCTCGCCATGTGCGACCTCAAGGTCGATACCCTTGAGGACTTCGAGGTTTCCGAAGGCCTTGCGCAGGCCGACCGCGCGGATGATAGGTTGCTGTGCGGCGGTCATGCGCGGCCCCCATGGCTGCGGCCGAAGTGCTTTTCAAGGTAGTATTGCCCGATCGACAGCACGGTCGTTCCGGCCAGATACCAAAGCGCGCAGACGAACAGCAGTTCGATCACCGCGCCATTGATGAAGTAGATGCGTTGCGCCGCATTCAGCATCTCGGTCATTGCGATGGTGGCGGCCAGGGACGAGAACTTCAGCATCCCCACGGCGCTGTTGCCCAGAACCGGCAGGATCAGCCGCATGGTTTGCGGCAGGATGATCCGGCGCATCGTCTGGCCCGGCGTCATGCCCAGTGTATTGGCCGCCTCAACCTGACCGCGGTCGACGGACAGGATGCCGCCGCGCACCACTTCGGTCAGGTAGGAACCTTCGTTGACCCCAAGGCCAAGAACGGCGGCGACGAAGGGGGTCATGACGGTGACCATTTTCATGTCGACCACGCCGGGGATGTAGAGCGTGGGGAAGATCAGCGCGATGTTGAACCAGATCAGCAGTTGCAGCAGCACGGGCGTGCCACGGAAGATCCAGACGTAAAGCCAGGATGCGAAGCGCAGCACAGGGTTGGCCGAAAGCCGCATCATCCCGAAGGCGAAGCCAAGCACGACGCCAAGCGCCAGCGCGGCGAAGGTGATCAGCAGCGTCCAGACAAACCCCTTGACGATCACCGGGGCCGTCAGGAACTCGCCCACGATGGCCCAGCGGATATTCCCCTCGGCGAAGGCCCGGACCAGCAGCGCAAGCAGCAGCAGAACCAGACCACCCGCAATCCAGCGCCATGGATGCCGCCGTCCCCGCACCGGCAGGTCGGGGCCGGGCAGGGTGTCTGCGGACAGGGGCGGGTTGGCGCGGGTCATCAGATCCAAATTGTAGTGTTGTTCCTACAACTAATATGAACGGGTCTTTTCACGAGTCAACAGGGCTTTCGCACCTCTGCAGGATATGATGTTCCAGGACAGGGCTATCCTTGCGGTCGGGCGGGCCGATACGCGCTATTGCGGAATTGCAGGTTCAACCCGGCTCCAAATCCGCACCTCTGGCTGTCGAGCCATAAAGGAAGGCCCCGGTGGCGCGTTTGAACTTGCCGACCGGGGAGCTTGAGGTGAGCCGCAGGAAGATGTGTGGTTCAGGTCCGCGCGACAGGATCGTTGGGCCAGGATGGGGTTCCGGGCCGGCACAGGAAGCACATCTCGGTTCCGGCCTTCACGCTGCCGCTGGCAAAGATCATCGCCCCGTCATGCGGTGCGATGATCGGGCTTCCGTCGGCGCGCTTGCCGATCACCTCGTCTTTCCGCACCGATTCGCCGGTCACATAGGTGCGCAGCAGGCGGTCGTCGTCGCTTTCGGCAAAGATCGCGTCCCCGATCTGCAGGATCTGCGGTGGGGCGGGGGGCGGACCTGCCTCGGCCATGATCAGGCCAAGCGCTGCCAGACCGCGCGCGATCACCTCATAGGCCATCCCGCCCGAGGCCGGGTCCTTGTGCGAGCCACACTCCACCGTGATTGCCGCCCCCCCGACAAAGCGCATGAATTCCGTTGTGCCGATGGCGTGCCCGATCTCGGACGCGCGGCCTTGCCGGGTCAGGGCTTTCAGATGCGCCGGCATCCAGCCCTGAACCGCGAAGGGCAGGCCAAGCGCGCGGATCAACTGCCGCTCTTCCTGTGGGCGGACATATGGCTCCAGATCGCTGCCGGGCGCATCCGGGCCAAACAATGCGAAGGCCGGTCCTTCGGACCCGAAGGAATGCAGGTCGATCAGCACATCATGGGCGCGCAGCATCGAACACAGCACATTCGCGACCCGATCCTCGTTGACCTGCGGCACCGGATATTCGTGCAGGTCGCGGTTCAGGTTGCGGTCCCCCTCCCGCCGGTCAAGCCGGTAAGCCATGTGATTGACCACAGGCACGAATGTCACCGAGCCGCAAACCAGCTTGCGGCGTCCGGCGCGGAACTCGGCGATCATCCGGCTGATCGCTTTCGGCCCGCACCCCTCGTTGCCATGGACGGCCCCGGTCACGATCACGCGCGGACCGGGTTGCAGGCTGTGAAAGGTTACGCTTTCCAGACTGTCGGGCAGCGACAGCGCCGCTGCGGCCTGATCCGGTGTCGCGATGTCGATGATCATGCCGGGGCGCAGCCGCCGCGCGAGTTCCAGCAACTGGTCATGCGGCACCGCCACACAGCCCGCCGTGCCGGTCATGTCAGGGCGGGCGGCATGAAGGAAGATCGCGCTGCCCCCTGCCACGCGCGGGACGGCATCATTCCAGCCCAGCGGGATGAAAATGTCGAACAGCCTTGGCGCGCGATCCGGCGGTGGCTCGTTATGGCTGCGGGCGCGCATCCGGTTGTAATCCGGGCTGGCCGGGTTCTCGATCCAGTCATAGCTGTCGGGCTTGGGTTTGAAGGGAAAGGCCATGGCGGCCATGACGCCATCATCAAAGATGCCGGGCTCGTAATAGCCGTAGCGCAGGGCAAAGCGCCCTGACGGTGTGGCGCCGTCGCCCTCGCGCTTCAGCGCCGGGTCCACGATGCCCGAGCGGCCCACGGCGCAAGGCACCGTCCAGTCGCCGATGGTCAGCGTGCCACGATGCGGGGCGGCAGGGTCGTGTCCTGCCCGCACCGTGATGACGAGGTCTGGCCCGATTTCCGGGATTGCGGAGGGGGCTGATTGGTCAAGCATGGGATGTTCCGGTTTTCAGCAGATGACAGCGCGCCTGATGATCGGCGCCGAGGCGGGTGAAATCAGGCACCTGGCCGCTCTGGCACTGCGGCAGGGCCTGCGGGCAACGTGGGTTGAAGGCGCATCCTTCTGGCTGGGCCATCGGGCTGGGGATTTCGCCGCCCAGACGGGCCGGCGCCCGGTCGCGGTGCAGCGGGTCCGGGATCGCCGAGATCAGCGCCCGCGTATAAGGGTGGCTTGGCGTGGTGAAGATCTCGCGCCAGCCGCCTTCTTCGACGATGCGGCCCAGATACATCACGGCGATCCGGTCGCTCATGTGTTCGACAACGCCCAGATCATGCGAGATCAGCAGCAGGGCAAGGCCCAGCTTGTCTTTCAGATCCAGCAGCAGGTTGATGATCTGCGCGCGGATCGAGACATCCAGCGCAGAAACCGGCTCGTCGCAGATCACCAGTTTTGGCCGCAGGATCAGCGCCCGCGCGATGCACAGCCGTTGACGCTGGCCGCCGGAAAATTCGTGCGGATAGCGGCTGGCCACTTCGGGCGACATGCCGACAAGGCCAAGCATCTCGGCCACGCGCGCCTCGCGCTCGGTCCGGTCGGTCATGCCATGCAGGCGCAGGGGCGCTGACAGGATCTCGCGGATGGTCTGGCGCGGGTTCAGCGACGACATCGGGTCCTGGAACACCATCTGCGCCGATCTTGCCAGCGCCATGGCCGACACCTGCGCCGCCCCCGTTATCTCGTGTCCGTCCAGCCGGATCACCCCGGCCGTCGCAGGCACCAGCCCCAGCAGCGCCTGCGCAATCGAGGATTTGCCACAGCCGCTTTCGCCCACCAGGCCAAGACATTCGCCCGCCTGCAGTGTCAGATCCACCCCGTCCACGGCCCGGACGGCAAAGTGCTTGCCGCGCCAGCCTTGCCGCACCGCGTAATGCACCTTCAGGCCCTGCACCGACAGCAGGGGCGTGGCGGCCGGGATCATTGCGGCCTCAGACATGATGCAGACACCGGACCCGGCCCCCCTCGTTCAGATCGGTCATCGCCACGGGTGCCGCGCGGCATTCCGCTGTGGCGCGTGTGCAGCGCGGCGCAAAGCGGCAGCCCTGCGGAAAATCGCGGATCGCCGGCACCACGCCGCCGATCTCGGTCAGCCGCTCCTGCCCCCGCTCCAGCCGCCGCCCCAGACGCGGCAGCGCATTGATCAGGCCGCGCGTGTAAGGATGCGCCGGGGCGGTGAAGATCTCCTCGGCGCTGCGCTCTTCCACGATCTGGCCCGCATACATCACCGCCACGCGGTTGCAGACGCGCGCCACCAGCCCCAGGTCATGCGAGATCATCATCACCGCCGTGCCCTTGGCGCGGCACAGTTCAAGCACCAGTTCCACAATCTCGGCCTGGATCGTCACATCCAGCGCCGTGGTCGGCTCATCTGCGATCAGCAGCGCCGGGTCGCAGGCCAGCGCGATGGCGATCATCACGCGCTGCCGCATCCCGCCCGAAAGCTGGTGCGGATAGGCGTTGATCCGGCGCTCCGGGCTGGACACCTGGACCTGTTCCAGCGCCTCGATCGCCTTCAGCCGTGCGGCCCGCGGCGTCAGGCCTCGATGCAGCACGAACATCTCGCCGATCTGGTCGCCCACTGTCATCAGCGGGTTCAGCGCCGTCATCGGCTCTTGAAAGATCATCGACACCTTGTCGCCGCGCAGGCGGCGCATCTCGTGCGGGGGGAGCGGGGCCAGATCGCGGCCTTCCAGCAGGATCTGCCCGCCGCTGACGGCCATCGGTGCCTTCAGCAGCCCTGCCAGGGCCAGGGCGCAAAGGCTTTTGCCACAGCCGGATTCCCCCACCAGGCCGAAAACCTCGCCGCGGTTGATGGTGAAATCCACCCCCTCGACCGCCGGGACACGAACCGCCCCGTCAGAGAGGCTGATCGCAAGGTTGCGCACATCCAGAACCGCCTTGGTCATTTGCGGCCCTTTCCATGAGGATCAAGAAGGTCACGCAGACCATCGCCCAGAAGATTGAAGCCCAGAACGGCGGCAAACAGTGCGAGCCCCGGAAAGATCGCGACCCAGGGCGCCACCATCAACTGTTCGCGCGCCGAGGACAGCATCCCGCCCCAGCTTGGGTTCGGCGGCACAACGCCAAGGCCAAGGAAGGACAGCGAGGCTTCGGCCATGATCGCCGAACCCACGCCCATCGTGGCCACAACGATCAGCGGCCCGGAAATGTTGGGCAGCAGTTCCCGGAACATCACATGCAGCGGGCCAAAGCCCATGGTCCGGGCCGATTGCACATAGTTCAGCGATTTCTGCGTCAGCACCTGCGCGCGCGAGATCCGGCAGCTATAGGCCCAGTCCGTCATGCCAAGCGCGATCAGCAGGCTTGGCAGCCCGGGGCCAAGGATCGCCATCAGCGCAAGCGCAAAGACGATGGTCGGGATGGAGAGCATGAGGTTGGTCAGACCCTGCACGATTTCATCCCACCAGCCGCCGATGTAGCCCGCCGACAAGCCCAGCGAGACGCCGATGGCGGTGTTCATCACCTGGACCGCCAGCCCGATGAACAGCGAGATGCGGGCGCCATAGGCGATGCGGGAAAAGATGTCGCGGCCCTGCTCGTCGGTGCCCAGCCAGAACTGGGCGCCGGGCGGTTCTTCCGCATACATCAGATTGGCCGAGGTGACCGGGTCATAGGGCGCGATCAATGGCGCAAACACGGCCAGCAGAAAGATCAGCAGGATGATCCCGCCGCCGACATAAAGGTTGGCTCCGGCTTTCATGGTGCTTCCTCAGCGGTAACGGATGCGAGGATCGACCACCAGATAGGCAAGATCGACCAGCGTGTTGATCAGCAGGAAGAACAGCACGATCACCAGAATCGCGCCTTGTACGGCGGGAATGTCGCGCAATCCGACCGAGTCGATCAGCAGCGAGCCGACCCCCGGCCAGGCGAACAGCTTCTCGATCACCACCGAACCGCCCAGCATCGAGCCGAATTGCAAGCCGATCGTGGTCAGCACCAGCACGAAGGCGTTGCGCGCCAGGTGGCGCAGCACCAGACGCCGCTCTGACATGCCCTTGGATCTTGCGGTTCGGATGAAATCGGAATTCAGGGTTTCCAGCACGGCGGCACGGGTGGTGCGGGCCAGCAGCGCCATGGGCGCGATGCCCAGCGTGATGGCGGGCAGGATCAGGTGTTTCAACCCGCCCGAGCCATAGCCGAAGGTCGGCAGCCAGTGCAGCTTCAGAGAGAAGACATACATCAGCACCAGCCCCGCCCAGAACGCCGGGATCGACAGGCCCGAAACCGCCAGTGTCATGGTGGCAGTGTCCAGCCAACTGCCCCGGCGCATGGCGGCGAAAAAGCCCAGTGGCAGGCCGATGCAAACCGCGAACAAGATCGCCGCGCAGGCCAGCCGGAACGAAGCCCAGACCCGCCCGGAAAGCATGTCTGCAACCGGGCGCTTGGTGGCATAGGAAACCCCAAGATCACCCTGCGCCAACCCCGCCATATAGCGGCCAAAGCGCTGTGGCAGCGGATCGTTCAGGCCCAGTTCGGCCTCGATCCGCTCCAGCACTTCGGCAGAAACGTCGCGCTTGTCGGCCTGAAGCGACGAGGCATAGGTGCCCGGAATCACGCTGAACAGCACGAAGACAAGCGTCACGACGACAAGGACAGTCAGGGCGGCCTGGAACAGCCGTCTGAGCAGGACATTCAGCATGGTGCATCCACAGGCTGACGGGACTGGCAGGGGGGCGGCGCGATGCCGCCCCTCCGGGTGGACAGATCGGCGGGGCCGATCAGCGCGAAGGCGCGTTTTCGTCCAGCCAGACCTGATCCACCTCGATGATCGCGGCCTCGGTCACATTGGCGTCCACGCCATGCACCCAGGGCTGGGTTGCCAGCACGGCCTTGTTGTAATTGTGGAACCAGACCGGTGCCTGATCGAAGATATAGGCATCGGCCTTGCGCACCAGTTCCACCCGCTTGGCGGCGTCAAGCGTGGCCATGGCCTCGTCCAGGATGGCATCGAAGGCGGTATCCTTGAAGCCCGCCCGGTTGGTTGACCGCGGGCGGCGGCTGTCGAAGCTGCGCAGCGCCGAGATCGGATCGGGGCCGGTGCCGTTGGAGCGGAACCAGGCCGGGGCTTCGCCCTTGTTGATCGCCTCGACCAGCACGCCTGCCTCGACCACCTTGGGGGTCACGGTGATGCCCACGGCGGCAAGGAAGGGGGTCATGGCCTGAAGGACGCCCAGCGAGGACGTCGCATCCGTCACCCAGGCCTCGAAGCTGACGCCATCGGTCAGGCCCGCCTCTGCCAGCAGGACCTTGGCCTTTTCGGGGTCGAAGGCATAGGGCTTGCGGTCGGGATCGAAACCGGACGAGGGCGTCGGCAGCCAGCCAACAGCCTTGAACGCCTTGTTCTTCAAAAGCTTTTCAATGATGATGTCGCGATCCACCGCATAGTTGATCGCCTGCCGCACGCGCACATCGTCAAAGGGCTTCATGTCGAGGTTCATGCCCATATGACGGGTGAACATCTCGGCAATCTCGATCAGGCCCTTCGAAAGCTCGGGGTCTTGCGCATACATGACATAGCCGTTTTCCGACAGGACGGTCGCGTCGATCTCGCCCGCACGGAAGGCCACATCCAGCGCCGAATAGTCATCGGTGATGGTGAATTCGATGGCATCGGCATAGGGCTTGCCCGCCTTGAAGTACTTCTCGAACTTCTTGCCCGAGATGCGCGAGCCTTCGATATGTTCGACAAAGGTGAAGGGGCCGCAGCCGACCGGGTTCGACAGGAAGGTGCCGCTTTCCACCGCTTCGCGCGGCAGGATCGCCGTGACGGCCTCGAACAACAGGAAGCCCGGATCGGCAAAGCTGTCGAAGGTGATCGAGAAGGTCAGATCGTCGATCTTGGTCAGACCCGCCACCGTATCGGCCTTGCCGTCAAGATAATCCTGGGCGCCCTTGATGTTCTGAAGGTTGGAAATCGCCGACAGGCTGCTGCCCGGCGCAAGGATGCGCGAATAGGACCAGATCACGTCATCGGCCACCAACTGGCGGCCATTGTGGAAATAGATGTTGTCGAGAAGCTTGTAGGTGAAGGTCTTGCCGTCGTCGCTGACCTTCACCTCGGAAGCCAGTTCCAGCACGACCGAATTGGTCGCCGAATCCCAGTTGTAAAGCGAGCGGTGGAACGCTTTCGACACCGCCATGTCCTGCGATTCATAGGTGGCGTGCGGATCAAGGCTTTGCAGCGCCGATCCGAACGGGGCCACCATCTGCAAGGTGCCGCCAGGGCGCGGCGTGCCCGCCTCCTGTGCGCGGGCCGCAAAGGGGATGGTGCCGACAGCCGCGGCTGCGGTGCTGGCAAGCATCGCGGCCAGCATACGGCGGCGGCTCAGAACAAGAGAGGCGGGCGAATGGGTCATGGTCAGCTTCCTGTTGGTTGGTCTTGTTTCTTGTCTTTGGGGTGGGTCAGCCGAAGGCTTCGGCAATGAAGGCGCGGGCAAAGGCGGGCAGGGTGCCGGTATGGGCCGCCGCCGCGGGGCCTTCGGTCATTACCGCCAGCGTGGCCGAGCGGCCATCCGGCGCCGAGAACGCGGCCACGTCATGCCGTGTCCAAGAGGTATGTCCGGCCTTCGACCAGACGCGGAACGAGGCCGGGATCCCATCGGTCAGAAAACCGGCGATCTGGTCGCCTTCGGGGTCAGGCCCGGCACTGCGTTGCCAGTCGCGCGACAGATGCCCCGCCATCCAGTCCCGCCCGGGCAGCGCGCCGCGCAGGATGTCATGCAGCATGGCGGCGCAGGCCTGCGCCGAAAGCTGATTGCCCGGCCGCACCCGCCGCGCCTGCCGGGCACGGCCATAGGGGCTGTCTTCATAGGTGGAATGGATCAGATACACCCCTTCCAGCGCCGGAAGGTTGAGCGCCTCCAGCCAGTCCTGCACCTGATGGCGGGCTGTCACCCAGTGTTCCAGCGCCGCCTCATCCAGCACCGGACCGTCAAAGGCACCGGTCAGCCGACCCAGCAGATAGGTGGTCGCATCGTTTGACGAGATGCCGATCATCGCCTTGACGGCCCGGTGATCCTCATCATCCAGCACAAGGCGGCCGTCGGCCTCGAAAGCTGCAAGCGCCGCGAGATAGACCATCTTGCAGACCGAAGCCGGGTAGATCTGCTGACGGCCGCGGTGTTGCCAATGCGCCTGTGCGGCAAAGGGGCCGGGATTAGCCTCGATCAGCGGGCGGTCGTGCAGCATCGCGCAGGCCGAAACCTGCTCGGCCCCGAAAGCGCCAGCAGCGGCTTGCAGAAGCGCCTGAAGCCCGGCCTCCGCGGCGCGGTCCAACACGGAAGAGGGGGGCGGGGAAGGCAGGGTCAAGCGGCGTTTCCATCCGTTGGTGACGAACAATATGTCAGGAATGCTAAGCCCGCATCGCACAGGCGAGATACAGAAAAGGCTATTCTACTTCATTCACTTTGGATATGATCTGACGCTACAACCTTGATGGGGGCGAAGATGCGGCCGGGGCTGACCTTGCGACAGGTGGATGTGTTCCGCGCCATCGTGAAATTCGGCACGGTCACCGCCGCCGCCGCCGCGCTCGGCTCATCCCAGCCCACGCTGACGCGCGAAGTGCTGCGGCTGGAGGCGGCCGTGGGCTTTCAGTTGTTCGAGCGGCGGCGCCAGCGGTTGCATCCGACCGCGCGTGCCCTGAAACTGTATCACGCCATCGAAGAGGCCTATTCCGGCCTCGACAAGATCAATGCCTCGCTTCTGCGGATGCGGGCCGCCTATGGCGAGATCCTGCAAGTGTCCACCCTGCCCACCTTTGCACAAAACCTGCTGCCCGAGGCGGTGGCGCGGCTGCATCGCGAGGCACCGGGTCTGACCATCGAGATCGACAACGGGGACCCGCGCAACCAGTCGCCCATCTCGGGCTTCAATTTCGACCTTGGTCTCATCGAGGGGGAATATGCCGATCCCACAACAGAGGTT
This sequence comes from Pseudogemmobacter blasticus, assembly GCF_003071405.1. NCBI lineage: Bacteria > Pseudomonadati > Pseudomonadota > Alphaproteobacteria > Rhodobacterales > Paracoccaceae > Pseudogemmobacter > Pseudogemmobacter blasticus. The sequence goes on along the minus strand of NZ_CP020470.1, from coordinate 1,895,682 downwards.
ATCCCGCTTGGCCGTTTCCCGCAGGTCTGCCTGATCCCTGCCGGGCATCCGCTGGCCAATGGCGAAGGGCCGCTCAGCCTGCAGGATTTCCAGGATCACGCCTTTGTCTCGCTGGGGCCGAAAGACCCTTACCGGCTGATTCTTGACCGGATGTTTGACGAGGCGGGCGTGACGCGGCGCCTGCCCGTCACCATGCAATCGGCCAATGCCGTGGGCGAGATGGTGCGCAGCGGCCTCGGGGTCAGCATCCTCAACCCCCTGACTGCCCTCAGCTATCTTGGAGATCGCGTGGTGCTGCGCAGCTTTTCCCAGGCGCCGGATTTCATGGTCTGCGCCCTGCATCCGGCAGATCGCCCGTGGGTGGACAGTGCCGGGCGGCTGGTCGGGCATCTGAAGGCGGTCTGCAACGAAACCCGGCAGCGGCTGAGCGCGCTCCGGCTGGTCTGAGCGGGCTGCCGGACACGGCAGCATCGCGCAAGGTTGAGGGCCAGGAGCCTGCCTTCGGCTGACGGGCTCTTGGCCGATCGGGGCTATGATGCCGATTGGGTCAGAGAACCTTTGAAAGATAGGGGGATAATGCCATCCATCCCGGCCAGGAAATCGCGTGGAAAGCCCATCAAGCACGATAAGCGCTGCTACAAGCGTGCAACAGGATCGAGATCCTGTTCGGGCGACTGAAGGACTGGCGCAGGGTTGCCATTCGTTATGAACGATGACCGAAGGCCTTCCTCTCGGCCGTCGCTCTCGCCTCGACCGTCATGCTCTGGCTATGGATGCAGAACGAGTTCTGACCCTAGCCCTAGGCGACGTTATCCGACGGTGGCAACGCCGGACATGTGCCCCCTTGAGAACTCCCGCGATGCCCGAGGTCATCACGACCTGGCGAACCGGCCAAACGCGCTGCAGGCCGGTGCGATGCTGTCCCCTTCGCCGCCACCGCTCTTTCGGCCAGTTCTCGGCGCTTAGATGTCGTCGCCATGGAAACGGCCGAGAAGCTGGTGCCCCTCAGCCAGGCTGATTGCCTGTCACGGCTGCCCAATCGAGCCCAAAGCGTGCCAGATACTTGCGCAAGCGGTCGGCGTCGTTCTGGCTGGCCTTCTCTGTCCGCGACACGGCGAACAGCCTGCGCCCCGCCGCCGAAAGACTGGCGGATTCCCGGCAAGCCCGGATGACACTGGCCAGTTGGGCACGGTCGAATTCGTCCAGACGCAGCGCATCCGGCACGACCTCGGCCAGAAGGGCACTGTCCAGATCGGCGGTTGCGGCGCGCCACTGGTCGGCCAGCGTTGCGATCTCGGCCTCGACCATGGGCACGGTGATACGCCCACGCTCTGCCAGCACCGCCATCCGGTGGGCCGAGGCCTGCAGATCCCGCAGGTTGCCCGGCCAGAGGGTGGCCGGATCCTGTGCGAACCGCAGGTAGCGGGCCAGCGCATCGGCGTTGAAGCCGGTCTTGCGGCCAAGCTGGCGTTCGCTGCTGTCGATCATGTCCAGAAGATGGGCCTGAATGTCCTGCCGCCGCTCGCGCAGCGGGGGCAGACGGAACACCCATTGCGACAGCCTTGCGTACAGATCGGTGCGCAGATGCCCTGCCCGCACAAGCGCGCCGGGATCGCTGGCCGCAGTGGCGATCAGGTGGAACCGGGCAGTCACCTCGGCCTCGGACCCGACGGGGCAGTAGCGGCCGGTTTCGATCACCTGCAACAAAGCGGCCTGTTCACCGGGCCCAAGCTCGTCGATCCGGTCAAGGAACAGCACGCCGCCATCGGCTTCACGAAGGAAACCCGGGCGCTCGCTGCCGGCAATGCCGGTGGCGGCCCGGCGCTGGCCGAAAAGCGCGGACAATGCCTGATCGCCGCGCAAGGTGGCGCAGTTGACCTGCACCATCCGGCCCTTGATGCGGCGGCGCACGAGTTTCAGCTCATGGATATGCGCGGCAAGGGCAGACTTGCCGGTGCCCGGCTCTCCCAGCAGCAGGATCGGCGCATCCGAGGTGGTGGCAACCAGATCCAGCCGTTCGGCCAGCGCCCGCATCGCGGGGCTGACGGTTTCCACCCCGCCCAGCAGCAGGGCCGAATGGTCGCGTGCGGCCGCTTCGAACCGGCGTTGCAGCGCGTTGTAGCGGGCCAGATCAGGGTCGATCACATCCAGCGTGCCTTGCGGTGCCCCGCCTTCTCGTGGCGGGCCGGTCTGCACCAGCCGCGCCGGGATGTGGCGGCTTTCGGTCAGCAGGAACCAGCAGATCTGCGCGACATGCGTGCCGGTGGTCAGATGCACATGGTAGCGTTCGCGATCTTCATCAAACCCGTAATCGGCGGCGAAGTCGTAAAGCCGGCCGTAGACTTCCTGGAAATCCCAGGGATCGGCCATGTCGATCCTGACCAGTCGAACCTCGGTCTCTGGCGATGTGCGTGCGATGGCGGCGGCCACGTTGCAGGCCAGATGGAAATGGCGCTGGTCGTGGATCAGCTCCAGCCGGTCGACGGGGAAACCGGGTTGCGCGCAAAGCTGGACGGACGGCCGCCATTCGCGCCGCTTGCCCATGTCAAGCTGGGTGCCGAGAAAGCCGATGACGACATTGCGCATGTGGGTAATCCTTTTGGATAAATCTATATACCAAAAGATATCATATGGCGAAGCAGTTTCTGCCGATTTGCCGTTTAGTCAAACATTTTCAATCTCTTGAACAAAATTCAGATTTTCTTCACAGCGCGCCCAGAACTGGGCAGAAAGAGGGGGCGAAAACAGAAGGAAGACGATCATGGCAAACAAATCCGTGTTTGCATCGCTGGCAGGGCGGCTCTTGCCGCGGGCAACCGCCACCAACGCCGAAGGGACCAGGGCCTATGCCTATGGCGCCGAGCACAAGCTGGCACAACTGGCGATGACCGGTACCTTTGGCGGCGGGTTCTATCAGGACGCGCAGGACGAGGTCTCGGCACTGGTCGAGGCGGCAATAGCGGTGGACCCGCTGTTTCTGGCGCAGACCGCCGTGCATGTCCGGGAAAAGGGGCACATGAAGGACACGCCGGCGCTGTTGCTGGCGGTGTTGTCGGCCCGCGATCCGGCGCTGTTTGCGGCGGTCTTCGGGCGGGTGGTCACCTCGGGCAAAGTGCTGCGAACCTTCGTGCAGATCCTGCGGTCCGGCCAGACCGGGCGCAAATCGCTTGGCTCGCGGCCCAAGGCGATGGTGCAGCACTGGCTGAACACGACCAGCGACGCGCAATTGCTGGCGGCTTCGGTCGGCAATGATCCGTCGCTGGGCGATGTGGTCCGGATGGTGCACCCCAAGCCGAAAACGGCCTCGCGGGCGGCGTTCTACGCCTGGCTGATCGGCAAGCCTGCCGATACGGCGGCGCTGCCCGGCGTCGTGCAGGATCTGCTGGCCTTCCGGGCCGGGGCTTCGGCCAAAGTGCCGGACGTGCCGTTCCAGATGCTGGCCGATCTGTCGCTGACGCCCGACCAATGGGCGGATGTGGCGCGCAACGGCTCGTGGCAGATGCTGCGGCAGGGGCTGAACATGCTGAACCGCAAGGGCGCCTTTACGGTGTCCGGTGTGGTTGAACATGTCGCGGGGGTGCTGCGCGATCCGGGCCGTATCCGGGCCGCCAAGGCGCTGCCCTATCAGCTTCTGGCAACGCTGACGGCGCTGGCGCCCGAGGTGGACGAACGGCTGCGCGATGCCCTGCATGACGCGATGGAGCTTTCCGTGGCGAATGTGCCGGCGCTCAGCGGGTCTGTCGCGGTTTGCCCCGACGTGTCGGGGTCGATGTCCTCGCCGGTCACCGGCTATCGGCCCGGGGCCACCACGGCAGTGCGCTGCATCGACGTGGCGGCCCTGGTCGCGGCGGCGGTGCTGCGCAAGAACCCGAAGGCCCGCGTCCTGCCCTTCGAGGTGCGGGTGCGCGAAGCCCGGCTGGAAGCGCGCGATACGATCCTGACCAATGCTGCGAAACTGGCGGCACTGGGCGGGGGCGGCACCAACTGTTCGGCCCCGCTGGCGGCGCTGAATGCGGCGCGGCTGGCGCCCGATCTGGTGATCTTCGTCTCGGACAACCAGTCCTGGGTCGATGGTCGGCAGGGCGGGCAAGGGACGGCGATGATGGCGGAATGGAGCAGGCTCAAGGCCCGGAACCGGGCGGCGAAACTGGTCTGCATCGACATCCAGCCGTATGGGACGTCGCAGGCAGCGGAGCGGGACGATGTGCTGAACATCGGCGGCTTCTCGGATCAGGTCTTTGACCAGATCGCCGACTTCGTCGCCGGGCGGATGGGGCCAGACCACTGGGTCGGCCATATCCGCGCCGTTGAACTGTAACCTTTCCCCCGGCGTCCGCGCCGGGGGACTCCGGGTTTTCCCGGCGAATGCTGGCGGAACTACAGCTGGTCGCGGGTTCAATCCCCGCCTGCCCTTCGATGGCAGTAGCTCAGCGGTAGAGCACCTGTTTCGCCCAACCTTGTCGCCGGGTCCATGACAGAAGGAGATCACATCCGGCGAATGCCGGCAGGACTACAGGTCAGAGCGCCGGGGCAACCCGGAGGCCGCGCGTTCAACTCGCGCCATGCGCAAGCGTGTAGCTCAGGGAAAAGTCTTGCCCGTCTTGTCGCCGGCCCCCGAAATCGGGGCGAATGCCGAAGGGATTACAGCTCGCACAACGGGATAACCTGTGGGGTTCAAGCCCCCACCTTGCAGGCGGCCAACGGTGTGGCCGGGGTTCCCATAATCTCTTTTCTCTTGTCGCCCCGACCTGAATACTCCGGCGAATGCCGTGCGGCACTCCAGGCTGTCACCCTCGTGGTCGCGGGTTCGAGTCCCGCCGCGCCCTCCATTTCCTGTGGGTGCGTAGCTCAGATGGATAGAGCACGACGTGTCGCCAATCCCTTGTCGCCGGGGTCCCATATATGTGTGTGAATGAGATGATGAATGATGATGCACATTCCCCCGTGACCGGGGCTGACCTGATCGGTTGGGGCCACCGCCCCGGCCCGGCGTTTCCCGACCTTCTGTCCCGCGCGAATGCGGCGCGGGCCGAAGGCCTTGGCCTGATCCGCATCCGGCAAATGCTGGAGGCCGACCTGCCGCCGCCCGCGCCCGAACCGCTGGCCTTGCGCCGCCCCGGCGAGGTGCCGCTGCATGTCAGCCTCCGCGCAGAAAATGCGGATGAACAGGACAACATCGACAAGGTGCTGGCCACCATGGCCGAGGTGCTGAAGACCCCCACGGTCGAGGCGGGGGCGGTGATGCCCGATGCCTGCCCGGCGGGGCCCTTGGGCACCATCCCGGTGGGCGGCGTGGTGGCGGCGCGCAACGCGATCCATCCCGGCATGCATTCGGCCGACATCTGCTGTTCGGTGATGATCACCGATCTGGGCATGGTCGATCCGAAGGCAGCGCTGGATGCGGCGCAGGCGATCACCCATTTCGGGCCGGGCGGGCGCGAACAGGGCAGCCGCTTCACCGTCTCTCTGGATCTGATGGATGAGTTTCGCGCGAACCCGTTTCTGAACGACAACCGGATGTTGCACGCAGCGCAGGCTCATATGGGCACGCAGGGCGATGGCAACCACTTCCTGTTCATCGGGCGGTCGCGCGCCACGGGGCGGGTGGCCATGGTTACCCATCACGGATCGCGCGGGCCGGGCGGGCTGCTTTACAAGCACGGGATGGAGGTGGCCGAGCGGTTCCGCCGCGCGCTGTCGCCCGCCACGCTGAAGCAGAACGCCTGGATTCCGGCCGATACCGGGGAAGGGCGCGATTACTGGGACGCGCTGCAGATCATCCGTCGCTGGACCAAGGCCAACCACAATGCGCTGCATCAGGCGGTGGTGGAAAAGCTGCGCGCCGAACCGGGCGACCGCTACTGGAACGAGCACAACTTCGTCTTCAAGCGGGGCGATGTGTTCCTGCATGGCAAGGGGGCGACCCCTGCCTGGGAGGGTTATGCACAGGATGCCACCGGCCTGACCCTGATCCCGCTGAACATGGCAGAGCCGGTTCTGGTGGTGCGCGGGCGCGATGCGGAGCAGGCGCTTGGTTTCTCGCCCCATGGCGCGGGGCGCAACTTCTCGCGCACCGAACATCGCCGCCGCATGGGCGCGATGACGCCGGCGCAGATGCTGGCGGCGGAAACGGCCGGGCTGGACATCCGGTTCCATGCCGGGGCGGTGGATGCCTCGGAACTGCCCTCCAGCTACAAACGTGCCGGGGCGGTGATGTACCAGATCCGCGACTATGGCCTGGCCGATGTGGTCGACTGCATCGACCCTTACGGCTGCATCATGGCCGGGGACATTGTTCCCGATTGGCAAGCAAGGCGGACCCGGCGATAGCCGGGTTCGTTCCCTGGCCTTGAGTGGCTTTTGCGCTGAACTGCCTCCCGCTCTTTGGGCGGAACTCTGGACTTGCAGGGAAAATGTGGAGAGCACCAACTGAGGAACCAGGAGGTGTTTTATGGGAACGGGTACAGGCCGACGCCGGAGTTTGGGCAAGGCGCTCGTGCTCTTCTTCGCCCATGCACAGAAACTGAGGATCATTACCACCGATCCGACACTCGGATTGAAGATGGAACGCCCCGAGTTGGATGGCTTTCGCACCGCCGGCGCGGACGAGATTGAAGTATTCCAGACCCGGTGGCCTGTTGGCCCGGTGGAGCGACTGGTGTTCGATCTGGCGCTTTACACGGGTGCCGTGCGTGTGGATCTGGTCAAGCTGGGCCGGCGTAACATCAAGGACGGGATCCTGTCCTGTCGGCGTCAGAAGTCCAAGGTTGAGGCGAATGTGCCGGTGACCTCGGAGCCTAAAGCTGTGATCGACCGCGCTGCCAACATTGCGCCGGCCTTCGGGCTGGACCGAAAGGGCAAACCCGACACGGCAGAAAGCCTGGGCAACCTTTTTCGCAATGCTGCCAACGCCGCAGGGATGGTTACCCGGCTGCACGGTCTGCGGAAGGCTTTTTGCGTATACTGGCCCAGAAGGGCGCTTCGACACACCAAATCGCCGCAATGGCGGGGCATCTGACCCTTGGGGAGGTCGAGCGATACACGCGCGCGGCTGATCGGCTCAAGCTGGTAAAACTGCTGGTGGGGGAAGCATGAAACGGGACATGATTCTGCAATATGCTGATCTTGCGCCTGTTTTTGGCAAAATCTGAAAAATGGTGAGCCCGACAGGATTCGAACCTGTGACCCACTGATTAAAAGTCAGTTGCTCTACCAACTGAGCTACGGGCCCACGCCGCGGCTGGCTAAGGCAAGGCGCCTTTGGCGTCAAGCCCTTAATGCCGCGGTTTCTTAAGGGATGTGTGGTGAGCCGTGGAGGGTTCGAACCTCCGACAAGCTGATTAAGAGTCAGCTGCTCTACCAACTGAGCTAACGGCCCACACACGGGTGCCTTTAAGGGGGCTTGCGGCGGGGGTCAAGGGCTATCGACACCGGCTGGAAATCTGCAAGGTCCAAGCGTATATGCGGGGGATGACGCACGCATCCCCCACAGACCTGCCCTTTCTCAAGATGCACGGGGCCGGAAACGACTTTGTCGTGATTGATTCGCGCGGCCGGGCGGCAGTGACGACGGCGGCGTTGGCGCGCGCTGTGGGAGACAGGAACCGCGGCGTCGGCTTCGACCAGCTTGCCGAGATTCGCGATGCGGACGATGCCGATTTCGCGCTGGATTTCTGGAACAATGATGGCAGCCGCGCCGGGGCCTGTGGCAATGCCACCCGCTGCGTGGCCGATCATGTGATGCGCGGGCTGGGCAAGCAGGCTGTCACCCTGCGCACCAGCCGTGGCCTGTTGCGCGCCGAGCGGCTGGCCGACGGCCGGGTGAATGTGAACATGGGTCATCCGCAGCGCCTGTGGCAGGAGGTGCCGCTGGCGCATCAGGTGGATGTGCTTCACCTGCCCCTGCCGGGTGATCCGGTGGCGGTGGGCATGGGCAATCCGCATTGCGTGATGTTCGTGGCGGATGCCGCGGCGGTGGATCTGGCCACTCAGGGACCAGAATACGAACACGACCCGCTGTTCCCGCAGCGGACGAATGTCGAATTTGCCAGCGTCATCGGCCCTGACCGGCTGCGGATGCGGGTCTGGGAACGGGGCGCCGGCATCACGCTGGCCTGCGGGTCTGGCGCCTGTGCTACGGCGGTGGCGGCGCATCTGCGCGGGCTGACCGGACGGCGGGTGCTGCTGGAGCTGGATGGCGGCACGCTGGAGGTTGACTGGCGCGAAGATGGCGTCTGGCTGACCGGGCCTGTGACCTATGTCTTCGAAGGCCGGTTTTCGGCCGGGTTCCTTGCGGCGCTGTCATGAAGCCGCCGGTTTTTGCCACGTTGGGTTGCCGTCTGAATGCCTATGAGACGGAGGCGATGAAGGAACTTGCCACGGCGGCGGGGCTGGACGGGGCGGTGGTGGTGAACACTTGTGCCGTGACTTCCGAAGCGGTGCGCAAGGCCAAGCAGGAAATCCGCCGTCTGGCACGGGAAAACCCCGGCGCGGCGGTCATTGTTACCGGATGCGCGGCGCAGACCGAGCCCGAGACCTTTGCGACGATGCCCGAGGTCACGCGGGTCATCGGCAACCACGAAAAGATGCAGGCCGAGACCTGGACCGGGCTGGCCGCGCCGGTTGATCTGATCGGGGTGACCGAGAAGGTTCAGGTCAACGACATCATGTCGGTCAGGGAAACTGCCGGCCACCTGATCGACGGGTTCGGCCGGGTGCGGGCCTATGTCCAGGTGCAGAACGGCTGCGACCACCGCTGCACCTTCTGCATCATTCCCTATGGCCGCGGCAATTCCCGCTCGGTTCCGGCGGGCGTTGTGGTCGAACAGATCCGGCGGCTGGTGGACAAGGGGTTTCTTGAAGTTGTCCTGACCGGGGTGGATCTGACAAGCTGGGGCGCCGATCTGCCCGGAACACCACGGCTGGGTGATCTGGTGATGCGCATCCTGCGGCTGGTGCCGGATCTGGCGCGGCTGCGGATCAGCTCGATCGACAGCATCGAGGCGGACGAGAACCTGATGCTTGCCATCGCCACCGAACCGAGGCTGATGCCGCATCTGCATCTGAGCCTGCAATCGGGCGATGACATGATCCTGAAACGGATGAAGCGCCGCCATCTACGCGACGATGCGATCCGGTTCTGCGACGAGGCGCGGCGGCTGCGCCCCGAAATGGTGTTCGGCGCGGACATCATTGCCGGGTTTCCGACCGAAACCGAAGACATGTTCGCAAACTCGATGAAGCTGGTTGATGACTGCGACCTGACCTTCCTGCACGTCTTTCCCTACAGCGCCCGCAAGGGCACCCCGGCGGCGCGGATGCCGGCGGTGAAGGGGCCGCTGATCCGTGAGCGGGCCGCGCGGTTGCGGTCGGCGGGGGATGTGGCGCTGGCCAGGCATCTGGCGGCACAGATCGGGCAGGTGCATCGGGTGCTGACCGAGACGCCGCGGATGGGGCGGACCGAACAGTTCACCGAAGTCAGCTTTGCCGAAGATCAGCCCGAGGGCCGGATCGTGACGGTGCGGATGACGGGGGTGGAAGACGGGCGGCTGACCGCGGTGCCGGTCTGACAGTGGCCTTGCCGCTGCGCCGCCGCTCTGCCAGCCTGAGCGGAACGGTTCAGCGGCGGAGACCACGACCATGAACAAAGAGATGGCGCAAAAGGTGCATGACGCGGCTTGCCACTGTGGAACCGTGCGGTTCCGGGTCCGGCTGGCTGACGGGTTCGACAGCCGGCGCCGTTGCACCTGTTCGTATTGCCGGATGCGGGGGGCTGTCGCGGTTTCGGCGCGGCTGGACGAAATAGAATTTCTGGCCGGGGCGGAAAACCTGACGCTTTACCAGTTCAACAGCCGCACGGCGAAGCACTACTTCTGCAAGACCTGCGGGGTCTACACCCACCACCAGCGCCGGTCCGACCCCAGCCAGTTCGGCATCAACGTGGCCTGTCTGGCCGGGGTCAGCCCGTTCGATTTTGCCGAGGTGCCGGTGATGGATGGCGTGTCGCATCCGGCCGACTCTGGCGGCAGCGCCAGGGTGGCCGGCATCCTGCGCTATGAACCGCAGTCTGGCTGATGTGACGGACGGATCAGCGACGAATGGTATCGCCAAGGTCCAGCGTCGGCTCCAGTTCGATGATCTCGGGTGCGCCCGGTGATCGCTTGCCGGCAATGATCTCGGCCGCGCGGCGACCGATTTCCAGGCGGCAGGCATCCATGGTGGCCAGCTTGCGCGGCAGGCCGTCCAGCAGTTCCATCCCGTTGAACCCGGCAAGGCCCAGTTTGCCGGGCACGTCGATGCCATGGTCAAGGCACCACAGCAGGCCGCCTGCGCCGATCATGTCGTTCGAGTAATAAAGGAAATCGACATCGGGGCTGCGTTTCAGAAGCGCCTCTGTCATTTCGCGGCCCTTCAGCAGCGACGACCCGCCAGTGTAATATTCGCGGTCAACGATCGACAGGCCGGCGCGCGACAGCGCTTCTTCGAACCCGTCCAGCCGTTTGCGGGCGCGGTGGTCGGCCACGGGCATATGCGTGCCCAAAAAAGCGATGCGGCGGTAGCCGGCGCCGATGATCGCCTCGGCCATCTTGCGGCCGGCGCGGTAATGCGAAATGCCCACGGCCGAGACGACCGGCGTGCCGTCGGTATCCATGATCTCGACCACCGGAATCCCGGCCTGCGCCAGCATCGCGCGCGAAGCATCGGAATGTTCGACCCCGGCCAGGATAATGCCCGAAGGCCGCCAGGACAGCATTTCGTAGATCACCCGCTCTTCCCGGTCGGCGTCGTAGTTGGACACACCCACCACGGGCTGCAATCCGGTGTCTTCCAGCACCTCGGAAATGCCGGTCATCACCTCGGGGAAGACCATGTTCGACAGTGAGGGGATGATGACCCCGACCAGATTGACCCGCTGGCTGGCCAGCGCGCCGGCAATCTTGTTTGGCACATAGCCAAGCGAACGCGCCGCTTCGAGCACACGTTCGCGCGTGGTGTCGGACACGTCGCCACGGTTGCGAAGAACCCGGCTGACGGTCATCTCGCTGACGCCCGAGGCTTCGGAAACATCGCGAAGCGTCAGCGGGCGGCGGGGATCTGGCGGCGGCTTTGTCACTGGACCTGACTTCCGAAAGGGCACTGGAATCTTGTTAGCGCCAAAGGAAGCCCTTGTCCAAGGTGCAATCCTTTGCTACCGATAGCGCTAACGGCGTCCGCGCCGGCGATACCCCTGCGTCCGCAAGCTCTCAAACGGTGGCGCAAGGGAAAAATGAGGGGGAGTGGTGGGCCAAAAGTCGCTCCCCCTTACCATTTCCGGTAAAATTCATCGCGGGCCAATGCGGCAGAGTTGCCTTGCCGTGGCAGTTTGTGCATTGAAGGCGGCGGCGGCCCCGTAGCTCAACGGATAGAGCGTCCCCCTCCTAAGGGGAAGGTTGCAGGTTCAAGTCCTGCCGGGGTCACCAGATAGCCTGTCAGTGCTGGTGTGGGGGAAGGGTCTGCCGGGCAAGGGGCCACCTTCCGCCAGACCTGGACACGGCCCTGGCAAGAAAAGGACGCCTGAATGCACCTGGTCAACCGCACCTTCGACGAACTTGCCCCGGGCGATGTGGCCGAGATGCGGCGGCTGATCACGGCGGATGATGCCTATATCTTCGCCGTCGCCTCGGGCAATCACAACCCGATGCACTTGACCGACAGCGATCTGGACGGCGATGGCCAGACCGAGCGTGTCGTGCCGGGCATGTTGGTGGCCTCGCTGATCTCGGCGGTTCTGGGGATGAAACTGCCCGGCCCGGGAACGCTGTATCGCCGGCAGGTGCTGGATTTCCATGCCCGCGTCCATGCCGGAGACGAGATGATTGCCCGGGTAGAGGTGCTGGAGAAGCTGGCGGATGGCGCGGTTCGGCTGGCCACATCGGTCAGGCGCGCGGGCGATGGCGTGGCCGTGCTGACTGGCGAAGCCGTGGTTCAGGCCCCGTCCGAAAAGTTCGACCATGACGGGATCGAGGTTCCGGGCCTGATCGTGGAACGGCACCGCCATTTCGAGGCGCTTCTGGCCCGGGCCCGCCCGTTGCCGGCGCTGCCAACCGCCGTGGTCTGCCCCGATGATCCGAACTCATTGCGGGGGGCGCTTCTGGCGGCTGAGCAGGGGATCATCACCCCGGTGCTGATTGGCCGGGCCGCGGCGATTCAGGCCGTGGCGCAAGAGACGGGCGCCAATCTGGCCGGGGTCGAGATCGTGGATGTTGCCGAAGACACGGCCGCGGCGGCAATGGCTTGCGCGATGGTGCGCGAAGGGCGCGTGGCGGCGGTGATGAAGGGGCACCTGCACACCGACGATCTGCTGCGCCCCATGCTGGACAAGGATCTTGGACTGCGGGTCGGGCGCAGGTTTACCCATGTCTTCGTGATGGATGTCCCCGGCCAGCCCGAACCCGTGATGGTGACCGATGCGGCGATCAACATCGCCCCTGACCTGTCAACCAAGGTCGACATCTGCCAGAACGCCATTGATCTGGCGCTTTCGCTGGGGATGGAGCCGCGGGTTGGTGTGCTGTCGGCGGTCGAAACGGTGAACCCGGCGATCCAGTCCTCGATCGACGCGGCGCTGCTGTCCAAGATGGCGGATCGCGGCCAGATCACTGGCGGGCTGGTCGAAGGGCCGCTGGCCATGGACAACGCGGTGGACATCGGGGCGGCGCGGACCAAGGGGCTGAAAGGGGGAGTGGCCGGGCGGGCGAACATCCTGGTGGTGCCGGGCCTGGATGCGGGCAACATGCTGGCCAAGCAACTGGCCTTCATGAGCCATGCCGAAGGCGCCGGTCTGGTCCTGGGCGCGCGCGTGCCGGTTATCCTGAACTCGCGCTCGGACAGCCCGATGTCTCGGCTGGCCTCCTGCGCGGTGGCGGCCATCCATCACTTTGCGCAGCAGGGCAAGCGGCGGTGATCGGACGGCGCGGGCTGAACCTCAAGACGCGATTTGCAGGGCGGCCACAAGGTCTGTGACCGGCAGAACGACCGGGTTCCCCCGCATTGAGGAACTGGCGCGGGCCGCTTCGGCGACTTCCACATGCAGGGTAGGGGAAAGGCCCTGTGCCGCAAGCCCCGGCAGGCCGGCGGCCCGCACCCAGGCGCCAAGGGTTTCGGGTGCTGCATCCGCCGCCCCGCCAAGGGCTTCGGCAATCCGATCAAAGACCAGATCAAGCCGGCGTGCGGTGTCGCCGGTCGTATGGCGGTGGTTGAGCCGCAGGATCGCCGGCAGCAGGGCCCCGCAGATGGCGCCATGCGGGGCAGGGGTGACCCCTCCGATCACGCCCGCCAGCCCGTGAACGGCGCCAAGACCGGCATTGGTCAAGGCAAGCCCCCCGGTCAGGCTGACCCAGGCCAGCGCGTCCCGCGCCTGCGGATCTTCGGTTTCCATCAGGCGGATCAGGGCGGCCAGCCCCTGACCAATGGCAGGGGCCGTGATGGCATCGGTGAAGGCATTGGCCTTGCAGGACACATAGGGTTCAATGACCTGCGTGATCGCATCCAGCCCCGAGGCCAGCGTGATGCTGCGCGGGCTGTGGTCCGTCAGGCCCGGGTCAATGATCGCCAGCCGGGCCAGCATCCTGTCATCGCGCAGCGAAACCTTCCGGCCATGGTCGGGCAGGCCGATAACCGCGTTGCGCGTCACCTCGGCCCCCGTTCCGGCGGTGGTGGGCAGGGCGATGAACGGCAGCGGCGGCGCGGCAAGCGGCAGCGCCTGCCCGACGATTTCAAGATGCGGCACCGGGCCGCCCGGCGCGGGAACAAGGGCGGCCAGCGCCTTGCCCAGATCCAGCGCCGCGCCGCCGCCGATGGCGGCCACCCACAGCGGCCGGAACGGGCGGCTTGCTTGCAGGGCGTTCTCAAGCAGGGCGAGGGTGGGTTCCTGTCCGCAGGGCAGGGCAAGGATCTCGGCCCCCTCGGCCCGAAGCCCGTCCATCAGCCAGGCTGCACGGGCGGGGTTAGCCCCGTGCACGATCAGCCCGCGCGCGCCAAAGGCGCGAATGGCGGCGGGTGCCTTGGCGGCCTCGCCCCGGCCGAACAGGATGCGGCCCGGGGCGATGATCGAGAAGGGTGTCATACCGTCATGGTGGCCGCGACGGCCCGGCCCCAGCGGGCATATTTCGCATCGCGGGTTTCCGGGGCCATTGCGGGGGTGAAGCGGCGGTCCAGTGCCCAGGATTTCTGGAATTCTGCCGGTCTGGCGCAAAGCCCGGCTTGCAGGCCGGCAAGGTAAGCAGCCCCAAGGGCGGTGGTTTCCGTCACCACGGGGCGATCAACCGGCGCGCCAAGAATGTCTGACAGGAACTGCATGGCCCAGTCCGACGCGCTCATCCCGCCATCGACGCGCAGGATGCCGTCGGGGGCCGCCCCCCAATCGGACCGCATCGCTTCCAGCAGGTCGCGGGTCTGGTAGCCCACGCTTTCCAGCGCCGCCCGGGCCAGTTCGGCGGGGCCAGAATTGCGGGTCAGGCCATAGATCGCCCCCCGGCAATCGGGCCGCCAATAGGGCGCCCCAAGCCCGGTGAAGGCCGGCACAAGCACCACGTTCAGCGCCGGGTCGGCGGCTTCGGCAAGCGGCTGGGTTTCCTTCGCCTCGCGGATGATCTTCAGCCCGTCACGCAGCCATTGCACCACGGCCCCCGCGATGAAGATGGACCCTTCCAGCGCATAGGTTGTCTGCCCCTCCAGCCGGTAGGCGATGGTGGTCAGCAGGCGGTTTTTCGACGGGACCAGATCGCTGCCCGTGTTCAGCAGCGCAAAGCAGCCGGTGCCGTAGGTCGATTTCATCATGCCGGGGGCAAAGCAGGCCTGGCCGATGGTGGCGGCCTGCTGGTCGCCGGCGACACCGAGAATGGGAATTTCACGCCCGAACAGATCGGGCCGCGTGGTGCCGTAGCTGGCCGCGCAATCGCGCACCTCGGGCAGAAGGGCCATGGGAATATCCAGCAGGCCGCAGATCTCGGCATCCCAGGTGTTGGTGGCGATGTTGAACAGCAGGGTGCGGGCGGCATTGGTGGCGTCGGTCGCATGGGTCTTGCCGCCGGTCAGGTTCCATATCAGCCAACTGTCCACGGTGCCGAAGGCAAGTTCGCCACGGCTTGCCCGCGCGCGGGCATCGGGGATGCTGTCCAGCAGCCACTTCAGCTTGGTGCCCGAGAAATAGGGATCCAGCAGCAGGCCGGTGCGGGCGGTGATCATCGGCTCGTGCCCGGCTTCCTTCAGCGCGATGCACAGCGGGGCGGTGCGGCGGTCCTGCCAGACAATGGCGGGGGCCAGCGGCTGGCCGGTGGCGCGGTCCCACAGCAGCGTGGTCTCACGCTGGTTGGTGATGCCGATGGCGGCGATCCGGGTGGCCTTGATGCCCGCCTTTTCAATGACCGCGCGCGCTGTGGCGGCAACGGTCGACCACAGATCGGCGGGGTCATGCTCGACCCAGCCGGGTTGCGGGTAGGATTGGGGGAATTCTTCCTGTGCCGTGGCAACGGGGCGCAGCGCGGCATCGAACAGGATGGCGCGCGATGATGTGGTGCCCTGGTCGATGGCAAGAATGTAGGACATTGCGGCAGGCCTTTGCAGCGGGTGCCCGGTGCGGGGCAAGGGGCGGGCGGCCCGATTGGGCCGCCCGTCCGGTTCGGTTTACTGCCAGGACTTGATCAGCTCGTCATAGCTGATGGTTTCCGGCTTGGGATCTTCGTTCTCAAGTTTGGCCACCGGCGCGCCGGGGGCATCCAGCCAGATCTGCGCATCCTGCTCTTCGTTCATCTTCGGGCCGATGTCGCCCTGAACACCGGCACGTTCCAGACGTTCCAGCACCTTTTCCTGCTCGGCGCACAGGGCATCAAGCGCCTCTTGCGGGGTCTTGGCCCCCGACATGGCGTCGCCGATGTTCTGCCACCAAAGCTGGGCCAGCTTCGGATAGTCCGGGATGTTGGTGCCCGTGGGCGACCACGCCACCCGCGCGGGCGAGCGGTAGAATTCCACCAGACCGCCCAGTTTCGGGGCGCGTTCGGTGAAGCTCTTGTCCTGGATCGTCGACTCGCGGATGAAGGTCAGGCCGACGTGGCTTTTCTTCACGTCCACCGTCTTCGAGGTCACGAACTGCGCGTAAAGCCAGGCGGCCTGCGCGCGGTCGACCGGGGTCGACTTCATCAGCGTCCAGGACCCCACGTCCTGATAGCCGATCTTGGTGCCTTCGCTCCAATAGGCGCCATGCGGCGAGGGGGCCATGCGCCACTTGGGCGTGCCGTCCTCGTTCATCACCGGCAGGCCGGGCTTGACCATGTCGGCGGTGAAGGCGGTGTACCAGAACATCTGCTGGGCGATGTTGCCTTGGGCGGGCACGGGGCCGGCCTCGCCAAAGGTCATGCCCTGCGCTTCGGGCGGGGTATACTTCTTCAGCCAGTCAATCGCCTTGGTCACGGCATAGACCGCGGCCGCATCGTTGGTTGCCCCGCCACGCGCGACGCAAGACCCGACGGGACGGCTGTTTTCATCGACGCGGATGCCCCATTCATCAACCGGCAGACCGTTCGGATCGCCCTTGTCGCCCATGCCGGCCATCGACATCCAGGCATCGGTGTAGCGCCAGCCCAGCGAGGGGTCTTTCTTGCCATAGTCCATGTTGCCATAGACGCCGGTCGCCGGCCCGCCCATGTAAGACATGTCACGGCCGGTGAAGAATTCGGCGATGTCCTCATAGGCCGACCAGTTGACCGGAACCCCCAGGTCATAACCATACTTGGCCTTGAAGTCGTCCTTGGTCTTCTGGTCGCTGAACCAGTCGTAGCGGAACCAGTACAGGTTGGCGAACTGCTGGTCGGGCAGTTGATACAGCTTGCCATCGGGGGCGGTGGTGAACTTGGCCCCGATGAAATCGGCAAGGTCAAGGTTGGGGTTGGTCACGGCCGCGCCTTCGCCGGCCATCCAGTCGGTCAGGTTGCGCGCCTGCTGATAGCGCCAGTGGGTGCCGATCAGGTCGCTGTCGTTGATATAGGCGTCATAGATGTTCTCGCCCGACTGCATCTGCGTCTGCAGCTTTTCCACCACGTCGCCTTCGCCGATCAGATCGTGGGTGATCTTGATGCCGGTGATGGCGGTGAAGGCCGGCGCCAGCACCTTGGATTCGTATTCATGCGTGGTGATGGTTTCCGAGACGACCTTGATTTCCATGCCCGCATAGGGCTTGGCCGCGTCGATGAACCACTGCATCTCGGCTTCCTGATCGGCGCGGCTCAGCGTCGAGAGGTCGCCGATTTCGGCATCGAGAAAGGCCTTGGCGGCCTCCATGTCTGCCCAGGCCGGCAGGCCCGTGGCCATGAGCGCGAGCGCCATGGCGGTTGCGGTTGCGCGAAGTCTCATCGTGTTCCTCCCATTGAACAGATTTGGTTCGTGTCGGACCGGCGGCAGGCTCCTCATCCCGCCGCCCGCCAGCGTTGTTCCTTGCTACACCAGCCAGAACACCACTACGGCATAGCCAAGGCAGATCAGCATCGGCGGCCAGCCCAGGCTGCCGATGAAGTAAAGCCAGATCAGATGGATGAAGGCCGACCCGAGCAGCGTGATGAACAGCCGGTCGCCGCGGGTGGTTTCGATCCGCAGAATCCCGACACGGGGCGTTTCGGGCCAGCGGATGGCCAGCAATGTCATCACGATCAGCAGGCAGGCGATCACCCAGAAAAACAGGGCAATCGGAAAGGTCCAGGCCATCCAGCCGCCGGGGATCAGCGGGGCAACCCAGTCTTTCGCGCCGTCCTTGACCGGCACGGCCCAGCACAGTGCGGCCAGAACCGCGCCCATCACGGCGGCAAGGGCGGCGTAGATCGTGGCCCAGCGGGATGCGGTCATGGATTGGCACCTACCCGAGCTTGTCTGATGAGTGTTACCGTTGCCATGCTACGCTTCCACCTCCTTGACAAAAAACTCGTGATTCACTCCTGCAACTATCAGGGTCTTTCCAATTGGAATTGGAGCTTCTCGTGCGCGATTGTAGGTGCCAATCGGATCACTGGATTCTGGCTGCGATTGCAGCGCTGCCTTGGCTTGTTCACTACGGAGTTCCTCCCGAAAGTCGATGATTTGGAAAGGATCGTAGGCCCTCTTATTGTTCGCGCGCAGGCACGAAGAGATCAGCGTTTCGGTGTCAAGGTCGCGACAAATCAGGCGTTCAATGAGAAGTATGATGTTTGCGCTTTTTGGTGCCCGAAGTTGATACTCTTTGTTGCTGTCCCGGTCGTAATGGGTAATCAGATACTCTCTTCGCGGCGCCATCACACCCTCCCCAGGGCAAAGCCCTTGGCAATGTAGTTGCGGACAAACCAGATCACCAAGGCCCCCGGAACGATGGTCAGCACCCCGGCGGCAGCCAGAACGCCCCAGTCCATGCCGCTGGCTGAAACCGTGCGGGTCATGGTGGCGGCAATGGGCTTGGCGTTGACGCTGGTCAGCGTGCGCGACAACAGCAGCTCCACCCATGAGAACATGAAGCAGAAGAAGGCGGCGACACCGATGCCGCTGGCGATGAGCGGCATGAAGATCTTGATGAAGAAGCGCGGGAAGGAATAGCCGTCGATATAGGCGGTCTCGTCAATCTCCTTGGGCACGCCGCGCATGAAGCCTTCCAGAATCCACACCGCCAACGGTACGTTGAACAGGCAATGCGCCAGCGCTACGGCGATATGGGTGTCGAACAGGCCGACACTGGAATAAAGCTGGAAGAACGGCAGGGCAAAGACGGCGGGCGGTGCCATGCGGTTGGTCAGCAGCCAGAAGAACAGGTGCTTGTCGCCCATGAACGTATAGCGGCTGAAGGCATAGGCCGCCGGCAGGGCAACCGTCAGCGAGATGACCACGTTCATCGTGACATAGATGATCGAGTTCACATAGCCCATGTACCAGCTTGGGTCGGTCAGGATCACCACATAGTTGCGCAGCGTGAAGCTGTTCGGGAACAGCGTGAAGGTCGAGGTGATCTCGGTGTTGGTCTTGAAGCTCATGTTCACAAGCCAGTAGATCGGCACCAGCAGGAACAGCAGATACAGCGTCATCACCAGGGCAGAGCCACGCAGCCGCATTACTTGCCCTCCTCTTTGTCGAGATTGGTCATCACGGTGTAGAACACCCAGCTCACCAGCAGGATCACCAGGAAATACATCAGCGAGAAGGCGGCGGCAGGGCCAAGGTCGAACTGCCCGATGGCCATCTTCACAAGGTCGATCGACAGGAAGGTGGTCGAGTTGCCGGGACCGCCGCCGGTCACGACGAAGGGCTCGGTATAGATCATGAAGCTGTCCATGAAGCGCAGCAGGATGGCGATCAGCAGCACCCCCGCCATCTTGGGCAGCTCGATATAGCGGAACACGCTCCACCGGCTGGCCTGATCCACCCGCGCGGCCTGATAATAGGCGTTCGGAATGGATTGCAGGCCGGCATAGCACAGCAGCGCGACAAGGCTGGTCCAGTGCCAGACATCCATCACGATGACGGTGATCCAGGCATCCAGCGGGTCGTTGGTATAGTTGTAGTCGATGCCGATCTTGGACAGGTAATGGCCAAGAAGGCCGATGTCGACGCGCCCGAAGATCTGCCAGATCGTCCCCACCACGTTGAACGGAATCAGCAGCGGCAGCGACATGAGGACAAGGCAGACCGAGGCCCAGAACCCCTTTTTCGGCATATTCAGCGCGATGTAGATGCCCAGGGGCACCTCGATCGCAAGGATGATCGCCGAGAACAGGATCTGCCGGCCCAGGGCTTCGTGCAGCCGCGAGGAGGTGACCATTTCCTCGAACCACTCAAGCCCCACCAGGAAGAATTCATTGTTCCCGAAGGTGTCGTTGACCGAATAGTTCACGACGGTCATCAGCGGGATGATTGCCGAGAAGGCCACGATCACCAGCACCGGCAAGACAAGGAACCATGCCTTGTTGTTCTGGGTCTTGTCCATCAGGCGGCCCCCCCTTCGACGCGCCAGTCGTCGGCATAGACATTGATGCGGTCCGGCGTGAACCGGACATGGGTCAGTGTGGTATCGACAGCCATGCCTTCCGGTGCGATCACGTTGACCGAACTGCCGGCCACGTCGCCCCTGATGATGCGGTGGCGGCCCACGTCCTCGACCCGGCGGATGGTGATGGGCAGCCCGTCGCCCCGGGTCAGAACGGCGTATTCGGGCCGGATGCCAATCTGCGACTTGCCCGCAATGGGTGCATAGCTGGCGCCCAGCGGGACAGGTGCGCCCTGCACATAGGCGGTGTCGCCGCGGATGTCGGCCGGCAGCAGGTTCATCCCCGGCGATCCGATGAAGTAGCCCACGAAGGTATGGGCGGGCCGTTCGAACAGATCTTCGGGTGTACCCATCTGCACGACACGGCCATCATACATGACGACAACCTTGTCGGCGAAGGTCAGCGCCTCGGTCTGGTCATGGGTGACGTAAATCATCGTATGGCCGAATTCGCGGTGAAGCTGCTTCAACTGGGTGCGCAGCTCCCACTTCATATGCGGGTCGATCACGGTCAGCGGTTCGTCGAACAGGATGGCATTCACATCCTCGCGCACCATGCCGCGGCCAAGGCTGATCTTCTGCTTGGCATCGGCCGTCAGGCCACGCGCCTTGCGGTCAAGCATGGCGTCCATTCCGATCATGGCGGCGATCTGGTTCACACGCGCCTTGATATAGGCCGCATCCATTCCCCGGTTCCGCAAGGGGAAGGCCAGGTTGTCGCGCACGGTCATCGTGTCGTAGACGACCGGGAACTGGAACACCTGCGCGATGTTGCGTTCCGACGTTTCGGCATCGGTCACGTCGCGGTCACCAAACAGGACGCGGCCCTGACTGGGCTTCAGCAGGCCCGAGATGATGTTGAGAAGCGTGGTCTTGCCGCAGCCCGACGATCCAAGCAGGGCATAGGCGCCGCCGTCCTGCCAGACGTGATCCATTTCCTTCAGGGCGAAATCCTGTTCGCCGCGCGGTTTCGGAAAGTAGCTGTGGGCCAGCTTGCTGAGGGTGATCTGTGCCATGGTCAGGCCGCCGCCGCATAGGCCGCCGGCGCGGCAAGCCGCCCTTCGGCATCGAAGATATAGACATGCGCGGGGTCAAGCCAGACGCTGACCTCGGTTCCCGGTTGCAGGTCATGCACGCCATGCACCAGACCCACCCAACGATCGTTTCCATGTGTCAGGTGAAGGAAGGTTTCCGATCCGGTGATCTCGGTCACGCCCAGCAGGCAGCGGAATTCGACGGTCTGGCCGGAATGTGTGTTGAGATGCAGGTGATTGGCGCGGAAGCCGGCGGTATAGCGCCCGTCTGGCAGGGCCGCGAAGGCGCCGTCGGCGGGGCTGTTGGCAAGGCCGCCGAAATTCATGCGATGGCCTTCCTTGAAGCAGGACACAAAGTTCATCGGCGGGTCGCTGAAGACGCGCGCGGTCGTGGCGTCGGCGGGCTGGCGATAGACGGTTGGTGTGGGGCCGAACTGGGTAACGCGGCCTTCCCAGAGGGTTGCCGTATTGCCGCCCAAGAGAAGCGCCTCTTCGGGTTCCGTGGTGGCATAGACGAAGATGGCACCGGATTCCTCGAAGATGCGCGGGATTTCGGCGCGCAGCTCTTCGCGCAGCTTGTAGTCAAGGTTGGCAAGCGGTTCGTCCAGCAGCACCAGCCCGGCTTCCTTGACCAGCGCGCGCGCCAGCGCGCAGCGCTGCTGCTGGCCCCCCGAAAGCTCAAGCGGCTTGCGGTCCAGCATCGCGGTGATCTTCAGCATCTCGGCGGTGGCCCGGACCGCCCGGTCGATTTCCGCCTTGTCCTTGCCCAGCAGACGCAGCGGAGAGGCGATGTTGTCATAGACCGACATGGCCGGGTAGTTGATGAACTGCTGGTAAACCATGGCAACCTTGCGGTCCTGAACGCGGACGCCGGTCACGTCGGTACCATCCCATTTCAGGCGGCCCGCGCTTGGCACATCCAGCCCGGCCATCAGCCGCATCAGGGATGTCTTGCCTGACAGCGTGGGGCCGAGAAGCACGTTCATCGTGCCCTTTTCCAGCGTCAGTGTCGTGGGGCTGATCTGCATCTGCCCCTTCACGACCCGGCTGACGGCTTGCAGTTCCAGTGCCATCCTTCCCCCTTCACTCCGCCGCGGGGCTGATCGCCCCGTGGTTCGCCGCCTCGGCCATGAAGGCATCCAGCGTGGCGACCTGTTCTTTTGACATGCGAAGGCCCAGCTTCGTGCGCCGCCAGACCACATCTGCGGCGGCCCGCGCGAATTCGCGCGCCATCAGCCAGCGCACCTCGGCCTCGGTCAGGGTGGCGCCGAAATCGCGGCCAAGGTCCGCGGCACTGGTGGCCGTGCCCAGAAGCGTTTCCGCTTCGGACCCGTAGGCGCGGATCAGGCGACCGGCCCAGTAATCGGACAGGAAAGGGAAGCGGTCCTTCAGGCGTTGGGTCAGCGCGGCCACGCCGTCATGCGGAAAATCGCCGCCGGGCAGCGGAACCCGGGCCGTCCAGGCGCCCTTGGCCTGCGGAAAGAACGGTTGCAGCTTTTCCAGCGCGCTTTCGGCAAGGCGGCGGTAGGTGGTGATCTTGCCGCCAAAGACATTCAGCAGCGGCGCGCCGTTGCCATCCAGCGAAAGCACATAGTCGCGGGTGGCGGCCGTCGCGGATTTCGCACCGTCGTTATACAGCGGGCGGACGCCGGAATACGTCCAGACCACATCCTTCAGGGTGACGGGGCGCGCAAAATACTGGCTGGCGAATTTCAGCAGATAGTCCCGCTCTTCATCGGTGCAGACCGCATCCTTCGCCGCGCCCTTGTGGTCCTTGTCGGTGGTGCCGATCAGGGTGAAGTCCTGCTCATAGGGGATGGCGAAGATGATCCGCCCGTCCGACCCTTGCAGGAAGTAGCAGCGGTCGTGGTCGTAAAGTTTCCGCGTCACGATATGCGATCCGCGGACAAGCCGGACGCCTTCGGTCGAATTGATGTGCACCACGTTGCGGATCACATCTTCAACCCAGGGGCCGCCCGCATTGACCAGGGCATGTGCGTGATGTGTCCGAACCCCATCCGGGCCTTCGGTGGTGATCTCCCAAAGCGCACCCGTGCGGGTGGCCTGTGTGACGCGGGTGCGGGTCAGCACCGTTGCCCCGCGCTGTGCGGCATCGCGGGCGTTCAAAGAAACCAGCCGGGAATCCTCGACCCAGCAGTCCGAGTATTCATAGGCATGACGGAAGCGCGATTGCAGCGGCTTGCCGGCCGGATCTCGCGTCAGGTCCAGCGTACGGGTGGGCGGCAGGATCTTGCGGCCACCAAGCGTGTCATAAAGGAAAAGGCCCAACCGGATCAGCCAGGCCGGACGGCGCCCCTTCATCCAGGGCATCAGGCGGCCAAGGGTTCGCCCGATGGGTGTGTCCCCCTCGAACCGGATGTCGGGGTGATAGGGCAGCACAAAGCGCATCGGCCAGGCGATATGCGGCATCGCCACCAGAAGCGTCTCACGCTCTTCCAGCGCCTCGCGGACAAGGCGAAATTCGAAATACTCCAGATAGCGAAGGCCGCCATGGAACAGCTTGGTCGATGCAGAGGAGGTTGCCTGCGCAAGGTCGCCCTGTTCGGCCAGCACCACCGAAAGACCACGCCCTGCGGCATCGCGGGCAATGCCGCAGCCGTTGATGCCGCCACCGATAATGAACAGATCGGCCACATCGGGCCGCGTCGTCTGAGTCACGCCAATCTCCTCCCAGTCGGATGAGGTTGAAGCGAATCCGGGCGAGCGGTCAATCCATTTCTTTCGTTTATGCGCGAAATGAAATAAAACGAATTATGACGCGCCGCTGTCTTCTGGATGGGCCGGCCCCGGAGAGGGGCCGTGGGGCACAGGACCAGATGCCGCGCTGCGGCATGTTTTCCAAGGGGATGGGCAGGCCATTTTCTGCCTTGAACCAGCGGTCCGCGCGGCCGAAGGTAAGCTACCAGAAACGAAGCAAAAGGAACGCACCATGGCGCTCAGCTTCCGCCAGAGCGAAATCCTTGAAATCGCCCGCGCCGAGGGGCGCGTGGTTGTCGAGGATCTTGCCCACCGTTTCGACGTGACGCTTCAGACCATCCGGCGCGATCTGTCGGAACTGGCGGATCTGGGGCATCTGGACCGGGTGCACGGCGGCGCTGTGGCGCGCACCGGGGTTGCGAACCTTGGCTATGAACAACGCCGCCGCATGAACGAAGGTGCCAAGGCCGCCATCGCGCGGGCCTGCGCGGCGGCGATCCCGGAAAACTGTTCGCTGATCCTGAACCTTGGCACCACGACCGAGGCGGTGGCGCAGGAACTGCTGACCCATCGCAACATCACGGTGGTCACCAACAACATGAACGTGGCCAATTCCCTGGCCGTCAACCCGGGCTGCGAGATCATGGTGGCCGGGGGCGCGCTGCGGCGGTCGGACGGCGGCCTTGTGGGCGAACTGACCACGCAGTTCTTTGAACAGTTCAAGGTCGATATTGCCGTCATCGGTGCATCGGCACTGGACCGCGACGGCGATCTTCTGGATTTCGACCTTGCGGAAGTGCGGGTGTCGAAGGCCATCATCCGGCAGGCGCGGAAGGTGTTTCTGGTCTGCGACCATTCAAAACTTGACCGTTCCGCCCCGGCGCGGTTGGCGTCGCTGTCGGAAATCACGGTCCTGTTCACCGATCAGCCATTGCCGCCGGATCTGGCGCAGAAATGTGCCGACTGGGGCACGCAGGTGGTGGTCGCCGGTTAGAAACGGACGGCGCGCATGTCGCTGGCCGGGATGCCCAGGCGGGCAAGGGCGGCCTCGTCGGGCATCCGGTGCTGGCGCAGCGCGGCGCTGGCTTCGCCGGCGGCGGCAAGGGTCGAGGCGGCGTTCCCGAGGAAGCGGAACAGGCGGAGCATTTTCAAGGGCCCTCTGGTTGCAGATCGTTCTGCCTGCAACATGGGGGGCTGACCGTGATGCTGCAACGCAGCAAAGCGAATGTCCGCCATGACCCCGACGCATGGCCCGCACAAGAAAAGACCCGGCGCGCGGCAGTCGCGGGCCGGGTCTTTCCGCAGCATGTCGGGCGGTCAGTCCTCGTCGCCGCCGAATTGCGACAGCGCCTTGCCCCGGCCGATGGCGCGCAGGACCAGCGGCAGAAGCAGCGCAATCGCCGACAGGGCCAGCAGCGTTGCCGAAACGCCCGACTGGAACAGCGTCGTCCAGTCGCCCTGGCTGATCGACAGCGCCCGGCGCAATTGCTGTTCGGCCATCGGGCCAAGGATCAGCCCCACCACGACCGGCGCGATCGGATAGCCGAACAGCCGCATCGCATAGCCCATGATGCCGAAGACCAGCAGCAAGCCCAGTTCGAAGGCCGACGGGTTGGCGCCGATGGTGCCCAGCGTGGCGAACATCAGGATGCCGGCATAAAGCCAGGGCCGCGGGATGCTGAGCAGTTTGACCCACAAGCCGATCAGCGGCAGGTTCAGCACCAGAAGCATCAGGTTCGCGATCAGAAGCGAGGCGATCAGCGACCACACCAGACCGGGATTGGTGGCAAAGAGCAGCGGCCCCGGTTGCAGCCCGAACTGCTGGAAGCCCGCCAGCATGATTGCGGCTGTGGCCGTGGTCGGCAGGCCCAGCGTCAGAAGCGGCACCAGCGTGCCCGCCGCCGCGGCATTGTTCGCCGCCTCGGGGCCGGCCACGCCTTCAATGGCGCCATGGCCGAACTCTTCCTTGCCCGGCGATTTGGCCAGCTTGCGTTCGGTCGAATAGCTGAGGAACGAGGCGATGTCGGCCCCGCCCGCGGGCATCGAGCCGATGGGAAAGCCGATGAAGGTGCCGCGCAGCCAGGGCAGCCAGCTCCGCTTCCAGTCGCTGCGGTTCATCCAGACCGATCCCTTGACGGCAATCACCTCGTCATCGGTGCCGGCATGGTTGCCGGCAATGGCCAGCGCCTCACCCACGGCAAACATGGCAACGGCCAGGGTGGTGACCTCGATCCCGTCCAGCAGATCGGGCACGCCCCAGGCCAGGCGGGCCTGGCCGGTCAACTGGTCGATCCCGATGCAGGCCAGCGCAAGCCCGACGAACAGCGAGGTCAGCCCCCGCAGGGTGGAATCGCCGAAAGCAGCAGAAACGGTCACGAAGGCCAGCACCATCAGCGCGAAATAATCGCGCGGGCCGAAGACCAGCGCCAGCTTCACCACATGCGGCGCAAGAAAGGCCAGCAGCAGCGTGGCAATCAGCCCGGCCACGAAAGAGCCGATGGCGGCGGTGGCCAACGCCGGGCCGCCCCGTCCGCGGCGGGCCATCTTGTTGCCTTCCAGCGCGGTGACGATCGACGCACTTTCCCCCGGCGTGTTGAGCAGGATTGAGGTGGTCGATCCACCATACATGCCGCCGTAATAGATGCCGGCGAACATGATCAGCGAACCGGCCGGGTCCAGCCCGTAGGTCACCGGCAGCAGCAGTGCCACCGTCAGCGCCGGGCCGATGCCCGGCAGAACGCCGACCATGGTGCCCAGCGTGACGCCGATCAGCGCATAAAGCAGCAGCATAGGGTCCAGCGCGGCGCCCAGACCCTGCATCAGGAAATCGAAGGAACTCATTTCACCCCCGGAAAGAACAGATGTTCAAGCGGGCCGGCGGGCAGGCTGAGCATCAGGAGCTGCGCGAAGACCAGCCAGACAAGGAATGAGGCGGCGATGCCGACCGGAATCGAGAAGGCAAGCTTGCGCTTGCCGAAGGCGCGGGCGGTGAAGGCGAACATCACGCCGGTTGCAATCGAGAAACCGGCGATCTTGAGGGTGACAAGCTGGAACGCCAGACCGCCGACGATCCAGAACAGGGGCACCGGGTCTTGCCGCGGGCGGGCGGGAAACTTGCCCAGCACCGCCTCGACCGCCGTCCAGACGGCCAGCAGGACAAGACCGATGCCCACCACGCGCGGCGCACTGGCCGGGCCAACACCGGAGTAACCGCCGCCGACATCGGCCAGACGGGCCGCATCGAACAGCAGCACACCGCCCAGACCGGCCAGAATCAGGGCGATGACCAGCGCCGCCCGGTCGGGGCGGCGCTGGAAGCGGAGATCATCCCCGTTCATTTCACGAGGCCAATGTCCTTGAGGACAGCCGCGGTGGCGGCGATGTCGGCCTGAAGCTGGGCATCGAACTCGGGGCCGGACAGGTAGGTGTCGGCCCAGCCCTTCTGGGCAAGCTGGTCCTGCCAGCCCTTCGATTTCACCAGCTTCTCGATGTCGGCCGAAACCTTGGCCTTCTGTTCGTCGCTCAGGCCCGGCGCGGCCGCAACCATGCGCCAGTTCTGCAGCACCACATCAAGACCGGCTTCCTTGAGCGTCGGCGCCTCGATACCCGGAATCCGCTCGGCCGAGGAAACGGCCAGCAGGCGCAGGGTGCCAGCTTCGACCTGGGCCTGGAATTCGCCCAGCGACGAGACGCCGGCCGTGACCTGGGCGCCCAGAATGGCGGCAAGGGCCTCACCACCGCCCGAGAAGGCGATGTAGTTGATCTTGGTCGGGTCAACGCCGGCCGCCTTGGCGATCAGGCCCACGGCGATGTGGTCGGTGCCACCCGCCGAACCGCCGCCCCATGACACGGCGCCCGGATCGGCCTTCAGCGCGGCAACCAGATCCTCGATCGTCTGGATCGGCGACGAGGCGGGAACCACGATGGCCTCATATTCACCCGTCAGGCGGGCGATGGGGGTCACGTCGGCCAGCGTCACCGGCGAGGCGTTGGTCAGGATGGCGCCCACCATGACATAGCCGCCGACGATCAGCGCATCCGGGTTTCCGGCGTTCTGGCTGGCGAATTGCGCCAGTCCGATGGTGCCGCCTGCGCCGGGCACGTTCACCACCTGCACGGTGGGCGAGATGCCTTCGGCCTGCATCACCTCTTGCATGGTGCGGGCGGTCTGGTCCCAGCCGCCGCCCGGATTGGCCGGCGCCATGATGGTGTAATCAGCCGCCGCCGGCAGCGCCATGGCGCCCAGCATCAGCGCCCCGAGTGCGAAATTCCGCATTGCATCCTCCCCTGGACCGGCGCCGTGTCGGGGCCGTGTCCTGTGTCTTTCCGTTGTGTGAAGGGGCTCCGGCCTCTCCCAAAGCCGTCCCCGTGCCGCCCCTCCTCCGGGGCTGCATGAGGCACATCAGCACAGAAAGCTGTCACGAACCTGTCATCAGGGCGAAAGGGCCTGTTGCCAGCGTTCGATCAGGCGGGCGCGGGTGGCCTGGTCAAGATAGGCCAGCAGCCCCGGCCCCACCGGAACAGGCTTCAGCCGCAGCCCGGTCAGGTCATCCAGCGCGCCCGATGGGGTTTGCCCGCCGGCAACCTCAAGGCTGACGGCGGGCAGGCGCAGGCTGTGTGACAGCTCGGCCTGGCCGTCGGGCGACATCAGCCAGGCCAGCAGCGCTTCGCCCAGATCGGGGTGTGCGGCGGCGCGCGGCACCAGCGCGACGCGCGACACCACCACGGTGAAATCGCGCGGCAGCGTCATGCCCACGGTATCGGGGTGCTGGCGGGCCCATTCGGCGACATATGAGCCTAGGAGGTTGTAGCCAACCGCGATCTCTCCGGTCGAGATGCGGCTGAGCAGGTCGCCCGAGGTGGGATATTGCTGCACGCCAGAGGCCCCCATGGCGGCGATCACCTGCCAGATGCCGGGGAACAGATCCTGATCACGCGCCAGGAACAGATAGCCCACACCCGACCGGGTGATGTCATAGGTGCCGATGCGCCCCCGTGCCTCATCCGGGTGGTCGGCCATCCAGCGCATCAGATCGGCGCGGGTGGCGGGCGGCGGAGTGTTGGCAAAGCTGGGCCGGTGCCAGGCAAAGACCGCCGGTTCATAGGTCAGCGCATAAGCCGTTTCGCGCCACATGGCCCAATCGGGCCAGTCGGCGGTGTCGGGGGTCACGGTGCGGCGACCGTAGCCGTCATTCACCAGCTTGACCTGAAGGTCCATGGCCGAAGAGAACACGAAATCGGCCGTGCGCCCGGGGCCATCGCTTTCGGCAACGATGCGGTCATGGATCTCGCCGGTGAGCAGATCCTCGTATCGGATCGAAAGACCGGGGTGCGCTTTCTGGAAGGCCGCCAGCAATGGCGCCGCCAGCGCGGTATCAAGCGAGGAATAGACCACCATCTCGGTCGCGGGTGCGGCCGGGTCGGCGGCGGGAAACAGCGTGACCTCTGCCCGCAGGGCGGGGGCGACCAGCAGCAAGACCGGCAGCAGGACATGGGCAAGGCGCGCGCGCATGGCCCGAGACTGCGGTCAATCCCCCGCCCGGCACAAGCGCGATGTTCACAAGCCGGTCCGCGCCCTCTAGTCTTGGGTCGGCACGGGGCACCACGAGGGGGGGAAGGCCATGCGCATCCTTCTGGTCGAGGATGACCGGTCGCTGGCCGAAGGGCTGATGACGCTGCTGCGCCAGTCAGGCTATGCGGTCGATCTGGTGCATGACGGCACCTCGGCCGAGGCCTTGGCGGCGGCGGAGAATTTCGATCTGGTCATCCTTGATCTGAACCTGCCGCAGATGGACGGGCTTTCGGTGTTGCGCGCCATGCGCAGCCGGCGAAACACGGCGGCGGTCATGATCCTGACCGCCCGCGGCGCCCCCGAGGACCGGGTGCGCGGCCTGGACCTTGGGGCCGACGACTATCTGATCAAGCCGTTCGACGTGGGCGAATTCGAGGCGCGGGTGCGGTCGCTGTTGCGCCGGCAGGCCGGGCTGAAAAGCGCGACCGTCAGCTTTGGCGCGCTGGTTCTGGACCTGACCACCCGCAGCTTCACGCTGGACGGTGCGCTGCTGGACCTGCCTGCCCGCGAACGGGGCCTTCTGGAACTGCTGATCCGCAAGGCGGGCAAGGTCGTCGCGCGCGAGGTGATCGTGCAATCGCTGACCTCGCTTGAGGACGAACTGTCGGCCAATGCGATCGAGCAATATGTCTCGCGGCTGCGCAAGCGGCTGGCGCCGGCAGGGCTGACCCTGCGCACCGCGCGTGGCATCGGCTATTATCTGGACCACCTGCCGCCGGGGGCCGCCGATGCCGGCTGATCCGCAGGCGGCGGTTACGGCGGGGCGGGTGTGGTCGATCCGGCGGCGGCTTCTGGCCTGGCTGCTGATCGCGACGCTGCTGATGGGGGCGCTGGCGCTGGCCGACACCTGGGCCGAGGCACAGCGCACCGCCGACGAACTGGCCGACCGGGTGCTGGCCGGGTCTGCGATGGTGATCGCGGAACGCGCGGCGCTGAACGGGCAGGGCGTGCTGGAAATCGCCATTCCCTATGGTGCGCTGGAAATGCTGACCTCGGCCGCGCAGGACCGGGTGTTCTATCGCATTGACAGCCCGGCGGCGGGCGGGCGGCTGGTCACCGGCTATGGCGATCTGCCGGTCGCCCCTGCAACGCCGGGCGGCGGGCCGGCCTTTGCCGATGTGGTCTATCGCGGTGTTCCCGTGCGGATCGCCAGTCTGGCCCGCGCGGTTTCGACCGGCATCGACGAGGTGCCCTTCACCGTGACCATGGCCGAAACCACGCTGGCGCGTGAGGTGCTGGCGCGCGACATCCTGCTGCGGTCGGCGCTGCGGCTGGCGGGCATGATTCTGGGCGCGGCGCTGATCGTCTGGATCTCGGTGACGGTTTCCCTGCGCCCGCTGGCCCGGCTGGGCGAGGCCATCGCAAGCCGCAATCCGGGCGACCTGCGCCCGGTGGAAACGGCGGTTCCGGCCGAGGTGCGGGCGCCGGTGCGGGCGGTCAACTCGCTGATGGGCCGGCTGGAGGGGGCACTGGCCGGATTGCGCAACTTTACCGGCAATGCTGCACATCAGTTGCGCACACCGATGACGGTGATCCGCACCCAACTGGCACTGGCCGGGCGGGCCGAGGATACCGCGACCGCCCGCGTCGCCGTGCAGCGCGCCGATGCCGCGCTGACCCGGGCTGAACGGGTGCTGGCGCAACTGCTGGCGCTGGCGCGGGTGGATGCGGCGCAGGGCCATGGGGTGACGCAGGCAGAGGTGATGGATCTGGCCCCCCTGGTGCGCGATCTGGTGGCCGGGCACATTCCGGCCGCCGCCGAGGCGGGCGTCGACCTGGGGCTTGAGATTGCCGGCCCCGTGGACGCCCGGTTTTCCGTGCTGCTGGAACCGATGCTGTTCGGCGAAGCCCTGCACAACCTTGTGTCGAACGCGGTGATCCATGCCGGGTCCGGCGCCGTGGTCACCGTTCGGCTGGAACGGGCCGAAGGCGGCATCCGCCTGTCGGTGGAAGATGACGGGCCGGGTATCCCCCCGGCGGCGCGGGCGCGGGTTCTGTCGCGCTTTGACCGGGGCGCGGCGGATGCAAACGCCCCGGGCATGGGGCTTGGCCTGCCCGTGGTGCAGGAAATCGCGCATCTGTTCGGCGGTCGGCTGGACCTTGCGGCCGGGCCGTCGGACCGGGGCCTGTCCGCCCGGATCTGGCTGCCCGAGGTCGGGGCGGCATAGGCACAGGTCCTGCCGCGCCCCCTGTCGCCCCGGTCAGGCCCGTGCTACCCAGCCGGCACCATGACCGGCTCGCGCAATCCCCGTCTCGGCATCTTCCTGATGATCGCCTCGGTCGCCGCTTTTGCGGCGCAGGACGGGTTTTCCCGCGGGCTGGCCGGGGAATACAACACGCTGATGGTGGTGATGATCCGCTACTGGGCCTTCGCGGCCTTTGTCCTGATCGCCGCGTTGCGCCGCCCGGAAGGCCTGCGCGCCGCCACCCGCACCCACCGCCTGCCGGCCCATCTGCTGCGCGGCACGTTGCTGGTGGCCGAGATCTGCCTGATCGTCTGGGGCTACACGCTGATCGGGCTGATCGAAAGCCATGCCCTTTTCGCCATCTGCCCGCTGCTGGTGGTTGCGTTGTCCGGCCCTGTTCTGGGCGAAAGGATCGGCCCCGCCCGCTGGATGGCGGTGGCCGCTGGGATGGTCGGGGTGCTGGTCCTGCTGCGCCCCGGCGCCGGGGTTTTCTCCTGGGCCGCGCTGCTGCCGCTGTCTTCGGCCCTTCTCTTCGCGCTGTTCTCGGTTCTGACCCGGCTGACCACGCGGGACGAGCCAACCTTCCCGGCCTTCTTCTGGCCCGCCATCGCCGGTGCCGTGCTGATGACCGTGATCGGCCTGCCGAACCTTGAACCCGTCCACCCTGACGACATCGCCCCGCTGGCGGCCTATTGCGCCATCGCGATCCTGTCGAACTGGCTGATCCTCAAGACCTATGAACAGATCGAGGCGGCGCGGGTGCAGCCCTATGCCTATCTGCAGATCGTTTTTGTCGCCGGCATCGGCATTTCGGTCTATGACGAGGTGCTGACGCTTCCTGTCGCGCTTGGAGCGGCTATCGTGATCGCGGCGGGGCTTTTTGCCCTGTCGCTGGAAAGACGCCCGGAAGGCCGCGCCCCATGACCACCCCGCAGAACACCCGCCTTGGCATCTGGCTGATGATCGCATCGGCGGCGGTCTTTGCCGCGCAGGATGGCGTCTCGCGCCATCTGGCCGAGGCGACCAATGTCTACATGGTGGTGACGATCCGCTTCTGGTTCTTCGCGGTCTTCGTGATGCTGCTGGCGGCGCGCGCGCCGGGCGGGCTGCGGGCGGCCACCCGCAGCGCCTATCCACTGTTTCAGATCGCGCGCGGGGTGATCCTGGTGGCCGAGGTCTGCCTGATGGTGCTGTCCTTCGTGGCGCTTGGGCTGATCGAAAGCCACGCGGTCTTTGTCTGCTATCCGCTGCTGGTGGCCGCCCTGTCCGGCCCGGTGCTGGGCGAAAAGGTCGGCTGGCGGCGCTGGCTGGCCATTCTGGTGGGCTTTGTCGGGGTGCTGATCATCCTGAACCCCGGGGCGGGCGTGTTCTCACCCTGGGCGCTGGTGCCCTTCATCTCGGCGCTGATGTTCGCGCTTTACGGCCTGTTCACCCGCTATGTCGCCCGCAAGGATGCGGCCTCGGTCAGCTTTTTCTGGACGGGAATGGTCGGCGCGGTGGTGATGACGCCCATCGGGCTGTGGCACTGGCAGACCATGCTGCCGATGGACTGGCTGTGGATGGCAACGCTGTGCTGTTCGGCGGCACTGGGGCATTGGCTGATGATCAAGGCCTATGCGGTGGCCGAAGCCTCGGCCATCCAGCCCTTCGCCTATTTCCAACTGCCAATCGTGTCAGTCCTGGGGTTGTTCCTGTTCAACGAGACGCTGCGCCCGAACGTGCCGGTGGGCGCGGCCATCGTGGTGGCGGCGGGGTTGTTCACGCTATGGCGGCAGCGGGTGCGCGAAAAGCAGACGGCCGGGGGTTAGGGCGTTGCCCCGCCCGGTGGCCGGGCGTAAAACCGCGGCGTCACCCTGAGGAGATTTCCCATGCCTGTGCCCAAGCCTGTTGTCCTGTGCATTCTTGATGGCTGGGGTCTCGGGAAATATCCCGAATATTCGGCCCCGGCGCAGGCGAAGGTGCCCACCTTCAACCGCCTGATGGCGACCTGCCCGAATTCCACGCTGGTGACCTTTGGTCCCGATGTGGGCCTGCCGACCGGGCAGATGGGCAATTCCGAAGTGGGCCATACCAACATCGGCGCGGGCCGGGTGGTGGCCATGGATCTGGGGATGATCGACCTTGCCATCGAACGCGGCACCTTTGCCCGCGAGCCGGCGTTGCAGGATTTCATCGCGCGGGTAAAGGCGGCGGGCGGCACGGCGCATATCGCGGGCCTTGCCTCGCCCGGCGGGGTTCATTCCCACCAGTCCCATATTGTCGAGGCGGCGCGGGTGATTGCCGCCGCCGGCGTGCCGGTGCTGATCCATGCGCTGACCGACGGGCGCGATGTGCCGCCCCGGTCGGGCGGCGAACAGGTGGCGGCGCTGGAGGCGGCCTTGCCGCCGCAGGCGAAGATCGCCACCGTCACCGGCCGCTATTACGCGATGGACCGCGACAACCGCTGGGAACGGGTTGAGCAGGCGTTCCGCGCCATCGTGCAGGGCAAGGGCATCGCCACCGCCGCCAGCGCGGCCGAAGCCATTGCCAAAGGCTATGCGCAGGATGTGACCGATGAATTCCTGCCCGCCACGGTGATTGACGGCTACACCGGCATGAAGGACGGCGATGGTCTGTTCTTCATCAACTTCCGCGCCGACCGCGCACGCGAGATTCTGGCCGCCATTGGCGACCCGGATTTCACCGCCTTTGAAACCGGACCGCGGCCGCATTTCTCGGCGATGCTGGGGATGGTGGATTATTCGACCGCCCATAACGCCTATATGACCACCGTCTTCCCCAAGCAGGACATCGTGAACACGCTGGGGGAATGGGTGGCGAAGCAGGGGCTGACGCAGTTCCGGCTCGCGGAAACCGAGAAGTATCCGCATGTCACCTTTTTCCTGAACGGCGGACGCGAGGTGCCCTTTGCGGGCGAAGATCGCTTCATGCCGAAATCGCCCAAGGTCGCCACCTATGACCTGCAACCCGAGATGAGCGCGCCCGAGGTTTCCGACCAGTTCGTGGCCGCCATCGAAAAGGGCTATGACCTGATCGTGGTCAATTACGCCAACCCCGACATGGTGGGCCACACCGGCAGCCTGCCCGCGGCCATCAAGGCCTGCGAGGCGGTGGATCAGGGCTTGGGTCGCGCCGTGGCCGCGCTGGAAAAGGCGGGCGGTGCGATGATCGTCTGCGCCGACCATGGCAATTGCGAGCTGATGGTCGATCCGGTGACCGGCGGCCCGCACACCGCCCATACCACCAACCCGGTGCCGGTCATCCTGTTTGGCGGGCCGAAGGGGGCAACCCTGCGCAGCGGCGGGCGGCTGGCTGATCTGGCGCCCACCATCCTGCACCTGATGGGCCTGCCGAAGCCGCCGGAAATGACCGGGGAAAGCCTGATCGCATGATCCTGCGCGCGGTGGCCCTTGTCCTGTGCCTGACGGCGGCGCCCCTGGCGGCGGCGACAGTGGCCGAACAGGCGGCCAAGGCTTCGGCCGATCTCAATTCCGCGATCGAGGCCCTGCAGACCGCCGACACCTCGCGCGACAGGGTGGCGGCGTTGACCCAGACCATCCGCGCCTATGAGACGGGCCTTGCCGTCCTGCGCGAGGCGCTGCGTCAGGGCGAATTGCGGCAGACCACGCTGATGTTGCAGTTCAACGCCAAGCGGGAACGCATCGCCCAGCTTCTGGTGGTGCTGGAGCGGATGGAGAAATCGCCCGGCCCGATGCTGCTGCTGCACCCCTCGGGGCCGGTGGGCACCGCGCGGTCGGGCATGATGCTGGCCGATGTCACCCCCGCCCTTCAGGCCGAAGTCGAAACCCTGAAGGCGGAATTGCAGGAACTGTCCGAACTGCGCGCCTTGCAGGCCGCTTCGGCGGGGATGCTGTCGCGCGGGCTGGCCGAGGCGCAGGCCGCGCGCACCGCGCTCTCGAAGGCGATCTCGGACCGCACCGACCTGCCCAAACGCTTTGCCGAAGATGCCGATGAGCTGAACCGGCTGATCGAATCCTCGGACACGCTTGAGGCCTTTGCCGCGGGGTTGGCGCTGCGCACGGCGGAAAGCGGCAACAACACCTTTGCCAGTTCGATGGGCACGCTGCCCTTGCCGGCGATGGGAACGCTGATCCGCCGCCCGGACGAACCCGATGCCGCCGGGGTGCGCCGGCCCGGCATGGCGCTTGCCACCCGCCCGCGGGCGCTGGTCACCGCGCCCTGGCCTGCGACGATCCGCTATCTTGGCCCGCTGCTCGACTACGGAAATGTGATCGTGCTGGAACCCGGTGACGGCTATCTCATGGTGTTGGCAGGTTTGGGAACACTATACGGAGAAGTGGGAGAAGTCGTCGCTGCCGGGGCACCGCTGGGGCTGATGGGGGGCGATGCGGCGATCACCGCCGAACTGGCTGGCGAGCAACCCAAGGGCACTGGTGCGCGTGACACGGAAACGCTTTACTTGGAACTGAGATTGGGGGCCGCGCCGGTGGACCCGACAGAATGGTTCGCCGCAACCGCGGCAACGGGAGACTGAGAGACCGATGAAGAAACTCGTGATGGCCGCCGCGGGCGGGACACTGGCCGGCGTTCTTCTGACCAGTCAGGTCGGGCCGCTGATCGCGCAGGAAGCGTCGAAGGAAAGCTCGGTCTATGAACAGCTTGATCTGTTCGGCGACATCTTCGACCGTATCCGCGCCCAGTATGTTGAGCCGGTCGAGACGGACAAGCTGGTCGAGGCCGCGATCAACGGGATGCTCACCTCGCTTGACCCCCATTCCAGCTATCTGTCCGCCAAGGATTTTGCGGACATGCAGGTGCAGACCAAGGGCGAGTTCGGCGGCCTTGGCATCGAGGTCACCCAGCAGGAAGGCTTCGTCAAGGTCATCTCGCCGATGGATGGCACCCCGGCCGACAAGGCCGGCATCAAGGCCGGCGACTACATCACCCATGTGAACGGGGAATCGATCCTGGGCCTGACGCTGGACCAGGCGGTTGACATGATGCGCGGCCCGGTGGGCAGCGAGATCATCATCACCGTGGTGCGCGAAGGTACCAAAGACCCATTTGACGTGTCGATCCTGCGCGACACCATCAAGCTGACGGCGGTCAAGGGCCGTGTTGTCGGCAAGGCGGTGGTGCTGCGCATCACCACCTTCAACGACCAGACCACCTCTGGCGTGCAAGAGGCGCTGAAGAAGGGCATCGAGGAACTGGGCGGCATCGAGAATGTCGAGGGCGTGGTCATCGACCTGCGCAACAACCCCGGCGGCCTGCTGAACGAGGCGATCAGTGTCTCGGACGCCTTCCTTGAAAAAGGGGAAATCGTCTCGACCCGCGGCCGCAACCCGCAGGATGGTGAACGCTTCAACGCCACCCCGGGCGACCTGATCGCCGGCAAGCCGATCGTGGTGCTGATCAACGGCGGCTCGGCCTCGGCGTCGGAAATCGTCACCGGCGCGTTGCAGGATCATCACCGCGCCATCGTCGTGGGCACCAAGAGCTTTGGCAAAGGCTCGGTCCAGACGCTGATTCCGCTGAAGGGTGACGGCGCGATGCGGCTGACCACGGCGCGCTATTACACGCCGTCGGGCCGGTCGATCCAGGCCCTGGGAATTTCGCCCGACATCGTGGTCAAGCAGCCCGAACCGCCCACCCCGGGCTCGGCTGAAACCGAAGCGAAAGCAGAGGAATCAGCCGCGATGAAGGAACGGTCCGAGGCCGATCTGCGCGGCGCGATCTCGAACGACTCGATGACCGAGGACGAGAAGCGCGTCTATCAGGAAGAACAGGCCCGTGCCGTGGAATCGGCCAAGCTGCGCGATGAGGATTACCAACTGGCCTATGCCGTGGACATCCTGACCGGGCTGTCGACCATTGCCCATGCCAAGCCCTGAGGCGGCCATGTCGCAGGACAAGGATCTGCCTTACCGGCCCTGTGTGGGTGTTGTGCTGGTGAACCGCGAAGGCCTGGTCTTCGCGGGTCAGCGCATCGACAGCCCGTCGCCCGCCTGGCAGATGCCGCAGGGCGGGATCGACGGCGATGAAAAGCCGAAGGCCGCCGCGCTGCGCGAGCTGTGGGAAGAAACGGGGGTAACCGCTGATCTGGTGGAATTCGTCGCCAAGACCCACGGCTGGGTGACCTATGACCTGCCGCCCGAGCTTTTGGGCAAGGTCTGGGGCGGCAAGTATCGCGGCCAGCGGCAGAAGTGGTTTCTGTTCCGCTTTCTGGGCAGCGATGACCAGATCCGCATCCAGACCGAACACCCCGAGTTTTCGACCTGGCGCTGGATCGACGTGGACCGGATGATCACCGAGATCGTGCCCTTCAAGCGCGCGGTCTATGAAGAAGTGGTCCGCAGCTTCCGGGCCTATCTCGCCTGACCCTGCCCGTCAGGGCAGGGGCAGGAAGATCACCGCGTTCGGGCCAAGTGTCAGCACACCGTCGGCCAGCGTGGCGTTCTGCTGCGGCCCTGCTGGCACCAGCGGGGCCTCGAAAGCCAGCGCCACGGTTTCCGGTGACAGGTTGAACAGGCACAGCACCGCCCCCGACCCTTCGCCGCGCTGGAAGGCCAGAACCGGCGCGGGGGTGTCCAGGAACTGCGTCCTGCCCTGGCGCAGCGCCGGGGTGGCGCGGCGGAAGGCAAGCATCGCGCGATAGAACTCCAGCACTGACCCGGCCTTGCCGGCTTGCCCCGCCACATTGCGCGCCGCCTGCTGCGGCTTGACCGGCAGCCAGGGTGTGCCGGTGGTGAACCCGCCCTGCGGCCCGCTGTCCCAGACCATCGGCGTGCGGGTGTTGTCGCGCCCCACCGGCGCCGGCCAGAAGGCAATACCCTGCGGATCGGTCAGTTCCTCGAAGGCCAGCTCGGTATCGGTCTGGCCCAGTTCCTCGCCCTGCCAAAGGCAGACCGAGCCTTCAAAGGACA
This sequence comes from Pseudogemmobacter blasticus, assembly GCF_003071405.1. Taxonomy (NCBI): domain Bacteria; kingdom Pseudomonadati; phylum Pseudomonadota; class Alphaproteobacteria; order Rhodobacterales; family Paracoccaceae; genus Pseudogemmobacter; species Pseudogemmobacter blasticus. Next base: position 1,857,235 of record NZ_CP020470.1, on the reverse strand, counting down.
GAAGCAGCGCCGCCGCCTGCTTCGCCAGTGTGTCGGTATCAACGCCGAACCCCGCCCAGCGAGAGGCCTGCCGTGGCACGTCATGGTTGGAAAAGGCCCACATCGGCCAGCCGTCCGGGGCGCCCTTGAAGAAGCCTTCGATCCGGTCGCGGAACACGGCTGGGGAATAATCGCGCCCCAGCATTTCGAAGCTGTAGCACTGGTGCAGGCGACCGGGGGCCGAATAGTCGCCCATCATCTGAATGGCATGGTGGCTTTCGCCCACCTCGCCCACCGAGGCGGCGCCATATTCATCCAGCAGCGCCCGGATGCGCCCCAGCCAAGCCAGGTTCTCGGGGCGGTTCTTGTCGAACAGGTGATACTGCATCCCGTAGGGGCTGCTTTCCGGTTCGGTCTTGTCGCGGTAATCGGCCGGGTTGTCGCGCAGCAGCGGGTCGTGGAAGAAGTAGTTGACCGTATCGAAGCGGAAGCCGTCCACCCCCCGTTCCAGCCAGAACCGCAGCACCGAAAGCGCCCAGTCCTGCACCGCCGGGTTGTGATAGTTGAAATCCGGCTGCTCGGTCAGGAAGTTGTGCAGGTAATACTGCCGCCGCCGCCCGTCCCATGTCCAGGCCGGGCCGCCGAAGACCGACAGCCAGTTGTTGGGCGGCGTGCCGTCATGGCGCGGGTCGGCCCAGATATACCAGTCCGCCCGCGGCCCGCTGCGGTTGGCGCGGCTTTCGGCAAAGAACGGGTGCTGATCCGACGAATGCGACAGCACCTGGTCGATGACCACGCGCAGGCCCAGGTCATGCGCGCGGGCGACCAGCGCGTCGAAATCGGCCAGGGTGCCGAACACCGGATCGACATCGGTATAGTCGGACACGTCATAGCCCATGTCCTTCATCGGGCTGCGGAAGAACGGCGACAGCCAGACCGCATCGACCCCAAGGTCGGCCAGATAGGGCAGGCGGGCGGTGATCCCCTTCAGGTCGCCAACCCCGTCTCCATCGGAATCCTGGAATGACCGGGGATAGACCTGATAGGTCACCGCGCCTTTCCACCAGTCGTTGCTCATTCCCGCCCTCGCTTGAGTTCAATGCCCCGGTTCCGGCCCTTGCGCCGCGAAGTCGACACGGCTCAGCCCGGTTGCGCGGCCGATCATCCCGGCCGGATTCTCCGGGCGCAAGCCCCTATCGCCGCTGACCCCTGCCGCGGCGATTGTGTGCATCACAAAACGGCATTTGACCTCTGTCGCGGGGCATCGCACTTTGGCCGCCTTGCGTAAAATCCGGAGTCTCCGATGCAGGCCAAGGCCCCCCTGATTACGCCCGTGCTGATTGCCGGGTCGATCATCCTGATGCTGGGCTTTGCGATCCGCGCCTCGTTCGGGGTGTTCCAAATTCCGGTGGCACAGGAATTCGGCTGGGCACGGTCGGAATTCAGCCTGGCCATCGCGATCCAGAACCTGGCCTGGGGCATCGGCCAGCCGCTGTTCGGGATGCTGGCCGAGAAGTTCGGCGACCGGAAGGCGATTGTCGCGGGCGCGCTGATGTATGCGGCTGGGCTGGTGCTTTCGGCCTTTGCGGTGACGCCGGGGCAGCATCAGTTGCTTGCGATCCTGGTAGGCTTCGGCATCGCCGGCACCGGCTTTGGCGTGATCCTGGCCATCGTGGGCCGGGCGGCCGCGCCCGAACACCGCAGCATGGCGCTTGGCATCGGCACGGCGGCCGGGTCGGCAGGTCAGGTGTTCGGTGCCCCCGCGGCCGAATTCCTGATGCAGTTCATGTCCTGGCAATCGGTGTTCATCGTCTTTGCCGGGGTGATCCTCGCTTCGCTGTTCGCGCTGCCCTTCATCCGTTCGCCCCGGGTGGCAACCCGGGCCGAGCTTGAGGAAACGCTGGGTCAGGTTCTGGTGCGGGCGTTCCGCGATCCGTCCTACACGCTGATCTTCCTGGGCTTCTTTTCCTGCGGCTATCAACTGGCCTTCATCACCGCGCATTTCCCGGCCTTCGTGACCGAGCTGTGCGGACCGATCGACCCCGGCGGAATGCTGTCGATGATCGGCATCACCACCACATCCGCGCTTGGGGCGCTGTCGATTGCAACCATCGGGCTGTTCAACATCGTGGGCACCATCACGGCGGGCTGGCTGGGCAAGCGATACACCAAGAAATACCTGCTGGCCGGCATCTATACCGCCCGCACCATTGCCGCGGCGGCCTTCATCCTCCTGCCGATCACGCCGACTTCGGTTCTGGTGTTCTCGGCGGTGATGGGGGCGCTGTGGCTGGCCACGGTTCCGCTGACCTCGGGCCTTGTCGCGCATATCTACGGGCTGCGCTACATGGGCACGCTTTATGGCTTTGTCTTCCTGTCGCACCAGATCGGCGGCTTCCTGGGCGTCTGGCTGGGCGGCAAGATGTATGACCTGAACGGCGATTACACCCTGGTCTGGTGGATCGGTGTCGGCGTCGGGGCCTTCTCGGCGCTGGTGCACCTGCCCGTGCGCGAACGCCCGATGCAGGTGCAGCCGGCCTGAGCCGTCAGTCCGTCATCGGCATGACCAGCAGAACCGCCAGATCCTTGTCCGGGGTATAATTGGTCTTTTCGATGACAAAGGTCGTCGGGCCGGTCTTCTTCACCCCGTCGGCACAAAGCGAGATGACGTTCCGCGAGTCGCCCTTGTCCAGCGTCAGGCGGAACTTGCCGATCGGACCGGCCCAACTGTTGGCGGTGCGCAGCACATAGTCGATGTTGAAGGCCGTGCCATAGGCGGCGGTCTCGCCCGTCTCATCGGTGCGCGACAGGGCTTTCATCAGGGCCTTCGAGGTGCCCGCGTCGATGCAATACTGATTGACCAGATAGGTCTGATAGTCTTCGGGCGGTTCGCTCCAGTAGAAGATGCCCCCTGCCGGCCGGTTCACATACTCATGGTGAACCTTGACCTCGGCCCCGGCGGGGAAGGTCTGGGTCCAGTGATAGCGGGTGACGATGGACCAACTGGCCGTGGCATCCTCGGGGATGTTCTGCGCCGGATCGCCTTCGTAGAAATCGGCCAGACCGGCGGCCTTGGCTTCGGCCTGTTTCTCGGGCGGCAGGGCCAGAAGGGCGGTGCGCAACGACCCGGCATCCAGCGTGATCGGCAGGCCCAGCCGTTCCAGATCGGCCGTCACATCGCGGCCGGGGCTGTCATACTGTTCGCTGACGGGGCGGGTCTCGTCATAGGGCGGCTCGATCACGGCGATGCGGTCGATGGTCACCTGAACCGGCTTGCCGTCCACCAGGGCGCGGAAATCCACCAGATCGGGCTTGGTCAGGTCTTCGGGCAGGTTCATCATCGATTCCCACGACGCCCAGACCGAAACCGGCGGCAGGGGAAAGATCACCTCGCCCGTGACATCGGCGCCCGTGGTGTTCTTGAACACATAATCGACCGAAACCTTGTCGACGCTGATGAACAGGTCTTCCTGCAGCATGGCCACCGCATCGGTCTGGCTGAAGGTCAGCCCGGTCGAGGACAGCCCGCCGAAGCCGTCATTGGCGGCAGCCGGCAGGGCGGTAGAGACAAGCAGGGCGGCAAGCAAGGGGCGCATGAAAACCTCCGGTTCCGAATGAAGGTATCAGACGCCTGTGCCGGGTTTTGCGCAAGGCGGGTTTTTCTTCCCCGCCACCTTGCAGGCGCTGTGCGGGCTTGCGACAAACCCTTGTCACAAGGGAGGATTTCATGCGCCTTGGCATCGCCAGTCTGGTCGCCGGCTATGTGCTGTCGCAGTTCTACCGCGCTTTCCTTGCGGTGCTTGCCCCGGTGCTTGAAGCCGAACTTGGCGCCACCAAGGCCGATCTGGCCTCGGCCTCGGGCTATTGGTTCCTGGCCTTCGGGGCGATGCAGATTCCCGTCGGCATCGCGCTGGACCGGATCGGTCCGCGCCGGACCGCCGCCTTCTGCCTGCTGATCGGCGCGGGCGGTGCTGCGCTGTTTGCCATGGCGGGCTCGCCCTTCGTGATCAAGGTGGCAATGGCGCTGATCGGGGTGGGCTGCTCGCCCGTGCTGATGGCCAGCTACTACATCTTCGCCCGGCAGTTCTCGCCCGCGGTCTTCGGCACGCTGGCCGGCATGGTGATCGGCATCGGCAGTCTGGGCAACATCGCCGCCTCGCTGCCGCTGACCGCTGCGGCCGAAGCCTTCGGCTGGCGGGAAACCGTCTGGGCGCTGGCGGGCATCACCGCGCTGATTGCGGCGGCGGTGGCGGTTCTGGTGCGCGATCCGGTTCGCGTGGCCACGCCCGAGGGGCCGAAGGATTCGGTTCTGACGTTGCTGAAGATGCCGGCGATCTGGCCGATCCTGGCGATGATGCTGGTCTGCTATGCGCCGCCGGGCGGGTTGCGAGGGCTGTGGCTGGGGCCCTACTTCACCGATGTCTGGAGCTATTCCCGGCCCGAAGTGGGCATGGCGGGCCTGTGGATGGGGATTGCCATGGTCATCGGCAGCTTTGCCATCGGCCCGATGGACCGCTGGCTGGGCACCCGCAAATGGGTGATCTTCGGCGGCAATGCGGCCATGCTGTGCTTCATCACCGCCCTGTGGCTGGCGCCGCAGCAATCGGCGCTGTTCTCGACACTGATGTTCGTGGGCGTGGGGCTGTTCGGATCAACCTTCCCCATCGTCATTGCCCATGCGCGGGCGTTCTTTCCGCCGCATCTGGTGGGGCGCGGGGTGACGCTGGTCAACCTGTTCGGCATCGCCTCGGTCGGCATCGCGCAGCATGTCACCGGCTATCTGTTCGCCGCAACGCCCGCCCAGCCGGCCCCTGCGGCGCCCTTTGCCGCGGTGTTCGCCTTCTTCGCGATCACCACCGCGGTCGGGCTGGCCATCTATCTTTTGTCACAGGATCGCACCGACTGAGGGCGCGGCCCGATTCCGCCCTTTCCCCGCGCCCCCTATTACGCTAACAGCCGCCCGTTCCCGCCTTGGGAACGGTGAATGGAGATACCCCGATGGGCTATAAGGTCGTCGTCGCGGGTGCCACGGGCAACGTGGGCCGCGAAATGCTGAACATCCTCGCCGAGCGCGAGTTCCCGGTGGACGAGATTGCCGCGCTGGCGTCGCGCAAATCTCTGGGCACTGAAGTCAGCTTTGGCGACAAGACCATCAAGACCAAGGACCTGGCCACCTTCGATTTCACTGGCTGGGACATCGCGCTGTTCGCGGTGGGGTCGGGGCCGACCAAGGAATACGCACCCAAGGCCGCAGCGGCCGGCTGCATCGTGATCGACAACTCGTCGCTCTACCGCTACGACCCGGAAATCCCGCTGATCGTGCCGGAAGTGAACGCCGATGCGATCCACATGTACAAGAACAAGAACATCATCGCGAACCCCAACTGCAGCACCGCGCAGATGGTGGTGGCGCTGAAGCCGCTGCATGACCGGGCAAAGATCAAGCGCGTTGTCGTGTCGACCTACCAGTCGGTGTCGGGCGCCGGCAAGGAAGGCATGGACGAGCTTTGGGATCAGACCAAGGCGGTTTACAACCCCGTGCAGGAAGTGCCGCCGAAGAAGTTTTCCAAGCAGATCGCCTTCAACGTGATTCCGCATATCGACGTGTTCCTGGACTCGGGCGAGACCAAGGAAGAATGGAAGATGGTGGCCGAGACGAAGAAGATTCTCGACCCCGCGATCAAGGTGACCGCCACTTGCGTGCGGGTGCCGGTGTTCGTTGGCCATTCCGAGGCGATCAACATCGAGTTCGAGGAGCCGCTGGACTGGCAGGAAGCGCAGGACATCCTGCGCGAAGCGCCGGGCGTGATGCTTGTCGACAAGCGTGAGGCCGGTGGCTACATCACCCCCATCGAATGTGTGGGCGAATTCGCCACCTACATCAGCCGTGTCCGCCAGGATTCGACCGTCGAGAACGGGCTGAACCTGTGGTGCGTGTCCGACAACCTGCGCAAGGGTGCGGCGCTGAACGCGGTGCAGATCGCGGAAGTGCTGGGTCAGCGGGTGCTGAAAAAGGGCTAAGGGGACTTCAACCCTGTTCGGGAAGGGTCTTGGTCATGGCTGTGACCAAGACCCTTTTCCATTGCGGCGCGGCGATCTCGCGCATTTGAAGCTGCGGCGATTTCGCCTTGCACCTTTCCCGCCGGCAGAGTTTTCTCGCGCCCGAACGAAAGGACCTTCTCATGGCAACCCGTCTCCGCCTCAACGATGGCAACACGATCCCGCAAATCGGCCTTGGCCTCTGGCAGGTGCCCGCTGACATCACGGCGCAAACCGTGGCCACCGGCCTGCGCCTTGGCTACCGGCTGATCGACGGCGCGGCGATCTATGGCAATGAGGTGGGTCAGGGCGAAGGCTTCCGCCAATCAGGCCTGCCGCGCGATCAGGTGTTCATCACCACCAAGATCTGGAACGCCGACCAGGGCCACGACAACACGTTGCGCGCGATGGAGGCGAGCCTGGCCCGCCTGGGGCTGGATCAGGTGGACCTGTGCCTGATCCATTGGCCTTGCCCGGCGCGTGATCTGTATGTCGATACCTGGCGTGCGCTGATCCGCCTGCGTGAGGAAGGTCATTGCCGGTCGATCGGCGTGTCGAACTTCAACGCGGCGCATCTGGAACGGGTGATCGGTGAAACCGGCGTGGTGCCGGTGCTGAACCAGATCGAGGTGAACCCCCGCTTGCAGCAGACCGAACTGCGCGCCCTGCATGACCAGCTTGGCATTGTCACCCAAAGCTGGACACCGCTGGGGCAGGGCAAGAGCTTCGATGCCCCTGCCGTGGTGGCGGCGGCGCAACGGGCCGGCAAGACGCCCGCACAGGTGATCCTGCGCTGGCATGTGCAGATCGGCGCCTCGGTCATTCCGCGGTCCACCCGAGAGGCCGGGCAGATCGAGAATCTAGACATCTTCGACTTCGAACTGACGCCCGAGGAAATGGCCGCCCTTGCCACGCTGGACGAAGGGGTGCGCTGCGGCCCCGATCCGGCCACGTTCGAGATGGTCTGACCGGATAAGACGCAGCCCGGCCCGCGATCCTTGGGCCGGGTTTTCCCGCCTTGCCGCGATGCGTGCGGCGGCCTTAGGGTCCGCGCAGAACCCCAACCAAAGGCCATCGCCATGCGCGCCCTTCTTGCCGTTCTTCTGGCCACCACCGCCCTGCCGGCGCTGGCCGATGTCATTCCCGCCACCAGCACCATCACCGCCGTCACCGTTTACCCCGACGGGGCGAAGATCACCCGCGAAGTGATCTTCACAGCCCCGTCGGCCGGGTCGCATGAGCTGCTGGTCACCGACATGCCCGCCTCAACCGAACCGGGGCTGATGCGGTTGCAGGGCGACGAAGGCACCAGTTTCGGTGCGTTTTCCCTGCGGGCTGACCGGCTGCCCCCGCGCGAAGACCCGCTGACACCCGACCAGCAGGCCGCCAAGGCCGAGGTCGAGCGTCTGGAAACCGCCGAGCGCACGGCACTGGCGGGGGTTGAGGCGGTTCAGGCCCGGATCGACGCGGCCGATGCCCGCGCGGCCTTTCTGGCGTCTTTCAACGGTGGTCTGCCCGACAACGCCACGCCCGAGGGCGTGAAGGCCATGGCCGACATGATCGAGACCGAAACCCGCGCCGCGCGCGAGGCTGCGGCTGCGGCGCGGCTGGACCTGTGGCCGGCCCAGAAGGCGCTGGAGACGGCGCAGGAAGACCTGGCCAAGGCGCAGGCCGCCCTTGACGCGCTGCCCGCCCGCGATGCCGATTACACCGCGCTGGCCGTGGCTGTGGATGCGGCGGCAGCCGGCGAGGCGAAGCTGACCGTCACCCATTACATTTCCGGCGCAAGCTGGCGGCCGTTCTATGACCTGAACCTGACCCGCGAAGGCGGCAACAAGCTGACCATCGAGCGCAGCGTTCTGGTCAGCCAGGCCACGGGCGAAGACTGGTCCGCGGTCGATCTGACCCTGTCCACATCCCGCCCCGCCGATCAGGCGGCCCCCAGCACGCTGTGGCCCGAACAGCGCTGGATCGTGCCCGAGCAATCTGAAAGCGAACTGGCCAAGGGGGGCGCCCGGATGACGGCGGCGGATGAGGCCGTAGCCGCGGCCCCGGTGGCCGAAGCGATGCCGGCCCCCGTAACCGCCGCCGCCGGGATGGAAGGCGATACGGTGGTCTATCACTACCCCCGCGCGGTCGATGTCGCCTCGGGCGTGGAAGACCTGCGCCTGTCGCTTGACCGGATCGAGGCTGCACCGACCGTGACGGCGGTTGCCGTGCCCCGCTGGGACCGCACCGCCTTTGTCGTGGCCGAGTTCGTCAACACATCGGCCGAGCCGCTGCTGGCCGGTGAGGCGCTGCTGTTCCGCGAAGGCGTGCTTGTCGGCGGCACGTCGCTGCAACCCGTCGCCCCCGGCGCCGAAGCCGAGATCGCCTTCGGGGCGCTGGAAACGGTTCAGGTCAGCCGCGACATGCCGGTGCGCGATTCGGGGCAGCGCGGCTTCATCTCGACCTCGAACGAGGCCAGCGAAGTGGCAGTGCTGAAGGTTGAAAACCTTGGGGATGAGTCCTGGCCGCTGCGGGTGATCGACCAGATCCCCTATTCGGAACAGGAAGACCTTGAGATCACGGTCGATGCCAAGCCCGCGCCGGCCAAGACCGATCTGGATGGCCAGCGCGGGATTCTGGCCTGGGAATTCGATCTTCCCGCCGGGGCCAAGCAGGAAATCAGCCTGGGCTACAACATGCGCTGGCCCGACGGGATGATCCTGCAATAACGGCGCGGCTCAGGCCGGTTCGGGGGCGCCGGCAAGGCGCCCCTTTGTCATATGGCGCTTGCCGGCAAAACCGGGCGCACGTTCCACGGCAAAGCCGGCGGCGGCCAGCGCCCGGCGCACATGGCCTGCGGCGGTATAGGTGGCAAAGCTGCCGCCGGGTGCGGTGTGGCGGGCCACTTCGGCCATCAGATCCTCGCCCCACATCTGCGGGTTCTTGGCGGGGGAAAACCCGTCCAGAAACCACGCATCGGCCCGGTCTTCCCAGCGGGGCAGCGTGTCGCGCGCATCGCCCAGCAGGATGCGCACCGCGATGGCGGGAAGGGTGAACTCGGTCTTTCCGGCGCGGCGGGCGTCGATCAGCGGCGCGGCAATCGTCGCCGCTTCGGGAAAGGCCGCCAGCGCGCGGGCCATGTCTTCGGCCGCCATCGGAAAGGCCTCGAAGGTGGTAAAGCGCAGTTGGCCCGGCCGCCCGGTCTGTGCCCAGGCCAGGGCCAGCGTCAGCAGGTTCAGCCCGGTGCCGAAGCCCAGTTCGGCCACATGGAACCCGTCGCACAGCCGTTCAGGCAGGCCATTGCCCGACAGGAACACATGTCGCGTTTCCTGAAACCCGCCGGCAAGCGAGAAGTAGGGGTCGTCGAAGGCGCGCGCGACGGGAATCACCCCGTCCTTCCAGTCCAGTTCCGGTTGCGGTTCGTTGGGCATGGGCCTAGTCCTTCGACGCCTTGGATGCGGCAGGAGACGGGCAATGGCAAGCGTCGATGTAACGGTGCGGGGCGGTGGAATCTTTGGCCTGTCGGTGGCCTGGGCCTGCGCCCGGCGGGGCGCAAGGGTGCGGTTGATCGAGACGGGGCGCATTGGCGGTGGCTGCACCGGCGGACTGGTGGGGGCGCTGGCGCCCCACGCGCCCGAGGCATGGAACCCCTTGAAGCAGTTTCAGTTCGAGGCGCTGAAACTGGCGCCCGGCTGGTGGCAGGCCGTGGCGCAGGCGGGCGGGAAAGACCCCGGCTATCTGCGGTCGGGCCGGTTGCAGCCGCTGGCGGATGAGGCCGCGGTGGCCGCCGCACGGGACCGGGTGGCCGCTGCGGCGCAGTTGTGGGGCGATTTTGCCGATTGGCAGGTGGTGCCCGCCACCGGCGCCGCGTGGGAGCCGGTCTCGCCTTCGGGCTGGCTGGTGCGCGACACGCTGACCGCGCGCCTGTCGCCGCGCGGGGCGGCGGCGGCGCTTGAGGCGGCCTTGCGGGCGCAGGGGGCCGAGATCGTGCTGGGGGAGGGGGAAGAGGCCGGCGCCGTGGTCCATGCCACCGGGCTAGCCGGGCTGAACGAACTGTCCGCCGCCTTTGGCCGCAAGCTGGGGGCGGGCGTCAAGGGACAGGCGCTGCGCCTGCGGTTCGACGCCCGCGATCAGCCGCAGGTCTTTGCCGCCGGAACCTTCGCCGTGCCCCATGCCGATGGCACCGTGGCCATAGGTTCCACCGCCGAGAATACCTGGACCACGGACGGGCCCGACGAACAGCTTGATGCCGTTCTGGCCCGCGCCGTGGCGATGATGCCGGTTCTGGCCAGGGCCGAGGTTCTGGAACGCTGGGCCGGGCTGCGGCCGCGCGCCAAGACGCGGGGGCCGGTGCTGGGGGCATGGCCGGGGCGGGCGGGGCATTTCATCGCCAATGGCGGCTTCAAGATCGGCTTTGGCGTCGCGCCCAAGGTGGGCGAGGTGTTGGCCGACCTGGTGCTGGACGGGCGCGAGACCGGCATCCCCGAGGCGATGCGGATCGAAGCGCTGCTGGCCTAAAGCGCCAGCGCCAGCTTGCGGCCTTCGTGGAAGGCATAGGCAGCCAGCCGGGGCGCGGCGCAATCGCCGATGCGATGGGTTTCCTTGCCGGGGAAAGCCTCGGGGAACGGGTCGAAGCTGCGGTTGGTGGTGCACATCACCAAGGCGCTTGCGGGGATCTGGGTTTCCTCGCCGGTCAGCAGGCTGCGGACGGTAGCGCCGTTGCCGTGCCAGCGGGCGATCAGGCTTTCGGTGACAAAGCGCGCGCCCTTGGCGGCCAGTGCCCGGCGGGCGGCGCCATCGGCGGCGGTGCGGGAAATCTCTTTCCCGACATAGGGTTCCGGTGTGACGATCGTCACCCGATGGCCCTGTTCCGCCAGCCACCAGGCGGTGCCGACGCCGCGCCAGTTGCTGCCTTCGTCATACAGGATCACTTCATTTCCGGGCCGCACCTCGCGCCGCAGAATGGCCTCGGGGCTGTGGACATGGCCGTTTTCAAGGCCGGGAAGCGTGGGTTCGTGCGGGAGCCAGCGCTGGAACCCGCCCTCCTCCGGCAGCGAGCCGGTGGCCAGGATCACGGTGTCGGCGGGGTGGGCGGCGATTTCGTCCGCGTCGAGGAAGGTGTTGAGCCGCAAGGTGACGCCCAGTTTCGTGAATTGGCGCTCATACCAATCCATCAAGTCCAGGATCTGTGCCCGGCGCGGCTGTTGTCCGGCCAGCCGGAACTGCCCGCCGATCACCGGCAAAGCCTCAACGATTTCAACGCTGTGCCCACGCTCGGCCGCGGCGCGGGCGGCTTCAAGCCCTGCCGGTCCGGCGCCGACGACCAGAAGGCTGCGCTTTTGGGCTGCGGGGGTGAAGCGGTCGCCACCCCATTCGAATTCGCGCCCCGCGCTGGGGTTGATCAGGCAGGAAATCCAGTAGTCTCGCGAGCGGCGGCCCCAACACATCTGGTTGCAGGAGATGCAGCCGCGGATGTCGTCTGCCCGGCCTTCCATCACCTTGCGGGCAAGGTGGGGGTCGGCGATCTGGCCGCGGACGATGGAGACAAGATCGGCCTCGCCGGATGCGAGGATGGTTTCGGCATTGTCCGGGGTGCGGATGCCGGCTTCCGAGGTGATGAGAGCGTGTTTGACGATGCCTTTCAACCGGGCCGTCAGCGGGGTGGTCAGCTTTTCGGCATGGGTGAAGGGCGGGATGATGCGTTCGAAATCCAGGTAGCTGCCGGCGCCCACCGTCACATAGTCAACATGGCCGGTGGTATCGTGCAGGGCGATGATTTCACACAGGTTTTCTGCCGAAAGCGTGACCTCGGAAAAGACCTCGGAATAGCTGATGGCAAGGCCGATCACGAAGTCTTCGCCGCAGGTGCGGCGGATGCGGTCGATCAGGGTGCGGGAGAAACGGGTGCGGTTTTCAAGGCTGCCGCCCCAGTCGTCATCGCGGGTGTTGGACCAGGGTGTCCAGAACTGGTCAAGCAGGGAGTGATAGGCCGCCCAGACCTCGACCCCGTCGAAGCCGCAGGTCTTGGCCCGGACGGCGGCGGCGACGTGGGCATCCAGCACCTCGTTGATTTCATTGACAGTCATCCGGTGGCTGCCGTCGCTGTCATGGTAGGAGGGGCCGCCCGAGGGGCTGAAATGCGGCTGGAAGGACAGGTCGGAATCGCCATGGGCGCCAACGTGGTAGATCTGCTGGATCACCACGGCCCCGGCCGCGCGGACTTCATCGGTAATGCGTTGAAAATGCGGGATGATCTGGTCCGACTCGGGCAGAAGGTTGCCCCGGGTCAGCACGCCGGTGCGATGCGCCGGGACGGGTTCGCACACCACCATCGCCGCCCCGCCAAGGGCCCGTTCCAGAAGGTATTTTCCCTGCCGCGGGCCGGGAAGGCCCATGTCCGACATGTTGTTGGTATGGGCCCCGAACACGATGCGGTTGCGCAGGGTATGGCCGCGCAGCGACAGGGGCGAGGTGAGGTGGCGATGCTGGGTCATGGGTGGCCTCCGGCTTGTCGGAAGGCTAGCGCGGGGGGTGCCACGCGGTTGCCCGAAAACGGCATGGGATGGCCGCAAAAGGCCCATCCCCCGCGTCTGCTGCACGTCTGCCCTGCGTATGACTGACGTATGGCAGACAGCCATACGTCAGCGCAGCCGCCTTACAGGGTGAAATCGTAGCCCGAGATCCCCTTGGGTTCGAGGAATTCCTCAAGCCCCCAGATGCCGCCTTCGCGGGCGCGGCCCGATTGCTTGACCCCGCCGAAGAAGCTGCCGGCGCCCCGGGACTTGCCGTTCGTTTCCACCATGCCCGAGCGCAACTGGCGGGCCAGCCGGTTGGTGCGGGCGGGATCGCCCGACTGGACATAGTTGGTCAGACCATAGGGCGTGTCATTGGCGATCTGCACCGCCTCGGACTCGGTCTCGAAGGGGATGATCGACAGGACCGGGCCGAAGATCTCTTCCCGCTCGATGGTCATGCCGGGCTTCACATCGGCAAAGATTGTGGGCTTGACATAGAAGCCACGGTTGAAGCCGTCGGGCAGGCCGGGGCCGCCGGCCACCAGACGGGCGCCTTCCTCGATGCCCTTTTCGATATAGCCCTGAATCTGGTCCCACTGGCGCTTGTTCACCACCGGGCCGATATGGGGGCCGCTTTCATGCGCGGGGCCGACCTTGATGCTGTTGGCCACTTCGGCGGCCTTCGCGACCGTCTGGTCATAGACCGACCGTTCCACCAGCAGGCGCGAGGGCGCGTTGCAGCTTTGGCCGGTGTTTTCCATCATCCGGCGCACGCTGCGTTCCACGGCCTTGTCATCGGCATCGGCGAACAGCAGGTTCGCCCCCTTGCCGCCCAGTTCCAGCGTGACGCGCTTGAGCGTGTCGGCGGCGGCCTTCGAGATGGCGCGGCCGGCGCGGGTGGAGCCGGTGAAGGAGATCATCTCGACATCGGGGTGGGTGGAAAGCTGGGTGCCGACGCCCGGCCCATCGCCGTTGACCAGATTGAACACGCCGGGCGGGATGCCGGCATCATGGCAGAATTCCGCGAAGAGCATCGCGTTCAGCGGGCTTTCCTCGGACGGTTTCAGCACGCAGGTGCAGCCGGCCAGCATGGCCGGAATGGCCTTGAGCGCGATCTGGTTCACCGGCCAGTTCCAGGGCGTGATCAGCCCGACGACGCCGATCGGTTCCAGCGCCACGGCCGGTTGCGGCCTGTCGCGCGGAAGGCTGGGGTCAAGCGGACGAATCCATTCGATATGCTCGAAGGCCTTGAGGAAGTTGCCGGTGTGCCAGGGCAGGCAGGGCGCCTGATCGGACAGGGCAAAGTCGATGGGCGCGCCCATTTCCATGCTGATGGCTTCGGCAAATTCCTGCAGGCGCTTTTCGTATTGCACCAGGATGCCGCGCACCAGGCGGGCGCGTTCGGCGGGCGGCGTGGCGGCCCAGGCCGGGAAGGCGGCCTTGGCGGCGGCGACGGCTGCATCGGTATCGGCCTGATCGCCCAGGCTGATGACGGCGCAGGGTTCCTCGGTCGAGGGGTTGATGACCTGACAGTCGCGGGGCTTGGCCGGGGCGACCCAGCGGCCGTTGATGTAGAAATCGCGCTTGGTAAGCATGGCATCCTCGAGGGGGGGGCGGGAAGGGGATTTGATCAAACATGGCGTGTCAGGCCCGCTTTCGCAAGCCGGGGACCGACGCCGCCGCGTCGGGATTGGCCGGGGGGCTGCGGGAACGGTCGTGATGCCTTGGCAGGTTTGGGCGGAACAGTGTTCTCTTTTCCCGGCAAATCCGGCCGGGGGGATGAAACCGCGTTCCGAATGGTCTATCTGAAAGGCCGGAATCTGACCGAGGAACATCATGTCCGTTCGCATCAATGACATCGCCCCCGACTTCACCGCCGAATCGACCGCCGGGACGATCCGGTTCCATGACTGGCTGGGCGGCAGCTATGCCATCATCTTCAGCCACCCGCGCGATTTCACCCCGGTCTGCACGACCGAGTTCGGCGCCGTGGCGCAGCTTGCGGGCGAATTCGCCAAGCGCAACACCAAGGTGATCGGCGTTTCGGTGGACAGCGTGGCCGACCACGAGAAGTGGAAGCGCGACATCGAGGCCTTTGGCGGCGCCCCCGCCGAATTTCCGATCATCGACGACACCAGCCTGACCGTGGCCAAGGCCTATGACATGCTGCCGGCGGAATACTATCTGCCGACCGAGGGCCGCACCCCGGCGAACACGGCGACGGTGCGCACGGTCTATATCGTGGGGCCGGACAAGAAGGTGCGGCTGACCATGACCTATCCGATGAGCGTGGGCCGCAACTTTGCCGAGATCTTGCGGGCGCTGGATGCGGTGCAGGCCACCGACGGCGTGCCCTTCGCCACGCCCGCGAACTGGGTGCCGGGGCAGGACGTGATTGTCGCCCTGTCGGTGCCGACGGACGAGGCGCGGGCGAAATATGGCGAGCTGGACATCAAGCTGCCCTATCTGCGCTTCGCCAAGCGCCCGGTCTGAGCTGGGCGGCCCGCGCCTTGGACTGGCGCGGGCCTCTGGCGCGGGCTTTGGTCAGTCCGCGCGCTCGACCAACTCGACCCGGCGGTTAAGGCTGCGCCCTGCCTCGGTTGTGTTGCTGGCGCGGGGTGCGTAAAGCCCCATCCCGGCCGCGCCCAGCCTTTCCCCGGCGATCCCGGCCTGAACCAGCGCCGCGACCACCGCCTGCGCACGCTGTTCGGACAAGGCCTGATTGGTTGCGGGATCACCGACCCAGTCGGTGTGGCCGACGATATAGACCTTCAGGCCCGGGTTTTCGGTCAGAAGCTTGACCATTTCGGCAATGGCAGGCTTGGCTTCGGGCGTCAGGGTGGCCGTGCCGAAATCGAAGTATACATTGTCCAGCGCGACGTGCCCTTCGTCCGTGATGCCCTTTGCCATCGCCGCAGCGTCGATCATCTTTTCGGCCAGTGCGGCTGAGGTGATCAGGTCGATATGCACCGCCGCGCGGCCTGCGGCCTGACCCGAGATCGAATTCTTCTGGTTCTGAGCGACATAGACGGCGATATGACGGGTGCCATCGGCGGAACGGGCCGCCAGATAATGCTCTTCTCCCGCGATATACAGTGCGAACTCTGACTGAGCCTTGAGGTTTTTCAGCTTTCGGTCGGGACCATAGATCACCGTCTTGCCAAGCAGGGCGTTCGGGCTGCCACAGGCGCGCTCGACGCATTCGAACAGGATGTCGAAGCCGCCCTGCACAAGCGCGTTGCGGTAGTTGCTGAACAGGTCAAACGCACTGGTCCCTTCGGGGCCAACATAAAGCCTGCGTTGCAGTGTGCCTTCAACTGCCACAATCTCGCCCTTCGCGCGGCCCTTCAGCGGGCCGGTGATCAGGTCGAAGGCGGTGAAACCCGCATCCTTGGCCCCGAAAAGACAGGCGCCGTCATAGACGGGCAGGCTGTCCAGCGGGGCAAAGCCGGGCAAGTCCGGGCAGGATTGGGCGGTGGCCGAACTTGCCAGGACAAGGCAGGAAAAGATGCTGATCACGGCGCCGATCAGGGCTTGTTTCCAATGGCGCAAAGACATGTCGAACCTTTCACAATGCGCTTGGCAAGCAACGCCAAAGCAGAACCCCCCTATCCTTAGGGCAAATGACCCGTTCGCGCATCTTGAATTCCTGCACGCAAGCCGCCCCCCTGAGAGGTGTGAACGACAGCTTGGCGACCGTCGCCTGTTTATGCAGGATAGGCTGCCCCCCAGACCCTTGCCGCCTCCTGCGCCAGGATCTTTTGTTCGGCACGGGCCAATCGGTCGCGCGCGGCCTGGGGGCAGCCGGTTTCCTTCAGCGCCCTTTTCCACAGGCGAAGGACCGAGGTTGCGCTCCACGGAAGAGCGGCCCCGGCCAGCCATAGCCGCAGATCAGGGGGCAGGCGATCATAGGCGGCCATGGGATCAACGTTCCGCCATCGCGCGCGCGGAGAGGTGAGGTTGGTCATGCCGCGGTGCGCCGCCAGTTGGGGAACGGGTCGGGCAGGGTGGCCCAGGCGGCGGGGGTGAAATCGGCGGCCTGCACCAATGCGGCGTTCAGGCGGGCGCAGATCGCGTCGCGGTCCATGCCGGCGCCGATGAACACGATTTCCTGCCGCCGGTCGCCCCAGGGTTCGGCCCAGTGGCGGGCGATTTCGGCCTGCGCCTCGGGGTGGGTGGGCAGGCGGTCGGGCGGGACGCTGGCCCACCAGCGGCCCAGCGGCGACACGGTGGACAGGGCGCCGGCCAGCGAAAACTCGGCCACCCAGTCGGGGCGGGTGGCGATCCAGAAATGCCCCTTGGCGCGGATCACGCCGGGCAGGTCACCGTTCAGCGCGGCATGGATGCGGGCGGGGTGGAACGGCGCGCGGGCGTGGTAGACGAAGGAGGAGATGCCGTATTCCTCGGTCTCGGGGGTGTGGTTGGCGAAACCGTACAACTCCTTGGCCCACATCGGGTGCATGTGGGCGGCGTCGAAATCGAAGAGGCCGGTGTCGAAGATCGCCTCGGGGGCAACCTGCGAACGGTCGGTCTCGATCACGCGGGCGTCGGGGTTCAGCGCGCGCAGGATCTTGCGCGCGGCGTCCACCCGGGCGGGGCCGGCGTCGGTGACCTTGTTCAGCACGATCACATCGGCGAATTCGATCTGTTCGGTCAGCAGGGTGACAAGGCTGCGCTCGTCGCCTTCGCCCGCAGTTTCGCCGCGGTCGGCCAGGAAATCATGGCTGGAGAAATCGCGGAGCAGGTTCACCGCATCGACCACGGTGACCATGCAATCCAGCCGTGCGAGGTCTGACAGGCTGCGGCCCTGATCATCGCGGAAATCGAAGGTGGCGGCGACGGGCAGGGGTTCGGCGATGCCGGTGGATTCGATCAGCAGGTAATCGAAACGCCCCTCGGCGGCCAGACGGCGGACCTCGGTCAACAGATCGTCGCGCAGGGTGCAGCAGATGCAGCCGTTGGTCATTTCGACCAGCTTTTCCTGCGACCGGCTGAGTTCGGCGCCTTCGCGGATCAGGTCGGCGTCGATGTTCACCTCGGACATGTCGTTGACGATGACGGCCACGCGGCGGCCCTGACGGTTGTTCAGGACATGGTTCAGCAGCGTGGTCTTGCCGGCCCCCAGGAAGCCGGACAGGACGGTGACGGGAAGGCGGGTGTCGGTCATGGGGGTGGCCTATGAGAGTTATGTTATAAAGTAACATACAAAGGGCGCGCAGACGCCGCAAGGCCACAAGACAACGCCCGCCCTTCCGCTGGGGAAGGACGGGCGCTGGGTCAGCGGTCAGGCGGGGCTCAGGCCGGAACGGCCTGCGCGCGGGGCGCGGGGCGGGCCGATTTGCGCTGATAGCGGGCATAGCCCAGATCGGTGGCGTCGATCTCGGTCGTGCGGCCCGACATCATGTCGGCCAGCACCCGGCCCGACCCGGCGGCCATGGTCCAGCCCAGCGTGCCGTGGCCGGTGTTGAGGAACAGGTTCGGCACGGTCGAACGGCCCACCAGCGGCGTGCCATCGGGCGTCATCGGGCGCAGCCCGGTCCAGAAGGTGGCGCGGGACAGATCGCCGCCCTTGCCGAACAGATCGGAGACCGACAGTTCCAGCGTGGCGCGGCGGCGGGCGGGCAGGCTGTGCGAGAAGCCGGCGATTTCGGCCAGGCCGCCGACGCGGATGCGGTCGCCCAGCCGGGTGATGGCGATCTTGTAGGTTTCGTCCATCACGGTGGACACCGGGGCGTGGGTTTCGTCGGTGATCGGGATGGTCAGCGAATAGCCCTTCATCGGATAGACCGGCAGGCGCATCCCGAAGGGGCGGGCCAGCGCGGGCGAATAGCTGCCCAGAGCCAGAACGAAGGCGTCGGCGGCAATCGGGCCGGCGCTGGTGTCAACGGCGGTGATGCGGTGGCCGTCGCTGTCCAGCCGGCGGATGTCAACGCCCCAGCGGAAGGTGACGCCCAGTTCGGCGGCCATGCCGGCCAGACGGTTGGTGAACAGGAAGCAGTCGCCGGTTTCGTCGCCGGGCAGGCGCAGGCCGCCGGCGATCTTGTCGCGGTTCGCGGCCAGACCAGGTTCGGCGGCGATGCAGCCGTCGGCATCCAGCACCTCGAACGGCACGCCATCGGCCTTCAGCACCGCGATGTCCTTCTCGGCCGCGGCCACCTGCTTTTCGCTGCGGAACAGTTGCAGCGTGCCCTTGGTGCGTTCGTCATAGGTGATGCCGGTTTCGGCACGCAGCTCGATCAGGCAATCGCGGGAATATTCCGCCAGCCGCACCATGCGCGACTTGTTCACCGCATAGGCGGCCGAGGTGCAGTTGCCCAGCATCCGCAGCAGCCATTCGATCATGGCCGGGTCGGGGCGCGGCTGGATGACCAGCGGCGCATGGCGCTGGAACAGCCATTTCAAGGCCTTGAGCGGCACGCCGGGGGCGGCCCAGGGGCTGGCATAGCCGGGGCTGATCTCGCCCGCATTGGCGAAGGAGGTTTCCAGCGCCGGGCCGGGCTGGCGGTCGATCACCGTCACCTCATGGCCCTGACGGGCCAGATACCAGGCCGAGGTGATACCGACGACACCGGCACCAAGGACGACGACACGCATGGGAATCTCCTGTCCGCGAAAGATTGGGACAAAATATCGCAGGCGCGAGAAATGTTTTGGTGAAGATGTGGCGAGATTCCAGCGAAGTCAGAATGTTCTTCTGCAAAAGTCATATAGTGCAGAAGTATCGTGCTTGTTTGCGTGATATGAAGCAATAGTCTCACGCTGGATGCTGGCTTGCCTGCCTATTCCTCGGTCTCGTGACGGACGATGTCGATGAGGGGCTTGAAGCCGTAAATTGCCGGTCTCCGGCCCGATCCGGGTACGATCTGGGACAGAAGTCCGGTCTCGCGCAGTTTGCGTGTCATGCTGGCGGCAACATGCTGCGGGATGCGGTCATGACTGGTGAACTTGCTGTTCTTGAAACTGGGGTTTGCGAACATGAAGTCCAGCGCGTCGGTTGCCCATTCGCTTTTCAGCTCTTCGCGGAACCGCAGTTTCATGGCGCTGTAGAGATCAAAGATCTTCTGGGCGACGATGATATTTCGCTCGGCCTGTTCACGCAGGCCGTTCAGGAAGAACACGCACCATTCCGTCCATTCTGCATCCGAGGACACGCGGCGCATCATGTCGATGTAATCGTCCCTGTAGCGTTCGAAGTAGGCGCTGACATAGAAGTGCGGTTGCTTGATCAGGCCCGAGGTCCAGAGCATGAGGGTGATGAGCATACGGCCGATCCGGCCGTTTCCATCCTTGAACGGGTGCAGGGCTTCGAACTCGACATGGGCAAGAGCGGTTTTCAGGAGCGGATTGGTCTTGCTGGTTGTGATGAACGAAAACAGGTTCTCCATCCCCTGCGGCAGGGCGATCGGATTGATCGGCACGAAGAAAACCGAGCGCCGTCTTTCGCCGATGTAGTTCTGTTCGGTCTTGTAGGCGCCGGGTGACTTTGTGGCGCCTCTGCCGAACGAGAGCAGAATCTGGTGTGCCTGCTTGATCATGGCCTCGGAAAGCGGGCGCCCGGCTTCGATCTCGCGCTGAACGCGCTGAAGGGCGCGGGTGTAGAGGAAGGTTTCGACGGCTTCGCTCCGGGCCTGACGGAAGGTTTCTTCGGAGGCCTCGCTCTCCTCGGCCTCGATCCGCAGGATTTCATCCAGCGTCGAAATCGTGCCCTCCATCCGCGAGGAGATCACGGCCTCCTGGTTGCGCAGGGGCGCCAGCAGGATTTCACTGTTGTGCATGGCCGCAAGCATCTGATCGTAACGGGACAGCGCATTGCCGGTTTCGAAGACCGGGTCCAGCAGTTCCTGAAAGCGCAGGTTTTCAGGGGGAAATGCGCCATAGTGATAGGCTACGGCTTCTTTCAGGTGCGCTTCCATCATTTGTCGTGCCTTGAGCGGACGTATGGATATGACAACAAGGCTAGTGTGAGTCTGATATAGGGTAAAGCCATTTGTTGTAGCTGAAGCTGGTCTGCAAGTTCGACAAAGCTTTTTGTTATAGGCGGGCCCCCGACAAAGCGGCTTGTCGCTATCGGGGCGACGCGCCGGAAATTACAAAAGCCCCGAGGTTTCCCCCGGGGCCTTCGCGTTCCTGTGGAGAGGAAGATCAGCCTTCGGCCGATTCTTCCTTTTTCTCGGCGATTTCTTCGCCGGTTTCCTGATCGACCATCTTCATGCCAAGGCGGACCTTGCCGCGTTCGTCGAAGCCCAGCAGCTTGACCTTGACTTCCTGGCCTTCCTTCAGCGCCTCGTTCGGGTGCTGCAGGCGCTTGCTGGCGATCTGCGACACATGGACCAGACCGTCACGCTTGCCGAAGAAGTTCACGAAGGCGCCGAAATCGACCAGCTTCACCACCTTGCCGGTGTAGATCTGCCCGATTTCCGGTTCGGCCACGATGGACCAGATCATGTCATAGGCCTTCTTGATGGCCTTCTGATCGTTCGAGGCGATCTTGATCATGCCGTCGTCGTTGATGTCGACCTTGGCGCCCGACACTTCCACGATCTCGCGGATGACCTTGCCGCCCGAGCCGATCACTTCGCGGATCTTGTCGGTGGGAATGGACATCGTTTCGATCTTGGGGGCGTATTCGCTGAACGCCTGCGGCGCCGAGATGCGCTTGGCCATCTCGCCCAGGATGTGCATCCGGCCGTCCTTGGCCTGCGCCAGGGCCTGCGCCATGATTTCGGGCGTGATGCCCGCAACCTTGATGTCCATCTGCAGCGAGGTGATGCCGCTTTCGGTGCCCGCAACCTTGAAGTCCATGTCGCCGAGGTGGTCCTCGTCGCCAAGGATGTCGGTCAGCACGGCCCAGGAGCCGTCATCTTCCAGGATCAGGCCCATGGCCACGCCGGCAACCGGCGCCTTCAGCGGAACGCCCGCGTCCATCATCGCCAGCGAGCCGCCGCAAACGGTGGCCATCGAGGACGAGCCGTTCGATTCGGTGATCTCGGACACGATGCGGATCGTGTAGGGGAAATCGGTCGGCGCCGGCAGAACCGCCTGAAGCGCCCGCCAGGCCAGCTTGCCATGGCCGATTTCACGGCGACCGGGCGAACCGACGCGGCCCACTTCGCCCACCGAATAGGGGGGGAAGTTGTAGTGCAGCAGGAAGTTCGAGCGGCTGTTGCCGTTCAGCGCGTCGATGATCTGCTCATCCTCACCGGTGCCCAGCGTGGTGACGCAGAGCGACTGGGTTTCGCCGCGGGTGAACAGCGCCGACCCATGGGTGCGCGGCAGGACGCCGGTTTCCACGGCGATCTGGCGCACGGTCTTGGTGTCGCGGCCGTCGATGCGGGCCCCCTTCTTCACCACGTCGCCGCGGAGGATCGAGGATTCCAGCTTCTTGATCGCGGCGCCAAGGTTGGCGTCGGCCAGGTCTTCTTCCGAGAGCGAGGCCTTGATGGCATCGACCGCGGCGCTGATGGCGTTGGTGCGGTCCTGCTTGTCGCGGATCGCGAAGGCGGCGCGCATCTGCGCTTCGCCGGCGGCCTTGACCTTGCCGTAGATGGCCGACAGGTCGGGCGGGGAGAAGTCGAAGGGTTCCTTGGCGGATTCCTCGGCGAAGTCGATGATCAGGTCGATCACCGGCTGCATCGCGGCATGGCCGAACTTCACGGCGCCCAGCATTTCGTCTTCCGACAGCTCATAGGCTTCGGATTCGACCATCATCACGGCGTCCTTGGTGCCGGCGACAACCAGATCCAGCCGCTGTTCGGGGTTCATCCGAAGCTGGTGCATGTCGTCCATCGAGGGGTTCAGCACATAGGCGCCCTTCGAGAAGCCAACGCGCGCGGCGCCGATCGGGCCCATGAAGGGCACGCCCGAGATGGTGAGCGCGGCCGAAGCGGCGATCATGGCCACGATGTCGGGATCATTCACCAGGTCGCAGGACAGCACGGTCGCCATGACCAGGACTTCGTTCTTGAAGCCTTCGACGAACAGCGGGCGGCAGGGACGGTCGATCAGACGCGAGACCAGCGTTTCCTTTTCCGAAGGACGCGCCTCGCGCTTGAAGAAGCCACCCGGGATCTTGCCGGCGGCGTAATACTTTTCCTGATAGTGCACGGTCAGGGGGAAGAAGTCCTGGCCCGGCTTGGGCGATTTGGCGAAGGTCACGTTGGCCATGACCTGGGTTTCGCCAAGCGTCGCGATGACCGAACCATCGGCCTGACGCGCAACTTTCCCCGTTTCCAGAGTGAGCGTTTCGTTGCCCCACTGGATGGATTTCTTCGTCACGTTGAACATATATCGTTTCCTCTAGGGCCCCGGCCCCTGCCGGTGGTCCCACATATGGCGGCCCCATTGCCGCCGTCTTCCCCCGATCCTTTGCATGGGCCCCGGGGGCAGGCCGTCACGTCACAGATGGCGCGGGCCATACAGGAAATGCGCCTGTATTGAAAGTGTGTTGTTGGGCCGGCGGACCCGCACCGGGCGAAGGCCGCCGATGGCGGGCCGGTCGGTAATTTCTTCTTGCGCGACCTTTTCCCATCTGATTTGCAAGGGACAGGCGAGTTTGCACGCCGTTAACGAGTATGGAGAGTATGGACATGTCGATGACCCTTCGCGGAGCAGCCCTTGCGCTGCCGTTGCTGATGACGGGCCTTGCCGTGAACGCGCAGACCGCGCCGACGCCGGATGATGCCGTCGCTGCCGCCAAGAACCAGCTTGGTGTGCTGGAATACTGCCAGACCGCCGGCCATATCGAGGCCAAGCCGGTTGAGATTCAGACCAAGATGCTGGGCATGCTGCCGCCGGCGACCGATGCCGAAAAGGTGGAAGCGGCCTATGCCAAGGGCAAGGAAGGCGTGGTTTCCGCGATGGGAACCGAGATGCCGCTGGCCGATGCCGCCAAGGCCCAGGGCGTGGAAGAAGCCGCGCTGTGCGCCCAGATGGGCACGATGATCGAACAGGCCGGCGCGCAGATGGGGATGT
The DNA here is from genome assembly GCF_003071405.1 of Pseudogemmobacter blasticus. Classification (NCBI taxonomy): domain Bacteria; kingdom Pseudomonadati; phylum Pseudomonadota; class Alphaproteobacteria; order Rhodobacterales; family Paracoccaceae; genus Pseudogemmobacter; species Pseudogemmobacter blasticus. The sequence goes on along the minus strand of NZ_CP020470.1, from coordinate 1,833,743 downwards.
AATCCCCTGCCTGCCCTGACCGAAACAGGAACGCCCGCCCGGGATTCCGGGCGGGCGTTTTCCTTTGAAAGACGGTGCCCCCGGCGGGGCGGGGCCGTCACGCCTGCGGCTGGCCGCGCTTCATGCCCGGACGGGGTGGCAGGCCATAGGCCTTGCGGGCGGTGACGAGGCGCAGGTCTTCCGGGTCCATCCCCATGGAGAGAAGCGTCTTGCGGTCAAACCGGGCGCGGGCGGTTTCGGCATCATGGCCGGTGCCGAACAGGCGGTCGATCCAGCCCGCGCCAAGGCTGACGTGGAAAGTGGCGGCGTGGTCCTGATAGTGGTGGGCCAGATGATCGCGGGTGATCTTCTGCCCAAGCCAGCCCTTCGGCACATTCAGATGCGCCAGCGTGTGGCAGCCTTCGTAGAAGGCGAAGGCCGAGACCGAGCCGAGGAAGAGGGCGACGAAGGCGGTCACGAAGGCGGCGCCAAGCCCGAGGACGGGCCAGAGCAGCAGCGTGTGCAGCGCGACCGAGATCAGGCCGAAACGCACCGGATACCAGTGATCGTCGCCGGTGAAGAGTTCGGGATCGGAGGGGAATTCGTGATGGCCGATATGGCTGCGGTAAAGCGCATTGAACACGCCCTGATCGGTGGGCGGCTTGCGGTGCAGCAGGAAGCGGTGCATCGCGTATTCGACAAAGAACTGCATCACCACGCCATAGGCGATGGCCAGCAGCAGCCAAGGCGACCAGAACGCCACCAGAAGCCCCAGCGCAAGCAGCCAGAACGGAGCCAGCCGTTGCAGGCTGCCCATGTGGACCAGAACCCGAAGGGTGGGAATCATTGCCGGCCTCGTGCTGAAACTGAACAGGATGGTTCAAAATCAGGCGAGGAGGCGGGGCCGGTCAACAGGGACGCTGCGTCAAGCAAAAGGGGCCGCCGAAGCGACCCCTGGTGCGTTTGCCCGGAACGGCCGGATCAGCGGCGCAGGCCGAGGCGCTGGATCAGCGTCGCGTAGCGGGTCTCGTCGTTCTTCTTGAGGTAGTCCAGCAGCTTGCGGCGCTGGGCGACCATCATCAGAAGGCCACGACGCGAGTGGTTGTCCTTCTTGTGAGCCTTGAAGTGCTCGGTCAGGGTGGCAATCCGCGAGGACAGGATGGCGACCTGGACTTCGGGCGAGCCGGTGTCGCCTTCCTTGGTCGCGTATTCCTTGATCAGGCGGGCCTTGTCTTCAACAGTGATCGACATCGGGATGCTCCTTACGGGTTGGCGTGACGGCCACGGCCGGGATGTCGTCCAGCAGGGCCCTTGAACACCGCCGGGCTGCGGCGGATGCGTGCCTATAGGGGGAATCGCGCCGGAAGGGAAGCCGGAATCACCGCGGGGCTGCGGGGCCGGGCGGGCGCGGGATCGGAACAGTTTTGCGAAATCTTGCCGCGACCGGCGGCTGCAGCGGCCGCCGAATCATGCTAGGACGACCATGAATTTCCTAGTCCTGTCAGAAGGTTGGAGGGGAGAATGGTTAACGCCGCCCGGCGGGCGGCAGGGCGCAGGCGCGGGGGGACGGCGGATGATGCTGATTCTGGGTATGATGGGGGCCGTTCTGGCCGGGGTTCTGGCCGAAGGCATCATGGCGCTTGGATCGCCCGACACGGCGGAGGACGAGGACGGGGCGGATGCGCCCGAGGCGGAAGATGCGCCGGACGCCCGGGGCGAGGACGCGGGGGCCGGGGACGGCGACCTGTTGCAGGAAGAGGCGGCGGGCGCGCAGGGCGCGGAAGAGGGGGCGGCAGAGGACGGCTTCGTGTCGGATGACCGGCCGGAGGTGCCCGATCTGCCCCGGGTGCAAGGCGGTGGCGACGGGGACGATCTGATCACGGGCGGCGGGGCGGGCGATGCGCTGGCCGGGGGCGGCGGGAATGACCAGATCGACGCCGGGGCGGGCGACGATACCCTGTCGGGCGGACCGGGCGATGATGCGGTCTGGGCCGGGGCCGGGGATGACCTTGCCGAAGGGGGCGAGGGCGCGGACCGGCTGGAAGGGCAGGACGGGGGCGACAGCCTCTCGGGTGGCGCGGGACCGGACTGGCTGGCGGGCCATGAGGGGGATGACCTGCTGGACGGCGGGGCCGAGGCCGACACGCTGCTGGGGGGCGGCGGCGCGGATACACTGTCGGGCGGTGCGGGCCCGGACTGGCTGGCCGGGGGCGATGGCGCCGATCAGGTGCAGGGCGGCGCCGGGGCGGATGTGCTGGACGGCAATGCGGGCGACGACTGGCTGTCGGGCGTGTTTCCCGAAGGCGACGATGCCGGGGCGGATTTCCTGAACGGCGGCGCGGGGGCCGATACGCTGGCCGCCGGGGCGGGCGATGTGGCGACCGGGGGCGATGGCGCGGACAGTTTCCTTCTGAGCCACTGGCTGGGCGAAGGCGGCCATGCCACGATCACCGATTACGATGCCGCCGAGGATGAGATCGTGCTGGTCTATGATCCGGCAACCCATGCCGACCCGACGGTGACGGTTCAGCCGGTGGCCGGCACCGACCGCGTGACCATCCTGCTGGACGGGCATGAGGTGGCCACGGTGCATGGCGCGGTGGCGGTGCAGGACATCCGCCTGCTGGCGGCCTGACTGCGCAGGAGCGGAGGCCGCGCGTTCAGCGGTTGAACACGCGCGAGGGGTGCAACTCACCCCCCATGTAGCGGCCCACGGCCAGGGCGCGGCCGTTCAGGCTGGCCCAGGCTTCGGTGCCATAGGGCAGGTGGCCCAGCACCTGACCGGGGTTGCCATGGCCCAGCCGGGCGGCGCCTTCGGGGGTGGCCTGCAGTTCCGGCAGGTCGGCCAGCGCCAGTTCCAGCGGGTGCAGCAGGCTGTCGATCTCGGGCGTGCCGGCCAGACGGTCAAGGTCTTCCAGCGAACAGCCCATGTCGGCGCGGAAGGGGCCGGTCCAGTCTCGCCGCAGCCATTGCACATGGCCAAGGCAGCCAAGCGCGGCGCCCAGGTCGCGGGCGATGGCGCGGACATAGCCGCCCTTGCCGCAGACCATTTCCAGATCGGCATGGTCGGCATCGGGGCGGCCGGCCAGCACCAGCCGTTCCACATAAAGCGGGCGGGGGGCGAGGTCCATTTCCACCCCTTCGCGGGCCAGGTCATAGGCACGCTCGCCCTCGACCTTGACGGCGGAGACCTGCGGCGGAACCTGAAGGATGTCGCCGCGGAAGGCGTTGAGCGCGGTTTCGATCTGCGCATCGGTCGGGCGCAGGTCGCTGCGGGCGATCACGCTGCCTTCGGCATCATCGGTGGTGGTGGCGGCGCCGAAGGTCACGCGGAAGCGGTAGCCCTTCATCGCGTCTGTGATCAGCGGCACGGTCTTGGTGGCCTCGCCCAAGGCGACGGCCAGAACGCCGGTGGCGGCGGGGTCCAGCGTGCCGGCGTGGCCGGCCTTCTGCGCGCCGAAGGCCCAGCGGACCTTGCCGACGATATTGGTCGAGCCGATGCCCGCCGGTTTGTCCACGATCACCCAGCCCGAAACCGGGCGGCCCTTTTTCGCGCGACCCATCGGTCAGCCTTTCGGAATGACGGCGCCGACGATCGGCCCCATGGGAAAGCCCAGGTCGCTGCGGCCCAGAGCGGGGGAATAGAGCCGCGAGATGCTGCCATCGAAATACAGCGCGTCGGACAGGCCAAGGTGATCGCGGAAGAGCCGGGCGAAGAGGTGGAAGTTCACCGCCTCGTTCGAGATGGCAAAGACGGCGCGGCTGCCGTCGGCGGGCACGCCCACGCCGTTGCGGACATAAAGCGAATCGCTGTCGGGCAAGAGCTTGGGGTGCAGCGCGCCGTTCAGCAGCAGCATGGGGCCGGATTGCGTGGCCCAGCGGCAGGTGGGGGCACTGTCGCGGAAGCTGCGGCTTTCGATCACGCGAAAGCCGTCCTTGCCCCAGCAGAAGACGCCGTTCGGCAAGAGGCCGAAATTGCCGGGGCCGGCGCGGGTGATCAGCGGCGCCTGTTCGCGCCCTTCGGCGATGAACAGGCCCACGGGCGACAGGTCGCGGTGATACATGCCCGCGTTCATGGCGAAGGCCAGGGTCTTGCCTTCGGCTTCAAGCGCGCGGTTCACGGCGGCGAAGCTGCCATAGGGGCCATCGGGGCCGTTCAGGAACAGCCGCAGGTCTTCGCCGCGCGACACGTCGCAGAGGGTGAAGGAGGCGCCTTCGAACACCTCATCCCGGCAGGCGCTGGCGCCGGCCATGCCCGCGATTGCAGAGGGCAGAAGCAGCGCCAGAAGGGCGAACAGGCGCCGCACGCTCAGCCCTCGTCCTCATCCGGGGTGGTCAGGTCGCGCTGCACGGTCGGATCGGAAAACAGGCGGCGCGTCTCGTCCAGCCGGTCAAAGGTTTCGTCGGGGCGGAAGCGCAGGTCGGGGGCGTATTTCAGCGTCAGTTCGGCCCCGATGCGGCGGCGCAATTCGCCCTTGTTGCGGGCCAGCGCCTTGATCGCCTCTTCCACCGGGACGCTGCCCATCAGCGGCATCACATAGACGGTGGCGACCTTGAGGTCGGGCGAACAGGACACTTCGCCCACGGTGATGGACATGGCGTTCAGGTCGGGGTCGTGGATCTCGGCCCGGTTCAGCACATCGGAAATGGTGCGGCGGATCAGTTCGCCGACGCGCAACTGCCGCTGCGAAGGGCCCTGGCCCGTGGGGAAGCGTTTTGAGGACATGAGGTTCCTCTAGTCGGTTTCGGGCCGTCCCGCAACGGGCCGGGCTTTCACAGCCGGGCGAGGGGCGCTAAAGCGAAGGCTGGCACACGGGGAATGGGCGATGACAGAGCTTCCGGGACTGGTGGTGACGGGCGTATCGGGCCGGATGGGCCGGATGCTGGTGAAGACCATCACCGAAAGCGGCCGCGCCCGGCTGGTGGCCGGGGTGGAGCGTGAGGGGCACCCCTGGGTGGGCCGCGACATCGGCGAGGCGATGGGTGGCGCACCGCTGGGCGCGATGGTGACGGATGACCCGGTGGAGGCCTTTGCCCGCGCGCAGGGCGTGGTGGATTTCACCGCCCCCGCGGCGACAGTGGCCTATGCCGGGCTGGCGGCGCAGGCGCGGGCGGTGCATGTGATCGGCACCACCGGGCTGGAGCCGGCGCATCTGGAAAAGATCGCGGCCGCGGCGCGCCATGCCGTGATCGTGCGGGCGGGCAACATGAGCCTGGGTGTCAACCTGCTGGTGCGGATGACGCAGAAGATTGCCGCCGCGCTGGATGCCGACTGGGATGTCGAGGTGGTGGAGGCGCATCACCGGATGAAGGTGGACGCGCCGTCGGGCACCGCGCTGATGCTGGGCCGGGCCGCGGCCGAAGGGCGGGGCGTGACGCTGGAACAGGCCATGGTTTCGGGCCGCGACGGCATGACCGGCGCGCGGGAACGCGGCAGCATCGGCTTCAGTGCCATTCGCGGCGGCGACATCGTGGGCGAGCATGACGTGATCTTTGCCGCCGAGGGCGAGCGGGTGATCCTGCGCCATGTCGCCACCGACAGGGCGATCTTTGCCCGCGGCGCCCTGCGGGCCGCGCTGTGGGGGCAGGGGCAGAAGCCCGGCGAATATGACATGATGGATGTGCTGGGCCTGTAGTCGCGCCTTCACGGGCCTGTGATCGCCGGGGCGGTCATCCGCTGCGGGGCCGTCTGCGTAGAAGGCAGGTTCCCGTTTGTGCGAGGCCGCCATGATCCGACCGCTGCTTGCCGCCGCCCTGATCCTGTTTCCGCTGACCGCCGCCGCCAACGGGTTTGAACCCGTGCGCGACAAGGGGCAGTTCCTGTCGCTGATCGAGAACCGCGAATTGCGGATCGGGCTTTACGACCTGACGCTGAAGGTGCTGCCCGATGGCCGGATCGAGGGCGAGGCGCTGGGCTGGTATGTGACCGGCACCTGGGCCTGGCGTGACGGCTATTTCTGCCGCGAGATGGACTGGAGCGGCTATGCCATCCGCTATAATTGCCAGTTGGTCGAGGTGCGGGGCGGCGACGAGCTGCGCTTTACCGTGGATCAGGGCCGGGGCGACAGCGCGCGGTTCCGGCTGCGCTGAGGCGGATCAGAAGTCGATCGCCAGCCCCTTCTTTTCCCAGTCGCCATAGCGCACGGGTTCCGGCCCGTCGCGCCCGCCGTGTTCGACGGGCGGGGCTTCGGTCTTGGCCGCCTTGCGGCGTTCCTCGGCCTCGGCCAGGGCGCGGAGGGCTTCGGGCGGGAGATCGCGCGGATCCTTGGACATGGGGTGCTTCCTTGTGCAGGGCCTTGCGGGTGATATAGGCCCGGCGGGAGAAAGCCGCAAAGGGGAATGGCATGGCAGAAGGCTTGGGCGCACGGGCGGCGGCGGCGGCACTGCTGGATGCCGTGCTGGGCGAGGGGCGGATGCTGTCCGAACTGCCCGATGCCGAGGGGCTTGCGCCGGGTGACCGGGCGCGGGCGCGGCGGCTGGCCGAGGAAGTGCTGCGCCGGGTCGAGCCGGTGGACCGGCTGCTGGGCGGGCTGATGCGCAAGGCGCCGCCCCTGCCGGTGCTGAACCTGCTGCGGCTGGCGGTGGTGGAAATGGCGCTGGGCGCGGCCCCGCATGGCGCCGTGAACGCGGCGGTGGCGCTGGTGCGGCGGGGCAAGCGGACGCAGCATCTGGCGGGGCTGGCCAATGCGGTGCTGCGGGCGGTGCCGGCCAACCCGGTGCTGGGCGTGCAGAAACTGCCGCGCTGGATGCGCCAGCCGATGGTGCATCAATGGGGCCGCGAGGTGGTGGCGGCGATCGAGGCGGTGCAGGCGCTGACGCCGCCGCTGGACCTGACGGTGCGGCCGGGGGCCGAGGCGCCCGAGGGCGAGGCGCTGCCGACCGGCAGCCTGCGGCTGGCCGCGCCGGGGCAGGTGTCGGGCCTGCCGGGCTATGCTGCGGGGGGCTGGTGGGTGCAGGATGCCGCCGCCGCGCTGGCGGTGCGTCTCTTGGCGCCGCAGCCGGGCGAACGGGTGCTGGACCTGTGCGCCGCGCCGGGCGGCAAGACGATGCAACTGGCGGCGGCGGGCGCGCGGGTGACGGCGCTGGACATCAGCCCCGCCCGCATGGCGCGGGTGCGGGAAAACCTGGCCCGCACCGGGCTGGCGGCGGAAACGGTGCTGGCCGACGCGCTGGACTGGCAGCCCGAGGCGCCGTTCGACGCGGTACTGCTGGATGCGCCCTGTTCGGCCACCGGCACGGTGCGGCGCCACCCCGACCTGCCCTTCGTCAAGGACGGGTCAGAGCTGCCGGGGCTGGTGGAGTTGCAGGCGCGCCTGCTGGACCGGGCGCTGACGATGCTGCGCCCCGGCGGGCGGCTGGTCTTTGCCACCTGTTCGCTGCTGTCCGAGGAGGGCGAGGGTCAGCTTGCGGCGGCGCTGGCGCGGCATCCGGGGCTGGCGGTCGAGAGGGCGGAGATTCCGGGGGTGGAGCCGGGCTGGTGGACCGAAGGGGGCGGCCTGCGGCTGCGCCCGGACCACTGGGCCGAAAAAGGCGGCATGGACGGCTTCTTCATCGCCCGCCTGCGGGTGGCGGGGTAGGGGAAGGCAGGCATTTGCAGACGGTGGATGCGTGTTCGCCGGTCAAAGCCGCCGCTTCTTTTGCACAGAGCAAGGCCGGTGCCCGACCGCGGGGGGCGCTTTCGACGGTGCGAGGCCGGCGCTTTATGGGGCGGTCCCTTCTGCGGGCCGAACGAAGGGTGACAGCGCAGAAGCGCCCGCCCGGGGGGCGGTCGGGCGCTGGCCGGGGCCGCTGCGCGGCTGTTAACCCGGCCGGGGCTTCTGGTTGCACCTGCGCGGGCCAAGATCCTTCGAAGGATATTGCAAATTTCTTCGAAGAAATTTGCGATGGGCTGAAAGCGCCTTTCTGCCCCGTCACAGGTCAGGGGGCTACTTCCCCGGCGGGAACAGGCGATACCACAGCGTGTCGGGCAGGAACTGGCCGCCGCGGAAGAGCCAGGAGAAGGCGGTGGGGAAGCTGCGTTTGAAGCCGCCTTTGGCCATATGGGTGAACATGATGTCCGCCGCCGCTTCGGGTTCCAGGATGAAGGGCATCGCAAAATCGTTCTTGGCGGTCAGCCGGGTGCGGATGAAGCCGGGGTTGGCCACCTGCACGGTGATGCCGGTCTTGCGCAGGTCGGCGTAAAGGGATTCGGCCAGAACCATGGTGGCGGCCTTGGAGGCGGCATAGCCGATGGCGCCGGGCAGGCCGCGAAAGCCCGAGAGCGAGCCGGTGATCACGATATGGCCGGCGTTGCGGGCCAGCATCTGCGGCAGCACGGCACCGATCACCCGGGTACAGCCGGTGGCGTTGACGTTGAGCATCGCCTCGGCGCGGTCGGCGTCCCAGTCCTGCGCGGCCATGGGCCAGTAGACGCCGGCAAGGAAGACCACGCCATCGACCGCCCCGATCCGGTCGGCGGCGGCGCGGACGCTGGCGCTGTCGGCCACATCGACCGGCACGGTTTCGGCCCCGTCGGGCAGGCTGGCGGCGGCGCGGGCCAGACCTTCGGGCGACCGGGCCGACAGCACCAGCCTTGCGCCGGCGCGGGCCATGCGCTGCGCCAGGGCCAGGCCCAGCCCTTCGGACGCCCCGACCAGCCAGTAGCGTTTGCCGGTGAAATCCCTCATTCCGCGGCCATGCGTGCGGCGGCGCTGTCGGCCGCCGGGCGGATGGTGGCAACCAGCTCGGCCACCTTGATGCCGAACTTGCGGAATTCGGAGCGGTTCATCAGCGTGCCGTTGTCCAGCAGATACATCCAGTCGGTCACCGAGAGGACATGCCCGCCCGCCTGGGGTTCCAGCCGGATGCGGTAGCGCAGCATCAGGGCCGAGCCGGTGACGCGGCCGGTGGCGGTGCCCAGAATGTCGGGCGCGGTGCCGGTCAGGGTGCCATCGGGGCCAAGGGTCAGTGACCAGGCGCGCGACTGGCGGGCGCCGCTGTCATAGGTGAATTCTTCGGTCAGGGTGCCGCGATCGCCCTGCCAGGTGCCCTGGGCCAGCGCGACGAAGCGCGACACCACGCGGCCGGTGGGGCCGTAGAGCATCCCTTCCATCACCAGCGGGCCGGCCAGGTGGCGGGTGGGGTCAAGGGCGGGGCCCGCGGCATAATCCTGCGGGCGCTGGGCGGCGAAACCGGCCAGCCGGCTGCGGGCCAGCACAAGAATGGCCACGAAGGCGGCCCCAAGGGCGAAGGCGAAAGCGAAGGTCACATCAGGTCTCCGATACCGGGGTGAGGGACAGGAGCGCGAGGGCTGTCACCTTCAATACGCAGGGAAGGGCGGCATAGATCAGCGTCAGGGCAAAAAGCGCAGGCTCGGGGTTCTGCGCGCCGGGGATGAAGCCCGCGGCCTGCAGGGCGGGCAGCAGGGTGGCGGCGGCCAGGGCCAGCGACAGTTTCGACACGAAGGACCACAGGCCGAAGGCGGCGGCCTCGGTCCCGGCGGAAACTTGCGACAGGCGGCGGGCAAAGAGGGCGGGCAGCAGCGTCAGGTCGGCGCCAAGGGCCGCGCCCGAGGCGGCGCAGATCACCGCGAAGGCCGCAGTGTCGCCGGCGCCCAGGGTGGCGGCCCAGAGGAAGGCCGCGATGGAGAGCGCCATGCCGGCCAGAAGCACGGGTTTCGCACCGAAGCGGGCGGCGGCGCGGGTCCAGAGGGGCGCGGCAGCGGCGGCGGAGAGGAAGAACAGCAGCAGGAGCGGGCCTTCGGCGCCCGGGGCCATCAGCCGGCTTTCGACGAAGAACAGGAAGGTGGTCGAGGTTACGGCGACCGGCGCCGCGTTCAGCAGCGCGATCAGCAGCAGGCGGCGGGCCAGCCGGTCCGACAGGGCGGGGCGGAACAGGGCCAGCGGGGCCGCGGGTTCGGCGGGCGCGGTGGACCATTCGCGGTTCATCGCCAGCGTGGCGGCCAGGGCAAGCGCCGCGAAACCGGCGGCGAAGGCGGTGAAGGGGCTGTCGGTCAGGGCCGACAGCGCCACCGGCGCGGTCGCGGCCAGGCAGACGCCGATCAGGCCGCCCGCCTCTCTCCACCCGGCAAGGCGGATATGGCCGTTCGGGCCAAGCCGGCCGGCCTTGGCAACGCCTTCGGCGTAAAAGACGATGGTCAGGAAGGAGAAGGCCGAGAAAAGGGCGGTCAGCGTCAGGGCGAACCACAGAAGCGGGGCCACCGGCGGCGCAATGGCGAACAGGCCCCAAAGTGCGGCGGCCATCAGCGCGGCGGCCCCGGCCACCATGGCGCGGCGGTGCGGCCGGGTGGCCTGCGCCAGCCAGCCAAGGGCGGGGTCCTGCACCACGTCGATCAGGCGCAGCAGCGCCAGCGTGCCGCCAAGCGCGGCCAGCGACACGCCGTAGCTGTCGACGAAGAACTTGGGCGCGTGGATGTAGATCGGCAGGCCGGCCATGGCGATCAGCGCCGCGAACAGCGACCAGGCCGGCAGGCGCTGCGCCATCAGCGGCTGACGTTCTTGGCCGGGGGCGTGCCGCGCGGGCGGAAGGTGACGCCCTTCCACCACAGTTTCAGCGCCTGCCAGTGGATCAGCGCCATCACCCGGCGCGATCCGAAGGGGCGGCGCAGGCAGGCACGCAGGATGCCAAGGTTGGTCAGCGGTGCGCGGGGGCCGGTGAGGTTGGTGTAAAGTCCGCCGTCGGACGAGGTATAGTCGATCCAGACCCCCACCCGGTCTGGCCGGATGTCGAAGCGGAAATCATAGCGCCCCTCGACCGGCTGGAAGGGCGAGACGTGAAAGATCTTCTGCGCGGTCAGCGTATCGGTGCGCTGGATCGGGCGGCCGTCGGGATGGGTGCAAAGGTAGCAATGCCGGTCGCCATAGGTGTTGGAGACTTCGGCGATGACCGAGAGCAGGTTGCCCTTGCCATCATGGCAAAGCCAGAACGACACCGGGTTGAACACATAGCCCATGACGCGGGGCTGGCCGAGCAGCAGGATATGGTCTGACCCGGGGGCGTTGTGGGTGGCCAGCACCTCGCGCACCCAGGCGGTGCCGCGGCCCTGGCCGGGGGGGCCGCCGTAATCGCTGTCATGCAGGGCCACCAGATTGGCGCGGTTGCGCGAGAACAGGCGCGGGCCGGTGGCGCGGTCAGGGTCAAGCAGCAGGTAATCCACACCGTAGCGGAAGCTGTTCTTCACAGCGCCCTTGCGGCCGTGGAAGGTTTCGCCGCGGATATGTTCGACCTCGCTCATGCGGCGGCCTGCTGTGGGGTGCGGGTGCGCAGGCCCTGCACCACATCGACCGCCGAGGCGATGCCGTCTTCGTGGAAGCCGTTCTTCATCCAGGCGCCGCAGAACCAGGTGTTGCGGGTGCCGTTCATCGCGCGGACCTGCCCCTGCGCGGCCAATGTGCCCAGATCATAGACCGGGTGGCGGAAGGTGGTGACATCATGGATCAGGTCGGCCCGGATCGCCTGGGTGGCGTTCAGGGTGACGAACAGCGGGTCATCCTGCGGGATGGGTTGCAGCGAGTTCATCCAGTAGGTCAGGTCGATGCGGTCGCGCGCGCCGCCCTTGGGTTCGACATAGTTCCACGACGACCAGGTCTTGCGGATGCGGGGCATCAGGTTTGTGTCGGCGTGCAGGACTGCCTCATTCGGCTGGTAGCGCACGGCGCCCAGGGCGGCGCGTTCGTCCGGCGTGGCGTCGGCCAAAAGGCGCAGCGACACGTCGGAATGGGTGGCGAAGACCACCTCGTCGAACATCTCCCAGTCGCCGCCTTCGGCGCGGACCATGACGCCGCCGGGTTCGCGGCGCACGCCGGCCACCGGGCTGCCGGCCCGGATGTCGACGCCCTGCCGGGCCAGCAGCGCCTGCAGGCGGCTGACATACTGGATCGAGCCGCCGCGCACCGTGTACCACTGGTGCTGCCCGCTGTTCGACATCAGCGCGTGGTTCTTGAAGAACTGCACCAGCGCCTGCGCCGGGAAATCCAGGATGCCCACGGTGGGGGTGGACCAGATCGCGCCCGAGAAGGGGGTGATGTACCAGTCGCGGAAGGCATCGCCGGTGCCCAGTTCGTCCAGCAGTTCGCGGATGGTCATGCGGCCGTCCTGCGCCACCTTCTCGGCGTGCTTGTTGAAGCGCAGCACGTCGGTGATCATGCCCAGGAAGCGCGGCGACAGGATGTTGCGGCGCTGGGCGAACAGGGTGTTCAGGTCGGCAAGGCCGTATTCCACCCGCCCGCCGTCGATCGAGGCGGCAAAGGACATGCGGCTTTCGGCAACCGGCACGTCCAGCTTTTCGAACAGCCTGACCAGATTGGGATAGTTGACCCGGTTATAGACGATGAAGCCGGTATCGACCGGCTGGTCGCCGCGCTTGCCGGCGATCAGGGTGCGGGCGTGGCCGCCAAGGCGGCCTTCGGCTTCGAACAGCACCACGGCATTGCCATCGGCCAGAAGATGCGCGGCGGACAGGCCGGAAATGCCCCCCCCGATCACGGCAATGCGGCGGGGGGCCTGGGTCAGGGTTTCAAAGGGCATGAACGGCGTTCCCGATTCTGAGCGGATGTTGAAGTGCTTACGGCAGTCGGGGGCGCCCGGATCACCTTGTCAGGCCGAGCTTACAGGTTTTTTCGCGAAAGGGGGATGAAATGCGGGCCGGGCCGGGGCGCCGCTACCAGACCAGCTTGAGCCCCGACACCAGCAGGAGCAGGGCCAGAAGGCCGCGCAGCCAGCGGTCGGACAGGTATCTGCTGCCCAGAAGCGCGCCCGCCGTTCCGCCAACCGCGACGGCCAACAGCCAGACCGGCAAGGCGGCCGGAAGCTGGGGCCAGGTGGCCTGCGCCCCGATCAGCGCCGCGCCCGAGTTGACAAGATTATAGACCGCCGTGGTGGCGGCGGTCTGCCGGGCGGTGCCCCAGTTCATGGCCAGGATGACCGGCGCAAGGAACACGCCGCCGCCGGTTCCGGTTGTGCCGGAGATGAAGCCGATCACGGCCCCGGTTGCCAGCGCGGCGGCAAAGGGGGGCGCCACCGGGGGCGCGGGCTGTGCGGGCGGGCCGGACAGGGCGCCGCGTGCCATCTGAAGCGACGACAGCAGCAGCACGATGCCGACCACCCGGAAGTAAAGCCCTTCGGGAAGGTGGACCGCGCCGCCCAGCATGGAAAAGGGGAAGCCGAGAATGGCAAACGGCCAGACATTGCGCCGCGAAACCCGCCCGGACCTGAGAAACAGTGCGGTTCCGATGGAGGCCACCAGCAGATTGAGCGCAAGCGCCGTTGCCTTCATGGCAAGCGGTGCGAAGCCGGCCAGGGCCATGGCGGCGATATAGCCCGACGCGCCCGCCTGCCCGACGGCGGCATAGACCAGCGCGATCAGCAGGAAGGCCAGCGTCAGGAAGGGGGATTCAGTCACCAAGGACGGGGTTCCGCTGTTCGGGCGGCTTATAGCCTGGCCCGGTTGCAGGGCCAAGCGCCGGAGGCCGGGGCGGGGATTTGCAGAAATCCGGTTGCGGCGGTGATCCGCCCGGCGCCGGGCCGCGTATTCCCCGCATCATGTTCGACGCCCTTGGTCACGATAAATCGGATGCATCGCTGCCGGCGCCCGCCTATGGTGCGGCGCAACGACGGATTTGGCAGCAAGGCAAGGATGTGACCGCGGACAGATCGGACAATCAGGATTGGGCGGCACTGGTTGCCGCCGTGCGCGACCGTCAGGACCGCGCGGCCTTTGCTGCGCTGTTCCGCCACTTTGCCCCCCGGGTGAAGGGCTTTCTGATGAAGTCGGGCGCGGATGCGGCCCTGGCCGAGGAATGCGCGCAGGATGTCATGGCGGTGCTGTGGCAGAAGGCGCATCTGTTCGACCCCGCCCGGGCAAGCGTGTCGACCTGGGTCTTCACCATTGCCCGCAACCGCCGGATTGACGTGCTGCGCCGGTCGCGCCGCCCCGAGCCGGAGGATCTGCCCTGGGGACCGGAGCCTGAACCCGATCAGGCCGAGGTTCTGGAAGTGCGGCAGGAGACCGAGCGGCTGGGCGAGGCTTTGGCCCGCCTGCCGGAAAACCAACGCGCGCTGATCGAGCGGGCCTATTGGGGCGAGGTCTCGCACAGCGAGATCGCCACCGAGACGGGGTTGCCGCTGGGAACGATCAAGTCGCGCATCAGGCTGGCGCTGGACCGTTTGCGCCAGGAGTTGAAGTGAGAGGCACATGACCATTCGTCATCACCTATCTGAACCGTTGCTGATGGCCTATGCGGCCGGCGAGTTGCCCGAGGCCTTTGCGCTGGTCGTGGCGACGCATGTGTCACTGTGCGACGACTGCCGGGCGCGGTCCGAAGCCTGGGAGGCGGTGGGCGGCGCCGTGGTCGAGGACGGGTTCGCGCCGATGGGCGACGACGCGCTGGAGGCCTGTCTGGCGCGGCTGGACGGGCTGGAGCAGGAGCCGCGCCCGGTGCCGCAGCCGGCGCCCCGGCGGTCCGTGTTCCCGGCCCCGCTGGCCGCCTATGTGGGCGGCGATGTGTCGGCGGTGAAATGGCGGTCGCTGGGCAAGGGCGTGCGGCAGGCGATCCTGCCGACCGACAGGCAGGCGGCGGCGCGGCTGCTGTACATTCCCGCGGGTGTGGCGGTGCCGGATCACGGGCACCGGGGGCTTGAGATGACGCTGGTCCTGCAGGGGGCGTTTTCCGATGCGACCGGGCGTTTCGCACGCGGCGATGTCGAGATTGCCGATGGCGATCTGGAACATGTGCCGGTGGCCGAGCCGGGCGAGGACTGCATCTGCCTGGCCGCGACCGACGCGCCCTTGCGGTTCAAGGCCATGATCCCGCGGCTGGCGCAGCCCTTCATGCGGATCTGACGGTAGCCTGCGACGGGTGCCGTCCGGCAATCGTGTCGCGGGCTGTGGTCTTGTCTGGGCGCCGGGGATCGGTGAAGGTCGGGCGACAGCCTGAAAGCCCGTGCCATGACCGCAGAGATTTCCCCCAAGCCCGGCCGTGCCGACCGTCTGCGCGCGGCGACGGATGACACGCATCAGGCACTGGATGCCTGGGTGATGGCGGCAAACCCCTTTGCCGACCTTGGCCGCTATGGCCGCTATCTGTTGATGCAATACGAGATTCACCGCGACGTGGCCGGGCCCTATGCCGATGCGGCGCTGAACGCGGCAATTCCCGGTCTGGCGGGCATGGCCCGCTTGCAGGCGGTGCGGGCCGATCTGGCCGATCTGGGGCTGGCGCCGCCCGAGGGGATGGGGCCGCCCGCCGCCGAAGGCGTGGCGCTGCCCGAGGCGCTGGGCTGGCTTTATGTGGTGGAAGGGTCGAACCTGGGCGGGGCGTTCCTGCTGAAGGCGGCCCGGGCGATTGGCCTGAGCGAAAGCCACGGCGCGCGGCATATGGTGGACCCCGAGGAAGGGCCGGCGGCGGTGTGGCGGGCGTTCAAGGCGGGGCTGGACGCGCCGGTCCTGAACGCGGCCGAGGAGGCGCGGGTGATTGCCGGGGCCGAGGCGGCCTTTGCCCGGGCCCATGCGCTGGCGCGGCGCTGGCTGGGTTAAAGCCCGAACAGCCGGGCCGCGATGACCGGGTGGCGGCCATGCACGCGGGCGGGGCCGGTGGTCAGCAGCAGGTGGTCTTCTTCCAGCGGCGAGCCGTTGACCGTGGCCGGGCCAAGGGCCGCGTAAAGCGCCAGCAGCCCGCCGGCGGGCAGGACGCTGCCTTCGCGCGCGATCTGCACCTGCGGCGCGGGCAGGTGATCGGCGGTCATCACGTTGAAATCCTCGGACGCCGTGCCGCCGGTGGCGGTGGCGGCAATCACCACGCTGCCGGGAAAGGCGACCGGGGTCAGCGGCGCGCAATCCAGATCGAAGCCCGATCCGACCAGCCGGAAACCGGGGCCGGTCAGCACGGTAAGGTTGCGGTTGAGACCGGGAAACAGCGAGAAGGGGCCGTCTTCGGTGACGGTGGCGCGGGACAGGCGGGCCAGCAGCACGCCGTCCAGCTCGGCGCGGAACAGTTCGACCGTGCTGCCAAGGCCGTTCTTCCAGGGTTGCACGCGGTAATCGGCGGGGGTGAGGTGTCTCATTCTGCAACCGGGGAATGGGCGGCGAGGAAACCGGCCAGCGCCGGAATCAGGCCGGGGTCAAGCGGGGCTGTCGGGTCGGAATAGGTGGCCAGCGGCAGGCCGGGGCGATCTGGTTTCAGCATGTGGGTAGCGGCGGGCAGGGTCAGCCGCTGCGCCTGCGGCAAGGCGGCGGCCAGGCGGTCGGCGTCGGCGGCGGTAACCTGGATGTCCTTGCCGGCCTGCACGATGAGCGCCGGCCCCGGCCAGCCGGCGGCCAGCGTGGCGGGATCATAGGAAAACAGGTCGATCAGATAGGGCTGCACGGCGGCGGGAAACAGCGGTTGCAGGCCGGGCGGAAGGGTGGCCGGATCGCGGGTTTCGCCGCGCGACAGGCTGGCGACGACACTTTTCATGTCAGCCATCAGCAGCCCCGCGAAGGGGTTGGCGGCCATCTGTTCCACCATCAACTGTCCCAGCGGGCGGCCCGGCGTGGACAGCAGGATCAGCCCGCAAAGGCCGGGCGGCGGGTCATTCGCGGCCAGAAGCGCGACCAGCCCGCCTTCGGAATGGCCCATCAGCCAGACGCAGGGCGCCAGCGCGCGGGCCTGCCCGACCCAGGCGCGGGCGTCTTCGGCATAGGCGGCGAGTGTCACGGCGTTGGGGTCTGGAATGGCGCGGGCAGAGGCGAACATGCCGCGCTTGTCCACCCGCAGCGAGGCGATGCCTGCCGCCGCCAGACCTTCGGCCAGCATACGATAGATGTTCGATTGCAGCAGCGGGCCATTGCCATCCCGGTCGGTCGGGCCGGAGCCGGGGATCAGCACGACCGCGTGGCTTGCACCGGGAACGGCAATCGCCGTGGCCGACAGGGGGCCTTGCGGGCCGGGGATGGTGACGTCGCCCGCCTGCAGCGCGGTGCCGGCCATCAGGGCGGCAAGGCCGGCAAGGGTGGGAAACCTGCTCATTCGGCGGCCTGCGGTCCGATCACCTGCGCGGCGCTGTCGGGGGCGATTTCCTCGAAGTCGAAATTGTCCAGCCGCCGGGCGCGCTTGCTGGCCTTGTCCGAGGAAATGCGGATGTCCTCGATGTCTTTCGCGGCCTGCGAGAAATGCCGGTCAAGATTGCCGACCCGTTCGGACAGGCGTTCGACATCGGCGTAAAGCAGGCCCAGTTCGCGGCGGATTGCCCCGGCCTGTTCGCGCATCCGGGCATCCTTGAGTATGGCGCGCATGGTGTTCAGCGTGGCCATGCAGGTGGTGGGCGACACGATCCAGACCTTGAGCGCGAAGCCTTCGCGGACGATCTCGGGGAAGTTGGAGTGCAGCTCGGCATAGACCGCTTCGGAGGGCAGGAACATCAGCGCGCCGTCGGCGGTTTCGCCGTCAAGGATGTAGCGTTCGGCAATGGCGCGCAGGTGGGTGCGCACTGCGCTGCGCATCAGGCTGGCGGCTTCCTGCTGCTGGCGCGGGGTTTCGGCGCGGCGCAGCGCCTCATAAGCCTCAAGCGGGAATTTCGCGTCGATGACGATGGGGCCGGGCGGATTGGGCAGGTGGATCAGGCAATCGGCGCGGCGGCCGTTCGACAGGGTGGCCTGCAGGGTGAAGGCATCTTTCGGCAGCGCCTTCTGCACGATGTCATGCAACTGGATCTCGCCAAAGGCGCCGCGTGTCTGCTTGTTCGACAGGATGTCCTGCAAGGACAGCACGTTGCCCGACAGTTTCTCGATATTGGCCTGTGCCTTGTCGATGGTTTCCAGCCGCTGCTGAAGTTCGCCCAGGGACCGCGCGGTGCGGGTCGAGGTGCCGTGCAGCGCCTCGGTCATCTGGCGCTGCACGTCGGACAGGCGCTGTTCGACAAGGTGGATCATCGAGGTCTGGCTGGTGGCCTGCGCTTCGGAAACATGGTGCAACCCGCCGGCCAGCCGTTCCTGCGCCTCACCCATGTGCTGCACCTTCTGGGACAGCCAGACCACCTCTCGCAAAAGCGGGTCGGCGCTGGCCGAGGCGCGCAGTGCGGCGCGCAGGATCAGGCCCAGGAACAGCGCCAGCACAAGGGCGATGCCGGCCAGAAGCAGCACTTCGGGCGCGTTCCAGGCGTAGGTCTGGCCAAACAGCGTGATCATCGGCGGCCAAACAGTTTTTCGATGTCGGCGAGTTTCAGTTCGACATAGGTCGGGCGGCCGTGGTTGCACTGGCCCGAACCGGGGGTCGCCTCCATTTCGCGCAGAAGGGCGTTCATTTCCTCGGGGCGCATCTGGCGGCCGGAGCGCACCGATCCGTGGCAGGCCATGCGCGACAGCACCGCGTCGATCCGGGCGCGGGTCAGGGCGCTGTGGCCGCCTTCGGCCAGTTCATCCAGAATGTCGCGCAAGAGGGCCACGCCGTTGACCGGGCCAAGGATGGCCGGGGTTTCGGTCAGGGCAACCGCGCTGCCGCCGAAGGGTTCCACGACCAGCCCCGCCTCGGCCAGCGCGGGCGCGGCCGACAGGATCAGCGCGGCGTCCGACGGCGACAGGGTGACGATCTCGGGGATCAGCAGCGGCTGGCGGGCGATGCCGGTTTCGGCCAGTTGGCGTTTCAGCCGTTCATAGACCAGCCGTTCATGCGCGGCGTGCTGATCGACGATCACAAGGCCATCGGCGGTTTGCGCCACGATCCAGTTTTCGTGCAACTGGGCGCGGGCGGCGCCCAGCGGGTGCTGGGCCGCGGGTTCGGGGGCCTGCGGAAGCGGGTCGGCCAGGGCAACCCGGGCGGCGGGCGCCTCGGCAAAACCGGGGGCAAAGCCGTGGGCAGGGGCGGGCGACTGGAAGGCGAAGGCCTGCGCCAGCGTGGCCTGCGCGGGGCGCGGGCTTTCGGGGCGGAAGGCGGCCAGCGTTTCGCTGGCGACCGTGGTCGAGGCGCGGTGACCGGCCCCCGACAGCGCGGTGCGCAGCGCGGTGATGATCAGGCTGCGCGCGGCATCGGGTTCGCGGAAGCGCACCTCGGCCTTGGCGGGGTGGACGTTCACATCCACCCGCTCGGGATCGACGATCAGGTTCAGCACGGCGGCGGGGTGGCGGTCGCGCGACAGGAAATCGAAATAGGCCGCCCGCAGCGCCCCCAGCAGCAGCCGGTCGGTGACCGGGCGGCCGTTGACGAACAGGTATTGCTGCGCGGACGATCCGCGCGAATAGGTGGGCAGGGCGGCATAGCCCAGAAGCGCCAGACCGTCGCGCTCGGCCTCGATCCGCAGGGCGTTGGCGGTGAAATCGGCGCCGATCAGGCGGGTCAGCCGGCGGTGCAGCGCATCGAACAGGTCGCCCTGTTCGGGATCAAGCCGCAGCAGGGTGCGGGGGCCGTCGGCCCCGATTTCCGACAGGGTGAAGCCGACCGTGGGTTCCGCCATGGCAAGGCGCTTGACCACCTCGTGAATCGCCTGCGCCTCGGCCCGGTCGGTGCGCAGGAATTTCAGCCGCGCGGGGGTGGCGTGGAACAGGTCGCGCAGTTCGACCACGGTGCCGCGGGTCAGCGCGGCGGGCTTCACGGGTGACAGGCGGCTGCCGTGACAGGTGATCTGCGCCGCATCCTGCCCCGCCGCGCGCGAGGTCAGCGTCAGCCGGCCCACCGCGCCAAGCGAGGGCAGCGCCTCGCCCCGGAAGCCGAAGGAGCGGATGTTCAGCAGGTCTGACCCGTCGATCTTGGATGTGGCATGGCGCGACAGGGCCAGCGGCAGGTCGGCGGCGGTCATGCCGCAGCCATCGTCGGTGACGCGGATCAGCGTCTTGCCGCCATCGGTATAGTCGATGGAAATGCGGCTGGCGCCGGCATCCAGCGCGTTTTCCACCAGTTCCTTGACCGCCGACGCCGGGCGTTCGACCACCTCGCCCGCCGCGATGCGGTTGATGGCGGCTTCATCCAGCTGACGGATGACGGGCCGACCGGAAGCATCGGCTATCTTGGGGGTGTGAAGCGTCATCCGACGATATGTAGCAGGTGGCGGCGAGTCGGGAAAGGCCGGTGGCGGCGGCCCTGTGGGCGGCGTCTGTGCAGGCATCGCGGGTGGCGGGAGGTGGCCCGATCCCCTTTTGCGCGAAGTTCCGCCAAGCCGGGCGGGCCGCGCAAAATGCCGGGTGACGCGGGCTGCAGAATTTTCTACCAGAGGGAGAGTTACTTCTTGATGAGCAGCAGATGCGTAAGGCAGGGCTTTCGATCATCATTCCCACTTGTGACCGGCCGGCCCTGGTGTGGCGTGCGGTGAAGGCCGCGCAGGCGGGGTTGCCGCCCGGGGGCGAGATCGTGGTTGTGGATGACGGTGTGCAGCACCCGCTGCGCCCGCCACCGGGGATGACCGCGCCGGACAGCCTGCGCATTGTGCGCAGCGCGGGGCGGACGGGCGCCTCGGCCGCGCGCAATCTGGGGGCGGCGGCGGCGCGGGGCGACATCCTGCTGTTCCTGGATGACGATGATGAGGTTCTGCCGGACTATCCGGCACAGGTTCTGCAGATTGCCGCGCAGCAACCCCGGGCCCAGTGGGGCTATTCCGCGATGGAGGTTGTCACCTATGACGCGGCAGGCCAGCCCGGAGCGCCCGAATACTATTGCCGCTGGCGCGAAGGTCCGGTGCGCCCCGGCGGGGTGTTGCGGAAGAAGGTGGCAGGGCTGAACCAGGGGTTCTGGGTGCGCGCTGCCGTGTTCCGGGCCATCGGCGGGCTGGAGACGACCCTGCGCACCGATGAGGACACCGACCTGTGCTGCCGGCTGCTGGCAAAGGGCCATGAGGGCTGGCGCACGGTGCAGGCCGGGGTGCGCACCCACCGCGGCTGGGTTCAGGAGGGGCAGGCGCGGCAACTGACGGCGGGTGATCTGGACGAGCGCGTCAACAATTACCTGACCGTGTTCCGCCGCAACGCGCCATCGGTGCCGGACCTTTCACCGTCTTACTGGTTCCTGGCGACGCGCTTCCTGCGCGTGGCCGCCAAGCGCCCGGGGCAGGCGGTGCCGGCGGAATTCTTCAGCCAGGTGCGGAACCCGCTGGTCCATACGGCGCTGCGGGTGTTCTGGTCCGTCAAGAAGCGGGCCAATCAGCCGCAGCGGATCAAAGGCCATTAAGGCCGCGCCGCCGGCGGGACCGATCGCGACGGCGGCGGTTCTGCTGGCGAAGCCAGGCGTGGCCAAGATAAAGCGGGCGGGTCAGCCTTGCGGCCAGCTTTTCATGCAGGGGTGCCGAAGCGGCGGGTCGCACCACGGGGTGCAGCAGGCGGCTGTAATGCAGCTTGTGCCGCAGCGTATGGTGTGAGCCGTCGCCCGAGCTGGCATAAAGCAGGCCTTCCTCGGTGCAGATGATCCGGCGGTGCGGGTGCCGGTGCAGGATGGGGTGGATCGCCAGCGTGCAGGCGATGGGCCCGGTGGTGCGCAGCGTGCCGTTCTTGCCCACGCCGAAGCGGTGGCGCGAATAGGTTTCGATATTTTCGAGCACCCGGTCGATCACGGCGGCCAGAAAGGGGTGGCCCGCCCGGCTGATCATCACCCAGTTGATGTATTCGCCGTCTTCGACCGCCGAAAGTTCGGGGTGGAAACCGCAGCCCGCATCAACCCCCGTGGGGCCGTTGTCCCATTGCACCACAAGATATTCATCCTCGGGGCGAAGGATCTGGTCCAGCGGGCGGGAGGCGCCGCTCTTGTTGTCGAAATAGACGCCGCCCAACTGGTGCAGGACCAGATAGCGCAGCAGATCTGACCGCGCCGGGCCATAGGCCGGGTCGATGCGCGCCAGCGCGTCCAGTTCCCGCGGGCCGTAATGGCGGCGGACGAAATCCAGCGCCTCGGCATCGGACAGGATGATCTGGGTCCAGCCCGGGTTGGCGGCGGCCAGATCCGCAAGGTTGCGGCGGAACTCGGGCCAGAGACCTTCGTGCGAGGGCACGAGATGGATCAGGTTCCTTGGAATCATCCGCTTCACACCCTGATTACAGGCCCGAGGAGCAAGCGCATACATCAACGCGCCGCCAAGGAAAGCGGCATTTCCGCCAGCGCCCGGCCGGATTGCGGCAATCCGCCACCCGCCGGGCGGCGCTGGCCCGTTCAGGGGGCGGTTGTCACGCCGGCCGGCTGGCCCACCACCACGAAATGCAGCGCCTGCGGCTGGAACAGCCGCGCGGCGACGCGGTTCGCGTCTTCCAGCGTGACGGCCTCGATCTTGGCGTTGCGGGTGTTCACATAGTCGATGGGCAGATCGTCCATCTGCATTCCGACAAGGATGTTCGCGATCGGGCCATTGCCGGAAAAGCGCAGCGGATAGCTGCCGGTCAGGTAGGTCTTGGTCGCGGCCAGTTCGTCGGCGGTGATGCCTTCGGTTGCGATGCGGGCCCATTCGGCGCGCACGACCTCCATCGCCTCGGCCACCTTTTCGTTCGAGGCGGAGAACTGGCCCATCAGCATTTCGGCCAGATCCATCGGCACCAGATAGGTGCCGATCCCGTAGGTCAGGCCGCGCTTTTCGCGCACCTCGGTCATCAGCCGGGCCGAGAAGCGGCCGCCGCCAAGAACCTCGTTCAGGATGAAGGCGGCGAAGAAATCGGGATCGTCGCGGCGGATGCCGCCTTGGCCGAAGAACACCACCGATTGCGGCGAGGGAAAATCCTCGACCGTCACGCCGGGCTTGAGCGTCCAGGGCGCCTGCGGGGGCAGCGGCGCGCCGGTTTCGGGCAGGCCGCCCAGCAGCTTGTCCAGCAGGGCGGCCAGTTCGTCGGCGGTGATGTCGCCGGCCGCGCCGATGACCACGCGGTCACGGGCCAGCGTGGCCTTGTGGGCGGCGACCAGATCGTCGCGGGTCAGCGCGGCCATCGTTTCGGGCGTGCCCTTGCCGGGGGTGCCATAGGGGTGGTCACCGAAGGCCAGCCGGTCGAAGATGCGCGGCGCGATCGCGTTGGGGTCCATCGCATCGGAGCGCAGGCCCGACAGCACCTGTTCGCGCACCCGGTCGATGGCATCCTGATCGAAGCGGGGCGCGGTCAGCGCCTGACGCAGCAGATCGGTGGCGGCATCGCGGTTTTCGGTCAGCATCCGGGCCGAGACCGACAGCGTGTCGGCGCCCGAATCGAACAGGAAGCTGGCGGCGAGCCCGTCGCGCGCCTCGGCAAAGGCGCGGCTGTCCATGTCGCCGGTGCCTTCCTCGATCAGGCCGGTCATCAGATAGACCGCGCCGCGCTTGCCCGGCGCATCCAGCGAGGTGCCGCCGCGGAATTGCAGTTCCAGCGAGACGAAGGGCAGGCCGTGGTCTTCCACCAGCCAGGCGGTCAGGCCGCCGGGGGTCTTCACCTCTTGAATGGCAACTTCGGCGCGGGCCGGCAGGGCAAGCGTCAGCACCAGCGAGAGGGCCGCGAGAACGGGGCGCAGCATCATTCCTGAATCTCCTCGGGCGCGGGCATCGGCAGGGGGGAGGGGGCGGCGCTGTCGGGGGCGGGGGCGCCTTCGGGGGCGGTCAGCCAGCCGGTGACGGCCTGATTGCGGTTCAGCACCTGTGCGGCGACCTTCATCACATCGTCGATGGTGACGGACATCAGCACATCGTCATAGCTCTGGATGTCCTGCACCGACAGGCCGATGGACAGCTCTTCGCCATACATGCGCGCCAGACCCTGCACGTCATCCTTGCCGAAGATTTCCGAGGCGTGCATCTGGGTGCGGATGCGTTCGAAGGCGGCCGGATCGGGGCCTTCGGTCAGGAAACGGGTCAGGGTTTCGTCCAGCGCGGCTTCGGCACTGGCCAGGCTGACGCCGGGGGCGGGCACGACATAGACGCCGAAGCTGCTGTCGTCGATCGAAGTGCCGTCATAGAAGGCCGAGGTGTAAAGCGCGACCTGGCGGTCGAACTGCAGGGCGCGGGCCAGAACCGAGGTCTGGCCGCTGCCGCCCAGCAATTCGGCCAGGATCGACAGGGCGGCGGCATCCTTCTGGTCGCCCGGGTTGCGTTCGGGGGCCAGATAGCTGCGGTAGAGATAGGGTTCGGACACGCGCGGGTCAGACATGGCCAGCCGGCGTTCGGCCAGTTGCGGCGGTTCCTGCGGGCGCAGGCGCGGCGTCAGCCCTTCCGAGGGCGGGATCGGGCCGTAATGCTTTTCGGCCAGCGCGCGCACCTGATCGGGGGTGACATCGCCCGCGATGATCAGGATCGCGTTGTTCGGCGCATAGAAGCGGCGGTAGTAATCCAGCGCGTCTTCGCGGTTCAACTGTTCGATCTCATGCCGCCAGCCGATGACGGGCACGCCATAGGGGCCGTTCAGGTATTGCGCGGCGCGCATCTGTTCGCTGAGCAGGGCGCCGGGGCTGGAATCGGTGCGCTGGGCGCGTTCTTCCAGAATGACCTGCCGTTCGGTGGTCACATCCTCTTCGGTCAGGCGCAGGTTGCGCATCCGGTCGGCTTCCATGCCCATCACCAGATCCAGCCGGTCGGCGGCGATGTGCTGGAAATAGGCGGTGTAATCCCAGGAGGTGAAGGCGTTGTCGTCGCCGCCCTGCGCCTCGATCATCGAGGAAAAGGCGCCGGGGGGAATCTTGTCGGTGCCCTTGAACATCAGGTGTTCCAGAAAATGCGCGATGCCCGATTTTCCGGCGGGTTCATCCGCGGCGCCGACCTTGTACCAGATCATCTGCACGGCCACCGGGGCGCGGTGATCCTCGATCACCACCACCTCAAGCCCGTTCTTCAGCGTGAAGGTGGAAACCGTTTCGGCGCGGGCAGCATCCAGCGGGGCCAGGGATGCGGCAAGGGCAAGAAACAGCGGCAGAAGCCGGCGCAGGGGCAGACGCATGGGATACCTCGGTTGGTCCGGGGGCAGGGTGCAAGGGGCGGGCCGGGCGGTCAAGCCGCGCCGGCCGGCACTGTCGCGGATGTGACCGCCGGTTATTCGCCGTCTTTGGGCGGCGGGGCCGAAGGCGTGCGCGCGCCCGCCTTGCGCCAGCGTGCCAGTTCGGCGTGCTGGTCCAGCGACATCTTGCGATAGGCCTTGTAGTAGACGTTCACGTTCAGAAGCCGCTCAAGCACCAGGCCGTTGTGCTTGCGCCGCCATTCCAGATCTTCGGCGGCCAGCGTCTGGCGGATCGCGCCATCCAGCCCGAAGCGGCTGGCATGGGCAAAGAGCGATCCATCCGCCGCCGGGATGCCGGTGCTGGCGCCCGGCCGGCCGCCAAGGGCGACCACCGCATCATCCAGCGGGCGCTGGTCGCTGCGGTTCGATCCGCCCGGCGTGGGCGCCGGCAGGTCGTTCAGGCTTTCGGGCATTTCCAGCGGCTTCGGCGGGATAATGGCGAATTCATCCGGGCCCTTGGTCCGGATGTTCATCAGCTTGGGGTCGCCCTGGTCGCCGCAACCGGCCAGCGCAAGCGCCGCCATCGTCGCGATGACGCTGAGCCGAACCGTCCTTGCCTGCATTCCGGCCTCCACCTTCGTCTTGCCGTCCGTCTTAACCCAAAGGATTTGCCCCGTCACGGGGTCTTTCGGTCGGGTTTCCCGCGCTTTGGCGGTTTTTGCCCGGTTGATTGCCCGGCAAAAAGCGCCAGACCGGCCGCACCGGCGAAGATCGCGATGTCGGCCACGTTGAAGGCATAGGGATTCTCGAAGCCGCAGCAGGACATGTTCAGGAAGTCTGCCACCGCGCCATAGGCCAGCCGGTCCACCACATTGCCAAGCGCGCCGCCGATCAGCAGCCCGGCCGAGATCTGCACGATGCGCGAGGGCCGGTCGCGGCGGACCCAGACCCAGACCCAGGCCGCGATGGCCAGCGCGATGGTGATCAGCACCCAGCGGGTCAGGTCGGTATGGCCCGAAAACAGGCCGAAGTTGATGCCCCGGTTCCAGGCCATGCGGAACACGAGGTAGGGCGGGAACACGTCCACCTCGCCCCGTTCGGCCAGCCGCAGGCCGTAAAGCACGCCCAGCTTGCTGGCCTGATCCAGGCCAAAGGTCACAAGGGCGGAAAGCGTGGCGATCCGCATGGTGTCAGTGCCGGAAATGGCGCTGGCCGGTGAAGACCATGGCCAGACCCAGCCGGTCTGCCGCCTCGATCACCGCGCTGTCGTTCATGCTGCCGCCGGGCTGGATCACCGCCGTCGCCCCGACCGAGGCGAGCACCTCGATTCCATCGGGGAAGGGGAAGAAGGCATCCGACGCTGCGACGCAGCCCTTGGCCGGGGTTTCGGGCAGGCCAAGCGCGGTGCCCATCTCGCCGGCCTTGCGGGCGGCGATCATGGTGGAATCGACGCGGCTCATCTGGCCGGCGCCGACGCCGACGGTGGCGCCGTCCTTGACATAGACGATGGCGTTCGACTTGACGTGCTTGGCCACCTTCCAGGCGAAGAACAGGTCTTCCAGTTCCTGCGCCGAAGGGGTGCGGCGGGTGACGACCCGCAGATCGCCGGGGGTGACGCTGTCCACGTCCGAATCCTGCACCAGAAAGCCGCCGGCGACCTGCCGGAAGGCCAGCACGCCGCGCGTCGGGTCGGGCAGGGTTTCGGTGGTCAGCAGGCGCAGGTTCTTCTTGGCCGCGAAGATCGCCTTCGCCTCGTCGCTGGCGCCGGGGGCGATGACGACTTCGGTGAAGATCTTGACGATTTCCTCGGCGGTGGCGGCGTCAAGCGGCTGGTTCAGCGCGACGATGCCGCCGAAGGCCGAGGTCTGGTCGCACTGCCAGGCGCGCAGATAGGCATCGCGCAGGCTGGCGGCCTTGCCCACGCCGCAGGGGTTGGCGTGCTTGATGATGGCGCAGGCCGGGCCTTGGCCTGCGAATTCCGCCACCAGTTCGAAGGCGGCGTCGGTGTCGTTGATGTTGTTGTAGGACAGTTCCTTGCCCTGCCACTGTTTCGCGGTGGCCACGCCGGGGCGGCCCGAGCCATCGGTGTAGAAGGCGGCGGACTGGTGGGGGTTTTCGCCATAGCGCAGGGTCTGCGCCAGCTTGCCGGCAAAGCTGCGATAGCGCGGCGCGGTTTCGCCGATGGCGCCGGCCATCCAGGTGGAAACGGCGGTGTCATAGGCGGCGGTGCGGGCATAGGCGGTGAGCGCCAGCTTCTGCCGGAAGGCCAGCGTGGTGCCATCCTGTTCGGCCAGTTCGGCCAGCAGGGGGGCGTAATCGGCGGGGTCGGTGACCACGGCGACGAAGGCGTGGTTCTTGGCCGCGGCGCGGATCATCGCGGGGCCGCCGATGTCGATGTTTTCAATGCAGGTGTCGTAATCGGCGCCCTTGGCCACCGTCGCCTCGAACGGGTAAAGGTTCACCACCAGCAGGTCGATCGGGCCGATGCCGTGCTTGGCCATGGCGGCCAGATGGGCGGGGTTGTCGCGCAGCGCCAGAAGGCCGCCATGCACCTTGGGGTGCAGCGTCTTGACCCGGCCATCCATCATCTCGGGAAAGCCGGTCACGTCGCTGACATCCTTCACCGGAAGGCCCGCCTCGCGCAGCAGGGCCGAGGTGCCGCCGGTGGACAGAAGTTCCACCCCATGCCCGTGCAGGGCGCGGGCCAGGTCCAGAAGGCCGGTCTTGTCGGAAACCGAGATCAGGGCGCGGGTGATGCGGACGGGGGCTGTCATGGGGTCTCCGGTGCCTGTCAGAGAGAGACCGGGTCTTCCCGGCCAATGTCGCGGATGCCGGTGGGAGTATCCTGTGCCTTCGCCAAGGTCCAGCCGATGCGCGTTTCATTTTCGCGTGCCCGGCCCGTCAGCACGATGGCCCAGGCGGGGCGGGGCCGCAGGCGGCCGGTTTCCAGATAGACCGACGGATCAAGCGACAGATGCGCGCGGCCATCGTGGCGCAGCACCCAGATCTCGCCCGAGCGGAGCTGCATCGAGACGGCGGTGCCGCCCATGTCAAGCGTGGCATCGACATCGGGGTGCAGGTGGAAGCGGATGGTGAAGGCGATGCCGTCCAGCTTTGACCGGGTGAGCAGATCCTGGAACCGGGCGATTTCCGCCGGGGTGGTGGCGGTCAGCGTGTCGGTTCCGGTCAGCAGGCGCCCGTTGGTGCTGAGCGAAAGCCGGCGCCCGGCGGTCAGGCCATGGGTGGCCGACCAGCCGTCATGGGCCACATAGACCTCGGCGCCGCTGTCGGCCCAGGTGTTCAGCGCGGTGACGCGGGCGCTGTCGCCCAGGGCGCCGGGCTGTTTCGACGTGCCGAAGCGCGACGAGGAATAGCCGGAGATGGCCAGCGCGGAATGGGATTGCGTGGCCCGCCCCGCAAGCCGCCAGTCTGGCCCGAAGGACAGGCCCGATCCGCAGGACACGATCAGCGGGCGGCGGCCCGAGGTCAGTTCGAAGGCGGCGGTCGAGGCATGGGCGGTGGCGCTGGCCGCGCCCGAAGGCGGGTCGGCGGCATCAAGGATCAGGCTGGTGCGGCCGGCGGAAAGCCGGATGAAGCCCATGGCCTGCGCCAGATGGCCGGGCGGTTTCAGCATGGCCGAAGCCGCCAGCGCCTGATCCAGCCGCCCGTCCACCCCGCCGCCGCCGCCGTGGAACCGCGCCAGCCCGCCATCGGCATGGCGCAGCGTGCGCAGGCAGGGGGCGATGCGGTCGATGGCCTGGCCCAGTTCGGGCGGGATGTCGCGGTCGGCCTCGGCCAGGGCGCGGGCGGCCCAGGTCAGCAGCGTCAGGACTTCCAGCAGTTCCTCGGGGTTGCGGGTGGGGATGCCGCCGGCGGCGTCGATCTCGCGCGTGCAGTCGCGCACCAGGGCCGAGGTGGCCGGGGCAACGTGATCTTCCATCCCGATCAGGGCGAGGCTGGCGCAGAGAAGGCCGGTCAGCGCCTCGAACCGGGGCAGGCCGGGGCTGGCGGCCCCGGCGCGGCGGGCCAGGAAGGCGGTCTGCCGGGCCAGGCTGGTGAGCAGCGCATCGCTGGCGGGCTTGTCCTGCCCGTGCAGCAGGAAGATCGCGTGATGCAGAAGCCGGATCACCCGCCTCCCGGTCAGTTCGGGCGACCAGCCGGGGCCGCTGCCGTTGCCGAAGCGGTCAATCCAGCCGCGGGTCCAGCCCTGGGCGATGCGCCGCGCCTCGGGCGTGCCGACGGCGACCAGATCGTCCAGCCAGGCAAAACCCTGCGCTTCGGCGGCAAAGGCGGCATCGGGGGCGGGAATGTCCCACAACAGGGCGCCGGGCGCTTCGACCAGGTGGCCGGCGAACAGGATGTTGCCCGACACCAGTTGCTTGCCACGGGCGTAAAGCCCCATCGAGCGCGGTTCGGGCTGCGAGACGAAGCCGGTGGCCGCAGCGACGCGGCCCGCACGCCAGACGGCAATGCGGTTGGCCAGCCCGGCCCGGCGTTCTGCTGTGCCTTCCCTGCCCATGCGCCCAGATGCCTGTCAAACCCTGTCCGGGTTATCCCCGGATCGCAGCCGGAACCTTACCGTCAAGCGGGGGCGCTGTCACGCGCCGCACCCCCGCGCTGTTGACGCAGCCGTCAGACCAGATGGTCAACCCGTTCCAGATACTGGGCCATCTGCCGCGTCTGGTCGAGCCAGCGCAGCACCAGTTTCGGATCGCGCGGCGCGGAATGGACGCCGGCGGGGATTTCGCGGTTCATCACCGCCTCGACCGCCATCGACACCGGGACCGAGACCATCCGGCTCATGGCGCTGCCGCGCGCATCGCCCCAGGCATCCATCGCCCAGGTTTCATGGAACACGGGCCGCCCGTCGCGTTCGGCCTTGAGCGAGACGAACAGCACCACCCGGTCGGGTTCGCCCGGCGCGTAGCTGTTTTCCTTGAGCAGGTCTTCGGCCATCTCGTTCAGGCGGGCGTCGATTTCGGCATCGGGGCGGCCCTCCAGACCTTCGACGGTGCGGAAGATGCCGTCCCAGGCCTCGGCCCAGCCTTTCAGGCGGATGGTGCCGCGCACGAAATCGCGCAGCTTCCAGGCCGGGTCGAAGTGGTAATCCTCGATGAAGGGATAGCTGTCGCGGTTCGGATAGACTTCAAACGCCTCGGGCTGCGGCAGGGGCGCGGTATAGTCGGTGATCGCGTCCCACGGGCGGTTCACCCGCAGTTCGGCAAAGTTCCTCAGGCTGCGCGAGGGCGACCGCAGCGCCTTGAGCACGCCGGCGGGGGCCCAACTGAACTTGTAGCGGAAGGGGTTGGGAATCCGGGGAATCCCGCCACAATAGGACAGGAAGGACAGCTCGTTGTCGGGGTGACAGACCTTCGACGCGCGGTAGCGGGCCACAAGGTCATGCGCCATCAGGTGATCAAGCCCCGGATCAAGGCCGCTTTCGTTCTGGCTGACCAGACCCTTTTCGCGGAAGGCGGGGTCCAGGGCGCGCATCTCGGGCGAGATGTAGCTGGAGGAGACGAAGTTCGCGCCCTTTTCCAGACAGATCCGGGCGATGCCGACGTGATGGTCGGCGGGCAGCATCGACACGGCCACGTCGCCGGGTTGCAGCGCGGCGGCCAGGGCTTCCAGCGAATAGAGACGGATGTCGGTGGTGATGTCGCCGACCAGATCCTGCGCCTGGTCAAGATAGCGGTTCCAGACCGCAACAGGATGGCCCGCCTCGATCAGGCGCCGCAGGCCGGGCCCCGAGGACAGGCCGGTTCCGCACCAGTGGATCATCATCGTCGTTCTCCCAGATTTGCCCCGGCAAACGGGGCAGGAATTGGCGCAAGCCTCCGGGCGGGGGCTTGCGGGGCGTGGCTTACAGCAGGGCGCTGCGGCGGTCGAACTCGGCCCGGGCGCGGCCCCAGACACCGGCGGACAGGTCTGTCAGCGTCAGGAGCGAGGGCAGAAGCTGGGCCGCATAGTCCTGCGACGATTCCACCGGCATCAGCGAGGGCAGGTTGTCGATGGCGGTCACGTCCAGCGGCGGGGTGTCATGGACACGCAGCGCGGGCGCCTGCCAGTCGGTGATGCGGTCATAGACCTTGATCGGCGAGAACTCCGAGCTGGGATCGCAGGCGATGTCGCCGATCACCGTCATCTTGCGGGCGGGGTCGGCCTTGGCGCTGGCCGGCACGAAGACCGGGCAGCCGGGACGCGCCAGGATGCAGTTGAGGAAGATTTCATGCTGCAACACCTGCGGGAACGGCCCGCCGCTGGCGGTTTCGGCCCGGCCCCAAAGCGTGGTGGCAACGCCCATGGCTTCGCACAGGTCGGCGGCCCCGGTGCCGACGCGCCCGGACGCGCCGATGATCAGCGCGCGGGGGCGTTCCAGACCCTTCAGGTCTTCTTCCAGCGCCGCCAGCAGGGCCGCGCGCGAGGGCACCTTCGAGATCGGCGGGCAGATGCCGCCGCGCTGCTGGGCGGCCCAGCATTGCAGGCTGACGGCGGCGCCGGCAAAGCCCGCCCAGTAGCCGAAGGCGGCCACGCGGCGGCCGGTTTCATCGACCAGATATTCCAGATCATACAGCGCGCCCCCGCCGGCGGCGAAGCGGCGCAGCAGTTCCTGCCCGGCGGGCTGGCCCTTGAAGGCATGGCCGAACATGATGTGGCGGTGCGGCAGCGGGGTGCCGTCT
Source organism: Pseudogemmobacter blasticus (assembly GCF_003071405.1). Taxonomy (NCBI): domain Bacteria; kingdom Pseudomonadati; phylum Pseudomonadota; class Alphaproteobacteria; order Rhodobacterales; family Paracoccaceae; genus Pseudogemmobacter; species Pseudogemmobacter blasticus. The sequence goes on along the minus strand of NZ_CP020470.1, from coordinate 1,802,261 downwards.
TCCGGCAGTTCCTTGAGACCGAAGATGATGGCGTCGCGCGGGGCATCGGGCCAGGAATTTTCGGGAACGATCTCGGCCCCGGCGGTGCGGTAGCCGTCGATGGGGATGGCACGGACAGAGGATTCCTCGACCGAGACGCGGATTCCTGCCGCGATCAGCGCCGAAACGCCTTCAGGCAGCAGCCCCACGCGCTCTTCGTTCGGGCGTTGTTCTGCCCTGATCCAGAGATGTGTCATGCGTCCCCCTTCGCATCGGTCTGATTTCGCCGCACTCCTTACTGCCCGGCCAAGGCGGCGTCCAGCCGCAGCGAGGCGTGTTCGGACCCTGCGTCACGCTGCAATGCAGCGATGCCGCCGCAGCGACGAATTGTCGCGACAGGGGGAAATCTTGCATTAGACTTCAAGGGAAAAGCCGGAGGAGGCGCCTCTAATCCGGGCAGACGGGAGGAGACGGGATGAACAAGATGATCGCCACAGTCTGCGTGATAAGCTGGTCGGGCTTCTGGGCCTTCGGCTATCTGGCGCTGACCGCCGGGGTGGAAAACACCGGCCATGTGACGGTGGCGCTGCTGCTGGCCGCGGCGGGGTTGTTCACCGGGGTCTTCACCTATCTGAAGATTGCCCGCAGCACCGATCCGCAGCGCTGGCGCCATGTGCGCCAGTCAGAACAGGGCTGACGCGGCGGCGGTCCGGTCAGGGCCGCCCCGGCCGGGCGCCCAGCCGTTCGGCGGCGTCGATCAGCGCCGCCAGCATGGGGGTTTGCGGGTCGCGCTTCGGCGCGATCAGGCCGACAAGATGTTCCGCTTCGGGGTCAACCAGCGGGATCACGCGCAACTGGCCGCCGGCCGCGAACAGGGTGGCCAGCCGCATCGGCACCACGCTGGACCAGGCGCCGGTCATCACATGTGACACCAGCGCGATGGTCGAATTCGATTCGATGGTTGGCGCGGCGCGCACGCCCGCCTCCGCCAGATGCTGGTTGACGATGCGACGGTTCTGCATGTCGCCGGTCAGCAGGCACAGCGGTTCGCCTGCGGCCTCGGCCCAGGTGACGCGCTCGCGGGCGGCCAGCGGGCTGCCGGGGGCGCAGAGGAAACGGTAGAATTCCGTGTAAAGGGGCACGCGGCTGACGCGGCCCAGCGGTTCGTTGTCCAGATAGGTGATGCCGGCATCCAGATCGAGACTGTCCAGCCCGGCCAGGATTTCGGTGCTGGTGCGCGACAGGATCTGCACCCGCAGGCCGGGGTGGCGGGTCAGGAAGGGGCGGGTCAGGTCGGCCACCATGGGCAGGGCGGTGGGAATGACCCCCAGCCGCAGGTTGCCGGTAAGGCCGGTCTTCAGGCTGCGCATCTCATCCTTCAGCGCGCGGGTGTCGCCCACGATGCGCAGCGCGCGGTCCAGCACGCGCTGGCCTTCCGGCGTCAGGCCCTGAAAACTGCGGCCGCGGAACACAAGCTGCACGCCAAGCTGATCCTCAAGCTGGCGGATGGCCGAGGAGAGCGAGGGTTGCGTCACGCCGCAGGCTTCGGCCGCGCGGCCGAAGTGGCGTTCGCGGGCAAGGGCGATGAACATTTCCAGCTTGTCGATCATGGGCGCCAAGGTGCCGCGCCCGCCCGGCCACGGCAAGCGGCGAAAGCGGGGGGGCAGCGCGCAGGGTTTCCCTTGTCGGGGGGCGGGGAAGCGCCTACCTCTGCGACATGCGCCATCTCATCCCCTTTCTGCCCAAACCCGCCACCGTGCCCGTCATTCGCCTGCAGGGCACCATCGGCTCGGGCGGGCGGGCGCTGAACGATGCGGCCCTTGCGCCGCTGATCGAACGCGCCTTCACCCGCGGCAAGCCCGCCGCCGTGGCGCTGGTGATCAACTCGCCCGGCGGATCGGCGGCGCAATCCAGCCTGATCGCGGCGCGCATCCGCCGGCTGGCGGACGAGAAGAAGGTGCCCGTCCATGCCTTCGTCGAGGATATCGCGGCCTCGGGCGGCTATTGGCTGGCCTGTGCGGCGGATGACATCTGGGTGGATGCCAGTTCCATCGTCGGCTCGATCGGCGTCATCTTCTCGGGCTTCGGCCTCCATGAGCTGATGCAGCGGCAGGGGGTGGAGCGGCGCGTTCACACCGCCGGGCGGTCAAAGAGCTTTGCCGATCCGTTCAAGCCGCAGACGGATGAGGACGTGGCCCGCATCCGGGCGCTGCTGTCGCCGCTGCACGAGAATTTCATCGCCCATGTGAAGGCCCGCCGCGGCGCGCGGCTGGACCCGGCGGCGGACCTGTTCAATGCCGACATCTGGGTCGGGCAGGCGGCGGTGGGGCTGGGGCTGGTGGACGGGCTGGCGCATCTGAAGCCCAAGCTGATGGAGCTTTACGGCGAAAAGGTGCGGCTGGTGCCGCTGACGCAGAAGCGCAGCCTGGCGCAGCGCTTCGGGCTGGCCGCCGCCGATACGGCAATGGCGGCGGTGGAAGAGCGGGCGCTGTGGTCGGGATACGGGCTGTGACATGCTGGTGAAGACCATCCTGATCTTTCTGCTGGCCATGGCTCTGGTGGGCATGGTCGGCAAGCTGCTGTTCCCCAACAGCCTGCCCGGGCTGGGCCGCCGGAAGGGGGCGTTCTGCCCCGATTGCGGCCGCCCCAGGATCGGGCGCGGCACCTGCGACTGCCGGAGGCGCAAATGACGGCGCTGGTCACCGGGGCCGGGCGCCGGCTGGGGCGCGCGATGGCGCTGTATCTGGCCCGGCGCGGCCATGACGTGGCCGTGCATTACGCCGGTTCGGGCCCCGAGGCCGAGGCGGTGGCGGAAGAGATCCGCGCCCTGGGGCGCCGCGCCGTCACGCTGCAGGCCGACCTTCTGGACGAGGCGCAGGTCGAGACGCTGGTCGAACGCGCATCCGCCGCGCTGGGGCCGCTGACGGTGCTGGTGAACAATGCCTCGATCTTTGAATACGACCGGATCGACACCGCGACCCGCACCAGTTGGGACCGGCATATCGAATCGAACCTGCGCGCGCCCTATGTGCTGATCCAGCACTTTGCCCGCCAGTGCCCGCCGGCCGTGCCGGATGCGGCGGGCGAACCGCTGGCGCAGGGGCTGGTGGTGAACATGATCGACCAGCGGGTCTGGAAGCCCACGCCCGAGTTCTCGACCTATACCATCGCCAAGATGGGATTGTGGGCGCTGACGCAAAGCGCGGCGCAGGGGCTGGCGCCGCAGATCCGCGTCAATGCCATTGGCCCGGGCCCCACGCTGCGCGGCGGGCGGCAAAGCGAGGAACACTTTTCGCGGCAGCGCGCGGCGACCATCCTCAACCGCGGTGCGAACGAGGGCGATATTGTTGCCGCGCTTGGATTTTTCCTGGATGCGCCTGCCGTGACCGGGCAGATGATCGCCGTGGACGGGGGGCAGCACCTGGCCTGGAAGACCCCGGATGTGCTGGGCGTCGAGTGACCCGAGGGAAGTTGTCCACTTCGAACACGCATTTCACAGACACGTTACAAAAACTGCTGGAATCTCAGGTATTTGTCAGACGTGGAATTTTCTTTCCTTTATAAACAACGGGTTGCCAGTCTGCCTGTTTTTTGTGCAAGTCGTTGCAAGGGCCCTGAAATCAGGGGATTCCGGCCCGGGGCGAAATCTTCTCCCCGCAGTTATCCACAGAAACCGTGGACAGCTTTCCTCTTGCCCGGGGGCGTGGTTCAGTGCAGCACCCCCGAAGAATCGATGACTTGGAAACCGGACAATTCGCATGACCGACGCCCCCCGCACCGGGCATGAGGTGATTCAGGATTACCTGCGAACGCTGGACGCCTCGCCCGGGGTCTATCGTATGCTGAATGCCGCATCCGAGGTGCTGTATGTCGGCAAGGCGCGCAATCTGAAGGCGCGGGTGTCGAACTATGCCCGGCCTTCGGGCCATTCGGCGCGGATCGCGCGGATGATCGACGAAACGGCGTCGATGATGTTCCTGACCACGCGCACCGAGGTTGAGGCGCTGCTGCTGGAACAGAACCTGATCAAGCAGCTCAAGCCGCGCTATAACGTGCTGATGCGGGACGACAAGAGCTTCCCGAACATCCTGATCGGCAAGGAACACCCGTTCCCGCAGTTGAAGAAGCACCGGGGCGCGAAGAAGGAGAAGGGCAGCTATTTCGGCCCCTTCGCCAGCGCGGGGGCGGTGAACCGCACACTGAACCAGTTGCAGAAGGTGTTTCTGCTGCGCAATTGCAGCGACAGCATGTTCGCCGGGCGCAGCCGGCCCTGCCTGCAATTCCAGATCAAGCGCTGTGCGGCGCCTTGCGTGGGCAAGGTGAACGAGGTGGCCTATGCCGGGCTGGTGGCCGATGCCGAGCGGTTCCTGCAAGGCAAGTCCACCACGGTGCAGGCCGATCTGGCAAAGGCGATGGCCGAGGCCAGCGAGGCGATGGAGTTCGAGCGCGCCGCCGCGCTGCGCGACCGCATCCGTGCGCTGACGGCGGTGCAGTCGGCGCAGGGCATCAACCCGCGCGGCGTGGCCGAGGCGGATGTGGTGGCGCTGCATCTGGACCATGGTCAGGCCTGCGTGCAGGTGTTCTTCATCCGGGCGCATCAAAGCTGGGGCAACCGGGATTTCTATCCGAAAACCGGGTCGGGCGCGGAAGAGCCGGAAATCCTTGAGGCCTTCCTGACGCAGTTCTACGACGACAAGGACCCGCCCCGGCTGATCCTGCTGTCGCATGGCGTTGAAAACCCCGATCTGGTGGCGCAGGCGCTGTCTGACCGGGCGGGGCGCAAGGTTGAACTGGCGGTGCCCCTGCGCGGCGAAAAGGCCGAGCTGGTGGAGAACGCCACCCGCAACGCCCGCGAAAGCCTGGCGCGGCGGATGTCGGAATCCAGCACGCAGATGAAGCTGTTGCAGGGTCTGGCCGAGGCCTTCGATCTGGACGGCCCGCCGCAGCGGATTGAAGTTTACGACAACGCCCATATCCAGGGCGCCGATGCCGTGGGCGGCATGATCGTTTCCGGGCCGGAAGGCTTTGTCAAATCGCAGTATCGCAAGTTCAACATCCGGTCGGAGGCGGGCGCGAACAGCGATGACTTTGGCATGATGCGCGAAGTGCTGACCCGCCGCTTCGAGCGGCTGCTGAAGGAAGACCCCGACCGCCGGGGCGACACCTGGCCCGACCTCTTGCTGATCGACGGCGGGCAGGGGCAGGTTTCGGCGGTGATGGAAATCCTGTCCGCCCTGGGGGTGGAGGACATTCCCGTGGTCGGCGTGGCCAAGGGCATTGACCGCGACGCCGGGAAAGAGGAATTCCACCGCCCCGGCGAGGCGGCCTTTGCGCTGCAACGCAACGACCCGGTGCTGTATTTCGTGCAGCGCCTGCGCGACGAGGCGCACCGCTGGGCCAATGGCGCGCACCGGGCCAAGCGGTCCAGGGCGGTGGCGGCAACGCCGCTGGATGAAATTCCCGGCGTGGGCGCCACGCGCAAGCGCGCGCTTCTGGCGCATTTCGGCAGCGCCAAGGCGGTGTCGCGCGCGGCCCTGCCCGACCTGATGGCGGTGGACGGCATTTCGCAGGCCATGGCCGAGACGGTCTACAATTTCTTCCACCGCGACTAGGGCAGCTTTCGGCCGGAAACCTGTTGGTAAGGAAGCGGGCCCAGGATGGGGGCCAGCTTTCCTGACGGTGATACCGATGCACGGCCCGACGCCTGCCCTGTTGCCCCCCGCCCCGCCCGATGCCGGTTTCGGCTTTGGCGAACTGATCTATTCGCGCACCGATGCGCGCGGGGTGATCCTGTCCGGCAATGCCGTGTTCCAGCGGATGACCGGGATCGACTGGCGCGATCTGATCGGGGCGCCGCACCGGGCGATCCGCCACCCCGACATGCCGGCGGGGTTCTTCCATCTGTTCTGGTCGCTGCTGCAACAGGGGGAACCGGCGGTCGGCTATGTGCGCAACCGTCGCAAGGACGGGGCCGGTTACTGGGTGCTGGCCGCCGCCATGCCATGCGAGGGGGGCTATTTCTCGGTGCGGATGCGGCCGTCAGCCCCGCTGTTTGGTACGCTGCGCGACCTGTATGCCCGCCTGCGCCGGCGCGAGCTTGACGAGGGCCTGTCGCCCCAGGCTTCGGCCGACGAACTGGCGGGGCAGCTTTCCGGTCTGGGGTTTTCCGGCTATGACGCTTTTGCCGCCCGCGCCGTGACCGAAGAGATGCGCGCCCGCAACCGGGCGCTTGGGCGCGACCCGGACCCGCGGGTCGAGGCGCAGGCGCTGCTGGTGGGGCTGCTGGAGGAAACCCTGCAGGAACAGACGCGGCTGATGGCCCGCTTTGCCGATCTGCTGATCCTGCCGGTGAACATGCGCCTTGCTGCCGCCCGGCTTGAGGCGCAGGGCGGCCCGCTGAGCCAGATCGCCGTCAACTACAAGACCGCCTCGGACGAGATTTCGCGCCGGCTGTCCGCGTTCGTCTCGGGCCGGGAAAACCCCTGCGCCCGCATGGCACATGCCCTGCGGCGAAGCCTGATCCTTTCGGGCTGTGCCGGGTTGCAGGAGGAACTGGTGCAGACCTATGACCGCCAGCCCGGCGGCTATCACGGGGTTGAGCGGCGGATGGAACTGCCGATGCTGCGGGCGGTCCGGGCGCAGAACATGGCCCGCGCCCGCGCCTTGCTGGAGGAGGCGGCGCATCAGGCCGGGGTGCTGAGCGCGGTCAGCAATGACTTGCGGCGCATGATCCTGGGGCTGGATACCATCCGTATCCTGGCCCGGGTGGAAAGCCGCAAGTCGGCCGAAAGCCAGGACGCGCTGACCGCCACCATCGACCGGATCGACAGCGTGCAGGCCGCGATCTCGGGCAGTCTGCGGGCGATGATGGACCGGACGCTGGCCATGGAACATGGTCTGGCCGCCCTGCGCGACCGCAGGCCGCAGGCCGGGCTTGCCGCGGAATGACGGCATAGGGGGCGGCCGCGCGCCCCGCCCGCGCCGTTATCATGGCAAGCCGCTCTTCCCACGCCGGGTTGCATCGGCTACCAATCCGGTATGACCTGGACGATCCCCAATACCCTGACGTTCATCCGTCTGCTCGCGGCCCCCGGCGTGGCGCTGATGTTCCTGTATTTCCATCGCCCCTGGGCCGACTGGTTCGCCCTTGGCCTGTTCGTGGGCGCCGCCATCACCGACTGGTTCGATGGCTATCTGGCCCGGCTGTGGAAACAGGAATCGAAGTTCGGCGCCATGCTGGACCCGATCGCCGACAAGGCTATGGTGGTGATCGCGATCATGGTGCTGACCGGCTATAACGGCATGAATCCCTGGCTGATCCTGCCGGCGACGGTGATCCTGTTCCGCGAGGTGTTTGTCGGGGGCTTGCGCGAATTCCTGGGCCACAAGAGCGGCCTTCTCAAGGTGACGAAGCTGGCCAAGTGGAAGACCACGGCGCAGATGGTGGCGATTGCCGCGCTGTTCCTGGGCACCGGGCTGGAATATCTGAACGGCGTGGCGATGCAGGGCATGACGCCCGAACAATATGCCGAGGCGGTCAGCCATGGCCTGGCCGACCCGATCCGCGCCTGCGGCAAGCGTGACTGCGCGTCCTTCGCCAATATCGCCGGTCTGGTGCTGATCTGGATCGCGGCGGGGCTGACGGCGCTGACGGGCTGGGAATATTTCACGAAGGCCAAGCCCTTCCTGAAGGAAGACCCATGATCGACATCCTGTATTTCGCCTGGGTGCGCGAACGGGTGGGGGTGCCGCGCGAACGGGTGGAAACGGCGGCGCCGACGGTGGCCGCGCTGGTCGAGGAGCTGGCCGCGCGGGAAGACCGCTATGCGCTGGCCTTTGCCGACCGGGCCAGCCTGCGGGTGGCGCTGGATCAGCGCCTGGCCGATTTCGACGCGCCGCTGGCGGGGGTGCGCGAGGTGGCGTTCTTTCCGCCGATGACCGGGGGCTGAGATGCGGGTCGCGGTGCAATCCGCGCCCTTCGATCTGGGGGCCGAGGCGGCGCGGTTTGCGGCGGCGGCGCCGGGGGCGGGGGCCGTTGTCACCTTCACCGGGCTGGTGCGCGACAATGGCGGTGCGCTGGCCGCGATGGAGATCGAGCATTACCCCGGCATGACCGAAACAGCGATCAGCGCCATGCTGGACGAGGCTGCCCGGCGCTGGGCGCTGGTCGATGCGCTGGTGATCCACCGTTTCGGGCGGCTGGCGGCGGGCGAGGCGATCATGATGGTTGCCACCGCCGCGGCGCACCGGGCGGCGGCCTTTGACGCGGCCGAGTTCCTGATGGACTACCTGAAATCCCGCGCCCCGTTCTGGAAGAAGGAAATCGGCGCGTCGGGGGCGGAATGGGTGACCGCAAGGGACGAAGACGAAGCGGCCCTGAAACGGTGGTAGCGCCCCGGTCCGCCTAGCCGCCCGCCGGTGCCTGCCCGAACCGCACCGCCCAGCAGGGTTGCAGGTCGCCCGGCATCGGGCGGGCCAGGAACACCGCGCGGGCAATGGCGCGGGCCAGGCAGGTGGCGGCGGCATGGCCAAGCTGGAACGTGTCGGTCACCGGGTCGGCCAGCGCCCGCGCCCCGGTGGCGGCGGCAAAGACCAGATCCCCGTCCAGCGGCGTGTGCGAAGGGACCAGCGCGCGGGCCATGCCGTCATGCGCGGCCACCGCCAGACGGTGCGCCTGCGCCTTGGTCAGCGCGGCATCGGTGGCGACGATGGCGATGGTCGTCGCCTCGCCCAGCCGCTTGGTTGGCAGGGGGGCGGGCAGCGGCATCTGCGGCGCGGGGCCAAGGCCGCCGAATTCGCGGCCCTGTTCGAAGGGGGCCGCCCAGAAATGCCCCGTCTCGCCCACCGTGGCCGAGCCAAGCGCGTTCACCGCCACCAGCGCGCCCACGGTCAGCCCCGAGGGCAGCAGGCAGGAGGCCGACCCCAGCCCGCCCTTCAGCGTGCCGGTCATCGCGCCGAAACCGGCGCCGGCGGTGCCAAGGGCGAAGCGGCGATCAGCCGCCCGCAGTGCGGCGGCGCCAAGTGCGCCATAGGGGTTCGCGGTCCAGTCCTTCTGCCCGCCGTTCAGCAGGTCAAACAGGATGGCACCCGGCACGATGGGCACGCGCGCCGGCCCCACGGCAAAGCCCCGGCCCATGGCGCGCAAGCCGTCCATCACGCCGGAACAGGCGTCCAGCCCGAAGGCCGATCCGCCGGACAGCACCAGCGCATCCACCGCCTGCACCATGCGGTCGGGGGCAAGCAGGTCGGTCTCGCGGGTGCCGGGGGCGCCGCCCATCACATGCACGGCGGCGGTGAAGGGCTGGTCGGCGGTCAGCACGGTGACGCCCGAGCGCAAGGTTTCATCCTGCGCCTGGCCCACCCGCAGGCCGGCGACATCGGTGATCAGGTTCAGCGGTCCGGGCTGCATGGCGCGTCCTTTCGGGTGATGGCGCAGCCTAGCGGGGAAGGGGGCGGCGGGGGAAGGGGCACGGGTCTTGCGCCCGGTGCCCGCTTGCGGCACTGTTTGCCCCGAGCCGTGGCGATGGCGTCGCCACAGGGGCCCCGGCCCTTCTGCTTGCGGAGCTTCCGCCTTCGTCCTGTACGCCGGGACCTTTCGGGGTCTCGCCGCGACAGGGGCATTCCCCGGCCACATGGGGTCTGACATGACAGTGAACCGTCCCGAACAGTACCGCTTTCACAACGGCGGCCAGAAGCACGCGCTGCCCTTTGCCGATGAGGAATATCACGACCGGCTGGAGGGCCTGCGCGACATCATGGAGCTGCATGATCTGGATGCGGTTGTGCTGACCAGTATGCACAACATCGCCTATTATTCCGGGTTCCTGTATTGCAGCTTTGGCCGGCCCTATGCGGCAGTGGTGACGAAGACCGACTGCATCACCGTCAGCGCGGGCATTGACGCGGGCCAGCCCTGGCGGCGCAGCATCGGCGACAACATCACCTATACCGACTGGGCGCGTGACAATTTCTGGCGCGTGGTGGCGGGGATCACCGGCACCGGCAAGGCCATCGGCTGCGAGGCCGATCACCTGACCATGGAGCGGGCCGAGAAGCTGAACACCTTCCTGCGGCCGAAGCGCGGGGTGGATGTCAGCGCCGCGACGATGCAGCAGCGGATGATGAAATCCGCAGCCGAGATCGCGCTGATCAAGCATGGTGCCAATGTGGCCGACGTGGGCGGCTATGCCATCCGCGAGGCGATTGCCGAAGGGGCGAGCGAGCTGGAAATCGCGATCGCCGGGCGGGATGCGATGGAGCGCGAGATCGCGAAGCGGTTTCCCGATGCGGAATACCGCGACACCTGGGTCTGGTTCCAGTCGGGGCTGAACACCGACGGGGCGCATAACCCGGTGACCAACCGCAAGCTGCGGCGCGGCGACATTCTCAGCCTGAACTGCTTTCCGATGATCAGCGGCTATTACACCGCGCTGGAGCGGACGCTGTTCCTGGGCGAGGTGGACCCGGCCAGCCTGAAGGTGTGGGAGGCGAACGTGGCCGCGCATGAATACGGCATGAGCCTGCTGAAACCGGGCGTGTCCTGCGCGGCGGTGACGGCGCAGATCAACGATTTCCTGTCCGAGCGACAGATGCTGCAATACCGCACCTTCGGCTATGGCCACAGTTTCGGCGTTCTCAGCCATTACTACGGCCGCGAGGCGGGGCTGGAACTGCGCGAGGACATCGACACCGTGCTGGAGCCGGGCATGGTGATCAGCATGGAGCCGATGCTGACCATTCCCGATGGCCAGCCCGGCGCGGGCGGTTATCGTGAGCATGACATTCTGGTCATCACCGAGGACGGGGCCGAAAACATCACCGGCTATCCTTACGGTCCGGGCTTCAACGTGGTGGGCTGATCAAAGCGTCACGGTCCTGTCACGGCCCTGTCGCGGGGCCGTGACCTGCGGGGGCCATTCCTCTGGCCGATTGACTCGAACCAGAGGACTGGCCCCATGCGTTTTCCCCATCTCTGCCTGACCTCGGCCCTTGCGCTGGCTGCGGCCCTGCCCGCGCTGGCCGAGCCGGTGTTCAAGCGCGTTGCATCTTTTGCCACGCCCGACAACATGGCCGAAGGCGAGGACCGCGCCCGCGCCACCAGCGCCGAGATCATCACCGCGACCGAGGACGGGATGACGCTGATCTATTCCGACAGCCCGCTGGGCGTGATCGGGATGGTGGACATTACCGACCCCGCCGCGCCCAGGCCGCTGGGCAATGTGGTGATGGGGGGCGAGCCGACGACGACGGTGGTGATCGGCGGGTTGGCTTTCGCGGGCGTGAACACCAGCGAAAGCCGCGCCGCGCCTTCGGGCAAGCTGGTGACGGTGGATCTGGCGAAAAAGGCCGTGGTGGCCGAATGTGATCTGGGCGGTCAGCCGGATTCGGTGGCCCGCGCGCCGGATGGCAGCTTCATCGCTGTCGCCATCGAGAACGAGCGCGATGAGGACGTGGCCGATGGCGACCTGCCGCAGATGCCGGCGGGCTATGTCGTCCGGCTGCCGGTCAAGGATGGCGCGGTGGATTGCGCCGGGTTGCAGAAGATCGACGTGACCGGGCTGGCCGAGGTGGCCCCCGAAGACCCCGAGCCCGAGTTCCTGGCGGTGAACGAGGCGGGCGAGATCGTGGTGACCTTGCAGGAGAACAACCACATCCTGGTGATCGGTGCGGATGGCAAGGTGGCCAGCCATTTCAGCGCCGGGGCGGTGGATCTGGACGGGATCGACACGAAAAAGGACGGGCGGCTGGATTTCACCGGCAGCGCCAAGGGCGTGCTGCGCGAACCCGACGGGGTGAAGTGGATCGACGCCGATCATTTCGTGACGGCGAACGAGGGCGACTGGAAAGGCGGGTCGCGGTCCTTCACCATCTGGAAGAAGGACGGGACGGTGGTCTACGAATCGGGCGCCAGCCTTGAGCGCGAGATTGCCGCCATCGGGCATTACCCCGATTTCCGCAACAAGAAGGGCGCCGAGCTGGAATCGGTTGAGGTGGCCACCTTCGACGGCACGCGGCTGTTGTTCGTGGCGTCGGAGCGCGGCTCCATCGTGGCGGTCTATGACCTGACCGATCCGGCGGCGCCGGTGCTGAAGCAGCTTCTGCCCTCGGGCGTGTCGCCCGAGGGGATGGTGGCCCTTCCGGCGCGCGGCCTGCTGGCCACCGCGAATGAGGTGGACCTGCGGGAAGACGGTCTCGCCCCGGCGCATGTGATGGTTTACGCGCGGGCCGAAGGCACGGCCGTCTATCCGATGATCACCAGCGCGGGCAGCGATCCGCTGATCGGCTGGGCGGCGCTGTCGGCGCTGGCGGCCGACCCGGCCACGCCGGGCCGGCTTTATGCCGCCAATGACTCGGCCCTGGGGGCGGCGCCGACGATCTATACCATCGACGCGACGCAGGTGCCGGCCCGGATCACGGCGGCGCTGCCGGTGACGCGCGGCGGCAACCCGGCGCAGTTGATGGACATCGAGGGGCTGGCCGCCGATGGCGAGGGCGGCTTCTGGATTGCTACCGAGGGCCGCAGCGACAAGATGGTTCCGCATGGCATCGTGTATGTGAACGACAAGGGCGAGATCAAGGAAACCATCGGCCTGCCCCCGGAACTGGCGGCCAACGAAACCCGCTTCGGGTTTGAAGGCATCACCGTTGCGGGCGATGTGCTGTGGCTGGCGGTGCAGCGCGAATGGGCGGATGATCCGAAGGGCATGGTCAAGCTGGTGGCCTATGACACCAGGGAAAAGACCTGGGGCGCGGTGCATTACCCGCTGGATGCCCCGGCCAAGGGCGCCTGGATGGGGCTTTCGGAAATCACCCTGCACGGCGACTGGGTCTATGTCGTGGAACGTGACAACCAGATTGCCGACAAGGCGGCGGTCAAGAAGATCTATCGCGTGAAGGCCGCCGATCTGGCCCCGGCCAAGCTGGGCGAGGCGCTGCCGGTGGTGCAGAAGGAACTGGTCCGCGACCTGCTGCCCGACCTGAAGGTGCTGAACGGCTATGTTCCCGACAAGGTGGAAGGCTTCGCCATCGACGCCGGGGGAATCGGTTGGGTCGTGACCGACAATGACGGCATCGACGACAGCTCGGGCGAGACGCTGTTCTGGTCTCTTGGCAAGCTCTAGGCCTGCCGGCGGGGTTGAATCCGGCCCCGGCACCTGTTGCCGGGGCCGTTTTTCGCTTGTTTCACAAGACTCAGGCTTGACGCCGGCCCCCCCGCTCGGGCCATGGTGCGCGCCATAGCTGCCTTAACGTCCGAGTCTCACCGTGACCTTCAGTCTTGCCCGACTTGCGGCCATTCTGGCCCTTCCGCTTCTTGCTGCCTGCGGCGGCCCCCGACCTGCCGACACGCCCCCCGGAACGCTGCCGGGATATGAGGCGGTGCAGGATGGCGAATTCCTGATCCCCGCTGTCGAGCGGAAAGACCTGATCGAAGGCAATGTCCGCACCGAGGTGGATTATGCCGGCGATGAAAAGCCCGGGACCATCGTCGTCGATATCTTCGCGCGCAAACTTTACTGGGTGATGGAGGGCGGCCGCGCCGTCCGCTATGGCATTGCCGTCGGGCGCGAGGGGCTGTCGTTCAAGGGCAACGGCTATATCGGGCGCAAGCGGGAATGGCCGTCGTGGCAGCCCACGGCGAACATGCTGCGCACCCGCCCCGACATGTATGGCGACTATGCCGCCGGCCTGCCGGGCGGGCTGAACAACCCGCTGGGCGCGCGGGCGCTGTATCTGTATCGCGGCGGCCGCGACACGATGTTCCGCATCCACGGCACCATCGAGAATGCGTCTATCGGGCGGGCCACCAGCGCGGGCTGCATCCGTCTGTTCAACCAGGATGCGATTGACCTGTATGAGCGGGTCGATACCGGCGCCCGTGTGAAGGTGCGCACGCTGGATGAAAGCGTGGCGCTGGAAGGGCCGATGATGGATGACGCCTATGGCCGCGTCGTGCCGGCAACGCCCGAGAACATGGCCAAGAAGGAAAAGGACGCCGCCGCCGTTGCCGCCTATGAGGCGCGCGAGGCCGAGCGCAAGGCGAAGGAAGCCGAAGCCGCGCGGATCGCCGCCGAAAAGGCCGACAAGAAGCGGCTGCGCGCCTGCAAGAGCAAGGGCATCGCCCCCGAGGACTGCCCGCCGCTGGAAACCACGGTTTCCGGCTGATCGGGCTGGAACGGCACGGATCGGGGCCGCCCGGCAGGGCGGCCCCGTTTCGTTTCAGGTGCGGATGACGTAATCCTTGAGCGTGGTTTCGACCACTTCCCAGGTGCCTTCAAAGCCGGGGCGGATGATGAAACTGTCACCCGCGCGCAGGTGGGTTTCGGTGCCGTCGGCGGCGGTCAGGATGGAATGGCCCTGCAGGATGTGGACATATTCCCATTCGACATAGGCCACGCGCCACTTGCCCGGCGTCGATTGCCAAAGCCCGCAATACAGCCCGTCATCCTCTTCGAGGTTCCAGGTGGTGTGGACCGGATCGCCTGCCAGAACCTTGGCCGGGTCGGGGCGTTCGGTTTCGGCGGGGGTGGCTTCGCGGGTGACGCGCTGGATCAGGGACATGGGGCCTCCGGTTGGTTTGCGGCATTGGGGCGGGCCGGGGCCGTGGCGTCAAGCGGCAAAGACCGTGCTGCATTGCGGCGTTAATTCTTGCGTCCGCCGCGCCCCCGTGCCCTTATTGCGGGCAGTTTGAGAACCCCGGAGCCCCTGATGAGCGCAACCTCTGCTGTCCGGCCTGTCCTGCCCCCCGACATCCGCGCCCGCAAGGGCGGGGCGCCGCTGGTGGTGCTGACGGCCTATTCCACGCCGATGGCGCGGATTGTCGATGCGCATTGCGATGTGGCGCTGGTGGGGGATTCGGTCGGCATGGTGATCCATGGCCTGCCTTCAACCCTGGGCGTGACGATGGAGATGATGATCCTGCACGGCCGCGCGGTGGTGCGGGGCTGCCAGAAGGCGATGCCGGTGATCGACATGCCCTTCGGCAGCTATGAGGAAAGCCCGCAACAGGCCTTTCGCAACGCAAGCCGGCTGATGGCCGAAACCGGCGCCCCGGCGGTCAAGCTGGAGGGCGGGCAGCACATGGCCGAAACCATCGCCTTCCTGACGGCGCGCGGCGTGCCGGTGATGGCGCATGTGGGGCTGACGCCGCAGGCGGTGAACACGCTGGGCGGCTATAAGGTGGTGGGCCGCGCCGAAGAGGCGGCCAAGGTCATGGCCGATGCCGAGGCGGTGCAGGCGGCGGGCGCCTTCGCGGTGGTGCTGGAAAAGGTGCCCGAAGGGCTGGCCGCGCGGATCACGCAGGCGCTGACCATCCCGACCATCGGCATCGGGGCCGGGGTGCGTTGCGACGGGCAGGTTCTGGTGGTGGATGACATGCTGGGCCTGTTCACCGATTTCCGGCCGAAATTCGTGAAACGCTACGCCGAACTGGGCCGCGATGCCGATGCGGCCATCGCCACCTATGCCGCCGAGGTGCGGGACCGCAGCTTCCCCGCGCCCGAGCACGGCTTTCCCGACGAAGTGCCCGCCAAAGCCGGAGCCGTGAAGAAATGATTCCGATCCTGCGGACGGTGTCCGACATGCGCGCCCTGGCGCGAAGCTGGCGCGCGGCGGGCGAAGTGGTGGGCGTGGTGCCGACCATGGGCGCGCTGCATGACGGGCATCTCAGCCTGGCGCGGCGGGCGCGGGCGGAATGTGACCGGGTGGTGACGACGATCTTCGTCAATCCCAAGCAGTTCAACAACCCCGACGACCTGAAGAAATACCCCCGCACCGAGGCGGCGGATGCGGCGCTGCTGGCCACGGTGCCGGTGGATGCGATCTTCGCCCCCCAGCCGGACGAGGTATATCCCGAAGGCTATGGCACGACGGTCAGCGTCTCGGGCGTGTCGGAGCCGCTGGAAGGGCGGATGCGCCCGGGCCATTTCGACGGGGTGGCGACGGTGGTGACCAAGCTGTTCGGCATGGTGCTGGCAGACCGTGGCTATTTTGGCCAGAAGGACTGGCAGCAGTTGCAGGTGGTGCAGAAGCTGGTGCGCGACCTGAACCTGGCGGTTGACATCGTGGGCTGCGAGACGATCCGCGACGCGGACGGTCTGGCGATGTCGTCGCGCAATGTGCGGCTGACGGCGGCGGGCCGGGCCAAGGCGCCGGTGCTGTACGCCGCGATCAGCGCGGCGGCCGCCGACATTCGCGCCGGCCATGCCGACCGGATGGCAATCCGCGAGGCGGCCGAGGCGATGCGGGCCGCCGGCTTCGAGCGGGTGGAATACATTGAGTTGCGCGACGCCGCGACGCTGATGCCCTCGGACGACCCGACCCGCCCGCGCCGGATGCTGGCGGCGGCCTGGCTGGATGGCGTGCGGCTGATCGACAATATCCCGGTCTAAGGGGGGGAAGCTGCCGGGGGCGCTGCCCCCGGACCCCCGGGATATTTCCGGACAGATGAAGCGGCGGCTTTGGGCTGGACCGATCAGGTCTTGGCGGCGGGTTTCGACTGCGGCAAGACTATCTGCATCGGACATGGGGAAAGCACGCCTTGCCAGATTGCGGCGCGGCCAGCAGAATTCCCCGTGCGAGGGGGATGTAATTCGGATTTACATCCCTAGGTGAGATTGGTTCGGCCCAGGGCCCGCAAAGGAGCGTTCGATGGCGGATTTCGAAGCACAGATCAAGGAAAGCCAGGCACAGGTGGCGACCGCCCAGGCGAAGATCAGCGCCATAACCGACACCATCGACAAGGCCCGCGCCAAGCTGGACGAGGGCATTGCCATCGACGTGGAGAATGCCACGCTGGAGGATGTGCACAAGCACACCGAGGTGATGAACTCCAACATCGCCGAGCTGATCATGGGGCTGGACGATGTGACCGCCGGTTTTTCCACCGAATTCGCGGAACTGCGGTCGAAGACCGGGTGGGAAAGTTTTGTGGGCATCTTTTCCTCGGCCAAGGCGGAATCGTTGCGGCACGAACGGCTGCGCGACGCCAGCATCGATGACAAGTTGCAGGATCTGATTTCCAAATCGGATGTGATCGTGAAGCTGTTGCAGGGGCAATTGACCCTGCTGACCACGCAGAAGGGCCGGGTCGAGGCGAACCTGACCGCCACGCTGGCCGACCGCGAGGCGACGGTGGGCGCGCTGGAGACGGTGCGCAAGGAGATTGCGGCGCTGGACCCGCGCATCATCGAGCTGGAGAACAAGATCAGCGTCGAGACCGACGCGGCGGCGCGGACCAAGCTGGAAACCGAACTGGCCAACCTGAACGCGAAGCACAACGCGCTGGTGCAGGATGAACAGGTGCAGATCGCCCGCAGCCAGACGCTGGAACGCTATATCGAGAAGGGCAAGACCTGGGTGGACAGCCTGACCAACCAGGCGGCGACGCAACTGGTGCTGATCAACAAGCTGCAGACCGACACCAAGCAGCGGGTGGTGCTGTATGATGCGCTGACCTCATCGCTGAAGACGGCCGAGCAGCAGGACGTGGCGCACCGGATCAACGAGATCGGCGTCAAGACCGACCAGGAAGCGCAGGCGGCCATGGCGGCGATCGGCGCGGCCACCAATGACCGGATGGCCGACATGCTGGAGGCGCATGAAGGCCAGATGGTGTTTGCCCGCAAGATTCTTGAGGACAAGGCCAAGGCGGACGAACGCTTTGCCCGGCGCTTTGCGGCGATTGTCGAGAAGCACGACAAGAACACCTATGGGGGATAGAGGTGTCGGCCTGGTGGAAAGTCTTTCTCCGGAATGGGCTTGTCTGGCCGCCATTCATTCTCGCTCAGGTATTCCTCCTGCGACAGTTTCAGGGGCCGAGTGGGGCGCTGGAACTGTCTGACTCGATGAACCAAATTGTGCCAGTTGTCGTGCTTCCTTTGGTCTGGTTTGCGATGACCGGTGCAAGTATGTGCGTGTTTAGAATGATGGTCCAATGGGTTAAGTCATCGGCGGAACAGAAGGGAAAGAAAATGCCAGCCATGCGGTGGCGTTGGTTCTGGTCGTATTTTCTGGAGCTCGACGAAGAATACCGGCTGCGTGCATGACAGACGCACATGCAAATCTTTGGCTGACCCATGGCTGACCCCACCCTCAAGGACCAACTGACCTCCGACCATGCCGAACTGTATGATCCGGCGGTGGCGGCGCGGTATTTCGCCAAATTCGCCCGGATCGGCAGCTACTTCCCCCGCATCGCGGCCGAGCTGGAGGGCGAGGGGCGCCTGACGCGGACGGAATCGCGGCTGCTGGGGCAGTATCTGGCGGGGGTGATCGGCACCTTCCGGGCGCTGAACCACAAATACCTGATGACGGGCAAGGCGGAAGGCGCCCCCCGGCTGACCATCGACCGGCACGAAAGCGGCTTTCCGGTGGCGCAGGAGCTGATGGTGATGGCGCTGGATGCGGCGCAGGCCGACAAGCACCTGTCGGGCATGGCCTCGGAAGCCGAGCTGAAGGACCGCATGATCCGCACCATCGTGGGTGAGCTGAAGGTGCCGGCGGGGCTGCAATACGCGCTGTCGCAGCGGCTGTATTTCGAGGCGCTGAAGGCGGGCGGGCTGTTCTGGGCCCGCAACGACCCGGATGCGCAATGGCTGGGCCAGGCGGGGCCGCGGCGGCAGTATCTGGTGCATTGGGCGGTCTGGGACACCCAGGTCAACCTGCCGGTGGTCTATCTGATGGACCTTGAGGATTCCGGCAAGAAGCCGCTGCCGAACGACGATTACCGCTGGCCGCCGCTGCAGCAGAAGGTGCTGGCGCAATCGGTGGGCGGGCTGAAGCTGGTGACCATCGCCACCGGCTTCGATGCCGATTTCGAGGATCTGCACCCCAGGCGGCTGCGCCGGATCACGCTGGGGCCAATGTATTCGGCCAGTTTCACCCTGCAATCGGGCCCGATCTCGCGCGTGCTGGAAGATGCCCGCGCGCCCGAGGGGCAGGACTGGGCGCTGGTCTGGACGGTGGAGGATCTGGTGTCGGACCGGGAAGAGACGGTCAAGGACGGCTGGTTCTCGACCCGGCCGAAGCAGGTGTACAGGCTGGACCCGCTGACCGGGGCGGACACCGGCACGACCAGCCTTGAGCGGATGATCGTGCTGCCCGAGCGGCCCTATCAGGTGCTGGTCGAGCAGAACCCGGCCGGCCTGCGCGGCATCCGCAAGTTCGTGGTGGGGGCCGGGGGGCGGCTTATTCCGGGCGTCTGAGGCGGATGGACGCCCCGGGGCGCTGCCCCGGACCCCGGGATATTTGAGGACAGAAAATGGGGCAGGGCCGATGAGCACGCGCGACACGATGGAGCTGAAGGAAGAGGCGATCCGGGCGCAGTATGAGGCGGCGCTGGGGATGCTTCAGGGCTTTGACCATGCGCCGCGGCTGGCGAAGCCCCTGGCCGAGGCGGCGGTGGCCGAGCGGTCTCCGGGTGTGGGGGCGCGGCCGCGGTTCCGGTCTACCGTGGTGGGGATGGCAACGCGGTCCACCGCGCGGCCGGGCGGCGTGCGGCTGGCCGAGCGGGTGGAGGGCCTGTCGGACGGGCTGGTGTCGCCGGTGCAGGCGGCCAGCCTGACCGTGCTGCGCCGGGCGCTGGCCATCGCGCTGGCCATGGGCGAGACCTTTGCCGCGCAATCGGGGCTGGCCGAGCTGAAGCGGGCCAATCTTGAGGGCCGGGTGCCGGAACCGAAACGGGCCGAGTTCGGCGAGCTGTTGCAGGCCGAGGCGCTGGTGGTGCTGTTCAGCTTTGCCAATGCGGCGGCCTATCTGATTGCGCCGCATGTGACGCCGGCCACTGTGGAACTGGGCGAGGTCGAGGAGGTGCTGACCGACAACGCGCCGCTGGCCTTGCAGGGCGCGCTGTGGGAGCTGGATCAGGACATCGCGGCGCTGGCCGGCGATGATGCGCGGCTGGTGGCGGTGATTTCCGCCTTTGCCGAGGCGCTGATGCAGAAGGTGGCGATCCGGGCCGAGAACGGCGCCCGCGTCTCGGTCTTTACCGGCGGAAGCTGGAAGGTCGAGGCGGACGGGCTGGTGCTGGCCGGGTTCAAGCCGGCGCGGGCGGCCAAGGGCGGCGCGCTGACCATGGCCTTCAAGAAACCGCAGGAGGTGGTGGGCAACCATATCGCCAAGTATCAGTCGATGCGGCTGGCCAAGATGCTGATGGCCTATGACTTCGACCGCCGGCTGAACCCCTTTGCCGAACTGGGCGGGTTCATCTTCACCTTCATGGGCGACGGCAAGCCGGGCACCGGCAAGACCACGCTGATCCAGATGATGGCGGGCCTGCTGAACGATTACTGCAAGGCGGCGGGCTATCCGTTCCGCTACCAGAATTTCAGCATCGACCAGATCGACAGCTATCAGGGCAAGTCGGGGCAGAACGCCAAGGCCTTCATCGACGCGGTGCTGGACCCCGGCGTGATCGGCTTTGGCACCATCGACGATATCGACCAGGTGGCGGGCAAGCGCGGCGACCGGCAGTCCAGTGCCGGCCAGCAGGAGGTGACGGCGGTCTTCATGCAGGCCTTTGCCGGGGCGGGCACGGTGGTGCGGGGGAACTGCACCTTCGGGATGTTCAGCAACTATCCCGAGAACGTGGACGACGCGCTGCGCCAGCGGGCGGGCGCGCGGTTCCTGGTGGACGGGCCGCAGACGCGCGAGGATTACATCGACATCCTGTCGCTGCTTCTGGGCAAGAACCACCAGATCCCGTTGGGCGACCATGACCTGTTCGCCGCGCAGGAAATCCGCCGTGCGGTGGCCGCCAGTTTCGAGGGCCATTCCCGCCCGCATGAGGCGGGGCTGCTGAAGGTCTGGGATCAGGTGGCCCGCGACATCGGGCCACTGGACAGCATCGCCCGGATCGGCACCTATCTGAAGGCAATCCAGTCCGCCGACGAACGCTTTACCGGGCGGGCGATCAAGAACATCACCGATGCCGTGAAGGTGCGGGCGATGGATTTCGAACTGCCGGACGAATGGATGGAAAACCCCGACCTGTTCCTGTTCAAGCCCTATGACGAGAAGATGGGCATGATCCGCGGCCTGATGCGGCCGATCACGGTGGAGATGGTGGTGCAGGAGATAAACCGCTACGCCGACAGCGAATTCCGCTACGCCGACAAGTCGGACGAAGTGGCCATCGAGACGGCGGTGCGCGACATGCGGCGGATGGAAGAGGCGAAGAGAAGGTATCTGGAGGGGAAGGGAAATGCCTGAACAGGTGATGTTCAGCCTTTTCCTGCTGGTGCTGATCCTGCCCGGCGCCATGATCGCGGTCGTGGCACCTTTGTTCCTGATCAACCGCTGGGTCCAGCGCCGGGGGCTGACGCTTTACGTCCTGTTCGCGGGCGCCATCGGGTTGCTGCTGGCCGTGTGGTTCCTGCTGACCACGCTGGACCCCTGGCACATCGGACCCGACCGCTATGGCACGCCCTTCCTGCTTTATGCCCACCTGTGGTTGGCGCTTTATGCGTTGGTCGCCTATTTCCGCTATCGCGGCATGATGGCGCTGATGGTGGCGGAGGGAGAGGGGTGAGGCCGATGCGCAAACCGTTAGCCTTCGCAGCGGTCCTGCCTGTCTGCCAAGGGCCGTGTGGCCTGTCTCGCGGGAGTCGCCCGGGGCTTGCCCCGGGCAGCGCCCGCACCGCCCCCCCGGGGCGGGCGCTTCTCGCCCACCCCGCGGTGCGGGCGCTGCCCTTCGGGCCCCTGCCAAACGCCGAAAGAGGGCGCCCATGAAACACCTCATCACCCGTGGCCTGATGTTCGGGAAGCTGATCAAGCTGTCGCCTTTGGCCCCCACCCCCGGCCCCTCCCAACAAGGGGGAGGGGAGGTACTTGTGTGGTGGGCGGGGGCGCAGGTGGCGGGTGGGCTTCTCCCCTCCCCCTTGTTTGGAGGGGCCGGGGGGTGGGGGTTTGGCCATGAGGGGAACGGCATGACAGGCATCCACCCGGTCACCCGGCAAAGGGCGCGGGCGTTGCGGGCGGCGATGACGCCGCAGGAGCGGAAGGTCTGGCCGAAACTGCGGGAGTTGAACCGGATGCTGGGGGCCAATTTCCGGCGGCAGGCGCCGATTGGGCCTTATATCGCCGATTTCGCCGAACTGGGGCGGCGGCTGGTAATCGAGATTGATGGCGCCGAGCATGGTGGCGCGCAGGATGCGCGGCGGGATGCGTGGCTGAAGGGGCAAGGGTTTCAGGTGCTGAGGTTCTGGAATTCTGAGATTTCGGAGAACCTGGAGGGTGTGATGCAAATGGTGCTGGATGCGGTTGGGCCGCTGGGGGATGCCCCACCACCTCATCCCTTCCCCACAGGGTTGGAGGGGGGCTCTGGCCGCCAACCGCAGGCGCGACGCGACGAGCCTGGCGCCTCCCTTCCCCCTTGTGGGGAGGGGCTGGGGGTGGGGGCGACACGCCCGGAAAGGGCAAGGTAATGAAACACCTCATCACCCGTGGCCTGATGTTCGGGAACCTGATCGAGGTGTCCTCGCCGCAGCTTGTTGACCGTTACAACCGGGCGCTCAAGCATCTGACGGGCAAGGAAACCGCGCTGAAGGATTTTCATATCGACCTGTCGGGCTACAGCCCCGAAATCGGCGATGAATTCGGCGATCCGCTGTATCTGAACCCCAACGGGGCGAACCGGCAGTTCATCCTGCTGACCACGGCGCAGAAGGATGCGCCGCTGTTGAACATCCGGTTTTCCACCTCGCGCGGGATCCTGACCCAGTTCATCGAGAAGAACGAGGCGCAGCTTTTCGCGCTGACGGCGCGCGATGCGGTCTGCGGGGAATTGCAGGGCAGCGTCTATGCGGTGGATACCCCGGCGCGGCTGTTCGAAATCCGGCAGGTCACGGTTGAGGCCGATACGATCGGCGGCCATGTGGCCGATGCCGAAAAGCTGGGCGCGCTGATCGAGAAGTTCCGCCGCGAACCCGATGGCTGGCGCGACGATGCGCTGATTGCCGAGATGATCGGGCTGGCGCGGCGCACCGGCGATGTGACGCGGGTGCCGATCACCCTGCCCGCGATGACCTTTGAACAGGGCAATTTCTGGACCAGCTATTTCGGCGGGCTTTACGTCTTTCAGGATGTGAAGTTCCCGGCGGCCATCTCGCGCCTGCCGGTGGCAAGCCTGGGGCAGGTGCCAATTGCGCAGGTGATGGATTTCACCCACCGCAACCACATTGCCGACTGGCTGGACCGCAACCTGCTGGTCGAACCCATCGTGCAGGCGCGCGGGGCGGATGCGGGGGCGATCCTGCGGCAGAAGATGGATTTCATCCTGGTCGATGCGGCCGACCGGCTGGGAATCGCGCTGGGCGACGCGCGGCGGACCGAGCTGCGCAAGCTGGCCTATCGCATTGGCACGGCCCTGCCGGATGAATTCCTGGGGCTGGCCTCCATGCTGCGCTGGGTGGAAGGCGCGGGGCCATGGCCACGGATTTCCAGCGAACATCCGGCCTATTTCTACACGCTGCGGGCGCGGGCCGGGAAGGACCGCGATCTGGTGAACATGCTGTTGTCGGAACTGGCGCCGATGGATGTGCGCCAGATGTTCATCACCCACAAGGAACGGTTCTACGAGGATTACGCCGGCTGGTCCGACGCCAAGAAGGTCTATGTGGCGGAATTCCTGGCGCGGGAGTATCAGGTGGATCGCGAGGGCGCCCGCGAGGCGCTGTTCGGACCCGAGCCGCGCATGGACGAACTGGCACGCCCGCAGATGAAGGAAGGCCCGAAACCCACGCGCGGCCTGCGTGATGCGGTTGGCCCCTGGGGCGCGGGGGCCGGGGGCCGGGGCGGTGGTCCTGTCGGGCCCTGGGGCGAAACAAGGAGGCGCGGATGATCATCGGTTGGCTGAGGTTGATGGCGTTTGCCCTGGTGGGGCTGACCATCATCTACTTTTTCGTCGGGCTTTATTCCCGCAGCGTCCGGCGCGAGAAGCTGGAAAAACGCTGGGTTTCCGAGGGGTTGGAAGGCGACCGCGACGCCTGGATCGAAGAGGGCATGAAAGCCTATGACCGGGGGCTTAAAAAAAAGCTGCTATGGCTTATCTACATACTGCCGCTGACGGCCGCCACGGTCGCCTTCTATGTCGTGAACTTCAAGTGAGGCGATGATGCGCTATTTGAAATGGGCTTTCTGGACGGTGATCGGCCTCTGCCTGTTTGCCTTCTTCCACTACACCCTGCCGCAGCATGACATCGTGCGCATCGTGGGCACGGAAAACCGGCGCGTCGATGTCGGTGACAATTCGATCTTCTGGAGCCGGGCCGAAGTGGGCATGGCCAACAGCACCAGCCGCGACGTGTTCTTCATCAACGCCGTCTATCCGAACGGCAAGACGATGGAATACCGCAACGAAGATACCGGCTGGGGCTGGCCGCCCTATTTCAAGGTTGACAGCTACGGGTTGCAGACCCAGGCGAAAGAGCTGAGTTCTTCGCCCGACAAGCCGATCTGGGTTTCGGTCACGCATTACGGCTGGCGCAACAAGCTGTTCACCATCTTCCCCAATGCGGTGGCGGTGAAGCAGGTGGAAGGGCCGGATGTCACGATCATCCCTTGGGTGAACATCGTGATCTTCACCTTCCTGGCCTTCGTGATTTTCATGATCCAGCGCATGTGGCTGCAATTCCGCGAACGGACGGTGGACCCGGCGCTGAGCGCCATCGATTCCCGCGCCGATGCCGCGGCCGACGAGGTGCGCGGCGTCTGGGGCCGCTTCATGGCCTGGATCGGAACCTGGCGCGGCACGCCGCGCCGATAGGCCTCAGGCGCGGTCGGCCCGGATCAGGGCCGCCGCGCGTTCTGCGATCATGATGGTGGGGGCGTTGGTATTGCCGCCGATCAGGCGCGGCATGACCGAGGCATCCACCACCCGCAGCCCGCTGATGCCGCGCACGCGCAGGTCGGGGTCGGTCACGGCCAGATCGTCCTGGCCCATGCGGCAGGTGCCGACCGGGTGATAGATCGTGTCGGCGCGGGCGCGGATGTCGGCTTCCAGCGCGGCATCGCTGCCGTTGTGCGGATACAGCCGCCGCCCCCGCCAGGGCGCCAGCGCCGGGGCGGCGATGATCTCTTCCAGCCGCCGCGCGGCGCGCATCAACAGCGGCAGGTCGCGCGGATCGGACAGGAAGGCCGGGTCGATGCGCGGCGGGGCCAGCGGGTTGGCCGAGGTTAGCCCGACCGTGCCCCGGCTGAACGGGCGCAGCGCGCAGATATGGGCCGACCAGCCATCGGCCATGTGCAGCTTGCGCATGTGCTGATCGACGATGCCCACCACGAAATGAATTTGCAGGTCCGGCTGCGGTTCCTGCGGGGTTGATCGCAGGAAGGCCGCGCCTTCTGCCATGGGCGAGGCGAAAAGACCCTCGCCCGTTTTCCGCCAGCGCAAGCCTGCCTTCAGCAGCCGCATCAGCCCGCGCGGATTCAGCCCCACCACATCGCGCCGGGGCGAGGTGTGGCTGATGGTGTAATCCAGATGGTCCTGAAGGTTCATCCCCACGCCGGGCAGAACATGCGCCGGGGCAATGCCATGGGCGCGCAATTCATCCTCGGGGCCGATGCCCGACAGCAGCAGAAGCTGTGGTGAGCCGAAGGCGCCCAGCGACAGGATCACCTCGCGCCGCGCCTTGAGCGTGGTTTCGCCGCCCCGCCCACGCACGACAAGGCCGGTGGCGCGGCGGCCGTCCAGCACCAGCCGCAGCGCGCGGGTTCGGGTCAGGACGGTCAGGTTCGGGCGGCCCATGACCGGATGCAGATAGGCGGCGGCGGCCGAACAGCGTTCGCCCTTGCGCGGGCCAGAGTGGAACTGGGTCACCTGATAGAGACCGGCCCCGTCCTGCACCGGGCCGTTGAAATCATCGTTCGGGGCGATCTGGCAGGTGCCTGCCGCTTCGATGAAGGCGCGGGTGATGGGGCGGGGGTGGCGCTGGTCGGCCACCTGAAGCGGGCCGTCGGCGCCATGGTTGGCGCCGGCGCCGCGGATATTGCCTTCGGCCCGCAGGAACCACGGCCTGACGCTGGCCCAGTCCCAGCCGGTGGCGCCGGCGTCGGCCCAGCCGTCATAATCGGCCGGGGTGCCGCGAATGTAGAGCATGGCATTGATCGCCGAACTGCCGCCCAGCCCGCGCCCGCGCGGCTGAAACCCGCGGCGGCCGTTCAGCCCGGCTTGCGGAACGGTGTGCAGCGCCCAGTTGTGCAGGCGGGGCCGCCCCGACACCATGGCCGCCACCAGCGCGGGCGCGCGGACCAGCAGGTCGCGCGCGGTATCGCCGGCCTCGACCAGACAGACCGAAACGGCCGGGTCTTCCGACAGCCGCGCGGCAAGAACCGACCCGGCCGATCCGCCGCCCGCGATGATGTAATCGAATTCCATGTCCCGCAGGCTAGGCGAGGACGGCGCGTCACGGAAGCGTGACGCACCGTCAGCCCGGAAAGCCGGGATCAGCCGCGCAGCGTGCCGCCGGTGGCCTTGGATACCTTTTCCACGATCTTCGCCGACACCGCCTCGATCTCGGCATCGGTCAGGGTGGTGGCGGTGGGTTGCAGGCGCACGGTCAGGGCGATGGATTTCTTGCCCGCCCCCATCTGCGCCTCGGCCTTGTCGCCGGTGAACTGGTCGAAGACACGGACGCTTTCGATCAGTGCCTTGTCGGCCCCCAGCGCCGCGTTGACGGCGGTCAGCGCCTCGACGCCCGCATCCACCACAAAGGCGAAATCGCGGTCCACCGCCTGAAGGTCGCTGATCGCCAGCGCCGGGCGGGTGGGTGTTTTCACCTTGGGCGCGGGCACATTGGCGACCAGCACGGTGAAGGCCACGGCAGGGCCCTTCACATCCATCTCGCGCAGGATGCGGGGGTGGATTTCGCCGAAGGTCGCCATGGTGTTCGGCCCCAGCCCGATGGCGCCGGACCGGCCGGGGTGCCACCAGCCGGCCACCTTGCGGCTGATCTGGGCGCGGGCGGGGGCGCCCAGCGCGGCCAGCACCGCCTCGGCATCGGCCTTGGCGTCATAGACATCGACCGCGCGGCGCGACCCGTGCGGATCGCGCGCGGCGGAGGCGCCCACCAGCAGGCCGGTGGCTTGCAGGTGCTGTTCGCCCGGCTCGCCGCCCTGGAAGGCAGGGCCCACCTCGAACAGCGCCAGATCCATGAAGCCGCGCGCCTGATTGCGCGCCGCCGCGGCCAGCAGGCCGGGCAGCAGGTCGGGGCGCAGGTGGCTCATCTCGGACGAGATCGGGTTTTCAACACGAACCGCCTCGGACCCGCCGCCGAACAGGGTGGCGGCCTTGGCGTCGATGAAGCTGTAGGTCACACATTCGTTGTAACCCAGCGCCGCGATGGTGCGGCGGGCGGCCTTTTCGCGCTGTTGCAGCGGCGTCAGGATCGGCTTCGGCACGCCCGGCGTGCCCCGTTTCATCGGGGCGCCTTTCAGCCGCGACAGCGAGGCGACACGCGCCACCTCTTCCACCAGATCGGCATCGCCCAGAACATCGGGCCGCCACGAAGGCGGCGTCACGTCATTGCCGCGCAGGGTGAAGCCCAGCGCCGTCAGGGTGCGGCGCTGCTCGGCCTCGGGGATGTCCATGCCGACAAGGCTGATCACCCGGGCCGGGTTCAGCTTGTAGCTGCGGGTGGTGTCCAGCGCGGCACCGTCCTGCACCACATGGCTGGCCTCGCCGCCGCACAGGTCCAGCACCATCTGCGTGGCCAGTTCCAGCCCCGGCAGGGTGAAGGCCGGATCGACGCCGCGTTCAAAGCGATAGCGCGCGTCCGAGTTGATCTTCAGCGCCCGCCCGGTTGCGGCGATGGTGATCGGGTCCCACCAGGCGCTTTCCAGAAAGACGTTCACCGTCTCGGGGGTGCAGCCCGACAGTTCGCCCCCCATGATGCCGGCCAGGGATTCCACGCCCGCATCATCGGAAATCACCATCTGGCCGGCGGCCAGCGTGTAGGTCTTGCCGTCAAGCGCCAGGAATTCCTCGCCACCGGCAGCGGGATGAATCCGCAGGCTGCCGCCGGCCACCTTGTCGGCGTCAAAGACGTGCAGCGGGCGGTTCAGCGCGTAGGTGAAGAAGTTGGTGATATCGACCAGCGCCGAAATCGGGCGCAGGCCAATCGCCTTGAGCCGCTTTTGCAGCCAGTCGGGCGAGGGGCCGTTGGTCACGCCGCGGATCACCCGCCCGGCGAAATGCGGGCAGCCCTTCGCCTTCAGCGCCGGGTCGATCTGCACCGCGATGGGGCTGTCGAACCCGCCCGCCACAGGGGCGATGTCCAGCGGCTTCAGCTTGCCCAGGCCGCGCGCGGCCAGATCGCGCGCGATGCCGCGGATGCCCAGCGCATCGGGGCGGTTCGGCGTGACCTTGACCTCGATCACCGGGTCGTTCAGGCCGCGCCAGTCAATGAAGCGGGCGCCCAGCGGCGCATCTTCGGGCAGGTCGATGATGCCGTTATGATCGTCCGACAGCATCAGTTCGCGTTCGGAACACAGCATCCCGTTGGAATCGACCCCGCGGATGTTGCCGGGTTTCAGATCGACCCCGGTGCCGGGCACATGAGTACCGACCGGGGCAAACACGCCCACCAGCCCGGTGCGCGCATTGGGGGCGCCGCAGACGACCTGGACTTCGACCATCTCGCTGCCCGGCCCGCCCGGATATGTTGCCACCCGGCAGACGCGCAGGCGGTCGGCGTTGGGGTGCTGCACCGCCTCGATCACGCGGCAGATGCGGAAGGGCGCCAGTTGTTCGGCCGGGTCTTCGACACCCTCGACCTCAAGGCCAAGGTCGGTCAGCGCCTCGGCAATCTCGGTCACGCTGGCCGAGGTTTCAAGGTGATCGGAAAGCCAGGAAAGGGTGAATTTCATCGCAAGCGGTCCTTGGGCGGGGTCGGCGGAGGGATTAGCGCAAAGGCGGCGCAAGGGAAAGGGCGGGGTGCATCGGCGGTGGCCTGCGGCGTTGCGCGGGTTTCCGCCGCTGCCGGGTCTGCGGCGAATTGGGGCGGGATTTCGCGCCCAGGTTGCGCTAGGGTGGCCGTATGGATGACTGGCTTGAAATTCCGAAACGCCGCAAGGGCCTGCCCGTCTGGCTGCTGTGCCTGCTGATGGGCGCAGGGTTCCTGCTGTTGTGGCTGGGCTTCCCGCTTCTGGCGGGCTGACGGCCCTTCCCCGCAACGCGCCGCTTGCCCCTGTGCGGGCATGGTTATATCCCCTTCGCAAAGCGAATTCTGCGGGAGAAAGCCAATGTCCACCAACCAGCGGTTCGACAAGTCGAAGCTGCCCAGCCGTCATGTCACCGAAGGGCCGGCGCGCGCGCCGCACCGCAGCTATTTCTACGCGATGGGGATCACCGAAGAGGAAATCCACCAGCCCTGGGTTGGCGTGGCCACCTGCTGGAACGAGGCGGCGCCCTGCAACATCGCGCTGAACCGTCAGGCGCAGATCGTGAAGCATGGCGTGAAAAAGGGCGGCGGAACCCCGCGCGAATTCACCACCATCACCGTGACCGACGGCATCGCCATGGGGCACGAAGGTATGCGGTCTTCGCTGGCCTCGCGCGATGCCATCGCCGACACGGTGGAACTGACGATGCGCGGCCATTGCTATGACGCGCTGGTGGGCCTGGCCGGCTGTGACAAGTCGCTGCCCGGGATGATGATGGCGATGGTGCGGCTGAACGTGCCCTCGGTCTTCATCTACGGCGGGTCCATCCTGCCCGGCCGCTACAAGGGCCAGGACATCACCGTTCAGGACATGTTCGAAGCCGTGGGCAAGAACCAGGCCGGCACCCTCAGCGAGGCGGAGCTGGAGATCATGGAAAAGATCGCCTGCCCGTCCAGCGGGGCCTGCGGTGCGCAATATACCGCGAACACCATGGCCTGCGTGTCCGAGGCCATTGGCCTGGCGCTGCTGAATTCCAGCGGTGCGCCCGCGCCCTATGAAAGCCGCGACCAGTATGGCGAGGCTTCGGGCGTTGCCGTGATGACCCTGATCGAGAAGAACATCCGCGCGCGGGACATCGTCACCCGCAAGGCGCTGGAAAACGCCGCCCGCGTGGTGGCCTGCACCGGCGGTTCCACCAACGGCGCGCTGCACCTGCCGGCGATCGCGCATGAGGCGGGCATCGACTTCGACCTGTTCGACGTGGCCGACATCATGCGCGACACGCCCTATTTCGTGGACCTGCGTCCGGGCGGCAAATATGTGGCCAAGGATCTGTACGAAGTGGGCGGCGTGGCGGTGGTGATGAAGGAACTGGCGCGCGCCGGCCTGCTGCACCTGGACTGCATCACCGCCAGCGGCAAGACCCTGGGCGAAAGCCTTGAGGAAATCCGTGGCGAGGCCGATGGCACGGTGATCTATTCCATCGACAAGCCGCTGACCAAGACCGGCGGCGTGGTGGGGCTGAAGGGCAACCTTGCGCCCGACGGGGCCATCGTCAAGGTGGCCGGCATGACCGAGAAGGAACAGGTCTTCACCGGCCCGGCCCGCGTTTTCGAATGCGAGGAAGAGGCCTTCGCCGCCGTCAAGGCGCGCGAATACAAGGAAGGCGAAGTCATCGTCATCCGCAACGAAGGCCCCGCCGGCGGCCCCGGGATGCGCGAGATGCTGGCGACCACCGCCGCCCTGTCCGGCCAGGGCATGGGCAAGAAGGTGGCACTGATCACCGACGGCCGCTTCTCGGGTGCGACCCGCGGCTTCTGCGTGGGCCATGTCGGCCCCGAAGCCGCGCATGGCGGCCCGATTGCGCTGATCCGCACCGGCGATGTCATCACGCTGAACGCGCTGACGGGCGAACTGTCGGTGGCGCTGTCCGATGAGGAACTGGCCAAGCGCAAGGCTGAATGGAAAGGCCCGCGCAAGACCGAATACACCTCGGGCGCGCTGTGGAAATATGCGCGGCTGGTGGGGTCTGCCCGCTATGGCGCGGTCACCCATCCCGGCGCCAAGGACGAGGCGCATGTCTACATGGATCAGTAAGGCCGGCGCTGTCCTGCTGCTGGCGGCCTGCGTGCCCGGCGGAATGCCAGGCACGCAGGGCCGCACATCGGCGCCGGTGTTGGGGGGCGCGGTCACCGTGGCCGGACCCTCGGGCTATTGCATCGACGGCAAGGCGGGGCATCAGACCGACAAGACCGCCGTGGCCGTGCTGGGCCGCTGTTCCGGCAGCGGCACGGCCAAGCCGGCGCTGATCACCGTCACCGTGGGCGGGCCGGGATCGGCCTCCGTCCTGGAAAGCGGGGCGCCGGCGCTGAGCGCCTATTTCACCAGCGCGGCAGGCCGGGCGGCCCTGGCGCGCGACGGGCGGGCAAGTTCGGTCGCGGTGCGGTCGGTCGCGGTGGCCGATGGCGCGCTGGTGCTGGACCTGACCGACCGCGCGGTCGGCCGCATCTGGCGGGCGCTGATCGGCCTCAATGGCCGGGCGGTGACCATCGCCGTCAGCGCACCCAAGGGGGCCAGCCTTGACGCCAAGGCCGGCCGGGCGCTGCTGGATCGCAGCATTGCCTCAATGCGGGCAGCCAATCGCGGTTCTGCCCCGTGATTGGCAACTTGCCGTAGGTCAAGTCAGCGATTTCCCTTAAGTTAAGTCAGCGATTCGGTTTACGTTTCAGCCACGATATGCCAATCAGGCGCGGGTCTCGTTTAAGGGTCGGTAACGGCCGAACGATGGTGGTGCTCGTGAATAAAGTTCTGGAGAAGCTGGCGTTCCGGCGGATGTTGTCGCGCTGGACCAGATGGGCCGATGACGCCCCGGCCATGGGCCTGGGGCATTTGCGCCGTCTGCGTGACGAGGCGCGGGCGCTGCGCCGGCAGGTTGACCGCCTGCTGCATGAGGCTGACCACCGCCTGACCCTGCCCGCCATCGGAACCACCAAGGTCCGCCGCCCGGCCGGCACCGACTGGGCCTGGCGTCCCGCCCCCTGGCGCGCGGCCATTCCGCTGCCCGGCGCCGCCGGCGTGTCAGGCCGCGAGACGCTGCATGACGGGGTGACCATGTTCCACGATTGCGGGCTGAGCGAGATTTCCTACCGTCAGGTCCGCAACACCCGCGAAGCGGACATGGCCCCTTTCGGCCTGTCTCTGGAAGTGTTCCGCTTCGACGGAAGCTATCTCAGCCTTGTGCTGGACCTGCCCCCCGAAGGCGCCGACGGGCTGCTGTTGCGCCATCTGGTGCGGGTGGATGCGATTGTCGACACCGAGCGGCCGATCGAGGTTTATGTCCGGCTGAACATCAAGCACGGCCCCAATGTCGAACAAGTGGTGCGCAAGCTGCCGCTGGACAGCGATGAGACGATGGTCGAATTCGACCTGACCTATACCAAGGTGGTCGAGAGGCGGATCGAGAAGCTGTGGCTGGACCTGATCTTTGACGGGCCCGAGATGAACCAGATCGTTCTGCGCGACCTGTCGGTCAGCCGCAGACCAAGGGCCGAGGTGTAGGATCATGGGTGACAAGCTGAAACTGACGCAGACGCGCCTTCGCGCCGGGGTGTGGGAGGGCGTTCTTGCCGGCGTGGGCGAGACCGCGCCGCAGCTTGAGGTGACGCATCAGGGCAAGCCCCTGCCGGGGCTGACGGTGACGGCCTTGCCCAAGGGGCCGGGCGATTTCCTGCTGCGCCTGCCGGTCCCGGCCGAATTGCTGAATGACGGGGTGCAGACCTTCCTGCTGCAATCGGGTGGCGACACGCTGGCGCATTTCACCATCATCACCGGCGCCACGTCGGAAGAAGACCTGCGCGTCGAGATCGACCTTCTGCGCGCCGAGCTTGACCTGCTGAAACGCGCCTTCCGCCGCCATTGCGCCGAAACGGCGCCCGCGCCGTCCGGCGAATAACGGCGTCAGACCGGCAGCGCCCGCGCCTCGGCGGCGGCGCTGTCTTCGGCCCGGTCCAGCCAGTGCTGCAATTCCGCGCCCCGGGCAAAGCCGGGGTCCGCCGGACCTTCGCCCCGGATGGCCGCGATGAAGCGTTGATAGATGGTCGGCACCGGCGGGCAATCAACCGGACGCCAGGCCGCCGACAGCCGGTCGATGCCCAGGCAGGCCGACAGCCGGCTGGTGGCGTTTTCGAACCGCACCTCAAGCCCGCCTTCGGTGCCATAGATCCGCAGCCGCAGGTCGTTCAGATGGCCGGTGGCAAAGCGGCTGGCATGGACCACGCCAAGCGCCCCGCCCGCCAGTCGCAGTTGCATCGTGGCGCTGTCATTCGCATCCAGCGCATAGGCGCCGATCCGGCCGCCGGGCGCCTTGTCGAAGGTGGCCAGCCGGGCCGAAATCTCGGTTGTGGGCTGCCCGGCGATGAAGGTGGCGAAATCCAGGATGTGGATACCGACATCGCCCAGCACCCCCTTGGACCCATGCTCCGTGGACAGGCGCCACAGCCACTGGTCCTGCGTGCGCCAGTCGCCCCAGGCGGGCTGGGTCAGCCAGCTTTGCAGATAGCTGGCCTCGAAATGCCGGATGGCGCCAAGCGCGCCCTCGCGCACGATCTGCGCCGCCTTCTGCAGCGCGGGCACGTTGCGATAGGTCAGGTTGACCATGGCCACCACGCCCGCCCGTTCGGCGGCGGCGGCCATTTCATCGGCCTGCGCGGCATTGGTCGCCAGCGGCTTTTCGCACAGCACATGCTTGCCCGCCGCCAGAAGCGGCAGGGTGGTGGCGTGGTGGGCCGCGTCGGGGGTGACATTGGTCACGGCGTCGAACTTGCCCCAGGCCAGGGCTTCATCCAGGCTGGCAAAGCCGTGCGGGATGCCGTGGGTGGTGCAAAAGGCCGAAAGCTGTTCGGCGCGGGTGTCCACGCCCGCCACAAGGCGCACGCCGGGAATGGCGGCAAAGGCGGTGGCGTGGTTGGCGGCCATGCCGCCGGTGCCAAGAACCAGAAGGCGGATCGTCACCGGAACCCCCGATCATCCTGGCCATGCAGGCGCGGGCCGCGTTCGGTGATCGGCTCCAGCGCGGTGTCCACCGGCACGTTGGGCGCGTCGCAGGGATCGGCCACACGGGGGGCCGGGTTGTGCGCCCAGCGGACGGCATTGGCGATCACCCGCTGCACATGCGCATCGTGATAGGTCGGATAGGTTTCATGCCCCGGCCGGAAGTAGAAGACCTTGCCCGCGCCGCGCTTGTAGGTCACGCCAGACCGGAACACCTCGCCGCCCTGGAACCAGGAAACGAAAACGGTTTCCATCGGATCGGGAATCCCGAAGGGTTCGCCATACATCTCTTCATGTTCCAGCTCGAAATGATCGGGCAGGCCGGCGGCAATGGGGTGATTGCGCGAGGTCAGCCACAGCCGTTCCCGCTCGCCCGCCTCGCGCCAGGTCAGGTTGCAGGGGGTGCCCATCAGCCGCTTGAAGGGTTTCGAGAAATGCGCCGAATGCAGGAAGATCGCCCCCATCCCCGACCAGACGGCGTTGCAGACCCGGTCAACCACGGCATCCTGCACCTCGCCATGGGCGCAATGGCCCCACCACAGCAGCACGTCGGTTTCTTCCAGACTGCCGGGGGGCAGGCCGTGATCGGGTTGGTCCAGCGTGGCGGTGCGGGCCGTGATGCCGCCCGCCGCGTTCAGCGCCGCCGCAATGGTGCTGTGCATACCTTCCGGGTAGATCCCGCGCACGACCGCGTTGGTGCGTTCGTGCACATTTTCGCCCCAGACGGTGACGCGAATATCCGACATGCCGAATCCCCCTTTTCTGCCCGCAGGCTATCGGGGTTCAAAGCGCTTTGAAAGCGGTCACATCCGCCCGGTCTTGCGCAGCCGGATGTGCCAGCTGAAGGCTTCTTCCAGGATATGCGGGGTATGGCCACCAAAGGCGCAGGCGCGGTCATAATAGTCTTGCAGCGACGACTGCCAGTCGGGGTGCGCGCAGTTCTGGATGATGATCCGGGCCCGTTCACGCGGGGCCAGCCCGCGCAGATCGGCCAGGCCGGTTTCCGTCACCAGAATATCGACATCATGTTCGGTATGGTCAACGTGGCTGACCATCGGCACCACCGACGAAATCGCCCCGCCCTTGGCGACCGACTTGGTGACGAACACCGACAGCAGCGCGTTGCGCGCGAAATCGCCCGAGCCGCCGATGCCGTTCATCATCTGCGTGCCCATCACATGCGTCGAATTCACGTTGCCGTAGATGTCGAACTCCAGCGCGGTGTTGATGGCGATCAGCCCCAGCCGCCGCACCACCTCGGGGTGGTTGGAAATTTCCTGCGGGCGCAGCATCAGATGCGGCTTGTAACGGTCGAAATCCTGCATGATCCGCCGGCTGTGCGCCGCCGACAGCGTGATGGACGACCCCGAGGCAAAGGTCAGCTTGCCCGCGTCGATCAGATCAAAGGTCGAATCCTGCAAGACCTCGGAATACATCCGCAGATCGTGGAACGGGCTTTCGATCAGCCCGTGCAGCACCGCATTGGCAATCGACCCGATGCCCGCCTGCAAGGGCACCAGACGGTTGTCCATCCGGCCCATCTTCACCTCATGCGACAGGAAGTCGATCAGGTGATTGGCGATGGCCACCGTATCCTCGTCCGGCGAGGCGATCGAGGCGGCACTGTCCGACTTGTAGGTCATCACGATGGCCGCAAT
Organism: Pseudogemmobacter blasticus; assembly: GCF_003071405.1. NCBI lineage: Bacteria > Pseudomonadati > Pseudomonadota > Alphaproteobacteria > Rhodobacterales > Paracoccaceae > Pseudogemmobacter > Pseudogemmobacter blasticus. The sequence goes on along the minus strand of NZ_CP020470.1, from coordinate 1,766,700 downwards.
CTTTTCCGGCGGGATCGGAATATAGGGCAGGCCGATGCGGCTGTCGGGCGTGACCACCGGAATGGGCATCCGGTTCGGCCGGTAGGTCGGGATGAAGATGTCGTGCATCCCCTCGAAACTCAGCGGATGCGCGCTGTTGATCTCGACGATCACCTTCTTGGCCAGAATGGCGAAAGACGCCGAATTGCCGACCGAGGTGGTGGGGATGATGCCGCCTTCCGCGGTGATCGCGGTGGCCTCGATCACGGCGATGTCGGGCGCGGGCAGTTGCCGGGTGCGCAACTGTTCCACGGTTTCCGACAGGTGCTGGTCGATGAACATCACCTCGCCCGCGTTGATCGCGCGGCGCAGCGCCGGGTCAGACTGGAACGGCAGGCGCCGCGCGGTGACCTGTGTCTCGGCCAGGATCTTGTCCAGATCGTGGCCCAGGCTGGCCCCCGTCATCAGCGTGATCTTCAGCGGATGGCTGCGCGCGCGTTCGGCCAGCGCAAGCGGCACGGCCATCGCTTCGCCGGCGCGGGTAAAGCCCGACATGCCGACGACCATGCCGTCCTGGATCAGGGCGGCCGCTTCGGCGGCGGATACGATTCTGTCGCGCATCGCCGCGTTACGGATACGATCTTGCATGGCCTTCCTCCTCGACGGCACCAGAGCGACCCCTAGTTTCAGGGCCGCGCGGGCGCAACGGCGGTATGCCGGTGTATGCGAGAAGGCCGGTATGCGAAAATCGCATACCTATTGCAAATTTGGAATGACTGGCGCGGGCGCGGCCTATTCCCAGGTGCGGAAGAACTTGCCCGACGGCGACAGGGTAAAGATCTCGCACCCCGTTGCGGTGACGCCGATGGAATGTTCGTATTGCGCCGAAAGCGATTTGTCGCGGGTGACGGCGGTCCAGTCGTCGGCCAGGATCTTTGTCTCGGGGCGGCCAAGGTTCACCATCGGCTCGATGGTGAAGAACATGCCCTCTTCCAGCACAGGGCCGGTGCGCGGGCGGCCGTAATGCAGCACGTTCGGCGGCGCATGGAACACCCGCCCCAGCCCGTGGCCGCAGAAATCGCGCACCACCGACATGCGGTTGGCTTCCACATAGGTCTGGATCGCATGGCCGATGTCGCCGAAGGTGGCGCCGGGCTTCACCGCTGCAATGCCGCGCATCAGCGCCTCATGCGTGACCTCGACCAGACGTTCCGCCTTGCGCGACAGGGTGCCGGCCACATACATCCGGCTGGTGTCGCCATACCAGCCATCGACGATGACGGTCACGTCGATGTTCAGGATGTCACCGTCGGCCAGAACCTTGCCACCCGGAATCCCGTGGCAGACCACATGGTTGACGCTGATGCACGAGGCGTGCTGATAGCCCTTGTAGCCGATGGTCGCCGAAATCACGCCGCGGCGGACAATCTCTTCGCGGATGAAATCGTCGATCTCGGCGGTGGTGGCGCCGGGCTTCACCAGGGCGGCGGCCTGATCCAGGATTTCGGCCGCAACCTGGCCTGCGGCGCGCATACCGGCGAAATCGGCCGCGTCATAGATGCGGATGCCATCACGGGTGGTGCGGATAGGGGTATCGTCCATGGGTGGTCCTTTCGTGCCCTACATAGGCACAACCCCCGCGCTTGGCCAGAGCGGGCAGCAGGTGAAGGGCGGGGAGTTGGCGGGGAGTTGGAATGTGCGCCGCCGCCGGATATACCGCGCATGGGAACGCAGACAGGGGCAGGGCCATGGCCAATCCGACAGCGGCGATGCTGGTCATCGGGGATGAAATCCTGTCGGGGCGCACGCGCGATTCGAACCTGCATTACCTGGCCGGGGAACTGACCCGCAGCGGGATTGACCTGCGCGAGGCGCGGGTGGTGGCCGATGACCATGCCGCGATCGTGGCCGCCGTGCGGGCGCTGTCGGCGGCGCATGACCATGTGTTCACCAGCGGCGGCATCGGGCCGACGCATGACGACATCACCGCCGATGCCGTGGCCGAGGCGATGGGCGCCCCGATCAGCCACCGCGCCGATGCCATGGCGCTGTTGCAGGCGCATTATGACCGGCAGGGTATGCCCTTCAACGAGGCCCGCCAGCGGATGGCCCGCATCCCCGAAGGCGCGCGGCTGATCGACAACCCGATCTCGGTCGCGCCGGGGTTCAGCATCGGCAATGTGCATGTCATGGCCGGGGTGCCCAGGATCTTCGAGGCGATGCTGGCCGGTGTGCTGCCCACGCTGACGGGCGGTGCGCCGCTCTTGTCGCAGACCCTGCGCGTTCTGCGGGGCGAGGGCGAGATTGCCGCCGATTTCGCGGCGCTGGCGGCCGAGTTTCCCGATCTGTCGATGGGGTCTTATCCGTTCAGCCTGAACGGCGCCTTCGGCACCAATCTGGTGATCCGTGGCAGCGATCCGGCCCGGCTGGATGCGGCCATGGTGCGGCTGACGGGGCTGTTCGGATGACGCCCGACCATCTCGCCGCGGTCATGGAGGCGACCTGGCCCCCGGCGGCAAGCCGCGATCTGGGGCCGTTCCGCCTGCGCGATGGCGCGGGCGGCGGCAAGCGCGTGTCGGCGGCCAGTGCCGAGGGCGCCTGGGACGCCGCCGCGCTGGAGGCCGCGATTGCCGCCATGGCCGAACCGCTGTTCCTGATCCGCCAGGGCGATGCCGCGCTGGATGCCGCGCTGGCGGCGCGCGGCTTCGCGGTGGTTGATCCGGTGGTGGCCTATGCCGCCCCGGTGGCCAGTTTGCAGGGCGAGACGCCCTTCCTGTCCACCTTTGCCCATTGGCCGCCGCTGGAAGCGGCGCGCGCCGTCTGGGCCGAAGGCGGCATCGGCCCGGCGCGGATTGCCGTGATGCAGCGGGTGCAGGGGCCGAAGACGGCGCTGATGGCCCGCGCGGATGACCGGCCCGCCGGCGCGGCCTTCGTGGCCTGCCAGGACGATGTGGCGATGCTGCACGCGCTTGAGGTGCGCAGCGCGCAGCGCCGGCGCGGCGTGGCGGGCCACCTGCTGACCGCCGCCGCGAACTGGGCCGCCGAAGCCGGGGCCACGCTGTTTTCGCTGGTGGTGACAGAGCGGAACACAGCCGCGCGGGCGCTTTATGATCGCCTCGGGATGCGGGTTGTGGGACAGTATCATTACCGGGCCGGCCCCGCGCCGGACCGGCCCTGAAGCAAGGACGATTGCCCGCGTGTTGCCCCCCCGTTCCGTCTTGCCGCTGGTCGCGGCGCTGCTGTTCCCCCTGTCCGCGGCGGCAGAGGCTGCGTTCCGCCCCGTGATGCCGGCCCCGGTCACGGCCGAGGCCAGCAGCACCAACCCGCATGGCAGCTATAACCTGCCGGTCGGGCTGTTCGGGGCCGAAGGGGTGCCGGTGCATCGGCTGGAAGGGGCGCTGGACCGCCGCGCCTACCGGCTGGATGCGCCGGGGGCGCCGCTGCTGGATGTGCTGGTGCCGCTGCGCGACCAACTGGTCGCTGCTGGGTATGAGGTGGTGTTCCAATGCGAAGACCGCCGCTGCGGCGGGTTCGATTTCCGCTTCGCGACCGATGTGATCCCGGAACCCGCGATGCATGTGGATCTGGGCGAGTTCCGCTTTCTGGCCGCCCTGCGCGGCGAGGAAGGCGTCGGCGTGCTGGTCAGCCGGTCCACCGGAGCGGTGTTCGTGCAGGTGATCCAGATCAGCGCGCAAGGCGCGGCGGCACCTGCGCTCACCTCCGATACCCCGCTTAATGCCGCCACCCCGGCGCCCGATGCCGTTCCCCTGCCGGCGGCCCCGGTCAGTCCGGTCACGCCCCCCTCTGCCGATGCGGCGGCGCCCGACATGGCGCCGCTGGATGCCGGGCTTCCGGTGGCGCTGGACGATCTGGTTTTTGCCTCGGGTTCGGGCGGGCTGGAACCGGGGGCCTACCCGTCGCTTCTGGCGCTGGCGGGCTGGCTGGGCGCCGATCCCGCGCGGCGGGTGATGCTGGTCGGACATACCGATGCCTCGGGCGGGCTGGCCGCCAATGTGGCGCTGTCAAAGAAGCGGGCCGAGGCGGTGCGTCAGGCGCTGATCCAGGGCTATGGCGTGGACGCCGCGCGCGTCACGGCGGAAGGCGCCGGCCCGTTGTCGCCGCGCGCCACCAATGCCACCGAGGACGGCCGCACCCGCAACCGGCGGGTCGAGGCGGTGCCGCTGGTCAACTGACGGCGGCGGCGCCTACCAGTTGTCGGGGCCCTTTTCCATGAACCGCTGCGCCAGAAAATCAATGAAGGCGCGCACCTTGGGCTGGGTGAACCGGCCCGGCGGATAGATCGCATAGATCCCCATCACCTCGACCGGAAGTCCGGGGATGGCCTCTTCCACCAGCCCCCGGCGCAGCGCATCGGCATACAGGAACGACGGCAGATAGGCGATGCCCAGCCCCGCGATGGCCGCATTCAGCAGGCTTTGCCCGTCATTCACCGTCAGCCAGCCGTTCGACCGCACCTGCCGCTTTTCCCCCGACGGCGCGGTGATCTTCCAGACATTGCCATTGGCCTGGTTGGAATAATGCAGCAGCTTGTGCTCGTTCAGGTCGTCGATCCGGGTCGGGCGGCCGAACTTGCGGAAATAGCCCGGCGCGGCAATCATCCGGCGGGTGGTTTCGGTCAGCTTGCGCGCGCGCAGCGACGAATCCTCAAGATCGCCCACCCGGATGGCCATGTCGAAGCCTTCGCTGATCAGTTCGACATAGCGGTTGTTCAGCACCATGTTCACGGTGATGTCGGGGTATTCCAGCAGGAAATCCCCCAGGATCGGCGACAGCAGGTTCACCCCGAAATCGGTGGCCACCGAAATCCGCAACAGGCCCGACGGCGCCGACTGCATCGAGGTGACCAGCGCATCCGCCTCGCCCGCGTCATTCAGCACGCGGCGGGCGCGGTCGTAATAGGCCAGCCCGATCTCGGTCGGCGAGACGCGGCGGGTGGTGCGGTTCAGAAGACGCGCGCCCAGCCGCGCCTCAAGCGCCGAGACATGCTTGGACACGGCAGACTTTGAGATGCCCATCTTCTTGGCCGCGTCCGTGAAGCCGCCCTGATCCACCACGGTGGCGAAGGCTTCCATTTCGGTCAGTCGGTCCATCCAGATCCTCATGCGGGCAGCGACAAGCGGGTAGCCCCGATCTGACAGCAGAATTGGGGCGGTAACGCGGCGCGACCGCGACCTATCCGGGATAAAACCGCGAACCGTTCATGGCATGGAAACCGGCAAACCGGCGGCAGGGCAGGGGATTCGCACGGCAGCGGGGAAGCGGGGCCGACCGCCCGCGCGCGCAGGTCCGGCGCGCGGGCGGGTGGCTATCGCCGTGATTCGCCTTCTGCGGGAGGCCGGCCCGTCAAAGCGTTGCGGCCAGCCGGGCGGCCTGGTCGATGGCGCGCTTGGCATCCAGTTCGGCCGCCACATCGGCCCCGCCGATCAGATGATGCGCGATGCCCGCCGCCGTCAGCCGGGCCGACAGGCCGCGTGCCGGTTCCTGCCCGGCGCACAGAACCACGCTGTCCACCGCCAGCAGTTCCGGTTGCGCATCCTCGCCCCGGCGGACCCAAAGGCCCTCGGCGGTGATCCGGTCATAGGTCACGCCGCCCTGCATCTGCACGCCCTTGGCGGCCAGCGTGGCGCGGTGAATCCAGCCGGTGGTCTTGCCCAGCCGCTTGCCCGGCTGTTCGGCCCGGCGCTGCAACAGCCAGACCTGCCGCGCGGGCGGCTCGGGGTCGGGGCGGGCCAGCCCGCCGGGGGCAAGCCAGGGCGCCGCAACGCCCCATTCGCGCCGCCACAGCGCGGTGTCCTCGGCCGGGCTTTCGCCGGAATGAACCAGATATTCCGCCACATCAAAGCCGATGCCGCCCGCGCCTACGATGGCGACGCGCGGGCCGACCGCTGCCCCGCGCAGCACCTCAAGATAGCTCAGCGCATGGGCGCCCGGCTCGACCGGAATCCCCGGATCGCGCGGGGTGACGCCGGTGGCGACAATCACCTCGTCCTGCCCTTTCAGGGCCTCCTCGGTGGCGGCTTCGCCCAGCCGCAGGGTCAGGTTCGGGTGGTCAAGCTGCCGGGCGAACCAGTCCACCAGACCGTGGAATTCTTCCTTGCCCGGCACCTGTTTGGCCAGATTCAACTGCCCGCCCACCTGACCTGACGCCTCATACAGCGTGACCTTGTGCCCGCGCCGTGCAGCGACGATTGCCGCCATCATTCCCGCCGGGCCAGCCCCCACCACGGCAATCCGCCTTGGCGTCTCGGCCGGGGCATAGACCAGCTCGGTCTCATGGCAGGCGCGGGGGTTCACCAGGCAGCTTGTCAGCTTGCCGCTGAAGGTGTGGTCCAGACAGGCCTGGTTGCAGGCGATGCAGGGGGCGATGTCGTGCGCCCGGCCCGTGGCCGCCTTGACCATGAATTCGGCATCGGCCAGCCAGGGCCGCGCCATCGACACCATGTCGGCCATGCCATCGGCCAGCAGCCGTTCGGCCACATCCGGCGCATTGATCCGGTTCGAGGTGATGACCGGGATCTGCACCTCGGGGCGCAGCCGGGCGGTCAGGTCGGCGAAGGCCGCGCGCGGGACCGAGGTGGCGATGGTCGGCACCCGCGCCTCGTGCCAGCCGATGCCGGTGTTCAGGATGCTGGCCCCCGCCGCCTGCACCGCGCAGGCCAGGTGCACCACCTCATCCCAGCTTGATCCTTCGGGCACCAGATCAATCAGCGACAGCCGGAAGATCAGGATCGGGTCGCGCCCCAGCGCGGCGCGCACGCGGGCCACCACCTCGACCGGCAGGCGCATCCGGTTTTCGTAAGATCCGCCCCAGCGGTCGGTCCGCTTGTTGGTGCGGGTGACAAGAAACTGGTTCAGGAAATAGCCTTCCGACCCCATCACCTCGACCCCGTCATAACCGGCCTCGATGGCGCGGGCGGCGGCGGTGGCGATGTCGGCGATCTGCTTCTCGATCCCCGCCTCGTCCAGCTCACGCGGGGGAAAGGGCGAAATCGGCGACTTGATCGCCGAAGGGGCCACGCATTCCGGCGAATAGGCATAGCGGCCCGCGTGCAGGATCTGCATCGCGATATGGCCGCCTTCGGCGTGAACCGCATCGGTCACGCGGCGGTGGTTGGCGATGTCCTTGTCGGAAAACAGGCCCGCAGCGCCGGGAAAGACGCCGCCTTCGCGGTTGGGGGCCATGCCGCCGGTGACGATCAGCCCCGCGCCGCCCCGGGCGCGGGCGGCGTAGAAGGCGGCCACCCGGCCCCAGTCGCCGGTTTCCTCAAGCCCCGTGTGCATTGACCCCATGAGGCTGCGGTTGCGCAGGGTGGTGGTGCCCAGGGTGATGGGCGACAGAAGGTGGCTGAAATCGGACATGCTGGCTCTCCCTTGCCCGGCAGAATGACGCGGGCGCGCGCGTTCGTCATCCGCAACGCGGCGTCATCTGGGGCGGGTCACAGCCCCAGCCACGCCGGAAGCCCGGCCATGTCGGCAAAAAGCGGCACCCCCAGCGCGGCCATGCCGCGCGCGGCCGGGGCATCGGGGCCATGCGGGGCAAAGCCAAGGCAGGGGATGCCCGCCGCCAGCGCGGCCCTTGCCCCGGTGGCGCTGTCCTCGATCACCACGCAGGCGGCGGGATCGGCCCCGCAGGCTGCGGCGGCGGCCAGATACAGGTCTGGCGCGGGCTTGGGCCGGCCCAGCGCCTGCCCTGACAGCGTGGCGCGGAACCGCGACAGCAGCCCGTGCTGGCCCAGCGTGATGGACATCTTTTCCAGCGTGCCGTTCGACCCCATCGCATAGGGAACCTCCGCCGCATCCAGCGCGTCCAGCACGGCCACAATGCCGGGGATCAGCGGCGTGCCGGCGGCCAGCATGGCATACATCCGGTCATAGAAGCGCGCGACCCAGTCCTGTGGCAACCGCGCCCCGGCCGCCCGCGCCCGGGTGGCGACGGTCTCGATCGTGCCGCCGATATAGTCGGTTTCCAACTGATGCCGGGTCAGCACCAGCCCATGCGCGGCCAGATCTTCGATAAGCAGGTCGAAGGTCGGGCCTTCGCTGTCAACTACAACGCCGTCGCAGTCGAACAGAACGGCGGCCGGGGTCATTCCGGCGCTTTCAGCAGGGTGACAAGCGTGTCGCCATATTTGCGCTGGTCCAGCCGGGTGAACCCGTCGGGCGGTTGCGGCGGGGTGCCTTCCTCCCACACGATCACCGCGCCGGGGGCCAGCCAGCCCCCTTCGATGGCCGAGGCAAGGGCGGCCTCGCCCAGACCCTTGTGATAGGGCGGGTCAAGGAAAACCAGCGAATAGCCGGGGCCACGGTTCGGCCCCAGCCGCGTGGCATCGCGGCGCCAGACATCGGTGGTGCCCATGGCCTGCATCTTTTCGATGTTCGCCCGCAACAGCGCCCGCGCCTTGGCCCCGTCATCGACAAAGGCCACCCGCGCCGCGCCGCGCGACAGCGCCTCCAGCCCCAGCGCGCCGGTGCCGGCGAACAGGTCCAGCACCCGCGCGCCGGGAAGCGGGTTTTCCCCCGCGCCGTTGATCAGCAGGTTGAAGATCGCCTCGCGCACCCGGTCGGATGTGGGGCGCAGATGCGCGGCGGGATCGCCCTCGCCCACCTCGGCCAAGAGAAGGCCGCGTCGCGCGCCGCCGATGATCCTCACTTCAGCAGCACCTTCAGGTCAGGCGCTTCGGCCAGCACCTCGGGCGCGGGCGACTTGCCGGCGTCGATCAGCCGCTTGCCCACCATATAGGCGCGCGGATCGTTCATCGCGTCCACCGCCAGCAGGGTGTTACCCCGGTAATACCAGAAACTTACCCCCGCCATACCTTCGCTGCGGGTGATGATCCGGTCATATCCGGTGTTCAGCCCGGCGATCTGCAGCTTGAGGTCGAACTGGTCCGACCAGAACCACGGCGTCGCCTGATAGGGCCGGTCCGCGCCCAGCATGTTGGCCGCCACCGCTTCGGCCTGATCAATGGCATTTCCCACCGATTCCAACCGGATGCGCCGGCCATTCCACGGAAACGACGCGCAATCCCCCGCCGACCAGATCGCCGGGTCCGAGGTGCGGCCCATCTCGTCGGTCGCAATGCCGTTGTCCAGCGCCAGCCCCGCCGCCTCGGCCAGCGCGGTGCCGGGGGTGATGCCCACGCCGACAATCACGAAATCCGCCGGCACTTCGCGCCCATCCGCCAGCCGGGCCGCGGTCACGCGGGGGCTGCCCAGCAGCCGCTCCAGCGCGGTGCCTTCCAGAATGGTCACGCCATGCGACTGATGCAGCGCGCGGATATAGTCGCTGGTTTCCGGCGCCGCGACGCGCTGCAGGATGCGCGGCGCCATTTCCAGCACCGTCACCGCCAGCCCCAGCTTCAACGCCACCGCCGCCGCCTCAAGCCCGATATAGCCGCCCCCGACGATCACCACCCGCCGCCCCGGCACGAATTCGGCCCGCATCGCATCAACATCGGCCAGCGTCCGCACGGTGAACACGCCTTGCAGATCGCCGCCGATGGCCGCCGGCAACCGCCGCGGGGCCGATCCGGTGGTCAGCGCCAGCGCGTCATAGGCCAGCGTCTCGTCGCCCACCGTTACGGTGCGCGCGGTGCGGTCGATGGCCGTCACCGGCACTCCCAGCCGCAGGTCGATGGCATTTTCGGCCCAGAAATCGGGGGCGCGCAGCCAAAGCCGGTCTTCCTCCATCTGCCCCAGCAGATAGCCTTTCGACAGCGGCGGCCGCTGATAGGGGGGCGCCGCCTCCTCGCCGATCATGGTGATCGGCCCCTCGTGCCCCAGTGCCCGCAACTTCGCCGCCAGCGCCGCCCCGGCCTGTCCGGCCCCCACGATCACCACACGCATCGCATTTCCTTTGGCATGTCTCTTGCACGACCCTATATCCGGCTGACCGACAGGTGCAACGCACAGACACCGCCAGACAAGGAAGGACGCGCGCATGACCATTTCCACCGGGGCCCGGTTGCCCGACGCAACGCTGCTGACCATGGGCGCGAACGGCCCCGAACAGGTGGCGCTTGGCCCGAAACTTCAAGGCCGCAAGGTCGTGATCTTCGGCCTGCCCGGCGCCTATACCGGCACCTGCACCACCGCCCATGTGCCCAGCTTCATCCGCAGCAAGGCGAAATTCGATGCCAAGGGCGTGGATGAAATCATCTGCGTCTCGGTCAACGATCCCTTCGTGATGAAGGCCTGGGGGGAATCGACCGGCGCCACCGCCGCCGGGATCACCTTCCTTGGCGATGCCGATGCCTCGTTCACCAAGGCCATCGGGATGGATTTCGACGTTCCGGCCATCGGGTTCCATTCCCGGTCCAAGCGCTATGCGCTTTATGCCGAGGACGGCGTGGTCAAGGTGCTGAACCTTGAGGAAAGCCCTGGCGCCTGCGAAATTTCGGCCGGCGAAACCCTGCTGTCGCAGATCTGATCCCAAGGCGCGGCCCCGCACATCGCTGCGGGGCCGCCGCTCAGGCCTTGCGGCTGGCCCGCGCCTCGCACAGCGAACTGACCGGCTCGCCATGGTTGCGCTGCACCTCGGCACTGCCGGCGAAACGGTCCATCGCGCGGGCAAGGTCGATGTCCAGCCGGGTCAGCCCCTGCACGTCATGCGTGGTCAGGGTCACGTCCACCACATTGTAGGTGTTCTTCCATTCAGGATGGTGGTTCAGCTTTTCCGCCATCAGCGCCGCGCGGGACATGAAGCCCCAGGCTTCCGAAAAGTTTTTGAACTTCAGGATCTTGCGCAGGGCATCCTTGCCCGGAACGGCCGCCCAGCCGGTTTCACCCAGGGCAGGCAGCAGGGCGGCGCGGTCGTCGGTGGAAAGAAGATGGGTCATCATGTCCTCGTCGGCATCAGGGCGTCATCCTTGGTTGCGGCGGCCTTGCGGGCGGCGCGCGGTTCCAGCCGCGCCCAATAGGCGGCCAGCGTGTCGTTGGCGGGAATGCTCTTGAACGCCAGACCCCAGCCGACCTGACTGCCCAGATAGACATCGGCCGCCGTGAACCGTCCGTCGGCGATGTAATCGTGCTTCGCCAGATGATCGGTCAGCGTGGCAACCACGGTTTCCAGGCTGCCATAGCCGGTGCGGCGGGCCTCTTGCGGGCCTTGTGGCGCCCAGCCGAACGAGGCATTCACCACCGCCTGTTCCAGCGGCCCGGCGCCAAAGAACATCCAGCGGTAAAAGCTGGCACTGTCCCTGGCCATCAGGCCCTTTTCCGGAAACGCCTGCGCCAGATAGGTGCAGATCGCGGCCACTTCGGTGATCACCTTGCCGTCATGCACCAGCGTGGGAACCTTGCCCATCGGGTTCAGCGCCAGATATTCGGCCGATTTCATCGGCGGGCCATAGTCCAGCACCACCGTTTCATAGGGTTCGCCCGTTTCCTCAAGCATCCAGCGCACCATTCGTCCGCGCGACATCGGATTGGTGTAGAATGTCAGCATCAGGTGTCCTCCGATTCCCCGCTTCATCTTGGCACAAATACCCCACGGGGGTGCGGGGGCGTGAAGCCCCCGCGGCGTTACTCGGCCCTGTCGCCGCGGCGGAACGGACCATAGGCCGTCAGAACCTCGATCTCCTCATCCACCGCCTGCCGTTCGGCCTGAAGATATTGCGCCACGGCCTTGCGGAAGCCGGCATCGGCGATCCAGTGCAGCGAATGACATTCGGCGGGCAGGTAGCCGCGCGCCAGCTTGTGTTCGCCCTGCGCCCCGGCCTCGACCCGGTGCAGGCCCGCGGCGATGGCCCAGTCGATGGCCTGATAGTAGCACAGTTCGAAATGCAGGCAGGGATGATCTTCCACGCAGCCCCAGTAACGGCCGTAAAGCGTGTGGCGCCCGATGAAGTTCAGCGCCCCGGCAACCGGCCGGTCGTCGCGGAAGGCCAGCACCAGCAGGATGTCGTTGCGCATGGTGCGGTGGAATTCGTCGAAGGCGGCGCGGGTCAGGTAGGGGCGGCCCCATTTGCGGCTGCCGGTGTCCTGGTAAAAGGCCCAGAAGGCCGCCCAGTGGCGGGGTTCGATCTGGTCGCCGGTCAGCGCCCGGATCGTCAGCCCCGCCGCGCGGGCGGTGTCGCGTTCCTTGCGGATCATCTTGCGCTTGCGGCTGGACAGGTCGGCCAGGAAATCGTCGAAACCGCCATAGCCCCGGTTTTCCCAGTGGAACTGCTGCGTAACACGGTGCAGCAGGCCATCGGTCCCGGCCAGATCGGTGGCCTCGTCCGCGGTGCAGAAGGTGACATGCAGCGAGGACAGCCCGTTGCCCCGCGTCAGCCCGATGGCGGCGCGGGCCAGGGCCGCGCGGTGTTCGGGCAGGCCCAGAAAGCGGCGGCCCGTGGCCGGGGTGAAGGGCACCGCGACCTGCAGCTTGGGGTAATAGCGCCCGCCGGCGCGTTCATAGGCCTCGGCCCAGGTGTGATCGAAGATGTATTCGCCCTGGCTGTGGGTCTTGGCATAAAGCGGCAGCGCGGCGACCGGCTGCCCGGCTTCGGTCAGGATCAGCGGCTTCGGCTGCCAGCCCGACGCCGCGCCGGTTGACCCCGACCGATCCAGCGCCGCCAGAAAGCGGTGGGTGGTGAACGGATCAACCGGGCGCCCGCCATCGGCCTGTTCGGGCGCGGCCAGCGCATCCCAGGCAGAGGCGTCGATTTCGGTCAGGTTGTCGTGAAGGGTGATTTCGGCCATGGCGCCCTTGGGGTTGCCCGAGGGCAAGGTGGGGCCGCCGCCGCCCGGGTCAAGCGGGCAGCGGGGAAAGATAGCCCTCGAAGGTGACATTCTGCGCCACCTTCCGCGCCGCCGCCTCTTCGGCGGGCGAGCGGATGGTCCAGCACAGGATGGCCGCCCCCTGCGCCTTGAGGTGCGCCACCCGGTCGCGGCCCAGATCGGCGGCTTCATGGCTGATGAAGCTGCACCCGAGCGGGTCATAATCCGGGATGGCGCGGAAATGGGCGCAGGCCGCTTCGGGCAGCGGATGCCAGCTTTCGGCGTCATAGGCGGCGGTGGTCAGGCCGCGCGGCAGGTCGGGCGCCAGCCGGGCCATATGGGCAATGGCGGCAGGGTTGAACGACATCACCGCCACCGGGCCGGCATAGCCTTGCAGCGCCTGCGCCGTGGCGGCCTCAAGCCGGCCATCGGTGGGGCCCATGACCAGCGACTGATCCTTGATCTCGATCAGCAGGGGCACGCGGCCGGCCACCTGATCCAGCACCTGCGTCAGGGTGGGAATCGTGTCCGTCCCGCCGGTCAGGCCGATGCGGCCCAGGTCGGCGGCGCTGCGGGCGGTGACGGGGCCGGTTTCTGCGGTCAGCCGGTCCAGCGTTTCGTCATGGAACACCATGGCCACGCCGTCGGCGCTGAGTTGCAGGTCAATTTCGATGGCATAGCCGTGGTCCAGCGCCGCCTGTATGGCGGCGGGCGAATTCTCGACACGCCCCTGCGCCCGGTCATGCAGGGCACGGTGCGCGATGGGCGCGCGCAGGAAGGCGGGCGGCAGGGCGATGCGGCGGGGCATCAGCGGATCTCGAACAGGGCCTCGATCTCGACGGCCACGCCCAGCGGCAGCGAGGCGGCCGAGACGGCCGAACGGGCATGGCGGCCGGCGTCGCCCAGCACGGCGACCATCAGGTCCGAGGCGCCGTTGATCACCTTGGGCTGGTCGATGAAATCGGGCGAGGAGTTGACGAAGCCCACCAGCTTGACCGCCCGCACCACGCGCGACAGGTCGCCGTCGCAGGCACGTTTCAACTGGGCCAGCAGCGACAGGGCGCAGCGGCGGGCGGCGTCGGCGCCCTGTTCGATGGACAGGTCGGCGCCCAGCTTGCCCTTGATCAGGCCGGCTTCGTTCTGGCTGATCTGGCCCGAGATATGGACCAGATTGCCCACCACCACGAAGGGCACATAGTTCGCCGCCGGGGCCGGGGCTTCGGGCAGGGTCAGGCCAAGATCGGCAAGGCGGGATTCGACGGACATGGGTTCTTCCTCCTGGCGGGTTGCGGCGGAGCCTAGCCGGGCGGGCCGTGGCGGGCAAGGGGACTGTCCCGGGCCGGTGCAGGCCGTTGGCAAAGCAATATCAACGGGTTGATTGGCGGCTTCCGCGATCTGCCAATATTTCGGCGGCCCCTATCCTTCGCGCAGGGCGCCGGCGAAGGCATCTGTCAGCGGCTGTACCAGCCAGCCGAACGGCGACCGGGGGCCGGTTGACAGATAGGCCTGCACCGGCATTCCGGGGACAAGCGCCTGTCCGGCCAGCCGGTCGATCTGGCCGGGATCGGGTGCGATCTCGACCCGGTAATAGGCGGCATGGGTGGCCGGATCGGCCAGCGCATCGGCCGATACCAGCGTGACCCGGCCCGTCAGATGCGGCGTGCCGGGGGCGGCAAGCGCGGGGAAGGCCAGTTCTGCCGGCTGGCCGGGCCGCACCCCGGCAACCTGCAAGGGCGAAACGGCGGCGGCGATCAGCAGCGGGCGGTTCTGCGGCACAAGGAACAGCACCGGTTCGGCCGGCCGCAGAACGGCGCGGGGCGTGGTCACGGCAAGCCCCAGCACCACGCCCGAGACCGGGGCGCGCAGGTCCAGCCGGGCCAGCCGGTCGGTCAGGGCGCGGGCGCGTTCGGCCAGCTCCATCTCGGTCGGGGCGATGTCGCGCAATTCGGCCATGGCGGCTTCGCGGCGGTCGGCGGTCAGGCGGGTGATGCGGATTTCGGTTTCGGTGATGCGGGCGCGGGCCTGCGCCTGCACGGCGGCCAGTTCCCCCGCCTGCCCCGCCAGCCGGGCCTCTTCGCGTTGCAGGGCCAGCACGGTGGCGGCCTGCGCCAGCCCCTTGGCCTGCAGCGCCTGTTGCGCGGCCAGTTCCTGCCGGATCAGCGCCAGTTGCACCACCAGCGCATCGGATTGCGCGGCAATGCCGTCAATCTGGGCGCGGATCTGGTCGATCTCCCGGCGCAACTGGCCGGTTTCGGCAGCCAGGCTTTCGGCCCGCGCGGCGAACAGGCGGCGCTGACCATCCACTTGTTCGGCCACCTCGGGGCGGCTGGCGGCCTCTGCCAGCAGGGCGGGCGGAAAAACCGGCGCGGCGGCTGCGTCACGTTCCGCCACCAGCCGGGCGCGGCGGGCGGAAAGTTCGGTCAGCCGGCCCTGCACGATGGCAAGGTCAGAGGACAGCGCGCTGCCATCCAGCCGGACCAGCACATCCCCGGCGGCGACATGCGCGCCATCGGTCACCCGGATCTCGGCCACGACGCCGCCATCGGGGTGCTGCACCACCTGCCGGTTCTGCGCCACCTCAACCCGGCCCGAGGCGACGATCGCGCCCGAAATCGGGGCAAGGCTGCCCCACAGCAGGGCGGCCACGGCCAGCCCGGCCAGCGTGGCCAGCCCCAGCATCACCGGGCGACGGGCCGAGCAGAAGGCCGGCGTCATGCGACACCGCCTGCCAGGGCGCCGGGCCCCGGCGCGGGCGCCACCTGGCCGACATTGCGCAGGGTTTCGCGCAGGATCTGGTCGCGCGGGCCAAACGATTGCACCCGCCCTTCGGCCAGCACCATCAGCAGATCACAGGGTTGAAGGGCGGCGGGGCGGTGGGCCAGCACCACCGCCGCCGCCCCGGCATCGCGGGCGCTGCGGATGGCGTGGTTCAGCGCGGCCTGACCTTCGGCATCAAGGCTGGCGTTGGGTTCATCCAGCACCAGAAGCGCTGGGTCGCCATACAGCGCGCGGGCCAGACCGATGCGCTGGATCTGCCCGCCGGAAAGGCCGGCGCCGTTGGCCCCAAGCGGCGTGTCATAGCCGGCGGGCAGATGCAGGATCAGATCCTGCACCCCTGCCTTTTGCGCGGCGGCGGCAATGGCGGCGGGGTCGGCGGTTTCGTCAAGCCCGGCGATGTTTTCGGCAACCGTGGCCTCGAACAGCGACACCCGCTGCGGCAGGTGGCCGATCAGCCGCGCCAGATCGGCGGGATCATACTGGTCCAGCGTGGCGCCGCCCAGCCGGACACAGCCTGCCGCCGGGTGCCAGCCGCCGGTCAGCGCGCGGGCAAGGGTTGTCTTGCCGGCGCCCGAGGGGCCGATCACGCCCAGCACCTGCCCCGGCGCCAGGCGGAAGCTGACATTGCGCAGGGCCGGTGTGGTGGCGCCGGGGGGAATGACCGTCAGCCCCTGCACCCAAAGGCCGGTGGCGGGGCGCGGCAGCGGCAGGCGGGGCCGGTCCGGCGGCACGGCGGCCAGCAGCGCCGCCAGCCGGGCGCCGGCGGCGCGGGCGCGGGTCATCAGCGGCCAGTGGCCGATGGCGGTTTCGATCGGCTGCAAGGCCCGCCCCATCAGGATGGAGCCGGCGATCATCACCCCCGGCGACAGGCTGTTGCGCAGCACAAGCCAGGCGCCAAGCCCCAGCATGGCCGATTGCAGCGCCAGCCGCACGGCGCGGCTGGCCGCCGCCCAGCCGCCGGCGGCATCGGCGGCGCGGGCGGCCTGTTCCAGCGCGGTCAGGCGCAAGGATCGCCAGCGCGTGGCGGGCCCGGGGCCGCCTGACCCTTCACGCAGCCGGGCGGCCAGCGTGGCGGCGGCCTGGGCGGCGGCGATGGCGCGGGTTTGCGGCCCGGCCGTACTGCGCTGGCTGGCCAGGGTGCAGGCGGCCAGCGTTGCGCCCCCGACCAGCGCCAGCGCCCCCATCGCCGGGTGGAAGGCGAACAGCGCCAGCAGGAAGACCGGGGCCCAGGGCAGATCGGCCAGGGCGGGGGCCAGCGGGGTGGCCCAGGGCCGGACATAGGCATCAAGATCGTCCTCGGTCGCGGCGGGCGTGCGCGGCGCAACGGCCCCCCGGCGCAGCGCGGCGGCGAACACGCGGTCCTGCAGGCCGACCTGCAGGCGGGTGCCGATCCGCGCCAGGATGCGGGCGCGGGCATGGTCCAGCAGGCCAAGGGCGACGAAAAGGCAGGCGGCGATCAGCGACAGCGCCAGCAGCGTGGGCACCGAACGCGAGACCAGCACCCGGTCATAGACCTGAAGCATGTAGAGCGCGGGTGTCAGCATCAGCAGGTTGACCACGGCCGAAAACGCCAGCGCCGCAGCCAGGGCCGGGCGCAGCGGGCGGCGGGCGGCGGTCAGCGCGCAAACGGTGGGGTCTGTGGTCATCCGGTCACGCCCTTGCCCTGTCTGTGTCCTTGCCGCGCCAAATGCAGCCGGTGCGGGGCCGGTGCGCGCGAATCCCGTTGTCTTGCCCCGGCCCAAACCTTATGGCTGTCAGGTGGCCGCGGCCGGGGCTGGCGCGGCACCTTGCATGAAATTGGCGCGATGACTGTGAAGATTCCCTTGATCCGAGTGTTGCCGCTTGTGGTGGCCGGTGCGCTTTTGGCGGGCTGTGCCACCGCGCCCGCCAGCCAGGGCGTGAATGACCCGCTGGAGCCGATGAACCGCGCGGTGCATGGGGTGAACAAGGGGCTGGATCGCGCCGTGGTGCGGCCCGCGTCCAAGGCCTATGCCGCCGTGGTGCCCGAACCGCTGCGTCAGGGCGTTTCGAACGTGGCCGATGTGCTGGAACTGCCGGGCGACATTGCCAACGGGCTGTTGCAGGGCCGGATCGACCGGGCGGCGACGAACACGCTGCGGCTGGCCGCCAACCTGACGCTGGGTCTGGGGGGGCTGCTGGATTTCGCCAGCGCCGCCGGGATGCCCGAATACAAGACCGATTTCGGCGAGACGCTGGCGGTCTGGGGCGTGGGCGAAGGGCCTTATGTGGAACTGCCGCTGGCCGGGCCGTCAACCGCACGCGATGCGGTGGGAACGGTGGTGGATCTGGCGATGAACCCGCTGAACGGCCTGTTCGAAGGCGATGACCGCACGGCGGCGATGGGTGTGGCGGTGCTGTCACGGCTAAATGATCGCGCCAAGTATTCCGGCACCATCGACTCGATCCTATATGAGAGCGCTGACAGCTATGTTCAGGCGCGGCTGCTGTACCTGCAGAACCGGCGGTTTGCCCTTGGTGGGGGCGATGCAGCCGGGGATGAGGGCGGCGATGCGTTCATCGACCCTTACGAGGACTCCAATGGCCAGTAACACGTTTCTGTCCCGCCGTGCCTTTGTCGGCGCCGGCTTTGCCGCCGCCGCCGCCTTTGGCGCGCTGCCCGCCGCCGCGCTGAATGTTGATCAGGCGCGGGCGCTGATCGACAAGGTGGTGGCCGATATCAACGGCGTCATCGGCTCGGGCCAGTCCGAGGCGCAGATGCTGGGATCGTTCGAAAAGCTGTTCGCGCGCTATGCCGACGTGCCGACGATTGCCCGTTCGGCGCTGGGCGCTGCGGCGCGGTCGGCGTCAAGCGCGCAGATGGCGGCCTTCACCAAGGCGTTCCAGCGCTATATCAGCCGCAAATACGGCCGCCGCTTCCGCGAGTTCATCGGGGGCCGGATCGAGGTGAACGACGCCAAGCCGCTGAAAAGCTATTATGAGGTGATCTCGACCGCCTACCTTAAAGGCGAAAGCCCGTTCGAGGTGCGCTGGCATGTCGGCGACAAGTCGGGGAAGAACCTGTTCTTCAACATCATCATCGAAGGCGTCAACATGCTGGCCAGCGAACGCGCCGAGATTGGCGCCATGCTGGACAAGCGCAAGGGCGACATTGATGCCCTGGTTGCGGACCTGAACGCCACCTGACGCCCGGCCCCGGGCCCCGTCTTCCCGCAAAGGCCAGTCCGCATTCGCGCGGTCTGGCCTTTGTCTTCTTCACATCTTCCGCAGATAGGCGCTTGAGACATAGCCCTTGAGGCCGCGCGCCTGTTTCAGCGCGACCTTGCACCAGCTTGTGTTGCCCGACCGTTCACAGCCCTGCACCAGCAGAACGGTGCCATTCGGCAGGCCGACCACGATCTTGTAGCCGACGCCGGGGCCGACGCGCATTTTCAGCATGTCGTCGTCTTCGACGCCCACAACTTCGTAATAGCCGCGGGGTTCCGCCCTGGCGGGGGTGGCGGTCAGGGCCGCTTGCAGCGCAACCGCGGCCAAGAGGGTGGTAATGACTGTGCGCATGGATTTTCCAGCTTTGTTGTCTGCTCGGTCTGTTTGTAGCCGGGGGCGCGCTTGCCGCGCAACCGGACGGGGCGGGGCGATCAGGGGCCGGCCAGCGGGGTGATCGTCCAGCCGTCCTGCGCCAGCAGGTTCAGCACCCCCTCCGGCCCCGGCAGGTGCAGCGCGCCGAAGGCCACCACCAGGGGGCCACCCTCGGCCGCCGCCGCGTCGATGACCGGAATCCAGGCGCGGTTGCGGCGGCTGACCAGCACCTCTTCCATCGCCTTCATCTCGGCATCCACCTGTTCCCGGGTATAGCCGGGCATGTTGTACGAGGTTTCGCGCATCAGTTCCCAGATCAACTGGCTTTTGCCGTCGTAATAAGCATCGGCCAGCGTCACCGAGAAATCGGCGCTGACGGGTTCCAGCGCCAGCGACTGGTCGATCATCGCCACCTGATCCTGCTGGGCGAAGGCATCGAAGATGGCAAAGACCGTGTCATAGGGTTCCAGCGCCCGGATCGGCTTGCCCGCGACGGTGGCGGCGTCGATCAGCAGCCCGTCCAGACCCTTGGGCTGGCTCAGGTCGGCCATGGCGCAGGGCGGCACCGACAGCAGGACGGTCACATACCAGGGCTGGAACTTGGCGGCCATGATGCCGGGAATCCCGCGGTCGGCCAGCGCCTGTTTCAGCCGCGCCCAGGTTTCGGGCGGCAGCATTTCCAGCAGCGACGGGCCTTCGGTGATCATCAGGACACCGGGATCGCTGGCCATGCGGTCCTTCAGCCGCTTTTCCTCTTCCGGGCCGCCTTCGACCAGCAGCATCCTGGCCGCAGCCAGCAGCGGCGTGATTCGCTGCATCACCGCGTTATGGCGCGGATCATCAAGGTGGTAGGTGCCGATGATGGTCAGGCTGGCCTTGCCCTTTGTGGCCGTCCAGAGATTGCCTTCGGAATAGGGCACGGCCGCGGCCGCCGCCTCGATCCGGGCGCGGTCTGCGGCGGGCATCAGATCCAGCAGGTTCAAGCCATAGCACGCGGTGGCCGCAGCGGGGGCCAGGTGCAGCAGGAGGCTTGCAAAAAGGGCAATCAGGAAACGCATCTGGCTCCGGTCCGGCAGGGGTCTGGGGCTGCATGGTGGCATCTGGGCGGGCGAAGGCCAAGCGAAAGCTGTGCGGCGAATTTGGTCCGGGCGGGTGTTGACAGGTGGCAGGGCAGCGCCTATCTCGGCCTCGTTAGCACTCGCCCGGTGTGAGTGCTGATCCTTTACAACCTGGAACCCAAGGGAGTGTTACCAGATGGCCTTCAAACCGCTGCATGACCGCGTGCTGGTCCGCCGCGTCCAGTCGGAAGAAAAGACCAAGGGTGGTCTGATCATCCCCGATACCGCCAAGGAAAAGCCCGCCGAAGGTGAAATCGTCGCCGTGGGCGAAGGCGCCCGCAAGGATTCGGGCGAGCTGATCGCCCCGTCGGTCAAGGCTGGCGACCGCATCCTGTTCGGCAAATGGTCGGGCACCGAAGTCACGCTGAATGGCGAAGAGCTTCTCATCATGAAGGAAAGCGACATCCTCGGCATCATCGCCTGAGGACGCTTTTCCCAACCGCAACCCATTCCAAGGAGCAACAGCAATGGCTGCCAAGGACGTGAAATTCACCGCCGATGCCCGCGATCGTCTGCTGCGTGGCGTCAACACCCTGGCCGACGCGGTCAAGGTGACCCTCGGCCCGAAGGGCCGCAATGTCGTGATCGACAAGTCGTTCGGTGCGCCCCGCATCACCAAGGACGGTGTGACCGTCGCGAAGGAAATCGAACTGGCCGACAAGTTCGAGAACATGGGCGCCCAGCTCGTCAAGGAAGTTGCCTCGCGCACCAATGACGAAGCCGGCGACGGCACCACCACCGCCACCGTGCTGGCGCAGGCCATCATCAAGGAAGGCCTCAAGTCGGTTGCCGCGGGCCTGAACCCGATGGACCTGAAGCGCGGCATCGACCTGGCCACCGCCAAGGTCGTCGAAGCGATCAAGGCTGCGTCGCGCCCGGTCAAGGACAGCGACGAAGTCGCCCAGGTCGGCACCATCTCGGCCAACGGTGAAGCCCAGATCGGCCGTTTCATCGCGGATGCGATGCAGAAGGTCGGCAACGAGGGTGTGATCACCGTCGAGGAAAACAAGGGCCTTGAGACCGAAGTCGAAGTCGTCGAGGGTATGCAGTTCGACCGTGGCTACCTGTCGCCCTACTTCGTCACCAATGCCGACAAGATGATTGCCGAGCTGGAAGACGCCTACATCCTGCTGCACGAGAAGAAGCTCTCGTCGCTGCAGCCGATGGTTCCGCTGCTGGAAGCCGTGATCCAGTCTCAGCGCCCGCTGATCATCGTGGCGGAAGACGTTGAAGGCGAGGCCCTGGCCACGCTGGTCGTCAACAAGCTGCGGGGCGGTCTGAAGATCGCCGCCGTCAAGGCTCCGGGCTTCGGCGACCGCCGCAAGGCCATGCTGCAGGACATCGCCATCCTGACCGGCGGTCAGGTCATCAGCGATGATCTGGGCATGAAGCTGGAAAATGTCGGCATCGACATGCTGGGCCGCGCCAAGAAGGTGCAGATCAACAAGGACAACACCACCATCGTTGATGGCGCCGGTGACAAGGCCGAGATCGAAGCCCGTGTTGCCCAGATCCGTGCGCAGATCGAGGAAACCACCTCGGACTACGACCGCGAGAAGCTGCAAGAGCGTGTGGCCAAGCTGGCCGGCGGCGTTGCCGTCATCCGCGTTGGCGGCATGACCGAAGTCGAAGTGAAAGAGCGCAAGGACCGTGTGGACGACGCGCTGAACGCGACCCGCGCTGCGGTACAGGAAGGTGTCGTGGTCGGCGGCGGCGTGGCTCTGGTTCAGGCCACCAAGTCGCTGGAAGGCCTGAAGGGCGCCAACTCGGATCAGGACGTGGGCATCGCCATCGTCCGTCGCGCGCTGGAAGCTCCGCTGCGCCAGATCGCCGAAAACTCGGGCGTCGACGGCGCCGTTGTGGCCGGCAAGATCCGCGAATCGACCAGCCTCTCGTTCGGCTTCAACGCCCAGACCGAGGAATACGGCGACCTGTTCGCCTTCGGCGTGATCGACCCGGCCAAGGTGACCCGCACGGCGCTGGAAAACGCCGCTTCGGTGGCCTCGCTGCTGATCACCACTGAAGCCATGATCGCCGACAAGCCGGCTGACAAGGCTGCGGCTCCGGCGATGCCGGGCGGCGGCATGGGCGGCATGGACTTCTGATCCGGGTCTTCGGAGAAGACAGGAAAGGGCGGCCTTCGGGCCGCCCTTTTGCTTTGGCCCCCCCTGTGCCGAAGGGCGGTCAGAGCGGCTTGACCAGCCGTTCGATCCATTGACCATCCGCTTCATCGAAGCGGCGGATGCCGGTGGGGGTGAAACCTTCGCGCTCCCAGAAGGCGCGGCCGCGGGGGTTGGCGTCCAGCACGCCAAGATAAAGCTGCGGCGCGCCCCTGGCGCGGGCCAGCGTTTCGGCACGCGCCAGCAGGGCGCGGCCATGGCCCGATCCTTGCGCCCAGGGGCCAAGGACCATCAGCCCGATATAGGCGTCCTGCGGCTGGGGAAAGCCATAGGACAGCTCCAGCAGGCCCGAGAGGCGCCCGTTCAGGAACAGGCCCAGCCGGTTGCCGGT
Source organism: Pseudogemmobacter blasticus (assembly GCF_003071405.1). Classification (NCBI taxonomy): domain Bacteria; kingdom Pseudomonadati; phylum Pseudomonadota; class Alphaproteobacteria; order Rhodobacterales; family Paracoccaceae; genus Pseudogemmobacter; species Pseudogemmobacter blasticus. The sequence continues at coordinate 1,744,033 of NZ_CP020470.1, read as the reverse complement.
GGCTGGGTCAATGCCGGGCGGGCCGTCGGTGAAGAATTCGACGGCCTTGACCTGCGGATCGCAGGCGCCTTCGGCCAGCAGCCAGTAATCCGGCGCCGCGGTATAGAAGGCGCGGACCAGATCGGTGTCGGTCGCGGGGTCAAGCGGGCGGATTGTCGGCATGAGCAATGCTCAGGATCTCCAGCGAAAGTGCGCCGGCGGGGCGGGGCCAGGTGACCTCATCCCCGACGCGGGCGCCCATCAGGGCGCGGGCAAGGGGCGAATGGGGGGCGATGCGGCCGCGGGTGGCGTCGGATTCATCCTCGCCCACGATTTCATAGGTGGTCTCGCGACCGTCTTCATCGGCGACGGTCACGCGGAGGCCGAAGGCGACTTCGGTCAGATCGTGCCGGGCCGGATCGACCGGGATGGCGCTGGCGATGCGCGCCTCAAGCCAGCGGATGTCGCGCTCGGCCGCGGCTTCGGGCAGCTTGTCCAGCCGTTCGGCGCGGGCGCGGAGCGCCGCCAGTTCGCACTGCCGCGCGGCCAGACGCGCGCGAAGATCGGCCAGACCGCGCGGCGTGACGAAGTTCGGATGCGCCGACAGCGGCAGGTCGGGCAGATCGGGGCGGTCTTTCCCGGCATCTTCGTTGACAAAGGCGCGGCTCATGCGACGGCACCGGCAATATGTGGGTTCTGGCTCATGCCACAGGCTTGCCGGGCAAGGCGGCCCTTGTCCAGTGCCGCGCATGGGCGCAGCATGGGCGCCCGGCACAGACAGAAGGAGCGTGCGATGGCGAGTTATGCGGCAATGGCGCGGCGGGTGGCGCGGTGGTGCGGGCGGCCGGTGACGGTGGCCATGGCGGTGGCCTTCGTGGTGGGCTGGACGGTCACGGGGCCGATCTTCAACTATTCCGACAGTTGGCAACTGGTGGCGAATACGGTGACCAATGTGGTCACCTTTCTGATGGTGTTCCTGATCCAGTCCAGCCAGGACCATGACACGGCGGCGATCCAGTTGAAGCTGGATGAGCTGATCCGCGCCACCAACGGGGCGCATAACGCGCTGCTGGATCTGGAAGAGCTTGACGAGAAGACGCTGGATTCGTTCCGGGCCCGCTATGAACAACTGGCCCGGCTGGCGCGGCAGGGACAGGTGGCCGGGCAGGCCGATACCGGATCGCCCGAGGCGTGACGTCGGGTCAGCCCCGGGGTCAGGCCGGACAGACCTTGCATCGCCGCCCCGGGCGGGGATGATCCTGCCATGATGCGCCCCACGCTTGATCTGCTGCGCGACCTGACCCTGGAAGAGGAAGGCGAGCCCCGCGCCCCGAAAGGCCGGGTGATACTGGTGCATGGGCTGGCGCGGACACAGCGGTCTCTGGCGGGCATGGGGCTGGCCTTGCAGGCGGCGGGCTATGACGTGGCAAGCGCCGCTTATCCGTCCACCAAGGCGGGGCCGGAAGAGCTGGTGAAAAGCGTGGCCGAGGCCTGGGCGGTGCCCTATCTGGGGATCACGCATTTCGTGACCCATTCGATGGGCGGCATCCTGGTGCGTGACTGGCTGGCGCGCGGGCGGCCACAGGGGCTGGGCCGGGTGGTGATGTTGGCACCGCCGAACCACGGGTCGGAACTGGTGGACACGTTCGGCGACTGGCGGGTGTTCAGGCTGTTCAACGGCCCGGCGGGGCTGGATCTGGGCACCGGGCCGGACAGTTGGCCGAACCGCCTGCCGCCGCCGGATTACCCGGTGGGAATCATCGCCGGAACGAAATCGGTCAGCCCGTGGTTTTCGCAGATCCTGCCGGGGCCGGATGACGGCAAGGTGACGGTCGCCAGCACCCGGCTGGACGGAATGGCCGACCATCTGGTGCTGGGCGTCAGCCACACCTGGATGATGGTGAACCCGGTGGTGATCCGCCAGACGGTACACTTCCTGCGCCAAGGCCGGTTCGACCGGGGGTGAGGGGCTGCCCTGGGCTGTCGGGGCGGCTGGCGCTGCGGTTAACCCGGCCCGCGCTTCTTTCAGCCTCGGGTGATGCGGTTGATGTGGCCCATCTTGCGGCCGGGGCGGGGGGCGCCCTTGCCGTAAAGGTGGACCGCCGTGTCCCGTTCCTTCAGCAGCGCGGGCACGCGCAGCACGTCGTCGCCGATCAGGTTCTCCATCACCACATCGGCGTAGCGGTTGCCGTCACCCAGGGGCAGGCCGGCAACGGCGCGGATGTGCTGTTCGAACTGGTCCACGCTGCAGCCTTGTTGCGTCCAGTGGCCCGAGTTGTGGACGCGGGGCGCGATCTCGTTCACCAGAAGCCCGGCGCGGGTGACGAACAGCTCAACCCCCATGACGCCGATGTAATCCAGCGCGTTCAGGATGCGGGCCGCCAGCAGCACGGCATCGCTGCGCTGGCCGGCGGTCAGCCGGGCGGGCACGGTGGTGGTGCGCAGGATGCCATCGCGGTGGATGTTCTCGCCGGGGTCGAAGCACGCAACCGACCCGTCAAGGCCGCGCGCCGCGATCACGCTGACCTCGCGATCAAAGGCGACAAAGCCCTCCAGCACGCAGGCGGCATTGTCCATAGCAGCCCAGGCGGTGGGAATGTCGGTCTCGGACTCAAGTTTGACCTGGCCCTTGCCGTCATAGCCCAGCCGGGTGGTTTTCAGGATGGCGGGCAGGCCCAGCCGGGCCACGGCGGCGCGCAGGTCGGATTCCGAGTTCACGGCGGCCCAGGGGGCGGTTTGCAGGCCAAGATCGCCCAGAAAGGTTTTCTCGGAAATCCGGTCCTGGCTGACGGCCAGCGCCCGGCGGTTGGGGCGGATGGGGCGCAGGGATTCCAGCAGGTCCAGCGCCGAGGTGGGGACGTTCTCGAATTCGTAGGTGATGACATCCACGGTTTCGGCAAAGGCCCGCAGCGCGGCCGTGTCCGAATAGGGGGCGGTCGTCACGCGAAAGGCCACGTCGCCCGCCGGTGCGGCGCCCGGTTCGAAGATGTGGCAGCGATAGCCCAGGCGGCTGGCGGCGACCGAAAGCATCCGGCCCAACTGGCCGCCGCCGAGAATACCGATGGTGGCGCCTTGCGGCAGCGGTTCAGTCATCCTTCGGCTCCTCGGGGATGCTGGCCGACAGGGCGGCGCGCCAGGCGTCCAGCCGTTCGGCAAGGGCCGGGTCCGAGATGGCCAGGATTCCGGCCGCCATCAGCCCGGCATTGGCCGCGCCGGCTGCCCCGATGGCCATGGTGGCCACCGGATAGCCCTTGGGCATCTGCACGATGGAATAAAGCGAATCGACGCCCGACAGCGCCTTGGTCTGCACCGGCACGCCGATCACCGGCACGCGGGTCTTGGACGCCATCATTCCGGGCAGATGCGCCGCCCCGCCCGCGCCCGCGATGATGACCTTCAGCCCGCGCGACACGGCGGTCTTGCCATAGTCCCAAAGCCGGTCTGGCGTGCGGTGGGCCGAAACGATCCTGGCTTCATAGGTGATGCCCAGCTCCTCCAGGATCAGGGCGGCTTCCTTCATGGTGGCCCAATCGGATTGCGACCCCATGATGATGCCCACGGAAACGCTCATGCCCGGCCCCCTGATGCTGATGCGGCGCGCATATACGGAAGGGCCGCGCGGGGCAAGCCGGGAAGGGCCTTTCGCCTGCCGATCCATGCGTTAGGTTTGGCCGGTCGATGGGGGAAGTGGCGGTATGCGGGTCAAGGCGGCGGTTCTGGTGGTGATGTTTGCGGCGGCGGCGGCCGGCATGGCGCGGGCCGAACATCCGCTTTGCGCACGGGGCGCGGTGGCCGGGCCGGTGCCGGTGGGCCACCTGCTGCAACAGGATGGCCAGGCCCTGCGGGTGGCCGCGTTCGAAAGCGTTGACTGGAAGGCGGTGTCCGAGGCGGAGGATCGGGTTCAGGTCGCGCCCGAGGCGCCGAAGCTGCGCGATCTTCTGGCCGAGAGATCGGCCGCCCTGCCGCCTGCGGCGCGCGATCTGCCCTATCTGGTGGTGCTGGCCGAGGTCGAGGCCAGCCCGGACGGAGCGATCTTCACCCTGACGCAAGGGGCCGAATCGCTGATTGCCGCGCGCCTGCTGGATGCGATGGACCGGGCCGGGCTGACGCAGGAAGCCGCCCTTCTGCGCGAGGCGGTGGGGCTGTTCCCCGATTGGGGTGAGACACCGGAGGATAGGGCCGAGCAGGTTTATGACCGCGAAAGCTATGCGCCGATCGAACCGCTTTCCAGCCGGCTGGCCGAGATCGACGCGCGTTGGCCTGCCGCCGGAGGCCGCGCCCTGGCCGCCGCCGAGGCGCTGGTGGCCGCGGACCCGGCGCTGTCGAAAGCCTATGCGGACCGGCTGAACGGGCTGACCGAGGACGAGCGGTTCGGCTGGCTGCAGGCGCAACTCTGGGCGCAATGCACCACGCCGTCGTGGTGGACGGTGGAAGAGGCGGATGCCGCCTTCCTGTCCGGCGGCACGGTGCAGGGGGCGCTGCTGATGCTGGACCTGTTCGCCGGCACGATGGAGGAAGGCGGCGGGCTGGCCGATTTCTTCTACAACTCGCCGGGCACCTTTGCGCCGCGACTGGCGACGATTCTCGACCTGCGGAACCATACGGCCGCGGCCAAGGCGCTGCGCGATGGCATGGCGCTGTTCGGCGGCAGCTATCCGCGCGATTATGAGCAGCGCATGATGGCGATGGATGCCTTTACCGAAGCCCAGTTCGCGCAACTGGACGACCTGAGCCTGGCGATTGATGCCGCCGAAATCCGCCGCGACATGCAGGGTCTGGCGCGCGAGGCCGGGCTGCTGCCGCCCCGGGGCAACTGACGGCGGCAATCGGCAGAATGAAAAAAGGGGCGGGAGGGCCCGCCCCAGTTCAGCTTGCATCCCGTGAGCGGGGATCAGAACTTCATCACATAGGCCACGTTGGCAACGATCGGGTCGATGTTGACCTTGCCGATGTTGGCGCCGTTCAGCGTCACGTCGCTGTCGATGTCGATGTAGCGGACTTCCATCCGCAGGGCGGCCTTCTCGTTCAGGGCGAAATCCATGCCCAGCGTCGCGGCCAGACCCCAGCTATCGTCGATCTTCAGATCGCCCAGCGGTGATTCTTCCGAGAAGAAGGTGGTGTAGTTGACGCCGACGCCGACGAAGGGCGTGACGCTGCCGCCGGTCGGGATGTGCCAGTTGATCGACACGGTGGGCGGCAGGTGCTTGGTGGTGCCGGCAAAGGTGCTGCCACCAAGATAGATGTCGTGCTTGAAGGGCAGGGCGCCCAGCACTTCCACGCCGATGTTGTCCTTGAAGAAGTATTCGAAGGCGATGGTCGGGCGGGCATTGTTGCCGACGGTGGCCGGCAGAGAGGCGAGCGTGCCGTTGTTGTCCTTGGGGGCGACATAACCGATGCCGAAGCTGAGGGTCATGTCGCCCGCGGATTGTGCGAAGGCTGGCACGGCGAGGGTAGTGCTGGCGAGCAGGGCGAGTACGAGGGTCTTCATTTCACTTGTCCCAAGTTTTTTTGTTTTCCACGCCCCGAGAATTGCGCGCAGCCGGATGCGACACGTTGACCTGAATCAATTGTAGACCATCGTATACCGCGACAGGACGCCGCACCCAAGCCGCGGAAAAGCAAGGATAAATTATATGTTATAAATGTATGTTATGGACCTGCCGCTTTGCAGGCCAACCAGCCCCGGCGCGGGTCAGGCGATGATGTCGGGGATCAACTGGTCTTCGATCCGGGTGATCGCATCCTTCAGCGCCAGCTTCTGCTTTTTCAGCCGGCGCAGCGTCAACTGATCAGGGCGACCGTTGGTTTCCAGTGCGTGGACGGCCTCGTCCAGATCGCGGTGCTCACGGCGAAGCACTTCCAGCTTCACGCGCAGCATCTCATCGAAGCTCATCTCGGAAGGGGCGTTCATGGCAGCCTTGGCTTGCTTCTGTTCATTATGCCCGACGATACAGCGAAACCTCTGATTCGCAGCAGATTTCGACAGGATTATTCTCGGCCCCCCTCTGCGTCGCCGGTCTTGCGAGGGCGGCACTTGCGCCCCATATTTCCCACAGGGGACGGGATGCCCGCGTGTGGGGTCCGGTCCTGCCGACGTCGCTTTCGTGAAGGACTGTCCTGCAATGACGAAACTTGGTCTGGGAACGCATCCCTTCCTTCTGGGCTTCGAACAGCTTGAACGGCTGGTCGAACGCACCGCCAAATCGGGGGGCGAAGGCTACCCGCCCTATAATATCGAAGCCACCGCCGAGAACGCCTATCGCATCACGCTGGCCGTTGCCGGGTTCCGCGAGGAAGACCTGTCGATCACGGTCGAGGACCGGCAACTGGTGGTCCGGGGCCGCCAGGCCGAGGATGCGCAGGATCGTGTCTTCCTGCACCGTGGCATCGCCGCCCGCGCCTTCCAGCGCAGTTTCGTGCTGGCCGACGGGGTTGAGGTGGCCGGGGCCGCGCTGGAACACGGTCTGCTGCATGTCGATCTGCGGCGGCAGGTGCCGGAAACCGTGGTGCAGACCATTCGGATCGGTCGCAAGGACGGAGGAGCCGCATGAATACGCCATTTCCGGGGTTTCCCGCCGATAACGGCCGCATCGCCTATGTCCGGCCCATTCTGGTGGCCGACCTGCCCGAAGACCTGCAGGCGCAGGCGGACGGGGCCGAGGTGATCTATGCGGTTCACAGTTCCGACGGCAAGCGGTTGGCGCTGGTGGCCGACCGCACGCTGGCCTTTCATCTGGCCCGCGCGCATGATTTTGCCCCGGTCAGCGTGCACTGAGCCCCGCTTCACACCTTGCCGTCACGCCGCATTGCCTGCCGTGCGGGCGCGTGTCTAGACTGCGCGCGTAGCCATACCGGATGAGGGCAAGATGACGGTTCGCAAGGGATACAACGGCGCGCAGATCGCGCTGCACTGGCTGGTCGCGCTGGGTGTGGTGTTCAACTATGTCGTCAGCGAGGGCATGGGCGACGCCCTTGACCAGAAGCTGGAAGGGCACGAGATCACCGTCGGCATCGCACCGCTGCATGTCTGGGTCGGGGTGACCGTGCTGGTGCTGGCGGCGCTGCGTATCGTGCTGCGGCTGACCCGCGGTGGCCCGCCGGCCGAACCGGGGCCGCGCGGCAAAGCCGCTTCGGCGCTGCACGGCATTCTTTATCTGCTGATGGTCGCGGTGCCGATCGGTGGCGGTCTTGCCTGGTTTGGCGGGATCGAGGCTGTGGGCGATGGCCACGCGCTGTTCGCCAATGTGCTGATCATTCTGGCGGGCGCGCACGCGCTGATCGGGCTGGCGCACCACTATCTGCTGAAGGATGACATCCTGCGCCGGATGATGCGGCCGGAATAACCGGGCCAAACCCGGGCAAAAGAAAACGGGCGCCCCGTAGGGCGCCCGTTTGCATTTGTGCCAGGCCGGATCAGGCGCGGATCAGACCCATGGATTCCAGCTTGAGAATCACCTGATGGGCGCAGTGGTCCACGTCCACATCCTGCGTATCGACCACCAGTTCGGCGGCGGTGGGCGCTTCATACGGGTCGGAGATGCCGGTGAATTCCTTGATCTTGCCTTCGCGCGCCAGCTTGTAGAGACCCTTGCGGTCGCGGCGTTCGCATTCCTCGATGCTGGTCGCGACATGCACTTCGACGAAGGCGCCATAGGCTTCGATCATCTCGCGCACGGCGCGGCGGGTGGCCGTGTAGGGCGCGATCGGGGCGCAGATCGCGATGCCGCCGTTCTTGGTGATCTCGGACGCGACATAGCCGATGCGCTTGATGTTGATGTCGCGGTGTTCCTTGCTGAACCCCAGCTCCGACGACAGATGCTTGCGCACCACGTCACCGTCCAGCAGCGTGACCGGGCGGCCGCCCATTTCCATCAGCTTGACCATCAGCGCGTTGGCGATGGTGGACTTGCCCGAGCCCGACAGGCCGGTGAAGAACACGGTAAAGCCCTGCTTGCTGCGCGGCGGGCTGGTGCGGCGCAGTTCGGTCACCACTTCGGGGAAGCTGAACCATTCGGGAATGTCCAGGCCTTCGCGCAGGCGACGGCGCAGTTCGGTGCCGGAAATATCCAGCACGGTATCGCCTTGCGGCACTTCGTTCGCGGGGAAGTACTGCGCCTTTTCCTGCACATAGACCATGTGCTTGAAGTCGACCATCTCGATGCCGATCTCCTCGGCGTGCTTGGCGAACAGTTCCTGCGCGGCGTAGGGATCATAGAAATCCTTCCCGGCCGAGTTCTTGCCCGGACCGGCATGGTCGCGGCCCACGATCATGTGGCTGCAACCGTGGTTCTTGCGGATGATGCCGTGCCAGACCGCCTCGCGCGGGCCGGCCATGCGCATGGCCAGATTCAGCAGCGAAAGCTGGGTGGTCTGCGCCGGATACTTGTCCAGCACCGCCTCGTAGCAGCGGACGCGGGTGAAGTGGTCCACATCGCCCGGCTTGGTCATGCCGACGACCGGGTGGATCAGCAGGTTCGCCTGCGCTTCCTTGGCGGCGCGGAAGGTCAGTTCCTGGTGGGCGCGGTGCAGCGGGTTGCGGGTCTGGAACGCCACGACCTTGCGCCAGCCCATCTTGCGGAAGAAGGCGCGCAGCTCGTTCGGGGTGTCGCGACGGCCCTTGAAATCATAATGCACGGGCTGCTGGATGCCGGTGACAGGGCCGCCCAGATAGACGCCGCCCGCGGTGTTGTGCAGGTAGTTCACCGCCGGATGCGCCAGATCGTCGGCGCCGAACACCTTGGCGGCTTCGTTCGACTTGTTCGGAACCCATTTGTCGGTGACCGACAGGATGGCAAGAATCACGCCCTCGGCGTCGCGCAGCGCGATGTCCTGACCCGGCTCGATGCCTTCGGCGAATTTCTCGTTCACGTCCAGCGTGACCGGAATCGGGAACAGCGTGCCATCGGCGGTGCGCATGTTTTCGACGACACCGTCGTAATCCGCCTCGGTCATGAAGCCCTTGAGCGGGTAGAAGCCGCCGTTCATCAGGAGTTCAAGATCGCAGACCTGACGCGCGGTCAGATCCCAGGACGGCAGGTTTCCGGCCTCGACCTTCAGTTTCTGGGCCGATTCGTATGAGACATAAAGCTCGGGGATCGGGGCAAGATTGTTCTGCATGACATCGGTCCTGTGTTTTGCGGGGATGAGGCTTGCGTCCTCACCCGTGAGTTCGGCGTGAAGGGCGTGATATTCGGCAAGTTTCCCTGCCAGAAAACGGTCAACCAGCCGGGCCTTCATGGCGCCGCCCTTCGGGGTCAGCGCATAGGCAAAGCGTTGGCGGCGGTCGGTGGCGGTGTCGCGGTCGGTGACATGAATCAGCCCGGCTTCGGTCGCGGCGCGAAGCTGGGCGTTCAGGCTGCCAAGGCTGACGCCAAGCGCCTGCGCGGTTGCCCGCTGCGACGCCTCTGGCGCGCGGTCAAGCTGGCGCAATAGGCGGAAGAGCTGGTCTTCCTCGGGCAGGGTGTGGCGGGCTGTGGATGACATCAAGACGCAACTATGTTCAACGATGAACATATCTCACATTCTGAGGAAAAGGGAAAGGGGCCGCTGCGATGGGAGGGGGCAGGGGAAGATTATTGCCGCCCCGCCGCGGCAGAAACGCCACATCCGCCGGGGGCAGGTCAGCGCAGGGGGAAGGGTAGGGCCGCGCCTGCACGGGCAAGAAGACCCGCATCGAACAGTGCAAGATGCGTCAGCGCCGGGGCCGAACGCGAGGAATACAGCAATCCGGCAGCCCCTGCCGCCCGCGCCAGATCAGACCAGGCCCATGTGGGGGCGGCCGCCCCGCCTGCGCGAATGTCCTGCCAGACGGTCGAGACCGCCGCCCGCCCGCGCAGGTCAGCCACAAGGCAGGGCGCAAGCTGCAACGGCACAATTTCGCGCGCAGGATCGTCGGGGCTCAGGTACCGCTGAATGGCCACGACGCAGCCCTCTGGTGTGCAGGAGGTGTAAAGCGCCGTCTGGCCCGAGTGGTGGAACCGCCCTTCGGGCGAGGTGACGGGCAACAGCGGGTTTGCGCCGCGAAACACCGCACGCCAGACCGTGCCCTGCCAGGGCAGAAGCGGCGGCCCCGCATCGGCTGCGGGGGCGCCGGGCATTGTCAGTGGCCCGCCAGAAACTTCTCGGCGTCCAGCGCGGCCATGCAGCCCATGCCGGCGCTGGTGACGGCCTGGCGATAGACATGGTCGGTCAGGTCGCCCGCCGCGAACACGCCGGGAATCGAGGTGCGGGTGGTGCCGGGTTCCACCTTCACATAGCCGCCATTGTGCAGTTCCAACTGGTCCTTGACCAGTTCGCTGGCCGGGGCGTGGCCGATGGCGACGAAGAACCCGTCGCAGGGAATATCCTGCGTTGCGCCGGTCTTCACGTTGCGGACGGTGACGGCGGTCACGCCCAACGGTGCCTCGGTGCCCTTCACCTCGGTCACTTCGCTGTCCCAGACCACGGCGATCTTGGGGTTCTTAAACAGCCGTTCCTGCATGATCTTTTCCGCGCGGAAGCTGTCGCGACGGTGCACGATGGTGACTTTCGACGCGAAGTTGGTCAGGAACAGCGCCTCTTCCACGGCGGTATTGCCGCCCCCGATCACCACCACCTCGCGGCCGCGATAGAAGAACCCGTCGCAGGTGGCGCAGGCCGAAACGCCGAAGCCCTTGAACTTTTCCTCGCTTGGCAGGCCCAGCCAGCGCGCCTGCGCGCCAGTGGCCAGGATCACGGCATCGGCGGTCCAGCGGGTGCCGCTGTCGGTTTCCGCCACGAAGGGCCGCTGCGACAGGTCAAGCCGGGTCACAATGTCGGTGATGATCTCGGCACCCATCTCGCGGGCGTGGTCTTCCATGCGGACCATCAGGTCCGGTCCCTGCACCGTCTTGTCGCCGGGCCAGTTCTCGACCTCGGTTGTGATGGTCAACTGCCCGCCGGGCTGCATACCCTGAATCAGCACCGGCTTCAGCATGGCGCGGCTGGCATAGACCGCCGCGGTATAGCCCGCCGGGCCGGAACCGATGATCAGAACCTTGGTGTGACGTGTCTCGCCCATGGAATGCCCCCGTGTGTCAGGGCCGATATATTCAACCCGCCCGCCCGCCGAAAGCCCCGGCGTGTTGCGTTTGCGGGTGGCGCCCCGAAACGGCACCGTCTTTTTCTTGCGCGACCTTGAAACAATGTTGCGCGCCTGCCGGCAAGCGCCTAGACAGACGCCAGAAAGGGGAACGGCATGGCAGGCCACAAGCTGGACGAGATCGACCGCAAGATTCTTGCGGAACTGCAGGTCGACGGTCGGATGACGAATGTGGAACTGGCAAGCCGGGTGGGCATCTCGGCCCCGCCCTGTCTGCGCCGTGTGCGCACGCTGGAAGAGCAGGGCTATATCCGCGGCTATCATGCCGACATCGACCCCCGCGAACTGGGGTTCGAAGTCTCGGTCTTCGCCTCGGTCCGGCTGAACAGCCAGGCCGAAGCCGATCTGTCCGCCTTCGAGGCGCGCTGCCGTGCCTGGCCGCTGGTTCGCGAATGTCACATGCTGAACGGCGAGATCGACTTCATCCTGAAATGCGTCTCGCCCGACCTGTCCACCTTCCAGAGCTTCCTGACCGGAGAGCTGCTCAAGGCCGACAATGTGGCCAATGTGAAGACCAGCCTTGTGATCCGCTGCGCCAAGGATGAACCCGGCGTTCCCTTCGACGTGCTGGAAGCGCGGCTGGCGAAGAACGCCTAAAGCCGGATGGCCGAGATCAGCCGCCCGTAATCGGCTTCGGCCGCATGGGTGGTGCGGCGATAGCTGTAGAAGCGATCCGGGTCGCGATAGGTGCAATGCCGCGTCCATTCGGCATGGCCCACCCCGGCCGCACGCAGCCGGTGCAGCCCATAGGACGGCAGGTCGAACAGATAGCGCCCGCCTTCGCCATTGGCGAAGAAGCGGGCGTTTTCGGGGTCGTCGTCCAGGAAGTTTTCCAGAAACTCGGTGCCCACCTCATAGGCGGCCTGGCTGATGGTGGGGCCGATCACCGCGGCAATGTCGGCCCGCTGCGCGCCCAGCGATTCCATCGCGGCAACGGTCGCCTCAAGCACGCCATCGCGCGCCCCGCGCCAGCCGGCATGGGCGGCGCCGATCACGCCGGATTTCGCGTCGGCGAACAGCACCGGCTGGCAATCGGCGGTCAGCACCGCCAGCGCCAGCCCGGGTGTTGCCGTCACCAGCGCATCCGCTTCTGGGCGCAGCGCCAGCGGGCCGGTCACGGTGACGACATCGGCCGAGTGGATCTGATGCACGGTCGCCAGCGCCGACAGGGGCACCCCCATCGCCTCGGCCACGCGGGCACGGTTGATCGCCACGATCTCGGCCTGATCGCCCGATCCGGTGCCACAGTTCAGCCCGGCATAGACGCCGGAGGATGCGCCGCCCTTGCGGGTAAAGAAGCCGTGCCGGAACGGCAGGGCGTCAGAGGTGATGAGTTCCAGAGTGGCAGGCATCAGGCAGCGTCAAATCCCGGTGGCGGTGGCGAACCGGCGCGGCAGAGTGCCAGCACCTTGAACAACGAACCCATTTCCTGCGGGTGGGTCAAGCGTCGAAGCGCGGCAAGGTGGGTTTCCCGCGCAGGCCCGGCCAGCCCCTGCGCCAGCCGGTCCGCTCGCGCGGCGATGCCCAGCCGGGCCAGCACGGCCCCCTGCGTGTCATAGGCCCCGGCCCCGGCCCCCTGGGCCAGCGCCTCGAAATCGACATGGGCGGTCAGGTCGGCCTCGCCCGGATGGGCCAGCGGGTCGTCAAAGGCATGGGCGCGCAGGGCTTGCAGCGTGTCGCCGCGCGACCGCCAGTCGCCATAGTCGATGATATAGGCCAGCCCGCCGAACCGGGCGATCCGCGCCCGCACCGGGGCCAGCGCGAAGGTTGCCGCCGGGCAGACCTCGACCAGCGCGCCGGCGGGGGCATCGCGGAAGGCGGGGCTGTCGGGCACCTGCGGCAGCGGGGCCGACAGGCCGAAGGCCAGATGCCCCTTGTCCAACCCCACCAGCCGTTCGCGCCAGACCACGCCGTCACGCAGGAACTGGCGGATCGGCAGCGCATCGAAGAATTCGTTGGCGATCAGGAACAGCGGCTGGTCGGGCAGGCTGTCGGTGGTCTCGGCCCAGGTCACCGGATGCGGGGCCAGCCGGTCGCGCTGGCGGGCGCGCAGCACGGGGGATGCCTCGACCAGCACCACCCGGGCCGCCGCATGGAAGCCCGGCACCCCCCTGGTGGCGCGCAGTACATCGGCCATCAGCGTGCCGCGTCCGGGCCCCAGCTCGGCCAGCGTGAAGGGCGAAGGCGCGCCCTGATCCAGCCAGGCTTGCGCCAGGGCCAGACCGAACAGCTCTCCGAACATCTGGCTGATTTCCGGCGCGGTGGTGAAGTCGCCGCCGGCGCCGAACGGATCGCGGGTGGTGTAATAGCCATGCGCGGGGTGCAGCAGACATTCGGCCATATACTCGGCCACGCTGATCGGCCCGCCTTCGCGGATGCGCTCGATCAGCAGGGCGGCAAGCGGCGTCATCGCCGGGCGCGGATCAGGAACCACAGGCCAACGGCGATCATCGGCAGGCTCAGCATCTGGCCCATGGTCAGCCCCCAGCCGCCGACATGCCAGGCAAGGCCCAGCGGATTGCCGGGCGAGACGAATTGCGCATCCGGCTGGCGGACGAATTCGACCAGAAAGCGCGCGATGCCATAACCGGCCAGGAAGGTGCCCATCACCAGCCCCGGCCAGCGGAACGCGCCGCGCCGCCAGGCCAGCCACAGCACCAGAGCGCCCAGGATCAGCCCTTCCAGTGCTGCCTCATACAACTGACTGGGATGGCGGGCGCAGGCCGTGGTTGCCGTGGCGCAGGCCTGCGCGGCCGCGCCGGGAAACACCACGCCCCAGGGCAGGTCGGTCGGCCGCCCCCACAGTTCGGCGTTGACGAAATTCGCCAGCCGCCCCAGGAACAGGCCGATGGGCGCGACCATGGCCATCAGGTCGCCGGTCGGCAGCAGCGGAATCTTCTCGCGCCGGCAGAACCACAACCCGGCCACCACCACCCCCAGGAACCCGCCATGGAAGGACATGCCGCCTTCCCAGATGCGCAGCGCGGCCAGCGGATCGGCCAGATAGTCGCCGGGCTGGTAGAACAGCACATAGCCCAGCCGCCCGCCCAGGATCACCCCGAAGATCACCCAGGTTAGCAGGCGTTCCACCTGCTCCGCGCTCATCGGGGCCTCGCCCGGCCACAGCCGTGGCGTGCGGACCGCGCGGGTGACCAGCCACCAGCCCAGCAGCAGCCCGAAGATATAGGCCAGCGCATACCAGCGCAGGGCAAAGGTCATGCCGCCCAGCGGGATTTCGAACACATTGGGCGAGATGTCGGGAAAGGGGATCATCGCGGCACTCCTTCGCGCCCGCTTGTCAGGGTGGGGCGGGCCGATGTCAACCGGCGGCGGATCGCCGCCTTGTGAACACCCGATCAAGCGCGCATATAAGGCCAAACGCGCCAACCGGAGCCTGAAGCCATGCAAAGCCGCAACAAGTTTCTTGATGACATGAGCCAGTTGATGACCAACGCCATGGGCGTGGCCCAGGGCGCCAAGACCGAGGCCGAAACGGCGATGAAGGGCTTTGTCGACCGCTGGATGGCCGACCGCGATTTCGTCACCCGCGAGGAATTCGATGCCGTCCGCGCCATGGCGCAGAAGGCGCGCGAGGAAAACACCGCACTGGCCGCCCGGATTGCCGCGCTGGAAGAGGCGGCGGAAGGCAAGAAGAAGAAAGCCTGACCGCCGCAGGCGCGGGCAGGGCGCCCGCCTGCCTTTTCATCTGTCCCCAAATATCCCGGGGGTGCGGGGGCAGCGCCCCCGCAGCGCCACGCTTAACGCGGGCGATGGACATGGGCGCTTTGCACCAGCCCGAAGCCGACCAGGATCACCAGCATCGCCGACCCGCCATAGCTGAGCAGCGGCAGCGGCACGCCCACCACCGGGGCCATGCCCATCACCATCGACAGGTTCACCGCGATATAGAAGAAGAAGTTGGCCGCCACGCCGATGATCAGCAGCGACGAGAAGCGGTCACGGTTCTGTAGCGCCGAGACCAGGCAGAAGCCGATGATCAGCGCATACAGCACCAGCAGCGAGAAGGCGCCCACGAAGCCGAATTCCTCGGCCAGCGTGGTGAAGATAAAGTCGGTGTGCTTTTCGGGCAGGAAGTTCAGCCGCGACTGGGTGCCCTGCATGAACCCCTTGCCGGACCAGCCGCCCGATCCCAGCGCGATCTTGGCCTGAATGATGTTGTAGCCCGCGCCCAGCGGATCGGCGGTCGGGTCAAGGAAGGTGTCGATCCGGCGATACTGGTAATCGTGCAGGAACTGCCAGGGGGTGCCGCGGGTCAGGAACACCCCGGCAATCGCCCCGCCCGCCAGCGAGGCCACCGCCGCGAAATACCACAGCGACACGCCGGCCGCGAACATCACCGTCGCCCCGCCCAGCAGCAGCATGAGCGACGTGCCAAGGTTGGGCTGCATCAGCACCAGAATGGTGGGCAGCACGGTCAGCAGCACCGGCATCAGCACCCAGAGCGGCCGCGACACCCGCTTGTTGTCAAGCCAGTCGTAATAGGCCGCCAGCACCATCACCAGGGTGAACTTCATCATCTCGGACGGCTGGAACTGGATCACGCCAAAGTCGATCCAGCGCTGCGCGCCCATGCCGATCTTGCCCTTGAACTCGACAAAGATCAGTAGCGCGAAGGCCAGCAGATAGGCCGCCACCGCCATGCTGCGCCAGAACCAGATCGGCACGAAGGCCACGGCGAACATCAGCACCAGACCGGCTGCGAAAACCTGTGCCTGACGCCGCGCCCAGATGTCGAAATCGCCCCCGGCGATCGAGTAGAGCATCAGGATGCCGACCGACGCCACCGCGACGATCAGCACCACAAGCTGCCAGTTGAGGTAAAGCACCTTCCGCAGCCCGGTCGGAACCTGTTTCAGCCGGTTGTCGTAAAAGGTCATGGCCGCCCCTTCATGCCTTTTCGGCCTTGGGTGCGGCGCCGGTGGTGGGGTCGCGCAACGACAGGTCTTTCAACATGCTTTCGATGCGGCCGCGCTGGCTGGCGGGATAGGCGTCCAGCGGAGGGATGCCGCCGGACAGCGCGTAAAGAATCACGTCGCGCCCGATGGGGGCCGCCGCCGCCGATCCGCCGCCGCCGTGTTCCACCACGACAGAGACCGCATAGCGCGGCGCCGCGGCCGGGGCAAAGCCCACGAACAGCGCATGGTCGCGCCGGTTCCACGGAAGCTGGTCGTTCGAGACCACGCCGCGCGCCCGCTCGGCCGCGGTGATGTTGCGCACCTGGCTGGTGCCGGTCTTGCCCGCCAGTGCCATCGACACATCCACGATGCGCGACGATTTCGCGGTGCCGCGTTCGCCGTTCACCACCTCGTCCATGCCCCTGCGGATTGCGGCCAGCGTCGATTCCGCGATGCCCAACGACGGGGCTTCGGGCACGGGAATCTCTTGCCCGTCGATCATCCGCACCAGCCGCGGCGCCACGGCGCGGCCGCTGGCGATGCGGGCGGTCATCACCGCCAGTTGCAGCGGCGAGGCCAGCACATAACCTTGCCCGATCGAGGCGTTGATCGTGTCGCCGATCCGCCATTCGGCCTTGTGGCGCTGCTGCTTCCAGGCCTTGTCGGGCATGTTGCCTTCGGTGATCGCGCTCATCGGCATGTCATGGCGGACGCCCAGACCCAGCCGGCGGCCCATTTCGGCGATCTTGTCGATGCCCACCTTCTGCGCGATGTCGTAATAGTAAACGTCGCAGCTTTCCGCGAAGGACCGGGTCAACGACACCGTGCCGTGCCCGCCCCTGCTCCAGCAGTGGAAGCGGCGGCCGCCGAACTCCAGATAGCCCGGGCAGCGCACGCGATAGTTCTCGTCAATCACGCCGGCTTCCAGCGCGGCCAGCGCGGTGACCATCTTGAAGGTCGATCCCGGCGGATAGGCGCCCGAGACGGTCTTGTTCGCCAGCGGCCGGTGGTCGTTTTCCATCAGCGCCTGATAATCGACATGGCTGATGCCGCGGACAAACAGGTTCGGGTCGAACGACGGCGACGAGACGCAGGCCACCACATCGCCATTCTGCACATCCATCACCACCACGGCGGCGCTTTCGATGCCCAGCCGGGCCTGGGTGAAGTTCTGCAGGTCGGCGTCGATGGTCAGGCGGATGTCGGCGCCCGGGTCGCCTTCATTGCGCTCAAGCTCGCGCATCACGCGGCCAACGGCGTTGACCTCGATCTTCTTGGTGCCGGCGGTGCCGCGCAGCGTGTCATCCATCCAGCGTTCCACGCCGATCTTGCCGATCTGGAACTTGGGCAGCCGCAACACCGGATCGGGATCTTCGCGTTCGGCCAGATCCCGTTCGGACACCGGGCCGACATAGCCCACCACATGGGCGAAATCCACGTCGCGGGGATAAAAGCGCGACTGGCCCACCTCGGGCAGAACGCCGGGCAGGGCGGGGGCATTGACCGCGATCTTGGAAAAATCGTCCCAGCTCAGCCGGTCGCGCACGATCACGGGCACATAGGCGGAATGGCGGACGACATCGTTCACCGTTTCTTCCAGCTCTTCCGGCGTCATGGGAATGATGCCGGCCAGCCGCCGCATCACCAGTTCCACATCGCCCGCCTGTTCGCGGGTGATCACCACGCGGTAATTCTGTTCGTTGCCGGCGATGATCTTGCCGTTCCGGTCCTGGATCAGGCCGCGGGTCGGCGGGATCAGGCGGATGCTGATGCGGTTCTCTTCGGCCAGCAGGCGGAATTCGTCGGCCTGATCGACCTGAAGATAGCGCATCCGCACGCCAAGTGCCGCCACCATGGCCGTCATCGCGCCGCCCAGCATCAGCGTGCGCCGCGTCAGGCTGCGGGCGATGTCTTCCTTGTCCTTGGGCGTGCGTCTCACAGCCGCCTCCCGTAATCGTCGATTTCGCCGGTGGCGGGCTTGCGCAGATCGAAGCTGAGCCGCGACAGCCCGACGACCAGCGGATAGGCCAGGATCGACCACAGGATCTGCACCAGCGCATGACCAAAGGGCGGTTGCGGCAGGAAAGACGCGGCAAAGGCAAAGCGATAGGCCAGCAGCATTGCCAGCATCAGCCCGGCCGCCAGCAACCATTCCACCACAAAGCTCAGCTCGCGCGTCAGCGCATTGCGCGAGCGGAGGAATTCGGTCGCCAGCACCATCAGCGCCGTCCACAGCCCCGGCGGGCGCATCAGGATCAGGTCTTCGGCCAGGGTGACGGCCACGATCATGCCCAGCGGCAGGTAATCCGGCCGGCGCATGACCCAGGCGAAGGTCAGGCACAGCATGAGGTCAGGCCCGGGCAAGGCGCCAGCGGTATTGCCCAGCGGCAAGAGCCGGATGAACAGCAACAGCAACGCCAGCGCCAGAAACAGCGCCCGATAGCCCCAGGGATCTGCCCGCAGAAGCCTATCCATTGGTTGCCGCTCCGGCCGGGGCGGCGGCATCGCCGCCTTCAGCATCGCCCGATCCGCCGGCATCCACATCGGCGCCGCTGCCAGCAGCGGGCGGGGCGGCCGCGGCCCCTTCGGCATCCACCTCGGGCAGCGGTGAAGACGGCAGCAGGGGCGGCGCCACCAGCCCGCCGGCATCGGTGATCGGTTCCAGATCGTGGCTGCGCAACACGCGCAGGAATTCCAGCCGCTGATAATCGGCGGCCAGCGAAACCCGTAGCCGCCGGTCTGTGCCCAGCACCACCTGCCCCACCAGAAGCCCGGCCGGGAACATGCCGCCATCGCCCGAGGTCACCACCCGGTCACCCGGTCGCACCTCATCGGCCTTTTCGATGAATTCCAGCGGGGGCAGCGGGCCGTTGTCGCCAGAGAGCAGCGCCTTCTGCCCCGAGGGCTGGATCGTGACCGGAATCCGGCTGTTGGTATCCGTCACCAGAATCACCCGCGCCGTGCGTGCGCCCACGCCCGAAATGCGGCCCACCAGACCGATGCCGTCCATGCAGGCCCAGCCGTCGCGGATGCCGTCGCGGGCGCCCACGTTCAGCAGCACCGATTGCCGGAACGGACTGCCGCTGTCGGCCAGCACCTGCCCGGTGACATGGGTCAGCTTCGGGTCAAGCCGCACCTGATTCAGGTCCAGAAGGCGGGCGTTCTGCTGTTCCAGTTGCAGCGCGGCCTCTTTCCAGGCCTTCATCTGCTGCAATTCGCGCTTCAGTTCCTGATTCTGCTCATAGATCCGGGTGTAGGATTCGAAATCCTCGATCATGCCGGTGGCCTTGGTCACCGGCAGCAGCGCCCATTCCAGATTGGGAACCACCGCATCGACCAGCGCCGTGCGGAACCGTTCCACCCGCGGGCTGTCGATCCGCCACAGCAGGAACAGGCCCAGCAGCACAACGACCAGGCCGCCCACCAGCAGACGGCGCAGCGGTCGATAATATTCTTCCGGAGATGTCCGGGTTCTGGCCAAACGCGCCTCGCCTTGCTGACCTGTCGCCCGGTTGCGATCAGGTGTCGTAGTCGATCACATGCCGAAGCTGCTTCTCATATTCCAGCGCCTTGCCGGTGCCGAGGGCAACACAATTCAGTGACTCGTTCGCCACGCTGATCGAAAGGCCGGTCTGTTCGCGCAAGGACAGGTCCAGATCGCCCAGAAGCGCCCCGCCGCCGGTCAGCATCACGCCGCGGTCCACGATGTCGGCGGCCAGGTCGGGCGGGGTGGCTTCCAGCGCCTGCATCACCGCATCGCAGATCTGCTGCACGGGTTCGGCCAGCGCCTCTGCCACCTGGGCCTGATTGATCTCGGTTTCCTTCGGCACGCCGTTCAGCAGGTCGCGGCCGCGGATCGTCATGCTGGCGCCGCGCCCGTCATCGGGCATCCGGGCCGTGCCGATGCTGGTCTTGATGCGTTCGGCCGTCGATTCCCCGATCAGCAGGTTCTGGTGACGGCGCAGGTAGCTGACGATCGCCTCATCCATGCGGTCACCGCCCACGCGGACGGACCGGGCATAGACGATGTCGCCCAGAGACAGAACCGCCACTTCGGTCGTGCCGCCGCCGATATCCACCACCATGTTGCCGGTGGGTTCGGTGATCGGCATCCCCGCCCCGATGGCTGCTGCAATCGGTTCGGCAATCAGACCGGCGCGTTTCGCCCCGGCCGACAGGACCGATTGCCGGATCGCGCGCTTTTCCACCGGCGTCGCGCCATGCGGCACGCAGACAATGATCTTGGGTTTGCTGAAGGTGGACCGCTTGTGAACCTTGCGGATGAAATGCTTGATCATTTCTTCCGCCGCCTCGAAGTCGGCGATCACGCCGTCGCGCATCGGGCGGATCGCCTCGATGGTGCCGGGGGTGCGGCCCAGCATCAGCTTGGCATCCTCGCCCACCGCCAGAACCTGCTTCTTGCCGTCCTTGACGTGATAGGCCACGACCGAAGGTTCGTTCAGCACGATCCCCTTGCCGCGGATGTAGACCAGCGTATTTGCGGTCCCGAGGTCGATCGCCATATCTGACGAGAATAGGCCGGGAAGAAGCGACATTCGGGTGTCCCCACGAGCAAGCAGAATTGTCCCGGCGACTCAGGGTCCGAGGCGGGCGCCTTCATATAAGGACCTGCGCCGATGAACGAAAGGCCTTGTAGCACGGGCACGGCGGCAGGCCGCACACTTTCGCGTAGGTGCAGGAATCGCATGTTGAATGGGGGTTGGCGCCTTACATTCTTGCCCGGAATTGACCTTCCGCGACATCTTGCCATTCTGGCCCGGCAGGATGCAGGGCGGGGGGCAGCATGGCGGGCGTGGCGGGACGGGTGGCTTTGGTCACGGGCGCAGGGGCGCCGGGGGGAATCGGCTTTGCCATCGGGCGGGCGCTGGCCGCGGCCGGGGCGCGTGTCTGTCTGACCGCAACCACGCCGCGCATCCATGACAGGGCCGCCGAAATCGGCGCGATGTCGCATATCGCGGACCTGACAGATCCGGCCCAGGTGGCCGCGCTGTTCGCCGCCGTCGAGGCCCGGCATGGCCCGGTCGAGGTGCTGGTGAACAATGCCGGCATGGTGCAATCGGGCCGGCGGGTGAAGCGGCAGGCGCTGGCCGGCTGGTCTGATGCCGACTGGGCGCATCACATGGCGCTGAACATCAACACCACCTTTCATTGCTGCCGTGCGGCCCTGCCGGGCATGGCGGCGCAAGGCTATGGCCGCATCGTCAACATCAGCAGCGTCACCGGGCCTGTCGTCGCCATAGACGGCAGTTCCGCCTATGCCACCGCCAAGGCCGCGATCACCGGCATGACCCGTTCGATCGCGCTGGAATATGGCCGGCAGGGCATCACCTGCAACGCGGTGCTGCCCGGCTGGATCGCCACCGACAGCTCCAGCCCCAAGGAAATCAGGGCCGGGCAGCGCACCCCGGCGGGCCGCCCCGGCACCCCTGTCGAAGTGGCCGCCTGCGCGCTGTTCCTGGCCAGCGAGGAGGCGTCCTATGTCACCGGCACCACGCTGGTGGTCGATGGCGGCAATACCCTGCAAGAGATGAAGGGCGCCTGATCCGCGCGCGCCTGCCGGGGATTGACCTGCCCGCGCGGCGGCTTCATCTGGGGGCCATCGCGCAGGCGTCCGGTTCCGGGCGGGCGCGCTTGCCCGGAAAGGCCGTTCATGCCCGCATCTTTCCCCTTCCTGCCCGGCGTTCCGGCCGAGGCCGTTCTTGCCGCCCTTGGCCGCGCGCCGGGGGGTGAACTGGCGTCTGGCAAGTTCGACAGCCCCGAGTCTTCGGCCGCGCTGGCCGCCAATGCCTTCGGCTGGTTTCTGGATCGGCCTGCCGCCCTGCCACCGCTGCCCGGCGTGCCGATGGGCCGGGTGGAAACGGTCGAGGTCGAGGCCGAGATGCCTTTCCCCTGGCGGGGCGGCCGCCATCCCTGGCTGGATGCGCTGCTTGTCACCCCCACAACGCTGGTTGGTGTCGAGGCCAAGCGTTATGAGCCGTTCCGCCCGCGCAAGGCGTCGGCCTTCTCCGAAGCGTTCGAGACCCGCGACTGGGGCGATGGCATGGCCCGCTTCACCGCCCTGCGCCACGCGCTGACCGAAGGGCGGCAGGTCTATCGTTGCCTGGATGCCGTCGAACTGGTGAAGAACGCCTATGGCCTGCGCACGCAGGGCACCAAGCGGGCGCGCGGGGCGGTGCTGGTCTATCTGCACGCCGCGCCGGCCACCTGGGCCAGCGGCAAGCCGGTGGACCCTGCCGCCATTGCCCGGCACGAGGCCGAAATCGCCGATTTTGCCCGCGCGGTGAAAGGGGATGCCGTCACCTTTGTTGCGCTGCGCTGGTCGGACCTGCTGAAGCACTGGGCGCGGACGCCCGATCTTGCCGCCCATGCCGCGGCGATTGCCGGGCGGTTCGGCAGCCTGTGACGGCGGCGCTGGCGCCGGTCAGTTGCCGGCGCCGTTCCTTTGCACGTCGTTCAGGATCTGGTCGGCCAGATCGTCTTCGGTCATGCCCGGCTTGTTGGGGTTCGAGCCGTCGAAATAGGGCACGTCCTCGGGCTGGACGAAATCATTGGGGTCATAGGGAACCGGCTCACCCGGCATTGCCCCCGGAACGCCCGTGACCGTGTTGCCGGGAATTTCCTTCGGCAGCGGCTTCGGCTCTGACCCTTCGCTGATGCGGGTCATCACCTCATGCCAGATTTCCGCCGGCAGCCCGCCGCCGGTGACACCGTTCAGCGGGGTGTTGTCGTCATACCCCAGCCAGACACCCACCACATAATCGGCGGTGAAGCCCACGAACCAGGCATCGCGGGCCGAGTTGGTGGTGCCGGTCTTGCCGGCGGCCTCATACCCGTTCAGCCGGGCGCGGGTGCCGGTGCCTTTCTCGATCACCTGTGTCATCATGTAGATCAACGCATGGGCCGCGGTTTCCGAGATCACCCGTTCCCCGATGCCGCCGCCCTGCCCGAACAGCGGCTCCTCCTCGCCCTGAAGTTTCAGTGCGCGCAGCCCGTAGGGCGTGACGGACGATCCGCCGTTCAGGATGCCGGCATAGGCGCCGGTCATCTCGATCAGGGTGGATTCGCTGGCGCCAAGGGCCAACGCCGGGCCATCGGCCAGATTCTGCGCCACGCCGAAATCGGTGGCGACCTTCTTCACCAGATCGCGCCCGACCAGTTCCTGAATCTTGACGGCGGGGATGTTGCGGCTTTCGGCCAGGGCCTGGGTCAGGGTGATCATGCCCTTGAACTTGCCGTCATAGTTCTTGGGGGAATAGACGCCCGAACCCGGCACATTGATCGACCACGGGCTGTCATCGACATAGTCGAGCGGGCTGTAGCCCAGATCCATGGCCACGGCATAGATGAAGGGCTTGAAGGCCGATCCGGTCTGCCGCAGGGCCTGGGTGGCCCGGTTGAAATCGCCTGCCTGTGGCAGATCGCGCCCGCCCACCATGGCGCGCACGGCGCCATCCGCGCTCATCACCACGATCGCGGCCTGCGCCTTCGACCCCGCCTTGACCTTGTTCTCGAAGACCCATTTCAGCGCCTCTTCGGCCTGAGACTGCATCTTCTGGTCCAGCGTGGTCTCCATGATCACGTCTTCGGTGGTGGTGCGGGCCAGATAGTCGGGGGTCGTCTCCATCACCCAGTCGGCAAAGAAGCCGCCGTTCTTCTGTGCCGCGGCCTTGGACAACTGGGCCGGATGGGCCAGCGCCTCGGCGGCCTCGGCCTTGGTCAGGTAGCTCTGTTCCTGCATCAGGCCGATCACCACGGCGGCCCGGTCACGCGCACGCTGCATGTTGCCGGTGGGCGCATAGGTCGAGGGCGCCTTGAGCAGCCCCGCCAGCATGGCCGCCTCGGCGGCGCTGACATCGGCGGCGGATTTGCCGAAATAGCGTTGGGCGGCGGCTTCAAACCCGCGGGCCCCCGCGCCCAGATAGGCGCGGTTGAAGTAGATCGTCAGGATGTCTTCCTTGGAATACTTCGCCTCCATCGCCATGGCGAAGGGCACTTCCTTGATCTTGCGCCACATGCCACCGGACCGGCAGTCCTTTTCGTATTCGGCTTCGGTCTTCCACTGCGCCGGGTCATAGGTCACGCCAAGGCAAAGCAGTTTCGCGACCTGCTGGGTGATGGTCGAGCCGCCGTTGCCTTCGAACGGGCCGCGGCCTTCCGACAGGTTGATGCGCACGGCGCTGGCGATGCCGCGCGGCGACACGCCGAAGTGCCAGTAGAACCGCTTGTCCTCGGTCGCGATCACCGCGTTGTGCAGATAGGGCGAGACGGTGCCGGCGGTGACCTGGCCGCCGAAGGTTTCGCCGCGCCAGGCAAAGACCTTGTTGTTGCGGTCCAGCAGCGTGACCGAGCCGCGGGCGCGCCCGTCAAGCAGGGCGTTCAGATCGGGCAGTTGCGAATAGAAATAGAAGACGATGCCGCCGTAGACCAGCACGCCCACGGCCGTCACCCGCCAGAGCACCGCCCAGATCATGCGCCACAGGAACAGCACCAGTCCCACGATCGGGCCATGGCGGCGGGGCTTGGGGGCGCGGGGCGCGCGTTTGGGCGCCGCGGATTTCTGCGCGGGCGCTGTCGTGCGCGAGGTATATCGTCTGTCCGCCACAAGGGGCCCTTTGCCCCTGCCACCCACTGCCATCGTGATACTGCCCGCCTTGATCGCGTGTTCGTTCTTGGGCGCCGAAGATAGCCGCCTTTTGCTGCGATGCGAAGAGATCGGCATGGCGATTCGCATCGCTTGAGCGATTAATTTCTGTGCATACGCCTGTTTTGCAGTCTTCAATTTGGGCGTTTGGCCCGGAAACGCGCGCCTGACCCCGGCCTTTCTCTGTTCCGGCCCGGCGAAAACCCGCCTCCTTTCGCAGGGGGCCCATTGCCCCGGGCCCGACGCAGGAAAGGGGAAGACCGTGAAACTCATCATGGCTGCAGTGAAGCCGTTCAAGCTGGACGAGGTGCGCGAGGCGCTGACCGCGATCGGCGTGCGCGGAATGATGGTGTCCGAGATCAAGGGGTTCGGCTCTCAGTCGGGCCACACGGAAATTTACCGCGGCGCGGAATACGCCGTGAACTTCGTGCCGAAGCTGCGGCTTGAGATCGTCGTTGCCGACGGGCTGGCCGATCAGGTGGTCGAGACGATCAGCAAGACCGCGCGCACCGGCAAGATCGGTGACGGCAAGATCTTCGTGATCGACGTGGAAAAGGCCGTGCGCGTGCGCACCGGCGAAACCGATGATGACGCGCTGTAAGCGTGCGGGGAAGAGGGAAGACGCTCACATGACCAATCTCAAGAGACTTGTCGGCCTTGCCGCCCTGCCAGCCGCGTTGCTGGCTGCGGCACCCGTCTGGGCGCAAGAGGCCACCACCGAAGTGACCGAGACCGTCACCGAAACCGTTGCGGAAGTGGTGCCCGTCATCGACAAGGGCGATGTCGCCTGGATGATGACCGCCACCGTCCTGGTGCTGTTCATGATCGTGCCGGGCCTGGCGCTGTTCTACGGCGGCCTTGTGCGCACCAAGAACATGCTCAGCGTGCTGATGCAGTGCACCCTGATCACCGCGGTGGTCATGGTGATCTGGGTTGTCTACGGCTATTCCTTTGCCTTTGGCGGCGGCACCTCGCCGTTCTGGGGGGGCACGGCCAAGCTGTTCCTGGCCGGGGTTTCGCCTGAAACCACTGCCACCACCTTCTCGGCCGGGTTCATCCTGCCGGAATATGTGTTCATTGCCTTCCAGATGACCTTTGCCGCCATCACCCCGGCGCTGATCGTCGGCGGCTTTGCCGAACGCATGAAGTTCAAGGCGGTTCTGCTGTTCATGATCCTCTGGGTCACCTTCTCGTACTTCCCGATCGCGCATATGGTCTGGGATGCCTCGGGCCTGGTGTACAACTGGAGCGCCATCGACTTTGCCGGCGGCACCGTGGTGCATATCAACGCCGGTGTGGCCGCTCTGGTCTGCGCGATCATGCTGGGCAAGCGGATCGGCTACGGCAAGGACAACATGGCACCGCATTCGATGACGCTGACCATGGTTGGCGCGGCCATGCTGTGGGTGGGCTGGTTCGGCTTCAACGCGGGTTCCAATCTGGAAGCCACGGCCGGGGCTACGCTGGCCCTGCTGAATACCTTTGTCGCCACCGCCGGCGCGATCTTGGGCTGGGTGCTGATCGAAGCGCTGACCCGTGGCAAGGCGTCCATGCTGGGGGCAGCCTCGGGCATGGTGGCCGGTCTTGTGGCCATCACCCCGGCCTGCGGCACCACCGGCCCGGTCGGCGCCATCGTGCTGGGCTTCGTCGCCTCGATCGTGTGCTACTTCTTCGTGACCACGGTCAAGCACAAGCTGGGCTATGACGACAGCCTGGACGTGTTCGGCGTGCATGGCGTGGGCGGCATCGTCGGCGCCATTGGCACCGGCATCCTCTGCGCTCCGTCGCTGGGCGGCACCGGCTTCCTGGTCGAAGCGGGCACCATGGGCGCCCAGGTCGCGGCCCAGGCCAAGGGCGTGGCCGTCACCATCGTCTGGTCGGCCGTCGTCTCGGTGATCGCGCTGCTGATCGTCAAGGTTCTGGTCGGCCTGCGCGTCAAGGAAGACGAAGAACGCGAAGGTCTGGACCTGACCTCGCATGGCGAACGCGCCTACAACTACTGAGGTCAACTGTCGGGCGGCTGGCCCCTCCTGCCGCCCGAAACGGAAAGGCCCGCGGGTTCCTTCCCCCGCGGGCCTTTTTCATTGGGTCGGTGGTGCAGGGATTACAGAACCTGCGCGATGGCGGCGGCCAGAACCGGCACGGTTTTCGCGTTCAGCCCGGCAATGTTGATGCGGCTGTCGCCGACCATGTAGATGCCATGCTGTTCGCGCAGCGTGGTGACCTGCGCTTCGGTCAGGCCCAGCCGGCTGAACATGCCGCGATGCCGGGCGACGAAATCGAAGCGGTCGCTGTTGGTGGCGCGGCGCAGCTCGTCGGCCAGTTGCTGGCGCAGGCCCAGCATGTTCTGGCGCACGTCTTCCAGTTCCGATTTCCACTCGGCCGTCAGGGCGGCATCTTCCAGGATCATCGTCACCAGACGGGCGCCGTGATCGGGCGGGAAGCTGTAGTTCTGCCGGTTCAGGTAGTTCAGGTTGCCCTGCACCACAGCCTTGCGGTCGGGGCTGGTCAGCGCGATCAGGATGCCGGTGCGTTCGCGATAGACGCCAAAGTTCTTGGAGCAGGAGGCGGCGATCAGCACTTCGGGGAAGGCGGCCGCCACCTTGCGCGTCGCCTCGGCATCGGCATCCAGCCCGTCGCCAAAGCCCTGATAGGCCAGGTCGACAAAGGGAATCGCGCCGCGCGCCTGCAGCACCGCGATCACCTGATCCCATTGCGCGGCATCCAGGTTCGCGCCGGTCGGGTTGTGGCAGCAGCCGTGCAGCAGCACCGCATCGCCAGCTGCAACGGTGCCCAGATCGGCCAGCAGACCGGCGAAATCGACCCCGCCGGTGGCGGCGTCGAAATAGCGGTATTCGGCAGACGGCATACCCAGGTATTTCACGATGGACGGATGGTTCGGCCAGGTCGGGTTGGACATCCAGACCTTGGCCTTGGGGTTCGCCATGCGGATCAGTTCCAGCGCCTGCCGGATGGCGCCGGTGCCGCCGGGCGTGGCGACCGAGGCGGCGCGGTCGGCATGGCCGTCGCCCAGGATCAGCCCGACCATGGCCGCGTTATAGGCCGGTTCGCCCGCCAGCGCGGTATAGGTCTTGGTCTTTTCGCTGTCCCACAGCTTTTTCTCGGCTGCCTTGACGGCGCGCATCACCGGGGTCAGGCCGGTGGGGTCTTTGTAGACGCCGACGCCAAGGTCGATCTTGGTGTCGCGCGGGTCTTCGCGGAACATCGCGATCAGTTGCAGGATCTTGTCCTGCGGTTGGGGATTCAGGGCTTCAAGCATCTTTCATCCTTTCCGGGCCGGCCCGGTTTCGACCGGCAGATCGTCATACATGCCCCATTCTGACCATGAGCCGTCATAGACGGCCCAGTCGCGGTGGCCCAGCCGTTCCAGCGCCAGCGCCAGAATCGAGGCGGTGACGCCCGAGCCGCAGGTGGTGATGGCGGGACGGCTCAGGTCAACGCCGGCGGCTTCGAACACGGCCTTCAGCGCGGCGCCCTGTTTCATGGTGCCATCGGGGTTGAGAACTTCGCCGAAGGGCACGTTCCTGGCGCCCGGAATATGGCCCGAACGCAGGCCGGGCCGGGGTTCAGGGACGCTGCCTTCAAACCGGGGGGCGCCCCGGGCGTCGATCACCTCGGCCAGGCCCAGCTTGGCGGCATGGGCAACCTGGGTCACGTCCTTCACCAGATGGTTCTGGCGGGCCACGGTGATGTGCCGGTCGCGCACCACGGGGGGCATGTCCTCGATCTCGCGCCCCTCGGCCCGCCATTTCGGCAGGCCGCCGTCCAGAACGGCGATGTCGGTCTTGCCCATCAGGCGGAAGGTCCACCAGACGCGGGCGGCGCTGAACAGGCCGGCCCCGTCATAGACCACGACCTGATGGCCATCGCCCACACCCATCGCGCGCATCCGGCTGATGAACTTTTCCGAAGGCGGCGCCATATGGGGCAGGCTGGACCGCTGGTCGGTGATTTCGTCGATGTCGAAGAAGCGCGCGCCGGGAATGTGGCCAGCGTCGTATTCGGCCTTGGGGTCGCGGCCCGCGTCGGGCATGTACCAGCTTGCATCCAGGATGCGCAGGTCCGGGTCGTTCAGATGTTGCGCCAGCCAGTCGGTCGAGACAAGCGTGCGGGGATCGTCCATCGGGGCGGGGATCAGCGGCATGGGGCGGCCTTGCGCGGGAAAGGGGTCTGCTGACCTATAGCCGCAGCACCGCCGGGTGCAAGCCTTCGCCGCGGGGTGCGGCAGTGCGGCGCCAGCAAAAGGCCCCGCGGCGGAACCGCGGGGCCTGTATCTTTCGGGCGCCGTCAAGCGCGCGGCGCGATCAGCCCTTGGCCATCGCCTTGCGGACAAAGCCGATGATCGCCATCAGCACGCCGCCGCCCACGCCGCCGCCGGCTACGCTTTGGACAATGGCGCCGATATCAAGGTTCGCCATATCGGCCGTCGCGCCACCAAGACCACCCGCACCCAGCATCTGCAGCAGGTAGCCACCGATGCCACCGCCCAGGATGCCGGCGAGCGAGTTGCCCAGCGTGCCGAGGCTGAGGTTCTTGAGTAGCGCACCAGCGGCGTTGCCGCCAAGTGCACCCGCGATGAGTTGAATGATGATTTCCATACTGCGCAACCTTTCCCTGTCCCGCCGGTTCTTCGGCAGGTTCCGCCCGGTACTCAAGCGCAAGGCGCCAGGTCCGGGCAGGGGGAATCCTGCCCTATCGTTCCCCGGACGGCAATAAACATGTGTGAAAAGTGCAAGAATTAGCGAAGCTGTGGCTTAGCCGCCCTGCTTGAGAAGGCGGGCCTTCTGCCGGTCCCAGTCACGCTTGGCGCTAGTTTCGCGCTTGTCGGCCAGCTTCTTGCCCTTGGCGATGCCCAGTTTCAGCTTCACCATGCCGCGTTCGTTGAAATACATTTTCAGCGGAACGATGGTCATGCCTTCGCGGGCCGTCGCATTCCACAGCCGCGACAGTTCCTTGCGGGACACCAGAAGTTTGCGGCGGCGGCGTTCTTCGTGGCCCCAGGTCTTGGCCTGCAGGTAGGGGGCGATGTAGCCGTTGATCAGCCACAGCTCGCCGCCTTCGACCGAGGCATAGCTTTCGCCGATGTTGGCGCCGCCCTGACGCAGGCTTTTCACCTCGGACCCTTGCAGGATTATGCCAGCCTCAAGGTCCGACTCGATATGATAATCGAAACGGGCGCGCCGGTTTTCGGCGATCAGCTTGGAATTGGGGTCTGATTTCTCGGCCATGGTCCGTTCCAGATAGGGGCGGCGGGCCGCGGAGTCCAGAAGGCAAGGTGCCGGAAGGTGCCCTGGCGGGCCGGTCAGGCGAAGCGGCGGCTGCGTTCGGCCAGGAACAGCGTCGCGGCGCGGGCGTGCAGTTCGGGAAAGGCCGTGTCGCCGCCGCGCAGGCCGGGGCACAGCAGCAGCAGGCCGGACTGCGCCCAGACCACCTCTTCCTCGGCGAAGATCGGGGTGACGACCTCAACCCGGCGCGGCGCGGTGGCGGTGCTGGCGCCGACGCAGGCGGTCAGCGCGGCGGCGGCAATGCGGGCATAGGGCGCGGCCATCAGGCCGACCGTATCCAGCAGAACGGATTGGCCGGGCATCAGCATGACATCGGAACAGGCGTCGAAATGACCGCCGGACAGGTGCACGACCGGCTCGCCGGGCAGCACCTCGCGCCGGTTCAGGGCAACGACGCGGCGCAGGCCACCGTCCAGCGTCTGAAGGCTGTCGCCGACCCGCAGCGATTGCACAGGCCGCCAGCCGGCGGCGGTTTCGATCAGTGTTCCGTCGATCAGGCCCTGGCCAAGCATGGCGGCTGCCGTGACCGGGGTGGCGGCAAAGCGGGTGACATCCTGCATGAACATGGGCGGTCTCCTTCAGGCTGATCCGGCTGTGAGGCCGGTGTTAAGGGTTTGGGCGGCCAGGGTGGCCATCTGCCCAAATCGCGCTTGGATCACGCCATTTTTGCGCCACAATATGGGCACTTTTCCGACATTGTTTGGCTTGGGGAAACGCCGGCCTGCGGACGGCCGGATCGTCCTGAAAGGCCGCTGCCGGTTACCGGCTGTTAGGCATGAAGCCCATAAAATTCAAAGTATTGTCAGGGCACGGCGCAGGTGAGTCCCGGCGGTCAGCGGCGGATGGTCAGCCCGATCAGGCCCGCGCCCACCACCAGCGCCGCCCCGATCAGGGTTTGCGCATCGGGACGTTCCCCGAACAGCAGCACCGCCAGGATCAGCGCGAAGACCAGCCGGGTATAGCGGAACGGGGTGACGGCCGCGACCTCGCCCGTGCGCATGGCGGCGGTCAGCGCATGATAACCGGCGATGCCGAAGGTGCAGGCGCCCAGCATCAGCGCAGCTTCGCGCCTGTCGGGCAGGCGGGCGCCGCCGGTCCAGCCCAGAATGACAAGGCCTGCGATGCCCAGCATGGCAAAGCCGATCACCCCAAGCTGCCGGTTCGATAGCCGCATCGGCGCGGCACGGGTTGCCAGATCGCGGCCGGCAAAGCCCAGCATCCCGGCCACGGCCAGCAGCGACAGCGCCGAGAACCCCGCCACGCCCGGCCGCAGGATGACAAGCACCCCGATCAGCCCCACCAGAACCGCCAGCCAGCGCAGCCAGCCGACCCGTTCGTGAAACAGGATCGCGGCGCCCGCGATCACCACCAGCGGCGTCGCCTGGAGGATGGCCGAAGTGGTGGACAGCGGCGTCAGCGCGATGGCCAGCGCATAGAACAGCCGCCCGCCGATTTCGAACCCCGAACGGATGAGCAGTGGCGGGGCCAGAAAGCCGCGCGGAAAGGCGGGTTCGCCCATGCGGCGGGCCATCAGGCCAAAGGTCAGGATGCCGGCGATGCCCATGACCACCATCACCTGCCCCACCGGCAGCGACCGGGCGGCGGCCTTGATGAACATGTCCTCGACGGCGAAACCCGCCATCGAAAGCGTCATCAGCATCGCGCCGCGAAGGTTGTCGGCGCGGGTCATGGGCGGATCACAGAACCCCGGCGTGGACCATGGCCGCACGGATGCGTGCCTTGGTGCCATCGGTCAGGCCCACCAGCGGCAGGCGCACGTCTTCGGTGCAGCGCCCCAGCAGGGACAGGCCGTATTTCGCGCCGGCAAGCCCCGGTTCCAGGAAGATCGCCTCATGCAGCGGCATCAGCAGATCCTGATACTTCAGCGCGGTGGCATAGTCGCCGCGCAGGGTGGCGGCCTGGAATTCGGCGCAGAGCCTGGGCGCCACATTCGCGGTCACGCTGATGCAGCCCACGCCGCCATGGGCGTTGAAGCCAAGCGCCGTGGCATCTTCGCCCGAAAGCTGCACGAAATCGGCCCCACAGGCGGCGCGCTGCTGGCTGACCCGCTCGATCTTGCCGGTGGCGTCCTTGACGCCCACGATCCGCGGCAGGGCAGCCAGCTTGCCCATGGTTTCGGGCGTCATGTCCACGACCGACCGGCCGGGAATGTTGTAGATCACGATCGGCAGGGTGCAGCAGTCATGCAGCGCGGTGAAATGCGCGATCAGCCCCGCCTGGGTGGGCTTGTTGTAATAGGGCGTCACCACCAGCGCCGCGTCGGCCCCCACCTTTTCGGCATGGCGGATCAGGCGGATGCCTTCCACCGTGTTGTTCGACCCGGCACCCGCGATCACCGGCACCCGGCCTGCGGCGAACGTCACCACGGCCTCGACCACGGCTTCATGTTCTTCATGCGTCAGGGTCGGGCTTTCGCCGGTGGTGCCCACCGGGACAAGGCCGGTCGAGCCCTGCTCGATCTGCCAGTCGACCAGTTTTTTCAGGGTGTCCATGTCCACTTCGCCGCCCTTGAAGGGCGTCACCAGGGCCGGGATCGACCCGCTCAACCTGTCGTGGCGCATCGCGCATCTCCTGAAAGCGGTCCGTCGCTGGCCGCGGTTGCAATCGGCCCTCCTTATCGCCGGACGAAAGGCTTGCCAAGCACCGCAGATGACGGGTTCGTGGGTTGTGGCGCGCTGCGCGCTCAGGCAATTTCCGGCCATGACGACATTCCTTCGCCTTGTGCTGCTTGCGGTCCTGCTGATCGCCCCGCCCGCCCGCGCCGATGAGGTGCAGGCGATGAAGACCGCGCTGTCGGTCGCCGCCACCGGAGACTGGGATGGCGCGCTGGCCGTTGCTCCGCAGGGGGTGGGGCGGGATGTGGTGGTCTGGCAATGGCTGCGCGCGGGCAAGGGACGGCTGGGCGATTATGAGTCGTTCCTGGAACGCCGTCCTGACTGGCCGGGGCTGCCGCTCTTGAAGGAAAAGGGCGAACAGGCGCTGGCATCCGAAACACCGGCGCGCGTGGTGGCCTATTTCGGGGCGGACAGCCCTGTCACCGGCGAAGGCGCGGTGGCGCTGGTGGAGGCACTGTGGGCGACCGGCGATATTGCCCGTGCCGAGACCGAGGCGATGCGCGCCTGGGCCGAACTGGACCTGACGCCGGAACATGAACAGATGCTGCTGGGTCTGGCGCCCGACGCCCTGGCGCGTTTGCATCAGGCGCGGCTGGACAACCTCCTCTGGTCCGGCAAAGGGCCGCAGGCCGAGCGGATGCTGCCGCTGGTATCCGAAGGCTGGCAGAAGCTGGCCCGCGCCCGGCTGGCGCTGCGGGCCGGCAAGCCGGGGGTGGATGCGCTGGTTGCCGCCGTGCCCGAGGATCTGAAGCAGAACCCCGGCCTGACCTATGAGCGGTTCCTGTGGCGGATGCGGCGCGACCAGTATGACGATGCGGCGGCGCTAATCATCGCCACCCCGCCCGAGGCGCTGGGTCGGCCTGCCATGTGGGCCGAACGCCGGGCGCTGCTGGCGCGCTGGCTGTTGCGGCAGGACCGCCCGGCCGAGGCCTACAAGGTGGCGGCGCAGCACGGGCTGACCGGAGGCGCGGCCTATGCCGATCTGGAGTTCCTTGCCGGGTTTGTCGCCCTGCGGCGGCTGGGCGATGGCGAAACCGCGTTGCGCCACTTTGGCCATCTCGGGGCCGAAGTCACCACGCCCATCAGCCTGGCCCGCGCCGCCTATTGGCAGGGCCGTGCGCTGGAGGTGCTGGGCAGGGATGAAGACGCTGAAACCGCGATGCAGGCGGCGGCCCGGCACCAGACGGCCTATTACGGCCTTCTGGCATCCGAAAAGCTGGGCCTGCCGCTGGACAAGCGGCTGATCGAAGATGCACCCGGCCCCCCCGGAAGCTGGCGGCAATCTGCCTTTGCCGGGTCTTCGGTGCTGGCGGCGGGGCGCCTGTTGCTGTCGGCGGGCGACCGCACGCTGGGCAAGCGGTTCCTGCTGCATCTGGGCGAAAGCCTGGACGATGCCGAACTGGCGCAACTGGCCGACATGGCGCTTGAGATGAACGAACCGCATGTCGCGTTGGTGATCGCCAAGGCGGCGGCCGAACGCGGGGTGATCCTGCCGCGCGCCTATTTCCCCGTGCCGGAGTTCGTGCCGGACGGGCTGAAGGTGTCGCGTGCGCTGGCGCTGGCGATTTCGCGGCGCGAAAGCGAATTCGATCCGGCGGCGCGATCCCATGCCGATGCGCGCGGGCTGATGCAGATCCTGCCAGGCACGGCAAAGCTGATGGCCAGGGAGCTGGGGGTCGAGTTCACGCCGGGCAAGCTGCTGACGGACCCGGCCTATAACGTGACGCTGGGTTCGGCCTATCTGGCGCATCTGATCGAGGAATTCGGCCCCTCGATCGCGCTGGTCGCCAGCGGCTACAACGCCGGGCCGGGGCGGCCCCGGCGCTGGGTCGATGATCTGGGCGATCCGCGACAGAAGTCCGTGGATGTGGTCGACTGGGTCGAGACCATCCCCTTTGCCGAAACCCGCACCTATGTGATGCGGGTGGTGGAAGGCGTGGTGATCTATCGCGCCAAGCTGAAGGGCAAGGCCGGGCCGGTGCGGCTGACGCCTGAACTGCGCGGCTAGGCCGGGCCGATCAGCCCGGCGCTGCGGGCGCCGGTCAGCAGGTCGGGGGCAAGGTGATGCGCCCAGCGGCCCTGGGACGGCAGGATGTCGGGCACCTGCACCACGGTGCAGCCGGCCCGCCAGGCGGCTTCGGCCCCGATCTCGCTGTCTTCGAACACCAGACAGCGGGCAGGGTCGCAGCCGAACAGGTTGGCGGCCAGCAGATAGGGGGCAGGGGCGGGCTTGGGTTCGGTGACATCATCGAACGTCACCACATGGTCGAAGAACCCGGTCAGCCCCGCCACCGCCAGCTTGTGATGCGCGCCCGCCCGCGCGGTTGAGGTGACAAGGGCGCGGCGGCGGCCCTCGGTTGCCTGCAGAAGCGGCATCACGCCGGGCTTCAGCGGCAGGCCGGCATTGACACCGGCATCAAACCCGGCGCCCCAGTCGTGGCGGATGGCGTCAAGATCGGCCTGCGGAAACCGGCTGCGGATGATCTGCGCCACGCTGGCCTGATCAAGGCCGATCAGCCCGTGCATGAAATCGGCATCGACCGTTACCCCGGCGGCCGCAAAGGCGGCGATGCCGGTCGAAAGCGCGATGCTTTCGGTGTCGATCAGGGTGCCGTCAAGATCGAAGAACAGCGCGTCGAACATTGGATTCCGCCGGATAGGCCGGCAGGGCGCGGGCCGGCCCGGGCGACATAGCGCATCACAGGTGCAGACGGAAGCGCCGGAACCCCTGCTCGGTCAGCCCCAGCAGTTCGGGGCGCAGATGCGCCACGTCGGACAGATGCGCCGCCGCGCCGGTTCCGCTGTCGAACAGCACGCTGGCCCCGGCCAGCGGCGCCAGCGACCAGCCGGCGCCCCTTGCCGGTTCAAGGGCCGGCCCGGCGGCAACAAAGGCGGCCAGCGCCTCGGTGCACAGGGTGCGGGGCAGGCGGATCTCGGTCCCCGGCCCGCCGTGCCCGCCCATGCGATAGCTGTTGGTCACCAGCACCAGCGGCATGGCGCGGGGGACCGGCTCGCCCGCAAGGCAAAGGTCGCGGATGCGGCTGCCGGGGCTGCGCGACAGGTCGATGCGGAAGGACAGCGCGGGCGCCAGTTCAAACTCGAACGGCGGGAAGGCGGGGTCGATCAGGGGCTGGTCGGCGCGGCCGGCCCGCAGGGTGCGGAACAGCCGGGCCGAGTGTTCGAGCCGGGCCAGAAGGTCGGCCCCGGTTGTCAGCACCGCGCGCAGGCTGTTGGGAAAGGGGTAAAGGTCGTGCACATGGCGCACCGACAGCGGGCCGGGCCGGATGTCGGTATAGTTCAGCGGCCCGCCCCGCCCGCCGCAGCGGAAAGGGGTAACGGTCGCCACCAGCGGCAGGGCGGCTTCGGGCCGGCCTGACAGCAGGCGCCGCACGGTGGCCTCTTTCGCCGCCGCGACCAGCCGCATCGCGGCGGTATCGGCCACATGGGCGAAATGGGTGGTCAGCGGCACCGTCGTCTGGCCCAGCCGCCGCCGCGTCCAGGCCAGCGCGGCGCGGTGATCGTCGCCGATGGCCGCCCGCAGCGGCGCCGCATGGCGCCGGATGGCCGGGGCCGACAGTCCGGCCACCACCTCGGACGCGCTGATCGCCCGGCCGATGCCGCCGGTTACCCGCCAGCCACGCGGACCATGGGTCAGCTCAAGGTCGATCATGCCCAGATGTGACCCGGAATGACCGGGCTGCACCGTTGGCGTGCCGCAGACCTGCCCGGCCTGGGCGTCGATCCGCGGATCGGCGATCCGCAGCGCGGCGGCTGGGCCGGGAGGGAAGACCTGATGGGTGTGCCCGGCGATCACGGCATCAACGCCGTCCAGCGCGGCAATCTCGGCCGCGACCTCGCCCGTCCTGGTGCCTTGCCCTGGCAGGGCCAGGCCGGAATGGACCAGGCAGATCACCACATCGGCGCCCTCTGCCCGCATCTTGGGCACCCAGTCCCGCGCGGCGGCCAGCATGGGCCGCACCCAGACCCGGCCCGACAGCCAGTCGCCGGCCCAGTCCAGCGTTTCCGGGGGCGTCAGGCCAAGCACGCCAATGCCGATGTCGTGCCCGGTGCCGCAGCGGTCGCGCAGGTGGCGGGTCAGCAGCACCCAGGGTGGCACCAATGTGCGGTCGGCGGGCGTGCCGGCCCCCGGCCGCAGCACAACGGTGGCCGAAACGGCCGGAAACCGGGCATCGGCCAGCGCCTGCGTCAGCCGTTCCAGCCCGTAATCGAATTCATGGTTGCCCAGCCCCACCGCATCATATCCCAGGGCATTGAAGGCAGTGATCGCGGGATGCGGCCGGTTGCGGTGCCGCCCCCGCGGGTGCGAGGCCATCTCGGTCAGGGCGGTGCCCTGCAGGAAATCGCCGTTGTCGAGCAGGATAGAGTTTGCCGCCCCCGCCCGCGCTTCGGCAATCAGCGCGGCGGTCTGCGCCAGCCCGGTGCCGAACAGGGGGCGGTTGGCGAAATAGTCGTAGGACATCAACTGCCCGTGCAGATCTGATGTCGCCAGCACCCGCAGGTCAATCTGGCAAGCCGGGGCCATCTGCAAGGGGCCGGAGGGTGGTTCGGGCTGCGGCCCGCCACCGCCATCGCTGGCGGCGCAAACAATTCTGGGGCCTTCGCAACGGAGTGCCTTTTTCATCTTCCGATTGCCAGCCTGGCAAGCGGATCTGACGGGAATTCGGTGCCCACGGGCGCACAAGTCCTTTCAGACGGCTATGTTGCGGCAACTGAGGCGCTGATTAAAACTCGTCTTATAGTTGTTTTATGGTCCGGCCAAGGGCAAGGGGCTCCGATGAATGCCGCCATGCCGGGCAGAGAGTGTTGCGCAGGTGCCGCGCCACCGTGGCGCGAAAGGCGCAATCTGGGGGCTTTAACGCCTGCGCGTGCCATGCGATCCAAGGCGCGGCAGCACGAAGGGGGCGCAGGCGATGCAGGATCAGGTCGGAATGGCCTTTGCCGGATCGGGGCTGGATCGCGCCCATGCGCTGCGGGGCGACGCTGCCGCCCTGGCCGATCTGGCGCGCGGCGGACGGGTGCTGCCGGTCTGGCGCGGCCGGCCGCTGTTCGGGCCTGGTGGCGCGGGCTGGCTGCCTGCGGGGCATCCGGTGCTGGCGGATGCGGCCGAAACGGTGTTCCTGGGTCTGCAGGACGGGCAGGGGCTGTTCGCCGCCGATGTTTCCGCGCGGGCGTTGGCCGACACCGCCGAGGGATCGGTTTTCGATGCGGGCGACCGGACCGACCCCGAAGCCCCGCCGCAGCATGTGTTCGGCGACCTGCGTCAGCGCATGGCCACGCTGGACGCGCGCGATGGCGAACTGGCCGCCACGGCACGGGCCTTGCTGGAATGGCACCGCGGCCACGGCTTCTGCGCCCGCTGCGGCAGTCGCAGCGTTGCGGCCCGGGGCGGCTGGCAGCGTCAATGCCCGGCCTGTGGCGTGGAACATTTCCCGCGCACCGATCCGGTGGTGATCATGCTGGTCACCCTTGGCAACCTTACGCTTCTGGGCCGCAGCCCCGGCTGGCCCGAGGGCATGTTCTCGTGCCTGGCGGGGTTCGTCGAACCCGGAGAGACCGTCGAGGCGGCGGTGCGCCGCGAGGTGGCCGAGGAAACCGGCGTGCGCTGTGGCGCCGTGCGCTATGTCGCCAGCCAGCCCTGGCCGTTTCCGGCGTCGCTGATGCTGGGCACCCGGGCCGAGGCGGAAAGCAGCGACCTGACGCTGGACCCGGCTGAAATCGAAGAGGCGCTCTGGATCAGCCGGGAAGAACTGCTGACGGTCTTCGCGGGCCATCATCCCCGCATCCGGGCGCCGCGTCGCGGCTCGATTGCGCATTATCTGCTTGCCAACTGGGTTGCAGACCGGCTGGATTAGTCTATCTCCGAATTGGCCCGGTCCTTGTGCCCGGGGCGAGGCGACGGGACGGAACATGCACTTTATCACGAAGCAGGATATCGAGGCCCCGCTGGACTTTGTCTATCGGACCCTCAACGAGTTTGATCAGTTTGAACGCATGGCCGCGCGCCGCGGTGCCGAGGTGGAGCGTATAGACCGGCTGCGTGTGCCCGGTCCCGGTGCGGCCTGGCGGCTGCGCTTTGCCTTCCGGGGCAAGCCCCGCCTGCTGACGATCCGGGTGGACGACCTGCAGGAAGACAGCCTGATGGTCTTCGGGCTGGAAAGCAACACACTGGACGGCAGCAGCCGGATCGACCTTGCGGCGCTGGCGCCGCGGCGGACGCGAATCACGATCCTGACGGAAATCCGGCCGCGCACCCTGGGCGCGCGGGTGATGCTGCAATCGGTGCGGCTGGCGCGGGGGCGGGTTCAGAAAAAGGTCGATGGGGCCAGCAGCAAGCTGGCCGCCATGATCGAGGAGCGCTGGCGTGCCGTCCAGCGCCGCGGATACTAATCGCGGGCGCGGTCGGCCGGATAGACGCCGATGATGCTGACTTCCTTCGAGAAGTAGCGCAGCTCCTCCAGCGCGCGGGCGGCAGGGGCATCGTCGGGATGACCTTCGATGTCGGCATAGAACTCGGTCGCGGTGAAGCTGCCACCGACCATGTAGCTTTCCAGCTTGGTCATGTTCACCCCATTGGTGGCGAAGCCGCCCAATGCCTTGTACAGCGCGGCCGGAATGTTGCGGACGCGGAAGGTGAAGGTGGTCATCATCCGCTCGGCCCGGCGGCTGTGGTCGGCGGTGCGGCTCATCACCAGGAAACGGGTGGTGTTGTTCTTCTGGTCCTCGATATGGCGGGCCAGCACGTCCAGCCCGTAGATCGAGGCGGCCAGTTCGCTGGCCAGCGCGGCGCGGGTCTTGTCGCCGGCTTCGGCCACTTCGCGGGCGGCGCGCGCGTTGTCAGAGCTGACCTTGCCCCGGATGCCATGCGCCTTCAGGAAGCCCGCGCATTGCGGCAGGATCACCACATGGCCATGCGCCTCGGTGATGTCCTCAACGCGGGCGCCGGGCACGCCCAGCAGGTTGACATGCACGCGGACAAAGGCTTCGTCCACGATATGCAGCCGCGCGCGGGGCAGCAGGCTGTGCACGTCCGCCACCCGGCCATAGGTCGAATTTTCAACCGCCAGCATCCCCAGATCGACCTCACCCGAGCGGGTCATGTCGACGACATCCTCGAAGGTGGTGCAGGGCACCGCTTCCATGTCGGGGCGGGCCTGCTGGCAGGCCTGATGCGAATAGGCGCCAAGTTCGCCCTGAAAGGCGATCCGGCCGGTGGTCTGGGCAGTCATCTCGGCTGGCTCCGCTGTCTTGCCTGTCTTGTGCCCGTCACTGGCCCCAACGGCCGGCGCCGTCAAGGTTTCGTGACGAAAGCACGGTGTCTGCGCGCACTACGGCTTGCATGAAGCGGGGGTTAGCGGATAGATACGCCGCGAATATCGGTTCTGGGAACGAGGCGACATGTTCGACACGATGACAATCACCAAGGCAGTCGGCGGAACTTGCGGTGCGCTTCTTGCCTTCCTGCTTCTGGGTTGGGCTTCTGACGGGCTTTACGCCATGAACACCGGCCACCATGGCGAAGGCGAGGCCAAGCAGGCCTATACCATCGACACCGGGTCCGCCCCTGCCGCCGAGACCGAGACCGCCGCCGCGGGCGCCGATTTCGCCACCCTTTTCGCATCGGCCGATCCGGCCGCGGGCGAAAAGGTGTTCGGCAAGTGCAAGGCCTGCCACAAGATCGACGGCAACAACGCGACCGGCCCGCATCTGGACGGCGTGGTTGACCGGCCCAAGGCCAGCGTCGCCGGCTTCACCTATTCCGCCGGCCTGCAGGCCATGTCGGGTGAAAGCTGGACGCCCGAGAACCTTGACCACTTCCTGACCGATCCCAAGGCATATGTCGCGGGCACCAAGATGGCCTTTGCCGGCCTGCCCAAGCCGCAGGATCGCGCCAATATCATCGCCTATCTGGCGACGCTGAAGTAATCCGGCGCCTTGCGCCGTGCAGGGGCCGTGCCGAAAGGCGCGGCCCTTGTCGTTTCCATCATTGTCTCTGTCACGGACGCATCACGAATTCGCGCCTTTTCCATCGACAAGGGCCGCTCTAGCATCTTGAATGACGACGGATTTCTGCGAGGGGTGGCACGGATGGCAGCAGCAGCAGTGGCAAGGACGGCTCAACCCGTTTGGGGTGCCTCAGGGTGGCTGTTTGCCGGGGCTCTGGCATTGACCATGGGCCTGACAGCCGGACATGCCCGCGGCGAGACGGTGATCACCTCGCACGGAATTTCCACCTTCGGCGATCTGGCCTTGCCGGCCGATTTCACCCATCTGCCCTACGTCAACCCCGATGCCCCCAAGGGCGGCGAGCTGAGCCAGTGGACCTTTGGCAGCTTTGACACGATGAACCCGTTTTCGGTGAAGGGCCGGGCCGCCATCGGGTCCAGCGTGATGCTGGAAACCATCCTGACCGGCACGGCGGATGAGATCGGCGCCAGCTACTGCCTGCTGTGCAGCACGATGGAATACCCCGAAGACCGGAGCTGGGTGATCTTCAACCTGCGCGACGATATCCGCTTTTCCGATGGAACGCCGCTGACGGCCGAGGATGTGGTGTTTTCCTATGAGCAGTTCCTGACCAAAGGCCTGCAGGATTTCCGCACCGTGTTCGCCGAACAGGTGCTGTCGGCCGAGGCGCTGGACCCGCATCGGGTGAAGTTCACCTTCCGGCCCGGAGTGCCCACGCGCGACCTGCCCGAATCCGTGGGCGGGCTGCCGGTGATGTCGAAGGCGCATTACCTTGCCAACAAGCTGGATCTGGAAGAGGCGTCGATGACGCCGTTCCTGGGGTCCGGCCCCTATGTGCCGGGCAAGATCGACATCGGCCGGTCGATCACCTATGTCCGCAACCCCGATTACTGGGGGCAGGATCTGCCCATCAACAAGGGCCAGAACAATTTCGACGTGCTGCGCTATGAATACTTCTCGGACCCGAATTCGGCCTTCGAGGGGTTCAAGGCAGGGGCCTATGCCTTCCGGCAGGAAAACTCGTCCAAGCAATGGGCCGAGCAATACAATTTCCCCCGCATCGCCGACGGCACGGTGATCAAGGCCGAATTGCCCTCGGGGGCCAAGGCGCAGGGGCAGGCCTTCATGTTCAACCTGCGCCGCGAGAAATGGCAGGATCCGCGGGTGCGTCAGGCGATCAGCCTGATGTTCAACTTCGAATGGTCGAACCAGACGCTGTTCTACGGCCTTTATGACCGGGTGAATTCGGTCTGGGAAAACACCTGGATGGAGGCGGAAGGCACGCCTTCGCCGGAAGAGGCGGCGGTGTTGCAGCCGCTGGTGGATCAGGGGCTTCTGCCCGCCACCATCCTGACCGAGCCGGCGGTCATGGCGCCGGTGTCGAACCCCGACCGCCAGCTTGACCGCCGCAACCTGCGCGCCGCCTCGGCCCTGCTGGACGAGGCGGGCTGGATCGCCGGAGATGACGGCAAGCGCCGAAACGCCAAGGGCGAATTGCTGACGATCGAGTTCCTGAACGACAACCCCACCTTCGACCGGGTGATCCAGCCCTTTGTCGAGAACCTGATCGCGTTGGGTGTGGACGCCAGCCTGAACACCATCGACCAGGCACAATTCGAAAACCGGACCCGCAACCCTTCGTATGACTTTGACATCATCACGGGAAATGCACGTTCGCAGTACTTTTCAGGGGCGGAACTGAAACAGTTCTACGGCTCGGCCACGGCGGATGTTTCGGTCTTCAACATCATGGGGCTGAAGTCGCCAGCGGTGGACAAGCTGATCGAGGTGGTCATGGCGTCAAAGACCAAGGATGAACTGACCATCGCCACCAAGGCGCTGGACCGCGTGCTGCGCGCCGAAGGGTTCTGGGTGCCGCAATGGTTTAACGCAAAGGACTGGGTGGCCTATTACGACATGTATGAACACCCCGATCCTCTGCCCCCCTATGCGCTGGGCGTCACCAGTTTCTGGTGGTACAACGCCGAAAAGGGCGAGGCGCTGAAAGCCAGGCGCG
The DNA here is from genome assembly GCF_003071405.1 of Pseudogemmobacter blasticus. Classification (NCBI taxonomy): domain Bacteria; kingdom Pseudomonadati; phylum Pseudomonadota; class Alphaproteobacteria; order Rhodobacterales; family Paracoccaceae; genus Pseudogemmobacter; species Pseudogemmobacter blasticus. The sequence continues at coordinate 1,701,412 of NZ_CP020470.1, read as the reverse complement.
TCTTCCAATAAAACAACAGACCAACGGGCAGGGACTTGGGCGCCTATATCCTCCGACGCTTGCTGCTGGTGATCCCGACGCTGTTCGGGATCATGCTTATCAACTTCGCGCTGACCAATGTCGTTCCCGGCGGCCCGCTTGACCAGATCGAGGCGCGGCTGGAAGGCGACGGCGATTCCATCAAGGCGCTGAGCGGCGGCGGAGATGCGCAGAAGGACGCCGGCGGCGGCGGGCAGGGGCAGGGGGCCGAGGGCGGCTATATCGGTGCCCGCGGCCTGTCACCCGAGTTTCGCGCCAAACTTGAGGTGCAGTTCGGCTTTGCCCGCATCGTCTGTGACCCGGGCTATACCGGCACCCCCACCGTCAAGGCGCCCGAATGCCACAAGGAAATGATCCCGTTCTGGGAACGCTTCGGCATCATGATGTGGCGCTATCTGCAGTTCGACTTTGGCGAAAGCTACTTCCGCAACATCAGCGTGGTTGATCTGGTGGTGGAAAAGATGCCGGTTTCAATCACGCTGGGCCTGTGGTCCACGCTGATCGCCTATCTGATCTCCATCCCGCTTGGCATCCGCAAGGCGGTGCGCGACGGGTCGCGGTTCGATACCTGGTCGTCGGGCATCATCATCGCGGCCTATGCCATTCCGGGCTTTCTGTTCGCCATCCTGCTGATGGTGCTGTTTGCGGGCGGGTCTTACTGGCAGATCTTCCCGCTGCGCGGCCTGACTTCGGACGGCTGGCAGACGTTCAGCCTGTGGCACAAGATCACCGACTACCTTTGGCACATCGCCCTGCCGGTGACGGCGCAACTGATTTCCAGCTTTGCCACGCTGACGCTGCTGACCAAGAACAGCTTTCTGGACGAGATCAAGAAACACTATGTGATGACCGCCCGCGCCAAGGGCCTGTCGGAAAGCCGCGTGCTGTATGGCCATGTCTTCCGCAATGCGATGCTGATCGTGATCGCCGGGTTCCCCAGCCTGTTCCTGGGCGTGTTCTTCGGGTCGTCCCTGATCATCGAGATGATCTTCTCGCTGGACGGTCTGGGCCAGCTTGGCTTCAAGTCGGCGGTCGAGCGGGACTATGCGGTGATGTTCGGCACGCTCTTCGCCTTTGGCCTGATCGGGCTGGTGGTCGGCATCCTGTCCGACCTGATGTATGTCTTCGTCGATCCGCGGATCGACTTTGAAAAACGGGCGGGGTGAGCCATGGCCCTGTCGCCCCTGAACCAGCGCCGCTGGCGCAACTTCAAGGCCAACCGCCGGGCGTTGTGGTCGCTGATCCTGTTCCTGATCCTGTACGGCCTGTCGCTGTGCGCCGAGCTGCTGGCCAATGACCGACCGTTGCTGGTGAAGTATCAGGACGGTTATTACACACCTTTCCTGAAGTTCTATTCCGAACAGACCTTCGGCGGCGACCTGCGGACCGAGGCCAACTATACCACGCCCGAGGTGCGCTGTCTGATCGTTACCGGCGGGTCGCTGGATTGCTGGGATGACCCGGAAGGCATTGCGCTTGAGGCCGAGACGAAGGGCACCGCGTTGGGCCAGCCGGTGCAGAAGGGCTGGGTGCTGTGGCCGCCCATTCCCTACAGCTACAACACCATCGTCAACACCGGCGGCACCGCCCCCGGCGCGCCCAGCGAACAGAACTGGCTGGGAACCGACGATACCAGCCGCGATGTGCTGGCGCGGGTGATCTACGGCTTCCGCCTGTCGGTCACCTTTGCGCTGATCGTGACGGCGCTGAACGCCGTTCTGGGTATCGCCGCGGGCGCGGTGCAGGGCTATTTCGGCGGCCGCACCGACCTGATCTTCCAGCGCATCATCGAACTTTGGGGATCGGTCCCCTCGATCTATGTCATCATCATCCTGACGGCGGTCTGGGCCAAATCCTTCTGGCTGATGGTCGGGCTGATGGTGCTGTTCGGCTGGACGGCGCTGGTCGGTGTGGTGCGGGCCGAATTCCTGCGCGCGCGCAACTTTGAATATGTCCGCGCCGCCAAGGCCCTGGGCGTGCCCGACTGGCAGATCATGTTCCGCCACATGTTGCCCAACGCCATGGTGGCGACGCTGACCATGATGCCCTTCCTTGTGACGGGCGCCATCGGATCGCTGGCCATGCTGGATTATCTGGGCTTCGGCCTGCCGTCCTCGGCCCCCTCGCTGGGGCAGTTGTCGCGGCAGGCGCAACAGAACCTGCAGGCGCCGCATCTGGCCTGGGTGTCGTTCTTCACCTTTGCCACCATGCTGACGCTGCTGATCTTCATCTTTGAAGGCGTGCGCGATGCCTTCGATCCGCGGAAGACCTTTCGATGACCCTGCTGGATGTCCGTGACCTGAAGGTCAGCTTTTCGCAGGATGGCCGCATCATCCCGGCGGTCAAGGGGGTCAGCTTCAGCGTTGCCAAGGGCGAAACCGTGGCGCTGGTCGGCGAAAGCGGATCGGGGAAATCCGTCACCGCCCTGTCAACGGTGCGGCTTCTGTCCGACAATGCCACCGTATCGGGGCAGGTGCTGTGGCAGGGCCGTGACATGCTGGGCCTGCCCGAAGCCGAGTTGCGGCATGTTCGCGGCAACGACATCAGCTTCATCTTCCAGGAGCCGATGACCAGCCTGAACCCGCTGCACACGATCGAACGGCAGATCGGGGAAAGTCTTGCCCTGCATCAGGGCCTGACCGGCGACAGGGCGCGGGCGCGGATTCTGGACCTGTTGCAGAAGGTGGGTATCCGCGATGCCGAAAGCCGGCTGTCGGCCTATCCGCATCAGTTGTCGGGGGGGCAGCGGCAGCGGGTGATGATCGCCATGGCGCTGGCCAACGGCCCGGAACTTCTGGTGGCCGACGAACCCACAACCGCGCTGGACGTGACCATTCAGGCGCAGATCCTTGACCTGCTGGCCGACCTGAAGCGCAGCGAGGGGTTGAGCCTGCTGTTCATCACTCATGACCTGACCATCGTGCGCCGCATCGCCGACCGGGTCTGCGTGATGCAGGGCGGCGAGATCGTCGAACAGGGGCCAGCGGCAACGGTCTTTGCCGACCCCCAGCACCCCTATACCCGCAAGCTGCTGGCGGCCGAGGCGAAGGGCGTGCCCGATCCGGTGCCCGCCGGCGCGCCCGAGGTGGTGCGGACCGAACATCTGCGGGTCTGGTTCCCGATCCAGAAGGGTTTTCTGCGCAAGACGGTTGGCCATGTGAAGGCGGTGAACGACGCCAGCCTGTCTGTTCGGGCCGGCGAAACGCTTGGCATCGTGGGCGAAAGCGGCTCGGGCAAGACGACGCTGGCGCTGGCGATCCTGCGGCTGATCGGTTCGCAGGGGAAAGTGCTTTTTCTGGGCCGTGACATCGGTCGCCTGGACGAGACCTGGGACGAGGCCGAGGCCCGCCGCGCCCGCGACCCGGACAGCGACCTGATCAGCGAAGCGAGTGATGCCGCTCTGGCGGCCTTCTTCGGCTCAAAAGGGCGCGCGGCGGTACGGGCCATGCGGCGGCACATGCAGGTGGTGTTCCAGGACCCGTTCGGCAGCCTTTCGCCCCGGATGACCGTGGAACAGATCATCGCCGAAGGCCTGGGCGTCCATGGTGTTGATCCCCGCCGCAACCGGACCGAGATGGTGGCCGAGATCATGACCGAAGTCGGTCTCGACCCGGCGTCGATGGGGCGCTATCCGCATGAATTTTCCGGCGGCCAGCGCCAGCGCATCGCCATTGCCCGCGCCATGATCCTGCGGCCGAAGCTGGTGGTGCTGGACGAACCGACCTCGGCGCTGGACATGACGGTGCAGGTGCAGATCGTGGATCTTCTGCGTGCCTTGCAGCGCAAATGGGGGCTGGCCTATATCTTCATCAGCCACGACCTGAGGGTGGTGCGGGCGATGTCGCACAAGGTGATGGTGATGAAGGCCGGCGATGTGGTCGAACTGGGCGAGGCGCAGGCGCTGTTCGCCGCGCCGCAGACCGAGTACACCCGCGCGCTGCTGGCGGCGGCCTTTGCGCGGCCGGGTGGCGCGCAGCCATGAAGATCCTGTTCGTTCATCAGAATTACCCGGCGCAATTCCTTCACCTTGCGCCGGCGCTGGCCGCACGCGGGCATGATTGCCGGGTGCTGACCGATGCCTCCAATACCCGCGCGGCTGCCATTCCCGTCTGGCGCTATGCCTATTCTGCGCCCGAGGTCGATGCCGCCGCCTGCCGGCTGGGCCGCAACTACACCACCATGTCCGACCGGGGTGTCGCCGTTGCCCGGGCGGCCCGCATCCTGCGAGAACGGGATGGCTATGTTCCCGACGTGATCGTCGGTCATTCCGGCTGGGGCGAGACGCTGTTCCTCAAGGATGTGTGGCCCGAGGCAAAGCTGCTGGTCTATGCCGAGTTCTACTATCGCGGCCGCGGGGCCGATGTCGGGTTCGACCGTGAATTCGGCCCGCCCAGCCTGGACAAGGTGATGATCGCGCAGGGCCGGGCCGCGCATCTGGCGCAGGCGCTGCTACATGCCGACCGGGGGCTGTCGCCAACCTTCTGGCAGGCCTCGACCCACCCGCCGGCGCTGCGGTCGATGATCGACGTGGTCTTCGACGGGGTGAACACCGAAACGGTGGTGCCCAATGCGGCGGCCCGGCTGACGCTGCCCGATGGCCGGGTGCTGCGGGCGGGCGATGAGGTGCTGACCTTCGTCAACCGCAATCTTGAACCCTATCGCGGCTATCACACCTTCCTGCGCGCCCTGCCCGGCGTTCTTGCCGCGCGGCCGGCGGCGCAGGTGCTGATCGTGGGCGGCAACGCGGTCAGCTACGGCCCGGCCCCCAAGGACGGCAGGGCCTGGAAGGACATTTTCCTGGATGAGGTGAAGGACCAGATGGACCTGAGCCGGGTGCATTTCCTGGGGCGGGTGCCCTACGCCGACTTCCTGTCGATCCTGCAGGTGTCGCGCGTGCACGCCTATCTGACCTATCCCTTCGTGCTGAGCTGGTCGATGCTGGAGGCGATGTCGGCGGGCTGTCACCTGATCGCCTCGCGCGTGGCGCCGGTGCAGGAGGTGGTGCGGGATGGCTACAACGGCCAGTTGGTCGATTTCTTCGACGTGCCGGGCTGGACCCGCGCGCTGACCGAAGGGCTGGCCGAACCCGCCCGCTTTGCCCCCCTGCGCGCCAATGCCCGCAAGACGGTGCGCGATCGCTATGACCTGAACGCGGTCTGCCTGCCGAAGCTGGTGGCGCTGGTCGAAGGGCTGGGCCTCAAGTCAGGCTGACTGGACTGCCCCTTGCAGAAAAAAGAAGGCAGCAAGGGACTTGCTGCCTTCCTTGTGTTCGGGGGCCGGTCAGACGGCGGCCGAGTGCTGCGCCTTGGACTGGTCGTAGGCGTCGAAGGCGCGGGCGACCATGCGCGTCAGCGGCTTGGCGCGGTCAGGGATGATCAGCGCGCCATTCTCGATCTTCAGCATGTCTTCAAAGCCCGAGGCGGCGGTGCGGAACAGGCTGTCCACATAGGCCGGGGTCACGCCATAGTCGCGCACCAGTTCGGCCCGGTCGACGCGGAAGTCACACATCAGGGCCTCGATGATGCGGGCGCGCATCAGGTCTTCGCCCGCGAAGGCGTGGCCGCGGTGGGTCGAGAAACGGCCGTCGCGGATGGCCTTGGTGTGGTCAGACGTGCCCGAGGCGTTTTGCGCATAGCCCTGCGGGAAGCGGCTGATCGACGAGGCGCCCAGCCCGATCAGGGCGGGGGCGGTGTCGTCGGTATAGCCCTGGAAGTTGCGCCGCAGCTTGCCGGCCTTGAGCGCCACCGCCAGCCCGTCATCGGGGCGGGCGAAGTGGTCGATGCCGATTTCTTCATACCCGTCCCAGAGGAACAGCTTCGAGGCCGTCTCGAACAGCTTGAGCCGCTCTTCCGGCGAAGGCATTGCTTCCGAGGGAATCATTTGCTGGCGACGGCTCATCCATGGCACATGGGCATAGCCGTAAAGCGCCACCCGGTCGGGCGACAGGGTCAGCAGTTTCTGGACCGAATCGGCGATGCGGATGCCGGTCTGGTGCGGCAGGCCGTAAAGCAGGTCGCAGTTCAGGCTGGTCACGCCGCGATCCCGGATCTTTTCCGCAACTTCGCGGGTGATCTCATAGGTCTGGTCGCGGCCGATGGCCTTCTGGATTTCAAGGTCGAAGTCCTGAACCCCGATCGAGGCGCGGTTCATCCCCGAGGCAACCAGCGCGTCAAGGCGGGCATCGTCCACCTCGTTCGGGTCGATCTCGACCGAGAATTCGCCGCCCTCGGCCATGGGGGCCACGGCAAAGACCGCCTCGGCCAGCGCCCGCATCTCATCGGGGGGCAGCATGGTGGGGGTTCCGCCCCCCCAATGCAGCCGCGAAAGCGTGACGCCGCGCGGCAGATGCCGCGCCAGCAGCGCGATTTCGGCCTTCAAGGTCTGGGCATAGGCGATGACGGGGTCATCGGACGATGTGCCCTGGGTGCGGCAGGCGCAGAACCAGCACAGGCGCCGGCAGAACGGCACATGCAGGTAAAGCGAGATTCGGGCACCTTCCGGGATCGCTTCGATCCAGGAGGTGAAATCGCCGGGGCCAATAGACGTGCCGAATTGCGGTGCCGTAGGGTACGACGTGTACCGGGGCACCCGCGCGTCAAAAAGACCGAGGCGCGTGAGTTGCGCATCTGTTGTCATAAGGTTACTCTTAGTTGCGTCGGGGGGTGGCAGCCTTGATACAGATCAATCGTTGAAAGGCCCGGCATGTCACTGCATGATCTTCCGGCGGTGCATCAGGAATGTGGTGATTGCCCGATCCGCCATCGTGCCGTCTGCGCGCGTTGCGAATCCGATGAACTCGCCCGGCTGGAGCAGATAAAGTATTATCGCAGCTATCAATCCGGCCAGACAATCATCTGGTCAGGCGACCGCATGGACTTTGTCGCCTCGGTCGTGACCGGGATCGCGACGCTGACCCAGACCATGGAAGATGGCCGCCGGCAGATGGTTGGCCTGCTGCTTCCGTCTGATTTTGTCGGCCGGCCGGGACGAAATAGCGCAGCCTATGATGTGACCGCCACCACCGATGTGGTGATGTGCTGCTTCCGCAAGCGCCCCTTCGAAGAGATGATGTCGCAGACGCCGCATATCGCGCATCGCCTGCTTGAGATGACGCTGGACGAACTGGATGCCGCGCGCGAATGGATGCTGCTGCTGGGCCGCAAGACCGCGCGCGAGAAGATCGCCTCTCTGGTGGCGATCATCGCCCGCCGCGACGCCTCGCTGTCGCTGCGGCGCTCGAAGGGCGAGATGGTCGTCGATCTGCCGCTGACGCGCGAAGAAATGGCCGATTACCTGGGCCTGACGCTGGAAACCGTCAGCCGCCAGATCAGCGCGCTGAAGCGCGACGGGGTCATCAGCCTGGAAGGCAAGCGCCACGTCACCATTCCCGATTTCGACCGCCTGCTGGAAGAGGCGGGCGACGATACCGATGGCGGCCTGCTCATCTGACGGCCGCCGCGCCGGCGCGATACAACCCCGTTGACGCATTCCATTGTCCTGCTAACGTCTGCGTTGAGCTGAAGTCGGCAGGCAGTCAGCCTAATCGGTGTGTGCCATGAGCAACCTTGTCCCGGGGGGAAGGCAGCCATGGAACACACACAGCCCGACAGAACCGGCAAGCGCAGCCGCGTGACGCGCGCCAGCCATCCCGCCACCGCCTTCCGTCAGGAACCTCCGGGATTTGCCCGAGCGGTCTTCGGTTTCCTCTCGGATGCCGAGGTCGAGGGGCTGAAGGCCCGGGTCGAGAACATCCTGGCCGATTACGGCGTGGCGATCCTGCATCCCCAGGCGCATGAAAGGCTGCTTGCCGCCGGCGCGCAGCCGGGGCGCGATGCCAACCGCATCCGCCTGCCACGCGGCCTGATCCGAGAGGCGATGGCGGCAACGCCCAAGGCTGTTCGTCTGGGCGGGCGCGAGGCGCGGTTCGACATCGACCTGCCGCGCGCCGACAAGGGCTTCATCCTGCGGACGGGCACCGGCGCGCATGGCTATGTGAACCCGCGCGACGCCAGCTATCGCAACATGGATATTGCGGCGGTGAACGAAATCGCCGCCGTGGCCAATACGCTGGAGGAGGTGGGGTTCATTGCCCACCCCTTCGTGCATGGCGTGCCGGAAAAGACCGCCGACATTCACAGTTTCGGACGGCTGGTCAGCCGCACCGCCAAGCATGTCTGGATGCAGCCCTACCAGTGGGAGAACGTCGATTACCTGATGAAGATCGCGGCCATTGCCGCCGGGGGTGAGGCGGCCCTGCGCGCCAATCCGATCACCAGTTGCATCACCTGTTCCTTCACGCCGCTGGAATTCAAGTTCATGGACACGCAGGTGATCCTGAAGGCGGGCGAATATGGCGTGCCGCTTCATGCCTGCAGCCTGCCCTCTGCGGGCGGCACGGCGCCGCTTTCCGTGGCCAGCATGGCGATCATGGCCGCGGCCGAGATCGTAGGCATGACCGTCATGGCGCATATCCTGGCGCCCGGAACCCCGGTGATCGCCACGCCGCTGATGTTCACGCTGGACATGCGGACGGGATCGGCCTTGCAGTCCTGCGTCGAAAGCCTGCAGGCGGCCAGTTTCTCGGTCCAGCTTCTCAAGCGCGGCTGGGGTCTGGTGGCGCATACCTACGGATCAGGCTCTGACACGCCGGATGTCGATGTGCAGGGCATGGCCGAACGCGCGCTGCTGGCGCAGGTGGTGGCGCTGGCGGGGGCCGATATTCTGGGCGGCATCGGGCAACTGGAATGTGCCACGGTGTTCAGCCCGGTTCAGGCGGTTCTGGATAATGAAATCGGCGCGATGATGCGCCGTTTCATCCGCAAGCCTTCCCTGGAAGCCGAGGCGCTGAACTGGGACGAGATGATGCAGATCCGCACCGGCGGGCACTTTCTTGACTCTGCGCATACCATCGCGACCTGCCGCGACCAATTGTCGCCTCGGGTGTTCCGGCGGCAAGGCCGGGACGATTACGAAAGGTCCGGTCGCCGCACCGCTTTTGACGAGGCGCGCGAGGCGGCGTTGACCGCCATTGCCACGGCGCCCGAGGCGGGCGTGCTGTCGGAAGAGCAGAACCGAGAGATCGCCGCCCTGGCCGCCCATGCCGATGTGCATATCGTGGCCGCCTATGCCGGCGCGGTGTCGGTGATCTGAGGGCTTTGCCTGCCTTTGTCCGCCGCCCGGTTGCTGCGCAGGGCGGCGGATCGCGTCATTCTGCCAAGCCGTTCCCGGCCATCAGTGGGCCATGAAGACCGGCACTTCGGTCTGTTCCAGCATGTTCCGCGTCGCGCCGCCCAGAATGGCCTCGCGGAAGCGGGAATGGCCGTAGGCGCCCATCACCAGCAGATCGGCGTTGATGTCGCGGCAATGCCGCGCCAGCACGTCCGAAATGCGGGGCAGGGTGCGGGCCAGAACCTGCACCTCGGCCTTGACGCCGTGGCGCGTCAGCAACTGGCACAGCAGACCGCCCGGATCAGATCGTTCCGGCCCGTGCGCCGGCGGGTCAATCACCGTGATCGTCACCATTTCGGCCCGTTTCAGCAACGGCAACGCCCGGCGGGCGGCAACCATCGCCTCGCGGCTCTGGTTCCAGGCCAGCGCGATCCGCTTGGGTTCGGCAGAGGTCAGGCCCTTTTCCGGCACCACCAGCACTGGCGCCATGCCTTCGAACATGGCTGCCTCGATCACGGCCTCGGCTTCCGGTCCCTGCGTCTTGCCATAGGGTTTGGGCAGCACCACCAGATCGGCATAGCGGGCGCGGGTGGCGACCAGATCGGTCAGTGCGCCCATCTGCGACACGGCCGATTCCACGGACCAGCGCAGTTCGGGCCCCTGCGCCGCCATGCCCGATTTGAGCGTCGTCTCGATCTGGCGCGCCTCTTCCTCGGCCCGTTCCATCGCGACCTGAAGGATCACGGCGCCCGAGCCGACATAGGAATAGCCGACCTGCGTGCGGTCGACCCCAAGACCGAGGGCATCGAGATGCGCATCCATCTTGCGGGCGATCAGGCCGGCAGCCTCGACAGCGCGCGCGGCGGTGTCGGGGGAAGCGGCGATGGTCAGTATTGATTTGTAGGCCATGGTTGCCTCCTGCGGTTGATCTGTGCAGTATTTATTTCGGTATCGGACGCTCTACGTTGACCGAGGTCAAGCCTGTCAATCGGGTTTGTTGATGCAGATCAAGGCGGGTCTTGTGCCGGGCCAGCACAAGCGGAACAGTCTATAAGACCGCCGTGGAATGAGTCGAAACTTGTCTCACGGATGAAAAAAAGAGACGAAGGGACGCAAAATGTGGGATTACGTCAAGCTGATCGCGCTTGGCGCTATCGCGGTTCTTGCCGCGATTGCAGCAAACTACGCGCGCGATCTGGCCTATATGGTCAACGCGATCGAAGTCATGCTCGTCTCTGCCATCGCCTTTGTGGTGGTGCTGCGGGGAACCGGGGATGCCAAGGTGGCGAACTCGGGCGAATACATGGACGGCCTGATCCGGGCCGGCGTGGCGCTGACCGCCTTCTGGGGAGTCGTGGGCTTCCTGGTGGGCGTGGTCATTGCCAGCCAACTGGCCTGGCCCTGGCTCAACTTTGAAGTTCTTCAGGGGATCGGCAACTTCGGCCGTCTGCGGCCCCTGCACACCAGCGCGGTGATCTTCGCCTTCGGCGGAACCGCCCTGATCACCACCTCGTTCTATGTGGTGCAGCGGACCAGCGCCGCGCGCCTTTTCGGGGGTGGGCTTGCCACATTCGTGTTCTGGGGCTGGCAGACGGTGATCCTTCTGGCGGCCACCAGCTATGTGCTGGGCGGGTCGCAAGGCAAGGAATACGCCGAACCGGCTTGGCACATCGACCTTCTGATCACGGTGGTCTGGGTTGCCTATCTGGTGGTCTTCGCCGGCACGATCATGAAGCGCAAGGAACCCCACATCTATGTGGCCAACTGGTTCTACCTGTCCTTCATCATCACCATCGCGATGCTTCACCTGGTGAACAACATGGCGATCCCGGTCTCGATCTTCGGCAGCCAGTCGGTGCAGGTCACCAGCGGCGTGCAGGATGCGATGATCCAGTGGTGGTATGGCCACAACGCGGTGGGCTTCTTCCTGACCGCCGGCTTCCTGGGCATGATGTACTACTTCGTGCCCAAGCAGGCCGAACGCCCCGTCTTCAGCTACAAGCTGTCGATCATCCACTTCTGGGCCCTGATCTTCCTCTACATCTGGGCCGGTCCGCACCACCTGCACTACACCGCGCTGCCTGACTGGGCCGGTACGCTGGGCATGGTGTTCTCGATCATCCTGTGGATGCCGTCCTGGGGTGGCATGATCAACGGCCTGATGACGCTGTCGGGCGCCTGGGACAAGCTGCGCACCGACCCGATCATCCGCATGATGGTGGTGTCGATCGGCTTCTACGGCATGTCCACCTTCGAAGGCCCGATGATGTCGATCAAGGCTGTGAACAGCCTGTCGCACTATACCGACTGGACCATCGGTCACGTCCACTCCGGCGCGCTTGGCTGGAACGGCATGATCACCTTCGGTGCGCTCTACTTCCTGACTCCGCGCCTGTGGAACCGGGAAAGCCTCTACTCCCTGAAACTGGTTAGCTGGCACTTCTGGCTCGCGACCATCGGGATCGTCCTCTATGCCTCGGCCATGTGGGTCACCGGCATCATGGAAGGCCTGATGTGGCGTGAAGTGGATGCGAACGGGTTCCTTGTGAACGCCTTCGCCGACACCGTGGCTGCGAAGTATCCGATGTATGTGGTGCGCGCCCTGGGCGGCGTCATGTACCTGACCGGGGCCATCATCATGGCCTATAACCTGTGGATGACCGTCAAGGCACAACCGGCGAAGGCCCCGGTGAATGCCAACAACGCCATCCCGGCCGAATAAGGGAGGGGAGTGACATGGCTTTCCTTGACAAACACAAGGCGATTGAAACGCACGCCACGCTGCTGATGGTTCTGGCCTTTCTGGTCGTGACCATCGGGGGGGCGGTGCAGATCCTGCCGCTGTTCTATCTTGAGAACACGATCGAGAAGGTGGACGGGATGCGTCCCTACACCCCGCTCGAACTGGCCGGGCGTGACATCTACATCCGCGAAGGCTGCTACGTCTGCCACAGCCAGATGATCCGCCCGATGCGCGACGAAGGCGTCCGCTACGGCCACTACTCGCTGGCGGCGGAATCGATGTATGACCATCCGTTCCAGTGGGGCTCCAAGCGCACCGGGCCGGATCTGGCCCGCGTCGGTGGCCGCTACTCGGACGAATGGCATCAGGATCACTTCACCTATGCCAAGGCCGTGGTGCCGGAATCGGTGATGCCTCCCTACGGTTTCCTGTTCAACAAGGTGATCGACGGCAAGTACATCGCCGACGTGATGGCCACGCACCGCATGGTGGGCGTGCCCTATACCGATGCGATGATGGAAAATGCGCTGGCCGACTTCCTGGCGCAGGCCGATCCGAACGCCGACAGCTCGGGTCTGCAGGAACGCTACGGCTCTGCCGCGATCAAGGGCGGCAAGGACGTGAACGTGCGCAACTTCGACGGCCAGCCGCAACTGACCGAAGCCGATGCGCTGATCGCCTATATCCAGGTTCTGGGCACGATGGTCGACTTCTCGACCTTCACCCCGGACCCGGCTCGCTGATGGGGAGGGACGGATGGAAACCTATTCGTTCCTGAGGGAACTTGCCGATAGCTGGGGTCTCCTGGCGATGACGGCAATGTTCCTTGGCATCGTTGTCTGGGTCTTCCGGCCCGGCGCCCGCAAGGTGCAGGACGATGCCGCCAACTCGATCTTCCGCAACGACAAGCGTCCTGCGGAAGCCGACAAACCCCACCAGGCCAAGGAGGCGTGACATGTGCGCCAAGAAAGTGACAAAGGCCGCCCCCGGGCAGGTGGAAACCACCGGCCATTCTTGGGACGGCATCGAAGAGTACAACAACCCGCTGCCGCGCTGGTGGGTCTGGATCCTGTATGCCTGCATCGTGTGGGGCATCGGCTATACTATCGCCTATCCGGCATGGCCGCTGATCAACGGCGCGACCCAGGGCCTGCTCGGCCAGGACTCGCGGATCGACAGCCAGAAGGAATATGCCGAGTGGGATGCCAAGAACGGCCCGATCAAGGCAAAGCTGATCGCGACCGATCTGAACGCCATCAAGGATGACCCGGATCTGTCGGCCTATGCCGAACGCGCCGGGGCGGCCGTCTTCCGCACCAACTGCGCGCAATGCCACGGCGCAGGCGCGGCCGGTGTGCAGTCGCTGGGGTATCCCAACCTGCTGGACGATGACTGGCTTTGGGGCGGCACGATGGAAGACATCCATACGACCGTGACCCACGGCATCCGCAACACCACCGACCCCGAAGCCCGCTATTCCGAAATGCCGAAATGGGGTGCGGACGGACTGCTGGACACGACCCAGATCGACGACGTGGTGGAATATGTGCTCCAGATCTCGGGGCAGGAGCATGATGCGGCCAAGGCCGAAGCCGGCAAGACCGTCTTCGTCGAAAACTGCGCTAGCTGCCATACCGAGGCCGGCACAGGCGACCGCACGCAAGGCGCGCCGAACCTGACCGATGCGGTCTGGCTGTACGGCGGGTCGCGCGAAGCGGTGCATCAGTCGGTGTTCTACGCCCGCTTCGGCGTGATGCCGAACTGGAACGCCCGTCTGTCGGAAGACGACATTCGCGCGGTGTCCTACTATGTGCACAGCCGCGGTGGCGGCGAGTGACACAAACCACTTCCCCGGCGGTGCCAGCCACCGCCGGGGGCTGGCACCGGCGGCCCTTCCTGTTCGCGCGTTCATGGGGTGCCGGTGTCTTATCCATCTGGCTGGGCCGCGTCACAGCCGCGGCCTTTTCTTCATCGGGCGGTATGACCGCCATCGCCTGCGGCAAATGCGCCCGCCTCTGCCCGCCCGCTGGATAATCCGCATCTTTGATGGGATTTTGATGCAGGTCAAAGTGGCCTTTTCTCAGCCGACCCATACCACGGTGAGAAACATATTCATGAATCCGGAGATGTTCCGTGTCCACCCCAGATACCAATCCGCCCAGCCTCTACGCCGCGCGTGAGCCAATCTTCCCACGGCGGGTCTATGGCAAGTTCCGCACCCTGAAGTGGTGGCTCCTGGCGGTGATGCTGGGCATCTACTATGTGCTCCCGTGGATTCGCTGGGACCGTGGCCCCAGCCTGCCCGATCAGGCGGTGCTGCTGGATCTGGGCAACCGCCGCTTCTTCTTCTTCATGATCGAGATCTGGCCGCACGAGTTCTATTTCGTCGCCGGCCTGCTGATCATGGCCGGCCTTGGCCTGTTCCTGTTCACCTCGGCCGCGGGCCGCATCTGGTGCGGCTATGCCTGCCCGCAAACCGTTTGGACTGACCTTTACATCCTGGTCGAACGCTGGATCGAAGGCGATCGCAACGCGCGTATCCGCCTGCACCGCCAGGCCTGGAACGGCGAAAAGATCCGCAAGCGGGCGATCAAATGGACCGTCTGGTTCCTGATCGGCCTCGCCACCGGCGGTGCCTGGGTGTTCTACTTCACCGATGCGCCCACGCTGATGCACAATCTTCTGACAGGGCAGGCCCATCCCATCGCCTATACGACGATGCTGATCCTGGCGGCGACAACCTTTGCCTTCGCCGGTTTCGCACGCGAACAGATGTGCATCTACGCCTGCCCCTGGCCGCGCATCCAGGCCGCGATGATGGATGAGGACACCATCACCATCGCCTATCGCGACTGGCGGGGCGAGCCGCGCGGCAAGCAGGATGTGGCCGGCAACGGCGATTGCATCGACTGCATGGCCTGCGTGAACGTCTGCCCGATGGGGATCGACATCCGCAACGGTCAGCAACTGGCCTGCATCACCTGCGGCCTGTGCATCGACGCCTGCAACGACATGATGGACAAGATCGGCAAGCCGCGCGGCCTGATCGGCTATCTCGCGCTGACCGACGAAAAGGCCGAGCGCGAAGGCAAGACGCCGAAAAGCGTCTGGAGCCATGTGTTCCGCCCGCGCACCATCCTTTACACCCTGCTTTGGGGCGGGGTCGGCGTGGGGCTGGTGGTCGCGCTGTTCCTGCGCAGCGAAATTGACGTGAACATCACCCCGGTCCGCAACCCGACCTATGTGATGCTGTCCGATGGCGCGATCCGCAACGCCTATGACATCCGGCTGCGCAACAAGCATGGCGAAGAGCGCTGGTATGACATTTCGGTGACCTCTGCCGAACCGCTGGACGTTGCCGTCGAGGGAACGCAGGATCTGCGCATCAAGGTGCCGGCCAACGAAACCTATGAGGCGCGGTTCTATCTGACCGCTCCCGCAGGCAGCACGGCCGCCAAGACGGGCCGCAGCGAAGTGACGGTCTGGATCGCAGACGAGGGAACCGCGGCCCAACCCGGAAAAGAACGGGTCGCAAAAGAGACCGTGTTCAACGGCAAGGAGGACTGAGCCATGGCAGAACTGACCGGACGCCATGTGCTGGCGATCACCGTGGGGGCTTTCGGCATCATCATCGCCGTGAATCTGGTGATGGCCTGGAAGGCCATCTCCACCTTCCCGGGGCTGGATGTGCAGAACTCTTACGTCGCTAGCCAGGAGTTCAACGCCAAACGGGATGCCCAGGTGGCCCTGGGCTGGACCATGACCCCGGTCTATGACCGTGGCCGCATGACGATTGCCTTCACCGACGCCGCCGGAAACCCGGTCGAGGTCAAGGCGCTGGACGTGCTGGTCGGCCGCACCACCGAAGCCAAGGATGACGTGACCCCCGCCTTTACCTATGTCGCGGGGCTGTACGAGGCCGAAGTCGCGCTGAACCGTGGCGTCTGGCTGGTGCGGGTCAATGCCACCGCCAAGGATGGCACGGCCTTTGAACAAAGGGTGCAACTTCAGGTGAAGGGCTAAGCCATGGCCGTGGCCGAGGGGCGGATCGAGGCTGACACCGGAAGCACGGCCGAAGTTTCGGGCGGGCTGTCGGCCTGCCCGGCCTGCGTGGCCGCCCCGTCAGCCGAACGCATCGCGGCCTCGGCCGCGGCGGCAGGCCACGCGCGGCTGATGCTGTCGGTGCCGGCCGCCCATTGCGCGGCCTGCATTTCCACGGTCGAACATGCCGCCGAAGCGGTGCCCGGTGTCCGGTCTGCGCGGCTGAACCTGTCGCTCCGGCGGCTGTCCGTGGATGCCGACCCGCAGGTGACCGTGCCGCAGATGATCGAGGTGATGCGGTCCGTGGGCTATGAGGCGCACGAACTGGACCCCGGCCTTCTGTCGACCACCGAAACCGACAGGCAGGCCCGCGACCTGCTGATGCGGCTGGGGGTGGCCTTTTTCAGCATGATGAACGTCATGCTGCTGTCTGTCGCCGTCTGGTCGGGCGCCGAAGGCGTGACCCGCGACCTGTTCCACTGGATTTCCGCGGCCATCGCGTTGCCCACGGTGGTGTTCTCGGGGCAACCCTTCTTCAAGTCGGCCTGGGCCTCGTTGCGGGTCGGGCGCTTGGGCATGGATGTTCCGATCAGCCTGGCCCTGATCCTGGCCTCGTCCATCTCGTTGTTCGAGACCATCTATTCCGGCCATCACGCCTATTTCGATGCGGCGGTGATGCTGTGCTTCTTCCTGCTTCTGGGCCGCTATCTTGACCACCGCACCCGCGCCATCGCGCGGTCGGCGGCGCAGGAACTGGCCGCGCTGGAAGTGCCGCGCGCCATCGTTCTGATCGACGGGGCCGAGGTGCCGAAGCCGATTGCCGAGGTTGCCGCCGGCGATCTGGTGCTGGTGCGCCCCGGCGGCCGGATGCCGGTGGACGGGATCGTGGTCGAGGGCACCTCTGAGGTGGACCGCAGTGTTCTGACCGGGGAAAGCCTGCCGGTCTGGGCGGGCGAGGGCAGCGCAGTCAGCGCGGGCGAGGTCAACCTGACCGGCCCGCTGACCTTGCGCGTTACCGCCGCGGGCAAGGATTCCAGCCTGCACCGCATGGCCGATCTGGTGGCCGTCGCCGAAAGCGCCAAGACCCGCTACACCAGCCTCGCCGAAAGGGCTTCGGCGCTGTATTCGCCGCTGGTGCATCTCTTGTCCTTTTCCGCCTTCGGCTTCTGGATGTGGAAGACGGGTGGCGACCTGCGCTATTCCATCAACATCTCGGCCGCGGTTCTGATCATCACCTGCCCCTGCGCGCTGGGGCTGGCGGTTCCGGCCGTGGTCACGGCGGCCAGCGGCCGGCTGTTCCGCAAGGGTCTGCTGATCAAGCAGGGCAATGCACTGGAACGTCTGGCCGAGGTGGACACGGTCTGCTTCGACAAGACCGGCACCCTGACCCTTGGCACGCCCGAGGCCACCAATCTGGCCGATCATCCCGATACCGCGACCGAAGTCGCGCTGGCACTGGCCGGGGCCTCGTCCCACCCGCTGGCGCTGGCCCTGGCCGAAGCGGCGCGGGCGCGCGGCCTGAAACCCGCTCGTGTTGACCAGATCCGCGAAGTGCCCGGCTATGGCATCGAAGGGGAATGGAAGGGCCGCAAGGTGCGCCTTGGCCGCGCTGAATGGTGCAATGGCGAAGGCCTGCCGGTGACCGCCACCTATCTTTGCACCGGCGAAGGCGAAAAGCCCCGCGCCTATACCTTTGCCGACCGCCTGCGCCCCGGTGCGGCCGAGGTGATGGCCGCGCTCAAGGCGCAGGGGCGCAGGGTCATCCTGCTGTCCGGCGATACCGAGGCGGCGGTGGCCGCGCTGGCCGGCCGTCTGGGCATTGCCGAATGGCAATCCGCCATGCTGCCCGCCGAAAAGGCCGCCCGGATTGCCGCGCTGTCGGCCGATGGGGCCAAGGTTCTGATGGTGGGTGACGGGCTGAACGATACCGCGGCTCTGGCCGCCGCCCATGTCTCGATCAGCCCGGCCACCGCGCTGGATGCGGCCCGCGTGGCATCAGACATCGTGCTGCTGGGGCAGGACATGGCACCCATCGCCGATGCGCTGCGCATCAGCCGTCAGGCGGTGCGCCGGATGGTCGAGAATTTCATGATCTCGGGCGGCTACAACGTGGTGGCGGTACCGCTGGCCCTGATCGGCAGCGCCACGCCGCTGGCCGCGGCTCTGGCGATGTCGCTCTCCTCGATCACGGTCTCGCTCAACGCCTTGAGGCTGAAGTAATGGAAATTCTGGGCATCCTTATCCCTGTGTCGCTGTTTCTGGGCGGCATCGGCCTTGTGGCCTTTGTCTGGGCCATGCGGCACCGCCAGTTCGACGATATGGAAGGCGATGCCAACCGCATCCTGACCAAGGACTGGGACGACAAGCCCCGGCCCTGAGCCGGTCAGCCGATGGTGACAATCGCCGGCGCCAGCCCGTCGATCTCGACACTGAAACTGTCGCCGCGCTGCATCGCGCCCACGCCGGCGGGCGTGCCGGTAAAGATCAGGTCGCCGGGCGCCAGCGTCACCAGCCGCGACAGATGCGCGATCACCCCCGCCACCGGCCAGATCATGTCGGACAGCTTCGCCTCTTGCCGAACCGTGCCGTTCAGCAGGCCGCGGATGCGCCCCTCGGGCACCGGCCCGCGCCGAAGAGGCCCGACAATGGCCGAAGCGTCGAAACCCTTGGACATGTCCCAGGGCCGCCGCATCGCCTTGGCTTCGGCCTGCAGGTCGCGGCGGGTCAGGTCATTGCCGGCGGCACAGCCCCAGACCAGCGCCAGCGCCGCCGCTTCCGGCACATCGCTGCCGCCAGCGCCAAGCGCGACAACCAGCTCGGCCTCGTAATGAAGATCGGCGGTCGCGGGCGGGTAGGGCAGGGTCGATCCGCTGTCCACCACCGCATCGGCCGGCTTCAGAAAGAAGAACGGCGGGTCGCGGTCGGGATCATTGCCGAACTCGCGGGCGTGTTCGGCATAGTTGCGGCCCACGCAATAGATGCGCCGCACGGCGAAACGGTCGTCCGACCCTGCGATGGCCACCGACGGCGGGGCCGGCGGCGGCAGCACGAACCCCATCAGCCCGGACCCATCGCTTCACATTCCATGCCCCGGGCGCGCAGCCGGCGGCAGGCCAGATCGGCCTGATCCTCGGTCAGCCCCAGGAACGAGGCCCGCCAGGCGCCGCCCTTCTGGGTGGTCTTCTTGAGCCCGCCGTTCAGCGTGGCGCTTTCGGCCAGGGCGGTTTTCATCAGCGCCCGCTCTGCCTCGGCGCGCGAGGTGAAGGCGCCGACGTTCACACCCCAATGCGCCCCGCCCGAGGTGGATTTGGCAATCACCACCAGATCGGCATCGGCTTCCGCCTCGGTCTGGGCCGGTTCGGCGGCCGCCACCTGCACCGGATCGAAGATCGGCGCCTTGCGGGTGACCGGCGCTTCGGTCGTTTCGGGCAGGTCGCTGGCGCGGGCGGAAACCGTTTCGACGGCGGTCACCTTGGGGGCGGGCGCCGCGGGTTCAGGGGCCGCAACCGCCAGCTCAACCGGCGCCGGCGCGGCCTCGGCCATGGGCACGACCTGTTCCAGAACGGTTTCGGCCTCGGCCACGACAACCTCTGCCTCGGGCTGGCCTGCGGGGGCTGCCGCCAGCTTTTCGGGGCGGGCCTGCGGCCGGACGGTCGGCAGGGCCGGTTCGGCAACGGCAGCCGGGGCCGCAGCCAGCGCCGCCGCCTGAGCCTCAAGCGTGCCTTCGGCTGGGGCGGGTGTTTCGGCAGGCGCCGCGCCGGCAGCCAAGGCTGCGGCCTGCGCCTCGAGCGTGCCCGCAGCCGGGGCAGGGGCGGCGGGGGCCGGGGGCACTTCAGCCAGTGCAACCGCAGTGTCTTCGGCGGCAAGATCCGGGGCTGCACCGTCTTCGGCTGCAACAGCCAGGGCTTGCGCCTGTGCGTCCAGCGTTCCTTCGGGGGCCGAGGTCGCCTCGGCCAGCGCGCTTGCCACGCTTGCGGCAATGGCGGCCGAAACCGAATCGGGCACTTCGGGTGCCGGGGGTTCGGGCGCCGGTTCGGCGGCGGCCATGGCCACGGCCGCATCGGTATTGCCCGCGCCTGGCCGCGCCTTCGGACGGACCGACCGGATCACTTCGCCCGAAACACGAATGGTCTTGGCAGCACCGCCTTCGACATCGGGTTCGTCAATCGCCGGATTGGCCGTAGCCACCAGCGCATCCGCCGGCACGGGGGCCGCTTCCGGCGCCTTCTCGCGCACATTGCCCTTGGCCATGCCAAAGCCCATGTTCATCAGCTCAACCATCTTGGCATTGCGCTGCGCGGTCGAAGTGCCGCCGAAGATGGTGGCAATGATGCGCTTGTTGCCGCGCTTGGCGCTGGCGGTCAGGTTGAAGCCGGCGGCGCCGGTATAGCCGGTCTTGATGCCGTCGGCGCCTTCGTAGCCGTCCAGAAAACGGCTGTTCGTGTTGGTCACCGTGGCAAGGCCCGCATCGGCGGTGCGGCGCGAGAAGATGCCGTAATACTGCGGGAAATCATAGAACAGATGCCGGCCAAGCACATTCATGTCGCGGGCCGTGGACAGGTGGCCGTCGGCAGTCAGGCCGTTGGGGTTCTTGAAGGTGGTATTCTTCATCCCCAGCGCACGCGCCGTCTTGGTCATCCGCTTGGCAAAGGCCGCCTGCGACCCGCCGATGTGTTCGCCGATCGCCATTGCGGCATCATTGGCCGACTTGATGGCCGCGGCGCGGATCAGGTAGCGCATGGCGATCTTCTGTCCGGCCTTCAGCCCCAGCCGCGACGGCGGCTGTGCCGCCGCGTTCTTGGAAACGGTAACCATGGTGTCCAGCGACAGCCGGCCCGCCTCGATTTCCTGGAACGCGATATACAGCGTCATCATCTTGGTCAGCGAGGCCGGGTGCAGCCTCGTGTCGGCGTTTTTTGCGTAAAGCGTTTCCCCGGTGCGCGCATCCATCACGATGGCGGCATAGGGGGCCGCGCTGACCGGCATTGCCAAGGGCATCGCCAGAAGCGCCACGAAAATAGAAAGGATGCGGAGTCCCCGCCCGATCAGCGATACCACGTCGCCTATCCCTTTGCCTGTATCGGGCCCCTGTTGGCGGGGCCTCATTTCTGCCGACACTCACGCTAGCACAGGGATGCTGTGTGGAAAACCCGTATTTTCCAAGGGGTTTGCGCGAGTAGCTCATCTTGTGGCGGGGAAGCAGCACTTTGCTGACCGGCCGGGAAAATATAGCGGAAAGCCGCCTGTAAACCGCTATCCCTAGAGCACGTTTTCGGGGCGCCTTTTCCGGCAGCGACTGTGATCTCCCTTGCAACCTGCGCGAAAGGCAGGCATCCGCCGCGCACGGCAACCGGGCCGCCCACCGCCGGACACCTCAACTTGCTTGCCTGACGGGGGCCAAGGGTGTAAGGGCCCGCGGTGGCCCGAAAGGGCTGCGAGAATCAACAAGAAATGCCGAGTTGGCTCCATCCGTCGCAGGCGGGGCCCTTCCGGCCAAGGAGATGCGACATGAAACTGAATGAACTTCGTGACAACGAAGGTGCTGCCCGCAAGAAGAAGCGCGTCGCGCGCGGCCCGGGTTCGGGCAAGGGCAAGACCGCCGGCCGCGGGATCAAGGGTCAGAAGTCCCGTTCGGGCGTGGCTTTGGGTGGCTACGAAGGCGGCCAGATGCCGCTGTACCGCCGCCTGCCGAAGCGCGGCTTCACCAAGCCGAACCGTCTGGACTTTGCCGTCGTGAACCTTGGCCTGATCGAGAAGTTCATCGCCGCCGGCAAGCTGAACGCCAAGGAAGAGATCACTGAAGACGCACTGGTTGCGGCCGGCCTCACCTCGGACAAGCGCGATGGCATCCGTATTCTCGCCAAGGGCGAGATCAAGACCAAGATCACCCTCAAGGTCACGGGCGCCTCGGCCTCTGCCATCGAAGCGGTCAAGGCCGCGGGCGGCAGCATCACGGTTGCGGCTTCCGCTGAATAAGAGGTTGTGAGCGGCGCTTGCGTCGCTTACATCATCCCCAGTTTTCCAGCGCGCCGCCGGACCGGAAAACGGTTCCGGCGGCGTTGTCCATGCAAAAGGGCACCTTATGGCATCCGCCGCAGAACAGATGGCAGCGAACCTCTCCTGGGGCACGCTTGGCAAGGCAACCGATCTTCGCAGCCGGATCTTCTTCACGATCGGACTTCTGATCGTCTATCGGCTTGGCACCTATATCCCGGTTCCGGGCATCGACGGCGATGCGCTGCGCGAGTTCATGCAGAAGGCCGGTCAGGGCATCGGCGGCATGTTGAACATGTTCACCGGCGGCGCGATCAGCCGGATGGGCATCTTCGCGCTGGGGATCATGCCCTATATCAGCGCCTCGATCATCGTGCAGCTTCTGGGCACCATGTACGGCCCGTGGCAGCAACTGAAGAAAGAGGGTGAGCAGGGGCGCAAGAAGCTGAACCAGTACACCCGTTATGGCACGGTGGCGCTGGCAATCTTCCAGTCCTACGGCATTGCGATGTCGATCCAGGCCGGCGATCTGGCCCATACGCCGGGGCTGTTCTTCACGCTGTCATGCGTGATCACCCTGGTCGGCGGCACGATGTTCCTGATGTGGCTGGGCGAACAGATCACCAGCCGCGGTATCGGCAACGGCATCTCGCTGATCATCTTCGTCGGCATCGTAGCGGAAATTCCGCGCGCCATCGCGCAGTTCCTGGCGCAGGGCCGGTCGGGCGCCTTGTCCACGCCGGTGATCCTTGGGATCATCCTGATGGTCATCGCCGTGATCACCTTCGTCGTGTTCATGGAACGCGCGCTGCGCAAGATCCATATCCAGTATCCCCGCCGTCAGGTGGGCATGAAGGTGTATGATGGCGGCTCGTCGCATCTGCCGATCAAGGTTAACCCGGCGGGCGTCATCCCGGCGATCTTTGCCTCGTCCATCCTTCTGCTGCCGACCACGCTCAGCACCTTCTCGGGGCAGGGCACCAATCCGGTCCTGTCGTTCATCAGCGCCTATCTGGGCTATGGCCAACCGCTTCACCTGGTTTTCCTGGCCGCGCTGATCGTGTTCTTCAGCTACTTCTACACCACGAACGTCAGCTTCAAGACCGATGAGGTGGCCGAGAACCTGAAGACGCAAGGCGGCTTCATTCCCGGTATCCGTCCCGGCAAGAAGACCGAGGAATACCTGGAATATGTGGTCGACCGTATCCTTGTACTGGGTTCGGCCTATCTGGCGGCCGTCTGTCTTCTGCCCGAGATCCTGATTTCCAAGGTTGGTGTGCCGTTCTACTTTGGCGGGACTTCGGTGCTGATCGTAGTGTCGGTGACGATGGACACGATCAACCAGGTGCAGTCGCATCTGCTGGCCCACCAGTATGAAGCCCTGATCGAGAAATCGCAGCTTCGCGGCAAACGCCGTGGGGCCGCCAAAGCCCCCGCCCGTCGCTGACACCATGGCCAAGAACATCATCCTTCTTGGCCCGCCGGGCGCGGGCAAGGGCACGCAGGCCAAGCGTCTGGAAGAGACGCGGCAGATGGTGCAGCTTTCGACGGGCGACATGCTGCGCGACGCCATGGCCAGCGGCACCGAAATGGGCAAGCGCGTTGCCGCGATCATGGACCGCGGCGAGCTGGTCACCGACGAGGTGGTGATCGGCCTGATCCAGGAAAAGCTGGAGAAGGGAGCCGGGGGCGGCTTCATCTTCGACGGCTTTCCCCGCACGCTGAAGCAGGCCGATGCGCTGGAGGCCTTGCTGGCGCAGATCGGCCAGAAGCTGGATGCCGTGATCGAGATGCAGGTCGATGATACCGCGCTGGTCCGCCGGATCACCGGGCGTTACACCTGCGGCACCTGCGGCGCCGTCTATCATGACGATACCCGGCCGACCAAGGTGCCCGGCACCTGTGACGTGTGTGGCGGGCATCAGATGAAGCGCCGCGCCGACGACACCGAAGAGGCGCTGAAAACCCGCCTGATGGAATACTACAAGAAAACCTCGCCGCTGATTGGCTACTATTACGCCAAGGGGCAGCTTTGCCCGGTCGATGGCCTGGCAGAAATGGACGCTGTTGCAGCGGCCATTGCGAAAGTTCTTGACAAGGCTTGAAAATGCCGCCTGTCGCCCTTGACGGGCGTGGCAAAAGCCCATATTGCACGGCGTCCCGATGCGGAATCGCCCGTGTCGTGGTTTCCCGTTCGCGGGAAGATCGTTGTCCGGGGCGGTTGCGCCCGGGGCGGTTGTGAAAAAAGGTTCTGGCAGGACGGAACCGCAACGAAAGGAAAGACGGCGTGGCACGTATCGCTGGCGTCAATATCCCCACCCAGAAGCGGGTTCCGATCGCGCTTCAGTACATCACCGGCATCGGTGCCCATAGCGCCGAGGCGATCTGCGCCGCGCTGAACATCGACCGCGCCCGCCGCGTGAACCAGCTGACCGACGCCGAAGTGCTGTCGATCCGCGAATACATCGACGCGAACCTCACCGTCGAAGGCGACCTGCGCCGTGAAGTCAGCATGAACATCAAGCGGCTGATGGACCTGGGCTGCTACCGTGGTCTGCGCCACCGCAAGGGCCTGCCGGTCCGCGGTCAGCGCACCCATACGAACGCCCGCACCCGCAAGGGCCCGGCGAAACCCATCGCTGGCAAGAAGAAATAAGAGGAGCGCGAGACAATGGCACGTGATCCCAAGGCCGCCGCCGCGCGCACCAAGCGCAAGGAACGCAAGAACATCGCCACGGGTGTGGCGCATGTGAACAGCTCGTTCAACAACACCAAGATCCTGATCTCTGACGTGCAGGGCAACGCCATCTCGTGGTCGTCCGCCGGCACGATGGGCTTCAAGGGCAGCCGCAAGTCGACGCCCTATGCCGCCCAGATGGCCGCCGAAGACGCCGGCCGCAAGGCGCAGGAACATGGTGTGAAGACGCTGGAAGTTGAAGTGCAGGGCCCCGGTTCGGGCCGTGAATCTGCGCTGCGTGCGCTGGCTGCCGTCGGCTTCCAGATCACCTCGATTCGCGATGTGACGCCGCTGGCGCACAACGGTTGCCGTCCGCCGAAGCGCCGTCGCGTCTGACGTATTGGAAATACTGCCGGGCCATGCGTTTCGCGTGGCCCGGTTCACGTTTTGAAAGACCCTCGGGCGCCCCACCCCATCGGACCATGGGGGTGCAGGCAGGAATGGAGGCTAGTCCATGATCCACAAGAATTGGCAGGAACTGATCAAGCCGACGCAGCTTGTCGTCAAGGCGGGGGCAGACCCGGCACGGGTCGCCACCGTGATCGCCGAACCGCTGGAACGCGGCTTCGGTCTGACGCTGGGCAATGCGCTGCGTCGTGTGCTGCTCAGCTCGCTGCAGGGCGCGGCCATCACCAGCGTGCAGATCGACAACGTGCTGCACGAATTCTCGTCGGTGGCGGGCGTCCGTGAGGATGTGACCGACATCGTCCTGAACCTGAAGGGCGTGGCGCTGAAGATGGATGTCGAGGGGCCGAAGCGCCTGTCGATCTCGGCCAAGGGGCCGGGCGTCGTGACCGCCGCCGCGATTTCGGAATCGAACGGGATCGAGGTTCTGAACAAGGACCATGTGATCTGTCACCTTGATGAAGGTGCGGATGTGTTCATGGAACTGACGGTTTCGACCGGCAAGGGCTATGTCTCGGCCGACAAGAACCGCCCGGAAGATGCGCCGATCGGCCTGATCCCGATCGACGCGATCTATTCGCCGGTGAAGAAGGTCAGCTACGAAGTGCAGCCCACCCGCGAGGGCCAGGTGCTGGACTATGACAAGCTGACGATGAAGGTGGAAACCGACGGCAGCCTGACGCCCGAAGATGCCGTGGCCTATGCCGCGCGTATCCTGCAGGACCAGCTCTCGATCTTCGTCAACTTCGAAGAACCCGAGTCGGCCAAGGCCGGCGAAGTGGATGCGGGTCTGGAATTCAACCCGCTGCTGCTGAAGAAGGTGGACGAGCTGGAGCTTTCGGTCCGTTCGGCCAACTGCCTGAAGAACGACAACATCGTCTATATCGGCGACCTGATCCAGAAGACCGAAGCCGAGATGCTGCGCACCCCGAACTTCGGCCGCAAGTCGCTGAACGAGATCAAGGAAGTGCTCTCGGGCATGGGTCTGCACCTTGGCATGGATGTCGAGGACTGGCCGCCGGAGAACATCGAGGATCTGGCGAAGCGTTTCGAAGACCAGTTCTGAACTTTCGGGGTGCGCGTCAGCGCACCCCATTCGACAAATGCCCGGATCTGCCGGGGAAAACATGGCGAAAGCCCAAGGTGAGCGGGTCAATCGTAGGCCCTGCCGGACAAAGCAAAACGCGCGAATAGGAGATTTCCATGCGTCACTCTAGCGGCTACCGCAAACTGAACCGCACCCACGAACACCGCAAGGCGATGTTCGCCAACATGGCCGGTTCGCTGATCGAGCACGAGCAGATCAAGACCACCCTGCCGAAGGCCAAGGAACTGCGTCCGATCATCGAAAAGCTGGTCACGCTGGCCAAGCGCGGCGACCTGCACGCCCGCCGTCAGGCCGCGGCGCAACTGAAGCAGGACCAGTATGTTGAGCGTCTGTTCGCCATTCTCGGCCCGCGCTACAAGGACCGTCAGGGCGGCTATGTGCGCGTGCTGAAAGCCGGCTTCCGCTATGGCGACATGGCCCCGATGGCGATCATCGAATTCGTTGATCGTGACACCAGCGCCAAGGGCGCGGCGGATCTGGCCCGCCTTGAGGCGCAAGACGCCGAATAAGGCATTTCGCCCGAAAGATGCAAAAGCCCGCTTTCCCGGCGGGCTTTTTTCTGTTTGTAACGCAGGGCAAGCGTGGCGTCGGCCGGCAGGTCGGGCAAATTTTCTTGATATCGTAACTCCCGCGGTGACAATCAATCACAGGTAGAATCGCGGGATTCTGGAAGTGGTGCAGAATGTCCGAGCGGAAGGTCGTAAGCGTTTTGTTGGATGAGCTCGAACAGCTTGCTCCCATGGGGTATTCGGTCGGATTGCATATCCGGTTTGCCACGCCGATGGTCTACAAAAGCTCATATCCGGCGCGTTGGGTCGAACACTACAACCTTCATTCCTATTACTTGCGCGACCCGCTTGTGTTCTGGGGCATCGGTGTCGAGGGAACGACGCGATGGAGCTCGATCCCCTTGCCGGACCCGTTTGGTGTGTTGAAAAAGGCCGCGGCTCATGGGCTTAGCTACGGCGCGGTCTCTTCTTATGGTCCGATCACCTCGCGGTCCATTGTGGGTGTCGCCCGCGCCGATCGCGAGTTCACCGATGACGAGCTTGAAACCCTGCGAGAGCTGACCATTCAGCTCCATGTTGCCGCCAAGCCGCCATCGGACCTGTCGAAGGCCCAGATCGAGGCGCTGAAATGCGTCGCGAACGGGGATCGGCACTCGGCAGCGGCGGAAAAGCTCGGGATCACGGAAAGCGCCTTCAAGGCGCGCCTCCAGTCGGCGCGAACGCGGCTTGAGGCGCGCACCACGTCGGAGGCCATCCGTAAGGCACGGGAGTACAGACTGCTCTGACCGGGGCCGTTCCCCTTCAAAGGTTTACCCACCCACCTGAGAAGGAGAAAGGCAATGGAAGTTACGACCCTCTCATATGAGAACCTTCACAATCACGGGCAGCTTTTCGCCAATATGTTCCGGGCCCGCCACCGGACGTTCATCCAGCATAACAAGTGGGACTTGCCGCAGGCGGACGGCATGGAGTTTGACCAGTACGACACGCCGGCCAGCCGCTGGGTTGCGGTGCACCGGCATGGCGAGGTGATGGCGGGGGTGCGACTGACGCCCACGATCCATCGCTGCGGTGTTTACAGTTACATGATCCGCGATGCCCAACTGGGCCTGCTGGAAACCATCCCGCGGGATCTGTTGAACTTCGAGGCGCCCGTCGATCCCTACATCTGGGAATCGAGCCGGGTGTTCGTGTCCGATGCTGTTCCGGCGGCCGAAAGGCTGCGGGTGCAGATGCAGCTTATCCACGAGATGGTGGTTTCTGCCCGCAGTCTGGGCGCCACCACGCTTCTTGGCATCATCCCCGAGCACAGCCCCCGGCTGGCGCGGCGGGTGGGGCTTGATTGCGTGCCTGTCGGTCCGGTGATGGATACCGGGGGCATGAACTCGGTCTGCGTCTCGATCTCGATGGCGACCAAGCTGCATTGACCAGGGGTGGTCAGGTGGGGTTCGAACGGGGCCTTCCCGGTGGGAAGGCCCCATCTTTGCCCAAGCACGCGAATGTGTCGGTTGGGCTGTTGCCTGATCGCCCGTCGCGCGTGAAAACTGTGCGCCGCAACGCCAGATCATTCGGGAACCGTCCAATGAAGCGTCTTCTTCTGCCGGCCCTGGCGCTGGCCACCGTTCTGCCCCTGTCGGCCCTGGCCGAAACGGCGGTGCCGTCCAGCGCGGGCGAAATTGCCCTGTCCTTTGCGCCGGTGGTGAAAGGGACTGCGCCATCCGTCGTGAACATCTATGCCCGGCAGGTTGTGCAGGACCGCGTCAGCCCTTTTGCCGGTGACCCGTTCTTTGACCAGTTTTTTCAGGAATTCGGTGCAACGAAACCGCGGGTGCAGAATTCGCTGGGCTCGGGCGTGATCGTGTCCGAGGACGGGATCGTCGTCTCGAATTATCATGTCGTGGCCGATGCCACCGACATCCGGGTCGTTCTGGCCGACCGCCGCGAATATGCCGCAACCGTGCTGCTGGGCGATCCGCAGATCGACCTTGCGGTGCTGAAACTGACCACGGATGAGCCGCTGCCCGCCCTGACGCTGGGCGACAGCGAGGCGCTGCAGGTGGGCGACCTTGTGCTGGCGATCGGCAACCCGTTCGGCGTGGGGCAGACCGTCAGTTCGGGCATCGTCTCCGGCCTCGCCCGCTCGGCGCTGCAGGTGGGCGACGGGACAGGCTATTTCGTGCAGACCGATGCGCCCATCAACCCCGGCAATTCGGGCGGGGCGCTGGTCGATATGGCAGGTCGGCTGATCGGCATCAACACCGCCATCGTCACCCGCGATGGCGGATCGAACGGGATCGGGTTTGCCATCCCCTCGGCGCTGGTGGCGAGGGTGGTGGAACAGGCCAAGGCCGGTGCCACGCAGTTCAACCGCCCCTGGGCCGGCATCGGCGGGCAAGAGGTGGACGGCAGCCTGTCCGAAGCCCTTGGTATGGACCGTCCGCTGGGGGTGCTTGTCACAACCTTGCACCCGCAAAGCCCCTTTGCCACCGCCGGCCTGGTGGAGGGCGATGTGGTGCTGTCGCTGGGTGGGGCTGCCATCAACACGCCGCAGGAATTCATGTTCCGGCTGGCGGTTCTGGGAAGCGGCCCGCAAGAGGTGCGCTATCTACACAAGGGCGTTGAGGCCACCACCTCGGTCACGCTGGGCCCCGCACCCGATACCCCGGACCGGCAGGCGGTCACGGTAACGGAAGAGGTGGTGCTGCAAGGGGCCAGCCTGGCGCGGATCAACCCGGCCGTGATGGCCGAACTGGGCCTTCCACTGGGCGCCAGCGGCGTGGCGGTCACCGCGGTTGATGGGGTTGCCCGTGACGTGGGGCTGCGGCCCGGTGATATTCTGGTGGCGCTGAACGGCCAGATGGTCACCACCCCGGACGAGGCGCTTGCGGCCAGCCGTGAACAGGCCCGGCGCTGGCAGATCGACCTGATCCGCGGTGGTCAGACGCTGCGCCTGCGCTTCCGGCTTTAGATTCCCGGCGCCGAGGCCTAGACTGCCGCCATGGCAGACCTGTTCGACACCGCAAACGCGCCCCGGCAAGGTGCGCCCCGCCCGCTGGCCGACAGGCTGCGGCCCAAGTCGCTGGCCGAGGTAATCGGGCAGGAGTCGGTGCTGTCGCCCGATGGCCCCCTGGGGGCCATGCTGGCGGCGCGGTCGCTGTCCTCGCTGATCCTGTGGGGGCCGCCGGGAGTGGGCAAGACCACCATCGCGCGGCTGCTGGCGGCGGAAACCGATCTGGCCTTCGTGCAGATCAGCGCCATCTTCACCGGCGTGCCCGATCTGAAAAAGGTGTTCGAGCAGGCGAAGATCCGGCGGCAGAACGGGCGGGGAACGCTGCTGTTCGTCGATGAAATCCACCGCTTCAACAAGGCCCAGCAAGACGGGTTCCTGCCGCATATGGAGGATGGCACCATCCTTCTGGTCGGGGCCACCACCGAAAACCCCAGTTTCGAACTGAACGCGGCACTTCTGAGCCGGGCGCAGGTGATCGTGCTGGAACGGCTTGATCTGGCTGATCTGGAACGGCTGGCGCAGCGGGCGGAAAAGGAACTGGGCCGTGCCCTGCCGCTGAAGGGCGAGGCGCGCGAGGCGATGCTGGAAATGGCCGATGGGGATGGCCGGGCGCTTCTGAACCTGATCGAACAGGTGGCGGCCTGGCGGCTGGACCATCACCTTGACCGCGACGAACTGGCCCGGCGGCTGATGCGCCGCGCTGCGCGCTATGACAAGTCGGGCGATGAGCATTACAACCTGATCTCGGCCTTGCACAAATCGGTGCGCGGCAGCGATCCCGATGCCGCACTGTACTGGTTTGCGCGGATGCTGGAGGGCGGCGAAGACCCGCGTTTTCTGGCCCGCCGCATCACCCGCATGGCGGTTGAGGATATCGGGCTGGCTGATCCGCAGGCACAGGACGTATGCCTGCAGGGCTGGCAAACGTATGAACGTCTGGGCAGCCCCGAAGGCGAGCTGGCGCTGGCACAGGCGGTGGTCTACCTGGCGCTCGCGCCCAAGTCGAACGCGGTCTATACCGCCTACAAGGCGGCCCGGGCGCTGGCCCGCGAGACCGGCAGCCAGATGCCGCCCCGCCACATCCTGAACGCGCCGACCCGGCTGATGAAGGACATCGGCTATGGGTCCGGCTATGCCTATGACCACGACGCCGAAGACAGTTTCTCGGGGCAGGACTATTTCCCCGAAGGCATGAAGCGGCCGGTGCTTTACACCCCGCCCGAACGCGGCTTCGAGCGTGAGCTGAAGAAGCGGATCGACTATTTCGCCAAGCTGCGCAGCCGCCGGCAGGGCGGTTCTTGACGCAAGCCCCGCCCGCGCCCTAAGGGGCGCGAGACCCCCGCAGGAGCCGCCATGCTGGACGATGAGCTTTCGGACGATATTCACCCGCTGTTCCACGGGGCCCCCAAGTCGACCGAGTTCCGCAAGCTGCGCAAGCGGCTGGTGCAGAACGTGCGCGAGGCGATCGAGACATATGGCATGGTCCGCCCCGGCGACCGCTGGCTGGTCTGCCTTTCGGGCGGCAAGGACAGCTATACCCTGCTGGCGGTGCTGACCGAGCTGAAATGGCGCGGCCTGCTGCCGGTGGACCTGCTGGCCTGCAATCTGGATCAGGGCCAGCCCGGCTTTCCGGCCACTGTGCTGCCCGAGTTTCTGACGCGGATGGGCGTGCCGCATCGGATTGAGTATCAGGATACCTATTCGGTGGTGACCTCGAAGATCGCGCCGGGGGGCACCATGTGCAGTTTGTGTTCGCGGCTGCGGCGCGGCAACCTGTACCGCATCGCGCGCGAGGAAGGTTGCAGCACGGTGGTGCTGGGCCATCACCGCGATGACATTCTGGAAACCTTCTTCATGAACCTGTTCCACGGCGGGCGGCTGGCCTCCATGCCGCCGCGGCTGGTGAACGAAGAGGGCGATCTGTTCCTGGCCCGCCCGCTGGCCTTTGTGCCCGAGGCGGATTGCGACCGTTTCGCCCGGGCCATGAACTACCCCATCATCCCCTGCGATCTGTGCGGCAGCCAGGAAGGCCTGCAACGCGCGCAGGTCAAGAAACTGCTGGATGACTGGGAAACCCGCAGTCCCGGCCGGCGGCAGGTGATGTTCCGCGCGCTGATGAACGTGCGGCCGTCGCATCTGGCCGACCCGGCGCTGTTTGATTTCGCCGCGCTGGCGCTTGGCCTGCCGGGCGATACGGAAAATCCGAAACAACTTCGCCTGCCGGATTAACGAAGCGATCAACCCTTTTGGTCTTACTGGCCCGGATTGCGGGTGCCCCGGTGGCGCGCGCGTCAGGGGAAAGGACGGCCAGATGTCGAATCTGCGGTTCCCGCAGGCCGCGCAACGGGTGCTTCGGGCGTTCACCTGGGTGCGCCGCCCGGAACTGGTGGTGTTCGTGCCGGCCATGACGCTGGCCGGGTTCTGGCTGGGCGGCGAATCCGTGCTTCTGGCGCTGGCGCTTGGTCTGCCGCTGCTGTTTGCGATCGGCGGCCCCGCCCTTACCGGACGCCCGCCCCCGCAGGACGACGGTGACGGCACCACATCCGTCAGCCAGGCCATCGCGGCGATGGACCGTATCCTGCCCCGGATCGGCCAGTCGGGCCGCACAACGGCCTGTCTGGTGATTCAGTTCGACGATCTTGACACGCTGCTTGACCGGCACGGTCGCGCCGCCCAGGCCGAGGTGGTGGCGCGCACCACCGACCGTATCCGCGGCGCCCTGCGCACGGGCGATCTGGTCGCCGCGTTGCAGGGATCTGCCATTGCCGTGGTGCTGGCGCCGGTGCGGCGGCTGGATCTGGAAACGCTGGTGCAGATGAGCGCGCGGTTGCAGGCCGCCATCACCACGCCGGTTTCGCTGGGGGGCGTGCAGGTTCACATCAGCGCCTCTATCGGGTTCTGCCCGGGGGGCCGGTCCCCGGAGCCGAACGGCAAGGCGCTGCTGGATGCGGCCCAGACCGCCGCCGAGGAGGCGTTTCGCCATGGGCCGGGCGGAATCCGGGCCTGGTCCGCCGATATGGCGCAGGGAAGGGCCGCGCGCGATGCGCTGCGCGACGATCTGGAAACCGCGCTTGAGACGGGCCAGATCCGCCCGCATTTCCAGCCGCAGATCTGCACCGACACCGGCGAAATCTCGGGGGTTGAGGCGCTTGCCCGCTGGCATCACCCCGAACGCGGCTGCCTTTGCCCTGCCGATTTCCTGCCCGCGCTGGAAGGCAACGATCTTGGCGAACGGCTGGGCGAGGTGATGCTGTTCCAGGCGCTGACCGCGCTGGTTGGCTGGGACAGGGCCGGTCTGCGGGTGCCTTCGGTCTCGGTCAACTTCTCGGCAGAGGAACTGCGCAACCCGCGCCTTCCCGACCGCATCCGGTGGGAGCTGGATCGGTTCGACCTGCCGCCCGAGCGGCTGACGATTGAAATCCTGGAAACGGTGGTGGCGCGGACCGACAATGACATGATCGTGTCCAATATCGCCC
Source organism: Pseudogemmobacter blasticus (assembly GCF_003071405.1). Lineage (NCBI taxonomy): Bacteria > Pseudomonadati > Pseudomonadota > Alphaproteobacteria > Rhodobacterales > Paracoccaceae > Pseudogemmobacter > Pseudogemmobacter blasticus. The sequence continues at coordinate 1,668,182 of NZ_CP020470.1, read as the reverse complement.
AGCTTGCCCGGCTGGGCTGCGGCATCGACCTTGATGATTTCGGCACCGGCAATGCGGCCCTTTCGACGCTGCGCCGCTTTGCCGTGCGCCGGCTGAAGATCGACCGCAGCTTCGTGACCCGTGTCGATCAGGACCGCGATCAGCAGCGGATGGTTTCGGCCATTGTCTCGCTGGCCGACCGGCTGGACCTTCAGACGCTGGCCGAAGGGGTTGAGACGGCAGGAGAACATGCGATGCTGTCGCAACTGGGCTGCGGCCATGTGCAGGGCTTTGGCTTGGCCCGGCCCATGCCGCTGGACGAGGCGACCGACTGGATCGCCCGGCATCGGAACCGGCAGGACCGCCTGCCGCGGATCGGATTGCAGGGCGGGGGGATGGCGGGTGGCTAGGGGCTGCAAGGCCGGATTTCCCGCGGATTCGGGCCGGAAATCGCCCCGCTGCGCGATTGTGCCCCGCCGATGAGGGGCGAAACCGCTTGACCTTTGCCGCCCCCTTCTGTTGAACAGCGCCGATCCTTCCTTCACGCTTGGCGGTGTCCAGATGGGCGACAACAACAACAAGAATCTGATCCTCGCCACGGTGCTCAGCTTTCTGGTCATCATGGTCTGGTTCGTGCTGTTCCCGCCGCCCGAGCCGGTGGTTGCGCCCGATCCGGCCACGGCCACAAAGACCGCCCCTGAAGGCAGCGCTGCAACGCCGGCGGTGCCGGGGGCCCCTGCCGCCGCTGCGGCTGGCGCCGATGTGGCGACCGCCGTGCCGGAATCGCCCCGGCTGAGCATCGACACGCCCGAACTGCAGGGCTCGATCTCGATGAAGGGCGCGCGGATCGACGATCTGCTGCTGAAGAAATACCCCGAGACGCTGGACCCGGGCTCGCCCATCGTGCGGCTTCTGTCGCCGGTCGGGGAAGAGCATCCCTATTATGCCGTGTTCGGCTGGCTGCCTGTTTCGGGCCTTGCCGCCGGAGAGGTGCCCGATGCCCGCACCGAATGGACCATCGCCAAGGGCACGACGCTGGCACCCGGCCAGCCGGTCACCCTGTCATGGGACAATGGCAAGGGCCTGACCTTCCTGCGCGAATTCCAGGTGGATGAAAACTATCTCTTCACCGTGACCGACACGGTGAAGAACACCGGCGCCGCGCCGGCGCAACTGTCGCCCTATGGCATTGTTGCCCGCCACGGCCTGCCGAAGATGCAGAACTTCTTTGTCATCCACGAAGGCGCGGTGCGCCGCACCGATGGCACCTTGGAAGAGACCCGCTACAAGGACGTGGTCAAGCTGGACGCCAACCCGGCCGAGGCTGCCGCGACCGAGATCGTGGAATCGACGGGCGACGGCTGGATCGGCTTTACCGACCATTACTGGATGACGATCCTGGTGCCGGAACAGGGCAAGCCCTTCACCCAGGTGACCAAGCACGTCGCGCAATCCGACATCTACCAGGCCGAGGTGCGCCAGCCCGCCGTGAGCGTGGCGCCGGGCGAAAGCATCACCAACAGCACCCGCCTGTTCGCGGGCGCCAAGGAATGGGAAGTGATCCGCGCCTATCAGAATGAGGCCGGTATTCCCGGGTTCATCGACTCCATCGACTGGGGCTGGTTCTATTTCCTGACCAAGCCGATCTTCCAGGTGCTGCACTGGCTGCACGGGCTGATCGGCAACATGGGTCTGGCCATCATCGCGCTGACCTTCGTGCTGAAGCTGATCGTGCTGCCGCTGGCCTACAAGTCCTATGTCTCGATGGCGCGGATGAAGGAACTTCAGCCCGAGATGGAGGCGATCAAGCTGCGCGCCGGTGACGACAAGCAGCGGTTGCAGCGCGAAACGCTGCAGCTTTACAAGGACAAGAAGGTAAACCCGGCGGCGGGCTGTCTGCCGATCCTGATCCAGATCCCGATCTTCTTCAGCCTGTACAAGGTGATCTTCGTCACCATCGAACTGCGCCACGCGGCGTTCTTTGGCTGGCTTCGTGACCTGTCGGCGCCCGACACCTCATCCATCTACAACCTGTTCGGCCTGCTGCCCTGGGCTTCGCCCACGCCGGGCACGCTGATGGCGACGATCTTCATCGGTGTGCTGCCCATCCTGCTGGGCATCACCATGTGGCTGCAACAGAAGCTGAACCCGGCGCCCGCCGATCCGGTGCAGCAGCAGATCTTTGCCTGGATGCCCTGGGTGTTCATGTTCATGCTGGGCGGCTTCGCCAGCGGTCTGGTGGTCTACTGGATCACCAACAACCTGATCACCTTCACCCAGCAATACCTGATCATGCGCAGCCACGGCCACAAGCCTGACCTGTTCGGCAACATCAAGTCAGGCTTCCGCAAGAAAGAGGCGGTGGCGGTGGCCACCGTGACACCCGCGCCGGCCAAGGCCGACGCCAAGCCGGCCCCGAAAGAGGCAACGCCGAAGCCGGTGGCGAAATCTCCGCCCAAGGGCGGCGGACGGAAGAAATGACAGGGCGACTGGCGTATATCTTCCGCCACCCGATCAAGGCTCACGGACGCGAGGAACTCGCGTCCGTTGTGCTTTCGGCGGGGGCGGCGCTGCCATGGGACAGGCACTGGGCCGTGGCACATGCGGTGTCGAAGTTTGATAGCGCGGCGCCGGCCTGGGTGTCCTGCGGCAACTTCCAGCGGGGCGCGCGCACGGCCAGCCTGATGGCCATCGAGGCGCGGTTCGATCCGCTGTCGGGCGTGATGTCGCTGACCCACCCGGAGCTTCCGCCCCTGACCTTTCGCCCCGAGACGGAAGGCGCGCGTCTGATCGACTGGATCGCGCCGATCAGCCCGCAAGACCAGTTCCGCCCGGTCGCGCTGGTGCGGGCGCCCGATGCGGCGATGACCGACACGCCCTTTGCCAGCGTCTCGATCAAGAACCTTGCCTCGAACGCGGCGCTGGCGGCGCATATGGGGGTGGATCTGTCGATCCATCGCTGGCGTGGCAACCTCTGGCTGGACGGTGTGCCCGCCTGGGCCGAGTTCGACTGGATCGGCCGCCAGCTGCGCATTGGCGGTGCCGTGCTTGAGGTGCGCGAACGGGTGGGGCGCTGCAAGGCCACGACCGTGAACCCCGCCACCGGCCGCGTTGATGCCGATACGCTGGCCGCGCTGCGGCAGGTGGTTGGCGCGCAGGATTTCGGAGTTTTCGCCGTGGTCATCGACCCCGGCCCCATTGCCCGCGATGACCGGGTGGAGCTTTTGCCATGACCCTTGCCTTTTCGCTTGCCCCCGAACCCGAGGACGAGGCCCGCGAGGCCGGGCGGCTGCTGTTCGCCGGCCCGGTCGATTTCGTCAAGGGCGTGGTCGCCATGTCGGGCCTGCCGCCGGCTGACCGGCTGGAGGTCTGCTTTGCCGGCCGGTCGAACGTGGGCAAATCCAGCCTGATCAATGCGCTGACCGGGCGCAAGAACCTGGCCCGTGCATCGAACACGCCGGGGCGGACGCAGGAGATCAACTATTTCGCCCTGGGCGACAGCCGTTACCTGGTTGACCTGCCCGGCTATGGCTATGCCGAGGCGCCGGTGGCCATCGTTGCCAAGTGGCAGGCGCTGCTGAAGCAATATCTGCAAGGCCGCCAGACCCTGCGCCGTGCCTTCGTGCTGATCGACACGCGGCATGGCGTCAAGGAGGTGGACGAGGAGATCCTGTCGATGCTGGACCGCGCGGCGGTGACCTTCCAGGTGGTAATGACCAAGGCCGACAAGGTGAACCGTGCCACGCGCGAGGCGAACATTGCCCAGGTGATGCAGGCGCTGCAAAAGCACCCGGCCGCCTATCCCGAGATCGTGGTCACAAGTTCCGAAAAGGGCGAGGGGATCGAGACCCTGCGCGCGCTGGTCGCCACGCTGCAATAGGTGGCCCGGCGTCAACCGGGCTGGAAAGGCGGCGCGACCTGCGCCACAAAGGGGGCCTGAAAGGTTGCCCATGTCTTCCATGTCGCCCGAACCGCGTTCCGCCCTTGCGCCCCTGTCGCACCCGAGTTTCCGTCTGATCTGGACGGCCACGCTGGCATCGAACCTTGGCTCGCTGGTGCAGGGGGTTGGCGCGGCCTGGCAGATGGCCGAACTGACCGATTCCGAACGGATGGTCGCGCTGGTGCAGGCCTCGACCACGCTGCCGATCATGGTTCTGGCGGTGGCGTCCGGCGCCGTGGCCGACAATTTCGACCGCCGCCGGGTGATGCTTCTGGCGCAGGTTTTCATGTGTGCGGTTTCCACCCTGCTGGCGCTGGCCGCCTGGGCCGATCTGCTGGGACCATGGAGCCTGCTGGCCTTTACCTTCCTGATCGGGCTGGGCGCGGCGCTGCACCTGCCGGCGTGGCAGGCGTCGATGCGCGATCTGGTGCCGCGCGAAGACCTGCCTGCCGCGGTGACGCTGAATTCGGTCAGCTTCAACCTGATGCGGTCGGTGGGGCCGGCGCTTGGCGGGCTGATCGTGGCCTCGGCCGGGCCGGCGGCGGCCTTCGCGCTGAACGCGGTCAGCTATCTGGCGGTGATCTATGCGCTGGCACGCTGGAAATCGCCGGTCGAGGAGCGGAACCTGCCGGCCGAACGGCTGGGCAGCGCGATGTGGGCCGGGCTGCGCTATGTCACCTATTCGCCCAATCTGGTGCTGGTGATGGGGCGGGGCTTCCTGTTCGGGTTTGGTGCCGTGGCGGTGATGGCGCTGCTGCCGCTGGTCACGCGCGATCAGCTTGGCGGCGGGGCCACCAGTTTCGGCCTGATGCTGGGCATCTTTGGCCTTGGGGCCATTGGCGGGGCCTTTGCCAGCTCAACCATCCGGCGGCTGTTCCGGCTGGAAACCATCGTGGCCGGGTCTTTCGCCGCCTTCGCCGCGGGAACCACGGTGCTGGCGCTGGCCAACAGCATCCTGGCCGCCGTGCCGGGGCTGATGCTGTGCGGCGCGGCCTGGGTGCTGGCGCTGTCGAACTTCAACGTCTCGACCCAGCTTGCCACGCCACGCTGGGTGGTGGGGCGGGCGCTGGCGATCTACCAGTCGCTGGCCTTTGGCGGCATGGCACTGGGGGCCTGGATCTGGGGCCATCTGGCCGAGACGACGACGATTCCCACCGCGCTGTATTCCGCTGCGGCCTTTCTGGCGCTTGGCGGGGCCATCGGGTTCTTCCTGCCGATGCCGGCCCTGTCGGAAGCGAACCTTGACCCGGCCAACCGCTTCAACGCCCCGGCGTTGCGGCTGAAGCTGAAGCCCCGATCCGGGCCGATCATGGTGATGGTGGACTGGGATATTCCCACCGACAAGACCGAGGCCTTCCTGGGCCTGATGGCCGAACGCCGCCGCTTCCGCCGGCGGGATGGCGCCCGGCAATGGGTGCTGATGCGCGATCTGGAAAACCCCGACATCTGGGTCGAAAGCTACCATGTGGCGAACTGGACCGATTACCTGCGCCACAACCAGCGCCGCACCGCGACGGATGCCACCAATTTCGACCGGCTGATGGAGCTGCACCGCGGCCCCGGCTTCCCCCGCGTCCATCGCATGATCGAGCGCTATACCGTGCCCGACCATGACGACATGACGCCGCTGGACCCGGCCTAGACGTGCTGGGCGCCGTTCACCTCAAGCTCGGCGCCCGAGATATAGGTCGATTGGTCCGAACACAGGAACCAGATCGCATCGGCCACTTCCGAGGTCTTGCCAAGCCGCTGCATGGGCAGCTTTTCCACGATCTTGTCGGTTCCGGGCGACAGGATCGCGGTGTCGATCTCGCCCGGGGCAATGGCGTTGACGCGCACCCCCAGCGGGCCGAAGTCATGCGCCATTTCCCGCGTCAGCGCCGCCAGCGCCGCCTTTGAGGTGGAATAGGCCGCCCCGGCAAAGGGGTGAACCCGGCTGCCGGCAATTGAGGTGACGTTCACGATGGCGCCCTTGGCGGCCGAGAGTTCGTTCATCAGCCCGCGCGCCAGAATGATGGGGGCAAAGAAGTTGACATGGAACACCTGTCCCCAGGTCCGCAGGTCGGTGTCCAGCGTGTTCAGCCGGCTGCCGCCCGGCCCTTTCGGCGAAATCCCGGCGTTGTTGACCAGCGCGTGCAGCTTGCCGTCGATCCGCGAGCGGATTTCCTCGATCGCGGCGATGGTTGCGTCGGGCGAGGCCAGGTCCAGTTGCACATGCGCCTCGCGGCCGCCGGGCCAGGGGCAGCGGTCATCGAAGGGCTGGCGCGAACAGGTCAGGATGCGCCAGCCCTCGCGTTCGAACCGCTTGACGGTTGCGTGGCCGATCCCGCGCGAGGCGCCGGTCAGCAGCAGGGTCTTGGTTTCGGTCATTCGGCGCACTCCTCAGGATTGCGCTGAACCCTAGGCTGCGGCGCGGCAAAGGCAATCCCTGCTTGGCAGAAGGGATGAAAAGTCTTATGCGGCGCCAGTGCCCGGAGGCCCTGATGAAGCAGCAGACCCTGACCATGCAAGACGCCCAAGCCACCGCCAAGATGTTGTCCGAAGCCCTTCCCTATCTGCAGCGGTTTTCCGGTGCGGTGGTGGTGGTCAAGTTCGGCGGCAATGCCATGGGCGATGATGCCGCCATGGCCGAATTCGCCCGCGACATCGTGCTGATGCGGCAGGTGGGCGTGCATCCGGTGGTGGTGCATGGCGGCGGCCCGATGATCAATGACATGCTGGGCAAACTGGGCATCAAGTCGGAATTTGTCCGTGGCAAGCGGGTAACGGACAAGGCCACCGTGCAGGTGGTCGAGATGATTCTGTCAGGTCTGGTGAACAAGCGGATCGTGCAGGCGATCATGGATGCCGGCGGCCGGGCCGTGGGCATTTCCGGCAAGGACGACGACCTGATGGTGTGTGAGGCCGACGATCCCGAACTGGGCTTTGTCGGCCGTCCGGTCGAGATGAACGTGCAGGTGCTGCGCGACCTGTACAACGCCGGGATCATTCCGGTGGTGGCGCCGGTGGCGACGGGCATGAAGGACAACGAGACCTTCAACGTGAACGGCGACACGGCGGCCGGGGCCATTGCCGGCGCCTTGCAGGCCGACCGCCTGCTGCTGCTGACCGATGTGCCGGGGGTCAAGGACGCCAGCGGTCAGGTGATGACGCAGATCACGCCGGACGAGATTCGCCAGATGACGGCGGACGGGGTGATTTCCGGCGGGATGATTCCCAAGACGGAAACCGCGCTGATGGCCATTGAACAGGGCACCCGCGCGGTGACGATTCTGGATGGGCGCATCCCGAACGCCTGTCTGGTGGAACTGTTCACCGACCATGGCGCGGGCAGCCAGATCCGCGCGACCGCGCCGCGCGTCACGCCGCATGTGAAGCGGTGACCCCGGCCGAACTGGACGCCCGCCTTTTGGCGGAGTTTCTTGAGGTGCTTGGCGGCTTTGCCGTGGCCGAGGGGGAAGAGGGTTTCCCCCCGGGCACGCGGACGGTGCTGCTGCTGGGCCCGCGCGAGCCGGGGTTCTGGCCGCATTTGCAGGCCCAGACGGAATGGGACGGATCGCCCGATCCGGTGGACCGCTGGTCGCGCCGGGTTGTGGGGCGGCTGGCCTGCGATCTGGGGGCCAAGGCGCTGTTCCCCTTTGGCGGGCCACCCTACCACCCGTTCTACGCTTGGGCGCTGCGCACGGGGCGCTGCTGGCCCAGCCCGGTGCGGTTGCTGATCCATGCCTCGCAGGGGATGCTGGTGAGCATCCGTGGCGCGCTGGCGCTGCGTGACGAGGTGGCGGTGCCGCCGCCGGTGGCGCAGCCCTGTGAAACCTGTGCCGCCCCCTGCCGGACGGCCTGCCCTGCCGGGGCACTGGGGGCCGCGGGCTATGACCTGCCCGCCTGCCATGGCTGGCTGGATACGGGCGGGGCCGACTGTCTGACCGGGGGCTGTCTTGTGCGGCGCGCTTGCCCGGTCTCGGCTACCTATGCAAGGATGCCGGAACAGTCCGCCTATCATATGAGGCAGTTCCACCGATGAAGCGCCTGATCCTGACCCGGCACGCAAAATCAAGCTGGGATGATCCCACCATGGCCGACCATGACCGGCCCCTGAACGAACGCGGCAAGGCGGCGGCCGCCGATCTGGGGCAATGGCTGGCCAGCCGCGGCTATGTGCCGGAAGAGGTGCTGTGTTCGGATGCCCTGCGCACCCGCAAGACATTTTCCGGCATCGCCCCCGCGCTGCCCGGGACGCCGGTGCTGGAACTGAAGCCCGCGCTTTATCATGCCGGGCCGGATGTGATGATGGCCGTGCTGCGCCATGGCAAGGCCGATACGGTGATGATGATCGGCCACAATCCGGGCATCGCGGAATTCGCGCATCGGCTGGTGTCGAAGACCCCGCCCAGCCACGACTTCACCCGCTATCCGACCGGGGCGACGCTGGTGGTGGACTTTGCCATCGACAGTTGGGCGGATGTCGGCTTCGGGCAGGGCGTGCCGGTCGACTTCGTGGTCCCGCGCGAGATTGATGCGTGAGGGTTGTCTGACTGATGAACCCAGACCAAGGGATCAGTGCTGGACGTGTCCCGCTTTGATAAGATGATCTGTTTCGTCAAAGCAGACGAACAGGGAATCGTAGTCAATCCCTAGGCCGCTGCACATGCCAAGCGACCAGTTCATGCACCCCGACGCGTCCTTTTCTGGGTGCCCAGCGGGACCAAGAAGGTCGACGACCGCTTCAAGCGTTGTACCTGCTTTCAGATGCCGCCGCAGCAGGCTGCGCACCATTGGGCCGCGCGGACAATCGCTCTCCTTCATGACACACTGGTAGTCAGTCAGACCCTCGCAACTTCCGGCCTCGGTCCATTTTTCCGGTGTGAAGGTTTCCCCCATGAACGGGAACTCATGAAGCCAGAAGCGCGGCGCCAGCACGAATATCAGAATGGCCGCCGCCAGCAGGGCGACGGCCAGTAGGATTGCACGGGCTATCCACCTGAACAGGCGGGCCATTCGAATAGGTGCCCGTGGTTCAGTGCCCCAGAATCTGCGACAGGAACAGTTTGGTCCGTTCGCTTTGCGGGTTCGAGAAGAACTCTTTCGGGGCGTTCTGTTCGACGATCTGGCCCTGGTCCATGAAGATCACCCGGTTCGCCACGGCCTGGGCAAAGCCCATTTCGTGGGTCACGCAAAGCATGGTCATGCCTTCCTCGGCCAGCGCGATCATGGTGTCGAGCACTTCCTTGATCATCTCGGGGTCAAGTGCCGAGGTGGGTTCGTCAAACAGCATGATCCGCGGCTTCATGCACAGCGAGCGCGCAATTGCCACCCGCTGCTGCTGACCGCCCGAAAGCTGGCCCGGATACTTGTGTGCCTGTTCAGGGATCTTGACCTTGCGCAGGAAGTGCATCGCGGTCTCTTCCGCCTCGCGCTTCGGGATCTTGCGGACCCAGATCGGCGCGAGGGTGCAGTTTTCCAGAATGGTCAGATGCGGGAACAGGTTGAAGTGCTGGAACACCATCCCGACTTCCGAGCGGACCTTGTCGATGTTCTTCAGGTCCGAGGTCAGTTCGGTGCCGTCCACCACGATCTGGCCGGACTGGTGTTCCTCCAGCCGGTTGATGCAGCGGATCAGCGTTGACTTGCCCGATCCGGACGGTCCGCAGATCACGATCCGTTCGCCCTTCTGCACCGTCATGTTTATGTCGCGCAGAACGTGGAACTGACCGTACCACTTGTTCATGCCGCGGATTTCGATGGCGACCTCATCCGAGATCTTCATCTGCTTTTGCGCTTCGGCCATGGGGGTACTCTCCATTAACGGTGGTCGGTCTTCAGCTTGCGCTCGAGATACATCGAGTAGCGCGACATGCCGAAGCAGATGAGGAAGAAGATGACGCCGACAAAGATGTAGGGCTCCCAGTAGATGCCCTTCCAGTTGATGTCGGCCCGGACGGACTGGGTGACGCCGCGCAGCGGATCAAGCAGGCCGATGAAGGAGACCAGCGTGGTGTCCTTGAACAGGCCGATGAAGGTGGACACGATCCCCGGGATCGAGATCTTCAGGGCCTGCGGCATGATGATCAGCCGCTGCGCCTGCCAGTAATCCAGCCCCAGCGCATCGGCAGCCTCATACTGGCCGCGGGGCAGGGCGGCCAGACCGCCGCGGATGACCTCGGCCAGATAGGCGGCCGAGAACAGCGAGGCGAGGATGATCACGCGCAGGATCAGGTCGAAGTTGGTGCCCGGCGGCAGGAAGTAGGCCAGCAGCAGCGAGGCGGTGAACAGCAGCGTGATCAGCGGAACGCCGCGGATGAACTCGATGAAGCCGACCGAGAGCCGTTTCACCAGGAACATGTCCGACCGGCGGCCAAGCGCCAGCAGGATGCCCAGCGGCAGCGAGGCGGTGATGGCGGTGACGCCGATCACGATGGCCAGAAGAAAGCCGCCGAACTGGTCAGAGTTGACCGAGGCCAGGCCGACCGGGGCGATGCCGGTCATGGTTTTCACCAGCCAGGGGTGGACGAACATCCCATAGGCCCCGATGGCCAGCAGCCCGCCAAGGATGCCGATCCCGGCGGCGCGGCTGCGGGCGGCGTTGAAGATCCCGATGGCGGCCAGCACCCCGCCCAGACTAAGGAGCGAGGCGAAGGGGAAGTCGGCGACCATCGACAGGTTCAGGTCCAGCACACCGCTGACCACACGCATCACGGCGATCAGGGCCCAGACCAGCATGGCGACCACCCAGATCACGGCGGACACAAGCGCACCAAGCGACTTGCCCAGCAGGCCCGCGTTTTCGCCCAGACCGGGATAGAAGCTGTTGGCCGAGGACAGGGTTTTCAGGAAGCCGGTGCTGATCGTGTCGATATAGCCGATCAGCGTTGCGGCCACGATGGCCCCGCCGATGGCCACGATGGCGGCATAAAGGGTGTTCGGGCCGGCGCTGCGCAGCTTGCCGTAGAGCAGGCCGAAGCCGATGCCCACCACAACCGCCAGGATGGCCGAGAGGTAGGTCCAGACCTGGCCCCCCCACAGCAGGAACAGGGCGGCGAAGGGATAGGCCAGCGTGACCCAGATCAGCAGCTTGGGCCGGAACCAGGCCACGGCGAACAGGGCTGCCATCAGAACGATGGTCACGATTTCCACCAGGATCGGGGTGGACAGCGCCATCATCGCCAGCGCGGCCAGCACGCCGGTGATGCCGGTCATGATCGCGGCCTTGCGGTCGTTCCAGTAAAGAACCGGCGACAGGGCCACGAACAGCAGGCCGCAGGCCAGCACCGGGCGCCAGTACAGGTCTTGCGGGTAGAAGCCGAAGATATACTGGTGCCAGCGGGCCTTGATCACCGCCCAGCAAGCGCCGTCGGTGGCCCCTTCCGAGGCGACGATCGCCCGGCATTCGGACAGGCTGGTGGCGTTCCAGACGCCATGCCACCACCACGGAAAGGCCATCCAGACCAGCGAGACGACGACATAAAGGCCCAGTAGGGTAAGGACGGTGTTCAGCGGACCCGAGAACAGATTCTCGCGCAGCCATTTCACCACGCCGGATTCGCGCAGCGGCGGTTCCTGCGGCGGCAGCATTTCGGTTCGGATGAAGCTATCGGACATCTCAGCGCTCCTTCAGCTTCACGGCATTGTTGTAGACGTTCATCAGCGCCGAGATCAGCAGGCTGATCGTCAGGTAGATGAGCATCATCAGCAACATGCACTCCAACTCTCGCCCGGTCTGGTTCAGCGTGATACCGCCCAGGGTGCCGCGCAGGTCAAGGTAGCTGACCGCGATGCCCAGCGAGGTGTTCTTGGTCAGGTTCAGATACTGGCTGATCAGCGGCGGGATGATCACCCGCAGCGCCTGCGGCAGGATGATCAGGTTCATCGTGCGGCCCGGGCGCAGGCCCAGGGCAAAGGCGGCCTCGGATTGGCCGCGGCTGATGGCCATGATCCCGGCGCGGACGATTTCGGCGATGAAGGCGCCGGTATACAGGGCAAGGGCCAGCGTGAGCGCGGTAAAGCTGTGCTGCACCAGGATGCCGCCCTGGAAGTTGAAGCCCTTGGACACGCCGTTCTCATCGGCGGCAAAGGCCGGCAGTTGCAGGTGGAAGCCCATTGCCACCAGCAGCAGGATGGTGGGCGCGAACAGGATCAGCAGCGATTGCCACCAGGTAGTTGGGCGGTCGCCGGTGTCTTCCTGAATGGCTTTTGCGCGGCGCAGCAGCGCGCGGTTGGCCAGCACCGAACCGATGATCACCGCCAGCGTCGCCAGAACCGAGTAATTGATCGGCACGCTGCCGATCTGGGTGCCGCCAAGCGGGCGATCCAGCATCGGCGTGGCGACATAAGACCCGCGGTTGGTCAGGGCGACCGTGCCGAACAGCATCTTCTGGGCGGCGGGGTAGATGTCATCCGAGGTGTCCTCGGTCTGCCAACTGTCCACCATGGCCTGCGTCACCTTGAAATCATTGGGCGCGGGCTGGGTTTCCGAGGTGACAACAAAGACCAGGATGATCCACAGCAGCAGGGGCACGTTGCGGAAGGCTTCGACATAGACCGTCATCAGGCGGCTGATCAGCCAGTTGTGCGACAGCCGGAGAACCCCGACGAAGATGCCGATCACGGTGGCCAGAACGCAGCCGATGAAGGCCACGAGCAGGGTGTTCAGCAACCCGATGATGACCGCGCGCCCGTGGGTGCTGTCATTGGTATAGGGGATCAACTGTTGTTCGATGTCATACCCGGCACGAACCCAGAGGAAGCCGAAGTTGATGTCCTTGCCCTTGGCGGCAAGGTTCTGGATCGTGTTGTCCAGCAACCATCCCACCATCAGCAGGAACAGGATCAGCACGACCACCTGAATGGTGATCGACCGAAACCGGGTGTCGTAGATGAGCATTGAAAGGCGGAAGCCTTCCTTGGGTGCCTCGGAGGCAAGTGCCATGTGTGCTTTTCCCCTGTGTCCGTCCGGCTTCCGGCTTTTTGCCGGTTATGTCGCGTGATTGCGCGCGGATCGGATCATTCTTGAAACGAAGAAGGGCGCACCCGTTTGGGGTGCGCCCTGGAACTCATGCTCAGCGGAAGGGCGGAGCGTACTGCAGGCCGCCCTGGGTCCACAGCGCGTTCAGGCCACGGGCCAGGCCGATCGGGGTGGCCGAGCCGATGTTGGCTTCGAAGATTTCGCCATAGTTGCCGCCGGCCATGATCGCCGCCTTGAAGGCGCCGTTGTCGAGGCCAAGCATCTTGCCCATGTCACCTTCCAGGCCCAGCAGGCGGCGCACTTCCGGGTCGGTCGACGATGCGGCGACCTCTTCGATGTTGGCCTTGGTGATGCCCTTTTCTTCCGCGATCAGCAGGGAATAGAAGGTCCAGCGAACCACGTCGCCCCACTGGCTGTCGCCATGACGGACGACCGGGCCGAGGGGTTCCTTCGAGATGATTTCCGGAAGGATGATGTGGTTTTCCGGGTCAGCCATGGTGGCACGCGCGGCGGCCAGGCCCGACGCATCGGTGGTGTAGGTGTCGCAGGCGCCGGCCAGATATTGGCGCTGCGCTTCGCTGTCATCCTGCACGGTAACCGGGGTGTAGCTGATGTTGTTGAACTTGAAGAAGTCCGCCAGGTTCAGCTCGGTCGTGGTGCCGGTCTGGATGCAGACGGTGGCGCCGTCCAGTTCCTTGGCCGACGACACGCCCAGGTCTTTCTTCACCATGAAGCCCTGGCCGTCATAGTAGTTCACGGCAACGAAATCGAGCTTCAGGTCAACGTCGCGCGAATAGGTCCAGGTCGAGTTGCGGACCAGAACGTCAACTTCGCCCGAAGCCAGCGCGGTGAAGCGGGTTTCGCCGGTGGTGGGAACGAACTTGACCTTGGTCGGGTCGCCCAGAACGGCGGCGGCGACGGCACGGCAGAGGGCAACGTCGAAGCCGACCCAGGTGCCATTCGCATCGGGCATACCGAAGCCCGTCAGGCCGGTGTTCGAGCCGCAGATCAGCTCGCCACGCGCCTTGACATCATCCAGCGTGCCGGCCGAGGCAAACCCTGCGATCAGGGTGGATGCCGCGAGCGCGCCGAGGAGTGCCGATTTGTTCATATTTACCTCTTCCTGAGTTTTGCCCTTTTCGGGCTACGTTTGTTTGTGCCCTGCGGGCGCGCAGGGGCGGATGCTGTCGGAGGCTGCCCTCCCAGTCCGTGCAGTTTCCGCGAAAGCGCTTTGGATGGTCAAGAGTTCATCACAGGCTTCAGAAAAATCGCCTATCAAGCGGGCATTGCTTGGGTTTTTTGCACTGTTCGGGGGCGGTTCCCGAAGGGCAGGGCCAAATTGTTACCGGCACAATTCGTAGAATCGGTGCGCATCGAAGAATGCGGCCTGCCGCAGCGCTGCGGTCTCGGCGGCTTCTTCATCGGTTCCCCAAAGCTCGGCCTGCCAATCCTCGTCTATCCGGCAAAGCGACCAGGCCTCTTCGGCGGTCACGCGGCGGTTGATCAGCGCCAGCGCCAGAACCAGCGATCCGGGGATCGCGACAAGATCGTGAAAGGCGGCAAGGCGGAAGGTCGACAGTGCGGCGACCTGCGATCTGAGCGCCGCCAGACTGGCCGCGGGTTGCGGCACGGGAATGATGCCGCCGCCCACCGCAAGCGGTGCTGACAGGGCGGTGGCGGCCCAGTCCAGCAGCGGATTCCAGCCCGCCGCCTGTCGCGCGGCCAGGGCCTGCGGCGCCTCGGCGCGATAGCACAGCAGATCGGTGCCGCCATATTCGGCCAGCAGATCCACCACTTCCGCCTGCTGGACGGACAGCTTGTCGATGGCGGAATTGGCGGTGCGTGTCAGCGGCATGGTGTCGGGCCGCACCTCGCCGGTCTGCGCGTCCCACTCGGCCGCGATGGCCTCGGCCAGGGCCTGCGTCGGAACGATCAGCGGCGCCTTGGCGGGCGTCTTCACGCGCCGTCCGTCCAGCAGAACGGCAAAGCCGCCCTCCGCCGGTTCGGCCGTGGCCCTGGTCCAGAAGCGTTTCAGTGTCCAGCCGCTCATGCCAATGCGCCCCCTGTCGTCAGCCGAATACCTCGAACGGGTCGGCGGGAACATCGTCTTCCTTCCAGTCCAGCGCCTTCCAGGTGCGGGCCATGTGTTCGGGCAGGGGCGCGGTGAAGGTCATCATTTCCTTGGTGACCGGGTGTTCGATGCTGATCGAGCGCGCGTGCAGGTGCATCTTGCGCGACACATCCCCGCCGATGGCGGCGCCCCAGCCTTCGCCCTGATTTTCCGCCTGCGATCCGCCATACTTGCCGTCGCCGATGATCGGATGGCCGATCTCGGCCATATGGGCGCGCAACTGGTGGGTGCGGCCGGTGACCGGCTCCAGCGCCATCCAGGACAGGCGGTTGCCCAGGAACCAGAGGGTGAAGAAATCGGTCTGGGCGCGCTTGGCTTCGGGGTGGTCCTTGGCCTTGGCGGGGTGGATGCAGATCATCTTTTCGCCTTCGCCGCCCTTGCCGCGCCCCGGCGCCTTTTCAAGATAGAACTTGATCGAGCCCTTCTTCGGGTTCGGCACGCCGGCGACGACGGCCCAGTAGATTTTCCGCGCGGCGCGGTGGCGCAGGCTTTCCGACAGGGCGCGCGCAACCCGGTCGGTGCGGGCCAGCAGCAGGATGCCCGAGGTATCCTTGTCCAGCCGGTGCACCAGCTTGGGGCGTTCCTTGTAGCCGAAGGTCAGCGCCTCGGTCAGGCCATCGACATGGCGGTCACCCTGTCCGCTGCCCCCCTGCGACGGCAGGCCCGGCGGCTTGTTCAGCACGATCATGTGCTGGTCCATCCACAGCACGGCCGACTGGATCATCTTCACGTCGGCCGGGCTGAAGCGCGACCGTTCGGCCGGCGCCGGGGCGGGCGTGTCGGGAATGGGCGGCACGCGCACGGTCTGGCCGGGGGCCACGCGGTCGGCGGGTTTCACGCGGGCGCCATCCAGCCGCAACTGGCCGGTGCGGCACAGCTTTTCCACCGCGCCTTGCGTCAGTTGCGGAAAGCGGCGTTTCAGCCAGCGGTCAAGGCGCTGTTCGCCCTCATCCTCGGTTACGGTCAGAAGCTGGACGCCGGTCATGCAAAGACCCCCCGGAACAGGTGAAGTGCCAGCGCAATGGCGGCAAGGGACAGCAGGACCGAGCCTGCCACATAAACCAGCGCAAGGCCGGTCTGGCCACGTTCGTAAAGCGTGATCGTATCCAGCGAGAAGGCCGAAAACGTGGTAAAGCCGCCCAGCACGCCGGTCATCAGGAAGGGCGCCAGCCGGTTGCCGGACTTTTCGGCCAGAAGCACCACCAGCAGCCCCATCAGGAAAGACCCGGCCACGTTGATGATCAGCGTGGCATAGGGAAAGCCGGTGCCCAGCAGCCGGCCCGCCGTGACATTCACGACATAGCGCGCAGAGGCGCCGATGGCGCCCCCGGCAGCAACCTGGGCAAGGGTGGTTCCCGAAATCATGTGCGGCCTATGCGGCGGGGTGGGGTCAGAGTCAATCGGCGGGGCGGTTGCGGGTCTGGTCGAAATCGGGGTCCGTGCCGGGCACCGGGTCATAGCCATGGCCGCCCCAGGGGTGGCAGCGGCAGATCCGGTGCACCGTCAGCCAGCCGCCTTTCAGCCCGCCATGCCGCGCCAGCGCCTCAAGCGAATAGGCGCTGCAGGTGGGCTGATAGCGGCAGCCATGGCCGACCCAGGGCGACAGCACCAGCCGATAGGCGCGCACGGGCAGGGACAGGGCAAAGGCAAGCGGTGTCATGGCCGGGGCGCCCGTGGGGCTTGAACGGCGGCCAGGGCGGCCTCCAGATCGGCCAGCAGGGCGGCGAAGGGACGGGCGATGGTGGCCTCGGGCCGGGCGACCAGCACATAATCCCAGCCGGGCTGAGCCAGACGCGGCAGCACGGCCCGGGCCACTTCGCGCAGGCGGCGCTTGGCGCGGTTGCGGGCCACGGCATTGCCGATCTTCTTCGAGGCGGTGAACCCGATCTGCACCTTGTCCGTGCCGTCGCGCCGGTCACGGGCCTGCAACAGGAAGGATCCCGCCCCCTGCCGGCGGGCGGATGCGGCCTTCAGGAATTCAGGCCGGGTCTTCATCACGCAAACGGAAACCGCCGGAGGCGCGAGGGGCGCTTCGGCGGGTTGCCTTGTGCCCTGTGCCTCCGGCGGCGTCATGTCTTCATCCTTCCGCGCGAAAGGCGCGGCTGGGGGCCTTAGGCCGACAGAACCTTGCGGCCCTTGGCGCGGCGCGCGGCCAGGACAAGGCGACCGCCCTTGGTGGCCATGCGCGCACGGAAGCCGTGCCGGCGCTTGCGAACCAGAGTCGAGGGTTGGTAGGTACGCTTCATTGCGGCTCTCCGTCAGATCGGGTGCCCGAACCGAAGGGATTCGAGGGCTTGGAACTTGAAGCCCGCTCACTACGGGCGACGGCGGCGGCTGTCAACCTGTGCGACGCGGATTTCCTGCAAGAATTCCGCGCCGTGGCCCGCTGGGGGGGCTCCCGGGGATCAAGGCGGCGTGAAATCGGCGGACAGGGCGCATCCGCGGATGTGCGCCCGGCGTAACTGGGCTATGCCTGTCAGACCCGGTGCCAAGGATACCGCGATGCCCGCCTTCTGGAAACGCCTGCCGCTGTTGCTGATCGTGCTTGCCGCGGTGGCGGGGGCGGTGCTGCTGCGCGACCGGCTGAGTTTTGCCGCGCTGGCCGAGAATCGCGCCGCGCTGCTGGCGTTCCGCGATGCGCATTACGGGCAGGCGGTGGCGGCCTTCGTGGCGGCCTATGTGGCCATCGTCGCCTTTTCCCTGCCGGGCGCGACCGTGGCAACGCTGACCGGCGGCTTCCTGTTCGGCACCTTTCCGGGGGTGCTGTTCAACGTGGCCGGGGCCAGCATCGGCGCGGTGCTGATCTTTCTGGCCGCCCGGTCCGGCCTGGGCGCGGGCGTGGCGCAGCGGGTTGCGGCGCAGGGCGGCGCGGGGGCGCGGCTGATGGCGGCCCTGCGCGAAAACGAATGGTCGGTGCTGTTCCTGATGCGTCTGGTTCCGGCGGTGCCGTTCTTTCTGGCCAACCTGATTCCGGCCTTTACCGGCACCCGGCTTTGGCCCTTTGCGGTGACCACCTTCCTTGGCATCCTTCCGGCAATGCTGGTCTTTACCAGCATCGGTGCCGGTCTGTCCGAGGTGTTCGCGCGGGGGGAAACGCCGGATCTGGGGGTGATCTTCGCGCCGCATGTGCTGCTGCCGCTTCTGGGCCTGGCGGCGCTGGCGGCCTTGCCGATGGTTCTGAAAATGTTTCGCAAGGGGGCCGCATGATGCAGCAGATCAAGACCGACCTTTGCGTGATCGGCGCCGGTTCGGGCGGGCTGTCGGTGGCGGCGGGCGCGGTGCAGATGGGCGCGCGCGTCGTGCTGATCGAGGCGGGCGAGATGGGCGGCGACTGCCTGAACGCGGGCTGCGTGCCGTCAAAGGCGCTGATCGCGGCGGCGGCAGCGGCCGAAGCGCAGCGCAAGGGGTTTCGCGGCGTTGCGGGCGTGGCGCCGGTGGTGGATTTCGCGGCGGTGAAGGACCATGTGGCCGCGGTGATTGCCGCCATCGAGCCGCACGACAGCCAGGCGCGGTTCGAAGGGCTGGGTTGCACGGTGATCCGGGCGCAGGCCCGTTTTACCGGCCCGCAGGAGGTGGAGGCCGGCACCGCCCGCATCACGGCGCGGCGCTTCGTCATCGCCACCGGCAGCCGGCCCTTCGTGCCACCGATTCCGGGGCTGGAGACGGTGCCCTTCCACACCAACGAGACGATCTTTGCCCTGCGCGACCGGCCCGACCATCTGCTGATCATCGGCGGCGGGCCGATCGGACTGGAAATGGCGCAGGCGCATCGCCGGCTGGGCTGCGCGGTGACCGTGGTCGAGGCGGCGCAGGCCTTGGGCCGCGAAGACCCCGAGGCGGCGGCGGTGGTGCTGGCATCCCTGCGCGCCGAGGGGGTGGAGATTCGTGAAGGCGTGGGCGTGGCCGCGGTGGAAGGGCAGGCCGGGGCGATCACGCTGAGGCTGGCCGATGGGGCAAGGCTGACCGGGTCGCACCTCCTGGTGGCGGTGGGGCGCAAGGTGGCGGTCGCGGGGCTGGGGCTTGAGGCGGCGGGTGTCGAATTCGACGCGAAGGGCGTCAAGGTCGATGCGCGGCTGCGGTCGGTCAGCAATCGCAAGGTCTTTGCCGTGGGCGATGCGGCGGGGGGCCTGCAGTTCACACATGTGGCGGGCTATCACGCTGGCATCGTGGTGCGGCAGGCCGTGCTGGGGTTGCCGGCGAAGACCCGCACCGACCACATCCCCCGCGCCACCTATACCGACCCGGAACTGGCGCAGGTGGGCCTGACCGAGGCCGAGGCGCGGGCTGTCCACGGGGCGAAGCTGACCGTTGTCCGCGCCGGGTTCGACGGCAACGACCGGGCGGTTGCCGGTGCCAGGGGCAAGGGCTTCGTCAAGGTCATGGTGGTTGGCGGGCGGCCGGTCGGGGCGCTGATCGTGGGGCCGGCGGCGGGCGAACTGATCGGGATCTGGGCGCTGGCTTTGGCGGCCCGGTTGAAGCTGACGGCGCTTGCCGGGACCGTTCTGCCCTATCCCACGCTGTCAGAAGCATCGAAACGTGCCGCAAGCGCCTATTTTTCCCCGAAACTCTTTGATAATCCTGTGCTCAAGGCGGTGGTGCGTTTCGTGCAAAGGGTGTTGCCCTAGGCCGGCGCACCCCGGAGGCCAAGGCCCCCGGCCCCCGCGGACGATTTGGTGAAGGGAAGTCGGGTGTCGCAGGTCAGGACACGCGGACAGTTCTTCCGAACGCTGTCGGGGCGGTTCCTGCTTCTGACGGTGGCCTTCGTCATGCTTGCCGAAGTGCTGATCTTCCTGCCGTCGATCGCGCGGTTCCGGGCCGATTACATGCTGGAACGGCTGAAACAGGCGCAGATCGCCGCGCTGGTGCAACTGGCCGCGGATGAAATGGTCAGCCCCGAACTGGAAGCCGAACTGCTGCGCAATGCCGAGGTTTACAACGTGGTGCTGCGGCGCAACGATGTGCGGCAGCTTGTGCTGTCGTCGCCGGTGCCGGGGGCGGTGTCGGGCAATTACGACCTGCGCACCGCCGGCCCGTGGGAGCTGATCCGCGATGCGGTGATGACGCTGGTGGAACGGGAAAACCGCATCGTGCGGGTGATCGGCAACCCGGTGCAGGAAGGCGGCCAGCTTATCGAAATCACCATGCAGACCGAACCGCTGCGCAAGGCGATGGTGCGCTATGGCGGTCGCATTCTCTATCTTTCGGCCCTGATCTCGGCGGTGACGGCGGTGCTGCTGTTCATCGCGGCGCAAAAGCTGATCGTGCAGCCGATCCGGCGCGTGGTGCGGCACATGCAGCTTTATGCCGAAGCCCCGGAAGACGCGCGGCGGGTGATCGCGCCCGTGGCCGAGCTGGAGGAGATGCGTGTCGCCGAAGAGGCGCTGGCCAGCCTGCAAACCCAGTTGACCGGGGCGCTGCGGCAGAAGGAACGGCTGGCCCAGCTTGGCGGCGCGGTGGCCAAGATCAGCCACGACCTGCGCAATATCCTGACCACGGCCCAGCTTTTTGCCGACCGGATCGAGGACAGCGCCGATCCGGTGGTGGCGCGGTCGGCGCCCAAGCTGGTGAATTCGATCAGCCGGGCGGTGGCGCTGTGCGAATCGACGCTGGCCTTCGGCAAGGCGGAAGAGCCGCCGCCGCAACTGTCGCGCTTTGCCTTGCGGCCGCTGGTCGAGGAGATGATCGAGGGCGAGGGGCTGGCCGAGGCGGTTCCCATGATCGGGCCGGTGGCGCTGACCGAAGGGGCGGCGCCTGCGGGGCTGGTGTCCTGTCTGATCGACGTGCCGCCCGGCCTGACGCTGCGTGCCGACCGCGAACAGTTGTATCGCGTGCTGTCGAACCTGATCCGCAATGCCCGCCAGGCGCTGGAAGCCACGGGCGTTCCGGGCATGATCGAGCTTTCGGCCGGCGAGGGCGAGGCCGAATGGTGGATCCGCGTCGGCGATACCGGGCCCGGCCTGCCGCAGAAGGCGCGGGAAAACCTGTTCTCGGCCTTTCAGGGCGGCGCGCGCAAGGGCGGCACCGGCCTTGGCCTTGCCATATCGTCCGAACTGGTGCGCGGGCATGGCGGGCGGCTGGAACTGGTGCGCAGCGATGCCGACGGCACCGAGTTCATGATCCACCTGCCGAAAGAGACAATGGACGCAGATACATGATCGCGCGTTTTGTCTCTTGCATTGCGCCGACAGCACGGCTACATCGCCCGGCATTGCGGACCCGTAGCTCAGCTGGATAGAGCATCAGACTACGAATCTGAGGGTCGGGCGTTCGAATCGCTCCGGGTCCGCCATTTTTTCAAAGAAAATCAGGCGGTTGCCGGGGTGCGGGATTTTTCCTGTCCACCGATCCACCTGCGTCCTCGGAGGATTTGCGGCGGATGGACAGTCGGACGGGCCAGACCTTCCCCCTTCCGGGCAATAAAAGGCGGGGCCGAAGAATATAGCGGCGCGGCGGCTTTGGCAGAATGATGCGCTAGCTTTGGCAGAAAATAATTTTCCGTCAGGTTGCAGGTCTGCACGTCAGATCCAGATGAATTCCTAACACGGCGCCCCTGATAACTTCGACTCGCGCCCGGCCTCCGCCCATCGTTCGGAAAACCAGACGCGGGTGATGGCAACTTCAGAAATTTCTGATCAGCAGTTCCGCCCTGTTGGTCTGCGCGCCGTGTGCTCCAATCGAATAGGTCGTGGTCACCTCCTCGATGCGCGCCCAGGCGAACAGTGAGCGGATCTCTGGCACGTCATTGATCGACAGGATGGCGCGGCCTTTAAGGCCCCTTAAAGCCGCCTCCAGACGCTCGAAATCGGGCCGGCTGAACAGGTGCTTGCCGTAGTCGCCCTCACTGCCCCAATAGGGCGGGTCGAGGTAGAAGAGCGTCGCGTCGCTGTCGTAACGGCGGATGAAGGCCTCGAAGTCCAGGCATTCGATCACCACGCCGGACAGGCGGCTGTGCAGATCCTCGAGCATAGGCTCAAGCGTGGTCAGGTTGAACCGCGCCGGGCGGCCGGTCTGCACCCCGAAGTTGCGACCACTGACCTTGCCGCCGAACGCGGTGCGCTGGAGGTAGAGGAACCGCGCTGCGCGTTCCAGATCGGTCAGGGTTTCGGGGTTGGTTTCGACCAGGCGGTTGAATTCGACCCGCGTCGTCAACTGGAATCGCAGCACGTCGAGGAACTGCGGATAGTGGCGCTGCAGGATGCGGAACAGCGTGGCCACGTCGCGGCCGGCGTCGTTGATCACCTCGGCCCGCGGGCGCGAGGAGCGGCGCAGGAAGATGCCGCCCATCCCGACAAAGGGCTCGGCATAGGTGGTGTGATTTCTGTCGGCGTCGATCGCCGCGCAGATCCGCTTGGCGAGGTTTCGCTTGCCTCCGATCCAGGGGGCAATGGGCCGCACCGGGGTCACCGGCATTAGGGGTTCATACATCCGAATCGTGCTCCTCTGCCGCTGCCCTTGAAAGAGGGCGGATGCGGCCAAAAGCGCAGGCTGGTCGGCGGGGGCTTTCTGACGGCTTCCCCGTGTCAGAGGGGGTTACCGCCCCCTCTGGCCTCCCTTGAGGCCTTAGCCCACCCAGGCCAGCAGCGTCGCCAGCTCGGACGGTGATACAGCCCGCGACCAGATCCCGACGTTGCCGATCGAGCCCGGCAGGTCGCCGGGTTGGGCGGCCTGGGCGGCCCCGAGGGCTAGAGAGGCCATCGTCCAGGCCCCGGCCAGCGTGACGGTGGTCGATACACCCGTCGTCAGGTGCAGCGTCGCGGTGGTGCCCGAAATGACCAGGACAGCCCCGACCGCGCCCGCGAAATCAGCGGCGAGAGCAGCGTCGAAATTCTGGGTGAGGTTTTGGTAGCGCAGGTACTTGTTGCCGCTGGTGTAGCGATAGGCCAGCCGGGATATGGGCGAGGCGCTACCGAAGACATAGTGGTTGTCGACCGTCAGAGCCGGGGCGTCGAATACCACATTGACCGCGATCGTGATGGCGGTGGAGGCGCCGATCTGTGTGCCAGAAAGCTCCAGGCAGCCCGCCGGCGTGCCGCTGCCGTTGCCCATGCGGATGCGGCCATTGTCCAGGACGGGCTGACGGGCGGTGTTGCCCTGGGCCAAGACACGGCCGTTCTTGCGGCCAGTCCAGGCCGAGACCTTGCCGGATGCCAGGGTGACCGAGGCGGTCGTCGGCGCCCAAACATCCAGCGCATCGGGGATCGCGTCGACCAGCGTGTCGATGGGCACGACCACGCCAAAGGTGCGGTCGGCGGGGGCCACGAAATCAAACGTCAGGTGCATCGGTCTCTCCTACAGCGACAGGCGGAACGAATTGGTCCAGCGGTAGAGCGGGGTTCCCGGCAGCAGCTTGCTGTCCCAGACGTCGCTGGTCCTTAGAAGGCCTCTGTGGGCCGTCCATTGGTTCCCGGCGAACCCCGAAACGTCCTGGCGCTGCATGGCATACCGAACGGCGGTGGGCGGGGCAGAACAGGTAAGGACGACCGTGCGGCCACGGATCGACAGGCCGGTGATCGTTGCGCCCTCGAGCTCGAAACCCAGCCAGGAGTCGATGCCCTGCCCGCCGTAGCGACTGGCGTCGTGGGCCACCAGATATTCACCCGGCCGCAGGTGCTCGTAGTCCAGCACCAGCGTGCTGCCGATCAAACTGGGACGGGGGCGGTGGATTGTCCAAGGACGGCCGGCCGCGGTCTCGACAGCCGCGCGGGCCGAAACCTCGGCAAACTGGATCGTCGCCGGCGCCAGCGGATGCACGTTGTTGTCACCGATGGGATAGGCGTAT
Organism: Pseudogemmobacter blasticus; assembly: GCF_003071405.1. Taxonomy (NCBI): domain Bacteria; kingdom Pseudomonadati; phylum Pseudomonadota; class Alphaproteobacteria; order Rhodobacterales; family Paracoccaceae; genus Pseudogemmobacter; species Pseudogemmobacter blasticus. The sequence goes on along the minus strand of NZ_CP020470.1, from coordinate 1,644,391 downwards.
TCGGGCGTGGTGAGCACGCCACCGCCGGCCTCGCAGAGTTGCAGCACCTCATCGACAACGTACCACTCCTCGCCCGCCTGCGCTGTGTTGGCATCACCGCCCGGCTGGCTGATCAGCATCGTCGCCGGGCCGGCCGCACCGACACTGGCCAGCATGGCGCGCATCTTGGCGATGTACCGCCAAAGTTGATCCAGATAGACGCCGGCGGGGTAGGATTTGGCCGAAGTGCCATGAACCCAATAGTGCCAGGGCACATACAGGGTTTTACCTTGCGCGGCGGCGACGGCGACCATGTTTTCGTACCAATACAGCATGTTGGTCCAGACCGTGAGAGAGCCGGTCCCGGTCAATGCGTTATCGTCGATGTCCTCGATCGGGATGCCGGCCACCCCATGGCAACCCGTCACCACCGGCACCAGCGGCAGTCCGGCCTCGGCCCGGTAGAGGTTGATTCCGGCGGCCATCGGCCAGGCGGCCGTGGCGGTGGTGGTCACGGCGGCCGGCTCCAGACCCGTCGCCGGTACCGCGAGGTTATAGCCCTGCGACCGGGGCATGTCGCAGGTGGTGATCGGGACACCATCGCCGCGCTGCATACCGGCGAGCTGCAGGGTCGATCCGGTCAGGATGCGGGCGGCGACCTCGGACATCGTCACGCCAGATCCGGCAAAATCGCCGCCGACAGACAAAGACTGCCCATTGCAGGTGACGGCGTGCAGGGCGGTGGTCGACAGCGCCTGCGCCTGCACGCCGATGATCGCCGCCCCGCGCGACCAGAAATCAGCGCACATATGGGCGTCCAACCCGCTCTGTGCCTCGGTGGTGCCGCTGCGCCAGACCAGCAGCGCCTGACCGGCGGCGTCCCGGGCCAGTTCGCGCACACCGGCACCCCTGACGGTGGTCAGTGGCACCGCCAGAGCGGAATCGACGACCGCGCCGATTTCCGGGACCGCCCGGTCCCACCAGTCGCGCGCCATGTACATGTCCACGCCGGCATCAGCCGGATCGGCCGCGTCGCGCCAGACGATCAGGGCCTGATCGCTGTTGTCGAACACCAGCGCCTGCACCGACTCCGGTCGCGCCTGCACCTCGAACGGGCCGGATGCGGGCGGGCCGCGCAGGCTGTCCAGCCAGGCGGAGACGCTGCCGGAGTATCCGGCCGACACGGCCACCTGATAGGCCGACAGGCCCGGCGGGCCCGGCGGCGAGATCACGAATGGCCAGTCGGCGGCGGAAAACTCGGTCGCGGGCGTCAGGCGGATCGGCGCCGCGCCGGGCAGCACCAGCGTCGCGTCGATATAGGTGGTGATCGACAGGTCAGTCATGGGTCACGGGCTCGCCCAGGACCAAGGTGTATGTGCCCGAGGGCACACGAATCGTCCCGGTCGGATCAGTGCCCCAGATGTCGCCCACAAGGGTCTGCCCCGCCGGCCAGTCGGCCGTCTCGGCCGCCGTCGCGGCCAACACCACTTTGAACGCGGTCGGGTCCGCGACCGTGCAGGTCAGCTCGGCCACCAGCTCACCCGCCCGGTCACGCAGTTGGCTGCGGAAAGTCCATCCCGCAATGGTCGGCACGGTGGCGCCCTGGTAGACGATCGGCAGGGTGGCGATGGCTGAAAAGGTCGCCCCGGGTTTGAATGCGGCGGCTGACATCACAGATCCTCCCCAAGGGCATCCAGCGGGGCCAGCGCGGCCGCCACGTCCTCGGGCGTCGTGGCCGCATCGATGGCGGCGCCGACGGCCATCCGCAGCCCCTCCAGCTCGGCGGCCGTCTGGCGCCACAGGGCCGCGAGGTTGAGCCAGAGCTGCGCCAGGCTGGGCGCATCCGGGGCGGTGATGCCGATCTCGGCCACCAGCAGCGGATAGGCGGCCGGGTCCGGCACAGGATCGGCCAGCCAGGCGCGGGCCTCGGCCTCCTTGGCGAGGTAGATCATGTCCTGACCGGGTAGATCGGTGATCAGGGCGGTGCGGGCGCGGGTGATTGCCGCGGTCAGCCGCAGCCGCGCGGCCGCCTGAGCCTGCGCCAGCAGCGTGGCAGCATCGGGGCCCGGCGGCGGGGCAAAGTTGCCCCCGTCCCACATCCAGCCCGGCCCTCCCTCGGTGATCTCGGGCCAGCCGCCCGCCCAGTCCGGCACCGCCTGCGGATCAACCTCGATCACATTGACGACCACGCCGGTTTCGATCTCTGCCAGTCGCATGATGCCCCCCTTACCCGATCCAGATCCGCACTTCGCCGCGTGCGCCCGCGCCCGGGTTGGCGTTGGAATTCCCGCCGCCGCCACCGCCGGGCGCCGATCCCGCCGCACCGGAACCGCCGCCATTGCCGCCGAACAGGCTGCTGCCACCGTTTCCGCCGCCGCCCCCGAAGACCGCCCGAGACGTGGTCGATCCGAAGGAGCTGCGACCGCCACCGCCCCCCCAGATCGTTTTTGCGTCACGCGAGCTGGGTCCACCATCGCCGCCGCCCGGAGCGTTGCCGGACACCTCGCCACCGCCAGTCCCCCCGGTTGCTATCTCTGTGGTGCCAGGGCCAGTTCCCCCACCGCCGCCGCCGTAGGCCGTCAGCAGCGATCCGACCGTGGTATTGCCACCGGCAAATCCGGGGGCGCCGTTGAAGCCCTGGACACCGCCGCCAGCACCGATGCTGATCACGACGCTTGACGGCAGGTCGGCATACCGGATGCGCAGGGCGCAGTATCCACCGCCGCCGCCACCAGCATGCGATTGCAGCGAGGTGCCCCGCCCGCCGCTGCCGCCGCCGCCCCAGGCCTCGATCAGCACGGGCGTGTCATCGGCAAATCCGGCCGGCTTGGTCCAGGTGGTGCTTGTCGGCGTCCACCAGTAATAGGGCGGCAGGGCGCCGGCCTCGCCGCCCCCGCCGGACAGGATGCGCCACGACCCCGACACATATTCGATCAGGTCGCGCCGCCCGGCGGCCAGGGCCCCGATGCCCAGATCAACGCCGGTCGCATCGACCACCGGCACGGCCGCGCCGCCGCCGATGGCCAGCGTGACCGGGCCAGAGTTGGCGGCGGCCCAGGTGACCGTCGCCTTCATGCCGGCGATCAGACCCGCTGTCAGCGGCGGGTCGATGGTGGCGGTCACCGCATTGCCGGTGCCGCCGACGGACGCCAGCGGAAACACCGCCGCGTCGATCAGCATGGCCAGCCGGTCGTGATACTGGGCCAGAAACTCCAGCCCGGTTGGCGACGGGTCAGACGCCTCGGAATACAGGGTCCGCTCAGCCATTGTGCAGCTCCGGGGCCTCATCGACCAGGGTCAGGCTCATCACAAAGTCCTCCTTGGGGCTCATGTCCTTGACGATGGCGCGCAGATGGTGGCGGTCGCGGGTGCCCACGACGACCAGCCCGTCGGGCGCCACGCCGTCAGGATCAATCGGTGTCTCGAACTCGATGGTCGCGGTGCCGGCATCGTCGCCGGTGATCGTGTGCAGCGTGATATCGCCCGTGGTGCGGCGGATCAGGGCTGCGCTGCGGGCGCCGATCAGGCTCATGTCCGGCACGGCCGACATGGCAGCGATGTCGGGAAACCCATCGCGCGTGAACACCGGCACCTCGGTATCCAGCTCCAGCGCGACCACGTCGCCGGCCTCGTCCAGCCAGACCGTGGCGATGCGGGCGCTGGCGCTGTTGCCACCGATGGTGTCGTGCTGCACGGCCACCAGGCTGCCCCGGCGGCACACGATGGCCTCGGCCGGGGCATCCAGGGTGTATTCAACGGACCGCAGCTCGAGCTGCGCCAGGTCATAGGCAGCCCGGGCCCGCACCTCGGCCTCGGTCACCAGCCCCTCATACTCGACCTGCTCCAGCAGCCCGTTGTCCTGCCCGCCCGCGCGCAGCACGGTGATCTGCCGCGCATCGTAATCGCGGGCCGCATCCCGAAATGTCACGCGCAGGCCGTCTGCCTGCCGGGGCATCGCCCGGCGCCAGGCAAACCCGCGCATGTTGCGCGGCGTGAACACCTGCACCGGGGCCTCGGCGCTGCGGTCGCGGTCCATCACCACGCCCCAGCGATCGCTCATATAGGGGCGGGCATAGCCGCAGGCCGCCACGATCTCGGCCGCCTGGGCCACCGACTGCCCCTCGAGCAGCGCGTTGACGGTGTAGCCCTGCGCCGTGCATTGGGCCCTGAAATCCAGCAGATTGTCGTTGTCCAGCATGTCGGCCGGCAGCGCATCGGCATTGAGGCGCCCGGCCAGGATGTCGCGCAGATGCGGCGCGGGGTTGCTGGTCACCGTCCAGGCGCGCCAGTCGGTGCCGTCCCAATCCGGCACATAGCCGCCCGCAAGCACCGACAGCCGGTCAAGCTGGCGGTTGCGGGCGCGGATCGCGATCATGGCCATGTCGCCGGGGGCCACCGGCGGCGCGGACCAGATGCTGACAGATCGCAGCAACACCAGGCTGTCGGCCAGTTTGTCGCGCGACCGGGCGATGGTCGGTCCAGCCGGGTCGCGATAGCCGAACAGCGCCCAGACCGATCCGCCCACCGTATAGGCCGACGAGCTGTAATCGCCGGATGCGATGGTGCAGCCGCGCGTGATCTCGATCTCCCAGGCCCCACGCGGCCAGTCGTCGGGGTGCAGGTGGATGCGGGCCTCATAGCGGCTCAGCGCGCAGTTGGTGACGCCGGTCGAATCGAGATTGTCGGTGGCCATCCAGGCCGCGCCGCCGGTGCCAAAGGTCGCGTCGGCGGTCCAGCCGCCACCGGCAGGCGACGCGGTCTGGTCGGCCGAGGCCCGGCGCGCCTCGATCCAGCCGTCGGTCGCGGGCGATGACGGCGCCGCCGGCGCCAGCGGGGCGGTCGTCCAGACCAGCCGGATCGTGGCGCGCAACTGGCGCAGCGACGCGCCCTGGAAATGCAGCTCGGGCAGGGGGCGCCAGGTGGTGCTGCCCCGGGGCCGCATCCGCAGCCGCACCGGAACGCGCATCCGGCTGTTGCCACCCTCATAGTGCAGGCCCTGCGGGAAGATCAGGTGCAACTGGTGCTCGTCCGGCGCATCGCGGGTCGAGACCACCTGCGCCTGCGGCAGCGCATCGGCCACCTCGATCGTGGTATCCAGTCGCGCCTGGTCGTCGCCGTCGACGGTGTGGCCGCGCAGCTCGGCCTGCGGGGCCTCGGTCCGGGTCTGGCGGCGGATCAGGGTCAGCGGCGCGTCGCCCGGCCAGCCCTCGCGCGTTTCGATCTCGCAGCCCGGCAGATCGGCCGCGCTGGCCGCGCCGATGCGGATATCCTGAAGCCGGTGCGGACCGCCCAGCACATAGACCGCCTCGACCACCTCGTCGGCGCCGTCGAAATAGGTATGCGGCTCCAGCCCGAGCGGCGGGTAAATCTTCCGCTCGCCCACGACGCGGGGCAGCGCGCCATTGGGCTCCAGCACGTTGCCCTCGGCCGAGCTTGCCCCGTCATTGCGGAACTTGGCCTGCTTGCTGGCGGCGGTCTGGGGCGGCGCGATCAGCGACTGTATCAGCAGCGTGCCGACGATCTGCACCCCGGCGGCGGCGATATAGGCGGCGGTGCTGCCGGCGGCGAATTTCGCCAGCCCGAACTTGGTAGCCAGCCCGCCCTGGGCAATCCAGCCGGCGGCAAAGGTCAAAGCGAAGCTCGCGATCAGGGCAAAGATCATCTTGCCGCGCCCGCCCCGGCCGCCGCGCGGCGCCTGGTGGAACGACAGCTCGATCACGCGCCCGGCCTGCGGGGCACGGGTGCGGATGCGCCCCCAGGCAGCGCGCGGCACCGGCGCGCCGTTGATACAGATCACCCCGTGATCCCCGAAATCTACAGGCAGCGCTGCGAACCGTTTAACGGCCTCTTCAAGGGTCAGCTTGGGCGGCAGGAATGCGACCGCCGGCGTCAGGTCAAACGGCGCGCGATAGGTGCACAGGATCTGGCCGGCCGGAATCATGCGCGACGCCTCCAGCCGATGATCCGGCCCGCCACGGACCAGTGACTGACCGGCACCACAACCGCGCCGCTGCCCGCCTCGATGTGCAGCAGCCGCGTCTGGCTGACCATGACGCCGACATGCACCACGCTGCTGCGGCCGCCCGTGCCGCGCATAAGCACCACGTCCAGCTCATCCGGGATCGCCGGCACGCGCCAGCCATCGTCAGCCCCCGCACGCATGGTGCGGGCGATGCGGATCAGGTCCATCGCGCTGATCTCGCCATAGCTGGGCAGGTCGATCCCCAGAAGGTCGGCATAGACCTGGCGGACCAGCCCCCAGCAGTCATAGGCATCGGGGCCCCGGCCACCGTCCACGAATGGCAGGCCGACATAGGCCTCCCACCAGGGGCGGGCGGTCGGGGCGGGCATGATGGAGCGCGCGGCGGTCATTTGAACAGCGCCGGCAAGCGGGACTCGGTCGCAAACAGCCGGGGCCACGGCTCTTGCGTGTAGTCGCGCAGCATCAGGGTGCCCGACAGTTGGCTGACGTTGCATTCGATATCGACCAGGACAAACCGCATCGCCGGATAGACCGGCGTCACTGGCCCCGGCGCCACACGCGGATCCTGTGACAGGTCGAAATCGGCAGACGACAGCACCGACAGGGTGACATAGGCGCGATCGGTCAGCACGCGCAGCGCCGTGCCGATCCGCCGATCCACGTTCGGAATCGTAATGCTGGCCTCAGGTGGGCCATCGGTATCGGTCGGCAAGGACACGCGGAACAGCAGCCCCAGCCAAAGATGGCCATCCATCTGGTAGTCGATCACGTCGCTGACCACCCGGATCGGCTGCGCCAGCGCCGGGTGCTCGACCAGAACGAAGGGCAACAGCGCATCGGTCGAGGCGACCGATTCCAGCGCGAGACGGGCGGCAGGGCTGATATCGCGGTCGGTCATGACAAGGCTCCGGGGGCAAAGACGGTGATACTGGCCAGCCCCACCGGCGGGCTGGGCGGCCACCAGCCGGCGGTCAGGGTCACGGCCGACAGCACGGTCGCGACGCCGGCCCCGGTCAGCAGCCGCACGTCCGACAGGCCATGCGCCGCGATGATCCCGGGCGCGCCGCTGATCGCCGCCGCAGCCCCCACCTGGGCCGTGCCGTTGTGATAGAGGCCCCGCGCCAGATCATAGGCGGCCACCGGCGCGACCAGCCGGTCGGGCGGGATCAAGCTGGCCCACCAGGGCGTCGAGGGCAGGCGGATCATCGACAACCGGAAATCCCAGTTCGTCTCGGATACACGCGACGTCCGACAGGGTTCGGTGGCCGCAAACTTCCACTTCCTGACACTTTCATCCTCGGGGTCGCGCCACAGAAATTCCTTTGCCCCCCGATCGATCTCGGCCCAGAACGTCAGGAATGCGGCGTGTTCAGTTTCGTCGGCGGCGGGGAACGTGCCTGCATATGCCCACGCCTCGGCCGTCACGCGCGGGCGCGACAATGGCGGGCCAAGCTCCGGATCAAAATTGGCGCGAGTTTCGAACGGGGTGCCTTCCCAACTGTCCGCAGCGGGGCTTTGCAAAAAATCAGCAGGCCAAACGGGCATCAGCGTCATCGCTTGGTCACCTTCGTGCCAATACCGTACCGCGAGGAGTTCTGGCGGTCGAATTTACCTCTGGCCGTGGCGCGGCCCACGATCAGGGTGACGGCGCCGTCAGCATCCATGCCATCGCCCGAGGTTTCGCGGATCGGCTCAGGTGAGTAGTTGCGGATCTGGACGATCGGTGCCTGCCGGCCCGCGCTGGCAGCGGCGCTGCCGGCCGAGACACCAAAGGTCCGCCCCCATGCCGGCATCGACGATCCGGTCCCGACGCTGCCTCCGCTGGCATAGGCATGCAGCTTCTGGCCGGTGACCACCTGGAACAGGTCACTGATGTCGCCCCCGTTGTTGATCATCTCCAGGAGCGGCAAGTTTGCCGCGGTGGCGGCCGCATTGATGACGTACTCACCATCTGACAACCAGGCGGGGATGGAGTCGCTGGTGGACGTGCCAGGTCCGGAAATGTAGCCACCTTCCGCCTTCATAAGCGGTGCAAAGACCATTCCGAGTAGACCACCGCTTTCGCTGCTGCCGAACATCCCGGCCAGCGGGCCAGTGCCCAGCAGCGCCGCCTGCAGCCCGGCCCGGAGCAGGGCCTCGATCAGCTGCTCGGCGGCGTCTTTTCCACCCATCAGCGCGTCGATGAGTGCGTCGCCTGTCATCTGCGATACAGACCTCAGGCTGTTCATGGCCGCCTGCTCGGCCAGCCGCGCCGAAATCAACTCCTCGACCTTGGCTTTCTCGGCGTCGGTCGCGGTTACCATCTGCTCGCGGTAGCGGATCATCTCCTTCTTTACGGGGTCTGTCTCCCGCAACAGCTCCAGCTCGCGCTCCTGCTGTTTGATCAGTGATGCGACAGCATTGGCCTCTTTCGACGCGCCGCCGCCACCGCCGCCAGCGCTGGTCTCGACACCGAAATCGATATTGGTCGGCGCCTCGCGTGGCCGAGGCGAGACGAAGATCGGCTCGCCGCCGCTGGCGATGGCCTCCATGGTGCCCAGCGTGGTACCCGCCCAACCTGACAAAGCTGCAGGGATGCCGCTGGCCCGGCCAACGAGGTTGACCGCGATGGTGATCGACCGGCTGGTGATCGAGTCGATGGCGGTCTTGATCCGCTCTGCCTGTTGCGCAGCCTCGGCGGCCGTCTGGCCCACCCCGTTGATCTGCGCATCCAGTTGCCGGGCGTTTGCCTCCGCCTCAAGCGCCTTGTCTGCCAGCGCTCCGACCTCGCCACTGGCATCACCGGACCGCAGCGCGATGCTCTCCAGCGCTGCCGCCACCATGGCATAGGCATTGGCCTGCTCTGCCGGCGATCCCGCATTCTTCAGCGCTTCCAGCGCGGCATTGAGGGCGATGGCCTCCGAAAGGGTCGCGCCCAGCTCATTTCGCAGATTGGCAACCGCAGTGGCTTCGTTCTGGCCGACGAAGAACGATCCGATGTAGCTGCTTTCGGCCAGGGCGGTGAATTCGCTGCTGGCCTGCGTCAGTGCCCGTCGTGCCGCACGTTCGTCGGCACGGTCCTGCGCCTCGATCATGTGACGGATTTCCCGCGTCACCTCGCCATACTTGGCGCGCAGCGATTCCAGGCCATTGGCGCTCAGGCTGGCCGAGTTCTGCTGCATCCGGCCCACAGCTTCGCTGGCGCGGTTCATGGCCTCTTCGAAGGTCAGCGCCTCCTCAGACGACGACATCAGCCACTGGACTGCTGCTGCGCCGAAGCCAATCACGGCCATGGTGGCCAGGCTCATGGGCGACAGAAACGCGGTGAATGTGCCCCGCAACGCCGCGCCCAGGCCAACGCCCTGCGCGCGCATCATCTGGAACACCTGCGTGACCTGTGAGCCCTGCTGCATCATCAGGACAAATGGGTTCTGCCCCGCCGCGATCATCATTGAGATGTCGTTCAGTTGATAGCCAAGCTGGGTAACGTAGAAGCCCGTCTGTTGCGTGGCACCGCTAAAGCCCCGCATCTGCCCTGTGGCCGGGGCCATGGCGGCGGCGGCGCGATCACGCGCGGCACTGGCCTCCATGGCTGAGATCGCCCCCAGCCGTTCTGCCTCGGCAATGTCGCGCAGATCCTGCTCATACTGACGGCTGGCTGCGAACAGCGGGTTGTACTTGGCCCGCAGGCTATCCAGCGCCTGGCCGTGACGCAGGGTGTCGGCAATCGTGCCGTCCGAAACGGCATTCAGGCCGGTCGTTTGCGCAATGAGCTGCTGGACCATCGTTTCCTGACGGCCGATCGCGGCTGTCGTCCCGTCCAGGGTGACGCCGGCGGCCTGCATACGGTCCATCAGGGCGATGGTCTGACGGGCCAGCAGGTCATGCGCCTGGGCCGCCTCGCTGGCCGACAAGGCGCCCATTTCCTCGTAAGCTGCCACCTGCTGCACCGCCGCGCCCAGGGCATAATACTCGCCAACCATCGGCTGGATCGCTGCCCGGGTCATTTGCACCAGGCTGCCCCATTCCGCTTCGCCTGCAACCAGGTCGCTCAGGCCCGACGCCGCTGATGTCGCGGCCGGGCCAATAGCCGCCATGTCAGCGCCCGCGCCGTTTACAGCGCGGCCGGTTGACGTCGCAACGTCCGCCAGGCTCTTGACCTCGGCGCGCATGGCGCCGATTTCGGCCTTCGCCTGGGCGGCGTTGGCCTGTAGCAGCATACTGACGCGCAGCTCAGCGCCCACGGCGGTTCATCTCCTCGATTGCAGCGGTCTCGATCGCGCGTACATCGTCCCAGACGTCCGGCGTCATCGTGATCCCGGCCAGGTCCAGACCCGCCCGGGCGGCGGTGTAGTCGAGGCCGAGCCATACGACCCGGGCCTCCTCTGACGTGGACAACTCGGCCGTGCGCCACTGGCCGCTGATCGCACACCAGGCCTGCCAGGCCGGCAGGTGTTCGACCCACAGGTGCAGATCCGCCGGCTCGTCATCCACATCGACCTCGATGGTCAGGCCCATGGCGGCGGCATCGCGGGTCGCTCTGTCGATGCCGGCCGCACTGGCCCTACCGGACCGTTGCCGCGCCCAGAGACGCGCGGCGGCGGTCAGTTTCCCCGTTTGGCGGCCTTCACGCCTGAGGTGGCCGAGAAATACGCGGTGGTCAGCGCCTGGCGGACGAACGGGATATCGATCAGCGTGTCGAGGTTCGCGGCGCTGTACTCGAAGGCGTCGCCGTCGCTGTCGACAGCCCCCTCCCAGCCCACGACGATGCGCCGCAGGAACTCGTCAGCACCCTCGGCCGAGACAGCATCGAAGGAGGCGGCCTCCGAGCGGGTCAGGGCCCGGAACTCGACCGTGAAGGTCTGCTCGGTCTGGCCATTGTCCACGGGCACGAAAACCCGGACCGAGGTCTTGAAAGTGGGGTTCTTGATGATCTTCAGCACAGGGTCTCTCCCGATCAGGTGAATGCAAGGGTGAACTGGTCGTTGCCGGTGGATCCGGGCAGCGCCTTGCCGCGCAGCGCGTATTCGGCGACGTTGTCCTGCTGCTGCAGGTCGCCGGGATTGAGGATCTGCAGGTTCGGCTGCGTCAGGGTCACGACCTGGCCGGCGCCGACCCCATGCACCAGCGTGACGGCCGTCGGCGTGCCGGCGGCGGCCAGGGCGAAGGGGTTGAACGTCGCCAGCAGCTCCATTTCGATCTGGAACTCGCACCGCTCATCCGATCCCGTGATGATGATCTGTGTCCGGCGGATCAGCCCGCGCCGCTTGACGTCGCACCCGGCATCGAAGGTGAAACTGCGCAGCACGGCGGCGGTGAACGCCCCGATCGAGAAGGTCGGCGTGTTTTCGGTCGTTGCCACCTGCGGGACCAGCGACAGTTGGGTGCCATAGGTCGGCGTCGGCAGCGCAGCATCGGACGGCTGGGTAAAGAGGCCGGTCATCGTGAATTCGATGACAACGATACCCTCGGCCGTCAGCTTGTACTTCCAGGTGCCGCGGCAGCCCAGCATCTTGAAAAGCGTGCCGTCCAGGTAGAAGTAAATCGAGCTGCTCTCGTGGTTCCGGCTGATCGGGTTATAGGTCACCGACGCCCCGGCCACGACCACTTCCGCGCATTTGCACGAGCGCAGGAAGACGGCGTATCCCGGAGGCGTCCCAGCCGTGCCGCTGCCCTTGGCCTCGACCTCGAACGTGATCTTCGTCATCTTCCCGACCAGCACGCTCGGACGCGCGCCCTGGATTGGCCGGGTGTGCTGGCGCGTAACCTCGGTCGCCTCCATCGGCGTGAACTTCACGTTCTGGCCGAGCACCGCATTCGCGGGCGCAGGTGCTGAATCCACGCCATAGGTCGTTTCGATCTTCGCGAGCAGCGCCTGAAGTTCCCACATCATCGACATGGTCAGTCCTCCTTCACGGCGGTTTTCGAACCGCCTTTAATGGTGGGTTTGACGGTCTCGGCAGGCGGCTCGTCCGGCTCAGCCCCGGCCGGGATCAACGCGCCGGATGCGTCGCGGGTGTAGCTGCCGCCCTGGGCAGGCAGCGGATGGGTGGCATCAGCCATGGGGTTCTCCTGTCAGGAAACGGGTGGTTTGCCAGGTCTGGGCGTAAATGCTGACACCGTTGCCCAGGCCGGTCGTTTCGCCACCGACCAGCGCGCAGGCGCCGGCTGTGCGATCCGGGTGCCAGCCTGCGAGCAGATCCTCGATCGCGGCCTTCAGGCCATCAAATCGGGCGGCACGTTCGGCACCGCGAGGGTCGTCATGTTGGCGGGATACCATCGCGGTCACAAACTGGACCTCGATCAACTGACGATGACCGCCGGCGGCATTCCGGTTAGGACGCGCACGTTCGCGCCAGGGCACGACAAAGACCTGTCCGTCCTCGGCAGTGCCGATCCGGCCGGAGATGGCCTGCACGCTCTCGGCGATCTCGACGCGGGCGAAACTGCCGGCGTCATTCAGACGGTCGAAGATCAGCCCCAGCATCACCACCCCCGCAGCTTGTCGGCGGTGAAGACCTGGGCTGGCGTATCCGCGAGCACGCGGCCCGTCTGGGGCGTGGGATCAGTGTCGCCATCGCCGACAGGCAGCGCATAGCGCCCGGCCTGAACGTCCTTCAGCGCGGCGACCGCGTCCTTGAAATCCTGCGCCACATGGTCGGGCGCGCCGTTGCGGTGCAGCGTGTAGCGCGCGATCGACACTGCCCAGGTCTTCAGGACCGGCGGCGTCGAAGGCAGCGGGCGGCTGTACCGCGCGAAGACGTAGCCGTCGATCATCGTGTCGGCCGCGACCAGCGCGGCGGCGATCACCTCCGCGTCGTAGACGCCGTCGCGATTGCGATCCGAGATCTGACGGATTTCGTCTTCGCCCGCGCGGTCGATCAGGTCAGTCAGCGAGGCATAGGTCACGGCGTGGCCTCCAGGTGCACCGCCTCGGCCTCGGCCTTGGCTGCCCATGCCCTGATGGCCAGCACCGGGCCTGCCGTGCAGCTGGCAGTGATGCCGGCGGCGCGGGCGAGGTAGGTGCCGCCGGAAAACCTGACGCGCAGGTTGGTCGGCCCAAGATCAATAACGGTCTCGCCGACCAGCCCCACCACCCCGGCCGCACGCCGGGCTGCGGCGGCCATGTCGCGGTAATCGGATGCAGTCAGGGCCATCACTCTTTGGCCTCACTGAGGCCGGCAATCAGGGCGGCAATCAGGCCGGAAATCTGGAGATTCAGATCACCTTCCACGCGGGCCGGGCGGAAGACCGACCGATTGATCGCCATGAACCCTTTTTCGATCTCCGTGCGACCAATCGACAGCCAACGCTTGTCTACATCGGGCAGCTCGGCAAGCTGGTCCAGCAGCCGCAAAACGGCCTCCTCCACCAACTTGTTGTTGTTCACGAGGGCAACCTTGTCGGCCGACTGCGCCACATAGCCGGCAACCGGCAGGCCAACATGTTTCGGATCATCGCTCATGGGTTGTTTCCTTGACCTGCACTCGGATGGACGCACTTGGGTGAGGTGCGCCCGTCGAAGGGCGGGGAATTGGGGTGGCCCGGAGACCACCCCCTTCAAAACAGCTTCAGCCGGTCAGCGTCCGGACGGTCGGGCGACCCAGGAAGCCATGGATCCGCACCCCGCCGACCAGGCGGTCGTTGAGGGCGGTGGCTGCCATCCAGATCCGGCGCAGGGGCCTGGCGTCCTGAAGCCGCGGGATAAAGACGCCGGGCCAGAAGAAGGCATCAGTGATGTAACTGCCGATCCGGTAGGCGAGGTCGCAGACAAAGGTGGCCAGGGCCGTGGCCCAGGCGATGGTGGAAAGGGCAACCGCGATCATCGGGCGAAGGATCATGCGCATGTGCGTTCCTTGCTTGGGGGGTTGAGGGTGCCAGGGGCAGCGTGCCGCCCCTGGCGCGGGGCATCAGCCCTTGGTGGCCGCTGCGCCCTTCTTCGGGGCGGTCTTCGCGGCCTTCTCGCTCGGGGGGGTATTCTTGTCTGCCGGGGCGGCGCCACTTTGCGGCGGTGCCAAATCCGCCCCTGCCTGAACGGCGGTCCCACTCGCGATCGCCAGGCGATCCGTCAGATCCGCGATCTGGAGTGCCTGCGTGGCGATGGTTGCCTCCAGCTCGGCGATCACGGTGGCGGGGTCGTGATCTTGATCACCGGCGGCCGTCGACGGCACGGAGCCGCCCTCGAGAAGGCCTGCGTCCAGCAGCGCGATCTCCTCCTCGGGCGTCACCTCGTGCTCGCCGGCCAGCAGCCAGCGAGTGCCGACCTTGGCGGGTCCGACAAGGCGGACCTTGCTCACGGGGGCCGACATCAGCCTTGCCCCGCGTTCTGGAACAGGAAGCCCGCGTCGGCGCCCAGGATGTACGGGCGGCGCTCGGTCGTGGTCGGATAGATCCACGACTTGGTTTCGCGGGAGTAGTAGGGCTGTTCGACCTGCGGATAGCCGGTCAGCTCATAGCAGTAGCCGTACGACGGCACCTGGTAGTTGCCGCCCTTGGGCACATAGGCGAGGATCGCATCATCGCCCCAGACATCCGTCGCCGCCGCCGTTTCGGCAGCCGTCTCGGGCAGGTAGACCGCCTTGCCGCACACGACCGTATCCAGCTCGAGCAGCGCTGCCAGCATCTGCATCGTGATCGACTGCGCGGAGGTGTACTTGAACTGATCCTTGATCGACGCGTGGCCGGTCAGCGCGTTCTTGGCATTGGGGCCGAGGATCAGCGTGTTGGCGTAGCGGCCGGTCATACGCCGGATCGCCTCATTGCCGGCCTTGATATCGGCGATGGGCGTCGAGGCACTTTGCGTCCAGCGCGCGGTGGTGGTCAGCGTGACCTTGTTCGTTGCCGCGTAGTTCGCGGCCGTGCGGGCCATGGTCGCGCACTCGTACTCGAGGTTCAGGTCGACAGCATCCAGCACCATGTTGATCGCGCCCTGGCCGAGGTCGAAGCCCGGCACAGACATCGCCTCTTGCTGATGTTCGATCGGCACCACGCCCTCCAGCGCGTCCTGGACCAGGCTGATCGGATCCGAGGCATAGCCATACTGGATGCGTTTCACATTGGATCCGGGCGCCCGTTTCGTGTTCATCAGCCGGAAACTTTCCTTGCCGAACTTGAGCTGGCGCATGGAACGGTTGGGCACGGTCGCGCGCGGGAACAGATACTGCGAGATGAACTCGGCATTGCGGTAGCCGCGCGCATGGGTCGACAGGATGGGGTCGACGACAGCGGCCTGGCGGGAGTTGATGGGGGCCATGGTTGTTGCCTCAGTTCAGGGTGGAGAAGCTGATGGTGACGTATTCACCGTCAGCGGCGGCATGCAGCGCACGCCCGAAGGCGTTGACGCCCGCGCCCTGCGCCTGGACACCGCCGGCGGCGGCCGAGACGACGCGGCCACCGGCCGTGATCGCCCCCACAGCCTTCACGCGGACGAGGCCCGCCTTCATGATCGGGGCGTAATCACCGACGACGGTGCAGGGGCTCTTGGCCACGCCGGCCACGACCGCATCGGCCGCCGTGATCTTGGCGCCGGCAAAGCTGACCAGGTCGTACGCGTCGAAAACACTGGTCGTCAGGATCGTGTCGGTCAGGATGTCTTGAAACAGCATGGTCGCTCCTCAGGAAACAGCGCGCACGGCGTCCATGAACTCCGTGCCGGGGTGGGCGCGCTGATAGGCCAGCGCCTTGTTGTGGATGGCCAGCGCGGCGGCATCGACCGGCCGGCCGTCGGCGGCAAAGGTCGCGGGGGTGCCTTCGGGATCGCCGCCGAGATCCTGTTCGCCAAAGGTCACGACCTTGGGCTGCGCCTGCAGCACCTCGCGGATCGCGGCCGCGGGCGCGAGTTTCTCACCTGCCTCCGAGAACGCGACAGTCGCAGTTGCCGGCAACGCGTCCAGGATTGCGACAACCTTGTCCTTCGAGGCAGGGATCAGCCGGCCGTCCTGCACGAGGCCCTCGGCAAATGTCACATTCTCGGCGTGGGCGATCTCGGCTTCACGCGCGGCGAGACGCTGTTCGCGCGTGGCAACATCAGCCTCACGAGCTGCAAAGGCCGCATCGGGTTGATTGGGCACGGCGGGTTCCTTTTTCGGTTGAGGTTGGGGGTCAGTGGGAGCTGCCGAGAAGCGCAGCTCCTGCGGTTCATCGGCATCGTCGAGCCAGTCGATTTCCCAGGTGGGCAAGATCTTGTCGGCAGCCTCGATGCCGTCGCTTTCGATCAGCCAGTCGCGCAGCCGGCGAAACAGCGAGGCCGATTGGGAGCCAGCACCATAGGCCGCCGTGAAGGTCGCGCCGGCGTCACCGGCGAAGGTGATGTTCTTCAGCCCGCTGACTGCGGGGGCGGCGGCGCCCAGGAAGCCGACATGTTTGGGATACCAGCAGCCCGGCACCGGGTTATGGCCCTGCGCCGGCCCGAAGAATGCCATGCTGACCTTCTTGTAGCGACCGGCCTTCACCAGGTCCGCGAACTGGGGCTCGATCTGATGCACGTTCGCGAAAAGCCGCTCGGCCTTGGTGTCGTAGTCAAACGACTTCACCCAGCCATAGGCCGGGGCATCGGTGTCGGGATGACCGACAACCACGGGCGCCGGGGCCGTCTCCGGGTCATAGGCATCCGCCACAGCCTTCAGGTCGGCCGCCGAATAGGTGATCGGCTCGCCCTGCATCGGCGTGAAGGTGCCGGGGCGGAAGACTTCGATACGGGCGGTGAGGGTGTTGGTCATGGGCATCCGGCTCGAGCTGAGTGTCGAGCAGGTGTCGCATGTGGCTGGCGTGAGATGGTCCGGACATAGGTCCGGCAGGGCGCCATGCTGGCGCGAGGCGGCGGCGGGCACTGCCACCATGCTTCCGAGGCCCTGCGGCGGTCAAGCGCCTTGTTTCGGGTCGGTCCGGCTCAAATGGGCCCGGAGAGCGATCCTAACAGGGGCCTAACAGGCCTTGACGCCTTTGCGGGCGGGGTTGGGCCTTCTGAGGCCGTGAGGCCGCCCTGCGCCGGCATTTGGTGGACATGCTATTCAGCCGACAGCCAGTCCTCTGCGATGGCGATGATCTCGATCTCGTCATCGGGGGAAAGTCCAAGGAATGGCCGCCCCGGGATGTCGCCCCATGGAATCGGTCCGCCACGGCTGCTTGAGCCAAACGAGCCCTGAGCTGCGCCGAACTGCATGACTGCCGCCTGCGGGGCGGGCGATCCGACCCGCAGGTAATCATCCGTGGCCTCGGCGTTGATTTCTGCGGCCATCTTGCCAGTCGCCCGCAGGATCTGGATCGGCGTCTGACCCGCCGCCTCGCGCCGGGCCGTGGTCAGTGCGCTGAGCGGGGCCCAGTGCGACCCGTCGGGAGCAGACTCGGCCGCGAAGTTGCGGGGGATGGCCACGCCCGTGAGATATTCTCCGACGTTCTTGTAAAAGCCGTTGGCGCGCTCCATGCGCTCAACCAGCCGATCCAGTTGCCTGGCGGCGGATGCCTCCAGTTCGACCGTGAAGGTAATGCCCGCCATGTTGATAACCCCTCCTGATTTCGGTATGCTGACGGTGTCGGACAGGTGTGGCGGTGTGTGCCCTTCGAGCCTTTCCGGTACGGCGGCCCGAGCACCCGGGCCGCTATTTTCGTTTCCAGAGCAGCTTGCCGACCCGCTGGGTGTCGATGTGGCGGAAATCCGGCTTTGATCGGTTGAACGATGCGTAGCCCGTCACGCCACCCCACCCCCGGCGCCCAATCTCGAACATCGAGAAAAGAGCCGTGTCAGGATCCACGCGCACATATCGGCGCGTGACCATCAGATCGACAACACCTGGAAACCGGACATCCGGCACCTCACGCACACCAAGCCAGATCTCGTCAGGGTCCAGGATGGCTTCGGCCAGCAGGGGCGCGTAGTCACCGTGTCCGCGCTTTTCGGTCTTCCATCGCCCATTCGGGCTGCGGAAAAGTTGATCAGAGATCGTGATGTGACCGCCGGCAGCATCCTGCCAGAGTTGCGCTTGCCCCAGATCCAGGCCGAACGCCCGCATGAACTCTGCAACATAGTCTTCAGGTGGCAGACCCGGCTGCATGGGACTCCGCTTGAACGGCCGCGCCTTTGCCAGCAGGTCTGCCATAGGTTCGGGCTGATCTATCCTGACAATGCTTCTGCCGCGCAAATCGCCGCTCGGGGTTGCTGCAGGATCCTCGAGCAGGGCCGATGGCACCAGGCCGCGTTCCCACAAATCGCCAGGCATGTAATCCCACCCGTAGCCGATTCCGGCCGGCTGCATGATCATCTGGCCGGTGCCCGGGTCGAGGATCGGCAGGAGCGCGTCTATCGGCGCCTCATCAGGACCAGACTTGCCCAGGCGGGTCAGATCGCGCCGGGACAGAGTGCGCACGCCGCAGCTGCAGAACCAGTCATTGGGCGGGAAGTGTTTTTCCCACCAGGGATCATCCCACATCAGCACAAGGCCATGCCAGTCCAGGTGCAACTTGCGCGGCACCCGTGGGGTCCGGCTGTCACCGTGCAGATACTGCCAGTAGGGGCGGAGCTTGACGACATCGGGGTCGCGCATCTGGCGCAGGCGACCAGCCATGAAGCTGGTGCGAATATTGGTCTCGAAGATCGTGCGGATGCGCCAGTTCCGCTCGCCCCGGTAGTCCCAGCCATATTTGGCCACCAGCCGGTCGAAGTCCTTGGCAAAGTCATCGACATACTTGCCGTTCTGCGCCGCATCGATGATGGCTGCCTGGAACTCCTCAAGCATGGCAGTGTCGGTCACGCCGGCCACGACAAATGACCTGTCGTGGTCTCCCTTCAGCGCATCCAGCCAATACTTCGTGGGCTTGATCCGCTTCTGGCGAAGAAAGTCGATCTGCTCACGGAAGGGCTGACGGACGGATTCAACGGCGAAGGCGGCGGCATCGTCCTCGTCCAGGAACACCGCGTCGCGGCCAGACCATGCCGCCAGTTCCATCGCCTGTGAAAGGGTTTCGGCCAGTGCATCAGGCGTCCAGCGTGCCGCCAGTTCGACAAGGGCGGCAACTGCATCGGTCGACCAGTCCTCGATCGTCGACATATCCGCGGCCGCCAGGATCGCCGACTTGATGCTGGCCAGGCGGCGACCGAAGTGACCCTCGGTTTCCGCAAGAGCTTGGCCGAGAATGCGTTCGACCGGACCGCCCGCTTCAGCAAAACAAACGTGCCGTCCGGTCAGCGTTTTTTTTTGAGCCGCGTGGCCGCAAACATCGCCGGATCAACTGCTAACGGATCAGGCTCCTCGACCTGCGCCGGCTGCAGATCATGCCTGGCGGCAACCAGGGCATCGATGGTCTTGTCCGAAAGACCATCGGTCACATCGAAACTGACGATGTATTCCCGCGCGACCTGGTCGTCGTCGAACCGTGCGGCCTGCTTGACGATTGCGCTGATCGCTTCGTCGGCGGCCTTGGCGGCCGCTGCCTTGGCCTGCCGCGTCTCGGCTGCAGCTTTTTCGTTCTTGGGGCGCAGGCGGCGGACAGCAGGCACGGCTGCGCCGGGCAGGTTATAGTCGACGATCCACTGACAGAGCGTGTCGCGCAGCGTGTCGGTCTGCAGGTCGCCATCGCTGTCGGCGATAACGTCCAGCTGCTCCTGGTGCACGTCGCCCAGGGCGCGGCTGCCACCGTCGGCGCTGACAGACGATGTCAGAGTTTCGCCCGTGACCCGGATCGAGATTTGTTTGTCCCAGTAGTCGCAGAACTCACGGTAGGACACTGTCCCGCCGCGCGTCGCTTCCAGGAATGAGACGTCCGTCCCGATCGGCACGGTGACCGCCGCGCTGGTACGGATATCCATGAGGGTATTCAGCAGCCGGGTCTGTTCGTCGGTCAACATCCCGTAGGGCGTCTTGCCGATCACGGTCGGGCCGGCGAACTTCTCCATGAAGTGCAGCCAGAACGTGATGCCCTCGCGCTTGAACAGCACCGGCCAGAACAGGCTGGACCCAAGGCCCAGACCATATGGGTTGTTTCCACGCACACCCACCCGATGCACGATGAATTTGCGCTGCGGCAGCAACTCCCCCTCTGTCAGGGCCGACCAGGTCAACAGCCGCAGATTCCAGTCCCGGTCGAAAACGAACCGCCGCTGGTCATGTGCCTTGATCCTGACGGGCTTGATCAGCGCACCGTCGCGCGCCCACACGATCTCGGCGACCGCAAAGCCCTTCAGGGTGGCGTTGGCCAGATCCTTGCAGATCTGATCGAAGGGAAGCGCTTCGATCATGCTGTCAACCAGATCTGCCGCCTCCTTGTCGATCGGACGATCACCGCCCGGCACAACCTCCCAGTCCCGGCTGATCAGGGCGTTCTTGCGCTTGTCCAGCATGGCGCCGGCATGGGTGTCGCGCTCGATCTCGTCATAGATCGCCAGACCCTTGCCGCCGCCCTGGGCGATCAGGGTCTCGTCGGCATGTTGCAGGACACCCGAAAAGAACGGGATGGTGATGTCGTTCGCGACCGATGCGATCAACTGGCGCTGGTCGGCGGGCAAGTTCTTGCGGCCGGCGTCGGCGAAGGCGGCAGAGCGGGCGGGCGGGCGGTGCTTGGGCTTCTTGCGGCTCATTTCGGCTTCCTCTTGGTCTCGATGGTCCAGCCGTCCTTTTCGAGTGCGGGCCACAAAATGCCGGCTGTCCGTGCGCATACCCGCACCACCAGACTGCCCGAGCAGTCGGAATAGCGGTTATTCACGGCAGATGTTTCCGCGCCCTGCAAAGTGCTGCACCAGCGCCCTTTCCGACCGTCCGGCGCGACCCACCTGAAACGTCTGACCCGTTTGCGAGATCCCGGGGTCATCTCTGCGCCCCACCATCTTCGGCTCGCGTCAGCAGGGCGACCACCCGTTTCTCGGCGTCGTAGATGCTTTCGCCATATCCACGCGACACCTCATGACGATTGCCGAGGACATCGGTGATGATCAGGTGATTTTCGTGGAAGCTCCGGGTCACCGACACGATGTGTTCGGGGTTCACCGCTATCCCATTGCCCAGATTGACCAGAGCCATTACCGCCTCCTGCAGCGTTGCTGCCCATGCTTGCCGCACCAGTAGATCCAGAGGCCGAAATCGCCGACCTTCGCGCCTAGCCACCGGATGGCGGTCCAAAAGAGCCAGCGCATTACCGCCTCCCCCCCAGCCGATACCCGCCCAGCCGATCCCCGCCCGTCGGCGCCGAGGCGGTCTGCATCTGCCCGGCCGCGCCACCGCCAGCGTAGAACAGGGTGTGCTGCCAGAGCATGTCGAGAGTGTCAGGGCCGTCGTCATGCGCTCCGTTCGGCCACTGCTGCAACTGCTCGATCAGCGTGGTCTGGGTCGGGTTCAGGCGGATCAGCCCGGCTGCGATCGGCGGCTGCAGGCGCTCGATGCGCAGATTCTTGTCGGCGGCCGGGATGATCGGCACGGCCGAGATTCCGACACCTTGCCGGGCCGCCTCGACCATCAGCGAGGTGCGCAGGAACTCCTGAAACTGCACGCTCTCGACGAACCACAGCAGGCAGCGGTATTCGCGCTGCAGGGCAATGGTGTCGGAAATGATGATGTCAGGCAGCCGCCGGCGGATCGAGGCCTCAACCACATCCATCTTTCCTGACAGCCGGTCGAAACCGCCAATCAGGATGGCGGACGGGTCACGCCCCTTGTTCTTCTTGCCCAGGCTGGGGTCGATCGCGCCGAAATGGATCCACTCGCGCACCGGCTGGGTCCAGAACACCAGCTTGGCAAAGGGGTTTCCCTCGCTGATCGGCTGGTTCTGGTATTCGGTCGCGAAACTATCATGGCCGCCGGCGCGCTGCAGCATCAGCCAGGCCAGAGGCTGCACGGCCGGCCAGTTGACCACGGCGCCGGCGTCCATCTCGGCTACTCGTGCGTCGTAGAACGCGCGGGCGGCGTCCTCACCGTCGTTGTGGTAAAGCTCCTCGAACTCTTCCCAAAGGTCCATCCGATCCGGCCATTTCATGATGGCCTGGAACTTGGTCACGTTCCACGCGGGCTTTTTCGACTCACGGACCGTGACCGCATCCCAGTGCAGAATGGTGTTGACCCAAAGGACGTGCATCGACCCGTCCGGCGGGCCGACCTTCAGTGCCGCCTTGTTGATCCAGCTTTCCAGCTTGTCGCGCTGATCGGGGCTGCGCACCTGTTCGTCGTTCTCGATGTCGTCGAAGAACATCAGGTCGGGGCGGTGCGGGCCGTGGCGCCGGCCGCGCAGCTTCTGGCCGGCACCCAGCCCTTCGACACGGATGTTCTGCCGAGTGACGATCTCGCCCTCGCGCCAGACGCGCCCTTTTCCGCAAGCCTCGGGGAAATCGGTCTGAAGGCGGGGGTTGCTCTCCAGCTCGGCCTTGATCGCCTCGATCAGCAGGGCAGCCTGGGCGTAGACGTCACAGACCTCAAGGCAATACCGGGTCTTGCGCAATACGATGCAGTACAGCGCAAAGCCCAAGCTGATGTGGGTGGACTTCGAGGATCCGCGCGGCGCGATCAGCATCTCGCGCAAGCCCTTGTTCGCCGTCAGGATCTTCGGGGCCAGATCAAAGATGGCCCTGTGAAACAGGCTGTCTTCGCCCTTCACATAGTGCGGCAGATACGTCTTCAGGAAGAACTCGAAGCCATCCTCCCCAAACATGGAAACCCGCCGCAGGCGCTCTGCCTTGGCGGCGGGATCAGACGGAAAGGCCTCGACGCTCAGCTCGATGTTGCGCGCGAATTCCTGTGCCATCTCGGCCAGGCGGTCGCGGAACTCTTTCTTGCTGACCGCTGCCTTCAGCTGCGGCTTCCGCGTCATGTGGTGTAAAGCTCGGCGATACGCTCGCCGAACGGCTCGATGATCTCAAGGATCGTGGCGGCGTGCTGGGGGAAGAACTCGCGCACGAAGTCCAGGAGCTTGGCCATGACGTCCTGGGCGACGCCCAGTTCGGACACCTTGGGCGCGAAACGCTTGGCGCTGGCGGCCATCTTGGTCATCGCATCGGAGAGCGAGACCAACATGCCGACCTTTTCCTGCGTCGTGTGCGTGCCGACCTTGATTTCGTCAAGGATGGCCTGCGCCTGGATCATGAAATCCTCGACAACCGAGGACACCACGACCTCTACGCCTTCGCCCGCGATGACATGGGCAGTGCGGGCCTTGTCCCAGTCGTCACCCGCCTCCTTCGCCGCCTTCTTCCAGCGGCCCACCGTTGCCTCGGAAACCCCGTAGGCAGCCGCGATGGTGCTCTGCATCATGCGGCGATAGACATAGTCGGACCGCGCTTTGCGCCGCACGTCGTCACGGGACATTGAAGCCACCTGCGAGCAGAAAGGCGATAGCACCCATGACAATCCCGCCCAGGACGAGGCGGGTGATCCAGCTCAGGGAGCCCTTGATGTCGGAGAGCGATTGCTGGATGTGCCGGTCGCGCTCGGCCGCAACGGCAACATGCGTCTCCACGGATTTCAGCCGGCCGTCATGCTCATCCAGCCGCTTGTGCGCCTGGTTGATCCGTTCGACGTGAAAGGAGTTAACGTCGGTCATCACTTCGAGATCCACTTCGACATCACGTCCTTCAGGGTATGGCCGCCCATGTAGAGGGAGCAGTAGACCGCCGTGAACCAGCCGAGGGCGTCGTAGGGGGCGGGCGGCAGGGCGATCCGCCAGATCGCATTGGCGACATGGAGGATCACGATGTTCCAAGCCCACAGAAACAGAATCAGGTACATGCCCCCGGGCCGCCAGGCGCGCATCCAGATCGGCTCTGCTGCCTCTGCCTGGAGCAGCGCGAACTGGCCCTGCAGCCCGGCGGCATAGAGTGCCACCAGCTCGGGAGCCATCGGCTCGACGGTGCGCATCGCCTCAATGACCCTGCCCGGATACTGTTCGGCCACGGCCTCGACCTCGGACGGCGGCACCTTCAGCGCGTCGGCAATGTGGCGCATGACCTCGGTTGCCAGGCCGCCACCAGCATCGCCCAGCTTGCGCGAGAGGATGCGCTCGATCATCGGCATTCCGGCCGAAAGCGCGATGGACGCGAGGGTCGCAGACATCAGAAGCTCCTGAGAACGGCCGCAACCCGCGGCAATGCACTGGCAATCTTGGCCGCGACCACGTCGCGATATCGGTAGGCAAGCACCGCCAGCCAGATCAGCAGCACGGCCAGGACTCCGGTATCAACCCAGCCGGGCAGCGTATGGTCGGCCGCGCCCGTCGTCGTGACATAGGTCGCCGCGGGCGCTGCTGCGGCCGGCGGCGTGGCCTTGGAAACGGCGTCGATCCGGCGCTGCAGCGTGCTGAGCGTGGCCCGGCCGATGATGCCGTCTTGGGTCAGATCATGGTCGGCCTGGAACGTCGTGACAGCGGGCAACAGGATCTGTCCCTGGATGCCGCCGACCGCATAGCCGAGCCGGGCCAGGGCCGCCCGCGCCGCTGCCTTTTCGGCGGCGGTCAATGTCAGGCCCCATGTTGCCCACCCCAAAGAGGGCGCCTCAGCGGCCCGGACGGGATACTTCGCCAGCAGCAGGATGTCCGCTTCGCGCTGACGCCGTGCGATCAGGCCCGGCAGCACGCGACCGCCGCCCTTGTTCCAAAGCCCCAGCGCCGCTCGCACGACGGCCGCTTTCGCGCCCTCTTTCCAGCGCTTCACCCACGATGCCTGGGCAATCGCCCCAGTGTTCCAGTCGAACAGTACCCCGGCATCAAACTCGTGCTGCGCAGGCAAGCGCGCCGCGCTGCCATTCAGCCGCGTCATGGCGCGCGCCACCCTGGGCTCATAGTTCAGACGCAGGGCGGCGGCCATCAGCTCGCGGGCCTGTGCGCGCGTGATCACCATGCCAGCGCGCGGCTTGATCACGCCCGACGCGGCCGTCAGCCCCGGGCCAATGGTCCACTCCCCTGACGGGCAGCGATAGGCCCGCAGCACGACACCTTCCTCGGCCTCGAGGGCGGCTTTTCCTTCATCGCTGGTGTTCATGATCACAAATCCCGGTCCACCCGGGTGCGCGCCCGGGTGACGGACAATCGCCCGCCGCAACTGCCATTAGGTCCGGACAAACGTCCGGGGTGGCGATTATTTTATTCGGAGAAAAGATCGGGTTGGCGCGGGTCAGGCGCGTTGGCGATCCTGCGCACATGACGCTCGGAAAGCCCCAGCATACGGGCGATCTCGCCGCGAGTGCGGCCCGTCGCTGACAACTCCTGCACGGATCGCCGGCGAGCGCCAGCGCGGGCGTGCGGAATGTAGACAGACTGGTCCGCCATGAAGTGACATACCGCCCGACCATCGTCTTCGCCAAGGGCTTTGATAATCGGATGGTCCGCCGTCGGGTTTTTGGGGATGCGAAGATCCCGGCCGCCGAATTCCTGCATAAGCCGCAATGCCACGCCGACGCCCAGCGTCTCCGCAAGGTCGATGAGCGATTCAGGCAGGGCGGCCGAGGCTGTCATTACCGGCAGCCCTCCGGCACGTCATAGTCGCCAGGGCGCTCAAGGCGGCGCCGACAGGGCGGGATCCAACCGAATTCCGGTTCGCGACGCATTCGAGGCTGATGCGTCTCCCAGATGATCCAGCAGTAGGCCGTGGCGGTGCTACCGGTAGGCGAAAGGCGCCCCCTATGCATCACAACGCGCTCTGAAAACTGCAAGATCAACCGGGGCGGATAGGGTTTGAACAGGCTCTCATACCGCCCGATGCCTTCGAGAAAGGCGCTGCGAACGATGACCGCAACGGCTTGACGGCTGGTGCGGAGCGCACGGGCGATGAACTGATCAGCCAGGCGAAACGGCGGGTTGGTAACGGTCCAATCGACCGGATCAGGATCGGGGCCCCAAAGGTAGTCCTGCACTGGAAACCCCGCGCCATAGTCATGCACATCCGATGCCTCGACATCGCGGAAGTATTCCTTCAGCGGCCCCACCATGTGGCCGCGGTTGGCGGCCGGCTCCCGGCAGGAGTCCTCGTCCGTGTGGAGCCATAGAAGGGTGTTTTGCAGGTGATCGAACAATGCTCGCGTGGACCAGGGCGGCGTCGGGAAGTCGTCCAGGCTGTCATGGGGTTCACGCCGTTGCTGCATCACGGCCGAGGAGCGGTTCTGGGTCATGCGGCCCCCATCTGCTGTTCGGCCTGGACACGCGTCTCCATCGAAACCCGCAACTGGATCTCGCGAAATTCGGACAGCGCCAGACGCGGGCGAAACCCGGCGCCGCGCATCACGAGGCCGAGGCGCGCAGCCGTGTTGATCACGGCGAAATAGCTGCAACCGAAGGCATCGCCGATCTCGCGTGCGGCAACGCCGGCCTTCCACATCAGCCGGAATTCAGCTTCATGATGCGGCCTGATCACCTCGCGCCGCCCGGTGCGGCGCGCAGGCAGGCCAAGCAGGGCCGCCCGCGCCTGCAGTGCGTCCTTGGACATGCCGACACTCTCGGCGGCCTGACACAGGGTAAGTTCCGGATCCAGCCAGGCGGCGCGGACATCACTGGCGCTGGCACGGATCGATCGCATGACCATCAGCGCACACCGCCAGCCTGGGCGGCGCCGCGCGCTTCCATCTTCTTCAGCGCCTCGATGATCGGGCTGGCCTGATCGTAGGACAGCATGTCGGGATCCACGACCACGCCGTCATGCCCATGGGCAACGAAGCGCTTGCAGAAGGCGCGCAGGGCTGGCGCAGATCTATCCTCGATCACGCCCAACTGGTGGCATTTCTTCCAAAGGGCATGGATCATCCGCGACCATGGTTTGAAGGACTGTGGCAGCTGCTTGCCCGCGACCCGCACCTTGAAACCCAGCCGGGTCATTTCCTTGACGACCGCGGCGCGCTGCGCCTCGGACATGGCCCGCAGCGATTCCGTGCCCGTGACCCGCAGAAGAAGCGCGCGGTAGGTATCTTCGTCCAGCCCAAGCTCCTTCCGGGCGACGTGGATGATTTTCAGGAGGGCGGTCATT
The DNA here is from genome assembly GCF_003071405.1 of Pseudogemmobacter blasticus. Taxonomy (NCBI): domain Bacteria; kingdom Pseudomonadati; phylum Pseudomonadota; class Alphaproteobacteria; order Rhodobacterales; family Paracoccaceae; genus Pseudogemmobacter; species Pseudogemmobacter blasticus. Next base: position 1,617,530 of record NZ_CP020470.1, on the reverse strand, counting down.
TCGCACCGCCTTTCAGCGCCTGGCCATCCGCCTGAAGCGGGGCGATGAATGTCCCCCAGACAAATCCATCGCGCCACTGGACCTCACGCACCCCAAAAACCGAAACCGACAAGGCCTCCGCTTCCTCCGGCGCGAGAAACGACGCGTTGACATTGACCTGCACGATCTCCCACGTGTTGGAGGGGGTCAGTTCATCGCCTTCCAAGGTCTGCGTTGTGGCTATGCGCCACTTTGCCCAGTAATAGCCGGGCAGAAGGGGGATACGCTCCATCACACGACCTCCAGATGCAGGATCGAATGGCCGCCCGTGCGGCCGTCCAGGGCGATGACGATGCTGCCATCCCCCACAGCCCAGGGCTTGGAGCGGATCGTGGTTTCGAAGGAATCCGACCGGCCGAGGACGGGGAAGTAACGGACACGGCGGCCAATCGGGAAATCCCGCTCTGCGGCCTTCAGGGTGCTTTCCAGGTCAGTCACGGCTGCACCTCGCGCAGGTGTGCGGGTTCGAGATCGAGGGCAGGAAGGGCCGCTGACAGTTGGCGCAGGGCTGCTGACCACCTTCGGCCAGGTGCTTTTGCAGGTGGCGCTTCTGGTTGGCCCACATGCCGCGCAATTGGCCCATGGACAGGCCGAATTCCGGCGCAACGGCTGCCAGCTTCTCCCCGGCCGAGAGCCGACGGAATGCCGCGTCCTTCTGGTCTTCCGTCAGGTTGCTCGGCGCGGGTGTCAGGAACGGCGGAGGCAGAGGCCGTTCCGAAACAACAGCGGGCAAATTCCTGACAGGGGGGGGCGGCGGCGCGGCGCAGGAGCGACAACTTCGGCCAGGGCGTCCAGATCTTCGGCCTCGGCTTCGGCCGCATCAGAGGCGGCCGTGGCAAATCCGGCTGGCTGATCCTCTGGCCAGTCGACGGCCTCATCCTGCAGGAAGGCGCAAACCCGGAGCGCGACATCCCGTTCAGGAAAGATGCCAACCAGGACTGGCCGTGAAAGTACGATTTCGACCTGCCCATCCGGACGGTCGCGCAACATGTAGGTCATGGGGCACCTCTGGGCTGCTCATCAGGGCCGGGCCACCATGGCCGGCCGACCATGCCCCGGCCGAAGCCGGGACAGGTTTCGCTTCAGGTGGTTTCCGCGGGTTCGGGGGTGAGGGCCGCCAGATCGATCAGCCCCTCGCCGGCAAGGGCAGCGAGCGTTTCGATGATCTTGCGGATCTCGCTGGACCGCACACGCGGCACGTCGGCCCGCGCGCGCACCTTTTCGACCAGCCTGGTGATTTCGTCGGTCACCTCACACCCCCTTCGCGGCCTTGAAGGTCAGGCGGCGCGTTTCCGGGATGTCGACCGGCTCTCCGGTGGCCGGGTTGCGCCCCATGCGGGCCGGGCGCGCCTTGACCTGGAAGGCCCCGAAGCCGTTCAGCCGGACGGTGTCGCCGGAATCGGCCCGTTTGCGGGTGACATCAAGGAAAGCCTCGATGGTCGCCTTGGTGGTGGCAGCGCTGGCCCCGGTCTGTTCGGCCACGGCCTTGATCAGCGCGTCTTTGGTAACAGTTCCCATGTGGTTCTCTCCTTCACGGGCGGGTTAGCCGGCCAGCACAGCGCTGGACGGATCGATCGGACTGGGCGGTGCAAGCCGCCCCGTCTTGGCAATGAGCTTGACGTTCGCGACCCAGTGATCGCGCACGGGCCGCCAGTCGCCCCAGGCGAGGTGCGGGTTCTCGCGCAGGAACTGGACGGCGCGGTCCAGCAGGTCGGCGTCGTGCGGGCTAAGGCGCCCGGGCTGTACCTGCATGAAGGTCCAGACCTCTGCCATGAAGGCGATCTGACAGGCCGAGAGCAGCGCCTCGCTCTTGGATCGCAGGGCAATGCCCCAGGCCGCCGCGATGGCCCGGTCGACCTTCGCCTCGGCATTGGCGATGGCATTCTCGACGGCCAACCGCGTGCCGGACTGGCAAATCAGTTCGACCGACGGATCCATCAAGTCGCCGAGAAAGACCTTGTGAGCATCATGCAGCAGCGCCCAGCCGCGCAGATCCGGCGGACACAGGGCCTCGACCAGCAGCGAATGCGCGGCGACAGACCATGGCTCCGGGGTGCGGCCACCGAAGCGGTTGATCTTGGCCATCGCCTCGCCCAGGGCTTCGGCTGTCAGATCCTGCGACCGAAGGCACCCGAGGTCGATGATCCCGGTGCGGGTGTGGAAAGGGATGTTCACGCCGCCATCCTCACCAGGTCAGGTGCCGGCGGGGCCCAGCTGATGATCACGCCGGAAGCGGGCGGACCGTCAAACCAGGTTGCAAGGTCAGCATCGAATTCGGCAAAGGAGGGGTAGCCCAGCGAGATTGCGAACTTCTCGAGATGGACGATCGGCATGCCGGCTTGCCGTACCGACGATAAGCTGCAGTAGTTTTCGGCAATGTCGCGGGTCCAGACCAGCTCGCACATCTCGACAGCCAAGCAGACGGGGTCGGGAATGATCGGGTCTTTGCTGCCGATCCTGGTCAGGCGGATACGATCCCCAACTCGGGCATGACCCGTTTGGGCTTGGCGAAAGGTCTGGCAAATCAACCCAGACTGGATGCGGGGAATGAGGTGGGGATCGAAGGAATAGCGGATCATGTCAGCCCCCCCCGCGACAGGTTCAGGCTGACGGAGACAAGCTCTTCGCCCGGCCCTGTGCGCATCCGGAATTCCGGCGTCGTGCGCGAGCCGGTGACACGGATCGCATCGCGCAGCGCATCCATGGCCGACAGCCATTGCGGATCCTGAATGTCGTGCCGCAGCAGCTTGAAAATCTCGGACTTGTTGATCAGCCCTTCCTTGTCGACGTTGAACGCGCCGTTCACGATGACACGCAGCGGCGCGGCGGCGTCTTCCGACCAATTGCGCAGACACTCGTCGATCAGCGCCTTGGCCTGTTGCAGCTCGGGCCCGAAATCCAGTGCGTCGCGCACCCGGATGCTGATGCGGAAGCAGTCATCGACGGTCGCATAGGTGCGGTTGCCCTTGGTCCCGCCCTTTTCGACGCCATACTTTTCGGCCAGCAGGGCGTCGAATTCACCCAGGTCGCCAAACAGGTGGCCGCGGAACCGATTGATCTGTTCGACCAGGGCGAGGAACCAACCGAACTGTTCGCGGACGAGCGCATCCTCGAGCTGGTGCTGGGCCTTGATCGTCTCGATCGGGATCAGGGCGCCACGGGCGTCGGTCATATAGGTCTTGCCATTGAAGACCACCTTGCCGTCCGGGATTTCCTTCGGTGTGAAAGCCGTTTCGTGTTGGGCCATTCGTCAAAACTCCTTCAGGCGGGCAGTTACGAGCTGCTCCGGGGGTTGCAGTTGAGTTGGGGGGATTGCGACCAGGCCGAGGATGACCAGGGCTATGGCCATGTCCTCGATGTCCCGGACGCTGAGGCTGGTGAGGGCGCGAAGGCCATGGGTATCGATCTTGCCAAGTGCGCGCCCGGCCGAGACCAGGATTTCGCGGTCGCTGCGGTCCTGGCGGATTTCACCTGCAGACATCGGTACCTCCAACAAGGCGGAGGCCGGCTGATCGTCCGGTTGGCCCTTGCATTTCTGCCCGGACGTTAAAGACCAGGTCGCCGAATTCCTCGGTCAGGCCCATCAGCGCGGCGCCATCCTTGGGCGTCTCGCCCGGGTGCTGGCGGGCCAGCAGCACGGCAGCGGCGACCAGCACGACGGCGCCGTTTTCGTCTGCGGCCGAGACACCGATAAGACTGTCGAAGAGCGCCTTTGCGGCCGGGCCGTACTCAATCGCCTCGAGCTGCTGGGAAAGGGGCGGGCGGCTCATTTCAGAACCTCATGGGCAATCGGGTTGACCGCACAGGCGCGGCAGGCGCGCCAGTGGCTGAGTTTGTCGGGATGTGACGTGGACATCGGCGCCTCGGCATGGGCGCGGCAGGCGGCCTTCGCGATCGCCGTGCGCAGATGAGGACACAGCACCCGATCCTGATAGATCTGGACCACCCGGGCAGCGTGCCGCGCGGTGCAGAGATCGAGGCTCTGGGCAGGATAGGTTCCTGACAGCAGCATCGAGACCGAGGGCCGCGCCATGCCGGTTTCACGGGCGATCTGGCTGACAGACTTGCCCTTGGCGCGTTCTGCGCGCAGCAGGCCAATCCACTCCGGCTCCGGAAGGTCGAGGTTCAACGCGGGGGGCACAGGACATCCTCCCCGAGGTTGAAGTCATGGATCCCTGTCGCGCAAAGCGCCGGCGCCACGGGCCCGGTGTCGCGCACCAGGGCAAAGAGCTTGTATCCGGGGCTGGTCGGTGCGGTGCCAGTGACGCGGCGGCGCGAAACCGAGACGTACCCGACGGCGGCGAGGCCCCGCAGATACCGCTGTAGATTGTCGCCCGGGTTCGTGTCGTCGCCGGTGGCGGCATCCACGACCAGATCTGGCACCGTAAACACGCGCCTGGTCTTCATGGATGTCCAGGCACGCTGACGCAGGCTGTTCCGATAGCGCCGTGGATTTCCGTTCGACCCTATGGGGCCGCTCGTGATCGTTTCGCCCGCGAACGCGGCTGCAAGGCCAGCGTCGGTCAGTTGGAAACACCCGATCGCCATGCGGTCGAGATAGCCGCGGCGCAGCAAGACCGCTGCCGCGTTCGAGACCTGGCGGTTTGTCAGGTCAAGATCGGCCGCCAACTGACCAATGGTCAGGCAAACGCCGCTGCCAAGGCGTTGCAGCAGGGCAGTCGGGGCCGCGCCGGGATGGTGCCGATCAACCATCACGCCGCCCCCGGAATGATGATCGGCTTTCCGCTGGTGCGGTCATTCATGATGACCTGGCCGGCCATGTCGGCGATCGTGATCCCTGCGGAGCCGGGATCGAAGCGCAGTCCAAACCGCTCGATATGGGCAATGGCCTCAAGGATTTCCCGGTTGAAGCCCTTGGAAACCCTCCAGACAAACTCGACCAGGTCAGATGCGACCGGCACCTCGCACCGGCCCGAGACGAGTGCTTTGGCGTCGTCAAGCGTCGCGGGCTGAAACGCCACCTTGTTGGGCGCGCGGCTTTCGATCTGGGGGAAGCGGCGCAGATTGTCACGCAGCGACCCCATGCCGACCAGAATCGTGGGCAGGAACCGCAGATCGGAAATACCCCGGATCGCTTCCATGATCTCGCCGCGGTTCGAAACCAGATCCGCCTCGTCGATCACCAGGCCGAAGGTCTTGTCCTCAAAGGCTGCCCGCTCTGCGCGGTTGGCCAGCTCGTCCAGGACACGGGCAAACCGCTCGCGCTTGCCGCGGATGCTTTTCGCGTCCACCGAAAGTTCCGTCAGGATTTCCTGAATGAACCAGCTGTAGTCCCAGCCCTTCTGTGCGCGCAGATAGATGCTGCCGGTCTGGGTCACCCAACGGCTCAGCGTCGTCGTCTTGCCCAAGCCGGGCTTGCCATCGACGACAACCATGCAGGCCTCGATGGCGCCGCGCTCGTTGACCCGTTTCAGTGCGCCGTAAAACTGTCGGACGTTGCTCGTCTCGACAAATGCGGGTTTCATGTTATGCTCTCCTCATTCCTGACGTTTCTGGTTTAGGCAGCGGCACGGAGGAGGATTCGAAGCGCCTCCGTGTCGATGCCGGCCATTTCGAGAACCTTTCTGGCCGTCGAATTCGCGATGCAGTCCCGCAACACGCGGATCTGGTTGGGGGTGAGTTCGCCCGGATGCTGCAGCGCCCAGGCAGCAAGCTCCTCGTCGGACCGGAAGACGCGCCGTTGCGCGGGCGCCGCCGATGGATCGGAGTTGTCGACGGCAAGCATCAACGGCTCGGCTGCACGGGGCGTGATGTCGACGAAGTCGGCGATCTCGACGGCCTGCTGTTCCAGGAGCGGGGCATCCAGTTCCGCGAGTTTGTCAGTGCGGCGGCGATCGAGGCGTTTCAGGGCCGCGCGGTTGCGGTCTTCGAGCGCCTTCTGTTCTGCGGTCAGCGGGATGTAGCGCTGTGCATTACCGCCGAACTCGGCCACGCAGATCAGCTTGCCTGGCTGACCTTCCTCGACATCAAATTCGCGCACCCAGACCCGGTCGGCCTGATGCAGGTCGTAGCCCACCGCGACCTTTTCGCCGTGATAGGCCTCGAGATCGGGGTGGTAATACTCGTTGGTGTTCCACTCGACGAGGGCACGGCGCGTCGTCCGGATTTCGTGGGGACGGAACAGATCGTCCATTTCCTCGGGATCGATCATCACCGGCTCAAACCCGTTCTGGACATGCAGCGCCCAGGCCTCATTCGGGGTCATGTGCCGCTGGCGGCCGGTTTCAGGGTCTTCGAAACGCGGCAGCCCGGTGTGCGGCCGTGCGTTGTAATCGTTGATCGTCTTCTCCACCGCGGCGATGAACTCTGCCCAACTGGGCAGGCGACGCGCCACCCTGAATTCCTTGATCTCGCGGCGGGTTTCCTGATGGATGGCCTTCTTGGCCTCCTTGTCCATGTCGCACCCCATGTAGGTGGGCATGCGCTTGGCAAGGTCGTTCCAGACGTGGTTGAACCGCTCGATGATACCCTTGGCCTGGGAATTGTAGGGCAGCGCGTGCATCTTCGTGATGCCCAGCCGCGCCATGAGGCCGCCGAAGCGATCATCATCGAAGCGCTTGTTTTTGTAGCCAGCACCCCGGTCAGTGTAGAAGATCGCGCAGATGCCGTGGGTCGAACAGGACCGGCGCAGGGCCTCGGTCACTGCAATGACGTTTTCCTTGCGGCTGACCGCATATCCCACACACCGCCTGGTGGCCACGTCCAGGACAGACGTGATCTCCGGGCGCATGGGCTTGCCAGATACCGGATCAGCGACTTCGGCATCGAACGTCTTGCCGTCGGCTGTGTAGACCGTGGTAGGCCACATGTCGTCGGTCGTCCGGGTGACGTATGACATCCGGGCCCGGAGCGTCAGGATTCCCTCGCGGCCGACGTTCTTTTCGATGTTGTTCAGTCGATCCCGCAGGATGCGCGTGACCTGACTCAGGGTCAGCGGCATCAACTGGACGCCCTGCCGCGCCTCGACATCGTCCAGCCATTTGCGATGCGCATTGGCGATCGATGGTTTGCTCGGGATGGCGTAATAGGCCATGAAGTCAAAGAAGGCCTGCGGGATCGGATCGGCCTGCTTCGGCGGGATCGGAGCCAGGGCGAGAATTCCGCGCTCATCGCGAGCCTGAAACCACCGCCACAGCGTCCGCTCTGACAATTCAGGTGATCGCGCGCGATCATTGGCGGCTTCCAGCAGATCGGGAGAGAGCTGGAAGCCATCATCCGAGGTCAGCACCAATCGCCGCGCCAGGGTGGCGATTTCACGGCCCGTCAGGGGCATCCCGGTATCACGACGACGCTCTGTCGCCTGCCGGGCAACCCAATCCGCCTGCGCCTCGAGGAATGAGGCAATTCCCCAAGCCCGAGTTTGCTGGTGCGCGATGGCATAGCCTTCGATCGACCGCAGGATTTCAGCGCGGGCCAACATGACCGCCCGTCGCGCCGCTGGAAGCGCCGCCGCGCGCAACGCATCGACCTTGCGCTGATCAAGCGCTTGCTCGGCCTGGTGCTGCCTGACGATGCTGGCCTGCATATCGGTAGCTGCCATTGCAGTCCGCAGATAGTCCGGCAGCAGTGAGATATGATACTCGCGGCTCGGGCGGCCCCCCTTGGCATCAGCATTGCGCCAGCGAGACAGATGCTCTGGCAGGCCGTTCCATCCACGCTTCTCAGCGTGGGTACGCACGCCCCGCTCGGTCGCGGGAAAGCCGTCGCCCCCGCGGCTGGCGGCAAGTTCGGCGATCTCTCGCGCTGTCAGGTATTCGCGAAACACGGATGGCGCGCCCTGAAACCTGACGGGAAGCATACCGTTCATCGGCGCGCCCTCCCTTGCGCGATCACCTCACGCTCAAGGGCCTGTTCGATGGCTTCGATCTCGCGCTTTCTCTCGCGGATCAGGTGCAGCTTGATCATCCCTGCGTATTCAGAGTCGATGACCGACATCCCGAATTCGCCCGGTATAAAGCCAAGCAGATCACGGGCGTCGGTTGCGTGGACAAGGGCGATGAACGCGTCGAGCGGGATGCGGTGATCTTCCGACCCCTCCGACGACCACTTGTTCAGCATCGCCTCAGAAATCGGCCGCCGCAGATAGCTGACCATCCGGCGCGCCACCTCTGACCGGCTCAGCCCGTCGTCGCGGGCATCCCTGAGCGCCTGGCCGATGATCCTGGCGATCCGGTTGTCCAGCGGACCACGACCCGTGACCTCGGCACCGTAGCCAACAGAAACCTTCGGGGGTTCCCAGGCAAACAGATCCTTGGTCAAGGGGTCGCGGTAGCGGGCCATCAGATGCGACCCCTGCGCTTCAGCGATGCGATAACGCGGGCCTCGTTCTCGACCAGCAGCAGGTCGAGGCTTTCGTCGGGCAGCGCCTTGATGCCATCTGACAGCGCCCTGAACTTGCGTTCCAGGGCGGTGGGCTGGATGCCGTTTTCCAGATAGGCCAGCGCCGCCGCCACGTTCTCGATGTCGGGCCTGGCGTCGCCCAGGATCAGATCAAGGATCTTCGCCTGACGCGGGGCAGGCTCCTCGGACAGCGCCTTCAGTTCGGTCTGCTTGGTCGCGAGCTTCGTACCAACAAGGCGCAGACGGGAGGCCGATGAGAGGTCGACCCAGATCTTGACGGCCATGTTAATGGCTTGCTTGGTCAGCCCCACCTTCTCTGCGACCGATCGCGCGAACCCGAAGACCTCAGGATGATTGTCAGAGGTGGAAAAAGTTTTTCCACCATCATTGATCAACACCTCGATCAGCGGCCGAGCTTTACCCGCCTCCCACGCCTGCTTCAGCTCATACAGGTGATGGCAGCGGTCCAGGGCGATCAGCTCCGACCGGCCGAGGTTCTCCATCACCTCTTCCAGCCGGGCAGCCTCGTCACTGTCGGCCTCCGACAGGCTGGCGGGGATAGTCTCGCGCTGCAGCAGTTCGAACGCCCGCAGGCGCATGAGCCCGCTGATCAGGCTGTAGCGTCCGCCGGTCCGACGCACCCGGATCGGGTGATGCAGACCCTGCGCGGCAATGATGCCGGCCAGCATCTGCGCACCGGCGTCGTCATAATCCCGCGCCCGGTCGGCGGGGACGTCGATGTCCCTGATCGATAGATCGAGGATAGGGAAAGAATTCATGGTGTGCCTGCAAGCAAAGGGTGGCCCGCGCGTTCGTCGCGCGGTGCATGTTCAGTCAGCGGGCGGGAACCGCCTGCAGAAGCTGGTCAGCGCCGGTGGGAAGGCCGATTCCGGCCGAAACCCAGAAGCCACCGATCAGCAGCAGGAAAAGGGCGATGACGCCGGCGACATCGTCGAAGCGAACGCCGCGCATCACGACACCCCGAACTGCGGACTGCCGTCACCATCAAACGGTACCGAAACCGCGCGGGCGATGACTTCGCGATAGGCCTGATCTTCCGCCTCTTGCAGCAGGAACCCCTGCAGCCCGCGCAAGGAAAGGTGCAGACGGGCAAGAGAGGCGCCCTCGGGGCGCACACCGCCGGCCAGATAGGCCAGCACCTCACCCAGGTCGCGGGCTGACCCGCGGAAACCAGCGCCGCTCTTGTCAAAGACCGGGGCAGTTCTGGACGAAATCTGCGTCATGCTGCCGCCCTCCTGTCAGGATCACGGGCCGCTTTTTGACTCGCAATCAGGTCTTCGTTTTCCTTAGAAAGGATCGAGGATCTCCTGATGGGATAGCGGTCAGGGAACAGTTCGGCGGCAGGCACACCGAGATACTCGGCGATGGCCTGTTCGGCGGACCGTACTTTCCGCGACCAGACGGCCCGGAAGTTGCGAGGATCGATCCCCTTGAGCTCGGCCAAACCCGTCAGGGTCATGCCGCGTTCCTCAAGGGCGCATTTGATCCTGGCCTTCGACCAGGTCTGTTTTGCCATTAGGCTTCCTCCGGCTTTGGCGGGCCGTTGGCGCGGCCCGCCTTTGTTTGGGACGACAAACGCAACCGCGATGCACTTCGGCGCATCGCACAAGCATGGGATAAATCACGATTGGGCCTTTGTAAAGCTCATTCGTGATTAATGGTGGAGCCTTGGCACGACCTGAGATCGAACCTCGCACCCCTCTTGCGCAAAGATTGCGCGATGTTCGATCTGCGACCGGGATCGAAGATAGGGAAGTGTTTGCAGAGCGTACCGGCGTGAGTAAAAGCACGATCGCGAACTACGAGCGCGGAGACAGAACCCCTGACGCAACAATGCTTGAGCGATATCGCGAGGCTTGGAGCATAGACTTGAACTGGCTGGTCACCGGAGAGGGCGAAATGTTCCTCACTCCCGACTACGCTCTTCCCGGACCAGTGCAGGGATTTCTTGATGCAAGGAGGAGGAAAGATCCGCGGAATAGGGCTGCCAAGTCGATATCGGTTCCTGGCTCGCCTTCCGGACATGACCAGCCGAGTTTTGTGCGGCTACCAGTGTTTTCCGAAGTGCAGGCGTCAGCGGGGCCTGGGGCCGTTCCAGCGTCGGAACAAGTAAACAACGTCATTGCATTTGACCGCAACTTCCTGCGCGACAGGGGCGGTAACCCGGATCGTTGCTCGATCATCTTCGCGCGCGGCACCAGTATGAAGCCGACGATTCCCGACGGAGCGATCCTCGTCGTCGATCACAGTCAGTGCGACGTTGCACATGGCTGCATCTACGTTTTCAATGTCAGCGATCAGTTGCTGGTGAAGCGCGCGCGGTGGCGCATGGATGGACGTCTTGAGCTGGTCTCTGACAACACAGCTGAAGGCTATCCAGTCGAAACATTCGGCCCCGACGACACGCACGAGCTGCGCGTCGTCGGTCGCGTGGTCTACCTTTGTCGAACACCTTAAGCAGAGAGGGTTACTATGAAGCCAGTTTTCACATTTTTGCTGGTGCTTTGTGCTTGTGCGACAACCGTTACAACGACTGTTCCTTTTGATCCCGCAGAAGTGTCTTTTATCAATAGGTCCGGGCCTGCCACCATTTCCGGGCAGTCATTCCTTCGCCAGGCAGGTGGCGGCGTTGTAACCTGTGCAGGCAACGAGATTGAACTTATCCCAGCCGGGACGTACGCGAAGCAGCGGATTTCGCAAGGATATGGCAACGTCAGCGGCGGAAAACTTGGCAGTCTTGTGGGTCTTTCGCGGGCCGGTATCGACCCCAGGTACTTGACTATGAAGCGTACTGCAGTCTGTGACGCTCAAGGGAACTTCGAGTTCGCAGGCGTGGCTGATGGCGAATACTATCTGCTCTCATCGGTGCGATGGGTAGTTCCTGGCCAAATGTTCCCAGAGGGCGGTACTACCGTGCGCCTGGTAAAGGTCATCGGCGGAAAGTCCCAGCGGGTTATCATTAGCTAGGTAGCACCACGGCAAAGCGCCCGGAAAGTCTGAGCTTCGCCTTGCGACCGGGCACTTTGCCGAATGTATATCTTGGGTCGATCAGCCTCTCCTCACGTCTCGATAGACCGTCAGGAACCATCTAGCGCCACCGATTCCTGACGCTGCCACTTCCGAAACCTCCCGTGCCGCCTGCAAAGGCCTCATGACAAGTTTCCCTTTGATATTTAAAGGTTTTCGCTTCCGTTCATCCATTGGCACAGGTTTCGGCACGGATTTCCGAAACCCACCCGTCAGCAAGCGCCCGGTAGCAACGGTTTGCGCAGGTTATCAACCAACAGCCGCTCCTTAACTCATTATTTCTCAAGATGTTATCTAGATGACAGGCGATGCGCGATCGATGCCTGCTCTTTGCGCGCCAGGTGCGCGATCAAAGCCCCACCACCACGCATTTTACCCCGCCAACTTGCGTACCTGCCTAACCGGCAACTTCCCGGTTTTCCCTTAATGCTCAATGCTATGCGGTGCCTTTGGGAGGTTTCGGAACTTCTGCCAATGCTACCATCCCCCTACAAAGAACTGCCGAGCCCCTTTACGAGAATGTCGAACCCGCCGCGAATCCGATGCGCCGCGTCCGCCAGCGTCTGGCGCCCTGCGCGGCGGGTCTGTCTGCTTCGACGAATCCCGTGCCGGAGAATTTGCCGGCGGTGGTCAGGACGCGGGCGCCAGGCCATGGAAGATGGCCACTGTCGCAGCGCCAGCCCCCGAAGTGCCATCGCGGATCAGGGCGCGATGATCCCGCAGGGCCAGGAAGGATGTCATACGGTGATCTCCAGTTCGGCGATCTTGTCGCCCGCAAGGATGAAGAAGTAGCGCAGGTCGATCGGGCTTCCCGGAAAGTCACCGACGGCGTGGCCGGTCACCTGGGTTTTCCCACCTTCGGTGCTGATCAGGAACGGCGTCACCGTGTAGCTGTATTGTTGTCCTTCTCCTGCGATCCAATCGCGAATGGCCTCGCGGCCCCGATGGATCTTGCCCTTGTCCTTTACCGTGCCCTTGTCGGTGAAAGCGGCTGCCACAGCCTCGGGGCTGCCGTCTCGGTCGGCGTCGAAATAGGCTTTGATGCTCTTCGGCAGGGTGATTGTCATTTTGGTCTCCATCCATGTTTTCTGCAGGTTCCGCATCGGCTGCGCCGGTGTCGGGGGCTGATGAAGGACAATCTAGAGATGGACGAACGACGCGATAATTGGGATAAATCGGCACGAGGAATTCCGATAACAGGGACAATGACCCGGCCGCTGTTCGCCGATCTGGATGCCGTTCTCAGCATCGCCCGCCAGGGGTCGTTCCGGGCCGCCGCGCTTGAACTTGGCATGTCGACAACGGCGCTGAGCAACGCCATCGCCAAGCTGGAGCAGCGGTTGGGTGTTCGCCTGTTCAACCGCACGACGCGAAGCGTCTCGCTGACCGATGCGGGACAGACCTTTGTCGCGCGGATCACGCCCGCGATGACGGACATCCATGACGCGATGCTGGCGGTGCAGGCGCTTCAGGAAACGCCGACCGGCACATTGCGCATCAACGCCTTCGCATCCGCCGCCCGCGAGGTGATGGCGCCACTCATCCTTCCGTTCCTGCGGCGCTATCCGCAGGTGAAGATTGATCTGGTCACGGAAGGGAAGCTGGTCGACATCGTGGCGGCCGGGTTTGATCTGGGGCTGAGACCCCTCGATCTTGTGCCCTCCGACATGATCGCCGTGTCGCTCGGCCTGCCGCGCGAAAATGCTGTCGTCGCGTCGCCCGAGTTCTTGCGTATGCACGGCGCACCGAATGTCCCGGCCGACCTGTACCGCTATCGCTGCATTCGCGCACGCCTTCCCAACAACGCCCTATTGCGCTGGCGGTTCGAGAAGGGCGGGGTGCCCGTCCACATTGACGTGCAGGGCGCCATCACCCTTGACGAGGCCAGCCTTGTCCGGATCGCCGCCCGCGAGGGTATGGGCCTTGGATACGTCCAGGAGGCGGATGTGCGCGATGACATTGCTGCGGGGCAGCTTGTGCGGGTTCTGAAGGACTGGACCCCCAGCTTGGCCCCGCTGGCACTTTACTACCCTGGCCGGAAGACGCCGCCAGCGGCTTTCAGCGCGTTCATTCATGCCGCAAGAGAGTTCGCTGGCGGGAAGGTGAGCTGACAATGAGGATCTGCAAGATTCCAGTTGGCAGTCAGCGCGTTCGCTTTGAAAGGCCTCTCACACCGGGCGGCGTATGCCTTGAGGTGATCCAGGTGTGAAGCATCCGCGCAAGTTTTCTGCGGCGCGGGTCGAACGTCTGCGCCACGGAGATTGACTACGGAGTACGGTGGTGAACTGACCGCCGTTTAGGGCCGTTTGCGCGGTGTCATATAGCCAAAGCAGCGAGGTGGAGGGTGGCGGGCGCCGCTTCAGATTCCCTCTGTGAGCGAAACAAAAAAGCCAGCAGAGCGATCTCTACCGGCTTCGGGTCTTTCGGGGACACAGGTTTCCCAGCTAAGTGGACAACCTGGTGTCATTAATGGAAGATCTGTCTGGCACTTGCCAGAGGAGATTTGGTGGAGCCGAGGGGAATCGAACCCCTGACCTCTTGAATGCCATTCAAGCGCTCTCCCAACTGAGCTACGGCCCCACCGGAGGTACCGCGGATATCCCGCCGCGGTGCCGGGTGTCTAGGCGAAGGCGCGGGGGGCTGCAAGGGGAAAAATGCAGCCCCGCGCGAAGTTGTCAGACGTCTTCCTCATCGGCCGCGACATCGGCCAGATCGTCGAGCGAGACGTTGTCGTCAGCGTCGTCTTCCAGCAGATCATCGTCGATCTCGGTGTCATCCGCGACGGCGGCGCCGAGCAGATCGTCATCGGCTTCCAGGTCTTCGACCAGCGTGTCGTCCTTGTCAGGCACGACCCGGCTGATCACCGCGGCGGCCATCTTGCGGCGCGCAGATTCGATATCCACCACCTCGCCCGTGTAGGGGCTGACAACGGGGGTGCGGTTCAGGTCGTAGAAGCGCTTGCCGGTCGTCGGGCAGATGCGCTTGGTGCCCCATTCTTGCTTGGGCATGGGTATCGTCCCTTCAGTTCGGGCCATTGGTTCGGGCAATCGGAAAGCCGCCCCTTGCCATAGCTGCGGGCGGCTGTCAAAGCCTTTGTCATGCCGGGCGAGATGCGCGCTGCGGCACGGTTTTGCAAGGGGAAAGAATGCCGGTTTTGCCGGGAAATCCGCCGGTCGAGGTTCATTTGCGCCGCTCCGCGCAGGCGCGGCGGTTTTCGCTGCGGGTGTCGCGGCTGGATGGCAAGGTCACGCTGACCCTGCCGCAGCGGGCGCGCGACTCCGATGCGATGGGATTCCTGACCGCACAGGAAGGCTGGCTGCGCGAGACGCTGGCCACCATGCCCGAGGCCGCCGGCGAGCGGGTGGGGCTTGGCAGTCTGGTACCTGTGGAAGGGGTGCCGCTGCGGCTGGTGCAGGCGGCCACAGGCCGGGCGGTGCGGGTTGAAGGCGGGGCGCTGCTGGTGCCGGGTGATCCGGCGCAGGCCGGGGTGCGGGCGGGGGCCTGGCTCAAGGCGCTGGCGCGTGACCGGCTGGCCGCGGCCTCAACACGCTATGCCGCGCAGGTGGGGCGCGGCTTCACCGGGCTGGCCCTGCGCGACACGCGGTCCCGCTGGGGATCATGCAGCCCGGACGGGCGGCTGATGTATTCTTGGCGGCTGATTCTCGCGCCGGCTTCGGTGCTGGACTATGTGGCCGCGCATGAGGTGGCGCATCTGGTCGAGATGAACCATTCCCCGGCCTATTGGGCGGTGGTGGGGCGCATCTTCCCCGGCTGGCAGCGCGAGCGGGCCTGGCTGCGCAGCCACGGGCAGGATCTGCACCGGCTGCGCTTCGGGGATTGACCCCCGGGCGGCGCTTTGCTTCCCTGCGTCATGCCTACGCCGCCCCGCCCCACCTTGCCCGATCTGGCCGCCCATGAGCGGCTGTATCGCACGCTGCGCCAGCAGGTGATGCACGGCGAGCTGACACCCGGCCTGTCGCTGACGCTGCGGGGGTTGGCGCGGCAGTTCGGCGTGTCGATGACGCCCGCGCGCGAAGCGGTGCGGCGGCTGGTGGCCGAAGGGGCGCTGACGCTGTCTTCGTCGGGCCGGATCTCGACGCCCGAGCTTTCGCCCGAGCGGATCGAGGAGCTGGCGGCGGTGCGGGCGCTGCTGGAGCCGGAGATGGCCTCTCGGGCGCTGCCGCGGGCGCATTTCGCCCTGATCGAGCGGTTGGCGGCAATCAACGCACAGAACACCGAGGCGGCGGTGCGGCAGGATGCGGTGGCCTATGTCCGCACCAACCTTGAGTTTCACCGCACCCTGTACCTGCGGGCGCAGACCCCGGCGATGCTGGCGCTGACCGAGACGGTTTGGCTGCAACTGGGCCCCACGATGCGCGCCGTCTATGCCCGGCTGAACCGGCGCGACCCGCCCACCCACCACCGGATGATCCTGGCCGCGTTGCGGGCGGGCGATGAGCCGGGGCTGCGTCTGGCGGTGCGGACCGATGTGATTCAGGGGCTGCGGCACCTGTCGGGCTAAGGGGAACCGGCGTTCCGGGGCAAGGCTGGCGGTGCCAGTTCTGCATTTCTGCACAGTCGGCTTGTGCGCCTGCGTATTGGCGAGACGCCGGAAACGCCCCATCTTGGCCGCAACGAAACCCCTTCCAAGGAGACCGGCCATGTCGTTCCGTCCCGTTCTGGAAACCCGCCGCGCCCAACCGCATATCGAGGGCGCGGGCGTTCATCTTCACCGTGCCTTCGGGTTCCAGGACCCGACCGAGGCCGATCCGTTCCTGTTGTTCGACGATTTCCGCGGCGATCATCCGCGCGATTACAGCGCGGGCTTCCCATGGCACCCGCACCGGGGGATCGAGACCATCACCTATGTTCTGGCCGGCACGGTGGAGCATGGTGATTCGCTGGGCAACCGGGGCATCCTGGGGCCGGGCAGCCTGCAACTGATGACGGCGGGCCGGGGGATTTTGCATCAGGAAATGCCCAAGGGCGATGCGCAGGGGCGGATGCACGGCTTTCAGCTTTGGGGCAACCTGCCCAAGGCGCTGAAGATGACCGACCCGCGCTATCAGGACATTCCCGGCGTGGAACTGCCCGAACGGCATGAGGATGACGGCAGCAGCCTTCGGGTGGTGATCGGGGATTATCGCGGCGTGAAAAGCCCGGTCGATGGCATCGCGGCCGATCCGCAGTATCTGGATGTCTTCGTGGCGCCGGGCAAGCGCAAGGAATTCCGCGTCGATACCCGCCGCCGGGCCTTTGCCTATGTCTTTGAAGGCGCGGGCCGGTTTGACGATGCGGCCGCCCCGCAAGGCGTGCGGCTGGAAAAGGAAGTGGCCGGCCGCGAGGTCAATATCCGCGATCTGTCGGGCAACCGTACGCTGGTGCGCTTTGGCGATGGCGATACGGTGACGGTGACGGCGGGGCCGGAAGGCGTGCGCTTCCTGCTGGTCAGCGGGGCGCCGATCGAAGAGCCGGTGGCCTGGGCCGGGCCGATCGTGATGAACACCGAGGCCGAACTGGGGCAGGCCTTTGCCGAATTGCGCAACGGCACCTTCATCCAGCCGGTGCACTGAATCAAAGGGCCGGGGGCGCTGCCCCCGGACCCCCGGGATATTTGAAGACAGATGAAAGCCCGCAAGGGCTTTCGCTGTTTTCAGGCGTGGATCGCGCCGTCGCCGCAGGCAAGGGCGGCTTCGCGCACCGCTTCCGAATAGGTCGGGTGGGCGTGGCAGGTCAGCGCTATGTCTTGCGCCGCGGCACCGAATTCCATGGCGACACAGATTTCATGGATCAGGTCGCCGGCACCCGGGCCGATGATATGACAGCCAAGGATGCGGTCGGTTTCCTTGTCGGCCAGCATCTTGACGAAGCCTTCGCCCTGGAACACGGCCTTCGCGCGGGCGTTGGCCATGAAGCTGAACTTGCCCACCTTGTAGGCGCGGCCCTGGTCCTTGAGCTGTTCTTCGGTCAGGCCCACGGCGGCCACTTCGGGGGTGGTGTAGACGACGCCGGGGATCACGCCGTAATTCACATGGCCGTACTTGCCGGCCATGATCTCGGCCACGGCCATGCCCTCATCCTCGGCCTTGTGGGCCAGCATCGGGCCGGCGATGGCGTCGCCGATGGCATAAAGGCCGGGAACGCTGGTGCGGAAGTGGTCGTCGGTCTTGACGGTGCCGCGCGGGCCCATCTCGACGCCAAGCGCCTCAAGCCCGAGGCCGGCGGTATAGGGCCGGCGGCCGGTTGCCACCAGAACGACATCGGCCTCGATCTCGCCGGCGCTGTCGTCCTTGCGCAGCTTCCAGGTGACCTTGGCGCCTTTCGCGGTTTTCTCGACCACCTGCACGGCGGCGCCCAGCACGAACTTCAGGCCCTGCTTCTGCAGGATGCGCTGGAAGGATTTGGCCACTTCGGCATCCATGCCGGGGGTGATGGCGTCCAGATATTCGACCACCGTCACCTCGGCGCCAAGCCGGGCATAGACGCTGCCCATTTCCAGCCCGATCACGCCGGCACCGATGACGACCATCGACTTCGGGATCTTCGGCAGGGCCAGCGCGCCGGTCGAGGTGACGATCACTTCTTCATCGACGGTGATGCCGGGCAGGACCGAGGCCTCGGAACCCGTTGCAATCACGATGTTTTTCGCGGTGTGAACCTCGTCACCAACCTTGACCTGGCCCGGCGCCGGGATCGAGCCCCAGCCTTTCAGCCAGGTTACCTTGTTCTTCTTGAACAGGAATTCGATGCCCTTGGTGTTGCCGGCGATCACATCGTCCTTGTAGCGCAGCATCCGGTCCCAATCGACCGTGGGCTTGGCGCCCATCAGGCCCATCTTTTCAAAGTTTTCATGCACTTCGTGCAACTGATGCGTCGCGTTCAGCAGCGCCTTCGACGGGATGCAGCCCACGTTCAGGCAGGTGCCGCCCAGGGTTTCGCGCGCCTCGACACAGGCGGTTTTCAGGCCCAGTTGGGCGGCGCGGATGGCGGCGACATAGCCGCCGGGGCCCGCGCCGATGATGATCACGTCAAACTCTGCCATGGGTCGGTTCCTTCGGATTCGGATGTCTTCTTTGCGTCTTCCGGGCGTCTTGCTTGCGTCTTGCGCTCAGGGCTGCCCGGTCGGGGGTTCAGGGAAAGGGCCGATCTCGGTCGAATAGCCGAAAGCGGCATAATCGGCGGCATAGATCTGGCGGATCAGTTCGGCCGCGCGGGGGGTGATCAGCTCGCGCCCGGTCTGGTCGGGGCTGGCGTTGCTGTGCGGCATGACGAAATCCTGCGGCAGGGGGGCCCCCAGCCGGTCAGCGATCTGATGCAGGAAGGGGTTGAGGTCTTCGACATGGGCGATCAGGTCGGGGCGGAACACCTGCGGCATGATGCTGTCAACCTGGCGCTGCCAGTGCGGATCAACCAGATCGGCGCGGTTGTCGGCATAGCAGGCGGCGATGAATTCAAGGAACTTCTCGAACCCCGAGGGGCGATAGCTTTCCTTGGCCCAGTTCAGGCCCGTCAGCGCCGAGATGTGCAGCCGGTCGGTGTAATAGGGAACGTGCTTCAGCACATGCGACCGGCAGATGTGCTTGAACCCCGAGATCGCCCGCAGTTCCGGGTCGCGCACCGCGGTGATGCGCAGCGCGCCCGACAGGGCGGCGGCGGGATCGTCCAGTTCCCACAGCGGGCAGATCAGCCGCGATGACAGGACGCGGGTCGCCGGGGCGTCGCCGTTGGGGTCTTCGGCATCGGTCACGTCACCGGGCAGGGGCAGGCCGAATTCCAGTTCGAACAGCAGCCGCTTGAGCGAGGACGACGCCGCCTTGGGCGTGGCGGCATAGGCCCAGCGGCCCGAGCGGGGCAGGAACACGCCCGACAGGAAGCCAAGCGCCGCGGCATCGCTGGCGAAGGCCGTGCCGGTGGCGGCGCGGAAGGCGGCGGCGCGGGCAAGGCGCTGCGCGGCATCGGACGCAGGGGCGGGAAAGAACAGGGTCGCGGGGCGGGGCATCGGACGGGCCTTTGCAGGTTACGGACAGGTCAGAACAGGGCGGCCAGCAGCAGCACAAGGGTGGCGAAGAACCCCGCCGCCCAGATGGCCGAACGCCACGGCCGCCAGCCATAGGCATAGGCGGGAACATAAAGGATGCGGGCGGCAAGGAACACCCAGGCAGCGGTTTGCGTCACCACCGAGGACTGGCCCGACAGGGTGACCACCACCACCGCAAGGGTGAACAGGATCAGCGCCTCGAAATGGTTGTTCATGGCGCGTTGCAGCCGCCCGGTGCGGGTGGACAGCCCGTGTTCGGGCGGCTTGTCGCGCGGGCTGGAGGTATAGCGCGTGCCCAGTTCAAGGTTCGCCGGAACGGCGAACAGCGCGAATTGGGCCATCTGCAGCAGGCCACACAGGGCAAGAACGGTGAGTTCGGGGGTCATTCGGGGCCTTTAGCAGAGGGGGATACCCATGTTTCTGACGTGAACTTGCCTGAGCGCCTGTCTGAGAACGATGAACGCTGCCGGTGAAGGTGTCTGGTGGGCCACCAGCATGACGATGGTGGCCCGAAACTGTCAATTCACCCCGATGGCCTGAGGGAGGACATTGCGTTTGTGGGCCCACCTGAACAGTTGCATCGTATCATGCGTGACAACCCTGCGATCAAGCCCGACGACCTGACAGCCGACCTGGGTGACGATCTGGGCGTTCGCGTCGCGGATCATGTCCCGCGTCTGATGCGAGTCTCCCATGAAGCTTTCATAAACCTGAGGCTGCGTGCGGTTGATGATCGCGGTGGCTTTCTTGAACCGGGCCGCCGCGGTGGTGCTTCCGGTGCCATTGAGGCAAGCCACCTGATATTTGTGGGTCTGGAGGGAAGGTTCGACATCAACGCTTCCTCCCCGCTTCACGCCACGGTGCAGCGCCTCGCGGGTAAACGAAAACGTCGTGGTGGATGCGCTGGCGTCAAGCGCAGGGGAGGGGGCTGTTGAGACACAGCCCATGACAAGCGCGGCAAGGGCAAGACCGAGGGTGAGCGGCTTGAGAGAGAATGACATCAGATTTCCAGTAACTGGTTAACAGAAGGTGACAGGGCGGTGGTGGCACGGTCGGGGGTCATGCGCGGATCTCGATCAGGGTGCCATCGGGGACTTGTGACCAGATAGCCTGCATTTCGGCATTGGTCACGCCGATGCAGCCATCGGTCCAGTCTGCCAGCAGGTGCAGGTTGCCAAGGAAGCCCCAGCCGTTCGGCAGGCCGTGGATCATGATGTTGCCGCCGGGGGCGACACCGGCCGCTTCGGCGCGGGCGGCATCTGCCGCGTCGGGGTAAGAGATATGCAGGCTGAGATGCGCGACCGAAGACGGATTGCGCCAGTCGATCCGGTAGCGGCCTTCGGGCGTGCGTTCATCGCCTTCTTGCGCCTTGGGGCCGGCATCGGCGGCTGCTCCCAGCGAAATGCGGTATTCGGCCAGCGGCTGGCCATTGCGCAGCAGCGTCAGGCGGCGGGCGGATTTTTCCACCAGCACCAGATCGGCCTGCCGGTCAGCCGGCGCCATGGCGGGCGGCGTGCCGGGCAAAAGGCGGGCGGCGGCCTTGGTATAGGCCACGGCCGTCAGGGGCAGGGCAACGGCGAGGGCGGCGGCGACAAGGGCTGTGCGTCCTGTCAGTCCGCGCCGCGCTGCGGAAGGGGCGGCGGTCATGGCGTGCCTCGCGCGGTGGGGCCGTCCCGCCCGGCGACCGAAGGTTCGGGTCGCGGGGCGGGACAGAGGGATTTGATCTTACAGATCCATCAGCAGGCGGCGCGGGTCTTCCAGGGCCTCTTTCACGCGGACGAGGAAGGTCACGGCGCCCTTGCCGTCAACGATGCGGTGATCGTAGCTGAGGGCAAGATACATCATCGGGCGGATGACGATCTGGCCATTCACCACCACCGGGCGATCCTGGATCTTGTGCATGCCCAGGATGCCCGATTGCGGCGGGTTCAGGATCGGCGAGGACATCAGCGAGCCATAGACCCCGCCGTTCGAGATGGTGAAGCTGCCGCCCTGCATTTCGGCCATCGACAGCTTGCCGTCGCGGGCTCGGACGCCCAGTTCGGCGATCTTCTTCTCGATGGCGGCAAAACCCATCTGGTCAGCGTCGCGCACCACCGGCACCACAAGGCCCGACGGCGTGCCGACGGCCACGCCCATGTGGACGTAGTTCTTGTAGACAACATCGGTGCCGTCGATTTCGGCGTTGACCTCGGGCACTTCCTTCAGCGCGTGGCAGCAGGCCTTCACAAAGAAGGACATGAAGCCCAGCTTGACGCCGTGCTTCTTCTCGAAGGCGTCCTTGTATTCGTTGCGCAGGCCCATGATGCCGGACATGTCCACCTCGTTATAGGTGGTCAGCATGGCGGCGGTGTTCTGCGCGTCCTTCAGGCGGCGGGCGATGGTCTGGCGCAGGCGGGTCATCTTGACCCGTTCCTCGCGCGCGGCATCGTCGGCCGGGACCGGGGCGCGCGGAATGGCGGCCGGGGCCGGGGCGGGCGCGGTGGCCGCAGCGGCAGCGCCGGCGGCGCCGGCCACGGTGCGGGCCACGTCTTCCTTCATCACGCGGCCGTCGCGGCCGGTGGCCTGCACCTGGTCCGGGGTCAGGCCGGCTTCGGCCATGGCCTTGCGGGCCGAGGGCGAGGCGGCGGTTTCCGCCACGGGGGCCACGGCAGGGGCCGGCGTCGGCGCGGCGGGCTTGGGCGCCTCGGCCTTGGCGGCGGGGGCGGGGGCTGCGGCGCCTTCGGTCACGATGGCCAGCCGGGCGTTGGCGGCCACAGTCGCGCCTTCGGGGGCCAGGATTTCGGCCAGCACGCCCGTCACGGGCGAGGGCACCTCGACGGAAACCTTGTCGGTTTCCAGTTCGCACAGCATTTCGTCCTGCTTCACGGCGTCACCCGGTTTCTTGAACCAGGTGGACACGGTGGCCTCGGACACGGATTCCCCAAGAGCGGGCACCATCACGTCAGTCATCGTTGTCTCTCTCCCGCGCCATGCGGCGCCACTTCGTTCCGGTCGGGCGCGTGGCCCGGGTGTTGGTCGGGGCTGCCCGGGGCGCGTGTCCCGGGCGGCGGTGCATCACAGGGTCAGCGCGGTGTTGACCAGCGCGGTCTGTTCGGCCTTGTGCCGGCTGGCAAGCCCGGTTGCCGGGGCGGCGGCGGCCACGCGACCCGCATAGCGGGCGCGGGTGGTGGTGCCGCGGACACGGGTCAGCAGGGTTTCCAGTTCCGGTTCGATGAAGGACCAGGCGCCCTGGTTGCGCGGCTCTTCCTGGCACCAGACGAATTCGGCCTTGGGGAAGCGCGCAAGTTCGGCCGTCAGCGAAATGGTCGGCACCGGGTAAAGCTGTTCGATGCGCAGAAGATAGATGTCGTCGATCCCGCGCGCGTCGCGTTCGGCCAGCAGGTCGTAATAGACCTTGCCCGAGCACAGCACGACGCGCTTGATCTTGTCATCCGCCTTCAGCTTGGTTTCCGAATGGCCCTTTTGCGCATCGTCCCACAGCACGCGATGGAAGGACGACGGCTTGAGGAAGTCTTCGGCATCCGAGACGCACATCGGGTGACGCAGCAGCGATTTCGGCGTCATCAGGATCAGCGGCTTGCGGAAATCGCGGTGCAACTGGCGGCGCAGGATGTGGAAGTAGTTGGCCGGCGTCGTGCAGTTGGCGACGATCCAGTTCTCTTCCGCGCTGTTCTGCAGGAAGCGTTCCAGACGGGCCGACGAATGTTCCGGCCCCTGGCCTTCCATGCCATGCGGCAGCAGCACCACAAGGCCCGACATCCGCAGCCATTTCGATTCCGACGAGTTGATGAACTGGTCGAACATGATCTGCGCGCCGTTGGCGAAGTCGCCGAACTGGGCTTCCCACAGGGTCAGGGCGTTCGGTTCGGCCAGCGAATAGCCGTATTCGAAGCCCAGAACCGCATATTCCGACAGGGCGCTGTCGATCACCTCATACCGGGCCTGACCGGCGCGGATGTGGTTCAGCGGGTAGTAGCGTTCCTCGGTGGTCTGATCGACCCAGCCCGAATGACGCTGGCTGAAGGTGCCGCGGGTACAGTCCTGCCCGGCCAGACGCACCGGGAAGCCCTCGGTCTGCAGCGACCCGAAGGCCATCGCCTCGGCCGTGGCCCAGTCGAAGCCCTTGCCCGAGCGGAACATTTCCTTCTTGGCCTCAAGCTGGCGGGCCACGGTCTTGTGCAGGTCAAAGCCTTCGGGCACGCGGGTCAGCCCGGTGGCCAGATCGTCCATCGTCTCGCGGGCGATGAAGGTTTCGCCGCGCTGATAGTTTTCCAGATCCTTCGGCTGCATGTTCTTCCAGCGCCCGTCCAGCCAGTCGGCCTTGTTGGGCTTGAAGTTCTTGCCGGCCTCGAATTCTTCATTCAGGCGGGCCTGGAAGGCCGCCTTCATGTCCTCGATCTCGCCTTCGGGGATCAGGCCGTCGGCCACCAGACGTTCGGTGTAAAGCTGCAGCGTGGTCTTCTGCTTGCGGATGCGGTTGTACATCGCCGGGTTGGTGAACATCGGCTCGTCGCCTTCGTTGTGACCGAAGCGGCGATAGCAGAACATGTCGATGACCACGTCCTTGTGGAACTGCTGGCGGAACTCGATCGCCACCTTGGCGGCGTGAACCACGGCTTCGGGATCATCGCCGTTGACGTGGAAAATCGGCGCCTCGACCATCAGCGCGATGTCGGTCGGATAGGGCGACGAGCGGCTGAACGACGGCGCGGTGGTAAAGCCGATCTGGTTGTTCACCACGATATGGATGGTGCCGCCGGTGCGGTGGCCCTTGATGCCCGAAAGCTGGAAGCATTCGGCCACGACGCCCTGGCCGGCAAAGGCCGCGTCGCCGTGCAGCAGGATGGGCAGGACGGTGATCCGCTCATCGGGGCTGTCGCCGTTCTGGTCCTGCTTGGCGCGGACCTTGCCCAGAACCACGGGGTTCACCGCCTCAAGGTGGCTGGGGTTGGCGGTCAGCGACAGGTGGACGGTGTTGCCGTCGAAGGTGCGGTCGCTTGAGGCGCCAAGGTGATACTTCACGTCACCCGAACCTTCCACATCCTCGGGCTTGTAGCTGCCGCCCTGGAATTCGTGGAAGATCGCCTTGTAGGGCTTTTGCAGCACGGTGGCGAGGATGTTCAGCCGGCCGCGGTGCGGCATCCCGAAGATGATTTCCTTCAGCCCAAGCTGGCCGCCGCGCTTGATGATCGCTTCCAGCGCGGGGATCAGCGCCTCGCCGCCATCAAGGCCAAAGCGCTTGGTGCCGGTGTATTTGACGTGGCAGAACTTCTCGAACCCTTCGGATTCGACCAGCTTGTTCAGGATGGCGCGGCGGCCTTCCCGGGTGAACTGGATCTCCTTGCCGTAGCCTTCGATCCGTTCCTTCAGCCAGCCGGCCTGTTCCGGGTCAGAGATGTGCATGTATTGCAGGGCAAAGGTGCCGCAATAGGTGCGCTTGAGGATGTCGATGATCTCGCGCATCGAGGCATGGGTCAGGCCCAGCACGTTGTCGATGAAGATCGGCCGGTCCATGTCGGCTTCGGTGAAGCCGTAGGAGGCGGGGTCCAGCTCGGGGTGGTTGCCGCGTTCGGTCATTCCCAGCGGATCAAGGTCGGCGGCCAGGTGGCCGCGAATCCGGTAGGCGCGGATGATCATCAGCGCGCGGATGCTGTCTACCACGGCGCGCTGAAGCTGTGCCTCGGTCAGGTTGACGCCCTGTTCGGCGGCCTTGGCGGCAATCTTCTGCGCGGCGGCCTTGCTGTCGGCCTTGGCCGGCGCGGAGGCCGCCCATTCGCCGGTCAGGGCGGCGGTCAGGTCATCGCTGGGTGCGGGCGGCCAGTCGGTGCGCGCCCAGGACGGGCCTTCGGCGGCCCGCTTGGCATCAAGCTCGCTGTCGCCCAGGGCGCGGAAGAACTCGGCCCATTGGGCATCGACGCTGTTCGGATCGGCGGCATAGCGCGCCTGAAGCTGGTCGACGTAATCCGCGTTCGCGCCATCCAGGAAACTGGAGGCGTGGAACTGGCTGTTGGGGATCTGTTCGGTCATCGGTCCTTGCCCTTTGCGGGAGTGGGCGTGTTGAGGAGAGGTGGCTTGGGCGCGGCCTCCCCTCCGCGCCCTTGCCTTCATTCTGTCTTGCCGCCCGCAAGGGGCGGGGCCTCGGGCGGCGGGGCCGCCCGAAGTGCGGGCCTCAGCCCTTGATCGCCTTCAGCACGGCTTCGCCCAGACCGGCGGGGCTGTCGGCCACGACGATGCCGGCGGATTTCATCGCCTCGATCTTCGAACCCGCGTCGCCCTTGCCGCCGGCCACGATGGCGCCGGCATGGCCCATGCGGCGGCCGGGGGGGGCGGTGCGGCCGGCGATGAAGCCGGCGGTGGGCTTCCAGCGGCCCTTCTTCTTTTCATCGGCCAGGAACTGCGCGGCCTCTTCCTCGGCGCTGCCGCCGATTTCGCCGATCATGATGATCGAGGTGGTCGCCGGGTCGGCCAGGAACATTTCCAGCACGTCGATATGTTCGGTGCCCTTGATCGGGTCGCCGCCGATGCCCACGGCGGTCGTCTGGCCCAGGCCCACGTCGGTGGTCTGTTTCACGGCCTCATAGGTCAGCGTGCCGGAGCGCGACACGACCCCGACCGACCCTTTCGAGAAGATGCTGCCCGGCATGATGCCGATCTTGCATTCGCCGGGGGTCAGCACGCCGGGGCAGTTCGGCCCGATCAGCCGCGAGTTGGAATTGATCAGCGCCCGCTTCACGCGCATCATGTCCAGCACCGGGATGCCTTCGGTGATGCAGATGATCAGCGGGATTTCGGCGTCGATCGCTTCCAGGATCGAATCCGCGGCAAAGGGCGGCGGCACATAGATCGCGGTGGCATCGGCGCCGGTGCGTTCGGCCGCCTCATGGACCGAGTCAAAGACCGGCAGGCCCAGGTGGGTGGTGCCGCCCTTGCCGGGCGTCACGCCGCCGACCATCTTGGTGCCATAGGCAATGGCCTGTTCGCTGTGGAAAGTGCCTTGCGAGCCGGTGAAGCCCTGGCAGATGACTTTGGTGTTCTTGTTGACGAGAACGGACATGCGCTTCAGCCTTTCACCGCTTTGACGATCTTCTTGGCCGCGTCGGACAGGTCGTCTGCCGCGATGACGTTCAGGCCGCTTTCGTTGATGATCTTCTTGCCAAGGTCCACGTTGGTGCCTTCCAGGCGCACCACCAGCGGCACCTTCAGGCCCACTTCCTTGACCGCGGCGATCACGCCTTCCGCGATGATGTCGCAGCGCATGATGCCGCCGAAGATGTTGACCAGGATGCCCTTCACGTTCGGGTCGCTGGTGATGATCTTGAACGCCTCGGTGACCTTTTCCTTGCTGGCACCGCCGCCCACGTCCAGGAAGTTGGCCGGTTCGGCGCCATAGAGCTTGATGATGTCCATGGTGGCCATCGCCAGACCGGCGCCGTTCACCATGCAGCCGATTTCGCCATCCAGCGCGATGTAGTTCAGGTCGAACTTCGAGGCGGCCAGTTCCTTCGGGTCTTCCTCGGTCTCGTCGCGCAGGGCGGCGATGTCGGGGTGACGGTAGATCGCGTTGCCGTCAAAGCCCATCTTGGCGTCCAGCAGCTTGAGATTGCCGTCCTTCAGCACGCAGAAGGGGTTGATCTCCAGCATGTCCATGTCTTTTTCGGTGAACAGCCGGTAGAGGTTCTTGACGATGCCGACGCATTGCTTGACCTGCGGCCCGGTCAGCCCCAGCGCAAAGGCCACGCGGCGGCCGTGGAAATCCTGCAACCCGGTGGCCGGATCGACGGTGATGGTCAGAATCTTTTCCGGCGTGTCATGGGCCACGTCCTCGATGCTCATCCCGCCTTCGGTCGAACAGACGATCGAGATGCGGCTGGATTTGCGGTCGATCAGCAGGGCAAGATACAGCTCGCGCTCGATGTCGGAACCGTCCTCGATGTAGATGCGGTTCACCTGCTTGCCCGCTTCGCCGGTCTGGATGGTGACAAGCGTGCGCCCCAGCATCTGGCGGGCGAATTCGGCGGCTTCGGCCACGCTTCGGGCCAGCCGGACCCCGCCCTTCTCGCCGGCTTCGGCTTCCTTGAAGTGACCCTTGCCGCGACCGCCGGCATGGATCTGCGCCTTGACCACCCAGAGCGGTCCGTCCAGCTCGCCCGCGGCGGTCTTGGCCTCTTCGGCCTTGAGCACGACGCGACCGTCCGAAACCGGAATGCCGTAGCTGCGCAGCAGCGCCTTGGCCTGATATTCGTGGATGTTCATCGCAGATGTCCCGTCCTTCGTTCGCTTTGGCGGCGTTCTGGCACGGAACCGCCCCGGCCACCAAACGCAAATATGTGTTCGGGCGGCTTTCGGGGCGGGAAAATGCCGTTTGTGATCACAGTTGGAAAACGTGTGATCACAAGGCGGAATCGCACCGCCGCAAGGGTGGCGATGGCAGCGCTAACGCGATTCGTGGATGTTCAGTTCAGGAACACGGCGAAGAGCATACTTTCGCCCATCACCAGATCTTCAAAGGCATTCCACGCCTCCATCGAGGCCTGCGGCCCCTTGCGGGCATAGGGCAGGAAGGCCTCGCCCTGGATCATGGCGATCAGATCCACCGGCGGCGGGGTTTCGAACAGCTTGGCGATGTCGATCCCGGCCTCTGCGCCATAGCGCCAGTGCGGCACCAGCACCTCGCCCTTCAGCATCCGCTCGGCCTCGGCCAGAACGGCCAGCCAGTGATCGCCGGTGCCGGGCGGGGTGTTCAGGCCCAAGGCCGAAACCTGCTTGTCATTCGGCACCCACTCGCCCTGATTGTCGGTCTCGGCCTTGACCAGCGCCCAGAAGCGGCGGTTTTCGGTGATCATGGCCAGCAGATGCGTATGCGCGGCGCGGGTCAGCGCCGGATCGGGCGTCTGCGCCAGCGCCTGCAGGATGATCGCCACGCGGTCCACCTGGCTGCCGAACATCATGTCATAGGCATTGGCGGGCGGCGTGGTGCCCCACAGATCCTTCATCGCCTTGGTCGAGGCGGCGATGCGGTCCACCACCGGGGCCACGTCATAGGCCTGCGCGACGCTGACAAAGGACGACAGGAAATGCGTATAGGCCGACAGCCAGGCGGCATCGGCGGTGTCGAAGCGGATCACCGGATCGGCCACATCCACCGCCACCGCGCGGCTGCCGCCGAAGGTCAGCCCGGCGACATCGCCCACGCCTTCGCCCTCATCGCGGGCGCCGTTCATGTTGATGTCGAACCACAGGTCCGACAGCGCGATTTCCAGCGCGAAATCGGCCTCGCCCAGCGTCTCCAGCGCGCTGCGGGCGCCGTCCATGTTGGTTGAAACCCCGTCAAGCAGCGCGGCAAGATCGGCCGAGGTGAAGGGCCGTGCCGCAGGGTTCTGCGGGATCGGCAGGCGCAGGATCGGCAGTTCCGACCAGTCGGCCTGCAACCCGGTCTGCCAGCGCAGTTGCAGCGCCTGTTCAACGCCCGACAGGAACCGCAGCCCGGCCAGCGCGAAAAGGTCGGGCGGGGTGGGATCGCTCAGCGCGGCAAGGCGCGCCTCGGTCGCGGCGATGCCGGTGCTGCCGATTTCGGCCGACAGGGGCGAACGTTCGGCGAAGGCCAATGTGGGGGCCAGCGCAAGGGCGGTGGCAAGAAGAACAGAACGCATGGGCCAAATCTCCGGTCATCACATTGGCCCGCAGGATGCGCCCGGGGGCAGGTGGGGGTCAAGGCAGGCCGGGGTGGGGAATTCCCCCGGCCTTTGCCCCTTCCTCTTGGTCCCAATACCCCGGGGGTGCGGGGGCAGCGCCCCCGCTTGCCCGGCCTCACACCGGGATGAGCGCCAGAAGCTGCTGGCCGCGCGGCAGGCGGCGGGGGCGCCATTCGGGTGCGAAGCCGGCGGCGCGGGCTTCGGCCTCGACCTCGGCCGCGTAGCGGTGCCAGGGCGGGCGGTCGGGGTGGGTGACCACGCCGTCCGGCTGGCGCAGCGGGCCGCTGTGCCCGTCCGGTGCCAGGAACAGAGTGACCAGCAGCCGGCGCAACCGGGGAAAGCGGGCGCGCAGGCTGTGCAGCGCCGGCGGCAGCGCGTCGGCGGGCAGGTGGGTGAAAACGGCGAAGGCCAGCGCCATGTCGATGCTGTCAGGCACGCCGGGAAAGGCGAAAGCCGCATCCTCGATCAGGTTCCCGATGGGCAGCCGGGCGCGGGTGGCCTCGTCCAGCTCCGCCTCATACCCCCGGCGCATCAGCGCGCCCGAGGCATCGGTGCCCCAGTAATGGCCGGGGTCCAGCCAGGCGGCGGCGCGGTGGCCCAGCCGCAGGCAGCCGCAGCCGATGTCAAGCAGCCGGTCGCCGGGCTGCAAGCCTTCGTCCCGCAGCAGCGCCATCTGCGCCGTGGCGGTCTCTGACCAGCGGCCGCCGACGATGTCGCGATGGCGGCCGGCGGCCAGCGCCTTGTCATAGAAATCCGGCGCGAGATAGGGCGAGGGCGGGCGGCCCATCAGCCTTGGGCGGCGCGGCGGGCGATGCCCTGCATCAGCTCGGTCGCGCGGGCCATGTCCTGCACCGAAATCCATTCCAGCGGGCCGTGCAGTTCCTGCATCCCGGTGAACAGGTTGGGGCAGGGCACGCCCATTTCCGTCAGGCGCGATCCGTCGGTGCCGCCCCGGATCGGCACCGAGACCGGCTCGATCCCCAGATCGCGGGCGGCGTCGCGGGCCAGATCGACCGGCGTCATGTCCTTTTCCAGCCAGTAGCGCATGTTGCGATACTGCGGGCGGATGGTGCAGGTGATTTCGGCGCGGGGTTCGCCCGCCTGCACGGCGGCGCAGGCGGCGCGCAGGATTTCACCCTTCTGCGCCAGACCATCCAGTTCAAAGTCGCGCAGGATGAACTTGATGGTCATGTCGGACGACCCGCCGGTCATCTCGGTGGCATGGATGAAGCCGTCGCGCCCGTCGGTCACTTCGGGCTGCATGGTGGCCTGCGGCAGGGCGGCGATGATCTTTGACGCCAGCGTGATGGCGTTGACCATCTTGCCCTTGGCGGTGCCGGGGTGGATCGAGACGCCCTTGACAGTGACGGTCGCCCCATCGGCCGAGAAACTTTCGTATTCGATCTCGCCCACCGCACCGCCGTCGAAGGTATAGGCGAAGTCGGCGCCCAGATCGGCGGGCAGGCGCTTGTCAACGCCGCGGCCGATTTCCTCGTCCGGGGTGAAGGCAAGGCGCAGCGTGGGGCGCGGGCTGTCCGAGGCCAGCAGCGTGCGGGCGGCGGTCAGGATCACGGCGATGCCGGCCTTGTCATCGGCGCCCAGCAGGGTGGTGCCGGAGGCGGTCACGATGTCATGGCCCACCTTTTCGGCCAGATAGGGCGAAACCTCGGGCGTCAGCACCAGCGCGGGATTGTCGGGGAAGGTGATGGCGCCGCCGTTGTAGCCCCGGATCACCCGCGGTTTCACGCCGGTGGCGTTGAACTGCGGCGCGGTGTCCATATGGGCCAGAAAGCCGATGACCGGCCCCGGCGCGGTGCCGGGGATCGTGGCCAGAACGGCGCCGTATTCGGTCAGCCGCACGTCCTGCGCGCCGATCTCCTGCAATTCCTGCACCAGAAGGCGGGCAAGGGTAAGCTGGATTTCGGTCGAAGGAGAGCTGGCGCTGTCTTCGTCGCTTTGCGTGTCGATGGCGCAATAACGGGTCAGACGGGCGCAAAGCTCTTCGTGCAGGGCAGACATCGGGTCAGGCTTTCTTGTTGGCTTCGGCGGCGGCCTTCATACGGGCCAGCAGGGCGGCCTTCTTCTCGGCCTCGGTCTGCTTGGCGTTGGGGGCACCGCGGCGGGGCAGGTCCAGCGCGTGATGGGTGTCCTTGGCGTTTTTCGGATTGCCGGATTTGGAGTAGTCCATGGCGGCCTCGGGGGTTGGGGGTTTCCCCCTGCTGTGACGCAATGCGGGCACGGGGGCAAGGGGGAGGGCCCGGTTGCCTGTTGACATTTCCTTGCGGCTGATTTCTGCCGGGCGGGCAAAATCGGAGGCATGTCATGGACTGGGGTTCGATCCTTTCGCAGCGGATGTCGCGGATGAAGGCATCCGAGATTCGCGAGCTGCTGAAACTTCTGGACCAGCCCGAGATCATTTCCTTTGCCGGCGGGATTCCCGACCCGGCGCTGTTCCCGGTCGAGGATTACCAGAAGGCGCTGGCCGGTGCCCTGACCGGCGAGGCTGCGGCGGTGTCGCTGCAATATTCGGTCAGCGAAGGGTATCTGCCGCTGCGCCGCTGGCTGGCGGCGGAAATGGGCCGGCTGGGTGTGGTCTGCGGGGTGGAAAACATCTTCATCACCTCGGGGTCGCAACAGGCGCTGGATTATCTGGGCAAGCTGCTGCTGAGCCCCGGCGACACGGCGCTGGTGAACTGGCCCACCTACATGGGCGCGCTGGGCGCGTTCAATGCCTATGAACCGGCCTATCTGCGGCTGAACGGCAACCTTGGCGCGGCCGAGGTGCGGGCCGAGGCGGCGGCCAGCGGCGGGCGGCCCAAGTTCGCCTATCTGTCGGCCGATTTCGGCAACCCCACCGGCGAGACGCTGGATCGCGCGGGGCGCGAGCAATTGCTGGATCTGGCGGCCGAGCTGGACATCGCGGTGATCGAGGACGGCGCCTATCAGCACCTGCGCTATGAAGGCGAGGCGATCCCGCCGATCCTGGCGCTGGAACAGGCGCGGGTCGGCAGCATCGAGAACTGCCGCACGCTCTATTGCGGATCGTTCTCCAAGACGCTGGCGCCGGGGCTGCGGGTGGGCTGGGTCTGTGGCGCTTCGGCGGCGATCCAGCGGCTGGTCCTGCTGAAACAGGCGGGCGATCTTCACTCCAGCACGATCAACCAGATCGCCACCGCGCAGGTGGCCGAAACCGTGTTCGCCGCCCATGTCGAACAACTGCGGCAGGTCTATGGCCGCCGTCGCAGCCTGGTGCTTGAGGCGCTGGCGCGGGAAATGCCCGAAGGCGTGACCTGGACCCGGCCCGAAGGCGGCATGTTCGTCTGGCTGACCCTGCCCGAAGCGATTGACGGCGCCGAACTGCTGGCCCATGCGCTGAAGCATCAGAAGGTGGCCTTCGTGCCGGGGCGGGCGTTCTTTGCCGATGGCAGCAACGGCAACACCATCCGTCTCAGCTTCTCGCTGCACGAAAAGCCCGCGGTGGATGAGGGCGTGCGCCGCATCGGCCAGGCGATCCGCGAGATGATGGCCCGCCCGGCGTAAGGGGCGGCGCCAGACCCGGACATGAAAACGGGCGCCCCTCGGGGCGCCCGTTTCAATTCTTGCGGTGTCAGGGATCAGGCCAGCGTCGGGTCGATCGTCTTGCAGGCGGCGACAAGGCCCTTCACGGCGTCGATCGACTTGTCCAGCATCGCCTGTTCGTCGGCGTTCAGCTTGATGTCCACGACACGCTCGATGCCGCCGGCGCCGATCACGGTGGGAACGCCGACATACATGCCGTCAAGCCCGTAGGCGCCCTTGACATAGGCGGCGCAGGGCAGAAGGCGCTTTTGATCCTTGAGATAGGCTTCGGCCATTTCGATGGCGCTGGTGGCCGGCGCATAGAAGGCCGAGCCGGTCTTCAGCAGGCCGACGATTTCGGCGCCGCCGTCACGGGTGCGCTGCACGATGGCATCCAGCTTTTCCTGCGTGGTCCAGCCCATCGCCACCAGATCGGGCAGCGGGATGCCGGCGACGGTGGAATAGCGGGTCAGCGGCACCATGGTATCGCCATGGCCGCCCAGAACGAAGGCGGTGACATCCTTCATCGAGACGTTGAATTCGACCGACAGGAAATGGCGGAAGCGGGCGCTGTCCAGCACGCCGGCCATGCCCACCACCTTGTTGTGCGGCAGGCCCGAGAATTCGCGCAGCGCCCAGACCATGGCATCCAGCGGGTTGGTGATGCAGATCACAAAGGCGTTCGGAGCGTGCTGCTTGATGCCTTCGCCGACCGACTTCATCACCTTGAGGTTGATGCCCAGCAGGTCATCGCGCGACATGCCCGGCTTGCGGGGCACGCCGGCGGTGACGATGCAGACATCCGCGCCGGCGATGTCGGCATAGGAATTGGTGCCCTTCATCACGGCATCAAACCCTTCGGACGGGCCGGATTGGGCGATGTCCAGCGACTTGCCCTGCGGGGTGCCTTCGGCGATGTCGAAAAGGATGACATCACCAAGTTCCTTGATGGCGGCGAGATGGGCGAGCGTGCCGCCGATCTGGCCGGCGCCGATAAGGGCGATCTTGGGACGGGCCATGCTGAAAATCTCCTGCAGGTTTGGGACGGACGGGATTGTGGATACGTCGAGTCGCGGCGAGGGGTAGCCGCTAATCCGGGCTGTGTCCAGCCGTGGCGATGTGAACGGTATACCATTGCATGCAGAAAATTCCGCCTTCCGGTTTCCTGTCCCCGGGGTTAGCGGTAACGCGCGGAGGCAGGCATGGACGGAACGGCTTTCTGGGTGGCGGCGGTGATCGCGTCGGTGCTGGTCGGCATGGGCAAGGGCGGAATTCCGCTGGTCGGCATGTTGGGCGTGCCGGTGCTGGCGCTGGTGATTTCGCCGGTGGCGGCGGCGGGTCTGCTGCTGCCGGTCTATGTGGTATCCGATATGTTCGGCCTCTGGGCCTATCGGCAGGCCTATGACCGGCGCGTGCTGGCGATCCTGTTGCCGGGCGCGGTGGCGGGCATCTGGGTGGGCTGGGCCACGGCGCGGCTGGTGCCCGAGGCGGCGGTGACGGCGCTGGTGGGGGCCATCGGGCTGGCCTTTGCGGCGAACCTGCTGCTGCGGCGCAAGGGCGGGCCGATGGCGCGGCCGGCGCGCGTGGTGCCGGGGCTGTTCTGGGGCGCGGTGACCGGCTTCACCAGCTTTGTCAGCCATTCCGGCGCGCCGCCCTATCAGGTGTATACCCTGCCGCTGGGAATGCCCAAGGCGGTGTTCGCCGGCACGGCGACCATTGCCTTTGCGGTGATCAACGCGGTCAAGCTGCTGCCTTACTGGCAGTTGGGCCAGTTGAACCCCGGCAATCTGAAGATTGCGGCGCTGCTGTCGGTGCCGGCGGCGCTGGCGGTCTTTGCCGGGGTGCGGCTGGTGCGCTGGCTGCCGGAACGGGCGTTCTTCGGCATCGTCACCTGGTCGCTGCTGCTGATCTCGGCCAAGCTGGTGTGGGACGGGCTGCGCGGCCTGACCGGCTGACCGGCAAAAGGAAGGGGCACCCCTTTCGGGGCGCCCCGGTGCGTGCGTTGACCTGCCTGACTGTCAGGCCCTGTCGGCTGTCAGACCTTGTCGACACCCTTCTTCACGGCGTCGGCCACGTTCTTGACGGCATCCTTGGCCTTGCCGACGGCCTGCTGCACCTCGCCCTTGCGTTCCTGCGCAAAGCCTTCGGCCTGCAGCTTATCGTTGCCGGTGGCCTTGCCCACGGCCTGTTTCACATTGCCGGCTGCCTCATTGGCGAGACCCTTGATCTTGTCGGTGGCGCTGCTCATCGCAGACTCCTTCCTTGAAGTGAGGGAACGGCACATTGCCGGCGGGCCACGCATCGGCGGCCCACGATGGGCATATGGGGCGCAATTCGCGCACGCCAAACCGGGTCGGCGGGAGACAGCCGATTGCCGGGGTCTGCGCTGCATCCGCAGCAGAAATTCTGCGATGCGGCGCGAAGGGGGTTGCCGAAAATGCCGCAGCTTGGCATCACGGCGCAATATTATTGCCCGGAGAAGAATCATGTCCCGCCCCTGCCGTTCCGTTCTGTATATTCCGGGGTCCAAGGAACGGGCGCTGGAAAAGGCCTGCACGCTGCCCTGCGACGCGATCATCTTCGATCTGGAAGATGCGGTGGCGCCAGATGAAAAGGCCCATGCGCGCGATCTGCTGGCGCGGGCCCTGCGCGATTTCGATTATGGCGGGCGGCTGCGGATCGTGCGGATCAACGGGTTCGATACCGAATGGGGCCGGGCCGATGCGGCGGCGATGTCCACCGCCATTGCCGGCGGCGCGCGGATCGACGCGGTGCTGGTGCCCAAGGTGAACCGGGCTGCGGATCTGGACACGGTGGCGGCGCTGCTGCCTGGCGCCGACCTCTGGGCGATGATGGAAACGGCGGCGGGGATGCTGAACGCGGCCGAGATTGCGGCGCATCCCCGGCTGAAGGGCATGGTGATGGGCACCAACGACCTTGCGCGCGAGTTGAACAGCCGCTTCCGCGCCGACCGCCTGCCGATGCAGGCCGGTCTGGGCCTGTGCCTGCTGGCCGCCAAGGCGCATGGCAAGCTGATCATCGACGGCGTCTACAATGCCTTCAAGGATGAAGAGGGGCTTTGGGCCGAATGTCATCAGGGCCGCGACATGGGCTTTGACGGCAAGACGCTGATCCACCCCGCGCAACTGGCCGTGGCCAACACCGCCTTTGCCCCCAGCGAGGCCGAGATCGACCTCGCCCGCCGCCAGATCGCCGCCTATCAGGCGGCCGTGGCCGAAGGCCGGGGCGTGGCGGTGCTGGACGGCCGGATCGTCGAGAACCTGCATGTGGCCACCGCCCGCGCCACGCTGGCGCGGGCCGAAGCGATTGCGGCGCTGGCCGATTGACGGCAGGGTGCGGCCAGGCAACCTGAAAGCGAGGCACCCGTGTCCTTCATCCTTCTGATCCTTGGCGTCGCGCTCTGGTGGGCGGCGCATCTGTTCAAGCGGCTGGCCCCGGCCGCCCGCGCCCGGCTGGGCGACCCCGGCAAGGGGCTGGTGGCGCTGCTGCTGCTGGCCTCGATCGCGCTGATGTATTTCGGCTATGACCCCGCCGCCGGCCCGGTCTGGTGGGGGCGCAATGGCGCGCTGGTGGGCATCAACAACCTGCTGATGTTCGGCGCGGTGTTCCTCTACGCCGCCGACGGGATGCGCGCGCCCATCGTCGGGGGGATGCGCCACCCGCAACTGACCGGCTTCAAGCTTTGGGCCACGGCGCACCTTCTGGTGAACGGCGATCTGGCCAGCTTCATCCTGTTCGGCGGCCTGCTGGCCTGGGCCGTGGTCGAGGTGATCGTGATCAACCGCAGCCAGCCCGGCTGGACGCCCAAGCCCACCAAGCCGGGCCGCAACCTGCCGGCCCTTGGGGCCGCGGTGGTGACGCTGGTCGTGATCATGCTGATCCACAACTGGCTGGGCTATACGCCCTGGGGCGCCTGAGATGCGGCTTTATCGCTTTCTCAGTGACGACGACACCAGCGCCTTCTGCCACAAGGTCAGCGCGGCGCTGGCCAAGGGGTGGGAGTTGCACGGATCGCCCAGCTATGCCTTCGACGCGGCGCGCGGGGTGATGCGCTGCGGGCAGGCCGTGGTGAAGGAAGTGCCGGGCACCTATGACCCGGACATCAAGCTGGGCGAGATGTAGGCCGCAGGCGGCCCCGGGCTTCACGCGAAGTCCGGAGCCGCCCGGCCGGACTGTTGTTGAGGGAAGAGACGCATGAAAACCAATCCGGGCCGGTTCTTCGAGGATTACCGTCTGGGCGAGACCATCGTCCATGCGGTGCCGCGCACCCTGTCGGGGGGCGAGCGGGCGCTGTATCACGCGCTGTATCCGGCCCGGGGCGCGCTGTATTCCAGCGACGATTTCGCCCGCGCCTGCGGCCTGCCCGCTGCGCCGCTGGATGACCTGATCGCCTTCCACACCGTCTTTGGCAAGACGGTGCCCGACATCAGCCTGAACGCGGTGGCGAACCTTGGCTATGCCGAGGGGCGCTGGCTGGCCCCGGTCTGGCCGGGCGACACGCTGCGGTCGGAATCGACGGTGATCGGGCTGAAGGAAAACTCGAACGGGAAATCCGGTGTGGTCTGGGTCCGCACCCGCGGCCTGAACCAGCGGGGCGAGGCGGTGCTGGAGTATGTCCGCTGGGTGATGGTGCGCAAGAACCGCGCCACCCCCGCGCCCGAGCCGGTTGTGCCGGATCTGCAATCCGTGGTGCCCGCAACGGCGCTGACGGTGCCCGCCGGGTTGGATTTCCGCAATTACGATTTCACGCTGGCGGGCGAACCGCACCGCTGGGGCGACTATGCGGTTGGCGAGAAGATCGATCATGTGGATGGCGTGACCGTGGAAGAGGCCGAGCATATGCTGGCCACCCGTCTGTGGCAGAACACCGCCAAGGTGCATTTCGACGCCACCTTCCGGGAAGACGGCAAGCGGCTGATCTATGGCGGCCATGTCATCAGCCTGGCGCGCGCGCTGTCGTTCAACGGGCTGGCCAATGCGCAGATGATCGTGGCGCTGAATGGCGGTGCCCATGCCAACCCCTGTTTCGCCGGCGATACGGTCAAGGCCTGGTCGGAAGTGCTGGACCGCGCCGAAACCGCCGCCCCCGGCGTGGGGGCGCTGCGGCTGCGGCTGGTTGCCGTCAAACAGGGGGCCGAGCCCTTTGCCCTGCGCGACGAGGCCGGCAAATACCGGCCCGAAGTGCTGCTGGATCTGGACTACTGGGCGCTTGTGCCGCGCTGACACGCGGCCCGGGCGACCGGCCGGCGGCTGAGTCGCCGGGAGGGCAAAAACTGTGATCACGCCCTTGAAAAATGTGATCACATTCAGGAAAAACCTTGGATGATAACGCCAACATCCGATTTCGGCCCCTTCTGAGGGCGTGACTTTGGAGAGAAAGCCGTTATTCAGGTCGTAATAACGAGCGCGCCAACCGGACACCGGGACGGCCAGCTACGAAGGGAACCGCGATGGCGAACGCAAAGCAGGTCGAAAGGCCCCTGTCCCCGCATCTGCAAATCTACCGTTGGCAGTTGCCCATGATCACCTCGATCCTGACACGGATCACCGGCCATGCGCTGATCTTCGGCGGGCTGATGGTCTATTGGTGGCTGTTCTGCGCCGCCGTCAGCGACGAATATTTCCAGATCGCCAATGCGGTCGCGACAAGCTGGTTCGGCGACATCGTGCTGACCGGCTCGCTCTGGGCGGTCTGGTATCACTATCTGGCCGGTCTGCGGCATCTGGTGTTCGACGCCGGCCACGGGCTTGACGTGCCCACCGCCACCAAGCTGGGCTGGGGCCTTATCATCGGTTCGGTCCTGCTGACCGTCATCACAATCCTGGTGGTCCAATGACACGCCCGAAACGCTATCTGACCCCCCGCAAGCGCGCCGAAGGCAAGGGCGCGGCCCATGTCGGCACCGAACACCACTGGTCGATGATGGTCAGCGCCGTGGGCCTGGC
This sequence comes from Pseudogemmobacter blasticus, assembly GCF_003071405.1. NCBI lineage: Bacteria > Pseudomonadati > Pseudomonadota > Alphaproteobacteria > Rhodobacterales > Paracoccaceae > Pseudogemmobacter > Pseudogemmobacter blasticus. Next base: position 1,578,824 of record NZ_CP020470.1, on the reverse strand, counting down.
CTTCCTGGTGCCGGTCTGGCTGATCATCGTCGGCAAGGCGCTGGGCAGTTCGCGCGCCGATGTGCTGGACACTTTCTCGCAGCCCTTCCCGGCCATTCTGACCGGGCTGGTGCTGATCGTGGGCCTGCGCCATTTCGTGATGGGCGCCCAGATGATGAGCGAAGACTATTTTCGCGGCACCCGGCGCAAGCTGGCGCTGATCGGCGGGGTGGCCTTCGGCTGGACGGTCAGCGCCATCGGCCTCTACGCGCTGGTCAAGATCGCGCTCTGAAGGAATGACCATGACTGCTTATCCGTATGAAGTGCATGACTATGACGTGGTCGTGGTGGGGGCTGGTGGCGCGGGTCTGCGCGCCACGCTGGGCATGGCCGAACAGGGCCTGCGCACGGCCTGCGTGACCAAGGTCTTCCCGACCCGCAGCCACACCGTTGCGGCGCAGGGCGGCATCGCGGCCAGCCTTGGCAACATGGGCCCCGATAGCTGGCAGTGGCACATGTATGACACGGTGAAGGGCAGCGACTGGCTGGGCGACACCGACGCGATGGAATACCTTGCGCGCGAGGCGCCCAAGGCCGTGTACGAGCTTGAGCACTATGGCGTGCCCTTCAGCCGCACCGAGGAAGGCAAGATCTACCAGCGCCCCTTCGGCGGCCATACCACCGAATTCGGCGAAGGCCCGCCGGTGCAGCGCACCTGCGCCGCCGCCGACCGCACCGGCCACGCCATCCTGCACACGCTTTATGGCCAAAGCCTCAAGCAGCGGGCCGAGTTCTACATCGAATATTTCGCGCTGGACCTGATCATCACCGACGGGCGCTGCACCGGCGTGGTGGCCTGGAAGCTGGATGACGGCACCATTCACGTCTTCAACGCGAAGATGACGGTTCTGGCGACCGGCGGCTATGGCCGCGCATATTTCAGCGCCACGTCGGCCCATACCTGCACCGGCGACGGCGGCGGCATGGTGGCCCGCGCCGGCCTGCCGCTGCAGGACATGGAATTCGTGCAGTTCCACCCGACCGGCATCTACGGTTCGGGCTGTCTGATCACTGAAGGCGCGCGCGGCGAAGGCGGCTACCTGACCAACGCCAATGGCGAGCGGTTCATGGAACGCTACGCGCCGCACTACAAGGATCTGGCCCCGCGTGACTATGTTTCGCGCTGCATGACGCTGGAAATCCGCGAAGGCCGCGGTGTCGGTCCGAACAAGGACCACATCCACCTGAACCTTTCCCACCTGCCGCGCGAATCGCTGGAACTGCGGCTGCCCGGCATCACCGAAAGCGCCCGCATCTTCGCCGGCGTCGATCTGCACAAGGAGCCGATCCCGGTCCTGCCGACGGTTCATTACAACATGGGCGGCATCCCCACCAACTATTGGGGCGAGGTGCTGAACCCCACGAAGGACAACCCCGACGCCGTGTTCCCCGGCCTGATGGCCGTGGGCGAGGCGGGCTGCGCCAGCGTGCACGGGGCGAACCGCCTGGGTTCGAACAGCCTGATCGACCTGGTGGTCTTCGGCCGCGCCGCCGCGATCCGCGCCGGTTCGGTGGTGGACCGCAACGCCGACATCGGGCCGGTGAACAAGGTCGAGGTGGACAAGGCCCTGTCGCGCTTTGACGCGCTGCGCCATGCGAACGGCGCCATCCCCACCGCCGAGCTGCGCCTTGAGATGCAGAAGACGATGCAGGCCGATGCCGCCGTGTTCCGCACCGAAAAGACCCTGGCCGAAGGTGAGGTCAAGATGACCGCCATCGCCGGCAAGATGGGCGATCTCAAGGTGACCGACCGCAGCCTGGTCTGGAACAGCGACCTGATGGAAACGCTGGAACTGACCAACCTGATGCCGAACGCGCTGGCCACGATCTATGGCGCCCATGCCCGCACCGAAAGCCGCGGCGCCCATGCGCATGAAGATTACCCCGCGCGCGACGATGCCAACTGGCGCAAACATTCGCTGGCCTGGGTTGATGGCAACAAGGTCACGCTGGACTATCGCGCCGTCCACACCGACCCGCTGACGACCGAGGACGAGGGCGGCATCAGCCTGAAGAAGATCGCCCCGGCGGAGCGCAAGTTCTGATGCGCGCCGTTGCGGCCCTTGCCCTGGCTCTGGTGCTGCCGGCCTGCGTGGCCGGCCAGTCGATGATGCAGGAAACCACTCGCGGGCTGGCCCGCAACGCGGTTGATTCCGCGGCGGGCAAGTATCTGCCGGGCGTTCCGGTCAAACCCTATACCGATTGCATCATCAACAATTCCACCACGGACGAGTTGATGAAACTGGCCGGCGCGGCCGGGGCCGGTGATGCGCAGGCGGCGGCCACCAAGGCCTGGCCGGTGGTGCAGGGCGTGGCCAGCCGGCCCGACACGCGGAATTGTCTGGTGCAGGCGGTTTCGTCCGGCGATGCTCTGCTCAAGGCGCAAGGCCTTGCCGTAGGGGGGCTGGAATGACCAGGATGCTTCGCGTCGTGCTGCCGGTTCTGGCAATCGGCACGCTGGCCGCCTGCGATCCGCAGGCCGTGGCCGACAAGACCATGCGCCGCGTCGCCTATGACGTGGTGTTCCCGGTGGTCAACCGCGACATGCCGGCGGGTCCGGCGGCCTCGGCCACCAACTGCATCCTTGATGCGGCGACCATGCCGGAAATCCGTATGCTGGCCCGCGACACCGGCGTCGAGGCCGGCACGCAGACCAAGGAAAACATCCGCAACCTGGCCCTGCGCCCCGGCACACAGGCCTGTTTCGCCGCCGCCGGCGTGCCGCCGGTGAAATGATGCGGGCTGCGTTCGCCCTTGCCCCGGTTCTGGCGCTTCTGGCCGCCTGCGGCCCGATGACCGTGCAGCAGGCCGAACGCGCCTGTTACGACCGTGCCCGTCTTGCCCAGAAGCCGCGCGGCGAACTGGCCATCGGCACCAATTCGCGCGGCCGCACCTCGGGCGAGCTGGAGATTTCGGTCTCCAGCGACTGGCTGACCGGCAAAGACCCTTCGGCGGTTTACGAAACCTGCGTGATGTCCAAATCCGGCGAGCCGCCCCGGCGGCCGCTTTATGACCGACCTGACTGGAAAGGCTGACCTCATGGTCCAGTTGACCCTGCCCAAGAATTCCAAGATCCGCACCGGCAAGACCTGGCCCAAGCCGGCGGGGGCAAAGAACCTGCGCACCTTCCGCATCTACCGCTGGTCGCCGGATGATGGCGAAAACCCGCGGATCGACACCTATTTCGTCGATATGGATAGCTGCGGCCCGATGGTTCTGGACGCGCTGATCAAGATCAAGAACGAGATCGACCCGACGCTGACCTTCCGCCGGTCCTGCCGCGAAGGCATCTGCGGGTCTTGCGCGATGAACATCGACGGCATCAACACGCTGGCCTGCATCTATGGTCTGGACGAGATCAAGGGCGACGTGAAGATCTATCCGCTGCCGCATATGGAAGTGGTCAAGGATCTGATCCCCGACCTGACCCATTTCTATGCCCAGCACGCCAGCATCATGCCCTGGTTGGAAACCAAGACCAACCGCCCCGGCAAGGAATGGAAACAGTCCATCGCCGACCGCAAGAAGCTGGACGGTCTTTATGAATGTGTGATGTGCGCCTCGTGCAGCACATCCTGCCCCAGCTACTGGTGGAACAGCGACCGCTACCTTGGCCCGGCGGCCCTGCTGCACGCCTATCGCTGGATCATCGACAGCCGGGATGAGGCGACCGGGCGGCGTCTGGATGCGCTGGAAGACCCGTTCAAGGTTTACCGCTGCCACACCATCATGAACTGCACCAAGACCTGCCCCAAGGGGCTGAACCCGGCCAAGGCGATTGCCGAGATCAAGAAGATGATGCTGGACCGGGTGATCTGATCCCCGGCCCGGTTCTGAGGGAGGAAGGCCGCACCCGCAGGGGCGCGGCCTTTTTCATTGCTGGGCAAGGTCGGGGAACATCGCCCGCAGCGCGTTAGGGTTGGCCGCGCAGACGCCGCGTTCGGTGATCAGCCCGGTTACCAGCGTGGCGGGCGTCACGTCGAAGGCGGGGTTCACCGCGCCTGTGCCAGTGGGAGAGATGCGGACCTGAACGATCCGCCCTTCCGGGTCCAGCCCCTGCACATGCGTCACCTCGGCGGGGCTGCGTTCCTCGATCGGGATTTCCGCCACCCCGTCTTTCACCCGCCAGTCGATGGTGGGCGAGGGCAGGGCAACATAGAACGGCACGCCATTCGCCCGCGCCGCCAGCGCCTTGAGATAGGTGCCGATCTTGTTGCAGACATCGCCGTTTGCGGTGGTGCGGTCGGTGCCGACGATCACCATGTCCACCTGCCCGTGCTGCATCAGATGGCCGCCGGCATTGTCCACGATCAGGCTGTGTGGCACGCCATGGGCGTTCAGTTCCCATGCGGTGATCTGCGCGCCCTGATTGCGGGGGCGGGTTTCATCCACCCAGACATGCACGTCGATCCCGTCATTATGGGCGTGGTAGATGGGCGAGGTGGCGGTGCCCCAGTCCACCGTGGCGGGCCAGCCGGCGTTGCAATGGGTCAGGATGTTCACCCGCCCGCCCTTGCGCGCGGCGATGGCCTTGATCAGCGCCAGCCCGTGCAGGCCGATCTGGCGGTTCAGCTCCACATCCTCATCGGCAATCGCATCGGCCAGCGCCAGCGCGGCGGCGGCGCGATCGGCGGCGGGCAGGGGGGCCAACGCCGCGCGCATCCGGTCCAGCGCCCAGCGAAGGTTGATCGCGGTGGGGCGGGTTTCGTGCAGCACCTGCCAGTGATCGTCCAGCGCGCTGTCTGACGCATCCGCCCGCAGCGCCACCGCCATGCCATAGGCCGCCGTCGCCCCGATCAGCGGCGCGCCGCGCACCCACATGTCGCGGATCGCGGTGGCAAAGGCCGCACGGTCGGGCAGGGCCACCACCCGCACCTCATGCGGCAGCCAGCGCTGGTCGATGATCCTGACCGTCTCGCCCTCGCGCCAGATGGAGCGGAAGGGGGTGCCGTCGATCTTCATGGGGGCCTCCGGGTCTGGGACGGGGCGATTTAGAGCCGCCCCTTGCCGGGCTGCAAGGGGTTCCGCCCGCGCGGGGGGCGTGGCAGAACCGCGCGATGCTGATCCTGCTGCCGGTTCTTCTGGTGGCGGTGCTGGTCTGGATGTGGATCACCCGCCGCAATTCCACCCTGACGCGCGCCTGCCGCTGGCGCCGCGACCGGCGCCGGGCCGAAGATGCCTGGCGCTGTGCCGCCTGCGGCGCAACGGCCCGCGGGCCCGAGCCGCGCGATTGCCTGCGCCCGCCGCGCGGCCCTGCGCCCGGTGCGGGGCCGGGCACGGGGGGCCTTCCGCCCCCCGGACCCCCCCGAGGGTATTTGGGCCAAGGGGAAACGGATCAGCAGTAGCGTTCGACGGTGGCCGCCTGCGCATCGTCATAACGGTCACCCCAGGCCCAGCCGACGGGCAGCAGGCGGTCAATCTCGGTCAGGTCCGCTTCGGTCAGCGCGATGTCGGGCGCGGCGGCCCAGGCCTGCAGGTGGGCGGCGCTGCGGGTGCCCGGGATGGGGATCAGGTGGTCGCCTCGCGACAGAACCCAGGCCAGCGCCAGGGCTGCGGGCGGCCAGCCGCGGGCATGGGCAAAGGCGTGGAACCCCGCCAGCCGGTCGCGGTTGTGCGGCCAGTTCCCGGCCTGAAACCGGGGGATGCGGGCGCGGAAATCGTCCGGCGCAAAGCGGGCCGGATCGGCCATCGGCGTGCCGAAGGCGCCACGGGCCAGCGGCGAGAACGGGACGAAGGCCACGCCCAGGCTGGCGCAGCGCTGGATCATCCCCAGCTCTGGCTGGCGGGTCCAGAGCGAGTATTCGTTCTGCACCGCCGTCACCGGATGCACGGCATGGGCGCGTTCCAGCGTATGCGGCGCGATTTCCGACAGGCCGTAGCCGCCGATCTTCCCCTCGTCCACCAGCCGGGACATGGTGCCGGCAACGTCCTCGATCGGGATCAGCGGGTCGTGGCGGTGGGCATAGAACAGCGCGACATGATCCATCCCCAGCCGTTTCAGCGACGCTTCCAGCTCGCGGCGCAGGTGTTCGGGCTGGTTGTCCACCCGGCGGTTCGGGTCATCGGTAAAGGCCGCCTTGGTGGCGATGGCGGGGCGGTGCGGGCGGCTGGCCAGCCAGCGCCCGATCACCGTTTCGCTGACGCCCCTGCCGTAGATATTGGCGGTGTCCAGGAAGGTGATCCCCGCCTCCCACGCGGCATCCAGCGCGGCCAGGCTGTCGGCTTCGGTCGTGGGGCCGAAGATGCCGCCGAAGGACAGGCAGCCGAACCCCAGCGCCGAGACGGTCGGGCCACCGGCCCCGAGACGGCGCTGTTTCATGCGGTCACATAATGCAGGCCCTGGAACCGGGCGCGCAGGGCGCGGGTGCGCGGGGCAACGGTTTCCGGGGCGTTCGAGCGCAGCCCTTCCGCGATCAGGGCGGCAAGGGCGGGGGCATCGGCGGGCGTCACGCCACGGCGCACCAGTTCCGGCGTGCCGATCCGCAGCCCGTTCATGTCACCCGGCACGGCGGCGATGGGCAGGCCGATGCCGCAGGCCAGGAACCCCGCCTTGCGCAGCGTCTTCGATGCCGCCTGCCCGCCGCCGAAGGCCGCCGCCTCGACCGCGAACTGGTGGCTTTGCGTGGCGCCACGGTCACCTGCGAACACCGGCAGGCCAAGTGCGGCCAACTCACGCGCCAGCGCCTGCGCCAGATCGACCATCGCCTGCGCATAGGCCCGGCCATGATCGCGCCAGTCCAGCAGCGACAGCGCCAGCGCGGCGGACTTGGCCGCGTCGAAATTGGCGGTCAGGCCGGGGAAGGCGATGGCGTCCAGCCGTTCGGCAATGCCGGCGTCATTGCTGACGATCAGCCCGCCCGCCGGGCCGCCCAGCGATTTGTAGGTGCTCATCGTCATCAGATGCGCGCCTTGCGCCAGCGGATTGGCCCAGACCCCGCCCGCAATGATGCCGCATTGATGGGCCGCGTCGAACAGCACCTTCGCGCCCACCTCATCGGCAATCGCCCGCACCTCGGCCACGGGATGCGGAAACAGGTTCAGGCTGCCGCCGGCGGTGATGATCTTCGGCCGCACCTTGTGGGCCAGCGCGCGCAAGGCGGGGATGTCCAGCGTGTAGCCGTCGCTGTCGATGGGGGCGTCATGGGAGATCAGCCCGTAAAGCCCGGCGCAGCCGGGGGCGTGGTGGGTGACATGGCCGCCGATGCTGGCGGGCGGCGCGATGATCGCATCGCCGGGTTTCGCCAGCGCCATGAAGCCGTAAAGATTGGCCAAGGCGCCGCTGGCCACGCGAATCTCGGCATGAGTGGCGCCAAAGATCTCGGCGGCCAGTTCGGCGGCGATCACCTCGATTTCCTCGATCGCCTCCAGCCCCATTTCGTATTTGTCGCCCGGATAGCCCAGCGACGGGCGCGACCCCAGCCCGCGCGCCAGCGCCGCCTCGGCCCGCGGGTTCATCACATTGGTCGCGGGGTTCAGGTTGAAACAGTCGCGGTCGTGGATGTCGAGATTGCGCGCGATCAGCGCCTCGATCCGGTCAGCGACCTGTGCGGACGGCGCGGCCACCGCGGCGGCCAGCGTCTGGATGCGGGTTTCGCAAGGGGCGGGAACCCAGGGGCGGGGGGCAAGATGGGACATGCGACACTCCTTTTTCCCGCAGGCTAGGGGGGGCGGGGGCTTGCGTGCAACCAAGTTCTGCGAAAAATTAGGGTCAGGAAAACTAAGCCATGCCCGTTGCGCCGCCGCCCCCGAAAAGCCTGCCCCTGACCGCGCTGCGGGCCTTCGAGGCGGCGGCGCGGCTGGGCGGGTTCACGGCCGCCGCCGCCGAGCTGGGGGTGACGCCGGGGGCGGTGACGGCGCATGTGAAGGCGCTGGAAGAGGGGCTGGGGGCCGCCCTGTTCGAGCGGCAGTCCAAGGGGGTGCGGCTGACGGCCCTGGGCGCGGCCGCGGCGGGCGGTTTCACCGAAGCCTTCGATGCGCTTGCCCGGGCCGAGGCGGTGCTGCGGGCGCGGGCGGCGCCGCAGGTCGTGCATGTGGCCACGCTGCCGGCGATTGCGCAGTTGTGGCTGTCGCCGCGGCTGCCGGCGCTGCGGGCGGCGGCGCCCGAGATTTCGGTGTCGATCACGGCGCTAGAAGCCCCGCCGAACCTGAAGCGCGCGCCCTATGACCTGAGCCTGTTCCCCGCGGCCACGGGCGGGCGGCTGGTGGCGGTGGATGCGGTGTTTCCGGTCTGCGCGCCGGCGCTGGCCGACCGGCTGCGCCGCCCCGAGGATCTGGCGGCGGTGCCCTGCCTGTCGGATGCGGCCTGGGCCGGCGACTGGGATCTGTGGCTTGCGGCGGCCGGGGTTGCACTGCGGCCGCGCGGCCCGGTGTTTTCCCTGTATGCGCTGGCGGTGGAAGAGGCGGTCAACGGCGCCGGGGTGCTGATGGGCCATGCCGCGCTTGTCGCGGACCATCTGGCCCGCGGCAGGCTGATTGCGCCGTTTCCCCAACGGGTTGCGCTGCCGCAGGGGTTGCGGCTGTGGTCGGCCCGGCCCATGCCCCGGGGCAGCGCGGTTGCCCGTGTGGTTGAGGAACTGTCGCGCGGCGCGCCTTAGGCGAAGGCGGCCTCCAGCGCGATGTCCACCATGGCGCCGAAGCTGGTTTCGCGGTCGGCGGCGGGCAGGGCTTCGTCGGTCAGGATATGGTCGGAAATGGTCAGCACGGCCAGCGCCCGCGCACCGTAGCGGGCGGCCAGCGTGTAAAGCTCGGCCGCTTCCATTTCCACGGCAAGGCAGCCATGGCGCTGAAGCTGGTCGAACAGATCGTTGCGTTCATTGTAGAACGTATCCGAGGAATGGATCATCCCGACATGGGTTGTGGCCTTGCCCTGTGCCGCCTTGTGGGCCGCGGCCAGCAGGTCGAAACTGGCCGTGGGGGCGAACTGCATCTCGCGGAAGATCGTTGACGATGGCGTATGCGTGGTCGAGGACGCCATGGCCAGCACCACGTCGCGCACCTTGACATGCGGTTGCAGCGCGCCGGCCGATCCGATGCGGATCAGCGTCTTGGCCCCGTAATCGCGGATCAGCTCATTGGCATAGATCGACATCGACGGCATCCCCATGCCGGTGCCGTGGATGGTGACGCGATGCCCGCGCCAGGTGCCGGTATAGCCCAGCATCCCGCGCACCTCGTTCACCAGAACCGGGTTTTCCAGGAACTTCTGCGCGGCCCAGCGGGCGCGGTAGGGGTCGCCCGGCAACAGCACGGTTTCGGCAATATCGCCGGGTTTGGCACCGATATGAAAGGTCATCTCTTCTCCCTGCGGCCCGAAGGCCCTGACCCAAGGGCGGGCGAGGATTCCCCGGCCGCGCCCCTGGCTGTTGTCCCGCGCCCCCGGTCAGGGGCGCGATCCGGCGCATCAAAGCGGGACGCGGGCGCAGGTGCAAGGGGGGCCGGATCAGGCCGCGACGGCCTCGGCAAGTTCGTGGAAGCTGCGGGCGTTGCGGCAGAAGCTGCAATCGCCGGGGCGGCTCAGATCGCCCTTGGCCAGCGCCAGCTTGCAGGCGCCGCGGTCGCCGCAGGTGCAGCAGGTTTCCAGAAGTTCCAGATAAAGCGCATGGTCGCGCTGCACCTGATCTTCCGGGATGCCGAAAATCTCGGCCATGGCAAGCACGCGGTCGGGCACATCCTGCGGGATGCAGACAAAGGCGCGCATCTGTTCGCGGGTAACGCCAAGATCGTCGAGTTCATGGTCAGACATCGCCTCGACTTCGCTAAGCTCCTGCCAGCGTTCGATCATGGCCTTGATGCGTTCGAACATGGTCCTGCTCCTTGAGAGTTCTGTTCTGTGGGCAGGACCATGGCAGAGCCGGCTGCCGGCGGCCTTGATCTGGGGCAAGGGAAGGCGGGCTGCGGCGGCGGGTCGCGGTCAGGGGGCAGGCCCGGCCGGGACCAGCGATTCCGTCGCCCTGTCCCAGACCAGCCGGAAGGTGGTGTCTTCTGGCAGGTTCATCAGTTGCCCCGCCTTGGTGACCACCAGAGCCTGCCGGTCGTCATCGGGTTCAAGCGACCAGTCAAGCACAACCAGGCTGAGTTCGTTCTGGTCCACGAAGACGGTCAGTTCGCAGCCGATGCCGTCGGCACAGAACATGTGCGGGGCGGTTGAACAGGACAGTCTGGCGCTGTCGAGCAGAAGGTCGGGCGTGTCGCCGCCGGACAGATGGGCCTCTTGCACGGCATCGGGGCCGATGGTCAGCGTGCCGCCCTGCCCGGTGCAGGCGGACCAGTGATAGTCAAGCAGCCCCTGCAGGGCCGGCGGGTAGGGCGTTTCGGCCAGGGCCGGAGCGGCCAGCACGGCAAGGACCGGCGCGAAGCGGATCATTGCAGTTGCCAGTCGCGGCCGGTCCACAGGAAGCGCACCGTTTCCCCCTGGTCATTCGGTGCGGTCAGGTAGGTCTGCCCGCCTTCGGTCACGGTGCCCCAGTCGTGCAACAGAAGATCGCCGCGCTGCCCGTCTATCAGGGTGGTGACGCCACAGCCCGCGCTGCCGCAGTAAAGCGTCGCCGTGGTCGGGCAAGAGAAGGCGCCGGTGTCCACGACCCAGTCATCGGTGCCATCGCCGTTCAGGTCGGCCTGCGAAACCGCGCCTTCGCGCAACTCGACCGTGCCGTCGCAAAGGCCGGCGGCCTCATCGACCACGGCCTGCACATCGGCCGGCAGATCCCCCGCGGCGGCCGCAGTGGCAACAAGGGACAGGGCAAGCAGGGAAAACCGCAACATGGGCGCACCTTCAGGTTTGAACGCCCGCTCACGGTACCCCCCCGAACGCCGCCACGCGAGGGCAGGAATTCCCTATTCCGCCGCCACCGGCTGCGGATCGACCAGACCCACGATGTCCAGCATGATGCGGTTCAGCTCAAAGTCCTTGGGCGTGTAGACGGCCGCCACGCCCATGCCGCGCAGGGTTTCGGCGTCGTCCTCGGGGATGATGCCGCCCACGATCAGCGGCACGCTCAGCCCCGCCTTGCGCATACAGGCCAGCACTTCCGCCACCAGTGGCATATGCGACCCCGACAGGATGGACAGGCCGATGACATGCGCCTGTTCCTCGGCAGCCTTGTCCACGATCTCGGCCGGGGTCAGGCGGATGCCGTCATAGGTGATGTCCATGCCGCAATCGCGGGCGCGGGCGGCAATCTGTTCGGCGCCGTTGGAATGGCCATCCAGCCCCGGCTTGCCAACCAGGAACTTCAGCGGGCGGCCCAGCCGGGACGAGACGGCCTGCACCTGCTGGCGGATCTCGTCCAGCCCGTCGGTGCGGTTCGACGGCGCGCGGGCCACGCCGGTGGGGCCGCGGAATTCGCCGAAGGCGCGGCGCAGTTCGGCCGCCCATTCGCCGGTGGTCACCCCGGCCCGCGCGCAGGCAATCGACGCGGGCATGACATTCTCGCCCGTCGTCGCGGCCCGGCGCAGGCTGGCCAGCGCGGTGGTGACCGCCGCCGCATCGCGCCCCGCCCGCCAGTCGCGCAGCCGCGCGATCTGATCGGCCTCGGCCTGCGGGTCGGATTGCATGATGGCGCCATCGCCCGTGGTCAGCGGCGAAGGCGCGCCCTCTTTCCAGCGGTTCACGCCGACCACCGTGGTTTCCCCGGATTCGACGCGGGCGATGCGCTGGGCATTGCTCTCCACCAGACGGGCCTTCATGTAGTCGATGGCCTCGATGGCGCCGCCCATGGCGTCGATCCGGGCCAGTTCGTCCCGCGCGCCGGTTTTCAGCACCTCGACCTTGCGGTCGATGGCGGGGTTGCCGTCGAACAGGTCGTCATATTCCAGAAGGTCGGTCTCATAGGCCAGGATCTGCTGCATCCGCAGCGACCATTGCTGGTCCCAGGGCCGGGGCAGGCCAAGCGCCTCGTTCCAGGCGGGCAGTTGCACGGCGCGGGCGCGGGCCTTCTTCGACAGGGTGACGGCCAGCATTTCCAGCAGGATGCGATAGACGTTGTTTTCCGGCTGCTGCTCGGTCAGGCCCAGGCTGTTCACCTGCACACCATAGCGGAAGCGACGGGCCTTTTCATCGGTGATGCCGTAGCGGTCGCGCAGGATTTCATCCCACAGGTCCACGAAGGCGCGCATCTTGCACATTTCGGTGACGAAGCGGATGCCGGCATTCACGAAGAACGAGATGCGGCCAACCATATTGGGGAAATCGGCGGCGGGCACCTTGGTCCGCAGGTCGTCCAGCACGGCAACGGCGGTGGCCAGCGCGAAGGCCAGTTCCTGTTCCGGCGTCGCCCCGGCCTCTTGCAGATGGTAGGAACAGACGTTCATCGGGTTCCATTTCGGCAGGTGAACCCGGGTATAGGCGGCGACATCGGTGATCATGCGCAGGCTGGGCTTCGGCGGGCAGATATAGGTGCCGCGCGACAGGTATTCCTTCATCAGGTCGTTCTGGACGGTGCCCTGCAGTTTCGAGACATCGGCGCCCTGCTCCTCGGCCACGGCGATGTAAAGCGCCAGAAGCCAGGGTGCGGTGGCGTTGATCGTCATCGAGGTGTTCATCTGTTCCAGCGGGATATCGCGGAACAGCGCGCGCATGTCGCCCAGATGGCAGACCGGCACGCCGACCTTGCCCACCTCGCCCAGGGCGCGCGGATCGTCGCTGTCGTATCCGGTCTGGGTTGGCAGGTCGAAGGCGACCGACAGGCCGGTCTGCCCCTTGGCCAGATTGGTGCGGTAAAGCGCGTTCGAGGCGGCGGCGGTGGAATGGCCCGCATAGGTGCGGAAGAGCCAGGGCGCGTCTTTGGTCATGGGGGCCTCACGATTCTGCGGCGCAACATTCTTTCGTTGTGCTGGAAATAGGGGTTATTTCCTTCCAATGTCAATCGCTGCGCTGCGGCAAGCGGCGCCGGGGGTTTCACACCCCCGGACCCCCGTGGGGTATTTGGACCAAGCGGAATGAAGGATTGCCGCAAGGCGAAGATCGGATAGGCTGGGCCGATGTTCGGCTCGGTTGCGGTTCCGGTCTGGTTGCTGATCCTGATCCTTGGCTTTGCCGCGATCAGCTTTGCCACGCATTTCCTGTTTCCCTCGGTGCGCTGGTTCTTTCGCCGGCGCGCGGAGCGGGCGCTGTCGCGGCTGAATGCGCGGCTGGATCGCAAGATCGACCTGTTCAAGCTGGCGCGGCGGTCCGACATGATCGTGCGGCTGGCCTATGACGCGCGGGTGATTGCCGCAGCCCAGGCCCATGCGGCGGAAACCGGCGAGCCGGTCGAGGTGGCCTTCGAGGAAGCCCGGTCCTATGCGCGCGAAATCGTGCCGGCGTTCAGCGCCACGGTCTATTTCGGCTTTGCCACGCGGGCGGCGCGCTGGCTGTCGCGGCTGCTGTACCGGGTGCGCGTGGGCAAGCTGGCCGAGGAACTGCGCCAGATCGACCCAAGGGCGACCGTGGTCTTCGTGATGAACCACCGCTCGAACCTGGATTATGTGCTGGTGACCTGGCTGGTGTCGGAACGCAGCGCCATTTCCTATGCCGTGGGTGAATGGGCGCGGGTCTGGCCGCTGTCGGCGCTGATCCGGTCGATGGGGGCCTATTTCATTCGGCGCGGCAGCCGCAATGCGCTCTATCGCAAGGTGCTGGCCCGCTATGTGCAGATGGCCACCGAAGAGGGCATGACGCAGGCGATGTTCCCCGAAGGCGGCCTCAGTCTGGATGGCCGGGTGGGGCCGGCCAAGCTGGGGCTGATCTCCTATATCGTGGAAGGCTTCGATCCGGCGGGGCGCGATGTGGTCTTCGTGCCGGTCGGGCTGGGCTATGACCGGGTGCTGGAAGACCGCGTTCTGGTCGAGGCGGCGCAGGCCGGCGGGCGGCGGTTCCGCAACCGGCCGCTTTGGGTGGGGTTCCATGCGCTGCGCTTCCTTTGGGCGCGCTGGCGGGGCCGGACCATGGGCTTCGGCACCGCGGCGGCGGGGTTTGGGGCGCCGGTGTCGCTGCGCGACCATCTGGCGGGCGGCGGCACGGTGGAAACGCTGGGCACGGTGCTGATGCAGCGGATTGCCGGGGTGGTGCCGGTGCTGCCGGTGCCGCTGGTTGCCGCCGCGCTGGGCACGGGCGCGGCCAGCCGCGACGAACTGGCCGCCCGGGTGGCCAGCCTGACCGAGCGGTTGCAGGCGGCGGGGGCGGTGCTGAAACTGCCGCCGCAGGGCGGGCAGGCGGTGCTGGACGAAGGGCTGGTGCCGCTGATCGCGCGCGGCATCGTTACCCCCGGCTTGCAGGTCGCGCCGGGGCAGGCGGATCTGCTGGCCTTCTACGCCGCTGCGGTGCCGCAGCCGGTTTCGGTGGCGTGACCCCACGTTCTGCGCTGCGGCGGACATAAAATTTCAAAACATGCTTTGCAGCTATTGCAAAGTTGCGCGGCGAATCTTAATCCTTCGCCCAAAGCCCGCCGATTCTGCGGCGCGGCACGAATGCAGGAGATTTCCCGTGCCCTTGGATCGTCCGACCGAGATCGTGTCCTACGACGCGCCGAAAAAAGACCTGTACGAGATCGGCGAGATGCCGCCCCTCGGCCATGTGCCGGCAAACATGTATGCCTGGGCCATCCGCCGTGACCGGCACGGTCCGCCGGAAGAAGCGATGCAGCTTGAGGTCGTGCCGACCTGGAAGCTGGACAGCCATGAGGTGCTGGTTCTGGTGATGGCGGCGGGCGTCAACTACAACGGCGTCTGGGCCGGCCTGGGCGTGCCGATCAGCCCCTTCGACGGCCACAAGCAGGACTATCACATCGCCGGCTCCGATGCCTCGGGCATTGTCTGGGCGGTGGGTGACAAGGTCAAGCGCTGGAAGGTGGGCGACGAGGTCGTGATCCACTGCAACCAGGACGATGGCGATGATGAGGAATGCAACGGCGGCGACCCGATGTTTTCCCCCAGCCAGCGGATCTGGGGCTATGAAACCCATGACGGCAGCTTCAGCCAGTTCACCCGGGTGCAGGCGCAGCAACTGATGCCGCGCCCCAAGCACCTGACCTGGGAAGAAAGCGCCTGCTACACGCTGACGCTGGCCACCGCCTACCGGATGCTGTTCGGCCATGCGCCGCATGACCTGAAGCCCGGCCAGAACGTGCTGGTCTGGGGCGCTTCGGGCGGCCTTGGCTCCTATGCGATCCAGTTGGCGAATACCGCAGGCGCGAATGCCATCGGCGTCATCAGCGATGAATCCAAGCGCGACTTCGTGATGAGCCTGGGCGCCAAGGGCGTGGTCAACCGCAACGATTTCAAATGCTGGGGCCAACTGCCGAAAGTGAACAGCGAGGAATACAACACCTGGCTGAAAGAGGCGCGCCGCTTCGGCAAGGCGATCTGGGACATCACCGGCAAGGGCGTGAACGTCGACATGGTGTTCGAACACCCCGGCGAGGCGACCTTCCCGGTGTCCAGCCTGATCTGCAAGAAGGGCGGCATGGTCGTCATCTGTGCCGGTACCAGCGGCTTCAACTGCACTTTCGACGTGCGCTACATGTGGATGCACCAGAAGCGTCTGCAGGGCAGCCACTTCGCCCATCTGAAACAGGCGGCGGCGGCGAACAAGCTGATGTGTGAACGCCGGCTGGACCCCTGCATGTCGGAAGTGTTCCCCTGGGCTGAAATTCCGCGCGCACATACGCTGATGTGGAAGAACCAGCACAAGCCCGGCAACATGGCGGTGCTTGTGCAGGCCCCGCGCACCGGCCTGCGCACCTTTGAAGACACGCTGGAAGCCAGCCGCCACGACTGAGCCGGCGAAAGCCTGCCATCAACCGCCGTGGCCACCGGGCCGCGGCGGTTTTTGCTTGTGATTTCCGCAAAGTCAACGCTCAGTTGATAAATCGCGGCGGCCCTGCATTCAGAACGTGTGTTGCCCTGCCGCCAAAGGGACTTGCAGGCTCGGGGGCGCCATGCCGCATGACTGGGTGTTTGAGGTGTTGAAAGACCTGATGGTCTATGCGCAAAGAAACGACCTTCCGGCGCTGGCGGCGCGGGTGGAAGAGACGATGGCGGTGGCCGAGGCCGAGATTGCATCGCTGGGGGAAGAGGCCGCTCTGCCGCAGCGCCCGGGGCCGCACAACGGGCGCCCGCATTAGCGGCGGGCGCGGGGGGCAGGGCGGCTGCGGGGGTGGCTCTTGCCGGGCGGGTTGGCTAAGGTCGCCGCCATGGCGCGCAGCGAACTGATCCTTTCCGACGACCAGGCCGAAGCCTGGGACAGGCTGGCCGCCGAATTCGCGGGCCAGGGCATCGACATGGCCGAAGGCGCGCTATCGCCCGCGGTCGAAGGCAAGGCCATGGTGATGGCCGTGGTGGGCAAGGCCGGGTCGGGCAAGACCATGCTGCTGGGCAACCTGTACCGCGCGCTGCAAGAGGCCGGGGTTGATATCGTCTCGGCCGACTGGGAGGGGCGGCGGCGCAAGGACCGCCGGACGCTGGCCATTCTGGCCCCCACGAACAAGGCGGCATCGGTGCTGCGCCTGCGCGGCGTGCCCGCGACCACGATCCACCGCATCCTGTATACGCCGGTCTATGACCCGCAGTATGAAAAGATCGCCGAATGGCTGGCCGGGCAGGGCACGCGGCCCGTGATCGAAGGGCTGACCGATCAGGCGCTGGACCGCGCTTTTGCCTTTTATCAACAAGTGGCGTCGATTCCGGGCGCGCTGGCCGCCGCCGGCTTGAAGGGATCAGACTTCATCAAGGGATGGAAGCGCCGCGAGGAACCGCTGGACGTGGGCTTTGTCGATGAAGCCTCGATGCTGGACGAACGCCAGTTCGACGACCTGCGCGAGATCTTTCCCCGGCTGGTGCTGTTCGGTGATCCGGCCCAGTTGGCCCCTGTGGGCCAGTCGGGCGAGATGGTGTTCGACCGGATGGGCGAGACGCGCAAGCTGATCCTGCACCGCATCCACCGCCAGACGCAGGACAACCCGATCCTTGATCTGGCCCATGCGCTGGCCGATGACCGGCTGGGGTTCGAAGGCTTTGAGGAAATGATCCGTGACGCCGCGCGGCGCGACGATCGCGTTGTCTGGGCCGAACGGGTGGACGCCGACCTGATGGCGCGCAGCCCGGTGCTGGTCTGGCGCAACGTGACGCGGGTCAAGCTGATCACCGCCTTCCGCACCGCGCAGGGCGCCCCCGACTTCGACCTGATCCCCGGCGAGCCGCTGATCTGCGACGGGATCGAACTGCCGCTCAAGCACCGCAAGAAGCGCATCGACCTTGAGGCGCGCGGGCTGATCAAGGGCGCGCAGGTCATCTATCTGGGCGCCGGCAACCGCCCCGGCTTTGCCAAGCTGCATGTGCTGGGGGCCGAAGATCCGCAGCTTTCCGCCGCCTCGATCATCAAGATCGAGAAGCCGGACGAGGAAGAGCCCTTCATCCCCCATGCTGCCACCATGGGCGCGGCCTTCCTGCACGGCGCGGCGGTGACCATCCACAAGGCGCAAGGGTCGCAATGGCCCGAGGTGCAGGTCTTTGCGCCCGACCTCTGGGCCGCGGCGCAGACCGGCCGGTCCGAGGCGGGGGTGCCGCTGTGGAAGCGGCTGGCTTATGTGGCGATCACCCGCGCCGAATCGCGGCTGCACTGGGTGGTGCGCAACCGGCTGGGCCTGCCCCGGCGCCCGCTGGGGGTGGAGGATCTGCGCGGCCCGGCCCCGGCGCTGTCGCTTTCGGCCGATCAGGGCTGAGCGGGGGATTTTCCTTTCCGCGCCGGGCGGCTAGGCTGGCGCGAAGAAACGGGAGGCACTGATGGCGCTGGTCTTCGTCCAAATCCGCTGCACGCCGGGCCGGACCTATGAGGTCGCCGATGCGATCTGGGACCGCGAGGTGGTGAGCGAACTTTATTCGACATCCGGCGAATATGACCTGATCGCCAAGGTCTATATCCCCGAGGGCGAGGATGTGGGGCATTACCTGTCGTCGCGGCTGTTCGACATCGACGGCATCCAGCGCACGCTGACCACGATGACGTTCAAGGCGTTCTGACAGGGGGGCTGGCGCCGGGGCGCTGCGCCCCGGACCCCGGGGCATTTGGGCCAACTGGAAGCTGCAGGGGCCGGTCAGAGCCAGCGGGCGCGGTCGGTGCCGATGGCGCTGGCCAGCGTCTTGTGCCCGTCGCGGCGCAGCAGACCGTCCAGCCCGCGCGCGATGGCGGGGGCCAGGCTGAGGCCCTGATAGACCAGCGCGGTGTAAAGCTGCACCGCATGGGCACCGGCGCGGATCTTCGCATAGGCGTCCTCGGCGCTGGAAATGCCGCCGACGCCGATCAGGGGCATTTTTCCCCCAGTCAACTGCGACAGCCGGGCCAGCACGCGGGTCGATTTCTCGAACAGGGGCACGCCGGACAGGCCGCCGGTTTCCGAGGCATGGCGGCTGCGCAGCCCGTCGCGCGCCAGCGTGGTATTGGTGGCGATGATGCCGGACAGACCCGCCTCCTGCGCCACCCCGGCGATCTGGGCAAGCTCGTCATCGGTCAGGTCGGGGGCGATCTTCAGGAAGACCGGGATCGGCTGCGCCAGCCCGGCCCGCGCCTCCATCACGCCTTGCAGCAGGGCGGCCAGCGCGGCTGGGCCCTGCAGATCGCGCAGCTTTTCGGTGTTGGGGCTGGAGACATTGACCGTGGCGAAATCGACATGCGGGCCGCAGGTCGTCAGAACGCGGGCGAAATCGGCGGCGCGGTTTTCGCTGGTCTTGTTGGCGCCCAGGTTCAGGCCCACCGGCACCGCCGTGCGTTCGCGTTTTTCCAGCCGCGCGGCAATCGCCTCGGCCCCGTCATTGTTGAAGCCGAAGCGGTTGATGACGGCGCGGTCCTCGGCCAGCCGGAACAGGCGGGGCTGCGGGTTGCCGGGCTGCGGCAGCGGCGTGGCGGCGCCCACCTCGACAAAGCCGAAACCGGCGCGCGACAGCGGCGCCACCACCTGCGCGTTCTTGTCGAAACCGGCGGCAAGGCCGACCGGGTTCAGCAGCGGCATCCCCGCAAGCGTGCAGGCCAGCCGGGGCGAGGTGACATTGCCCGACAGCGGCGCCACGCCGATCTGCAGCGCCAGCAGCGCCAGGCGATGCGCCCGTTCCGGGTCGCGGCGTTGCAGATAGGCCAGGCCCAGACGTTCGAACAGGCTCATACCACGCCCTCGGGGAAGATATGGCCGGTGGCGCCCAGCGGCAGCGACTTGTCCCAGACCACTTCGTTGATCCGCAGCCGGCGGTAAAGATGCGGGAACAGCGCCCCCCCGCGCGAGGCTTCCCATTTCAGCGCCGCGCCAAGGGTTTCGGCGCGGAAGGCGACCAGCACAAGGTCGCTTTCGGTGGCGAACCACTTGGCGGCGGTTTCGGCCACCTGCGCGGCGGTCGAGAAATGGATGAACCCGTCGGCCAGATCGACGGGCGCACCCGCCGTTTCGCCGGCGGCGCGGAAGGCATCCCATTCGGGGCGGCGGAAGATCTTGAAGATCAGCATGGGCGGCTTTTGCCGCTTTGCCGGGGGCGGGTCAATGCTGCGCTTGGGCGCAGGCGGGGCACAGACGGGCGCGGCCCTGCCCGGGCAGGCGACCTTTGACTTGGGCGCCGGCAGCGGGCAGGCTGCTGCGGTGAACCAACACGGGAGTTTTGACGATGAAACGGTTTTGGCTTTCCACCGCGTCCCTGGCGCTGATGGCCGGGGCGGCGCAGGCGGATTACACGCTGAACATCCTTCACATCAACGATTTCCACAGCCGGGTCGAGGCGGTGAACAAGTATGATTCGACCTGTTCCGCCGAAGAGGCGGCGGCGAACGAATGTTTCGGCGGCATCGCGCGGGTGAAGGCCAAGGTCGATGAACTGCGCAGCGGCATCAAGGCCGCGGGCGGCAATGTCATCGTGCTGGATGCGGGCGACCAGTATCAGGGCAGCCTGTTCTACACCACCTACAAGGCCGATCTGGTGGCCGAACTGGTGGCCGATTACGCACCCGACGTGATGGCGCTGGGCAACCACGAATTCGACGACGGCCCCGAGGGGCTGGAGCCGTTTCTGGACAAGGTGGGCATCCCGGTCATTTCCGGCAACATCGACGTCAGCCAGTCGAACGTGCTGAAGGGCAAGGTGAAGAACCATGTCGTGCTTGAGGTGGGTGGCGAGAAGATCGGCATCATCTCGGCGCTGGCGACCGACACGCCGGAAACCGCCAGCCCGGGCCCCAGCGTGATCTTCCAGGATGACATCGACAGCCTGAAGGCCGATGTCGCCGCGCTTGAGGCCGAGGGCGTGACCAAGATCATCGCGCTGACCCATGTCGGCTATAACCGCGACAAGGAAATTGCCGCGGCGGTGCCGGGCATCGACGCGGTGGTCGGCGGGCACAGCCACACCTTCCTGTCGGCGCGTGATCCCAAGCGGGCCGGTCCTTACCCGACCTGGATCACCCGGGGCGAGGGCGATCTGGTGCCGGTGGTGCAGGCCTATGCCTATTCCAAGTATCTGGGCCATCTGGTCCTGACCTTTGATGACGCGGGCAAGCTGAAATTCGCGGAAGGCGACACGATCTTGCTGGATTCCAGCGTCACCCCCGATGCCAAGCTGGAAGCGCGGGTCAAGGAACTGGCCGGCCCGATCGAGGAGCTGAAGGCCAAGGTCGTGGCCGAAAGCACGGCCGCCATCGACGGCAGCCGCGACACCTGCCGCGCGGTGGAATGTGCCATGGGCAACCTGGTGGCCGATGCCATGCTGGACCGGGTCAAGGATCAGGGCGTGACCATCGCCATCGCCAATGGCGGCGGCCTGCGCGCCAGCATCGACGCCGGCCCCGTGACCATGGGCGAGGTGCTGACCGTGCTTCCGTTCCAGAACACCCTGTCCACCTTCGAGGTGGACGGGGCTGCGGTGATCGCCGCGCTGGAAAACGGCGTCAGCCAGCTTGAAGACGGCGCGGGCCGCTTTGCCCAGGTGGCCGGGCTGAAATACACCTTCGATCCGGCCGCCCCGGCGGGCGCGCGGGTGTCGGATGTGCTGGTTCAGGGCGCCGATGGCACCTGGGGCCCCATCGACCCGGCCGCAACCTACAAGCTGGTGTCGAACAACTATGTCCGGGGCGGTGGCGACGGCTTCAAGATGTTCGTCAACGCGGCCAACGCCTATGACTTCGGCCCCGATCTGGCGGATGTCACCGCCGAATATATGGCCAAGGTCGGCCCCTACACGCCCTATACCGACGGGCGCATCACCCGGAAGTAAGGGCTTCGGCTGAAAGCGAAGGGCCGTCCGCCAACGCGGGCGGCCCTTTGTATTGGGGCATGGCTTGGCCGGGCCGCCTCAACCCGCCACTGCCGCCAGGTGGCGGGCAAAACCGGGGCTGGCCATCAGGGCGCGGCAGCGGGCGAAGCGGGTGTCGGCATAGCTGCGGAAATCGTCGGCGGGGTTGCCGTTCGCAAGCTGGATCAGGCCCCACAGTGTCCAGAGCAGGTCGCACATCGCCTTGTAGATCACCATCCGCCCCATGTCGCGGGGGGAGGGCGGTGCGCCGAAATAGGCCTGCATCATCTCGGCCTCCTGTTCCGCATCGAAACCGGCCTCGACCGACAGGTCGCCCAGATCCCACATCGGATCGTTCATGCCGGAATATTCCCAGTCCACCACCCACATGGTTTCGCCGGTGTCCAGGAAGTTCTCGCAGAGCGGATCGCAATGGCAGGGCGCCTGCGGCAGCGGATGCGCGGCCAGCGCGGCGCGCACCGCCCCCGCTTCGGCCAGCACGTCATGATAGCCTTCGGGCAGCGCCACCTCCTTGCCAGACAGCAGGCGCAGGTAATCGTCGATCATGGCGAACAGCTCGAACCGCGCGGGGAAGACCGCGCCTGACGCGTGCAGCCGGGCAAAGGCGCGGGCGGCACGGGCGGGGCTGCCGGGGCGGGCACGGAACCCCTCGGGCGACATGGTGACGGTGCCGGGGATGAAGCGCGTGATCATCAGCCCGCTGGCCGGATCGGCATGAACCACCTCGGGGCTGACCCCGGCCGCGGCGGCGGCGCGGGCGGCGGCGGCCTCGTTCCTGCGGTCGATGTATTCCTCGGTCCCGTGGCCCGGCAGGCGCAGCACCAGATCGCCCAGCCGGTACACCCGGTTCGTCAGCCCGCCCATCCGTTCCGGCATGTCCGTTGCCCCGGCCAGCACGGGAAGTTCGCGGATCAGTCGGGCAATGTCTTCGGTGTCGCTCATGGGTGTCTCCGGGCCGGTTCGGGGGTGCGTTCCGTGCGAAAGGTTATACTCTTCGCCGCACTTGGCCATGCAGGAATCGGCAGAAGCGGGGTGCGACATGACGGGGCATGACGGACATCTGGGCGCGGTCTATGACGCGAAGGCGCCGGACGAGGTGGCGGCGGCCTATGACGCCTGGGCCGAAGGCTATGATGCCGAAATGGCCCGGGCCGGCTATCGCCATCCGACCATCGGGCTGGCCCTGCTGGCCCGCCACCTGCCGCGCGGGGCGGCGCCCATCCTGGATGCCGGCGTGGGCACGGGGCTGGCGGGGGCGTGGTATGGCATCCTGGGCTGGCCCGAGGTCTGGGGCGTGGACATCAGCGAAGGGATGCTGGGCGTTGCCGCGCGCAAGGGCACCTATGCCCGCCTGTCGCGCGCCGTGCTGGGCGAGCCGCTGGAGTTCGCCGATGGCCAGTTCGCCGCCGTGATCTCGACCGGGGTGTTCACCACCGGCCATGTCGGGGCCGAGGCGCTGCCCGAACTGATCCGCATCACCGCGCCGGGCGGCGTGATCGTGCTGACGGTCAAGGGCACGCTCTGGGACGGCGGCTTTGAAGCCGCGCTGATGGCGCAGCCGGTAGATCTGCTTGAGCTGACCGAACCCTATGTCTCGATGCCCGGCGACGCTGCCACCACGCCCAGCCGGGCCGTGGCGCTGCGCGTGCGCTGATCGGGGCGGGGCAAGGGCAGGCCGGGGGGCAGAACAGAAAAAGGCCCGCCGGACACGGGGTCGCGGCGGGCCGGATCGGCAAGAGATGCCGGGGCGCTTACTGGTTCGGGCGGATGATGATCTCGACCCGGCGGTTCTGCGCGCGGCCTTCCGGCGTCAGGTTCGAGGCCACGGGAACATCCTCGCCGCGGCCATAGGCCACCAGACGGCCCGAGGGGACGCCGCCGTCGCGCAGGATCGACGCCACCGAAGAGGCGCGGCGCTGCGACAGGTCCATGTTGTAGGCGGCGGTGCCGGTGTTGTCGGTATGGCCGATCACCTCGATCCGGCTGTTGGGGTATTTCAGCAGGCTTGCGGCAACCGCCTTGACATCGCGGGTCAGGTCGCCGCGCACCGTGGCGCTGTTGGTGGCGAACAGCAGGTCTTGCGGCATGTTCACGATCAGATAGCCACCGGCGTTGGTCACGGTGATGCCGGGCGACAACTGGCTGCGCAACTCGGCCGCCTGCTGGTCCAGCGTGGCGCCGATGGCCCCGCCCAGAACGCCGCCGATCACGGCGCCCACGGCCGCCTTGCCCAGCTTGTTGTCGCCGGACGAAGCCCCGACAGCCGCACCGGCCAGCGCCCCGATGGCCGCGCCGGTCTTGGTGCGGGCGTTCGGGTCGTTGGGATAGGCATTGGGGTCGACGCAGGCCGACAGGGCCAGGGTTCCGGCCAGTGCCAGCAGAACAGGAGATTTCATCATATGTATGCTCGTTGCCATTTGCTTCACTGCCCTGCCGGGTGGCCGGGCTTGGCAAAGATATAGCACGTTCGGCGGGATTACGGCCAGTGCCCTGCCCGGTTGCGCAAGGTTCCGCGCAAGGCGAGCTGGTCACATCCCCGTGCGTGCCGCTTCCCAGGCCAGCATGGCGCGTTTGCGCGGCAGGCCCCAGTGATAGCCGCCAAGCCCCCCGTCCCGGCGCAGCGCGCGGTGGCACGGGATCAGGAAGCTGATCGGGTTGCGCCCCACGGCGGTTCCGACCGCGCGCTGCGCGCTGGGATGGCCGACCCGGGTGGCGATTTCGGAATAGGTGGTGACATGGCCGGTGGGAATGGCCAGCAGCGCCTCCCACACCTTAATCTGGAACGGGGCGCCGATCAGATGCAGCGGCGTTTCGGCCCCGGCCGAGGGCGCGAAGGCCGACAGGGCCCAGGGGCGCAAGGCTTCGGGATTCTCGACATAGGTCGCGTGCGGCCAGCGGCTGGCCAGATCGACAAAGGCGGCCTCCTCTCCCACCTCGTCGGAAAATCCGATGCCGCAGATGCCGCGGTCGGTGCCCATGACCAGCGCCGGGCCGAAGGGGCTGTCGAACCAGCCCCAGAGAATGGTCAGCCCGGCGCCGCCGCGGGCATAGTCGCCCGGCGACATGGCTTCCCAGGTCAGGAACAGGTCATGCAGGCGGCCGCTGCCCGACAGGCCCACATCCTGCGCGGTAGCCAGTGTGGTGTGGCGTTCGGCCAGCAGACGGCGGGCGTGGTCCAGTGTCAGATATTGCTGATAGCGCTTCGGGCTGACGCCCACCCACTGGCTGAAGGTGCGCTGGAAATGCGCCGGGCTCATGCCCATGCGGGCGGCCAGACCGTCCAGCGTCAGCGCGGGGCCGGCCTCGTCGATGATCTTCAGCGCGCGGCCGATGACGGCATAGTGGTAGGCGGGGGATTGATCGGTCATGGCGGGCCTGTGAACAAGGAAACCTGTCTGGAAAGCGACGGTCCTTCTTACCCCGCCGCCCCGCGACCATGCGACCCGATTCCTGCGGCTTGTGGCAAGGCAGGGTTTGTGGTCTGAAACGGGGCCATGGTCCGCCAGCTTGATTATCCTGCCATGAAGGCCGTCTTCACCCGGTTCCGCGACCTAGAGGCGGAACCGAAGGGCGAGCTTGAGCATGTGAACGCCTATACCCTGCTGGTGGCCGTCGCCCTGTCGGCGCAGGCCACCGACAAGGGCGTGAACCGCGCCACGCGGGGGCTGTTCGCCCTTGCCGACACGCCGGAAAAGATGCTGGCGCTGGGGGAAGAGGGCCTGATCGAGCATATCAGGACCATCGGCCTTTACCGCACCAAGGCGAAGAACGTCATCAAGCTGTCGCAGCGCCTGATTGACGCCTACGGCGGCGAGGTGCCGTCCAGCCGGGCCGCGCTGATGACGCTGCCGGGGGTGGGCCGCAAGACGGCGAATGTGGTGCTGAACATGTGGTTCCGGCTGCCCGCGCAGGCGGTCGATACCCATATCTTCCGCGTCGGCAACCGCAGCGGCCTTGCCCCGGGCCGGGATGAGGCGGCGGTGGAACGCGCCATCGAGGACAATGTTCCCGCCGAATTCCAGCAGCACGCACACCACTGGCTCATCCTGCACGGCCGGTATATCTGCCTGGCGCGCAAACCGAAGTGCGGCATCTGCCCGATTTCGGACTGGTGCCTTTTCGAGGAGAAGACATGAAGACCTATCAGGTGGTGGGAATCGGGAACGCGATCGTGGACGTGTTCTCGACGGCGGATGACAGCTTTCTGGACCTGATGGGGATCGAGAAGGGCATCATGCAACTGGTCGAGCGCGAGCGCGGCGAGATGCTCTATGCCGCGATGAAGGATCGCCGGCAGGCGCCGGGCGGATCGGTGGCCAACACGCTGGCCGGCATCGGGGCGCTGGGCCTGTCCACCGCCTTCATCGGGCGGGTGCATGATGATGCGCTGGGGCGGTTCTACGCCCAGTCGATGGCGGCCGAAGGCACCGATTTCGTCAACCCGCCGGTCAAGGGTGGTGATCTGCCCACCTCGCGCAGCATGATCTTCGTCTCGCCCGATGGTGAGCGGTCGATGAACACCTATCTGGGCATCTCGTCCGAACTGGGGCCGGACGACGTGTCGGAAAGCGTGGCCGGCCGGGCCGAGATCCTGTTCCTTGAGGGCTATCTTTACGACAAGCCCGGCGGCAAGCAGGCGTTCGAACGCGCGGCGCGGCTGACGCGGGCGGCGGGCGGCAAGGCCGGCATCGCGCTGTCAGATCCGTTCTGCGTGGAACGCCACCGGGCCGACTTCCGCCGTCTGGTGAAGGAACTGGATTTCGTGATCGGCAACGAACACGAATGGTCGTCGCTGTATCAGACCGACCTGTCGGCGGCGCTGGAACGCGCGGCGCAGGATGCGGGTACCGTGGTCTGCACCCGGTCGGGGCATGATGTGGTGCTGGTGCGCGGCGATGAACAGGTGGTGGTGCCGGTGCGCCGCGTGGTGCCGGTCGATGCCACCGGCGCGGGCGACCAGTTCGCCGCCGGTTTCATCTACGGTCTGGCCACCGGCGCCTCGCTCGATGTGGCGGGGCGCATGGGCTGCGTTGCCGCGGCCGAGGTGATTGGCCATTTCGGCGCCCGCCCCGAAGCCGATGTCATGGCGCTGTTCCGCGCCGAAGGCCTGGCCTGACACGCGCCCGGCGGCGGCCCCTCGGGTGACGGGCCGCCGTTTCCTGCAGGGTCAGCCCTGCAGGCAATCGGCCAGCGTGCGGGCCAGTGTCGTCAGAAGCGCCGGATAGGCTGCGGGGCCCGTCTCGCCCGAGGCCGATCCTTCCGGGTCAAGCGCGGCCCCGACGCGGATGCCGGTGCCATCGGCCATCTGCGCCACCAGCGCGGGGTCGTGCTGCATCTCGGGGAAGATGCAGACCGCGCCGTCATGTTCGATCTTCTCGCGCAGCGCGGCCAGGCGCTTGGCCCCGGGCGTTGCGGCATCGCCAAGCGCAACGGTGCCGGCGGATGTCAGCCCGTAATGGCCCACGAAATAGCCATAGGCGTCGTGGAAGGCGACGAAGGGCCTGTCCTTGACCGGGGCCAGCAGGGCGGTGGCTTCGGCATCGGCGGCGTCAATGGCGGCAACCGCCTTGTCGGCATTGGCGGCATAGGCGGCGGCATTGTCCGGGTCGATCCGCGCCAGTTCGGCGGCAATCGCCCGCGCCCAGAGCTTGCCATTGGCCGGGTCCAGCCAGGCGTGCGGGTCCAGCCCGGTGTGGGAATGGCCGTGTTCGTCATGGCCGGCCTCGCCGTCATGGTCCGCGGCTTCGGCATGATCGTGATCCTCGCCCTCGGCGGGATCATGGTCTTCGGCGGGGGCGAAGTCCTGCCGGTATGTGCCTTCGGTCGTCAGCAGGGTCAGCAGGGCCGCGCCTTCGGGCCGGATCTCCAGCGCCTTGTCCAGCCAGGGCGTCAGTTGCGGACCTATCCAGATCACCAGATCGGCGTCCGACAGCGCGGCGGCCTGGCTGGGCTTCAGCTCATAGCTGTGCGGCGAGGCGCCCTTGCCCAGCAGCATCTGCGGGGTTCCCACGCCTTCCATCACCGCGGCGGTGATCGACTGCACCGGCGGAATGTCGGTGACCACGGTCGGCACCTCGGCCATTGCGGCGGTGCTGGTCAGAAGAAGTGCAATGATATAACGCATGGGTCAGGCCTTTCGGACTCGGGGTCCGAGGTCTATGTATGTAATATCATAACACGTCAAGGCCCCCGCCATGCCGCATGACCACGCCGAAGCCTGCCCCGGTTGCGCCGACCCCTCGGCCGCCTTCGCGCCGCATGACCACACCCATTGCGCCGCCGATGTGCTGGCGCGGGCCGAAGTCTTGGCCGGGGCTGCCGGTGCCCGGCTGACGCCGGTGCGGCGGCGGGTGCTGGAAATCCTGCTGGAAAGCCATCGCGCCATGGGCGCCTATGACGTGCTGAACCGGCTGTCGGCGGAAGGCTTCGGCAACCAGCCCCCGGTGGCCTATCGCGCGCTGGAATTCCTTGAAGAACAGGGCTTTGTCCATCGCATCCGCCGGCTGAACGCCTTTGCTGCCTGTATGCACCCGGGCGAAAGCCACGCGCCGGTGTTCCTGATCTGCCGCACCTGCCAGTCGGTCGCCGAAGCGGCCGGTGCCCCCGTGCGCGCCGCGGTCGAGGCGGCCGCCGCCGGCATGGGCTTTGCCGTCGAACGCACCACGGTCGAGGCGCTGGGCCTGTGCCCCGCCTGCGCGGGGGCCGCGGCATGAGCCTGATTTCCGCCGATCACATCTGCGTTCGCCTGGGCGGCGAAGAGGTGCTGCACGATGTCTCGCTGCGGCTGGAACCGGGCGAGATCGTCACCGTTGTCGGGCCGAACGGATCGGGCAAGTCCACGCTGCTGCGGGCGATGCTGGGCATCGTGCCGGTGGCGGGCGGGCGGGTGACGCGGGCCGCCGGGCTGCGGCTGGGCTATGTGCCGCAAAAGCTGATGATCGACCGCAGTATGCCGATCAGCGTGCGCCGCTTCCTGTCGCTGCCGCTGCGGGTGGGCGCGGCCGAAGTGGCGGCCGTGCTGGCGCGGGTCGGCATGGAGGCGCAGCAGGAGGCGCAACTGACCGCGCTGTCCGGCGGGCAGTTGCAGCGGGTGCTGCTGGCGCGCGCGCTTCTGGGCCGGCCGCAGGTGCTGATGCTGGATGAGCCGACCCAGGGCCTTGACCAGCCGGGCGAGGCCGCCTTCTACCGGCTGATCGAGGAAGTCCGCACGGAAACCGGCTGCGCGGTGCTGATGGTCAGCCATGACCTGCATGTGGTGATGGCCGCCAGCGACCGGGTGATCTGCCTGAACGGCCATGTCTGCTGCGAAGGGGCGCCGCATGTGGTGTCAACAGCGCCGGAATATCGCGCGCTGTTCGGGCTGGGCACCCGGGGGGCGCTGGCGCTCTATCGCCACGAACATGACCATGACCACAGCGCCGGGCCGGACCACGGCCACGACCACCACCATCATCCCCATACCCACGATCATCATCATGCTTGACGATTTCCTTGTCCGCGCCGCGCTGGCCGGCGTGGGCCTGTCGCTGGCCACAGGGCCGCTGGGCGCCTTTGTCGTCTGGCGGCGGATGGCCTATTTCGGCGATGCCACCGCCCATGCCGCCATTCTGGGCGTGGCGCTGGCGCTGGCAACGGGCCTGCCCATCGTGGCCGGCACGCTGGTGGTGGCCGCCGCCATGGCCGTCACCGTGGCGGGGCTGGCTGCACGGGGCTGGGCGATGGACACCACGCTGGGCGTGCTGGCCCATTCCGCGCTGGCCTTCGGTCTGGTCGCGGTCAGCTATTTCCCCTCGGTGCGGACCGATCTTTCGTCCTATCTGTTCGGCGACATCCTTGCCGTCACCCGGGGCGATCTGGGGCTGATCTGGGGCGGGGCGGCGGCGGTGGCGGTCCTGCTGCTGTGGCGCTGGCAGGCGCTGTTGACCAGCACCCTGAACGAAGACCTGGCCCATGCCAGCGGCCTGAACCCCGACCGCGAGCGGCTGGTGCTGGTGCTGGCCATGGCGCTGACGGTGGCGGTCTCGCTCAAGGTGGTGGGGGCGCTGCTGATCGCGGCCATGCTCATCATCCCGGCGGCCGCCGCGCGCGGTCTGGCGCGCAGCCCCGAAGGCATGGCGCTGGGCGCCACCCTGATCGGGGCGCTGGCCACGCTGGCCGGGTTGCGGCTGTCGCTCTGGCAGGACACGCCGGCGGGGCCGTCGATCATCGTGGCGGCGGCGGCCTGCTTTGTGGTCGCGGCGGTGCTGGGGCGGGTGCGCCGGGCCTGACCCGGCGCTGAAAAACTGCCCCGGACCTGCCCGAAGCCTGCCGCAATCACCGCCTATTCCGGCCCCACGGACGCGCCGCCCCCGGGCGCGGCCAGGGGGATTTCGCGGATGCGCGGCTTGAACTTCATCCTGTCGCTGGTGTTCTCGGTCTTTGGCCTGTGCGCCTATCTGGCCTTTGATTATGCCATGGTCGCCCGGCAGGCCAAGGCACGCGGCGAGGAACCGATGTCGGTGGTCACCTATGCCTCGGGCCTGCTGCAACTGGCGGGGGCGCTGTCGGGCAATGACGGCGATCCCGCCCGGTCGGATGCGCCGCAGACGCTGGTCGCCATGCTGCCCGCCCCGCCCGAAGGCTGGACCGTCCGCCCCGCCGAACCCGCCGATGTCGAGGCCTTCCTTCCCCCCGGCGCGCGCGGCAAGCAGGCCGACAGGGTGCGCGCCATCGGGGTGCCGCGCGAAGGCAAGGGCCTGACCGGGGCCAGGGTGATTTACGAAAAAGGGCCGCGCAAGGTGGTGGCGGAAGTGATCCGCTACCCGGATTTCATCTTCACCAGCTTCATGGCCATGGCGCAGAAGTTCGAACTGCAGATGCTGACGGCCGAATATGGCGGCCGCGATTTCGCCACCGTCCGGGGTCTGGAAATCCGCGAAGCGCCGCTTCCCGAGGATTTCGGCGCCCGTCTGTTCGTGGCCGAGGTGGGCGCGCAGATTCACCTGCGGATGCTGGCATCGAAGGCCATGTCGGACGAAGACCTGCTCCCCTTCCTGTCCACGCTGAACGTGCCCGCGATGAACGCCAATGTGGTGGAACGCACCACCGGGCTGGGCGAGGTGCCGGTGATCGTGCTGGCCTCGGTTCTGGATGCCGAAACCCGCAAGACATTCGAGGCCGAGCGTGACGCCGAACGCCAGCGCCGGGCCGAAGAACAGGCCGCCCGCGAGGCCGAGCTTGAGGCTGAGCGCAAGGCGGCGGAAGACGCCGAGCGGGGCCTGACAACGGACGAAAAGACCGGGGTCAAGGTGCGCAAGGGCACCGGCAGCGGCGACGGCAGCCGGTTTGAAACCAGCGGCGGAACGCTGGATGATTCCGATTGCGTCGCCATCGCCGGCGGCAAGACCTGCGGCGCACCGCCCCCGCCCGGCGACGACTGATCGCCGGATGCAGCCCGCCCCCGCGCAAGGGGGGCGGGCCGCGATGGGTTACGACAGCGCGCGTTTCAGCGCCGGGATCGGCGTCAGCACCAGCAGATCAACCGCGATCACCGCCAGCAGGGTCAGCCCCAGCATGGGAAAGGCCAGCGACAGCGCCAGCGTGATCAGGATCGCGCCCTTGGCATAGGGCAGTTCGGCCGGCATCGGCGGGGCGGCCAGACGCGCCGCCCCCGAGGGCCGCCGCTTCCACCACATCACGATGCCCGACAGGCCAAGGAACATCACCGACAGGCAGAACAGCGTGTTCAGCGCCACGTTCCACAGGCCAAGGTCGCCCTCGTGGAAGGCGATGCCCCAGGCCATCGCCTTGGCATAGGCCGAATAATCGGCATAGCGCACATCGGCCAGCACATTGCCGGTGTATTGGTCGATATGGATCGTGCGGTCCGCCGCCGGGTTCGGCCCGTCGTTCGACATGCTGTCATGGCTGATCGTCCAGACCCCGGCGCCATCGCCCGGCAGGTTCACCTGATAGCGGTTCACGAAGCCCAGCGATTGCGCGAAGCCGGTGACCGAGTCGATGGTCACCGGCCCGCGGATCGCCGCCGTGCCCGCCAGCGACCCGGATTCCGGCAGCGGCGTCTGTTCCAGGTTCCACGGCACTTCCTTGGCCGGGGCATGGTTCATGTCGGCATGGGTCTTGTCCGACAGGGGCACGTTGTCCCATTTCTCGGCCGGAAAGGTGGACCAGGCCTGCACGAACTTGGTGCCCCAGACCCCGGCCCAGCTTAGGCCCGAGATCAGGAACAGGATCAACACCACCGAAACCCACAGCCCCACCGTGGCATGAAGCGATTTCCACAGCGTCCGGCCCCGGGCCCCGGTCTGCACCGTCAGCGCCTTGCCCCAGCTGGTGCCGTTGCGCGGCCAGTGCATGTAAAGCCCGGTCACGCACAGCAGCAGGCCAAGGCTGGCCGCCGCCTCGATCAGCCAGTCGCCGGTGTTGCCGATCAGCAGGGTGCCGTGAATGTCGGTGGCAAAGTCATACCAGCCGGCCCGCCAGGGAAAGGTGTTCAGCACCTCGCCGGTATAGGGGTTCAGCGTGACGCCGGTCTTGCCGGCGTCCGACGCCACGGCGAAGGTGGCCACATGGTCCGGCCCAAGCGGGGCCACATATTGCGTGGCGGCGCCGCCCGGCACGGCGGCCTCGGCCATGGCCTGCAGGGCGCTGACGGCCAGCGGCGCGCCGCCGGGGGCGATGGTCATCTTCTCGTCGCCGATCCCCGACAGGAAGGCGATCCACAGCATGATCATGCCGGTGGTCGCCAGCATCAGCAGGAAGGGAGTGACGTAAAGCCCGGCGTAGAAATGCCAGCGCCAGGCGGCGAAATACAGTTTGTTGGCGGCAGGCGCCGCCGCCGGGGCCTCGGCCCCGCGGAAGGTGTCAGTCATGGATGTCTCCGGTTGTCTGGGTTCTGGAAAACGAAACGTCAGACGGCGGAGGGGGGCCCCGTGGCGGGCGGCAGGCCGGTGGCTTCGGCCCGGGCAAGGGTAATGGTGGCCGGCGGCGGATCGGCCCGGCGCAGCGCCAGATGCGGCAGCGCCACCCCGGCACAGCCGCCGGGACAGGCGCCCGCACATTGCGCGCAGGCCCAGGCGCAACGGTCGGGGCTGCCATCGGGCGCCTTCTTCGCCGGGGCGCCGGTGGCAAGGTCGATGGTCATCTCGACCGGCCCGTCGCCGGTGCACAGCACCAGCGTCAGCGTGCCGTCATCGGCCCGCGCCGGCATGACCGCGGGCGAGATCAGCGACATGAGAAGGAAGGGCACCAACAGCACCCATGCCACCCCCTGCCGTTTCTGGCCCCGCGTCCTTGCCTTCATGGCAAAAGGCGTAGGCCGGAGTCCGCTATCTCGTCAACCCGCTGCCGGACCTTCGGCCCTTCGGCCTTGCGGCAGCGTCGCCCCGGTGGCCTGATCGCGACATGTCGTTTTCTGACGCGAAGGGTCGGGCGGGCTTGCCCGGCAAACCCGAGGTCTGTCACATATGGCCCAAACCACATTCGGAGTCGGGTCCATGAAAACGCATGTCAAAGCCCTTGTCGTTGGTGGCGGGGCCGTCGGCACCGGCATCGCCTATCACCTGGCCAAGGCCGGCTGGGACACCCTGCTGGTCGAGCGCGACGAACTGACCTCGGGGTCCACCTGGCACGCGGCGGGGCTGCTGCCGCTGTTCAACATGGGCTACGCGACGACCCATATCCACAAGTACAGCGTTGATTTCTACAAGGGGCTTGAGGCCGAAACCGGGCTGAACCCGGGCTTCTATGTCGTGGGCAACCTGCGGATGGCCCAGACCCAGGACCGGATGGACGAATACATGCTGTATTCCAGCGTGGCCGAAACCGCCGGGGTCTACCATGAATTCCTGACGCCCGCGCAGATCAAGGAACGCTGGCCGCTGGTTCGCACCGATGACCTGAAGGGGGCGCTGTTCCACCCGCAGGACGGCTATATCAACCCCGCCGACGTGACCCAGGCCATGGCCAAGGGCGCGCGCCAGCTTGGCGCCACGATCGAACGGAAGATCCAGGTCGATGCCTACCGCTGGACCGGCAGCGAATGGATCGTTTCCGTCACCCGCATGGTGGAACAGGGCGGCCGTCTGGTGCCCGGCGACGAGAAATACGAAATCCACGCCGAACATGTGGTCACCGCCACCGGCAACCACGCACAGCGCACCGCGCGGCTGCTGGGCATCAAGATCCCGGCGATCCCGGTCGAACACCAGTATATCGTGACCGAACCCGACCCCGCGCTGGTGGAATGGCGCAAGACCAACCCGCAGCACCCCGTCCTGCGCGATGCCGATGCCAAATGGTATGTGCGCGAGGAACGCGGCGGCTGGATTCTGGGCCCCTATGAAAAGAACGCCCCCGCGCGGTTCCTGTATGACGTGCCGGAAACCTTCCGCGCCGACCTGTTCCCGCTGGATCTGGAACGGATCGAGGCGGAATACATGTCGATGATCCACCGCCTGCCGTCCTCGGAAACCGTGGGGCTGAAGGACGATTTCAACGGTCCGATCTGCTATACCCCCGACGGCAACCCGCTGGTCGGCCCGGCGCCGGGCCTGCGCAACATGTGGCTGGCCGAAGGCTTCAGCTTCGGCATCACCGCCGCCGGCGGCACCGGCTATTACCTTGCCCAGTTGATGACGCAGGGCGAGGCCGAGATCGACATGGCCAGCCTTGACCCCAAGCGCTACGGCAACTGGATGACCACGGAATATGCCGCGCGCAAGAACGAGGAATGTTACGACCACGTTTTCATCCTGCATCACCCCGATGAGGAACGCGAAGCCTGCCGTCCGCTGCGCACCGCCCCGGCCTATGACCGGCAGAAAGACCTGGGCGCGCAGTTCGGCCAGGTGAACGGCTGGGAACGGCCCAACTACTATGGCCCGGTCGGGGCACCCGCCGATTACGACCACCACGCCCGCAGCTTCCGCCGCGCCTCCTGGTGGCCCTTTGCCGAGGCCGAGGCGAAAGCCGTCCGTGAAACCTGCGGCATCATCGA
The DNA here is from genome assembly GCF_003071405.1 of Pseudogemmobacter blasticus. NCBI lineage: Bacteria > Pseudomonadati > Pseudomonadota > Alphaproteobacteria > Rhodobacterales > Paracoccaceae > Pseudogemmobacter > Pseudogemmobacter blasticus. The sequence goes on along the minus strand of NZ_CP020470.1, from coordinate 1,544,530 downwards.
CGCCAGCGCCTTCACCAAGCATCTGGTGCGCGGCCCCGGCGCGACGGCCTTCCTGGACCACTTCACCTGCAACAAGCTGCCGAACGTGGGCCGGATCAACCTGACCTATGCCCTGACCGAAGCCGGCACCACGCGGACGGAATACACCATCGTCCGGCTGGCGCAGGATGAATATTACATCATCTCGGCCGGCGCCTGGACGGCCTATGACTATGACTTCCTGCAAAAGGCGGCGGATGATTTCACCGCGGCGGGTGGCGGCCACATCGACATTCACGATGTCACCACGCAATGGGGCGTCTATGCGCTGGCCGGCCCCACCGCCCGCGCCATTCTCAAGGAGATCGTCAAGGACCGTGATCCCGAAACGGTGCTGTCGAACAAGCGGTTCCCCTGGCTGTCGATGCGCAACATCGAACTGGGCATGTGCCCGGTCCGCGCCATCCGCGTGGCCTATACGGGCGAGCTGGGCTGGGAACTGCACTATCCCATCGAATTCGGCCGCTACCTCTGGGATCTGCTGCTGAAGGCGGGCGAAAAGCACGGGCTGAAGCCGGTTGGCGCGCGGGCGCAGAACTGGCTGCGGCAGGAAAAATCCTACCGCGCCTTCGGCACCGAACTGGGCCGCGATGCCACCCCGCCTGAGGCCGGGCTGGACCGTTTCGTCGATCTGACCAAGGACTTCCGCGGCAAGGACGCCATGCTGAAGACCGGCATCCGCGCCAAATGCGTGACCCTGCTGATCGACGGCCCCTCGGACACCGATCCCTGGGGCAAGGAAGCCCTGCTTTTGAACGGCGAAAAGATCGGGCGCCTCACCTCGGGCGGCTGGTCGGTGGCCTTCGGCAAGCAGATCGGCATGGGCTATGTCCGCCCCGATCTGGCCGAGGTGGGCACGAAGCTGAAGGTCAAGATCCAGTTGAAGGAATGGGATGCCGTGGTGGTGGAAGACAGCCCCCACGACCCGACCAACGCCCGCATCCGGGTGGATGGCTGAGGGCGATTTCGTCCGGGCACGGGCACCGGAGTCTTCGAAGGCTCCGGTCCGAAATCTTTGAAGATTTCGGTCAGGAAACGAACGGGCCGCATCCTTCCGGGGGGCGGCTTTTTTCGTTCAGGCGCGGGGAGGCCGGGTCAGATCCGCCCGGTCACCTTGGCCCACCACCAGCGGGTGCCCACCAGCAGGAAGCGCCAGTCCTTGAAGAATTCGGGCGGCTTGCCTTCGATGGCATGGCCCACGAACTGCAACGCCCAGCCCAGGATGAACAGCGCCACCGCCCAGCCCCACAGCCCCGGCACAAGGATCGACAGCACCGCCAGCGCCAACGACACCACGATCATCGGAATCCCGAAGGCATGGGTCAACTGGTTCCACCTGTTCTGATGGCTTTGCTGATACTGCGCGATCCACTCGCTCCAGCTTCGGCCTCCCAACATCGCAGCCTCCCCTTTTTCCGGCCCGCATCCCCGGGCCGGAAAAGGTTAGGGGGCGATGCCGGTTTCCGGCAAGCCTGACGCGACGTTCACCGCGTCCGCGCGGCCAGCCAGGCCGCCCATTGCGCGCCCGACCCTTCGAAGACGTTGATGTCAACCCGGCCGTTCACGCCCGGCACCAGCCCGGTCGAGGTGTATTGCCAGAACGTCCAGGGGTGGCCGTCATACAGATCCTTCGGATGCTTCGCCACGGCGCGCAGCCAGAAGTCGGCGCCGTTCACCTTCCACATCTCGTTGTCCTGGAAGAAGTCGATCGAGGTGTAAAGGATCGGCCGCTGTCCGTAATGGTTGGCCACCGCGCGGATGAAGATGTCGGCGTCGCGACGAATTTCCTCGGGCGTGCGGCGGATGGTGCAGGTGGGCGAAAACGGCGTCCACTCCATGTCCAGCACCGGGGGCAGGGCGCCGGCGGTGCGCGGCACATTGCGGATGAACCAGCGCGCCTGTTCGATGGCCGGGCGGCAGTGGTAGAAGAAGTGATAGGCCCCGCGCGCCACCCCGGCCCGGCCGGCGCCGCGCCAATGGTCGTGGAACATCTCGTCCACCCGGTCGCCGCCTTCGGTCGCCTTGACGAAGACGAAGTTCACGCCGTTGCTGCGCGCGGTTTCCCAGTCGATGGTCCCCTGATACTTCGCCACATCCAGCCCGTGCACGGGGAATGATTGCGGCGGCTTTCCACCCCAATCCGTCACCGGCTTGGCATCCGAGAAATTGGCAGAGGTGACCTGACCCGCCGGCACAGCGGCGGCGGGGCGGGCGTTGGGTGCATGGGCCGAAGGCGTGCGCGAGGCACCGCAGGCGGCCAGAACAAGGCAAAGGAACAGGGGAAGGATACGCATGATCCGGCCATGCTGGCCGAAGCGGGGGCGGATGTCACGCCCCCGCGCGGCAAAAAACGCCTTCAGCCGCCTGCCATTGGCGGCAATCCGCGGCCTATCTGCGGCCGAAATCCCCGGTCGTCAGGCTGCCGTCGCCGTTGCGGTCCATCCGGGCAAAGAAGGCGGTGGTCAGGCCGACAAATTCGTCCCGCGTCACCTGCCCGTCGCCATTGGCGTCCCGCAGGGCCGCGCCGCCGCCGCCCCCTTTGCCGTGCCCCATTCCCATGCCCATGCCCATTCCCATGCCTTTGCCCATCCCGGCCTCGCTCCGGGCGTCCTGCATCTGGGCGCGCATGTCGGTCCGGGCGTCATCCAGCGCCGCCAGTTCGTCGGGCGACAGGATGCCATCGGCATTGGCGTCAAAGGTGGTGAAGATCTCGTCCCGCCGTTCCCGCGCTTCGGGCAGCGTCACGGCGCCATCGCCGTTGCGGTCCCACATGGTCAGGAACTGTTGGCCCGGCGCAAAGGTCTCGGCCGTGGCAGCCATGGGGACAAGGCCCAAGGCAAGGGCCAGGGCAAGGGTCAGGGAAAGCGCGCGCGTGGTCATGATGGCCTCCATATTCCGCTGTGTGAATATGGAACGCGCGCGCCCCGGCTTTCCGTCGCGGCGATCAGGCCGCCGGTTGCGCCAGTTCATCCCAGCAGGCCAGCGCGTGCGCGGCATACATCACCGCCGGGCCGCCGCCCATCTGGATGCACATCGCCAGCACGTCGCCCAGCTCTTCCCGCGTCGCGCCGCATTTCATCAGCGCCTCGACGTGAAAGTTGATGCAGGGCTCGCAGCGCTGGCTGACCGCGATGGCCAGCGCGACATATTCCTTTTCCTTGACGGAAATCGCCGGGCTGTCCTTGGCCGCCTTCGACAACTGGCCGAACCCCGCCATCGTGTCGGGAATCAGCTTGTTCATCACCCGCAGCTCGCTGCGCATGTCGGCGATCTTGGCCTTGTAGCTCATCTCATGCTCCTTGAGGGGCGGCCCGTGGGGCCACGGCGTTTCGCCCTCAATTCACATTCAAATAAATGAATGTCAAGTGCCGACCTGCCGCACCCCGTCAGCCAAAGCGGGCGGGCGACAGTGCCGCCACCAGATCGGCGCGCAGGGCAGGGGGCCGGCCGGCGATCAGGTCGGCCACCAGCGCGCTGGCGCCCGGGCAGGACTGGAAGCCCTGTCCCCCCTGTCCGCCCAGCCAGAAGAAGGCCGGATCGCGCGCGTCGGGGCCGATCACCAGCACCCGGTCGGGGGCAAAGGTGCGCAGGCCCGCCCAGTTGGCCAGGATGCGGGTCACCGGCTCGGTCATGAAGGATTCATACCGCGCCAGCCCCTCGGCCAGCACCATGTCATCGGCCCAGGCGTCATGCGGTTCCATCGGGTCTTCGTCGGCGGGCGACACGATCAGCGCCCCGGCATCGGGCTTGGCATACCAGTCCTCTCCGGGGCCAAAGATCATGGGCCAGCGGCTGACATCCAGCCCGCCCGGCGCCGGTATCCGCGCCATCGACCGGCGGTGCGGCACAAAGCCCAAAGGCTGCACCCCGGCCAGCTTCGCCACCTCGTCCACCCAGGCCCCCGCCGCGTTGATCAGCAGCTTCGCCTCGGCCTCGCCCCCGGCCCATGCCACCCGCCAGCCCGATGCCGTGCGGGTGATCGCGGTCGCCCGGGCCCGGGTGACAATGGCCGCCCCATGGGCGCGCGCCTCCTTGGCAAAGCCCTGCAACAGCAGGTCGGTGTCGATGTCATCGGCATGGTCCGCCAGCCCGGCCAGCTTGACCACATCCAGATTCAGGATCGGCACGATCGCCTGCGCCTCGGCGGGCGAGATCGACTCAAACGCCATCGCCTTCACGTCATGGTCGAAATCCGCCCGCTGGTCTTCCCGCGCCACCAGCATCAGCCCGCGATGCGTCAGCAGGCCGGGGACCGACCGGAAATAGTCGCCCGAGGCCATCGACAGTTCCACCACGGCGGGCGTGCCATAGCGCGGCTCATAGAGCGCGGCCGACCGGCTTGAGGCGTGATGCGCCAGCGTGTCCTCGGCCTCAAGCAGCAGGACAGACCCAAGGGGCGCCAGCCGCGCCGCCGCCGAAACCCCGGCGATGCCGCCGCCGATGATCAGGAAATCATGTTGCATGTCGTGCCCTCGAACCCTGGCCGACAGAACCACCCCGCCCGGCGAAGCGCAAGCCGTCAGCCGCGCCGGACCGGCCGTGTCAGCCCTGCCGCGCCAGCCCGGCATAAAGCCGGGGCAGCCGCTCGGGCAGGCGGTCGATCCGGTCAAGGATCTGGTAGCCGCGCGCGCCGAAGATCTGCGCGACATAGGCATCGGCCTGCGGGTCCAGCGTCAGGCAGAAGGGCGAAACCCCCTGCCGCGCCACCTCTGCCACGGCGGCGCGGGCGTCGTGGCGCAGGTGGGCCGCGTCGCGCACGTCAATATCGGCGGGCGCGCCATCGGTCAGCACCAGAAGCAGCTTGCGCGCCGCGCGCTGCTGCGACAGGTGCCAGCCGGCATGGCGGATCGCCGCCCCCATGCGGGTGGACAGCCTCCCCTCCATCCCGGCCAGCCGCGCCTTGGGCAGCGGCCCCCAGTCTTCGCCGAATTCCTTGAAGCGCTGGTAGAACACGTTGTGCCGCCCGTCCGAGCTGAACCCGTGCAGCGCGAAGGGATCGCCCACCCGATGCACCGCCTCGGCCAGCAGGGTGGCGGCGGCGCGGGTCAGGTCGATCAGCCGTTCCCCGCCTTCGCCCACCACATCATTGGTCGATTGCGACAGGTCCATCAGCAGCAGCACTGCCACGTCGCGGGTGATCCGCACCTGCCGCATCATCACCCGCGGGTCGGGCTGCCGGCCCAGCCGCAGGTCAAGCCGGGCGGCAATCGCGGCGTTCAGGTCCAGATCGTCGCCATCCTCCAGCCGCCGCAGCCGCTGCACCCCCTGCGGCTGCATCGCCTCAAGCACGCGGCGCATCCGCTGCAACACCGGGCGGTGTTCGGTCAGGATCGCCTCCACCGCCTTGGGGTCGCCGGCCAGCGGGCGCATTTCCAGCACGGTCGCCCAGTCGGGCCGCTCAAGCTGGATGCGATAGTCGAATTCCGGGTAGCTGCGCGGCGGGGCCACCGGATCGCGCCCCTCGCGCGCGTTGAAACTGGTGCCGTCGTCATCGAAGAACTCGGTCGCGCAGACCAGAATCTCCTGCGCATCCTCGCCCGCCGTTTCCACCTCCACCTCGTTCACCATTTCCGAGACCGAGACATAGCGCCGCCGCTGCGCCGGGGCGGGGGCTTCGTCCCAGTCCACCTCTTCGGTTTCCCAAAGGTGGCGATTGTCGTCGCGATAGGGTGCGGCCACCGGCGCGGGCAACCGCCCCGTGCCCAGCCGTTCGGCCAGCGCCAGCCCGATCCGGCGCGACGCCGTGGTGCTTGCCAGATCGGCCCCGGCAAATTCGGCCCGCGCCCAGGCCACCAGCGGGTCGGTCGTGGCCGCCTCGGGCAGCAGCAGCCCGCGCGCCACCCGGTCCAGCGGCATTGCCTCGCCGTGGAACCGAGCCCAGAGGTCGCGCAGCCGGGGAAAGCGGGCAATGGCCAGCGCCTCGGCCCGGGCATCCTCGATCACGCCGATACAGGCCATCTGCCGGGGCGACAGGCCGTCGGCCGCCAGCGGCCCGCGCCAGGCCATCACATGCGCGGCCGCATGGGCAGCGGCGGCGCGGTAGATGTCGGCCCCCGCGATTCCCTGCCAGTCGTCCCAGGCGTCGGGCAGGTGCAGCAGCCCCGCCTCCAGAAACGGCCGCAGCCCTTCGCGCGCCTCGTAATCGCCCGAGGTGGGGCGCATCGCGAAATCGCGGCCCCACAGCGCGCGCAGATAGGCGCCGATCCGACGGTGGATGTCCACGAACAGCGTGCCCTTGCGTTCGCGCTGCAACACGGCCTTCGATTCGGCGCTGGCCAGCGCGAAGTAACGCATCTGTTCTTCCGGGTTGCTGCGGTGCGCCTCGGCCCCCCACAGCGCCCAGCGGCGCAGCCCGCCCAGCGTCAGCACGCCCAGCAGTTCGTCCAGATGGTCCAGCAGCGGGCGCAGCCCGCGCGGCGCCTGGGCCAGCAGCGTGTCCAGAAACGCCATCCAGCCCCGGAACAGCGCCGCATCCCCCAGCCGCCGCGCCGCCAGCGGTGCCGTCGCCAGCACCCGCGCGATCACCGCGCCCGAGGTGCGCGAGGCCAGCCGCAGACAATCGCGCACCAGATCGGGCAGCACGTCCTCGCCCAGTTCGCGCGCCAGCGGCGCCGCGGCCTCGATCCAGGCCCGCACCACCTCGGGCCCGCGGCCCATCCGGTGCAGCGCCAGCGCCCCTTCGGCCCACAGCACCAGCCCGCCGGGCGACAGGCTGCGCGCCGCCTCGGCCCGCAGGCTGGCGTACAGCGCCCGCTCGGCCGGTGGCAGCTCGGCCAGGGCCTCGGTCACGCGGGCGGCCGGGTCTGTCATGGCGCGGCTCAGAAGAACGTGGTCACGGCGGCGTCAAGCGCGTCGCGCATGTCGGGGTCGTCGGTGATCGGGCGCACCAGCGCCATCCGGCAGGCCGGCACCGGCGCCACGCCCTGCGCGATCAGCCCGCCCGCGTGCACCAGCATCCGGGTTGAAATGCCTTCGTCCAGCCCGTGCCCCTTCAGGTTGCGCGCCCGTTCGGCGATCGACACCAGCTTGTCGGCCAGGCCCCGGTCAATGCCCGTTTCATGCGCCACGATCTCCACCTCGACCGCATGATCGGGATAGGTGAAATCCAGCGCGCCGAAGCGTTGCTTGGTCGATTGCTTCAGGTCTTTCATCAGGCTCTGGTAGCCGGGGTTGTAGCTGATCACGAGGTGAAAGTCGGGGTGCGCCCGCAGCAGTTCGCCCTTCTTTTCCAGTGGCAGCACGCGGCGGTTGTCGGTCAGCGGGTGGATCACCACGGTCGTATCCTGCCGCGCCTCGACCACCTCATCCAGATAGCAGATCGCGCCATGCCGGGCGGCAAAGGTCAGCGGCCCGTCCTGCCAGCGCGTGCCCTCTGCATCCAGCAGGAACCGCCCCACCAGATCCGAGGCGGTCATGTCCTCGTTGCAGGAAACCGTGACCAGCGGCTTGCCCAGCCGCCAGGCCATGTGTTCCACGAACCGCGTCTTGCCGCAGCCGGTGGGGCCTTTCAGCATGACCGGCATCTTCGCCGCATAGGCCGCCTCATACAGCGCAACCTCGTCGGCCACCGGGCGATACCAGGGGTCGGCGGCAATGCGGAAGGGGGCAGTGATCTGGTCCATGGCGGCCTCGGGGCATCGGGAAAGCGCCCGCCGCAGGGCTGCGGCGGGCAGGGCGGTCAGACGGGTGTTCCGCGATAGACCACCATGTTCGCGCCCTGGCTCTGGGTGAAATTGTTGTAGCCGATCAGCCGGACGTGATTGTCGGGGTTGGCCTCATGGCAGGCTTTCAGCTCGGCCAGAATGGCATCGACATCGGTTTCCCCGAACATGGGCAGCTTCCACATGTACCAGAAGTTCGATTTGGCGAACTGCGGCTCGGTGTGTTCGATGGCCGGGTTCCAGCCGTGTTTCACGATCCATTCCACCTGCTTGCGGATCTGCGCCTCGTCCATCGGCGGCAGGTAGGAAAACGTGCCCATCTTGCGGCTCGCCGGGTCGGACAGCCGCGAGGTATAGTCCTGAACTTTGCTCATCATCTCTCTCCCTTTGGCGGCTCAGCGGTGCTGGGTGTCCAGCTTGTCCACGGTGTCGAACTCGAACTTGATCTCTTTCCAGGTCTCCATGGCGATCTTCAGCTCGGGGCTGTGCTGCGCGGCGGCGGTCAGGATGGCCTTGCCTTCCTTCTCCAGCTCGCGGCCTTCGTTGCGGGCCTGAACGCAGGCCTCCAGCGCCACCCGGTTTGCCGCGGCGCCCGCCGCATTGCCCCAGGGGTGGCCCAGCGTGCCGCCGCCGAATTGCAGGACCGAGTCATTGCCGAAGATCGAAACCAGCGCCGGCATGTGCCAGACGTGAATCCCGCCCGAGGCCACCGGGAACACCCCCGGCATCGGCCCCCAGTCCTGATCGAAGAAGATCCCGCGCGAACGGTCTTCCTTGATGTGGCGGTCGCGCAGCAGGTCGATCCAGCCCAGCGTCGCCGCCCGGTCGCCCTCCAGCTTGCCCACCACGGTGCCGGAATGAAGGTGGTCGCCGCCCAGCAGGCGCAGCAGCTTCGCCAGAACGCGGAAGTTGATGCCGTGGTTCGGGTTGCGGTCCATCACCGCGTGCATGGCCCGGTGAACGTGCAGCAGCATCCCGTTGTCGCGGCACCATTTCGACAGCGAGTTGTGCGCCGCCCAACCCAGCGTCAGGTAATCCGACATGATGATCGGCGTGCCGATCTCCTTGGCGTATTCCGCGCGCTTGTAGACCTCTTCCATCGTGGCGGCGGTCACGTTCATGTAGTGGCCCTTGCGCTCGCCCGTCTCGGCCTCGGCCTTGACGATGGCCTCCTGGCAGAAATCGAACCTGTCGCGCCAGCGCATGAAGGGCTGCGAATTGACGTTCTCGTCGTCCTTGGTGAAATCCAGCCCGCCGCGCAGACATTCATAGACCGCCCGGCCATAGTTCTTGGCCGAAAGCCCCAGCTTCGGCTTGATGGTGCAGCCCAGCAGGGGGCGGCCGTATTTGTCCAGCTTGTCGCGCTCCACGTTGATGCCATGCGGCGGGCCGAAGCAGGTGGCCACGAACCACAGCGGAAAGCGCACGTCTTCCAGCCGCAGCGACCGCACCGCCTTGAAGCCGAAGACGTTGCCCACGATCGAGGTGAACACGTTGACGACCGAGCCTTCCTCGAACAGGTCCATCGGATAGGCGATGAAGGCATAGAAGGCGTCGTCAGACCCCGGCACGTCCTCAATCGCGTAGGCGCGGCCCTTGTAATAGTCGAGGTCGGTCAGCAGGTCGGTCCAGACCGTTGTCCAGGTGCCGGTCGAACTTTCGGCGGCCACGGCGGCGGCGGCTTCCTCGCGCGAAACGCCGGCCTGCGGCACCACCTTGAACACGGCAAGGATGTCGCTGTCCTTCACCGTGTAATGCGGTTCCCAATAGGTCGATCGGTATTCCTTCACACCGGCGTCATAGGTCTTCGCGGCCATCGGCTCTCTCCCGTTTGTCGTGCCCATATGTGCGGGTCGCAGCCGGTATCGCGTCTTGTATGACTAAACAAAACTGAATAGTTTTTAGTTTCAGAACAGGGAAAAGGTTATGATCAGGTACACCCTGCGCCAACTTCAGGTGTTTCGCGCGGTGGCCAGCCATGCCAGCTACACCCGCGCGGCCGAAGAACTGCACCTGACACAGCCCGCCGTGTTCGCGCAGGTGAAGCAGTTGGAAGACGCGCTTGGCCTGCCGCTGCTGGACCGGATCGGCAAGCGCCTGTTCCTGACCGAAGCCGGCCGCGCCGTGGTGGAAACCGCCCGCGAAACGCTGGAAGGCGTCGAACGGCTGGACATGCACCTGGCCGATCTGCAGGGGCTGCGGCGCGGGCGGCTGCGCATCGCCATCGTCTCGACGGTGCAGTATTTCCTGCCCCGCCTCCTGGGCACCTTCTGCACCGAAAATCCCGGCATCGAAATCGCACTGACCGTGACCAACCGCGAAACGGTGATCGCCCGGCTGGCCGCGAACGAAGACGATCTCTGCATCCTGGGCCAGCCGCCGGCGGGGCTGGACGTGGTGGCCACGCCCTTTGCCCGCAACCCCATCACCCTGCTGGCGCGCGGCGATCATCCGCTGGCGGGCCAGCCCGCGCTGCCCTTCGCCGGGCTGGCCGCCGAACCCTTCATCCTGCGCGAACAGGGGTCGGGCACCCGCGCCGCCGCCGAACGCTACTTTGCCGATTGCGGCCTGCGGCCCCGCGTGCGGATGGAGCTTGGCTCGAACGAAGCGATCAAGGAAGCGGTGGTCGCCGGCCTTGGGCTGGCGATCCTGTCACAGGATACCATTGCCGAAGACGTGGCGACCGGCCGGCTGGTGGCGCTGGACGTGCAGGGCTTCCCGCTGATGCGGGTCTGGAACGTGGCCTATCCGCGCGGCAAGCACCTGTCGGTTGCCGCCAGCGCCTTTCTGGACCACCTGATCGACCAGACCCGCGGCGCCCCCGCGCCCTAACCCTTGTGGGTTTCCTTCAGCTTGTCGATCCCCAGCACCTTGAGCGCGAGCGCCTCGTAGAACGGTTCGGCCGTGCCCTTGCGCAGCTTGCGCAGGAAGTACTTCTCGAACCCCACCTTGGCCAGATGCACCCATTTGCCGCTGGACGACCAGTTCACGTTGCGCGGCGGAATCTGCGGCTGCGCCACGAAGGCCACGCCCCCGTCGCCGAAATCGGCCAGGCAGACCGCGTTCCAGGTGCCCACCTGATCGGGTTCCTTGCCGCGCAGGATGTTGCCGATGTTATGCGCCGTGGCGCTGACCATGCTTTCGATCATGAAGCCGGTCTTCGGCACGCCGCAAGGCACCGGCGTCGGCCCCATCGGCGGGATGGCCACGCAGACGCCCACGGCAAACACATTGGGATAGGCCGGGTTCTGCTGGTGCTGGTCCACGATGGTAAACCCGCGCGGGTTCGACAGCCCTTCGATGCCGCGCACCGGCGCGATGCCGCGAAACGCGGGCAGCATCATCGAGAATGCAAAGGGCAGCACCTTTTCGGCCTTCACGCTGCCGTCGTCATTGATCTCCTCGACGGTCATCTTGCCGTCCTCGACCTGCTTCACCCGGGCCGAGGTGATCCATTTGATGTGCTTGCCGCGCATCTCGGATTCCAGCAGCCCCTTGGTGTCGCCCACCCCGTCCAGCCCCAGATGGCCGATATAGGGTTCGGCGGTGACAAAGGTCATCGGCACCTTGTCGCGGATCTTGGCCTTGCGCAGGGCGGATTCCAGAATGAACAGGAATTCATAGGCGGGGCCAAAGCAGCTTGCCCCCTGCGCCGCGCCGATGATCACCGGGCCGGGCGCCTTGAGCAGCTTCTGGAACACCTGTTCGGCCTGTTCGGCATGGTCGATATGGCAGACCGACTGGGTAAAGCCGCCATGCGGGCCAAAGCCCGGGATTTCGTCGAAGGCCAGTTCGGGCCCGGTGGCGATGATCAGGAAATCATAGGTCACGTCGCTGCCATCGACCAGGCGGATGCGGTTTTCCTGCGGGATCACCCGTTCCGCCGCGACAGGCCGGAAGGCAATGCCCTTGCGCGCCATGGTCGGCCCCAGATCCACCGTGATCTCCTCGCGCTTGCGCCAGCCCACCGCGATCCAGGGGTTCGACGGCACGAAATGGTAAACCGGGTCTTTCGTCACCACGGTGATCGTGTCTTCGGGGCGAAGCTGGTCCTTCATCTCATAGGCCATGATCGCCCCGCCCAAGCCTGCCCCCAGCACAACGACATGCGCCATTCTTCATCCTCCCTCTGAAATTCTGCCTCCCCGGCTTCACTATAATAAATTCGAATGTTTGAATTTCAAAACGTAATGTTTGCTGTGAAATCCGGTGCTTCGGAAAATGAAAAGGCCCGCCGAAGCGGGCCTTCTGTCGTCAGCTCCGAAGGGGGCTCACTTCGGGATGTCGCCCTTGATGCCTTCGACGAAGAAATCCATCCCCAGCAGGTCGCCGTCCGGCGCGGTCGCGCCTTCGGCCAGCCAGTCCGAACCGTCCTGCTTCTTGATCGGGCCGGTGAACGGGTGGAAGGTGCCGGCGGCAATGTCGTCGCGCACCTTTTCGGCGGCGGCCTTCACCTCGGCCGGAACGGCATCGGTGATTTCGCCGATCAGCACTTCGCCCCCGGCGATGCCGGCCCAGATGTCGGACTGTTCATAGGTGCCGTCCAGCAGCGCGCCGACGCGCTCCACATAGTAGGGCGCCCAGTTGTCGATGATCGAGCTGACCCGCGGGCTGGGCTTGTAGGCTTCCATGTCCGACGCCTGACCGAAGCCGATCACCGCGCCGCCGGCCTTGGCGGCCTCGGCCAGCGGGGCGGTCGAATCGGTATGCGCCGCGATCACGTCGACGCCCTGGTCGATCAGCGCCTTGGCGGCATCGGCCTCTTTCGCCGGATCGAACCAGGTGAAGGCCCAGACGACCGACAGTTCGACGTTCGGGTTCACCTTCTTGGCGGCCAGGTAATACGAGTTGATGCCGTTCATCACCTCGGGGATCGGGAACGACCCGATGTAGCCGATCTTGTTCGATTTGGTCATCATGCCGGCAATCGTGCCCTGCACCGCGCGGCCTTCATAGAAGCGCGCGTTGTAGGTGCTGACATTCGGATGCTCGCGCTTGAAGCCGGTGGCATGTTCGAACTTCACGTCGGGGAACTTGGCGGCCACCGCATTGGTCGCGTCCATGTAGCCGAACGAGGTGGTGAAGATGATGTTGCAGCCGCCCAGCGCCATCTGGGTCAGCACCCGCTCGGCATCGGCGCCTTCCGGCACGCTTTCCTGATACTGGATCTCGACCTTGTCGCCGAACTTCTCTTTCACGGCCAGGGCACCCTGATGGTGCTGGAACGTCCAGCCGCCGTCGCCGATCGGGCCGACGTAAACGAAACAGGCCTTCACCTTGTCCATGCCGGCAGCCTGGGCACCGCCTCCGAAAGCCAGGCTCAGGCCCAGCGCGGCGGTTGCAAGCAGCGTTCTGCGGTTCATGTAGCGTCTCCCCGTTGTGGCAGGGCCTTGATCGGCCCCGCGAAGTAAGTCCCCGCCCTGATGTCAGCGCGAGGCGTGAAAGTTCTGTCCCAGGCTGGCCGGCGCGCCCGTCGCCGCCTTGCCGCGCCCCGAGGACATGATGACCAGCACCACGATGGTTAGCACAAAGGGGGCCATGGACAAGTATTCGACCGGCACCTTGATCTGCGTCAGCCCCATGGCAAGCCCCACCACCCAGGCCAGCGGCGGTACTGCCAGCACCGCCACGGCGGCGGGGTGCATCTGCGGCCGTTCCGGCGTGGAACGCCGCAGCAGCCCCACCGCCAGGATGGCACCGCAGACCAGCGCGATCAGGCCCAGGATGCCAAGCGGAATCCCGCCAGACACCTGCACATTCAACTGAAGTGCCCCGATTCCGCCAAAGAAATAGGCACCGGCCAGCACGCGCCAGGGCCGCCAGCTTGCAAAGACCACGATCGCCAGCGCGATCCAGCCCGCGCCGGCGGTGATGCCGTCCACCCATTGCGGCACCCTTGCCAGGCTGACATAGGCGCCGCCGATGCCCGCCATCGCCCCGCCGAACAGGATGCACAGCAGGCGGATGCGGTTCACCTTGTAGCCCAGCGCATGGGCCGAGTCGTGGCTTTCGCCCACCGCGCGGATGATCAGCCCGATCCGGGTCGCCTTCAGCACCCACCACACCAGCGCCGTCATCGCGATCGAGAAATACACCACCCAGTCATGGCCAAACAGGATGGGCCCGGCCACCGGGATACCCGCCAGCGCCTCGGGCAGCAGGCCCGGCGTATGCGGCGGCTTGATGCCGTTGTAACCCTGTCCGCCCAGCGAACTGACCCCCAGCCCGAACAGCGTCAGCGCCAGCCCGGTTGCCACCTGATTGGCCAGGAACACCTGCGTCAGCGCGGCAAAGATCAGGCTCAGCAGCGCGCCCGCGACCGCCCCGCCCAGAAAGCCCAGCGCCGGGCTGCCGGTGTGGACGGCGGTCACAAAGCCGCCCAGTGCGCCGATCACCATCATCCCCTCGACGCCCAGGTTCAGCACACCCGACCGCTCGACCACCGTTTCGCCCAGCGCCGCCAGCAGGATCGGCACCGCCGTGGCCATCAGCCCCGCGATTAGGATGACCGGATTGATACCGCCGAAATCCATCACTTCGCTCCTGCGCTTGCGGCACCCGCGCCCAGGCGGAAGCGGTAGTTGGTCAGCACGTCCACGGCCAGCAGGAAGAACAGCAGCATCCCCTGGAACACCTGGATCGCCGCCGCCGGCAGGCCCAGGTTGGTCGAGGCCATCTCGCCGCCCACATAGGTCAGCGCCATCAGGAACCCCGCCAGCACGATGCCCAGCGGGTTCAGCCGGCCCAGGAAGGCCACGATGATCGCCGTGAACCCGTAGCCCGTGTTGAAGTCGATGCTGATCTGACCCGCCGGACCCGTCACCTCGAACAGGCCCGCCAGCCCGGCCAGCGCGCCCGACAGGCCCATGCACAGCATGACCAGCCGCGTCGGGCTGACCCCGTGGAACCGCGCCGCGCGCGGCGCCTGTCCGGCCAGCTTGATCTGGTATCCGGCAATGTGCCGGCTCAGCAGGATATAGGCCAGCACCGCCGTCACCAGCGCGGTCACGCCGCCCCAGTGCAGCCCGCTGCCCGCGATCAGTTCAGGGTTTGCCGCCGCCGGATAGCTGCTGAAATTGCGGCTGCCCGGAAAACCCATCCCTTCGGGATTCTTCAGGAACCCGGTCGCCGCCTTGGCCAGAATGGTCTGCGCCACATAGACCAGCATCAGCGACACAAGGATTTCGTTGGTGTTGAACCGCGTCTTCAGGATGGCCGGGATCATCGCCCAGGCCCAGCCGCCAAAGGCCCCCGCCAGCACCATCACCGGAAAGATCAGCCGGTTTTCGGTGGGAAACACCGCCAGCCCGACCGAGGCCCCGATCACGGCGCCCATGATGTATTGCCCCTCGGCCCCGATGTTCCAGATGCCCGCCCGGAACCCCAGCGCCAGCCCGATGGCAATCAGGATCAGCGGCCCCGCCTTCACCAGAAGCTGGCCGCGCAGGTAAAAGGCGAACTCGCCGAACACCGGGTCCCAGAAGATGGTTCGGATCACCTCGAACGGGTTCTTGCCCATCAGCGCGAACAGGATGCCGCCGACGATCATCGTCAGCACCACGGCCACCACCGGCGTTGCGTAAAGCCAGAACCGGCTGGGCGTCGGGCGCTTCTCAAGCCTCAGCATGATGCGCCACCTCCATGCCATGCGCGCCGCCCATCATCAGGCCGATCTCCTCCATGGTCAGCCCTTCGGTGCTGCGGGGCCGGGTCAGCCGCCCTTCGTTCAGCACGGCAAAGCTGTCGGCCACCTCCAGCAGCTCGTCCAGATCCTGGCTGATCACCACCACCGCCGCCCCTTCCGCCGCGCGGTCCAGGATCGACTGCCGGATCGCCGCGGCCGCTGCCGCATCCACGCCCCAGGTCGGCTGGTTGATCACGATCACGCTGGCGCCCTGCATCAGCTCGCGCCCCATCAGGAATTTCTGCAGGTTGCCGCCCGACAGCGCCCGCGCCGCCACATCCGGCCCCGGCGTGCGCACGTCATAGGCGGTGATGATCTCTTCCGCAAAAGCCCTGGTCGCGGCCCAGTCGATGAAACCCGCCCGCGTCAGCCCCTTGCGCACCGCCCCCGACAGAAGCGCGTTTTCCACCAGGCTCATGTCCGGCGCCGCGGCATGGCCGTAGCGGTCCTCGGGCGCGGCCACCAGCCCGGCCTTGCGCCGTTCGGACGGGCCCAGATGGCCCGCCGCGTGGCTGTCGATCCGCACCCGGTCGGCGTCGGATTTCAGCTCGCCCGACAGCGCCAGCAGCAATTCGTCCTGCCCGTTGCCCGCCACCCCGGCAATGCCCAGCACCTCGCCGCGCGCCACCGTGAAGGACACGGCCTTCAGCGAGGTGCCGAACGGAATGGGCGAGGCGACCGACAGGTCGCTGACCCCCAGCGCCACCGGCCCCTTTTCGCCGCGGCTGCGTTCGGGCGCCTGCAGGCTGCTGCCCACCATCAGTTCCGCCATTTCGCGCGCCGTGCGGTCGCGCGGGGTGCAGGTCGCCACCACGCGGCCCCGCCGCAGGATGGTGGCCGTGTCGCACAGCGACCGGATCTCTTCCAGCTTGTGGCTGATGTACAGGATCGCCGTCCCCTCGCGCGACAACTGGCGCAGCGTCTTGAACAGGATCTCCACCTCCTGCGGCGTCAGTACGCTGGTCGGTTCGTCCATGATCAGAAGTTTCGGGTCTTGCAGCAGGCACCGGATGATCTCGACCCGCTGGCGTTCCCCCGCCGACAGGTCGCCCACCATGCGGGCGGGGTCCAGCGGCAGGCCGTATTCCTCGCTCACGGCGCGGATGCGGGCGGCCAGTTCGCGCATCGGCGGCGGGTTTTCCATGCCCAGCGCCACGTTCTCGGCCACATTCAGCGCCTCGAACAGGCTGAAATGCTGGAACACCATGCCCACGCCCAGCCGCCGCGCCTCGGCCGGCTTGGCCGGGGCATAGGGCTTGCCGCGCAGGGTCATCCGTCCGCTGTCGGGGCGCACCAGACCGAAGATCATCTTGACCATGGTCGACTTGCCGGCGCCATTCTCGCCCAGCAGCGCATGGACCTCGCCCTCGCGGATCGTGAAGGACACATCGCTGTTGGCCACCACGCCCGGATAGGCCTTGGTGATCCCCTCCACCCGCAAAAGCTCGGGTCTTGCGGTCGTCTCCGCGCTGTCAGCCGGCTGCGTCCCTGTCATTCCCCCGTCCCGTCCCCCAGGTTTCTTTTCGTTGTCCCGCCCTGATCATCGCCACCGCGACGCCAATCGCAATGGCCTGCGGATGCTTGCCAAGGCCGGTATCGCCGATCGGGCAGTCGATGCGCGCGATTTGGGCAGCCGAATGGCCCAACCCCGCAAGCCGCGACCGGAACCGCGCCCATTTGGTGGCCGACCCGATCACCCCCGCCCGGGCAAAGCCATGGCCCAGCAAGCGATGGCACAGTTCCAGATCCAGCGCATGTGAAAAGGTCACGATCAGATGCTCGGCCCCCTGCGGCGCATAGGCCACCAGCGACTCGGGCGCCGGCGCGGGCAGCACCGTCACGCCGTCAGGCACCGTGTCGGGAAACCGCTCCGGCGCGATGTCCACCCAGGTCAGCCGCAGGCCGGGCAGGGGGGCCAGCACCGCCACCAGCGCCCGGCCCACATGGCCCGCGCCCCAGACCCAGACCTCGCGGCCTGGGCGGGCCAGCGGTTCGATCATCCAGCCCTGAACCTGCTCGGTCCCCAGCGGCGCCTCGCCGTTGCGCGCCCGGCGCAGCCGGTTGGCCACCTTCAGCGGCATCTCCCCCGCCGTGCCCGGCATCGGGCGCACGACCGCATCCCCCGTCACGCCGGCCAGCCGCGCGCTGTCCCAGACCTCGGTCAGCAGCAGCACCGCGCCGCCGCAGCACTGCCCCAGCGCCGGCCCCAGCGGCACCTTGTCCAGCCGGTCCTGCCCGTCCAGCGCCGCCCGGGCACGCTGCACCGCTTCCCATTCCAGCGCCCCGCCGCCGATGGTTCCCGACTGCCCGCCCCGCCAGACCAGCATCGCCGCCCCCACCTCGCGCGGGGAAGATCCGTCATGCGCTGCGATCACCACGCGGGCCACCCGCCCTTCGGCGGCCACCGCCGCCTGCAGGGCGCCCAGGTCAAACATCGCGCTCGACCCGCCGCACCGCCGCCAGCACCGCCTCGGCCGTGGCCGGGGCGCGCAGGTCGGGGTAGATGGTTCCGTCGCCGCAGGCCGCCACCGCATCGGACAGCGCATAAAAGGCCGAAATGCCCAGCATGAAGGGCGGCTCGCCCACCGCCTTCGACCTGCCGACCGCGTCTTCGCGGTTCGGCCGGTTCCACAGCGCCACGTTGAAGATGCGCGGCCGGTCCGAACAGGCCGGGATCTTGTAGGTGCTGGGGGCATGGGTCGCCAGCCGCCCCTTGCCATCCCAGACCAGCTCTTCCGTGGTCAGCCAGCCCGCACCCTGCACATAGGCGCCCTCGATCTGGCCGATGTCCAGCGCCGGGTTTAGCGGATTGCCGGTGTCATGCAGCAGGTCCGCCCGCAGGATGCGGTTCTCGCCCGTCAGCCGGTCGATCACCACCTCGGTCACCGCCGCGCCATAGGCGAAATAGAAGAACGGCCGCCCCTCGCCCTTCACCCGGTCCCAGGTGATCTTGGGCGTCGCGTAATAGCCGGTGGATGACAGCGAGATGCGCGCCTGATAGGCGGCCTGCGCCACCTCGGCAAAGCTGTAATCGGCGCCCGCCACCTGCACCCGGCCCGCCTGGAACCGCACCGCTTCGGCCGTCGCCTGATGCCGGCCGGCCAGAAACGCGGCCATCCGCCCGCGGATCGTTTCGGCCGCCGCCTGCGCCGCCATGCCGTTCAGGTCGCTGCCCGAACTGGCCGCCGTGGCGCTGGTGTTCGGCACCTTCGATGTGTCGGTCGCGGTGATCTTCACCGCCCCCGTGTCAACCCCGAAGACTGCGGCCACCACCTGCGCCACCTTCTGGTTCAGGCCCTGGCCCATCTCGGTGCCGCCGTGGTTCAGGTGGATGCTGCCATCCTGATAGACATGCACCAGCGCCCCCGCCTGGTTCAGCCAGGTCAGGGTGAAGGAAATCCCGAACTTCACCGGCGTCAGCGCGATCCCGCGCTTCAGGATCGGATTTGTCCGGTTCCAATCGGCAATTTCCGCCTTCCGCGCCTGATAATTGCTCGATTTCTCCAACTCGGCCACCAGCGCATGTCCGATGAAATCTTCCACCGGCATCAGATAGGGCGTTGTCTGAACCCCTTTCATCTGTCCGGAAATATCCTCGGGGGGGCCGGGGGGCGAAGCGCCACCGGCGCTGTCCCCGGCGGCATCCGCATCGCGATAGAAATTGGCCCGGCGCACCTCCAGCGGGTCACGGCCCAGCGCAAAGGCCACATGGTCCATCACCCGCTCGATGCCGATCATCCCCTGCGGCCCGCCAAAGCCGCGATAGGCGGTGGCGCTTTGCGTATGGGTGCGCAGCCGGTGGCTCTCGATGCGGATCGCGGGCAGCCAATAGCAGTTGTCGGCGTGCAGCATGGCGCGGTCGGCCACCGGCAGGCTCAGGTCCTGGCTCCAGCCGCAGCGGAACAGATGGGTGAACTCGATCCCCGTCACCCGGCCCGCGTCATCGAAACCGGCCCGGTATCTGATCTTCAGGTCATGGCGCTTGCCGGTGATCACCATGTCGTCGTCGCGGTCATAGCGCATCTTGCAGGGCCGGCCCAGGCGCCGCGCCGCCACCGCGCAGGCAATGGCCAGCGCATTGCCCTGGCTTTCCTTGCCGCCGAACCCGCCGCCCATCCGCCGGGTTTCCACCCGCACCGCCGCCATCGGCAGATGCAGCGCATGGGCAACCTTGTGCTGGATCTCGCTCGGATGCTGGGTCGAGGACAGGATGTGAACGCCATCCTCCTGCGGGATCGCCGCGGCGATCTGGCCTTCCAGATAGAAATGCTCCTGCCCGCCAACCGGGAACTCGCCCTCCACCACATGCGCGGCGCCGGCGATTGCGGCCCCCGCATCGCCGCGTGCCCAGATGATGGGGCCGGTCTCGAACCGGCTGTTCGCCGCCAGCGCGTCTTCCACCGTCAGCAGGGCGGGCAGCTCAGCATAGCTCACCTTGCCCAGCCGCGCCGCCTTGCGCGCCGCCAGATGGCTGGTTGCCACCACCAGAAACACCGGCTGGCCAACATAATGCACCCGCCCCACCGCCAGCAGCGGTTCATCATGGACCGAGGGGCTGCAATCCGGCATCTCGGGCAGGTCGTCCGCCGACAGCACGGCCACCACGCCCGGCGCCGCCCGCACCGCCGACAGGTCCAGCGCGGTGATCGTGCCATGCGCCACCGTTGACAGGCCAAAGGCCAGATGCAGCGTGCCCGCCGGCAGCGGAATATCGTCCAGATAGCGCGCCTGCCCGGTTACATGCAGGGGGGCGCTGTCATGGGGCAGGGGGTTGCCAAGGCTCATGCGCCCACCTCCAGCACCGAGACCGGCCGCCCGGCCAGATCATGGAAATAGCGCAGCAGCATCGCCTGCGCCGTGCGTCGGCGATAGTCGGCACTGGCGCGCATGTCGCTCAGCGGCGTGAAGTCGGCGTCCATCGCCGCCATGGCCGCGCGCACCGTGTCCTCGGTCCAGGCCTGCCCGGCCAGCGCCGCCTCGGCCGCAGTGGCGCGTTTCGGAATCCCCGCCATGCCGCCAAAGGCGATGCGGGCCCCGGTCACGCGCCCGTCCTGCACCGTCACGTTGAACCCGCCGCAGACGGCGCTGATGTCCTGATCAAAGCGTTTCGACAGCTTGTAGATCCGCAGCGCCGGCGCATGGGCCGGGATCGTCACCGCCTCGACGAATTCGCCGGGCTGCCGGTCCTGCTTGCGATAGTCCAGGAAGAAGGCCTCCAGCGGCAGGCTGCGGCGGGCCTCGCCCCGGCGCAGGTGCAGCGTGGCGCCCAGCGCGATCAGCGCGGGCGGCCCGTCGCCGATGGGGCTGCCATTGGCGATATTGCCGCCGATGGTGGCGGCATTGCGCACCTGAAGGCTGGCAAAGCGGCGCAGCATTTCGGCCAGCGCCGGATGCGGCCCGGCCATCGCCTGCCGCAGCGCCTCGATCGTGACGCCCGCGCCGATGCGGATGGTGTCGCCCTGCGGCGTGATCCGCTTCAACTCGTCGATCCCACCCAGAAAGGCCACCGGCGACAGGTCGCGCAACTGCTTGGTCACCCACAGGCCCACATCGGTTGCCCCGGCGATCAGCGTCGCCTCGGGGTGGGCGATGTACCAATCGGCCAGTTCATCCGTGGTCGCGGGGCGGCACAGGCCGGGGGCGCTGCCCCCGGACCCCCGGGGTATTTCGGCCAAGAGGAAGCCCGCATCGGTTTTCATCCAGTCGGGCACCGGGGCGGCTTCGGCGGCCTCGGCCGCGCGGATGATGGGGGCATAGCCGGTGCAGCGGCACAGGTTCCCCGCCAGCACGTCATCATGCGCCCGGTCGCCGTTCAGATGCGCCGTGGCCATCGAGACCACGAAGCCCGGCGTGCAGAAGCCGCATTGCGACCCGTGATGCGTGACCATCGCCTCTTGCACCGGATGCAGCGCGCCGTCCGGCCCGGCGATGCCTTCCACCGTGCGCACCGCCTTGCCGTGCAGTTGCGGCAGGAACAGGATGCAGGCGTTCAGCGCATGGCTACCCGAGGCATCGGTGACCATCACCGTGCAGGCGCCGCAGTCGCCCTCGTTGCATCCTTCCTTGGTGCCGCACAGGCCGCGCTCTTCGCGCAGCCAGTCCAGCAGCGTCTGCGTCGGGCTGGCACCCGACAGCTCGACCGGCGTTCCGTTCAGCAGAAACGCGATCCCAGACCCGTGTCCGGTCATTCCGTTCGTCCGCCGCCTTCTCCCCGTTTGGGGCCCCGTGCGCGACCGCCCGATGCGGCGTAAAGCGGGACGCGCGCCCCTGTTCTGATTGCTTTCATCAAGCCGGGGGGCGGTGGTCAAGGCAAGCGGAAACTTTCCGCCCCTTGCGAAAGCACCTTCAGGTTTCGCGCGACAATCCCGGCCTCAACAAGCTCTGGGCGAACCGATTGACCGGCTTTGAGACAGTGACTACCGTACATGCCGGAAGTAGCGGGGCAGTGATGGCCGGACAGGTTGATCACGAGGCCGAGCTTGCGTGTGCTACCACGGCTGCGCAAACGGGGCCAACGCGGCGGCGGCAGATTGTCGCCGCGCTGCTAAGTTCGCTTATTGCTGTGGCGTGCCTTTTGAAAATAACGATATCGGGACGCTATCTTCCCTCGCACGAGTGGCTGCGTGTCTCGAATCTTCCCGCCTATGGTTTGGGTGCTGTTTGGTGTTTTTCCACCGTTTATCTCATGTTTCAGGCCAATTATGGGGAAGACAGGAAAAGCGCGGAAGCCGCATCTCCGGCAAAATTCGCTTTCATGGTGTTCGGCACAGCTCTTTTTTCCATAATTGTCGTAGACCTCGTCCGCTGCGAGTTTCCCGCGCTTATTGCCGCTGTCATTGGCGGCAGTGTCGAGCATAGCTATGTCGTTGTTCGAGCCGACGAGCGAAGCGATAAATTCTGTCGCCATCCAATTAAGCTGAAAGGCATGCCCCTTATGAAGAAACTCTGCGGAATGCCTCCCGAGTTTCGCAATCAACTTTCAGCACGAATGGAGGTTACCTTTATCGGAAAAGGAACATGGATGGGGCTCTATGTGAGAGATATGCGTCCGTCGTCATCGGTTGACTGACCACCTTCCTCTTGGCTACCTGCCGGGCTACCCTGGGTTATGGCCACATCCCCCCGATTCATCCACCTCCGCACCCATACCGAGCACAGCCTTCTGGAAGGGGCGGTGCCCGTGAAGAAGCTGGTCAAGCTGGCGGCGGCGGCGCAGATGCCCGCCATCGCGGTGACCGATACCAACAACATGTTCTGCGCGCTGGAGTTTTCCAGCCACGCCAAGGATGCCGGGCTGCAACCCATTGTCGGTTGTCAGATCAGTCTGGCGCATGATCCGGCCGCGCCCGGAGAACGGCCGCGCCTGCCCGCGCCGCTGGTGCTGCTGGCGCAGTCCGAAGCGGGCTACATGAACCTGATGAAGCTGAACTCCTGCCTTTACCTGCGGGGCGACGGGCAGTTGCCGCATGTCACGGCCGAAGAGCTGGAGCGTCATTCCGCCGGCCTGATCTGCCTGACCGGCGGCCCCGACGGCCCCTTGGGCCGCTTCCTGCAGGCCGGCCAGGTGCCCAAGGCGCGCGCCCTGCTGGCGCGGCTGGCCGCGGCCTTTCCGCAGCGCCTGTATGTCGAATTGCAGCGCCACCCCGGCGAGGGCGGGCGTCTGCCCGCCGCCGAGGCCACGTCCGAACGCGGGCTGGTCGAGCTGGCCTATGAGCTGGGCCTGCCGCTGGTTGCGACAAACGATGTCTATTTCCCCGAAGCGAAGATGTATCAGGCGCATGATGCGCTGATCTGCATCGCCGAAGGCGCCTATGTTGACCAGATGGAGCCGCGCCGCAAGCTGACGCCGCAGCACTACTTCAAGTCCGAAGCCGAGATGTGCGCCCTGTTCGCCGATCTGCCCGAGGCGCTGGAAAACACGGTCGAGATCGCCCGCCGCTGTGCCTTCATGGCGTCAAAGCGCAAGCCGATCCTGCCGCGCTTCGCCGAGGATGAGGTCGAGGAGCTGCGCCGCCAGGCCTGGGAAGGGCTGGACCGCCGCCTTGCCGTCATTCCGATGGCCGCGCCGCGCGAAGAGTATGAAGCCCGCCTGAAGTTCGAAATCGACATTATCGAGAAGATGGGCTTCCCCGGATACTTCCTGATCGTGTCCGATTTCATCAAATGGGCCAAGGCACAGGGCATCCCGGTCGGCCCGGGCCGGGGGTCGGGGGCGGGCTCGCTGGTGGCCTATGCGCTGACCATCACCGACCTTGATCCCCTGCGCTATGCGCTGCTTTTCGAACGCTTCCTGAACCCCGAGCGGGTCTCGATGCCCGACTTCGACATCGACTTCTGCATGGATCGCCGCGAAGAGGTGATCCGCTATGTGCAGGAACGCTATGGCCGCGAGAAGGTGGCGCAGATCATCACCTTCGGCGCGCTTCTGTCCAAGGCCGCCGTGCGCGACGTGGGCCGCGTGCTGCAATTGCCCTATGGCCAGGTGGACCGCCTGTCCAAGATGATTCCGGTGGAAGGGGTGAAGCCCGTCTCCATCACCAAGGCGCTGGCCGACGAACCCCGCCTGCGCGAGGCGGCGAAGGAGGAAGTGGTCGGCCGGCTGCTGGACTATGCCGAAAAGATCGAAGGGCTTTACCGCAACGCCAGCACCCACGCCGCCGGCGTGGTGATCGGCGACCGCCCGCTGGATGAGCTGGTCCCGCTCTATCAGGACCCGCGCTCCGACATGCCGGCCACCCAGTTCAACATGAAATGGGTCGAGGCCGCCGGTCTGGTCAAGTTCGACTTCCTCGGTCTGAAAACCCTGACCGTGATCCAGAACGCCATCGCGCTGATCCTGAAATCGGGCCGGCCGCTGCATGTGGCGCAGGATGGCCGCACGCTTTACGAACCGAAACCGGGGGCCGAGAACGACATCGGCCATATCCCGCTGGACGACAAGGCCACCTACGACCTTTACGCCGCCGCCCGCACCGTGGCCGTGTTCCAGGTGGAATCCAGCGGCATGATGGATGCGCTGCGCCGGATGAAGCCCACCTGCATCGAGGACATCGTGGCGCTGGTGGCGCTGTATCGTCCCGGCCCGATGGAGAACATCCCGGTCTATTGCGAGGTCAAGAACGGCCTGCGCGAAATCGAACCGCTGCACCCCACGATCGACCATATCCTCAAGGAAACGCAGGGCATCATCGTCTATCAGGAACAGGTGATGCAGATCGCTCAGGTCATGGCCGGCTACAGCCTGGGCGGCGCCGACCTGCTGCGCCGCGCCATGGGCAAGAAGATCGCCGAGGAAATGGCCAAGGAACGGCCCAAGTTCATTGAGGGCTGCACGAAAACCCACGGCATCGACCCCAAGAAATCGGGCGAGGTGTTCGACCTTCTGGAAAAGTTCGCCAACTACGGTTTCAACAAGTCGCACGCCGCCGCCTATGCCGTGGTCAGCTACCAAACCGGCTGGCTCAAGGCGAACCACCCGGTCGAATTCATGGCCGGGGTGATGAATTGCGATATTCACCTCACCGACAAGCTGGCCGTCTACAAGCGCGAACTCGACAAGCTGGGGATCGAGGTGGTTCCGCCCTGCGTCAACCGCAGCCTTGCCACTTTCGACACGGGGCAGGGCCGGGTGATCTATGCCCTTGGCGCGCTCAAGAACGTCGGCGTCGACGCGATGCGCCTCATCGTCGAGGCGCGCAGGACCGAAGCCGGCGACAAGCCCTTCGCCACGCTGTTCGACTTTGCCCGCCGCTGCGATCTGAAACGCATCGGCAAGCGGCCGCTGGAAATGCTGGCCCGCGCCGGGGCCTTCGACCAGCTTGATCCGAACCGCGCCCGCGTGTTCGAGGCGCTTGATCCGCTGGTCGCCTTTTCCGCCGCCATCCATGAGGCGCAGGCGTCGAACCAGGTCAGCCTGTTCGGCGATTCCGGGTCCGACATCCCCGAACCGCGCCTGCCCTGGCGCGATGACTGGCTGCCGGTCGAACGGCTGTCGAACGAACACCTTGCCATCGGCTTCTATCTGTCGGGCCATCCGCTGGATGACTACATGTCCGCCCTGAAGCGCAAGGATGTGAAAACCCTTGCGGAACTGACGCAAACCGTCATGGCGCGCGGGGCGCCCATGGTGGCCAAGCTGGCCGGATCGGTGGCCGCGCGGCAGGAACGCAAATCCGCCAAGGGCAACCGCTTCGCCTTCGTCTCGCTCTCCGATCCGACCGGGCTTTACGAGGTGACGGTGTTCTCGGACGTGCTGGAAGTGGCGCGCGATCTGCTGGAACCGGGGCGGAACGTCGTTCTGACCGTCCGCGCCGACCCCGATGGCGAAGGGGTGAAGCTGCTGGCCAATTCCGTCGCGCCCATCGACGCGGTGGCCGATCAGGCCGGTGCCCGTCCGATCCGCATCCACCTCAACCGGCCCGAGGCGGTGACATCGGTCGCCAATCTGCTGGGCCAGGTCGAGGGCAAGACCCGAGCCCAGATCACCCTTTGCGTCGCAGATGCGCAGGGGCGCGAGATCGACCTGACGCTGCCGCAGGCCTATCCGGTTACCCCGCAGATCCGCGGGGCGATCAAGGCCATGCAGGGCGTGGTTCTGGTGGAAGAGATCTGACCCCGGGCGTCCGGCCGCTAGCCTTGCCGCCGGGCCATCCCCTGCAGCACCACCACCGCCAGCACGATCCGCACCACATGATGCGCGGTGACATAGATCACGCTCATCTGCAGGCTCAGCGCGATCAGGCTCATCTCGGCCAGCCCGCCGGGGGCAAAGGCCAGGAACACTGCCGCCACCGGCTCTCCGGTAAGGCCGTGCAGGGCCGTGGCGAAGCCGAAGGCGATGGCCAGCGATGCCGCCGCATTGGCCAGCGCCGCCTTGCCCGCCCGCAACAGCAGATCGCGCCCGATCCCGGCGAAGCGCGCGCCCAGGCCGGTGCCCAGCACCACCTGCGTCGCCGCGATCATCCAGCCCGGCGGCACCCCCTGCACCCAGCCCGCCCCATGCACCGCCGCCGAAGCCAGCAGCGGCCCCGTCATGATCCAGCCGGGCAGCCGCAGCGCCCGCGCGCCCGCCACCCCCGCCGCGCCCGCCAGCACCAACAGCGCGGCATCCCGCGCGGTCAGCGGCACACCCCCCGCCAGCGACACGCCCGAGGCCGATCCGACCGCGTGGCCTGTCAGCACCAGAAAGATCAGCGGCACCGTCAGGATGGTCAGGATCAGCCGCAGGAACTGCATCACCATCACCACCCGCACATCGGCGCCCGCCGTCTCGGCCATGGTGACGCTTTCGATCAGCCCGCCCGGCACCGCGCCGAACAGCGCCTCTTTCCGGCCGATCCCCAGCCGCCGGCTGATGGTGAAGCTGGACGCCATGACCAGCGGCACGAAGGCCGCCACCGCCAGTAGCGAAGGCGCCCAGCCCGGCATCTGCGCCAGAACCTGCGGCGTGAAGGCCCCGCCGATGGCCACCCCGATCACCGGCACGAAGGAAAACCGGAACCGCGCCGGCAGCGTGACCGGCTTGCCGAAGGGCCGCGCCCCGGCAATCGCCAGCCCCGCCGTCACCACCAGCGACCCCAGCAGAAACCCCAGCGGCAGAGCCGCCGCCCAGGCCAGCGCCCCCGCCACGGCGCCAATCGCCAGCGTCACCGCCAGCGCGGCCAGATCCACCCCGAACATCCGCATCCCGCGCCGGCCGGCTTACCAGTGCGGCGGGCGCACGTTGGCCGCGGGCGCCTCGCCGGCCATCGCCTCGCGTTCGGCCTCGCGCTCCAGCAGCATCTGCGCCCGGCGCGACAGCACCTCGATCTCGCGCGCCTGCCGGGCCACCACGTCCGAAAGGTCGTCCACGCTCCGCATCAGATGCGCAACCCGTTCTTCCAGCGCCTCGATCCGGTCCATTGCCGCCCCCGCTTGCCGCCCCGTTCCCCATCCGCTACAGCAAGCGCCGACCGATGCAAGGGGGCTCGCCCATGTCCGAAGGCAAGATCCGCCGTCCCCGGGCCGAAACGCCCAAGGGATTCCGTGATTATTTTGGCGCCGAGGTGACCGAGCGCAAGGCAATGCTGGATGCCATCGCGGCGGTCTATCATCGCTACGGCTTCGATCCGCTGGAAACCAGCGCGGTCGAAACGGTCGAGGCGCTGGGCAAGTTCCTGCCCGACGTGGACCGCCCGAACGAAGGCGTCTTCGCCTGGCAGGATGAGGACAAGGACTGGCTGGCGCTGCGCTATGACCTGACCGCGCCGCTGGCCCGCGTTGCCGCGCAATACCGCAACGATCTGCCCAGCCCCTACCGCCGCTATGCGATGGGGCCGGTCTGGCGCAACGAAAAGCCCGGTCCGGGCCGATTCCGCCAGTTCTATCAATGCGATGCCGATACGGTGGGCAGCGGCAGCGTCGCCGCCGATGCCGAAATCTGCGCCATGCTGTCGGACATCTTCGAAAGCCTCGGGCTGGCCGGCGACTATGTGATCAAGGTCAACAACCGCAAGGTTCTGAACGGCGTGATGGAAGTGGCGGGCCTGTCGGGCGACGACAAGGAAGCCGAACGCGGCATCGTGCTGCGCGCCATCGACAAGATCGACCGCCTTGGCGAAGAGGGCGTCCGCGCCCTGCTGGGCGCCGGCCGCAAGGACGAAAGCGGCGACTTCACCAAGGGCGCGGGGCTGTCGGCAGAACAGGCCGAGGTGGTCATTGGCTTCACGACCGCCAAGCGCGAGACCGGCGCTGCCACCATCGCCCGGTTGCGCGAACTGGTCGGGAACTCCGCCATCGGCGCCGAGGGTGTAGCCGAACTTGAGAGCATCGCCGCACTTCTTCAGGCGCAGGGCTATGGCTCCGACCGCATCCAGCTAGACCCCGGTGTCGTGCGCGGCCTTGGCTATTACACCGGCCCGGTGTTCGAGGCGGAACTGACCTTCCAGATCACCGACGAGAAGGGGCGTCCGCGCAACTTCGGCTCGGTCGCGGGGGGCGGGCGCTATGATGGGCTTGTGAAACGGTTCACCGGGCAGGACGTGCCGGCCACCGGCATCTCCATCGGGGTTGACCGTCTGCTTGCCGCGCTGCGGGCCAAGGGGCGGGCTGGCGGGGCCACCGAAGGCCCGGTCGTCGTCACCGTGATGGACCGCGACCGGATGGCCGATTACATGGCCATGGTGGGGGCGCTGCGGCAGGCCGGCATCCGGGCCGAGGTTTACCTGGGCAACCCCAAGAACTTTGGCAACCAGTTGAAATACGCCGACAAACGCGCCTCGCCCGTTGCCGTCATCCAGGGCGGCAACGAAAAGGCGGCGGGAACCGTCATCCTCAAGGATCTGATGCTGGGGGCGAAGATCGCCGAAAGCGCCACGCTTGAGGAATGGAAGGACCGCCCCGCGCAGGTCGAGGTGCCGCAGGCCAATCTGGTGGCGGAAGTGCAGCGGATGCTGGCGAAATGACCGGCAGTCCGGGCAGGGGCCGCGCATGATCGCCAAGGCCGCCATCCGCGCCGAGGCCGAGCGCCTTCATGCCGCCTTCGTGGCCGCCGGCGCCGTGCCGGTCGAGGCCGACATCCTGCTGCCCGCCGAAACCCTGCTGGATCTTTATGGCGAGGACATCCGCGCCCGCGCCTATGTGACCGCCGATCCGATGGCCGGCGAAATGATGCTGCGCCCCGATTTCACCGTGCCGGTGGTGCAGGCCCATATGGCCGGCGGGGCCGACCCCGCGCGCTATGCCTATCTGGGCGAGGTGTTCCGCCGGCAGGAACATCTTGATGGCCGGGCGCGCGAATACCTTCAGGTCGGGTATGAGGTGTTCGACCGCGCCGCGCCGCAGGCCGATGCCGAGGTGTTTGCGCTGTTCGCCGGCCTGCTGGCCGATCTGGACCTGCGCCCCGCCACCGGCGACATCGGCATCCTGATGGCCGCCGTGAAGGGCCTGTCCACCACCGACCGCCGCCGTCAGGCGCTGTTGCGCCACATCTGGCGCCCGCGCCGGTTCCGCGCCCTGCTGGACCGTTTCGCCGGCCGCGCGCCCATGCCGCCCGCCCGCGCCCAGTTGCTGGACCGGCTGGCCGCCGATGCGCCCGCCGCGCTGATCGCCGCGGCGGGGCCGCTGGTCGGCCTGCGCTCGGCCGAAGACATTGCCGCCCGCGCCGAGGCGCTGATCGAGGACGCCCGCGCCCCCGCCATCGCCGCGCCCGAAGCGGCGCTGCTTTATGATCTTCTGTCGCTGGAAGCGCCGTCGCGCGCCGCGCTGGCCCACCTGCGCGGCATCGCGCCGCTGCTGCCTGCCATCGGCCCGGCGGTCGAAACCTTCGCCGCCCGGCTGGACGCGCTGGCCGCGCGCGGGGTGGATGTGGACCGGCTGCCGTTCGAGGCCAGCCACGGCCGCACCACGCTGGAATATTATGACGGCTTCGTCTTCACCTTCGCCGCCGCCGATCCGGCGCTGCCCCCGGTGGCCAGCGGCGGGCGCTATGACGCGCTGACGGCGGTGCTGGGGCAGGGGCGGTCCATCCCGGCGGTGGGGGGCATCATCCGCCCCTCGCTGGTGGCCCGGCTCAGGGGGGCGGTCTGATGCTCAAGATCGGTGTGCCGTCCAAGGGCCGGCTGATGGAAAAGACCTTCGACTGGTTCGGCGCCCGCGGCGTGACCATGGCCCGCACCGGCAACGAACGGGAATATTCCGGCGCCGTTGACGGGGTGGACGGGGTGGAACTGGTGCTGCTTTCGGCGGGCGAGATCCCGCGCGAACTGGCCGCCGGGCGCATCCACCTGGGCGTGACCGGCAGCGACCTGATCCGCGACAAGCTGGCCGACTGGGACCGTCAGGTCGTCGACTGGGCCGCCATGGGCTTTGGCCATGCCGATCTGGTGATCGCGGTGCCCGCCGGCTGGATTGACGTGGACACGCTGGACGATCTGGATGCCGCCGCCGCGGCCTTCCGCGCCGCGCATGGCCACCGGCTGCGGATCGCCACCAAGTATCACCGGCTGGTGCGCGATTTCCTGACCGCCAACGGCGTGGCCGATTATCAACTGGTTGACAGCCAGGGCGCGACCGAAGGCACCGTCAAGAACCTGACCGCCGAAGCCATCGCCGACATCACCTCGACCGGCGAAACGCTGCGCGCGAACCACCTCAAGATCCTGTCCGACGGGCTGATCCACGCCTCGCAGGCCACGCTGTTTGCCGCCCGCGCGGCAGACTGGCCCGCGGCCAGCCTCAGCGCGCTGTCGGTTCTGGCGGCGCGGCTGGGGCTGCCGGTGCCGCAGGTCTCCGGCTGACCAGCGCCACGCCCACCGCCGCCAGCGCCATGCCGGCCCAGGTCAGCGGCGGCACCGTCTCGCCCAGCAGGGGCCAGGCGAACAGCGCCGACAGGGCCGGCACAAGGTAGAACAGCGACGACACGCGCGACACCGCGCCCGCCCGGATCATGGCCAGCAGCAGCGACATCGCCAGAAGCGAATTGCCCAGCACCAGATAGGCCATCGACCAGACGAAACCGGGCGTCCAGTCGATGGCGGTGTTTTCCGTCAGCAGGGCGGCGGGCACGCAGAAGGCCGCGCCCACGGCATACTGGATCAGGTTCGCCGCAACCGGGTGATGCGCTGCCCCGAACCGCTTTTCATACAGTGTGCCGGCGGTGATGCCGATCAGCGCCAGAACGGTGCAGATCAGACCGAAAAGGTTTTCCGCCTGCACCGCCGACCGTCCAAGGATCGCCAGCGCCGCCCCCGCAAGGCCCAACCCCAGCCCCAGCCAGCCCAGGGCGCTGACCCGTTCCCCCACCAGACGCGGTGCGATCAGCGCCACAAGAATGGGTTGCAGACAGACCACGATGGCCACGCCCCCGGCCGAAACGCCGGATTTGAACGCCAGGTAGCACAGGCCGAAATACATCACCTGGATCAGGAACCCGACCACCGCCACATCGGCCATGCCGCGCGCGCCCGGAAAGCGCGGCCGCATCACCAGCGCCACCGGCAGCAGCAGCACAAGGACAAGCACATAGCGCAGCGCCAGCACGGTCAGCGGCGCGGCATGGGCCACCGCCAGCTTGGCCACGGCAAAGCCGGCCGACCACAGGATCAGAAAGACCACGGGCGCGGTCCGCAGCCAAAGGGGGCGGGGCGGTGTCAGCTTTCCAGCGCCGTGATCATGTCGACCCGCGTCGCATGGCGGCCGCCCTCGAACTCGGCCCCCAGGAAGGCATCGACGATCTCCAGCGCCAGCCCTTCGCCCACCACCCGCGCACCCAGCGACAGCATGTTGGCATCGTTGTGCTGGCGGATCATCCGGGCCGAGAACGGCTCGCAGCAGACGCCGCAGCGGATGCCCCGCACCTTGTTGGCGGCCATCATGATGCCCTGCCCGGTGCCGCACAGGATGATGCCCAGCCGGCAATCGCCCGAGGCGACCAGCCGCGCCGCCGCCTCGCCATGGGCGGGGTAATGCGTGCTTTCCGGCGTGGTCGGGCCGATGTCGACCACCTCCCACCCCTTGGCCGCGATGTGGCGGGCGATGGCCTGCCGCAAGGCAATGGCGGCGTGATCGCTGGAAAGGGCGATGCGGTTGGTGGTGGTCATGGAATTGGTCCCGTCTTCCGAAGCGTTCCGGCGGCTTGCCGTTCGCGGCAAGATTGCCGCGTCGGCCGGGTGGCGGCAAGCCCGAAGGCGGCAGGCGGTTCGGTTCGGGGGGGGGCGGTTCGGGGGCGCGTGGTCCCCCGGACCGCCCGCCCGGATCAGCCGCCAGTCCCCCGCAGGGCCAGATGGCGGATCAGCGCGCGCGCCTCGGGCGGCGGGCGCTGCTCAAGCCGGGCATAGTCGGTGCCATCGGGCGCGCGGCGGATCAGGCCCAGCATCACCATGTCGCGCCGCAACAGCGCGGCATCGCCAAAGCTGTGCAGCCCGTTCAGCAGCGCGCTGAACTGCCGCTCGGTCCGGCTGCCGCCGACCGGCAGCCGCGCCCACAGCGCCCAGAGGCACAGCACCTGCACATTGCGCCGCGCGGGCCAGCCCACCAGCCTGCCGGTGGCATCAAACTGGTTCAGCGCGCGGGCAACCAGCGTGTGATCCACCGCCTCGGGCGGTGGCGGCGGACTGTCCAGCCGGGCAGCGGCGGCCTGCGCGGCCCCAAGGTGCTGCAGGTTGCGAAACCCCGCCGCGCGGGCCAGCATATTCATCAGCGTCTGATGCGAGGGCGGGCTTTCGGCCGCCGTCAACTGGCGGGCCAGCGCGCGGGTAAAGGCCGAAAGATCGGCCACGAGAAGCGGAACAAGGGTTCGGGTCATCTCAGGTCATCCGTTGCCGTGCCACAGCAG
The DNA here is from genome assembly GCF_003071405.1 of Pseudogemmobacter blasticus. Classification (NCBI taxonomy): domain Bacteria; kingdom Pseudomonadati; phylum Pseudomonadota; class Alphaproteobacteria; order Rhodobacterales; family Paracoccaceae; genus Pseudogemmobacter; species Pseudogemmobacter blasticus. Next base: position 1,511,835 of record NZ_CP020470.1, on the reverse strand, counting down.
GGGTCGCGGGTCGCTGTCCTGGCGACGGGCACGGGGGGAAAACCGGGTGCTGTCCGTCTGATCTCTGGCAGGTTCAGCTTGCCCTTGCGGGGCCCAGCGACGCCTTGGTGAACTGCCGACCGGGCATAGTCATAGCATGGCGGCGCCGGGGCGGCAATTTCCTTCGCAGGCAACGGCCGCCCGGCCCTCAGCGCAGCCCGATCTCGGCCAGCGCGCGGGCCAGCTCGGGTGGAAGCGTATCGTCCGCCGCCCGGCCTTGCGGCAGGTCGCGCGGGGCTTCGTCGGCGGCCAGATAGCGCCAGCCCTGAAAGGGGCGGCGCGGCGCGGGTTCGGTGCGGATGATTTCGGCATCCAGCACCAGCGCACAGCGCGAAATCCCGTCGCTGCCCTGCACCGCCTCAAGCCCGACAATCCGCTGGCGGCACAGGATCACGCCTTTAATTACCCAATACAGCGACCCGCCCGCCAGCACCTCGTCCTCGCGCTTGGGCCACATGCGGGTGATGTGCAGCGCACGCCCCTGCGGCCACTGGCCGCGGTGGCTGTCCTGCCATTGGGCAAGGTCTTCCACGCTTTCGGCGCCGACGCAGAGCTTGAGGATGTTGAGATGAGTCATGCCCGCAAGAATAGCCCTGCCGGTGGCCGTGGCAAGATTGACCGGGCGGGGGCCGGGGCGTATCTTGGGCCTTCCGCCCGTTTATCCACAACTTGAAGGACGATTCGCCCCATGTCGCGATTCCATGCGCCCATTGCCGAAGCCATCTGGGACATGAAGTATCGCTTCAAGGAAGCGGACGGCACGCCCATCGACGGCTCGGTCGAGGATAGCTGGCGGCGCATCGCCCGGTCGCTGGCCGAGGTCGAGAAGGAACCCGAGGTCTGGGAACCCCAGTTCTATGAGGCGCTTGAGGATTTCCGCTTCCTGCCCGCCGGGCGCATCACCGCCGGGGCGGGCACCGGCCGGCAGGTCACGCTGTTCAACTGCTTTGTCATGGGCACGATTCCCGACACCATGGCGGGCATCTTCGAAAGCCTGAAAGAGGCCGCGCTGACCATGCAGCAGGGCGGCGGCATCGGCTATGATTTCAGCACGATCCGCCCGCGCGGCGCGCCCGTGGCGGGCGTGGCGGCCGATGCCAGCGGCCCCCTGTCCTTCATGGACGTGTGGGATGCGATGTGCCGCACCATAATGTCGGCGGGCAGCCGGCGCGGCGCCATGATGGCGACCATGCGCTGTGACCACCCCGACATCGAATCCTTCATCGAGGCCAAGAAAGACCCCGCCCGCCTGCGGATGTTCAACCTCTCGGTTCTGGTGACCGATGCCTTCATGGCGGCGGTCAAGGCCGACGGGCCGTGGGAGCTGACCTTCGGCGGCAAGATCTACAAGACCTTGCCCGCCCGCGACCTGTGGAACCGGATCATGCGGTCCACCTATGATTTCGCCGAACCGGGCGTGATCTTCATCGACCGCATCAACGCCATGAACAACCTGGGCTATTGCGAGACGATCGCCGCCACCAACCCCTGCGGCGAACAGCCCCTGCCGCCCTATGGCGCCTGCCTTCTGGGCAGCATCAACCTGGCCCGGCTGGTGAAGGATGCCTTCGAGCCCCATTCCAGCCTGGACATGGCCGCGCTGGACCGGCTGGTCCGGCTGGCCGTGCGGATGATGGACAATGTGGTGGATGCCAGCCGCTTCCCCCTGCCCGAACAGGCGCAGGAAGCGGCGGCCAAGCGCCGCATCGGGCTGGGCGTCACCGGGCTGGCCGACGCGCTTCTGATGGTGGGCCTGCGTTATGGCAGCGACGAGGCGGCCAAGGCGACCGAGATCTGGATGCACGCCATCGCACGGTCGGCCTATCTCGCCTCGGTCGATCTGGCGCGCGAGAAGGGCGCCTTCCCCCTGTTCGAGGCCGAGGGCTATCTGGCCAGCGGGTCCATGGCCCAGATGGATGACGACGTGCGCGCCGCCATCGCGAAGCACGGCATCCGCAACGCGCTGCTGACCAGCGTGGCGCCGACGGGCACGATCTCGCTTTACGCGGGCAACGTGTCCAGCGGGATCGAGCCGGTCTTCGCCTATGCCTATACCCGCAAGGTGCTGCAGAAGGACGGTTCGCGCAGCGAGGAAGAGGTGGTCGATTACGCCGTGCAACTGTGGCGTGAGAAGAACGGTGACGAACCGCTGCCCGACTATTTCGTGAATGCCCAGACCCTGCCGCCGCTGGACCATGTGCGTATGCAGGCCGCCGCGCAGAAATGGGTGGATTCCAGCATTTCGAAAACCATCAACTGCCCCGAGGACATCAGCTTCGATGCCTTCAAGGAGGTCTATATGGCCGCCTGGGATCAGGGCTGCAAAGGCTGCACCACCTACCGCCCGAACGATGTGACCGGCTCGGTGCTGACCGTCTCGGAATCCAGCGACAAGACCCCGGCCGAAGCCCCCGAAACCACGCGCGGCGCCGAGGTGGTGTATCTCAGCGAACCGCTTGACCGGCCCGCCGCGCTGGAAGGCCAGACCTACAAGGTGAAATGGCCGGGCAGCGAACACGCGCTTTACATCACCATCAACGACATCGTCATCGCCGGCCACCGCCGCCCGTTCGAGGTGTTCATCAACTCCAAGAACATGGAGCATTTCGCCTGGACCGTGGCGCTGACCCGGATGATTTCCGCCGTGTTCCGCCGGGGCGGCGACATCAGCTTCGTGGTCGAGGAACTGAAGGCCGTGTTCGATCCGCGCGGCGGCGCCTGGATGGAGGGGAAATACATCCCGTCGATCCTGGCCGCCATCGGCGGGGTGATCGAACGCCACCTGATCGAGATCGGCTTCATCGAGGGCGAGGGGCTTGGCCTGAAATCCGACCCCAAGGCCGAAATGCTGCGCGTCGGAGAGGCCCCGCGCGGCGCGGCCTGCCCCGCCTGCGGCAGCTATGACCTGCGCAAGGTGGAAGGCTGTCTCACCTGCGGAAGCTGCGGCCATTCCAAATGCGGCTGACGGGTCCGGTTCCGGCCCGGCCCGGAAACGGCAGATGACGACGCAAGGGGGGCGAAAGGCCCCCCTTGCTGCTGCAGGCGGCTGAACAAGCCGACGAACGGCCCTCCGCGCGCGCCGCAGCGACCCGGCGTTCAGCCTTGGGGGCGGGGATCAGCTCTCGGGAACCGGCCGTCACTCAGACGGCGGTCTGGCGCGCACGCATCCCGAAACCGAACAGGCGATGCGTGTAGTCATGGCGCGGCGCAGACATCAGCTCTGCCGTCGTGCCTTGTTCCAGCACCTCGCCGTTGCGCATGACCACCAGATGATCAGAAATATGCGCCACGACCTTCAGGTTATGGGTCACGAAAAGCATTGAAAGCCCCGATTCCGCCTTGAGATCGGACAGAAAGTTCAGGATCTGCGCCTGAACCGAAATATCCAGCGCCGAGGTGGGCTCATCCAGCACCAGCAGCTTGGGGTCCAGCGCAAGCGCCCGGGCGATGGCAACCCGCTGCGCCTGTCCGCCGGACAGCTCTCTTGCCCGGCGGGGCAGGAAATCGGCGGGCAGGCCGCAGCGCGACAGCAGTTCGGCGGCCCTGTCCTGCAAGGCCCGTCTTGCAAGGCCCTGGCGGGCCAGCAGCGGCTCGGCCAGGATTTCGGCAATGGTCATGCGCGGGCTGAGCGACAGGAAAGGGTTCTGCGCGACAACGCCGATGTCCTGGCGCGCGCGGCGCAGCTCGCGGGGGGACAAGGCCAGCCAATCCTGACCGTCCAGCACGACCTTGCCGCTTTCCGAGGGCACCAGCCGCAGGATCGCGCGCAGCAGGCTGCTTTTGCCGGACCCGGATTCGCCCACCACGCCAAGCGTCTGCCCCGGGGCAAGCGACAGGCTGACCCCTGACACCGCCGGGCGGGGCTGCCCGCGGAACAGCCCGCGGCTTCCATACCGGACAACCAGATCGCGCACCTCAAGCAGCGGCTTGGTCATCGGTTCCCCTTTCCACCAGGCAGGTCCAGCGGTGTGGCCCGTCCTGCCGCTCGGGCGGCGGGCGAAGGCGACATTCGGCCTGTGCGGCTGCGCAGCGTGGTGCGAAGGCGCAACCGGCAATCGCCTCGAAGGGCGGCGGGATGCGCCCTTCGATGGCGGCAAGCCGGGTGCCAGGCGGCCCTGCATCGGGCAAGGCGGCCAGCAGCGCGCGGGTATAGGGGTGGCGTGGCCGGGTCAGCACCTCGGACACCGGCCCGTCTTCGACCGAGGTTCCGGCATACAGGACCGTGGCGCTGTCGCAGACCTCGGCCACCACATCCATGTCATGGGTGATCATCAGGATGGTCAGGCCGCGCTCCTGCACCAGACGGCGCAGCAGCGCCAGCACCTGCGCCCCGATGGTCACGTCCAGCGCCGTTGTCGGCTCGTCCGCGATCAGCAGATCGGCCCCGGTCGCCAGCGCCTGCGCGATGACCACCCGCTGCTGCATCCCGCCCGAAAGCTGATGCGGATAGCTGCGCAGCACCCGCGCGGGGTCGGGCAGCCCGGTTGCGGCCAGCAGTTCAACCGCGCGGGCGTCGCGGGCCACCCGGGGCAGGTCGTGGTGGGCGCGCAGCACGTCGTCGATCTGGCGGCGGATGGTCAGAACCGGGTTCAGCGCCGCCGCCGGGTCTTGCGAGATCAGGGCGATGCGCCGGCCCCGCAGGCTGCCTGCGACATCGCGCAACGCCATGCCGTCAAACAGGAAACGCTCCGCCCCGATGTCGGCACCGCGCGGCAAAAGGCCCAGCAGCGCCATGGCCGTCATCGTCTTGCCGCAGCCGGATTCGCCGATCAGCCCGTGGATCGTGCCCCGCGTGACCGTCAGGTCCATCCGGCGCAGGGCGTGGATGGCACCGCCCGGGGCGGGCAGGTCCACCGACAGGGCGCGTATGTCAAGCAGAGCCATCGCGGCGCCCTCCTGCACGGTCGCGCAGCGCATCCCCCAGAACCGAGAAGGCCAGCGCAAGGATAAAGACCGCCATCCCCGGGGCGGCGGAATACCACCAACGCTCGGGAAAGAACTTGCGCCCCGCATCGACCATCTGGCCCCAGTCCGCCGTCGGCGGCAGCACGCCCAGCCCAAGGAAGGACAGCGCCGATGCGGTCAGCAGGGCAGGCCCCACGTCCAGCGCGGCCTGCACCGACAGCGGGCGAACGGCGGCGGGCAGGATGTGGCGCAGGATGATGCGCGGATGGCCGACCCCCATCAGTTGCGCCGCCTCGACATAGGGCTGCCCGCGCAGCGCCAGCACCTCGGCCCGGGCCATGCGGGCATACCAGGGCCACCAGGTCACGGCCACGGCGACGATGCTGTTCAGAAGGCCCGGCCCCAGCGCCGCCGCCATCAGCACCGCCAGCAGCAGCGCCGGGAAGGCCAGAAACACATCGGTGATCCGCATCAGCCCTTCATCCAGCCAGCCGCCGAAATACCCGGCCAGCACGCCGACCGGCAGTCCGATCAGCAGCGAGAAGGCAACGATCAGCAGCCCCGAACTCAGCGACACCCGGGCGCCGTAGATCACCCGGCTTACCATGTCGCGGCCAAGGTGATCGGTGCCCAGAAGGTGATCGGCCGAAGGCGGCAGGAACTTGGTGGCGATGCTGGGCGCCCCGGCGCCCTGATCGGGAAAGGGCGCGACCCAGGGCGCCAGAAGCGCCATGCCGAAGGCGATCAGGATCAGGGCCAGCGACACCGCGCCCGGCCAGCCAAGCCGCTGATGCAGGACCCTCATTTCAGCGTCACCCTCGGATCAATCAGCGCCTGCGCCAGATCGAGAACCAGGTTCATGGCGACATAGCACAGCGTCACCACAAGGGTTGCGGCGGCGATGACGGGAAAGTCCTTGGACAGGATCGCCTCGGACACATAGCGGCCAAGGCCGGGCCAGGCGAAGATGATCTCGACCAGAACCGCGCCGGTCAGCGCAAAGGCGAAACTCAGCCCCAGCACCGTCAGCGCCGGCCCCACCGCATTGGGCAGCGCATGGCCGAACAGGATGCGGCGGCCCGACAGGCCAAGGGCGCGGGCCGCCAGGATGTGCCGGCGCTCCAGGATCTCGATCATGGCCGATCGGGTCAGCCGCATGGCGATGCCCGCGGGATAGGCCGCCAGCGTCAGCGCCGGAAGGATCAGATGCGCCAGCGCGTCACCAAAGGCATCCAGGCGGCGCGACAGCAGCGCGTCGATCAGGGCAAAGCCCGTCACCGGCGCCAGCGGGGCCGAGATGGCAATCTCGCGCGACATCCGCCCCGACAGCGGCAGCACCCCCAGCCATTTGGCAAAGACGAATTGCAGCAGCATGGCAAGAAAGAACGCGGGCATGGCAACGGCGGCAATCGAGGCAAGCCCGCCCATCCTGTCCAGCCAGCCGCCCCTGCGGGCCGCGGCAAAGGCGCCCGCCGGGATGCCGATCAGCAGGGCCAGAAAGGTCGAGAAGGCCGCCAGCTCCAGCGTCGCGGGCAGGAAGGCGGCCAGATCCTGCGAGATCAGCCGCCGCGACTTGTAGGACACCCCGAAATCCCCGGTTGCCATCGCCTTGCCAAAACGGATGAACCGCTCCGGCAAGGACGCCTCCAGATGCAGCTCGGCCCGCGCCTTTTCGATCTGCTCGGCGCTTGGGCGCGGCCCGGCATACAGCGCCGCAGGGTCGGAAGGCACGACCTGCGCCGCGACAAAAACCAGGAAGGTCACACCGACAACGACGAAGGCCGACAGGATGAACCGTCTGAAGATGTACCGTCCCAGTCCCATCGGCCCGGCGTCCTATCGGCTCAGGTCGTTGACGAAGACGACATGGCCATAGGCCGGATTGTCGGCATAGCCCTTCACATCAGACCGCAGGATATGGACGTTCGGCTTGTCCAGGATGAAAACCGCGGGCGCGTCCTCGATCATCATCCGCTGCGCGGCCTTGAACATGTCTTCGGCCTTGGCGCGGTCGGTGCCCGAAAGGGCGGCCGCCTCGTCGATCAGCCTGTCGAAGGCGGGGTTGCTGTAATAGGCCAGATTGAAGGTCGGCGTCTCTTCGCTGTGGAAGAGGTTGAACAGATAGTCATAGGGCGTGACATAGGTCGCCCACCAGTACAGCAGCAGGATGTCCTGCGCCTGTGCCGGATCGGCCTTGGACAGATCCCACATCGCCTCCCAGGCCATCGGCTGCAGGGTCAGCGTGATGCCAAGGGTTTCGAGATTGGCCTTCCACAACTCTCCCGCCAGCGCCTCAAGCGCATCAGAGGTGACATAGGTCAGCGTCAGCTCCAGCCCGCTGTCAGCCAGGCCTTCCTCGGCCAGCAGGGCGCGGGCGGCCTCAAGATCGGTCATCACCATCGGCGCCTCGGGGTCATGGCCCCAGATGCCCGGCGGCACGATGCCACGGGATCGGGTGCCAAGCCCCGCCGTCCCGGCGGTGATCACATCGTCATAGGGAAAGGCCAGCGCCAGCGCCTGCCGCACGCGGGGCCGGTCCAGCGGCGCGCGGCGGGTGTTCAGCAGGGCAAAGAGGTTCTCGAACGACGGATTGGCCACCACCTGCAGGTCGGGATTGGCCTTCATCGCCTCAAGATTGTCGAAGGGCAGGCTGTAGGTCCAGTCCGCATTGCCGCTTTCGATCATGCTCTGGGCCAGAACCGAATCCTCGACCACCTCGAAAACGGCGGTGTCGAAGCCGCCCTCGGGCGTGCCGCCCCAGTGGTCGGCAAAGCGCGAGGCGATGACGCGCTGGCCCGGCTCATAGCTGTCGATGCGGAAGGGGCCGGTGCCGCCGTCCTGTCCGGCGTTGAACCAGGCATTGTCCTGGGCCTGCGCGGCAGGGCTGATGATCCAGCCCGCAAAGCCCGCCGAGGCGATCAGGTCAAGCGGCTGGGCCGTGGACAGGGAAAAGACCACCGTCAGCGGGTCGGGCGCGGTGATGGCGGTCACGGCGCTCCAGATGAAGGCCGCGCCGCCGCCGATCTTCATCGTCCGCTCGATCGACCCCTTGACGGCCTCTGCCGTCAGGTCGGTGCCGTCATGGAACCGCACGCCCTTGCGCAGGGTGAAGGTCCAGGTCTTGCCCCCGTCGGTGGCCTGCCAGCTTTCGGCCAGCAGCGGCGCCACGCTTGCCGGGGCCTCAGTCGTGCCCGGAACATAGCGGGTCAGGCTTTCATAAACATTGGCCAGCACCAGCCCGTCATTCGAAAACGAGGTGGAGGGGTCCAGGTCGGGAAACCCCGTGGGGTTGGCAAGGGTGAAGATGCGGCTGCCATCCTGGGCCTCTGCCACGCTCCAGCGCGACAGGGCCTGCAGGGCCAGGGGGGCAAGTCCGGCGGAAATCAGAAGGTCGCGGCGGTTCATGTCAGTTCACCTGTCATGATGGGGGTTGCAGCGGGTTCGGCATAGGCCGCGACCGGATGGGCGACGGTGGCCGTGCCGAAGGGGGTGTAGTCGAAGTCATAGCCAAATGCGCGCGGCCCCATCATCCGCAGCGATTCCGGGGTGCGCAGCAGGGGCGCGCAGGGAATGGCCAGTACCGAGACACGCAGACCATAGCGCTGTTCCTCGGTGCCGATGGGCCGCCCGGTCTCGCTGTCGACGATGCAGATCAGGTCGGGCACCATCACCAGACGCCGGCCGTCCTCGGTGGCGACCAGAAATTCGTTCTGGATGTCGATGGTCAGGGTCCGGCCCTGATCCCCGGCAAGGCCCGCCACGGTCAGGCTGCCGCGCACAAAGCCGCCCTCGATCCGGCGCGCAATGTCGGTCACCTTGCCCTGCATCAGCCGCCGCCCGCCCGAGACCCGCTCGATCGCCGCGACAGGATCGGTCTTGGCGGCGCGGGCCTGCAGCACCGCATCGCCCAGATGCCAGGCCTGGCTTGTGGTATGGGCAATCCCGAAGCGGCGCACGAAATCGCCGGTCATGGGCGCGGTGGTCATGCAGGCGGTGCAGCCCATGGCCACGGTCGCCGTCCGCATCAGCTTTTCCAGCATCTCGGGCGATTTCGCCTGCGTGATCACCAGCGTATTGCCCTCGGAATCCGACAGGGCCGCAGGCTGGTTCGCCTGGCCGTAAACGAAGAACGAGGTCATCTGCACCTCGGGGAAGGCGCGGCCCATGCCATCGGCATCGACCACCGGCAGGTCCAACTTGGCTGCCGTGATCATCGGATAGATGCCGTTGCCGCCGCCGACCTCATCGCCCAGCACGGCATCGACCCGGCGCCCGGTATGCGCCTCGATGGCGCGCAGGACGCGGATGCCCTCATTCCCCTCTTCCATCTTCTCGATGCTGACGGTGGGGGCGCCAATGCCGCCAAGGCCGATCACCTGTGCATCCGGCGCCAGATCGGCGGGGCGGATCATGCGGATGCGCTTGCCCTGCCGCAACAGCGCCTTGGCGATCAGCAGTTGCAGATAGGGGCTGCCGCCGCCGCCGGTGCCAAGAATCCCCACGCCGATGGCGATGCGGTCGATGTCGGTCTCGTTCAGTGTCCAGAAGGTCATGCTGCCAGATCCCCCACCACTTTCACCGCAATCCGCATGGCATTTCCGGGCAAATAGCTCAGCGGTGTCTCCTCCAGCTCGGCCAGCGTCACGCTTTCGGCCCGGGCTCCCGCCTCGACCGCGCGGTTGCGGGCGTCTTCCACGATCTGCTCCAGCGCCGCGCCGCGTGTCGTGCCCTCCAGCGAAACCACGCGGTCCACCTCGCCCGAAACCTGCGCGATGGCGGCCCCGATGGCATTGGCCGAACCAAAGTGATCGGGCCGCAGCGAAACCGATGTTCCGGCAAGCTGCCCTTCCAGCAGAACCGATCCACCGCCCACCAGAACCGCCGGGATCGGCTCGGCGCTGGGCTTCATGCGGTCCAGCACGGCCTCGACATCGGCTTTCATCTTCTCGACGGCAGCCTTGACGAACCCGGCATCCAGATGGCGCAGCCGCGCCGGATCGCCCAAGGTCACCAGACCGGCCGCCACGGCAATGTCCGTGGCCGTCAACGTGTCGCCGCCGAAGCAAAGCGCCTTTTCTGCCAGGCGGAAGCCCACCGATTGCGGCCCGATGGCCAAGGGCGCCGATCGCACCAGACTGCCGCCGCCCAGACCGAAGGAATAGACATCCGGCACCCGGAAATTGGTCGGGATGCCGCCGATTTCGGCGCCTTCGCTGCGCACGCGCGGAAAGCCCGCCACCAGCATTCCAATGTCGGTGGTCGTTCCGCCGACATCAATCACGGCGGCATCCGTCAGCCCCGTCAGGAAGGCCGCGCCGCGCATCGAGTTGGTCGGCCCCGAGGCAATGGTGAAGACAGGGTGACGCTCGGCATAATCCGCGCCCATCAGCGTTCCGTCGTTCTGGGCCAGGTACAGCGGGCAGAACAGGCCCAGCCGCTGAAAGGCCGAACGGAAGGCGCCAACCGTTTCCTGCCCCAGGGCGTGCAGGCTGGCATTCAGGATCGTCGCACTTTCGCGCGCCAACAGCCCCGTGCGGCCGATCCGGTGCGACAGGCTGATCGCGGCATCGGGCATCTCTTCGGCGCAGATCTCGGCCGCTTCGATCTCCATCCGTGCATCGACCAGCGCGAAGACCGAGGAAATCGCAACCGCCCCGATTCCGGCGGAACGCCAGGCCTTGCAGGCCGCCCGGATCTCGCGGGCATCCAGCCGGGCGATGGGTGCGCCGTCGAACTGCACGCCGCCATCCACCAGCGCGGCCCCGCCATCGACAATCCCGCGCAGATCGGCCGGCCAATCCACCATCGGGGGCAGGGCGCGCGTGGCCCGGCCGCACAGCCGCAGGATGCCCACCTTGCGCAACTGCCGCCCCTCGACCACGGCGTTCAGGAAATGCGTGGTGCCGATCATGATGGCCCCGACCTCGGCCCCGGTAACACCGCTGCCGTCCAGCACCGCGCGGATGGCATTGGCAACGCCGCCCGTCACATCCGCCGTCGTGGCCGTCTTGATCGTCGCCAGAACCTTGCCGCCGCGCAGCAGGGCGGCATCGGTATTGGTGCCGCCAACGTCAATGCCGATGCGAACCAGCCCCGACATCACGGCTTGCCCTCGGCCCGATCCGTCGCCGTGTTCAGAGCGGTGGTGCGGGTGCCAAAGGCCTTGTACATCCGCAGGATGACCCAGGGCTCCACCCGGCGCACCCCGGGGATGCGCCCGATCGTGTTCTCGCAAAAGTCCAGCAGCGCCGCGTGCGTCTCGACGAACAGCGACCCCGACAGGTTGAAACGCCCGCTGGTCGCCGCCAGATAGCCGATCTCGTCGAATTCCCCCAGGGCGATGGCCACCTCCTCTATGCGGCCGGGCTCGACCTCGATCATCACATCGGCCTGCACATCGCGCCCCATCGCGGTGGGGTCGGGAATGGCGCCGATGGTGATCATCCGGCTTTGCAGCAGCGCGGTGATCCGGTTGCGCACCGTGCGTTCGGACGCGGTGCCGATCTTCGAGGCGATTTCGCTGGCGGAAAGACGCCCGTCCTCGGTCAGAAGGCTGATGATCGTCCGGTCAAGATCGTCAAGGTCGTAACGCTGCAAGGGGGCTCTCCTTCATATGGGGTGACGATGGGGTGATCGCGGGGGTCTGTCAACAGAAATTTCCGAAACGGAAATTCAGGAGAAAATTTGGTTCCGAATACGGCAGTTTAAGTTCGAAAAGTGGCCGGATGTTCGGTGCGCGGCCTGTCCGCATCCCGAAGGGGATACCGTTTCTGTAGGATATTTGTCCCGTTTTTGACATGGAAAAGCACCCGGCAAGATTTCCGCCCGGCAGATTCCGCAGCCGCAGAACTGCCGGGCATGGCGCGCTTTCGGTGCCCGGGGGGACAACGGGTGTGGCGCCCGCCGCCCCGATCGTCCGGGGGCGGCCGATGGCCGCAGGGGCGTGCCCGCTTCCCGCTGGCGTTGTGATCGCGCGGCGCACCCGCTAGGGTTGCCCGCCCCCTGACCCAAGCCGCCCCCCGACCCAAGCCGCCCAAGGACCGCCCTTGACCCAGGATCTTGCCCTCGTCCTCTGCCTTCTGTCCGCGACCGTGCTCATGTTCGCGCTGAACCGCCCGCGCATGGATGCGGTGGCGCTGATCATGATGACGCTGCTGCCGCTGACCGGGGTCATCACCCTGGAAGACTCGCTCGCCGGGTTCAGCGATCCGAACGTGCTGCTGATCGCGCTCCTGTTCGTGGTGGGCGAGGCGCTGGTGCGCACCGGCGTCGCGCAGCGGCTGGGCGATCTTCTGGTGCGCTCGGCCGGCCCGGGCGAGGCGCGGCTGATCGGGCTGCTCATGGTGCTGGTGGCGGGAATCGGGTCGTTCATGTCCTCGACCGGGGTGGTGGCCATCTTCATTCCCATCGTGCTGCGGGTGGCGGCCAGTTCCGGCACCTCGGCGCGGCGGCTGATGATGCCGCTTTCCGTGGCCGCGCTGATCAGCGGAATGATGACGCTGGTCGCCACCGCGCCCAACCTTGTGGTCAACGCGCAACTGATCCGCGCCGGGCATGACGGGTTTTCCTTCTTTTCCTTCACGCCCTTCGGCCTGCCGGTGCTGGCGCTGGCGGTGCTGGTCATGGTGGCCACCCGCCGTTGGCTGGGCGGCACCACCTCGGCCCCCGGCCCCGACCGCCCGCATCTGGCCGACTGGATCGCCGCCTATGGCCTTGGCGCGCGCGAAGTCCGGGTGCGGGTCGAACCCGGCTCGGCCTGGGCGGGCCGGCGGCTGGATGCGCTGGACCTGCGGGCCACCTCGGGCATCAACGTGATCGCGGTCGAACGCGGGCGCGGCTTCGGCCACCGGCTGATCCAGCCCGCCGCCGATACCCTGCTGGAACCGGGCGACGTGCTGTTCCTTGACATGTTCAGCCCCGGCATCGCGCGACAGGATTTCGCCGCCCGCTTCGGCCTGCACCCGCTGCCGATCTCGGGCCGCTATTTCAGCGACCATTCGCAGGACATCGGCATGGTCGAACTGCTGGTCCCGCCCGGGTCGGCCCTGATCGGCAAGACCGTGACCGACGCCCGCTTCCGCACTGAACACGGGCTGGCGGTGATCGGCATCAAGCATGGCAGCAAGCCGGTGCCCGGCCCCGTTCCGGCCGAACCGCTGCGGCTGGGCGACACGCTTCTGGCCGTGGGCCCGTGGAAGGCCATCGGTGCGCTGCGCAGCGGGCGCGACATTCTGGTGCTGAACCTGCCCGCCGAGATGGACGAGGTGATCGAACGGCCGCGCCGCGCGCCCCATGCGCTGGCGGTGCTGGCGCTGATCGTGGGGCTGATGGTGACGGGCGTGGTGCCCAATGTGCAGGCCGCGCTGATCGGCTGCCTGCTCTTGGGCCTGTTCGGCTGCGTGGACATGACCGGCGCCTACCGCGCGATGCACTGGCAAAGCCTGATCGTGATCGTCGGCATGTTGCCGTTTTCCGTGGCCCTGCAGAACACCGGCGGGGTTGATCTGGCGGCCTCTGTGCTGGTGGCGGCGGTGGGCGATGCCGGGCCAAGGGTGGCGCTGGCGGCGCTCTTCGTGCTGACGGCGCTGTTCGGCCTCTTCATCTCGAACACCGCCACGGCGGTTCTGGTGGCGCCGGTCGCGCTGGCCGTGGCCACCGAGCTGGGCGCCTCGCCCTATCCCTTCGCGATGACCGTCGCGCTCGCCGCCTCGGCCGCCTTCCTGATGCCGGTCTCCTCACCCGTGAACATGCTGGTGCTGGGGCCGGGCAGCTACACCCTGACCGATTTCCTCCGCATCGGCACCCCGCTGGTGGTGATCACGCTGGTCATCACCATCGCCCTGGTGCCGCTGGTGTTTCCGTTCTAGGGGCGCCTCACTCCCCCCGCGGAAAGCGTTTGCTCTCTTCCAGCACGTTCAGGTCCATGTGGTTGCGCATGTAGCGTTCCGAGGCGGCGCGGAGGGGTTGATAGTCCCAGGGGAAATAGGCGCCGTTGCGCAGGGCCTCATACACCACCCAACGGCGGGCCTGGCTTTCGCGCACCTCGGCGTCATAGCGGGGGATGTCCCAGCGCAGGTCGGCCAGCGCGCGGAAATGCGCCAGCACCTCGGCCGCGCGCGGATCGGCGGCCAGGTTCTGCCGTTCGGCCGGGTCATTGGCCACGTCGAACAGCATTTCGGGGTCGGCCGGGCAGCGGATGTATTTCCAGGCCCCGTCGCGCAGCGCCACCATCGGGGTGATCGTGCCCTCGGCGGCATATTCCATTGGCACCGGGCCGCGCGGCTGGCCGGCGGCCACCGGCAGCAGGTTCACCCCGTCGGTCCAGGGCATCACCTCGGACAGGTCCACCCCGGCCAGCGCGGCCAGCGTCGGCGTCACGTCGATGGTCGAGACCGGCCCCTCGACCCGACCCGGCGCCAGCCCCGGCGCCGCAATCATCAGCGGTACGCGCGCCGCGCCTTCGAAGAAGTTCATCTTGAACCACAGCCCGCGCTCGCCCAGCATTTCGCCATGGTCCGAGACGAAGACGATGATCGCCTCCTGCCGGGTCGCCTCCAGCGTGGCCAGGATCTCGCCGATCTTGTCATCGACATAGGAGATATTGGCGAAATAGCCCTGCCGTGCACGGCGGATATGGTCGGGGGTAATGTCGAAGGCCCGCCAGTCGCAGGCATCCAGCAGGCGCTGCGAATGGGGATCAAGCCGGTCATAGGGCAGGGCCGCGGGCGGTTCCAGCTCCGGGGCGCCCTCGTACAGATCCCAGTATTTCCGCCGCGCCACGAAGGGATCATGCGGATGGGTGAAGCTGACCGTCAGGCACCAGGGCCGCGGATCGCCGCCGCGCGACAGGTCATACAGCTTCTGCACCGCCTGGAAGGCCACGTCATCATCATATTCCAACTGGTTGGTGATCTCGGCCACGCCGGCGCCGGTCACGCTGCCCATGTTGTGATACCACCAGTCGATCCGCTCGCCCGGCTTGCGGTAATCGGGTGTCCAGCCGAAATCGGCGGGGTAGATGTCGGTCGTCAGCCGCTGCTCGAACCCGTGCATCTGGTCGGGGCCGACGAAGTGCATCTTGCCGCTCAGCGCGGTCTGATACCCCGCCCGGCGCAGGTGATGGGCATAGGTCGGGATGTCGGAACAGAACTCGGCCGCGTTGTCATAGACCCGCGTCCGCCGCGGCAACTGCCCCGACATGAAGCTGGCCCGCGCCGGAGCGCACAGCGGCGAGGCGGTATAGGCATGTGCGAAGCGGGCGGAACGCCCGGCCAGCGCCCGCAGGTTCGGCGCGTGCAGGAAGGGCGCCGGTCCATCGGGGAACAGCGTGCCGTTCAACTGGTCGACCATCAGGATCAGGATGTTCGGGCGGGCGGTCATGCGGTCCTCCGGGGCTGGCTGGCCCATCGGTGCCGTTGCGGCAGGCGTCGCGCAAGGGGGTTTGCGGGGCGCTTGTCGCAAACGCGGGGCAATGCGGCGGAATCGGATTGCCGGGGCGGTGCGGCCCCGTGCCCAATGCGGCAAAGGAGACTCTGCCGATGGTTGTTCGCACCGATTTCCCGTTCCGCGTGGTCGAACACGAGGACATGGGGATCGTCCTGCCCGACGGCACGCGCCTGTCGGCCCGGGTCTGGATGCCCGAGGATGCACCCGCGAACCCGGTGCCCGCGGTGCTGGAATACATCCCCTATCGCAAGCGCGACGGAACCCTGCCACGCGACGAGATGATGCACCCCTGGTTCGCCGGCCATGGCTATGCCGCGGTGCGGGTCGACATGCGCGGCAACGGCGACAGCCAGGGTCTTATGGACGATGAATACAGCCCGCAGGAAATGGCCGATGCCCTGGCCGTGATCGACTGGCTGTCGCGCCAGCCCTGGTGCAGTGGCAGCGTCGGGATGATGGGCAAAAGCTGGGGCGGCTTCAACTGCCTGCAGGCCGCCTTCAACCAGCCGCCCGCGCTGAAGGCGGTGGTCTCGGTCTGCGCCACGACCGACCGTTTTGCCGATGACATCCATTTCAAGGGCGGCTGCCTTCTGGGCGAGAATTTCGGCTGGGGCGCGGTGATGCTGTCCTTTTCCAGCCGCCCGCCCGATCCGGCCCTGCGCCCCGACTGGCGCGAAGACTGGCTGCGCCGGCTTGAGGCCGAACCCTGGCTTGCGCCGCGCTGGGCGGCGCATCAGGCGCGCGATGCCTATTGGGCGCATGGCTCGGTCTGCGAGGACTGGTCGCGCAACACCGTGCCGGCGATGATCTGGGGCGGCTGGGCCGACAATTACATGAACACGGTGGCGGCGCTGGTCGAAGGGGCGCCTGCGCCGGTGAAGGGCGTGGTCGGACCCTGGGTCCACCAGTATCCGCATACCGCCGTGCCGGGGCCGCAGGTGGGCTTCCTGCAGATCGCGCTGCGCTGGTGGGACCGCTGGCTGAAAGGCGTGCCGAACGGGGCCGAGGCCGACCCCGCCTATCGCGCCTATGTGCTTCATTCCGAACCCCCCGATGCCAGCGCGAAAGCGCGCGCCGGGCATTGGGTGGCCGAGGACCAGTGGCCGTCGCCCCGCGTGGCGCCGCAGGTCTGGCATCTGGCCGCCGCCGCACCGGGGGTTTCACACCCCCGGACCTCCGTGGGATATTTGCAGACAGATGAAAGCCCGGACGGGTTTTTTGTTGAGGTGACCACGCCGCAGCATCTGGGTCTGGCAGCGGGCGAATTCTTCCCGATGGGCCTGAACGCCGAAATGCCGGGCGATCAGGCGGGCGACGATGCGCTGTCGGTCTGTTTCGACGGGCCGGAACTGACGGCGCCGCTGCAACTGCTGGGCGCGGCCGAACTGACGCTGCGGCTGTCGTCGGACCGGCCGCTGGGCTTTGTCGTGGCGCGGCTGTGCGATGTGGCGCCGGACGGTTCCAGCGTGCGGATCGCCCATGGCATGTTGAACCTTTGCCACCGCGACGGCATGGCCGCGCCCGCGCCGCTGGTGCCGGGGCAGCCGTTCGAGGTGACGGTCCGGCTGGACCAGATGGGCTATCGGCTGGCGCCGGGGCACCGTCTGCGGCTGGCGCTGTCGAACAGCTACTGGCCCTTCGTCTGGCCCTCGCCGCAGGCGGGGGTGCTGACGGTCACGGCGGGGCGGCTGGTGCTGCCCGTGCACCCGGGGGCCGACCGCAGCGAATGGACCCCGCCGCCCGCCGAACATGCCGCGCCCTGGCAGCACCGCGTGCTGCGGCCGGGCCAAAGCCGCCGCTTCGTGGAACAGGATCTGATCTCCGGCACCCGCGCGCTGGTGGTTGAAGAGGATAGCGGCGATGTCGAGAACCTGACCCATGGCCTGTGTTCCGGCGAGACGATGACCGAACGCTGGGAGATCGCGCCCGACGATCCGTTGTCGGCCCGGGCGGTGCATGTCTGGGAACAGCGGCTGTCGCGCGGCGACTGGCGCATCAAGACGCGGGCCGAGGCCACCATGACCGGCACCGCCACCCATCTGCGGATGCAGGCCCGGCTGACCGCCTGGGAGGCGGACCGCCAGATTTTCCTGCGCGAATGGGACGAGGAGGTGCCTCGCCACTTCGTGTGACGGCCCTGCGCGGCGGCCCGGGCAAGAATCGTTGCCCGGTCAGCGCCTTCGCGGTTTAGTGAGTGCAATAAACAAACAGGCCCCGAAAAAACCGGGCCAGACAGGGAGAAGACAAGATGACGGACCAACTTGACCGGATGATCGACACGGTGCGCCGCGGGCGGATGACCCGGCGCGAATTTGTCGGCCGCGCCTCGGCCATGGGCATCACGGCGGGGCTTGCCTCGGCGCTGTTCAGCAAGACCGCGATGGCGCAGGAACCCAAGAAGGGCGGCGTGATCCGCGTCGGTATGCAGGGCGGCGAATCGACCAACTCGCTTGACCCGGCGCTGGCCGCTTCGGAAGTGCCGTTCCAGGTGAACATGACCTGGGGCGAAATGCTGGTGGACGTGAACCCCGACGGGTCGATCGACCACCGCATCGCGGAAGAGGTCAGCAGCAATGCCGACGCGACCGAGTGGAAGTTCAAGATCCGCGCCGGCGTCGAATTCCATGACGGCAAGACCGTCACCGCCGAAGATGTGGTGGCCACGCTCAAGCGCCACACCGACGAGAAGTCGCAATCGGGCGCGCTGGGCATCGTGCAGGGCATCAGCGAGATGAAGGCCGAGGGCGACATGGTCACCCTCAAGCTGTCGGCCGCCAGCGCCGACCTGCCCTATCTGATGGCCGACTATCACCTGATCATCCAGCCCGGCGGCGGCGTGGACAATCCGGCCGCCGGCATTGGCGCCGGCCCCTACAAGGTGGTGGTGAACGAGCCGGGCGTGCGGCACACCTTCGCCAAGCACGCCAACTATTTCGACAGCAGCATCGGCCATGCCGATGAGGTGGAAATCCTGGTCATCAACGACAACACCGCCCGCACCGCGGCGCTGCAATCGGGCCAGATCCACATGATGAACCGGGTCGATCCGAAGATCGTCGAACTGCTGAAAGGCGCGCCGGGCATCCAGATCAAGTCGGTTGCCGGGCGCGGGCATTATGTCTTCATCATGCACGTCGACAAGCCGCCCTTCGACAACAACGATCTGCGGATGGCGCTGAAATATTCGATCAACCGTCAGGAAATGGTGGACAAGATCCTGGGCGGCCTGGGCAGCCGGGGCAACGATTTCCCGATCAACGCGGCCTATCCGCTGTTCGACGACAGCATCGAGCAGCGCGAATACGATGCGGCCAAGGCGGCAGAGCATTACAAGAAGTCCGGCCATGACGGCAGCCCGATCGTGCTGCGCACCGCGCCGGGCGCCTTCCCGGGGGCGGTCGATGCGGCCAACCTCTTTGCCGCCAGCGCCAATGCCGCCGGCATCCCGCTCTCGGTCAAGCTGGAACCCGATGACGGCTACTGGTCGAACGTCTGGAACGTGGAACCCTTCTGCGCCAGCTACTGGGGCGGCCGCCCCGTGCAGGACCAGATGTATTCCACCGCCTATCTCTCCACCGCGGAATGGAACGACACCAAGTTCAAGAACGCCCGGTTCGACGAACTGCTGCTGGCCGCCCGGGGCGAACTGGACGCGGCCAAGCGCAAGGGCATGTATTCGGAAATGGCCCATATCCTGCGCGACGAAGGCGGCCTGATCCTGCCGATGTTCAACGACTTCGTGTCGGGCGTCAGCGATGCCATCGCCGGCTGGGCCGACGATCCGAACGGCGAGTTGATGAACGGGCGGGCCCAGGTCCGCTGCTGGCTGGCATAAGGCCCGAAGCCGGTGCATCCCGTTCTTGTTCTGGTGGTCCAGCGCATCGCGCTGGGCCTCCTCCTGCTCCTCGCCGTGTCGGCGGTCATCTTCCTGGGCGTCGAGGCGCTTCCGGGCGATACCGCACAGGCGATCCTGGGGCAGCAGGCCACGCCCGAGGCGCTGGCCAACCTGCGCGAAAAGCTGGGCCTGAATGACCCCGCCATCACCCGTTATTTCCGCTGGCTGGGCGGTGTCCTGACCGGCGATCTTGGCACGGCGCTGACCAATGGCGCCGACATCGCCACCTCGATCGGGCAGCGGCTGGGCAACACGCTGTTCCTGGCGGGCTGCGCCGCGGCCATCTCGGTGCCGCTGGCCATCATCCTGGGCCTGATCGCCGCCCGCTATGCCGGGCGCTGGCCCGACAAGCTGATCTCGGGCGTCACCCTGACCACGATCAGCCTGCCCGAATTCGTGGCGGCCTATTTCGTGATCTACTTGCTGACCCAGGTCTTTCCGGTGTTCCAGCCCGTCGCCATGGTCTTTCCCGGCATGGGCTTCTGGGCCAAGCTGCAGGCGGTGGCGCTGCCGGTCATCGTGCTGGTGGTGGTCGTGCTGGCCCACATGATGCGGATGACCCGCGCCGCCATCCTGAACGTCATGCAATCGGCCTATATCGAAACGGCCGAGCTGAAGGGCCTGTCACCGATGACGGTGATCTGGCGCCACGCCTTCCCCAATGCCATCGCGCCGGTCGTCGCGGTCGTCATGCTGAACATGGCCTATCTGGTGGTGGGGGTTGTCGTGGTCGAGGTGGTGTTCAGCTACAACGCATTGGGGCAATATCTGGTGGACCACGTTTCCAGGCGCGACCTGCCGGTGGTGCAGGCCGTGGGCCTGATCTTCGCCGCCGTCTACATCACCCTGAACATGCTGGCCGATGTCATCGGCATCATCAGCAACCCGCGTCTGAGGCATCCGAAATGAGGGTGCCGTTCTCTGCCCTGCTGGGCCTGTCGCTGACCGGCCTGTTCCTGTTCACCGCGATCTTCGCCCGCTGGATCGCGCCCTATCCCATCGACCTGGCGGTCGGCGGGGTCTGGGAAGGCCCGTCCGCGAAATACTGGCTGGGCACCGATACCATCGGCCGCGACATCCTTTCGCGGCTGATCTACGGCGGTCAGGTCACCATCTTCGTGGCGCTGGCCTCGTCGATCCTGGCCTTCTCGCTGGGCGCGTTCCTGGGCTTCCTGGCCGCCGTCAAGGGCGGGCTGGTCGATCAGCTTCTCAGCCGCATGGTCGATCTGGTGATGGCAATCCCGTCGCTGATCGTGGCGCTGGTCATGCTTTCGGTGCTGCCGCTGAACCTGACGGTGCTGATCCTTGTCATCGGCGTTCTGGACAGCACCCGCGTCTTCCGCCTGTCGCGCGCGGTGGCGGTCGACATCGCCGTGATGGATTACGTCGAAGCCGCCAAGCTGCGCGGCGAAGGTCAGTCCTGGGTGATCTTCCGCGAAATCCTGCCCAATGCCCTGTCGCCGCTGGTGGCGGAGTTCGGGCTGCGCTTCATCTTTGCGGTGCTGTTCATTTCTACCCTGTCTTTCCTGGGCCTCGGCATCCAGCCGCCGCTGACCGACTGGGGCGGCATGGTCAAGGAAAACAAGGATGGCCTGATCTACGGCAAGGCCGCCGCGCTGATGCCCGCCGCCGCCATTGCCGCGCTGGCGATCAGCGTCAATCTGGTGGCCGACTGGGTGCTGACCCGCACCTCCAGCCTGAAAGGAGGCCGCGGTGGCTGACAACACGCTTCTGGCAATCCGCGGCCTTGTGATCCAGGCCACCAGCTATCCGCCCGGCGAACCCCCGAAAGAGGTGACGCTGGTCCACGGGGTAGACCTCACGCTGCAACGCGGCCGCGTGCTGGGGCTGATCGGCGAATCCGGCGCCGGCAAATCCACCATCGGCCTGTCGGCCATGGCCTATGGCCGGGGCGGGGTGCGGCTGACCGGCGGCACCATCACCCTGAACGGCCGGGAAATCCGGCTGGCCAGCCCCGCGGCGCTGCGCAGCCTGCGAGGGCGCGAGGTGACCTATGTCTCGCAATCCGCGGCGGCCTCGTTCAACCCGGCCAAGCGGCTGATGGAACAGGTGATCGAAACCAGCATCGCCCATGGCGTGATGACGCGCCCCGAGGCCGAGGCGCGGGCGGTCCTTCTGTTCCGCAAGCTGGGCCTGCCCAACCCCGAAACCTTCGGCAACCGCTATCCGCATCAGGTGTCGGGCGGGCAGTTGCAGCGCGCGATGACGGCCATGGCGCTGTGCCCCAAACCCGATCTGGTGATCTTCGACGAACCCACCACCGCGCTGGATGTGACCACGCAGATCGACGTGCTGGCCGCCATCAAGGAAGCCATCCGCGACACGCAGGTTGCCGCGCTCTATATCACCCACGATCTTGCCGTGGTGGCGCAGGTGGCGGATGAGATCATGGTGCTGCTCCATGGCCGCATGGTCGAACTGGGCGAAACGGCGCAGATCATCAAGGAACCCCGGCAGGACTATACCCGCGCGCTGGTCTCGGTCCGCAGTCTGGAACATGCCGAAAAGCCGCCCGCGCCCCCGGTGCTGCGGATCGAAGGGCTGACCGCGCGCTATCGCGGCACGCATTTCGACGTGCTGAAACGGGTCTCGGTCGAACTGCCCAAGGGCCAGACGCTGGCCGTGGTGGGCGAAAGCGGTTCGGGGAAATCGACGCTGGCCCGTGCCATCACCGGGCTGCTGCCGCCGTCTTCGGGGCGCATCACCTTTGACGGGCGCGAACTCTCGCCCGATCTGGCCGGGCGCAGCAAGGATGACCTGCGCGAAATCCAGATGATCTACCAGATGGCCGATACCGCGATGAACCCCCGGCAGACCGTGGGCACCATCATCGGCCGGCCGCTTGAATTCTACTTCGGCCTGAAGGGCGCCGCCCGCGACCGCCGCGTGCAGGAACTTCTGGACGAGATCGAGATGGGCAAGGGTTTTGCAGACCGCTACCCCGCCGAACTGTCGGGCGGGCAGAAACAGCGTGTCTGCATCGCCCGCGCGCTGGCCGCCAAGCCCAAGCTGATCATCTGCGACGAGGTGACTTCGGCGCTTGATCCGCTGGTGGCCGATGGCATCCTCAAGCTGCTGCTGAACCTTCAGGCCATCGAACATGTGGCCTATCTTTTCATCACCCATGATCTCGCCACGGTCCGCGCCATCGCCGACAAGATCGCGGTCATGTACAAGGGACAGGTCGTCCGCTACGGCCAGAAATCCGATGTGCTGGCCCCGCCCTTCGACGACTACACCGACCTCCTCCTGTCCTCTGTTCCCGAGATGGAAGTGGGCTGGCTTGAGCAGGTGATCGCGCATCGCAAGATGGAAAGTGCCGGAAACTAGGTATGACCCTTTGCCATACGCCGGACATACCCAAGGCAGACGGAACGCAGACATGACGAAACTCCTGCTCATCATCCTTGACGGGGTGCCTTACGCGAACTGGCGCCGGCTGTTCGGCAATCTGGAAGGCTGGGTCGAAAGCGGCGAAGCGCGGGTCCGCCGGATGCGCGCCGTGCTGCCCTCGACCTCGGCCAGTTGCTATGCCTCGATCCACACCGGCGTGCCGCCGCAGGTGCACCGGATCTGGGACAACGCCGACATAAGGCGGCTGGAAATGCCCGACGTGTTTTCCGAACTGACGCGGGCGGGCAAGAAGACCGGGGCCGTAACCCATTCATATTGGTCGGAGTTTTTCAACCGCGCGCCCTTCGATGTGGTGCGCGACATTGAGTATGACGAACCCGGCGGCCCCATCACCCATGGCCGGTTCCACACCATGAAGGGCTATGGCCACGCCAACCAGATGACGCCGGCCGATTACGACCTGTTCGGAACCCTCACCCGTCTGGCCGAGGTGAAGGGCATCGACTACGGCATTCTGCACACCTGCACGCTGGACAGCATGGGCCACCGCTTCTTCCACGACTGCGAAGAAATGGACCACGCCTGCTTCGCCATGGACGCCACCCTTGCCCCCTTCATAAGCCGTTGGAGAGACAAGGGTTTTGAGGTAATCGTCACCGCCGACCACGGGCAGGATTCCCGCGGCCACCACGGCGGAACCGGCGAAGCACAGCGCGATTTCGCCTTCTACTACTTCGGCTCCTCCCCCCTTCCGCCGGGGGATGAGGTGCTGGATCAACTGGCCCTTGCCCCCTCGATCCTGACACGGATGGGCGTTCCGGTGCCCGCCGGCATGAAGGCCCGCCCCTTCCTGTCGGCCTAGGCCGCCTCAGCCCGCGTAACCGGGATCTTCCGCGTCCAGAATGGCCCGGATCTCGCGCAGATGCGCCTCGGCAAAGCCGGGGTAGTCTTCCCATTCGCGGGCTGTCTTTTCGGCAACCTCGTCCGGCAGAACCCGCAACGGCCGCCCCGTCTGCAAGGCGCGGATGTAGGTTTCTGCTGCGCGTTCAAGGTAATAGAGCCGGTTGAACGTTTCGGCCACCGTGCGGCCAATCACCAGAACACCATGGTTGCCCATGATCAGCGTGGTGATCTTCGGGTCGGCCAGCAGGCCTGCACATCGCGCGCCCTCGGCCTCGAACGCCATGCCGCCATAGGCGTCGTCCACCACATGCCGGCCAAAGAACATGGCGGTGTTCTGGTCAATCGCCGGCAACCGGCTGTCGGCCAGACTGGCCAGCACGGTTGCATGGATCGAATGGACATGCATCACGCAGGCCGCATGGGGCAGGGCGCGGTGGATCGCGCCATGCAGGCCCCAGGCGGTGGGATCGGGCGCATCGGGGCGGGTCATGCTGGCCGGATCGTCGGCGTCGATCTCGATCAGCGACGAGGCGGTGATCCGGCTGAAATGCCGGCCGTTCGGGTTGATCAGGAACCGGCTGCCCGAGGGGTTTACCGCCAGCGAAAAATGGTTCGCCACCGCTTCATGCATGTCCAGCCGCGCCGTCCAGCGGAAGGCGGCGGCCATGTCCACACGCTGGGCCCAATGGGTGATGTTGGCAGGGGCGTTCATGGGCGGTCTCCGAAAGGCCAGTCGCCACGGGCAAAGCTGGCAAGGGTGGCGGTGATCAGGGCAAAGCTCTCGGCGGCGCGGGGAACCGTGGCCCGCGCCCGCAGATAGCCATGGACAAGACCGGGCGCCGTCACCGCATGGGCACGGCCCCCGGCGGCGGTGATCGCCGTGGCATAGGCGGCGGCATCGTCATGCAGCGGGTCACATTCGGCGCCGATGGCCAATGTCATGGGCAGGCGGGTGAAGTCCTTGTCCTGCAAGGGGGAAACGGTCGGATCGCCCGGTGGTGGCGCGGTGCCGCCGTGACGGATTCCGGCGTAGAACTCCAGATCGGCGGCGGTCAGCATCGGGGCGTTCGCGTGGGTGCGATAGCTGCCTTTGCTGCGGTCTCCCCCAAGGCCGGGATAGACCAGCACCTGCCCCAGAAGCCGCGCCTCGCGCAGCACATGCGCGGCGGCAGCCACCAGATTGCCCCCCGCGCTGTCACCCGCCAGCAGCAGTGGCCCGGGCGTGGCGCGGATCACGGCCAGCACATCCTCCAGCGCGGCGGGGTGGCGGTGTTCGGGCGACAGACGGTAATCGACGCTGATCACCGTCAGCCCGGTTTCGGCGCGGATCTCGGCGCAGACGTCATCATGGCTGTGCAGCCCGCCCACCACATACCCCCCGCCATGGGCGTAAATCACCACCGGCCCGGTGCCGGGGTAACGGCGGCAGGGAACGCCGGCGATCACCTCGTCCGTGGCGGTCACGCCCGGCGGATAGCCGCGAAAGAAGGCGCGGCACATCCTGTCATAGATCGCGCGCTGGTCGGCGATGGACAGGGTGGCGGTGTCGGGGGGATAGGCGGCCTCGGTCGCGCGGATGAAGGCCCAGGTGGGCGCGTCGATGAGGCGGGTGTAATCGGGCTGGGTCATGCCCGCAGTCTGCGCGGGGGCGCGCGATTCTGGCAACTGCGGCACATGAAAAAAGGCGGGTCACACGGACCCGCCTTGTCTGGAAACCGCTGTTCCGGCTGATCAGGCGATCGACAGGTTGGTGGCGGATTCGCGGCCGTCACGACCGGCTTCGATATCGAAGGTCACGGCCTGGCCGTCCTTCAGGCTGCGAATGCCGGCGCGTTCCAGCGCGGTGATGTGAACGAACACGTCCTTCTTACCGCCTTCCGGGGCAATGAAGCCGTAGCCCTTGGTTTCATTGAACCACTTCACGGTGCCCTTGGCCATCGTGAAACTCCTTCCGAAGTGCCGCCCGCGGGAGTGCGGCGGCCTGGCGCAGTCAGCTGTAGTCGATAGCTGCGGCCATAGGCCCGAGACAGATCGAGAGAGATAACGTCGCCCCCTGCATATGCGGCAAAGGCGACCAAAATGCAAGTATTTCCGCCATTGCGGGAGCTTGGCGATCCGGGGCGAACCGGCCCTTCCCATGTTATTGCACAAACGATTTCAGCCGGTTGCGGGCAGGAGGGGCCGCCTTGCCAAGATATGGGGGCCGCGCCATGGCGCGGCCCCCCTTCATGGGGCAGGGTCAGAAGACATCGGTCAGATAGAGGATGATGATGATGGGGATGGGAATACCGATCACCCAGGCGAGAATGCCTTTCATGGCCGTCTCCTTTCCATGTTCGGGGAAATCCCGTGCCTCAGGATGTGTGGTCTGATCCCGGCCCGGCAAGAACAGGGCCATCGGGACTGGCGGTATTCTGCTGAAACGGGAATTCCGAATCTGCCGTGCAATCGGAGGAGATCCGCCGACGCCTCGCTTGCGCTCTGACTGGGAAAGCCGGCTTGATTCTGCCCTGCCGCCCGGAAACGGCGTGCGAAAGGCCGGGAATTGTGGCGCACCTGTTTCCAGTTATGCGCGAAATACCGTCTTGGCGGTGGGATTGATGAGCTGAAATTGCTTAACCGTGTCTTGTTGTCGCGCGACACAACCTGAAGTTGACAAAAATATGCCGCGGATTTACCAATTTTGGCAGCGGAACCATCCCCGCTCGGGGCCAACCTGCGCCGTATGCCCCTGTTCCACCCGGTGAAAGTCGAAAACCAGAAAACCCGGAGATATTCTGCTCAAGGAGACGGAAATGACTGATCTTGCTGAAAAAGCCCGTGCCGGTCGTCTGGCTGCCCTTGGTTTTCGCGGGACCGCCGCGCTGTCTTCCCAAGACCCGTCGGTGGAAGGGGCGCGCTACCGCGCGCCTGCGCGGCAAGAGAATGTGATCTTCTTCTCCCGGCGTCACGGGGGCAAGCCGGCCCGTCTGGTGCTTTGACACCGCGCCGGCGGCTGGCCCCGACAGGATCGGGGCCAGCCGTCGCAGGCTGGACCTTAGCGCGTGAACTTCTTGTATTTCACCCGCTTCGGTTCCACCGAATCCGGGCCAAGGCGGCGGATCTTGTCCTGTTCGTAGGCGTCGAAGTTGCCCTCGAAGAACTCAACCTTCGCGTCGCCCTCAAAGGCAAGGATATGGGTGCAGAGGCGGTCAAGGAAGAAGCGGTCGTGGCTGATGATCACGGCGCAGCCGGCAAATTCCTCGATGGCGGCTTCCAGGGCCTGCAGGGTTTCCACGTCAAGGTCGTTGGTCGGTTCGTCCAGCAGCAGCACGTTGCCGCCGGATTTCAGGAGCTTGGCCATGTGGACGCGGTTGCGTTCCCCGCCTGACAGGATGCCTACCTTCTTTTGCTGGTCGGACCCCTTGAAGTTGAAGGACGAGCAATAGGCGCGGCTGTTCACCTCGGCATCGCCAAGCACCACGATGTCAAGCCCGTCGGAGATTTCCTCCCAGACGTTCTTGTTCGGATCAAGGCTGTCGCGCGACTGGTCGACGTAGGACAGTTGCACGGTGTCGCCTAGGGTGATGGTGCCGCTGTCGGGCTGTTCCTGCCCGGTGATCATCTTCATCAGGGTGGATTTTCCGGCGCCGTTGGGGCCGATCACACCGATGATGCCGCCGGGGGGCAGCATGAACGACAGGTTGTCGATCAGCAGCTTGTCGCCCATGGCCTTCGAGACATTCTCGAACTCGATGACCTTGGAGCCGAGGCGGGGCCCGTGCGGGATGATGATCTGGGCGCGGCCGACCAGTTCCTTGACGGATTCATCGGCCATCTTTTCATAGGCGCTGATCCGGGCCTTGGATTTGGCCTGACGCGCCTTGGCGCCGGCGCGAATCCATTCCAGTTCCTTTTCAAGAACCTTCTGCTTGGCCTTGTCTTCGCGGGCCTCCTGCGCCAGCCGCTTGGCCTTGGCATCCAGCCACGAGGAATAGTTGCCCTCATGCGGAATGCCGCGGCCGCGTTCCAGTTCCAGAATCCAGGTGGTGATGTCATCCAGGAAATAGCGGTCGTGGGTGACGGTCAGGATGGTGCCCTTGTAGTCGATCAGGTGCTTTTGCAGCCAGGCGATGGTTTCGGCATCCAGGTGGTTGGTCGGTTCGTCCAGAAGCAGCATGTCCGGCTCTTCCAGCAAGAGCTTGCACAGCGCGACGCGGCGGCGTTCACCGCCCGAAAGGGTGCCGACATTGGCATCGTCGGGCGGGCAGCGCAGCGCCTCCATCGCGATGTCGACGCGGCTGTCGAGATCCCAGAGGTTCTCGGCATCAATCTCGTCCTGAAGGCGGGCCATTTCCTCGGCGGTGTCGTCGGAATAGTTCATCGCCAGTTCGTTGTAGCGATCCAGCTTGGCCTGCTTGGCCGCCACACCAAGATTGACGTTTTCACGGACGGTCAGGTTTTCTTCCAGCTTGGGTTCCTGCGGCAGATAGCCGACGGTGGCGCCCTTGGCGGCCCAGGCTTCGCCTTGGAAATCCTTGTCCCAGCCGGCCATCACGCGCAGCAGGGTGGATTTCCCCGCGCCGTTGACGCCGACCACGCCGATCTTGACCCCCGGCAGGAAGTTCAGGCGGATGTTCTCGAACACTTTCTTGCCGCCCGGATAGGTCTTGGAGACGCCATCCATATGATAGACGTATTGATAGCTGGCCATGGTCGTTCTTCCTTTTCCGGCGGACCAAGGTGAGATAGCGGCAAACTGCGGGAAGGGCAACGAAGGGCGTAGCGATGCGGGCGGGGTTTCCGGTGGCGCGGCGGGGGATGGTGGTCGGCCTGCTGGGCGGGTCGTTCGATCCCGCGCATGAGGGGCATGTGATGATCACCCGCGAGGCGCTGAAGCGGATGGGGCTGGACCGGGTCTGGTGGCTGGTCAGCCCCGGCAACCCGCTGAAGGCCCGCCAGCCGGCGCCAATGGCGGCGCGGCTGGCGCGGGCGCGGGCGCTGATGCGCGACCCGCGGGTCGAGGTGACCGATCTCGAGGCGCGGTTGGGCACGGTCTACACGGCCGATACGGTGAAGCGCCTGCAGGAAATCTATCCGGGCGTGGCCTTTGTCTGGCTGATGGGGGCCGACAATCTTGTGCAGTTCCACAAATGGGGCCGCTGGCGCGAGATCATGGAGCGGGTGCCGGTGGGTGTGCTGGCGCGGCCCGGATCGGGGCTGAAGGCGCGGCTGTCGGTGGCGGCGCAGATCTACCGGGGCAACCGCGTGGGCCGTGGCGAGAACCTGGCCAAGTGCCGCGCGCCGGCCTGGGTTTTCGTGAACCTGCCGATGAATGACGCCTCGTCCACCGAGATCCGGGCGCGCGGGGGCTGGCGGCGCTGACACCCGGGCCGGGCTTCGGGTGGGCGATCCCGGACTGACGCCGGCGGCCGGATCGGGTATTCCGGGCCGGTGAGTTTCAGGAGAATCGCTGTGATTACGCGACGCGGAATGTTGGCGGGGCTGCTGGTGGGCACAGCCCTGCCGGCCTGGGCTGAAGGAATGGACCGTTCGCCGCGCCCGGTGGCGCGGGGCGGGGCTCCGGCGGCAGCTGCGGCAACGCCTGCGGTTGTCGATGCCGGCGCGCTGGTCAAGGCGGCCGATCTGGGCGGGACGGTCGGCTATGTCGTGGCCGATGCCGAAACGGGTGCCGTGCTTGAGGCCCGCGAGCCCGAGGCGATGCTGCCGCCGGCCTCGGTCGCCAAGGCGGTGACCTCGCTTTACGCGCTGGAGAAGCTGGGCCGTGGCCACCGCTTTGCAACGCGGGTGCTGGCGACCGGGCCGGTGCAGAACGGCATTGTGCAGGGCGATCTGGTGCTGGCGGGCGGCGGGGATTCCACCTTGCAGACGGATCAGCTTGGCGATCTGGTGAAGCGGCTGGCGGGGCAGGGGCTGCGCGGCGTGACCGGCGGCTTCCTGCGTTGGGAAGGCGCGCTGCCGCAACTGGAGCAGGTGGCCGGGGATCAGCCGGTGCAGGTTGGCTACAACCCGGCGATTTCGGGCCTGTGCCTGAATTTCAACCGGGTGAACTTTGAATGGAAGCGTGCGGGCGACGGCTGGTCGGTGCAGATGGATGCGCGCGGCGAGCGGTTCCTGCCGCTGGTCGAAATGACCCGGATGTCAGTGGCCCGGCGCGAGACGCCGATCTTCACCTATGACCGGGGCCCGGATCATGAGGACTGGACGGTTGCCTCGACCGCCCTGGGCAAGGGGGGCAGCCGCTGGTTGCCGGTGCGCCTGCCGGGGCTTTATGCGGCCGAGGTGTTCCGCACGCTGGCCCGCGCGCAAGGCATCAAGCTGCCCTCGCCGGTTGCCGTGCCGGCCCTGCCCGGCGGTATCGAGCTGGGGCGCGTCGAGAGCGAGGACTTGCCCGAGGTTCTGCGGGCGATGCTGAAATTCTCGACCAACCTCACGGCCGAATGTTCCGGGCTGAGCGCCAGCGGCAAGGCCGATCTGGCCACATCAGGGGCCGCGATGACCGACTGGGCGCGCGCCAGTTTCGGCATCGGGGCGCGGTTCGTGGACCATTCCGGTCTGGGCGGCGCGTCGCGGATCAGCGCGGCGGACATGGTCAAGGTGCTGCTGGCCGACCATGCGCAAGGCCGTGGCCTGCGGCCGATCCTGCGCGACGTGGGCATGAAGGACGACAAGGGCAAGGTGATCAAGGGCCATCCGGTGAAGGTGGTGGCCAAGTCGGGCACGCTGAACTTTGTCTCGGGGCTGGCGGGCCATATCATTCCGCCGGGCGGCCGTGAGATGGTGTTCGCCATCTTCACCGGCGACCCCGACCGCCGCGATGCGGTGCCCGTGGCCAAGCGCGAAGACCCGCCCGGCGTGAAAGCTTGGACCACCCGGTCGCGCCGCCTGCAGGGACAACTGATTTCCCGTTGGGCGACGGTGTATGGGTAAGGGATGCGGAGGGGCGGCCCTGACCGCATGGAACCGAGTGCGCCCCTCTGCCAGTTGTGATCCTTGAGCGGAACGCCAGATGTCCCGTTGGCCCGGAATCAAGGGCGAAGCCCGCCGGGCCGCGCCCTCCCTCCCCCGGGAGGGCGCTTTTGCGACGGGGTTCACCCGAACTGCGGCGGAGGTGTTGTGCCATAAACTGCCTCTGCCGGCCGTTGCTGCGCCCACCCGAGGAAGGGCGCGGCCCTGCGTTGCGCCGACTGCGTGGCGTCAGGTGAGCAGGCCGGGAGCGCCCGATCGGCCCCCCCTTACACCACCATATGTCGCACCCTTGCGCCCCATTCGATGGCGGCGGCGTGCAGGCGGTCGATGCCCAGTTCGTGGCTGACCTCTTCCAGCATCCGCAGTTCAAGCTGGCTGTGCCGCCCGTCGGCGGTGACCACATCGCAGGCCAGCGCATAGGCGGTTTCATAAAGGCGCTCGGGCAGGGCGCCGCGGATCAGGCCGAACAGGGCGTCCAGCCCGTCTTCCTCTTCGAACAGGTCAAAGACGGTCTGGCTGACGCGGCGGATGCGGTCGGTGTCATAGGTGGCGAAGACGGGCATGTGGTTGACCATGCGCTGGATCGCCACCAGTTCGGCGGTGCGCATGTTCTGGTCAGAGGCCGAACAGGCCACCATGACGGCCACCAGGGCATCTTGCGGTGACATCGGGGCGGTATCGGTCATCTGCGGCTCCTCTCTCGCGATGGCCGGAGATTATTGACGGGGCAGGGCGGCGGCAATAGAGGACACAGGGTCCGGGACACAGGGTTCCGGGCGTTTCCTTGAAGGATCATTCCCATGACCGCGCTCCGCGACGCTGCGATGAAATCGAAGGCCTGGCCGTTCGAAGAGGCGCGCGCGGTGCTGAAACGGTATGAGAAGAAGGACCCCGAAAAGGGTTATGTGCTGTTCGAGACCGGCTATGGCCCGTCGGGCCTGCCGCATATCGGCACCTTCGGCGAGGTGGCGCGGACGACGATGATCCGCCGCGCCTTCGAGATCATCAGCGACATCCCGACGCGGCTGATCTGCTTCAGCGATGACGTGGACGGTATGCGCAAGGTGCCCGAGAATGTGCCGCAGCAGGAGATGTTGCGCCAGCACATGCAGAAGCCGCTGACCAGCGTGCCCGACCCCTATGGCGAGTACGAAAGCTTCGGCGCGCATAACAACGCCATGTTGCGGCGGTTCCTGGACACGTTCGGCTTTGAATACGAATTCATCAGCGCGACCGAATTCTACAAGAGCGGCCGGTTCGACGACACGCTGCGGCTGGCGGCGGAACGCTATGACGCGATCATGGAGATCATGCTGGCGTCGCTGCGGGAAGAACGGCAGCAGACCTATTCCGCCTTTCTGCCGATCCACCCCGAGACGGGCCGGGTTCTGTATGTGCCGATGAAGGAGGTGAACGCCAAGGACGGCACCATCACCTTCGACGACGAGGCGGGCCGCGAATGGACGCTGCCGGTGACGGGCGGCCATGTGAAGCTGCAATGGAAGCCCGACTTCGGCGCCCGCTGGGCGGCGCTGGACGTGGACTTTGAAATGTACGGCAAGGACCACAGCACCAATACGCCGATCTATGACGGCATCTGCGAGGTGCTGGGGGGCCGCAAGCCCAACCACTTTACCTATGAGCTGTTCCTGGATTTCGAGGGCCAGAAGATTTCCAAGTCGAAGGGCAACGGGCTGACCATCGACGAATGGCTGACCTATGCGGCGACGGAAAGCCTGTCCTATTTCATGTACCAGAAGCCCAAGACGGCCAAGCGGCTGTGGTGGGATGTGATCCCCAAGGCGGTGGACGAATATCACCAGCAGCTCAAGGCTTTCCCCGAGCAGCCGCTGGAGCAGCAGGTGAACAACCCGGTCTGGCACATCCATGACGGCAAGCCGCCGGTGTCGAACATGGTGGTCAGCTTCAGCATGTTGCTGAACCTGGCCTCGGTGGCCGGGGCCAAGGATGCCAAGGGGCTGTGGGGCTATATCAAGGCCTATGCGCCCGAGGCGAGCCCGGAGACCCACCCCGATCTGGATGCGGCGGCCGGGTTCGCGGTGCGCTATTTCGCTGACAAGATCGCGCCGACACGGGCCTTCCGCCTGCCGGATGACAAGGAACGCGCGGCGATCGAGGATCTGCGGGCGCGGCTGGCGGCCTGGGAAGGCAGCCATGATGCCGAGGAACTGCAGGCGGTGGTCTATGCCGTGGGCAAGGACCATGGCTTCGACCCGCTGCGCGACTGGTTCAAGGCGCTGTACGAGGTGTTGCTGGGCGCCAGCGAAGGCCCGCGCTTCGGCGGCTTCATCGCGCTTTATGGCGTGACCGAGACCGAGGCGCTGATCGCCCGCGCGCTGCGGGGCGAACTGGTCGCCGGCTGAGGCCAGGTTGGCAGCATTTCCGGGGGCCGGGGCGCGCAGTCGTTCCGGCCCTTTGTCTTTTGGCCCCCTTTCCTTGCCGCCATGGCGTGTTGCGCGGGCGGCCCCTGTGCCGTGCGCCCGTCTGAGGCGCGGTTAACCCTTCATTGATACTTCGCTGTCCCCAAGGCGCGGCGGACATCGCCCGCCGGCATCCGGCGGAACGAGGCGAGGGATTTTCAATGAACATGGCAATTACCGACGGGCTGGTCCTGATGCCGCCGCCGTTTCTGGGCGGGCTGGCGAACTGGTCCAGCGCGAACGGGCTGGCGGGCGATGCCTCGTATGACGGGGCGGCCAATGCGGCGCTGGTGACCAACGATCAGGATTTCGGGGCCTGTCTGGAACTGCAAAAGACGCAAGGCACGCAGAAGCTGCGCGCCTTTGCCGAAACGCCGCTGCGGCCGGATATGTACATCCGGGTTTACGCGCGGGTGAAGGCGGTGTCGGGCAACCTGCCGGCGGTGCGGATCGCGGCCTGGGCGGGAAATGCAGCGGGTGCCGCTGTCGGCTCCGTTCCGCAGACCGGCCCGTCGGTGCAACTGCTGACCTATGGCGAGGTGGTGACGGTTCAGGCAATCATCGGGGCGGGCAGCCGGACGGGGGTGGATCTGGTCTGGGGGCTGACGCCGGTGCTGGCGCATGTCGGGCTGGACCTGACCGGGGCGAATGGCGGCGTGGTGCGCATCGACGACATCACGGTCGAGGACGTGACCGAGGTGTTCCTGCGCAAGCTGGTGGATGTGGTCGATGTGCGCGATTACGGCGCCAGGGGCGACGGGGTGACCAATGACTTCGCCGCCTTCCAGGCGGCCGATCTGGCGGCGGCGGGCCGGACGGTGCTGGTTTCGGCGGGCACCTATCTGGTTGCCGGCAACCTGACGGTCAATTCCTCGATCCGCTTCGTCGGCAGCGTGACACAGCCGGCGGCGAACCGGATGGTGCTGACGCGCAACTTCGATCTGGACACCTATGCCGCCGCCTATGGCAGCGATGCCGAAGGCTTCCGCCGTGCATTGCAGGCGCTGTTCTATTTCAGCGACCACGTCACGCTGGACCTGTCGGGGCGCCGGATCGACCTGAGCGCGCCGGTGGATGTGGCGGCGGTGGCCGGTCTGACCAGCTTCAGCAACCGCCGGGTGCTGCGCAACGGATCCTTGAACGCGGTGCCGTCAAGCGGCTGGGACAACGAGACGGTCACCTCGGTCGCAACCTATTCGGCCTCGGCGCAGACAGTGCTGACCGCAGTGGCCAATGTCGCCAATGTGCCGGTGGGCGCCCTGGTCGAAGGCACCGGCGTGGGGCGCGAGGTCTATGTCAAGGCCAAGGACGTGGGGGCCGGCACGATTGAGCTTTCGCAACCGCTGTACGGGGCGGTGGGAACGCGCAGCTATACCTTTACCCGCTACAAGTATCTGCTGGATTTCTCGGGCTTTTCCAAGCTGTCGCAGTTCGAGATCCTGGATGTCGAATTCAACAGCCTTGGCCTTGCCTCGGGCGTGATGCTGGGGATGTCGGGGTCGGTCAACCGCTTTGACCATTGCACCTTCAACCGCCCGCGCGACAGGGGCATCACCTCGACCGGGACAGGCTGTCAGGGGCTGCATGTCGATTACTGCCAGTTCCTGTCGAACGAGCAGGCGCTGCCGGCCCAGACCCGCACCACCATTGCGCTGAACGTGCAGGCAAATGATGTCAAGCTGCGCAACAACCGCGTGGTGCGCTTCCGGCACTTTGCCGTGATGAACGGCACCAGCCACATGATCCAGTCGAACCACTTCTTTCAGGGCGACGATCAGACAGCCGGGGTGCGGGTGGCCGGGCTGGTGTTCACGCAGACCAATGTGGCGACCGTGGTCACGGGCAATTATGTGGACAACTGCTTTATCGAATGGGGCAACGAACATGATGCCGAGCCCGAATTCACCAACGAGTTTTCGTTCGGCGGGCTGAACATCACCGGCAACATCTTCATCGCCTCGGATGTGTCGTCGGCCTTTCGCTGGCTGGTGGTCAAGCCCTATGGTGCAGGCCATTTCTTCAATGGTTTCAGCCTGGTGAACAACACGTTCCGCGTGTTCAACGCCACGGTCGACCGGGTCGAGGCGGTGGACACCACCTTTGCCACGCTGAACGCGGGGCGCGCGCGCAACGTGCAGATTGCGGGCAACACCTTCAATCAGGTGAACCAGACCATCGCCAATCCGCTGGTGATTGCGCATACGCAGAACACCGCCGCGGACACCTGGACCATCGACCCCGGCGCTGCGGTGCCGTTTGGCGGCCAGATCCGGCAGGTCGAAAGCATCTGCCCGGAAGGCACCATCACCAACGGCGCGAACGCGGCGCGCTACATGTTGCCGAACGCCACGCCGGCGGCGGGCAGTTCCGGCGCGCAGGCGCAACTGCGCTGGGGCGAGGCGGTGAAGGGCAAGGTCGTTGCTGTCCTGCGGATGGACGTGACGGTCTGAGGCGCGGCGCCCCGGCTGGGGCGGGGCGCCGCGGAACGGGCGGCGGTGTGGGGGCACCGCCGCCCGTTGACATTCGCGCCTATCCCGGCAGGCCGGCCAGCAGGTCGGACGGGGCCAGCCGGAAAGCGCGGGCAAAGCCGCCGTTCAGCAGCGCCGATTGCGGCACCAGCCGGACAAAGGCGAAATCGGGCAGGTCGATATAGACCTTGGCCTTGGGAAACCGGGCAAGCCAGGCAGCGCGCAGCGGCGCGCACTGGTCTTGCGGCACAAACTCGGCCCGGGCGCGCAGCATCAGCCGGGCATGGGTCATCGGATCGCCGCGCGTGGTGTCTTCCACCACCATCAGCGCGCAGTCGGGATGGGCCCGCAGCGCGGCGGTATGGGGCGCAAGGCCGGACACCAGCACCAGAGGGCAGCCATCTTCATCCAGCCCGAAGGCGACGCGGCTGATGCTGGGGGTGCCGTCGGCGGGATCAATCCACGACAGGGCCCCATGGCCGGTGCCCGACAGCAGCGTCTGCGCCAGCGTCCGCGCCTCGTCATTGGCGGCGGCAACGGGGTCGGGGCGGCGGGTTGGTTGGGGTTCGGTCATCACATGGTCCTGATCGCGGTTGACAGCCGGCAAGGGCGGGAGTCTTCTGGCGTCATTCAGAACGGCTTGCCAGTGATTTCTGGCGTGTGATCCCCCTTCCGGTGGTGAAATGACCGACCAGATCCGACTGTCCCGCGTGCCGGAAGAGTTCCTTCCGAAAATCGTCACCGTTTTCCGCGAAGGCTATGGGGCGGCCGCGCTGCGGGCCGATGCGCTGGCCGGGCTGACGGTGGCGATCGTGGCGCTGCCCTTGTCGATGGCGATTGCCATTGCCAGCGGCGTCGGCCCCGAGCGGGGGCTGACGACGGCGATCATCGGCGGCTTCCTTGTCTCGGCCTTCGGCGGCAGCCGGTTCCAGATCGGCGGGCCGGCCGGGGCGTTCATCGTGCTGGTTTCGGCCTGCGTGATGACGACCGGGATCGACGGGCTGATCACCGCAACCTTCCTGTCGGGCTTCATCCTGATCGCGGCGGGGCTGCTGCGGCTGGGAACCTATATCAAGTTCATTCCCTATCCGGTGACGGTTGGCTTTACCGCCGGGATCGGGGTGATCATCTTTGCCAGCCAGATCAAGGATCTGTTCGGCCTGACCCTGACCGCGGGCGAGCCGGCCGAGATTCTGGGCAAGCTTGAGGCGCTGTGGGCGGCGCGCGGGTCGGTCACGCCGCAGGCGGTGGCGGTGGCGGTGGCGACCATCGTCACCATCATGGCGGTGCGGCGGTTCAGGCCGCATTGGCCGGGGATGCTGATCGCGGTGGTGCTGGCGGCGGTCGGGGCCGTGGCGCTGAACCTGCCGGTTGAAACCATCGGCAGCCGCTTCGGCGCCTTGCCGAACCTGCCGCCGCTGCCCGCCCTGCCGGTGCTGGACCGGGCGGCGGTGATGGCGGCGCTGCCCTGGGCAACCAGCTTCGCGCTGCTGGGGGCGATCGAGTCGCTGCTGTCGGCAGTGGTGGCCGACGGGATGAGCGGTGCGCGCCATCGGTCCAATGCGGAACTGGTGGGGCAGGGCGTGGCGAACATTGGCAGCGCGCTGTTCGGCGGCTTCTGCGTGACCGGCACCATCGCCCGCACCGCAACCAATGTGCGGGCCGGCAGCCGGGGGCCGGTGTCCGGCATGTTGCACGCGCTGTTCCTGCTGGCCTTCATGGCGGTGGCGGCGCGCTATGCGGCCTATATCCCGCTGGCCGCGCTGGCGGGGGTGCTGGCCGTGGTCAGTTGGGGCATGATCGAGAAGGAAGAGTTCTGGAACCTTGTCCGCGGATCGCGGGGCGATGCGCTGATCATCCTGTCCACCTTTCTGCTGGTGGTGTTCCGCGACCTGACCGAAGGCATCGTGGTGGGCTTTGCCATCGCCGGGCTGGTGTTCATCAAGCGGATGTCCGATGCCACTGGCCTGCGCCAGGGCGAACTGCCCGCCGAGGAGGCAGGCTTCACCGCGGGCGACGTGCTGGTCTATCAGTTGAACGGCCCGTTCTTCTTTGGCGCGGCGGCGCAGGTGGGGGGCGTGCTGGACCGGATCGCCGAACGGCCGCGCATCTTTGCGGTCGATTTCACCGAGGTGCCGATGATCGACAGTTCCGGCGCCAAGAGCTTTGAGGTTCTGGCCCGCAAGATGCATCGCAAGGGCGGGCGGCTGTGCATCGTCGGCGCCCGGCCCGAGGTGCGGCGCGCATTGCAGGCGCAGGGTCTGACGGAAGCCGAGGCGCGCTACCTGCCCGATCTGGCCGCCCTGAAGGACTGCATCGCCACGCACGGCTGATTGCCGCCCGCGAATCACCCACGTTTTCGTGAGCGCCTGCCGGCACCGCTGGCAGGCGCTGCGCGGTGTCGGGGCCGTCGCCCTGACGCCGCGTAAGCCCGGGACAGAACACCGGGGCTGACTTGTGAATCTGCAGCACGTTGAAAAAACGCATCAAATCGGATGCGAGCTGCGGGATATTTACATAATTCACGCTTTATTCGTTAATTTATTTACAGAAAAATGTTTGCGTTAAAAGGGGTTATCAGAAAATTGACGATGCAGTAGAGTGACGTTGGGAGAGATCTTCCCGGGACGACCCGGAGGATGTGGCGCAGGCATGGCCCCGGCCTGCGATTTTATGGGGGGAGAACGCCATGAAGGACCAGCCAGACGCGAGCGCCGTCTATAAGCCGTCGGATGACTTCGTTGCGAACGCGCATGTCGATGCCGGCGCCTATGCGAAGATGTACGCGGCCTCGGTCGCCGATCCAGATGCCTTCTGGGCCGAACACGGCCAGCGGATCGACTGGATCCAGCCCTTCACCAAGGTGAAGAACACCAACTTCGAATTCGGCAAGGTTGACATCAAGTGGTTCGAGGACGGCACGCTGAACGTCAGCGCGAACTGCATCGACCGCCACATGATCACCCGCGCCAACCAGACCGCGATCATCTGGGAACCCGACGACCCCAAGACCCCGGCGCTGCACATCACCTATGCCAAGCTGCTGGAAGAAACCTCGCGCATGGCGAACGTGCTGAAGTCGGTTGGCGTCAAGAAGGGCGACCGTGTCGTCATCTACCTGCCGATGATCCCCGAAGCGGCCTATGCCATGCTGGCCTGCGCGCGGATCGGCGCCATCCATTCCATCGTCTTCGCCGGCTTCTCGCCCGATGCGCTGGCCAACCGCATCAACGACTGCGACGCCAAGGTGGTGATCACCGCCGACTATGCGCCGCGCGGCGGCAAGAAGACCCCGCTGAAGGACAACACCGACAAGGCGCTGCTGCACTGTTCGGACCGGGTGAAGTGCCTGGTGGTCAAGCATACCGGCGACCAGATCCACTGGATCGCCGACCGCGACATCGACCTGCGCCAGCAGATGGACTGGGCCAAGCCCTATTGCCCCTATGTGGAAATGGGGGCCGAAGACCCGCTGTTCATCCTGTACACCAGCGGTTCGACCGGCAAGCCGAAGGGGGTGGTGCATACCTCGGGCGGGTATCTGGTCTATGCCTCGATGACCCAGCAACTGACCTTCGATTACCACGACGGCGATGTGTTCTGGTGCACCGCCGACGTGGGTTGGGTCACCGGCCACAGCTACATCATCTATGGCCCGCTGGCGAACGGCGCGACCACGCTGATGTTCGAAGGCGTGCCCACCTTCCCCGACGCCGGCCGGTTCTGGGAGGTGTGCGCCAAGCACAAGGTCAGCCAGTTCTACACCGCCCCGACCGCGATCCGCAGCCTGATGGGCCTTGGCGCGGAATGGGTGGAAAAGCACGACCTGTCCTCGCTCAAGGTGCTGGGTTCGGTGGGTGAACCGATCAACCCCGAGGCCTGGAACTGGTACAATACCCATGTGGGCAAGGGCACGCGTCCCATCGTCGATACCTTCTGGCAGACCGAAACCGGCGGCCACATGCTGACCCCGCTGCCGGGCGCCATTCCGGCCAAGCCGGGCTCGGCCACGCTGCCCTTCTTCGGCGTCAAGCCGGTGGTTCTGGACCCGGCAACCGCCAAGGTCCATGACGAGGTGGAAACCGAAGGCGTGCTTTGCATCGCCGATAGCTGGCCGGGCCAGATGCGCACGCTCTGGGGCGACCATGAACGCTTCCAGGAGGCGTATTTCGCCCAGTACAAGGGCTATTACTTCACCGGCGACGGCTGCCGCCGCGATGCGGATGGCTACTACTGGATCACCGGCCGTGTCGATGACGTGATCAACGTCTCGGGCCACCGGATGGGCACGGCCGAGGTCGAAAGCGCGCTTGTGGCGCATGAGAAGGTGGCCGAAGCGGCGGTCGTGGGCTACCCGCATGACATCAAGGGCCAGGGCATCTATGCCTATGTCACGCTGATGAAGGGTGTCGAACCCAGCGATGCGCTGCGCAAGGAGCTTGAGGCCTTTGTCCGCCAGGAAATCGGCCCCATCGCCAAGCCGGACCTGATCCAGTGGGCGCCCGGCTTGCCGAAAACGCGCTCGGGCAAGATCATGCGCCGCATCCTGCGCAAGATCGCCGAAAACGACTTTGGCAGCCTGGGTGATACCTCGACGCTGGCCGATCCGTCAGTGGTGGACGATCTGATCGAAAACCGCATGAACCGGCACTGAGATGGCGGCATCCCAGTCCCCCGTCCTGATCCTGCTTGGCCCCCCGGGGGCCGGGAAGGGCACACAGGCGCGTATCCTGGAGGAGGACTTCGGTCTGATCCAGCTTTCGACGGGTGATCTGCTGCGCGCCGCCGTTGCCTCGGGCAGCGAGGCCGGCCGTCGGGCGAAATCGGTGATGGACGCCGGCGGGCTGGTCAGCGACGAGATCGTCCTGGCCATCCTGCGCGACCGGATGGCGGCGCCGGATGTGGCGCGCGGCATCATCCTGGACGGCTTTCCCCGGACCGATGGCCAGGCCTCTGCGCTGGATGTGCTGCTGGCCGAAACCGGCCAGCGGGTGACGGCCGCGATCAGCCTTGAGGTTGATGACGAGGCCATGGTCGGCCGCGTTGCCGGCCGCAGCACCTGCGCCACCTGCGGCGAAGGCTATCACGACGAATTCAAGCGGCCCGCCGTGGCGGGCACTTGCGACAAATGCGGCGGCACGGCGTTCAAGCGCCGCGCCGACGACACCGCCGAAACTGTGCGCGAAAGGCTGAAGGCCTATCACGCCCAGACGGCACCGCTGATCGCCTATTACGACGGCAAGGGCGTGCTGGAGCGGATCGACGCGATGGGAACCATCGCCGCGATCCGGGCCGCGCTGGGGGCCATCGTGGGGCGCGTGGCGGCCTGACGACCAGCCGGCATCCGGGCAGGAGGAGCCCGGGCGCCGGACAAGACCGGAAGGGGAGGCGGACCGCACCACCTGCGGGATGCCCTCTCGCCCGACCTCCGGCCCCGCAGGGGGACGGGGGCCCAGGGGCCCGGCCCGTCTTTCGCGGGCGGGCAAGAGGCCGAATGCGAAAGGGAACCGCTCCGACCGCAAGGCGGGGCAACATGGAGGAAGCCAAATGGCTATGACCGGTTCGGACGTGCGCGATCGCTCGCGTCCCATGACCGCAGAGGAGAAGAAGGTTATTCTTGCTTCCTCTGCCGGGACCATCTTCGAGTGGTACGACTTCTATCTTTACGGCTCGCTCGCCGCGATCATCGGCGCGCAGTTCTTCACCCCCTTCCCGGAAGCCACGCGCAACGTGTTTGCGCTTCTGGCCTTTGCGGCGGGCTTCATCGTGCGCCCGTTCGGCGCGCTGGTGTTCGGGATGCTGGGTGACCTCATCGGCCGGAAGTACACCTTCCTGATGACCATCCTGATCATGGGCCTGTCGACCTTCATCGTCGGCCTGCTTCCCAACTACTTCTCCTGGGGCATCGCGGCGCCGATCATCCTGATCGTGCTGCGCATGGCGCAGGGTCTGGCGCTTGGCGGCGAGTACGGCGGGGCCGCGGTCTATGTGGCCGAGCACGCGCCGGCCAACCAGCGCGGCTACTTCACCGCCTTCATCCAGACCACCGCGACGCTGGGTCTTCTCCTGTCGCTGGTCGTCATCCTGTCGGTGCAGGGCTATGTGAACGGCGCCTATCCCGACCAGCCGGTGCTGGACGCGGCCGGTGCGGCCACCTTCAACGCCGACGGCACGCCGGCGATGATGAAGGCGTTCAATGCCTGGGGCTGGCGTATTCCGTTCCTGGGCTCGATCCTGCTGCTTCTGGTTTCGCTCTACATCCGCCTGCAGATGAACGAATCCCCCGCCTTCAAGAAGATGAAGGAAGAGGGTTCCGCCTCGAAGGCGCCGCTGCGCGAAGCCTTTGGCCAGTGGAAGAACGCCAAGATCGCCCTGATCGCCCTGCTCGGCCTGACCGCCGGCCAGGCCGTGGTGTGGTACTCGGGCCAGTTCTACGCGCTGTTCTTCATGCAGAACGTGATCAAGGTCGACAGCTTCAGCGCCAACGTCTTCGTGGCCTGGTCGCTGATCCTGGGCACCTGGGGCTTCATCTTCTTCGGCTCGCTGTCTGACCGCATCGGCCGCAAGCCGATCATCCTGGCGGGCTGCCTGATTGCGGCCATCACCTACTTCCCGGTGTTCAAGTTCCTGACCGCCACCGCGAACCCCGCTCTGCACGCCGCGCAGCAGGTTCCGGTCGTGGTGACCGCCGATCCGGCTGACTGCTCGTTCCAGTTCAACCCGGTCGGAACCGCGAAGTTCAACAATAGCTGCGACATCGTGAAAGCCACGCTGTCGAAGAGCTCGGTGAACTCGACCACGGTCGAAGCCCCTGCTGGCACCGTTGCCACCGTCAAGGTGGGCGAGACCGAAGTGGTTGCCTATGACGCCGCCAAGAACGCCGCGGCCATCGCCGATGCCAAGGCTGCCCTTGCCGAAGTGTCGAAGGGGATCGACGCCGCCGCGCTGACCGCGCTGACGGATGCCGAAAAGGCCGTGGCCGCCGCGAAGGCTGCCGTCGGCACCGCCCAGAAGGCGCTGACAGCCGCCGAAGCCGGCACCGATGACGCGGCCAAGGCTGCGGCGCAGGCTGCCGTTGACAGCGCGACCGCCGCCGTTGCCCCGCTTCAGGCGACGCTGGACACCGCCCGCATGGCGGTTCCGGCTGACATCCTGGCCAAGTATGACGAGGCTGCGGCTGTTGTTGCCAAGGAAAGCGGCGTGAAGGCCGC
This sequence comes from Pseudogemmobacter blasticus, assembly GCF_003071405.1. Lineage (NCBI taxonomy): Bacteria > Pseudomonadati > Pseudomonadota > Alphaproteobacteria > Rhodobacterales > Paracoccaceae > Pseudogemmobacter > Pseudogemmobacter blasticus. Next base: position 1,469,183 of record NZ_CP020470.1, on the reverse strand, counting down.
TTTCGAAAAGGCCCTGAACGATGCGCTTGGCGCTGCCGGTTATCCGCTGGTTGCCGACAAGAACACCACAGTTGCCAAGGCGCAGAACTTCATCGACATCTTCACCGCGCAGAAGCTGACGATCATCGCCACCCTGACCTATCTGATCCTGCTGGTGACGATGGTTTACGGCCCGATCGCCGCGATGCTGGTGGAACTGTTCCCGACGCGCATCCGCTACTCGGGTCTGTCGCTGCCCTATCACATCGGCAACGGCTGGTTCGGTGGCCTGCTGCCCGCGACCGCCTTCGCGATCTCGGCCCAGTCCGGCAACATCTACGCCGGCCTGTGGTACGCCATCGTGGTTGCGGTCATGACCGTGGTCATCGGTGCGATCTTCGTGCCGGGCGGCACCCACAAGAAGGACATCTTCGCCGACACCGGCAAGTGATGCCTCACGCCCGGGCCGGGGTTCGCCCCCGGCCCGGGCTTTCTGCTTCTTTCTCGTTTGGCCGTTTTGCAGATACTCAGGTGAGACCAAGCGATGCCCGCGGACGTTGCCGTCCCAGTCAAGGCGCATCCGCGCCATGTGATGATCGTCGAGGACGACGATTCCATCGCGCTTGCGCTGGAGTTCGTTCTGGGCCGCGAAGGCTATGCGCATGAACGGGTGGCTGACGGAGCCGAGGCGCTGCGGCTGATCCGCGACCGCCGCCCCGATCTGGTGCTGCTTGACGTGATGCTGCCCGGCCTGTCGGGCTATGACATCTGCCACCAGTTGCGCGACGATCCCGCCACCGCCGGTATCCGCATCCTGATGATGACGGCGCGCGGCTCCGCGCAGGACCAGCGCCGCGCCCGCGATCTGGGCGCCGATGGCTTCGTGTCAAAACCCTTCGAACTGGAAAGCCTGCGCCGCGAATTGCGCCGCCTGCTGGCCGCCTGAGCCGTCAGCCGCCGCGGGCGCGCTGGATCGCCGTCCAGATGCCCAGAACCACCCCCAGAATGACGCTGTTCGCGACCACACCCGTCGCCACCTGCCGCCACAGCGGTTCGGGGCTGGCGGTGCCCATGGTGGTGGGCAGGATCACTGCCACGAAAAGCACACCCGCGGCCAGCGGCAGCCAGACGCCCGTGGCAGAGCGGGTGCGCAGCATGGTGAAGACAAGCGCGACGATCAGGCCAATGCGGAACGGATCGGCAAGTTGCGACAGGATCAGTTGGCTGAGGGTCATGCAGGGGCCTTTCTTCGCTGTGCAGAATTCCTAAGCCAAACCGGCCTGCCGGTCCACCGTTTCGCCCTTGCGATCAGCCGGCGAAGGGATCGGCCGGATAGGTGACGCCCGTCAGATACAGGCCCTGTGGCGGGGCAACCGGTCCGCAGGCGGCGCGGTCGCGGGCGGCAAGGGCGGTTGCCACCCGGTCCGGGGGCCAGGCCCCGGCGCCGACACGTTCCAGCGTGCCGACGATCGAGCGCACCTGATTGTGCAGGAAGCTGCGGGCGCGCAGGGCAAAGCGGATTTCCGTGCCGCCCGGATAGGGGTGTTCGGACACGGTGATCTCGTCCAGCGTCTTGACCGGGCTGTCGGCCTGACACAGCGCCGCGCGGAAGGTGGTGAAATCGTGCCGGCCCACCAGATGCGCCGCGCCTTCGCGCAGTGCATCCAGATCGGGGCGCGACAGCACCTGCCAGACCAGACCCGCGTCATGGGTGACCGGCGCGCGGCGGGCGACCATGCGGAACAGGTAGCGGCGTTCCACAGCCGAAAACCGGGCGTGGAACTCGTCATCCACGCGGGCGCAGGCGGTGATGGCCACCGGCAGCGGCCTGAGATGCCAGTTCAGCGCCTCGGACAGGCGGAACGCGTCCCAGTCGCGCGCCAGATCGGCATGGGCGACCTGACCCGTGGCATGAACGCCGGCATCAGTGCGCCCGGCTGCCGCAATGCGGTGCGGCCCCGGTTCCAGCCGGGCCAGCGCCTCCTCGATGGCGGCCTGCACCGAGGGCTGGCCATCGGCCTGCCGCTGCCAGCCGCAGAACGGGGCGCCGTGATATTCAACCTTCAGGGCATAGCGCGACATGTCGCGGCGATTAGCGCATGGTCCCCGGCCTGTCCACCTTTCCAATGGCCGCTGTCGCGCCTATCTTGCGCCCGAAGAAAAGGACGCATCTTGGCACTCTTCGGGATCACGGACGGTATTGCGCGGGGCGTCGAGGGCGTGCAGGCGCGCGTTTCGGAATATCTGTTCGAGCCGGTGATCCGGCTGGGCGTCACCGGCCTGTCGCGCGCCGGCAAGACCGTGTTCATCACCGGGCTGATTTCCAACCTGCTGGCACGGGGGCGGATGCCGCAACTGACGGCTGAACGCGAGGGCCGGATCGAGGCGGTCTATCTGCAACCGCAGCCCGACGATACGCTGCCGCGCTTCGACTACGAAGGCCATATGGCCGCGCTGATGGCCGAGGTGCCGCGCTGGCCGGACAGCACGCGGTCAATCTCGGAACTGCGACTGTCGTTCCGTGTGCGGCCCGGAGGCTGGTTCGCGGGGTTCCGCGGGCCGACCGTGGTGCATCTGGATATCGTGGATTATCCCGGCGAATGGCTGCTGGACCTGTCGCTGATGGAGAAATCCTACGAGACATGGGCGCATGACACGCTGATCCGGCTGGAAGAGCGGCCCGAGGGGGCCGAGTATCTGGCGCTGGTCCGGGCCGAGGATGGCGCTGCCCGGCTGGACGAGGCCCGCGCGCAGGCGCTGGCCCGCAGCTTCACCACCTATCTTCAGGCGGCGCGGGCGGCCGGACATTCCGATTGCACGCCGGGCCGGTTCCTGTTGCCCGGCGATCTGGCCGGATCGCCCGTGCTGACCTTCGCGCCACTGCGCCACCCCGGCCAGATGCCGCGGGGCAGCCTCTGGCGAGAGATGGAGCGGCGCTATGCGGCCTACAAGGACCGCGTTGTCGCGCCGTTCTTCCGCGACCACTTTTCGCGCATCGACCGGCAGGTGGTGCTGATGGATGTGCTGGGGGCCATCCATCAGGGACCGCGCGCAGTGGAAGACCTGCGCCGGCTGATGGCCGAAATCCTGCAGGCGTTCCGCGTGGGGCGCACCGGCTGGCTGGCCACACTTCTGGGGGCCAAGCGGGTGGAAAAGATCCTGTTCGCGGCAACCAAGGCCGACCATCTGCACCACGAACAGCACCCGCAACTGGCGTCCATTGCCGAGGCGCTGGTGGCCGAAGCCAAGGGACGCGCCGAATTTGCCGGGGCCGAGGTGGCGGCGCTGTCGCTGGCGGGCCTGCGCGCCACGGTGGAAGAGGTGATCGAACGCGACGGGCAGCGGCTGCCCTCGGTCAAGGGGCGGCTGTTGTCCACCGGCAAGCCGGCGGTGATGTATCCCGGCGCGCTGCCGGCTGATCCGTCGCGCGTGCTGGCGCCTGCGCGGGGCGGGGCGACGCGCTGGCTGGATGCCGAATACGGGCTGATGACCTTTGCCCCCGCACGGCTGAACCTGCGCCCCGGCGAAGGCCCGCCGCATATCCGCCTGGACCGGGCGGTCGAGTTCCTGATCGGAGACCGTCTGTGACCGAGGCGCCCAAGCCCTTTCTGATGGAGCTGGAGGACGACGAGGCCGATCCCTCGACCGCGCCGCCGGTGCCCGATACCCTGCCTTCGGGCGAGGCGATGCAGGCGCTGGCCAGCATCGCCACCGCACCGCCGAACCGGCTGCGCCGCTTTGCGGTCTGGGCCTTCGGGGCGCTGTTCAGCTTTGTCTTGTCGGTGGCGGCCTGGGAATTCGTGACCGACCTGCTGGCGCGCAATCCGGTTCTGGGCTGGATCGCGGTGGTTCTGGTCGGGCTGGCGGTGCTGGCCGCGCTGCTGCTGTCGCTGCGCGAGATGGCGGGCTTTGCCCGGCTGGCGCGGCTGGATGCGCTGCGCAGCCGCGCGGCCGAAGCCCATGCCAGGGCCGACCTCAAGGCCGCGCGTGGCGTGACGCAGGCGGTGCTGCGGTTGTATGACGGGCGGCCCGAGGCGGCCTGGGGCCTGTCGCGGTTTCATGAACGCGCCGATGAGCTGATGGATGCCGACGCCCTGCTGTCGCTGGCCGAGGCCGAGGTGCTGGCACCGCTGGATGCGCTGGTGAAGGCCGAGATCGAAGGCGCCGCGCGGCGGGTGGCGGCGATCACGGCCTTTGTGCCGCTGGCGCTGGTCGATGTGGCGGCGGCGCTGTTTTCCAACCTGCGCATGATCCGGCGCATCGCGGAGATCTACGGCGGCCGCGCCGGCACGCTGGGAAGCTGGAAGCTGATGCGACGGGTCTTCACCTCGCTGGTGGCCACCGGGGCGGTGGCGCTGACCGATGACCTGATCGGGTCGGTCGCGGGCGGGGGGGTGCTGTCCAAGCTGTCGCGCCGGTTTGGCGAAGGCGTGGTCAACGGCGCCCTGACGGCGCGGATCGGCATTGCCGCCATGGACCTGTGCCGCCCGCTGCCCTTTGTGGCGACGGAACGGCCCAAGGTTTCGGCCCTGGTCAGCCGGGCGCTGGCGGGGATGATCCCGCGCAACGGGGCGGCCAAGGGCAACGGTGGCGGCCAGGCCTGACCGGCGCGGGGTTACAGCGCATCGGCGATGGCGCGCAGCATGGTCAGGTTCTGCGCCTCGACGCCCGGTTCCTCGAACCCGCGGTCGGCCGCGTTCACGGCGATGGCGATGCCCTTGGTGCGGTCGATCCAGAGGTATTGCCCGTAGATGCCCCGTGCCATCACCTCGCCGGGGCGGGCATCGTCGGGCACCCACCACTGGAACCCGTATCCCGCCCCATCGGGGGCCTGTTTCGTGGTCATCGCCTCGACCCAAGGTTCGGGAACGATCTGCGTGCCGTTCCAGCGGCCGTTTGCGGCGATCATGCCCGCGACCCGGGCATAGTCGCGCGTGCGCATGTTCAGCCCGCCCAGAACGAAGCTGACGCCCTCGCCATCGGCCAGGTAATAGGGCGCGGCCTCAAACCCCATCGGGGTCAGGATGCGGTCTTCCAGCAGTTCGGGAATGTCCTTGCCGGTGGCGCCGCGGATCACCATGCCGATCACATGCGTATCGACCGAGACATAGTGCATATGGGTGCCGGGTTCGGTGGCGCGTTCGGTCAGGCCTGCGGCAAAGTCATCCATGCTGCCACCAAGGGCAAGGATACGGCCCATCTTGTTGATGTCGGACCAGAAATCCATGTAGTCCTCGTTGAAGGCCACGCCCGAGGTCATGGTCAGCACGTCGCGGATCGTGGTGCCGTCATAGGCCGAGCCCTTCAGCGACGGCGCGTATTTGATGACCGGATCGTCGATCGAGGTGATGGACCCGTCGGCCAGCACAAGGCCGAACAGCGAGGCCAGCACCGATTTCGCCATTGACCAACTGATCCGCAGATCGTCCGGCCCGGTGCCAAGGTAATAGCTTTCGTGCCGGATCTGGCCATCTTTCAGCACGACAAGCCCCGTCACGCTGCGCGCCTTGATCCAGTCCTCCGCGCCGGGGGGCAGGGTCATGGGTTCCCCCTGCGGCAGGGGCGAAACCGGCCCGTCGCCCCGGCTCAGGGCCCGGGTCAGGAACAACTTGTCCATATGGCTGAAATTCTGGACGATCGTGCCGGGGGAAAACAGCGAATTGGCCGCCATCAGGCGGGTGATCTCGTCGCGTTTCCAGGCGGCGACGGCCGCCAGTGCGACAACCGCGATCAGCAAAACCTTCAGGATGCGCCGCATTCCCGTTTCTCCTCCGTGCCCCTGCCGCAGGAAGCATCAGGCGCGGGCCGCAATCAAGCGCGGGCAGGTCTGGTTGACGTTACGTCGGGCCAGTCAGCGGAACTTGTCGAGCAGCTTCTGCATCGGGCTGCGGCTGTCTTCGGCGGGGGGCTCCGGCGGGGTGGCGCGCGGCTTTTCGTCGGCTGTGGCCGAAGACCGGGGCGGGGCGGTGCGCAGCGACACCGCGTTCATGAAGCGGGTGCCATCGCCCGCCGCCAGGGCCGCCGCCCCGTCCGACAGGCCGCGCAGCAGATCGTCCAGCCAGTCCTGATCGGCCTTGGCGAAATCGTGCAGCACATAGGCGGCCACGGCATCCTTGTGGCCCGGGTGACCGATGCCCAGCCGGACCCGGCCGTAGGTCTCGCCCAAATGGGCATGGATGGACCGCAGCCCGTTGTGCCCGGCATGGCCGCCGCCCTGCTTGACGCGGCACTTGCCGGGGGCAAGGTCCAGCTCATCATGGAAAACGGTAATGTCTTCGGGGCCGATCTTGTAGAAATCGGCAGCGGCGCGAACCGACTGGCCGGAGAGGTTCATGAAGGTTTCGGGCTTGAGCAGCACCACCTTTTCGGCGCCCAGCCGGCCTTCGCTGGCCAGCCCCTGAAACGCCTTCTTCCACGGGCCGAAGCCATGGTCGGCCGCGATGCGATCCATCGCCATGAAGCCGATGTTGTGCCGGTTGCCCGCGTATTTCGCGCCGGGGTTGCCAAGGCCGACAAAGAGTTTCACCGTTCCTGCCCCCGTCATCCTGTCGCTCCGGGCCGCCCGGATCTGACCCCGCCGGTATAGCGGCGATGCGCCGCCCCCTCAACCGGCAGCCCCGGATGATGCGCCTGCCGGAATGAAAACGGGGGGCGCGAAGGCCCCCCGTGATCCTGTTCTGCAAAGGCCCTGACCTTATTCTTCGTCAGCCACCGCGGCCAGACCGGCCGGAGCTGCGATGTTTGCCACGGCGAAGTTCCGGTTGACGGTCGGCTTGACGCCGGCAGGCAGCGGAATGTCGTTGATGTGGATCACGTCGCCGATCACCTTGCCGGTCAGGTCAACGGTGATGTGGTCAGGAATATCCCCGGCCATCACTTCCAGTTCGACTTCCGGGCGCATCACCGTCAGCGTGCCGCCGCGCTTCAGGCCGGGGCTGGCTTCGTGGTTGATGAAGGTCACATGGATGAACAGGTTGATGCGCGATTCGTCGTGAATGCGCATGAAGTCCACATGGGTGGGCAGATCCTTGACCACATCGCGCTGCACACCGCGGCAGATCACATGCGTGTCAGGCTGGCCTTCAACCTTGAGGTTGAACAGCGTCTGCAGGAAGCGACCGGCCTTCAGGCGCTTCAGCAGGTAGTAGTAGTTCAGGTTGATCGGCGTCGGCTCTTTGCCGTCGCCATAGACGATGCCGGGTACGTAGCCCTCTCTGCGGGCTTGACGGGCGGCCCCCTTGCCTGTCCCCGTCCGCACCACGGCCTGAAGATCGGGGATCTCGCGAGCCATTGGTTCTCTCCTAATGTTCGTCCGCCATCCTCCAAGGGTGCATGGCGCGACCCGCGGCCTATAGCGGGGAATCTGCGGCAGGGAAAGCCCGAATTCCGCCGCCACCGCAGGAAAAGCAGGCAGTCCGGCCCCTGTTCCGCAAGGCCCGCGCCGTTTCGCGCGCTTTCGGTGTCGCGCGCAGGATGGACGGGCAGGGGCGCGGCGGGCAAGGTCGCGGTTCCTGAAAGACCCGGAGTCCGTGATGCCCCTTGCCCGAACCCTGATCGCCGCGCGGCCGGCGGTGGCGGCCTTCGCCGCCATGGGCGTGCTGTGGGGCACCTTCGCCGCCGTTCTGCCCGATCTGAAAACCATGCTGGGCGTTGACGAGGCGCGGCTGGGGTTTCTGCTGCTGTTCACGCCGCTGGCGGCGGTGACGGCCATGCTGCTGGCCCCCGTCATCGGGGCCGGTCTGGGCCGGATTGCGCTGCCGCTGTCCGCCGGGGCCATGGCGCTGGCTTTTGCGCTGCCGGGGCAGGTGCCCGTGGTCTGGCTGTTTCCGCTGGCCATGATGTGCTGCGGCGCGGCCACCGGGCTGACCGATGTGCTGATGAACGCCCGCACCGCCCAGATCGAGACCGAGCGCGGCCTGCACCTGATGAACCTGACCCATGCCGCCTATTCCTTCGGCTATGCCGCCGGGGCGATCGGCACCGGCTTCATGCGCGGCTGGGGCTGGGGGCCGGGCTGGGTCATGGGGGTGATGGCGGCCTTCGGGCTGCTCTGCGCGCTGCTGACCTGGGAACGGGACGGCACCATCCATGGCCTGCGCAAGCCGCAGGATGGATCAGGCGGCGGGCTTGGCCTGTTGCCGGTGATTGGCGGCGGCATGGTGCTGATCGCCTTCCTGACCGAGAACGCGGCCGAGAACTGGTCGGCGCTGCATATCGAAAAGACGCTGGGCGGCAGCCCGGCCGAAGGGGCGCTTGGCCCGGCGGCGCTGGCGCTGACCATGGGGTTTGCGCGGCTGGCGGGGCAGGGCATTGCCGGCCGTATCAGCCCGACCGCGCTGCTGAAGGGGGGCGCGGTCATCTCGGCCACGGGGGCGCTGATCGCGTCGCAGGCCATTTCGCCCGCCATGGCCTATGCCGGCTTCATCGTGATGGGAATCGGCTCTTCGGTGATTGCCCCCACGGCGTTTTCGCTGGTGGGCCGCCTTGGCCCGCCCGAGGCGCGGGCGCGGGCGGTCGCGCGGGCCACCCTGCTGGGCTACTTCGGCTATTTCTTCGGTCCGCCGACGCTGGGGTTTGTCGCCGGGGCCTTCGGGCTGCGGGCGGCCTTCGTCGTCGCGGCCTGCGCGCTGCTCTGCATCTTCCCGCTGGCCGCGCTGATGCTGCGGGCCAGCGGCCGGGTTCAGCGCGCCTGAACCTCGATCAGCCGGGGGCCGGGGGCGGGGCTTCGCAGCGCTTGGGCCAGTGCCTCCGGTTCCTGCGGGACGCGGGCATAGGGCAGGCTGCAGGCGGCCGCGAAATACGCCATGTCGAACGGGCTGGGGCTGCAGCCGATCACCTTCGTCTGGGCGGCGATCATTGCCTCGGCGATCTCGCGGTAGGCGGCGTTGTTCCAGACCAGAAACGTGACGGGCAGGGTTTCATCGACCGCGACCCGAAGCTGGGCCGGGTCAAAGCCAAGGCCGCCGTCGCCGATCAGGCAGACCACCGGGGTGCCCGGCGCGGCCACCGCCGCGCCGATGGCCGCGCCGGGGCCGAAGCCAAGCGCGCCATAGCCGGTGGCGGCGTTGAACCAGCCGCGCGGGCGGTCATGGTCATAGAACAGGTTGGCGGCATAGACCGGCTGGGTGCTGTCGCCCACGATCAGCGCGCCCGGCATGGCATCGCGGATGGCCTCGACCATCGCCAACTGGTCGGACATCCCCGGATGCAGCCCCGCCAGTTCGGCGCGGGCGGCGCTGCGGGCGGTTGCGGCACGGGCGGCACCATCGCCCTGCCGGGGCGCCAGCCTTGCGGCCAGCGCAGCGGCAAAGGCGCCGGCGTCGGCCTGCACGGCCAGCCGGGCCGGATGGCGGGCCAGTTGGGCGGCACAAAGATCGACACGGATCATGGATGACAGATCCGGCAGGCGACCGTTGACATACATGTCATAGTCGGTCGGCCCCAGTTCGGTGCCAAGCGCCAGAATTGCATCGGCGCCGCGGATCAGGTCGCGCGTCGCCTCAAGGCTGGGCGAGGCGGGAACGGCCAGCGGGTGCCCGTGCAGCAGGCCACGGGCGTTGGCGGTCTGGATGACGGGGGCATCCAGCGCTTCGGCCAGCGATTGCAGCGCGGCTTCGGCAAAACGGGCGCCGCCGCCGGTCAGGATCACCGGGCGTTGCGCGGCCGACAGCAGGGCCGTGGCCGTCTCAAGGTCTTGGGCAGTTGCCTGCGGCGGGGCCGGCAGCGCTGCGGGGGTGTCCAGTTCGGGGCAGGGCAGGCCCATCACATCGGTCGGAATCTCGATATGGGCGGGGCCCGGGCGGCCGCCCAGCATGGCGGCAAAGGCGCGGTCCAGCACCGCCCCCAGATCGGCGGGGTCGGTCAGGGTTTCTGTGGGGCACATGGCGCGGACCATCGCCGCCTGATCGGGCAGTTCATGGAGCAGGCCCAGGCCCTTGCCCAGCGACGCGCGGCGGTTGACGCCCGAGATTACCAGCATCGGCACGGAATCGGCCTTTGCCTGCGCCATGGCGGTCAGCGTGTTGGTCAGCCCCGGCCCGGTGATGACGAAAGCCACCCCCGGCTTGCCGGTCACCCGCGCATAACCATCGGCCATGAAACCCGCGCCCTGTTCGTGACGCGGCGTGACATGGCGGATCAGCCCCTGCGCAAGGCCGCGATAAAGCTCGATCGTATGTACGCCCGGGATGCCGAACACCACCTCGACCCCGCGCGCGGCCAGACCCTGAACCAGCCGTTCGCCAACCGTCGTCATGCCGCGTGTCCTTGCAGGCGGGCGGCATGGACCGCGATGCGCCGGATCGCCTCGGCCACGCGGGCGTCGTCCTGCGTCAGCGAAATGCGCAGCCAGCCGCCCAGGCTGCTGCCGAAACTTTCGCCCGGCATGGCGGCGACCGACTGTTCTTCCAGCAGGCTGCGGGCGAAGGCTTCGCCCGACAGGCCGGTGGCCCGCACATCCAGCAGCGTGAACATGCCGGCCTCGGGGCGATGCACCCGCAGCCCGGCCACGCCATCCAGCCCGTCAAAGAACATCGCCGCGCGGCGGGCAAAGCGCTCCGTCATGCCGGCCGCAACCGGCGAAGGTTCGGATACTGCAAGCGCCGTCATGTCCGCGATGAAGGGTTGCGCCCCGAAAAGCATGGTTTCTGAAAGCGGCAACATGCGCGAGATGAATTCGGACGGCCCGATGACCCAGCCCGAACGGAAGCCGGGCGCCGCGTGCGACTTGGAAATCGAGGCGGCGATCACCGTGCGTTCGGCCAGGTCCGGCAGATCCAGCGGCGAGGTGAAGGCGACCCCGGGGAAGACCAGATCCTCATAAACCTCATCGGAAAGGATCCAGAGATCATGCTTGCGGGCCACCTCGCCCAAGGCGGCAATGTCTTCGCGGCGCAGCACCGCGCCGGTGGGGTTGTGCGGCGTGTTCAGGAACAGCACGCGGGTGCGCGGGGTGATCCGCGCCTCGACATCGGCGGCCTGCATACGGAAGCCGTGTTCGGGCCGCAGCGGCACGGGCACCATGGTCGCGCCGGTCTGCGCGATCAGCCCTTCATAGGTGGCATAAAGCGGATCGCCCAACAGCACCTCATCGCCGGTTTCGACCAGCGTCCGCAGGATTCCGTAAAGCGCCGTCTGCGTGCCGGTGATGCAGATCACCTGATCTGTGCCGATCGGCCGGCCCCGGCGGGCGGCATAGCGGCGGGCGATGGCGGCCACCGTCTCGGGTTCGCCCCGGCCGTTGGAATAGCCGGTCCGCCCGGCCTGCATCGCCCGGGTTGCCGCCTGGATCAGGCTGTCGGGCGTGGGCACGTCGGGTTCGCCGATGGTGAATTCCAGAATGTCCCGGCCCGCCGCAGCCAGCGCGCGGGCGCGGAAATGCAGATCCCATTTGGCCGAGCCAAGGTGTTTCAGCCGTTCGGTCACGCTGGCGTATTTCATGCTTGGGCCTTTCCGGGTGTCGTGTGCAGTTCGGGAATGAAGGTGGTGTGGCGGGTCAGGTCGACGCCAAGGATGGCGCTGATCGAGCGCAGGCCGATGCGGACCAGTTCGCCGGGCTCAAATCCGCGCGGCAGGACCGAGCCTTCCAGCCACAGCCCGTCCAGCACGGCATTGCAGGCGATGGCCTCTTGCCGCAGTTGCGCCGTGGTCACGTCCGGCCGGTCCAGATCGGCGATCAGCGCCTGCAACTGGTCGCGGTAGCGCAGGTAGCTGCGTTCATGCTGGGCCAGCAGGGCCGCATCCTGCTGGACCTGGTGCAGATAGCCCGCCCAAAGGCCAACCGCGCGGGCGTCCACCACCGGCGGGCGCAACGAGGCGGCGACAAAGGCCGCAAGCCGTTCGCCGGGATCGGCGCCCACGCCGGCCAGAGCATCAGCGCCCTTGTCGGTCATCCCGTCGACCAGCGCGGTATAGGCGGCGCGGGTCAGTTCGTCCTTGGACCCGAAGTAATGCCGGATCAGCCCCGGTGTCACCCCGGCCCGCGCCGCGATGGCGCGCACGGTTGCCGCCTGCGGCCCACCCTCGGCCACCAGTGCCTGCGTGGCCGCGATCAGCGCCTCGCGGCGGTTCTCTTCGGTGTCGCGAATGAAGCTGCGGCGTTCTGGTTGCATGGGTAATCGGACCGGGGCAGATTGTTATACATCTGCATAATCTCCGGTCGGGGCGGCCTGTGCAAGCCTGTTTGCGGCATGTCGCCGGTCTTTTCAGGTGCCCGGCTGGCCGTCGCGCGCGGCAACATCCTTGTGGATGATGACATCGGTCTGCGGATAGGCGGTCAGGATCGCGCGCCGCAGGCTGGCACCAATGGCATGGGCCTCCCGCAGGGTCTGCTCGCCGTCCAGTTCGATATGCAGGTGAACAAACACCCGGCTGCCTGCGGTGCGGGTCTTCAGATCATGGTAGCCGTGAACGCCCGGCCAGCTCTTGGCGATGGCGGCGATGCCGGCAATCAGGGCAGGGTCGGCGCGTCGGTCCATCAGCGCATCCCAGGCGCCGCTGCCGATCCTGATCGCGCCCAGGATCATGAAGCCTGCCGCCGCCAGCGCGATCACCGCATCCACCTGCGGCAGCGCGAACCGGGACGAGGCGATCAGCGCCACGATGGCGCCGATGTTCGGCAGCAGGTCGCCGATGTAATGCAGCCGGTCTGCCGCCACCACACGGCTGCCGGTGCGCCGCGCCACCCGGCCTTGCCACCAGACCAGCGCCAGCGTCAGCACGACTGAAACCGTCATGGCGATGATGCCGCGCCCTTCGGCCTGAAGCTGGGTCGCCTCTCCGGCCAGCAGGCGCAGCACGGCCGAAACGGCAATGATCACCGCCGAGACCAGGATGAACACCGATTGCCCCAGCGCCGCCAGATCCTCGGCCGAGGTGTGGCCGAAGGCGTGGTCTTCGTCCGCCGGGCGCGCGGCGTACAGGATCGCGGCCGCCGCGGCCAGTGACATCACCAGATCCAGCGCGCTGTCGGCCAGAGAGGCGGCCACCGACAGCGCGCCCGTTTCCGAAAGCGCCCACAGCTTCAGCGCCACCAGCACGCCGGCGACGCTGACCGAGGCAAGCCCGGCGGAAAGGGTAAGGCGTGAGTCGTGGTTCGGGAGTGTCATGCGCCACCCCTAACCGGCAGAGGCGCGCCGTGCAATTAGGGGTTTATTCGATGATCTCGCCGGGCAGCACGCCCCAAAGCGCGGTCTTCTCGACCCAGCCCTTTTGCCCGTCGGCGGAAATCCGGCACCAGTCGGGCTGACATTCGATGACCTTGGCGATCACGCCCATCTCGGCCTGCGCCTCGACCGGGGCGCGGAGGTCGGGCTTGCTGCGCAACTCGGCCATGTCCAGCGTGATCAGCACGGTGCGCACGCCCGACAGCAGGGCATAATGCACCCACCCGCCGGCGCCGTCCTGATCCTCGACCCGGCGCCAGTGTTCGAATTCGGCGGTGATCATCAGCGGCATCCCGGGCCGGGTGAACACCCAGTCGATCCGGTGCGTCAGCCCCGGGCCCCGGCGGGCGTTGCCCTCATCGCCCTTGAGGCTGACAAAGCGCGGCAGGGGCAGGTTGGTCACGCAGCCGAAGCCCGGCTTGCAGTCCTTTCCCGTCTTGGTTTCAGGCGCGTCTTCCGATGGCATCGCCGCATCGGTTTCAACCCCGGCGGTCTCTTGTGCCGCAAGGGGCAGCGCCACCGCGCCGAACATCAGGAAAACCAGGAACGCCAATCGTCCACGAAACATGTCACTTGCCCGTCTTCGCCGCCCGGCCGGGAATTCGCGGCCGCGGCGATGTTGCCTCGTCTCGGGGCTTGTGATCCGCCCCGCTTCGCCCCACTCTGCCCCAGCAAGACGCCCAAGGGAAGTGTTGAGGGAGAGACCATGCCTACGCCGCGACTGAGTGTTGTTGTCACGCGACGCCTTCCCGAGGCCGTCGAGACGCGGATGAAAGAGCTGTTCGATGTCGAATTGCGCGATCCCGATACCGCGATGAGCCGGGACGAACTGGCCGCCGCCATGCGGCGGGCCGATGTTCTGGTGCCGACCATCACCGATACGATCGACGCGGGCCTGATCGCGCAGGCGGGCGACAAGCTGAAACTGATCGCCAACTATGGCGCGGGGTTCGATCATATCGACGTGGCGACCGCCCGGCAGCGCGGGATTCTGGTGTCGAACACGCCCGGCGTGGTGACCGAGGATACCGCCGACATGGTGATGGCGCTGATCCTGGGGGTAACGCGGCGCATTCCCGAAGGTCTGGCCAAGATGCAGTCGGGCGAATGGGAAGGCTGGTCGCCCATGGCCAACCTGGGCGGGCGGCTGGCGGGGCGCCGGCTGGGAATTCTGGGCATGGGGCGCATTGGCACGGCGGTGGCGCGGCGGGCGCGGGTGTTCGGGTGCCAGGTGCATTACCACAACCGCCGCCGTCTGCGCCCCGAGGCGGAGGCCGAGGTTGAGGCGACCTGGTGGGAAAGCCTGGACCAGATGATCGCGCGGATGGACATCCTGTCGATCAACTGCCCGCACACGCCTTCCACCTTCCATCTGATCAACGCGCGCCGGCTCAAGCTGATGAAACCTTCGGCGGTGATCGTGAACACCTCGCGCGGCGAGGTGGTGGATGAAAATGCCCTGACCCGCGCGCTGCGCGCGAATGAGATCGCCGGGGCCGGTCTGGATGTCTATGAGCGCGGCGCCGACATCAACCCGCGTCTGCGCGAACTGCCGAATGTCGTGCTGCTGCCCCATATGGGCAGCGCCACGCTGGAAGGCCGGATCGAGATGGGCGAGAAAGTCATCATCAATATCAAGACCTTCGCCGATGGCCACCGCCCGCCGGATCAGGTGGTGCCGGGGATGCTCTGACCCCTCGGCAGCAAGGTCAGATCGGCCACCAGCGGCAGGTGGTCCGAGGCGCGGCGCGTCAGGGCGGTGTGCAGGGCGGTTGACGATTGTGCCTGAAAGCCGGGGCTGATGGCGATGCGGTCCAGCGCGAACAGCGGGCGACGGCTGTGCCAGGTTGGCCCGCCCGACAGGATCTGGAACCGCGGCGACAGCCGGCCCAGGCCCACCCGCAGCGATCTTTCGTTGAAATCCCCCGCGATCAGCGTGGGCATGTCCATGGCAGGCGGGATCAGATCGTTCAGCGCGCTGAGCTGCAACCGACGGCTGGCACGCAGCAGACCCAGGTGCACACCGAGTATGCGAAAGGTATGACTGTTCGTGGCCACCACCGCCTCGATCATGCCGCGCGGTTCCAGACCCGGCAGGTCATGCAGGGCGGTGCGGACCAGATCGAGACCCGGCCGCAGCAGCAGGGCATTGCCGTGCCAGCCCAGACTTTCGCGGCCATGGTCGAAGCGCACCGCGCGCAGGCCGGTGACTTCGGCCAGTCGGTCGGCCGCCAGCACCGGCGGGCGGGGGGGAAGGCGGAAGTCGGCCTCTTGCAGCAACACTGCATCGGCGCCGATGCCGGCGATCACCCGCATCACCCGCTCGGGGTCGCGGCGGCGGTCGGTGCCAAGGGCCTTGCGGATGTTCCAGGTGGCGATGCGCAGCGGCGCGGGATCGGTGTCGGTCACAGGATCGGGGCCCCCAGACGGAAGATGCCCTCGACCAGACGCCGCGACCGGGTGGCGGGGCGCAGGCCTTCGGCGCAATCGGGGGCCAGGCCAAGGAACCAGCCTTCCAGCGCGGCCACGGTTTCGGCGTCATAGATCATCAGCGCGGTTTCAAAGTTCAGCAGCATCGAGCGCACGTCGAAATTGGCGGACCCCACCCAGCCATAGCCGTCAATCAGCCCGGCCTTGGCGTGCATCATGCCGGGCAGGTAACGCTGGATGCGCACCCCGGCGGCGGCGGCTTCGCGCAGATAGGCGCCGCGGGCCAGATCGGCGGTTGGCTGGTTCGATTTGTCAGGCAGGCACAGCCGCACATCGCGCCCGGCCCGGGCCGCGGTGGCCAGCGCCAGCGCAAGGGGTTCGGTCGGCACGAAATAGGGTGTCGCCAGCCAGACCCGGCGGTCGGCCCGCTGAATGGCGGCGACCAGCCCGTCATGCAGCACATCATGCGCCTCGTCCGGCCCGGCTGGCACCAGTTGCACCCGCGACGCGCCGGCCGGGGCGCAAGGGGCCGGCAGCGGAACGGCTTGCCCGCCGGCAACGTGCCAGTCCGAGGCGAAAACCTCGGCATAGGCCAGGGCAGCGGGGCCGGTCAGGGTGAAGCTGAGGTCGGTCCAGCGGCCCGGGGGCGAGGCCAGATAGTCATCGCCCACATTGCGGCCCCCGGCCCAGACGGCGGTGCCGTCGGCGATCACCAGCTTGCGGTGGTTGCGCAGGTTCAGGTTCGCGGCCTTGCGCAGTGGCAGGATTGGCAGCAAGAGCCGCACCTCGCCCCCGGCTTCCACCAGCCGGTGCAGCGCCGCGCTGGGGCGGCGCAGCGATCCCAGCCGGTCAACTCCCAGCCGGACCGTGACCCCGGCCCGCGCCCGTTCTGTCAGGTGTTCGACGAAGCGGCGACCGCTGTCATCATCGGCCACGATGTAAAGCAGGGCGTCGATCCGGGTTGAGGCGCCGCTGACCAGCGCGTCAAGCGCATCGCGGGCCGCTTCGGGCGTGGCGTGCAGGTCAAGGCGGTTGCCCGGCAGGGCGGGTGCGGCGCCCAGCCGGTGAAACAGCGTTGCCATGCCGGCCGGATCATCGGCCGTGGCCGGGGCGGGGATTGCCAGACGCAGCGGCGTCTTGCCCCGGCGTTCCTTGCGGAAGCCCAGCAGAAGGAACAGCGGCACCGCCACATAGGGCAGGGCGATGATGAACAGAATCCAGGCTGCCGCCGACTGGGGCGACCGCCGCGCCTGCAGGGCCAGAATCATCGACAGCGCCACAAGGAAGACGCCCAGGACGACGGCGAGATGTTCCAGCACAAGGATCATGCGGCCATGCTAGCCGCGCTTTCGCCCCGCCGCCAAGCCCGGCTCTGCGCGGTCGGGCGCTTTTCCCGAAGCGGACCTCGGGTTCATCTTGAAGAGACCCCCGTCATTCCTTACCAGTCTGCACAAAAGAACAGGGAACCGGGACATCATGGAAATATTCACCTACGATGGCTTTCTCATCCTGCTGCAGGTCATCGGGATCGACCTGGTGCTGGCGGGGGACAATGCCATCGTGATCGGGCTGGCCGCCGCAGGTCTGCCCAAGGACCAGCGTGCCAAGGCCATTCTGGTTGGCATCATTGCCGCGACGATCATGCGCATCGGTTTTGCGCTGATCACCACGCAGCTTCTGGCGATCATCGGCCTTCTGCTGGTGGGCGGCCTTCTGCTGCTGTGGGTCTGCTGGAAGATGTGGCGCGAGCTGCGCGAAGGCGGGCATGAGGCGGAACATGCCGCCGCCGAGGCGCTGGCCGACGAAGACCTGAACAAGGACGGCACCATCGCCGGCGGCGCCCCGCGCAAGACCTTTGCGCAGGCGGCGACGCAGATCGTGATCGCCGACGTGTCGATGTCGCTGGACAACGTGCTGGCGGTGGCCGGCGCGGCACATGCGCATCCGACGGTGCTGATCGTCGGGCTGGTGCTGTCGGTGGCGCTGATGGGCTTTGCCGCCTCGTTCGTGGCGCGGCTGCTGAACAAGCACCGCTGGATCGCCTTCATCGGCCTTGCGATCATTCTCTATGTCGCGCTGAAGATGATGTATGACGGCGCGCTGGAGATCATCCATGGCCGCAAGGAACATCCGGCGGTCGAGCTGATCGAGGCGGCTCCGGCCACGGGGGCGCCTGCGGGCACCACCACCGCACCTGCCCCGGCGGCGACCTCATCACCCTGACCGGGCGCAACTACACGCACGGAAACAGGAACCCGCCCCTCTGGTCTGAGGGGCGGGTTCTTTCGTTCCGGGGTCTTAGAACCGGGCGGGGCTGACCGAGGCCAGCCGTGGATCAGCCCCCCGGCCAAGGATCAGGTCAGCCACCAGCCGGGCGGTGACGGGGGCCAGCGTGACGCCCAGATGACCGTGGCCGAAGGCATGAACCACCTCGGCCCCGCCGGCAGAGGGGCCGATCACCGGCAGGCTGTCGGGCAGGCTGGGGCGGAACCCCATCCAGTCGCGGTCGGGGGTGGCGGGCAGGTCGGGGAAGATGGAACGCGCGCCTTCCACCAGTTTCGCGATGCGGTGGGGGGATGGCGGCAGCTTCAGCCCGCCCAGTTCCACCGTGCCCACGGCGCGCAGGCGGCCCTCCATCGGGCAGAGGTAGAAGCCGCGTGCGGTGGGGCAGCAGGGGCGGTTCAGCCGCGGCGCGGGCATGTCCCATTCGACGTGATAGCCGCGTTCGGTATCCAGCGGAATCCGGTCGCCGGCCATGGCGGCCAGCGGGCGCGAATGGGCCCCGGCGGCCACCACCACGCGGCGGGCGTGCAGGTGCAGGCCGGGGCCGGTCAGCGTGATGCCGTCGGGCCGCCGGGCCATGGCCGTCACCGGGGCGCGGATGTGGTCGGCCCGGGCGGTGACATGGGCGGCAAGGGCGCGCATCATCTGGCCGGGATCGTTCAGAAAGATCGCCTGCGGGAAATAGGCGGCCCCCGCCATGGGCGGAAGCGCGGGTTCCAGCCGGGCCAGATCGTCGCCGGACACCAGATCGACCGTCACCCCAAGCGCGCGGCGACCGGCCATGTCGGCCTCGGCCGCCTGCCGCTGGGGGGCGGTCTGGTACAGATACAGCGCGCCGCGCTTTTGCAGGATGTCGCCGGCATTGATCCGGTCGGCCAGATCCAGCCACAGGGGGCCTGCGCCCTGCAACAGCGCGGCGATGGCGGCGGCGTTGCGGCGGGCGGGGCCGGGCAGGGACTGGAAGGCGAAGCGCAAGAGCCAGGGCATCAGCGCGGGCAGCGCCTCGCGCCGGATCGCCAGCGGCGAGTCGCGGTCGAACAGCAGCGCGGGCAGGCCGCGCAGCACATCGGGCGTGCCGACCGGGTTCACCGCGTAATCGGCGATGGTGCCGGCATTGCCATAGGACGTGCCCATTCCCGGCTCGCCCGGATCGACCAGCGTCACCTCGCGGCCTTCGGCCAGCAGCCGTTCGGCAATGGCCAGACCCACGACGCCGGCGCCGAGGATCGCGATATCGGTGGTCAGGTGGTGGGTCATGGTGCTGCGGGCGGACCTGCGCACCCCGCGTCTTCCGCCGCGCCTTGGGCGACGGGAAGCGGGGCGCGCAGGACGCGCCACCTTGTCAGAGGCAGGCTTCGAACAGCGCGCGGGTGTTCTTGCGCGTCATCTTCACCGGATTGCCGCCGCAGGACGGATCTTCCAGCGCCATCTCGGTCAGCATGTCGAGATCGGGGTTGGTCACGCCCAGTTTCGTCAGGTTTTCCGGGATGTTCAGTTCTTCGCGCAGGTCCATGATCCGCGACCGGAAGCCCTTGTAGCCGCCCTTGATGCCGCAATAGGCCGCCGCCGCCGCCAGCCGGTCCTTCACGGCCTTGCGGTTGAAGTCCAGCACCATGGGCATGACCACGGCGTTGGTGGTGCCGTGATGGGTGTTGTAGACGGCGCCGATCGGGTGCGACAGCGAGTGGATCGCGCCAAGCCCCTTCTGGAAGGCGACCGCGCCCATGGCGGCGGCGCTCATCATGTGGCCGCGGGCCATCAGGTCATCGGGGTGCTTGTAGACCTTGGGCAGGTTTTCGAACACCAGCCGCATCCCTTCCAGCGCGATGCCCTGAGACATCGGATGGTAGAAGGGGCTGCAATAGGCCTCAAGGCAATGCGCCAGCGCATCCATGCCGGTGCCGGCGGTGATGAACTTGGGCATCCCCACGGTCAGCGCCGGGTCGCAGATCGTGACCTTGGGCATCAGGGCGGGGTGGAAGATGATCTTCTTCTTGTGGGTTTCGCTGTTGGTCAGCACACCGGCGCGGCCGACCTCGGACCCGGTGCCCGCCGTGGTGGGCACGGCGATGATCGGGGCGATCTTCTTTGCATCGGCGCGGGTCCACCAGTCGTCGATGTCTTCCAGTTCCCAGACCGAGAGCTTGGGTTTCTGGCCCGCCATCAGGGCGATCATCTTGCCCAGATCCAGCGCCGAGCCGCCGCCGAAGCAGATCACGCCGTCATGCTTGCCGTCATTATAGACGGCGATGCCGGCGGCCATGTTCTTTTCGTTCGGGTTCGGGTCCACGTCGGAAAACACCGCGCGGCCAAGCCCGGCCTTTTCCAGCACGTCCAGCGCGGCGGCGGTGATCGGCAGGCTGGCCAGCGCCTTGTCGGTGACCAGAAGCGGCTTTTTCAGCCCGGCTTCCTTGGCGTGATCGGCCAGTTCGCCGATGCGGCCCACGCCGAACTTGATGGCGGTGGGGTAGGACCAGTTCCGGTTCGGAACGTCGTGAGACATGTCACACCTTCTTGAGATGATAGGATTTCGGGCGGGTCACCGAATGGAAACCCAGATAGGAAAGGCTGCCGCCGCGGCCGGTGTCCTTGCAGCCGGTCCAGCACAGCGCCGGGTCAAGATAGTCGGCCCGGTTCATGAAGACGGTGCCGGTCTCGATCCGGGCGCCGATGGCGGCGGCGGTGTCATAGTCCTGCGTCCAGACCGATGCCGTCAGGCCATAGGGGCTGTCGTTCATCAGGGCGATGGCTTCCTCATCATCCTTGACCTTCATGATGCCGACGACAGGGCCGAAGCTTTCTTCCATCATCACCCGCATCGAGTGATCGACGTTCACCAGAATCTGCGGGGCCAGATAGGCGCCGCCGTCATCGGCGGGGAAATTCGCCGGGTCGATCAGCGCCTTGGCGCCCTGTGCCACGGCTTCGGCGATCTGGTCGCGCACCACCTGCGCAAACCGCTTGTTGGCCATCGGGCCAAGGGTGCTGGAGGCGTCGAAGGGGTTGCCCAGCTTCAGGGTGTTGACCCAGGCGACGGCCTTTTCGACGAAGGCGTCATACAGGCTTTCGTGGACATAGATCCGTTCGATCCCGCAGCAGCACTGGCCGGCGTTGAACATGGCGCCGTCCATCAGCGTATCGACGGCGGCGTCCAGATTGGCATCGGCGCGGACATAGCCCGGGTCCTTGCCGCCCAGTTCCAGCCCAAGCGGCGTGAAGGTGCCCGCCGCCGCGCGTTCCATGGCGGCCCCGCCGCCGACGCTGCCGGTGAAGTTGACGAAGTTGAACGCCCGCGCCTTGATCAGCGTCTCGGTCGTGGCGTGGTCCAGCACGACGTTCTGGAACACATCCGCCGGCACGCCCGCCTCATGGAAGGCCTGCGCCAGACGTTCGCCCACCAGCATGGTCTGGCTGGCGTGTTTCAACACCACCGTATTGCCCGCGATCAGCGCCGGAACCAGCGTGTTGATCGTGGTCAGGTAGGGATAGTTCCACGGCGCCACGATGAAGACAACGCCAAGGGCTTCGCGCGCCAGGTAGCGGCGGAAGCTGTCGCTGTCTTCGATCACCAGCGGCGCCAGCGTCTTGGCGGCGATTTCCGACATGTAGTCGGTGCGGGCGTTCACGCCGCCGTATTCGCCGCCAAAGCGGGTGGGGCGGCCCATCTGCCAGGCCAGCTCCTCGACCACCACGTCCTTCATCTCGTTCAGGCGGGCGACGCCGGCCTTGACCAGCGCGATCCGGTCTTCCAGCGACCGGGCCGCCCAGCCCTTTTGCGCCGCCTTGGCGCGGGCCGCGGCCGCCTGCGCGGCCTCAAGCGTGAGCGGGGTCCGCTCGGCATAGACCCGGCCATCGACCGGGGAAATCAGTTGGATGGGTTTCATCGTCTCACCTCACAGGGCAGGGCCTTGCCCGCCGCACATCTGGTGGCCGGGGTGAACCCCGGCCGCTGTTTCGTCAAGCCCGTTCCAGCAGGCGTTGCAGTTCGAAATCCGTCACCACGCGGTCGGTCTCGGAAATCTCCCATTCGGCGGCGTGGTGGTAGTGGTCCACCACATCGTCACCGAAGGCCCGGCGCAGCATGGCGCTGCCGTGCAAGGCCGCTGCCGCCGCGCGCAGGGTCTTGGGAATTTCGCGCACGCCGCCCGCGGCATACATGTCCCCCTTCATCTCGGGTTCCAGTTCCAGCCGGTTCTCGATCCCGTCCAGACCGGCGGCCAGCAGGGCCGCGCAGGCGAGATAGGGGTTCACGTCGCTGCCGGGGATGCGACATTCGACCCGGATCGCCTTGGAGTGCAGGCCGCAGATGCGGAAGCCGGCGGTGCGGTTGTCCGCGCTCCACACGGCCTTGGTGGGGGCGAAAAGGCCGATGCAGAACCGCTTGTAGCTGTTCACATAGGGCGCCAGGAAGGCGGTGATCTCGGTCGCATGGGCCAGTTGGCCGGCCAGGAAGTGCTTCATCGTGGCCGACATGCCGTGATGATCGGCCTTGTCTTCAAACGCGGGCTTGCCGTCCAGTGTCCACAGGCTTTGGTGGATGTGGGAAGACGACCCGGCCTTGCGGTGATCGTATTTCGCCATGAAGGTCACGGCCTTGCCGGCGGCATGGGCGATTTCCTTCACCGCCTGCTTGACGATCACATGATTGTCGGCGGTGTCCAGCGCGTCGGAATACTTGTAGTTCACCTCGTGCTGGCCGGCGTCGGCCTCGCCCTTGGTGTTTTCCACCGGGATGCCCGCGCCGTAAAGCCCGTTGCGGACGGCGCGCATCAGGCCTTCTTCCTTGGTGGTCTGGAAGATGTGGTAATCCTCGTTATAGCCGCTGATCGGGCGCAGCCCGCCGAAGCCTTCGTCGCGCAGCGCCTCGTAGCTGTTTTCGAAGATGTAGAATTCCAGCTCGGTCGCCATCATGGCGTCGAAGCCCATGGCCCTGGCGCGGGCGATCTGGGCCTTCAGGATGGCGCGCGGGCTGACGCGCACCTCGGCATGGGTGTCATGTTCCAGCAGGTCGGCCAGACACAGCGCGGTGCCCGGCAGCCAGGGCAGCGGGCGCAGGGTGGCAAGGTCGGGCTTCATCACATAGTCGCCGTAGCCCTGTTCCCAACTGCTGGTCTTGTAGCCGGGGACGGTGTTCATCTCCATGTCCACGGCCAGCAGGTAGTTGCAGCAATGGGTTTCCTTGTAGCCGCCGTTCACGAAGAAGGCGGCGTGGAAGCGCTTGCCCATCAGGCGGCCCTGCATGTCGGGGGCGGCCACTAGAACGGTGTCGATCTCGCCGCGCGCGACGGCTTCCTTCAGGTCTTCGAATGTCATGTTACCGGGCATCTCTGGCCTCATCTTTCAGGGTTGTGGGGCCCCTTTTCCAAGGGGCGATCGGCGGGGGCTGACAAGGGTCAGCCGCGCCCGCCTGCGCCACCGAATTCGGGTTTCCTGGGCCAGCAGTCGCCGCCGGCGTGTCGCGTGGTCATCCTGTCCCCCTGGGGCAAGGGCCGGGCACGTCTTGCGTGCCCGGCCCGGTTTGCATCAGCCGTAGCGGTAGGGCCGGCCGGCCTTGGACATCACATCGTTGTACTTCTTGATGATCTCGACGACCTTGGCCTTCACCTCGGATTCCGCGGCGATCTCGTCCCAGAACTTGGCCGCGGCGGTTTCGACGGTGGCCCATTCCGCATCGGGGATCGAGGTCAGTTGCAGCTTGGGGCCGTTGACGCGCAGGTCGGCCTCGCCGCCCCAATACCACCACTGGCGGTAGTAATGCGATTGCTCGAAACAGACCTGCATCAGGGTCTTCAGATGGTCGGGCACTTCGTTCCAGCGTTCGGCATTGGCGAAGAAATGGCCGATCCAGGCGCCCGAGATGTTGTTGGTGAGGAAATACTTGGTCACATCGGCCCAGCCGACGGTGTAATCCTCGGTGATGCCGGACCAGGCGATCCCGTCCAGTTCGCCGGTCTGCAGGGCAACCTGGATGTCTTCCCACGGCAGTTGCACCGGCACCACGCCGAATTGCGCCAGGAAGCGGCCGGCGGTCGGGAAGGTGAAGACGCGCTTGCCTTGCAGATCGGCCAGCGAGTTGATCGGGTCCTTGGTCGCGAAATGGCAGGGGTCCCACGACCCGGCCGAGATGTGCTGCACACCGACCTTGGCGTATTCTTCCTTCCAGATCGCATCCAGGCCGTACTGGTTGAACAGCACCGGCACATCAAGGCTGTAGCGCAGCGCCAGAGGGAAGTAGCCGCCGAACACCGTCACCTCGGTGGGCGACTGCATCGAGTCGTCATCCGACTGGACGGCGTCGATGGTGCCCGACTGCATGGCGCGGAACAGTTCCGACGTGGGGACAAGCTGGTCGGCGTAGTAAAGCTCAATCTCCATCTGACCGGCGGCGATCTTGTTGAAGGCGTCGATGGCGGGCTTCACCACATGTTCGCCAAGGGCGGCGCCGGCATAGGTCTGCATCCGCCATTTGATCGGCGCGGCCTGCGCCTTGACGGCGGGGGCGGCAAGGGCGGCGGCACCGGCCAGCGCGCCGGTGCTGAGGAATTTCCGTCTGGTCGTCGTCATCTTTACCTCCGTTGGGTTGGGCGGGGACGGTTCGGCCGCCCCTCTGGATGGGTCTCTATTGTCCGTAAACCTGATGGGGCAACCACAGGGCGATTTCGGGGAAGACCATCACGATCACCAGCGTCAGCAGCATCAGCCCGACGATGGGAACGATGGAGCGGTAGATGTCGGCCAGCGACACATGGTCAGGCGCCATGGCGCGCATCAGGAACAGGTTATAGCCGAAGGGCGGGGTGATATAGGCGATCTGGCAGGTGATCGTGTAAAGCACGCCATACCAGATCAGCACGTCCTGCGGCGGCATCCCCAGATCCAGCTTGGCCACCAGCGGCACATAAAGCGGGGCCACGATCACCAGCATGGCGGTATCGTCCAGGAACATGCCCATGATCAGGAAGGACACCTGCATCAGGATCAGGATCGTCCAGGGCGACAGGCCCATGTCCTGCAGGAACAGCGTCTCGATCGCCTTCACCGCGCCCAGCCCGTCGAACACCGCGCCGAAGGCAAGGGCGGCCAGGATGATCCACATGAACATGCAGCTTACGCCAAGCGTCTGCACCATGCAGGATTCGAACACCTTTTTCGTCATGCGGCCACGGACCAGCGCCACCAGCGTGGCGATGGTGGCCCCGATGACCGAGGCTTCCACAAGGCTGGCCCAGCCATAGAGGAACGGCCCCATCATCGCGGCGAAGATCGCGAAGGGCAGGATGCCCGCGCGCAGCAGCCGGTATTTTTCGGCCTGGCCGGCGGCGCGTTCCTCGCCGGTCAGCGGCGGGCCAAGGGCGGGGTTCCGGGCGCAGCGGATGATGATGTAGACAAGGAAGACGCCGGCCATCAGCAGGCCCGGGAACACGCCCGCCAGCCACAACTGGCCCACGGGCTGCCGGGCGATCATCGCATACAGCACCAGAACCACCGAGGGCGGGATCAGGATGCCCAGGCTGGAACCGCCCTGGATCACCCCGGTGATCATCACCTTGTCGTAGCCGCGTTTCAGCATCTCGGGCAGGGCGATGGTGGCGCCGATGGCCAGACCCGCCACCGAAAGACCGTTCATCGCCGAGATCAGCACCATCAGGAAGATGGTGCCGATGGCCAGCCCGCCCGGAATGGCACCGAACCAGACATGGAACATGCGATAGAGGTCGTCGGCCATGCGGGTTTCCGACATGACGTAGCCCATCCAGACGAACATCGGCAGTGTCAGCATCGGATACCAGTTCATCAGCTTGATCGTGCTGGTGAAGGGAATGGCCGATCCGCCGGTGCCCCACAGCGCCAGCGCGGCCACGGCGCCGACAAAGCCGATCACCGCAAAGACCCGCTGCCCGGTCAGCAGCATGATGACCATGCCGCCGAACATGACGATGGCGATATATTCGTTCGGCATCAGATTTCTTCTCCGCGCAGCCGCGCGATGTCGCGGATCAGGAAGGCAAGGCTTTGCAGGATCATCAGCACGGTGCCGAGGCAGACGATGATCTTGATCGGGGCCAGATAGGGCCGCCAGACGGTGCGTGACCGTTCCCCGATTTCAAGCGCGTAGATCGTGCTGTCGATGCCGCCATAGAGCACGACGCCCAGAAAGAAGATCATCGCGAAGACGGTGACGGCATCGACCGCCGCCTGACGGCGCGGCGACCAGCGGCCATACAGCAGGTCCATCCGCACGTTCGCGCCCAGTTGCAGCGAATAGGCGCCGCCCAGAACGAAATAGGCGACCATGGTGAATTGCGCCATTTCCTGCGTCCAGAGCGGCGGCTGCCAGAAGGCCTTGGCCACGATCGACCACAACAGAACCCCGGCCAGCAGGAACAGCAGATACATGGCCATGCGGCCGATGCGGTAATTCATCGCCTCGACGATCCGCACGAACAGGATTGCGGCACGTGGCATCAGCGCCGCCCCCGAAGGAAAGCGGTCGTGCAGGTTGCACCAAAGGGTGCCGCAGCGTTGCGGGCCATGGACGAGTCGACTCCCTGTTTTTTGATCAGCGTTCCCCGTCGCCCCCCGTCCTGTCAAGAATATTCCTGTCAAGAATTTTCCAGAGGACGAATCGCTGTTACAAATGTTTCTGTTTCCGGGAAGGAGCCTGCGATGGATCAGCCGCCCACCATCGAAAACCGGATGCGTGCCGCCCTGGGCGAGCTGACCCGTGCCGAGCGGCAGGCGGCCACGCATATCCTGTCGCATTTCCCGATGTCGGCGCTGGGGTCGATCACCACGCTGGCGCGGGCGGCGGATGTGTCTTCGCCCACGGTGATGCGGCTGGTGCAGAAGCTGGGGTTCAAGGGCTATTCCGATTATCAGGCCGCCCTGCGGGCCGAGGTCGAGCGGTTGCTGGTGGCGCCGCTGAGCCTGCCGGGCAACGGACGCGACCCGCAGCCCCATCCGTTGCAGGATTTCGCGGTGCGGGTGGTGGCGAACATCGACGCCACGCTGTCACAGATTCCGGCCGACGATTTTCTGGGGGCGTCGGACCTGCTGGCCGATCCGGCGCGGCGGGTGGCGATCATGGGGGGGCGGCTGACCCATGCCCATGCCGATTATCTGGCCACGCTGCTGCGGGTGATCCGGCCCGAAGTCACCTATCTGGACGACCACCTGACCGACTGGCAGCAGGCGCTTCTGGATCTGCGGGCGGGCGATGTGGCGGTGATCTTCGACATCCGCCGCTACGAAGGCAATGCGGTGCATTTTGCGGAACTGGCCGCCGGGCAGGGGGCCGAGGTGGTGCTCATCACAGACCGCTGGCTGTCACCCGCCGCCGCCCATGCCCGCCACACGCTGGCCTGCCATATCGAGGTGCCCGCCGCCTGGGACAGCACCGCCGCGATCCTTGTGGTGGTCGAGGCGCTTCTGGCGCAGGTGCAGGGGCGGCTGGCCGATCAGGTGCAGGCGCGGCTGAACCGGCTGGAGGATTACTTTGCCCGCACCCGCGTTTTCCGGGCGCCCAGGGTGGGCGGCCGGGGATAGCGGCGCGGTCAGTAGCCGCGCCGGCGATCCACCAGATGCAGGAACGGCTCTCCGGCCTCGCCCCGGCGGATGTTTTCCACGATCACCCGCGCGGCCGACCAGGGCCGGGTGTCTGCGGCGATATGCGGGGTGACGGTGACGCGCGGATGCGCCCAATAGGGGTGGTCGGGCGGCAGCGGTTCGGTGCGGAACACATCCAGCGTGGCATGGCCGACCTGACCCGCCTCCAGCGCCGCCAGCAGCGCCGTATCGTCGATCAGCGCGCCCCGGCCGGGGTTCAGGATCGCCGCGCCGCGCGGCAGCAGCGCCAGACGGCGCGCGTCAAGCAGGTTCTCGGTCTCGGGCGTTTTCGGCAAGAGCGTCACCACGATCTGCGCCGCTTGCAGCACCCGGTCCAGCCCTTCGGGGCCGTGGTCGGTGGGCAGGCCGGCAATGGCCTTGGGGCTGCGGCTCCAGCCGGTGACGGGGAAGTTCAGCGCCTGCAGGGCGCGGGCGGCGGCCAGCCCCAGCGCCCCCAGCCCCAGCATCGCCACCGGCCGTTCGCGGGCCAGCGGCGGACAGGTCGCGTCCCAGACATGGCCGGGGTTCACGATATGGCGGTCCATGCCCAGATGGTGGCGCAGCGTGTGGCCCACCACCCATTCCACCATGCCCTCGGTCAGCCAGGGATCGACCATCCGGCACAGCGGCTGGGTCAGCGAGGCATTGCCTACGATCCGCTCAACCCCGGCCCAAAGCGACAGCACCGCCTTTGTGCGGGTATAGGGGGCGAAATCCTGCAAGGGGGCCGAAGGGGCATAGATGATGTAATCGACCGCCGCCGGATCGGGGGCCTCGGTCACGATCCGGGCCGCGATGCCGGCTTCGGCCAGGGCCGCGGGCAGGATCGTTTCATACTCGGGCCAGACCGCGGGGGCGGCGAACAGGATCAGGGTCATCGGGGCGGCCTTTCCTTCGTCGGATCACCCCCAAGGGATAGGGGCGGGGGCGGGGCAAGTCCAGCCGCTGCGCCGGGTGCTTCAGGACCGAACGAAGCGGAAGGCGGCCGAGGCGGCCCAGCCGGCCACGGCGGCCAGCGCCAGCGCGAACAGCCCGTAAAGCAGCGGCTGTTCGCGCGACATGTTGAAGATCAGCCGTTCCAGCCCCGCCTTGCGCACGCCGATGAAGCGTTCCTGCGTGGCGACCACGCGGCCATCGCGCAGCACGAACATGCGCACCTTGTAGGTGCCTTCGGTCAGGTTGGCAGGCAGCGCCACATCGGTGCGGAACAGCGTGCCTTCGGTCAACTGCACCCGGTTTTCCAGCAGCGGATAGCTGCCTTCGGCCCGGCGCACGCGGACCAGCGCGCGCAGGAATTCGTCTGACCCGTCGGCTTCGGCCGAAATGCCGATGGCGCGGATCAGCCGGTCGATGGTGATGTTATGGCGGATGTTCTCGGTCGCGCCCAGCACGTCATGCAGGCGGCCGGTGGTGGCGACGGCATAGAAGGTGGGCGCGCTGTCCACCCGGACCGCCGCATCGTTGATCCAGATCCCGGCCACCCGGTCCTTGCGGCGGACGGTGACCGGGGTCGGCGGACCCTCGATCGTGATGATCACGTCCATGCGGCCTTCGGGGGCGGGGGATTCGCGCTTGATCGCGCCGTAGATCAGGATTTCGGACCCGTCGAAATCGGCGGTGATCGACACCCGGTTCTGGCTGAGGCCGGACACGATGGTTTCCTGCGCCGCGGCGGGCAGGGCAAGGGCCAGCAGAAGGAGCAGCGCCCGGATCACGGCAAGACCCCCGGCGCCACGCTGTAAAGCTCGGCCGGGCGGATCAGCAGATCCACCCCGATGCGCAGCGCCACGCCCAGCACCAGCAGCGACAGCAGCACCCGCAACTGTTCGGCCTTGAGCCGCAGCCCGACGATGGCGCCGATCTGCGCCCCGATCACGCCGCCCAGGATCAGCACCAGCGCCAGCAGCATGTCGACCGTCTGGCTGTTCACGGCGTGCATCACGGTGGTGAAGGCGGTGACGAAGATGATCTGGAAAAGTGAGGTTCCGATCACGACCTTGGTCGGCATCCCCAGCAGGTAGATCATGGCGGGCACCAGGATGAACCCGCCGCCGACCCCCATGATCGCGGCCAGAAAGCCGACGAAGGCCCCGATCAGGGCCGGGGGAATGACGCTGATGTAAAGCCCGCTGGCGCGGAATTTCATCTTCAGCGGCAGGCGGTGCACCCAGCTATGGGTATGCGCCCGCCGCACCGGCGCGCGGGCATTGGCCGACCGCAGCAGCGCCCGCAGCGATTCCTGGAACATCGCGGCGCCGATGAAGCCAAGGAAGACGACGTAGGACAGTTGCACGAACAGATCGAGCTGCCCCAGCGCCTGCATCACCGAAAAGACCTTGATGCCGATGGCCGACCCCACCACGCCCGAGACAAGCAGCACAAAGCCCATGCGGAAATCCACCGCCTTGCGCTTGAGCTGGGCCAGAACGCCCGAGATCGACGAGGCGACGACCTGGTTCGCCCCGGTTGCCACCGCCACGGCGGGCGGCACGCCGATGAAGAACAGAAGCGGCGTGATCAGGAACCCCCCGCCCACGCCGAACATGCCCGACAGAAAGCCGACGATGCCGCCGATCCCGAGAAGCAGGAAGGCATCGACCGAGACCTCGGCAATGGGAAGGTAGAGCTGCATCGGGGCGGTGGGGCTGAAAGGAACGGGTTGTCCAAAGGGTTGCGCCCCTTTGGCGGCAAAGTCAAAGGCCGGATTTCCCTAGCGCAGGTTGCGCAGGAATTGCCTCAGGATGCGTTCCAGTTTTGCCGCACCCAGCGGGGCCATGGCCTTGGTGTGTTCGTGGCTGATGGATTCGCTGCTCATCCCGGCGGCCATGTTGGTGATGGTCGAGATGGCCGCGACATTCAGGCCCAGAAAGCGCGCAAGGATCACCTCGGGCACGGTGGACATGCCGACGGTATCGCCGCCCAGCATCTTGAGCATACGGATTTCGGCCGGGGTTTCGAACGAAGGGCCGGAATACCAGCAGTAAACGCCTTCGGGCAGCGGCAGCCCCTCGGTCTGGGCGGCGGCGCGCAGGCCGGCACGCAGGGCGGGGGAGTGGGCTTCGGTCATCGGCACGAAGCGGGCGTCGGTCTTTTCGCCGATCAGCGGGTTCAGCCCGTTGTAGTTGATGTGGTCGGAGAGCAGCATCAGGTCGCCGGGCGGAATGTCGGGGCGCAGGCTGCCGGCGGCATTGGTGGCGATCAGGTCGGTCGCGCCAAGCGCCTTGAGCGTTTCCAGCGCCGTCCGCATCGCGGCGGGGTTGCCGTTTTCGTAGTAATGTTCCCGCGCCCCGAACACGGCGACGCGGACGCCTTCCAGCGTGCCGACATGCAGGTTCGGATTGTGGCCCGAGACGCCGACATGCGGAAATCCGGGCAACTCGTCATAGGGGATGGCCGGGCCATCCACCGCATGGGCCAGATGGCCAAGGCCGGAGCCGAGGATCAGACCCAGGCGCACCGGGGCATCGCCGGCGCGGGCACGGATCAGGGCGGCGGCTTCGGTCATCGGTCTGGCCTTTCTGCTGTGGCAGGCCCCGGGGGCGCTTCGCCCCCCGGACCCCCGAGGATATTTCTGGACAGAAAATGAGGCGGGGCGGGTCTAGCGTTCCTTCACATAGGGCTCGCCGCCCGCGCGCGGCGGGATCGCCTTGCCGACAAAGCCGGCCAGCACGAAGACTGTCAGCACATAGGGCAGGGCTTCAAGGAAGGAGCCGGGGATGCGGAACGGCACGATGCTGCCAACCACATCCGAGCGCAGCGCCAGCGCCTGGAAGAAGCCGAACAGCAGGCAGGCCCACATGGCCGCGACCGGGCGCCATTTGGCGAAGATCAGCGCCGCCAGCGCGATATAGCCGCGACCGGCGGTCATTTCCTTGCCGAAGCCGGCTTGCAGCGCGGTGGCCATATAGGCGCCGGCCAGCCCGCAGAGGATGCCGGTGATCATCACCGCCGAAAACCGCAGCCCCGTGACCGAGACGCCGGCCGTATCGACCGCCGCAGGGTTTTCCCCCACGGCGCGCAGCCGCAGGCCGAAGCGGGTGCGATACATCACCCACCAGGTCAGCGCGACCACGCCGAAGGCGGCATAGACCAGCACCGAATGGCCCGAGATCACCTCGTAATAGAGCGGGCCGATCAGCGGCACATCCTTCATCGCCTCGGCCCCGGGCAGGGTGATCGGGTTGAAGCGGGCGTCGCCCGTCAGCGGCGGTGTGCGGCCGCCCTGGCGGAACAGCGCCTGCGCCACCAGAACGGTCAGCCCCGAGGCCAGGAAGTTCAGCGCCACGCCGGCGATCAACTGGTTGCCGCGGAAGGTGATCGAGGTCAGCCCGTGGATGAGCGCAAAGGCCATCGAGCCCAGGATGCCCGCCCCCAGCCCCGCCCAGACCGAGCCGGTGTAGAAGGCCACGGCGCCCGAACACATGGCGGCGACCAGCATCTTTCCTTCCAGCCCGATGTCGAAGACGCCGGAGCGTTCCGAGTAAAGCCCGGCGATGCAGGCGAACATCAGCGGCGTTGCCAGCCGGATGGTGGTGTCAAGCAGTTGCAGGATCGTTGCGTAATCCATCACGCGGCCCCCACCGGCCTTGGGTTGCGGAAAAGGGCGAAGATCCGGGTCAGCATCATGCGCACCATCATGTCCAGCGCGCCGGTGAACAGGATCACCAGACCCTGCACCACGATCCGCATCTCGATGGGGATCTTGGTCCACATGCCCAGTTCCGCCCCGCCCTGAAACAGGAAGCCGAACAACAGCGCCGCCAGCACCACCCCGATCGGGTGGTTGCGGCCCATCAGCGCCACGGCGATGCCGATGAAGCCCGCGCCGCTGGCCGAATTGCCGACCAGACGCTCGGCCTCGCCCATCACGTTGTTGATGGCCATCATCCCGGCCAGCGCGCCCGACAGCATCAGCGCGATCATGGTGATCTTGGTGGCGCTGATCCCGGCATAGCGCGCGCCCGCTTCGGACTTGCCGAAGGCGCGGATCTGGTAGCCCAGCCGTGTGTGCCACAGCAGCACCCAGACCCCCGCCGCCACGGCCAGCGCGATCAGCAGCGAGATATTGGCCGGCACCGGCTTGGTGAAGATCAGGTTGAACAGCGGCAGTTCATCCAGCGAGGGGATATGCGTGACCGCCGGGAAGTTGGCGGTCGAGGGGTCTTGCTGGCCCGGCGGGCGCAGCACATCGACCAGCATGAAGATCATCAGGCTGGAGGCGATGTAGTTGAACATGATCGTGGTGATCACGATATGGCTGCCGCGCCGGGCCTGCAGCCAGGCCGGAATGGCGATCCAGGCCGCGCCGAAGGCCGCCGCCGCCAGCGAGGCGCCGATCAGCGCCAGCGACCAGTGCGGCCAGGGAATGAACAGGCAGG
Source organism: Pseudogemmobacter blasticus (assembly GCF_003071405.1). NCBI lineage: Bacteria > Pseudomonadati > Pseudomonadota > Alphaproteobacteria > Rhodobacterales > Paracoccaceae > Pseudogemmobacter > Pseudogemmobacter blasticus. Next base: position 1,436,344 of record NZ_CP020470.1, on the reverse strand, counting down.
CCAGCGCCACGCCCAGGCCACCCAGTTGCGCCTGCCCTTCACCGCCGATGTTGAACAGGCCGGCGTGGAAGGCGATGGTGACGCAAAGGCCGGTGAAGATGAAGCTGGTGGTGTAATACAGCGTATAGCCCCAGCCATAGGCCGACATCAGCGACCCTTGCACCATGACGGTGATGGCTTCCCACGGGTCCTGGCCGATGGCCAGAATGACAAGGGCCGAGATGATCGCGGCCAGCAGAAGCGAAATGAGCGGCACAAGGGCCAGATCGGCCCAACGCGGCAGGCGGTCCATCAGGCGGCCTCTCCCTTCTGGTCGGTGATGCCGGCCATCAACAGGCCCAGCTCGCGTTCATTGGTGGTGGCGGGGTCGCGGTAGCCCATGATCTGGCCGTCGAACATCACGGCGATCCGGTCCGAGAGCGACATGATCTCGTCCAGCTCGACGCTGACCAGCAGCACGGCCACGCCCTTGTCGCGCAGCGCGATGATCTGCTTGTGGATGAACTCGATGGCGCCGATGTCGACGCCGCGCGTGGGCTGGCCGACCAGCAGCAGCACCGGATCCTGTTCAAATTCCCGCGCGACGACGATCTTCTGCTGGTTCCCGCCCGAGAAATTCTTGGCCGCCAGCGCCGGGATCGGCGGGCGCACGTCATAGGTTTCCATCTTGCGCGCCGTGTCTGCCTTCAGCGCGGCGTTGTCCATGATCAGGGCATTCTTCTGGTAGTCGGGATCGTTGTGATAACCGAAGGCGATGTTTTCCCAGGCGGCGAAATCCAGGATCAGGCCGTAATGCTGGCGGTCTTCGGGCACATGGGCGATGCCGGCGCGGCGGCGGCTTTGCCCATCCGACCCGGCGCCCGACAGCGGCAGAGCGGCGCCTTTCAGCGTGGCGCGGCCGGTGGCGCGCATCATGCCGCCAAGGGCCGCCAGCAGTTCCGACTGGCCATTGCCCGCGACGCCGGCAATCCCCAGAATCTCGCCCGCGCGGATTTCAAGGCTGATGCCTTTCAGGCGTTCGACGCCGTGTTCGTCCCGAATCCGCAGGTCTTCCAGTTTCAGCACCGTCTCGCCGGGGGTGGCGGGGCCTTTTTCCACTTCCAGCAGCACCTTGCGGCCCACCATCAGCTCGGCCAGTGCCTCGGGGCTGGTTTCGGCGGTTTTCACCGTGGCAACCATGGTGCCGCGCCGCATGACGCTGACATTGTCGGTTGATTCCATGATCTCGCGCAGCTTGTGGGTGATCAGGATGATGGTCTTGCCCTGATCCTTCAGCCCTTTCAGGATGCGGAACAGGTGGTCGGCCTCGGCCGGGGTCAGCACGCCGGTGGGTTCGTCAAGGATCAGGATGTCGGCCTGACGATACAGTGCCTTGAGGATTTCCACCCGCTGCTGGTGACCGACCGACAGATCCTCGATCAGCGCATCGGGATCGACATCCAGTTCATAATCGTCGGCCAGTTGCTTCAGCGTCTTGCGCGCCCGGGCCAGCGAGGTGTTGAGCATCGCCCCTTCTTCGGCGCCAAGGATGATGTTTTCCAGCACCGTGAAATTCTGCACCAGCTTGAAATGCTGGAACACCATGCCGATGCCGGCGCGGATGGCGCTTTGGCTGTCGGGGATGGGGGTCGGCTTGCCGCTGATGAAGATCTGGCCGGAATCGGCCTTGTAGAAGCCGTAAAGGATCGACATCAGCGTCGACTTCCCGGCGCCGTTTTCGCCGATGATGCCGTGGATCGTGCCCTTGGGCACCGCGATGTTGATGTCCTTGTTGGCCTGGACCGGACCGAAGGCCTTGGAAATGCCCTTCAGCTCGATCGCAAAGGAAGTGTCGCTCATCCCCTGTCCCTTCCCCGGTGGCATCTGGCGGTTGTGGCCCGCCTTGTCTGCCGTGCAGCCGGGCCTGCGCGACGCGCGGCCCTTCTGCGACAAGGGCCGCGCCAGATGTGGCGCGGCCCCGGTTCAAACTGGCCTGGGCCCGATCAGAACGTCGCCGCCGGGCAGGTGTTGTCGGTGCGGTAGTCATGCACCTTCAGCTCGCCCGAGATGATCTTGGCGGCGGCCGCGTCCACCGCGGCCTTCATTTCGGGCGTGATCAGCGCGGCGTTGTTGTCATCCAGCGCATAGCCGACGCCATCTTCCTTAAGGCCCAGCGTCTGCGGCTTGGTGTCCAGCGCCTCGCCGGCGGTGAAGGCGTTGAACACGGCCACATCGACGCGCTTCATCATCGAGGTCAGAACCTGCCCGGGGTGCAGGTGGTTCTGGTTGCTGTCCACGCCGATCGACAGGATGCCTTCGTCGGCGGCGGCCTGCAGCACGCCGATGCCGGTGCCGCCGGCGGCGGCATAGATCACGTCGGCGCCCTGCGCCTTTTGCGCCTTGGCCAGTTCGGCGCCCTTCACCGGGTCATTCCAGGCGGCCGGTGTGGTGCCGGTCATGGCCGAGATGAACTTGATGTCGGGGTTCACCGCCTTGGCGCCCTGGGCATAGCCGCAGGCGAAGTTGCGGATCAGCGGAATGTCCATGCCGCCGATGAAGCCGACGGTGCCGGTCTTGGAGGCCTGCGCCGCCAGCATCCCCACCAGATACGACCCTTCATGTTCCGAGAAGCCGATCGACAGCACATTCGGGTTGGTCGCCGGATCGACCCAGCCGTCGATGGTGACGAACTTGGTGTTCGGGAAGTCGGGGGCGACCTTGGTGATCGGGTCCGACATGGCGAAGCCGGTGGTCACGATGGGGTTGGCGCCCGACTCGGCCAGACGACGCAGCGCCTGTTCGCGCTGGGCCTCGTCCTGCATTTCCAGTTCCTTGTAGGTGCCGCCGGTTTCCTTGGCCCATTTCTCGGCCCCGCCGAAGGCGGCTTCGTTGAAGGATTTGTCGAACTTGCCGCCAAGGTCGTAGATGACCGCCGGCTCTGCCGCAGCGGCGCCGGCCATGAGGGCCAGGGCAGCGGTTGCCCCCGCAAGGGATTTCATCAGGGTCATGGGTGCTCTCCCGGTTGATGGACCACAGTGCCACCACGTCCGCCGGGAAACCCGGTCGCGGGCAGCTTACGGCGCAGATTAGGCGGGAGTCGCCCTTGGGGGTCAAGTCGGATTCGCGTGAACGGCGGCGGGAACCTGACCCTTTGGTCAGGCTATGCGGGGTGACCTCGCGTCTGGCGCGGGTGGCAGGGGTTACAGGTCGCGCGCAAGGACCAGTGCGTCGATCCGGCGACCGTCCGCATCGTGGTAGTAACCGCGCCGCCGGCCCGCCTGGGCGAAGCCTGCCGAATCGTAAAGCGCGATGGCGGCGGCGTTTTCGGCGCTGACCTCAAGGAAGGCGCGGGTCGCGCCGCGCAACCGGGCCTGATAGACGAAGCGTTCCACCAGCCGCCGCCCCAGCCCGCGCCGGCGGGCCTGTGGCGACACCGCCAGCGTCAGCAGCTCGGCCTCGCCGGCCACGGCGCGCCCGGTCAGGAAGCCGGCATCGCCTTCGACCAGGGTGAAGGCCAGCGGATCGCTGTCGAACAGGGCGAACTCGGCCTCGGACCAGGGGCGGGGCGTGCGGAAGCACAGGCGGTGCAGGGCGGCGCGGTCGGCCGGGGTCACGGCAGGATCACCGGCGGCGGATCGGCGGGCGGCGCGGCATCGGCCGCGCGCAGGTAGAACGGGGCGGGGCGCGGGGCGCCGTCGCGGATGGCGGCGATGCGGGCAATCGCTTCGGCCAGCGGCAGGGCCGGGGGCAGGGCATGGGGGCCGGCGGCGCTGCCGGTGACAGGTCTTCCGGGGGCGGCGGGCAGATCGGCCAGCGCCACCAGATACGCCGCGCCCTCGGGGAAATCCTGCACATAGGCCAGCCCTTGCCGCGCATCCTCGACCACGCGCAGGGGGCGGGGCAGGGTATGGGCCAGCGCCTCAAGCGTTGTCACCCCGACCGCCGGGATGCCCAGCCCCAGCGCCAGCCCGCGCGCGGCGGCCACCGCAATGCGGACGCCGGTGAAATTGCCCGGGCCGGTGCCGACGCCGATCCGCGTCAGATCGGCCCAGCCGATGCCGCCTTCGGCCAGCAGTCCCTCAAGCAGCGGGATCAGCCGTTCGGCCTGCCCCTTCTGCATGGCGTCCTGCCGCAGCAGGCAGCGTCCATCGGGCAAAAGCAAAGCGGCGGCGCAATGCGCCGCCGATGTGTCGAAGGCCAGAACCGTTTCAGGCGGCGACAGGGCGCACCTCAAGCACTTCGGGAATGTAGTGCCGCAGCAGGTTTTCGATGCCCATCTTCAGCGTCAGCGTGCTGGAGGGGCAGCCCGCGCAGGCGCCCTGCATGTGCAGATAGACGACGCCGCGGTCAAAACCGTGGAAGGTGATGTCGCCCCCGTCCTGCGCCACGGCGGGGCGGACGCGGGTATCCAGCAGCTCCTTGATCTGGCGCACGATGTCGGCATCGGCGCCGCTGTGTTCGGCATGGCCGCCGGCCGCCTTGGCCTCGCCTTCCATCACAGCCGCGCCCGACTGGAAATGCTCCATGATCGCGCCCAGGATCTGCGGCTTGATATGCTGCCATTCCACATCGTCGGCCTTGGTGACCGTCACGAAGTCTGACCCGAAGAAGACGCCGGTCACGCCGCCAGCCGCGAAGATGCGCCGGGCCAGGGGCGATTTATCCGCCGCCGCCGCATCGGGGAAATCGGCCGTGCCGATTTCAAGCACCGTCTGCCCCGGCAGGAACTTCAGCGTGGCGGGGTTCGGGGTGGATTCCGTCTGGATGAACATGGGGTATCTCCAACCATTCCAGTCGGGATATGCGCCCCGTCGCGGCATTAGTCAACCTGCCCGGGCCGGAATGGCCCCGGGCGCAGTTGTCGCACAGCAGCCTCAGGCCCGGTCCGAGCCCCAGTAGGCGTACATTTCATCCAGCGCGGACAACGATTGCAGTTGAACCGCCCGCAGCAACGCGCGTTCCTCGGCGTGATAGGCCACGGCAGCATTCACTGCGGGCTTGCCCGAACGCGGGGCGGATTTGACGGCCGACATCATACACTTCCTTTGCAAACACTCTTCCCCGGGCAGGAATGTAGGCCGTGCTGCGGTGCAGCGCCACGCCCGATGCGGTATGGCAGCGATGCGCTTGCGGCATGGCTTGGCGCGCGGCGGCAAAGGGCGCGCACGCCGTCCTGTCAGGCCAGGATCACCCACAGAAGATAGGCACCGATGGCGGTGATCGTCATCGCCACGGCCAGCGACCCCAGATCCTTGGCCTCCTTGGCGAAGCGGGCCCATTCCCTGGGCGCCAGATGATCGACCACCACTTCGATCGCGGTGTTCAGCGCCTCGACCGCGATCAGCAGGCAGAGCAGGGCGAAGAAGCCCAGCATTTCCCCGACCGAGGCGCCCAGAACCGCCATTGCCAGCAGGATAGCAACGCCCGCCAGCGCCTCTTGCCGGAAGGCGCTTTCCTGCGCCAGCCGTTTCAGCCCGGCCGCGGAATAGCTGGCCGCCGCCGCGAAATGGGCAAGCCCCGTCTTGCGCGGCGGAATCCCGTCGCCGGTCATCTCAGCTCTCCTGCCCCTTGCAGCCTGCGGTCAGATCCAGCGCATCGTCGCGCACCTCGGTCTTGATGTCCATCAGGCCAAGGATGGTGGCGAACATGTTGTCATGGCTGGCCGGCTGGTCCTTGCGCGCCCCGATGCAGGCCTGATCCAGACCCATCGCATTGCGGAAGGCCGGCGGTGTCCACATCACCATGGGCACATGCGTCTGGAAATCGGGCGCCATGAACCAGGGCGCGCCGTGCAGATAAAGCCCGCCTTCGCCCAGCGATTCCCCGTGGTCCGAGACATAGAACATGGCCGGGATCACCCGATCCTGCGTGGCCAGCATGTCGATCACCTGCGACAGGAAGCGGTCGGTGTAGCGGATGGTGTTGTCATAGGCGTTGACGATTTCCTCGGGCGAGCAGGTGGCAAGTTCCGGCGAATGGCAGGCGGGTTTGAACACCTCCTGATCCTTGGGGTAGCGCAGCCAGTAGCTGGGGCCGTGGCTGCCGATCTGGTGCAGCACGATCACGGTGTCTTCGGTCATCGTCTCGGCCACCTTGGCCAGCCGGGGCAGGAACACGGCGTCGATGCACTCGCCTTCCGCGCAGGCGGCGGCGTCATCCTCTTTCGTCATCATGTGGCTGGTGACGCGGTTGGCGATGTCCTTGTCGCCGGTGTTGTTGTCCCACCATTCGACATGCACCCCGGCATGGGACAGCACGTCCAGCAGGTTTTCATACGAAAGGCCGGCCTCATAGCTGTAGTCTTCCCGCGTCAGGTGCGAAAACATGCAGGGAAGCGAGGTGGCGGTGGCCGTTCCGCAGCTTGTGACATTCGAAAAGTACAGGATGTCGCGCTTGGCAAGTTCCGGGTTGGTGTCGCGGCCATAGCCGCCCAGGGCCCAGTTCTGCGCGCGCCCCGTCTCGCCCGCGACGATGACCATCAGCACCGGCTTGCCGGCCGCCGCCAGACGCGGGCCCTTGGTGGCGTCACGGCCGAAGGGCTGGGTCACGATCTTGGCCGATTTCTGCAACAGGCGGGCATAGCGGATGGCGCCGCCCAGCGGGGCCAGCGGCTGCGTGCTGCCGATCAGATCCTTGCGCCCGCGCAGCGAGGTGGAAAATCCCTTGAGGTCGGTGAACAGCAACCCCACCACCATGGCCGCGGCCGCGCTGCAGGTCAGCACCCAGGCCAGCGTGCCGCGCAGGAAGCTGCGCCGCCGCACCCGCGGCCAGAACACCAGAACCAGCCCTGGCACCGCCCGCAGCAGCACATGCAGCAGGAAGTTCGGGGTGATCAGGTGCTTGCCTTCGTTGACCGTGGTGGTCAGCGCGTTCTGGATCATCTCGCGGTCGATGATCACGCCCAGCTTGTCCTGATAGAACGAGGTGACGGCGGCCAGAACGACCAGAAAGGCCAGCATCGGCTTTTGTAGCCAGCCCACGGCCAGCAGCGAAACCACCAGCATGAACAGCGCCCAGACGGCCAGCGCCAGCGTGACCATGGCAACCGGCCGGTCGCCGAAGATCTCGATCAGCTTGCCCCAGTAGGTGGCATTGCAGGTGGCCAGCAGATAGGTGGCGATCAGAAGGTTCAGCAATTGGGCGGAAACTTCCGGGCGGCGCAGGCCGAATCGGCCTGTCCGCGCACCGTGATCGGGGGCGGCTGTAACTTGCATGATGGGTCCGAATTCTGTTTGCGCGGATAAGCTGCGCAACTCGGCACTTCGTCAACGGCCGCGCTGTCAGCACCCGCTTATGCGGCCTGACCGGCAATCGGCTTAGCCGGATCGCCCCGACAGGGGCGATACCGGCTTATTGATAGCAATGCAGCGGGATCACCGCTTTCGCAACGCCATCGGGCACTTCGCCCGACATTTCGGCGCCGGTGCCATCGCCTTGCGGGCGGCTGATCCGGTTTTGCGCAAGGAAGGTCAGCAGCGGCCCCGAGGGCACCGCGAAGTTCATGTTCTGCGGCAGGCTGCCGGTTTCTTCCAGCACCGCCAGATCGTCGATCCGGCTGACCACCACGCCGATCACCGCGCCCTTCTTGTTCAGAAGCGGCCCGCCCGAATTGCCGGGCTGCACCGGGGCCGTGATCATCACCCGGTTGGAAGACCCGTCCGCCCCGCGCAGCGCGCTGACATTGCCGCTGGTGACGGTCAGGCCCTGATCGAGGCTGGTGTAATAGGGGTATCCCAGGGCCGTCACCGCCTCGCCCAGCTTGGGCACCTCAAGCGCCGACAGTTTCAGCCAGACGCCCGCATCGGTGGCGCCCGACAGGACGGCAATATCCAGCGAGCTGTCGGCGGCCATGATGTCCAGCGGGGTGCCGTCGATCATGGCCACCGCGCTGCAGCCTTCGATCACATGGGCGGCCGTCACCAGCATGGTGGGCGCGATATAGAACCCGGTGCCCGAGCTTTTCAGCGTGCCGGTCACCTTGGCCTTCGGCGGTTCGGGTTCGGGGGCGGGCGTGCCCAGGGCGGGCAGCGACGGGGCCGCGCCGGTGCCGGGGGCCATCACCGGGGCCGGGCCGGGATTGCCCACGCCAATGACCGAAGGCGACGGGCCGGGCGTGCCGCCGGGCGTGGGGGTGGGGATCGGGGTCGCGCCGCCGGGGGCAGGCGTTCCAAGGGCTGGGGGCTTGGGCGTGGGGTCAACCGGGCTGGCGCCGGCCACATCCACCGTTGCCGGGCCTGGGTCGGGCGTCGCGGCAGGGGGGGATGCCTCCACGCCGGGCGGCATCGGTCGCAGCACCTGATCCTTGGGGTCGTTCGAGGCGATCCGGGGCGTCGGATCGGGGGCAGCGCCGCCCCCGCCGCCGTTGATCAACTGGTCGATCACCCCGCCCTTGGTCCAGATCAGCGAGGCCGGGCTGCCGCCCACCGTCATGCTGGCCGCCATCAGGTTCAGTTGCGGGAAGTAGGAGGGCGTCAGCACGATGGAAATGGTTGACCAGTTGCTGCCATTCCGGTCCGACCGCACATAGGCGATGTAATCGCCCTCGATCGTGGTCGAGGTGATCGAAAGGTTGTCGTCGGCAAACTGGTAGGGGTCGGCGGATTTCAGCGATTTCGACATGAACCAGTCATGGATGTCCTTCATCCCCGGCTGATCGGTGAAGCGGACATACATGCTGAACCCTTCATCCGCGGACAGGAATTCCACGGCATCGGGGTTGTCCACCTCTTTCAGCATCTCGAACGGATGCAGGTAAGAGGTGTTGGTGCTTTCGGAATAGAACAACTGCCAGCCGTTCTTCATCCGCTCTTCTTCCAGCGCCATGACCGGCTTTTCGATGTGGCGGAACAGCGGGCGGCCGCCGCCATCTTCACGTTTCACATAGGCTTCCAGCGCCGCCTGCGCGTCATTGTTCCAGACGCCATCGGTGAAGCCGAAGTAATCGCCGGAAAAGGCCAGCGCGGCCTGCAGCGTGGCCACATCCTCGCGGCTCATGGTCGAGGCGTCGAACGGCTGGTCGGCCCAGCCCTGCGCGCGGGCGGCGGACAGCGGTGCCAGGATCAGCATCAGGCAGACAAGAAGCAGCTTCCCAAGGCGCATACCGGAAATCCCCGAAAGAATGCAAAGGCGGTTGCCGCCATGCTGCCGCCAATCGGGCGGCTTGAAAAGGGAATCTTGCATGTTCGCAGGTGGGGGATTCCGCCCCGCGTCCTGCGGCGACGCTCAGGTGATGCTTTCCAGCCGTTCCTTCGACATGTCGCCCGGCACGATGGTGACCGGAATCGGCAGGTTGCCCGAGTTGCGGGTCATGGCGGTGACCAGCGGGCCGGGGCCGGCCTTTTCGGTGCCCGCGCCCAGAACCAGCACGCCGATTTCCGGGTCTTCCTTCACCTGGGCCAGAATCTCGGCCACCGGATCGCCTTCGCGGATCACCAGTTCGGGGTTGATGCCCTGCTTGTCGCGCATCCACTTGGCGAAAACCTCGAAATGCGCCTCGATCCGTTCGCGCGCCTCGGCGCGCATCAGGTCGGCCACGCCCATCCAGTGCTGGAACTCCTCGGGCGGGATGATCGACAGGATGGTGACGCCGGCCCCGGTATGGGCGGCGCGCAGTGCCGCGAACCGCATCGCATTCAGGCATTCCCGACTGTCGTCGAGCACGACCAGAAACTTCCGCATGATCTTCCCCAGGCTTTCGCAGGGGCAATCATGGCCAGCGCGCGGGGCGAAGGCAAGCCTTACGCGGCGGCGGCCTTGGCTTCGGCTTCGGGGGCGCGCAGGTGCATGGCCACCGACCGCGCCCCGTTCAGCACCATCAGCGCGGCCCAAAGCCCGTGGTTGCCCAGCGTGGGCACCAGCACCAGCAGGGCGATGGCATAGATGCCGACGCACAGGATCATCAACTGCCGCATCGCGCGTGTCAGCGTGGCGCCGATATAGATGCCGTCATAGGTCCAGGCGGCGCTGCCGATCAGCGGCGCGGCGACGACCCAGAACAGATAGTGCCGCGCCTCGGCCCGCACTTCGGGCGCGGTGGCCATCAGGTCAATGATCCCCGGCCCGAACAGCGCGAAGACCGCCGCCAGCAGCCCCGCCCCGATGAACCCCCATTGCATCGCCAGCCGCGACGCCCGCCGCACCGCCGGGGCCGACCGTGCCCCCACCGCCTGGCCGACCAGCGTTTCGGCGGCAAAGGCAAAACCGTCCAGCGCATAGGCGGTGATTTCAAGGAATTGCAGCAGCACCTGATTGGCCGCCAGCGTCACGTCGCCTTCGCGGGCGCCCAGGAAGATGAAGGTGGTGAAGCTGACCTGCAACAGCACGGACCGGATCATGATGTCGCGGTTCACGTCCAGCATCACCCGCAGCGCCGCGCGGTCGGCGATGCGCGCCCGCGCTTCGGCAAAGACCGGCCCGAACGCCTCGCGGCACAGCCACAGGCCCAGGGCAAGGCCGGTCCATTCCGCGATCAGGGTGGCCACCGCCACGCCCGGCACGCCCCAGCCAAGCCCCAGCACGAACCACAGGTCCAGCACGACGTTCACGCCGTTGATCCAGATCTGCAAGGCGACCATGCCCCGTGACCGTTCGACCGCGATCAGCCAGCCCATCAGCGCGTAAAGCCCGATGGTGGCGGGGGCGCCCCAGATGCGGATCGCCAGATATTGCCGGGCCAGGGTTTCCACCTCGGGGCTGGCCGGCGCGATCAGGAAGGCGCCGTGGATCAGCACCCCCTGCGCCGCGATCAGCACCAGCCCCGCCACCCCGGCGATCAGAAGCGCGCGATACAGGATCGCGGCCCGTTCCGCCCGGTTGCCCGCACCATGCGCCTGTGCCGTCAGCCCGCTGGTGCCCATGCGCAGAAAGCCGAAGATCCAGTACAGCGTGGCCAGGATCACCGCGCCCAGCCCCACCGCGCCAATCGGCGCCGCTGCCCCCATCTGGCCCACCACGCCGGTATCCACCGCGCCCAGCAGGGGCACGGTGGCGTTCGACAGCACGATCGGCCCGGCAATCCGCCAGATCCGCCGATGGGTCAGGGGTATGTCTTCGGCCAATCCGGCCTCCGCTGTGGTGCTGGTCCCGTTCTAGCCTGCCGCCGTGGCCCCCGCCACTGCGCGCGCACGCCCTTAGCCAGACTGGCCGGATTTCAGGAAGACATGCCGCGTTCTTGCGCACCAGTCCTGCCCGGGGCGCAGGATGCAGGGCGGAAAGCCGGGGCGGTTCGGGGCATCGGGCCAGCCCTGGGTTTCCAGCGCGACGCCCGCATGAGGGCCGTAAACCCGCCCGTCCAGCCCCGGCACGCCCGCGAAATGCCGCCCGTCATAAAGCTGCAGGCCGGGTTCGGTGGTTTCCACCCGCATCTGAATGCCGTCCTGGCCCTGCAGCCAGGCCACCGGGCGCAGCGGCCCGCGCGCCGGCGACAGGCAGAAGTTGTGGTCATAGCCCGCATCGCCGATGGGCCGCGCGGTGCGAAAGTCGAAGGCCGTGCCCGCAACGGGGGCGATCTCTCCCGTCGGAATCAGCGCGTCATCCACCGGCAGGTAGTGATCGGCCGCCAGCCGCAGACGGTGGCCGCGGCTGTCGCCGCGCCCGTCCAGCGTGAAATAGCCGTGATGGGCCAGGCTGACCGGGGTCGGCGCCTCGGCCTCGGCCCGAAGCTCGATCTCCAGCGCGTCGCCCGGCACCGAGAGGGTGGCCGCGATCCGCAATTCGCCCGGAAAACCCATGTGGCCATCGGGCAGGGTGGCGGTCAGCGTCACGCTGTCTTCGCGCAGCGTCACCACCTGCCACAGCCTTGCGTGCAGCCCGTCCGCCCCGCCATGCAGCAGGTTGCGCCCTTCGTTGGCCTCCAGCCGGTATTCGATGCCGTCCAGCGTGAACCGCGCCCCGCCGATCCGGTTGGCAAAGCGGCCGACGATGGCGCCGCTGTAGAGGCCCGCGCCCAGATAGGCAGCGGCCGTGGGAAACCCCAACACCAGCGGATGCTGAACGCCGTCCAGCCGCAGATCCTGCACCGTGGCGCCCAGCGTCAGCACGGTGGCCGCAAGCCGTGGCCCACGCAGGCGGATCGCCTGAACCGCGCGCCCGTCCGGCAGATGGTCGAAGATCTCGATCCCGCCTGTCACTGTGCCTCTCTCTCTGCCCTCAGGCATCGCGCGCTGCCAGCCGGGTTTCCGACAGGTGCAGCAACCCTTTTTGCAGCAGGATGAAGACCAGCAGCAACAGCCCGATCACGATCTTGGTCCACCACGAAGACAGCGTGCCGTCGAAGACGATATAGGTCTGGATCAGCCCCATCGTCAGCACGCCCACCAGCGTGCCGAAGACATAGCCCGCGCCGCCGCTCAGCAGCGTGCCGCCGATGACCACCGCCGCGATGGCCGTCAGCTCGGTGCCCACGGTGGCCAGCGAATAGCCCGACCCGGTGTAGATGGAAAAGACAATGCCCGACAGCCCCGCCATCAGCCCGGAAAAGGCATAGACCAGCACCGTCGTCCGGCCCTGCCGCACCCCCATCAGCCGGGCGGTCTGTTCGCCGCCGCCCAGGGCATAGACCGAGGTGCCGAAGCGCGTTCTGTGCGCCACTATCATGCCAAGGACGAAGGTCAGCAGCATCAGTACCCCCGATCAGCGTCAGCCGCCCCTTGCCCGGCATCAGCCAATAGGCGTTCTGCAGCGTCTGATAGAACGGATGCGTGATCGGAACCGAGTCGATCGACAGCAGATAGGCCGCCCCGCGCGCCAGGAACATGCCCGCCAGCGTCACGATGAAGGCCGGCATCGCCAGCCGGTCGATCAGCCAGCCCATGCAGGCGCCATAGGCCGTGGTCAGCCCCAGCAGCAGCGCAAAGACCGGCAGCGGATGCAGGCCGGTGTCGCGCAGCATCACCGCGATGAAGACACCCGAAAAGGCGATGACGGACCCGACCGAAAGGTCGATGCCCCCCGACAGGATGACAAGCGTCATCCCGACCGCGACAATGCCCAGATAGGCGTTGTCGGTCAGCAGGTTGCCCAGAACCCGGGTTGACGCCATGTTGGGGAACTGCACCCAGCAGATCAGGCAGCCGGCCAGAAAGATCCCGATGGTCACGAACAGCGGCAATGTGCGGGTGTTCATGGCGTGCCATTCCCTTCGGCTTCGCGCTTGCGGCGGGCCTCGTCGCGCCAGTAGCGCCATTCGGCCGCGATGCGCGGGGATTGCAGGACAAGGATCACCACCACCAGCACGGCCTTGATGACAAGGTTGTATTCCGACGGAAACCCGGCCAGCCGGATGCCGATGGTGATGGTCTGGATGATCAGCGCCCCGATCACCGAGGCCGCGATCGAGAACCGTCCGCCCAGCAGGGAATTGCCGCCGATCACCACGGCCAGAATGGCATCCAGTTCCAGCCACAGCCCGGCATTGTTGGCATCCGCGCCCCGGATGTCGGCGGTGACCACCAGCCCCGCCAGCGCCGCGCAGAAGCCCATCGCCATGTAGACGGCGATCAGCAGCACCACCGCGTTCACACCCGCCAGCGCACTGGCGCGGCGGTTGATGCCGATGGATTCGACCAGCATCCCCAGCGCGGTGCGCCGCATGACCAGCGCGGTCAGCACCGCCAGCGCCAGCCACAGCCAGGCCGGGAAGGGCAGGCCCCAAAGCGTGCCCGAGCCGACAAAGGCAAAGGCCGGGTCGGTGAAGGTCAGGATGCGCCCTTCGGTGATCAGTTGCGCGATGCCGCGCCCGGCCGTCATCAGGATCAGCGTGGCGACGAAGGGCTGCACGCCCACAAGCGCCACCAGAACACCGTTCCACAGGCCCGCCAGCAGGCCCGCGCCGATGGCCAGCGCCAGCGCCACCGGCAGCCCGGTGCCGGCGCTGACGGCATAGGCCGCCACCGCGCCGCAGATCGCCATGGTGGCGCCGACCGACAGGTCGATGCCGCGCGTGGCGATGACCAGCGTCATGCCCACGGCCAGGATGGCCACAGGCGCGCTGCGTTTCAGCACGTCGATGGCCGGCCCCACCAGACGCCCGTCATTGACCGAAACCGACAGGAACCCCGGATAGAACAGCGAGACCAGCGCCACCAGCGCGGCCAGCGCCAGCAGTTGCGGCGCGATGCGTTTCAGTGCGGTGCCCGTCATGCCGGTGCCCCTTCGGTGGCGGCGATGGCCCGCATGATGCCTTCGCCCGAAATCGCGGCCCCGGTCAGTTCGGCGACATGGCGGCGGTCGCGCAGCACGATCACGCGGTTCGACACCGCCAGCAGTTCGTCCAGTTCGGATGAGATCACCAGGATCGACAGGCCCTGATCCACCAGGTCGTGAATCAGGTGCAGAATCTCGGCATGGGCGCCCACGTCGATGCCGCGCGTCGGTTCGTCCAGGATCAGGAAGCGCGGGTTCATCGCCAGCCAGCGCGCCAGCACCGCCTTTTGCTGGTTGCCGCCCGACAGTTCACCGATGGGCTTTTCCTTGCCCGAGGTGCGGATGTCCAGCCGGCGGATATAGTCATCGGCCAGCCGGTTCTGTTCGGCCCGCGGAATGGGCCGCATCCAGCCGCGCCGCGCCTGAAGGCCAAGGATGATGTTCTCGCGCAGCGACAGGTCGGCGACGATCCCGTCGGTCTTGCGGTCCTCGGGGGCAAAGCCGAAGCCGTGCCCGATGGCCGCGCGCGGACCCGAAAGGTCCAGCTTGCCGTTTTCGTCGCGCGCCTCGCCCGTTTGTGCCGGGCGCAGGCCGAACAGCAGTTCGGCGCTTTCCGTCCGCCCCGAACCCAGAAGCCCGGCCAGACCGACCACCTCGCCCTTGCCGATGGTCAGGTCGAACGGTTCTACCACGCCCCGGCGGCCGATGCCGGTGAAACGCAGCATCTCTGGCCTTGGCCCCCGGTCGGGCGGCGGGTTGTGCAGCACCTCGTCGCGCAGGGTGCGGCCCAGCATGTGTTCGATCAGCGCCATCCGGTCCAGCGCGTCGGTCTCGGTCGTCACCACATGCCGGCCGTTGCGCAGCACGGTCACGCGGTCGCACAGGTCAAAGACCTGATCCAGGAAATGCGACACGAAGATGATGCCAAGGCCGCGGTCACGCAGTCCGCGCACCACCTTGAACAGCATCTGCACCTCGCGCGCGTCCAGGCTGGCGGTCGGCTCGTCCAGGATCAGCACCTTGCCCGACAGCGCCACCGCGCGGGCAATCGCCACGATCTGGCGCACCGCCACCGAATAGCTGCCCAGATCGCGGTCAACGTCGATGTCCAGCCCGTAATCGGCCAGAAGGCGCCGCGCCTCGGCCCGCAGGCTGCGATGGTCGATCAGCCCGAAGCGGCGCGGTTCGCGGCCGAACATCAGGTTCTGCGCCACGGTCAGGTTGGGCAGAAGGTTCACCTCCTGATAGACCGTGCCGATGCCCAGATCCTGCGCCTCGACCGTGGAGGCGGGGGCGATCTCGGCGCCATCCAGCCGCACGGTGCCGGCGCTGCGCTGATAGGCGCCGGTCAGGCATTTGATCAGCGTGGACTTGCCCGCGCCGTTTTCGCCCAGAAGGGCGTGCACCTCACCGGCGCGCAGATCGAAATCCACACCGTCCAGCGCCCGGGTTCCCGGGAAGATCTTGGTCAGGGACCGGATCGAGAGCACCATGCAACACCTCCTTCTTCGGCGCCCCGGGGGGCGTCGGGTCCGGGCAGCCTGTGCCGCCCGGACCCCGTTGCCGGTGTTGGATCAGTAGCCCAGATCCTTGCGCGCCTCATATTGCCCGGCCGGATCGTCGGCCTGGGTATACAGCTTCGATTCGGTCTGGATGAACTTCGGCGGTTCGGTGCCGTTCGCCCAGAACGCCTCAAGCGCGTCGAAGGCCGGGCCGGCCATGTTCGGCGTCAGTTCGACCGTGGCATTCGCCTCGCCATCGGCCATGGCCTTGAAGATGTCGGGCACCGCGTCGATCGAGACGACAAGAATATCCTGGCCCGGCTTCAGCCCGGCTTCCTTGATCGCCTGGATCGCGCCGACCGCCATGTCGTCGTTATGGGCGTAAAGCGCGCAGATGTCCTTGCCGCCGTTTTCGGCCTGAAGGAAGCTTTCCATCACTTCCTTGCCCAGACTGCGGGTGAAGTCGCCGGTCTGGCTTTGCACGATCTTCAGGTTGTCATGCCCGGCGATGCCCTTTTCAAAGCCGGTCTTGCGGTCGATGGCGGGCGAAGATCCGGTCGTGCCCTGCAATTCCACGATGCGGCAGTCCTTGTCGCCCACCGTGGCCGCCAGCCATTGGCCGGCCACCTCGCCTTCATGCACAAGGTTCGATCCGACGGCGGTCAGATACAGCGACGGGTCGCTGTCCACCATCCGGTCCAGCAGAACGACCGGAATCTCGGCCTCCTTCGCCTCTTGCAGCACGGCATCCCAGCCGGTTGCCACCACCGGCGCGATCAGGATCGCATCCACACCCTGCGCGATGAAGGACCGCATCGCCGCGATCTGGTTTTCCTGCTTCTGCTGCGCATCCGAGAACTGAAGCTGATAGCCGCGCTCCTCGGCCTGCTTCTTGGTCAGCGTGGTTTCCGCCGCCCGCCAGCCGGATTCCGATCCGATCTGCGAAAAGCCGATCACCTTGCCGTCGGCAAGGGCCATTCCGGCCGAAACGGCAAAGGCCGCCGTGGTCAACATCAAGGTCTTGAACATCATCGTCTCCTCCCTCGGGTGAAAATGCCGGCTCCTCCTGCCGGGGGTCGTGACCGGGGCGAACGGTGCCCCGGCGGTGGTTCCTGCAACCGGCGGTCCCTGTTCAGGTCCGCAGGTCCTTGGGCAACAGCGCGTCGGGCAGGTTCTGGTAGCAGACCGGGCGCAGGAAGCGCCGGATCGCCAGGGTTCCCACACTGGTCGCACCGAAATTCGTGCTGGCTGGGAAGGGGCCGCCATGCACCATGGCATCGGCCACCTCGACCCCGGTCGGCCAGCCGTTCGCCAGCAGACGGCCCGCCTTGCGTTCCAGCACCGGAGCCAGACGCGCGGCCAGCGCCGTATCGTCGCCGTCCAGATGCAGCGTTGCCGTCAACTGCCCCTCCAGCGCGCGGGCAAGGGCCAGCATCTCGTCGCCATCGCGGGCGGTCACGATCAGGCCCACCGGCCCGAACACCTCATGCGCCAGCGCCGGCTTGGCCAGGAATTCGGCCGCCGTGACCCGCAGCAGCGCCGCCCGCGCCTTGCGCCCCGCCGTGCCGCCGGCCACCAGGACGCCGGCCCCTTCGCCGGCCATGACCTTGGCCCCGCGCGCATAGGCGGCAGCGATGCCGTCGGTCAGCATGGTCTGTTCGGCCACGGCTTCCGCCGCCGCCTGCGCGGCGGTGACGAAGGCTTCGGCGTCCGGCCCTTCGGTCAGGATCAGCAGGCCGGGGTTGGTGCAGAACTGCCCTGCGCCCAGGGTCAGGCTGCCCACCCAGCCCTGCGCCAGCGCCGCCCCGCGCACCGCCAGCGCGGCGGGCAGCAGGAAGGTCGGGTTGATCGACCCCAGCTCGCCAAAGAAGGGAATCGGCTCTGGCCGCGCGGCGCACAGGTCGAACAGCGCCTTGCCCCCGTGATAGCTGCCGGTAAAGCCCACCGCGCGGATCAGCGGATGCGTCACCAGCGCCGTGCCGGTCTCGTTCGTGTTGCCGTGGATCATCGAGAACACGCCCGCCGGCATGTCGCAGCGGGTGATCGCGGCCAGCACCGCTTCGGCCACCACCTCGGATGTGCCGGGATGCGCCGGATGGCCCTTGACCACGACCGGGCAGCCCGCCGCCAGCGCCGAGGCCGTGTCGCCACCCGCCACCGAAAAGGCCAGCGGAAAGTTCGACGCGCCGAACACCGCCACCGGCCCGACCGGCCGCTGCATCATCCGCAGGTCGGGGCGGGGCAGGGGGGCGCGGTCGGGCAGCGCCGGATCATGGCGGCGGTCCAGATAATCGCCCTTGCGGATATGCGCTGCGAACAGCCGCAACTGCCCTGTGGTGCGCCCGCGTTCGCCCTGCAACCGCGCCTCGGGCAGGCCGCTTTCCTGCATGGCAATCTCGGTCAGCGCGGCCCCGCGCGCCTCGATCTCGTCCGCGATGGCCTCAAGGAAGGCCGCCCGTTCGTCGCGCCCGGTCCAGCCATAGGCCCAGAACGCCGCTTCGGCCGCCGCGCAGGCGCGGTCCACCAGACCGGCATCGCCCGCGCTGAAGGAATGGCTGTCGCCAAAGGCGGGGGACGAGGCGAAGCGCGCCTCGGTGGCGATCCAGTCGCCCGCGATCAGATGCTTGCCGTGGGGGGTGAAGGTCATGGCCAGCTCTCAGAAGTCAAAAGGATCGGTCAGGATGCGGCGGCCCAGCGTCAGCGCGTCGGCCACATGCACCATCGGCGCAAGGTCCACCTCGCAGGCCCCGGCCCGCACCAGTTCGGCCATGCGGGCATAAAGGGCGGGGTATTCGCCCATGATGCTGGCCTGCCCGCCGGCGGGTTGCCCGTCGATTTCCAGCACATTGCCGCCCATCCGCAGCGCCAGGACGCCCCGGTCGGTTTCCACCTCGATGTCCCAGGTCTGCGGTCCGGTCTGGCGCCAGTCGAAATCGGCGGTGACATTGCCCGAAAACGCCAGCCGCGCCGCGATGGGCGTTTGCCGGTTGGCGGGAAACTCCAGCTCGGCCCCGGTCAGATGCACCGGCTGCGGCAGGATATGGGTCAGGATCGACAGCGCGTTGATGCCGGGATCGAACACCCCCATCCCGCCGGGTTCAAACACCCAGTCCTGGCCGGGGTGCCATTTCCGCACATCCTCGCGCCAGGTGATATGGGCGCGGCGGATCACCTTGTCGGTCAGCCAGTCGCGTGCCGGCTGCACCGCATGGGCCATGCGGCTGTGCCAGGTGGTGTACAGCGTCAGGCCACGGGCCGCCGCCAGCCGTTCCAGTTCCTGCACCTCGGCCAGCGTGGCGCCGGGCGGCTTTTCCAGCATCACATGCCGGCCCTGCAACAGCGCCGCCTCGGCATAGGCAAAGCGCGGCACCGGCGGCAGGCACAGCGAGACGACCGGCACGTCGGGGCGTTCGGCCAGAAAGGCCGCGAAATCGGTATAGGCCGGCACGCCGTCCACCGCGCCCTTGCGGCTGATGGTGGCGGCCAGAGTCCAGTCCGGGCTGGCGGCAATGGCCGGAACGTGCTGGTCCAGCGCGATCTTGCCAATGCCCACAAGGGCGATGTTGCGCGCGGCCATCAGTGGGAATCCCGGCCCACCGGCGCGCCACGGCAGCCCTTCAGGAAATCAAGGTCGGCCCCGGTATCGGCGCCCTGCACATGCTTCTGGTGCAACCAGGCGTAGCCGCTTTCGTATTGTTCGTGCAGCGGTTTCCAGGCCGCCAGCCGCGCGGCCAGTTCCGCCTCGGGAATGTCCAGTTGCAGGCGGCGGTTCGGCACGTCCAGCTCGATCATGTCGCCGTCGCGCACCACCGCCAGCGGGCCGCCCGCCGCGGCCTCGGGGCTGGTGTGCAGGACCACCGTGCCATAGGCGGTGCCCGACATGCGCGCGTCAGAGATGCGCACCATATCGGTGATGCCCTTGCGCAGCACCTTGGGCGGCAGGCCCATGTTGCCCACCTCGGCCATGCCGGGATAGCCCTTCGGGCCGCAGTTCTTCATCACCATCACGCAGGTCTCGTCGATGTCGAGCGCCTCGTCGTTGATCTTGGCCTTGTAGTCGTCGATGTCCTCGAACACGACCGCGCGGCCGCGATGCACCAGCAGATGCGGGCTGGCCGCCGACGGTTTCAGCACCGCGCCCTTCGGGGCCAGATTGCCCTTGACCACCACGATGCCGCCCGACCGCGCCAGCGCCTTTTCGGCGGGCAGGATCACGTCTTCATTGTGGTTGGTCACATCCTTGACCTGATCCCACATCGACTGCCCCGAGACGGTCAGCGCGTCCTTGTGCAGAAGGCCCGCCTCGCCCAGCCGCTTGATCACCACCGGCAGGCCGCCGGCATAGAAGAACTCTTCCATCAGGTATTTGCCCGAGGGCATCAGGTTCACCACGGTGGGCACGTCGCGGCCGCAGCGGTCCCAGTCGTCCAGCGTCAGGTCCACGCCGACGCGGCCGGCGATGGCCAGCAGGTGAATCACCGCATTGGTGCTGCCGCCGATGGCCGCATTGGTGCGGATGGCGTTTTCGAACGCGGCCTTCACCATCACGTCCGAGGGTTTCAGATCGTCCTTCACCATCTGCACGATGCGGCGGCCCGACATCTGGGCCATCACGCGGCGGCGGCTGTCCACCGCCGGAATGGCGGCATTGCCCGACAGCGCCATTCCCAGCGCCTCGGCCATGCTGGCCATGGTGCTGGCGGTGCCCATGGTGTTGCACGACCCCGCGCTGCGGCTCATGCTGGCTTCGGCCTCGGCGAATTCCTCCTGCGTCATCTCGCCGGCCTTCACCGCCTCGCTGAATTTCCACAGATGCGTGCCGGACCCGACCCGTTCGCCCTTGAAATAGCCGTTCAGCATCGGCCCGCCGGTCACCACGATCGACGGCAGGTCGGTTGATCCGGCGGCCATCAGCAGGCTGGGCGTGGTCTTGTCGCAGCCCACCAGCAGCACGCAGCCATCCATCGGCTGGCCGCGCATCTGTTCCTCCACCGACATGGCGGCCAGGTTGCGGAACATCATCGCGGTGGGGCGGAAGGCGCTTTCGCTGGTGGAAAACGCCGGCACTTCCACCGGGAAGCCGCCGGCTTCATACACGCCGCGCTTCACGAATTCGGCCAGCACGTTCAGATGCGCGTTGCAGGGCGTCAGTTCCGACCAGGTGTTCAGGATGCCGATCACCGGCCGCCCGTCGAACATGTCATGCGGAAAGCCCTGATTCTTCATCCAGCCGCGGTGATAGATCTGGTCGCGGCCATTGCCGCCGAACCATTCCTGAGAACGCAGACGGCGGGGCCAGGGAGCGGGCGTGAAGGTCATGGCGTCCTCTAGAGAATGGCTACGGTGACGGGTTTCGCGTCGCCCGGCTGCTGGTCAAGCGGGTTCGACAGGGGCAGGCCCAGGGCGGGGCAATCCAGTTGGAACACGTCGCCCGGCTCGGCCCGGATGCCATCGGCGAAGGACAGGGTGGCGGTGCCGAAGAAATGCACATGCACATCGCCCGGACGGCGGAACAGGTCATACTTGAAGTGGTGGTGTTCCAGATTGGCCAGGCTGTGCGACATGTTCGCCTCGCCCGACAGGAACGGCTTTTCCCAGATCAGGGCGCCGTTGCGCAGGATGCGGCTTTTGCCTTCCACATGGTCGGGCAGGGCCCCCACCCGCAGCTCTGGGCCATAGCTGGCCGGGCGCAGCTTGGAATGGGCCAGCCACAGGTAATTGCCGCGCTCGGTCACATGGTCGGAAAATTCGTTGCCCACGGCAAAGCCCAGCCGGTGCGGCCGGCCATCAGGGCCAACCAGATACAGGCCTGCCACCTCGGGCTCTTCCCCCGCGTCCAGCGCGAAACCGGGCGAAGCCAGCGCCGCCCCCGGTGCCACCGCGTTGAAGCCGTTGCCCTTGTAGAACCATTCGGGCTGCACCCCCACCGCCCCCGCCGCGGGCTTGCCGCCCTCGATCCCCATGCGGAACATCTTCATGCTGTCGGTCAGGGTTTCCGGGTCGGCCTTGGCGTGCATCGAATTGCGCGTGGCGGCCGATCCCAGATGCGTCAGCCCGGTGCCGGTCAGGTGCAGATGCGCCGGATCGGGGTGGTCCAGCGGCAGCAGAACCCGCCCCTCGTCCAGCGCGGCCCGCAGGTCAACCGTGTTGCCTGCGCCGCGCGCCGCCACTTCGGCCGTCAGGTCGCGGCCCGCCGCAATGGCCGCCAGCGCCAGATCGCGCGTGCTGGCCGCGCCGGGCACGATCCGCGCCGGCTGCCCGTCATGGCGCGCGACCACGGCGCGGCTTCCGTCCGCCTGAACAATCTGTGACAGAAACATGCGCAGCCCTCGCCCTGGTCTTTTCCACATCCCGGGCCGGGGAACGGGCGCGGTCCCCTGTCCGGTTCCCGCCGCCTGACCATGCACGCCATCCGCCTGGCGGATGTTCAAAGGTGGACAGATGTCATCCCCCCGAAAGGACAAGCCCGGCCCTCTGTGCCGCGCCTCTCCTGCAACATGCCGTTCCTCCCCGGCATTTGTAGCCTAGCGCGCGAGTAAGATGCTGGTAAAATTACATCTGACACGTTCTCCATATTAAAAATGGTATAGCCATGCCCGCCGCCCGCCAGATGCTGAAGCCCGCGCAACTGCGTCTGTTGCAGGCCATTGCCGAACACGGGCAGGTGCAGCTTGCCGCCGAAATCGTCGGCATGTCGCAACCCGCCGCCTCGCGGATGCTGGCCGAGACGGAGCGCCAGTTGGGCGCCTCGCTGTTCCTGCGCCAGCCGCGCGGCATGGTGCCCACCGAATTCGGTCTGGCCGTGCTGCGCCGCGCCAGTGTCATCCTGCGCGAGATGGCCGGCATGGTCGTCGATCTGGAAAACCTGCGCGAAGGTCTGGGCGGATCGGTCCGCGTCGGCTCGGTCACGGGGCCGGCGGTCAACTACCTGGTCTCCGCCATCCGCGAGGTCAAGGAAGTAGCCCCCAACGCCGAGATCACCGTGGACGTGATGCCTTCGCGCGATCTGATGACGCAGCTTGTGGCCGGCGAGATGGATTTCGTGCTGGCCCGCATCCTGCCCGAATTCGACAGCACCGATTTCAGCATCCACCCGATGCGCGACGAAAAGGTTGCCTTCCTTGTCCGGCAGGGGCATCCGCTGATGCGCGCGCCCATCGTCACCCTGACCGAACTTCTGGGCTATGAATGGATCATGCAGCAGCGCGGCGCCCCCATCCGCGAGGCCACGCTGTCGGCCTTTGCCGGGCTTGGCCTGTCGGAACCGCAGAATGTGGTCAACAGCCCGTCAACCCTGCTGACGCTGGCCTATCTGGCGCAGACCGATGCCATCGCGCCCCTGTCGGCCGAGGTGACAGAGCTGCTGATCCGCCCGCCGATCAGCGCGCAGTTCTGCGTGCTGCCCGTGGCGCATGACCTGCGGGTGTCACCCTATTACCTGTTGCACCTGAAGCGGCGGCACCTTTCGGCGCTGGCGCTGCGGCTGCGCGAAGGCGTCATCGCGCAGCTTGCCCGCGATCAGGGCGGCTGACCGCGCGCCCCCGCTTACTTGTTCTTGTTGTAAACGTCGAAGGCCACGGCGGCCAGCAGCACCAGCCCCTTGATCACCTGCTGATAGTCGATGCCGATCCCCAGGATGGACATGCCGTTGTTCATCACGCCCATGATCAGCGCGCCGACCACCACGCCGACGATCCGCCCGGTGCCGCCCGCCATGGACGCGCCGCCGATGAAGACCGCCGCGATCACGTCCAGCTCAAACCCGACGCCGGCCTTGGGTGTGGCGCTGTTCAGCCGTGCGGTGACGATCATCCCCGCCAGCGCCGCCAGCGCCCCCATGTTGACAAAGCACCAGAACACCAGCCGGTTGGTGCGGATCCCCGACAGCTTGGCCGCCTTTTCATTGCCGCCGGTGGCATAGATCCGGCGCCCCGCCGTCGTGTTCTCGGTGAAGAAGGCGTACAGCACCGTCAGCACCACCAGGATGACCAGCACGTTCGGCAGGCCCCGGAACTGCGCCAGCTTCCAGCCGACAAAGATCAGCGCGGCCGAAACCACCAGATTGCGCGCCCAGAACAGCGCCGGCGGCTCGGGCGCGATGCCGAATTCCACATCGCGTTTCTGCGCCCGCAGGCCCAGCCAGATCAGCACCGCCGCAGCGATCACCACCACCAGAACGGCCGTGCCATTCAGCCGGTCCATGCCCAGCAGCGCCTGATCCCAGTCGCCGAACAGGTCGGGGACAAAGCCGTTGGACATCGACTGGAACGCCTTGGGGAAGGGGCCGATGTTCTGCCCGCCCAGCAGCCACAGCGTCAGGCCGCGGAACACCAGCATCCCCGCCAGCGTCACGATGAAGGACGGGATGCGCCAGAACGCCACCCAATAACCCTGCGCCGCGCCGATCGCCGCCCCGGCCAGCAGCGTGACCGGGATCACCACCCAGACCGGCATCCCGGCCTTGACCGTCAGCGCCGCCGCGATGGCCCCGGTAAAGGCCGCGACCGACCCGACCGACAGGTCGATATGCCCCGATACGATCACCAGCAGCATCCCCAGCGCCATGATGATGACATAGCTGTTCTGCAGGAACAGGTTGGTGATGTTCTGCGCCGACAGGAAATCCACGTCGATCATCACCCGCACGATGACGGTGAAGAAGAACACGATGGCGACCAGCGCCACCAGCATCCCGTTTTCGCGCAGGTGCCCGCCCAGATGGGCGCCCAGTCCCTTTTCCGCCATCACGCAGCCTTTCCTGTCGTCCCGAGGATCATTCCCATGATCCGTTCCTGGCTTGCCTCGGCGCGGGTCAGTTCCCCCACCAGGCGGCCCTCATTCATCACATAGATCCGGTCGCACATGCCCAGAAGCTCGGGCATTTCCGACGAGATCATCACCACGCCGCGCCCTTGCGCGACCAGATCGTTCATCAACTGGTAGATCTCGAACTTGGCGCCCACGTCGATGCCGCGGGTGGGTTCGTCCAGGATCAGCACCTGCGGATCGGTGAACAGCCATTTCGACAGCACCACCTTCTGCTGGTTGCCGCCCGACAGGTTCACCACCTTCTGCAACACGCCCGGCGTGCGGATCGCCAGCGCGCGGCGGTAATCCTCGGCCACCTGTGCTTCGCGCCGCTTGTCCAGCACGCCGCGCAGCGCCACGCCGGCCAGGTTGGCCAGGCTGATGTTGCGCAGGATGGGTTCTTCCAGGATCAGACCCAGAACCTTGCGGTCCTCGGTCACATAGGACAGGCCCGCCGCGATGGCCTTCTGCACGGTCGAGACATCGACCGGCTGCCCGTTCATCCGCACGGTGCCCGTCTGGCCGCGTCCGTAGCTGCGGCCGAACAGGCTCATCGCCAGTTCGGTGCGCCCCGCGCCCATCAGCCCGGCGATGCCGACGATCTCGCCCCGCCGCACGGTCAGCGCGGCGTCATGGATCACCTGCCGGTCACGCTGTTCGGGGTGCCAGACCGACCAGCCCTTCACCTCCATCAGCACCTCGCCGACATTCGGCACCCGTTCGGGATAGCGGTGCGCCATGTCGCGGCCCACCATGTCGCGGATGATGCGGTCCTCGGAAATCTCGTCGCGGTCCATGGTCGAAACCGACCGCCCGTCGCGCAGCACCGTGATGCGGTCTGCCACGCGGGAAATCTCGTTCAGCTTGTGGCTGATGATGATCTGCGTCACCCCTTGCGCCTTCAGCTCCAGCATCAGGTCCAGCAGCTTTTCGCTGTCGTTTTCCTGCAGGGCCGCTGTCGGCTCGTCCAGGATCAGCAGGCGCACGTCCTTGGCCAGCGCCTTGGCGATCTCGATCAACTGCTGCTTGCCCACGCCCAGCTTGCCCACCGGCGTGGCGGGCGGTTCGTTCAGCCCCACCTTGGCCAGCCAGCCTTCGGTCTTCTGGAACGCCTCGGGCCAGTTGATCACGCCGCGCCGCGCCACCTCGTTGCCCAGAAACAGGTTCTCGGCAATCGACAGCAACGGCACCAGCGCCAGTTCCTGATGGATGATGATGATGCCCTTCGCCTCGCTGTCGCGGATGCCGCGCAGGGCCAGGGTCTCGCCGTCATAGACGATCTCGCCTTCATAGCTGCCCTGCGGGTAAACGCCGGACAGGATCTTCATCAGCGTGGACTTGCCGGCGCCATTCTCGCCGCAGATGGCGTGAATCTCGCCCGCCTCGACCGAAAGGTTCACATGGTCCAGTGCGCGCACACCGGGAAAGG
The DNA here is from genome assembly GCF_003071405.1 of Pseudogemmobacter blasticus. Lineage (NCBI taxonomy): Bacteria > Pseudomonadati > Pseudomonadota > Alphaproteobacteria > Rhodobacterales > Paracoccaceae > Pseudogemmobacter > Pseudogemmobacter blasticus. The sequence goes on along the minus strand of NZ_CP020470.1, from coordinate 1,410,484 downwards.
CCTTGCCGATCCCGCGCATTTCCAGAAGAGCCGTCATCCTTCCCCCCACAAGGAAGCAGGCCCGCCCCGGGGTTCCGGGGCGGGCCAAACCGCAACAAACGCTTATTTCAACTGGTCGGCGGTGTAGTAGCCGGATTCCACCAGCACCTTCTCGATGTCGCCGACGCCCAGCGACATCGGTTCCAGCAGGTAGGACGGCACGACCTTGACGCCGTTGTCATAGGTGGTGGTGTCGTTGATCTCGGGCTCGCCGCCCTTGAGCACGGCATCCACCATCTTCACGGTCACCGCGGCCAGCGCGCGGGTGTCCTTGAACACGGTCGAATACTGTTCGCCCGCCATCATCGACTTGACCGACGGAATCTCGGCGTCCTGGCCGGTGACGCAGGGCATCTTCAGGTCGCCCGAGCCGTAGCCCACGCCCTTGACCGACGACAGGATGCCGATCGACAGCCCGTCATAGGGCGACAGCGCGCCGTTCAGCACCTTGTCGCCATAGTTGGCCGACAGAAGGTTATCCATCCGCGACTGCGCCACCGCGCCATCCCAGCGCAGCGTGCCCACGACATCCATCCCCATCTGCCCCGAGGGCACGGCGATCTCGCCCGCGTCGATCATCGGTTGCAGCACCGACATCGCGCCGTTGTAGAAGAAGAAGGCGTTGTTATCGTCGGGGCTGCCGCCGAACAGTTCCACGTTGAACGGCTTCTGGTCGGGGAAGCGTTCCTTCAGGCACTGCACCAGGCTGTTGGCCTGCAGCACGCCCACCTTGAAGTTGTCGAATGTGGCGTAATAGTCCACCGCGCCGCTTTCACGGATCAGCCGGTCATAGGCGATGACCTTGATCCCCGCGGCTTGCGCGTTTTCCAGCGCGTTCGACAGGGTGGTGCCGTCGATGGCGGCAATCACCAGAACATCGACGCCCTTGGTGATCATGTTCTCGATCTGCGCCAACTGGTTCGGAATGTCGTCTTCCGCATATTGCAGATCGGTGTCGTAGCCGGCGGCCTTGAACTGCTCGACCATCGAATTGCCGTCCGAGATCCAGCGCGACGACGATTTCGTCGGCATGGCGATGCCGACGGTGGGCTTGTCCTGTGCCAGGGCCGGCACGGTGGCGATGGTGGCGCTGGTGACCAGTGCGCTGGCCAGGGCCAGGGCGGCCCGTCTTGAGAGCGTCATGCTTTCCTCCCTAAAAAGCAGTTCTGCCATTTCTTGATGCAGCATGACACCAAAGCGTCATCCTGTCGCAGGATGACTCTTGCGATCAAAACCCATTACCGTCAAATTTGGATTCCCGAGAAGCGCATACCGAAAATGGTATGGCTGCGGTCGGGCGTCAGGATCAGGGCATCAGGAAATGCCCGTTGCCCTGCGCAAACAGGCGGGCCGGATCGTCCTGCCAGGCCTCGACCTGCACGCTGGCGTAACGCCGGCCCGAACGGTTGATGCGGGCGCGGGCGAAGGAATCCTTCGGCTGGCCCGCGCGCAGGTAATCGACGGTCAGGTCAATGGTCTTGGGCAGCGCAGACACCTGCACGCCCTCGCCAAGCCCGGCCCAGACCAGCCCGACGATGGCCGTCACCTCAAGAAAGGCCGCCGTCACCCCGCCATGCAGCGCGGGGATCACCGGATTGCCAATCAGATGCGGGGTAAAGGGCAGCACGGCGGTCAGCTCGTCGCCCGACCGTTCGAACCGCATCCCCAGGAATTGCAGATAGGGAATCCCCCCGGTCAGCCCGCGCAGGGCGTCCTCGCGTGCGTCGGTCATCGCGGCCGGTCCACCGTAAAGGCGCCGTGACCCATGGCCACCGGGCGCGTTTCATCGTCATCCGTCGCCACCACGCTGACAAAGGCGACCGAGCGCGTCACATGATGGCAATGCGCGCGGGCGCGGATGGTCTGACCGGGCGTGGCCGGGCGCATGTAGTCGATCCGCAGGTCCAGCGTCGCGGTCGAGGCGGGGCCCGCCGGATGCGACATGACCGCCGCCCCGGACGCGGTATCCATCACCGCGCTGACCGCGCCGCCATGGATCACCCCCGAGGCCGGATCGCCGATCAGCCGCGTGTCATAGGGCATGGCGATCACCGCCCGCCCGTCCCCGATCTCCTCCACCCGCAGCCCCAGCGCCGCCGCATGGGGCAGGGCTTCGATGAACTGGCGGGCGATGCGCGTGATCTCGGTCATGGCGCCATGAAACCCAGCCGCCCGCGAAGTGCAACCCCACCGCACGCCAACCGTTGCGTCACGCCCGCGGTTGGCCCTAGGCTGCGGCCAGGAGGATCCCCATGACCGACGCGACACGTCTCAGCTTCAAGGAAATGTGCGCGAAGTTCGACGTTACTCCCCGCACCTTGCGTTATTACGAGTATATCGAGCTTCTGTTCCCCGAAAAGGAGGGCCGCTCCCGCTTCTACGGCCCCCGCGAAATTGCCCGCATGAAACTGATCCTGCGCGGCCGCCGCTTCGGTTTTTCGCTGGAGGAAATCCGCCAATGGCTGCTGATCTACGGCAAGAAGGGCGAACGCCCGCAGCTTGAGGCCTGGCTGCAACTGGCCGACCGGCAACTGGGCGAACTGGATCGTCAGCGCGCCGAGCTGGACACCACCATCGCCGATCTCAAGGCGCTGCGGGCCACCGCGGTGGAAGAGATGGACCGCCTGCCGAAGGGCGGGGCAGGGGCCTGACGCGCCCCGCCCCGGCTGACCGAACGTCAGCGTCCGGCGTGACGTGACGTTACGCTGACGTTAACGTCAACCGCCCTGTTAGACAGTCTCGACGGCGCCCATCCTGTTTGGGAGATGCGCCTTTGCCAGCGAGATTGAGATGACCGCCCGCACCGACGATCACATGACGATCCGCCAGATGTGTGACGCCTTCGAAGTCACGCCGCGGACCCTGCGTTTCTATGAGGCGAAAGAGCTGATTTCGCCGCTGCGCGAAGGGGCCCGGCGGCTTTACACCCGGCGCGACCGCGCCCGGCTCAAGCTGATCCTGCGCGGTAAGCGCTTCGGGTTCAGCCTGGAAGACATTCGCCAGACGCTGGACCTGTATGACCGACAGGGCACCAACTTGCCGCAGATGGAACATACCTTCGCCCTGGCCTGTGAACGGCTGGCCATCATGGAGGCGCAGCGCGCCGAACTGGACGAGGCGATTGCCGAACTGAAAACCGAACTTGCGGCCGGCGCCACGCTGATTGCCGAAGTGAAACGCGGTGGCACCGCCGCCGCCTGACGCCGCTGCCACCAGGACTTTGAGGGAGAGAGAGACGATGCCCGGTTATACCGCCCCCGTAAAGGACATGCAGTTCCTGCTGCACGACGTGCTCAAGGTCACCGATTCGGGAATTCCCGGCTATGCCGACCTTGATGAAGGCTTCACCGCCGCCGTTCTGGAAGAGGCCGGCAAGGTGGCATCCGACCTGCTGGCCCCGCTGAACGCCGTGGGCGACCAGCAGGGCTGCGTGCTGGAAAACGGCGTGGTGCGCACGCCGGACGGGTTCCGCGCGGCCTTCGCCTCGATGCGCGAAGGCGGCTGGACGGCGCTGGACGGCCCCGAGGAATTCGGCGGTCAGGGCCTGCCCTACATCATGAACACCGCCGTGAACGAAGGCTTCGTTTCGGCCAACATGGCGTTCAACATGTATCAGGGCCTGACCCATGGCGCCTGTTCGGCCATTCTGGTGCATGGCAGCGCCGAACAGAAGGCCACCTACGCGCCGAAGCTGATTTCGTGCGAATGGACCGGCACGATGAACCTGACCGAGCCGCATTGCGGCACCGACCTTGGCCTGATGCGCACCCGCGCCGAGCCGCAGGCCGATGGCAGCTACCGCATCACCGGGCAAAAGATCTTCATCTCCGCCGGCGAACATGACCTGGCCGAGAACATCATCCACCTGGTCCTGGCCAAGGCCCCCGGCGGCGGCGAAGGCACCAAGGGCATCTCGCTCTTCATCGTGCCCAAGTTCCTGGTGAACGCCGACGGCAGCCTTGGCGCCCGCAATGCGCTGCGCGCCGAGCGGCTGGAACACAAGATGGGCATCAACGGCAGCGCCACTTGCGTGATGGGCTTCGAAGGGGCCACCGGCTATCTGCTGGGCGACCTGCACAAGGGGATGCGGGCGATGTTCACCATGATGAACGAAGCCCGCCTCGGCGTCGGCCTGCAAGGCTATGCCGTGGCCGAAAGCGCCTATCAGGCCGCCGTCGCCTATGCCCGCGAACGCCTGCAGGGCCGCGCGGTGACCGGCACCAAGAACCCCGACGGCCCGGCCGACCCGCTGATCGTGCACCCCGACATCCGCCGCAGCCTGATGGACCAGAAGAGCTTTGTCGAAGGCGCCCGCGCCCTGACCTACTGGGGCGCCAGCCTGATCGACCGCGCCCACCGGCTGAACGACGCCGATGCCGACGGCCTGATCGGCCTGCTGACCCCGGTCATCAAGGGCTTCCAGACCGACAAGGGCTTCGACGCCGCGGTGCAGGCCCAGCAGGTGTTCGGTGGCCATGGCTACATCGAGGATACCGGCGTCTCGCAATTCGTCCGCGATGCCCGCATCGCCATGATCTACGAAGGCGCCAACGGCGTGCAGGCGCTGGATCTGGTCGGCCGCAAGCTGGCCACCGATGGCGGCAAGCATGTCATGGCCTTCTTCGACCTGATCAAGGCCGAGGTGAAGGCGCATGACGGCGACGAGCGGATGAAGCCCTTCGCGGAAGCGCTGAAAACCGCCTCCAAGCAGATGCAGCAGGCGGCGATGTTCTTCATGCAGAACGGCATGAAGAACCCCGACGCGGCGCTGGCGGGTTCGACCGACTTCCTCCACCTTGCCGGCCATGTCTGCATGGGCCTGATGTGGACGCGGATGGCCAAGGCCGCCTTCACCGCGCTGGACGAAGGCCGCGGCGACGCCGACTTCCTGAACGCCAAGGTGACAACGGGCCGCTACTACATGGCCCGCCAGATGCCCGCCTGCGGGATGCACCTTGCCCGCATCGAAAGCGGCGCCGATCCGGTGATGGCCTTGCCGGCCGAGGCGTTCTAACCTGCGGGGGGCAAGGCCCTTGCCAAAGGGGCTTTGCCCCCAGCCCGACCGGAGGTTCCCAGATGCCCAAGCGTTTCCGCCTGACCCGCCGCTTCCCCGTCGCCATGACCGAGGACGGCTATCGCCGGCTGAAACGCTTTGCCGCCGAGGCCGGGCTGGACGAGGGCGAGGCGCTGTCCTTCCTGTTCGAACATTTCGACAGCGTGACCGATCAGGACACCCTCGCCCACCGGCTGCGCCTGTTCAATTCGGAGCTGGAGGCGCGCAAGGGCTAGGGCAGGGCGGGCGGACCCGGCGGATGCCTCCGGCGGGGGTATTTGGACCAAGATGAAGATGGGTCCACCCCGTTCCGACTGTCCGTCCTGGCTATACGGGGCTTCGGAACGGGGCTTCACCTCGGGCGGTCATCGGCTCCCCAGCCTGTACCGCCGGTCAAGACTACGAGGCACTGGTTAACGAACCGTTGCTTCATCTTGGCCCAAATACCCCGCGGGGGTCCGGGGGCGCAAAGCCCCCGGTCCGCCGCCGCCACAGGGAGGAAACGATGACAGCGCAGCTCTGGTGCTTTGGTGAAAGCGGCAACGCGGCGAAGGTGGCGCAGATGCTGACCCTGACCGGCACCGCCTGGCAGCCGGTCTTCGTCAACTTCTTCGCCGGCGAGGCACGCAGCCCCGCCTTCCGCGCGATCAACCCGATGGGCGAGGTGCCGGTGCTGCGCCTGGACGGCCGCACGCTGACGCAATCGGCGGTGATGCTGCGCCACCTGGCCCGCAAGACCGGCCAGTTCGGCTGGGCCAGCGAGGAGGAAGAGGACGAGATCCTGCGCTGGCTGTTCTGGGACAATCACAAGTTCTCGGCCCAGATCGGCACCACCCGCTTCCTGATGAACTTCCTGCCGCCCGAGAAGCGCCCCGAACAGGCGATCGCCTTCCAGCAGGGCCGGCTCAAGGCCGCCTATGCCGTGCTGGAGGACCATCTTGCCAGCCGCGACTGGGTGGCGAACGGCCGCCCCAGCATCGCGGACCTGTCGCTGGCCTCCTATCTTTACTACCCCGAACCCTTCGGTTTCGCCCGGGCCGACTGGCCGCGGATCGACGCCTGGATGAGCCGCCTTTCCGCCCTGCCGGGCTGGAAACACCCCTATGACCTGATGCCGCGGGCCTTTCCGCCCGCCACCGCCTGAGGAGATGACCATGACCGAAGCTTTCATCTATGACGCCGTCCGCACCCCGCGCGGCAAGGGCCGCCCTGATGGCTCGTTGCACGAGGTCAGCTCGGTGGCGCTGTCTGCCGGCCTGCTGAACGCGGTCAAGGATCGCAACGGCCTGACCGGCCATGCGGTGGAAGACGTGATCTGGGGCAATGTCACCCAGGTCGGCGAACAGGGCGGCTGCCTGGCCCGCAGCGCGGTGCTGCTGTCGGATCTGGACGAATCCATTCCCGGCCTTGCGATCAACCGCTTCTGCGCCAGCGGGATGGAGGCGGTGAACATCGCCGCCAACCAGGTGAAGGGCGGCGCCGGCCGGGCCTATATCGCCGGCGGGGTCGAGATGATGGGCCGGGTTGCCATGGGCAGCGACGGCGCGGCCATCGCCGTGGACCCGACGCTTGCGATGAAAACCTATTTCGTTCCGCAGGGCATCTCGGCCGACATCATTGCCACCGAGTATGGTTTCACCCGCGAACAGGCCGATGCGCTGGCCGTGGAATCGCAGCGCCGCGCCGCGGCCGCCTGGAAGGACGGGCGCTTTTCCCGCTCGGTCGTGCCGGTCAAGGACCGCAACGGCCTGACCATCCTGGACCGCGACGAATACATGCGCCCCGACACCACGCTCGAGGCGCTGGGGGCGCTGAAGGCCAGCTTCAAGGACATGGGCGAGGTGATGCCCGGCTTCGACAAGCTTGCGATGATGAAATACCCGCATCTGGAGCGGATCGAGCATATCCACCATGCCGGCAATTCCAGCGGCATCGTGGACGGGGCCGCCGCCGTGCTGATCGGCAATGCCGAGTTCGGCCGCGACCACGGTCTGAAGCCGCGCGCCCGCATCCGCGCCACGGCCAAGATCGGCACCGATCCGACGATCATGCTGACCGGCCCGGTTCCGGTGACCGAAAAGATCCTGCGCGACAGCGGCATGTCCATCAAGGACATCGACCTGTTCGAGGTGAACGAGGCCTTCGCCAGCGTCGTGCTGCGCTTCATGCAGGCCTTCGATGTGGACCCGGCGCTGGTCAACCCCAATGGCGGCTCCATCGCCATGGGCCACCCGCTGGGCGCCACCGGCGCCATCATCATCGGCACCCTGCTGGATGAGCTGGAGCGCACCGGCAAGGGCACCGGCCTTGCCACGCTCTGCATCGCCTCGGGCATGGGCGCGGCCACCATCATCGAGAGGGTGTGATGCCCAAGCTGAACCCCGAAGACGCCCCGCTGCGCACCGGCTCGATCTACCCCGAGCCCTATGCGGCGATGGTGCGGGGGCGGTCCTCGCGCCGGCTGGGCGATCTGGCCGGGCTGACGCAGTTCGGCGCCAATCTGGTTCGGCTGGAGCCGGGGGCGGTGGCGTCGCTCCGCCACTGGCACCTGAACGAGGATGAATTCGCCGTGGTCCTGACCGGCACGCTGGTGCTGGTCGAGGACGAGGGCGACATCCCGATGGGACCGGGCGAATTTGCCGGCTGGAAGGCGGGGGTGGCCAATGGCCACCGTTTCGAGAACCGCTCGGACGCGCCGGCCACCTTCCTGATCGTCGGCACCAAGGCCCCGCGCGAGGTGGCGACCTATTCCGATGTCGATTTCCGCATCCAGATGGAAGCCGGCCAGCCGCCGCGCTTTACCTATCGCGATGGCAGCGATTGGGCGGGGCCGCGCTGATGCCAAAGGTGACGCTGCCCGCGTTTGAAACCGACGACAGCCCGCATGTCATTCTGGGCAGCGGGCTTGGCCCCTATCGCTATCAGCTCATCTCCGATCCCGGCGGTCTGACCCAGTTCGGCGCCTTCATCGAGGAACTGGCCCCCGGCTCGGCCTCGGGTTTCCGCCACTGGCACGAGACCGAGGACGAAATGGTGCTGATCCTTTCGGGCGAGGCGGTGCTGGTCGAGGACAGCGAAACCACTCTGCGCCCCGGCGATGCCGCCTGCTGGCCTGCGGGAAACCCGGTCGGCCACCGGCTTGAAAACCGTTCGGACGCCCCTGTCCGCTATCTCGTCATCGGCACCCGCAATGCGTCGGATGTCATCCATTACACCGATCACGACCTGATCACCCACAAAGAGGGCAAGGCCCGCCGCTACCTGCACCGCGACGGCACGCCCTACCCGCAAGGAGGAAAGAAATGACCGATTTCACCATGCAGACCGGCCCCGATGGCGTGGCCGTCATCACCTGGGACGTTCCGGCCAAGTCGATGAACGTCATGTCCACCGCGGGCTTTGCCCTGCTGTCGGATCTGGTCGATCAGGCGCTGGCGGACCCTGCGGTCAAGGGCATCGTCATCACCAGCGGCAAGAAGGATTTTGCCGGCGGGATGGACCTGAACGTCATCGCCCAGATGCGGGCCGGCGGCGCGCAGGCGATCTTTGACGGCGTGATGACCATGCACAAGGTTCTGCGCAAGATCGAACTGGCCGGCATGGACCCCAAGACCAAGAAGGGCGGCAAGCCGATTGCCGCCGCCCTGCCGGGCACCGCACTGGGCATCGGGCTGGAACTGCCGCTGTCCACCCACCGCATCTTTGCCGCCGAAAACCCCAAGGCCAAGATCGGCCTGCCGGAAATCATGGTCGGCATCTTCCCGGGCGCCGGCGGCACCACCCGCCTGGCCCGCAAGATGGGCGCCATGATGGCCGCGCCCTTCCTGCTGGAAGGCAAGCTGTCGGACCCCAAGGCCGCCAAATCCGCCGGCCTGATCGACGAGGTGGTGCCGGCCGACGAACTGCTTGCCCGCGCGAAGGACTGGGTGCTGAACGCCAAGGACGCCGATCTGGTCAAGCCCTGGGATGACAAGGGCTACAAGATGCCGGGCGGCGCGCCCTATCACCCCGCCGGCTTCATGACCTTTGTCGGCGCCAATGCCATGGTCATGGGCAAGACGATGGGCGTCTATCCTGCCGCCCGCGCCCTGCTGGCCGCCGTCTACGAAGGTGCGCTGGTGCCCTTCGACGCCGCCCTGCGGATCGAGGCGCGGCACTTCACCAGCGTGCTGATGAACCCCTCCTCCAGCGCGATGATCCGCTCGCTGTTCATCAACAAGGAGGCGCTTGAGAAAGGCGCGAACCGGCCCAGGGTCGCCGATCAGGCGGTGAAGAAGGTTGGCATCATCGGCGCCGGCATGATGGGCGCCGGCATCGCCTATGTCAGCGCCAATGCCGGGATCGAGGTGGTGCTGATCGACAACAGCCAAGAGGCCGCCGACCGCGGCAAGGCCCATTCCGAAGGCCTGCTCGACAAGGGCATGAAGCGCGGCAAGGTCACGCCCGAGAAGAAGGCCGAGGTTCTGGGCCGCATCACCGCCACCACCGATTACGCCGCCCTTGCCGGGGCTGACCTGATCGTGGAAGCGGTGTTCGAAGACGTGGGCGTCAAGGCCGAGGTCACGAAGAAGGTGCTGGCCGCCACCGGCCCCGACACCATCTTCGCCACCAACACCTCGACCCTGCCGATCACCCAACTGGCCAAGGCGTCGGACAAGCCGGCGCAGTTCATCGGCATCCACTTCTTCAGCCCGGTCGACAAGATGAACCTTGTCGAAATCATCAAGGGCCGCGAAACCGGCGAGGTGGCCGTTGCCAAGGCGCTGGATTTCGTGCGCCAGATCCGCAAGACGCCCATCGTGGTGAACGACGCGCGGTTCTTCTACGCCAACCGCTGCATCATCCCCTATATCAACGAAGGCATCCGCATGGTCGCCGAAGGGGTCGAGCCGGTTCTGGTGGAAAACGCGGCCAAGCTGGTTGGTATGCCGCTGGGGCCGCTGCAACTGGTGGACGAAACCTCGATCGACCTTGGCGTCAAGATCGCCAAGGCGACCAAGGCCGCCATGGGCGCCGATTATCCCGATGGCGCGGTCGATGACGTGCTGTTCTGGATGGCCGATCAGGGCCGCCTTGGCCGCAAGTCGAACGCGGGCTTCTACGCCTATTCCGACAAGGGCGAACGTCTGGCCCTGTGGGAAGGGCTTGAGGCCAAGTATCCGCAGGACAAGATGCAGCCCAGCCTGACCGATGTGCAGCACCGCCTGCTGTTCGCGCAGGTGCTGGAAGCGGTCCGCGCGCTTGAGGAAGGCGTGCTGACCGACATCCGTGAAGGCGATGTCGGCGCCATCCTTGGCTGGGGCTTCGCTCCCTGGTCGGGCGGCCCGTTCTCGTGGCTGGACATCATCGGTGCCGCCCGCGCGGTGGAAATCTGCCGCGGCCTGACCGCCCAGTTCGGCCCGCGCTTCCACGCGCCGGCCCTGCTGCGCGACATGGCCGAGAAGGGTGAAACCTTCTACGGCCGCTTCGGCGGCGAAAAGCGCGCGGCCTGACCCGGCCTTCCGCAGGCGCGGCCCGTCGCGCCTGCGGAAACCGCTACACCTTCGGCCCCGCCTCTGCTTTCCTGCACCACAGGAAACGGGGGTGGGGTCCGGCGTGGCGAAACTGATCATCTTCGATTGCGACGGCGTGCTGATCGACAGCGAGATCATCTCGGCGCGCATGTTGGTTCAGGCTTTGGCCGCGCTTGGCGTGCAAATCGACCTGCCCTATGTCGCCCGGCATTTCCTGGGCCGCAGCTACCCCACTGTGATGGCCACCATCCGGCGCGACTTCGGTCTCGACCTGCCACCCGCCTTTGAAGACGATTACCGCGCCCGCCTTCTGGCCGCCTTTGAACGTGACCTTCGGATCATGCCGCATGTGCAGGATGTGCTGGCCCGGCTGGCCCTGCCGCATTGCGTGGCCACCTCGTCCAGCCCGGGCCGGGCCGAATTTTCGCTGCGTCTGGTAGGGCTTGGCAACCTGACCGGGCCGCGGCTCTTCACCGCCTCGATGGTGCCGCACGGCAAGCCCGCGCCCGATCTGTTCCTGCACGCCGCCCGCAGTTGCGGCGCCGATCCCGCCGACTGTCTGGTGATCGAGGACAGCCTGACCGGCATCCGCGCCGGGCTTGCCGCCGGGATGCAGGTCTGGCGCTTTACCGGCGGCAGCCATCTGCGCGACAGCCTGCCCGACGAACCCGAAGATGCCCGCCCGCACCGGCGGTTTGATTCCTTTGCCGATTTCTTCCAGATTGACCCCAGCATGACCGGACCCGCATGAGCACCCGCCCCGACCCCGAACCCAGCCTGCAGGACGAAGCCGCCCGGGCGGGCTGGCTGTATTATGTCGGCGGGCTGACGCAGGACCAGATCGCGCAGGATCTGGGGGTCAGCCGGCAGCGGGCGCAGCGCCTGGTCAGCCGCGCCATGTCAGAAGGGCTGATCCATGTCCGGCTGAACCACCGCATCGGCGCCTGCGTCGATCTGGAAAAGGCACTCACCGCGCGCTTCGGCCTGACCCGCTGCCGCGTTGCCCCCGACCTTGGGCCGGGCAGCGATGGCGTGCGCGCCATTGCCCCCGCCGCCGCCGCCGAATTCGAACGCTTCCTGCGCATGTCCGATCCGCTGGTGCTGGCGCTCGGCACCGGGCGGGCGCTGCGCGGCATGGTGGATGCGGTGTCCGATGGCATCGCCGCCGAACATCACCGCCTTGTCTCGCTGATCGGCAACATCGCGCCCGATGGTTCGGCCTCGTTCTTCGATGTGGTGATGCGGCTGGCCGACAAGGTGCGCGCCCCGCATTACCCGATGCCCGTTCCGGTGATCTCGTCCACGCCGGAAGAGAACGCCGCCTTCCACGCCCTGCCGCCCATTCGCCGCGTGGTCGATCTGGCGCGGCAGGCCGATGTGATCTTTGTCGGCATCGGCCAGATGTCCGATGATGCGCCGCTGCTGAAAGACGGCTTCGTCACCCGTGCCGAGCTGGACGCGATGCAGGTCGCCGGGGCCGTGGGTGAAGTGGCGGGCTGGGTGTTCCGTCACGACGGCCGCTATCTTGAGGTTGGCACCAACCGCCGCACCGGCGGGGTGCGGGTCGAACCGGGGCTGGACCGCCCCGCCATCGGCATCGCCGCCGGGGCGACCAAGGTTCCCGCCATCGCCGGGGCGCTGACCGCGCGCATCGTCAACGGGCTGGTGACAGACGAACCCACCGCCCGCGCGGTTCTGGCGCTGGCAGGCTGACGGCGCGGCCCCGCGTTCGCAGACTGCCGGAAAAAAGATCAGCAATTGAAGGGCGCTGCCCGGATTCCTCACGAAGTGTGAAAAATCCGCTTGACGATTCGGTCCTATGGCGAGCAATTTCCCACTAAGCGATCAATTGCTCAATCGCTGCTGAGGGAGGAAACCATGACTGTTTCGCTGCGCGCGCTTCTGGGCGCGACGGCATTGCTTGCGCTGTCCGGCGCCGCGATGGCCGAAACCACCATCACCGTTGCCACCGTGAACAACGGCGACATGATCCGTATGCAGGGTCTGATGGACGACTTCTATGCCAAGAACCCCGAGATCAAGGTTCAGTGGGTGACGCTGGAAGAAAACGCCCTGCGCCAGAACGTCACCACCGACATCGCCACCGGCGGCGGTCAGTATGACGTGATGACCATCGGCACCTATGAGGTTCCGATCTGGGGCAAGCAGGGCTGGCTGGTGTCGCTGAACGACCTTCCCGCCGAATATGACATTGATGACATCCTGCCCGCCATCCGCGGCGGCCTGACCGTTGACGGCAACCTTCTGGCCGCGCCCTTCTACGGCGAAAGCTCGATGGTGATGTACCGGACCGACCTGATGGAAGCCGCCGGCCTGACCATGCCGGAAGCGCCGACCTGGGCCGACATCGAAAAGGCCGCGGCCGCGATGACGGACAAGACCAAGGAACAATACGGCATCTGCCTGCGCGGCAAGCCCGGCTGGGGCGAGAACATGGCCTTCCTGACCGCCATGTCCAACAGCTTCGGCGCGCGCTGGTTCGATGAAAAATGGGTGCCCCAGTTCGATCAGCCGGAATGGAAGGCGACGCTCGACACCTACATGAACCTGATGACGAACTACGGCCCGCCCGGCGCCAGCGCCAACGGCTTCAACGAAAACCTGACGCTGTTCCAGCAAGGCAAATGCGGCATGTGGATCGACGCCACCGTCGCCGCGTCCTTCGTGACCGACCCCAAGACCTCGACCGTGGCCGACAAGGTGGGCTTCGCCCTTGCCCCCGACAACGGTCTGGGCAAGCGCGGCAACTGGCTCTGGGCCTGGTCGCTGGCGATCCCGTCCTCCAGCCAGAAGCAGGATGCCGCCAAGGCCTTCATCAACTGGGCCACGAACAAGGACTATCTGGCGCTGGTCGCGTCCAAGGAAGGCTGGGCCAACGTTCCCCCGGGCACCCGCAGCTCGCTTTATGCGAACCCGGAATACGCCAAGGTGCCCTTCGCCAAGATGACGATCGACTCGATCAACGCGGCTGACCCGACCGCGCCGACCGTCAAGCCGGTGCCCTATGTCGGCGTGCAGTTCGTCGCCATCCCCGAATTCCAGGGCCTTGGCACCAATGTCGGCCAGGAATTCTCGGCCGCGCTTGCCGGGCAGAAATCTGTGGATGATGCTCTTGCCGCCGCGCAGAAACTGGTCACCGACGAAATGACCGCTGCGGGTTACATCCAGTAACCCCTCCCCGGCGGGGCCGCTCACCACTCCCGTGCGCGGCCCCGCCACCCTTGCCCGATCTCCGCCGTCCTGTCCGTTGCTGCCGGAGTTTCCGTCATGTCCACAAAATCCTCACGCCTCGCCGCAAGGCTGATGCTGTCGCCCAGCGTCGTGCTGCTGCTGATCTGGATGATCGTGCCGCTGGTGCTGACGCTGTGGTTTTCATTCCGGCGCTACAACCTGATGTATCCCGACCGTCAGGGTTTCAACGATTTCGGCAACTACACCCGCTTCGTGATGTCCTCAGATTTCGGTCTGGCCGTCCTGAATACGCTGATCCTGGTCGGCGCGGTTCTGGTGATCACCGTCGTCCTTGGCATCCTGATCGCCCTTCTGATCGAGCGGCCGATGTGGGGGCAGGGCGTGGTGCGCATTCTTGTCATCTCGCCCTTCTTCATCATGCCGCCCGTCGCCGCGCTGATCTGGAAGAACATGTTCTTCAACCCCACCAACGGGCTTTTCGGCGAAGCGGCCAAGTATCTGGGGCTGCCCCCCTTTGACTTTCTGGGTCAGGCGCCGCTGGCCTCGATCATCCTGATCGTGTCCTGGCAATGGCTGCCCTTCGCCACGCTGATCCTGCTGACCGCCCTGCAATCCCTGTCGGGTGAGGAACTTGAGGCTGCCGAGATGGACGGCGCCCCCCCGGTGTCGCGGTTCTTCTACATCATCCTGCCGCATCTGGCCCGGTCGATCACCGTGGTCGTGCTGATCCAGACCATCTTCCTGCTGGGGGTGTTCGGGGAAATCCTGGTCACCACGCAAGGCGGGCCCGGCAGCGCCTCGACCACGCTGCCCTATCTGATCTTCAAGGAAATCTCGCTCGACAAGGACGTGGGCACCGCCGCGGCCGGGGGCGTGGTCGCCGTCATCCTGGCCAATATCGTCGCCATCTTCCTGATGCGCGCGGTCGGCAAGAACCTCGACGCCTGACGGAAAGGATCACCCCATGTCCCGTGCCATCACCCCGCAAGCCAAGGCGATCAACACCGGCCTGGCCTGGTCTGTCGCCCTGCTGATTGCCTTTCCCATCCTGTGGACCGTGCTCACCTCGTTCAAGCCCGAACCGCAGGCCGTCGCCTCGCCGCCCATCTTCCTGGGCTTCGACTGGACGATACAGAACTACATCGACGTGCAGGACCAGCGCGCCTATTTCCGCTACTTCGTCAATTCGGTGGTGATCTCGATCGGCTCCACCCTGCTGGGGCTGATCATCGCCGTTCCCGCCGCCTGGTCGATGGCCTTCGTTCCCGGCGCGCGGACCAAGGATCTGCTGATGTGGATGCTGTCCACCAAGATGATGCCCGCCGTGGGCGTTCTGGTGCCGATCTACCTGATCTTCATCCGGCTTGGCCTTCTGGATACCCGCATCGGCCTGACCGTGGTGCTGATGCTGATCAACCTGCCGATCATCATCTGGATGCTCTACACCTACTTCAAGGAAATCCCCGCCGACATTCTGGAAGCCGCCCGCATGGACGGTGCCGGCCTGCGCGAGGAAATCCTTTATGTGCTGACGCCGATGGCCGTGCCCGGCATCGCCTCGACCGTGCTGCTGAACATCATCCTCGCCTGGAACGAAAGTTTCTGGACGATCAACCTGACCACAGTAAACGCCGCCCCGCTGACAGCCTTCATCGCCGGCTTCTCCAGCCCGCAGGGCCTGTTCTACGCCAAGCTCTCGGCGGCATCGACCATGGCCATCGCACCGATCCTGATCATGGGGTGGTTCAGCCAGAAACAACTTGTGCGCGGCCTGACCTTTGGCGCGGTGAAGTGAGGGTAAAATGGGACAGATCACGCTGAAAGCCGTCCGCAAATCCTTTGGCGAGGTGCATGTCATCCCCGGGGTGGACCTTGAAATCGCCGATGGAGAGTTCGTCGTATTCGTGGGCCCCTCGGGCTGCGGCAAGTCCACGCTGTTGCGGCTGATCGCCGGGCTGGAAGACACCTCCGCCGGCCAGATCATGATCGACGGCAAGGACGCCACCGCCCTGCCGCCCGCCAGGCGCGGCCTGGCCATGGTGTTCCAAAGCTACGCGCTTTACCCGCACATGACCGTGCGCAAGAACATCGCCTTCCCGCTCAAGATGGCGGGTCTGAGCGAGGCCGAGCAGGCCAAGAAGGTGGATGCCGCTGCGGCCGTCCTGAACCTGACGGCCTATCTTGACCGCCGCCCCGGCCAGTTGTCGGGCGGCCAGCGCCAGCGCGTTGCCATTGGCCGCGCCATCGTGCGCGAACCTTCGGCCTTCCTGTTCGACGAACCGCTGTCGAACCTTGATGCCGCCCTGCGCGTGACCATGCGGCAGGAAATCAGCGAACTGCACCAGACGCTGAAGACCACCATGATCTACGTTACCCACGACCAGGTGGAAGCCATGACCATGGCCGACAAGATCGTGGTGCTGAACGCCGGCCGCATCGAACAGGTCGGCAGCCCGCTGGACCTGTATCGCGCGCCCGACAACCTGTTCGTTGCGGGTTTCATCGGCAGCCCCAAGATGAACTTCATCGAAGGCGCCGAAGCGGCCCGGCACAAGGCCCATACCATCGGCATCCGCCCCGAACATATCGGCGTCGGGTCCGGCAACTGGGAAGGCACGGTGCTGCTGTCCGAACATCTGGGATCGGACAGTTTCATCAAGGTTGATGTCGATGGCATCGGCATCATCAACGTGCGCGCCGGGGGCGAACTGGGCATCCACCACGGCAACCGCATCCGGCTGGCGCCGGACGCCGACAAGATCCATCGCTTCGATCCGGCCGGAAAGGCAATCAGATGAGACTGGCAGGAAAGGCGGCGCTGATCACCGGCGCCGCGCGGGGCATCGGTCTGGAATTCGCCCGCGCCTATCTGGCCGAAGGCGCGACGGTGACGCTGGCCGACATCAACATCGACGCCGCCCGGCAGGCGGCGCAGGCACTGGGGCCGCAGGCCCATGCGGTGGCGCTGGACGTGACACGACAGGATTCGATCGACACCGCCTTTGCCGAGGCGATCGCCCGCATGGGCAAGCTGGACATCCTGGTCAACAACGCCGCGCTGTTCTCGGCCGCCCCCATCGCGGAAATCACCCGCGCCGACCATGACCGGCTGTTCGCCGTCAACGTCTCGGGCACGCTGTTCTGCCTTCAGGCCGCCGCGCGCCACATGATCGACCGGGGGCAGGGCGGCACGATCATCAACATGGCGTCGCAGGCCGGCCGCCGCGGGGAATCGCTGGTGGCCGTCTATTGCGCCACCAAGGCCGCCGTCATCAGCCTGACCCAGTCGGCCGGGCTGAACCTGATCGCCCACGGCATCAACGTGAACGCCATCGCCCCCGGCGTGGTGGACGGCGAACACTGGGACGGGGTGGATGCCTTCTTTGCGAAATACGAAGGCAAGGCCCTCGGCCAGAAGAAGCGCGAGGTCGGCGCCGCCGTTCCCTTCGGCCGCATGGGCACCGCCGCAGACCTGACCGGCATGGCGATCTTCCTTGCCACGGATGAAGCGAAATACATCGTCGCCCAGTGCTTCGGCGTGGACGGCGGCAACTGGATGGCCTGACAGATGTATGCACGACTGCCACACTATGATCGTACGTCCCTGACACCCGGAATCGTCCATATCGGACTGGGCAATTTCCACCGCGCGCATATGGCCGTCTATCTGGACGACCTCTTCGCCCTTGGGTTGGGGCATGACTGGGCCATCCTGGGGGCAGGGGTGCGCGCGCCCGATGCCGCCATGCGCAAGGCATTGAAAGATCAGGATTGTCTGTCAACGGTGATCGAGCTTGACCCCTCGGGCAAGACCGCCCGCCGCATTGGCGCGATGATCGACTTCCTGCCCGTGCAGGACGACAACGCCGCCCTGATCGGCGCGATGACCCGCCCCGAAATCCGCATCGTCAGCCTGACCGTCACCGAAGGCGGCTATTTCATAAACCCCGCCACCGGCACATTCGACCCCGCCGATCCCGCCATTGTTGCCGATGCGCCGAACCCCCACCGCACCGCCTTCGGCGCCATCGTGGCGGCGCTAAAGGCCCGTCGTGCAATGGAAATTCCGCCCTTCACCGTGATGTCCTGCGACAACCTCCCCGGCAACGGCCATGTTACCCGTGCCGCCGTTTGCGGCCTGGCCCGCCTGTCCGACTCGGCGCTGGCCGACTGGATCGAGGCCAACGTCGCCTTCCCGAACGGCATGGTGGACCGCATCACCCCCGCCACCGGCCCACGCGAACGCGCGCTGGCGGCGCAGTTCGGGCAGGCCGATGACCCGGTGCCCGTCACCTGCGAACCGTTCCGGCAATGGGTCGTGGAGGATAACTTCCCGCAAGGCCGGCCGCCGCTGGAAAAGGTGGGCGTCACCTTCACCCCGCATGTCCATGCCTTCGAGATGATGAAGATCCGCATCCTGAACGGCGGCCATGCCACCATCGCCTATCCCGGCGGGCTGATGGACATTGAATATGTGCATGAAGCCATGGCGAATCCGCTGATCCGGGGTTTTCTTGACCGTGTCGAACGCGAAGAGATCATCCCCTATGTTCCGCCGGTGCCGGAGACCGACATTTCCGCCTATTACGGCCTGATCGTGCAGCGGTTTTCCAACCCCGAGGTGGCCGATACCGAGCGCCGGCTGTGCCTTGACGGCTCGAACCGGCAGCCCAAGTTCATTGTTCCGTCGATCCGCGACGCGCTGGCCGCCGGCGGGTCTGTCGCCGGGCTGGCGCTGGTTTCGGCGCTGTGGTGCCGTTACTGTTACGGCGAAACCGACAGCGGCGCCCCCATCGCGCCGAACGATCCGAACTGGGATGCCTTGCAGGCGCTTGCCCGGCAGGCCAAGGCTGACCCGATGGTCTGGCTGTCACAGCGCACGATCTATGGCGATCTGGCCGACGATCCCCGCTTCGCCAGTGCCTTCACCGATGCCCTGACCCGGCTTTGGCGCGACGGCACGGCACGGGTTCTGTCCGCCTACATCGCGGGCTGATCGTCAGGGGTCGAACCTGTACCCGAAGCGACCGATGTCCGCGGCACAGATGCCCGCGATCATGTCGGCGTCGGCCGCGCTGAAATAGGGGCGCCAGTCGCGGTTGCGCTGGCTTGTATTGACGCGTGTCAGTGGCAGGCGAAACCCCAGATGCGCCCACAGCGGCTCGGAATCGATGTCAAACTGCTCCAACCGGATGAAAAGGCTTGGCTTCTCGGTCCCATTCTGCCGTTTCAGATAGGCCGCATAAGGCCAGATCCGCAGTGTGCCCTGCGTCTGCGGGTGGTTCAGAAAGTCGCTGAAATCCAGACGTTTCGCCAGCCCGACGGCCGGATGCGCAAAGTTTTGCACCCTGAGCCAGTGGTAGTAGGAAACCATCCGGTCCCATGGGTTGCGGACCAGCGTAAAGGTCAGGAACTGTTCGATCTCGTCCTGGGAAACCAGTCCGATCACATCGGACAGCGTGCTGTGCTTCCACACGCGGCCAGCCGTTTTCACCCCTTTCCACCGGCTTGCCCGCTGCCGGGCCTTGGGGGTGTCGCCGATCAGGATGTCATCTTTCGCCGCCCGCCCTTCCAGCGCCAAGGCCAAGGCGGTGCCGCCTGTCTTGGGGATATGCACGA
The DNA here is from genome assembly GCF_003071405.1 of Pseudogemmobacter blasticus. Taxonomy (NCBI): domain Bacteria; kingdom Pseudomonadati; phylum Pseudomonadota; class Alphaproteobacteria; order Rhodobacterales; family Paracoccaceae; genus Pseudogemmobacter; species Pseudogemmobacter blasticus. The sequence goes on along the minus strand of NZ_CP020470.1, from coordinate 1,391,047 downwards.
AGATGAAGCGGCGCTGGCGAGAGATGATCATGGCGTCAACAGGTTGGGCGGGGGGCGGCCCTCGGCCATGGCGATGAGGTTGTCCAGTGCCATGAGTCCCATCGCCTCGCGAACCTCAAGGCAGGCGGTGCCCAGATGCGGCAGCAGCGTGACGTTTTCCAGCGTCTTCAGCGCTTCGGGCACCTGCGGTTCGAACTCATAGACATCCAGCCCGGCCCCGGCGATGCGGCCCGTCTTCAGCGTGGTGATCAGCGCGGTTTCGTCCACCACGTCACCGCGGCTGATGTTCACAAGGATACCGGACTTCTTCATGTATCCCAGGGCCTTGGCATCAATCAGGTGATGTGTCGCCGCCCCGCCCGGTACCGCCACCACCACGAAATCCGCCGCCATTGCACTGGCGAAATCCACCTGCCGGGCCGGCAGGCCGGGGTCGGCGATGGGGGATCGGTTGTGAAACACCACCTCCATCCCGAAGCCGTAATGGCAGCGCCGCGCAATCGCCTTGCCGATGCGCCCGAAGCCGATGATTCCGACGGTCTTGCCGCTGACATGGGTGCCCAGCATCTGCACCGGGCCCCAGCCGTGCCACTTGCCGGCCCGCAGCATCCGTTCGCCTTCGCCCAGTCGTCGCGCCGTCATCAGGATCAGCGCCAGCGCAATGTCGGCGGTGGCATCCGTCACCGCGCCGGGCGTGTTGGACACCGCCACCCCCGCCGCATGGGCCGCCGCCACGTCGATGTGGTTGAACCCCACGCCGAAATTCGCCAGAAGCCGCGTTCGCGGCCGTCCCGCGCGGGCAAAGACCTGCGCCGAAAAACGGTCGCCCAGCGTGGGCAGGACCAGATCGAAATCGCGCAGCGCCTCGTGCAGTTCGTCGGGGGACAGCACATCGGTCCGGTCGCGCAGCACCAGATCGAAGCGGGCGGCGGCGGCCTCGATCACGCGGTCGGGCAGGCGGCGGGTGATCAGGAGGCGCATCAGAACATCCTTCCGCCCAGGGGCACCTCATGGCCGGGGGCCAGTAGCACGACCTCGCCCGCCTCATCCGGCAGGCCAAGCACCAGCACCTCGGATTTCACCGGCCCGATCTGGCGCGGTGGAAAGTTCACCACCGCCAGCACCTGACGGCCGACAAGCCCTTCCAGCGTATAGTGTTTCGTGATCTGGGCCGAGGATCGCTTCACCCCGATCTCTGGTCCGAAATCGACCCACAGCTTGTAGGCGGGCTTGCGCGCCTCGGGGAAGGGTTCGGCCTGCACGATGCGGCCGACGCGGATATCGACCTTGGCGAAATCGTCGTAGGTGATCATTTCCCCAGCTCCCGCCCGCGGTCGGCGGCGGCCTTGACCGCGCGGGTCAGCAGTGCCGGAAAGCCGCTGTCCGGGTTCATCAGCACCTTCAGCCCCTCGGCCGTGGTGCCGCCGGGCGAGGTGACGTTGATTCGCAACTGCGCCGCGCTTTCCGGTGACCGATAGGCCAGTTCCCCCGCGCCGCAGACCGTGGCCCGCGCCAGTTGCATGGCCACATCTTCCGACAGACCCTGTGCCACGCCGGCCTGCGCCATGGCTTCGATCAGATGAAACACATAGGCCGGCCCGCCCCCCGACAGCGCTGTCACCGCGTCGATCTGGTGTTCGCCGTCCAGGATGACCACCTGACCCACGGCCTCCATCAGGGCCTGCCCCAGTGCCAGGCCGGCCGCGCCCGCTGAGGCATTGGCGCAGATGCCGGTGATGCCGCGCCCCACCATGGCGGGGGTGTTGGGCATCGCCCGGACCAGCGGCGTCCGGTTGCCGAGAACCTCTTCGAAAGCGGCGATAGTGGTGCCCGCCGCGATCGACAAGAACAGCGTGTGGCCGTTGCCAAGGGCCTGCAGCGCCGGCAGGGCGGCCCCCATCATCTGCGGCTTCACCGCCAGAACCGCAACGCCGGGCGCCTGCGGCACCCCTTCATTCAGATGCACACCTGTTGCCTGCAGCCAGTCGGACGGGTTGGGTTCGATCACCCAGAAGCTGCTTGCCGGCAGCCCGGCCTTCAGCCAGCCCGCCAGAAGCGCGCTGCCCATCTTGCCGCATCCCAGCAGCACAAGCCCTTCGCGGGCCACGATTTCCAAGCTCATGAGAATACCCCCGGTTTCGGGGGCAAAGGTTAGGCGCGGCCGTAGGCTTCGGCAATGGCGACTTGCATCGCCTGCGCCGGGGTCTTGTCGCCCCACAGTGCCAGTTGGAACGCCGGGTAGAACCTTTCCGACGCCATGACCGCGCTGGAGATCAGCCGGTCAATCTGTTCCGGCCCGGCGATCTGCCCGCCCGCCAGGCACAGACCATAGCGCCAGACCATCAGCTTCTGTTCGGCCCACCAGGTGAAGGCGCCGGTCCAGACCATGTCGTTGCAGCGGTTCAGCACGTCATAAAGCTGGGGCATCCGGGCTTCCGGCGGCTCCATCTCGAAGGTACAGATCAGCCGCAGCGTTTCATCCTGCGCGCTCCAGGCCAGGGTCAGCGAATAGGTGCGCCACTGGCCTTCGACCGCCATGGCGATCTGGTCATCCGTCACACGGTCGAATTCCCAGGCGTGGTGTTCGGCCAGCGTTTCCACGATGTCGATCGGGTGCAGGTCATCCGTCAGCAGGAAATCTTCGGAAAGCGACATGGACCTGGGCCTCATCATAAGGCTTCTCACAGGCCACGACCCACAAGAAGCTGGGTGTCAGGCAAGGATCAGCGTAAGTATTGCGCCATCCTTACTAGATATGGTGTGACCAAAGCGGAAGCCTGTAAAGCGAAATCTGGCGAAATCTTCTGTGGAAAAGCCTGTTTGGGGGGATTTGGCCCTGACAGGTGCGGTCTGTGGCGGGCGTGGCCGGAAAAAAAGGCCGCCCCCGTGCGAGGGGCACACGGGGGCGTATCGGGGCAGGGGCCTCGGCAGCCAGGGGAAGGCCAGGAGACCGGGAAGGGGGACAGGCCCGCCCGCCCGGACAGCCTAAGCCGCCGTTGGATTCAGGCGTGTGACAACCGGCGCCTCAGCCGCGACCGTGGCGCGAGCGGATCATGCCGGTGATCTCGAACGTCCGCTCCAGGATCGGGGCCGCGATGGCATCGGCGCGGTCGGCGCCTTCGCCAAGGATGCGGTCAATCTCGGACGGGTCGGTCATCAGGCGGTTCATCTCGGTCGAGATGGGCGACAGCACCGAAACCGCCAGATCGGCCAGTTTCGGCTTGAAGGTGCCGAACTGGGCGCCGGCGAATTCGGCCACCACCTGATCAACCGTCAGGCCGGACAGGCCGGCGTAGATGTTCACCAGATTGCGCGCATCGGGCCGGTCTTTCAGGCCGTCCGCCGTTTCGGGCAGGGGCAGCGGGTCGGTCTTGGCGCGGCGGATCTTGCGGGCGATGGCATCGGCATCATCGGTCAGGTTGATGCGGCTGTTGTCGGCCGGGTCGGATTTTGACATCTTCTTCGTGCCGTCGGTCAGGCTCATCACCCGCGTGGCCGCGCCTTCGATCACCGGCTCGGTGATCGGGAAGAAATCGACGCCGTAGTCGTGGTTGAACTTGGCGGCAATGTCGCGGGTCAGTTCAAGGTGCTGCTTCTGGTCTTCGCCCACCGGAACATGGGTGGCGTGATAGAGAAGGATGTCGGCCGCCATCAGCGACGGATAGGCCAGCAGGCCAAGCGACGAGTTTTCGGCGTTCTTGCCGGCCGTCTTGTCCTTGAACTGGGTCATCCGGTACATCCAGCCGATCCGGGCAACGCAGTTGAAGATCCAGGCCAGTTCGGCATGGCCCGAGACCTGGCTCTGGTTGAACAGGATCGACCGCTTCGGGTCGATCCCGGCGGCGATGAAGGCGGCGGCGGCTTCGCGCGTCTGGTGGCGCAGGCGGGCCGGGTCTTGCCAGACGGTGATCGCGTGCAGGTCCACAAGGCAGTAGATCGTCTCGATGCCCTCGTCCTGTTTCTCGACGAACCGCTTCAGCGCGCCGAGGTAATTGCCAAGGGTCAGCCCGCCCGAGGGCTGGATGCCCGAGAAGATGCGGGGCTTGAAGGTGGTTGCCATGGTGGGCTCCGTCTGGAAAATCCGGCGGGTCGGGCGTAGACGATGGGGCGAGGGGCGTCAACGGCGCAAGAGCGCGCCCCCGAAGGAGAGCACGGATGAGCCTGCAAGACCACAACGCCCCGCCGCTGAACCCGCTGCCGATGGTGGTCTGGGTGCTGGCGCTGCCGATGATCGCGATGGAGGTGGTGCTGCAACTGGCCGACCGTGGGCTGGTGGGTGGGGCCGGGGGCATTGGCTGGCGTGTGCAGGCAGTGGAACGCTTCGCCTATGTGCCCGATCTGATGCGCTACTTCTGGGCCAACGGGGTGTGGCCTCTGGACGGGATGCACCGGCTGGTCAGCTATGCCTTTGTCCACCCCGATTTCACCGGGGCGCTGTTCGGCGTGGTGCTGCTGCTGGCTTTGGGCAAGATGGTGGGCGAGGTGTTCCGCTGGTGGGCGGTGCTGGTGGTGTTCCTGGGCGCCTGTGTGGTGGGGGCCCTGGCCTATACGGTGCTGTTGCCGGGGGAACGGGGGGCGCTGATCGGGGCGTTTCCGGGCAATTACGGGCTGATCGGGGCCTTCACCTTTCTGATCTGGGTGCGGCTGGCGGGAACCGGGACCAGCCAGTTCCGGGCCTTCACGCTGATCGGCACGCTGCTGGCGCTGCAACTTCTGTTCGGGCTGCTGTTCGGCGGCGGGCTTGGCTGGGTGGCCGAACTGGCGGGGTTCGTCTTCGGTTTTTTCATCAGTTTCGTGGTCAGCCCGGGCGGTTGGCGCCGGGTGATGCACCGGCTGCGCAACAGATAAGGCAGCCCGCCCGCCCTTCGGCGGCCCTGCGGGCGGGCGTGGTTGCGCGACGGATCAGCCCTTGTCGCTGCCCTGATCCCCACCCTGATCGCTGGCCTTGTCGCGGTTGCGGCGGCGCAGGAAGGACTTCAGTTCCGCCAGACCCATGCCGCCGGTTGCCAGAACGGTGCCGAAATAGACCGCGGCCCCGCCCAGAACCAGCACCGCCAGGGCCGGGGTCCGCGTGCCGCGCGCCAGAACGGCATCGCCCATGGCCCACCACATAAGCCACAGCGCAACGCCCATCACCCCGGCGGCCAGCAGCATAAGCGGCACCCTGCGACGGAACCGATCATCCAGCCGGGTTGCGGTGCCCATGCTGCGTGTGCCGTGCCAGAGTTGCGCCACCATCACCCAGCTTGAAAGCGTGGTGCCCACGGCGGCGGCCAGATAGCCGAAAACAGGCATCAGGCCGAAGGCGGCCACCGCATTCACCACCATCGAGATGACGGCAAAGTTGAACGGGCGGCGGGTATCTTCCCGCGCGTAATACAGCGGTTGCAGAACCTTGTGCAGCACGAAGGCCGGCAGGCCAAGCGCATAGATCGCCAGCGCCATCGCAGTGGCCCGGGAATCGGCGGCGGTGTATTCGCCGCGTTCGAACAGGACCGAGATGATCGGCAGGGCGATCACCATCAGCGCCACCGCCGCCGGCACGGTCAGGAACAGCGCGAATTCGGCGCCGCGGTTGAAACTTTCGCGGCCGCCGGTTTCATCCTCGGCCCGCAGCCGGCGCGACAGGTCTGGCAGAAGGACGACACCGATCGCGATGCCGACCACCCCCAGCGGAAGCTGGTAAAGGCGATCCGCGTTGTAAAGCCAGGCGACGGCGCCTTCGGTAAAGCTGGCAACCTGGCGGCCAACCAGCAGGTTGATCTGAACCACCCCGCCGGCCAGCACGGCCGGGGCGGCGATGATGGCCAGCCGCTTCAGTTCGGGCGTCAGCCGCGGCCAGCGGAAGGCGACCGAGAATTTCTGTGCCCGCAGCACCGCCCAGACAAAGACAAGCTGCAGCACACCGGACAGCGTGACGGTCCAGGCCAGTGTGCGGCCCAGATCCCAGCCGAACCAGTCTGCCCCGAACATCGAGACCACCAGAAAGACGTTCATCAGCACCGGCGCCACGGCGGTGGCGAAGAACCGCCCCATGGCGTTCAGCACCCCCGACAGCAGCGCGGTCAGCGAGATGAACAGGATATAGGGAAAACAGATCTGGCCCAGCGTCACCGCCAGATCAAAGCGTTCGTCGCCGTGAAAGCCCTTGGCCATCAGCAGCACCAAGAGCGGCATGGAGAAATGGCCAAGGATCGAGAACACGGTCAGCAGCGCCGCCATGCCCCAATAGGCATCGCGGGCAAAGCCTTCGGCATCTTCGCCGGCTTCCAGCTTCTTCGCGAACATCGGCACGAAGGCCATGTTGAAGGCGCCTTCGGCAAAGAAGCGGCGGAACATGTTGGGCAGCGATTGCGCCACGATATAGGCCTCGGCCACCGGGCCCGAGCCCAGCCAGGCCGCGACCATGGCGTCGCGGATGAAGCCGACGATGCGACTGAGCAGCGTCCAGACGCCCACGGTCAGGAAGCCATGGACAAGGCGGATCGGTTTCATGGCTGTTCGGGGCTCCGGGCCTGTGCCGGGACGGGCAGGGCCGATAGGGGAAAACGGATCATGTGCCCTGCGCCCTTTCGGCGCCTTCGGCAATGGCCTGACGCAGGCGCTTTTCCAGCGCTTCCTGCTTGTGCTTCTGGTGCAGCTTCAGGCCGAACATGTCTTTCACATAGAAAGTATCAACCACCTGCGCGCCATAGGTGGCAATCACCGCCGAGACGATCGAGATGTTGGAACTGGCCAGCGTGCGGGTCAGGTCATACAGCAGCCCGGGGCGGTCGCGCGTGTCGACTTCGATGATCGTGTAGATGTCCGAACCTTCGTTGTCGAACATCACATGGGTGGGGAAGCGGAATTCCCGTTCCCGCTTCTTGACCTTGTCGCGATCCTTCAGCGCCTCGCGCGGGATGATCTCGCCGCGCAGGGTCTTGTCGATCATCTGTTGCAGGCGCGGCAGGCGGGCGGCCTCATAGGGCTTGCCCTCGGCATCCTGCACCCAGAACACCGGCGTCGCGTAGCCGTCCTTCGAGGTATAGGTGCGCGCGTCGCGCACATTGGCGCCCACCAGCGCCAGCGCACCGGCCAGACGGGAAAAGATGCCCGGGTGATCGGCCAGCGCGAAACAGGCGCGGGTGGCATCGCGGTCATCGTCGGGGTGCAGGTCGATGCGGATCTCGTCGGTGCCGATGCCTTTCAGCAGCCGGGCAAAGACGGCGTGGGTATCGGTGGACAGACCCTGCCAGTAGGGCGCGTAATGGCGCGCGGTTTCGTGGCGCAGATCCTTGGCTTCCCAGCCGGCCAGCCGGTCACGCAGGGCGCGCTTGGCCTCGTCCTCGCGGTTCTCGCGGTTGACGGATTCCAGGCCGCCTTCCAGCGCATCGGCCGTCTGCTTGTGCAACTGGCGCAGCAGCATGGCCTTCCAGTTGTTCCAGGTGCCGGGGCCGACACCGCGGATGTCACAGACCGTCAGCACCGTCAGCAGGTCCAGCCGCTTGCGCGTCTTCACCGCCTTGGCGAAATCGCGCACGGTGCGCGGATCGCCGATGTCGCGTTTCTGCGCCATGTCGGACATCAGCAGGTGATGGCGCACCAGCCATTCGACGGTTTCACATTCCTCATCGCTGAGACCCAGGCGGGGGGCAACGCGGCGGGCGATCTGGGCGCCGAGGATCGAGTGATCCTCGGGCCTGCCCTTGCCGATGTCATGCAGCAGCAGCGCCACATACAGCACCTTGCGGTTCACCCCGGCCTTCAGGATGGAGGACGACAGCGGCAGATCCTCGATCAGCTCGCCGCGTTCGATCTGCGCCAGGATGCTGATGGTCTGGATGATGTGCTCGTCCACCGTGTAGTGGTGATAGACGTTGAACTGCATCATCGCGACGATGGGTTCGAATTCGGGAATGAAGGTGGACAGGACGCCCATCTCGTTCATCCGCCGCAGCGGCCGTTCCGGGTTGCCGTGTTTCAGCAGCAGGTCCAGGAAAATGCGCGCGGCTTCGGAGTTTTCGCGCATGTCGTCGTCGATCAGATGCAGATTGGCCGACAGCAAGCGCAGCACGTTGGGGTGCAGCAGATAGCCGGTGCGCAGGCCCTCTTCGAAGATGCGCAGCAGGTTCAGCTTGTCTTTCAGGAAGTCCTGCGGATCGCGCAGGTCGATCCGGCCCTGCACCAGCGTATAGCCGGATTTCACCCGCTTGGTGCGCTTGAAGATGCCGAACAGGCTGGCTTCGCGTTTGGCATGGCGGGCTTCCAGTTCGGCCAGGAAGATGCGGGTCAGCTCGCCCACGCGGGTGGCATGGCGGAAGTAGTCCTGCATGAAGATTTCCACGGCACGGCGGCCGCCCTGATCGGCATAGCCCATGCGGGCGGCGACCTCGGGCTGGACATCGAAGGTCAGCGTGTCGGTGGCGCGGCCGGTGATCAGGTGCAAGTGGCAGCGGACGGCCCAGAGGAAATCTTCCGCGCGGGTGAAGGTGGCGAATTCGTCGGCACTGAACAGGCCCGCCCCGACAAGCCCGGCCGCGGTGGGGGTGCGGTGCAGGTATTTGCCGATCCAGTACAGGGTCTGAAGGTCGCGCAGGCCGCCCTTGCCTTCCTTGACGTTGGGTTCCAGCACATAGCGCTGACCGCCCTGCCGGCGGTGGCGTTCGGCGCGTTCGGCCAGTTTCGCCTCGATGAACTGCGGGCCGGTGCCGTTGAACAACTCTCCCCACAGCCGGTCTGCCAGTTCGGTGGCCAGCGGTTCATATCCGGCGATGAAACGGTGTTCCAGCAGGGCCGTGCGGATGGTGATGTCATCACGCCCCAGCCGGATGCAATCGGCCACGGTGCGGCTGGCATGGCCGACCTTCAGCTTCAGATCCCACAGCATGTAAAGCATCGATTCGATGACGCTTTCGGCCCAGGGGGTGATTTTCCAGGGCGTCAGGAACAGCAGATCCACATCGGATTGCGGCGCCATCTCGGCCCGGCCATAGCCGCCGACGGCCAGGATGGCGATGCGCTCGGCCTCGGTCGGGTTGGGCAGCGGGTGCAGGGTCTGCGCGACGGCGAAAGCGGCGGTGACAAGGCCATCGGTCAGCCAGGCCTGTGCGGTGACCAGTGCGCGGGATTCGCGGGGCCGGGCGGCAAAGGCGGCGGCCAGACGGGTGTTGGCGGCGGCGCGCGCCTCGGCCAGATGGCGCACGGCGATGCCGCGGGCGGCGCGCGGTTCCACCGGATCGGGGCTTGCGGCCAGTTCGGCCAGGATGGCCGACACAAGGCTGTCGCCGTCAAGGATTTCGGCGGCGGGCAGCAGCAGGGACCGCCCGTCGGGCGGTCCCTTTTGTGCGGTGGTTCGGCTGGCCTCAGAGGCCGGCGCCGGCGAAGCTGCGGGGAGCGGGGTCAATCACGACGACCTGGTTGTTGCGGATTTCAGCCACGGCAAGGCCGCGTTCGTTGGTGCCGTCCGAGCGGAAGCGGAAGATCCCCGAAACCCCGGCGAAGCCTGCCCCTTGCGTCAGCGTGCCGGCCGAGATGTCACGGCCCTGGCGTGCCAGCGCACCGATGGCGGCGATGCCATCATAGGCCAGCCCGGCAATCGGATGCGGCGCCGCGCCATAGGCCGACTGGTAGCGGCTTTGGAACTGCGCATAAAGGCCCGGATCGGGCAGCGCGAACCAACCGCCCTGCAGGCTGGGCAGGCCCAGGGTCTGGGCCGGGATGTCCCAACGGGTCAGGCCGACGAACTTGGAGGCGCCGGTGTCAAGCCCGTTGTCCACCAGAAGCTGGCTGAGCAGCGGCAGGGCTCCGGCGGTATCGGCCGTCAGGAAGACCGCGTTCGCGCCCTTTTCCCTGGCGGTCTGCACGATGCCGGGGGCCGCGCCGGACACGCCGTTCTGCGAGAATTCGTAAGAGGCGATGGCCACCACGTTGCCGCCGGCCGCGGTCACGCCGCGCTGGATGGCGTCGCGGCCAAGGGTGCCGGCGGTGTTGCGGTCATGCACGATCATGACCTGACGCTTGCCGCTGCGAACGGCGTAAGAGGCCAGACGCCGCGCCGTGTTGTCGAAGGTGGGGCCAAGCACGAAGACATTGCCGCCCGCGATGGCGGGATTGTTCGAGAAGGCCAGAACCGAGATGCCCCGCGGCGCCATGGCCACGCCCACGGCATTGGCCTCTTCGGCGAAGACCGGGCCAAGGATGACCTGCGCGCCTTCGTCTGCTGCCTTTTGCGCCATGGCCACCGCTTGCGCGGGCTGGCCGGCGGTGTTGTAGACCCGCAGGTCGATGCTGACGCCGGACAGGTCTGCCACGGCCAGACGCGCGGCATTTTCAAGCGCCTTCGCCAGTGCGGCATCGGTGGATTGCGACGATCCGCCCGGCACCAGCAATGCCACCTGCACCTTCTTGCCCGAACCGCCCGAACCGGACGCGGACATCGGTTCGCCGCCGGGCACGCAGGCGGCCAGGAAGAGACCGAAGAAGACAACGAGAAGGTGGCCCAAGGACTTGCGGGCCCGAAGCATTGCGGACAACATGGAAACTTCCTCTGGCAGAGAAGGCGCGGAGACCGTGGTCACGTTAGATGTTTCCCGCAGCGAAGTAAACTTGCCCGGGGGCCTGCGATGAGCGGTTCCTGGGTGCCCGGAGACCCCCCCGGCGGGATTGCGCCGGGTCTGCATCTGGTGGCGACGCCCATCGGCACGGCCCGCGACATCACCCTGCGCGGGCTGGACGTTCTGGCCGGGGCCGAGGTGCTGATGGCCGAAGACACCCGCACGCTGCGCCATCTGATGGAGATTCACGGCATTGCGCTGGATCGCCGCCCGCTGATCGCCTGCCATGACCATAACGAGACCGAGGTGGCGGCGCGGATGGTGGCGGCTCTGGAAGCGGGAAAGTCGGTCGCCTATGCGTCAGAGGCGGGAACGCCGCTGGTGTCGGACCCGGGATTCGCCCTGGTGCGGGCGGCGGTTGCCGCCGGGCAAAGGGTACATGCGGTGCCGGGGCCTTCGGCGGTGCTGGCGGCGCTGACGCTGGCGGGGCTGCCGACGGACCGTTTCCTGTTCGCCGGTTTCGTGCCCACGGCGGCGGGTGACCGGGCGCGGGTACTGGCCGAACTGGCGGCGGTTCCGGCGACGCTTGTGGTCTACGAATCGCCGCGACGGGTGGCGCGGACGCTGGCGGAAATGGCGCAGGCTTTCGGGCCGGACCGGCCGGCGGCGATGTGCCGGGAACTGACCAAGCGGCATGAAGAGGTGCGTCGCGGCACGCTGGGCGAGCTGGCTGATGCGTTGCAAGGTCAGGAACCGAAAGGCGAAATCGTTCTGGTCGTCAACCGGGCGGCGGCCCGCGTCACCAGCGCCGAAGATTTGCGGACGGCGCTGGAAAATGCACTGCAGACGATGAGCGTTAAGGATGCAGTAGCTTTCGTGTCGCAAGATCTGGGGGTGCCACGGAAAGAGGCCTATCGACTGGCGCTGGACCTTGCGGGGCAATAGGGCCCCTTGCGGGCCGATCATGCGGAGGCGGTGCGATGCCACTGGATTTCGGGTTCGACACGGGCGCTGCCGGCCTGCCTGTTGCCCTGACCCCCGAACGTCGGCGTCGGGCAGATCGCGGGAGGATGGCCTATCTCTCTGGCCTTGCGGCAGAAGATGCGGTGGCGCGCCGGTATGAGGCAGCCGGGCAGCCGGTGATTGCCCGGCGCTGGCGGGGCCGTTCGGGCGAGGTTGATCTGGTGGCCCGCGATGGTGAGACGGTTGTGTTCATCGAGGTGAAGTCGGCCGCGACACATGCGATCGCCGCGGAATACCTGACGCGGGCACAGTATGACCGCATTGCCCGCACGGTGGCCGATTTCGTTGATGGGGAACCCGCCGGACAGATGACCGAGGTGCGGATTGACCTGGCGCTGGTGGATCAGACCGGCCGGGTCGAGGTGACCGAAAACATCTGGTTCGACTGACCGGCGGCACTGGCGGGGGGCAGTCGGTTTGCATCCGGCAGCGGCTTGCGCCAAGAAAGGGGCGAAGCCCTGAGCCGGAGGATGCGATGGCCCTGAACGTTGCCCTGCAGATGGACCCGATCGGGTCGGTCAACATCAATGCGGATTCCACTTTCCGCATCGGGATCGAGGCACAGGAGCGGGGGCACCGGCTGTTCTATTACACCCCCGACCGGCTGGCCTTTGTCGAAGGCAGGGTGATCGCGCGGGGCTGGGACATCGAGCTGCGGCGCGAGGTCGGGAACCATGTCAGCTATGGCCCCGAACGCGAAGTCGACCTGTCCGAGATGGATGTGATCTGGCTGCGGCAAGATCCGCCCTTCGACATGGGTTACATCACCACGACGCATCTGCTGGAGATGATTCATCCGAAGACTCTGGTGGTGAATGATCCGTTCTGGGTGCGGAACTATCCCGAGAAACTGCTGGTGCTGCGGTTCGCAGACCTGACCCCGCCGACGACGATTGCGCGCGATCTGGCCACGATCCGGGCCTTCAAGGCGCGGCATGGCGATGTGATCCTGAAACCGCTTTATGGCAATGGCGGCGCGGGGGTGTTCCGGCTGGACGAGAACGACCGCAACCTGACCTCGCTGCACGAGCTGTTCAGTTCGATCAACCGCGAACCCCTGGTGGTGCAGAAGTTCCTGCCGGCGGTGTCGAAGGGGGACAAGCGGGTGATTATGGTGGATGGCGAACCCGTGGGCGCGATCAATCGGGTGCCGCAGCCCGGCGAGACGCGGTCGAACATGCACGCGGGTGGGCGGCCCGAACCTGTGGGGCTGACGGCGCGGGATCTGGATATCTGCGCGACCATCGGGCCTGTGCTGCGGAAAAAGGGCCAAGTCTTCGTGGGTATCGACGTTATCGGTGACTGGCTGACCGAGATCAACGTCACCTCGCCCACCGGGATTCAGGAGTTGGAGCGCTTCGACGGCACCAATGCCGCGGCGCGGATCTGGGAGGCGATCGAGGCGAAACGGCGCGGATGAGCCTGCGCCTGCGTCTGTTCCGTGGTGTGATGCGACACGGGATGAAGCCGCTGTTGCGCCGGGCGCGAGGGGTGGGCGGGGCGTGGGCGGGCCTGGTTGCCGTTTCGCTGCTGTTTCCGCCGCCCCTTGGTGTGGGTCGGCGACGCGAGGTGATCGGTGGGGTGCCTTGCCTGCGGCTGACGGGCGGGGACGGGGCCGCCGGGCCGGTCTTGCTGTGGATGCACGGCGGTGCGCATGTCGCGGGCAGCGCCTTCACCCATCGGGCCATGGTGGGCCGGATCATCCGCGCCACGGGCGGGCAGGCCGTGCTGCCCAACTATCGCCGTGCGCCCGAACATCCGGCGCCGGCGGGGTATGACGACGGGGTGCGGGTGCTGGAGGCGCTGTGGGCGGCGGGTGTCGCGCCGGGCCGGATCGTGCTGGGCGGTGACAGTGCCGGGGGCGGGCTGGCGGCAGCGCTGCTGGCCGAAGCCGAGGCGCGAGGCAAGCCGCCGGGCGGCATGGTGCTGCTGTCACCCTGGGCTGACCTGACGCTGGCAGGCGCGTCGATCCGCGGCAATGCGGCGCGCGAGGCGCTGTTGCCATCCGAAAGGATGTCCGAGATGGTAGGCTTGATCCGGGGCGTGCTGGACCCGGCCGATCCGCGGCTGTCGCCGGTTTTTGCCCGCTGGGCAGGGTCGTGTCCGGCGCTGATCTGCGTTGGCACCACCGAAATCTTGCTGGATGATTCGCTGCGGTTGGCCGAGGCGATGCGGCAGGCAGGGGCGCAGGTGGACCTGGTGCGTCAGCCGGGGGCGCCGCATGTGCTGGCCTATCTCGCGCCCTGGGTGCCCGAGGCGCGGGCCGAAATCCGGCGGATCGCGGCGTTTCTGCGCAGCCTTTGACGGTGGTCAGGCCTTGGGGCCGACGGTCAGGCGGAAGCTGACCGCCTCGGCCACATGCGGCTGGCGCACGGCATCCGAACCGTCCAGGTCGGCGATGGTGCGGGCGACGCGCAGGATGCGGTGATAGCCACGGGCCGAAAGCCCCATGCGTTCGGCAACGCGGGTGATCAGGGCGCGGCCTTCGGCATCGGGGGCGGCGAAGTGATCCAGCGCCTCGCCCTCCAGATCGGCATTGACGCGGGCGCCGGTGCCATCCAGCCGATCAGATTGCGCGGCGCGTGCGGCGGCGACGCGGGCGGCGATGGTGGCCGAGGGTTCGCCGGTGGCGGGAAGGTCAAGGTCGGCATAGGCGACGGGGGGCACTTCGACGCGCAGGTCGAAACGGTCCATCAGCGGCCCCGAGATGCGGCCAAGGTAATCTTCGCCGCAGATCGGCGCGCGGCCGCAGGCGCGGTTCGGGTCGGAGAGGTAGCCGCATTTGCAGGGGTTGGCGGCGGCCACCAGCAGGAAACGGCAGGGATAGCGGATATGGGCATTGGCGCGGGCCACCATGATCTCGCCGGTTTCGATGGGCTGGCGCAGGGTTTCCAGCACGGCGCGGGGGAATTCGGGAAACTCGTCCAGAAACAGCACGCCGTTATGGGCCAGACTGATTTCGCCCGGTTTCGCGCCCTTGCCTCCGCCGACGATGGCCGCCATCGAGGCGGTGTGATGCGGTTCACGGAACGGGCGCTGGCGCGAGATGCCCCCTTCGGTCAGAAGGCCGGCGAGCGAATGGATCATCGAGGTTTCCAGCGCCTCGGTGGGCGACAGCGGCGGCAGGATGCCGGGCAGGCGCGCAGCCAGCATGGATTTGCCCGAGCCGGGGGTGCCGACCATGAACAGGTGGTGGCGCCCGGCGGCGGCAATTTCCAGCGCGCGCTTGGCGCGTTCCTGCCCCTTCACATCGCGCAGGTCGCGGCCCTGTGGTGCGGCGCGCACCTCGCCGGCCTCGGCGGCGGGCAGGGGGTTCTGGCCTGTGTAATGGCGCACCACCTCGGCCAGCGATCCGGCGGCGATCACCTCGGTCGCGCCAACCCAGGCGGCCTCGGCCCCGCAGGCGCGGGGGCACAGAAGGGCGCGGCCCTCTTCTGCCGCGGCCATGGCGGCGGGCAGGGCGCCAAGCACCGGCATCAGCCGGCCATCCAGCGACAGTTCCCCCAGGGCGACGGTGTGTTCCACCTCATCCTTGGGGATTATGTCGAGCGCGGCCAGCAGGGCCAGAGCAATGGGCAGGTCGAAATGGCTGCCCTCTTTCGGCAGATCGGCGGGGGCCAGGTTCACCGTGATACGCCGGTTCGGCAGGGCGATGGACAGCGCCTGAAGCGCGGCGCGGATACGTTCCTTGGCCTCGCTGACCGCCTTGTCAGGCAGGCCGACAAGGTTGAAGGCGGCCGTGCCGGCGGCAAGGGCGCATTGCACCTCAACCATCCGGGCCTCGACCCCTTCGAAGGCCACCGTATAGGCCTTGGCCACCATTCCCGTGCCCCGCTTAACTTTGGTTAATCCTTAGCGGGCAAATGGTTAGCGAATGGTAAACGGCTGTGGTCGAATCAGGCCCCGGATCAGGGGGCCGCCTCGCCGCGGTAAAGTGCCATGAACCTGGGCCAGGCCTCGGGGTCGGCTGCGGTCTTGTCGCGGCAGAAGGCGTTGCAGAAGCCGAAGCGACGGCCTGCCAGTTCCAGAACATGGGTGACAGCACCGCCGGAATAGGGGCAGGTGGCGTTTTCCGCCTCGGTTCCCGCAACGGGGTGGGCTGGCAGCGGTACCGGGCCGGGCCAGTCGCGCCGGGGCCAGTCGCGGCGGTAGAAATCCTGATCGGTGCCGTCAACCAGACCCATCGCCCGCCAGCGGCGGAAGGAGGGGTGGCAGAGGTGGGCGTTCACATAGGCGGTGGCCATGGGGCCAACCGGCAGGTTGTAGCCCGCGATCCGCGCCGCGACCGGAGCGAAGAACACATCGGCCGCCGAATAGCCGCCGCACAGCCAGGGCGTGCGTGATCCGGTCGCCTCGCGCGCCCAGGTCCAGATGGTTTCCAGCCGGGCCAGATCGGCCAGCACCGGGGGCGGCGGATCGCAGTCGGTATAGCTGACGCGCAGGTTCATCGGGCAATGGGTGCGCAGCGCGGAAAAGCCCGCGTGCATTTCCGCCGCCAGCACCCGCGCCACGGCGCGGTGTTCGGGGTCGGCGGGCCAAAGGCCGGCCTCGGGGTGGCGCGAGGCAAGTTCTTCGGCAATCGCCAGCGATTCCGGGACGACGGTTCCGGCGGGGGTGCGCAGGGTGGGCGCGGTGCGGGCGGGGGGGAAATCACGCAGCAGGGTGGGCAGTTCGTCGGTGTAAAGCCGCGCCTGCAGGGTTTTCACCGGAATGTCGAAGGCATCAAACAGCAGCCAGCCGCGCAAGGACCAACTGGAGTAGCCGCGGTCACCGATCACGAGGGTATAGGTCAAAGTCCCGTCTCCTTGAATTCGGCGCCGACGCTAGCCGCAGCCGGTCATCGTGCAAAGCGATGAATTCTGACCGGCGCCATCACGGGCGTTGATTGATCGCGCGGACTGTGGCGACGGGGCCGAAGTCGATGCAGGTCACCGAAAGCGGGTCGATCCGATGCGCGAAGGCGGCCGAAGGGGACAGGCCTTCGGCCAGTTGCAGCGTGGCGACGATGGGGCCGAAATGGGCCACCACAATCACCTCGGGCAGGCTGGACAGCCGGTTGATGGCAGATTGGACGCGGGCGGTCAGCCGGTTCCAGCTTTCGCCGCCGGGGGGGCAGGTGTCGCCGGGATCATCCCAGAAGGCGCGGGCGGCGGCCTGATCCTCGATCTCGTTCCAGCGGCGCAGTTCCCAGGCGCCGAAGTTCAACTCGCGCCAGTCCGGGTCATGCGGCAGGCGGGGGCGGGGGGCCAGGGCATCGGCGGTGGCGACGGCGCGCGACAGGTCGGACGACAGCACCGGCGCATCGGCCGGCAGGTAGGCGTTCAGCCTGGCAATGGCCGCATGGTCCGACAGGTCGGCCGGCAGGTCGGACCAGCCGACCATGGTTTTCGCATGTGTCGGGCCGTGGCGCACCAGCCAGAGCCGGGTCATGGCAGCCGGCCTTTCAGGGCCAAAGGCAGCCCCGAAATCACCGCGACCACCAGCCCAGCCTGCGCGGCAAGGCGCTGGTTCAGCCGGCCCTGTTCATCGCGGAAGGTCCGGGCCAGGGCATTTTCGGGAACGATGCCCCAGCCCACTTCGTTGGTGACGACGATCACCGGGCCGGGGCAGGCGGCCAGGGCGGCCAGCAGCCGGTCCGCTTCGGCGGCAAGATCGTGTTCGGCCAGCAGGTGATTGGTCAGCCAGAGGGTGGCGCAGTCGATCAGCGTCACGCTGTCGGCGGGGGCTGCGGCCAGCGCGGGGCCAAGGTCCAGCGGGGCTTCGATGGTTTCCCAGCCGTCGCCCCGGTCTTCGATATGGCGGGCAATGCGGGTGGCCATCTCGTCATCCCAGATGGTGGCGGTGGCGATGTAGCGCCGGGCCAGGCCGGAGCCGCGCGCCAGCCGTTCCGCCTGATGCGATTTGCCTGACCGCGCGCCGCCGGTGACCAGCGTCAGGGCAGGCAGGGAAAAAATGGGGGTATCGGGTGATCCGGTCACGGGGGGCCTGCGTAGAAAAGATCGAACGTCGGCAGGTCTGCCGCGCAGGCTACCGGGTGGGGGTTGTCATGGCGCTTGACGGATATAGCGAAGTCGGACTGTCTCGCCAAGCGATGCGGGCCGAGCTTCTGGATGCGGAAACCGAGCTTGCCCTGGCGCGGGCCTGGCGCGACCAGCGCGACGAACGGGCCCTGCACCGGCTGATCACGGCCTATATGCGGCTGGCAATCAGCATGGCTGGGCGGTTCCGGCGCTATGGCGCCCCGATGAACGACCTGATTCAGGAGGCGAGCCTTGGCCTGATGAAGGCGGCGGAAAAGTTCGACCCGGATCGTGGGGTGCGGTTCTCGACCTATGCGGTGTGGTGGATCAAGGCCAGCATCCAGGACTATGTGATGCGGAACTGGTCGCTGGTCCGGACAGGATCGACCAGCAGTCAGAAATCGCTGTTCTTCAACCTGCGTCGCGTGCAGGCCAAGCTGG
The DNA here is from genome assembly GCF_003071405.1 of Pseudogemmobacter blasticus. Classification (NCBI taxonomy): domain Bacteria; kingdom Pseudomonadati; phylum Pseudomonadota; class Alphaproteobacteria; order Rhodobacterales; family Paracoccaceae; genus Pseudogemmobacter; species Pseudogemmobacter blasticus. The sequence continues at coordinate 1,373,028 of NZ_CP020470.1, read as the reverse complement.
AACGCGAAGCCATCGCGCGCGGCGAGGCGCTGGACCAGTTGCGCCTGCGGAAAATGGTGGCCGAAGAGATCGGCGTGCCCGTGGGCGATGTCGAGATGATGGAAGGGCGCCTGTCTGGATCGGACCATTCCCTGAACGCGATGCAATCCGCCGACGAGGACGGCCGCGAATGGATTGACGCGCTGGAAGATGACGGCCCGCAGGCGCAGGATCATGTCGAGGCATCGCATGACGGGGCGCAGTTGCGACAGTGGCTGGACCGCGCGATGGACGGGCTGAACCCGCGCGAGCGGTTCATCGTGGCCGAGCGCCAGTTGCGCGATGACCCCCGCACGCTGGAATCGCTGGGCGAAGAGCTGGGGTTGTCGAAAGAGCGGGTGCGTCAGCTTGAAGCGGCGGCGTTCACGAAGCTGCGGCGCAGTCTTGAAGCCCAGTCCCGAGAGGTGCATCACTTCCTCGCATGAGGAAATATGCCCTGATTGCCGCGCTGGCGGCCCCGCTTCCCGCCCTTGCCCAGATTGATCCGCCGCCCGGGATGGATATCTATGTTCTGGGCGAAATCCATGACAATCCGGCACATCATGCCGAACAGGCCCGGCTTGTGGGCGTAATCGCGCCGCAGGCCGTGGTGTGGGAAATGCTGTTGCCTGCGCAGGTGACGGCAGCCGAAGGCGTCGATCGCACCGATGCCGTGGCGCTGGAGGCTGCGCTGCAGTGGAAAGGGTCCGGCTGGCCGGATTTTGCCATGTATGCGCCGATCTTTGCCGCCGCAGGGTCGGCCCTGCATCTGGGCGGCTCGGTGCCGAAGGACGCCTTGTCAAAGGCCGTGAAGAACGGCGCGGCGGCGGTCGTCGGCTCCGAGGTGGCGGCGCTGTGGGGGCTGGGGCCGCTGACCTCCGACGATCAGACGGCACGCGAGGCCGACCAGCAGGAGGCGCATTGCAATGCCCTGCCCGACGCCTTGCTGCCGGGCATGGTCGAGGCGCAACGGCTGCGCGATCAGACGATGGCGGCGGCGGCCGTTGCGGCGGTGACCGAGGGCAGGCGCCCGGTCGTCATCATCACCGGCAGCGGCCATGCCCGCAAGGATCAGGCGATTCCGGCGATGATCGCGCAGGCGGCTCCGGGGCTGAAGGTCTGGTCGCTGGGGCAGGTCGAGGCCGATCCGGGGCCGGATGCGCCCTATGACGCGGTGAATGTCACCGCCCCTGCGCCGCGCGAAGACCCCTGTCTGGCCTTCACCAGCACATCCTCAGGCGGTTGAGTTTGCCGCCGCCCGGCCCTAACGTCCCGGGGCAGGACAAGGGGCGGGTGATGCTGGCAGGCAAGCGCATATTGCTGATCGTGGGGGGCGGGATTGCCGCCTACAAGGCGCTGGAGCTGGTGCGTCTGCTGAAGAAGGCAGAGGCCACGGTATCGCCGGTGCTGACACGGGCGGGGGCCGAGTTTGTCACGCCGCTGTCGCTGTCGGCGCTGGCGGGTGAAAAGCTGCATCAGGATCTGTTCGATCTGGGGGATGAGGCCGAGATGGGCCATATCCAGCTTAGCCGGGCGGCGGATCTGCTGGTCGTGGCCCCGGCAACGGCGGATCTGATGGCCAAGATGGCCACCGGCCGGGCCGACGATCTGGCCTCGACCCTGCTGCTGGCGACCGACAAACGGGTGCTGGTTGCCCCCGCGATGAACGTGCGGATGTGGACGCATCCGGCAACGCAGCGCAACCTGGCCACCCTGCGCGGCGATGGGGTGCTGATGGTCGGGCCGGACGAGGGCGAGATGGCCTGTGGCGAATACGGGCCGGGCCGGATGGCCGAGCCGGCGGCGATTCTGGCCGCCATTGACGCGGCGCTTGGCGGCGGGCCGCTGGCGGGGCGGCATGTTCTGGTGACCTCTGGCCCGACACATGAACCGATTGATCCGGTGCGCTATATCGCGAACCGCTCTTCGGGCGCACAGGGCACGGCGATTGCGGCGGCGCTGCGCGATCTGGGGGCCAGGGTGACCTTTGTCACCGGACCGGCCGAGGTGCCCCCGCCGCAGGGCGTGACGGTGGTCCGGGTGGAAACGGCCGCGCAGATGCTGGCGGCGGTGCAGGCCGTACTGCCCGCCGAGGCGGCGGTAATGACGGCGGCGGTGGCCGATTGGCGCGTCGCAAATGCGTCGGGGCAGAAGATGAAGAAGGACGGCAGCGGCAAGCCGCCAGCGCTGGAATTTGCCGAGAACCCCGACATTCTGGCGACCGTCTCGCAAGGGGCGCAAAGGCCGCGGCTGGTGGTGGGCTTCGCCGCTGAGACGACGGATGTGCTGGCCCATGCCACGGCGAAACGCGCCCGCAAGGGCTGTGACTGGATCGTGGCGAATGATGTGTCGCCGGCAACGGGCATCATGGGGGGCAGCGAAAACGCGGTCACGCTGATCAGCGCCGAGGGGGCCGAAAGCTGGCCGCGCATGGCCAAGGATGCGGTGGCGCGCCGGCTGGCCGCCCGGATTGCCGAGGCGCTGGCATGAGCGGCGCCGATGTCCGGGCAGAAATTGGACCGGAGGCTCTGACCCCGGGGCGCGCGCGATGACGGCGGTGGTGCGTATCCTGTGGGAGGACTGGGCCGATCCGTCGCTTCCCTTGCCCGCCTATCAGACAGCAGGCGCGGCGGGTGCGGACATCTGTGCCAATTTCCCCGAGGCTGACCGCGCGGCGGGCCTGACGCTGGCACCAATGCAGCGGACGATCTGCCCAACCGGCCTGCGGGTGGCGATTCCCGAGGGGTATGAGATGCAGATCCGCCCGCGCTCGGGCCTTGCCACGAAGCACGGGATTACCCTGCCGAACACGCCCGGCACCATCGACAGCGATTATCGCGGCCCCCTGGGCGTGGCGCTGGTGAACCTTGGGTCCACTCCTTACACCATCCGCCACGGCGACCGCATCGCGCAGGCGGTGGTGGCGCCGGTGGTGCAGGCGCGCTTTCATCTGGTGCAGGCGCTGGACAGCACGGCGCGCGGCGAGGGCGGTTTCGGATCGACCGGGTTCGATACCCCCGGCAAGCGATGACCGGCCTGATCGGCTTTGCCGTGATCTGGGGCGCGGGGCGGGGCCTTGGCTGGCCGCGCGCGTTGTCGCTGGGGCTGGCGCTGCTGTGGTTGCTGCTGCTGGTGGCCGTTCATGCGCCGGGGATCGGCGTGCCGCAGGTGGCCGCGATGCTGGGCGGCGATTTCCGGCTGTGGCTGATCTTTGGTGGCGTGGCTGCGGCGGTGCTGGCCTATGGCGCGGGCCTTGGCGCATTGCGGGCGCGCGTGAAGGCGCGGCCGGTCGCGCCGCTCTCGTCGCAAGGCCCGTTCAGCGAGGTGGAGCTGGACCGCTATGCCCGCCATATCCTGCTGCGGGAAATCGGCGGGCCGGGGCAGCGGCGGCTGAAAGAGGCGAAGGTGCTGGTGGTGGGGGCGGGCGGTCTGGGCTCCCCCGCGCTGCTGTATCTGGCGGCGGCGGGGGTGGGCACCATCGGGGTGATCGACGCCGACGCGGTGGAAGGGTCGAACCTGCAGCGGCAGGTGATTCATACCGATGCGCGGATCGGCCTGCCCAAGGTCTTTTCCGCCGAGGCTGCGATGAAGGCGCTGAACCCGTTTGTCGCGGTGCGGCCCTATCACCGGCGGCTTGAGCCGGACATCGCCACGGACCTGATCGCTGATTACGATCTGGTGCTGGACGGAACCGACAATTTCGACACCCGCTATCTGGTGAACCGCGTCTGTGCCGGTCTGGGCAAGCCGCTGATCGCGGGCGCCCTTACCCAGTGGGAGGGGCAGCTTTCGGTCTGGGATCCGGCGCGGGGGGCGCCGTGTTATGACTGTATCTTCCCGACCCGGCCCGCGCCCGGCATGGTGCCCACCTGCGCCGAGGCAGGGGTGGCCGCGCCGCTGCCAGGCATCATCGGCGCGATGATGGCGATGGAGGCGGTGAAGCTGATCACCGGCGCGGGCGAGCCGTTGCGCGGGCGTCTTCTGTTGCACGATGCGCTGCACGCCGAAAGCCGGGTGATCGCCGTCGGAAAGCGGGCGGACTGCCCGGTCTGCGGCGGGCAGTCCTGACGTTGCGGTCTGGCCGTCAGCCGATCCGGTAGCTTGAGGCGGTGACGCCGCCGAACAGCCCCGTGTCATGATAGACCATGGTCGCCTTTTCGCCTTCGGCCGCGCCAAGGGCGGCGAAGAGCGGAACGAAGTGGTCTTCCTCCTTGTGGCAGATCCGGGCGTAGGGGGCCTGTTCCCAATGGAGCAGCCGGTCGGTGCGTTCGGCGGGCGGGGCGGCCATGGTTTCGGCCAGCCAGGCGTCAAACGCCTCGGACGGCTCTTTCGCACCGGGGCCGAAGAGGCGGAGGTTGTGGTAGGACAGGCCCGAGCCGACGATCAGCACGCCTTCATCGCGCAGCGGTGCCAGGGCACGGCCAAGGGCGAAGTGTTCCGCGGGGGAATAACCCTTGCGCAGCGACACCTGGAACAGCGGCATGTCGGCATCGGGATACATGACATAGGCGGGCACGAAGGTGCCGTGGTCATAGCCCTGTTTCGCGTCAAGCCGGACCGGCAGGCCGGCGGCGGCGATCAGGTCCGCCGCCTTCTGCGCCAGATCCGGGGCGCCGGGGGCCTTGTACTGGATCTGGAAGGTGTGGGGCGGGAAGCCGTGATAATCATAGACCATGGGCGGATGGGCCGAGGACATGACCGCGAAGCTGTCCTCCTCCCAATGGCCCGAGATCATCAGGATGGCCTTGGGCCGTTCGGGCAGATCCTTCACCATCTGCACGAAGCTGGCTTCGAGATTGCGGAACATGGCGCGCCAGTCGGGCATCCAGGGCCAGGGGCCGCCGCCATGGCTGATGAAATAGGTGGGCATACGGGAAGACATGTTCGATCTCCGGGAGGTCAGGTTCCTGCAAAGATGCGCCTCGGGAAGGTTTCGCTCAATTCCGCAGCGTCAAAGGGAAAGGGTGCGCTGCCGCACAGAGGACAGACAGTCTTGCAAGCCCCGGAACGCTTGACCATAGTCCGCCAGGACCAACCGGGAGCCTGACCCATGAAACTGACCACCGTGCTTGGCGCTGCTGCGCTGTCGTTCCTGCCGCTTGCCGCGCTGGCCGAAGGCCTGCCCGATCTGGGCGGCAAAGAGGTGGTGGTGGTGACCGAGAACGCCTATCCGCCGCTGCAGTTTCTGGACAAGGACGGCACGCCGATCGGCTGGGAATATGACGCGATGGCGGAAATCGCCAAGCGGCTGAACATCACGGTCAAATATGAGAACACCAGTTGGGACGCGATGATTCCGGCGGTTGCGGAAAGCCAGTATGACCTGGGCATGACCGGCATCACCATCAAGGACGACCGCAAGGAGAAGGTGGATTTCTCCGACCCCTACATGCGGTCTGAGATGCTGATGATCGTTCGCAGCGACGAGGCGCGGTTCACCGATGCGGCGTCCTTCGCCGCGGACCCGAAGCTGCTGGTTTCGGCGCAACCGGGCACCTCGCCCTTCTATGCCGCCGTCTACGAGATTCTTGACGGGAACGAGGAAAACCCGCGCATCATCAAGTTCGAGACCTTCGGGGCCGGCCTTGAGGCGCTGAAGACCGGCGACGTGGATCTGACGCTTTCCGATTCAACCGCGGCGAACGGCTATGTCGCCGCCTCTGACGGGGCGCTGAAGATCATCGGTGCGCCGCTGGCAAGCGAGGATTTCGGTTTCATCTTCCCCAAGGGCAGCGAACTGGTTGCGCCGTTCAACGCGGCCATTGCCGCGCTGAAGGCCGATGGCACGCTGGATGCGCTGAACCAGAAGTGGTTCGTCGATTACAAGATGGGTGAGTGACGGGCAGGGCCCCGGGGTGACCTGAACCCCCGGGGCAACCGGATGACGCCACAAAACACCCCCGACAAGGATTTCCCCTGGTGGCTGGTGATCGTCGTGATCACCGGCCTTTACCTGTTTTACGAAGTGATCTCGGACGAGGTCTATCGCGCGGCGCTGCGGGCGCTGTCCAAGGGCATCTGGATCACCGTCGGCGTGTCGGTGGTGGCCTATCTGGGCGCCTGCCTGATCGGCCTGGGACTGGCGGTCATGGGGCTGTCGCGCCACATCCTGCTGCGCCAGGCGGCGCGGCTTTACATCGAGATCATGCGTGGCGTGCCGATCCTGGTGCTGCTTCTTTATGTGGCCTTCGTGCTGGTTCCCGCCTGCATTGCGGCGGTCAACTGGCTGGCCGGGGCCGAGCCGGGCGCCGAGATCATCCGCACCCGCGACGTGCCGCTGCTGTGGCGGGCGGTGCTGGCGCTGATGCTGGCCTATTCGGCCTTTCTGGCCGAGATCTTCCGGGCGGGCCTTCAGGCGGTGGACAAGGGCCAGATCGAGGCCGCGCAGGCGTTGGGGCTGAGTGGCTGGCTGCGGTTCCGGCTGGTCAGCTTTCCGCAGGCCTTCCGCATGATCCTGCCGCCTTTGGGCAATGATTTCGTGGCCATGGTCAAGGACAGCTCGCTGGTGGCGGTGCTGGGCATTTCCGATGTGGCGCAACTGGCCAAGGTCACCTCCTCGGGCAACTTCCGCTATTTCGAGACCTACAACGTGGCGGCGCTGATCTATCTGACCATCACCATCGGGCTGAGCCTGCTCCTGCGCCGGTTCGAGACCCGGATGCGGACGCGCGGCCTGGAGGACCGTTAGGCCTGCGGGGGAAGGCCGGGGGCCAGCCCCCGGACCCCCGGGGTATTTGTCCCGACTGGACGCAGGGGTGGACCTTCGGGTTTGGCGCCCCTAGCTTGACCGCAAAGGAGTGCTGCCGATGAATGTCTTGCTGGACCGCTGGGATACGCCCTTTGCCCTGCCGCCCTTTGCCGCCATCCGCGACGAGGATTTCGCGCCGGCGTTCGACGAAGCCCTGGCACGGGCCCGGACGGCGATCATGGCCATCGCGGAAGGACCGGCGACCGATTTCGCCGGGGTGATCGAGGCGCTGGAACTGGCCGAGGCTGATCTCGACCGGGTGGCGGGGGTGTTCTACAACCTTGCCGGCGCGGATTCGAACGAGGCCCGCGAAGCCTTGCAGCGCGACCTGGCGCCGAAGATGAGCGCTTTTTCCAGCGAGATCACCAACAACAAGGCGCTGTTCGGCAAGATCGAGGCGCTGTGGCAGGCGCGCGCCGACCTTGGGCTGACGGCCGAGCAGGGCCGGGTGCTGGAACTGTACAGGCGCATGTTCGTGCGGTCCGGCGCGGCGCTGGACGGGGCGGCGGCGGAACGGCTGACGGCGGTCAAGGCGCGGCTGGCAGTGCTGGGCACCCAGTTCAGCCAGAACCTGCTGGCGGATGAACGGTCATGGTTCATGGAACTGTCCGAAGCCGATCTGGAGGGGCTGCCGGACTTCGTGGTGGAAACGGCGCGGGCGGCGGGGACCGAGCGGGGGCTGGGGCCGGTGATCACCCTGAACCGCAGCCTGATCGTGCCGTTCCTGCAATTCTCGCCCCGGCGCGCGTTGCGGCAGCGGGCCTATGAGGCCTGGGTGGCCCGTGGCGCCAACGGGGGCGCAACCGACAACCGTGGCATTGCGGCGGAAATCCTGGCGCTGCGGCACGAGCGGGCGCAGCTTCTGGGCTATGCCGATTTCGCGGCCTACAAGCTGGAACCCGAGATGGCCAAGACGCCGGCGGCGGTGCGTGACCTGCTGATGCGGGTCTGGGCGCCGGCACGGGCCAAGGCGCTGGCCGATGCGGCGGTGCTTGAGGCGATGCTGGTGGCGGATGGCGGCACCGGGCCGCTGGAGGCCTGGGACTGGCGCTATTACAGCGAAAAGCGGCGGCGTGCCGAGCATGATCTGGATGAGGCGGCGCTGAAGCCCTACCTGTCGCTTGAGGCCATGCTGGGCGCGATGTTCGATTGCGCGACCCGGCTGTTCGGGCTGGAATTCCGGGAAATCGAAGGGCCGTTCTACCACCCTGATGTGCGGGGGTGGGAGGTCACCCGCAAGGAGGCGCATGTGGCGGTGTTCCTGGGCGATTACTTCGCCCGCGGGTCCAAGCGCAGCGGCGCCTGGTGTTCGGCGATGCAGTCGCAGCGCAAGCTGGGCGCCGATGTGCGGCCCATCGTGGTGAACGTGTGCAACTTCGCCAAGGGCGATCCCTGCCTGCTGTCCTATGACGATGCGCGCACGCTGTTCCACGAATTCGGCCATGCGCTGCATCAGATGCTGTCCGACGTGACCTATGGCTTCATCAGCGGCACCTCGGTCGCGCGCGATTTCGTGGAACTGCCCAGCCAGCTTTACGAACACTGGCTGGAAGTGCCGGCGGTGCTGGAGGCCCATGCACGGCACTGGCAGACCGGCGCCCCGATGCCGGCCGACATGCTGAAGCGGCTGCTGGATGCGGGCACCTATGACCAGGGCTTTGCCACGGTGGAATTTGTCGCCAGCGCGCTGGTCGATCTTGAATTCCACACCGGCACGCCACCCGCCGATCCGATGCAGAAACAGGCCGAGGTGCTGGAGGCCTTGGGGATGCCGCGGGCGATCCGGATGCGCCACGCCACGCCGCATTTCGCGCATGTGTTCAGCGGCGACGGCTATTCCAGCGGCTACTACAGCTACATGTGGTCCGAAGTAATGGATGCCGATGCCTTCGCGGCCTTCGAGGAGGCGGGCGATCCCTTCGACCCGGAAACCGCGGCCCGGCTGGAGAAATTCATCCTGTCGGCGGGGGGCAGTGAAGAGGCCGAGGCGCTGTATCTGAAGTTCCGTGGCAAGATGCCGGGGGTTGAGGCGCTGCTCAAGGGGCGGGGCCTGCTGGACGCCGCGTAAGGGGGCGCTGCCCCCGTCCTGCGGACTCCCCCGGGATATTTTCTTTCTGAAAGAAGCCCGTCTTTCAGGATCAAAATATCCCCGCCGGAGGCATCCCGAGCCAAGCCGCGAAGGCGGCGCTGGCGAGACAGGCGACTTGCGGCGCAAGCCGCTCAGGTTGACAGCCGGCGTAACTGACCCGGAGGGTGGCCGTAGGTGCGGCGGAAAGCGCGGCTCAGCGTGGCGGGGCTGGTGAAGCCGGTGCGCAAGGCCACCTCGGCCAGCGGATGGCGGGTGTCGGTCAGCATCCGGCGGGCGGCCTGCAGGCGCAGAGACAGCGCATAGGCGCCGGGCGGGGTGCCGAAAGCAGCGCGGAACAGGGTTTCCAGACGGCGCGGCGACAGGCCCACGGCGGCGGCGGTTTCGGCCACCGGCTCGGGCGTGTCGATCCGCGCCTCCATCCGCTTGGCGGCGGCGGCGACGCGCGGGTCAAGGCCGGGGTCGGGCTGGCGGGCGGCAACCTGCGGCTCTGACCCCGGGCGCGCGATTGTCAGAAAGCTGTTCGCCACCTGCCGGGCCAGCGGGGCGCCATGGCGGGCGCGGATCAGTTGCAGCATGAAATCCGCCGCCGGCGCGGCGCCGCCGATCGTCACCCGGTTGCGGTCGATCACGAAACGGTCGGGAACCACGTCGATGTCGGGATGGGCGGTGGCAAGGTCTTCCAGGTCTTCCCAATGCACGGTTGCGCGATAGCCTGACAGCAGGCCCGCCCGCGCCAGCACCCAAGGCGCGGCGTCGATGCCGCCGACCAGCGCGAAGCGGGGCGCCAGGCGGCGCAGGTCGCGGATCAGCGGGCGGGTGGCAACCTGATCCAGCCGGTAGCCTGCGACAACGATCAGCATCTCTGCCCCTTCGGCGGCCGCCAGCGGCCCGGTCGAGGGCAGCGACAGCCCGCAGGTCAGCGGGGCCGGCGCCCCGTCTGGGGTGACGACCCGCCAGCGGAAGGCTTCGGTTCCCAATTGCCGGTTGGCGTTGCGCAGCGGGTCCAGCGCCGAGGCCACTTCAAGGATCGAGGATTGTGGCAGCACCAGAAGCGCCAGCGACAGCGGCGCGCGGGCCGGAGAGAAGATTGCGTTTTCCGTCATCAGGATTTCGTAATTCGCAAATCATCGCCTGCCAAGCCCGATAAGGTGGCAGACCAGACCCGGAGGAACCCCGATGCCGCTGACCATGAACCGCGAAGTCTTCATCACCTGTGCCGTGACCGGATCGGGCGGCACGCAGGACCGCAGCCCCCACGTTCCGCGCAGCCCGCAACAGATTGCCGAAAGCGCCATCGCGGCGGCCAGGGCCGGCGCGGCGGTGGTGCATTGCCATGTGCGCGATCCCGAAACCGGCAAGCCGGCGCGCGATCCGGCGCTGTATCGCGAAGTGACCGAGCGTATCCGCGACAGCGACACCGATGTTGTCCTGAACCTGACCGCGGGCATGGGGGGCGACCTGCTGTTCGACGGCACCGAGGCGATGAACCGGATGGGCGCCAGATCCGACATGGCGGGCGCGACCGAGCGGGTGGCGCATGTGGTGGACTGCCGGCCCGAGATCTGCACGCTGGACTGCGGCACGATGAATTTCAACGAGGCCGACTATGTGATGGTCAACACGCCCGGCATGTTGCGCGACATGGCCAAGCGCATGGTCGAATCCGGTGTGCGGATCGAGATCGAGGCCTTCGACACCGGCCATCTGTGGTTTGCAAAGCAACTGGCCGACGAAGGCGTCATCCCCGATCCGGTTCTGGTGCAACTGTGCATGGGCGTGCCGTGGGGCGCGCCCGATGACCTGAACACCTTCATGGCCATGGTGAACAACGTGCCGAAACACTGGCACTGGTCGGCCTTCGCCCTTGGGCGCCACCAGATGCCCTATGTCGCAGCGGCGGTACTGGGCGGCGGCAATGTGCGGGTGGGGCTGGAAGACAACCTCTGGCTCGACAAGGGCGTTCTGGCGACGAACGCGCAGCTTGTGGAGCGCGCAGCGACCATCATCGAGAACCTTGGCGCGCGGGTCATTACCCCGGCCGAGGTGCGCGCGCGGCTGAAGCTGGAAAAGCGGGCGCCGGTGGCGAAGTGATCGTCCTCATTGCCTACATGTTCCTTGGTGGGATGCCCGCGGGCCTCGCGGCTTTTCTTCAGGCGGATACGACAGGCTGGAGGGTGATTGTTGGCCTGGGCCTGACACTGCTTGCCGGCTACGCGCTGATCATCAGTGCAGCGTGGGGACAGGCGGATCCGAAAGCGCTGGAAGGCGATCCTCGTGTGCTGGTCGGGGCTGTCATAACGGGAACGATGTTCTGGGCGCTTATCGGCGCGGTCATCGGCAAAATTTTCTCAGGGCGCGTGGAACCTGTCGCCCTGGGGCTTCGAACAATGATCGTCGTCGCGGTGGTGCAACTCATCATCGTGATGTTTGGAGGTATCGGATGACCAGAAAAGCAGCAATCATCGGGGGCGGGGTTATCGGGGGCGGTTGGGCGGCGCGCTTCCTGTTGAACGGCTGGGATGTGGGGGTCTTTGACCCCGACCCCGAGGCCGAACGCAAGATCGCGGCCGTGCTGGCCAATGCCCGGCTGGCGCTGCCCGCCCTTTCGGACGTGCCGATGCCGGCCGAAGGCAAGCTGACCTTTCACGGCACCATCGGCGAGGCCGTCGATGGGGCGGAATATGTGCAGGAAAGCGTGTCCGAACGGATCGAGCTGAAGCACAAGGTCTATGCCCAGTTGCAACAGGCCAATCCGGGCGTGCTGATCGGGTCTTCGACCAGCGGTTTCAAGGCAAGCGACCTGCAAAAGGGCAGCCCGGCGCCAGAAAACATCATCGTCGCGCATCCGTTCAACCCGGTCTATCTGCTGCCGCTGTCCGAAGTCTCGGGCAGCCCGAAGAACACGCCTGCGACGGTGGAAAAGACTGTGCAGATCATGAAGGACATCGGGATGTTCCCGCTTGTCATTCGCCACGAGATCGACGCCTTCATCGGCAACCGCTTCCTTGAGGCCGTCTGGCGCGAGGCGCTGTGGATGCTGAAGGACGGCATTGCCACGACCGAAGAGATCGACGATGCCATCCGCATGGGCTTTGGCCTGCGCTGGGGCCAGATGGGCCTGTTCGAGACCTACCGCATCGCCGGGGGCGAAGCGGGGATGCGGCACTTCATGGCGCAGTTCGGACCGGCGCTGAAATGGCCCTGGACCAAGCTGATGGACGTGCCCGAGTTCAACGACGAACTGGTGGATCTGGTGGCCAGCCAGTCCGATGCGCAATCGGGCATGTATGGCATCCGCGAACTGGAACGCATCCGCGACCAGAACCTTGTGGGCTTCCTGCGGTCACTGAAGGAACGCAACTGGGGTGCGGGCAAGGTGCTGCGCGAACATGACGAACGCCGCCGCGCGGCCTTCCATGCCGGCACGCTGGACGGCACGCCGCTGAAGATGGCCGAGATGCAGGTTCTGCCCGGCTGGATCGACTACAACGGCCACATGACCGAAAGCCGCTACCTGTTCTGCGCCTCCGAGGTCTGCGATGCCTTCCTGCGGCTGATCGGGGCAGACATGGATTATGTGGCCGGCGGCCACAGCTATTACACGGCCGAAACCCATATCCGCCATCTGGACGAGGCCAAGCTGGGTGAGCGCATCACCGGCACGTTGCAGGTGGTGAAGGCCGATGAAAAGCGCATCCACACCTTCATCACCCTGGCCGTGGGCGACCGCCCGGTCGCCACGGTCGAGCAGATGATGCTGCATGTCGACATGAAGGCCGGCAAGGCCTGCCCCGCCGCGCCAGAGGTTCTGGCCCGGCTTTCCCCCATCGCCACGGCCCATGCCGGGCTGGCCCTGCCCGAAGGCACCGGCCGGGCCGTCGGCCAGAAGAAAGGGTGACTGCCATGGATTTCGGCCTGACCGAAGAACAGACGATGATCGTCGAGACGACGCGCGCCTTCGTCGAGACCGAGCTTTATCCGCACGAGCTGGCGGTCGAGCGCAGCGGCCACCTGCCGCTGGAGCTGATCCGTGAGCTGCAGCAGAAGGCCATGGCGGCGGGGCTTTACGCGGCCAACATGCCGGTCGAGGTGGGGGGCGCGGGGCTGGATACGCTGTCCTGGCTTCTGTACGAAAAGGAACTGGGGCGGGCGAATTACGCCCTGCACTGGACCTGCGTCGCACGGCCGTCGAACATCCTGCTGGCGGGCAACGAAGAACAGCGCGAACGCTATCTGATGCCCTGCATCCGGGGCGAGACCTGGGATTGCCTGGCGATGACCGAACCCGGTGCCGGGTCGGACCTGCGCGGCATGAAGGCCAGCGCCCGGCCCGATGGCGACGACTGGATCCTGAACGGCACCAAGCATTTCATCAGCCATGCCGATCTGGCCGGCTTTGCCATTGTCTTCGTGGCGACCGGCGAGGAAGACACGCCGCGCGGCCCGAAGAAGAAGATCACCGCCTTCTTCGTGGACAAGGGCACCCCGGGCTTCACCGTGCGCGACGGCTATCGCAACGTCAGCCACCGCGGCTACACCAATGCCGTGCTGGAGTTCGACGAATGCCGGGTGAACAAGCGCCAGATCCTGGGCGAAGTTCACAAGGGCTTTGAGGTGGCAAACTCCTGGCTGGGGGCGACGCGCCTGCAGGTCGCCAGCACCTGCCTTGGCCGGGCCGAACGCGCCTTGGGCCACGCCCTGAGCTACGCCGCCGAGCGCCGCCAGTTCGGCCAGCAGATCGGCAAGTTCCAGGGGATTTCTTTCAAGCTGGCCGACATGGCGATGGAACTGAAAGCCGCCGAACTGCTGACGCGCGAGGCGGCGTGGAAATACGATCAGGGCACCGTGACCGAGGCCGACATGTCCATGGCCAAGCTGAAGGCCACCGAAGTGCTGGCGATGATCGCCGACGAGGCGATCCAGATCCACGGCGGCATGGGCCTGATGGATGAGTTGCCGCTGGAACGTATCTGGCGCGATGCGCGGGTCGAGCGGATCTGGGAAGGCACCTCGGAAATCCAGCGGCACATCATCAGCCGCGAATTGCTGCGGCCGCTCGGGGCGTGAGGCGCCGCAAGCCGGGGGTTTCACACCCCCGGACCCCCGTGGGATATTTTCAGACAGAAAATGGGTGGAAAGATCGCGATGATTAATCGTTTGTTTACCACGGCCCGGCAAAGTGAGGGCACGGTACAGGCGGGGACGCCGATGACCGTGACGGGAAATGGCACCTCGCTTCGGACTCCGGGGCGGGGTGTTTTCATTTTCTGTCTGAAAATATCCCGGGGTCCGGGGCAGCGCCCCGGGACTGACCACCGGGCCGGAGGCCGCAGATGACGCGCCTCGACCGGCTGCTCCGCCCGCGCCACATCGCCGTTCTGGGGGCCGGCTGGGCGCTGAACGTCATTGAGCAATGCCGCAAGATGGGCTTTGCCGGCCCGGTCTGGCCGGTGCATCCGACCAAGGCCGAGATCGGCGGTCTCAAGGCCTACGCCAGCCTGGCTGACCTGCCAGAGCCGCCCGACGCCACCTTCATCGGCGTGAACCGCTTTGCCACGCTGGAGGTGGTTGCCGAACTGGCCGCCATGGGGGCGGGCGGCGCCATCTGTTTTGCCAGCGGCTGGGAAGAGGCCGGCGAGGCGGGGTTGCAGGAAAAGCTGGTCGCCGCTGCCGGCGACATGCCGATCCTTGGGCCCAATTGCTATGGCGTGATCAACTACCTTGACGGCGCGCTTCTGTGGCCGGACCAGCATGGCGGTGTCCGGCTGGACAAGGGCGTGGCGCTGGTCAGCCAGTCGTCGAACATCGTCATCAATCTGGGGATGCAGGCGCGGGGGCTGCCGGTGGCCTATGTTGCCTGCCTTGGCAATGCCGCCGTGGTGGGTCTGGCCGAACTGACCGGCGCGCTGCTGGACGATCCGCGCGTCACCGCCGTGGGGCTTTACATCGAGGGGATCGACGACGCCCCGGCCTTTGCTGCGCTGGCCGAGAAGGCGCGGGCTATGGGCAAGGGCGTGGTCGCCATCAAGTCGGGCAAGACCGAACTTTCGCGCACCGCAGCCGCCAGCCACACCGCCTCGCTGGCCGGTGGGGGCGCGGCCTCCAGCGCCTTCCTGCGCCAGATCGGCGTGGCCGAGGTGAATTCGCCCAGCGAGTTGATCGAGACCTTGAAGATCTTTCACGTCCACGGGCCGCAGATTGGCACGCGGATCTGCTCGCTGTCCTGTTCGGGGGGCGAGGCCGGGCTGGTGGCCGATCTGGCGGCACCCTTCGGCATCGACTTCCCGCCGGTGCCCGAGGCAACCCGCGCGCGGCTGTTCGAGACGCTGGGGCCGATCGTCGCCATTGCCAACCCGTTGGATTACCACACCTTCATCTGGGGTGACGGACCGAAGACCACCGAGGTCTTTACCGCCATGCTGGAAGCCTATGACGCCGGGATCTACATCATCGACACGCCGCGCGCCGACCGATGTGATCCGTCGGGTTACCAGCCGGCGCTGGATGCCATCGTCGCGGCGCAGAAGGCGACCGGCAAGATCGCCCTGCCCGTGGCCTCGATGGCCGAGAACTTTGGCGAGGCGCGGGTCAAGGCGATGATGGAGCAGGGGGTTTGCACCCTGCTTGGGCTGGAAACCGCGCTGGCGGCGGTACGGGCGGCGCAGGTACCGGCCGGGGTGGCGGGCTGGCGTCCGGCCGCGGCGCTGCCGCCGCGCGAGACGCGGATGCTGTCCGAGGCCGAGGGCAAGGCGCTGCTGGCTGCCGCTGGCGTGCCGGTGCCGCGCGCGGTGACCGGGGCGACGCTGGCCGAGGTGGCCGCCGCGGCCAAGGGCCTGACCGCGCCTTTCGCGCTGAAGGGGCTTGGCTTTGCCCACAAGACCGAGGCCGGGGCGGTGCGTCTGGGGCTGACCTCGCTTGAAGGGCAGGCCGAGATGCCCGGCGCCAGCGGCTATCTGGTCGAGGAGATGGTCACCGGAACGGTGGCGGAAATCCTGCTGGGGCTGCGGCGCGATCCGGTTTACGGCGTGACGCTGACGCTGGGCATGGGCGGTGTGACGGCCGAGGTGCTGGCCGATACCGTCACGCTGATCCTGCCCGCGACCGAGGCAGAGGTTCTGGCCGCGCTGCGCCGCCTGCGGCTTTGGCCGCTGCTGGACGGTTACCGTGGCCGGCCCAAGGCCGACATGGCGGCGGTCGCTTCCATCGCGGTGCGGCTTGGCGCTGGCATGCTGGCGGATGACAGTCTTGAGGAAATCGAAATCAACCCCGTCCTTGTGCGCGAAAGCGGCGCGGTGGCGGTGGATGCCCTTATCAGAAAGGTGTGACCATGCCCGAGATGCAAATGCGGACCGAAGGTCCGATCAAGACCCGCCGCGAAGGCGCGATCCTTGAGGTGACGCTGGACAGCCCCAAGGCCAATGCGATCAGCCTGAAGACCAGCCGCGTCATGGGGCTGGTGTTCCGCGATTTCCGCGATGATGACAGCCTGCGCGTTTGCATCGTGCGGGCGGCAGGCGAAAAGTTCTTCTGCCCCGGCTGGGATCTGAAGGCCGCGGCTGAGGGAGATGCAGTGGATGGGGACTACGGCGTTGGCGGGTTCGGGGGGCTGCAGGAACTGCCGAACCTGAACAAGCCGGTGATCGCGGCGGTGCAGGGCATCTGCTGCGGCGGCGGGCTGGAGCTGGCACTGTCGGCCGACCTGATCCTGTGTTCCACCACGGCCACCTTCGCGCTGCCGGAAATCCGGTCCGGCACGGTGGCGGATGCCGCCAGCATCAAGCTGCCGAAGCGGATACCCTATCATGTTGCCATGGACCTGCTGCTGACGGGGCGCTGGTTCGATGCCGATGAGGCTTTCCGCTGGGGCCTGATCAAGGAGGTCTGCGCGCCGGAAGACCTGCTGGCAAAGACCTGGGATCTGGCGCGCCTTCTGGAAAGCGGCCCGCCGCTGGTTTACGCCGCCATCAAGGAAGTGGTGCGCGAGGCGGAGAACATGCGCTTCCAGGATGCGCTGAACCGCATCACCAAGCGGCAGATGCCCACGGTGGACCGGCTGTATTCCAGTGAGGACCAGTTGGAAGGCGCCCGCGCCTTTGCCGAAAAGCGTGATCCGGTCTGGAAGGGGCGCTGATCGGCGTCAGCCGCCGGTCAGGCTGCGCAGCGCGGCCGCGCCGGGGGCGCAGGCGGCTTCAAGCCGCTTACGCTCGGGTGGGGGCAGGGCTGCGGCGCGTGACGGGCGGGCTTGCGGCAGGCGGGCGGCGGCGCTGACCCAGCGTTCCGAAGCCTCGCCGCAGAGAAAGGTTCCAAGGCGGCGGATTTCCTGCTCGGGTCTGGCAACAAGGTCTTCGTAGGCGAGGTGCATCCGACGGTCTGCCGGCAAGGCCCTGTAGGCCGCGATACCGCGCACCACCATTGTTGACCAGAAGGCCCCGACGCGCGCCAGATCGGGCGGCGTGTCCAGAAGATACGACACCGGCAACATCCAGCCCAGCTTCTGCAACTGCGGCCAAACCCGGCCACGGCCATAGTGGCTGTCGGGGTCCAGCAGGTCTATCCCGAAGGGGCGGAAGGCATCGGCCATTCTGACGGCCAGCCGGCTGGCTGGATAATCCTGCATCGACAATGCGGTATCTGGTCCGTTGCGCGTCAGCAGGACGAAGCGGCCTTCGGGGAACAACTGGTGCAGCGTCCGGGCCGCCGCGAGCGACCCGCCCGAGCGTTCCACCCAGACCTTGCGGCCGCGCTCCCGCGCCAGTGTGGTGAAGAGGGCGCGATAGTGATCCTGAACCGGCTGAGACGGCTGTGCTGTGACGCGTTCGGCCAGCCAGTCGAACAGATCGTCCGGCCTGTCGGACAGATGCGGCAGGGCAATCGACAGGATGGGCGGGCAATGCCAGGGGTCATGTCGCGGGTTGGCAACCCTGCCATACAGAAACTCATTTGGCGCGCGCCGGGGGTTGGCCACGGCAGAAACGATCCTGTCTGGACGGGATTGATCGCGCCAGAACTGCGCCCCGGTCAACGGGCCATGCGGAAAGGCCCGCGCCCCGGCGGCGCTGAAGACTTCGGACAGGCTGAGAAGATCGGGATGCAGGTTGATGATGTCCGACACCAGCGTCGATCCGCAACGTGCAGACCCCAGAATGAACGCCGCCTGCATCGCAACCTCACAGCAACCCAAGTCGATAGCTTGCATCGGGCGGGTAGGGCTGTCACGCGCCGATCCTGTCAAGGGCCGGTTCTCCGCAGGGGCGGAAGGCGACAGGGGTTGTCGCAAATCTTGCAGGCTGACGACGGCCTGCCGTCTAGGTTGCTGCGGGAAATTCAGGCCCGCAGAACCGGGCGAAACAGGGGCGCAAGGTGGACGGCGAGACCGACTATATCATCGTTGGCGCGGGCAGCGCGGGCTGCGTTCTGGCCGAGCGCTTGACGAAATCCGGCAAACATCGGGTTACCGTTCTGGAAGCCGGTGGCAGCGACCAGCGCTTTTTTGTCCAGATGCCATTGGGTTATGGCAAGCTGTTCTACAACCCCGCCGTAAACTGGCTTTACAAAGCCGAACCTGACCCCGGTCTGGCCGGGCAGGTGGACCATATCCCGCGCGGCAAGGTTCTGGGCGGATCTTCGTCAATCAACGCTATGGTCTGGATCCGTGGCCACCGGCAAGATTACGAAGACTGGAAGGCCGCCGGCAACCTCGGATGGGGTTGGGACGAGGTGCTGGCCGCCTACAAGGCCATCGAGGACAACGAGGCCGGCGCCGATGCTTTCCGTGGCAAGGGCGGGCCGCTGTTCATCTCGCAGAACCGGCGCGGGCTGCACTGGCTGGTGGAGGATTACATCGCCGCCTGTGGCGAGGCCGGGCTGCCCTACAACGCCGATTTCAACGGCGAGACACAGGAGGGCGCCGGCACCTACCAGATGACGATCAAGGGCCGCCGCCGCAATTCCACCGCGCGGGCGTTCCTGCGCCCGGCCATGCGCCGCCGCAACCTGACCGTTCTGACCGGCGCGCAGGTGACGCGAGTCGTTATCGAGGATGGCCGCGCGACCGGTGTCGAATACCTGAAGGACGGCCGCCGCCAGACCTTGCGTGCCCGGGCCGAGGTCATTCTGTCCGGCGGGGCCATCAACTCGCCACAACTTCTGCAACTGTCGGGCATCGGGCCGGGCGCGCTGTTGCAGCAGATGGGGCTGCCCGTGCTGCGCGACAACGCCAATGTCGGTGCGCATATGAACGATCATCACGGCCTGAACTACACCTGGCGGATGAAGGTGCCCACCTACAACAACATCCTGCGCCCGGCCTGGGGCAAGGCGCTGATGGGGCTGTGGTATCTGGCCTTGGGGGGCGGGCCGCTGGCCAAGTCGATCAACCATGGCGGCGGGTTCTTCCGCACCCGTCCCGAACTCGACCGGCCGAACATGCAGCTTTACATGCAGGCCTTTTCCACCCTGATCCCCAAGGCAGGCGAACGGCCGCTTCTGACGCCTGACCCGTTCCCCGGCCTTAGCCTGGGGCTGTCGAACTGCCGGCCCACCAGCCGCGGCCATGTGCGGATTGCCAGCCCCGACCCGCTGGCCGCGCCGCGCATCGTGGCCAATGCCTATTCCACCCCGGAAGACGTGGAGGAAATGCTTCTGGCGGTGAAGTTCCTGCGCAAGATCGTGGCCCAGCCCAGTTTCGCCCGCTGGGTTGACGAAGAACTGCGCCCCGGCCCGCAGGTGCAAAGCGATGCCGACCTGATCGAGGATTTCCGCCAGCGATCTGGCACCGTCTATCACCCGTCCTGCACCTGCCGCATGGGGCCGGAAGCGCGCACCTCGGTGATTGACGCCAGGTTGCGGGTGCATGGGGTGGCGGGGCTGCGGGTGGCCGATGCCTCAAGTTTCCCCAACCTGATCGCGGGCAACACGAATGCCCCCGCGATCATGGTTGGCTGGAAGGCGGCCGAGATCATCCTGGCCGACGCGCGCTGAAGACGCCCCACCCGGGCCGTCAGTCACCGACCGAATGGCCCATGGCGGAATGGTCCATCGTCGAGTGATCCATGCCGCCGGGCGGATCGACCATGAATTCCATCTCGATCCGGCCGGCATGTTCGAAGATCAGCGTCGCCGGCACCATCTCGCCCTCGGTCAGCGGCTTTGTCAGCCCCATCAGCATGATGTGATAGCCGCCCGGTTCCAGAACGACCGTCTCACCGGCGGGCAGGTCGATCCCTTCGACATGGCTCATCTTGGCCACGCCATCGGCCCCGACCGAGGATTCGTGCAGCATCGCGCTTTTCGCCGCAGGGGTTTCCACCCCGATCAGTCGGTCGGCGTTGGGACCGTTGTTCGACACGCCCATGTAACCGCCCGCCGCCTGCGCGGTTGCCGCCGGTTGCGGAATGTTGGGGTGGATGATTTCAATTTCACCCTGGGTCACGCCATGGGCGTGGACGGGCGCGGCAATCATCAGGGCGGCCAGCAGGCCGAGAACGCGGTTCATGATAGATCCTTTCGTCGGAACAGAGGGGGAGACGTGTCGCGCTGGAGACAGGGCCCCCGCGCGGGAAAGCCGGGAAAAAGGCCCTGTCCGGCAGTCGGCCGGACAGGGCCAGTCATGGCCCCGCCCCACGGGAAGAGGGGCGAAACCTTGTGACCTTGCGGGATAACGGGACGCCTCCCCCCGCAGGGCCACGGGAAAACCTGTCTCCGCCGGAGCCGTGCCTTGAGGATGCGCCCGCCCTTGGGTCCGCAGCGCGCGGGTCCGGCCGGAACGTGTGATGTTTGAAGGCATGTGGGAACCTCTGGCTTGGACGTGCCAGAAAGGCGGCACGCCCGGATCGACGGATCGGAACGGAAGGGGTGCGATCAGGCCAGAGGGGGCGCCCGCAGACCGCGGGCAGGGTCCAGAACCGCCCGAACGGCCCGGCTTTCGCGGGGGGCCTCGATGCGGGCGATCAGGATCAGCCCGGCGTCCTGCACGGCAACGGCCCCGCCCGCGGGCGGGGCGGTGGCGGTCAGGTGGCAGACCGGGCAATCGGAATGGTCGGGCAGCCCGTCCCCGTCGGCATCACCGCACAGGTCTGCAAGGCTGCCCCCGGCCAGAACATAGGCCTCAAGCGCGGCATCCTGGGCAGTGGGCATACGATGGGCAAAGGCCGTTGCCACCAGGGAAACGGTCAGGGCCACAATCACAAGCAGCCGGCGCATAAGGATGGGTCTGTCGCGCATCTTTGTCAGTCTTGCCGGAAAAGCCGGTGCCAATCAACGCAGTTCTGCCACGGCGACGGGGGGCAAGGCTTGACCCTTGTCAAGCCCGGGGCTAGAGGCCGCCGTCATGTCAGACTCTGCCCTCCCCCCGCCCGAACGGCGCAACTTCTATGGCCGCACCCATGGCAAGACGCTGCGGGCCAGCCAGAAGGACTATCTGGCCAACGATCTTGAGCCGCTGCGCCTGAAGGGCGTGACCGTTGCCGAAAACCCGGCCCGCACTCCGCTGGACCTGTCGCTGACCGGCGGGCGGCCGCTCTGGCTTGAGGTTGGCTTTGGCGGGGGCGAGCATCTGGTGCATATGGCGGCCGGCAACCCGCAGGTGCATCTGATCGGGGCCGAGCCTTTCGTGAACGGCATCGCCATGCTGTTGGGCAAGATCCGCGCTGCTGCGGTGACGAACCTGTCACTGCACCCTGGCGATGTGCGTGACCTGTTCGATGTGCTGCCCGATGCCAGCGTTTCGCGGGTGTTCCTGAACTACCCCGACCCCTGGCCCAAGGCCCGCCACCACCGCCGCCGTTTCGTGACGCCGGGCTATCTGCTGCCGCTGGCCCGCGTCACGGCACCCGGGGCCGAATTCCGCGTGGCGACCGATATTCCCGATTACGTCCGTCAGGCGCTGGAGGAAATTCCCCCCGCCGGCTTTGCGCTGGAGCGGCAGGCCGGGCAGGGGGCGGCCTGGGAAGACTGGCCTTCGACCCGCTACGAACAAAAGGCGCTGCGCGAAGGCCGCAGCCCGCATTACCTGACCTTCCGCCGCCTCTGACCACCCTTCCTTGCCCGGCCCGCTTGCGCTATCAGGCAGGCGCGATTGGGCGAGGGAGAGCAGCATGTCCGGCCATGGCGAGGCGCAACCGATGATCTCCGGCCGTTCGGCGCCGCTTTCGGGCGTGGCCGAGGTGCCGGGCGACAAGTCGATTTCCCACCGCGCGCTGATCTTCGGTGCCATGGCGGTTGGCGAAACCCGGATCACCGGGCTGCTGGAAGGGCAGGATGTGCTGGACACCGCCAAGGCGATGCAGGCCTTCGGCGCGACCGTCACCCGCCACGGCCTTGGCGCCTGGAGCGTGCAGGGCGTTGGCGTCGGCGGGTTCCGCGAACCGGCTGATGTGATCGACTGCGGCAATTCGGGCACCGGGGTGCGGCTGATCATGGGCACCATGGCCACCACCCCGATCACCGCCACCTTCACCGGCGATGCCAGCCTGCGCAAACGCCCGATGGGGCGCGTGACCGACCCGCTGGCGCTGTTCGGCACCCGCGCCTATGGCCGGCAGGGGGGCCGGCTGCCGATGACGGTGGTGGGCGCCGCCGATCCCATGCCGGTGCGCTATGCCCTGCCGGTGGCCAGCGCGCAGGTGAAATCGGCCGTGCTGCTGGCCGGGCTGAACGCGCCAGGGCAGACGGTGGTGATCGAGAAGGAACCCACCCGCGACCATTCCGAACGGATGCTGATTGGCTTCGGGGCCGAGCTGACGGTCGAAAAGGGCGCCGAGGGGCATGTCATCACCCTGACCGGCCGGCCCGAACTGCGGCCGCAGACCGTGGCCGTACCGCGTGACCCGTCCAGCGCCGCCTTCCCGGTCTGCGCGGCATTGATCGTCGAAGGGTCCGACATCCGTGTTCCGGGCGTGAGCCAGAATCTGACCCGCAACGGCCTGTATCTGACCCTGGTCGAGATGGGCGCGCGGATCGACTTTGAAAACCCGCGCGAAGAGGGCGGCGAGCCGGTGGCCGACCTGCGCGTCCGCTTCTCGCCTAGCCTGAAGGGCATCGAAGTGCCGCCCGACCGTGCCCCCAGCATGATCGACGAATACCCGATCCTGTCGGTCGTTGCCGCCTTTGCCGAAGGCCGCACCGTGATGCGCGGGGTCAAGGAACTGCGGGTCAAGGAAAGCGACCGGATCGACGCCATGGCGCGCGGGCTTGAAGCCTGCGGCGCGCGGATCGAAGAGGATGAGGATACCCTGATCGTTCACGGCATGGGGCCCGGCGGGCTGCCCGGCGGAGGCACGGCGCAGACGCATCTGGACCACCGGATCGCGATGAGCTTCCTGGTGGCGGGAATGGCCGCCAAGGCGGAAATCGCGGTGGATGACGGCAGCCCGATCGTGACCTCATTCCCGATCTTCGAGGGGTTGATGAACGGGCTCGGCGCGGCAATCCGCCGGGGATAGCCGCAGGGGCGGCGCAATCGCGCCCCTGTCACCTGTCTGCAAATATACCCGCCGGAGGCAAACGGATGAGCCGGTTGGGCCGCGCTTGCGCGGCCCAGAGGCGCGATGCAGGCGTGCAGCTGCGTTTGCGCGGCTGCTCTGCCGAAAACTGGCCCCGCTGAAACCAGCAGGTCAGCGAAGAATCGGGATCTCGGCCTTCATCCGGGTCGCGGCGGCGACGAAATCGGCGATCTTGGTCGCGTCCTTCACCCCCGGCGCGCTTTCCACGCCCGACGACACGTCCACCTGCCGCGCGCCCGTCAGACGGATCGCTTCGGCCACGTTTCCGGCCGTCAGCCCGCCGGCCAGCATCCACGGCCGCAGCCAGCGCCGCTGCGCCACCAGCCGCCAGTCGAAGGTCAGCCCATTGCCGCCGGGCAGGGCGGCGCCTTTCGGCGGTTTGGCATCGACCAGAATCTGGTCGGCCACCAGCGAATGTTCGAACAGCGTCTCAAGGTCGCCCTCGTCGGCCACGCCCACGGCTTTCATCACCGGCAGACCGAACCGCGCGCGCACTTCGGCCACACGTTCGGGGCTTTCCGATCCGTGCAGTTGCAACATGTCCAGCGGCACGGCCGCCAGAATGGCCTCCAGCGTGGCGTCGTCGGCGTTTACCGTCAGCGCCACCTTGCACAGCCCCTCAGGCGCGGACAGGGCGGCGATACGGGCTTCGTCCAGGCTGACGTTGCGGGGGGATTTGGCAAAGAACACGAAGCCCGCGTAGGCCGCACCGCTGGCCACGACAGCCGCCACATCGGCCGGCGTCCTCAGCCCGCAGATCTTGACGCGAACCGGCGCAATCACCGCCGGCCGCCGCTGTCGAGCAGGGCCAGAACCTCGTCTTGCGGCGGGGTGCTGGTCGAATCCTTCAGCACCGCCAGTTCCCGCTCCAGCCGGGCGACCTGCTTGGTCTTGCCCTTGGCCTCGGCGCGGATGCGGGCTTCGCGCAACCACTCCCAGACAAAGCCGATCAGCACGCCAAGCGCCACCGCGGCCAGGATCACCAGGAACAGCGGCAACTGGAACACATAGTCCAGGTGCAGCAGCTTGGCCGGTTCTTCCGGCAGCAGGCGCACCGGCACCTCGGTGCGGTTGGCAAGGGCCAACACCAGCAGCACCGCGCCAGTCGAAAGGATGAAGAGCAGTCTGAGCAATCGCAGCATCGCAAGTCACCGGGAAGCTGTTTGGTGCCCGGACTATCGGCTGCTTCGCGTCCACGCGCAACCCGCGCTTGCGGGTCGTGCGCCTGTGCCGCAGGTCATTTGCCGTTCAGGCGGTCCCGCAGCAGCTTGCCGGTCTTGAAGAAGGGAACCTTCTTGTCCTCGACCTGCACGGATTCGCCGGTGCGCGGGTTGCGGCCCAGCCGGGCATCGCGCGCCTTGACGGAAAAGGCCCCGAAGCCGCGCAGTTCCACCCGGTCCCCGCGCGCCAGGGCCTCGATGATTTCATCGAACACCGTGTTGACGATCCGCTCGACATGGCGCTGCGTCAGATGAGGATTCTCATCCGCGATCTTCTGAATCAGTTCAGACCGGATCATCCGTTCGTCCCCCCAGGTGGTTCAGCCCCGTCTGCGGCGGCCGCCACGATGTTCTTGTCAGGGACTATAGAAGCAAGAATTGCCGACTGACAAATGAAAACGGGGGCTTGCGGGCAGGGCGCAGGGAACTCATGGCGGTGCGGGGGGCGGTTTGGGGGGCAATCGCCAGCCGGGCAGGGCCCGCAGCCCGGCCGCATGGCCCCGCGCTGGCCGCTGTGCCCCCGGCGCCCCGGGGCGATTCGCCTGCGGAGAAAGGAAAAGGCCGGGGCATTGCCCGGCCTTCCCTGCTGTCAGATTGTGCCCGGCAACGCCGGACGGCGATCGTCTCCGATCACTTCTCGCCCTTGAGCGCGGCACCCAGGATGTCGCCCAGCGAGGCGCCCGAATCGGACGACCCGTATTGTTCGACGGCTTCCTTCTCTTCCGCGATCTCGCGCGCCTTGATCGACAGACCCAGCTTGCGGGTCTTGGGGTCGATGTTGGTCACGCGGACGTCGATCTTGTCGCCCACCTGGAACCGCTCGGGGCGCTGGTCGCCACGGTCACGGCTCAGATCGGAACGGCGGATGAACGACTTGGCGCCGTTGTATTCCACCTCGATGCCGCCATCCTCGATCGCGGTGACCGCGACGGTGATGATCGAGCCGCGCTTCACGCCGTCAACCGCGTCGGTGAACGAATCATCCGACAGCGCCTTGATGGACAGCGAGATGCGTTCCTTCTCGATGTCGACTTCCGAGACGACCGCCTGCACCACATCGCCCTTGCGGTAGGACTGGATGGCTTCTTCGCCACGCTTGTCCCACGACAGGTCCGAAAGGTGGACCATGCCGTCGATGTCGTTGTCGAGGCCGACGAACAGACCGAATTCGGTGATGTTCTTCACTTCGCCTTCGATGGTCGAGTTCACCGGATGGTTCTCGGCGAACACTTCCCACGGGTTGCGTTGGGTCTGCTTCAGGCCCAGCGACACGCGGCGCTTGGCGCTGTCGATTTCCAGAACCATGACGTCCACCTCTTGCGAGGTCGAGACGATCTTGCCGGGGTGCACGTTCTTCTTGGTCCAGGACATTTCCGAAACGTGGACCAGACCTTCGACACCGGCTTCCAGTTCGACGAATGCGCCGTAGTCGGTGATGTTGGTCACGCGGCCCTTGTGGACCGAGTTGATCGGATAGGCCTTTTCGACCGCATCCCACGGGTCCGACTGCAACTGCTTCATGCCGAGGCTGATGCGGTGGGTTTCCTTGTTGATCTTGATGACCTGAACCTTGATGGTCTCGCCGATCGCCAGGATTTCCGACGGATGGTTCACACGGCGCCAGGCCATGTCGGTCACATGCAGCAGGCCGTCAACGCCGCCCAGGTCAACGAAGGCACCGTATTCGGTGATGTTCTTGACCACGCCGTCCACAACTTGACCTTCGGTCAGGTTGCCGATGACTTCGGCGCGCTGTTCGGCGCGGCTTTCTTCCAGGATCGCACGGCGCGACACCACGATATTGCCGCGGCGACGGTCCATCTTCAGAATCTGGAACGGCTGCTTCATGCCCATCAGCGGGCCGGCATCGCGCACGGGGCGCACGTCGACCTGGCTGCCCGGCAGGAAGGCAACGGCACCGCCCAGATCGACGGTGAAGCCACCCTTGACCCGGCCAAAGATCGCGCCTTCGACGCGCTGTTCGCTGGCATAGGCCTTTTCCAGACGATCCCAGGCTTCCTCACGACGCGCCTTTTCGCGCGAGATGACTGCTTCGCCACGGGCGTTCTCGACGCGGTCGAGATAAACCTCGACGGTGTCGCCCACGTTGATGTTGGGCTGCTCACCGGGGTTCGCGAATTCCTTGAGGTCGACGCGGCCTTCCATCTTGTAGCCAACGTCGATGATGGCCTGGCCCGCCTCGACGGCGATGACCTTGCCTTTGACAACCGTGCCCTCTTCGGGGGTGTCAATCTCGAAGCTCTCTTTCAGAAGGGCTTCGAATTCGTCCATAGCGTTTTTAGCGCACATATGCAGTTGATCCTTTTCATGGTTTTCCGGCCGTGCGGTTGGCTCCGCAGGTCTTTGATGGCCCCGAATTGCGAAATCGCGCGGCCGTCCGGTTTTCCGGCGCTGCGCGACTTTCGTCTCGGGATGGCGGGCCTATAGCGCCAAGCGCCCCCGCAGGCAAGCAAAAGCGCGGCCCCTTTGCCCGGGCCGCGCCTTGTTTTGTGGGTAAAAGCCGCCTTCAGGCGACGTTGTGCACCAGTTCGTTCAGCGGCTTGCGCACCTTCTTCTGGCCCTGAAGCCAGTCGCCCTCGGCGGCGCGATAGCCCAGGGGCAGCAGCGTGACCGACCGAAGACCGCGCGCCCGCAGGCCAAGGATCTCGTCCACCTGCGCCGGATCGAAGCCTTCCATCGGGGTGGCGTCCACCTCTTCAAAGGCGGCGGCCGTAACCGCGATGCCAAAGGCGATATAGGCCTGACGGGCGGCGTGCTGGTAGTTTTCTTCGGCGCTGCGCGGCAGATACATGGCCTTCAGCCGGTCGTAGTATCCGGTCAGGGCTTCGGTCACGCCGCCGCGCTGGCGGCCGGTCTCGGCGACCACGGCGTCGATCCGCTCGGCGGTGTAGTTGTCCCAGGCGGCAAAAACCAGAACATGGCTGCCATCGGTGATTTGCGCCTGATCCCAGGCCGCGGCGCGCAGCTTCGCCTTCACTTCGGGGTTGGTCACCACGATCACCTCGAAGGGCTGCAGTCCGCTGGAGGTGGGCGCCAGTTGCACCGCCTCAAGGATGCGGTCCACCTTCGCTTGCGGCACGGCGCGCGAGGGGTCCATCTTCTTGGTGGCATAGCGCCAGTTCAGTTTTTCGTTCAGCATCTGCAATCCCTTTCATGTGCCGCAGTGCGGCATCATCCGTTACATGGGGGAAATGCACCCGCAGAGAAGGGGTTGGACAGAGCCCTGAGTGCACAGCGGATGTGCAGAAATGGGGCTGTGCCTGGCTGGCGGGCCTTAGCCCGCCGCTGCGCGGTCCAGCCGGGCCGCCACCGCCGCAATCGCCTGCGCAACGGCGGCGTCGATGCTCAGGGCGCTGGTGTCGATCACCAGCGCATCGGCAGCGGGTTTCAGCGGGGCCTCGGCGCGGCCCATGTCGCGGGCGTCGCGCTCGCGCACCTGGGCCAGAACCTCGGCCTCGTCGCCGCCCAGTTCCAGCCAGCGCCGGTGCGCCCGCACCTCGGGGCTGGCGGTGACATACAGCTTCACCTCGGCCTCGGGGCAGATCACCGTGCCGATGTCGCGCCCGTCCAGCACCGCGCCGCCCTCGGCCCGCGCAAAACGACGTTGAAACTCCAGCAGCGCGGCCCGCACTTCGGGGATCACCGCCACCCGGCTGGCGGCCTGGCCCGCGGCAAGGCTGCGCAGATCGTCGCGCGCCAGATCGGCCGCGGTCAGTGACCGCGCGGCGGCGACCGGATCGCCGCCCTTGGCGCCGACCGCGCGATAAAGCGCCCCGGTGTCGAGATGGGCAAAGCCGAAGCGTGCGGCCACAGCCCGGCTGAGCGTGCCCTTGCCTGCTGCCGCCGGCCCGTCAATCGCCACCGTGAAGATCATCGCCTGTCGTCCCAGCCCCGTGTCGCGGCCCGGAAACCGACCCCGCCGCCGCTCCTTACGCCCGGCGGCCCTGTCCCGTCAAATCCGCCAGGCCGTGCGCAGAGAACCATGCCCTTTCATCTGTCCTCAAATATCCCGGGGGAGTCTTCGCGCCAGCGAAGACGGGGGCAGCGCCCCCTTTCCCCGCGCCGGGAAGGGCGCTACACCGCTTGGGTCTGCACGCAAGGAGAGCGCCATGGCCGAAGACGGTGTGAACAGCTTCATGACGGGGCCGGATGAGGCCGGGCGCTTTGGCCTGTTCGGTGGCCGGTTCGTCAGCGAGACGCTGATGCCGCTGATCCTGGAGCTTGAGGCCCGCTATGAACATGCCAAGACCGACCCAACCTTCTGGGCCGAGATGGACGACCTGTGGAAGCACTATGTCGGCCGGCCGTCGCCGCTGTATTTCGCACCGCGGCTGACCGAGCATCTGGGCGGCGCCAAGGTCTACATGAAGCGTGACGAGCTGAACCATACCGGCGCGCACAAGATCAACAACGTCCTGGGCCAGATCATTCTGGCGCGCCGCATGGGCAAGACCCGGATCATCGCCGAAACCGGCGCGGGTCAGCACGGGGTCGCAACGGCGACGGTCTGCGCCAAGTTCGGTCTGAAATGCGTGGTCTACATGGGCGCGCATGATGTCGAGCGCCAGGCGCCCAACGTGTTCCGTATGCGCCTTCTGGGGGCAGAGGTGATTCCGGTCACCTCGGGGCGCGGAACGCTGAAGGACGCGATGAACGATGCGCTGCGCGATTGGGTGACCAATGTGCGCGATACCTTCTACTGCATCGGCACGGTGGCCGGGCCGCATCCCTATCCGGCGATGGTGCGCGACTTCCAGTCGATCATCGGCAAGGAAGTGCGCTGGCAACTGGCCGAGCAGGAAGGCGAGGGGCGACTGCCCGACACGGTGGTCGCGGCCATTGGCGGCGGGTCGAACGCGATGGGTCTGTTCTACCCGTTCCTTGACGATCCGTCGGTGAACATCATCGGGGTTGAGGCCGGCGGCAAGGGTGTGGACGACCGGATGCAGCATTGCGCCAGCCTGACCGGCGGGCGCCCCGGCGTGCTGCACGGCAACCGCACCTATCTGTTGCAGGATGGGGACGGGCAGATCCTGGAAGGCTTCTCGATCAGCGCGGGGCTGGATTATCCGGGCATCGGCCCCGAACACGCCTGGCTGCATGACATCGGCCGGGCGCAATATGTCAGCATCACCGATGCCGAAGCGCTGGAGGCGTTCCAGTTGTGCTGCAAGCTGGAAGGGATCATTCCCGCTCTGGAGCCGAGCCATGCGCTGGCGCATGTGATGAAGATCGCGCCGACGCTGCCCAAGGACCATATCATCGTGATGAACATGTGCGGCCGGGGCGACAAGGACATCTTCACCGTGGCCCGGCATCTGGGCTTTGACATGAAGATCTGATCCCGCGTCCGCAGCCGGACCCGGGCAAAGGCCCCGCAGCGAAGGCTGCGGGGCCTTTTCTCTGGCCTGCTGTCAGCGCCGCATAAACCCGGGTTTAGGCGCGCAAACCAAAGGCCGATTGCGCCGGAATAATCCGCAGACGAATGTTCGGGCTGTTCGTCATACCCTTTGCTGGCCCTGTCGCCGGTTGGTGCGGCACCCTTGGCGCAGCGTCCCTGTCGGGCGGCGCCCCATCACAGGAGGCATGAGGGATGAAGATGCGGACAAAGCTGAAGATGGTGACGGCGGTTCTGGTGCTGTCAGGTTCGGCGGCCCTTGCGGCGGTGACGACCGACCAGGTGGTCAGCCAGTTCCAGGCCGATGGTTACAGTTGGATCGAGGTGAAGAAGGGGCCGACCCAGATCAAGGTCGAGGCGGTCAAGGGAACCGAGAAGGTTGAAGTGGTGATCGACACCGAAACCGGCGCGGTGATCGACCGCGAGGTCGAGGTGGCTTCGGCCCGCGAACAGGCGCGGACAGGTGTCGAGGTGAGCGAACGGTCGCGCGATTTCGAATCGCGGGACGAAGGGGATGATGAGGGTGATGATGGTGCCAGTGACGATGATGGCAGCGACCACGACAGTGGCGATGACCACGGGGATGATCACGATGATGATGGCGGGGACGACGATCACGGCGGTGGCGGCAGCGGCAATGGTGCCGGCGGCGACGACCACGGCGGCGATGACGACTGACGCCACGCTGTTCTTCAGCGGCATCCCGGCCTTGCCGGGGTGCCCCCCTTGGGCGAAGATCGCCGTCAGCGGGCAAGTCGGCCCCGGAGATCACGGATGAACCGCAGAGGTTTCCTTGCCCTGTCCGCCGCGACACTGGCCCTGTTGCCGGTTGGGCCGGCCTTGGCCCAGGACGTGGTGACGGGCATCGTTCGCCAGCTTGAACGACGGGGCTATCGTGACATCACCGTCTCCCGCACCTGGCTGGGCCGGGCGCGGATTCAGGCGCATGGGCCGCGCGGGCTGCGCGAGATCATCATCAATCCCGCCACAGGCGAGATCCTGCGCGACCTGACCACCCGCGATGGCCGGAGCGGCGCAGCAGGCGGCGATCTTCTGGGGGGTGATGACGACAGCAAAGACGATGACGGCAATGATGATGACGGAGGCGATGACGACAGCGGTGATGACGATCACTCGGGTCACGGCGGCGGGGGCAGCGGTGGCGGTGAAGGAGAGGGTGATGACGACTGAGACCGCCGCCGGGGGGCGCAGGTGAGGCGAAGCTGGCCGCTTCTGCTGCTGTTCATCGCGCAGTTTCTGTGCGCGCTGTTCTTCGTGTTCGACATCCTGACCTCTGTTCTGGGTATCCCGGTCCGGCCGATGCCATGGGAATGGCGCGAACTGCTGGAGGTGGCGGCGGCCTTGGGTCTGATTGCCGGGTTGGGTCTTGGCGGTCTTGCGCTGCTTCGGGCGCGGCGGGACCAGCGCCGGGCAGAGGAAAAGCTGCGCCGGGCCTCGGGTGCGTTCATGGAGCTGCTGGCGGAACGCTTTGACGAATGGGGGCTGACCGCGGCCGAACGGGATGTGGCGCTGTTTGCGATCAAAGGGATGAGCACGGCCGAGATTGCCGGACTGCGCAGCACCAGCGAGGGCACGGTCAAGGCGCAGACGGCGGCGATCTACCGCAAGGCCGGCGTAAGCGGGCGGTCACAGCTTCTGAGCCTTTTCATCGAAGACCTGATGCGGGACGATGGCGCGATCCGGCCGATGACGGGGGCGGGCGGGCTTTCAGCGAAGTGAGGGCGGCGCCCCTTCGGCCTGACCCAGGCCGAACACAAGGCCGCGGCCGATCCGATGCACCAGCGCCGACCAGGCAGCAGCAGTCTCGGACGGCAGTTCGCGGCGCAGCACGCTGTCGAACAGGCCAAGCCAGACATCGAACATCGGGATGCGCACATCGCCCGCGGCGCGGTGTACCGCCAGCGGGTTGCCGTCATAGCCGCGGTCGAACAGGATGGCGTTCTTCCAGAACCGGGTGATCTTTGCCTCATGCGCGGGCCAGTCCTGCACATGGGCGGCAAACACCGGGCCAAGGCCGGGGTGTTGGCGCACACAGGTGTAAAACTCGGCAACCACGGCGGCGATCTGGTCTTCGGTCACGGCAAAGCGCGGCGGAATCATCCGGGGGGCCGTCAGTCGGCAGCGTAAAGCTGCAACACCTCAAGCGGAACGATGTGCAGCGTGTTCTGATGGGTGGCGGCAAGGCGCACCTGGGGCGCGGCGCCTTCTTCATGGGCCTGAAGGAAGCGGCTGGCGCACAGGCACCACTGATCGCCGGGCTTCAGACCGGCGAATCCATATTCCGGGCGGGGCGTCGACAGGTCATTGCCAAGGTATTTCGACAGCGCCAGGAATTCGGCCGTCATCTTGACACAGACGGTATGCAGGCCCCGGTCCATCGGGCCGGTGTTGCAGCAGCCATCACGGAAAAACCCGGTCAGGGGCCGGGTCGAGCACGGCTCCAGCGGGCCGCCGTGGACGTTGAGCGAGGGTTCCTTCATGCCCCCATCATGCCGCGCGCGCAGCGGTCTGTCCATGCAGGCCGGGATCAGGGTGTGGCGCAGGTCACGCTGGACCCCGCAACGATGGGCAGGCTGCCGTCTTCGCCCATCTCGCCCATCGTTGTGACGCTGAGCTGCCCCGCCGGGCCGGTGTAGCTGTAGGCACAAAAGCCGAAGCCGGTGCCGGAGCAATCCTCGACCTCGGGGAAGCCGGCGGCGGCAAGATCCTGCGCCTGGCCCGGTGATCGCTGGTCGCCGGCGGCTGGGGCTGCTTGCCAGCCCGCCTGAACCAGAAGCGCGCGCGCAAGGTCGATCGGCAGGCCGTCGATAAGGGGCACGGTTGCCGCATCCTGGCAGAGGCGTTCTTCCAGCGCGGGCGGCGTTACCAGGATGCCCAGGCCAGGCGCGCCCAGGTCAAGGGCGCGAAGGTCGGCCTCGGTTGAGGGCACAACGTCGCCCGAGAAGAGCCTTGCCCCGCCCTGGCTGCCGAAGGGTTGCACATAGGCAAGTTTGCTGGCGCCGGGTTCGGTGGCGTAGACCAGCGCGACCAGCCGGTCGCCTGCGAAAAGGCCGACATTGCCGTCCGACAATTCACATGTTCCGCTGGTGGCGGCAGCATAGGTGCCCACGAAGCTGACCGCCGTCAGGCCGCCGGCCAGCGCAACCTCTCCGGTCACGCCCCAGCCCTTGTCCTGCACGGCCCGACCCGCCGGGGTGGTCAGGGTCTCGACCAGAAGATGCGTGCAATAGGTCTGGTCCTCGCCGGCGGCGGGCGCCGCGGGCAGGCGGTCCAGCGCAACGATGGTCAGGCCGGAGACCTGGCTGGCAACGCGCGGGGCACCGGGGCCGGCGGTCGCGCCCGTGGCCGCAAGGGCCGCCGCCCCCAGTCCGATCCAGATTCGCTGCCGCATTCAGGCCCCCTGTCCACCGTTTCTGCGGACGATTGATCGGCGCGCATGGCGGTTCTGTCCAGTCGGGAAAAGCCGATCCATCGCGCGCACTGGACCCGCCCGGTGCCAGCCCCTATAAGGCAGCCCATGCAATGCGGGACGGGCCTTCTGCGAATTAGCGGCCCGGCGGGCTGAACGGTTCAGCCGCCGGGTTATCCCTGTTTGTCCGCGAGATTCCCGAGAGAGATCCGATGTCCTCCGACACGACCCAGACGCCCGATTACCGCGATACCGTCTTCCTGCCCGAAACCGAATTTCCCATGCGCGCCGGTTTGCCGCAGCGCGAACCCGACTGGCTGGCCAGGTGGGAAAAGATCGGCGTCTATGACCGCCTGCGCGAGAAGAAGACGCCCGATGGCGGCAAGCGGCCGCCCTTCGTGCTGCATGACGGCCCCCCCTATGCCAACGGGCACCTGCACATCGGCCATGCGCTGAACAAGGTGCTGAAGGATATGGTGGTCCGCTCGCAGCAGATGATGGGCCATGACAGCCGCTATGTGCCGGGCTGGGATTGCCACGGCCTGCCGATCGAATGGAAGATCGAGGAACAGTATCGCGCCAAGGGCCTGAACAAGGACGAGGTGGATACCGTCGCCTTCCGTCAGGAGTGCCGTGCCTTTGCCGCCGGCTGGATCGACGTGCAGCGAGAGGAGTTCAAGCGCCTGGGTGTGACCGGCAAGTGGGACGCCCCCTATCTGACGATGGACTATCACGCCGAAGCGGTGATCGCGGGCGAGTTCATGAAGTTCCTGATGAATGGCACGCTCTATCAGGGGTCGAAGCCGGTGATGTGGTCGCCCGTGGAAAAGACCGCGCTGGCCGAAGCCGAGGTCGAATACCACGACCATACCAGCCACACGATCTGGGTGCCGTTCAAGGTGATCGACGGCGGTCTGCCGGGCGCGCAGGCGATGATCTGGACCACCACCCCCTGGACCATTCCGCAGAACCGGGCGGTCGCCTTCAACCCGACCATCGAATACGGGCTGTATGAGGTGACGGGCCGACCTGATGAGTCGAACGTCGTGGTCGGCGCGACCTATCTGCTGGCGGACAAGCTGGCCGACGGCGTCTTTGCGGCGGCAAAGCTGGCCGAAGGGATGTATCGCAGGCTTCGCGCCGTTTCGGCCGAGGAGTTGGGCGCACTGACCCTTGCCCACCCGTTCCGCGGCATCGAGGGGGCCAATGGCGAGTGGGATTATGACGTGCCGATGCTGCCCGGCGATCATGTCACCGACGATGCCGGCACGGGCTTTGTGCATACCGCGCCCAGCCATGGCGATGACGACTATCAGATGGGCGTGAAATTCGGCCTGCCGATGACCTGGAACGTCGAGGCCGACGGCAGCTATCGCGCCGATCTGCCGATCTTTGGCGGGCAGGCGATCCTGACGGCCGAGGGCAAGGAAGGCCCGGCGAATGTGTCGGTCATCAAGCAGCTTGCCTATGCGGGCGCGCTGTTTGCCAAGGGCAAGCTGAAACACTCCTACCCCCATTCCTGGCGGTCGAAGGCGCCGCTGATCTATCGCAACACGCCGCAATGGTTCGTGGCCATCGACCGCACGCTGGACGACGGCATGACGACCTATGGCGACACCATCCGCAAGCGGGCGCTGACCTCGATCAACCAGCTTGTGCAATGGACCCCGGCCACCGGGCGCAACCGTCTTCATTCGATGATCGAGGCGCGGCCCGACTGGGTGCTGTCGCGGCAACGCGCCTGGGGCGTGCCGCTGACCTGCTTCGTGAAAAAGGGCGCGCGGCCGGATGCGCCGGACTTTCTGCTGCGCAACCCCGAGGTCAACGCCCGGATCGTGGCGGCCTTCGAGGCGGAAGGCGCGGATGTCTGGTATGTGCAAGGATTCAAGGAGCGGGTGCTGGAAGGCATCGTGAACCCGTCCGATTATGAACAGGTCATGGATGTGCTGGATGTCTGGTTCGACAGCGGCAGCACCCATGCCTTCGTTCTGCGCGACCGCCCGGATGGTGCAGAAGACGGCATCGCCGACCTGTATCTGGAAGGCACCGACCAGCACCGCGGCTGGTTCCATTCCAGCATGTTGCAGGCCTGCGGCACCAAGGGCCGGGCGCCCTATCGCGGGGTGCTGACCCACGGCTTCACGTTGGACGAGAAGGGCATGAAAATGTCCAAGTCGCTGGGCAACACGGTGGCGCCGCAGGCGGTGATCGACGAATACGGCGCCGACATCCTGCGGCTTTGGGTTGCGCAGAGCGACTACACCGTTGACCTGCGGATCGGGAAGGAAATCCTGAAGGGGGTGGCCGACAGCTATCGCCGGCTGCGCAACACGCTGCGCTTCATCCTTGGGGCGCTGAAGGACTTTGATCCGTCCGAACGGCTGCCGGTGGACGAGATGCCCGAGTTGGAACGCTGGGTGCTGCACCGGCTGGCGGGGCTGGATACGGTGGTGCGCGAGGGCTACGCCAAGTATGACTTCCAGGGCGTGTTCACCGAGCTGTTCACCTTTGCCACCAGCGACCTGTCGGCCTTCTACTTCGATATCCGCAAGGATGCGCTGTATTGTGACCGGCCGGACAGCGTGCGTCGGCGGGCCAGCCGGACGGTGCTGGACCTGCTGTTCCAGCGCCTGACCACCTGGCTGGCGCCGATCCTGGTGTTCACCATGGAAGAAGTCTGGCTGTGCCGGAACACCGGAGAGGGCAGTTCGGTGCATCTGGTCGACTTCCCGGAAACCCCGGCCGCCTGGCGGGATGAGGCGCTTGCGGCGAAATGGGATGGCGTGCGGGCGGCGCGGCGTGTTGTCACGGGCGCGCTGGAAGTGCAGCGCACGGCCAAGGTGATTGGGGCCAGCCTTGAGGCGGCGCCGGTGGTGCATGTGGCGGATACTGCGATTCTGGCGGCGCTGAAATCGCTGGACTTTGCCGAAACCTGCATCACCAGCGGCCTGCAACTGACGGGCGATGACGCGCCGCAGGAAGCCTTCCGCCTGCCCGATGTGCCGGGGGTTGGCGTGGTGTTCGAACGCGCGCCGGGTCAGAAATGCCTGCGCTGCTGGCAGATCCTGCCGGATGTCGGAACGCACAAGCACCCCGGCACCTGCAAACGGTGCAACGAGGCGCTTGGCTAACGCTTTGATATAAAAGGAACCGCGGGGCGCAGGCTGACTGGCCTGGGCCCCGCGAAGGCGCGATCAGCCCGCGACAGGGTGTGCGTAGCCAATCGGTTG
Organism: Pseudogemmobacter blasticus; assembly: GCF_003071405.1. Classification (NCBI taxonomy): domain Bacteria; kingdom Pseudomonadati; phylum Pseudomonadota; class Alphaproteobacteria; order Rhodobacterales; family Paracoccaceae; genus Pseudogemmobacter; species Pseudogemmobacter blasticus. The sequence continues at coordinate 1,336,373 of NZ_CP020470.1, read as the reverse complement.
AACCGGCCGGGCGGCAAGGCCCGGGGTCACGCCATCCAGCCCCATGTGCATGGCGCTGAGGTGGCTGCGGGAAAGCCCGATATCATCAAGCAGCCGGTCATCCGCGCGCGCCAGCAAGAACGCGGTCGAACGGCGCATCTGCATGTGGGCGAAAAGGCGGCGGAACATGATGATCTCCTTTGGTTGAGATTGTTTTTCTCACAAGGTTTGACATTTCACAAACGAATAGGTTTCATGGGTCGCATTGGTGAAATTCATGGGTCTGCAATGACGGCTCCGCTCGACAGCGATCTGATGCGCAGCTTTCTGGCGGTGGCCGACACAGGGTCGGTGACGGCGGCGGCGGCGCGGCTGTTGCGCACGCAATCTGCGGTCAGTCTGCAGATCAAGCGGCTGGAAGACAGCCTTGGACAGCCGCTGTTCGACCGGCAGGCGCGGGGGGTTCGCCTGACCCCGCGGGGCGAGCAACTGGTACCTTACGCGCGCCGAGTGGTGTCGCTGCTGGATGAGGCGGCGATCGCGCTGCGGGAAAAGCCGCTGGTCGGGCCGGTGCGCGTGGGTATCCCGGACGAATATTCCGGCAGTGTGCTGCCGCGCGCCCTGGCCGCCTTCGACGAGCGGCACGAGGGGGTGCAGGTTTCCATCCGCTGCGACCATTCCGAAGGCCAGATGGACGCGCTGGAACGCGACGAGATCGACCTCGCCGTGATCTATGACTGGTCCTATGTCGAGGAGGGCGAGCATCTTTGCATCGACCCGACGGTCTGGGTGACCTCGGTCGCGCATCAGCAGCATCTGCGGCGCCCTGTGCCGGTCGGGGGATACTTCCGGTCGGACTGGTGCCGGGATTTCGCGGAGGAATCGTTGAACCGGCAGGGGATCGTCTGGCGGCAAGCCTGGAGTTGCGATCTGGCGGGGGGCTTGCGTGTTGCCGTGACCAGCGGAATCGCCATCGCACCGCTGTCGCGCAGCACCATACCCCCGGGTTGCCGCGAGCTGACTTCAGCGGACGGCTATCCCATCGTGGATTCCGCGCGTGTCATCCTGCGGCGCAATCCGCGCGGCACGTCTCAGGCAATCGAAGGAATGGCGGCAATGCTGCGCGAGGCCTTTGCGCCCTTGTCCAGCCTTCACCCCAGAGCAGAGGGAGCAGGCAATGCCGCGGGCGCGTGACAAGGGAATTGTGATCGGCCGGTTTCCCGCCGGGCCGCTGAACGCCATCACCGATGTGGCGGGTGTGGCGGTGGGGCATGTGACGCTGGTTGAAGGCGACCGTATCCGCACCGGGGCCACGGCCGTTTTGCCGCATGGCGGCAACCTGTTCCGTGATCGGGTGCCGGCGGGTGTCAGCATTCTGAACGGATTTGGCAAGTTCGCAGGTCTGAGCCAGGTGCAGGAACTGGGCGAGCTGGAAACGCCGATCCTGCTGACCAATACGCTGGCGGTGGGGCGCGCGGTTCAGGCGCTGGTGTCCCATACCCTGGCACAGCCGGACAATGACCGGGTGACCAGCGTCAATGCGGTGGTGGGCGAGACCAACGATTCCCGGCTGAACGACATTCGCGCCGGCCGCCCGACCGTGGACGAGCACCGCGCCGCGCTGGCCGCCGCCCGCACCGGCCCGGTGGCCGAGGGCTGCGTGGGCGCAGGTACCGGGACGGTGGCCTTCGGCGTCAAGGGCGGCATCGGCACGGCGTCGCGGATCGTGGGGCCGCATGTTCTGGGCGTGCTGGTGCAGGCGAATTACGGCGGCACCCTGCGGATTGACGGCGCCCCGCTGCCGCAGCGGCCGGAACATGATGTGGACGGTTCCATCGTGATGGTGCTGGCAACCGATGCGCCGCTATGCGCCCGGAACCTGACGCGGCTGGCAACGCGGGCCTTTGGCGGGCTGGCCCGCACGGGGGCGGCCTTGTCCAACGGCTCGGGTGACTATGCGCTGGCGTTTTCCACCGCCGAAAGCCAGCGGCGGGGGCCGGGACGGCCGCCGTCCGGCGCGGTTCTGGGCAATGACGAGATGTCGCCCCTGTTCGAGGCGGCGATCGAGGCGTCGGAAGAGGCAATCCTGAACGCGCTGTTCATGGCCACTGCGATGCAGGGCTGGAACGCGGGGCAGGGTGATGCCGAAATCGTGGCCGCGATTGGCGACTGACGGGATTGGCCTGCCGGGCCGGCCATGGCAGCATGACCGGAATTTCCAATGCCGACCGGAGGTTGCGATGATGCGCTTCGCCCTTTCCCTGCTGCTGCTTGTGCCGGTTACCCCCGCCTGGGCCGATGCTGATGATGATGCGGCGGTTGAGGTGTTTCGCGGGGCGTTCGGTCAAAGCTGCACGTCCTTTGCCGAAGACGGCAGCCCGATCCGCCCCGCCCGACGGCATGATGTGAAGATGCCGGTGACATGGGGAGAGCCGGAGCAGGTGATCATGTGGCAGTTCCGCTGCGATCAGGGCGCCTACAACAGCGTCGATGTGTTCCTGCTGAAAACCGAATATGACGGCATCCGCCCGGTCGCGCTGGCCCGGCCCGAAATCAAGGCCGAATATGTGGACCCCGAAGATTCCGAAAGTGCGGTGAAGGCGATCACCATCATCGGCTGGGGGGCCGATGCCACGGCGATCAACGCGGGTTTTGATCCGGCAACGGGGATGCTGACCACACATGCGCTGTGGCGCGGCCTGGGGGATGCCTATTCGGACGGCACCTGGGTGTTGAAGAATGGCGGGTTCGTGCTGGTTCGCTATGAGGTGGACGCAAGCTATGATGGCGAAATCGCACCGCAGTTGAAGCTGGCCTTCCCGTGACCGGCACGCTGCACACGCCCCTTGGCCCGGTGTCGCTGCGGGAAGCGGCCGGGCGCATTGCGGAACTGATGTGGCGGCCAGGCGAGGGCGAGCCGACGGCGCTGGAGGCCGAGGGGCTGCGCCAACTGGCCGAATACTTTGCGGGAAAGCGGCAGGCGTTCGATCTGCCGCTGGACTGGGGCGCCGGCCTGCAAGAACGGGTGCGCCGCGCTATGGCCGCAATCCCCTTTGGCGAGACGCGGACCTATGGCGCGCTTTCGCGGCAGGTTGAAGCCCCGGCGCAGGCGGTGGGGCAGGCCTGCGGGGCAAATCCGCTGCCGATCCTTATCCCCTGCCATCGCGTGCTGGGGGCGAATACGCTGGGCGGGTTCTCGGCGCCGGGGGGCGTGGAATCGAAGGTCTGGTTGTTGCGGCACGAAGGGGCGGCGGGGCTGCTGATCTGACACCCGATCCGGGGTGCGCTGGCCTGACCGGCGGGTCCGATCTGGCGCCATGGCCCGGGCTTGCGCGGGCGCGGCCAGAGGGATAGCGCTATCTGTAACGGTTCTGTAACAGGCGCGCCCTTCCTTGCCCGTAATCGTTCTGCCTGCCGTGCTGGCCTCGGCCTTTCTGCCTGCGGTCTGCGACCGCCGGGTCTGCATGGGCGGGCAGGTCGCGGCCTTGGGGGCGGTGATGCGAGGGGCGGCATGAGCTTCTGGATCTTCGTGGCGGTGCTGGCGGCGGCCTTCCTGCACGCCTTGTGGAATGCGCTGATCAAGGTTGGCACGTCCAAGGTGGGCGGGATGGTGATCCTGTCCATCGTCGAGGTGCCGATCGGGCTGGCGGTGGTAGCGGTTTCCCCGCCCATCGACCCGGCGGCGATTCCCTGGGTGATTGCGGCCGGTTGCACGCATTTCTTCTACAAGTTCTTCCTGACCTATGCCTATGACCGCGGCGATCTGAGCCGGGTCTATCCCATCGCCCGCGGGGCGGCGCCGATGATCGTGACGCTGGTCGGGCTGTTTGTCCTGTCCGATACGGTCAGCGACTGGGAATATGCCGGGATCGCGGTGCTGGCGGTGGGTATCCTGCTGATGGCGCGCGGCGTGTTTTCCAGCGGTGAAAACCGGCGGCTGCTGCCCTTTGCCCTGGGCAGCGCGGCGGCGACGGCGACCTATACGCTGATCGACGGGCTGGGGGCCCGCGTTTCCGGCAGCCCCTGGGGCTATGTCGCCTGGGTTTTCGTGGCGGACGGCACATTCTTTGCCACCGGCATGGTGCTGTTGCGCGGGCTGGATGTCATTCCACGCAATCTGGCGGCCTGGCGGATGGGGGCGCTGGCCAGTGCGGCCAGCTATGGCGCCTATTCCGTCAGCATCTGGGCCATGACCTTCTCGTCGATTGCGGTCGTCTCGGCCTTGCGCGAAACCTCGATCCTGTTCGCCGTGCTGATCGGCTGGCTGGCCTTTGGCGAGAAGATGACGGCGGAAAAGGCGCTGGCGGCGCTGGTGATCGTGGCGGGCGTCATGCTGACGCGGCTTTAGGTCTTAGCGGACGCGCTTGATGCGTTCAGGGAAGATCTGCTGCGCGATGCCGGCCAGAACCAGATAAAGCGAGGTCAGGATCAGGCCCCAATGCGCCAGGCTGCCTTCGGCAAAGTTGACCATGGCGGCCCAGGCGGCAAAGCAGATCCAGGCGATGCAGACACCCAGAGACAGGCTGCGCCAGCGCTTGGTGCGGGTCGGGTGGATGAATTTCAGGTTGGTGAACATGGTGATGGTCAGCAGGATCACCACGATCAGGATCGTGCCCTGCGATGGCGCCACGGCAAACAGCACCAGAACAACCATGTTCCAGCAGGCCGGAAAGCCCGCAAAGGATTTGTCCGTGGTCTTCATCCGCGTGTCGGCAAAATAGACGACAGAGCCATAGACGATGATCGCCAGCCAACCCGTCCAGCCCGACAGCAGCCCCGACTTGAACAGCGCATAGGCCGGGATGAAGACATAGGTCATATAGTCGATGATCAGGTCCATCAGCACACCGTCATAGGTGGGCCAGTTCTTGTGAACCTCGTACTTGCGGGCCAGCGGGCCGTCGATGCCATCGACGATCAGCGCCACCACCAGCCAGAGGAACATCAGGCTCCACTTCTCTTCGACGGCGGCCAGCATGGCGAACATCGACAGCACGGCGCCGGTGGCTGTGAGAAGGTGAACGGACAGGGCCTTGAGACGATCGTGCATGGGCAAGTCTTGAACCAAAGAGCGACGGGGTGCAACAGGGGGGGGTCAGGATTTCCCCATTGCGGCGCGGGGATGGGCGGCCTCGTACACCTCCATCAGACGGGCGGCATCGACGGCGGTATAGGCCTGGGTGGTGGACAGCGAAGCATGGCCCAGCAGTTCCTGAATGGCGCGCAGGTCTCCGCCCGCCGTCAGCAGGTGGGTGGCAAAGCTGTGGCGCAGCGCGTGCGGCGTGGCCGTGGCGGGCAGGCCAAGCTGAAGCCGCGCCTTCTCCATCGCCAACTGGATCAGGCGAGGGTTCAGCGGGCCGCCGCGGGCGCCGCGGAACAGCGGCTCGCCGGCGGGCAGATCCCAGGGACACAGGCGGACATAGGTCGCCGCCGCCTCACGCGCGGCGGGCAGCACGGGAACAAGGCGGGTCTTGCCGCCCTTGCCGGTGATGCGCAGCACATCGGGCAGGGGGATGGCGTCGCCGGTCAGGCCAAGCGCTTCGGAAATCCGCAGCCCGCAACCGTAAAGCAGCGTCAACACCGCAATGTCGCGGGCCTGTTGCCAGTCGTCGCGCGCCTGCAGGCCGACGGTTTCGATCACCTCGGCGGCGCCGTCTTCCGACAGCGGGCGCGGCAGCTTGCGGCGGAACTTCGGACCGCGGGCCGACAGAACGGGCGTGGCCTCGGCCCCCGTGCGATCCGCGGCCCAGGCGGTGAAGGACTTGACCGCCGACAGCGCGCGGGCCAGCGACCGCGCCTCAAGCCCGCGGCCGCGCTCATGCGCCATCCAGGCCCGCAGGTCGGATTGCGTGGTGGCCAGAACCGCGGGCAAGCCTTCGGTGCCGCCCTTGTGCTGCGCCAGAAAGCCCAGATAGCCGCGCACATCGGCGGCATAGGCCGTCAGCGTGTTTTGCGAGGCGCCCTTCAGCGCCGACAGTTGGGCCAGCCAGTCCGACAGGGCCGCGCGAAGCTGCGGTGCGATGGCAAGCGTGTCGGTCACGACAGCCAGCGGCGCATGGTGCGTTCGAAGATGCCGGCAAAGAAGGCCAGCAAATCAGTGCCTTGCGTCGGCTTGAACTGGTTGGGGTCTTCGGCGGCGAAGACCAGCATCCCGGGCAGCCGGCCCGCGCCGAAATCCAGCCGCAACAGCGCCTCGGAGCGGATCTTGCCCGCGCGATCGCCATAAAGCGCATCGCCCTGCGGCGAGACGGGGCGCAGGGTGACGGGGCGCAGCGGCACGTTGCGGCCGCCGGCCAGGTAGTCGGCCACAAAGCCCGGCTCGGCCACATAAAGCACTTCGCCCAGCTTGCGCAGGGCGGGGTCATTGGCTTCCTGGCGGCTTTCCAGGACGAGGCGGACGCAGTCTATGCGGAGGGTGGCGGCGACGTCGGTGGAGAGGGTGCGGAGGAAATCCTCGAACCCCAGCGGGTCCAGCATCTGCAGGATGGCGCGGTGCACCTGATTGGTGCCGGCGAGGTTTTCATAGGCCGCCGCAATGACGCTGCGGTGGGTGTCTTCCAGCCGCTCCAGCCGGGTTTCCAGCCGCTGCATGGCGATGCCGCGCAGGTCTATGATGTTGTTTCCCATCGCTCTTTCGTTGGCGGCGACAAGGGCATTCATCACGTCGGTATCGTCAAGAATGCTTTCCGGTTCGGCGATCAGGCGATCGCGCAGGTCTGGTTCGATCATGGAAGGGCTGCCCGGAGTTTTGTGTGACTTGCCCTGCACTATAGCGGAAAAGCGGCCTCGGGCGGTAGGGCCTGAGGGCAACAGGAACAGGAATTCTGACGTCTTGCCGCGGTCTTGCCCGCGTCTTCCTTCCGTCTTGCCGTGCGCCGGGCTGAGACGGCGTTAACCCTTGCGCCCCATGCTGGCCCCGCAACGCAGACCGCGCGGAGACACCATGCCCGACCTGAAGAAACAGCCACCCCGCCAGCGCGCCCACATGACCTATATGATGGATGTGATGCGGTGCCTGGAATGGGACCTGCACAACACCATTGAACTGACCGGCCGCATCCCGGCCGAATGGCACGAGATTGCCCGGGCCACGCCGCGATCAAACCGGGTGAAGGTGAACGTGAGCCTTGAGGCCGATGTGGTGAAGTTCTTCAAGTCGATGGGCGCGGGCTATGGGCCGCGCATCAACGATGTGCTGCGCAGCTACATGCACGCGCGTCTGGCGGGGGTGATCCGCGGCGCCGAGACGATTGCGCATTACCGCGCCCGGGCGGAGAGCCACGACGGGCCGAAACCGGAGTTCGGCGACCTGGCCCGCGACCTGGGCGAGGCCTGGCAGGACGAGGGGCCGGAGGTGGAACAGGCGGCCCGGGCAAAGATGCAGGAGACGATGCAGCGGCGGTTTGGGGAAGGCGGCGTGCCGGAGGGGGAGGAGGGGGTGCCTTGGGTCAGGTGAGGGGGGGAGCGAATGAGGCGCCTAAGGCTGATCCTTTTTCTTTGTTTCAAGCTTTGGAAGTATCGGAAACACCGACCTAAAGCTGTCGTACAAGCTTCGAATTGTGCCCGGTGCTATTTGATCCATGAGCCCAAGTATACTCGCTACGCTGCTTGCTGCTCCCAAAGCCTCAGGGCTCACAACAACAAAGAGCGAAGTAAAGAACAGGAAACGTCCCATATAGATGGAACCACTCTTTATCGCTTCTAGTCGGCGCCTGCGAATAACGGCTTTCCGTCTGTCATCATAAGTAAACGCCTCCGCCTCACCAAAATCTCGGACTTCTCGGCTGATGTCTCTCAGTAAGGTTGGAATATCTGGAGAGAAAACAGGATTTCCCTCCTTGTCGACGGCTGATGCAATCAGATCTGCAGCTTTTCCAAAGCTTGCCGCTGGATCAACACTTGAATTGCTCTCGTCTATCGCTGATGATTCCACTTCCTGCGCGCGAGCAAGCGCCTCTCTGAAGTAAAGACGCATTAACTCTATATGGTCAGCGTTAAAGCCATCTATAGCCTGATCGTCCCATCCATTAATCGCGGCGCGAAATTCATCGTCTGAGGTTCTCCCGGCTATTGTTGCGCCAAGCCTGTGCAGCAGCCTTGGATTCGGGGCGTCTTTATTGCATTCTGCCTGATACTTTTTCAGGTGCTCTATAAACCTATCAGTCTCAATGTTGGCGCCACGCGAGATCCCGTCCATAATAAGCGCAGATTGTTCACTTAATGAGGCAAGGAGGTTGCGTCGGTCCTGAACTATTTGCTCAATAGCGGTGTCGCTTTGATCTTTCTCAAATGGAACCGCAATGATCCGGTTGGATTCAGGGTCGAAGGCAAAATCAGTCAATGATGCCTTTAGAATGGACGAGTCAAGTTGGCTTTTTGTACTTATAACGTCAATTGGAACGGTGATGCCAATCGCCTTCGATACGTTGTTAATGCGTTCAATCTCTTGGTTCAAAATCCTTTGGCCGGCAACAAGAAGCAGCCGCCGATACTTGCGCCCGGGATAAGTGATTCCGCGTTCCCAGTTTCCAATAGTTGCTTGAGATACGCCAACTGAATCTGCCCAATCAGATTGACTCATTGTTGATGACCGAAATTGCCGGAATAGCTTTCTGTCAAAAGAATCATCTGATTGAAGCTTCTTGACAAAATCTGAGTAGGCGCCAATTCGTCCTGTCAAAATCTCTCGAAGGCGGTTTCGATTTTCCGTTACCCTGTCCGCTACTGAATTCATTTAAGATTTTCCCAACCTAAATTGTTTTGAACTCAGTGTAGCAACGGTGTTTCACCGTTGCAACTCCAAGAGTATATAAGAAAGGGAACGAAAGTGTCTAGCGTTGTGCGCAGCATACGATGCTATGGGTGAACCGCCCCACTGTTTGTACGCATCGAATAGATTTTAACCTTGGCCCGGAACCAAGGCGCTTGCGCCGCCGGGCCGCGCCCTCCCTCCCCCCGGGAGGGCGCTTTGGACGTGTCCCGCGCAGAACAGCGGTGGAAGGGGTTGAGGGATAAAGTGCTTCGCTCGACCGTTGGTGCGCCCGCCCGAGGGAGGGCGCGGCCCTGTGTTCGTGCTGGTGCTTGAGGTGGGGCGGTGTGTGGCCCCACCCCCATCCCCTCCCCACGAGGGGGAGGGGAGGTGCGGAGGTTGGGGGTTGGTCTGGGGACAGGGGCGCCGCGCTGCGCCGCCCGGGGGGCGGGCGGGCGTGGGCGGGCGAGGGGGGATCAGAGAATCTTCTGCCCGGTCTTCGCCCAGTCCTTCATGAACTGCTCCAGCCCCTTGTCGGTCAGCACATGGTTGGCCATGGCCTTGATCACCGAGGGCGGGGCGGTCATCACGTCGGCGCCGATCAGGGCGCATTGCGAGGCGTGGTTCAGGGTGCGGACCGAGGCGGCGAGGATCTGGGTCTCGAAGCCGTAATTGTCATAGACCTGACGGATGTCGGAAATCAGTTCCAGCCCGTCAAGGTTGATGTCATCCAGCCGGCCGATGAAGGGCGAGATGAAGGTGGCGCCGGCCTTGGCGGCCAGCAGCGCCTGGTTGGTGCTGAAGCACAGGGTCACGTTGACCATGCGGCCTTCTCCGGTCAGCACCTTGCAGGCCTTGAGCCCGTCCCAGGTCAGCGGCACCTTGACGGCGATGTTTTCGGCGATTTCGGCCAGCTTGCGCCCTTCGGCGATCATCTCGTCGGCCTTCAGCGCCACCACTTCGGCCGAGACCGGGCCCGAGATGAAGGAACAGATTTCCTTCGTCACCTCAAGGATGTCGCGCCCCGATTTCAGGATCAGCGAGGGGTTGGTGGTCACGCCATCGACCATGCCAAGGTCGTTCAGCTCGCGGATTGCGTCCACATCGGCGGTATCGACGAAGAATCTCATGGGGCCTGTCCTTCTGGCGCGTCAGGGTGGTTCGGGGCTGGAGAAGCCGGGATGCGGCGGGTATTACCGCAAGACAGCCCCGGGCGAAAGATGCAGGGGCGATGAAGGATAGCGCAAGCGTGGCCGAGCGGGTGTTCGACGAAGGCGAGGTGGTGGGCGTCCTGACGACGGAACCGCTGGGGCGCCTGTTGGACTACAAGGCGCCGGAAGGCGGCTGTGGCACCGGCGATTTCGTCGAGGTGCCGCTGGGGCCGCGCCGCGTGCTGGGCGTGGTCTGGGGCAAGGGCGAGGGGCGGTGGGACCCGGCGAAGGTGCGCCCGATTGCCCGCGTGCTGGACGCGCGCCCGATGCGGGCGGAACTGCGCAGTTTCCTGACGCGCGCCGCCGATTACACGCTGACGCCCTGGCCGGCCATGCTGCGGCTGGCGACGCGGGCGCCGGGGCTGTTCGACCCGCCGTCGATGCGCAAGGTCTATCGCCTGGCGGGGCCGGTGCCGAACCGGCTGACCGAGGCGCGGGCGCGGGTGGTCGAGGCGCTGCGCGGCTGGGGCGGGGCCGCCGTCACCCTGCGCGAACTGGCCGAGGCGGCGGGTTGTGGCACCGGGGTGGTGAAGGGGCTGGTGAAGCTGGGCGTGCTGGCCGAGGAGGAGGCGCCGAAGGACACGCCCTATCCGCCGCTGAATCCGGCCGGCCTGCGGGCGCTGGCGGGCGAGCAGGTGGCGGCGGCCGATGCGCTGGTCCATGCGACAACGGCGGGCGAGTATCAGACCTTCCTGCTGAAAGGCGTGACCGGCAGCGGCAAGACCGAGGTCTATCTGGAAGCGGTGGCCGAATGTCTGCGGCGGGGCCGGCAGGCGCTGGTGCTGTTGCCGGAAATCGCGCTGACGGCCGATTTCCTGGCCCGGGTCGAGGCGCGCTTCGGGGCACGGCCCGGTGAATGGCATTCCGGCGTGACCCAGACCGAACGCCGCCGGCTGTGGAAGATGTGCGGTGACGGGGGCGTGGAACTGGTGGTGGGGGCCCGGTCGGCGCTGTTCCTGCCGTTCCGCGACCTGGGCCTGATCGTCGTCGATGAGGAACACGACACCTCCTACAAGCAGGAGGAGGGCGTACTCTACAACGCCCGCGACATGGCGGTGCTGCGCGCCTCGATCTGCGGCTGCCCGGTGGTGCTGTCTTCGGCCACGCCCAGCCTTGAAAGCTGGGCCAATGCCGAGGCGGGCAAATACCTGCGTCTTGATCTGGGCGCGCGCTTCGGGGTGGCGGAGCTGCCGGCGATGAAGGCGGTTGACATGCGGGCGGAAAGCCTGGCGGCGAACCGCTGGATTTCCCCCACGCTGGCGCGCGGGGTCGAGGCGCGGCTGGAGCGCGGCGAACAGGCGCTTTTGTTCATCAACCGCCGCGGCTATGCGCCGGTGACGCTGTGCCGGGCCTGCGGGGCGCAGGTGGGCTGCGATCATTGCGATGCGCGGATGGTGGAACACCGTTTCCTGAAGCGGCTGGTCTGCCACCAGTGCGGCGCCACCAAGCCGGTGCCGCAGGCCTGCCCGTCCTGCGGGGTTGAGGGGAAGATGGCGGCGGTGGGGCCGGGGGTCGAACGGCTGGCCGAAGAGGTGGCCGAACGCTTCCCCAAGGCGCGGCTGGCGGTGCTGTCCTCCGACCTGTTCGGATCGGCCCGCGCGCTGAAAGAGCAGATCGAGACGATCGCCGCCGGGGCGGCCGACATCATCATCGGCACGCAGATCGTGGCCAAGGGGCACAACTTTCCGCTGCTGACGCTGGTCGGCGTGATCGACGCCGATCTGGGGCTGCAAGGGTCTGACCTGCGGGCGGCGGAACGGACGTTCCAGTTGATGCGGCAGGTGGCGGGCCGGGCGGGGCGGGCCGACCGCCCGGGCGAGGCCTGGCTGCAAACCCACCAGCCCGAGCATCCGGTGATCCGCGCCATTCTGGGCGGCGATGAAGAGGCGTTCTGGCGGGCCGAAGCGTCCGAGCGCCGCGCCGCGGGCGTGCCGCCCTATGGCCGGATGGCGGGCATCATCCTGTCGGGCCCCGATGTGGCGCAGATCTTCGATCTGGGGGGCGAGCTTGCCCGCCGGGCCGAGCCGCTGCTGCGGGCGGGGGCACAGGTGTTTGGCCCCGCCCCGGCGCCGATTGCCCGCGTGCGCGGGCGCCACCGGGTGCGCCTTCTGGTCAAGGCGCCAAAGGCGGTGCCGCTGCAACCGGCGCTGGCGGAATGGGTAGCGCAGGTGAAGATCCCGGCCAATGTCCGCCTGGCCATCGACATCGACCCGCAAAGTTTTCTGTAACGCCAGTCCTGCGGACCCGGCGGCCCTTTCATCTGTCCGCAAATATCCCGGGGGTGCGGGGGCAGCGCCCCCGCAGAAACGTCAGGGATTGGCGGGCGCTTCGGCCGGGGCGGCGCCGTCTTCCGGGGCCGCGGGGGTGCCTTCGGGGGGCGCGGTCAGGATGCCGTTCTGCCAGATGCCTTCGGCCACCTGCCCGGTGGCATAGGTCATCTTGCCCTGACCTTCGCGCTTGCCCGCCTTGAAGGTGCCTTCATAGACATCGCCCGAAGGATAGGTGGCCTTGCCCTGTCCGTTGATCTCGCCGGCGGTCCAGTCGCCGATGTAGCGGAAGCCGTCAGGCATGGTCAGTTCGCCCTTGCCATCGCGCAGGCCGGCCTTGAAATCACCCTTGTAGACCGTGCCATCGGCATAGGTCGCGTTGCCGGTGCCTTCGCGCACGCCGGCCTTCCAGTCGCCTTCATAGCGATAGCCATCGGGATAGGTCATGGTGCCGGTGCCATCCGGCTTGGCGGCGGCAAAGCTGCCTTCATAGACCTGCCCGTTGGCATAGGTTGCCTTGCCCGCGCCCTGGATCACGCCGTTTTGCCAGGCCCCCTGATAGGTGGAGCCATCGGGATAGGTGATCGCGCCCTGGCCATCGGCCTGATCGGCCTTCATCGCGCCCACATAGACCGAGCCATCGGGATAGGTGACCGAGCCGGTGCCCTCCATCCGGCCCTCGACCCAGGCGCCTTCGTATTTGAAACCGTCCTTGGCGGTGAAATTGCCCTGGCCGTGCCGGCGGTCGGCCTTGTAGTCGCCTTCGTAGACATCGCCCGAGGCATGGACCGTGCGGCCCTTGCCATCGCGCTGGCCGTTGACGAAGGCGCCTTCATAGACATCGCCATTGGGCTGGGTCAGCTTGCCGGTGCCGTTGATCTGCCCTTCGGACCAGTCGCCGACATAGGTCAGCCCGTTCGGCATGATCAGCGTGCCCTTGCCGGACCGTTCGCCCTTGGCAAGGCCGCCTTCATAGGTGGTGCCATCGGCATAGGTGATCTTGCCGGTGCCTTCCTTGGCCCCGGCCACCCAGTCGCCTTCATAGCGATAGCCGCCGGGATTCTCGATCACGCCCTTGCCGTTCTGCTGGCCGTTCAGGAAGGTTCCGGTATAGACCGCGCCATTGGGATAGGTCGCCTTGCCTTCGCCCGTCATCTTGCCTTCGGTCCAGTCCCCTTCATAGGTGCCGCCATCGGCGAAGGTGATCTTGCCCTTGCCGTTCGGCTGGCCCTTGCTGAAGGTGCCTTCGTAGACCGACCCGTTGGGATAGCGCGCGGTGCCCTGGCCGCTGATTTCGCCATCAACCCAGGTGCCGGTATATTCAAAGCCGTTCGGCAGCTTGTAGGTGCCCTGGCCATGCTGGCGGCCGTTGCGGAACGTGCCTTCATAGACCGAGCCGTCATCATACTGCTTTGTGATGACCTCATCTTCCGACTGGGCAAGGACAGGCGCGGCCAGCGCCAGCGTGACGGCAACAACTGAGGCCGGAAGAAGACGCATCGCACAAGGCTCCTGGGTTCTCGAATCCCGGTGGCAGGGTAGGGGCGGGCGGCGGGGCTGGCAAGCCGGGCACCGCGTTGCCCGCGCATCGGCAAGGGTTTTCCCGCGCATCGGTTCTGCTAGAAGCGGGGAATGTGAAAAGGAGTCCCGTGATGACCGACATTTTCCGGCTGCTGCTGGTGCAGGCCAATCCCACCGTCGGCGACATCGCGGGCAATGCCGCGAAGGCGCGCGGCCACTGGCAGGCGGGCCGGGCGGCGGGGGCCGACATGGTGGCGCTGACCGAGATGTTCGTGACCGGCTACCAGACCCAGGACCTGATCCTGAAGCGCGCCTTCCAGGATGAGGCGATTGCCGCCATCGAGGCGCTGGCGAAGGACTGCGCCGATGGGCCGGCGCTGGGCATCGGCGGGCCGGCGCGGGTTGGCGGGCGGCTTTACAATGCCTGGTGGGTGCTGCAGGGGGGCCGCGCCACGGCGACGGTGCTGAAGCACCATCTGCCGAATGACGCGGTGTTCGACGAGAAGCGGATCTTTTCGTCGGCCGAGGTGGCGGGGCCCTATGTGGTGAACGGTGTCCGCATCGGCACGCCGATCTGCGAGGATGCCTGGCACCCCGACGTGACCGAGACCCTGCAGGAAACCGGGGCCGAGATCCTGCTGATCCCGAACGGCAGCCCCTATCACCGCGGCAAGCCGAACCTGCGGCTGAACCTGATGATCAGCCGCGTGATCGAGACGGGGTTGCCGCTGTGCTATCTGAACATGGTCGGCGGGCAGGATGACCAGGTGTTCGACGGGTCCAGCATGGTGCTGAACCCGGGCGGGCATCTGGCGGTGCAGATGCCGCAGTTCGACGAGGCGGCAGAGCTGGTGACCTTCCGGCGCACGGCCGAGGGCTGGCGGGCCGATGCGGGCGGGATCGCCGATCTGCCGCCCATCGGCGAGGCGGATTACCGGGCCTGCGTGATGGGGCTGGGCGACTACATGCGCAAGACGGGCTTTTCGAAGGCGCTGCTGGGGCTGTCGGGCGGGATCGACAGCGCCATCGTGGCCGCCATCGCGGCCGATGCGCTGGGGCCGGAAAACGTGCGCTGCGTCATGCTGCCGTCGGAATTCACCAGCGCCCATTCGCTGGAGGATGCCACGGCCTGCGCGCAGCGGCTGGGCGTGCGGCTGGATACCGTGCCGATCAGCGGGGCGCAGGCGGCGGTGGGGCAGGCGCTGGCGCCGCTGTTTGCCGGCACCGAGGCGGGGGTGACGGAAGAGAACATCCAGTCGCGCCTGCGGGGGCTTTTGCTGATGGCGCTGTCGAACAAGTTCGGCGAGATGCTGCTGACCACCGGCAACAAGAGCGAGATGGCGGTCGGCTATTGCACGATCTACGGCGACATGAACGGCGGCTACAACCCGGTCAAGGACATGTACAAGACCCGCATGTTCCTGACCGCGAAATGGCGCAACGAGAACCACCGCCCCTGGATGAAGGGCCCCGGCGGCGAGGTGATCCCGCAGCGCATCATCCAGAAGCCGCCCTCGGCGGAGCTGCGGGCGAACCAGACCGATCAGGATTCGCTGCCGCCCTATGAGGTGCTGGATGCCATTCTGGAAGGGCTGGTCGAACGCGAGGAATCGGTCGCCGATCTGGTGGCGCGCGGCTTTGACCGGGCCACGGTGAAGAAGGTGGAGCATCTGCTCTACATCGCGGAATACAAGCGGTTCCAGTCCGCCCCCGGCGTGCGGCTGACGCAAAAGGCGTTCTGGCTGGACCGCCGCTATCCCATCGCCATGCGCTGGCGTGACGGATCGGGCGGCTGAGGGAAAGGCGCGGCCGAAGGCCTGTTGTCTCGCCTCTGGCGCGCGCAAGGGCGCGCGCCGACCGGCTTGGGCGCTGCCTGCCGCGCGGGGATATTTGGGGACAGATGAAGGCGGGGCGGAGAACGGCTGCGAGGCGGCAAACCTGTCTGGCATATGTGGAGATTTGACCTGAGCCCGGCTTGGGGTCTAGAACTTCAGGTCCGGCACCGGACGTTCCCGCGTGGCGGGTTGAGCCGAGGGCAGGTGCGATGACCGGAACCTTTGTGATCCTTGATCTTCTTGGCGGCGTTGCCCTGCTGTTGTGGGGCGTGCGGATGGTGCGCACCGGGATGGAACGGGGATGGGGCGACCGGCTGCGGGGCTGGCTGGAACGGCGGCTGTCGAACCGGATCGCGGCCTTTGGTGGCGGGTTGGCCGTCACCTCGGTTCTGGGCAGCGCCACGGCGACGACGCTGATCGTGGCCAGTCTGGCCGGATCGGGGGTGCTGGCGCCGGCGACCGGGCTGGCGGTGCTGCTGGGGGCCGATGTCGGATCGGCGGCGACGGCGGCGATCCTGGCCTCCGGCTCCTCGGCGGCGGCGATGCTGGCGCCGGCGCTGATCTTTGCCGGCTATGTGCTGTTCGGCCGGTCGGCCGAGTTTCGCCCGCGCAACATGGGGCGGATGCTGATCGGGCTGGGGCTGATGCTGTTCGCGCTGAAGCTGGTGGTGGGCGCGACTGCGCCGCTGCGGGAGGCGTCGCTGTTTCACGAGGTTCTGGGCGCGCTGGCGGCCGAGCCGTTCCTGGCCTTTCTGGCCGGGGCCATCCTGACCTGGATCTGCCATTCCTCGCTGGTGGTGGTGCTGCTGCTGACCACCTTCGTGATGAACGGCAGCCTGTCGCCCGCCGAGGTGGCGCCCTTCGTGCTGGGGCTGAACTTCGGGGGCGGCCTGCCGGCGCTGTCGGCCACCTTTGGCCAGCCGGCGGCGGCGCGGCGGTTGCCGGTGGCCAACCTGCTGTGCCGGGGCGGGCTGGCGCTGGCGGGGCTGATCGGCATCAGCTTCCTGTTGCAGGGGCTGGAATATCTGCATCTGACCCCGGCAACGGCGGTGGCGCAGATGCACCTTGGGTTCAACCTGGTGGCGGCGCTGCTGTTCCTGCCGCTGTCGGGGCAGATCACCCGGCTGGTGGCGCGGTTGATGCCGGCGGATGAACAGGCCGCCGACCCGACGATGACCCCGCGCTATCTGACCACGCACGCCTCGGTCACGCCGCAGATGGCGCTGACCAATGCGGCGCTGGAAACCACGCGGATGGCCGAGATGGTGGCACGGATGACCGAACAGGCGCTGGACGTGCTGGAGAGCGGCAAGCTGGAGACTCTGCGCGAGCTGGCCCGGATGGACGGGCTGCTGTCGGCGCATCGCAAGGCGCTGGGCGGCTATCTGGCGGGCCTGTCGGCCGAGGGCCAGACCAGCGACGAGGCGCGGCGGGCGCGCATGATCCTGCATTATGCGGGCAGTCTGGAACATGCCGGCGACATCCTTCGCCGCAGCCTGGGGGACAGGTCAAGGCAGAAGGTGCGGCGCAACATGGTGCTGAGCGACGCGCAGCGCGAGGGGCTGTCCGAGGCGCGCGGCATCGTGCTGGATTCGCTGCGCGTTCTGCCCGCCGCGCTGTGTTCGGATGATCTTGAGGTGGCCAAGGATCTGGCCGGCCAGAAGGACGCCTTCCGCAATGTTGAGGACCGGATCATCGCGGCGGAACTGGCAGACGGATTTGCCGACCCAGAGACCGCCAAGCTGTTCGCCGACATCCTGCGCGACCTGCATCGGGTGAATTCGGCCCTTGCCGCCGCCGCCTATCCCAAACTTGCGGCGGCAGGCGTGTTGCGCAGCACCCGGCTGCGGGCCATCGACGTGCCGGCGCTGGTGGAAAGCTGAAGCCCCGCGCGGGCCGTCAGATCGGGCTGGCTTCGGCTTCGTGCAGCAGGCGCATCACGTCTTCGGGGCGGCAAAGCTGGGTGGCGTCGGTCATAACCGCGGCGGCGGCGGCGGCGGAGCCCAGCGAAAGCGCCTCGTCATCGGGCTGGCCGCGGGCCATGGCCAGCACCAGCGCGGCGACGAAACTGTCGCCCGCACCGACGGTTGAACGCACGCGCACCCTGGGCGCGGGCGAGAACAGCCGCTGATCGGCGGTGGCCAGCACGTTGCCATCGGCCCCGCGCGCCACCACCACCTTGCGCGCCACGCCCTTGCGCACCAGACCTTGCGCGAAATCGGCGGTGTCCTTGCGGTCGGTCAGCGCGTGGCCGGTCAGGCTTTCGGCCTCTTCCCCGTCCATCCGCAGCACTTCCAGCCCGGGGATGGGGTGCCTGACCGCCTCGAGCAGCGGTTTGCCCGAGGTATCGAGCACGACCTTGCTGTCGGGCATCGATTCGGCCAGTTGCGAGGCGAAGTCGATCGGGGTGCCGGGCGGCTGGCTGCCCGAGATCACCGAATAGCCGCCGGGGCGCGAGGTGGCGCGCAAGAGGGTGAAGACATGCGCCCGTTCGGCGGCCCCCCAGACCGGGCCGGGCAGCATGAAGCGGTATTGCTTGCCGGTTGATTCCTCGTTCACGGTCAGCGATTGCCGGGTTTCGCCGGGGCCAAGGATCGACAGGAAGGTGACGCCCGCGTGGCGGATCAGCCCGGCGAGCCGGTCGCCGGTCAGGCCGCCAAGCGCCACCAGCGCCAGGCTTTCGCCGCCAAGCGCCCGGATGGCGCGGCTGACGTTCAGCCCGCCGCCGCCCGGGTCCAGCAGCGGATCGGCGCAGCGCAGTTTCTGGCCCGGCACCACTTCGGGCACCTCGGTTGCCATGTCGAGCGCGGGGTTCAGCGTCAGCGTAAGGATCGGGGCGGTTTCGGCCATTCATGCACCTGTCTGTCGGTGCAACCTTAGACTGCGCATCTGGCAAGGTGAACCCCTGCGCACGGATGCACGATGTCTGCGCGGGCATCGCCAATGGCCGGCGTGGCTGCGGGGCCATAAGTTGGGGGCATAGACACCGCACCGTCCCGAAGAAAGGGCCACCGCAATGAGCGCCGTCAAACTTGCCGTCATCTATTACTCTACCTATGGCACCAATCACGCCATGGCCGAAATCGCCGCCGAGGCCGCCCGCGCCGCCGGGGCCGAGGTGCGCCTGCTGCGTGTGGCCGAAACCGCGCCCGAGGCGGTGGTGAACAGCCAGGATGCCTGGAAGGCCGCGCTTGAAAAGCAAAGCGTCGTGCCGGTTGCCACGCCGGAAGACATGGAATGGGCCAATGCCTATCTGTTCAGCGGCCCGACCCGCTTTGGTCAGGCCAGCAGCCAGATCCGGGCGTTCATCGACACGCTGGGCGGGGTCTGGTTCAAGGGCGGGCTGGCCAACAAGGCGATCAGCGCCATGACCAGCGCGCAGAATACCCATGGCGGGCAGGAAGCCACGCTTCTGGGGCTGTACACCAGCTTCCTGCATTGGGGCTCGATCATCGTGGCGCCGGGCTTTACCGATGCCGCCATTCCCGCCGCCGGCGGCAACCCCTATGGCTACAGCCACACCCAGGGCAAGGAACTGGACGAAAAGGCGCGGGCCGCCATTGGCCATCAGGCCAAGCGTCTGGTCGAGATTGCGGCCAAGCTGGCCGCCTGATCGGGCATCCGGGCCTGACGGGAATTGCGGGGCGGCTTCGGCCGCCCCTTTTCCGTTGCCTCAGTCGTTCAGCAGCAGTTGATAGCTGGCGGGCACGAAGCGGAAGCCGGCATCCCTGGCCTCGACATAGCCGAGGGCGGGGAAGGGCAGGTGATAGCCGATGAAGGGGATGCGGTCGGCGGCGATCATGCCGAAGACCTGTTTGCGGGTCGCGGCGGCGGCGGGTTTGTCGGCGTCGAAGCGCACCTCCCAGTCGGGGTATTGCAGCGACCAGACGTAATGGTTCGCCGTGTCGGCGGTGATCGCCAGTTGCTGGCCGCCGGATTCCAGCATCCAGGCCATGTGGCCGGGGCTGTGGCCGAAGGCTTCGATCGCGGTGATGCCGGGCGCGGCGGTGCCGCCGCCTTCGACGAAGGTGGTCTTTTCGGCCAGCGGGCGGACGTTCTTGTCAAACCCTTCGTTCCCGGCCTGTGCCCAGTGGTTGTGCTCGACGCTGCCGGTCACATAGCGGGCGTTCGGATAGGCGGGGGTCGTGCCGTCGGCGGCCATCAGCCCGCCGATATGGTCGCCGTGCATGTGGGTCAGCACCACCACGTCAATCTGGTCGGGGGTGATCCCTGCCGCGGAGAGCGCGGCCCCCAACCCTTCGGCCGACAGGCCGGTGTCGAACAGCACCAGTTCGGCCCCGGTGTTCACCAGCGTGGGGGTGAAATAGTTGTGCGTCCTGTCCGCCGGCAGGAAGGCGGCGGCCGAGGCGGCGGCGAACTCCTCGGGCGGGACGTTCAGGCCAAAGGTTTCCTGCGGCTTGTCGCCGGTGCGGGTGCCGGCCAGAAGCGTGGTCACCTCGAACCCGCCCAGCCGGAAGCGGTGGAACAGTGGCAGCGCCGACCCTTGCAGATCGGCCCGCGCGGCGGCGGGGCGGGGCAGGGCGGCGCCAAGCGGAAGGGCAGCGGCGGCCATAAGCGCCTGACGGCGGGACAGGGTCGTCATTCGGTCCTCCTTCGGTGATGTCTTGACGAAGGATAGGGCCCGAGGGCCGGCAGGCACATCAAACCGGCGTCATCGGCCCGCCTGCGCCGGCGGTCATTCCCACCAGCGGTCGACGGTGGCGATCTCTTCGTCGCTCCAGCCGAAGTGATGGGCAAGTTCGTGAATGGTCACATGGCTGACAAGCTCGGCGATGGAAACATCGCCGCGTTCGGCCCATTCATCCAGGATCGGGCGGCGGAACAGCCAGATCAGATCGGGGTGGGTGGGCTGGTCCGACACCGACTTCTCGGTCAGCGGGATGCCTTCATAAAGCCCTGTCAGTTCAAAGGGATCTTCCAGATCCATCGCGTGCAACAGATCTTCTGACGGAAAGTCCTCGACCCGCAGCACGACATGGGTTGCCGGTTCCCGCCACGGTTCGGGCAGGGTGGCGATGGTTTCGCGGGCGATCTGTTCGATCAGCTCAAGCGAGGGGGCGATGGAGTCATAGGACGGGTTGCTCATGGCCAAAAGATAGGCGGCGCGGGGGGCGGTGGGAAGGGGGCGGCGGCGGAAAGGCGCGCGGGGGCTGAAACTGGACAAGACGCGGGCCTTGTGACAGGAGAGGCGGGTTCAAGGAGCCCACCCATGACCCGCCCTGTTGTCACCCGCTTCGCCCCCTCGCCCACCGGATACATCCATGTGGGCAACCTGCGCACCGCGCTGATGAACTACCTGATCGCCCGCAAGTCGGGCGGGCAGTTCATCCTGCGTCTGGATGACACCGATCAGGAACGGTCAAAGCAGGAATATGCCGACGGGATCATGGCCGATCTTGATTGGCTGGGCCTGCACTGGGACCGCATCGAAAAGCAGTCGCTGCGCTATGACCGCTATCACGCGGCGGCGGACAAGCTGCGCGCCGATGGCCGGTTCTACGAATGTTTCGAGACGCCGACCGAACTGGACCTCAAGCGCAAGAAGCTGCTGGGGATGGGCAAGCCGCCGGTCTATGACCGGGCGTCGCTGGGCCTGTCGGACGATCAGAAGGCCGCCTTCCGGGCCGAGGGCCGGGCGGGATACTGGCGGTTCCTGCTGAACCAGACCCGGATCGAATGGCCGGATGGCATCATCGGGCCGGTGTCGATTGACGCCGCCAGCGTGTCGGACCCGGTGCTGATCCGCGCCGACGGGCAGGTGCTGTATACCTTCGCCTCGTCGGTGGACGACATCGAGATGGGCGTGACCCATATCGTTCGCGGGGCCGACCATGTGACCAATACCGCGACGCAGATCCAGATCATGGAAGCCATGGGCGGCACGCCGCCGGCCTTTGCGCACCATTCGCTGCTGACCGGCGCGCAAGGGGAAGAGCTGTCGAAACGGCTGGGCACGCTGTCGCTGCGCGACCTGCGCGCGCGGGGTGTCGAGCCGATGGCGCTGCTGTCGCTGATGGCGCGGCTGGGGTCTTCAAAGCCGGTGGAGCTGGCGTCCAGCATCGACGAGCTGGCCGAGGGCTTTGACGTGGAAAGTTTCGGCGCGGCGCCCACAAAGTTCGATGCTGAAGATCTTTTCCCGCTGACCCGGGGGGTCGTGCAGGGGTTTTCGTTCGATAAGGTCAAGGACCGGATTGCCGCGCTGGGCGTTCCCGAGCAGGAGGCCGAAGGGTTCTGGGCCATTGCCAAGGGCAATATCACCGTGCTGGACGATCTGGCCGGCTGGTGGAAGCTGTTCAGCGAAGGCGCCGCCCCGGTGGTGGACGAGGCCGACCGCGACTTCGTGGTTCAGGCGCTGGCCCTGCTGCCGGCGCAGCCCTGGACCACGGCGACCTGGGGCGAATGGACCGGCGCGGTCAAGGCCGCCACGGGCCGCAAGGGCAAGGATCTGTTCATGCCGCTGCGCAAGGCCCTGACCGGGCAGGCGCATGGTCCCGACATGTCTGAGCTGATGCCGCATCTGCGCAAGCGCCCGGTGATGTGACCGGCGGCGGACCGGGCCGTTTCCGGCCCGGCCCCCGGCAAGCTGTTTTCCGTTGAAATGGGACCGGGGGTTTTCGGTCGTGAGCGAACCGCAGGCAAAATTCGTCGGAGGAAGCCTCTTCCGGCATATCGTGGTGATGTCGCTGACGGCTTCGGTCGGGTTGATGGCGATCTTCATCGTCGACCTGATCAACATGGTCTACATCGGCTGGCTGAAAGACCCGGTGCTGACCGCCGCCGTGGGCTATGCCGGCGCGGTGATGTTCTTCGTGACCGCCTTCGGAATTGGCCTGTCCATCGGGGTTTCGGCGCTGGTGGCGCAGGCGGTGGGCGCGCGCGATCCGGGGCTGGCGAAGGAACGGGCGACCGCCGGTCTGGTGCTGAGCCTGATCTTCGGCACCGCGTTTTCGCTGCTGATCCTGGTCCTGCTGCCGCAGATCGTGGCGGCGCTGGGGGCCACCGGCGCCACGGCGGACGAGACGGTGCATTTCCTGCGCCTTTATACCCTGAGCCAGCCGATCCTGATTCTGGGCATCGTCGGCTCGGCCATCCTGCGCGCCTTTGGCGAGGCGCGGCGGGCGAT
This sequence comes from Pseudogemmobacter blasticus, assembly GCF_003071405.1. NCBI lineage: Bacteria > Pseudomonadati > Pseudomonadota > Alphaproteobacteria > Rhodobacterales > Paracoccaceae > Pseudogemmobacter > Pseudogemmobacter blasticus. Next base: position 1,313,667 of record NZ_CP020470.1, on the reverse strand, counting down.
GATGGTCACGGTCTGGGGCGCGGTGGTGCTGGCGGTGCTGGACCCGATCCTGATCCTTTGGGCGGGGCTGGATCTGACCGGCGCGGCGCTGGCGGGGGCCGGATCGCGGCTGGCGATGGCTGCCATGGCGCTGTGGCCGGTGTGGCGGCGGATCGGCGGCTTTGCGCCCCTGGGCGGCGCCATGCTGCGCAGGCTGCTGGGGCCGCTGTTCGGCATTTCGGGGCCGGCCATCCTGACGCAACTGGCCACGCCCGTGGGGCAGGCGCTGGTGACGCGGCTGGTGGCCGGCTTCGGCGAGGCCGCGGTTGCCGGCATGGCCATCGCCGGACGGCTGACGCCGGTGGCCTTTGCGATGATCTTTGCCCTGTCCGGCGCGCTGGGGCCGATCATCGGCCAGAACCTTGGCGCCGGCCGGATGGACCGGGTGCGGCAAAGCTTCGGCCAGGCGATCCTGTTCACCGGCATGGTGATCCTGACGGCCTCGGCCCTGCTGTTCCTGCTGCGCGCGCCGCTGGCCGACCTGTTCCATGCCGACGGGCTGACGCGCGAGCTGATCTTCCTGTTCTGCGGCCCGCTCAGCCTGCTGTTCTTCTTCAACGGGCTGATCTTCGTGGCCAATGCGGTCTGCAACAATCTGGGCGCGGCCTTCCAGTCCACGCTGATCAACTGGGCGCGGCACACGCTGGGCACCTTGCCCTTTGCCCTGCTGGGCGCCCAGTGGTGGGGGGCGCAGGGCGTGCTGATCGGGCAGGCCTTCGGCGGCGTCCTGTTCGGCCTGCTGGCCACCTGGCTGGCCTGGCGGGTGATCCTGCGGCGCACCGGCCCGGCGGCCGGGTGATGTCGCATCCGATCGGCATACGGTCGTATTCCGTTTTTCGCTTGCCGCCCCGTGGGGCGATGGGCTAACCATCCTTCATCAGATCGGGAGAATCCGGTGCCCTGGCGCCGGTGCCGAAGGAGCAACCGCCCCGGTAAACTCTCAGGCGCAAGGGACCGTTCTGACAACAGACTCTGGAGAGTGGCGTGAAAGCGCCCGCCGAAGGGATAACGATCTCAGGCGCCCGAAACCGGGCAAGGACAGAGGGGGCACCGGGCGGCAGGGGTACTGCTGCGAACGGTGCCGGGTGCGTATCCGGCGTAGGGTAGGGAGAGGCGGTTTGACCGACCTTTTGCGACTTGGGCTGCACGATCTGCACGTCGGCCTTCAGGGGAAGATGGTGCCTTTCGCGGGCTATGACATGCCGGTGCAATACGCCGCCGGGGTGATGAAGGAACATCTGCACACCCGCACGGCGGCCGGGCTGTTCGATGTCAGCCACATGGGGCAGGTGATCCTGCGGCCCAGGGCGGGCATGGCGGCGCTGGCGGCAGCGTTCGAGGCGATGATGCCGGTCGATGTGGCCGGTCTGGCCGAAGGGCGGCAGCGCTATGGCCTGTTCACCAATGAACAGGGGGGCATCCTGGACGACCTGATGTTTGCCAACCGGGGCGATCATCTGTTCGTCGTGGTGAACGCGGCCCGCAAGAGCCATGACATTCCGCATATGGCGGCGCATCTGGGCGCGGTGGCCGAGGTGGTTCCGGTTACCGACCGCGCGCTGCTGGCGTTGCAGGGGCCGCAGGCCGAAGCCGTGCTGGCCCGGCTGGTGCCCGGGACGGCGGCGATGCGCTTCATGGATGTGGGCATCTTCGGCGAGATCTGGGTCAGCCGGTCCGGCTATACCGGCGAGGACGGGTTCGAGATTTCGCTGCCGCAGGCGCGGGCCGAGGCCTTCGCCCGCGAACTGCTGGCGATGCCCGAGGTGCTGCCCATCGGCCTGGGCGCGCGCGACAGCCTTCGGCTGGAAGCGGGCTTGTGCCTGTATGGCCATGACATCGACGAAACCACCAGCCCGGTCGAGGCGGGGCTGACCTGGGCGATCCAGAAGGTGCGCCGCGCCGGTGGCGCCCGCGAAGGTGGCTTTCCCGGGGCGACCCGCATCCTGCGCGAACTGGCCGAAGGGCCGGAACGCTGCCGCGTGGGCCTGCGCCCCGATGGCCGCGCCCCCATGCGCGAAGGCACGGACCTGTTCGCCCCCGACGACACGCCGCTTGGCACCGTCACCTCGGGCGGCTTCGGCCCCTCGGTCGAGGTGCCGGTGGCCATGGGCTATGTGCCCCGCGCCTTTTCCGCCCCCGGCACCGCCCTTCTGGGCGAGGTCCGGGGCAAGAAGCTGCCAGTGACGGTGGCCGCCCTTCCTTTCCATCCCACAACCTACAAGCGCTGAGGCAAGACGATGAAATACACCAAGGAACACGAATGGCTGCGGGTTGAAGGCGATCTGGTCGTCGTCGGCATTACCGAACATGCCGCGACGCAGCTGGGCGATGTGGTCTTTGTCGAACTGCCCGACACCGACAGCATGGTTTCGGCGGGCGACGAGGTCTGCGTGATCGAAAGCGTCAAGGCCGCGTCCGACATTCTGGCCCCGGTCGATGGCGAGATTGTCGAGGTGAACGAAAAGCTGACAGACAATCCCGGTCTGGTGAACGAAGACCCGACCGGCGCCGCCTGGTTCTTCAAGATCAAGGTGGTCGATCTTTCGGTTCTGGACGAGTTCATGGACGAAGACGAATATGCCGAGTTGATCGGCTGACCCGTTCCGCCCGGGGCCGCCGGTCCCGGGCCTTTTTTCTTCGAAGAAAACTGCAAATTCCTTTGAAGGAGTTTGCCGCCCCCCGCGCCCGAGGATTTTGTCATGGCTTTCACGCCGACCGACTATAACCCCTATGATTTCGCCAACCGCCGCCATATCGGCCCCTCGCCGGCCGAGATGGAAGACATGCTGGCCGCCGTCGGCGTGCGCAGCCTGGACGAGCTGATTGACCAGACGGTCCCGGCCTCGATCCGGCAGGCGCGGCCGCTGGGCTGGGCGCCGCTGTCCGAACATGAGCTGACCGCGAAGATGACCGAGGTTGCGGCGAAGAACCGGGTGATGACCAGCCTGATCGGGCAGGGCTATTACGGCACCGTCACGCCGCCCGCGATCCAGCGCAACATCCTGGAAAACCCGGCCTGGTACACGGCCTATACCCCGTACCAGCCCGAAATCGCGCAGGGCCGGCTTGAGGCGCTGCTCAACTTCCAGACCATGGTCTGCGATCTGACCGGGCTGGACGTGGCCAATGCCAGCCTGCTGGACGAGGCGACGGCGGCGGCCGAGGCTATGGCCATGGCCGAACGGGTGGCCAAATCCAAGGCCAAGGCGTTCTTCGTGGACCGCTTCTGCCATCCGCAGACCATTGCGGTGATCCGCACCCGCGCGCTGCCGCTAGGGATCGAGGTCATCGAGGACATGGTGGAAAACCTGGACCCGGCAAAGGTGTTCGGCGCGATCTTCCAGTATCCGGGCAGCTATGGCCATGTCCGCGACTATACCGCCGAAATCGCCGCGCTGCATGGCGCCGGGGCGGTGGCCGTGGTGGCGACCGACCTGCTGGCGCTGTGCCTGCTGAAGGAGCCCGGCGCGATGGGGGCCGATATTGCGATCGGCTCGTCGCAGCGGTTCGGCGTGCAGATGGGCTATGGCGGCCCGCACGCCGCCTTCATGGCGGTGAAGGATGCCCACAAGCGGCAGATGCCGGGGCGTATCGTCGGCGTCTCGATCGACGCCAATGGCAACAAGGCCTATCGCCTGTCGCTGCAGACCCGCGAACAGCATATCCGGCGCGAGAAGGCCACGTCGAACGTCTGCACCGCGCAGGCGCTGCTGGCGGTGATGGCCAGCATGTATGCGGTGTTCCACGGGCCGAAGGGGCTGCGCGCGATTGCCGAACGGGTGCATCTGCGCACGCAGCGGCTGGCGCGCGCGCTGAAGGCGGCGGGGGCCAAGGTTTCGCCCAAGGCGTTCTTCGACACGATCACGGTCGAGGTGGGCGTGGGGCAGGCCGGTATTCTGGCCGCCGCCCGGGCCGAGGGGCTGAACTTCCGCAAGATCGGCAACAACCGCGTGGGCATCAGCCTGGACGAGACCACCGATGAACGGGTGCTGGTCAAGGTGCTGCGCGCCTTCGGGATTCTGGGCCTGCCGCCGCATCGCGCCGCGCTGGGCTTTCCCGAAGAGATGCTGCGCACCTCGGACTATCTGACCCATCCGGTGTTCCACATGAACCGCGCGGAATCCGAGATGATGCGCTATATGCGCCGGCTGTCGGACCGCGATCTGGCGCTGGACCGCGCGATGATCCCGCTGGGCAGTTGCACGATGAAGCTGAACGCGGCGGCCGAGATGATGCCGATCACCTGGCCCGAATTCGCCACGCTGCACCCCTTCGTGCCCGCCGATCAGGCCGCCGGCTATACCGAGGCGATCAACGACCTGACCGTGAAGCTGTGCGAGATCACCGGCTATGACGCCTTTTCCATGCAGCCGAACAGCGGCGCGCAGGGCGAATATGCCGGGCTGATGACGATCCTGGCCTATCACCGGGCGCGGGGCGACCATGACCGCAAGATCTGCCTGATCCCGATTTCGGCCCATGGCACCAACCCTGCCTCGGCCCAGATGGCCGGGATGGAGGTGGTGGTGGTCAAGTCCTCGCCCAACGGGGATGTGGATGTCGAGGATTTCCGCGCCAAGGCCGAGGCGGCGGGCAACCGGCTGGCCGCCTGCATGATCACCTATCCCTCGACCCATGGCGTGTTCGAGGAGACCGTGCGCGAGGTCTGCCAGATCACCCATGAATTCGGCGGGCAGGTCTATATCGACGGCGCCAACATGAACGCCATGGTGGGGCTGGTGAAACCCGGCGAGATCGGCGGCGATGTCAGCCACCTGAACCTGCACAAGACCTTTGCCATCCCGCATGGCGGCGGCGGCCCCGGCATGGGCCCGATCGGCGTGAAGGCGCATCTGGCGCCGCATCTGCCGGGCCACCCGGAAACCGGCGGGGCCGAAGGGCCGGTCAGCGCGGCACCCTACGGGTCGGCGTCGATCCTGCTGATTTCCTGGGCCTATTGCCTGATGATGGGCGGGGCGGGGCTGACGCAGGCGACGCGGGTGGCGATCCTGAACGCCAACTACATCGCGGCGCGGCTGAAGGGGGCCTACGGGGTGCTTTACATGGGCAACAAGGGCCGGGTCGCGCATGAGTGCATCCTGGACACCCGGCCCTTCGCCGAGGCGGGCGTCACCGTGGACGACATCGCCAAGCGGCTGATCGACAACGGCTTCCACGCGCCCACCATGAGCTGGCCGGTGGCCGGCACGCTGATGGTGGAACCCACGGAATCCGAGACCAAGGCCGAGATCGACCGCTTCATCACCGCGCTTCTGGCCATCCGCGAGGAAATCGCGGCGGTGGAGAAGGGCGAGATCAGCGCCGAGGACAGCCCGCTGCGCCACGCCCCGCATACGGTTGAGGATCTGGTGGCCGACTGGACGCGGAAATACCCGCGCGAGCAGGGCTGCTTCCCGCCCGGATCGTTCCGGGAAGACAAGTACTGGCCGCCGGTCGGGCGGGTGGACAACGTCTACGGCGACCGCAACCTGGTCTGCACCTGCCCGCCGGTCGACTCCTATGCGCAGGCGGCGGAATAGCCCCACCGGGGCGCTGCTTCGGCGGATCTGAACTCAGGGGCGGCCGCCAAGGCCGCCCTTTCTCAATCCCGGTCCGGGGCGCCAAGCGGGAAGAACGGGCGGAAATCGCGCGCCTCGTCCACGGCGCGGGCAAAGGACGGGCGGGCCAGCAGCCGCGCGCGATAGGCCCGCAGGCCGGGGCAACTGTCGGGGATCGGATGCACCCAGTCGGCGTAGAACAGCGCCGGCGCGGCGGCACAATCGGCCATCGAGAAGCTGTCGCCCGCGGCCCAGGTCCGGCCGGCCAGATGCCCTTCGGCCCAGGTATAGGCGCGCGGCAGCTTTTCCGCCGAAAGCGCAAGGCCATCGGCCCGCTTGACCGGATCGCCTGTCAGCGCCCCGTCCACCGCATGTTGGGCCGCGTTCATCACATGCAGGTCGAAGAAGCGGTCCATGAACCGCACCTCAAGCGCCTGCATCGGATCATCGGGCAACAGCGGCACCGGGCCGGGATGGGCAAGATGCAGGTATTCGATGATGATGCTGGTCTCGACCACCTGCCGGTCGCCATCGACCAGCAGCGGGAACCGCCGCAGCGGCCAGCGGCGCAGCCATTCGGTGGTGTTCTCGGGCGTGTCAGGGCCAAGCGACCGCAGCTCGAACGGCAGCGCGTTTTCATAAAGCGCGACCAGCACCTTCTGCGTGTAGGACGAGAAGCGGTGGCCATAAAGGGCGAGGGGCATCTGGAACCTGCAAAGCTGAAAGGAGCCGGGCCGAAGCAGGCTGGCACGCCGGCGCCTGCCGGGCAACCGGAACATCGCTTGCCGACAATGCGCCGGAACCCGTGATCCAGGCCGGGCGCCCCTCGGCCCTTGATCCCGCAGCGGCCCATGCCCAGCAGCAAACCAATCGCAAACCCCGCCACGCGCGCGGCCGGGAATTATCGGTTTGTTTCAAGGGGAGAAAAATGGTGCTGCAAGAGAGGATTGAAGTCTCACTTGAGCGGTCTAACCCATTGATAGTGCTGGCATCTCGCAGTTGTGTCGCGTCCTATCTGCACTCTCTCTATGCACCAGTTGGTCGAGTTGATCAAGCGTAACAGATGAACCGCTTCAGGCCGCCGCATAGATCGCGAAAGGACACTTACCTCCCTAGGGACCAATCTCCATCATGCTGACGCGTGTGACCACTGAAAGGTCCAACATCTCGCAGAAGAACCCTCTGGTTTTCCAACCTCCTGATATGTAGCCTCCTGCCCAGTTCGCCCCACCAGAGCGTGCCGCAGGGGTCACATGCGATAGGAAGAAGTTTGAAGACAGAAGACATTACTTTGTTGCTCGGTGATGCGACCGAACAGATGAGAAAGCTTCCTCGATCATCTGTCCAACTAGTCGTTTCGTCGCCTCCGTATAATATAGGAAAGATATACGAACGGGACCAGAAACTGTCACTCGAAGCTTATCTTTCGTGGCAAGCTGAAATAATATCAGAGGTTGCCGATCTGCTTGTCGATGGCGGAAGTGTTTGTTGGCAGACTGGAAACTACGTATCAAATGGAGAACTATTTCCCCTTGATGTTCACTTTTACAGCATATTCAAGGAGAAGAGCTTCAAGCTAAGGAATAGAATTATCTGGAAGTTCAATTTTGGACTGAATGCTGATAAGCGATTCTCCGGGAGGTACGAGACCCTGCTTTGGCTGACGAAGGGCGACAATTACAAGTTCAACCTTGACCCAGTAAGAGTTCCACAGATCTACCCCGGAAAGAGGCATAGCCTCAACAAGGGGGCGAAGGCAGGATTACCAAGTGGCAACCCGTTAGGTAAGAATCCTGCAGACGTTTGGGAATTTAGTGCTGAGAAAGACTTTGTGGTTAATCCGGTGTGGGACATTCCGAACGTAAAGAACAACCACCCCGAGAAGACGTCTCATCCATGTCAGTATCCTGTTGAGCTTGCTGAGCGGTGTGTTCTCGCGCTCACCGATAAGGGTGATACTGTTCTGGATCCCTTCGTTGGAGTTGGATCGACGCTCCTCGCTGCAGCAAAGCATGGACGAGTTGGTATCGGCATCGATCGCGAACCGGAGTATATAGAAATAGCAGAAGATCGATTGAGGAAGTTCCGCAGTGGAGAACTCATTACACGACCGCTTGGGAAGCCCGTAAGAAGACCCCGTGAGAGCGAGAGTGTGGCACGAGTTCCTGACGAGTGGCTGAAGCAGGGAGGTGATGCATGAAGTCTACTAAGATGAAGCCGACCAAGAAAGCAAAGAAGAAGACACCAAAGCTTTCCATTGAAGAGAAGCGTGAGAGAAGATTGCAGAGCAATCACAAGAAACTGATTAGAACTACTTTTGATGCATTTGGATTCTCTCGCTCCAAGTCTGTTGCTGATAAAGAGTTCACTTATGATGGTGCGACATCTGACTTTGATGACGTCTTCATCAGAGATAATGTAATTATCTTGGTCGAGTACACTACATCCGGGGAGTCAAAGGTAAGCGAACATCTCAAGAAGAAGCACATTCTGTACCAAAAGATAACTGCGAATGCGTCTGCCTTCTTCGATTTCTTAAAGAAGAACTTCGCTGGATTTTCGGGTGAAGTGGATAGCACCTACCTTCCCCACCAGATCCGGATAAGAATTCTATATTGCTCTCTGAACCCGGTAAGCAGCACAACCAAAAACTTGGTCCCTGACCCCTACTATTACGACTATAACGTCGCCAAGTATTTTCGCGCAACCTCCCTTGCAACAAGACAATCTGGGCGCTTTGAGGTGTTTGAGTTTCTGAACCTTAAAAGTGACGAGATCGGAGATCGCGTAAAGACCAAATCAGTATCATCTGATCGCTTTAGCGGGTCTGTCTTGCCGGAAGGCCACTCAAACTTTGGAACGGGATTCAAAGTTGTCTCCTTTTACGCAAATCCAAAGGCGATCCTTTCTCGTTCATATGTCTTGAGGCGAGGCGGATGGAGAGATGGTGGTGCGGCCTACCAAAGAATGATTGATGTTTCAAAGATACTTAACATTCGCAAGTATCTAAAGGAAGAGCGTAGGGTTTTTATCAATAACATTATTGTCACGCTGCCCGCAGACACCAAAATTGTTGATGATGAAGGAAACACGATCAAGCCTGACTCTGTGCAAGACACTAGTCCCGCAAACATCCAGCTTACATCTGATTTCAATTCTATCGGGTTAATTGATGGTCAGCACCGCGTCATGTCTTATCATGAGGGCGGAATATTCGATGAAGAGATATCCGTTATGCGAGACCAGCAGAATCTTCTTATTACCGGTATTGTTTTTCCGGTCGGCATGAGTGATTTGGATAAGCTTAAGTTCGAGGCAAAGGTCTTTCTTGAAATTAACTCTCAGCAGACACGAGTTCGCTCTGACATCAGGCAAGAGATAAACGCACTCCTTAGCCCATTCTCAAGTGAGGCTATTGCTAAACTTGTAATGAGGATGCTAAATGATGAACATGGACCCCTAAGGGATCATTTTGAGAGATTTACTTTCGAGAAGAACAAAGTAAAGACTGCAAGCATCGTTTCATTCGGGCTTCGACCTCTTGTTTCTCCAACCGCGGAGGCAGGACTTTTTAAGTTGTGGGATGCGGGCAAGCAGGCAAAGCTTTTAGAAGGAAGGGATGTGGCGCTTCTGAACGAGTACGCAGCTTTCTGCAGAACTGAGATTAACGCGCTCTTTTCGTCCGTGCGACACAGACTCACCTCGACTAGATGGACAGCAGATCGTTCTGTTGAAGGAAGCTTTCTGAATACAACTAACATCAACGGTGTGATTGCGCTGCTTCGACGCATCACGAAAACTGGTAAGTTGCATGACTTTGAATACTATTCAGGAAAGCTTGAAGACTTGGATAGCTTTGTCTTCAACTTCAAATCAAGCCAGTACGGATCTTTGGGGGATCATTTGTTTGATAGTTTTTTTGCGGAAGAGTGATTTTGTCCCGAAGCGGCAGGATTGTTTAGTGACTCAATCGGATCAGGTGCCTTGATACCTGCGCTGCAGTCCATTCTCCACCTCGGGCTGTTTTGATCCCCAACCGCGACAGTTCTGTTGCGATCTCGCGTAGGGACTTCCCCGCCTGCCGCATGGGCAGCAGCACTCCCTGCAGATCCGTAGCGCGGCGCTGGGCGTTGCGCTTGACCACTTCGTTACGCTTCATCGTAGCATCACGCAGGCCTCCCAGTACCTTCCCCTTGGCCTTCGCTGCGGCCAGAGCTGCCTTGGTGCGACGTGAGATGAAGTCACGCTCCTGCTCGGCCAGCGCGGCGTAGATGTGGAGCTGGAACTTGTCAGCATGGGGCATGGACGCCACGCGGAAGCTCAGGCGCTTGTCCTTCAGCAAGGTGGCGATGAACGCTACATCGCGGCTGAGGCGGTCCAGCTTGGCGACCAGCAGCTCGGCCCTTGTGCGCCTGGCCAGAGCGATGGCCTTGGCGAGTTCGGGGCGATCATCGTTCCCACCGCTTTCCACGTCTACGAACTCGGCCACGACCTCGAAGGGAACTTCGGAGAAGGTCTCAAGGTATAGCTGCATGTCACGGTCTTGAGCTTCAAGCCCAAGGCCACTGCGGCCCTGCTCTGCCGTGCTGACGCGCTTGTAGGTGACGTATTGCTTCATGAGGCTTCCTCCTCTCTTCGTCTGGAAAGAAAGGTAGGCAAGCGCGTATCAAACGTCAATGATCGTTGTGATTGATATGACTCGTTCTTGTGGCAGGGATAGAAGGGGGGGAGGGAAGGGTGCAGCCGGTAGGGTAAGACGGGGAACTGGGCCGTTAGCGCTGGGCTGCAGATCGTGCGGCGCTGAGGGAATGGGATGACCCCCGCCACGGGTAGACCCCCGGGTATGGGGGAAAACGCGCTGCGATGGAGTAACGGTAGGCCGCTCAGATTTACGCCGCGAAAACATGCCGGGGTCGCTTCAGCTTGAAGCCACCGCTTCCCGCTTCGCTCCCTTCATCGCCCCCCCACGATCTCGACCCTCTCAACCGAAACGCGGGTCACGGGGGCGATGAGGTCGGCGACCTTTTTGTTGTGATCGGCGAAGCGGTAGGTGTTGAACTTCTCGCGGATGGTGGGGTCTTTCGGGGTCTTTTCCTTGGACTGGTCCAAGGTGCGGGACAAGTTCGTGGGTGGCTGTAGCTGAGGGTCAAGCCTGAGCTTCGTTCCTTGGGGGATGGTGGTGGAGGGGATGGTCGCTACACGTCAAGCTGAAGCTACCCCCTGCACTCTCCTCCCCCCAAACCCGATAGCGTTGAGCCGGTAGCTTAAGCTATGACCCTGATACCCTATCTTGGTCTGCATCCGCAGATGCCCCCCTTACCCCCCACGGCTCATGGGTCAGGCAAGAGTGGCACCGGCTATGCATCCCAAGTCTTGGTCTTGCAGCTACCGCTAGAGAGGCCCCCACAGAGGTCTTCCTCTGCAATGGTGGCACCTAACTCGACCACCTTCCTGCAGGCTCACCAAGCTCTCCGCGGCAAGCCTATCTGAACGCGCGGGGAGGCCCGTAGAACTGTGCTGTGCGGATACCTGCCGCATCCCTTGGAGCAAAGCTCCAGCGCCTCTCTGCGGGCCACTACGGGCGTCCTCAGGTCTTTGCCGTGACGTCGTATCGGGGGAAGGCCTGCAGCGCGTTCCACATGGCCTTGATGCTCACTTCCCCATAGTCGCTTGCGGCCCTTCCGTCTTCATGCCCTTGGATGGCATCGCGGATTTCCAGGTCCATCCCGACTTCTCGCGCCACCGTCTTGAAGCGATGCCGCCAAGCGTGGTTAGGCTGCAGCACAGGGTCGGTGATTTTGACGACCTTCCGCACCCACTCCCCGACCTTTGCACCAGCGTTCTGTGCGCGTTCTACCGGGTCAGCCGCAACGCCACGGAAGGGCTTCAGGTGGTAGAAGATCGGCCCCGGTGGCAGACTGCGGATCATTGCGGGGAGACCCATGTCCAAGAGCTGCGGATGGAGCGGGACGGTCCTATAGTTTCCGGTCTTAACGGACCCAGCTTCTGGGGTGATGCGAAGGCAGAGGATGCCACCCTCTTCAATCAGGTCGATGGTGCGGAGCTGGGCTGCTTCGGTGATCCTGGCCCCTGTAAAGGCGCAAATCCACGGCAGCCAGCGGATAGCCCGTCGGTTCTCTTCCGACCTGCGGCCTTGACTGTGGTCGTCCTCAAGAGTTGCCCGCAAGATCGCCAGAGCTTCTGCGTCAGTGAAGCCCGCAGAGCGCGTCTTCTTGGGCTTGGTGTGGCGGACCTTGTAGTCCTTCGCCGGGTTGTCCTTGATCTTCCTCTTCTCAACGCCGATGGCGTAGATCAACTTCACAACGGCAAGATACTTCTGACTTACGGTCCTTGGACTTATGCCTTGGTTCAGCTTCAGGTCATCGCACCAGTTAGAGATGTCTTCAGGTGTGACCCTTTCCGCGTCTTCGTGACCGAGGAAACGGATCAGGGATGCGGACTTGTGGCGGAAGTCCTTCACTGTGCGAGGTGACTTGCCCGCTGCCAGATGGTCGAGTTCCCAATGCCCGAAGAGCTGAGTGATAGACACCAGCCCAGTTTTCGGTTCGGTCTTCGATGTTGGCACTGCATCGCTTTCCGCCGGGCTGGGTGGAACGAACTGCGGAAAGGCATTTGTCTCCCCGCTGTCGCTGTAGTCGCCTTCGGCTTTTCGCAGGATGACGGCAGTAGCCTTGTCCATTGCCTTCGCAATCTGAAGCACAAGCTGCCAGCGAGAGGCGGCATCTACCTGCAGTTTGTGCCTTTGCAGCATGACGTCGGCGAAGCCACCAAAACGCTCTTCGATGGACCAGTCTGCACTAGCTTTTGGAATGGGAACCATCAGGGTTTCGATGGGGCGAAGCCTTGGGGTTCTTGCCTCTTCGTCCCACTTCCTGATCTGCTGCCATAGATCGGGAGGGCCGGGGTTCTCGTCAGACACCCTGATGAAGTCCGAATACAGCTCCCCGGCAAGCCCCAAGCACTGCTTGTGCGTCAGCTTGACTGGCCCACGCCTCAGGCTTTCCCAGTGGGCTTCGACTGCCGCTAGAGCTTTCGTGAAGCGGTGCTTCGCCTCGGCTGCGACCTTCGTCAGCAGCGAGACTTTAACCACTGAGCCGACCTTTTGATACTTGATCGCGTCCCCCACGGGGATGGCGACAGTGGTTCCTCTGGCTTTCTCGGCAACGTCCTTCGGGACGTGGAGGCGGAGGTAGTAGTTCCCGTTGATCAGTTCTGGATTAGGCATGGCATAACGCATCTGCACGACCCATCTGCACTAGTGGGCGGCACAAATCCAAAGATGGATCAGATGCTTACGCAAAATCAAGGGGATGGATGGTGCTGCAAGAGAGGATTGAACTCTCGACCTCTCCCTTACCAAGGGAGTGCTCTACCACTGAGCTACTGCAGCGCCGTTGGTGGCGGCGGAGATAGACCAAGGATTGCCTGTCCGCAACCCCCTTTTCGCGCGATGTCTGGACCCGTGGCGCGGGCTGCGGTATGTGGGGTTCCCGATGCGCAAGACCCCCACGCCCGAGACGCCCGCAAAGACGGGTCAGCCGACCGCGACCCTGTCGCGGGAGGAGCGGCTGAAGGCGGCGCTGAAGGCGAACATGGGCCGCCGCAAGGCCCAGGCCAGGGCGCGGTCAAGCGGGACGCCTGACGACGGGCAACCGGACAACGAGAACACGGGCGAGTGAGGCAGGCATGGATTCGATTCTGGTCAAGGGCAACGGACCGCTGAAGGGCGAGATCCCGATCGCGGGGGCGAAGAACGCCTGTCTGACGCTGATGCCGGCCACGCTGCTGAGCGAGGAGCCGCTGACGCTGACCAATGCGCCGCGCCTGTCCGACATCGCCACCATGACGCAACTGCTGCAATCGCTGGGGGCCGAGGTCGCCGCCTTGCAGGACGGGCTGGTGCTGGCGCTGTCGAGCCATGCGATCGACAATCACCGGGCCGATTATGACATCGTGCGGAAGATGCGGGCCTCGATCCTGGTGCTGGGGCCGATGCTGGCGCGCGACGGCCATGCGGTCGTGTCGCTGCCGGGGGGCTGTGCCATCGGGGCGCGGCCGGTGGACCTGCACCTGAAGGCGCTGGAGGCGATGGGGGCCGATCTGGACCTGCGCGACGGCTATGTTCATGCCAAGGCGCCCGGCGGGCGGCTGAAGGGGGCGGTGTTCGAGTTTCCGCTGGTCTCGGTCGGGGCGACCGAGAACGCGCTTCTGGCGGCGACGCTGGCCAAGGGCACCACGGTGCTGAAGAACGCCGCGCGCGAGCCCGAGATCGTGGATCTTGCCCGCTGCCTGCGCCGGATGGGCGCGCAGATCGAGGGCGAGGGCAGCGGCACGATCACCATTCAGGGCGTTGACCGGCTGCATGGCGCCACCCATCCGGTGGTGACGGACCGGATCGAGCTGGGCACCTATATGCTGGTGCCGGCGATTGCGGGTGGCGAGGTGGAATGTCTGGGCGGCCGGCTGGAGCTGGTGGGCGCCTTTGCCGAAAAGCTGGACGCGGCGGGGGTTTCGGTGACCGAGACCGCGCGCGGCCTGAAGGTTTCGCGCAAGAATGGCCGGGTGCGGGCGGTGGATGTGACGACCGAACCCTTCCCCGGATTCCCGACCGACCTGCAGGCGCAGATGATGGCGCTGCTTTGCACCGCCGAGGGCACCAGCGTTCTGGAAGAAAAGATCTTCGAGAACCGCTTCATGCACGCGCCCGAACTGATGCGGATGGGCGCGCGGATCGACGTGCGCGGGGGCACGGCCACGGTGACGGGGGTCGAGAAACTGCGCGGTGCGCCGGTGATGGCCACCGACCTGCGCGCCAGCGTCAGCCTGATTCTGGCGGGGCTGGCGGCCGAGGGGGAAACGGTGGTGAGCCGGGTCTACCACCTGGACCGCGGCTATGAGCGGGTTGAGGAAAAGCTGTCGGCCTGCGGCGCCAGGATCGAACGGATCCGGGGCAACTGATGGCCGACGCGCGTTACGAGGACGGCGACGAAGGCCCGCTGCGGCTGCTGGCGCAGGGGGCCGAGGATCTGCCGGTGGTGTCGGCCCTGGTGCAGGATGCGGTGCTGCCGGCGGTCGAGATGCGCTATGACGCGCGCCGCCGCCGCTTTGTGGCGCTGGTCAACCGCTTTCGCTGGGAAGACCGCGAGGCCGCCGCGCGCGAGGGGCGGCCGTTCGAACGGGTGCGCAGCCTGCTGACCGTGGAGGATGTGACGGCGGTCAGGACGCAGGGCATTGATCGGCGCGACGCCGATCTGGTGCTGTCGATCCTGTCGCTGGACTGGCTGCCGGGCGAGGATGGCACGGGCCGGCTGACGCTGGTGCTGGCGGGCGACGGCGCGGTGGCGCTGGAGGTGGAAACGCTGGAACTGCGGCTGGACGACGTGACCAAGCCCTATATCGCCCCGTCGCGCCACGCGCCCGACCACGGCGGCTGATCGGGCAGGCGGCCGCGCAGGGCGGGGGGCAGGGCGGGGGCGCTGCCCCCGCACCCCCGGGATGTTTATGGACAGATGAAAGGGCCGGCGGCGGCTTTGGTGGTCAGAGGCCCAGGGTGACGGCGGCTTCGTCGATCCAGGCCTTTGCGAAGGCGTCGAAGCGGGCGTCGGGCTGGCGTTTTTCCAGCGTGGCGGCCAGCGGGTCCGGCGCGCGGATCGCGCTGCCGGACAGCTCTTCCAGCACGGCATGGCCGCAGAACGGGACATGCACCTCGGAATAGCCGCCTTCATGCACCAGCAGCAGACGGCCGTCACACAGGTCTGCCGCCGCCTGCTTCACCCGGCGGGTCATCAGGCGGAAGGTTTCGGCGGTCAGCAGCATACGCCCCAGCGGATCAACGGCCGAGGCATCGTAGCCGCAGGCGACGATGATCGCATCGGGGCGGAAGCGGTGCAGGGCCGGAAGGACCACGCGGTCGAAGGCGTGAAGATAGGCGGCATGGCCGCAGCCGGGCGGCAGCGGCAGGTTCAGGTTGCTGCCGGGGGCGCGGTCGCCGCCGCGCGCCTCGAGCCCGCCGGTGTCGAGCGGGTAGTTGCGGTCCTGATGCAGGCTGAGGGTCAGGGTGTCGGGATCGTCCCAGAACACCGCCTCGGTGCCGTTGCCGTGGTGCACGTCCCAATCGACCACGGCGACACGGCCCAGCCGGCCTTCGGCGCGGGCGGCGCGGATGGCGATGCCGATGTTGTTCAGCAGGCAAAAGCCGTTCGGGAAATCCGGCAGGCAGTGGTGGCCGGGGGGGCGCGACAGGGCATAGGCATTGGCGGCCTCGCCCGTCAGCACGGCGCGCAGGGCGGCGGTGGCAAGGCCGGCCGACAGCGCCGCGATCTCGAACCCGCCGCGGCCGAAGGGGGTGCGCAGGCCCAGTTCGCCGCCGCCGGCATCGGAGGCGGCCTTGAAGGCCTGCAGATAGGTTTCGGGGTGGACGCGCGCCATTTCGGCCCAGGTCGCCTCGGGCGCGGTGCGGGTTTCCATCTCGCGCAGAAGGCCGGTCACGTCGAGCAGGTTCTTCAGGCGGCGCTTGGTTTCCGGGCTTTCGGGCAGGCCACCGCCGGGCTGGACAAGGCCGCCCGTGGGCAGGGTAAAGGCATAATTGCCGCCCCCGTGCCAGAAGCAGCGTTCGTCGGAATAGAAGGCAGTGGTCATGTCGGTCCTCCGGGGCTTGCGGCCAGCCTAGGCGCGGGGCAGGGTGGAAGGCCAGAGGAAAGCCGATGGACCTGCCCGACCTTTCGCACCTTGCCCGACCCGGCGCCGAGATCGCGGTGCGGGTCACGCCGAACGCGCGGCGGGCCGGGCTGGACGCGGGGCCGCCGATCCGCATTGCGGTGACGGTGGTGCCCGAGGACGGCAAGGCCACGGCGGCGGCGCAGGTGCTGCTGGCGCAGGCGCTGGGGGTGGCCAAGTCGCGGCTGGTGCTGCTGCGCGGAGCCAAGGCGCGCGACAAGGTTTTCCGCCTGGATTAGCGACGGAAGTGCTGCGCCGCGGCGTTCAAGGGGCAGGTTCAACCCCAGAAGGCCAAATCCCATGTCTCCCGTCCTGTCACGCTATGCCACCCCGTTCATTACCGGGCTGTTTCTTGTTTCGCTGATCTCGGGTCTTGCGTTGTTCTTCCACATCGGCCCTTCGGGCTTTCACGGGATGCATGAATGGCTGAGCCTTGTGCTGATCGTGCCCTTCGTCCTGCATATCTGGAAGAACTGGCGGCCGATGACCAGCTATCTGCGCGGCACGCCGATGGCTGTGGCGGTGGCGGTGTCGCTGCTGGCGGGGGCGGTGTTCCTGCTGCCGTCGGGGTCGGGTCAGGCGGGCGGGCCGCCGCAGATGCGGCTGGCGGCGCAGGTGCTGAAATCCACCCCGGAAGCGGTGGCCCCGGCGCTGGGACAATCGCCCGAGGCGGTGACGAAGGCGCTGGTTGCGGCGGGCTTCACCCCGATGCCCGGGCAAAGCCTGGCCGACATGGCCACGGCCGCCGGCAAGTCGAACGCGGATCTGATGGCGGCGCTGCTGGCAACGGGCGGCTGAAACCCCTTCCGGCGGGCGGCGCAAAGGGTCCTCGCGCCACCTGACCGGCAACGCCCGCCGTTTCCCCTGACGGCGGGCGTTCTGTTTGCGGAGGCTCAGCCCTTGGGGGCGGGGGTGCGGTCTATCCGGTAGCTGCCTTCGGGCAGGTTCAGTGCGGCGGCCAGATCGGCAAGCTGCGTCATCGACAGGGTGATGCGGACGGTTTCCTCGGTGTCCGGGTCGGTCTGTTCGACCGCGACGCAATCTTCGAAGGCGGTAATGATCACATCGCCCATGAGGGGCAGCCCGTCCCCTTCGTCGATCAGGGTGACGACCGTGGCGTCGAATTCGTGCTCGATGGTGAACATGGGACAAGGCTAGCCCGTGCCCGCCCCCTGCGCAACCTTTCGCGAGCCGGCGACCGGGGGTCTTTTCGGGCGCCCCGGATTTGCTAGGTATCCGGGCATGACTGGCCTGATGATCCCCCGGCGCCCGCTGCGCCTTGCCCTTGCCCTGTGGTCCGCGCTGGCGCTTGCCGGATGCGTGGCCGTGTCCCCCTATCCGCAGGAGGCTGCGCCGGACGCGCCGCGGATGGCGCCCGCGCCGTCCGTGGCGGGCGGGCTGTCAGGGTTTGCCGCGGTGGCGGCGCGGGTCGAGCCGGTGGCCGAAGCCGCCTGCCGGGCGCGGGCGGCGGGGCGCAACTGCGATTTCGTGATCGCGGTGGACGACCGGCCGGGGTTGCAGCCCAATGCCTTCCAGACGCTGGATTCCAGCGGGCGGCCCTATCTGGTGTTCACCATCTCCTTGCTGCAAATGGCGCGGAACGCCGATGAACTGGCCTTCGTGCTGGGGCATGAGGCGGCGCATCATGTGGCCGGCCACATTCCCCGCCAGCAGGAACAGGCCATGGGCGGGGCGATTCTGGCCGGTGTGCTGGCGCAGGCCACGGGATTGCCGGCCGACCAGGTGAAGGCGGCGCAGAATGTGGGCGCCAGCCTTGCCGCAAGGCAGTATTCCAAGGATTTCGAGCTGGAGGCCGATGCGCTGGGCGCACGGATCGCCTGGCAGGCGGGCTATGATCCGGTGCGCGGTTCCGCCTTCTTCGACCGGCTGCCCGATCCCGGCGACAAGTTCCTGGGCAGCCACCCGCCGAATGCGCAACGCAAGGCGGTTGTGGTCGCGGCGGTGCAGGGTCTGGGCGGCTGACCGGACACCGGCGCCGCCGATTGATTTGCGTCAATGCAGCGCCGCGCCGGGTTTGTCACCTTGGGGCCAGCACCCCCAGCAGCGCGAGGCAAGGCCATGATCGGATATACGGATGCCCCCCGGGCCTGGTGGATGACCCGTGGCATGGCCCGTGTTGCCGGCGTGAACCTGCCGCAGGCCGTGATTGACGGCTGGCTGACGCGGGAAGAACTGGCGACCATCGTCGCGCGCTGCGAAGGCTGCACCTGCCTGTCGCGCTGCGACAGTTGGCTGGCGGGGTCGGGCGCGTCGAAGCGGATGCCCGAATTCTGCCCGAACAAATCGTCGATCGAGGCGCTTTGCCCGAACTGAAAGCCGGCCCGGCCGGACCGGGCGCGGCGAAGATCGCCGCGCGTCAGATCAGATAATAGTTGACCGGGCGCAGCGGGGGCGGCGGTTCGGTGCCCAGATGCGGCGCGAAGCTGATTTCGACCGCGCGGCAGATCGCATCCAGCGCCAGCCCGTTCGGTTGCAGCCCGAAGGGATGCGCCAGTTCCTCGGTCACTTCGGCAAGGCCAAGAAACATGTAGGCGACGACGCCCACGAAGATCGGCGTCATCCAGCCCGTCGCCGAGTTCAGCGCGAAGGGCAGCATCATGCAGTAGAGGAAGGTCGTCCGGTAGATCAGCAGCGAATAGACGAAGGGCAGGGGGGTGTTGAAGATCCGCTCGCAGCCCGCCTGTTGCAGCGCGATCGACGACATCCGGGTGGTCAGGGCGCGGGCGCCGAAGCCGTCGATGCGGCCTTCGCGATGGGCGCAGGCGATCACGCTGTTCATGCGGTCCAGCGCGGTGCAGGGCGGGTGCGGCGTGCCGGCCAGCGCGCGGGCGGTTTCGGGAACATCGGAATCGGCCGTCAGCTTCTGGCCGCGCAGGTGCAGCCGGTGGGCGTGGACGAAGGCAATGGCCAGATGCAGGATTGTCCGGCGTTCGGCGGCATCGGGAACGAAGACATCGGTTTCGCGCGCAAGGCTGCGCATGTCGGCCAGCATCCCGCCCCAAAGTTTGCGCGCCTCCCACCAGCGGTCATAGGCGGCGTTGTTGCGAAACCCCAGGAACAGCGACAGGCCGATCCCGAAGGTCGCATAGGCCGAGGTTTCCAGCTTTGGCACATAGGGGGTGAAATGGTCCAGCCAGACCACCACCAGCGCGAAGCCGGTCAGGAACAGCAGCGGCCTGACGATATGCGGCACGACCGAGCCACGCATGGCTGTCAGCAGATCCCAGAGACGGGGTTTTTCGCGCACGATCATCGGGCGAGCCTTTCCTTGGGGCGGTGCGGCCATGTCCGGCGCAACGTCAGGGCGATGTGTTTGCGCCGGCATATCCCCCCGGCTGCGCCAAGAACAGCCCGCGGGGACGCCGCGCGGTCACATCGCCTTGAGTTTGGCCAAGATGCGGCGGAGTGCCGAAATTTCGGGCAAGGCGTCAGCCGCCCCGGCGGTCAGCTTTTGGCCAGTGCGATCAGCTCGGCCACCGAGCGCACGTTCAGCTTTTCCAGAATCCGCGCGCGGTGATGATCCACCGTTCTGGGGCTGATGCCCAGATAGGCGGCGATTTCCTTGCTGGAGGTTTCGGCCGGGCGTTGCAGCATCCGGGCCACGATTTCCGCCTCTCGGGCGGTCAGCCGGGCAAACAGCGCCTCATGCTGGCGCGACTGCACCTGCGACGACAGGCGTTCACGGGCAATGGCGAAGGCCGTTTCGATGCGTTCGATCAGATCGCTCTGGCGGAACGGCTTTTCCAGAAAGTCGATGGCGCCGCCCTTGATGGCCTGCACCGATTCCGGCACGCCGCCGTGGCCGGTGATGAAGATCACCGGGATCGCGCGGCCCTCGTCGTTCAGCCGGCGCTGGAGGTCCAGCCCGTTCATTCCCGGCATCCCGTAATCCAGCAGCAGGCAGCCGGGGCGGCTGTCGTCATAGGCATCCAGAAAGGACTGAGCCGAGTCGTGAGGTTCGACGACATAGCCCCGTTTGCCAAGCGCCCGGGACAGCGAGAGGCGAATGTCCTCATCGTCGTCGACCAGAAAGACGGTCATGGCAGCATTGTTCGGGTCGGTCAGGTGCGTGCTCCGTTCTGGGGGCCGATGGTGCCAGTGTTATGGGATTCGCACCCGACCGCAACCAAGCGGCGGCGATTCTGATGTCAGGCGGTGCGGTGCAGCGGCAGGGTGAAGCGGAATTCCGCTCCTCCCTCGCCGCCTTCGCTGCGCTCTTCCAGCCAGAGGGCGCCGCCATTGGCCTCGATGATGCTTCGGCAGATCGACAGGCCAAGCCCCATGCCATCGGGCTTGCTGGTTTCGAACTGGGCGAAGAGATTGATCGTGGGCGAGATGCCCGGCCCGGTGTCCTTGACGCTGACGGTCATCAGGGCGGCGTCCGGCCAGGCCCTGACGGTGACCCGGCGTTCGTTCGACCCTGCATCGGCAATCGCCTCGATCGCGTTGCGCAGGAGGTTCACGATGACCTGGGCAATCTGAACGCGGTTGCCTTCCACATCGGGCACATCCGGCGCGATCTCGCTTTCGATGGTGACGTTGGCTTCGGTCGCCTCGGCGCGCACCAGGCGCAGCGACTGGTCAAGCAGTTCCCCGAAGCCGAACACGCTGCGGTCGCCCGCATCCTTGCGGATGAAGGCCCGCAGCGCGCGGATGATTTCGCCTGCGCGCAGCGACTGCTTTTCGATTTCCAGCAGGATTTCGTGCAGCTCGTCATCGGGCTGGGCGTGCTGGTTCAGGATCAGAAGCGCGGTATCGGCGTTCTGCGCGATGGCCGTCAGCGGCTGGTTCAGTTCATGCGCAAGGCCAGTGGCCATCTGGCCCATCGTGTTGCCGCGGGCCAGATGCGACAGGTCGCGGTTCAACTGCACGATCTGGCCTTCGGCTTCCTTGCTGGAGGTGATGTCGTCCAGCGTCACAACGGCGTGCATCGGGTTGCCGTCGGCATCGTTCACGATGATCGAGTTCACCGCGACCCAGAACAGCGAACCATCCTTGCGGCGGCAGCGCATTTCGCGGTTGCCGACGAAATCCTTGAACGGGGCATCAATCTGCGGGGGGCTGTCGGACGAGGCCGACAGCAGCATGTCGGTGATCGGCTTGCCGATCAGTTCGTCCGGCTCGAAGCCGGTCATCCGGCACAGGCTGGCGTTGACGCGGGTGAAGGCGCCGCAGGACGAGGAGATCTGCGCCATGCCACGGGGGGACTGGTCAAAGGTCTGGCCATATTCACGCTCGGCCTCTCGCCGGGCGACGATTTCGCGGACAAGGGTCGTGTTGGCACGTTCAAGCTCCATATAGGTGCGCGGCTGCGGATCGGACGGGTCGATCACGCCCTGGGCGATCAGCGTCGAGCGGATCGCGAAGGCATGAACCGGCTTGTAGATCAGATGGGCCAGCCCAAGGCCCGCCACGCCGGAAATCGCGGCCACCAGCGCCGCGATCCAGATGTTCATCGAACGGTTCTGCTTGATGACGCCGGTAAAGTCGTCTTCCGGCGCATAGACGGCAATCGTCCAGGGCAGGGTGTCACTGATCTTCGGCATGACCGTCGCCACGAACTTCTGCCCCTCGTAGGTGAACTCGGTCGGGGTTTCCTCGGTCACGGTCAGAAGGCCGTCGTTGGCCATGGGGGCAAAGGCCGCGCGGGCGATCGGGTCTTCGAATTCGCGGATATTGGCAAAGCGCAGGGTGCCGTCTTCGTTCTTGGCCTTGATCAGGTTCAGATCGGGGTGCGCGATCACATCGCCGTCGCTGTGGATGATCAGCGCCTTGCCGTGCTGGCCGATGTTCAGCCGCGACAGGAAGTGCGAGATCATGCTGATCTCGATGTCGACGCCCACCACGCCACGGATGAAGCCCTGTTCGTGGTTGCTGATCACCGGGGCGGCCAGGGTGATGCCCGGCTGCTGCGAGGTGAAGAAGATGTAGGGATCGGTCCAGATCGTGGTCAACTGGGCCTTGGCCTTCTTGTACCAGGGCCGCTGCCGGGGATCGTAGGGATCTTCGGGGTCAACCCGGGCCTCGACGATGCCGAAGCTGTCGTCGCGCCAGATCAGTTGCACCAGACGCTTGCCATCCCTTTGGGTGATGATCTTCGAGCGGAACTCGCCCGGGCCTTCGGGGGTGCGCATCACCATGACGAAGTTGCCGTCTTCGCTGCCGAAGTAGATGCCGGCGAATTGGGGGGCGATCTGCAACTGCTGGAACAGCAGCCGTTCCAGCACCTGCGGATCGTCGCTGGCGATCACCCGGTTCTGCGCCAGCCGCGCGGCCAGTTCGGCCGCACCTTCCGCCGGGCTGAGGAAGCCCTTGGAATGTTCGATCGTGTTGATGCCGACATCGCGCAGCAGATCGCGCGCATGAAGAAGCAGCGCCCGTTCCGAGGTCAGGTAAGACGTGTAGACCACCAGGAAGACGGCCAGGAACTGCAACCCGGCCAGACAGATTGCCAGCAGCGCGCCCAGGGATTTCGTGATCGTCGGTTTCTTTCGCGGCGTGGGGCGCATGACATCATCTGTTCGTTACTGGCTGCGGGACTGGCCGGCGCGGCTTGCGGGGGGCGCGCGCCCGTCATCCGGCCCGTGATAGCAGCCCGGACCGCGAATTGCACTGTGTTCCGGCCGATCTGACGAAGCGTCGAAACGGCGGTCCGGGGCAGGGGCGGGGCGTGTAGGCAATATTGCCTAGGCAACGACACGAATTTTCTTTGAATTAGAGAAATGCGAAACAGACTGGGTATTGAGTTGGATGAGTGTGTGGTTCCCCAAGCGGGTGGTTGGGGTGTTGCATTGCAGGTGTCGTAACGAGTCGTAACGAGTGCTGCGGTTTCTGCCGCTTTAAAGAGTTGGTCCGGCGTAACGATCACATGATCGTTCGCCGGACCTTTTCCTTTTTGGCGCCCGGAATTGCTGTGACAATGGCCGCCGCCGGCGCTGGCCGTCGCAGATCGCCCCATGTCCGGCCTGACCGGCGATTGTTGCATCCGGCAGCGATTGTCGGAAACCGCACAAAGCGGGCGGGCGCGTCGAACCCCATGTAGCAATTTGAATTCAATAGGTTTCCTCAAGGGAAGCCCCCTTGGCACGTTTCCTGCTGCTCTGGTCCCGAGAGCGGCTGCTCCGCCGTCTCGTGAGCATCGTTGAACCGAAAGGGACCCGGACATGAGCAAGCTTCGTCAGATCGCCTTCTACGGCAAGGGCGGCATCGGCAAATCCACCACCTCGCAGAACACCCTCGCCGCGCTGGTCGAGATGGGCCAGAAGATCCTGATCGTCGGCTGTGACCCCAAGGCCGACAGCACCCGTCTGATTCTCAACACCAAGCTGCAGGACACCGTGCTGCATCTGGCCGCCGAGGCCGGGTCGGTCGAGGATCTGGAATTGGAAGACGTGATGAAGATCGGCTACAAGGGCATCAAATGCACCGAGGCCGGCGGGCCGGAGCCGGGTGTGGGCTGCGCGGGGCGCGGCGTGATCACCGCGATCAATTTCCTGGAAGAGAACGGCGCCTATGAGGACGTGGACTATGTGTCCTATGACGTTCTGGGCGACGTGGTCTGCGGCGGCTTCGCCATGCCGATCCGCGAGAACAAGGCGCAGGAAATCTACATCGTCATGTCGGGCGAGATGATGGCGCTGTATGCCGCCAACAACATTGCAAAGGGCATCCTGAAATACGCCAATTCGGGCGGCGTGCGTCTGGGCGGGCTGATCTGCAACGAACGCCAGACCGACCGTGAACTGGAACTGGCCGAGGCGCTGGCCGCGCGGCTGGGCTGCAAGATGATTCACTTCGTTCCGCGTGACAACATCGTGCAGCACGCCGAACTGCGCCGCGAAACGGTGATCCAGTACGCCCCCGAGAGCAAGCAGGCCGAGGAATACCGCGAACTGGCGCGCAAGATCCATGCGAACTCGGGTCAGGGCGTGATTCCGACGCCGATCACCATGGAAGAGCTGGAACAGATGCTGATGGATTTCGGCATCATGCAGACCGAGGAAGACCGGCTTGCCGCCATCGCCGCGGCTGCGGCCGGCGCCTGACAGGCCCCGCCGGGACCGGGCCGTCGGTCCGGTTCCGCAACGGGCGCTTGCGCCCGCCCCCACCCGACCGCAGGAACAGGAGCCAAAAGAATGGCAAAGGACAACGTCAGCGGGACGCCGGACTATGAAGCCCTCATCGAAGAGGTGCTGTCGGCCTATCCCGAGAAGTCGAAGAAGAAGCGGGCCAAGCATCTGGGCGTGGCCCAGGCAGACCCCGTAGGCGCCCCCGATGCGGTGACCGGCATCGCGTCGAAATGCGACACGGTGAAATCGAACATCAAGTCGATTCCCGGCGTGATGACGATCCGCGGCTGCGCCTATGCCGGGTCGAAGGGGGTGGTCTGGGGCCCGATCAAGGACATGGTTCACATCAGCCACGGCCCTGTCGGCTGCGGCCAGTATTCCTGGAGCCAGCGGCGCAACTACTATACCGGCACCACCGGGATCGACAGCTTTGTCACAATGCAGTTCACCACCGATTTCCAGGAAAAGGACATCGTGTTCGGCGGCGACAAGAAGCTGGAAAAGACCATCGACGAGATCAACACCCTGTTCCCGCTGGCCAATGGCGTCTCGATCCAGTCGGAATGTCCGATCGGCCTGATCGGGGACGACATCGGCGCCGTTGCCAAGAAGAAGAACAAGGACATCGGCAAGACCATCGTGCCGGTCCGCTGCGAAGGCTTCCGCGGCGTGTCGCAATCGCTGGGCCACCACATCGCCAATGACGCGGTGCGCGACTGGGTGTTTGACAAGAAGGAAACCGATTATGTCGCCGGCCCCTATGACGTGAACGTCATCGGCGATTACAACATCGGTGGCGATGCCTGGGCCAGCCGGCGGCTGCTGGAGGAGATGGGGCTGAACGTCGTCGGCAACTGGTCGGGCGATGCGACGCTGGCGGAAATCGAACGCGCGCCCAAGGCGAAGATCAACCTGATCCACTGCTACCGCTCGATGAGCTATATCTGCCGGCACATGGAAGAAACCTACGGCGTGCCGTGGATGGAATACAATTTCTTCGGACCCAGCCAGATTGCCGCAAGCCTGCGCGCCATCGCTGCCCGGTTCGACGAAACCATCCAGGCCAGGGCCGAGGAGGTGATCGCCCGGTATCAGCCGCTGGTCGATGCGGTTCTGGCGAAATACAAGCCGCGGCTCGAAGGCAAGACGGTGATGCTGTATGTCGGCGGCCTGCGTCCGCGCCACGTTGTCACCGCCTATGACGACCTTGGCATGGTGATCGCCGGCACGGGCTATGAATTCGCCCATAACGACGATTACAAGCGCACCGGCCATTATGTGAAGGAAGGCACGCTGATCTATGACGACGTGACCGGCTATGAGCTGGAGCGTTTCATCGAGAAGGTGCGGCCCGATCTGGTGGGGTCGGGGATCAAGGAAAAATACCCGGTCCAGAAGATGGGCATCCCGTTCCGGCAGATGCATAGCTGGGATTATTCCGGCCCCTATCACGGCTATGACGGCTTCGCGATCTTTGCCCGCGACATGGACATGGCGATCAACAACCCGGTCTGGGGCCTGTTCGATGCGCCCTGGGAGACCGCCGCCCCCGCCATCGCGGCCGAATGATCCTGCCGCCCCGGTTGCGGGGCGGCCCCCAACCTTCATCCCCCCTCACGGCCCGTCTCGGAATGTGGACGGCCCACAGAAGGATACCGACCATGCCCCAATCCGCCGACAAGGTGCTGGACCATGCCCCGCTGTTCCGCGAACCGGAATACAAGGAGATGCTTGAGAACAAGCGGGTGCGCTACGAATGTGGCCACCCCGAACACCTGGTGACCGAGATCGGTGACTGGACCAAATCCTGGGACTATCGCGAGAAGAACCTGGCGCGCGAGGCGCTGACCATCAACCCGGCCAAGGCCTGCCAGCCGCTGGGCGCGGTCTTCGCGGCGCAGGGCTATGAGGGCACCATGCCCTTTGTCCATGGCAGCCAGGGCTGTGTGGCCTATTTCCGCAGCCACCTGTCGCGGCATTTCAAGGAACCGTCCTCGGCGGTCTCGTCCTCGATGACCGAGGATGCGGCGGTGTTCGGCGGCCTTGCCAACATGATCGAGGGCCTGTCCAACACCAAGGCGCTGTACAACCCGGCGATGATCGCCGTCTCGACCACCTGCATGGCGGAAGTGATCGGCGACGACCTGAATTCCTTTATCCGGCAATCCCGGGAAAAGGGGTCTGTCCCGGAGGATTACAACGTGCCCTTCGCCCATACGCCTTCGTTCGTGGGCAGCCATGTCGATGGCTATGACAACATGCAGAAGGGCATCCTGACCAATTTCTGGGAAGGCCAGGAGCGGGTGCCGGGCGAGGGGATCAACATCATCCCCGGATTTGACGGCTATGCCGTGGCCAACAACCGCGAACTGAAGCGGATGATGGGCCTGATGGGCGTCAGCACCACGCTGCTGGGCGATGTGTCGGATGTCTATGACACGCCCTCGGATGGCGAATTCCGCATGTTCGCGGGCGGCACCGGGCTGGAGGAAACCCGCGCGGCGCTGAACGCCAGGGCCACGCTGTCGATGCAGGAATATTGCAGCCCCAAGACGCTGGATTATGTCGCCGGCAAGGGACAGGAGGTGGCGGCCTTCCATTACCCGATGGGCGTGCAGGCCACGGATGAACTGCTGATGAAGATCAGCGCGCTGACCGGCAAACCCGTTCCCGACGCGCTGAAGCTGGAACGCGGCCGGCTGATCGACGCCATGGCCGACAGCCAGGCCTATCTGCACGGCAAGAGCGTGGCGGTGTTCGGCGACCCCGATTTCGTCTATGCTATGGCGCGCTTCCTGCTGGAGGTGGGGGCCGAGCCGAAGCATTGCCTTGCCACCAATGGCGGCAAGGCCTGGGCCGAGAAGATGGAGGCGCTGTTCGCCACATCGCCCTTCGGCACGGGCTGCAATGTCTGGGCGGGCAAGGATCTGTGGCACCTGCGGTCGATCATGGCGACCGAGCCGGTGGAGCTGCTGGTGGGGTCGTCCTACGGCAAGTATCTGAGCCGCGATCTGGGCGTGCCGCTGGTGCGGCTGACCTTCCCGATCTTCGACCGCCACCACCATCACCGCTTCCCGACCTGGGGCTATCAGGGCGGGCTGAATGTGCTGGTCAAGCTGCTGGACGTGATCTTCGACAAGCTGGACAGCGACAGCGATACGGCGGGCGTCACCGACATCTCGTTTGATCTGACGCGCTGAGACGCCACCCCTTGGCGCGCACAGGCCGGCGGTCCCCAGCTCCCGGGGGGCCGCCGGTTCTGTTTCTGCCAATCCGTGTCGCAACCCCGACAATCGGCGCCTGTGCACAGGGGAAACTGCCGGTTCGCGGGTTGGCACGTTCCTTGCTTGATCTTCCCTGACCGAAAGGGAAGCCGATGGCCGAGACATTGAAAGCCGCGATTGCCACCGTGTTGAACGAACCCGCCTGCGCGGTGAACGTCGCCAAGACGGAGGGGGCGCGCAAGAAGGGCTGCACCAAACAGTTGACGCCCGGCGCGGCGGCGGGTGGCTGTGCCTTCGACGGCGCGATGATCACCCTGCAACCGATTGTCGATGTGGCGCATCTGGTCCATGCGCCGCTGGCCTGCTGGGGCAACGGCTGGGACAATCGCGGCTCTGCCTCGTCCGGCCCGCAGCTTTACCGCACCGGATTCACCACCGACCTGGGCGAGCTGGACATCGTGATGGGGCATGGCGAACGCAAGCTCTATCGCGCCCTGCGCGAGGTGATTGCCGCCCATAATCCCCCGGCGGTTTTCGTCTATGCGACCTGCGTCACCGCCCTGACCGGCGACGATATCGAGGCCGTCTGCAAGGCCGCCGCGCAGGATTTCGGCACCCCCTGCATCCCGGTCAACGTGCCGGGCTTTGCGGGGTCAAAGAACCTGGGCAACAAGCTGGCGGGCCAGGTGCTGCTGGATCATGTGATCGGCACGGTCGAGCCCGAGGCGCCGACGCCCTGTGACATCAACATCATCGGCGATTTCAACCTGTCGGGCGAATTGTGGCAGGTGAAACCACTGTTGGACCGGCTGGGCATCCGCGTGCTGGGGGCCATCACCGGCGATGCGCGCTACCGGCAGGTTGCCATGGCGCACCGGGCGCGGGTGACGATGCTGGTCTGTTCGCAGGCGCTGATCAACCTGGCGCGGGGACTGGAGGAACGCCACGGCATCCCGTTCTTTGAAGGCAGCTTCTACGGCATCTCAGACACGTCGGAGGCGCTGCGGACGATGTGCCGGATGCTGGTGGACCGTGGCGCGGCGCCCGACCTGATTGATCGCTGCGAGGCGCTGGTGGCCGGGGAAGAGGCCAAGGCCCGCGCGGCGCTGGAACCCCTGAAGCCGCGCGTCGCGGGCAAGCGGGTGCTGCTTTACACCGGCGGGCATAAAAGCTGGTCCGTGGTCTCGGCCTTGCAGGAGCTGGGGATGGAGGTGGTGGGCACCTCGACCCGCAAGGCGACCGAGGCCGACAAGGACCGCATCCGCGAGATCATGCAGACCGACGCGCATATGTTCGACAACATGGCCCCGCGCGAGATGTATGCGCTGCTGCGTGACAGCGGGGCGGATGTGCTGATGTCGGGCGGGCGCAGTCAGTTCGTGGCGCTGAAGGCGCGGGTGCCCTGGGTGGATGTGAACCAGGAAAAGCACGAACCCTATGCCGGCTATGTGGGGATGGTGGATCTGGTGCGCGCCATCGACCGCGCGGTGAACAACCCGATGTGGGCCGATCTGCGCAGCCCCGCCCCCTGGGACGACCGGCCGCCCGCCGCCGTGGTGCTGCCGCCGCTGACGGCAGGGCGCTGCCCGGTTGTCCATGCCGGAACCGCACCCGCCGCGCCGCCCGCGGCGGCCTTTGTGTCCGGCCCGTCGGACCGCGCCGATTTCGAGGATTGCTGACATGGCCGTTATCACCCACCCAAGGCGCGCGCTGTCCACCAATCCGCTGAAATCCTCGGCCCCCTTGGGGGCGGCGATGGCCTATCTGGGCATCGACGGCGCGATCCCGCTGTTTCACGGCGCGCAGGGCTGCACGGCCTTTGCGATGGTGCATCTGGTGCGCCACTTCAAGGAAGCGATCCCGCTGCAAACCACCGCGATGAACGAGGTCAGCGCCATTCTGGGCGGGGCCGAGCAGATCGAGGAAGCCATCACCAACCTGCGCAAGCGGGCGGCGCCCCGGTTCATCGGCATCGCGTCCACCGCGCTGACCGAAACCCGGGGTGAGGATGTGGCGGGCGAGTTGCGCGAGATGCGGGCGCGGCGCCGGGATTTCGACGATACCGCCATTGTCTACGCCGCCACCCCCGATTTCACCGGCGGGCTGGAAGAAGGCTGGGCCCGCGCGGTTGAGGCGGTGATTGGCGCGCTGGTGCCCGAGGTTGATCCGGTCTGGCGCGACCCCGACCTGCGGCAGGTGAACCTGCTGTGTTCCAGCGCGCTGACCGTGGCCGATGTTGACGAACTGGTGCGGCTGATCCGGTCTTTCGGCCTGTCGCCCATCGTTCTGCCCGATCTTTCACGGTCGCTGGACGGGCATCTGGCCGAGGATTGGCGCGGCCATTCCCTGGGCGGCACC
This sequence comes from Pseudogemmobacter blasticus, assembly GCF_003071405.1. Lineage (NCBI taxonomy): Bacteria > Pseudomonadati > Pseudomonadota > Alphaproteobacteria > Rhodobacterales > Paracoccaceae > Pseudogemmobacter > Pseudogemmobacter blasticus. The sequence continues at coordinate 1,283,661 of NZ_CP020470.1, read as the reverse complement.
ACGGTCGCGGACATCGGGCGAATGGGCCGCAGCGTCCATACGCTGGCCATCGGGGAATCGATGCGGACGGCGGCGCGGATGATCGAGGATCGCGCCTTCGTGCCGGCGCGGGTGTTTCCCACCGTCACCGGGCTGAAGCCGACCGACGCCTTCATCCGCACCCTGATGGACCTGTCGGGGCAGGACGCCCCCGCCGGCATCAAGCGTGACCGCGCCCGGCTGATGGATGCGCAACTGGATGCGCATTTCTTCACCGGCGGGGTCAGGGTCGCCATCGGGGCCGATCCCGACCTGCTGCTGGCGCTGTCGCAGGCGCTGGCGGCGATGGGAGCAGAGGTGGTGACCGCCGTCACCACCTGCGACCGCCCCGAGGTGCTGGGGCAGGTGCCGGCGGCCGAGGTGATTGTCGGCGATCTGGGCGATCTGGAGCGGGACGCCGCCGCCAGGGGCGCGCAGGTGATCCTGACCCATTCGCACGGCCGCCATGCCGCCGGCCGTCTGGGCCTGCCGCTGATCCGCGCGGGATTCCCGGTGTTTGACCGGATCGGTGCGCAGGACATCTGCCGCGTCGGCTATCGCGGCAGCCGCGCCTTCCTGTTCGAGGTTGCCAATACGATGCAGTCGCTTCCCCACAACGCCCGGCCCGCCGATTTCGGCGCGGCCCCGATCCCCCAGGAGTTCGAGCATGTCCCGCACGCTGCGGCTGGTTGAGACCGCCCCCCCGCCGGCTGAACAGCCGCTGCGGATTGCCATCGCCACCGACGATATGGAAACCCTGAACGCGCATTTCGGTTCGGCCCGCAAGTTCGCGGTTTATGACGTGACGCGCACCGGCGCGCGTTTCATCGCCGCGCATGAGTTCGAGACCTTCACCAAGGGCGCGGGCAAGCATGACGATCAGGATGACCGCATCGCCCCCAAGATCGCCGCGCTGCAAGGCTGCGCGCTGGTCTTCGTGCTGGCCATCGGCGGGCCGTCGGCGGCGCGGGTGGTGAAGATCGGCGTTCACCCGATCAAGCGCAAGGAACCCGAACCGATTGCCGCCGTGCTGGATCAGGTGCGGGTGATGCTGAACGGCACCCCGCCGCCGTTTCTGCGCAAGGTTCTGGGCCTGGGCGTCCGACCCGATTTCCGCAGCGAAGATGAGGAGCAGCCCGCGTGACCGCCCTTTCCGACAGCGAAACCGCCCCGCGCGGCGGCCCGGTGCCCGACAGCGCCTTTCTGAAACAGCTTGTCGCGGTGATCCGCGCCGAAGACAGCCACGGCACCTGGGACGGCAAGCCCGACACCGAGCTGTTGGCCGAGTTCATCGTGACGCCGGAAGAACGCCGCGCCATCCCGATCATCTGCGACCCCGAACCCGAGGTGCTGTGGCGGATGGCCCGGTTCCACGATGCCGTGGGTCTGATGATCGAACGCCGCACCGGCTGCACCGCGGCGCAGATGGACAAGTTCCACCACGAAGGCTTTGGCCGCGTCGTGCTGATCTCGGGGCGGCTGGTCGTGGTTTCGCGCCATCTGCGCGACGTGCACCGCTGGGGGTTCCCGACCTGGGCCAGGTTGGCCGAGGCGGGCGAGGCGCTGGTTGATGAGGCGGTGGCGCTGATCGAGCGGTTCCCCGAGGCGGCGCGGGCATGAAAGGAGAAGGAACATGCCGATGACAGGGCTGACGCGCGGGGGAACGGCCTGGGTGCCGGTGTTCCTGATGGCGATCGACGTTGAGAAATGCATCGGCTGCGGCCGCTGCTTCAAGGTCTGCGGGCGCGGCGTGATGGGCCTGCGCGGGTTGACCGAGGACGGCGATCTGGTCGATGCCGAGGACGACGACGAGGAAATCCTGAAGAAGGTGATGGTGCTTGAGGCGGCGGGAAACTGCATCGGCTGCGGCGCCTGTGCCCGCGTCTGCCCGTCAGGGTGCCAGAGCCATGCCCCTGCGGACTGAGGCGAGGGCCGCGCCCCCGGAGGGGGATGCCGAAAGCCGCCGCGACTTTGGCGAGATCCTTGCCCATGCGCTGGCCGAACGGGCGGCGGGGCGGGGCAGCCTGCCGGCCCTGCTGGGGGTGGATGGTCCCGATCTGGCCGCGCTGCGCGACCGTTGGGCGCCCGGCCTTGCGCTGCCCGACCTGACCGAAGCCGCGCCCGCGCCCGCGCCCGTGCCGGAACAGCAGGCGGTGATCACCCTGATCCTGTGGCGGGCCGGCCGGGCCGATGCCACCGCCCGCGCGCTGGCCCGGATCATTGCCCGCCGCGCGCTGGAGCCGCGGCACCTGTGGGAAGACCTTGGCCTGTCCAGCCGCCCCGCGCTGACCGCGCTGATCGCCCGCCACCTGCCGGGCCTTGCGGCGGCCAACGGGCAGAAGATGCGCTGGAAGAAGTTTCTCTATCGGCAGGTCTGTCTGGACGACGGCCTGTCGCTGTGCCTGTCGCCGGTCTGCGACGATTGCCCGGAATGGGCGCTGTGCTTCGCCCCCGAAGAGGCGGCGACAGCCGCCGCCGCCACCACGGCGGCGCACCCCTGACCCTTTGCCCCGATGTTGCCCGCAAGGCCCGCCTCCGGTTGCGGGCCTTGTCCTCATGGGCCGACAGGCCGCCGTCGCAACTGTCGCAAATCCGCCAATGTCGGGTTCCGCGATCCGGGAGATGCCGGTGATTTCTATGATTTCAGACGGTTCCGGGCTTGGCACGCTTCTTGCTTGATCCCTTGCAGACCCACACCGCCCTGCAAGGAGGCCCGTGATGATCGCCCTGACCGAACCCGCCCGCACCGCCATCAAATCGGCCATCGACGGCGCCGGGCAAAAGGTGGCTGGCCTGCGCCTGATGGTGCAGGGCGGCGGCTGTGCGGGGCTGAAATACGGCATGGCGCTGGAGCTTGAGGCGCAGCCCGACGATGCGGTGGTGGAGTTCGGCGGCGTGACGGTGCTGATCGACCCGGCCAGCCGCGACCACCTGACCGGCACCACAATTGATTTCGTCACCGGGCTGGAAGGCGCGGGCTTCGTCTTCGACAACCCCAACGCCCGGTCGTCCTGCGGCTGCGGCAAGTCGTTCTGTTAAGGGGGCTTGACCGATGTGGAGCTACAGCCCCGCCGTCACCGACCATTTCCTGAACCCGCGCAATGCCGGGGCGCTGGCCGATGCCAATGCGGTGGGCGAGGCCGGGTCGCTGGACGCCGGCGATGCGCTGCGGCTGACCCTGCGCGTCAACCCCGAGACGCGGGTGATCGAGGCGGCGGGGTTTCAGGCCTTCGGCTGTGGTCCGGCGATTGCAGTGTCGTCGGTGCTGACCGAACTGGTCATCGGCAAGACCGTGGATCAGGCCGCCCGGCTGACCGGGGGTGACATCGCCGCCCGGCTGGACGGGCTGCCGCCGGAAAAGGCCCATGCGCCGGCGCTGGGCAAGGCGGCGCTGGCTGCGGCGCTGCGCGGCTGGTGCGGGGGGGCGGGTACGGCGGCGGCCCCCGGCGCGGGTGTCTGCGGCGGCTGCGCCGGGGTTGATCTGGCGCGGGCCGAGGGGATGATCCGCGCCGACCGGCTGACCACGCTGCCGGGCCTGTTGCGGGCGCTGGGCGCGGGCGACAGTTGCAGCCTGTGCCGCCAAAGCCTGCAAGCGCTGCTGGCGCGGGTCAATGCCGCGATGCTGGCCGAAGGGCTGCTGGCCCCCGATGAGGCCTGCCCGCCGCCCGCGCCCCCCCGCGTGCTGGATCTGTCGCGCCAGCCGCCGGCGATGCGGGCCCGCCGCACCGGCGGCCCGCCGGTGCAGATCAGCGCCCCCGCCGCCGCCCTGCGCCCCGCCGTTCGCCGGGGCGCCCTGGCCGAGATGCAGATCGCCGAGCGGGTGATCGCCGAGATGCGCCCCACCTTCCGCGCCGATGGCGGCGATGTGCAGCTTGTCGATATCGACGGCATCCGGGTGATGGTCACGCTGACCGGCACCTGCGCGGGCTGTCAGGTTGCCTCGCTGACGCTGGGCGGGCTGGGGCTGAAACTCTCTGCCGCGCTGGGCCGCACGGTCCGCTGCGTGCCGGTGATGAAAAGCTGAGCGGGGGCAGGGGGCAGGCCATGGCGATCTATCTGGACAACAACGCCACCACCCGCACCGCGCCCGAGGCTGTGGCCGCGATGCTGCCGTTCTTCACCACGCATTTCGGCAATGCCTCCTCCTTGCACGGGTTCGGGGCCGAAGCCGCCGCCGCGCTGCGACAGGCGCGGCGGCAGGTGCAGGCGCTGATCGGCGCGGCGCAGGATCATGAGATCGTCTTCACCTCGGGCGGGACCGAGGCGAACACAACCGCGATCCGCGCGGCGCTGGCGGTGCAGGCGGGGCGGGGCGAGATCGTCACCTCGACCGTGGAGCACCCTTCCATCCTGCAGCTTTGCGACGGGCTGGAACGGTTCGAGGGCGTGAAGGTCCATCGCATTGCGGTGGATGGCGAGGGCCGGCTGGACCTGGACGCCTATCGCGCCAGCCTCAGCGACCGCGTGGCGGTGGTCAGCCTGATGTGGGCCAACAACGAAACCGGCACGATCTTTCCGGTCGACGGGCTGGCGGGGATGGCGCATCGCGTTGGCGCGCTGTTCCACAGCGATGCGGTGCAGGCGGCGGGCAAGCTGCCGCTGCGGCTGGCCGAGACCGAAATCGACATGCTGTCGCTGTCGGCGCACAAGTTTCACGGCCCCAAGGGGGTGGGTGCGCTGTATCTGCGCAAGGGCACCGCCTTTCGCCCGCTGCTGCGTGGGGGCAAGCAGGAACGCGGCCGCCGGGCGGGCACGGAAAACGTGCCCGGCATCGTGGGCGCGGGCGTGGCCGCCGAACGGGCGCTGGCCCTGCTGGCCGAGGCGCCCCGCATCGCCGCGCTGCGCGACCGGCTGGAGCAGGGTATCCTGTCGCGCATCGGCCGGGTGCTGCGCCTGGGCGATCTGCGTGACCGGCTGCCCAATACGGCGGCGCTGGCCTTCGACTATGCCGAAGGCGAGGCGATCCTGATGAAGCTGAACGCGGCCGGCATTGCCGCCTCGGCCGGGTCGGCCTGCGCGTCGGGCGCGATGGAGCCCAGCCATGTGATCCGCGCGATGAAGGTGCCCTTCACGGCGGCGCATGGGGCGATCCGGTTTTCGCTGTCTTCCGAAACCACCGCCGAAGAGATCGACCGCGTGATCGAGGTGCTGCCCGGCATCGTGGATGATCTGCGCGGGCTGACCCCGTTCTGGGCCGAAGCGCAGGGGGGCCGCCATGTTGCCTGACAGCCTGCCGCGCCACCCTGCGATCCTGTGCGACACTACGCTGCGCGACGGCGAACAGACCGCTGGCGTGGCCTTTTCGCTGGACGAAAAGCGCGCCATTGCCCGCGCGCTGGATGCCGCCGGCGTGCCCGAGATGGAACTGGGCGTCGTCGCCATGGGCGAGGAGGAGTTGGCCGAGATCCGGCTGCTGGCCGCCGAACTGACCCGCGCCGCGCCGGTGGTCTGGTGCCGGTTGCGCGCGGGCGATCTGGCGCTGGCGATGCGCAGCGGGGTGCGCCGGGTGCATGTCGCGGTGCCGGTGTCGGACCGGCAGATCGACGGCAAGCTGCGGCTGACGCGGGCCGATGTGCTGACGGCGACCGCCGGGCTGGTGGCCGCCGCCACGGCGCAGGGGATGCAGGTTTCCGTCGGGGCCGAGGATGCCAGCCGGGGCGACCCGGCGTTCATCGTGGCGGTGGCGGCGGCGGCGCGCGGGGCAGGGGCGATCCGCTTCCGGCTGGCCGATACGCTGGGGCTGCTGGACCCGGTGGAAACCGGCGCGCTGGTCCGCGCGCTGCTGCCCCGGCTGGGCCTGCCGGTGGAATTTCACGCCCACAACGATTTCGGCATGGCCACCGCCAATACGCTGGCCGCCTGGCGGGCGGGGGCAACGCATCTGTCGGTCACGGTGAACGGGTTGGGTGAACGCGCCGGCAATGCCGCGCTGGAAGAGGTGGCCGCCGCGCTGGAGGCGCGCGGCATCGCCACCGGCATCGCCTTGCCCGCGCTGCCGGGCCTGTCGGCGCTGGTGGCGCTGGCCTCGGGGAGGCCCTTGCCGGCGGCCAAGCCCATCGTCGGCGACATGGCTTTTGCGCATGAGGCCGGCATCCATGTCGATGCCATCCTCAAGCGGGCCGACACCTATGAAGACCCGCGCAGCGCCCCGGCCCGGTTCGGCCGCAGCCGGGTGCTGGTGCTGGGCAAGCATTCCGGCCTTGCCGGGCTGCGCGCCGCCCTGGCCGGCCATGGCCTGCCCGATGACGAGGCGACCGCCCGCCGCTTGCTGCCGCATCTGCGCCGCCTGGCCATCCGGGAAAAGCGCCCGCTGACCGCCGCCGATCTGGCCCGCCTGCTGGCCGATCCGGTTCCCGCCCCGCCCCCTCAGCCCTGACCGAAGCGAGACCCGCCATGCCCGACGCCCCCCCGACCGCCCCGGTGCTTGACCAGATCGCCCGCCGATCCTCGGCCGAAGAGATCTTCGATTACCTCTGCCTGCCCTATGACCCGCAGGTGGTGAACGTGGCGCGGCTGCATGTGATGAAACGCTTTGGCAGCTACCTGCAGGACGCCTGCCTGTCGGCGCTGGAGGACGATGCCGCCTTTCTGGCCGCCCGCGACTGCCTGCTGCGCGCCTATGAGGATTTCGTCGGCACCGCGCCCCGGCAGGTGGGGGTGTTCAAGGTCTTTGCCGACCAGAAGGCCAAACGGTTCGTGGGGCTTGAAGCCCTGCGCCTTGCGGAGGGAACGAAATGACCGACGACCTGACCGGCAACCCGCCGAAGCCGGATACCAGCGGCCTCAACATCGTGGTCTGCATCAAGCAGGTGCCTGACAGCGCCCAGATCCGCGTGCATCCGGTGACCAACACGATCATGCGGCAGGGGGTGCCCACGATCATCAACCCCTATGACCTGTATGCGCTGGAAGAGGCGCTGCGCCTGCGTGACCAGTATGGCGGGGCGGTTACTGTGCTGTGCATGGGCCCGCCCATGGCCGAAGACGCGCTGCGCCGCGCGCTGGGGCTGGGGGCCGACCGGGCGGTGCTGATCACCGACCGCCGCTTTGCCGGGTCGGACACGCTGGCCACCTCATTCGCGCTGGCCACCGCGCTGACCACCATCGCGCAGGACCGGCCCATCGACATTGTTTTCACCGGCAAGCAGACCATCGACGGCGATACCGCCCAGGTCGGGCCGGGCATCGCGCGGCGGCTGGGGCTGAACCAGTTGACCTATGTCTCGGCCATCGACAGCATCGACCTTGGCAAGCGCGACCTGGTGGTGCGCCGCCGGGCCGAAGGCGGGGTGCAGGTGCTGCAATCGCGCCTGCCCTGCCTGATTACCGTGATGGAAGGCATCAACGACCTGCGGCGCGGGTCGATCCAGGATCTGCTGCGCGCGGCGCGGGCCGATGTCACGGTCTGGTCGGCCGAACAGGCCGGCGTGACCAACCCGATGATGTGCGGCCTGCGCGGATCTCCCACCGTTGTGAAAAAGGTTTTCGCGCCATCGCCCCGGTCGGAACCGGCCGAGATGGTGACGACCGAGGCCAAGCGCCCGGCCCAGGTGGCCGAGGCCGTGCTGGACCTGCTGTTCGCCCGCAACCCGAAAATTGAGGCGGATCTTGCCGCCAGGAAAGGGGCCTGAAATGTCCGAGACACCCGCCGCCGGCCGTGCCGGGATGCGCAAGGAACTGCCCGAACATTTCCGCGACTATCGCAATGTCTGGGTCTTCATCGAGCTGGAACGCGGGCAGGTTCACCCCGTCAGTTGGGAGCTGATGGGCGAGGGCCGCAAGCTGGCCGACAGGCTGGGGGTGCAGCTTGCCGCCGTGGTGCTGGGCCCCAAGGATGAAGGCACCCGCACGGCGATCCGGCAGACCTGGGCCTATGGCGCCGACATCTGCTACATCTGCAAGGATGCGGTGCTGACGGATTACCGCAACGAACCCTATACCCAGGCGTTGACCGGGCTGGTCAATGCCTACAAGCCGGAAATCCTGCTGCTGGGGGCCACCACGCTGGGCCGCGATCTGGCGGGGTCGGTCGCCACCACGCTGAAGACGGGCCTGACGGCCGATGCCACCGAGCTGGCCATTGACGACGAGATGTCGCTGGCCGCCACCCGCCCCACCTTTGGCGGCACGCTTCTGTGCACCATCCACACGCTGAACTTCCGCCCGCAGATGGCCACCGTGCGCCCCCGGGTGATGGCGATGCCGGACCCCGACATGGCGCGCCCCGCCGGCCGCAGCGTCTGGTACACGCTGGGCGTGGCCGAGGCCGATGTCATCACCAAGGTGCTGGAATTCGTTGCCGATGCCACCACGAATGAGGTGAACCTGGCCTATGCCGACATCGTGGTCGCCGGTGGCATGGGGTTGCAGAATGCGGCCAATTTCCGGCTGGTCCGCGATCTGGCGGCGGTGCTGGGCGGCGAATACGGCTGTTCGCGCCCGGTGGTGCAGAAGGGTTGGCTGCCGGCCGAGCGCCAGATCGGCCAGACCGGCAAGACCATCCGCCCGCGGCTGTATATCGCCGCCGGCATTTCGGGGGCGATCCAGCACCGGGTGGGGGTGGAAGGCGCCGACCTGATCATCGCCATCAACACCGACCCGCAGGCCCGGATCTTCGACTTCGCCCATCTGGGCGTGGTGGCCGATGCGCTGCAGATCCTGCCCGCGCTGACCGAAGCCTTCGCCAGACGCCTTGGCCGCGAAACCCGTATCCTGGAGGAAGCGTGATGTCCGAACATTTCGATGCCATCGTCGTGGGGGCCGGGCCTTCGGGCAATGCCGCCGCCTATACCATGGCCAAGGCGGGGCTGTCCGTCCTGCAGATCGACCGCGGCGAATATCCGGGGTCGAAGAACGTGCAGGGCGCCATTCTTTATGCCGACGCACTGGAACGCATCATCCCCGATTTCCGCGAGGATGCGCCGCTGGAACGGCATGTGGTGGAACAGCGCATCTGGATGCTGGACGACAGGGCGCACACCGGCACCCATTACCGCAGCGACGATTTCAACGAGGCGCGGCCGAACCGCTATACCATCCTGCGGGCGCAGTTCGACAAGTGGTTCTCGAAGAAGGTGCGCGAGGCGGGGGCGCTGGTCATCACCGAAACCACGGTGACCGGCCTTGTCCGCAACGAGGCGGGCGCCGTGATCGGCGTGCAGACCGACCGCGAGGGTGGCCCGGTCTTTGCCCGCGTCGTGGTGCTGGCCGAAGGTGTGAACGGCCTTGTCGCGCAACGCGCCGGCCTGCGCCCCGAGCTGAAGCCCAACCATGTGGCGCTGGCGGTCAAGGAAACCCACTTCCTGAGCGAAGAGAAGGTGCAGGAACGCTTCAACCTGGCCGGCGAAGACGATGGCGTGGTGATCGAGGTGCTGGGCACCGTCACCTCGGGCATGGTGGGCACCGGCTTCCTGTACACCAACAAGGAATCCATCTCGATCGGGGTCGGCTGTCTGGTGTCGGACTATGCCGAAACCGGCATGGCGCCGTATGAGCTGCTGGACCGCTTCAAGCGTCACCCCTCGGTTGCGCCGCTGCTGCGCGGCAGCGAGATGAAGGAATATGTCGCACATCTGATCCCCGAAGGCGGCTACAACGCCATTCCCAAGCTGACCGGCGACGGCTGGCTGATCGTGGGCGACGCGGGCCAGTTCGTGAATGCCGTGCATCGCGAAGGGTCGAACCTGGCCATGACCACAGGGCGTATGGCGGCCGAGGCGATCATTGCGCTGCGCAAGGCCGACCTGCCGGTCACCGAGGCCAATCTGAAGATCTACCGCGATGCGCTGGCCGAAAGTTTCGTCATGCAGGACATGAAGAAATACCGCCACCTGCCGGCCACGCTGGAAAAGAACCGCGATGCGCTGTTCGGGGCCTATCCCCGCGCGCTGAGTTCGGCCCTGCAGACGCTGTTCCGCGTCGATGGCACCGCCAAGCGCGACAAGGAAAAGCAGATGCTGGGCATCGTGAAGAAAAGCCGCGGCTCATGGTGGGCCGTGGCCACCGACATGTTCAAGGTGGCGAGGGCCTGGAGATGACCGCGAAGGACAAGCCGGTGCGGATGGAAGAGCGGCTTTACCAGAACCGCTACATGGTGGACGAGGGGCGGCCGCATGTCCGCATCCACCACCAGGCCGAAGACAGCCCGCAACTGAAGACGCTGACCAGGATCTGCCCGGCGGGCTGCTATGCGCTGGATGAAAACGGCCGGGTGCAGGTGGCCGCCGATGGCTGCATGGAATGTGGCACCTGCCGCATCGTCTGTCAGGCCACGGGCGAGATCGAATGGTCTTACCCGCGCGGCGGCTACGGCATCCTGTTCAAGTTCGGCTGAACGTCGGCAGGCCGTCCGTTCGGGCGGGCCTGCCGGACCCAAGGGGAAAGCCATGCGCCATCCTGCCCGTCCCCCGTGCCGCGACACCGCGCCTGTGCGCGGGGCCGGCCCGCGCATGTTAGGCTGAAGGCCATGGAAATGTTCCAGGGCCAGACCCAGCAGCAGACCCGGGTGATGAGCGCCCAGATGCGCGAGTCGCTGTCGATCCTGTCGATGCCGGCGGGCGATCTGGCCGAACACATTGCCCGCATTGCCACCGCGAACCCGGCGATTTCCTGGTTGCGCGGGCCGCGGATGCCGGGGCGGGCCGTCGATTTCGACGCCGCCGCCGCGCTGGCCGCCGACCGGCCCAGCCTGATTGCGCATGTGACGGGCCAGATCGACCTGGCCTTTCCCGATGCCGCCGACCGGGCCGCCGCGCTGGTCTTTGCCCAAGGGTTGGAGCCGACCGGCTGGCTGGGCCCGCCGCTTGACCAGATCGCCGCCGAGGCGCGGATTTCCGGGGCGCAGGCCGAGGCGATCCTGACCCGGTTGCAGGGGTTTGAACCCACCGGCATCTTCGCCCGGTCGCTGGGTGAATGTCTGGCCTTGCAGGCGCGCGAGGCGGGCGTCTTGACCTGGGAGCTTGAGGCGCTGCTGGCCAACCTGCCGCTTCTGGCCGAGGGGCGGCACCGCGAACTGGCCGAGCTGTGCGATTGCGAACCGGCCGACATTCCGCAGATCGCCCGGCAGTTGCGCGCCTTTGATCCCAAGCCGGGGCAGGCCTATGCCTTTGATCCCGAACCCGTCTTTCCCCCCGATCTGGTGGCGCGCAGGGTGAATGGCGGCTGGCAGGTCGCGCTGCACCGTTCGGCCGCCTTTGCCATTTCCGTCCGGCCCGACCGCTTGCCCGAAGGCACGCGCGACCCTGCCGCCCGCAGCTTCCGCCGCAAGGCGCTGGCCGAGGCGCGGGCGCTGGCGCAGGCGCTGGAACGGCGCAACGCCACGCTTCTGCGCACCGCCGCCGTGCTGGTGGCGCGGCAGGCGGCGTTTCTGGATCAGGGGCCCGGCGCGCTGGTGCCGCTGACGCTGGAGGACGTGGCCGGGGAAATGGACCTGCACCCGTCCACCATCAGCCGCGCCACGGCGGGCCGGATGATCGACACGCCCATCGGCGCACTGCCGCTGCGCGCCTTCTTCAGCCGGGCGCTGCCGGGGGCGGGCGACGGGGCGGTTTCGCAAGACCGCGCCCGCGCCTTTGTCCGCCGTGTCATCGCCGAGGAATCCCCCGAGGCGCCGCTGTCGGACGATGCCATCGTGACGCTGGCCCGCAAGGCCGACCTGCTGCTGGCCCGCCGCACGGTGGCGAAATACCGGCTGGTTCTGGGCATCGCCGGATCGTTCGAACGCCGCCGCAAGGCACAGGCCCCGGCCGGTTTCGATATGGCCGCTTTGGCGAGATGATTCGGAGTGAAACAACCCATGGCTGTTTTCGGGGCGATGAATGTCGGGGCGGTCAGGGGGAAGGTGCCTGAAAATCCATCACATCGGTCGGCGGTCTTGCTGCATTGCAGCGCGGTCTTGCCGCAGCCGGGCCGCGACGGGCCGCTTTGCCGACGCATCGCCCCCGTCCTGCTACTATGAGCGGCAGGGCAGCCCGCTTCCCCTTGTTCCGCCAGCCTGCCGTTCGAGACCGCCATGAATGATGCCGTCCGCCCCGCCGCCCCCTCTGCCCGCGCCGACCTGTCGCCGACCCATCGCGCGGCGGTGCGGGCCGCGCGCAAGGAACATCTGGCGCTGAACGCGGTGTTCGAGGTGGCGAAGGTGCTGACCAGCACCCCCGACCCGATTGCCGCGCTGCCCGGCGTGCTGAACATCCTCAGCTCCTTTCTGGGCCTGTGCCACGGATCGCTGTCGCTGCTGGTGGAACCCGACCGGCCGATCACCAGCGGCGCGCGCAACCCCTGGGCCGTGGCGGCCAACAGCCTGGGACTGACGCCGAAAGGGCCGAGCACCGATTATCTGCCCGAACAGATTGCCCAGATGGTGTTTCGCACCGGCGTGCCGATCTCGACCTGGGATCTGGCCGAGGAGTTCGGCGCCGAGGCCGTTCCGCCTGTGCTGGCCGGCCAGCCCGTCCGCCTGATCGCGGTGCCGCTGCGCGAGAACGCCCGCAGCCATCTGGTGATCGGCGTGCTTTGCGCCTACCGGCTGGCGGGGGAAGATGGTGCCGGCTGGTGGGACCGCGACATTTCCGTTCTGACCATGGTCTCGTCGCTGCTGGAACAATCGCTGCGCTTCCGCCGCATGGTCGCCCGCGACCGTGAGCGGGTGATCGAGGAATCGCGCCGCGCGCTGGCCATGGCCACCGCCGTGGTGCCGCAGGCCCCGGTCAGCATTGACGGCATCATCGGCGACAGCCCCGCCATTGCCGAGGTCACCGCCCGCGTCCGCAAGATCGGCCCGACCCGCGCGCCGGTGTTGCTGCGCGGCGAAAGCGGCACGGGTAAGGAACTGTTCGCCCGCGCCATCCATGCCCTGTCTGACCGGCGCGAGAAGCCCTTTGTCCGCGTCAACTGTGCCGCCCTTAGCGAAACGCTGCTGGAATCCGAACTGTTCGGCCATGAGAAGGGCGCCTTCACCGGCGCCATGGGGCTGAAGAAGGGCCGGTTCGAGCTGGCCGACGGCGGCACGCTGTTTCTGGATGAGATCGGCGAGATCAGCCACGCCTTTCAGGCCAAGCTCTTGCGCGTGTTGCAGGAGGGCGAGTTCGAGAGGGTGGGCGGCACCCGGACGATCAAGGTTGATTTCCGTCTGGTTACCGCCACCAACCGCGATCTGGAAGAGGCGGTCGCCCATGGCCAGTTCCGCGCCGACCTGTATTTCCGCATCTGTGTGGTGCCCATCCTGCTGCCGCCGCTGCGCGCCCGGCCCGGCGACATCCGCCCGCTGGCGCAGGTCTTTCTGGACAGGTTCAACCGCGAGAACGGCACGAAGCTAAGCTTTGCGCAAAACGCCTTTGATACGCTGTGCAGTTGCAAGTTTCCCGGCAACGTGCGCGAGCTGGAAAACTGCGTGAACCGCGCCGCCGCCCTGTCGAACACCGATGTGATCGGGCTGGATGTTCTGGCCTGCCAGCAAGGCAGTTGCCTGTCGGCCGACCTGTGGCGGTTGCAGAAATCCGATGCCTCGCCCATTGGCGGGCTGGCTTCAGGGCTGATCGCCGACCCGGAACAGCCCGCGCCGGTGACACGTCCCGCGCCCCCGGTGACAATCGCGTCCTTCGCCCCGCCGGCCGCTGCGTCGCCGCCCGCCGGCGACAGCCGCCGCAAGACCGCCGACATGGAGCGCGAGGAACTGCTGGCCGCGATGAACCAGGCCGGCTGGGTGCAGGCCAAGGCGGCGCGGCTTCTGGGTATGACCCCGCGCCAGATCGCCTATGCGATCCGCAAGCACGGGATCGAGATCCGCCGGATCTGACCCGACGGCCTTTGTCGGCATTGCGACATTGTCGCCTTGCGGGGCGGGCTACCCGCGCCATCCCCCCGGATTTGCAGTGTTTTCCAACCTGGCACGCTTCTTGCTGCACCCTTTCTGCAACGGCAAAGACAGGGGGCGATGATGACGGCAGGCCTGGTGACCTTGGGATCGCTGAAAGTCGCCTCGCGTGACGATCTCAGCCAGTCGATCACCGGAACCGAAGCCACGGGCTGCAAGGCCACCGCCTGCGGATCGTCGGGCGGCCCCGCCGACATGGACCCGGCCACCTGGGCACGGGTGAAGGACCACCCCTGCTATTCGGAAGAGGCGCATCACTATTTTGCCCGGATGCACGTCGCCGTGGCGCCGGCCTGCAACATCCAGTGCAATTACTGCAACCGCAAATACGACTGTTCCAACGAAAGCCGCCCCGGCGTGGTCAGCGAACGACTGACCCCGGAACAGGCCGCGCGCAAGGTCATCGCGGTGGCGAACGAAATCCCGCAGCTTTCGGTGCTGGGCATCGCCGGCCCCGGCGACGCCGCTTATGACTGGCGCAAGACGAAGGAAACCTTCCGCCTCGTCTCGGCGCAGATCCCCGACATCAAGCTGTGCCTGTCGTCCAACGGCCTCGCCCTGCCGGACCATATCGACGACCTGGTCGCGATGAACATCGACCACGTTACCCTGACCATCAACATGCTTGATCCCGAAATCGGCGCGAAGATCTACCCCTGGATCTTTCACGACCACCAGCGCCTGACCGGCCTTGAAGCCTCGCGCGTGCTGCATGAGCGGCAGATGCTGTCGCTGGATCTGCTGGTCGCGCGGGGGATTCTGGTCAAGGTGAATTCGGTCCTGATCCCCGGCATCAATGACGCCCATCTGCTTGAGGTGAACCGCGAGGTGAAGCGCCGCGGTGCCTTCCTGCACAACATCATGCCGCTGATTTCCGATCCCGACCACGGCACCCATTTCGGCCTGACCGGCCAGCGGGGCCCGACGGCGGCCGAACTCAAGGCGGTGCAGGATGCTTGCGAAGGCGGTGCAAACCTGATGCGCCACTGCCGCCAGTGCCGGGCCGATGCCGTGGGCCTGCTGGGGCAGGACCGGGGGCAGGAATTCACCATGGATCTGGTGCCCGAACAGGTGACCTACGACCCCGCCGCCCGTGCCGCCTGGCGTGACTGGGTGGCGCATGAACGCGAAGACCGCCGCGCGGCGGTGGCCGAAGCCGAAGCCGCCACCGGCGCCGAGGTGGCCCCGCAGGAACAGCCGCTTCTGGTGGCCGTCTGCACCCAGGGCGGCGGGCGCATCAACCAGCACTTCGGCCATGCGTCCGAATTCAGGATCTACGAGGTTGATGCCAGCGGCGTCCGCTTCGTCACCCATCGCCGGGCCGACAATTACTGCACCGGCGGCGCGGGCGATGAAAACCGGCTGGCGCAGGTGATCCGCACGCTGGAGGGGGTGCCGGTCATCCTGTGCGCCCGCATCGGGGATTGCCCGCGCGACGATTTGGCCGCCGCCGGGATCGAGGCGATCGACACCCACGCCCATGATTACATCGAACCCGCGGTGGCCGCCGTCTACCGCGTCCGCAAGGCCGCGCCCGCCGCCACCCGTACTGCCTGAGCCAAGACGAAAGGAACAGCCATGGCCCTGAAGATCATCAAGTCGCAATGCACCGCCTGCGGGGCCTGCGAATTCGAATGCCCGAACGCCGCCGTCAAGTTCAAGGGCGAGAGCTACATCATCGACGCGGCGCTGTGCACCGAATGTGCGGGCCATTTCCCCAAGCCGCAATGTGCCGCCGTCTGCCCGGTGCCGGGCACCTGCGTGCCGGTCTGATCCGGTGCCGGGGGGGGCTGCGCCGGTGGATTGGCAGGGGGCGGCGCTGGACTGCGCCGCCTGCGCCTTCCGCGACCGGCTGGCCCCCGGCCAGTGCAGCCCGGGCTGGGCCTGCGGCAGGACCGCTATTCCCCCCGGATCGAGCGGTTTTTCGTGCTGAACCCCGATCTGGCCGACGCCTGCCTGGCGATGCCCTATTTCGAAACCCGAGCGCGGGCGGCGAAATATGCCACGCTGTTCCGCCTGCCGCGCCTGCTGTCCGATCCTGACCCGGCGGTGCGCGCCATGGCCGTGCTGCGGTTGCCTGCCGCGCAGGCGATGGCCTGCCGCCATGACCCCGACCGCGCCGTCCGCATTGCCGTGGCCCACCGTCTGCCAGCGCCCGACCTTGCGCCGCTCTGCGACGATGCCGATCCGGCGGTCCGGGCCGTGGTGGCGCGGCGGGCCGAGCCCGGCCTTCTGCCGCTGCTCTTGTCCGACCCCGACCCCGAGGTCCGCGCCCTTGTCGCCGCCCGCATCGGGGAAGCCTGGCTTGACCGCTTTGTTCTGGACGCCGATCCGCTGGTGCGCCGGGCCGCCGCCCGCCGCCGCCCCGGCCCCTTTGCCGCCGACCCCGATTTCCGCGTCCGTCATGCGGTGGCCGAAACCGCCGGCCCCGACATCCTGCGCCGCCTGATGGGCGATGGCGAAGACATCATCCGCGAAACCGCCGCCGCAAGGCTGGCCGAAGAGGAGAGCACCGATGCGGGATGAAGAGGTTGAACTGGTCCGCGACCCCGCCTTCCGCCCCGGCGACAAGGTGGTGTCGCGCAAGACGGTGCGCAACGATGGTACCATGTGGGGGCATGAGATCGGCGACATCGTCGTTCACAAGGGTGATGTGGGCTATGTCCGCGATATCGGCACCTTCCTTCAGCAATACTGGATCTACGCGATCGAATTCATCGACCGCGGCAGCATCGTCGGGATGCGCGAACGCGAACTGACCCCGATTTCCCCGACCACCCCGGAGATGCCCCGATGAAACTGATGATCCGCGAAACCCCGAAAGGGTTGCAGGCCTATGTGGCGAAGAAGGATCTGGAAGAGATGATCGTCGAGACCGAAAAGCCCGGCCTCTGGGGCGGCTGGGCGCGGCTGTCGAACGGCTGGCTGTTCGAGATGCCCGCCTTTGACGTGCCCCCCGCGCTGCCCACCAGCGTCGAGGCCCGCCGCCTGACCACGGGGGAAGACTGATGCCCGACACCCTTGATCTGGCGCTGGATCAGGTGGCGCGCGGCCAGCGCGTGCCCTATCTTGGCCCCGGCATCGCCGCGCTCACGCCGGGGTTGCCCGCCACCCCCGCCGCCCTTTGCGCCCTGATCGAATCCGAGGTGCGCGTTCCCCGCCGGGTCAGCGGCAACCTGTGGTCTGCCGCGCAATTCGTGGAAAGCCGCCGCTTCCGCGCCACGCTGGATGCGATCCTGCGCCGCGCCTTTGCCGGCACGCCCGCGCCGAACCCGGTGCAAAGCTGGCTGGCGGACCTGCGCCCGCCGCTGATCGTGGACACCTGGTATGACACCGGCCTGATCCGCGCCTTTGCCGAAACCGGCGCCGGCTGGGGCAGGGTGCAGGGCATCAGCCGGCAGGCCATCGCCACCGAGACCTGGTTCGCCGCCTTCGATGCCGCCGGCACCCGCCTTGCCGCCCCCGATCCGGCCTGGCCCACGCTGATCTACAAGCCGCATGGCATGGTGCAGGCGGGGTCTGACGTGCTGGTCTCGGACAGCGATTATGTCGAGGTGCTGACCGAAATCGACATCCAGAGCCCGATCCCGCCCGAAGTGCAGGCCCGCCGCACCGGCCGGCCCTTCCTGTTCCTGGGCGCGCGCTTCGATGACCAGATGCTGCGCATCTTCGCGCGCCAGATCGCCAAACGCTCTGCCCCCGGGCACATCGCGGTGCTGGAAACCCCGCTGACCCGGATGGAGGCGCTGTTCGTGCGGGATCTGGGCATCACCGTGCTGGACCTGCCGCTGTCAGAGGTGGTCGCCCGTATCACCCCCCGCGCGGCCCCGACGTCAGACGCGCTGACCGCCGCCGGCTGATCGGTGCCGCGGTCATCTTGCAGCCCGCGGCGAAACCGCATATCAACACCGCGTTGCCGCAGGCCTTGCCCCGGCAACGACAGAGCGGCGGGTATGGTGTAGTGGTAGCGCCTCAGCCTTCCAAGCTGATGGGGCGGGTTCGATTCCCGCTACCCGCTCCAGTCTTTCCAGAGAAACAGATCCCGTGCCCGGCGTGCAGGCGTCAGATGTTGCCGGCCTGCGGGAAGCCCAGGATGTGATAGCCGCCATCGACGTGGATGGTCTCGCCCGTTGTCGCCGCGCCATAATCGGAACACAGCCAGACCGCCGTGCCGCCGATGGTTTCCAGCGTGGCGTTCGACCGCAGCGGTGCGTTTTCTTCGGTATGGCGGAAGGTGGCGCGCGCGCCGCCGATGGCGCTGCCGGCCAGCGTCTTCATCGGGCCGGGGCTGATGGCGTTGACCCTGATCTTCTGCGGACCCAGGTCATTGGCCAGATAGCGCGTGGCGCTTTCCAGCGCCGCCTTGGCCACGCCCATCACGTTGTAATTCGGCGCGATCCGGTTCGATCCCTGGAAGGTCAGGGTGATGAGGCTGCCGCCATCGGGCATCATCGCTTCCGCCCGGCGGGCCACGTCGATGAAGCTGAAGCACGAGATGTTCAGCGAGTTCAGGAAATTGCCGCGCGTGGTGTTGACGAAGCGCCCCGTCAGTTCCGACTTGTCGGAATAGGCGATGGCATGGATCACGAAATCCAGCGTCTCCCACCGCGCGCGCAGCTTGGCAAAGCAGGCGTCCAGCGAGGCCTCATCCGTCACGTCCACATCGACCAGCAGGTCCGATCCGACCGAGGCCGCCAGCGGTTCGACCCGCTTGCCGAAGGCCTCGCCCTGATACGAGAACGCCAGCTCCGCCCCTTCGGCCGCCAGCGCACTGGCAATGCCCCAGGCGATCGACCGTTCGTTGGCGACGCCCATGACAAGCCCGCGCTTGCCCTTCATCAGATCGGCCATGGCCTGCTCCTCAGCCCCGGAAGGCGCTCATCACCAGTGTCGCATTGGTTCCGCCGAAGCCGAAGCTATTCGACAGCACCGAATCGTGCACCACGTCGCGCGTGACGGTGGCAATCTCTTCCGGCTTCAGTTCCGGGTCCAGTTCGGTGACATTGGCCGAGGCGGCGATGAACCCGCCCTGCAGCATGATCAGCGAATAGATCGCCTCATGCACGCCGGTGGCGCCAAGGCTGTGGCCCGTCAGGGATTTGGTGGACGAGATCGGCGGCACCGACCCTTCGCCAAAGACGCGGCGGATCGCCTTCACCTCGGTCACGTCGCCCGCCTGGGTGCTGGTGCCATGCGCGTTGATATAGGTGATCTTGCGGCCCTGGGGCAGGGTGGACAGCGCCAGTCTCATCGACCGCTCGCCGCCTTCGCCGCTGGGGGCCACCATGTCGTGCCCGTCCGAGGTGGCACCATAGCCGGTGACTTCGGCATAGATCTTCGCGCCCCGCGCCAGGGCGTGGTTCAGCTCTTCCAGCACCACCACGCCGCCGCCGCCGGCAATCACGAAGCCGTCGCGCGTGGCGTCAAAGGCGCGGCTCGCGGTGGCCGGGCTGTCGTTGTATTTCGACGACATGGCGCCCATCGCGTCGAACAGGCAGGACAGTGTCCAGTCCAGTTCCTCGCCGCCGCCGGCAAACACGATGTCCTGCTTGCCCATCTGGATCAGCTCGGTGCCATTGCCGATGCAATGCGCCGAGGTGGAGCAGGCCGAGGTGATGGAATAGTTCACGCCCTTGATCTTGAAGGGCGTGGCCAGGCAGGCCGAGGTGGTGGACGACATGCCCTTGGTCACGCCGAACGGGCCAATCCGCTTGGGGCTGCCGCTTTCGCGCACGATGTTATGCGCCTTGAAGAACGACTTGGTGGACGGACCGCCCGACCCGACGATGATGCCGGTGCGTTCGTTCGACACATCGGCCTCGGTCAGCCCGCTGTCCGCGACCGCCTGTTTCATGGCGATGAAGTTGTAGGCCGCCCCATCGCCCATGAAGCGCAGGTCGCGCTTGTCGATATGGTCTTCCAGCACGATGTTCGGCTGCCCGTGCACCTGGCTGCGGAAGCCGCGTTCGGCATAATCGGGGGCGAAGACGATGCCGGATTTCCCGGCGCGAAGAGAGGCCTCGACCTCGGCCACGGAATTGCCGATGGGCGAGACGATGCCGAGGCCGGTGATGACAACACGACGCATGGGCCAGAACCTTTCGTTTGCCTGTCAGCTCGCCGAGAGGGCGACCTTCATGTCCTTGACGAGATAGATGGTTTCCCCATCGGCTTCCACCCGGCCATCCGCCACACCCATGGTCAGGCGGCGGGTCTGCACGGCCTTGGTGAAATCGACGTAGTAGCGCAGCATCTTGCGGTCAGGCCGCACCATGCCGGTCAGCTTGACCTCGCCCACGCCCAGGGCATAGCCGCGGCCTTCCCAGCCGCGCCAGCCCAGGTTGAAGCCGGTCAACTGCCACAGGCCATCCAGCCCCAGGCAGCCGGGCATGATCGGGTTGCCGGGAAAATGGCAGCCGAAGAACCACAGGTCGGGCTTGATGTCGAATTCGGCGACCACATGGCCCTTGCCGTGTTCGCCGCCGTCCTCCGAGATTTCGGTGATGCGGTCCATCATCAGCATCGGCGGCTCGGGCAATTGCGCATTGCCCGGCCCGAACAGTTCCCCCCGCGCACAGGCGAGCAGATCCTCGCGTTCGAAGCTTGTCGGATAGCGCCCCATCGGCCCGGCCTTCCTGTCTGTTCCCTCGGCATCGGTGTAACAGAGGCACGGAACCAAGGGCAAGGGCAGCGCCGGGCGGCGGGGCGGGGGTTTTCGATTGAAAACGATCCCATACAACCTATATATGATGTTGAGATTATGGGACTAGCGGTATGACGCCGACGCGCGACGACCTTGTCACTTCCTGGCTGGATCGGGGCAACCTGCGCCCGACCCGGCAACGCCTTGCCTTGGCGTCGCTTCTGGTGGGCGACGGCGAAAATCGCCATGTCACCGCCGAAAGCCTGTATGAAATGGCCGGCGCGGCGGGTGAAAAGGTCAGTCTGGCCACGGTCTACAACACCTTGCGCGCCTTTTGTGACGCCGGCCTGATGAACGAAGTGGTGGTCGACGGGGCCCGCAGCTATTTCGACACCCGGATGGACGATCACCCGCATTTCTTCTGGGAAGACACCGGCACCCTGACCGATGCCCCGAAGGATGAGCTGACCATCTCCGCGCTGCCCGCGCCCCCCGAGGGAACCGAGATTTCGCGCGTTGACGTGGTGATCCGCCTCCGCCGTCTCTGACGCCCTCTCTGCATCACGGCGCGACCGCGACACCCGGCCGCATGTCTCTGGCCCGCGCCGGCACGGGGATTTCCAAACAAACGCCATCAGGGGCACAGACCCATGCCCCTTCATCTGTCCGCAAATATCCCGGGGGTCCGGGGGCAGCGCCCCCGGCTTTCAGGGCAAGGGGTCAGACGCTGGCTTCGTCGGCGTCCCAGGCCTCGATGATGCGGGCCACCAGCGGGTGGCGCACCACGTCCTTGGCGGTGAAGTAGTTGAAGCTCACGCCCTTCACCCCCTTCAGGATGCGCTCGGCTTCCGACAGGCCGCTGGTCACCCCGCGCGGCAGGTCCACCTGCGTCCGGTCGCCGGTGATGACCATCCGGCTGCCTTCGCCAAGCCGGGTCAGGAACATCTTCATCTGCATGGCCGTGGCGTTCTGCGCCTCGTCCAGCACGACAAAGGCGTTCGACAGTGTGCGCCCGCGCATGAAGGCCAGGGGTGCGATCTCGATCCGCTTTTCCTGGATCAGCTTTTCCACCTGTTTCGACGGCAGGAAATCGTTCAGCGCGTCGTAAAGCGGCTGCATGTAGGGATCGACCTTTTCCTTCATGTCGCCCGGAAGGAAGCCCAGCCGTTCGCCCGCCTCGACCGCGGGCCGCGACAGCACGATCTTCTCGACCGCGCCCGAGATGAACATCGTCACCCCCACCGCGACCGCCAGATAGGTCTTGCCGGTGCCGGCCGGGCCGATGCCGAAGCCCAGTTCATGCGCGAACAGGTTTGCCACATAGGCCTTCTGCGCCTCGGTCCGCGGTTCGATGGGTTTCTTGCGGGTGCGCAGTTCCATGCCTGGGTTGAACAGCTCGATCTGCTCGCCTTCGCCCGCCGGTGCCATCGGGCGGCCCATGCGCAGCGCGCCGTCGACATCGCCCGCGCCCACCGGCCGGCCCGCCTCAAGCCGGGCATAAAGCGACCGAAGCACCGCCGCCGCCTGTTCCCGCGCGCCCTTTTCGCCCACCACCGCCAGCCGGTTGCCGCGCCGCAGCACATGCACACCCATCTGATGCTCGATCTGCGCCAGATTGCGGTCGAACTCGCCGCACAGCTCGATCAGAAGCCGGTTGTCGGGAAATTCGAGGAGCGTTTCGACAACATCCTCGGGCTTGGTCGGGGGGGTCAGCGCGCTGATGCCCAATAGGGTCTCCTCAGGGTTAAGGGCCTTCCAAGGGATGGTGCGGCCTGTCGGATCATCTGGCAAGGATTTTCATCCCTGCCACAACATCTTGCGCGCAGATGTGAAGCTTTCGCGACGATCCTGCCGTTCGGGCGGGCAAAATGGCGCCGATCAGCCGGGCAGGCGGCGCGCGGCCAGCGAATTGGTCGAACTGGCGATGACCTCGACCTGAACCAGATCGCCCACCTGGCCTTGCGGATCATCGACATGCACCGCCATCAGGTGATCCGACTTGCCAACCATCTGTCCGGGCAGGCGGCCGGGCTTTTCATACAGCACGCCCACCCGGCGCCCGACCATCGCCTTTTGCGCGGCGTGCTGCTGCGCGGTGATCAGCGCCTGCAACGCCTGCAACCGTGCATCGGCCACCTCGGCCGGCACGGGCGGCTTTTCGGCGGCCGGGGTGCCGGGGCGGGCGGAATACTTGAAGCTGAAGGCCGCGCCATAGCCCACGGCGCGGACCAGATCCAGCGTCGCCTCGAAATCGGCATCGGTCTCGCCGGGGAAGCCCACGATGAAATCGCTGGTCAGCAGGATGTCGGGGCGGGCGGCGCGGATGCGGTCGACCAGCCGCAGATAGCTGTCGGCGGTGTGGCGGCGGTTCATCGCCCGCAGGATGCGGTCGCTGCCCGATTGCACCGGCAGATGCAGATAGGGCATCAGGCTGGCCACATCGCCATGGGCGGCGATCAGGTCATCGTCCATGTCGTTGGGGTGGCTGGTGGTATAGCGGATACGCTCCAGCCCCGGAATTTCATCCAGCGCGCGGATCAGCCGGCCCAGCGTCCAGGCCCCGCCCTCGGGGCCCTCGCCGTGAAAGGCGTTGACGTTCTGGCCCAGCAGCGTGATCTCGCGCACCCCGCGCGCCACCAGATCCTGCGCCTCGGCCAGCAACCGCGCCACCGGGCGGCTGACTTCCGAGCCGCGCGTATAGGGCACCACGCAGAAGGTGCAGAACTTGTCGCAGCCTTCCTGCACGGTCAGAAAGGCCGTCGGCCCCCGGCTGGCCTTGCGGGCGGGCAGGTGGTCGAACTTGTCTTCCGGCGGAAATTCGGTGTCCACCACCTGACCGGGGCTGCGCGCCATCTCGGGCAGCCGGTGATAGGCCTGCGGCCCCACCACCAGATCGACCAGCGGCATCCGCCGCAGGATTTCCGCCCCCTCGGCCTGCGCCACGCAGCCGGCAACGCCGATCTTGAGATCGGGCTTGGCCAGCTTCAGCGGCTTCAGCCGGCCCAGGTCGGAATACAGCTTCTCGCTGGCCTTTTCGCGGATGTGGCAGGTGTTCAGCAGCACCATGTCCGCCTCTTCCGCCACCTCGGTCAGCACATAGCCCTCGGCGCCCATGGCTTCGGCCATGCGCTCGCTGTCATAGACATTCATCTGACAGCCATAGGTCTTGAGAAACAGCTTCTTCGCTTCGCTCATGGGCCGGCGCCTCCTGAAGCGCGGTTCTTACACCGCGTCCGGCGCTGCGGCAACGCCGCAGGTCTTGCCTTGCGGCGCCGATTGGCGGAACTTGCGCGCGCCCAAACTCGTGTAACCGGACGCCGTGATGCAGTACCCCGACCTTGCCGCCTATCTTGACAGACTGAAAGAAGCCCCGCCCAAGGCGCCCGTCTGCCTGATCATGGCCGAGGATGAGGTCGAGATCACCTCGACGCTGAGCCATCACCTTGCCGCCGGTTTCGGCACGGTGATCCTGCTGACCCCGCCCGAGATCGGCCTGCCCGAAGGGTTCGAGGACCGGGTTCACCATGCCCCGCATGATGTCTTTGCCGAAGCCGCGCTGCCGCGGGCGGTGAACCGGCTGAACGCGGCCCTGCCGGCGGGCACCTGGGTCTATTACTGCTACAACGCGGAATACCTGTTCATCCCCTTCGGGGAATCGCGCAACGTCCGTGAAATGCTGGCCTTCCACACCGAGGAACGCCGCAGCGCCATGCTGACCTATGTGATCGACCTTTACGCCGCCGATCTGGGCCGCTTCGGCAATGCCGTCTCGCTGGAAGATGCGCATATGGACAGGTCCGGCTATTACGCGCAGGCCCGCAAGGATGCCGATC
Source organism: Pseudogemmobacter blasticus (assembly GCF_003071405.1). NCBI lineage: Bacteria > Pseudomonadati > Pseudomonadota > Alphaproteobacteria > Rhodobacterales > Paracoccaceae > Pseudogemmobacter > Pseudogemmobacter blasticus. The sequence goes on along the minus strand of NZ_CP020470.1, from coordinate 1,259,297 downwards.
GCAACTGGGAACCGAAGGAGCGGCAGCTAGATTTCCACGGCGGGCTGCGCTGGCGGTTCGAGGAGCATATCCCCTTCAACCGCCGCAAGATCGACCGGATCTCGATCTTCCGCACGGCGCCCGACCTGCGCCTGCGCCCCGACTTCACCTTTTCCGAGGAGGAGTACAACACCTATGCCTGCCCCTGGCACCACAACCTGACTGCGACGGTCTGTTCGTTCCGCACCGCCAAGGCGCTGCGCACCAACCCCGGATCGCGGTTCGACATCGCGACATTCCACTGGCACAACAGCGTGCGCTTCGGCTGGAACAGCCAGCAACTGATGGACCTGGGCCTGATGGAACCGGGGCAATGGTTCTGATCACGGGCTGATTCGTCCGTCTTTCCGGTCCCGGCCGGTCCTGCGGCCTTGAAACATCCTGTGACCGGCGCGGGGCTTCCGGTCCGGCGCGGCGGGCGGTAGGGGGTGTTTGCGCAAACAGGAGTCTCTGCCATGTCCTTGCCCATGCCCCAGGCCGAAGTCAGGCGGGCCCGTGCCGCCGTGGCGGCGATGTTCGCGGCCAACGGTTTCGTCATGGGGGCCTGGGCGCCGCAGATTCCGCTGCTGCTGCCCCGCCATGGCATCAACGAATTCGATCTGGGCCTGCTGATCCTGGGCCTTGGACTGGGCGCGGTCTCGGCCATGCTGTTTGCCGGCCGGCTGATCGGCCGCTTCGGCACCGTGCCGGTGCTGCGCGCCTTTGCCTTCGCGCTGATCCCGACGCTGCCGCTGATCGTGCTGGCGCCGACGGTCTGGCTGCTGGCGCTGGCCATGGCCGCCTTCGGGGCGCTGGCCGGCTGCATGGATGTGGCGATGAACGCCAATGCGGTCGAGGTGGAGCGGCGTCTTGGCCGGGCGATCATGTCCTCCTCGCACGGGTTCTGGAGCCTGGGCGGTTTTCTGGGCGGCACGCTGGGCAGCGCGCTGATCGCCCGCACCTCGGCCGAGGTTCAGGCGCTGGTCACCGCCGCGCTGGTGGCCGCCGTGGTGCTGGTGGCACAGCGCGCCCTGCGCGGAGAGCCGCCGCACCCCCCGCAGCGCGCCGAAGGTCCGGCGCAGGGCCGGCTGCTGCCGCGTGAGCTGGGCATCTGGATTCTGGGCGGGATGGCGCTCTTCTCGATGGTGCCCGAAGGGGCCGTGCTCGACTGGGGCGCGCTCTATCTTCAGGACGAACTGGCGGCGACCACCTTCACCTCGGGGCTGGGCTTTGCCTTCTTCGCCGGGGCCATGGCGCTGATGCGGTTCCTGGGCGATGCCGTGCGCAACCGTTTCGGCGCCGTGCGCACGCTGCGGGCTTCGGCCATTCTCGGGGCGGTGGGTCTGCTGATCGCCGCCGCCGCGCCGGTGCCGGCGCTGGCCATCGCCGGCTTTGCGCTGGCGGGCCTGGGCGTGGCCAATGTGGTGCCGATCCTGTTCTCGGCCGCGGGCAACTTCCCCGGCCATGCCGCAGGGGCCGCGATTTCGGCGGTGACCATGGTGGGCTATGCCGGCATCCTGGTTGCGCCGGGCACCATCGGCTTTGTCGCGGGACATCTGGGCTATCGCCCGACCTATACCGTGCTGGCGGTCCTGCTGCTGGTGGTGGCCTCGCTGGCCGGGCGCACGGCCATGGCCGACGCCCGCCATGCCCCGCCCGGCGCAAACCCCGGTGCCGCCCCCGCGGCCTGACCTTCAGACCAGCCCGGCCACCGCGCCGGTCGCCACCACCTGCGCGAAATCGGCCCCCAGCAGCGCCAGGGTGACCCGCAGAACGGTGTCGGCGTCGATCCGGCCGCTGCCGTCATGGGCCGGGATGTCGAAGCCGATCAGCGCATCGCCCGGCAGGATCACCTGGAAGCCCAGATCGCTGGCCGACCGGCAGGTCGAGGTGACGCAGAACGCCGCCACCGCGCCGACCAGCACGATCCGGCTGATCCCGGCCCGGCGCAGATGCGCGTCCAGCCCGGTGCCGGAAAAGGCCGATGATCCCTGTTTCCAGAACACCGTCTCGCCGGGGGCGGGCAGGGCGCAGGCCATCGGGGCGCCGTCGGGCGTGCCCTTGCGGAAGGGTGCGGTCGGGTCGGGGTCATCGTGATGCACATGCACCACCGGCAGGCCACGCGCCCGGAACAGCGCCAGCAGCGCGGCGACATGCTCTTCCGCCTGCGGATTGGCCCTTGGCCGGCCGGCGCGCGTCCGCGCGGCCATGCCTTCCTGCATGTCGATGACCAGCAGCGCCGTGGTCATGCCACGCCCATGTAATCACGCTTGCCCAGGTCCACCCCGCAATGACGCAGGATGTCATAGGCCGTGGTCAGGTGGAAATAGAACTGGGGCAGGGCATAGAACGACAGGAAATCCGCGCCCGGCAGTTCCATGTCATGGCCGCCCGCCTTGAAGGCCACGGTCCGCGTTTCCGCCCCGGCCAGCGCCTCGGGGCCGAAGCCCGCCAGATAGGCCCGCGCCGCGGCGATGCGCGCCTGCAACTCGGCAAAGCTGGTTTCGGTATCGGGAAAGCCCTGCGGCTCTGCCCCTGCCAGCCGCGCCGTGGGACGGGCGGCAAAGTCGCAGGCCAGTTGCACCTGCCGGGTGAAAGGGAACATGTCGGGGAAAAGGCGCGCCTGCAGGATCGCCTCGGGCTTGATCCTGCGCGCCTCGCAATGCGCCTCGGCCTTGGTCAGGATGGCCGACAGCGCGGCAAGGAAACGGTCAAAGACGGCGACAGACTGGCGGTGCATCCGGGGGGCTCCCTGTTCGGTTGGCCGCACGCTCTGCCGGCGCGCGGCCCCTGTCAAGGGATACCCCGGCCTGCGGCCGGGGCGTGCAGGGGGTCACACCCCCAGGCACCAGCGCATCACCGCCTTCTGGGCGTGCAGGCGGTTTTCGGCCTCGTCGAAGATCACCGAATGGGGGCCGTCCATCACCGCGCTGGTCGCCTCGTCGTTGCGATGGGCGGGCAGGCAGTGCATGAACAGCGCGTCCGGCTTGGCCCGGCTCATCAATTGTTCGTTCACCTGATAGGGCCGCAACTGGTTGTGCCGGCGTTCCTTGGCGGATTCCGGGTCGTGCATCGACACCCAGGTGTCCGTCACCACCAGATCGGCACCTTCCACGGCGGTGAACGGGTCGCGCTGGATGGTCACGCGGCTGCCCTTTTCCCGGGCGAAGGCCACGAACTTGTCTTCCGGGTCCAGCGTTTCGGGCCCGGTGAAGGTGAAGTCGAAGCCGAACTGGCCGGCGGCGTGCAGGAAGCTGGCCGCCACGTTATTGCCGTCACCGCACCAGACCACCTTCTTGCCCGCGATCGGGCCGCGATGTTCCTCATAGGTCATCACGTCGGCCATGATCTGGCAGGGATGGGTGCGGTTGGTCAGCCCGTTGATCACCGGAACCGTGGCATGTTCCGCCATCTCCAGCAGCGTCGCCTCTTCAAAGGTGCGGATCATGATCAGGTCGACATACCGCGACAGCACGCGGGCGGTGTCGGCGATGGTCTCGCCATGGCCAAGCTGCATTTCCTTGCCCGACAGCACCATGGTCTCGCCGCCCATCTGGCGGACGCCCACGTCAAAGGACACGCGGGTGCGGGTCGAGGGCTTTTCGAAGATCAGCGCCACCATGCGGCCCTTCAGCGGGGTCTCGTCATCCGGGGCGCCCCTGGGCCGGCCGTTGCGGGCGGTCTTCATGGCATGGGCCGTGTCGATCATCGCCCGCAGATCGCTGGCGTCAGTCTTGTGAATATCAAGGAAGTGATTCATGTCGCTTTTCTTTTCGGAACCCGGCCGGGGGCGCTGCCCCCGGACCCCCGGGATATTTGAAGACAGATGAAATCAGGCGGCGGTCGGCGTGGCGGCGGCGGCGCGGTCAAGGCGGGCCAGAGCCTCGGCGATGTCGGCGTCGGGGATGTTCAGCGCCGGCAACAGGCGCAGCACATTGTCCGCCGCGGCCACCGTCAGCACGCCCGCGCCATAGCCGGCCTTGACCACATCGGTATTGGCCGCCCGGCATTTCAGCCCCAGCATCAGCCCTTCGCCGCGCACCGCCTCGAACACCTGCAGATGGGCGGCGACCAGCGCCTCAAGCCCCTGGCGGAACAGCGCGGCCTTGCGGCCCACCTCGGCCAGGAAGGCGGGCTGGGAAACGATCTCCAGCACCTTGGCCCCCACGGCGCAGCCCAGCGGGTTGCCGCCATAGGTTGACCCGTGGGTGCCCGCGACCATGCCCTTGGCGGCGCGTTCGGTGGCCAGCAGCGCGCCCAGCGGGAAGCCGCCGCCGATGCCCTTGGCAACCATCATGATGTCGGGCGTGATGCCCGCCCATTCATGCGCGAAAAGCCGGCCGGTGCGGGCCACGCCGCATTGCACCTCGTCGAACACCAGAAGCGTGCCGGTGCTGTCGCACAGGTCGCGCAGGCCCTTGAGGCACTGGTCGGGCAGGGCGCGGATGCCGCCTTCGCCCTGGATCGGTTCCACGATCACCGCGCAGGTCTGGTCGGTGATCGCCGCGCGCAGGGCCTCATGGTCGCCCCATCTGATCTGGGTGAAGCCCGGCATCAGCGGACCGAAGCCCTTGACCATCTTCTCCGACCCCGCCGCCGCGATGGCCCCGGTGGACCGGCCATGGAAAGCGCCTTCCAGCGTGACAAAGCCGGTGCGTTCGGGCTGGCCGTTCTCGTAATGGAACTTGCGCGCCATCTTGATGGCCAGCTCGGCGGTCTCGGTGCCGGAATTGGTGAAGAACACCGTATCGGCAAAGGTCAGGTCAACCAGCATCTCGGCCAGCCGTTCCTGTTCGGGAATCCGATAGACGTTCGACACATGCCACAGCTTCTGCGCCTGTTCGGTCAGCGTCTCGACCAGTGCGGGATGGGCATGTCCCAGCGCGTTCACCGCGATGCCGGCGCCCAGGTCCAGGTATCGGCGCCCGTCCTGCGTTACCAGCCAGCTTCCTTCGCCTTTGACGAAGGCAAGATCGGCACGGTTATAGGTCGGAAGCACGGGCGAAATCATGGGAAAACCCCTTGGATGCGAAGCCCTAGCCCTATGCGGGCGTCAGGCCGGGTGTCAATGTGCGGAAATGCCCTTTGGCGGCCGGGCAGGCCGGAACCGTCGCCTTATCGGCGTCGCAGCGAGATCGAGAGGAGGGCGCTGAGGTTCATGCAGATCGCATAGCGCGGCCGGCGGCGGATGAAAAGCCCCGTTCTGCGCCCTGCGGAAGCGGAACGATTCTTCTGCCGCAAAGGAAAGCCGGCGCGAAAACCGCGCCGCCCTTGCGGCCAGTGCCCCTGCACCTGTAGAATGGCCCCAACCTTCAGACAGTCGGAGAAACAGATGTCCTGGACGGACGAGCGTGTCGAGACGCTCAAGCGGATGTGGGCCGAAGGCCAGTCGGCCAGCCAGATCGCCAAGGAACTGGGCGGTGTCACCCGCAATGCGGTGATCGGCAAGGTCCATCGTCTGGGCCTGTCGAACCGTGTCGGCGGCAAGGATGAGGACGAGGCGAGCGCCCCGGTTGCCCCGGCCGCCGCGGCGGCCCGGCCCGAAGGGGTTACGCCGCTGCGCCCCGAACCGCCCGCGCCGCCCCGGGCCGAGCCGGCCCCGCCGCCGCGCCCCGCGGCCGCCGAACGGCCCGCCGCTGCGGCGCCGGTGTCGAATGTCACGCCGCTGCCCCTGCGCAAGGCCATCGTGCCCGCCGGCCAGCCGCTGCCGCCGCAGCCCAGCCTGAATGAAATCTCGCCCGAGGCCTTGGCTTCGGTGCGCGAGGTGGAGAAGCGGGCCAAGAAGCTGACGCTGATGGAGCTGACCGAACGCACCTGCAAATGGCCGATCGGCGACCCCGCGACCGAGGATTTCTGGTTCTGCGGACTGCCCAGCCTGCCCGGCAAACCCTATTGCGAGGCCCATGTCGGCGTGGCCTTCCAGCCGATGAGCGCCCGCCGGGATCGCCGCCGCTAAGGCGGCGACGCCCGGCAATGGTCCGGCTGCGGGATCGCCGCCGCCAAGGCGGAACATAAGTTAAAACGGCCCTGTCTGGTGCGCACCGGCAGGGCCGTTTGCTTGAAACCCATCCGCCCCGACCGTTTCGCCCTGGCACGGAAGCCAAGGGCGCCCCGGCCGACGCATCCGGCTGCGGCGGCGGGTCGCAGTCGCGCTGGGTTTTTGCAAAATCCTTGGTTTTCAAAGGAATGTCGCCTGTAAGCGGCGGCTTATCTGGGGTGCGGACCTTGGTCGGATTTAGAATTGATCTAAGTCATGGCCTCATCCCGGCCGGTTCTGCCCTTCTTCCCCTGCGCGACAGACCTGGAAAGAGGACCAATCATGAAACGTATCCTGGCTCTTGCCCTTGCAACGACCGCCCTGGCGGGGGCTGCCGCCGCGGATGATTTGCGTGACCGCGCGGCCCAGACCTTCAAGCCGCTGCCGTCCACCGTGCCGGCGGTTGCCGACAACCCCGCCAGCCCCGCGAAGATCGACCTTGGCAAGGCGCTGTTCTTCGATCCGCGGCTGTCGGCCTCGGGCGTGTTTTCCTGCTATTCGTGCCACAACCTGACCACCGGCGGCGATGACAACATGGAAACCTCGGTCGGCCATGGTTGGCAGAAGGGGCCGCGCAACGCGCCCACCGTGCTGAACGCCGTGCTGAACGAGGCCCAGTTCTGGGATGGCCGTGCCGATGACCTGAAGGCGCAGGCCAAGGGGCCGGTGCAGGCGGGCGTCGAAATGGCGAACACGCCGGACAATGTGGTTGCCACGCTGAAATCCATGCCGGCCTATAACGACTGGTTCGCCGCCGCCTTCCCGGAGGAGGTTGATCCGGTCAGCTTCGACAACATGGCCAAGGCGATCGAGGTGTTCGAGGCCACGCTGATCACCCCCGCCCCGTTCGATGCCTGGCTGAACGGCGATGATGCCGCCCTGTCGGATCAGGCCAAGGCCGGGCTGACGCTGTTCCTCGACAAGGGATGCTCGGCCTGCCACTCGGGTGTCAACATCGGCGGGCACGGCTATTATCCGTTCGGTCTGGTCGAAAAACCCGGCGCCGAAATCCTGCCGGTCGGCGACAAGGGCCGCTTTGCCGTGACCGCAACGGCGGATGACGAATATGTCTTCCGCGCCGCGCCCCTGCGCAACATCGCGCTGACCGCGCCCTATTTCCACTCGGGCAAGGTCTGGGATCTGAAGATCGCGGTGCAGATCATGGCCGAAAGCCAGTTGGGCGAGGCCATCACCGACACCGAGGCCGACCAGCTTGTCGCCTTCCTTGACAGCCTGACCGGCACCATGCCGGCCGTGACCCTGCCGGTGCTGCCGGCCGAAACCGCCGCCACGCCGCGCCCGACGACCAACGTCCTGCCGTAAGGCGCAGGTGCACAGACGGGAAAGGGGCGGCCCCCGGGGCCGCCCCTTTTTCATCCGGCGTCCGCGCTTTCAGTTGCCTTGCAGGATGCCGTTCAGCAGCTTGCCGGCTTCCTCGGTCAGCGCGTCCTGCGCCTTGCGCTTCACCGCATCTTCCAGCGATTCGCCTTCGCCCGCAACGATGCCTTCCTTTGCCAGCTTCGCCTCCAGCTCGGCCTTGGCCTTGGCTTCTGCGGCCTTGGCTTCGGCTTTCAGCCGCTCTTCCGCGGCCTTCGCCTCGGCTTCCATCTTCTCGCGGGCGATGGCTTCCAGATCCAGCCGGAAGGTCGGATCGGCCCAGCTTCCGGTGATCCACAGCGGCACCATGACGCCGCCGCTGCCGTCTTCCTTGGTCAGCGCGGTCGGCCGGATGCGATAGTTCAGGTCGCGCTTGCCAAGCCCGATCTCACCCATGCCGGTGGCCGTCAGATAGGGCGCCACCAGCTTGAGGTCGCTGTTCGACAGCACGCCGCCGGCGATGGAGAAGCTGCCCGCGATCCCGTCGAAGATGGTCTTCTGCCCTTCGCCGACATAGCCCGCATCCAGCGTGCGCAGCATCCCCCCGATGTCCAGCCCGCGGATTTCGCCCTTGCCCAGGCTCAGGCTGCCGCTGCCCTTCAGGCCCTGCATGATCTCGTCCACCGAATTGCCGACCCCCAGGAAGTTCAGCGTCAGGTTGCCCTGCGCGATCAGCCTGTCCCAGCCGGCCATGTCCTGCAGAAGCGGCTCCATCCCGATGCCCTTCAGCGCCAGATCGCCGCCGACCGACAGGCCGCCGCGCCCGTTCAGAACGAACTGGCCGGTCACGCTGCCGCCATAGGCCGCCATCTGCCGGATGTCGAACACCGCCCGCGCCCGGTCGATGGTGATCAGCGCGCGGGTCTCGCCCAGCTTGGCCACCCCCAGATCGACAGACGGCGCCACCAGCGCCACCGCCGCATCCATTGCACCCAGGGCCGACACGTCGATCCGGTCCTTCGGCCAGCCCGCGGCCTGCATCCCGCCGCCCGAACCGCCGCCCTGCACGCTGCCGCCCGCCGCACCGGCCAGCACCAGCGGCCCGCTGCGCAACTGGGCCGACAGTTTCGGCCGGTCCTTGCCGGGTTTCAGGTCCAGATCGCCGGTGATCTCATTCGCGTCGGCCACGATCTTCGCCCCGCGCAGATAGGCCGCCCCGCTGCCGTCCAGCGTCAACTGCCCCGCCACCGTCAGCCGGTCGGCCCCGAACCCCGGCGGCGGGGTCGAGATCGCGCTGCCCATCGCCGCGCCCACCGCCGGCAGGTCCGGCAGATCGGCCTCCAGCGTGCCCTCGGCGGCCAGCGGGTTCCAGCCGGCCCGCCCGTCAAACGCCACCCGCGCCTTGCCGGCGCTGGCCTTCAGCGTCAGCGGCACCACCCGCCCTTCGGTAAAGGCCGAGAACACATCCGCCTGCGCCGACAGCGCCACGTTCTGCCCGCCCGACAGCGCGCTCAGCTCCAGCGTGAAGGGGCCGGTGAAATCCGGCACCTTCAGCACCGCATCCACATTGTCCAGCGCGATGCGCCGACCGCTGGCGTGGTCGATATAGCGGATGGTGCCGCCGCTGATCCGGCCTTCCTCCAGCGTGTAGGACTTGCCCACACCCGGCGTCGCCTCGCTGACCTCGCCGCCCGAACCGCCGCCGCCGAACACCCAGTTCTCGCGCCCGTCCCTGGCCCGTTCCAGCAGGATGCGCGGGTTTTCCGCCCGCAGGCCCAGGATGCGGATGTCGCCCCCCAGCAGGGCCGAGGCGTTGATCTCGATCACCAGACCGTCGGCCGCGAACATCGGTCCCGGTTCCTTGGACCAGTCGGCATTGGCCATGCTGACCGGGCCGGTGGTCACGCCCAGCACCGGCCAGAACCGCGGTGTCACCTTGCCCTCGATGGTCAGGGCGCGTCCGGTCAGTTTTTCAAACTGCTGGGCCGCCGCCTGGGCCACCCGCTCGGTCGGCACCATCAGCAACAGCCCCGCGCCCAGAAGCACAAGGATCAGGATCGCGCCCACCGCCCGAAGCAGCCACCGCATCGACGCCTCCACTCGTTTATACTTTTCAAACCATGCTAGGCTGGTGCCCCCCCTTCGGCAAGAACCAGCCACCACCCGCGGCATCAAACCGCCGCGACCTTGCGGCCCCCGGCCGCCAAAGGGCGCGGCGCCGGTGGGGCGGGGTTTCCACGGCTTTCGTCCCCGGCCGGAAACATGCTACGCGCGCCATGATCAAACCAATTTCCATGCAAGGGCTTGGAATGTCTGACTCAGAAATCCGCGGCGCGCAGACCATATCGCCGATGTCATTTGTTTCGCTGATCGGGATCTATGCCGCGGTCTTTGCGGCGATGATCGCCCTCCTGCTGCTCATCACCCATTTCGTCGAGGTCGGGAATTCCGCAATGGGCGTCATCCTCACCTTCGTTGCGGGGATGAGCACGGCGCAGATCTGGGTCATGCGGGAACGCGCCATCCCTGCCGGCGCCCGCCAGTGGCGCCTTGCGCTGGCCTGCGGCCTGCTGGCAACCGCCGTCATGGTCGGCATCGCCGCGCTTGGCTTTGCCGCCGACGATCGGATGATGCGCGAAATCGGGGCCGAAGACCCGATGGTCTTCGTTGCCCTCGGCCTCGGGACTGCCGTGTTCAACATCCTGCTCATCCGCCTTGGCCTGCGGTTCGGCGCGCGGCAGTCGATGAAGACCCTGCCCAAGGGCTGAATATCCTGTCCCCCCCCGGCGCCGGCCCTCAGTTCCGGCTGACCGGGCGCGATCGCATCCGCGCCACCGTCTCGCGTTCGGCGCGCTTGCACAGGTTTGGCGGCAGGCCGCGGTCGATCAGGTCCATGTCGGCCAGCACCATCTCGCCCATCCGCTGGAAGGCCACGTCCAGCGCGCCCGCCCGGTGGGCGCTTTTCAGCAGGCCGGGCAGGGCGCGCGCCCGGTGATCGCGGGGCAGGGGCTCTTCGGGCCAGACATCCGTCGCTGCCACGATCCGCCCGCTGGCCACCGCCTCCAGCAGCGCATCGAAATCCACCACATCGGCGCGCGACAGCAGGATGAAGGCCGCGCCGGGGCGCAGCGTGGCAAAGGCCTCCGCGCCCAGAAACCCGCGGTTTTCAGAGGTGACCGCAGCCGTGACGAAGACCACATCCGCCTCGCGCAGCGCCGTCGGCAGGTCTACCGGCCGCGCCCGCGCCTCGCGGATGCGCGCTTCCGGCAGCCAGGGATCATGGATCGACAGCCGCGGCCGGAACCCCGCCAGCACCCGCGCCAGCGCCCGGCCCAGATCGCCGAAGCCGATGATCGACACCTCGGCCCCGGTCAGCAGCCGCGCCTGTGCGTTGCCGTCCCCGCCCCACAACTCGCGCCCGGCGCGGAAATCCGCCTCGGCGCCGTGGATGTTGCGCAGCAACGACAGCGCGAAGCCCAGCCCGATTTCCGCCACCGGCTCGGCAAAGACGGCCCCGGTCGTCACCACATGAATGCCGCGGGCAAAGGCGGCGTCATAGGGCATGTTCGGCAGCAGGTTCGATTCCACGTTGAAGATGCAGCGCAGCCCGGTCATCGCGGCAAGGGTGGCCTCGCTCAGCGGCGGCTGGCCGATGATGTAGCGCGCCTCGGCCAGCACCGCGGGCGGCAGCGTGGCCAGTTCCTCATCCACCGTCTCGACAAGGCGATAGCGGGCGCGCAGCCCGGCCAGACGCTCGGGCGTGAAGATCAGGTCCAGCGTCCGGGGCAGCGGACAGGAAATCACCAGCGGTCGGGAATCGGTCATGGTCTCCACCTCCGGGCGAAACCCTAGCCGCCCCGGGCCCCGCCGACCAAGCCCGAACGGCGCATCCCCCTCGCAGCCGGTCCGGTGTCTTCCCCTTGGTCCAAATACCCCGGGGGGAAGGGCCTTTGGCCCGCGGGGGGCAGCGCCCCCCGTCCTGCGGCGCCCCCTATCCCCGCCCCGGGCGCTGCGATATATGCGGCGCATGACCCAGAACCCGCCCGATCTTCGCCCCGACCTTGCCCGCGCCCGGCTTGCCGCCGACCCCGCCCGCCCCGGCCAGCCCCGGATCGGCATGGTCTCGCTTGGCTGCCCCAAGGCGCTGGTGGACAGCGAACGCATCCTCACCCGGCTGCGCGCCGAAGGCTATGCCATCAGCCCCGATTATCAGGGCGCCGACGCGGTGATCGTGAACACCTGCGGCTTCCTTGACAGCGCCCGCGCCGAAAGCCTGGACGCCATCGGCGAGGCGCTGCGCGAAAACGGCAAGGTCATCGTCACCGGCTGCCTGGGCGCCGAGCCCGAGATGATCACCGGCACGCACCCCCGCGTGCTGGCCGTCACCGGCCCGCATCAGTATGAGGCCGTGCTGGATGCCGTCCATGCCGCCGCCCCCCCGGCGCCGAACCCCTTTGTCGATCTGCTGCCCGCCACCGGCGTTTCGCTGACGCCCCGGCATTACAGTTATCTCAAGATCTCCGAAGGCTGCGACCACGCCTGCAAGTTCTGCATCATCCCCGACATGCGCGGCCGCCTGGTCAGCCGCCCCGCCAGGGCCATCCTGCGCGAGGCGGAAAAGCTGGTCGAGGCGGGGGTGAAGGAACTGCTGGTGATCAGCCAGGACACCTCGGCCTATGGAACCGACTGGAAGGGGCGCGACGAGAAGTTCCCGATCCTCAGCTTGGCCCGCGATCTGGGCAGCCTGGGCGCCTGGGTGCGGCTGCATTACGTCTATCCCTATCCGCATGTGCGCGATCTGGTGCCGCTGATGGCCGAAGGGCGCATCCTGCCCTATCTCGACATTCCCTTCCAGCACGCCCACCCCGACACGCTGAAGCGGATGGCCCGCCCCGCCGCCGCCGCCCGCACCCTGGACGAGATCGCCGCCTGGCGCCGCACCTGCCCCGACATCGTGCTGCGCTCGACCTTCATCGTCGGCTATCCCGGCGAGACCGAGGCCGAATTCCAGACCCTGCTGGACTGGCTGGACGAGGCGCAGCTCGACCGCGTTGGTGCCTTCCGCTACGAGAACGTCAAGGGCGCGCGGTCGAACGACCTGCCCGACCATGTGCCCGAAGAGGTGAAGGAAGACCGCTACGCCCGTTTCATGGAAAAGGCGCAGGCGATTTCCGAGGCGAAGCTGGCGGCCCGCGTCGGCAGCCGGATCGAGGTGATCGTGGACGAGGTGGATGCCGAAGGCGCCACCTGCCGCACCAGGGCCGATGCCCCGGAAATCGACGGCAACCTGTTCATCGACGAAGGGTTCGAGGATCTGCGGCCCGGCGACAGGGTGACGGTCGAGGTGGACGAGGCCGCCGATTACGATCTTTGGGGCCGCCGCGTCTGACGGCTGGCCCGGGGCGGGGGCGCTGCCCCCGCACCCCCGGGATATTTGCGGACAGAGGAAAGGGCAGGGGCTTTCTTCCCCATGCCAGCGCCACGCGCGCCGGTCTGGCCAGAACCGGCCCGCCATGGCATGAGGCGGCATGACCGACCTGCCCGTCACCGCCATCCTGCCCGATCTGCGCGCGGCCCTTGCCACGCGCGGGGCTGCCGTGCTGCAAGCACCACCCGGGGCCGGCAAGACCACCGTGGTGCCGCTTGACCTGCTGGCCTCGGGCCTGTTTTCCGGCCGCATCGTCATGCTGGAGCCGCGCCGCCTGGCTGCCCGCGCCGCCGCCGAACGGATGGCCGAAACGCTGGGAGAGCCGGTCGGCCAGCGCGTCGGATACCGCATCCGGGGCGAGGCGAAGGTTTCGGCCGCCACCCGGATCGAGGTGGTGACCGAGGGCATCCTGACCCGGATGATCCAGTCCGACGCCGAATTGCCCGGCGTGTCCTGCGTGATCTTCGACGAATTCCACGAACGGTCGTTGCAGGCCGACCTTGGCCTTGCGCTGGCGCTTGAGGTGCGGGCGGCGCTGCGGCCCGATCTGGCGCTGGTCGTCATGTCGGCCACGCTGGACGCCGCGCCGGTGGCGGCGCTGATCGGCGACGCGCCCGTGATCACCGCCGAAGGCCGCGCCTTTCCGGTGGAAACCCGCTGGCTGGCCCGGCCGGTGGATGCCTCGCTGCGGTTCGAGGCGGCGGTGGCCGGCCTGTTGCGGCAGGCGCTGGAGGAAACCGAGGGCGGGGTTCTGGTCTTCCTGCCCGGCGAGGGCGAAATCCGCCGGGTCGAGGCGCAGATGCAGGGCCTGCCCGGCCTGACCCTGCGGCCGCTGTTCGGGGCGATGGACTTTGCCGCCCAGCGGGCCGCGCTGGCCCCGGCGCCAGGGCGCAAGGTGGTGCTGGCCACCGCCATTGCCGAAACCTCGCTGACGCTGCCCGACATCCGTGTCGTGGTGGACGGCGGCCGCGCGCGGCGGGCGCGGTTCGACCCCGCCTCGGGCATGTCGCGGCTGGTGACCGAGCGGGTGACCCGGGCCGAGGCCGAACAGCGCCGGGGCCGGGCCGGCCGGGTGGCCGAGGGCATCTGTTACCGGCTGTGGACCAAGGGCGAGGAGGGCGGCCTGCGGGCCTATCCCCCGGCCGAGATCGAGGCGGCGGACCTGACGCCGCTGGCGCTGGAACTGGCGCTTTGGGGGTCTGACGCGCTGGCCTTCCTGACGCCCCCCGCCCCCGGCCCGCTGGCCGAGGCGCGGGCGCTGCTGGCCGGGCTGGGCGCGCTGGACGGGCAGGGCCGCATCACCCCGCATGGCCGGGCGCTGGCGGCGCTGCCGCTCCATCCGCGGCTGGCGCATATGCTGATGGTGGCCGGGCCGGCGGCGGCCCCGCTGGCCGCCCTGCTGGAAGAGCGCGATCCGCTGCGCGGCGCGGGGCCTGACCTGATGCTGCGGCTGAAGGCGTTGGATCGCCCCCCCGCCGAGGCGCATCGCGCCACCATCGAGCGTATCCGGGTCGAGGCGAAGCGGCTGGCCCGCGCGGTGCCGCAGGGCACGCAGGCGGGGCTGTCCGTGGGGGCGATGGCCTCGCTGGCCTATCCCGACCGGATCGGGCTGCGCCGCAAGGGCGAGGCGCCGCGTTACCTTTTGTCCGGCGGCAAGGGGGCGCTGCTGCCCGAAGGCACGCCGCTGGCGAAGGCGCGGCTGATCGTGGCCACCGACCTGGACGGCGACCCTCGCGAGGCGGCGGTGCGGCAGGCGGTGGAGCTGGAGGAGGCCGACCTGCGCGCGCTGCACGGCGCGGCGATCACCTGGCGCGAAACGGTGGAGTGGGACCGCCGCACAGGCCGGGTGCAGGCGCGGCGGCAAGAGGTGTTCGGCGCGCTGGTGCTGGACGACCGGCCCTGGCCCGAGGCCCCGCCCGAGGCGCTGGCCCGTGCCGCGCTTGAAGGCTTGCGGGCGCTGGGCCTGCCCTGGACACCCGCCGCCCGCCGGCTGCGGGCGCGCATCGCGCTGGCCCGGGGCGAGGACTGGCCCGAGGTGACCGAGACCGCCCTGCTGGACAGCGCCGAAGACTGGCTTCTGCCCTATCTTGACGGCAAGCGCAGCGCGGCCGATCTGGCGGCGCTGGACCTGACCCAGCCCCTGCTGGCCCGCCTGTCGCACGGCCAGCGGTCCGAGTTGGACCGGCTGGCGCCCGCGCAGTTCACCACGCCGCTGGGGCGCGCGGTGCCCATCGACTATGACGGCGACCACCCGTCGATCGAGGTGCGCCTGCAAGAGATGTTCGGCGTGACGCGGCACCCGACCGTGGGCCAGCACCGCCTGCCGCTGCGGGTGACGCTGCTGTCCCCGGCCCAGCGGCCGGTGCAGGTGACGCTGGACCTGCCCCGGTTCTGGGCCACGTCCTATGCCGATGTTCGCAAGGACATGCGCGGACAGTATCCGCGCCATCCCTGGCCGGACGATCCGACCCAGGCCGAACCCACGCTGCGCGCCAAGCCGCGGGGCACCTGACCGGGGGCCCGGCAATGGCTTGAGCGGGGCAGGGTTTCGGGGTAGGGGCGGGGCATGGACAGTCTGGTCGAAACGGTGATCGAGGATGCGCGCTGGCAGGCTTTCGGGCTTGATCAGGCGGCCGAACGGGCGGCGCGTGCCGTGCTGGCGGGGCTGGGGTTGCCGGAAGCGGGTTTCCAGATCTCGGTTCTGGGCTGCGACGATGCCCGCATCGCGGTGCTGAACGCCGATTTCCGCGGCAAGCCGCAGCCGACGAACGTGCTGTCCTGGCCCTCAGACGAACGCGCCGCCGAGGTGATCGGCGCCGAGCCGGAACGCCCCGAACCGGGCGCGCCGGACGATCCCGAATCCCTGGGCGACATTGCCATCGCCTGGGAAACCTGCGCCCGCGAGGCCGGGGAACAGGGCAAGCCCATGGCCGACCATGTGCTGCATCTGATGGTGCATGGCGTGCTGCATCTCTTGGGCTATGACCATGTCGAGGACGAAGATGCCACGCTGATGGAGGCGCATGAGGTGCGCATACTTGCGCAGCTTGGTGTTTCCGACCCATATTGAGACGCGCCCGCAAGACGGGTGCGTTCTGGACAAAGGACAGATGGGCAGTAGCAGCGATGGGTCTTCCGCCGCGCCTGAGGCGCAGCCGCAGTTGACCGACGAACCTCCGGCAGAACCCGCGGGACGCGGGTTTTTTGGCCGGCTCCTTTCCGCGTTCACCCCGAACAACGATTCCGAAACCGCAAATCCCGCCGCCCCAGCGCCGGGAATCGCCACTTCGCCGGGCCTTGGGGCCCTGCGGCGGATGCGGGTGGATGACGTGGCCATTCCCAAGGCCGAGATCGTGGCCGTGCCGCTGGACATCGGCAAGGACGATCTGGTCGAGGTGTTCCGGGAACACGGGTTTTCCCGGGTGCCGGTCTACAAGGGCACGCTTGACCATCCGCAGGGCCTTGTCCTGCTCAAGGATCTGGCCTTGCAGCACGGCTTCGGCCAGAGCGGCCGCTTCAGCCTGAAGCGCCTGCTGCGCCCGATCCTTTACGCGCCGCCCTCGATGCCGACCGGCGTCCTGCTGCAGAAGATGCAGAAAGAGCGCGTCCATATGGCGCTGGTGATCGACGAATACGGCGGGGTCGATGGTCTGGTCACCATCGAAGACCTGATCGAGACCGTCATCGGCGAGATCGAGGACGAGCACGACGAAGACGAAAGCGCGCTGTGGAAAGAGGAAAGCCCCGGCGTGATCCTGGCCCAGTCCACCGCCCCGCTGGAAGAGCTGGAACAGGCGCTGGGCCTGCAACTGCGCACCGGCGAGGATGATGACGAGATCGACACCATCGGCGGGCTGGTCTTCCTGCGCACCGGCCGCGTGCCGGCGCGGGGCGAGGTGGTCGATCACGAAAGCGGCGCGCAGATCGAGATCGTCGATGCCGATGCCCGCCGCATCAAGCGGCTGCGGTTGCGGCTGCCCGGGCGCGGCACGGCCCCGGCCGAGCCCTGACCGCCATGCGCCCCGGCCAAAGAACGGCGCTGCGGGATGCGGCGCTGGGGGTGGCGATTGCCCTCGGGCAGGCGCCTCTCGGGCTTTGGCCGGTGGCGCTGGCCGGGTTGGCGCTGGCGCTGTGGCGCATGGCCTCGGCGCCCACGCCCGGCGCGGCCTTTCGCCGGGGCTGGCTGATCGGGGCGGGGCATTTCGCCTTTGCGCTAAGCTGGATCGTCCAGCCGTTCTTCGTTGATCCCTGGCGCCATGGCTGGATGGCGCCCTTCGCGATTCTGGGCATCGCCTTCGGGCTGGGCCTGTTCTGGGGGGCGGCCGGCTGGCTGGCCCGGCGGCTGGGCGGCGGCGCGGTCACCGTGGCGCTGGCCTGGTCCGGGGCGGAACTGGCGCGCGGCCTTGTGCTGACCGGCTTTCCCTGGGCCTTGCCCGGCCACATCTGGACCGAGACGCCGCTGGTTCAGACCGCCGCGCTGATCGGGGCCAACGGCCTGACGGCGGCCACGCTGCTGGCGCTGGCGGCGCCGCTGGCCTGGGGCCGGCGCGGGCTTGCGGTGCCGGCGCTGGTGCTGGCCGTGGCGGGCGGCTGGTCCTGGCACCGGCTGTCCCTTCCCGAACCGGCAGCGCCCGGCGGCGTGGTGCGGCTGGTGCAGCCCGACATCGCCCAAAGCCTGAAATGGGACCCGGACGAGGCCCGCGCCAATTTCGACATCCTGCTGGCCCTGTCGGCCGATGCGCCGGCCGACCTGATCGTCTGGCCCGAAACCGCCGTTCCCTTCCTGCTGAACGAAGGGCAGGGTGCGGCGCTGGCCATGGCGGCGGTGGCGGGCGGCACGCCGCTGGCCGCCGGCATCCAGCGGGTCGAAGGCGATCTGGGCTGGAACAGCCTTGCGGTGATCGGGCCGGGCGGCAGCATCACCCCGGTCTTCGACAAGATCCACCTTGTCCCCTTCGGCGAATATGTCCCCTTCGGTGACTGGGCCTATGAAACCTTCGGCCTGCGGGCCTTTGCCGCACAGACCGGCGCGGCCTATGCGGCGGGCACCACCCGCAACGCGGTGGCGCTGTCGCCGCGTACCGGCCTTGCCCTGCCGGTCATCTGTTACGAGGCGATCTTCCCCGAAGAGCTGATTGCCGCGCCCCGCGCCGACTGGCTGCTGCAGATCACCAATGATGCCTGGTTCGGCACCCTGACAGGCCCCTATCAGCATCTTGCCCAGGCGCGGCTGCGTGCCGTGGAACTGGGCCTGCCGCTGGTGCGCGTGGCCAATACCGGCGTGTCGCTGGTGACAGACGCGCGCGGTCGCACCGTGACAGACCTGCACGGCGCCCCCGCCCTTCTGCCGCTTGGCGCGCGCGGCACGCTTGATGTGTCGCTGCCCGGGCCGCTGCCCGCCACGCCCTATGCGCGCATCGGCGATTGGCCGCTGGCCCTGCTGTTGCTGGCGGGGCTCGTCCTGGCCGGTCTGGTCCGCCTGCGGCGCGATGGCGCTTGATTGTTGTATCTGTGGCGCGTAAGTCCGCCGCTATCGAACTGTCACAACGGCTTCCTGGCGTGACGGGGATCAACCAACGGAGCACTTCCCAATGACCCGCAAGAACTATGTCTTCACTTCCGAGTCCGTCTCGGAGGGGCACCCCGACAAGCTGTGTGACCGCGTTTCGGATGCCGTTCTGGATGCTTTCCTGACGATCGAACCGAACGCCCGTGTCGCCTGCGAAACCTTCGCAACGACGAACCGGGTCGTGGTGGGCGGCGAGGTTGGCCTGTCCAGCAAGGAAAAGACCCATGAGATGATGCAGCGCATCGACGGCATCGTCCGCGAATGTGTCCGCGACATCGGCTATGAGCAGAAGAAATTCCACTGGGAAAAGATCAAGATCCACAACTACCTGCACGAACAGTCGGCCCATATCGCGCAAGGCGTGGACCGTGACGGCGCAGGCGATCAGGGCATCATGTTCGGCTACGCCACGCGCGAGACGCCCGAATACATGCCGGCCCCCATCCAGTATGCCCATGCCATCCTGCGCCGCCTGGCCGAGGTGCGCAAATCCGGCAAGGAACCGACGCTGGGCCCGGATGCCAAAAGCCAGCTCACCCTGCGCTATGTCGACGGCAAGCCGGTCGAGGTGACCTCGATCGTGCTGTCCACCCAGCACACCTCGAAGCGGCAGACCTCGAAGGTCATCCGTGGCATCGTGGAACCCTATATCCGCGAAGTCCTGCCCGAAGGCTGGCTGACCAAGAAGACCGAATGGCACGTCAACCCGACCGGCACCTTCGTGATCGGCGGCCCGGACGGCGACGCGGGCCTGACCGGGCGCAAGATCATCGTCGATACCTATGGCGGCGCGGCCCCGCATGGCGGCGGCGCCTTCTCGGGCAAGGACCCGACCAAGGTTGACCGCTCGGCCGCCTATGCCGCGCGCTATCTGGCCAAGAACGTGGTCGCCGCCGGTCTGGCCGACCGCTGCACCCTGCAGGTCAGCTATGCCATCGGCGTGGCCAAGCCGCTGTCGATCTATGTCGATACCCATGGCACCGGCCAGGTGGACGAGGCGCAGATCGAACGCGCCGTGATGGAGGTGATGGACCTCACGCCCCGTGGCATCCGCACCCACCTGAACCTGACCCGTCCGATCTACCAGCGCACCGCGGCCTATGGCCACTTCGGTCGCGCGCCCACCGAGGACGGCGGCTTCAGCTGGGAAAAGACCGATCTGGTCGAGGCGCTGAAAAAGGCGGTCTGATCCGCCCGCGACCCGTAACCCGGACTTGTAACCCGGAGAGGGCGCCCCGACCGGGCGCCCTTTTCCTTGGCCCGCAGGACACAGCCATGACGCTTCCCCCCGGCGCGATCCGGCTTGACGATGTGGTCCGTGACCGCGGCTCGCGCTATGCGGTCAGCGGCGGCCCGGTGCAGGGCCGCGCCGGGATTGATGCCTTCCTGACCGGGCTGAAGCGCGAGAAACGCTTTGCCAAGGCCACCCACAACAGTTGGGCCGCCGTGCTGTCGGACGGTGGGCCGATGCGCAACGATGATGGCGAATCCGGCGCCGGCGCGGTGATCCTGCGGATGCTGGAACGCGAAGGCCTGACCGATCATGTCGTGGTCGTCACCCGCTGGTATGGCGGCACCCATCTGGGCGGCGACCGCTTCGCCCATGTGGTGACCTGCGTGCGCGCCTGGCTCGACGCATGGCGGAAGGCCCGCTAATCTGCCCGTCTCGGAGCAGGGGAGGGCGCCGGTCATGGAATTCCTACGGGGCGAGGCACGCCGCTTCGCCAATACGGTGATCTGGAGCTGGGACGGCTGGCGCGCCGCCTGGGCCAGCGAAAAGACGCTGCGGCAATGGACGATCCTGAACATCGCCTCGGCCGCCCTGGCGTTCTCGCTTGACCTGACGGCGGGCGAACGCGCGGTCATCCTGGGGCTGGGCCTGCTGGTGCTGGCGGCGGAACTGCTGAACACCGCGATCGAGGAGGTGGTCGATTACATCTCGACCGACACCCACCCCCGCGCCCGCAAGGCCAAGGATTGCGGCAGCGCCGGCGTCGCGCTGGCGGCCCTTGCGGCCGGTGTCGCCTGGGTGGTGATCCTGATCGGCTGACCTGCTGACCGGAGCCGCCCTTTCATCTGTCCCCAAATATCCCGGGGGTGCGGGGGCAGCGCCCCCGCTCGCGGCTGGCCGCACGTCACTTCCTCTGGCACTTCGCCGCGCGGTCGGGCAGAAACCGGCAAGGTCGAAGGAGGCGCGGCATGGACATCGCAGGAACGGCGGCGGCGATCCGGGGCGGCGACCGCAGGGCGCTGGCCCGCGCGATCACGCTGGTGGAAAGCGGCCGCGCCGATCACCGGGCGCAGGCGGTGGCGCTGCTGTCCGCGCTGGGCCGCGACCGGCAGGCGCTGCGGCTGGGGCTTTCCGGCACGCCGGGCGTCGGCAAATCCACCTTCATCGAAGCCTTCGGGATGCTGCTGGTCGAGGCCGGGCTGCGTGTGGCGGTGCTAGCGGTCGATCCGTCCTCGGCCCGGTCGGGCGGCTCGATCCTGGGGGACAAGACCCGGATGGAACGGCTGTCGCGCCACCCCGCCGCCTTCATCCGCCCCTCGCCCAGCCAGGCCCAGATGGGCGGGGTGGCCCGCCGCACGCGCGAGGCGGTGGCGCTGTGCGAAGCCGCCGGGTTCGATGTGGTGCTGATCGAGACGGTCGGCGTCGGCCAGTCCGAAACCATGGTGGCCGAGATGTGCGATCTGTTCGTCCTGCTCATGGCCCCGGCGGGCGGCGACGAATTGCAGGGCGTCAAGCGTGGCATCATGGAGATGGCCGACCTGATCCTGGTCAACAAGGCCGATGGCGACCTGCTGCCCGCCGCCACCCGCACCGTGGCCGATTACGCCGGCGCGCTGCGCCTGTTGCGCCGCCGCCCGCAAGACCCCGACGGCTTCCCCAAGGCAATGCCGGTCAGCGCGGTGTCCGGCGCCGGCCTGGCCACCGCCTGGGCCGAGATGCAGACGCTGGCCGACTGGCGCCGCGCCCATGGCCATTGGGACGGCCGTCGCGCCGATCAGGCCGGCTACTGGTTCACCCAGGAGGTGCGGCAGGGCCTGCTGGCCGTGCTGGACCGCGAACCGGCCAGGGGCGTGATGGCCCGGCTTGCGGCCGAGGTGGGGCAGGGCACCCGCCCGCCCGAAGCGGCGGCGGCCGAGATGCTGGCCCTGCTGGGGCGCGGCGCCCCCGGCGGCTGACCCTCAGCCGCGCCACCGCCCGCCCAGATCCAGCCGCCGCGTCAGGCGCAGCGCGCGCAGGAACCGTTCATCGTGGCTGACCACGATCAGCGCCCCGTCATAGGCGTCCAGTGCCGCCTCCAGCGCCTCGGTCGCGTCCAGGTCCAGATGGTTGGTCGGCTCGTCCAGCAGCAACAGCGCAGGCGGCTGCGGCTGGCCCAGCGTGCAGGCCAGCCCGGCGCGCAGCCGCTCGCCGCCGCTCAGCCCGTCCACCCGGCGCAGCGCATCGCCGGCGCGAAAGCGGAACCGGGCCAGCGCCGCGCGGCAGGCGGTTTCCCCGGCCCCGGGCGACAGGCGCAGGAAATTCTCGCGCAGCGTCTGGCCCGGGTCCAGCAGACCCACCGCCTGATCCAGCAGCGCGCAGGGCACCGGCCGGTCAATCCGCCCGGCGAACGGCACCATCTGCCCCGCGATCAGCGCCAGCAGCGTGCTCTTGCCGCTGCCGTTCGGCCCTGTCACGGCCAGCCGCTCCGGCCCGGTCAGCGTCAGCGACAGGTCGCGGATCGTCGGGCGGGCGGCCTCATGCCCGCCGCTGACCGCCTCCAGCCGCAGCACCAACCGCGCCGGCGGCAATCCGGTGGCGGGAATCTCCATCCGTAGCGGCTCGACCACCTCGATCCGGTCGCGCGCGCCGGACAGGGCCGCCTGCGCCTCGGCCAGCCTTGCCTCGCGCAGCCGCAGGTTCGCCCCGCCCGAGGCTTCGGCCCGCCCCTTCGCCGCATCCAGCAGAATCTTCGGCTGGCCGCCCTTTGCACGGGCGCGCTGGCCCGCGCCATCCTTGCGGGCCTTGCGTTCGGCCGCCTGTTGGGCGCGGCGGCGGGCCTCGGCTTCGGCCTTGCCCGCCTCGGCCAGATCGTGCCGCGCGGCCTCCAGCTCTTCCGCCTTGCGGGCGGCAAAGGCGCTGTAGCCGCCGCCGTATCGCGCCGCGCCCAAAGGCGACAGCTCCACGATCGCCTCCATCGCGTCCAGCAGGTCGCGGTCATGGCTGACCACCACCGCCCCGCCGCGCCAGCCGCGCAGCAGATCGGCCACCGCCTGCCGGCCCGGGGTGTCCAGATTGTTGGTCGGCTCGTCCAGCAGCAGGAAATCCGGCGCGTCAAGGATCAGCGCCGCCAGCCCCGCGCGGGTGCGCTGGCCGCCCGATAGCGCCGCCAGCGGCGTCTGCGGGCCAAGCTCCAGCCCGCAGCGCCCCAGCGCCACCTCAACCCGCTGGGGCAGGGTCCAGTCGGCCGCCACCAGATCCTCCGCGCCGGCCTGCCCGGTGGCAGCCCGCTCCAGCAGCGCCAGCCCCGCCCGCGCGCCGAACAGATCGGCCACCGTCTCGCCGGGATGCGCGCCGATGTCCTGCCGCAGCACCCCGATGCGGCCCGCCACATGCAAAGTGCCCGCCGTTGGGCGCAACCGGCCCGCGATCAGCTTCAGCAGCGTGGTCTTGCCGCAGCCGTTGCGCCCGACAATGCCGGTGCGTTCAGGCCCAAGCGTGAGCGACAGGTTGGAAAGGACGGGCCGGCCGTCAGGCGTGGACCAGCTCAGGTTCGACAGGGTGATGCAGGCAGCAGGCATGAGACAGCTCTTCTCGCTGGGAAACCGGGGGGATTCGGGCGAAAAGAGTCTTGTCCATTGCGGCGGTCCTTCGATCCTGCAAAAGGCGTGGTGCCAAGGTAAGGGCGCGGCCCGGATTTGCAAGCCGCCCCGCCATCGTGGTGGTGAATCGCTTGACGCCGCCTCGGTTTCAACTTACACGCCCGCAATCGAATTCGGACGGCGGGGGATTCTCCGCGCTTTGTCCCATTGCCAAAGCTGAAGGAAAACCACGATGTCGCGCGTCTGCGAACTGACGGGCAAGGGCCCGATGACCGGCAACATGGTCAGCCACGCCAACAACAAGACCCGGCGCCGCTTCCTGCCGAACCTCAACGAGGTGACGCTGCAGTCCGACGCGCTCGGCCGCTCGTTCTCGCTGCGCATTTCGGCGGCGGCGCTGCGCACCGTCGATCACCGCGGCGGTCTGGATGCGTTCCTGGCCAAGGCCAAGGATGACGAACTGTCGTCCAACGCCCTGAAGATCAAGCGCGAGATCGAGAAGGCCCAGGCCGCGGCCTGATCTTTCCGTCTTCGTGACAGACAGGCCCCGTGCGGTATCCGCCCGGGGCTTTTTGTCCTTTGCCGCGCCCCGCCGCCGCATCGGCGCTGGCCCCCGCCCCGCCCAGCCGCTAGACTGGGCACATGCGGATCGTCCTTGTCCTTCGCCTGATCCTTGCGCTGGCCGTGGCGCTGACCACGTCCCATGCCGCCATCGGCCGGGCGCAGGCGCAGGGTGCCGTCACGGTCGAGATCTGTGCCGACGGGGCAACCACCACCATCACGCTGGATTCCCGTGGCCAGCCGGTCCGCCAGGCCTTTGCCTGCCCCGATTGCGTGCTGGGCGGGCTGGCGCTGGCCGCGTCGCCGCCGCTGGCCACCCCGGCCCCGCGCCGCCGGGCCGCGCGCCTGTCCCGGCCCCGGCCGGGCCCTGCGCCGGCCTCCCGGCGCCCGCCGCGCCCGCGCAGCCGCGCGCCCCCGGCGCTGGCCTGAGCCAACCCTTCCCGACCTGACGATTTTCCATTCTCAACGGAGTAACGAGATGCTTTCGCGTCGCCTGTTCCTGACCGCTGCTGCGGTCGTCCTGTCGCTGTCCGCGCCGCTGCGCGCCGAAGACGCCCAGATTCACGTCATGGACCCCTATGCCCGCACCATGGGCGGCATCGGCGCCTCGGGCGCGGCCTTCTTCATGCTGCACAACATGGGCACCACCGATGACCGCCTTGTCGGCGCCCGCGCCGATGTGGCGCAACGGGTGGAGCTGCACACCCATGTGATGAACGCCGAAGGCGTGATGTCCATGGTCGAGGTGAAGGACGGCTTCCCTGTTCCCGCCGGCGGCACCCACGAACTGAAGCGCGGGGCCGATCACGTCATGCTGATGGGCCTGACCCGCGAACTGAAACAGGGCGACAGCTTCCCGCTGACGCTGGTCTTCGAATCCGGGGCCGAGATCACGGTCGATGTGCCGGTGGACAATGACCGCAAGCCCGCCGAAGGCGGCATGGACATGACCCACGGCGCCCCCTCGGGCGGCTGACGCCCCGGCGCGGCGGCGGGCCTGCCCGGGCCTGCCGCCGCTTGACCCCGCCCCGGCGTGGCGGGCAGGGTGCGGCGATCCACCCCCAAGGGAAAACGCCCGATGTCCAGGCCCGCCTCTGCCGCCCCCTCAGCCCGCACCCGCCTACGCCGGCTGCCCGAAAAGGCGGCCTATGACCGCGCCGCCATCAACGCCATTCTGGACGCGATGCCCGTCGCCCATGTCGGCTATGTCATCGACGGGGCGCCCGTGGTCATTCCCACCCTGCAATGGCGCGAAGGCGACAGGATCTACTGGCACGGCTCCTCGGCCTCGCGCAGCCTGCGGGCGGGGGCCGGGATGCAGGTCTGCGTCACCGTCAGCCTGACCGACGCCATGGTGCTGGCGCGGTCGGCCTTCGAACATTCGGTCAACCACCGCTCGGTCATGGTCTTCGGTCAGGCCGAAGCCGTGACCGACCCCGCCGCGAAACGCGCGCATCTGAAAACCATGGTGGACAGCCTGTTCCCCGGCCGCTGGGAAACCCTGCGCCCGATGACCGAACAAGAGGTCAAGGCGACCGGCCTTCTGTCGCTGCCGCTGACCGAGGCCTCGGCCAAGATCGCCGCCGCGCCCCCCGGCGGCACCGATCCCGACGAAGACCGGGGCTGGCCGGTCTGGGCGGGGCTGATCCCGGTCGCGCTGGCAACATCGACGCCGGTCGCCGCGCCCGATCTGGCCCCCGGCATCGCCCTGCCCGAAGGCGTGGCCCGCTGGCGCTTCGGCGAGGGGCCGCGATGACCCGCTCGGTCCTGTTCGTCTGCCTGGGAAACATCTGCCGGTCGCCCACGGCCGAAGCCGTGCTGCGCCACATGGCCGGTCAGGCGGGCCTGGCCCTGACGGTGGACAGCGCCGGCACCGGCGGCTGGCATTCGGGCGAGCCGCCGCATCCGCCCGCCGTTCTGGCCGCGCGCAAGCGGGGCTATGACCTGTCGGCCCTGCGGGCACGGCAGGTGACGCGGGCCGATTTCACCCGCTTCGACCTGATCCTGGCGATGGACAGCCGCAATCTGGCCGACCTGCGGGCGCTGGCGCAGGGGCAGGGCACCCCGCCGCGGCTGTTTCTGGACCATGCGCCCGAAACCGGCCTGACCGATGTGCCGGACCCTTGGTACACCGGCGAATTCGACCGCACGATTGATCTGGTGGAATCCGGCTGCCGCGGGCTGATCCGCGCGCTGCAGGCCGGATCACCGGGTCACTGGGCGCAATAGGCCTCGGCCATGGCGCCAAAGTTCTTGTAGCGGTCCCAGAACTCGTCATCGGCCGGGCGTTGCGACACCCAGACCTCATGCGCCTGATCGGGGTTGCGGAAGAACTTGGCGGCGCGACGCTGGTCGTTGCCCTTCAGCGTCATGTCGGCCACTTCCTGAATGCAGCCGCACAGCGCGCGGCTGGCGGCATCGCGCCCCGACCGCAGGCAGGCGCTTTCGATCGGCCCGGCCGATGCCATCGAGGAAAACACGGGAAAGGCGGCGGCGCAAAGGCCAGCCAGAACGAGAGATTTCTTCATTTTCTGCCTCATTGCCGAAACCAGGGTTTCCCTCTGCCGTCGGTCATTTTCTGCCGCCGATCATGCCGTTTTTCAGCAGTTTTTTCAATGCTGCGGCGCAGCTCGGCAACCGCGCGCCGATTTCCGCAAGGTTTGGAAGTCCTCCGCCCCCGCGCCACCAGATGCTGGGGCAGGGGCGGCGGTCCGGCTGCCGGATCGCGCCCCCTGATCTGCCGCCCCGAACCGCCGACTCGGGGCCGGAACCGGCCGCAACCTGCCCGCTGATTCGGACGGCCCCTCCCCGTCGCCGCCCGGCCGCCCTATCCGGCGCCCGTCACCCCGATCTGCCCCGGCGGCGCGTGCGGGAAAGCCCCTTCCCGGCTTCACCGCTTACCGCTATATCCCGGCCCCATGACCGACCTGTCCCTCATCCGCAATTTCTCGATCGTGGCGCATATCGACCACGGCAAATCCACCCTTGCCGACCGGCTGATCCAGTCGACGGGCACTGTCGCCGACCGCGACATGAAGGCCCAGTTGCTGGACAGCATGGACATCGAGCGGGAGCGGGGCATCACCATCAAGGCCAACACCGTCCGCATCGATTACCCCGCGCGCGACGGCAAGACCTATGTGCTGAACCTGATCGACACCCCCGGCCACGTCGACTTCGCCTATGAGGTCAGCCGGTCCATGCGCGCCGTCGAAGGCTCGCTTCTGGTGGTTGACGCCTCGCAGGGGGTTGAGGCGCAGACGCTGGCCAATGTCTATCAGGCGCTGGATGCCGGGCATGAGATCGTGCCCGTCCTGAACAAGATCGACCTGCCCGCCGCCGACCCCGACCGCGTGAAGGCCAACATCGAAGACGTGATCGGTCTGGACGCCAGCGATGCCATCCCGATTTCCGCGAAAACCGGCCTTGGCATCCCCGATGTGCTTGAGGCCATCGTCACCCGCCTGCCCGCCCCGAAGGGCGACCGCGACGCCCCCCTGAAGGCGATGCTGGTCGATAGCTGGTATGATCCCTACCTGGGCGTCGTGGTGATGATCCGCGTCATGGATGGCGTCATCCGCAAGGGCGACCAGATCAAGATGATGCAGACCGGCGCGCGCTACGGCATCGACCGGCTGGCCGTGCTGACCCCCAAGATGACCGACATCGCCGAACTGGGCCCGGGCGAGATCGGGGTGTTCACCGCCTCGATCAAGCAGGTCCGTGACACCCGCGTCGGCGACACCATCACCCATGAACGCAAACCCTGCGCCGAGGCGCTGCCGGGCTTCAAGCCGGCGCAGCCGGTGGTGTTCTGCGGCCTGTTCCCGGTGGACGCGGCCGATTTCGAATCGCTGCGCGACGCCATCGAGAAACTGGCGCTGAACGACGCCTCCTTCAGCTACGAGATGGAAACCTCGGCCGCGCTTGGCTTCGGCTTCCGCTGCGGCTTCCTGGGCCTTCTGCATCTGGAAGTCGTCCGCGAACGGCTTGAGCGCGAGTTCGACCTTGACCTGATCACCACCGCGCCCTCGGTCGTCTATCACCTGCACATGAAGGACGGTTCGGTCATTGACCTGCACAACCCCGCCGACATGCCCGATGTGACCTACATCGACCATATCGAGGAGCCGCGGATCAAGGCGACGATCATGGTTCCCGACGAATACCTGGGCGACATCCTGAAACTCTGCCAGGACCGCCGCGGCATCCAGTTGAACCTGACCTATGCCGGCAACCGCGCCATGGTGGAATACGATCTGCCGCTGAACGAGGTGGTGTTCGACTTCTACGACCGGCTGAAATCGGTGACCAAGGGCTATGCCAGCTTCGATTACCACCTGACCGGCTATCGCGAGGACAACCTTGTGAAGATGTCGATCCTGGTCAACGCCGAGCCGGTGGATGCGCTGTCGATGCTGGTCCACCGCGACCGGGCCGAGGCCCGCGGCCGCATGATGTGCGAAAAGCTGAAAGAGCTGATCCCCCGCCACATGTTCCAGATCCCGATCCAGGCCGCCATCGGCGCCAAGGTGATCGCCCGCGAAACCATTTCCGCCATGCGCAAGGACGTGACCGCCAAGTGCTACGGCGGCGACGCGACGCGGAAGCGCAAACTGCTGGACAAGCAGAAAGAGGGCAAGAAGCGGATGCGACAATTTGGCAAGGTGGAAATCCCGCAAACTGCGTTCATCTCTGCGTTGAAGATGGATGGATGAGCGTAGAGCCTTGATTTCGTTCTATGTCTATGCTTCGATTTAGGAAATTTTCCGGAGAAAAGTCATGGGGCAACGTAATTATGGTGTTTTCAATATTGTAGCTCATCCTCATCCTAAAGGCACCTATGAGAAAGTTCTACTGGCTGCGGGAAAGTTGCCAGATGGTGTTAGATTTCACGGAGATCACTACGCACGAGTATCTCCTCCGAAGAAAGAAAGCGACGGATTTTATAGAGGAAGGTTGGCTGTTTGGACTGAGATTGATCAAAGAGAGCCCGTTATTTTTAAGCAATCCTTGGAGCAAGCATTGCTTAACGATGCCGGGATATCTCTTCCTTCTGATGTGGGGTTTAACTCAAGGATATTCTACTTTTCGTTTAGGGAGAGCGATCACACTTTATTCGTAGAGCTGGAGAATGATGAAGGCGCGAAAATCTCTCCGGGGCGAGTAGCTTCCGCATTCTCAGCAATATTGAAGGCGGTGAGAATTTCGGGCTTGGATAGTCTGGAAGCCTTTTCAAAGACTAATGTGGATGCAATTGATAGAATATTCCGAATGGGGAAATTGAGAAAAATTAAAATTGTTGTGAATGCTCCGAATCCCGACGATCTTGATGCTGATTTAGCGAGAGTTTATGGGGTAATGTCTTCAATGGGCGCAAAAACTATTGATACGACGCTCACTAAGGCGCGCGGAGAGGATTCGATAAAGTTAAATGATTTCTATCGGGCAATGGTTGTAGCATCTTCCGATAATGGTTATTCTAAGGCGGATGGCGTTGATGATGCGGGGGAAAAGATTGTTTTGTCTACAAAGGATCACCCGCAAGTGATTGTCGATGAAATACAAGGCGAAGAATCTAGCTACTCAAAGATATTGGGTGTAGCAAAAAATAACTGATGGATTAGATGCCGGTGGCCGATCAAAAGCCAGATAAGCGGAAGTCTTTCTCGGCGTATTGGTATGCATACGGTGGATTTGATGCGCTTATCAAATCTCCGTATCTATGGCTGTCGTTTGGCTTTGCATCATATCTTTGGCCTGCGTGGCTGGTCAATTCGAATGGATCGGCGCCGTGGGCAGCCGTTGCTTTGCAGGTGCTTCCAAGCATGGTGTCTTTCTCGTTAGGGGCTCTGGCAATTGTATTGAATATGTCGCCCGGACCTTTCTTTGATGTTATTAGGGAGGGTGGGAGCGAAAAATCATTGTATATAAAGTTTATTGCAGTTTTCTTTCATTTTGTTCTTGTTCAGATGATTGGTGTATTTGGGGCTATTTTGTGCCTGTTCTCTGCGACGCAATTGACGTCATTCTTGTTCTTCTGGGTTTTTTGCTACTCGATTGGCGCTGGGGTGGCTGCTGGAATTAATCTCTTTGGGCTTGCGCAGTTGAAAAATGGGGCGGGGAAGATTGGAGACTAGGGCCCGTTTTATGTGGTGACCCAAGCCTTTAAGCCTCTTAGAGGCAAAGACACTAACGAGTGGCGCCGCTGTTTGCAGTATCCAGCGCCATATCTGCTCAGAATGCAGACCTTAAGCGGCATCATTGCTGCTTTTTGGGGGAGTGCTTGGACACTCGCCATACAGCGCTGCTTGTCGCTGGTTGGATCTATGGTACCCAGAGTCCATGGCAACGCACGTCGCCTCAGTTCCTGCATCCCGGCACGTTCAGGTCGCGGCAGAAATACCCCGCCGCGCCGCCGATCACGGCGCCGGTGACGGGGCTGCCTCCGGTGGCGCTGCCGATCACGGCGCCGCCGGCGGCGCCGGCAAGGGCGCGTTCGCCGTCGGTGCGCAGGCAGGCCGACAGGGCCAGCGGCAGCAGGGCAATCAGGGCAAGGGAACGGGCGGTCATGGTGGCCTCCGGGTCATAAGGGTGATGCCCCAGCCTGCCCCACAAGACCCCGGCCGTGCACTGCCGCAGGTCAGTGCCACCCGGGGTTGCGCGGAAATCCCCGTCCTCGCGCGGTCTGTTTCTGCGGATCTCCGCCGGTCCGGGGCAGATCAGGCCCCGATGCGCCCCTTCGGCGGCCCTTCGCCGCGTCAGTTCATCCAGTCGGGGTGGGGCAGGCCAAGAATGGACGGATCGTTCAGATAGATCGCCCCCAGCACGATGGCCGCCCCCAGCAGCACCGCGAAGCCGATCTTCCACACCGACCAGGGGCGTTCGCCCTGCACCTCGCCCGTCTGGCCGTTGACAAGGAAGCGATAGCTCTTGCCGTTGTACTTGTAGGCCGCCATCCAGACCGGCAGCAGGATATGCTTGAACGTCTCGTCCGAGAAATCGGTATCGACCGAGGTGATCCGCTGTTCATCCCCGCCGATGTCGCGGCGCACGTCCTGCTCGATCACCTGCGCCATCACGGCCTTTGACTGGGCATCGGCATCGGCCAGCGCGATGGTATAACCCTCGGCGCTGAACCCGGCCAGGTAATCGGGGGAATAGGGTTCCAGCCGCCCCAGATCCCAGGGCGTCAGCTCATTGCCCAGCCGGCGCGGCAGGCTGGCCGACCCCAGCACCAGCACATCGTCGAAATCGCGCGCCACCCGCCCCGAGGCCGGATACCAGCGGATCTTGCGCACCTGTTCGGTGCGGCTCTCGTCGCGGCCGTTCACCCGCACGGTAACGGTCCGGCTCTCGTAATAGGCATCGCCCCGCATCCCGGTATAGCTGGAGCGGGTCGCGGCGTCGAAGGTCCAGAACGGCACATAGATGCCGTTCATCCGCCGGCCCTTGCGGGCATATTCCAGCAGGGTGGACGGCGCGAACCACAGGCTGCCCATCCAGGCGATCATCGCCTTGCGGGCCTCGTCCTCGGTCAGCACAAAGGGCACCACCGCCTGCGGCTTGATCAGCCGCGCGCCGCCGCTGTCCACCACCACGGGCGAGGCGCAGAACGGACATTCGGTGGCATGGGTGGCGCCGCTGAATTCGATCCGCGCGCCGCAAGAGGTGCAGGTGCTGGTCTGCACCGTCTCGATGGCCGACACCGGCAGATCGTCGCGCAGGCCGGCGGCAAGGTCATGCTCCGCCAGCGCGCGGGCGCGCTTGCGTTCGCCCGCCTGCGGAATGGCCTGCACATGGCCGCAGTGATCGCAGACCAGACTGGTCTGCCCCGGTGCAAAGCGCAACTGCGCGCCGCACTGGTCACAGGGCCAGCGGTGTTCGGTCACGGGCGGCATGGGTCAGGGGGAGGGCGGCGGCGGGGGAACCTGCGACAGAAGGCGGGCCAGGTCGGTTTCGCCGGCGGGTTTCCAGCCATCCTGCCCCGCCGTCCAGACCAGCGTGGCCCCGGTCAGGCCACCGGCGGCGGCGCGGGCGGCCAGGTCCGCCTCGCTGAACGGGCCGCTGGTCTGGCCGTTCACCGCCAGGTGCCACTGGCGCCCGGCCACGGGCGGCGGCGGGGGCGGCGGGGTCTGCCCGGCCGCCGAAGGCGCCGCACCCCAGGGCCCGATGGCCTGCCCCATGCCAAGCCCCATGCCGGCGGCCATGCCGGCGCCCACCATGCTGCCAAGGCCGCCCGGCTGGGCCATGCCTTCCGCCGCGTTGAACTGCATGTATTTGTTCAGATCGCCCGCCACGCCCATCGAGGTGCGCTTGTCCAGCACCTTTTCCACCTCTTCCGGCAGGCTGATGTTCTCGATGTAGAATTCGGGGATGGACAGGCCGTAGTCATCGACCTTGGGTCCGATGCGGTCGGCAATGATCTTGCCAAGCTGTTCCAGGTTCGCCGCCATGTCCAGCACCGGGATCTGCGACGAGGCCAGCACCTGGCTGGCCGCCTGCACAATGATGTTGCGGATCTGGAAGCTGATCTCGTCCGAGGTGAACTCGCCATCGGTGCCGACAATCTCGGTCATGAACTTGCCGGGATCGCTGACGCGCATCGAATAGGTGCCGAAGGCGCGCAGGCGGACCGGGCCGAATTCCGGGTCGCGCGCCATGATCGGGTTCTTGGTGCCCCATTTCTGGTCGTTGAAGCGCGTGGTCGAGACGAAATAGACCTCGGACTTGAACGGCGACTGGAAGCCGTGGTCCCAGTGCTGCAGCGTCGTCAGGATCGGCAGGTTGTTGGTTTCCAGCATGTAAAGGCCGGGGCCGAACACATCGGCCAACTGGCCTTCGTGGATGAACACCGCCGCCTGGCCTTCGCGCACCGTCAGCTTGGCGCCGTATCTGATGGCCTGCCCGCGCCGGTCAAACCGCCAGACCATGGTGTCGCGCGTGTCATCCAGCCACGAGATGACATCAATGAACTCGCCCTTGAGAAAGTCGAAGACCATGGAAAAACTCCTGCAGACCGGATCAATGCCGGATCAAGATTCACCGCCCAGAAGGCGGCTGGCAAGCGAGAAGACGATGGGCCGCGCCTCGGCCAGTGTCATGCCGGGGCGCAGCGCGGGATCGTACAGCATCTTCAGCATCAGCTCGTCCTGCCGGGTCAGCAGGGCGAATTCCTCGTCATCGTTGAAGATCGAGGGCCGCGCGGCGGGGCTGTCATTGGCCAGACCCAGCCCTTGGGCGATTTCCTCATGGAAGCAGGACTGGCGCAGCAGGTCGGGGTGTTCGGCCCGCACCACCGCCACCGCCCGGGTATAGGCGCCGGAATTGCCCTCGGACAGCGCATAGACCAGGCAATAGGTTGATCGCGGCATCCCGGTGACATCGGCGATGTCGCGCGGCGACAGGCCGGGCAACTGGGCGGCCAGCGTCGGGCCAAGCGCCTCGCGCTCATCCTCTGAAACGATGTGGATGGTGAAATTGGCGCCGCTGTCCACCAGGCTGATCGGGTGGTTGGTCAGCCGCGCCAGCCGCGACAGATAGGAAGAGATGCGCGCGCGGTCGGTGGCGCGGCGGTCATCGGGCACGCTGGCCCCGAAGCTGACCGCAACGCGCACCGGAATCTGCCAGCGGCGCACGACCGAGGCGGATTCGCTGCGCACGAAACCGCCGCCGCCCGAGCGGGAATATTCATCATAAAGCGCGATGCGCAGGAAATTCTCGGCCAGCATCCGGTCGTTGAACGGCGTGTCCGCGCCGCCGCCATCGGTGCGCAGCAGGCCCTGTTGCAGCAGCGAGGCCTGCAACTGCGCATAATAGGCCCGCGCGGCGGCGCTTTTCGGCGTTTCGGCCGGACGTGGTGCCGCGGCGGGGCGAGGGCGGGGCGACGAAGCCGTCGGGCCCGTCGGGGCGACCGGCACGCAGGCCGCCAGCGCCGCCGCAAACAGGCTGACGCCGGCCATGGCCCGGGACCGAAGGAAAAGGCGTGCCGGCTGCATCATGCTCCTTACGCCGCCGGTCCGGCCGCGGGCGAAGACAGTTGCCGGGCGCGCGCCGCGGCCAGCGTCTCGCGCAGGTCGGTTTCCATCTTGACCAGCTCTTCCTGCGCCGCGGCCCGGCGGGCCTTGCCTTCGTCGGCAATACGCAGGCTTTCCTCGATGGTGGCGATCAGCGTCTCGTTGGCCTTCTTCACCGTCTCGATGTCGAAGACGCCGCGCTCCATCTCCTCGCGCACGGTGCGGTTGGCATCCTGCAGGTTCTTGGCATTGGCCTCCAGCAGTTCGTTGGTCAGGTCGCTGGCTTCGCGCACCGCTTCGGCGGCTTCCTTCGACCGCTGGATCGTCACCGCCTGCGCAAGCTGGGTTTCCCACAGCGGCACCGTGTTCACGAGGGTCGAGTTGATCTTGGTCACCAGCGACTTGTCGTTTTCCTGTACCAGCCGGATCGACGGCAGCGATTGCATCGTTACCTGACGGGTCAGCCGCAGGTCATGCACCCGGCGTTCCAGATCGTCGCGCGCGGCGCGCAGGTCGCGCAGCTCCTGCGACCGGATCAGCTTGTCAGCCTCGGGCGCGGCGGCGATGGCGGCTTCCTTGGCGGGAATGTCCTTGGCATCAACCTCGGCCAGCTTGGCCTCGCCCGCGGCGATGTACAGCGCAAGCTCGTCATAGAAGGCCAGCGTCTTGGCATAAAGCACATCCAGCGACTTGATGTCCTTCAAGAGCTTGGTCTCATGGCTCAGCAGCTCTTCCGTGATGCGGTCGATCTGGCTTTGCACCTCTTCGTAGCGGGCCACGAATTCGGCCAGCGGCGCGGCCTGGCCGGTCAGCCATTCCCACCAGCTTTGCTTGCGGTTCACGTCCAGCTCTTCGCCGGAAAAGCCGCGAATGGTGGTCACGATCTGGCGCAGGGAATCGCCCGCCGGGCCGACATCCTTGTTCTTCACGTCCTGCAGCATTTCCTGGCTGATGACCTGAAGCTCGGCCTGCGCCGAAGACCCGAACGAGATGATCGACTGCGTGTTCGACAGGTCCAACTCGTTCATCCGTTTGTGGATGGCGGCGGCCTTGTCGGGCGTGGCCGCATCCAGGGTGACAAGCTCGGTGCTGGGTTCGGGCAAGATCACCGCCGAAATCTTGTCGACTTCGGTCAACAGGGCCTGGGCCTCGGTGCGGATGGTTTCGGTGGTCATGGCATCCCTCCTGTGGGGTGTCGGACGGTACTAGATACGGGTATCGGCCTTCAGCCGGTCACGCAGCACGGCGATCTCGATATCCAGATCGGTGCGGCCGTTTTCCAGCAGGGCCTGCGAGCGTTCGGCAAAGGTGGTTTCAAGATCGGTCAGCAGCGCGTCCCAGTCGGCCCGGGCCTTCTGGTCACGGCTCTGCGCCCAGAGATCGGCGAACTTGGCCGTCGCGTCCCGCGCCCCGGCCAGATAGACCGACAGATACTTGCGCGCGGCGGTCAGGTCGCGCGGGTCGGATTCGACGCGGCGGAACAGGCTGCGGGCGCTGGCGGCGAAACGGTCCACCCGCGCCTCAAGGCTGCGGTCGCCGGCGCGCAGGATGGCATCCTTCATTTCGGTCAGGCGTTTCTCGGCCTCGTCCACGGCGCGGGCCACGCGGTCGGTCTGGAACGGGTCGATCCCCTCCATCCCCTTGTCCGACATCGGGTCCAGCCCGAAGGCACCCAGCATCAGCCCGGCCCCCAGCAGGGCATACAGCACCGGATAGGCCGAAAGACCATGTGCGATATAGCCGCCCGCGAACAGCGCCGCGCCGCAGGTGACGGCACTGGCCAGCAGGCGCGGAAAGGCCGGGCGGCGGGCCACCTTGCGCGCGGTCCAGGCGGCGCGGGCGCGCAGGCCTTCCCGCGCCAGCCAGGCCGACAGGATCAGCAGCCCCCCGGCGGCAAGCCCAAGGATCATGTCGCCCGGCGCATCCCCGAAGGCCGGGAACAGGAAGGCGAAGGCCGACAGGAACACCACCCGCGCCCGCCATTGCCCCGCAACCCGCAGATCGGGCGGGGCAACCTGCACCGGCGCCGGGGGCGTGCCGGGGATACGGCTGCCTTGCGGGGAATGGGGGCCGCCATAACGCTGGGCCATCACATCCCCCCGGACCCGGCAACGTAAAGCACCAGGGCCACCAGAAGGAACAGCGACAGGGTGCGAAGGCCGGATTGCGACATGACGGGGACCGAACTGAAATCTCGCACGATCCTAGCCGATGCGCCGGGGGCTTGCCAGCGGGCGCGCGGGGGAAATGATGCGAATGTTCCCCCCACCGCGCGCCGGTTTCAGCCCGTGCAGCTTCAGCCCTTGCCGCGCGGGCCGCCCTTGGGCGGGGCGTTGCGGGTCGAGGCCGGGCGCGATGCCGGCTTGCGCGGGGCGGCGGGGCGGGCCTCGGCCTTGGCCGGCGGCTTCGCGGCCTTGGCAAAGGGCTTGGCCCCCGGTTTCGCCGGCACACCCCGGCCGCGCGGGGCGGCGGTGGGTTCGGGCTTGGCCGCGGGGCGGCCGCGCGGGGCGGGGCCGTCCTCCGCCTCGGGCGAGCGGCGGGGGCCGGGGCGCGGGGTGGTGGCGGTTTTCCAGGCCGCCGACAGGCTGCGCACCGCATCCCCCGCCGGCTTCGCGCCCCGATCCGCGCCCCTTGCCGGGGCGTCCTTGGCGGACGGGCGCGGCGCCACGCGGCGGCTGCGGGGTTTCGGCCCCTCGTCCTCGCCCGCTTCGGCGGGGGATTCGCCCAACTGGTCGCGCAACACGCGGGGGCGCACCTCCTCCACCTCGCCGGGCTGCAACTCGCCCAGCCGGAACGGGCCATAGCTGACCCGGATCAGCCGGTTCACATAAAGGTCGATCGCCGACATGGCGCGGCGGATCTCGCGGTTCTTGCCTTCGCGCAGGCCCACCGTCAGCCAGGCATTGGCGCCCTGCACCCGGTCCAGCGTCACCTGCATCGGCTGGAAGGTCTCGCCCTCCACCGTGATGCCCCGGCGCAGCGGCTCCAGTTGCGCATCGGTCGGATTGCCGTTCACCCGGACGCGATACTTGCGCAGCCAGCCGGTCGAGGGCAGCTCAAGCCGCCGCTTCAGCTCGCCGTCATTGGTCAGCAGCAGCAGGCCTTCGGAATTGAGGTCAAGCCGCCCCACCGACATGACGCGGGGCAGGTCTTCGGGCAGGTGGTCGAACACCGTGTCGCGGCCCTTTTCATCCGAGGCCGAGGTGACCAGACCTTCGGGCTTGTAATAGAGCCACAGCCGCGCCGGTTCTTCCGCCGGCAGCGGCTTGCCCGCAACGGTGATGCGATCCCTGGCCGTGACGTTCAGCGCCGGGCTGTCGATCACCCGCCCGTTCACCGTGACATCGCCCTGCGCGATCAGCCGTTCGGCATCGCGGCGCGAGGCGACGCCCCGGCGCGACAGCACCTTGGCGATACGCTCGCCGGCGGGCGCATCGGCGGATTTCGCGCCGGTCCCGGCGGGCGGCTTCGCGGCGGGGCGGGGGGCCGGCTTGGCCGGGGTCTTGAAGGGCGGCTTTTCTTTCGGCGGCATGGCGGTCATCCTTGGGCGCGGGGTGGCCAGCCCCGGGGGCCGTCTGCCCCCGGACCCCCGAGGATATTTGAGGACAGATGAAAGGGCAATCAGTGGGGCGCTTCCGGTCGTTCATGGAGATCGCGCTGGACGAGGCGCGGGCGGCAGGCGACCGGGGCGAGGTGCCGGTGGGCGCGGTGGTGGTGGCCCCCGACGGCACGGTGGCGGCGCGCGCCGGCAACCGCACCCGCGAATTGCACGACCCCACGGCCCATGCCGAGGTTCTGGCGCTGCGGGCGGCCTGCGCGGCGGCCGGGTCCGAACGGCTGCCGGGGCATGATCTTTATGTCACGCTGGAACCCTGCCCGATGTGCGCCGCCGCGATTTCCTTCGCGCGGATCGGGCGGCTGTATTACGGCGCGGCCGACCCCAAGTCAGGCGGAGTGGCGCAGGGCGCGCGGGTCTTTGCCCATCCGCAATGCCACCACGCGCCCGAGGTCTATGACGGCATCGGCGGGGCCGCGGCGGAAGCCCTGCTCAAGACCTTCTTCGCCGGGCGGCGGGGATAGCCGCCGCCCGGCGGGGCGTCATTGCTTGGGAAAGGTGATCGGGTCCAGCACCTGCGGTTCCACCACCTCGACCCCCGGCGGCAGGCCGGCGCGCAAGGGATTGGCGTCCTGCGCCAGGATCGGGAAGGTCTGGTAATGGCAGGGAATCACCGTGCGGAAGTTGAAATACTTGCGCGCGGCCCAGGCGGCGCGCTCCATGTCCATCGTGTAATGCCCGCCGCAGGACAGGATGCCGATGTCGGGATTGTGCAATTCGCCCATCCAGGCCATGTCGGCCATGATGTCGGTATCGCCCGACACATAG
Organism: Pseudogemmobacter blasticus; assembly: GCF_003071405.1. NCBI lineage: Bacteria > Pseudomonadati > Pseudomonadota > Alphaproteobacteria > Rhodobacterales > Paracoccaceae > Pseudogemmobacter > Pseudogemmobacter blasticus. The sequence goes on along the minus strand of NZ_CP020470.1, from coordinate 1,221,158 downwards.
ATCACATGGCCTTCGCCCGCGATCATGAACCCCGCCGCCGACCCGCCGGGCAACAGCGCCCCGCCGCCAAAGTCGATGCTGGCCGAATGGGTGGCGTTGACCATCGTCACCTTCGCGCCGTTCAGCGCCAGCGTGCCGCCCTTGCCGAAGCCGATGGTTTGCACCCCGCCTTGCGCGTTCAGCCATTCGGACAGCTCATGGATGCAGGCCACCGGCACGCCGGTTTCCGATGCGATGGCCTTCGCCTCGGACGCATGGTCGCCATGGGCGTGGGTCAACAGGATATGGGTGGCGCCCGCCAGCGCCTCGGTCCGGCGGTCGACGGGGAACATCGGATTGCCGCTCAACCAGGGGTCGATCAGCAGGACGGCGTCCTCGATCTGGATGCGGAAGCCGGAATGGCCGAGCCAGGTGATCTGCATGGCGGTCTCCTTCTGCCGTTGGAAGGCGGCAAAATAGGGCGCGGGGCAGGGCAGGGCAACCGTTGCCTGTCTCCGGTCAGGCGGGAAAGTGCTCGACATGGGTTTCGCCGCTGCGGGCGAAATACAGCACGCGGCGGCCCGGCAGCGACACAAGATAGCCCGCACAGCCCGCCGCGGCGGCGCGGGCGCTGAAGGCGGCATAGGTATAGCCTGGCGCCTGTGCTTGGGCATCGCGGATGGCCGCGATCAGGGCGGCGGCGTCGAACCCGGGCGCAACCTGCTGGGCAGGACCGGCGCAATCGGTGCCGGCGCCCGAGGTCAGGTAATAGCGGGCGCTGCCGCTGCGGTAATCCACCAGATAGCCTTCAAACCCCGCCGCCCCCAGACGGCCAAGGATGTCGGGGAAGGCAAGGCGGTTTTCGGCGGCAGCGGCGTGGCAGTCGCGGGCGATGGCAATCTGGTCTTCGGTCACGGGATGTCTTTCAGGCAAGGGGCGGGGCGGTCAGCCCCTGCCGGGTTGCGATTCGGTGCAGCAGGCTGTGCAGCAGCGCCCGGTCCTCGGCCGACAGGGCGGCGAAGGCCTCGGCCTCGTTCCGATCGGCGGCTTCGGCCAGGGCGGGCACCAGCGCGCGCCCGGCCTCGGTCAGCGCCAGGCGAACGCCGCGCCCGTCGCTTGCATCGGCGCTGCGCGCCAGCAGCCCGCGCGCCAGCAGCCGATCAGCCAGCTTGGTGACGGCGCCGCGCGTCAGGCCCATGCGGGCGGCAAGCTGGCTGGGCGGCAGGCTGTCGGCATCGAACAGCAGCCGCAGCGCCACCCATTCGGCGACGGTGATTCCCAGCCGGTCAAGCCGTTCGGCAAAGCGGGCCGAGACATGGTTCGACACCAGCCGCAGCCAGTAGCCAAGATGGGCGGTCAGGGGAGAGGGGGCTGTCATGGCGGGCCTTCTGGTTTCCACGGAAACTATATCCATGTGGTTTCCGCGTCAACCATCTGCCCCGCGCCGGACGAAACCGCCGGGAAATCGCCCCCGGGGCCGCCCCGATACCGCGGCAAGCGGCGGCTTCGTCTTGCGGGCGGGGGGGCACGCGGCTAAACGGGGCCAAACCTGCGGAGACACCCCATGTCGATCGACATTGATACGGCGCGGAAAGTCGCGAAACTTGCGCGCATCCGGGTCGAGGAAGAGGCGCTGCCGGCGCTGGCCGAACAGCTTTCGGGCATCCTGACCTTCATGGAGCAGCTCAACGAGGTGGACGTGACCGGCATCGAGCCGATGGTCAGCGTCACCCCGATGCGGCTGACGCGCCGGGCCGACGTGGTGACCGATGGCGGTATCCAGCCGCAGGTTCTGAAGAACGCGCCGGAAGCGCGCGAAGGGTTCTTTGCCGTGCCGAAGGTGGTGGAATGACGCTGAACACCCTGACCATTGCCGAAGCGCGCGATGCCCTGCGCAAGCGCGAGATCACCTCGGTTGATCTGACCATGTCCTGCCTGACCGCCATTGATGCGGCGGACGGGCTGGGGGCCTTTGTCCACAAGACGCCCGAGATCGCGCTGGAACAGGCCCGCGCCGCCGATGCGCGGCTGGCCGCCCCCGAGGCGCCGGCGCTGTGCGGCATCCCGCTGGGCATCAAGGATCTGTTCTGCACCAAGGGCGTGCCCAGCCAGGCCGCGTCGAACATCCTGCGCGGCTTCAAGCCCGAATACGAATCGACCGTCACCACCCGGCTGTTCGATGCCGGCGCGGTGATGCTGGGCAAGCTGAACATGGACGAATTCGCCATGGGCAGCAGCAACGAAACCAGTTGCTACGGCAATGCGGTGAACCCCTGGCGGCGGCAAGGCTCGAACGTGGCGCTGACGCCGGGCGGGTCTTCGGGCGGCTCGGCCTCGGCCGTGGCGGCCGATCTCTGCCTTGGCGCGACCGGCACCGACACCGGCGGTTCGATCCGGCAACCGGCGGCCTTCACCGGCATCACCGGCATCAAGCCGACCTATGGCCGCGTCAGCCGCTGGGGCATCGTGGCCTTTGCCAGCTCGCTGGATCAGGCCGGCCCGATGACGAAATCGGTCCGCGACGCGGCGATCTTCCTGCAGGCCATGGCGGGCCATGACCCGAAGGATTCTACCAGCGCCGACATCGCGGTGCCCGATTTCGAAGCCGCCCTCACCGGCGACATCCGGGGCAAGGTGATCGGCATCCCGCGCGAATACCGCATGGACGGGATGCCGGCCGAGATCGAGGCGCTCTGGACCCGTGGCATCGAGATGATGCGCGACGCCGGCGCCGTGATCCGCGACATCAGCCTGCCGCATACGAAATACGCGCTGCCGGCCTATTATGTGATCGCCCCGGCGGAAGCCTCGTCGAACCTGGCCCGCTATGACGGCGTGAAATACGGCCACCGCGCCAAGCTGGCACAGGGCGACGGCATCACCGAGATGTATGAAAAGACCCGCGCCGAAGGCTTCGGGTCGGAAGTGCAGCGCCGGGTGATGATCGGCACCTATGTTCTGTCCGCGGGCTTCTACGACGCCTATTACAACCGCGCCCGCAAGGTGCGCGCCCTGATCAAGCGCGACTTCGAGACCGTCTTCGCCGAAGGCGTGGATTCGATCCTGACCCCGGCCACCCCAAGCGCGGCCTTCGGTCTGGGCGAAATGGCCAGCGCCGATCCGGTGGAGATGTATCTCAACGACGTGTTCACCGTCACCGTCAACCTGGCCGGCCTGCCCGGCGTGGCGGTCCCGGTCGGGCTGGACGGGCAGGGGCTGCCGCTGGGCCTGCAACTGATCGGCCGCCCCTGGGATGAGGGCAACCTGCTCAATCACGCCTATGTGCTGGAACGCGCGGCCGGATTTGTGGCCAAGCCGGAAAAATGGTGGTAACTGCGCGAAAAAAGCGCCCCCGCACCCCTGCGCGGGGCAGTTTTCCCCATGAGGCAGTGATGACCCGCCGTTCCGCCCTTGTTGCCGTTCTTGCCCTTGCCGCCTGCGCCCCCGCCGTGCCGGATTCCGGCGTCGGGTTCCAGGATTACAACAGCTATGTCCGCAATGCCGGCCCCGCCACGGGCGGCGGCAGCACCGCCAGCGCCCCGGCCGGCGGGTTCAACCCCTCGGCCGCCGCGGCGGCCATCGACCGGGCCGATGGCCGCGCCCCCGCAGCGGCAGCGCCGGCCCCGGTGGCCGTCTCGGGCGACCGTCCGCGCGGCAATGCCCCGGCCGGGATCAAGGAAGAATCCGGCGAGATGATCCACGCCGGCATCTCGGACGAGAACGACTTCAAGGCCGTTTCCGCGCGCGAGACCATCGAAAGCGACAAGGAACGCATCGCGCGCAACCGCTCGCAATATGTGGTCGTGCAGCCGAAAGACCTGCCGGCGCGGCCCGGCGACACCGGCCCGAACATCGTGGCCTTCGCGCTGGCAACCACCCACAACCCCGGCACGCAGATGTATTCCCGCAGCGGCCTGCGCGGCAACAGCGCCTCGGCCTGCGCAAGATATGCCTCGCCCGACAAGGCCCAGCAGGAATTCCTGGCCAAGGGCGGCCCCGAGAAGGACCGCGCCGGGCTTGATCCCGATGGCGACGGTTTCGCCTGCGACTGGGATCCGCGCCCCTTCCGCACCGCCTTGCAGTGACCGGCTTCCCCTCGCCGAATTTCGGGGATCGGCGGGGCGGTCTGCGCCCGTCGCTGGTGGTGATCCATTACACGGCCATGGCAAGCTGCGCCGAATCGCGCGCCCGGCTGTGCGACCCCACGGCCGAGGTGTCGGCGCATTGGCTGATTGATCGCGACGGCACCGCCGAGCAACTGGTGGACGAAGCCGCCCGCGCCTGGCACGCCGGCGCCGGTGCATGGGCGGGCCTGGCGGATGTGAATTCGCGTTCGATCGGCATCGAATTGCAGAACACCGGCGCCGAACCCTTTGCCGAACCGCAAATGGCCGCGCTGGAGCGGCTGCTGGCCGACCTCCTGCGCCGCTGGTCGATCCCGCCGCAGCGGGTGATCGGACACAGCGACATGGCCCCCGACCGCAAGGCCGACCCCGGCCCCCGGTTCGACTGGCGGCGGCTGGCCCTGCAGGGCCTGTCGGTCTGGGCGCAGGCGGGTGCAAGCGGCGATCCGGCCCGCTTCACCGCCGACCTGCGCCGCTTCGGCTACCCCGAGGCCGCGCCCGATGTGCTGCTGCACGCCTTCCGCCTGCGCTTCCGCCCCTGGGCGCGCGGGCCGCTGGACAGCACCGACGCCGCCCTTGCCGCCGATCTGGCCGCGCGCTTCCCGGTTGATGCCCCGCTTGACGGGCCGCCCGCATCCGCCTAAGCCGCACCTCGCGCGGATGGCTGGATGACCGCGGGCGGCAACGTTCGAGGAAAGTCCGGACTCCATGAAGCAAGGGCGCCGGGTAACCCCCGGCGGGGGCAACCCCAGGGAAAGCGCCACAGAGAACGAGACCGCCCCAGGTTCGCCCGGGGCAAGGGTGAAACGGTGGGGTAAGAGCCCACCGCGGGACGGGCAACCGGACCGGCATGGCAAGCCCCGCCCGGAGCAATGCCGAATAGGGGCCTCGCGCGGGGCAGGTCGGGAAACCGATACCGCCGCAGGGACGCTTCAGCCCGAGAGGCCCGGGTTGGCAGCTTGACCGCCGCGGCAACGCGAGCGGCAGAGGAATGGTCATCCAGGGCGGCAACGCCTGGACAGAATCCGGCTTACAGGCCATCCGCGCAATTCTGCCGCCAAAGGGGGGCGCTGCCCCCCTCTTCGCTGCCGCGAAGAGCCCCCCGGGGTATTTGCGCCAACTGGAAGACCCCGGCTTCCTCTTGGCCCAAATACCTTCTGGGGGTGCGGGGGGTGAAGCGCCCCCGCCGCCGACACCCGCGCGCGGTCGATTTCCCGCCGTAGGCTGCTCTTTCGCTGTTGACTCCGGCAGGCGCGCGCGTAAAAGGCGGGCTTCAAGGATTTCGCGGGGGAACACCGGTTTTCCCGGCACAGGAGACACGACAATGGCGAAGCCGACGACGATCAAGATCCGTCTGAACTCGACGGCGGGCACCGGGCACTTCTATGTGACCAAGAAGAATGCCCGCACCATGACCGAAAAGATGGTCGTGAAGAAGTATGACCCCGTCAAGCGGGAGCATGTCGAATACAAGGAAGGCAAGATCAAGTAAGATCGCCTTCCCTACGATGTCAAAAGGCCGCCCTGTCTGGGCGGCCTTTTGCATTGCGGAGCTTCGCGCCTGCTGGCGAAGATAAAGGATCGTGTTTCCGCAGCTTTCGGGTCGAGGCATTTGCCCTGTCGACCTAGGTTCCTTGTATCGATGGCACAGGGAATTGCGATGCTTCTGAAAGACAAGGTTTTCATCATAACGGGCGCCTCAAGCGGGATCGGGGCGGCCGCCGCCGGACTGTTCGCAAGGAACGGTGCAGCGGTCGTCCTCGGGGCACGGCGCGAGCGTGAACTTGCCGCCGTTGCGGCCGCCATCACCGCCAGCGGTGGCAGGGCGGCGATACTGGCCGGGGATGTCACTGACCCCGGTTATGCAGAGGCGCTGGTCGAGCAGGCCCAATCGCGGTTTGGAGGGCTGGATGGTGCATTCAACAATGCCGGACGTCTAGGCAGCGGCCGGATGGTTGCGGATACCCCGCCCGAGGAATGGGCCGACGTCCTAGCGACCAACCTGACCTCGGCTTGTCTTGCCGCGCGGGCGCAGCTTCCGGCGCTGGTCGCGCGCGGGGGCGGATCATTGATCTTCACCGGATCTTTCATTGGACATACCGCAACCCTGCCGGGGATGGGCAGCTACGCGGCATCGAAGGCAGGGCTGGTCGGGCTGGTGCAGGCGATTGCTGTGGAATACGGCGTAAGAGGCATCCGTGCCAACGCGCTTTTGCCCGGTGGAACCATGACGGCCATGGCTGGAGAGGCGGCCACGAATCCGGGCGCAGCTTCGTTCATCGCCAATCTTCATGCGCTCAAGCGGATTGCCCGCCCGGAAGAGATTGCAAATGCCGCCCTGTTCCTTGCTTCAGGGTTGGCGAGTTTTGTGACCGGAACGGCGATGCTGGCAGACGGTGGCAATTCCATCTCCAAGGTTTGATCCGAGCACGGGTTCAACGAAAAAGGGCCGGGAAAACCCCGGCCCTTCGTCAGTCTTGCGTCCCGCTTATTCGCGGTTGCCCAGGAATTGCAGCAGGAACATGAACAGGTTCAGGAAGTCGAGGTAGAGGTTCAGCGCCCCCATGATGGCCGATTTGCCAAGCCATTCCTGATCCATCGCCTGCGCGTGTTGCAGGTAGTCGGTCTTGATGCGCTGGGTGTCAAACGCGGTCAGACCCGCGAAGATCAGCACGCCGATGACCGAGATCGCGAAGGCCAGCGCGCCCGAGGCCAGGAACAGGTTCACGATCGAGGCCACGATCAGGCCGACCAGACCCATGATCAGGAAGGTGCCGAAGGCCGACAGGTCACGCTTGGTGGTATAGCCGTAAAGGCTGAGCGCGGCGAAGGCGATGGCGGTGATCAGGAAGGTCTGCGCGATCGAGGCGCCGGTGAAGGCCTTGAAGATCCAGGCCAGCGACAGGCCCATGACAGCGGCATAGACATAGAAGAACAGTTGCGCGCCGGCATAGGACAGGCGGTTGATCACCGCGCCAAAGGCGAAAACCATCGCCAGCGGCGCGAACATCACGATCCAGCCCAGGATGTTGGGGCGCAGCGTCATCGGGTCGCGCAGGATCGAGAACAGCGCATCCGACGTGCCAACGGCCCAGGCAACGCCACCCGTCACCAGCATCGCCACGGACATCAGCCCGTAGACCTTGTTCATGTGGGCGCGAAGCCCCTCGTCAAGCCGCGCGCGGGCGCCGATGCCTACGCTGCTGACCGTTTCATATTGTGCCATATGAAGCCTCCGATGTTGTCCCTAAGGGCAACGCCGGGGAAACCGGCGCACCTCATGCACGGAATATCGGAAGACGGGGGGCGGATTTCAAGAATTTACGTCCGAAAAAAGCCGCCGGCCCGCCCGGTTTCCGGTCAGCGCTGCCAATGGTCCGGGGCGTTCCACACCGCGCGCGCGGCCTCGGTGGCGGCGGCTTCGGCGCTGAGACCGATGTCGCGCAGCATCCGTGCGTCCAGCAGGGCCAGACGGTCGCGCTGGCGCTGCAGGTCCATCCGCCGCAGGGCAGCGGCAACGAACCCCTTGAAAGTCGGCCGCGCGGCGGGCTGCACGCGGGGCAGGCTGATCGCGGTGACATGGGCGGACATGGTCGTTCCTTTCATCGAAACAAGTGATCGGCCGGTGCCGGATCATCATCTTGCCTGATCTATATCGCCAATATATTCATTAGTGAAACGAATGATTGTGACGCGAAGAATCAGGATCTGTGATATGCCGCGCAACCTTGACCTGTCTGCCCTGCGCTCTTTCGTGACCGTCGCCGATGTCGGCGGTGTGACACGGGCCGCCGGGTTCCTGAACCTGACGCAATCGGCGGTGTCGATGCAGATCAAGCGGCTGGAGGATTCGCTGGGCCAGACCCTGTTCCTGCGCGCCGCCCGCAAGCTGGCCCTGTCCAGCGAAGGCGAGCAGCTTCTGTCCTATGGCCGCCGGATGCTGGCCCTGAATGACGAGGTGTTGTCGCGGTTCGGGGCCGGCGGGCACGAAGGCGAACTGCGGCTGGGCGTGCCGCATGACATCATCTATCCGGCGATCCCCGGCATCCTGAAGCGGCTGGCGCAGGTTTACCCGCGCGTGCGGGTGAATCTGGTGTCTTCCTTCACGCTGCTGCTGAAGGAAGGCTTCGCGCGCGGCGAATTCGACGCGATGGTGACAACGGAGGAACACCCCGACCGCACCGCCGAGGTGCTGTCGTCGCGCGGGCTGATCTGGGCAGGGGCGCCGGACGGGCTGGTCTGGCAGCGCCGGCCGCTGCGGCTGGGCTTCAAGGATACCTGCATCTTCCGCCCGGCGGCGCAGGCGGCGCTGGATGCGGCGGGCATCCCCTGGGAAATGGCCACCGGCGGCGAAAGCGAACAGGCGGTCGAGGCGACGGTGGCCGCCGATCTGGCCGTGACGGTGCGGATGGAAGGCACGCTGACCGAAGGCATGGCGCCGATCCGGCCCGAGGCCGGCCTGCCGGCGCTGGGCCGCACCTCGATCTGCCTCTATCCCGGCGGCGCCCGGCGGGATGAGGTGTCTGACATGCTGCTGTCCGAGCTGCGCCGCGCCTATTCGGCCTGATCGTCGATCCGCAGCACGATCTTTCCGGTGGCCTTGCGGTCGCGGATCATCGCCAGCCCTTCAGGCAACGCCTCGAAGGGCAGGATCTGGCTGATATGCGGGCGCAGCGCGCCGGCCTGCCAGCGCCCGATCAGCGCGGCAAGGCTGGCCGTCAGCGCCTCGGGGGCAAAGCCAAGATAGCCGCCCCACCAGAAGCCGATCACGCTGACATTGCGCACCAGCAGATGGTTCAGCGCCACCTTCGGCACCTCGCCGCCGGCAAAGCCGATGGCCAGCAGCCGCCCGCCCGGCCGGGTGGCGCGCAGGGCCGCGTCAAAACCGGGGCCGCCCACCGTATCATAGACCACATCCACCCCGCCCAGGGCCCGCAGCGCGGCCTTCAGGTCGGGCTCGCGGCTGTCGATCACCGCCTCGGCCCCCGCCGCGCGGACCAGTGCTGCCTTTTCCGGCCCGCGCACCTGCGCAATGACCCGCGCGCCCAGATCGCGACCCACCTCCACCGCGGTCAGCCCGGCCCCGCCCGCCGCGCCGGTGACGAACAGCGTTTCCCCGGCGCGCAGCCGCGCGGCATGGGTCAGCGCCAGATGCGCGGTGCCATAACCCACCTGAAAGCCCGCGGCGGTGGTCATCGGCATCTCGTCGGGCAGCGCCAGCAGGCGCGCGACCGGCACCACGGCATAATCGGCAAAGGCACCGCCCGCGACATGGGCCGCCACGCGGCTGCCGGGGGCGGGGCCCGCCGTGCCGGAGCCAAGCGCCTCGACCCGGCCGGCCAGTTCAAGGCCGGGGGTGAAGGGCAGGGCGGGCCGGTCCTGATAGCGGCCCTCGGCCATCAGCAGATCGGCGAAGTTCAGCCCCGCCGCACAGACCCGCACCAGCGCCTCGCCCGGCCCGGGCACCGGCCGCGCCCCCTGTTCCAATGTGGCCGGCTGGCCAAGCTCGCGAAGTTTCCAGGCGCGCATGGCGTCTCCTTGGGCGGGTGGTCCGCAGAAGGTGGCGCCGGTGTCGCGGGAAGGCAAGCGTTTGCAAAATGCAAAAATCGTTGCGCATACTGCATTTCAATTCGGGTTTCCCCAAAAAGGCGAGTTCGTATGCAGGCAAGCAATTCAGGGTGTATGGTGATGACAGCAATGAATTGTTATACGATTGTGCAAAAGCACCTGTCCAAATGGATAGGTTTAGAGGTCGTTTACTTCTCCAGAATTGTTTTTCAGAATATCCCGTGATTGGCATGGAATGTGCTTATCAGGTGTAGGGGGGCCCGCGCGGTGCGCCGCGCTAGTAGGAGTTAAGAATGAAGCATCCCGTTGACGCTCATGTCGGTAAACGCATTCGTCATCGTCGTTGGATGGTGGGCATGACCCAACAACAACTTGCGGACAAGGTTGGGATCAAGTTCCAACAGATCCAGAAATATGAAACCGGCATGAACCGGGTCAGCGCCTCGCGGCTGTGGGACATCGCAGATGCCCTTGGCGTGCAGATCGCCTTCTTCTTCGAAGGCATCGCGGGCGAAGACATGCCCAAGACCACGCAGGGCGATTTCATGGCCGACAAGGAAGCACTGGAGCTTGTCCGGTCGTATTACGCGATCCCCGAAGCGCAGCGCCGCCGCCTGTTCGATCTGGCGCGCGTGCTGTCCGACGCGGCCTGAACCACGCGCCGCTTGACCGGCCCCCCGGCGCCGGATAGCGCCGGGGAAAAGCCAGCGGAGCGAATCTGATGAACCTTTCTTTGGATGTGGCGGCCGATCTGAGGGCCACTGCGCATGAACTGGCGGATGCCGCCCGTGCGGCAACGCTTCTGCATTTCCGCCGGGCGGGCCTTTCGGCCGAAACCAAGGAAACCGAACGGTTCGACCCGGTCACCGTGGCCGACCGCCTGTCCGAACAGCGGATGCGCGCCATTCTGGCCCGCCGCCGCCCGCAGGATGGCATCCTGGGCGAAGAATTCGGCCCCGTCGAAGGCACCAGCGGCCTGACCTGGGTGCTGGACCCGATCGACGGCACCCGCGGCTATCTGTCAGGCACCCCGACCTGGGGCGTGCTGATCTCGGTCGCCGATGCGACCGGCCCCATCTATGGCCTCATCGACCAGCCCTATATCGGTGAACGGTTCGAAGGGGGCTTCGGCCAGGCCGCGGTGAACGGGCCCATGGGCCGCGCGGCGCTGAAAACCCGCGCCCCGCGCCCCCTGTCCGAAGCGATCCTGTTTTCCACCTTCCCCGAAGTCGGCACGCCCGAGGAAGGCGCCGCCTTCCGCCGCGTGGCGCCCAAGGCGAAACTCGTCCGTTACGGAACCGATTGCTACGCCTATGCGCTGATCGCGGCCGGGCAGATTGATCTGGTGATCGAAGCCGGCTTGCAGGCCTATGACGTGCAGGCCCCGATTGCCGTGATCGAAGCCGCCGGCGGCATCGTGACCGACTGGCAGGGTCGTCCCTGTCCGCAGGGCGGCCGCGTTCTGGCGGCGGCGAACCGCGACATCCATGCCGAGGCGCTGGCGCTGCTGAACGCGGGCTGATCCGACCGCCGCCCGCGCGGCCATCGTCCGAAAAAGGCTTGAGCGCGCCCGTTCCCCGGCGCTAGGCTGCGGGGGCGGAGCCCGAGTCCTTTGCCCTTTCTGTCGGTCCGCCCGGGTGTTCCACCGAAGGGGCCAAGGGGAACGCCATGCCGGACATCCTGATTCGCAATGCCGCCACCGTGGTGACGATGAACCCCGCGCGGGAGGAAATCGCCGGCGGTGACGTTCTGATCCGCGCCGGCGTTGTGGCAGCGGTGGGGCAGGGGCTGGCCCCGCCCCCCGGCGCCGAGGTGATCGAGGCGGCGGGCTGCGTGGTGACGCCGGGCCTCGTGAACACCCATCACCATTTGTACCAGACGCTGACGCGCGTGGTGCCGGGCGGGCAGGATGCGCTGCTCTTCGGCTGGCTGAAGACGCTGTATCCGATCTGGGCGCGTTTCGGCCCGGATGAGATGTTCACCAGCGCGCAGGTGGGCCTGGCCGAACTGGCGCTGTCGGGCTGCACCCTGACCTCGGACCACCTTTATCTTTACCCCAACGGCGCGCGGCTGGATGACACCATCGCCGCCGCCGCCGAACTGGGCCTGCGCTTTCACCCCACGCGCGGCGCCATGAGCATTGGCGAATCGCAGGGCGGCCTGCCCCCCGACGCGCTGGTCGAGCGTGAGGCGGCGATCCTGAACGACATGATCCGCGTCGTGGACCGCTTTCACGATCCCCGCCCCGGCGCCATGCTGCGGGTGGGGCTGGCCCCCTGTTCGCCCTTCTCGGTCAGCCGCGACCTGATGCGCGACACCGCCCTTCTGGCGCGCGACAAGGGCGTGATGCTGCACACCCATCTGGCCGAGAATGATGAGGATGTCGCCTATTCCCTGGCGCGGTTCGGCTGCCGTCCGGGGCAATATGCCGAAGATCTGGGCTGGGTCGGGGCCGATGTCTGGCACGCCCATTGCGTGAAGCTGGATTGTTCGGAAATTGAACTTTTCTCCCGCAGCCTGACGGGGGTTGCCCATTGCCCATGTTCGAATTGTCGCCTTGGTTCCGGCATCGCGCCGGTGCGGGCCATGCGGGATGCCGGGGTGAAGGTGGGCCTTGGCGTGGATGGCAGCGCATCGAACGATGCCGGCAATCTGGCAGCCGAGATGCGGCAGGCGCTGCTGTTGCAGCGGGTGGCGCGCGGGGCCGATGCCATGGCCGCGCGCGAGGCGCTTGAGATCGCCACGCTGGGCGGTGCCCGCGTGCTGGGGCGCGATGATTGCGGCAGTCTGGCCCCGGGCCAGCGCGCCGATCTGGCGATCTGGGATCTGTCGGGGGTCGAGGCCGCCGGCGCCTGGGATGCGGTGGCCGCGCTGGTGCTGTGCGGCCCGAACCGCGTGCGCGATCTGTTCGTCGAAGGGCGGCAGGTGGTGCGCGGCGGCCAGATCACCACCATCGACCTGCCGCGCGTGATCGAACGGCAGGCCGCGCTGGCCCGCGCCTTGCAGGGCTGAACGCCGGCCGGCTGTCAGCCCCGGCGGGGAAAGCCCACCAGACCGGCGAACAGCAGCAGCACCGCGCCGCCGCCCCAGGCCCAGGCGCCCATGCCCATGACCTGCGACGCCTGTTCGGCCATGTCGGCAAGGTTGTTGGTCGACGGGATCGGCACGCCCAGATCCAGCGCGCCCTGACGGGCCTGCCACAGGGCATAGACCACCAGACCCACCGCCCCGCCCCCGGCGACAACCGCCAGCACCCGCGAGGCCACGCCGACAACGGCCAGCACCAGGAACACCGCCGCCAGAACAAAGGTGGCCAGGAACACAAGCAGCGCCGGGGGCGCATCACCGGCGAAACGCTGCAGGGTCTCGGAATTCGGGTCAAGGTTCTTGACCAGATCCCAGGGCACGAAGCCGGAGCCGGCCTGACCCAGGCTCAGCCAGGGCAGGAACAGGCTGACGACCATGGCAGCGGCAGCAAGCAGGGCGAGGGCACGCATCAGGGTCTCCTCAAGAAGGTGCGGGGCCGGATCAGAGCCGGGCCGGGCCCGACCGTCAACGGGTCATGGCGCCGCGGCGACCGGGGTCAGGCTGTGCTGCCCTGCTCCGGGCCGCTGCGACAGGACAAGAAACCCGCAAAGCCGCAAGAAAGGCAAGGCCACACGGACAGAACGCCTGCGCGCCCCGCGCCCTGTCGGGTTTTCCCGCCTTTCCATTCCGGGGCCGGCAATGGCATCGTCAGCCCCGACCCTGCCGGAGAGACCGATGCGCCTGTTGCCCGCCCTTGCCCTGACCCTGGCCCTTGCCCAGCCTGCCGCCGCGCAAACCGTGTTGTCCGAGGCCAGCGGCAACTGGGCCGGCGCGTCGGGCGACGGGTTCACCTTCTTCGCCCGGCTGACCCAGAACCGCGACATGGCCCGGCTGACGATCTGGGGCGGCGGCCCCGGCAGCCCCGCGCTGCCCGAGGGCGAGCCGCAGTTCGACAACCCCGAAATCGCGCTGGGGGCCTTTGCCACCCGGCAGGATCTGGAGGTTCTGGATCAGGCAGACGGCAGCATCCTGGCCATCGTCACCGAATATGCCGATGAAGAGGGCAGCGGGCGGAACGTCACCAAGCTGCAATTCATCGACAATCAGTTTACGGTGGTCGGTTATGAACATGTCGGCGAACTGGCCGGAACGGCCTTCGCCTGCAATGTCGATCTGCTGCAAATGACGGTCACTGAAGACGGCAAGACGCGAAAGCTGGCACCCCTTGCCTTCGAGGCGCTGAATGCCAGCGGCTGGACCTGGGACTCAGCCTACGATCAGGGCTTCTGTCACCACCACGGGTAAGCTAGAAGGCGGGCAGGGAGCCCCGCCATGGACCACAATTTCGAAGCCCAGCGTCGCGAGACCTTTGACACCTTCCGCCAGTCGAAGGGGGTCAGCCTGCCGAAGACGGCGGTGGTCGAATACGCCTTCTTCATCGAGGAAATGGATGCGTCCTGGCCCGCGCTGGAACGTGCCCTGCGGATCGAGGGATTCCGCACCCGGCGGGTGGATAGTGACACGCTGGTGGCCGCCATCGGCCCGATTCCCGTCACCGCCGAAGAGATCTGGAAGTATGAACGGATCTCCACCTCGATTGCGCTGAAGCACGATTTCTATCCCGACGGCTGGGAACTCGACCTCTGATTCAGGCCGTCCGGTCACGGATTCGGCCGCTTCATTACAGTCCGCTGGCGGATTGTTGCCAATCGTGACTCTGAGCGCTTGCCAGCCTGCCCCGATCCGGGGAATTTCCACCGCGCCGAAAACGGCACGCCGGAACAGGCACCTGGGGACAGAGACCACATGACACTTATCCGCGCCGCATCGCTGCGACTGATGGCTTCGGGCCTTCTTCTTGCCCTGCTGGGGGCCTGCGCCGCACCCGTCACCCGCGACACGCCGCCCGATCCGACGCTGCACATCTCCACCAAGGAAGCCGTGCAGGAAGCCCAGGCCAAGCGCGCCCGTGGCCAGCGCGTCTGGTGCGTGCCCTTCGCCCGCACCGCCAGCGGGATCGAACTGCGCGGCAATGCGGAAACCTGGTGGAACTCGGCCAAGGGCATCTATGAACGCGGTCATGATCCCGATGTCGGCTCGGTCATGGTGTTCTCGGGCACCCGCAAGCTGCCGATGGGCCATGTTGCCGTGGTGTCGGATGTGGTTTCGCCGCGTGAAATCCTGATCGACCATGCCAACTGGCAGCGCAACAAGGTGTCGCTGGCCATGGCGGTGATCGACGTGTCGGAAAAGAACGACTGGAGCCTTGTGCGCGTGGAAAGCCAGCCCGGCACGCTGGGCCGCCCCTATCCGATCAGCGGCTTCATCTACCCCGAACCCGAATCGGAAGGCTGACCCCCCGCCAGCCTAAAGCCGGCGGCCATTGGCCCAGACCGCGCGGATGGCGCGGTCATCGCCCATCATGATCGTGGGGAACAGCGCCTGCCACAGGTCTTCGGCCCGCCGCGTGGCCTGTTCGATGGCCGGCGTCGAGGCCAGGTCCACCACCACCAGATCGGCCTCCATCCCCACGGCGATATTGCCGATCAGGTGATCCGCCCGCAGCGCCCGGGCCGATCCTTGCGTCGCCAGCCACCACAGTTGCGACGGATGCAGCGGCTGATGGCGCAACTGGGCCACCTCATAGGCCGCCGCCATGGTCCGCAGCATGGAAAACGACGATCCGCCCCCGGTGTCGGTGGCCAGCCCCACGCGCAACTGCGTGGCCAGCCCCATGTCGAACAGCCCCGACCCGATGAAGGTGTTTGACGTCGGGCAATGCACCACACTGGCCCCCGCCTCGGCCAGCCGGGCCTTTTCGCGCGCGGTCAGGTGGATGGCATGGCCATAGACCGCCCCTTCCCGCAGCAGACCCTGCGCCTCATAAGTGTCCAGATAGTCACGCGATTGCGGGAACAGCTCTTTCACCCAGGCAATCTCGTCGGGCTGCTCGCTCAGATGCGTCTGCATCAGGCAATCGGGGTATTCGCGCCACAAGGCGCCAAGCGCCTGCAACTGTTCCGGCGTCGATGTGGGCGAGAATCGCGGCGTGATCACATAGGACAGCCGGTCCCGCCCGTGCCATTTCTGCAAAAGCGCCCTGGATTCGTCATAGCCCGCCTGCGCCGTGTCGCGCAGCCCTTCGGGGGCGTTGCGGTCCATGCAGGTCTTGCCGGCGAACAGCCGCAGGCCGCGGCCTTGCGCGGCGGCCATGATCGCCTCCACGCTGGCGGGGTGGATGGTGCAATAGGTGCAGACCGTGGTGGTGCCATTGGCGGTGACCAGATCAAGGTATCGCTCGGCGATCTCGGCCGCATAGGCGGGGTCGGCAAACCGCATCTCTTCGGGAAAGGTATAGCTGTTCAGCCAGTCGATCAGCCGCTTGCCCCAGGAGGCGATGATTGCCGTCTGCGGGTAATGCACATGGGCATCGACAAACCCGGCCGAAATCAGGCTGCGGCCGTAATCCTGCACCCGCGCGGCCGGATGGGCGGCGCGCAGCGCGGCCCCGTCGCCCACCGCGGCAATGCGGCCGTTTTCCACCAGCACGCCCCCCGCCGTGATGTGCCGCGCGGCGCCGGGCCCTTCGACAAAGGGATCGCCCGCGAAGCTCAGCACCTGACCCAGTAGAAGATCGGCCATCGGGGTTCCTTCTTTCCTGTCCCTGCGTCCAGAATAAGGGGTCGGCGGCGAAAGGAAATCCGGCGCTTTCCCCTGTTTCGCAGAAACTGCTTCCGGTAAGGTCGCCCCAATCGCGCGCACCGTCGCGGCAAGGGGGCTGAATGGCAGAAGACCGCATCGGCATCGACGAGGAAACCGCGCGCCTTGCGCGGCTGGACAAGGTGCTGGCCGCGGTCGAGGCGGTGGATGTCGCGCAACTGGATGCGCTGCTCAATCCGCTGCACGCCGCCGACGTTGCCGACATTCTGGAACAGATATCCTCCGATGAACGGGCGGCGCTGCTGGCGCTGTGGCACGGCGGGATTGACGGCGAAGTGCTGTCGGAAATCGACGAATCGATCCGCGAAGAGGTGATCGAGGCGCTGCCCGACAATGTGGTCGCCGATGCCGTCCGCGAACTGGAATCCGACGACGTTGTCGACATTCTGGAAGACCTTGAGGCCCCGGCGCAGGAAAAGATCCTTGAGGCGCTGGAAGATGCCGACCGGGTGGCGGTGGAACAGGCGCTGGCCTATCCCGAATATTCGGCCGGTCGCCTCATGCAGCGCGAAACGGTGGTCGCGCCCGAACACTGGACCGTGGGCGAGGCCACCGATTACCTGCGCGGCGCCGAATGGCTGCCCGACCAGTTCTATCACGTCATCCTGACCGATCCGCGGATGCACCCCACCGGCTATGTCACGCTCGGGCGCATCCTGTCCTCGGGCCGCGACATGCGGCTCAAGGACATCTGCGAAGACAGCTTCCGCACGGTTCAGGCAACCGATGCCGAATCCGACGTGGCCTATATCTTCAACCAGTATCACCTGATCAGTTGCCCCGTGGTCGATGACGCGGGCCGGCTGGTCGGGGTGATCACCATCGACGACGCGATGAACGTGCTGGACGAAGAGCATGAGGAAGACATGCTGCGTCTGGCCGGCGTGGGGGATGAGGCCAGCGTGTCCGACGGGCCGGTGGAAACCGTCAAGCAGCGCCTGCCCTGGCTGGTGATCAACCTGTTCACCGCCTCGCTCTCGGCCATCGTGATCAGCCAGTTCCAGAACACCATCGCCACGCTGGTGGCCCTGGCCGCGCTGATGCCCATCGTCGCCTCGACCGGCGGTATCGCGGGCACGCAGTCGCTGGCGGTGGCGGTGCGCGCGCTGGCCACCCGCGACCTGACCCGCGCAAACGCCGCCCGCGTGGTGCGGCGCGAACTGGTGGCCGGCCTGCTGAACGGCATCAGCCTGGCGCTGATCCTTGGCGTGGCGGGTTCGCTCATCTTTTCGGACTGGCACCTTGGGCTGGTGCTGGGCATGGCGATGATCGTGAACCAGATCGTCGCCGCGCTGGGCGGCGTTCTGGTGCCGCTGACGCTGGAACGCGCCGGGCTTGACCCGGCCCTTGCCAGCGGAACCTTCGTCACCACCCTGACCGATGTGATGGGATTCTTCGCCTTCCTTGGCCTTGCAACGCTGGTGCTTCTGTGACGACGCTGACCGAAATCAAGGCCCGCGCCCGGGCCGATGCCTTTGCCGCCCGTGCCGCGGCCCATGCCCGGGGGCAGGGGCAGGCGGCGGAAATCCTGGCCGATTATCTGGCGCCGCACCGCAACCGCCCCCTGTCCGGCTATATGGCGATGCGGACCGAGATTGATCCGCTGGGCGCCATGACCGCCCATCAGGGCCCGGTCGGCGTGCCGGTCATCCTGGGCAAGGGGCAGCCGCTGCGGTTCCGCGAATGGGCGCCCGGCTGCGCGCTGGTCGAAGGCGCCTTCAAGGCGCTGATCCCGGCCGAAGGCGCCTGGATCGAACCCGAAATCCTGATCGTGCCGCTGGTCGCCTTCGATGCGCGCGGCTACCGGCTGGGCTATGGCGGCGGCTTCTATGACCGCACGCTGGAAGGGTTGCGCGCCCGGCGGCCCACGCTGGCCATCGGCTTTGCCTTCGCCGCGCAGGAACTGCCCGAGGTGCCGATCGAGCCCACCGATCAGCGCCTTGATGCGATTGTGACCGAGGAAGGCGTCAGGGAGTTCGCATGATCCGGCTGGCTTTGGTTCTGGGGGCGCTGGCAGGTCCGGCGGCGGCGGGCTGTTTCGCGGCGGACGGGATGCCTGTCACGGCCACCTATGACAGCGGCCTTCTTCTGGAATACATCGCCCGCGACGGCGATGTGCTGACCTACCGCGCGCAAGGGCTGACCTCGCGGATGAAAGACGGGCTCTGGCCGCTGGATTATGAAAGCGGCGGCCAGCGGACCGAATACCTGTGGGACGGCGATCTTCCCGATCTGGCCGCCGTGATCGCGGCCGGCGGCAAGGCCCGCGCCGAAGGCAAGATGAAGCCGATCACCGGCAGCACCGTCCCCGTCGTGGCCGAGGTGGAAATCCTGGGCGAACAAAGCATCGACTGGGAAGATTGCCGCTATCGCGCGGTGGAAATCCGCAAGGTGATCCGGGCCGATGGCAAGGTCATGTCCGATGGCGTGCTGCTCTACGCCCCTGACGCGATGATCTCGTTCCGCAGCAGTAGCACCAACCCCGAAACCGGCACCGTCCGCACGCTGACGCTGAAGGAACTGGAGTGATCCGCCCCCGCGCCTAACGCGCGATCTCTTCCTGATGCACGAACATGTTGCCCCAGGCGCGGTCGATCAGGTCGGGGGTCATCTGATAGGGAATCCCCTCGAAATCGCAGATGCTGATCATCTGGTCGATCAGGAACACCGGCATGTAATTGGCATAGCGGTTGTCGATGGTGGGGAACTTGACCTTCAGCAGGTGCATCAGCGCCTTTTCGTCCAGCGGCATCTTCTTGCGCCGCGCCACCATGGCAAAGATCTTCAGGAAGTTTTCCTGGTTCGGCCCGTCGATCTTGATCTTGAAGAAGATCCGGCGCAGCGCGGCGCCGTCGAAAATCTCGTTCGGGTGGAAGTTGGTGGAGAAGATCACCAGCGTATCGAAAGGCACGGTGAATTTCTCGCCCGATTGCAGCGCCAGAATATCGCGGTGCTCTTCCAGCGGCACGATCCAGCGGTTCACAATCTTCTGCGGCGGCTCGGCCTGGCGGCCAAGGTCGTCGATGATGAAGATGCCGCCGGTCGCCTTCAGTTGCAGCGGCGCCTGATAGGTGCGGGCGGTGGGGTTGTAGGCCAGGTCCAGCATGTCCAGTGACAGCTCGCCCCCGGTAATGACCGAAGGCCGTTCGCAATAGACATAGCGGTTGTCATAGCGGTTCGAGGTGCGGCGCAGCGCGGTCGGATCGTCCAGCGCGGTTTCGGCGGCGGCATGGACCACCGGGTCATAGACGCTGATCACCTGGCCGGAATATTCAATGGCGCGCGGCACATAGATCTTGTCGCCAATGGCGGCACGGATGCCGTGGCTGATGCTGGACTTGCCGTTGCCGGGCGGGCCGTAGAACAGGATCGACCGGCCCGATGTCACCGCCGGCCCAAGATTGGCCATCAGGTCGGGCGGCAGGATCAGGTGGCCCATGCCCGACATCAACTGATCGCGCGTCAGCCGGATGTCGCGGATCGACTGCCGCTTGATCTGTTCGGTGTATTGCGCCAGCGGCACCGGGCAGGCCCCGTAATATTCCGACTGCGACAGCGCATCCAGCGCCCGGCTCTTGCCGGCGTCGGTCAGTTGGTAGCCCATTTCGTTGCCCGCCCCGGCGTGCAGCGTGCCGGTCGCCTCGATCAGGCGCTGGCTGCGGGCCTGATCCACCAGATCCTGCACCAGCGGCACCTGCAAGGCCAGCGCGCGCGCCAGGCTGGACACCAGATCAAGATTGGTGCGGAACATCGTCTTCAGCAGCAGGTCGCGCAGCATCACCGGGCTGATCCCGGTTTCCGCCAGGCTGCGCGGGCTGGCAGGGGGCTGCACCCCTGCGGACGGCGGCACCGGGTTGAGCTGCACGTTCATTTTTCCCCCACGCCCTTCAGGCAGAGTTCTCAATCAACCAAAGGTGGATGTAAAACATGTCACGGATTGGGCAGGAAGGCGGCGAGAAGGTAGAACAGCGCCATGCCGGAAAGCGCCAGCCCCATCGGGAATTTCGGGCTGGCCCAGCTTTTCCAGTCGGGCGTGGCCCGGCGAAAGGCCGGCACATGTTTCATCAGCCGGTGCGCGGCCAGCGCGGCAATCGAACAGGCCGCATACAGCATCAGGATCAGCGTCGGATCGCCGCCCACGAAGACCGGCGAAATCGCGGCGGCGAACTTGGCATCGCCCGCGCCGAACAGGCCCACCGCATTGCCGATGAACCCGGCCAGCAGCACGATGGCCATGATCGCGAAGCCCCACAGCCACAGGTCCAGCGGCACCGCCAGCCAGCCCGCCAGCGGCCAGACCGCCGCCATGGCCAGCACCGCCATGTTGGGAATCCGCATCGTCTTCATGTCCGACCACGACACCCAGATCGCGATCGGCAGAACGAAGGGCAGCAGCACCAGGGCCGTGCGCAGGGCAGGTGGCGTGAACTCCATCGCCTCAGTTCACCACATTGCCATCCAGCGCCGCCAGACTGCGCGCCGCCGCCTCGAAATGCTGCGGATGCGTGTCGACCGCCTGTTGCAGCAGGCCCTTGCCCACCGCAACATCGCCCTGCTTGATGGCGGCCAGCGCCATTGTGTACAGCAGTTCGGCCCGCTCCGTCTGGGTCATGTCGACCACCGGCAGGTCATATTTGCGCTGCGCCGCGCGGGCCATGACCAGATTGTTCTTCGCGGTGAACAGGCCCGGCTCATACTTCAGCGCCTGCGCGAACAGCCGCTCGGCGCCGGGATAATCCTTCCGCGTCAGCTTGGAAAAGCCCCAGTTGTTCAGCACGCCCGCCGGCTTGGTCGTCAGGCCGCTGGCAATTTCATAGAAACTGTCGGCCTTCTTCCAGTTCTTCTCGCTGTCGGCCACCATCGCTTCCAGCCGGTAACGGTCATAGGTCTCATGCGTGGGCGGCACGGTGTTCAGCGTGGCCTTGGCCTTGTCCCACTGGTTGCCGCGGATCTGCGCATCGGCCAGCATCACCCGGTCTTCGTTGGTGCCCTCGGCATGGGCGACGACCTGTTCCCAGACTCGCGCCGCCTCGACCGGCTTGCCCGCCCGCACCAGCGACTTGCCCAGCCCGCGCATCAGGTCCACCCGGCCGGGGTCTTTCTGCAAGGCGCCCTGGAAATAGCTTACCGCCTCGTTCGGGTCGCCCACCGTCAGCATGATGTCATTCAGGTTGGATTGGTCGATGACGTTCACGTCCTTGACCGCCCGTTGCACCGCTGCGTCCGTATTACCCTGACAACCGGCCACAAACGCGGTGCCGCCCAGGCACAGCGCAACAAGCACAGAATGGCGCATTTCATGCGTCCTTTTCGTTGACTGCTTTTCGTTCACTGCTCGGGAACGCCTGGCCCGTCAAAGCTGGGTCAAAAGGACATACCGCCCCTTTTCCCGCCGGACGAGCTGGAATTCGCCTTCTTCTTGCGGGGTATCATATACGCGCGCCTCGCTTTTCGCGATAGCGAGTTTCAGATTGTCGCGGATCGAGTCCGATTGGCCACTGTCCAGCGCATAGGCCTGTTCGAACACGCGCTTGGCCTCGCCGATCTTGTCGCGCTCCATCAGGACAACCCCCAGGTTGTTCAGGGCCGGCACGAAGGTCGGGTCGGCTTCCAGCGCGCGGCGCAGCACCAGTTCGGCCTGTCCCAGCCGCCCCAGCTTGAGATTGGCCGATCCGATGGCCGACAGCGTATCGACATTGATCCCGTCCTCGCCCGCCGCGCGATAATAGGCCTTCAGCGCAAGTTCGTATTCGCCCGCTTCCATCAGCCGATGGCCCACGATCAGCCCGTCCACCGCCTCTTGCCGGGGGTTCACCCCATAGGGCGCATTGCGTGACAGGCCCGCGCCGCCCGTATTGCCACAGGCGGCCAGCAGGCCCACAATCAGAAGCAATCCCCCCAGTCGCCCCACGCGATACCTTACCTCAAGACCCCTTTGCTCAGCATGGTCGCAATGCCATAGACCGACGGCCCGATCAGAATGATCAGCAGCGGCGGCACCGTGAACAGCATTGTGCCCAGCGTCAACTTGGTCGGCAGCACGTTCGCCTTTTCTTCGGCCCGCATCACGCGTTTGTCGCGCATGTCGGCAGAATAGACACGCAGCGCCTCGGCGACCGAGGTGCCGAAGGTGGCCGATTGCACCAGCGTGGTCACGAAACTGGCCACGTCGGGCACGCCCACCCGGTCGGACATGTCCTTCAGCACCTGCACCCGTTCCTTGCCGGCCTTGACCTCATTCGCGACCATCTCAAATTCGTCGGCCAGCGCGGGATAGCCGGCCCGGCTTTCGCGGGCGACGCGGATGATCGACTGGTCCAGAGACTGCCCGGCCTCGACGCAGACCAGCATCATGTCCAGCGCATCGGGAAAACCCTGGACGATCTCGGTCTGCCGGGTCTGCATCCGCTTGGTCACCCAGTATTGCGGCAGGAAATATCCAATCGCGCCGGGCAGGATGGTGTACATGACCATCGTCTGCGTCGACACTTCGGCCGAGACCGATTTCACCAGCGCGAAGACCAGCCCCAGCGCCAGAAAGCCCACGCCCAGCACCATGCGCGAGGCGTGGTAGATGCGCACCGCCCCCTTGTCGGGATAGCCCGCCCGCAGCAGCTTCAGCCGCACCGCCGACAATTCCTCGGCCTTCTGCGGTTCCAGGAACTGGGCATAGCGTTCCAGCTTGTCGCCAGGGCCGCTGCCACGGCGCAGCCGGCGCGTGCTTTCGCCCGAGGGGCGGACCTGATCCTTTAGCTCGGCATAGCGGTCGCGCTGCTTGGTCAGCATGGTGGGCAGCGCGACCAGGATCAGCACCAGCCCCAGCAGGCCCACCGCAATCAGCGGGCCCAGCGGCCCCAGCAGGTTCTTGAGGGTTTCGTTCACGGCAGAGAACATGGCAAATCCCTCAGACCTTGATGTTGACCATGATCTTCATGAAGATCACGTTGATGACCAGAAAGGCGCACACCACCAGCGCCGTCGGAATGAACACCGCAGTCTCGCGCACCTCGTCGTAATAGTTGGGCTGCAACACGTTGATCATCAGCAGCGCCGCGATCGGAAAGCCCGACAGGAACATGCCTGACCATTTCGCCTCGGCGGTAATGGCGCGCACCCGGCGGAACAGCTTGAACCGCGCCCGCACCACCTTGGACAGCCCTTCAAGGATTTCCGCCAGGTTGCCGCCCGATTGCTGCTGGATCGACACCGCCACCGCAAGGAAGCGCAGATCCTGGCTGTCCATCCGTTCGGCAAAGGCTTTCAGGCTTTCGGCAATGTCGCGGCCATAGGCGGCCTCATCCGCTATCACGCCGAATTCGGTGCCCAGCGGATCGGGAATTTCCTTGGCGACAATGCCCACCGCGCTGGAAAACGGATGGCCCACCCGCAAGGACCGCACCATCAGCTCCACCGCGTCGGGCAACTGCTCTTCCAGCAGCGCCATGCGCTTCTTGGCCTTGTTGTTGACCCAGACATAAACCCCGCCAACCCCCATCCCGATGGCGATCAGCACCCGGATGCCCAAGGATGCCCCGGTGCCCACCGTCAGCGCCAGGAAGGCGAACATCGACAAAAGCGCCATGATGCCCACCAGCGCCTGCGGCGAGAAGGCGATATTGGCCCGCTGCGCCTTCTTGGCCAGCACCGAATACAGCGGGATGTTCTTGGAATTGAGGTGCTGGTTCATCTCCTTGCGAAGCTGTTCCAGCACCTGTTCGCGGTTGCCGTTCTTTTCCAGCAGGGTCAGCCGGCGCGAAATGCGGCTGTTCAGGCTGATCGACTTGCCGAAGACCGTCAGATACAGCCCCTCGACCAGAATCACGACGGCCACGAAGATCAGGATATAGATCAGGGGCGCTGCGCTGATTTGCATGAAGGCCGTCCTCAGGCGATGGGTTCGTAGATCGAATGGGGCAGGTCAAAGCCCCATTGCCGGAAGCGTTCCGAATAGGCCGACCGGATGCCGGTCGCGTTGAAGCGGCCGATGATCTTGCCCGAAGGCTCGATCCCCAGCCGTTCATAGCGGAACACCTCCTGCATCGAGATCACGTCGCCCTCCATGCCGGTGATCTCGGTCACGCTGACCATGCGGCGGCTGCCGTCCTGCAGGCGGCTGGCCTGCACGATCAGGTTGACGGCGCTGGCAATCTGGCTGCGCATGGCCTTGAGCGGCATTTCGATCCCGGCCATGGCCACCATGTTTTCCAGACGGCTGACCGCATCGCGCGGGTTGTTGGCGTGGATCGTGGTCATCGAACCGTCATGGCCGGTGTTCATGGCCTGCAACATGTCGATCACTTCCTCGCCGCGCGTTTCGCCGACGATGATCCGGTCCGGCCGCATCCGCAGCGCGTTGCGCAGGCAGTCGCGCTGCGTCACCGCACCCTTGCCTTCCACGTTGGCCGGGCGGCTTTCCATCCGGCCCACATGCACCTGCTGCAACTGAAGTTCCGCCGTATCCTCGATCGTCAGCACCCGTTCGGTGTTGTCGATGAAGCTGGACAGCGCGTTCAGCGTGGTGGTCTTGCCCGACCCGGTGCCCCCCGAAACGATGATGTTCAGCCGGGTGGACACGGCGGCCTGCAGATAGGCGGCGATTTCCTCGGTGAAGGCGCCATAGCGGACCAGATCCTCGATCCGCAGCTTTTCCTTCTTGAACTTGCGGATCGACACCAGCGATCCATCCACCGCCACCGGCGGCACCATGCAGTTGAAACGGCTGCCATCGGCCAGGCGGGCGTCGCAATAGGGGTTCGATTCATCAACCCGCCGGCCCACCGCCGACACGATCTTGTCGATGATCCGCAACAGGTGGCGTTCGTCGCGGAAGGTGACATCGGTCAGCTCCAGCTTGCCTTCGCGTTCGACGAAAATCCGCTTCGGCCCGTTCACCAGAATGTCGTTGACCGTCTCGTCCTTCAGCAGCGGCTCCAGCGGGCCAAGGCCCATCACCTCGTCATACAGTTCCTGCACCAGGGTGACGCGGTCGTCCTTGTTCAGCGCGACCGACATCTCGTCCAGCGCTTCCGAGGTCAGCGCCGAAATTTCCGATTTCAGGTTCTGTTCGGTGGCATGTTCCAGCGCGGCAAGGTTCAGGCTTTCCAGCAGCCGCTTGTGGATGTCGAGCTTCAGCTCCATCAGCCGGTCTTTGCGCTTCTTCTCCTTGTCGGCCACCACCGCTTCGGCCGGGCTGCGCGCGGTCATGGCCGGGGCCAGCGGCCGGGCCGTGGCCGGCGCAACCTTGGGGGCGGCCGCCGGGCCGGCGGCGGCGGCGCGGGCCGCGGGCGTGCCGGCCGCGGCCGGCGGGCGGGCAGGGGGGGCGTCTTTGCGGAAGCGGCTGAACACGTTTCAGATCCCCTCGGTTGATGTCAGACCCGGCCGGATTCGGCCGCCTTGTTCAGGTCGTAAAGCGATTTCGCCAGCTTTTGCAGTTCCTTGCGCAGCGGGTTCTTCGCGGCCGTCAGCGCCAGCGGCAGGCCATGGTCATTGGCCTGCGTCACCTGCGGCCCGCCATCGGGCAGGTGCACCTCGATCACGATGTCCAGGCTTTCCGCCAGCCGCTTCGCCCGCGATTTCGCCGACAGGTCGGTAAAGCGCGGCGCATGGTTCAGCACATAGCGCAGCTTTTCATGCGGCAGTGCCTCGGCCTTCAGCGCCCGCACGAAGCGCAGAATGTTCTGGGCATTGCGCAGGTCCAGTTCCAGCAGGGCGAAATACACATGCGCCCGGCTCAGAACGGCCTCGGTCCAGGCCACCACGGTGGTCGGCATGTCGACCAGCACGAAGTCGAAATTGGCCATCACCATGTCCAGAAGCCGGCCCATGTCTTCGGCCGAAACGATGTCCAGCGGCAGCATGTCCGACGGCGCGGTCAGCACATGCAGCTTTTCGTTGAAGGTCTGCATCGACCGCAGCAGCGAATCGCTGTCCTGCGCGCCCATGTCTGTCAGCAGTTCGAACACCGCCTCCTTGCGCGGCAGGTCCAGATAGGTTGCCACCGCACCGAATTGCAGGTTCAGGTCCAGCAGGCAGACGCGCGGCGCGTCCTTGGGATCGACCGTCGCCAGTTCCCAGGCCAGGTTGACGGCAAAGGTCGTGGCGCCGGTGCCGCCGGCCATGCCATGCACCGGCATCAGCACCCCCTGACGGTCGCCCCTGGCCTTGAAGCTGGGGGCGGGCAGGGCGTCTTCCTCGGCCAGGGCCGCGCCGCCGCGGGCGGGCGGTGCCTCCGGTTCCGGCTGGCGGATGCGTTCGATCGCGTCATGCAGCGCGCCTTCCGGCAGCGGATAGGGCACGAAATCCTCGGCCCCCAGCCGCATGAGCTGATGCAGCGCCATCGGGCTGACCTGGTTCGCCACCAGGATCACCTTCACCCCATGCTCCCGCGCGGCGCGCACCACCGCGGCAATCCGGGTCAGGTCGCCCTCATCCTCGGCATCGACCGCGACGGCAATGAATTCAAGGCCCGCCGAATCGGGCTGATCCAGAAACACCAGCGCATCGTCAAAGCCCAGGTCACCCCAGGCTTCGCCCAGTTCGGCTTCCATGTCGTCGATCAGGATCTCGAACTGCTGCACATCGCGCGACACGGTGCACGCCACGATCGGCGCCGGGTCCGGCTGAAGGGTCGCCACGCTCGTCATAGGCCTTACGTCCTTTACCAATACGGCACCCGGAACACAGGCCGGCACGCAGGTCATGCCGGGGCAGGTCTCCAGACACCGGGCGCACGGCGGTTTCCGCCAGGCGCAACCGTTCCATTATCGGCAGGTTGATCGGGGAAATGGGCGAGATTGGGGCCGAAACGGCGTCAATCTTTGATTTCTTTCCGATCCCGCAATAACAAAGGCCGGACATTGCGCCCGGCCTTCGTCTTTGTTCCGACTGGGCTCAGCCGCCCTTTCCGGGGTCGACCTGTGTCGACAGGTTCGTGTTCGGCGGATGTCGACGCTCGGCAAGGCTGTCCTGCCCGGCATAGTTTGCATAGGTGCGCCAGATGATCGCCGCATATTTGCCGTTCAGCACCAGCGGCGCATTTTTCACAAAGCCCGAAACCTCGGTCACCGTGCGGCGGTTGCGTTCCTCGGGCTGGCTGGTCTGGATGATCGGCCGCGTCTTGCCATAGCTGACCACCGCCTCAAGCCGCGATTTCGA
Organism: Pseudogemmobacter blasticus; assembly: GCF_003071405.1. Taxonomy (NCBI): domain Bacteria; kingdom Pseudomonadati; phylum Pseudomonadota; class Alphaproteobacteria; order Rhodobacterales; family Paracoccaceae; genus Pseudogemmobacter; species Pseudogemmobacter blasticus. The sequence goes on along the minus strand of NZ_CP020470.1, from coordinate 1,193,586 downwards.
GATGCCCTGCGAGGTCAGGTAGTTCACCACCGCGCGGGCCCGACGCAGGCCAAGGTTGTAGTTGTACTTCTGGCTGCCCACCAGGTCGGTATGGCCAAAGACCTTGAAGCGCACCTCGGGGAACTGCCGGATGAAATTGGCCTGCCGGCGCAGCACCTCCATCGCTTGCGGCGTCAGCACGGCGCTGTCGAAGGCAAAGTTCACCGTATCGGGCACTTCGGCCGCAAAGCGCTGGGCCAGGGCAATCGTGTATTCCATCTCACCCGACTGGATGAGCGTGTTGTGCATCGTCGCATCGCCGAAGCTGCCCTTGTCCACCTCGGCGCCCAGTTCGCGGTCAAAGCTGGTGGTGGTTTCGCCGCAGGCGGCAAGGGCCAGAAGGCAAGTGGCGGCCATGGCGCGGGAAAGGGTGATCTTCATCGCCTCACTCCATCACATAGCCGTAGGAGGACGAGAAGTCCTGCCGCGCCACCTCACCGGCGGCGCCCTTCTGGGGCTTGGCCACATCGCCGAACAGGAACAGCTCGCGCTCGGTCGGAATGCGGATTCGGTCGGTCGGCATCGCCAGCGCCTCGCCGTTGACCGGCGTCACCAGATGCGGCGTCACGATGATCACCAGTTCCGATTGCGACCGCTGGTAATCCGCGCTGCGGAACAGCGCGCCCAGGATCGGAATGTCGCCGATCCACGGCACCTGATCGTTCAGGTTGCGGAAGTCGTCCTGCAACAGGCCGGCAATCGCAAAGCTTTCGCCGTCCCGCATCTCGACCGTGGTCGAGGTTTCACGCCGCTTGAAGGCGTTCAGGGTAAAGCCGTCATTGCCGCTGACCGTCACCGTGGTGTCGATCGAGCTGACCGCCGCGTTGATCGTCAGGTTGATGATGTCCCCATCCACCACGACCGGCGTGAAGTTCAGTTCCACCCCGAAAGGCTTGTACTCGACCGTGATCACGCCATTTTCCTGCGACACCGGGATCGGGTATTCCCCGCCGGCCAGAAACTTGGCCTCCTGCCCGGACAGCGCGGTCAGGTTCGGTTCGGCCAGGGTCCGCACCATGCCCTTGGATTCCAGCGCCTCAAGCAGCACGCCGAATTCGATCGCGCCGACGTTGAACCCAAGGCCCAGCGCGCCCTTGGCCGTGGTGGTCACGGTCGACCCGGCCAGCACGTTGTTGATGCCGTCAATGTTGCCTGCCACCGCGCCGCCGAAATGCGAACTGCCGGTCCGCTGCGCCCCGAATGATCCGTTCAGGCTTTTCGACACCGACCGCTGCATTTCCGCGAAGCGCACCTTCAGCATCACCTGCTGCGTGCCGCCCACCATCATCAGGTTCGACACCCGGTCCGGCGCATAGCGGTTGGCCAGATCCAGCGCCCGGTCCAGCTTCATGGTCGAACTGACCGTGCCCGACAGCACGATCCCGTCATTCGCCGTCCGCACCTCGATCTTCTCGCCCGGCAGGATCTGCTGCAGGCGTTCCTTGAACTCGGCAATGTCGGGGGTGACATGCACATCGACGTTCGAGATCAGCTTCCCGTCCGCCGACAGCAGCGTCAGCGTCGTGCGCCCCGGGGCCTTGCCCAGCACATAGATCGACTTGTCCGAAAGCGTCGAGATGTCGGCAATGCCGGGGTTGGCAATCGACAGTTCGGCAAACGGGACATCGCTTTCCACCACAACGGCGCGGTTCATCGGCACATTCAAAGCACTGGACGCCTGTCCCGTCTGAACTTTCAGGACTTCGGCCGAGGCCGGCGCCAGCCCGGATACGGCAAGTGCCGCCCCGAACAGCCCGACCGTAATGACTGTTTTCATGCTCATGTGATCTGCCCTTTCGATCACGCCTCTGCCTGGGTCTTCTTTGCCCATATTCAAGCGACAACTTGAAGGATACTAAGTTTTTTTGCAAGAATCAAAAGCTTGCAGGCCATTCCTTATGTGGATAACCTGCAACATACCGCAACCTTTGGTAATAATGAAATTCGCCGGCCCCATATTCTGTGGCCGGCGCGGATCTCCGGGGTGATCTTGTTCACATCAGTCCGGGCAGGGAATTTGAATATCTACAACTTCCGCGCCTTTGCGCGTCTTCACAGTGCAGACCTTCGGCGCATCTGCCTGGATCACTTCCTGCTGTTCGATTCCCAGAAGACCGTTCCTGTCCACCTCGACCCGACCCGAAACCGTGTCATCGGATGAACCGACAAGCGACATGGCCATCCGGCCGGTGGCTTGCGCCTGCGCCAGCCGGGCAACCTGTTCCGGCGTGGCGGCCACTGTTACCGTCCGCGCGTCCGAACGGACCATCTGCCCCTCACCCGAGGCCTGGTCCACCGCGATCACCCGCACCGCGCTTTCGATAAGCCGGGTCACATCGCCCGAACCGTTGGCGCCCCCGGACCCGGTCCAGTAAATATCAATCAGGTCGTCCGGCATGACGAACCCGGAAACGCCAGAGGCGACATCCACCTTGATCTGGAAGGCGCGCATACCCTTGTCCAGCTTGCCGGTCAGCCCTGCAACCTCGCCCGGCTCTGTCACGCGGCTGGCCAGGATGATCTCGTTCTTCTCAAGCGACCGCATGGTGAAGCGCGGCTTGTCTGTGTTTTTGGGAAACAGGGCAGGGGCCTGCGTCTCTTCGGATGTTGCCGAAGCCGTTGTTGCCGATGCTGCGGGCTTCGTGCCGGGCTGCTCGGGCTTGGGCACGCGGAAGGCCCCCTCCGGCAGAAGCTTCTCCTGCACATAGACGGGCTGCACATCGGCCTGAGTGATGGGATCGCCGAACTTCATCGGCTTGATGGCGGCATAGACTTCGACCAGCCGGCCGGTTTTTTCATAATAGGCCCGTGCGCGGTCCAGCTCGGACTGGGTCTTGCTCATGAAGCCTTGCGCCAAATAAACGGCAAAGCCGGCAAGGGCCACGCCGACCACCAGCACAAGTGCAAAGACTGACCTCATTCACAAGCCTTTCCGAACCTGCGCCCCGTCGTCAGGCCCCCACGGACCTTTGGCCCCCGTTCGCGGCGCGGCGGCGAAGCAATCGCCTCGTTACTTCAGGAAATCCTCATACTCGGAAACCTTGTCACCGATATTTTCCGAGACGCCAACCAGAGATTCGCGGATGGATGTCACCAGAATCAGAACTTGTAGGCCAACAACCAAGGCCGTCAACACAACCCAGTCAACGGTAATCGCACCATCCTCGCTGATTACGAAGCTTTTGATCGTTTTCAACATCTGGATCTCCAAACGCCTGGGTGTTGCTCTACGGTCGTATGGTTCGGAAAGGGTCAGGAAAACGAGAAGGGGCCATGACAGCCAAGCCTGTGCTTATCCGCGAAGGCTCCTAGGTCGCGACCTTTCAATCGGAAAAGGCACCACTTTGTCAGGCAAAGGGCCGCGGCCTGAAATCGGACGCGGCCCTCTAGGCCAGGCACTAAGCCTGGCTGAAAATCACTTGGTGAAATCGTCGTCAGCTTTGCCGATCTCGGTCGCGATCGACGCCGACAGGCCGCTGATCGCCGGCTTGATCGCGGCCAGCACGATGATGCCCAGGCCGACAACGGCGGCGGTCAGAACGACCCAGTCAACAGTCACGGCACCGTCTTCGTCTTTCTGGAAGCGCTTCATGATGTTCAGGAGTTTCATCGTAATATCCTTTTCAGGTTGCCAGGTGTTTCATCCGCTTTGGGAGACAAGGCTTTCGGCTGGGTCTGCCCTGTCCCCTTTCGGGATGAACACAGTAAGCCCCTGAATCGTGGCAAGGTTGGGGAAGTCTGCGGGCGATTTGCGGCAATCCGGCCCTGGGGGCATTTTGTCGCCTAATGCCCTGTAAACGCTGGATTAATTATTTAAATATCGTCCATCGGTTGCGTGGCTGAACGTGTCCTTGCCGCCAATTCTGGCGAGAATGCCATGATCTGCGCCCAATTTCCCTTGGCGCGGCGCACGATTCGGTGCAGCGTCCCGCCCAGAACAACAAGAGCAGGCATCGCAAAGATGCGTCTTCTGGCAGGCATGGCCCTGGCGATTCTGGCAATCGCCGCGTTTCCCCACGGAACCGCGGCGCAAGACGGCGTTGGGCTGGAGGATTTCACCTTCCGCCGCATCAAGGCCGCTGACCGCACGCCGGGCCGGCTGATCACCGTGCAGATCGACCCGGTCGAACAGGCCCGCCGCCTGGCCGCCACCGCCTGGAAAGACCCGGCGCTGAAATCCGCCCCGAAGCCGGTTGAAACCCCCGATGCCGTGCCGGGCCCGGCGCCGTCCTCCTCCTACGCCTGGTTCTGGGATCTGGTCCCCCCCGGCCTGCCCGATGTCTCGGGCCGCTTCCCCGCCGCCATGGCCGCGCTGTCCATGGGGCCCGGCGGCAAGCAGGTGGCCGCGCCCCGCCTGCAATCCATGCAGACCCTGGCCGAGATCTATGGCACCGACATCCTTGTCTCCACCGTCGGCACCGATGTCTCACCGGCGCTGGTGCTGGCGGTGATGGGCATCGAAAGCGCCGGCCGCGCCGATGCCGTCAGCAGCGCCGGCGCGACCGGGCTGATGCAACTGATGCCCGATACCGCCAGGCGCTTCGGCGTGGCCGACAGCACGGTGCCCGCGCAGAACATCAAGGGCGGCGTCGCCTATCTCGACTGGCTGCTCGATGAATTCGACAATGATCCGCTGATGGTGCTGGCCGCCTATAACGCGGGTGAGGGCGCGGTGCGCAAGAATGGCGGCGTGCCGCCCTATGCCGAAACGCGCGACTATGTGCCCAAGGTTCTGGCCGCCTGGCAGGTGGCGCAGGGCCTGTGCCTGACGCCGCCCGAACTGGTGACAGACCCGTGCGTCTTCAAGGTGCTGTCGGCGGGCGGGTAAGGGCTGGCCAAGGCAGAAGGGGGCGCTGCCCCCTCTTGGCCCGGTGCCCGGGCCAATTCACCCCCGGGATATTTTCCTTCTGAAAGAGGGCAGGGGACAGGGAACGGGGCGCCCCGTCGGGGGATTGCTCCAGCCGCGGGGCGCGCCACCTCTTCCAGAAGCGGTCATCGGCTTCCCAGCCTGTACCGCCCGGCCAGACTGGACCGGAAGGGTTAAGAAAGACTGAAGAGGGCTTCTTTCAGAACGCAAATATCCCGGGGGAGACGCCCGCAGGGCGTCGGGGGCAGCGCCCCCGGCCCGGTGTCAGGCCGCGAAGACATCAGCCCATTCGGGGTGCTTCTTGCGGGTCGCGTTCACGAAGGGGCACAGCGGCACCACCTTGAACCCCTCGGCCCTGGCCGCCGCCACCAGCGCCTCGACCAGCGCCAGCCCGGCGCCGGTGCCGCGAAAGCTGTCGGGCACGCCGGTATGGTCGGCGATGATCAGCGTCGGCGTGGTGACCGAATAGGTCAGCTCGGCCTCCTCGCCCTCCTTGCGGATGACGAAGCGGCCCTTCGTTTCCCCGTGCTCGCGCTGGACCTGATGCTCAGCCAAGGATCGTCGCCTCGGTTGCGGCGCGCAACTCGGCCTCGGTCACGCCATCGGCCAGCGCCACGATCTTCAGCCCGCCCGGCACCACATCCAGCACGCCCAGGTTGGTGATGATCCGGTTCACCACCGCCTTGCCGGTCAGCGGCAGGGTGCAGGCCTTCAGCACCTTTGATTCCCCGTGTTTCGAGGTGTGGTCCATCACCACCACCACGCGGCCCACGCCGGCCACCAGGTCCATGGCGCCGCCCATGCCCTTGACCAGCTTGCCCGGGATCATCCAGTTCGCCAGATCGCCGGTTTCGCTGACCTCCATCGCGCCCAGGATCGCCATGGCGATCTTGCCGCCGCGGATCATGGCAAAGCTGGTGGCGCTGTCGAAATAGGCGGTCTGCGGCAGTTCGGTGATGGTCTGCTTGCCGGCGTTGATCAGGTCGGGGTCTTCCTCGCCCTCAAACGGGAAGGGGCCCATGCCCAGCATCCCGTTTTCCGATTGCAGGGTGACGGAAATCCCCTGCGGAATGTAGTTCGCCACCAGCGTCGGAATGCCGATGCCCAGGTTCACATACATGCCGTCGCGCAGTTCCTGCGCCGCGCGCGCGGCCATCTGGTTGCGGTCCCAGCCCTTGCTCTCTCCGGCCATCACACGGCCTCCTTCTTGCGCACGGTGCGTTGTTCGATCCGCTTCTCGTGGGTGCCGGTCACGATGCGATGCACATAGATGCCGGGCAGGTGGATGGTGTCGGGGTCCAGCGACCCCAGCGGCACCACTTCCTCGACCTCGGCCACGCAGACCTTGCCGCAGGTCGCCGCCGGCACGTTGAAGTTGCGCGCGGTCTTGCGGAACACCAGGTTGCCGCTCGGGTCCGCCTTCCAGGCCTTGACGATGGACAGGTCCGCCACGATGCCGCGTTCCAGAATATAGGTCTGGCCGTCGAAGTCGTGGTGCTCCTTGCCCTCGGCGATCACCGTGCCGACGCCGGTCTTGGTGTAGAAGCCGGGGATGCCCGCGCCGCCGGCCCGCATCCGCTCGGCCAGGGTGCCTTGCGGGTTGAACTCCAGTTCCAGCTCGCCGCTCAGGTATTGCCGCATGAATTCGGCATTCTCGCCCACATAGGACGAGATCATCTTCTTCACCTGCCGGGTTTCCAGAAGCTGGCCCAGCCCGAACCCGTCAACCCCCGCGTTGTTCGAGGCGACCGTCAGCCCCGTCACGCCGGCATCGCGGATGGCCGCGATCAGCAGTTCGGGAATGCCGCACAGGCCGAAGCCGCCGGCGGCGATCAGCATGTTGTCCTGCAACAGACCCTCAAGCGCGGCGCTGGCGCTCGGGTAGACCTTGTTCATGTGGAACCCCCCGCGAAATCTTCGCCCGCCATAAAGGCGGCGGTGCTCCGCGATGTCAATCGCCGCGGCGCGGCACCGGAACCCTTGCCCGGCCTCTGCCGCGCATCGCCCCCCTTTCCCCTGCCGCCCCGCCCGCTATTGTGGCGCGGCCCGTGCCCGCGTGGTGAAATGGTAGACACAGGGGACTTAAACTCCCCAGGCCGCAAGGCCGTGCCGGTTCAAGTCCGGCCGCGGGCACCAGTCGCGCCGGCAGGGCCGCGTCCTGGCGCCTGATGTTGGCCCTGACGGCGATGTGTTCGCCCCGGGGCTTTCCCGCCGCCGCGTTCCTGATAGCCTTGCCCGGCCTGCACCGACCCTGCGCCGATTGCGGGCCGCCCCCTTTGCCGTGACGGACGGCACCCACCGACAGGATTGCCGGATGAAGATATTTGCCGCCCGAACCCTTGCCCCGCTTCTTGTGCTTGCCTTCGCGCTGGCGGCCGGGGCGCAAACCCCGCCCGGCGGCGGCGGGCCGCGCAAGGCCGGCGTCATCGAACTGGCGCGCGGGGTGGTGCCGGTCGAGGTGACGCTGACCGGCCAGGCCACCGCCGTCGAGGATGCCTCGGTCCGGCCGCTGGTCGATGGCGTCATCACCGCCATCCTCTATGAACCGGGCCGCGAGGTGGCCGCCGGTGCCCCGCTGTTCGCCATCGATTCGCAAACCTACCAGGCCAGCGTCGCCGCCGCCGAGGCCAACCTGCGCAGCGCCGAGGCCGCCGTCGGCCCCGCCCGCGCCGCCCTGCAACGCTATGAAAAGCTGGTCGGCACCGGCGTCACCGCCGAGGCGCTGGAAAACGCCCGCATGACGCTGGCGCAGGCCGAAGCCGCCGTCGCCGTGGCCGAGGCCAGCCTGCAAACCGCCCGCATCGCGCTGGACCGCACCACGATCCGCAGCCCGGTGGCTGGCGTGCCCGATGTGGCGCAGGTCTCGGTCGGCGATCTGGTCACCTCGGGCCAGTCCACCGCGCTGACCACCGTCACGGCGCTGGACCCGATCCATGTCGACCTGTCCGAAGCCAGCGCGCGGATGCTGGACCTGCGCGCCCGCATCGAAAGCGGCGCGGTCAAGCCCGGCGACCGGATGGCGGTGCGGCTGATGCTGGAAAACGGCCAGGTGTTCGACGGCACCGGCACGCTGTCCTCGGTCAGCAGCCGCGTCTCCACCTCGACCGGCACCGTCCGCGTCCGCTTCCGCTTCGACAACCCGCACCGCGTCATCATACCGGGCATGTTCGTGCGCGCCTCGGTCACGCTGGGCACGGCCGAGGGCTATCTGATCCCGCAGATGGCGGCGCAGTTGCAGGCCGACGGCACCATCGCGATCTGGCTGGCCGATGCCGAAAACCGCGCCCAGACCCTTCGCGTCACGCCGATGGGATCGACCGACACCGCCTGGATCGTGGGGCAGGGCCTCAAGGACGGCGACCGCCTGCTGGTCGATTCCATCGACTCGCTCGCCGCCGGCACCGAAATCGCCCCCGTCGCCGTCACCCTGTCGCCCGAAGGCGTGATCACCGATGCCGCCGCGCCGCAGGCGGCCCCGGCCCCCGCCGCCGGGAACTGACCCATGGCGCGTTTCTTCATCCACCGCCCCGTTTTCGCCTGGGTGCTGGCCATCGTCACCATGCTGGCCGGCCTTCTGGGCCTGCAATCGCTGTCCATCTCGCAATATCCCGAGGTGTCGCCCCCCACCGTCCGCATCTCGGCCACCTATGCCGGCGCCTCGGCGGATGCGGTGCAGAACTCGGTCACCACCGTTCTGGAAGATGCGCTGACCGGGCTTGAGGGGATGCTCTACATGACCTCGACCTCGGGTCGCGGCTCCGCCTCGATCACCATCGTCTTCGAACAGGACATCGACCGCGACGAAGCCCAGACCGAGGTGCAGAACAAGGTGCAACTGGTGCTGTCGCGCCTGCCCGACACGGTGCAAAGCGCCGGCGTCCGGGTGTCGCGCTCCACCAGCTCGATCCTGATGATCGGCGCGCTGGTCAGCGAGGATGGCCGCTACAGCACAATCCAGCTTGCCGACATGCTGGACAAGACCGTCGCCGGCCCGGTGCAGCGGGTTGATGGCGTCGGCTCGATCAACACCTTCGGCTCGGGCTATGCCATGCGCATCTGGCTGGACCCGTTCCTTCTGGCGCAATACGCGCTGACGCCCTCGGACATCACCGCCGCCGTGCGGTCGCAGAACACTTCGGTCGCGGTCGGCTCGCTGGGCGCGAACCCGGCCATCCCCGACCAGCAGTTCACCATCGACATCACCGCGCAAAGCCAGCTTCGCACCGTGGATGATTTCCGCAATATCCTGCTGCGCACCGGCGACGCGGGCGCGCAGGTGCGGCTGGGCGATGTGGCCCGGATCGAGATCGGACAGCAGCGCTATGGTTCGGACAGCCGCTTCAGCCGGCAGAACGCCTCGGGCTTCGGCATCAACCTGGCCGCCGGCGCCAATGCGGTGGAAACCACCGCCGCCGTGCGGGCCACGCTGGACGGCATGGCCAATGCCTTCCCCGAAGGTGTCCGCATCGAATACGCCTATGACACCTCGCCCTTCGTCGAACGCTCGATCGAAAAGGTGGTGCATACGCTGATCGAGGCGATCGTTCTGGTCTTCCTCGTCATCCTGATCTTCCTGCAGAACTGGCGGGCCACGCTGATTCCCACGCTGGCGGTGCCGGTGGTGCTGCTGGGCACTTTCGGGGTGCTGGCGGCGCTGGGCTATTCCATCAACACGCTCACCATGTTCGCCATGGTTCTGGCCATCGGCCTTCTGGTCGATGACGCCATCGTCGTGGTTGAGAATGTCGAACGGGTGATGCGCGAAGACGGCCTTGGCCCGGTCGAGGCCACCGAGAAAAGCATGGGCCAGATCACCGGCGCGCTGATCGGCATCGGGCTGGTGCTGTCGGCCGTGTTCCTGCCCATGGCCTTCATGTCCGGTTCCACCGGCATCATCTACCGGCAGTTCTCCGTCACCATCATCTCGGCCATGGTGCTGTCGGTCTTCGTGGCGCTCATCCTCACGCCGGCGCTCTGCGCCTCGCTTCTGCGGCCGCACCGGGCCGGGGATGAAATCGCCCCCGCCCGCTGGTTCAACCGCAACTTCGACCGGATGACCCGTGGCTACCTTGGCGTGAACCGCCGTATCCTGCGCTGGCCCTTCGCCACCATGGTCGCGCTGGCCGTGGTGGGGGTGCTGGTGGCCGGCCTCTTCGCCCGCCTGCCGTCGTCCTTTCTGCCGCAGGAAGATCAGGGCGTGCTGATGACGCGCATCAACATGCCCGAAGGCGCCACCTCGTCGCAGACGCTGGCGCTGGTCAAGCAGGTTGAGGATTACATGCTGGAACAGGAACCCGAGGCGGTGGAAACCACCTTCGCCACCCTTGGTTTCGGCTTTCGCGGCACGGCGCAGAACACCGCCATGGTCTTCGTCCGCCTCAAGGATTTCGACATCCGCAACGCCGACAGCCGGCTTGCCGCCAGCGCCATTGCCGAACGGGCCAACGCCCATTTCCGCAAGACCATCCGTCGCGGCTCGGTCCTGGTGCTGCAACCACCGGCCATTCAGGGCATGGGCAACAGCTCGGGCTTCACCATGCAACTGATCGACCAAAGCGGCCGCGGGGCCGATGCGCTCAAGGCGGCGGCCGATCAACTGGTGGCCGATGCCACCGCCGATGGCCGCGTGACCAGCCTGCGCGGCAACGAGGACAGTTCGAAAACCGCCATGCGGATCGACATCGACCGCCAGAAGGCCGACAGCTTCGGCCTCACCCTGTCCGAAGTGAACGGCATGTTGGCCACCATCTTCTCGGGCACCGAGGTCAACGATTTCCAGATGGACGGCGAATTGCGCCCCGTCATCGTGCAGTCCGAAGCGGACTGGCGGATGCAGCCCGACGACATTCACGACTGGTCGGCCCGCAACCGCGATGGCGAGATGGTGCCCTTCGCGGCCTTCACCAGCCTGGCCTGGGAAAACGTCCCCTCCACACTTGCGCGCTATGGCGGCACGCTGGCGCTGGAAATCTCGGGCAGCCCCGCCGAAGGCGTCAGCTCGGGCGAGGCGATGGATGCGATGGAGGAACTGGTGGCCAAGCTGCCGGGCGGCTACGGCGCCGCCTGGACCGGCCTGTCCTATCAGGAACGCCTCTCGGGCAGTCAGGCGCCCTTCCTTTACGCCATCTCGGTTCTGGTGGTCTTCCTCTGCCTTGCCGCGCTTTATGAAAGCTGGACCGTGCCGCTGTCGGTCATGCTGGTCGTGCCGGTCGGCATCCTGGGTGCGCTGGCCGCCGCGCTGCTGATGGGCCAGTCGAACGATGTCTATTTCAAGGTCGGCCTGCTGACGACCATCGGATTGGCGGCCAAGAACGCGATCCTGATCGTCGAATTCGCCGAATCCCTGCAACGGCAGGGACAGACGCTGATCGACGCCACGCTGGAAGCCGCCCGCCAGCGCCTGCGCCCGATCCTGATGACCTCCTTCGCCTTCATCCTGGGCATCGTGCCCCTGGCCACCGCCAGCGGGGCCGGGGCGGGGGCGCAGAACGCCATCGGCATCGGCGTGCTGGGCGGCATGATGGCCGCCACCGTTCTGGGCGTCTTCATCATTCCCGGCCTATACGTCTGCGTGCGCCGGGTCTTCCCGCTGAAACTTGCCCCCGCCGCCTGAAGCCGGCGGCGGGGCAGGGCGCTACAGCGCCTCCTTCACCGCCTCCATCGCCACATAGGTCGATGTCTGCGCCACATGCGGCAGCGCGCTGATCCGTTCGGCCAGCACGCGGCGGTAATCGGCAATATCCGCCGTCCGCACCTTCATCAGGTAATCGAAGCGGCTGGCGATCATGTGGCACTGCTCCACCTCGGGCACCAGCCGCACCGCCCGGTTGAACGCCTGCAACGCCGCCTCGCGCGTATCGCTCAGCCGCACCTCGACAAAGGCCACATGCGCCTGCCCCGTTTTCACCGGGTCCAGGATGGCGCGATACCCCGCGATCACCCCCGCCTCCTCCAGCCGCTTCATCCGCGCCTGCGTCGGGCTTTTCGACAGCCCGATCCGCCGCGCCAGATCCACCGCGCTGATGCGGCCTTCGGCCGCAAGCACCCGCAGGATCGCCTGATCGAATCCGTCCAGCTCCACGCCGCCATTCCGCATCGCAAAACCCCCTGACATCCGGCTTTCCGCCTGCATATCACACCAACATCAGGAAAACAGCCCGCCCGATCCCCTGTATCCTGCCCCGATCGGACAGGAGCGCCCCATGACCGCCAACGCTTGGACCACCATCACCACCGAAAGCCTTGCCGACGAGGCCACCCTCGTCCGTCGCCTCATCGCCGAGGCCGCCCTCACCCCCTCGGCCCGTGCCCGCATCACCACCGAGGCCGCCGCCCTGGTGACCCGCATCCGCGCCGGCGGCAAGCCCGGCCTGATGGAGGTGTTCCTGGCCGAATACGGCCTTTCCACCGATGAAGGCATCGCCCTGATGTGCCTGGCCGAAGCCCTGCTGCGCGTGCCCGATGCCGAAACCATGGATGCGCTGATCGAGGACAAGATCGCCCCCTCCAACTGGGGCCGCCATCTGGGCCGCTCGGCCTCCTCGCTGGTCAACGCCTCGACCTGGGCCCTGATGCTGACCGGCAAGGTGCTGGAAGACCGCGAACCCGGCGTCGTCGGCCACCTGCGCGCCGCCGTCCGCCGCCTGGGCGAACCCGTCATCCGCACCGCCGTCGGCCGCGCGATGAAGGAAATGGGCCGCCAGTTCGTGCTGGGAGAAACCATCGAAGGCGCCATGGACCGCGCCCGCGATCTGGAATCCAAGGGCTATACCTACAGCTATGACATGCTGGGCGAAGCCGCCCGCACCGAGGCCGACGCCCGCCGCTACCACCTGGCCTATTCCAAGGCGATCACCGCCATCGCCGCCGCCGCCCACAGCGCCGACCTGCGCGACAATCCCGGCATCTCGGTCAAGCTCTCGGCCCTGCACCCCCGCTACGAAATCGCCAAGCGCGAACGGGTGATGCAGGAACTGGTGCCCCGCCTGCGTTCGCTGGCCACGCTGGCCCGCACCGCCGGCCTTGGCTTCAACATCGACGCCGAAGAGGCCGACCGCCTGTCGCTCTCGCTCGAGGTGATCGAAGCCGTCCTGGCCGACCCGGCGCTCAAGGGCTGGGACGGCTTCGGTGTCGTGGTGCAGGCCTATGGCCGCCGCGCCGGGGCCGTGCTTGACTGGCTTTACGCCCTGTCGCAGCGGCTTGACCGCCGCATCATGGTGCGTCTGGTCAAGGGCGCCTATTGGGACAGCGAAATCAAGCGCGCGCAGGTGCTGGGCCTGACCAGCTTCCCCGTCTTCACCCGCAAGCAGGCGACCGATGTCAGCTACATCGCCAACGCCCGCAAATTGCTGGGCATGACCGACCGGATCTATCCGCAATTCGCCGGCCACAACGCCCATACCGTGGCCGCGATCCTGCACATGGCCGAAGAAACCGGCACGCCCTTGCGCGATTTCGAATTCCAGCGCCTGCATGGCATGGGCGAACGCCTGCATGATCTGGTGCTGACAGACCGGGGCACCCGCTGCCGCATCTATGCCCCCGTCGGCGCACATCGCGACCTGCTGGCCTATCTGGTGCGCCGCCTGCTGGAAAACGGCGCCAACTCCAGCTTCGTGAACCAGATCGTCAACGAAGAGGTGCCCGCGACCGAAGTCGCCGCCTGCCCGCTGACCCATATGGAACGGGTCACGCCGCTGGAAAACCCCGCCGTCCGGCCCGCGCCGCAGCTTTTCCCCGGCCGCCGCAACGCGAAGGGCTGGGATCTGACCGATGCCGCCGATCTGGCGGCCATCGATGCCGCCCGCGCCCCCCATCAGGACCGGCTGTTCGAGGCCACTCCCCTTATCGCCGCGCCCCTGCGCGGGGCGGAACGGCTGGCCGTCACCAACCCCGCCACCGGCGCGCTTGTGGGCCATGTCACCACCGCCGCGCCGGAAGACGTGGACGCCGCCCTTGCCGCCGCCCGGCGCTGGGATGCCTCCGCCGCCACCCGCGCCGAAATCCTGACCCGCGCCGCCGATCTGTACGAAGAAAACTTCGGCCCGATCTTCGCCCTTCTTGCCCGCGAAGCCGGCAAGACCCTGGCCGATGCCGTGTCCGAACTGCGCGAGGCGGTGGATTTCCTGCGCTACTACGCTGCCGGCGCGCCTGCGCTGCGCGCCCCGGCGCGCGGCACCTTCGCCTGCATCAGCCCGTGGAACTTCCCGCTGGCCATCTTCACCGGCCAGATCGCCGCCGCGCTGGCCGCCGGCAATGCCGTGCTGGCCAAGCCCGCCGAACAGACGCCGCTGATCGCCGCGCTGGCGGTGGGGCTGCTGCATCAGGCCGGGGTGCCTGCCACGGCGCTGCAACTCCTGCCCGGCGACGGCCGCGTCGGCGCCGCGCTGACCCGCGATCCGCGCGTGCAGGGCGTGGCCTTCACCGGCTCGACCGAAACCGCGCAACTGATCCGCCGCGCCATGGCCGACAATCTTGATCCCGCCGCGCCGCTGATCGCCGAAACCGGCGGGCTGAACGCCATGCTGGTGGACAGCACCGCCCTGCCGGAACAGGCGGTGCGCGACATCCTCGCCTCCAGCTTCCAGTCGGCCGGCCAGCGCTGCTCGGCGCTGCGCTGCCTCTATGTGCAGGAAGACGTGGCCGAAACCGTCAAGCGGATGCTGTTCGGCGCGATGGACGATCTGGCCGCCGGCGATCCCTGGCACCTGTCCACCGACATCGGCCCCGTCATTGATGCCGAGGCGCAGGCGGCCATTTCCGCCTATGTCGCCGCCGCCCGCAGCCAGGGCCGGGTGCTGAAGGAAACCGCCGTGCCCGCCACCGGAACCTTCGTCGCGCCCGCCGTCCTGTCGGTGCCCTCGATCAAGGCGATGGAGCGGGAAATCTTCGGCCCCGTCCTGCATATCGCCACCTTCCGCGCCGGCGAGATCGACCGCGTGATCGACGAGATCAACGCCACCGGCTACGGCCTGACCTTCGGCCTGCACAGCCGCATCGACGACCGGGTGCAGCAGGTGGTGGACCGGCTGCGCGTCGGCAACGCCTATGTGAACCGCAACCAGATCGGCGCCGTGGTGGGCAGCCAGCCCTTCGGCGGCGAAGGGCTGTCAGGCACCGGCCCCAAGGCCGGTGGCCCCGACTACCTGACCCGCTTCACCGCCGCCCCGGCCCCTTCGGCCGCCCCCGCCGCTGACAGCGCCCCGCTGGCCGAGGCCGAGGTCGCCCGCCGTCTGGCCGCCGTTCCGGCCCCCGTGGCCGAACTGCAGGCCGAAGACCTGCCGGGGCCGACCGGCGAATCGAACCGCCTGCGCCACGGCCCGCGCGCGCCCTTCCTCTGCCTTGGCCCGGGGGCCGAGGCCGCCCGCGCCCAGGCCGCCGCCGTCACCGCGCTGGGCGGTCTGGCGGTGGAAGCCCCCGGCCTGCCGCCGCAGGCGCTGGCCCGGCTGCAAGGATTCTCGGGGGCGCTCTGGTGGGGCGATGAACCCGGCGCGCGCGCCCGCGCGCAGGCGCTGGCCAGCCGCCCCGGCCCGATCCTGCCGCTGGTCACCGGCACCCCCGACCGCGCGCATGTGCTGATCGAACGCCACGTCTGCATCGACACCACCGCCGCCGGCGGCAACGCCCGCCTGCTGGCCGAAGTCTCCGCCGACTGACGCCCTACCCACCGGAGCGGCCGCGCAAGCGCGGCCGCACGCCTTTTCTCTCGCCTCTGGTCCGCGCAGGGCGCGGCACAACCGGCGCGGGCGTCTGCCTCCGGCGGGGATATTTCAGGACAGATGAAATCAAGGCTGGTCCTTGCCCCTTCAACTCGGTCCAAATACCCCGGGGGTGCGGGGGCAGCGCCCCCGCCCTTGCCGGCGGGGATTGACCGCCGGCCCCGGATCGGGAAGGCTCGCGCCCCATGTTTCCGATCCGCGATCACAACCCGTCCGGCCGCACGCCCTATGTCACCATCGCGCTGATGGCGGTGAACATCCTGGTGTTCCTGGCCTATTACCCCGCCGCCAGCGAATGGGATCTGCAACGCTTCTACATGACCTGGGGTCTGGTGCCGGGGCGGGTGCTGTCGGGCGACGGCATGGCGACGCTGGTCACCCACATGTTCCTGCATGGCGGCTGGATGCACCTGGGCGGCAACATGCTGTTTCTCTGGATCTACGGCGACAATCTGGAAGAGGAGATGGGCCCGGTCGGCTTCCTGCTCTTCTACCTTGCCTCGGGTCTGGCCGCCGCCGCCTTGCAGATCGCGCCCGATCCCGGATCAGGCGTGCCCATGGTGGGGGCCTCGGGCGCCATCGCCGGGGTGATGGGGGGCTATCTGCTGCTGTTCCCGCGCGCCAAGGTCGATGTGCTGTTCATCATCGTCGTCTTCATCCGCATCATCGCCCTGCCGGCCTGGGTGATTTTGGGTGTCTGGCTGGCGATCCAGCTTTTCTCGGGCTTCTCCACGCCGATGGATGGCGGCGGCGTCGCCTATTGGGCGCATGTCGGCGGCTTCATCGCCGGAATCGTGCTGACCCTGCCGGTCTGGCTGCGCCGGGGCGGGCCGGGTTTCTGGCAGCAGACCGCCGGCCACCCGCCGCATCCCGACGCGTCCTATCCGATCTCGAAATCCTCGATCCCGCGGGTGCCGCGGCGGTAAGGCTTACTCGCCGCGCAGCGTCTTGCGGAAGGTCTCGAACAGCGCCTCGTTCCCGGCGATCACGGCGCCCGCCTCCAGCGGCTCCTGCCCCTCGCGCAGGCCCGAGACCATGCCACCGGCTTCCTTGACCAGCAGGATGCCCGCCGCCATGTCCCAGGCGTTGATCTCGCGCTCCCAGTAGCCCTCGTAGCGGCCCGCCGCCACATAGGCCAGGTCCAGCGCGGCCGCGCCCCAGCGCCGCACGCCCGCGCAGGCCGGCATCAGCCGCGCCAGATCCTGCAGCGTGGCCGGCAGCGTCTTCTTCGCGCCGAAGGGCACGCCGGTGGCGAAGATCGCCTCCGACATCTGCCGCCGACCCGACACCCGCAGCCGGCGGTTGTCGTTCAGCCAGGCGCCGGCGCCCTTTTCGGCCCAGAAGGTTTCGTCCTTGGCCGGGTCATGCACCACGGCCGAGACGATTTCGCCCTTGTGTTCCAGCGCGATCGACACCGCCCAATGCGGCATCCCGTGCAGGAAGTTGGTGGTCCCGTCCAGCGGATCGACGATCCAGCGCCGGGTCGGGTCTTCGCCCGCCTGTTCGCCGGTCTCCTCGCCCAGCCAGCCATAGCTGGGGCGGGCGCCCATCAGGTCTTCCTTGATCAGCCGTTCCGCCTCGCGGTCGGCCTTGGTCACGAAATCGCCCGGTCCCTTGGCCGAGACCTGCAGGTTTTCCACCTCGCGAAAGTCCTTGACCAGCGAACGCCCCGCCTTGCGCGCGGCCTTGATCATGAGGTTGAGGTTGGCACTGCCCTGCATGGCACATCTCCGACGTTTCAGCCGGGCGTCCTAGCCCCAATCGGGCGGAAAGGAAAGCCTCGTGGCGCGGTCCGGGCCGCCTTACTGCACGATCGAGATGCGCATGTTGTCCATCCCTTCCCATTTGACCATCTGGAACAGGATCTTCGCATTGTCCGGGTGCAGCCGCACGCAGCCATGGCTGGCCGGGCGGCCCAGCTTCTTCAGATGGGTGGTGCCGTGAATGGCATAATTGCCGTCATAGAAGATGGCAAAGGGCATCGGCGCATTGTTGTAGCGGCGCGAGCGGTGGTTCTTCGACAGGAACTCGGGCTTGTAGATGCCCGCGGGCGTCACGCTGCCGCGCCCCGCGGTCGAGACCGGCCAGTCATAGAGCAGCCGCCCCTCGTGATAGACCAGCATCTTCTGCTGCGAGATCGACACCCGCACCTCAAGCCGTTCGGCCCGCGCGGGCCCGGCCATGGCAAGCGCCAGCCCCAGGATCAGCGCCGCGCCGACTTTGCGCATCTCAGCCTCCGGTCGAAAAATGCCTGTTGCAATGCCGACAGGATTTCCCCGCACCCCCGTCCGGTCAACGGAAAACTCACCGGGCCGGGGTGGGGAATCCCCGCCGTGCCGGGGGCGCTGGCAGGGCCATCTGGCGAAGGCCATCGCCTTCGCCACCTCCCGCCCTTTGCCAAGGTCGGGGCCGGGTGCCAATGCACCCGGCCAGCGCCCGCCCCGCCCCCGGCGGGCGCTTCTCGCCCGCCAGGTCGGGCGCTGGCCTCTGACAGGGGCGTGTTCACCGTCTCCGGGCGGACCCCTCGCGTGGGGGCGGGTGCGAGGCAATGCCTCGCCTTTTTCCGCCCCGTCAGCCGTAGGCAGGGAAAACGCACTGGCCGCCGCAGCCCCCTACCGCCGCGCCTCTTCCGCCTGGAAGAACGCCTCCGGCCCCTCCACCTCGACCAGCCGCCCGCCGGTGATCTGCCAGAACCGGCTGCCGGTGGCGCGGATGAAGGCGCGGTCGTGGCTGACCAGCAGGCAGGCCGCGCCCTGCGCCCGCAACTCTTCCTCCAGCGCCTCCTGACCTTCGATGTCCAGATGGTTGGTCGGCTCGTCCAGCAGATAGAAGTTCGGCCGCTCCAGCCGCAGCAGCAACAGCGCCAGCCGCGCCTTCTGCCCGCCCGACAGGGCCAAGACCGGCCGCCCCTGCCAATCGGGCCGGATGCCCGCGCCCGCCAGCAGGCTGCGCGCCACCGCATCGGCGCTGGTCCGGGCGCTGACCAGCCCAAAGGGCGTGGCTTTCGGCGGCAGTTGCGCCAGCATCTGGTCGGAATGGCCCAGCCGCATCGCCGCCGCCGCCCGGATCGCCCCGCCGCCGGTCTCGCGGGCCGCATGGGCCGCCAGAACCGCCCGCACCAGTTGCGTCTTGCCCGCGCCGTTCGGCCCCAGCAGCACCACCCGCTCGCCCGGCCCGATCCACAGCTTGCCGCTGCGGAACAGACGCCGCCCGTCGGGCGCCCGCACCTCGGCCTCGTCCAGCGTCAGCAGCGCCCGCGCATGGGCCTCGGATGCCGACAGCCGGATCGCCCCGGCGCTGCGGTCGCGCGCCGCCGGACGCGCCGCCGCCTCGATCTTCTCGGCCCGCTCGGTCAGTTGCTTTGTCTTCACCACCAGCAGATCCGACCCCGAGTTGATGCCGATGTTCTTCAGCTTGGCCGCCTGCCGCCGCAACTGCCCGGCCCGCGCCAGATCGTTCTCGAACCGCCGCGCATCGGCGGCATCGGCCTCGTCCAGCGCGGTGCGGGCGCGGGTATAGGGCAGGGCAAAGCCGCGCGACGCGCTTTCGCGCAGGAACAGCGTCCGCGTCGTGACCGCATCCAGAAAGGCGCGGTCGTGGCTGGTCAGGATCACGCCGGTCTCGCGGGGCAGGGCGGCCAGCCAGTCCTGCAACAGCCCGATGCGTGACAGGTCCAGATGGTTGGTCGGCTCGTCCATCAGGTAAAGGTCGGGCTCGGCCACCGCCGCCCGCGCCAGCAGCGCGCTGCGTTGCCAGCCGCCCGACAGCGCCGCCAGCGGCCGGTCGCGCAGGTCGCCCGGCACCGCCAGATCGTCCAGCGCGATCTCGACACGCCAGTCCTCGTCGCGGTCGGCCAGCCCGCCCGCCACCGCCGCGCGCAGCGTCAGCGCCAGCAGCTCCGCCGGCACCTCCTGCGGCACCAGCCGGATGACCAGCCCGCGCGACCGGGTGATCTCGCCCGTGGTCGGCTCGGCCTGCCCGGCAAGGCAGGCCAGAAGCGAGGACTTGCCCCGCCCGTTGGCGGCCACCAGCCCCAGCCGGTCTCCGGGGGCAAGGGTCAGCGAAAGATCGGTGAACAGCGGCTGGCCAAGGGTCAGCGACAGGTCTTTGACGGCAAGAAGGCTCATGGATCGGCTCCGGGTCTGCGGCAGGGGGGGCGCCGTCGGGCGCAGGCTCACTGCAAGGCAGACCGGAAGGGGCCACACAAAAGGGTTGCGATGCCGTCCAGGTCAGCCCTGCGCGTCACGCAGGGCGGAAACAGGGCCGGGGCAGCGTTCAACCTTGATCAACCGTTCCATGCCCCCAGTCTGGTCAGCCCGCCCGGCGCGGTCAAGGGGCTGAGTCGCCCAAACTGGTTAACGCCGCGCCCGGCGCGGCGGGGTAACACCCCTGCACGACGCGGATCATACGCAAGGCAGACGTGCCGCAGACGCGGCCGTTTGGGGAAACGGCCTCGTTAAGGCTGCGTTGCCAAGGGGTTAGAACCCCCGTTGCAGCTTCACCGGCTCACTCCGCGCCAGCCGCAGGAAATGCGCCACAAACGGCTTCGTCGCATCTTCCTCGCGGGTTGCGGCATACATCCGCTTCGTCACCGGCTCCGGTCCCAGCGGGCGGGTCACATAGTCGGCGCTGGTCTTCACCTCGCGCATCACCCAGTCAGGCAGCACCGCCACCCCCCGGTTCGATCCGACCAGCATCAGGATCACCGCCGTCAGTTCGGCGGTGCGCTGGGCGCGGGGTTCCACCTTGGCCGGGGTCAGCAGTTCGGTGAAGATGTCCAGCTTGTCGCGGCTGACCGGGTAGGTGATCAGCACCTGGTCGCGAAAATCCTCGGCCGCGATGAAACCCTTTTCAGCCAGTGGGTTAAGCGATGAGGCGACGAAGGTCGGGTGATAGTCGAACAGCGGGTTGAACACGATGCCCGGCGGCGGCACCCGGTCAGAGCTGATCACCAGATCCACCTCCTCACGGTGCAGGGCTGGCAGCGCCTCGAAGGCCAGCCCGGCGCGGATGTCCACATCCACCTCGGGCCAGGCGTGGCGGAACAGTTCCAGCACCGGGAACAGCCAGTCGAAACAGGCATGACATTCGATGGCGATGTGCAGCCGCCCGGTCTTGCCCGACCGCAGGGCGCGGAACTCTTCCTCCATCGCGTCGATCTCGGGCAGAACCCGCTCGGCCGCCCGCAACATGCGGTGCCCGGCGGCCGACAGGCGCAAGGGCTTGGACCGCCGCACGAACAGCTCCATCCCCGCCTGATCCTCCAGCCCCGCCACCTGATGGCTCAGTGCCGATTGCGTGGTGTTCAACATCTCCGCCGCCCGCGCCAACCCACCCGCCTGATGGATGGCCCGGATGGTTCGCAGGTGCTTCAGCTCGACGTACATGAAGGGCTCTCATAATCATGCTGCGGATTATGAATTGGTCTCACATCGGGGAATCTGCGACAAGGGGGCAATCAAGGAGAAGACCCATGCCCAAGGCCCTGCGCATCTCGTTCGAGTTCTTCCCGCCGCAGACGCTGGATGCGTCGTTCCGGCTGTGGGAAACCGTGCAGGCGCTGGCGCCGATGGGTCCGGAATTCGTGTCGGTGACCTATGGCGCCGGCGGCACCACCCGCAAGCTGACGCATGAGGCGGTGGCCACCATCCACCGCAACTATGGCCTGAACGTCGCCGCGCATCTGACCTGCGTGCAGGCCACCCGCGCCGAAACCCTTGAAATCGTGGCCTCTTATGCCGAGGCCGGCGTGACCGAGATCGTCGCCCTGCGGGGCGATGCCCCCAAGGGCGCGGATCGGTTCAACCCGCATCCCGAAGGGTTCGCCTCCAGCGTGGAGCTGGTCGAGGCGCTGGCCCGCACCGGCAAGTTCAAGGTCCGTGTCGGCGCCTATCCCGAACCGCACCCCGACAGCACCGGCACCGATGCCGACGTGGCCTTCCTCAAGCGCAAGATCGACGCCGGCGCCAGCAGCGCGATCACGCAGTTCTTCTTCGATGCGGACACCTTCTTCCGCTTCCGCGACCGCTGCGCCAAGGCGGGTATCACCGCCCCCATCATTCCGGGCATCCTGCCGATCATCAGTTGGGACGGCGCCAAGAAGTTCGCCACCCGCTGCGGCGGCAGCGTGCCCAGGAAGCTGGACGAGGCCTTCACCCGCGCCATCAAGGACGGCCGGGAAGAGCTGTATGCCCTGGCCCATTGCACCGCGCTTTGCGACCGGCTGATCGAAGGCGGCGTCGAAGACCTGCATTTCTACACCCTGAACCGCCCGCACCTGACCCGCGAAGTCGTGCGCGCCCTTGGGATTCAGGCGCCGGTTGTTCTGGAAAAGGTTGCCTGATTTCAGCCTGTTGACGGCTTGTCCCAGTCTCCCTGTCCGGCCCCCCTTGCCCCTGTGGCGGGGGGCCGTTTTTTGCCGGGCTTGCCCTGCGGACGCGATCGGCTAAGGTCGGGCGACCTGTCGGAAGGACGCCGCGATGCCGAAGCTGATCACCCTGTTGAACGGGCCGAACCTGAACCTGCTGGGCCAGCGCCAGCCCGAAATCTATGGCCGCGAGACGCTGGAGGATGTGGTGTCGGCCACCGCCGAACTGGCCGAGGATCTGGGCCTGAACATCCGCGCCCTGCAATCCAACCACGAAGGCCAGTTGGTTGACTGGATTCAGGCCGCCCGCAACGGTTCGGCCGGGATCATCATCAACCCCGGCGCCTATTCGCATACCTCGGTGGCGATCCTGGATGCGCTGAACGCCTTTGAAGGCCCGGTGCTTGAGGTGCATATCTCGAACATCCACAAGCGCGAACCCTTCCGCCACCATTCCCATGTTTCAACCCGCGCCGACGGGGTGATCGCCGGATTCGGCACCGAGGGCTATCTGCTGGCGCTGCGCCGGATGGCAACGCTGGTGCTGAAATGACCCTGCCGGTCAATGCCTTCAAGCGCGGCCTGCGGGACGGGCGGTCGCAGATCGGCATCTGGAACACCATCCCCGGCCCGGTGGTGACCGAACTGCTGGCGGGGGCCGGGTTCGACTGGGTGCTGCTGGATACCGAACACGCGCTGACCGACATCCCCGACATCTTTGCCATGTTGCAGGCGGTGGCGGCCTATCCGGTGTCGGCGGTGGTGCGGCCGCAGACCAATGACACCGTACTGATCAAGCGGTTGCTGGACCATGGCGCGCAAACGCTGCTGTTGCCTTACGTCCAGTCGGCGGCCGAGGCCGAGGCGGCGGTGCGCGCCATGCGCTATGCCCCGCGCGGGGTGCGTGGCGTGTCGGGAATGACCCGCGCCAGCCGTTACGGTGCGATCCCCGATTACGTCCAGCGCGCCGAGGAAGAGCTGTGCCTTCTGGTGCAGGTCGAAACCGCCGAGGCCCTGTCGCAGATCGAGGCGATTGCCGCGGTTGACGGGGTGGACGGGTTGTTCATCGGGCCGTCCGATCTTGCCGCTTCGATGGGCCATCCGGGCAATGCGCGCCACCCCGAGGTGGTGGCCGCGATCGACGACGCGATCCGCCGGATCGTCGCCACCGGCAAGGCGGCCGGCATCCTGACGCTGGACCCGGCCTATGCCCGGCACTGTCTGGAACTGGGCACCCGGTTCACCGCCGTCGGGGTGGACATGGCCCTGCTGCGGGCGGCCGCATCCGATCTGGCCAAGGCGTTCGGACGGGGCGCGTAGCCCGGAAAAGCCGTGTTCGCCTGTGCGTCCGGCCCCGGGGCAAGACGCACAGGGCAAGTTGCGGGCTCAGGCGCGCGACAGCAGGGCGCCGGGGCGCATCCGGGCAATGGCCTGCGTCACGAAACCGGCCAAAACCACCTTCAGCGCGTCACCCGGCAGGAAGGCGCCGGTCAGCATCGCGGCTTCGGCGGGCGTCTTGTCCAGCATCACCGACATGCCGGCGATGCCGAACAGATACAGCACCGCGATCCCGCCAATGGCCGAAGCCGCGCCGGCCGCCAGTCCGACGGGCAGGGTTGTGCGTTCCATCAGCCAGCCGATGACGAAGGCCGCGATGGGGAAGCCGATCAGGAAGCCCACGGTCGGCCCGACAAAGACGCCAAGCCCACCCCGTCCGCCCGACAGAAGCGGCAGGCCGGTTGCGACAAGCGCCAGGAACAGCAGCACCGCCAGCGCGCCGCGTTTGGCCCCCAGAACGGTGCCGCAGAGCATGATGCCCAGCGACTGGGCGGTGATCGGCACGCCGGTCGCCAGCGTGATCTGCGGCACAAGGCCAAGGATCGCCACAAGGGCCGCGAAAAGGGCGATATGCGTCAGGCTGCGTTCCATGCGAAGGGGGTCTCCTGTTCTGCGCTGCAGCAGGGTTACTCTGCCCCGCCCCGTGCACGCAAGGCTTCTGCCGCCTGATCCGCATCGTCCAGCGCGGCCAGCGTGGCGGGGACCAGCACCCGCCAGCCGGGACGCCGCGGGCTGCGGGCGCGCCAGGCCTCGGTGATCTGGACCATGCGCGCGGCCAGCGTGGGAATGAAGCGGATCACCAGCGCGAAGGCCAGCGCCAGCCGCCGGGGCGGCAGAAGGGGCGCCAGCGGCGCGGCCAGCCGTTCCAGCACGGTGATCATGTCGGAAAGCCGGGTGGTCATGGTCACCAGGTTCGCCGCCGCCACCGCCGTGACCATCCGCAGGATCACCGCCGCGCCCGAAGCCGCCTCGCCGATCCACAGGTGCCAGGCCGCCACCACGGCGACAAAGGGCCAAAGCGGCCGCAACATCCGCGCCGCATGGGTGGTGAAGGCCGCCCCCCATGGCACATGCAGGGCCACAACGCCCCCAAGGGCCAGCGCCAGCGCCACAGGCGATTTCAGCCAGAACAGCACCACGGTGAACGTGGCCAGTGCGGCCAGCTTTGCCCCGGCGGGCAGGCGGTGCAGCGGCGTTTCAACCGGCGAGGTCAGTGTCAGCATCGGCCTCTCCGATCCGGGCCATTTCGGCGGTGAAGGCCGGCAGCACCGTTGCGGGCGGGCCATCCTGCCGCACCCGGCCCGCCTCAAGCCAGATCACCCGGTCTGCGGTGGCAACGGCGGCGGGATCATGGCTGATGGTGATCAGCCGCTGGGGCAGGGCGGCCAGCCGCCGCGACAGGCGCGCGATGGTGGGCAGGTCCAGCCCGGCAAAGGGTTCGTCCAGAAGAATGGTGCCGGGCTGCATCAGCAGCACGGCCAGAAGGCAAAGATAATGCCGCTGCCCGCCCGACAGCGTGCTGACCGGGGCCTTGGCCCAATGCGCGCGACCTTCGGCTGCCAGTGCGGCCTGGGCCGCCGCCATTGCCTGCGCTTGTGCAAGCCCCTGCTGGCGCAGGCCGAAGGCCAGCTCCTCCTCGACCGTGGGGAACAGGATCTGGTGATCGGGGTTCTGGAACAGGATGCCGATCCGGGCCAGCGCGGCCTTGCGGTCGGCATAGGGGGCGATCCCGTCGATCAGCACCTGCCCGGACGCCGGGGCGATCAGCCCGGCGATCAGCCGCAGAAGCGTGGTCTTGCCGCTGCCATTGCGGCCGACGATCCCGATCCGCCGCTCGGTCAGGTCCAGCCGCAGCGGGTGCAGGATGGTCTTGCCGCCCAGCATCACCGGGCCGGTCTCCAGCCGGATGCCGCCGTCAGGCGGGGCCGCAGGCTGCGGGGCAAAGGGGGAAGGGGGCGTTCCTGTCACGGGGCTGGTCCATCAGGCATGGACCTGCCTTCTACGGCGCGCATCCCGCGCTGCCAATACGAAAGCCCGGCCGGGCGCCTTGGCAACCGGCCGGGCAAGGGGCTGATCAGCAGGCCGCGATGTAGGTCTGGCCGGCCGAGTTGCGATAGTAGCACTGGCCCGGCGTGCTGGTCTTGCCAAGGAAGGTGCCGGCCACAGCGCCGACGGCCGCGCCAACCAGCGCCCAGCATGGTATTCTGTTCCGGCGTCGTGGTGCAGGCGCTGAGAGCCAGCGCGGCGACGGGAAGAGCAAGAAGAAGCGCTTTCATGGTTACCTCTATGGATTACTGGCTTGGCGGGTTTCGGGCAAAGATTCGGTGCCAAAGTACCTTTGACGTTCCGCCACTTTGCCCGCCTCCGTCAATCATCCGTTGCGGGCAGCCGCGACGGATTGCTCAAGGATAGTCATTGCCTCGGCAAAATGCGCCTCGGGAATGGTGATCGGGGCCAGGAAGCGGATCACGTTTCCGTAAACGCCGCAGGTCAGCAGGATCAGACCGTGCTTCAGCGCCTCAAGCCGGACGCGGGTGGTGAAGCCGGCGTCGGGCTCCTTGCTGCCCGGCTTGCCGAATTCCACGGCCACCATGAAACCGGGGCCGCGGATGTCCATGATCTCGGGCGTGGTGGCGCGGATGGCCTCTAGCTTCTGCTTCAGCCGGCTACCCAGTTCGTTGGCCCGCGCGCAAAGGTCTTCTTCCTCGATCACATCCAGCACGGCATTGGCCGCGGCCACCCCCAGCGGGTTGCCGGCATAGGTGCCGCCAAGCCCGCCCGGCTGGCTGGCATCCATCAGGTCGGCCCGCCCGGTCACGGCCGAGATGGGCAGGCCGCCGCCCAGACCTTTGGCCATGCAGGTGATGTCGGCGGCAACGCCATGGGCTTGCATCGCGAACATGGTGCCGGTGCGGGCAAAGCCGGTCTGCACCTCGTCGGCGATCATCACGATGCCATGGTCATCGCACAGCTTGCGGACGGCCTTCACCAGATCGGTCGGCGCGGGGTAGAAGCCGCCTTCGCCCTGCACCGGCTCCATGATGATCGCGGCCACGCGGGCCGGATCGACATCGGCCTTGAACAGCTTCTGGATGCCCTCCAGCGCCACGGCCGTCGGGACGCCATGCACTTCCTGCGGGAAGGGCACATGATAGACATCGGGCATCATCTGGCCAAAACCCTTCTTGTAGGGTTCGACCTTGCCGGTCAGCGTCATGCCCATGAAGGTGCGGCCGTGGAAGGCGCCGCCGAAGGCGATCACGGCATTGCGGCCGGTGGCGATGCGGGCGATCTTGACAGCGTTTTCAACGGCCTCGGCGCCGGTCGTCGCGAAGATCGTCTTCTTCTTCCAGTTCCCCGGAACCTTCTCGTTCAGCCGTTCGGCCAGACGGATGTAGTTTTCATAGGGCAACACCTGGTGGCAGGTGTGGGTGAAGCGGCCCATCTGTTCGGCCACGGCGGCCATGACCTTGGGGTGGCAATGGCCGGTGTTCACCACGGCAATGCCGGCGGCAAAGTCGATGTAGCGGTTGCCCTCGATATCCCAGACCTCGGCGTTCAGCGCGCGGTCGGCATAGATCTGGGTGGTCATCCCCACCCCGCGCGAGACCGCCTCGTCCCGGCGCTTGGCGACATCTGAATTCTTCATCGGTGCAACTCCTGCTGTGCGGGGCATCCACCCCTTTGGGGCCATTTGATCAAAGTTCCGCCCCCGCATCAATCCGCAGGGGTAAGGCCAAATCCCCGCTTTCGGTCGGGCCAGATCGGCGGGGCGAACGTCCGGCGATATTCCTCGGGCATGTTCACACACTATTAACCATCCTCGGGCCAATCTCCGACTCGCGAATGAGGCGAGGCGGTCATGGCGGACGGTCGGATTTCGAACCCCACACACCCCACCCCACCCCGAACGGAGGATGATCGTCTGGATCGCCTTCGCCTCATTCGTTCCCGCAGGGTTGGCCCGGCCACCTATCACCGGCTGATGGCCGAACACGGCTCGGCCCGCGCCGCCCTTGCGGCGCTGCCCGAAGTGGCCCGCGCCGCCGGCGTGCCGGATTACCGGACCTGTCCCATCGAAGTGGCGCGCGCCGAAATGGCCGAGGGGCGGCTTGCCGGCGCGGTGCCGCTGTTCCACGGCGCGCCGGATTATCCCGCGTCGCTGCTGGCGCTCTCCGACGCGCCGCCCGTGCTGTGGCTGCAGGGCGATGCGGGCCTGCTGGCGCGGCCCATGGTGGCGCTGGTGGGCGCGCGCAACGCCTCGTCCCTGGGCATCCGCATGGCGCGGCGGCTGGCCGAAGGGTTGGGGCAGGCGGGCTATGTCGTGGTCTCGGGTCTGGCGCGCGGCATTGATTCCGAGGCGCATATGGCGGCCATGGCCACCGGAACGCTGGCGGTTCAGGCCGGCGGGGTTGAGGTGATCTATCCCGAAGAAAACACCGCCCTGGCCGAAGAGATCCGCCTGAAAGGCGCCCGCCTGTCCGAACAGCCGATGGGCACCCAGCCACAGACGCGGCATTTCCCGCAGCGCAACCGCATCATCGCGGGGCTGGCGCAGGCCGTCGTGGTGGTCGAGGCGGCCGCCCGGTCGGGCAGCCTGATCACCGCCCGCATGGCGCTGGATCAGGGGCGCGAGGTGATGGCTGTGCCCGGCCACCCGTTCGACGCCCGCGCCTCGGGCTGCAACATGCTGATCCGCGACGGCGCCACCCTTGTCCGCGGCCCGGCCGACATTCTTGAGGCGCTTGGCCAGACCGGCGCGCGGTTCGACGAAACCGGCGAGGTGCCGGTTGATCCGCCCGCCCCGCCGCTGCCCGGTCCGGTGCCGCCGTCGCGCCCGCTGGCCGAGGCGGCCGAGCTGCACAGCCGCATCCTGGCCCGGCTTGGCCCCAGCCCGACGGCGGAAGACCAGTTGATCCGCGATCTGGCGTTGCCTCCGGCGCGGCTGGCCCCCGAGATCCTGACGCTGGAGCTGGAGGGGCGCATCCAGCGCCATCCCGGCGGGCTGCTGGCGCGGCTCTGACGCGGGTCAGGTCTGCCCCGGTTGACATTCCGTCCCCTAGGCCCACATTTGCCGCGCCATTCTGAGGGCGATCCGAAAGGGGCTCCATGCCAGTCGTCGTTGTCGAATCTCCGGCCAAGGCCAAGACGATCAACAAATATCTTGGGCCCGACTTCACGGTCCTCGCCTCTTACGGACATGTCCGCGACCTGCCGGCCAAGGACGGATCGGTCGCGCCGGACGACGGGTTCGCCATGACCTGGGAGGTTGCGCCCGAAAGCCGCAAGCATGTGAAGGCCATCGCCGAGGCGCTGAAGACGGACGACACGCTGATCCTGGCCACCGACCCTGACCGTGAGGGCGAGGCGATTTCCTGGCACCTGAAAGAGGCGCTGAAATCCAGCCTCAAGAAGGGCAAGACCGTCTCTCGCGTCACCTTCAACGCCATCACCAAGGATGCGGTGACCAAGGCGATGAAGGAACCCCGCGAGGTGGACGAGGCGCTGGTCGATGCCTATCTGGCCCGCCGCGCGCTGGACTATCTGGTCGGCTTCACCCTGTCGCCGGTGCTGTGGCGCAAGCTGCCCGGCGCCCGCAGCGCGGGCCGCGTGCAATCGGTCTGCCTGCGCCTGATCGTTGATCGCGAGATGGAGATCGAGGCCTTCAAGTCGCAGGAATACTGGACGGTGAAAGCCGTATTCCGCACCCCGCGCGGGCAGGAATTCGAGGCGGGCCTTGTTACCCTGGGCGGCAAGAAATTGCAGAAATTCGACATTCCGACCGCAACTGCGGCCGAACTGGCGGTTCAGGCCATCAGTTCCCGAACCTTTGCGATTTCTGCCGTGGAATCCAAGCCGGCCACGCGCAACCCCTGGCCGCCCTTCATGACCTCGACCCTGCAGCAAGAGGCCAGCCGCAAATACGGCATGGGCGCCAAGCAGTGCATGAACGCCGCGCAGCGCCTGTATGAGGCGGGCTATATCACCTACATGCGGACCGACGGCATCGACATGGCGCCCGAGGCGGTGATGGCCACCCGGGGCGAGATCGAGAAACGCTTCGGCAAGCCCTACGTTCCCGACAGCCCGCGCATGTACAAGAACAAGGCCAAGAATGCGCAGGAAGCGCATGAGTGTATCCGGCCCACCGACATGGGCCTTGGGCCGGAAAAGATCCGGGTCGAGGATGACCAGCGCCGGCTTTATGATCTGATCTGGAAGCGCACCATCGCCAGCCAGATGGCCGCCGCACGTCTGGAACGCACCGCAGTTGACGTGACCAGCCCCGATGGTCAGGTCGGCCTGCGGGCCAACGGCCAGGTCGTGCTGTTTGACGGTTATCTCAAGGTCTATGACCAGGGCCGCGATGATGAGGGCGAGGACGAAGGCCGTCTGCCGCAGATCATGCAGGGCGAGCCCGCCGAAAAGGGTGCGGTCGCGCCGGAGCAGCATTTCACCCAGCCGCCGCCCCGCTATACCGAGGCGACGCTGGTCAAGCGGATGGAAGAGCTGGGGATCGGCCGCCCCTCGACCTATGCCTCGATCCTGACCACGATCGTTGACCGGGAATATGTCCGCAAGGACAAGAACCGCCTGATCCCGGAAGACAAGGGCCGGCTGGTCACGGCGTTTCTGGCCAACTTCTTCCACCGCTATGTGGAATACGACTTCACCGCCGATCTTGAGACGCAACTGGACGACGTGTCCGCCGGTGAGCGCGACTACAAGGATGTGCTGGCCCGGTTCTGGCGCGACTTTTCGGCTGCCGTGGCCGAAACCGCCGATCTGCGCATCAGCGAGGTTCTGGGCAAGATCGACGATTTCCTCAGCCCGCATCTCTATCCGGCGCGGGCAGATGGCGGCGATCCGCGCGCCTGCCCCACCTGCGGCACCGGGCGGCTGCATCTGAAGACCGCACGGTCCGGCGGCGCCTTCATCGGCTGCGGGAATTACCCGGAGTGTCGTTACACCCGTCCCCTGGCGGGCGATTCCGAAAGCGTGGCATCAGACGGCCGGATTCTGGGGCAGGATGAAAACGGCAATGAAATCAGCCTGCGCGCGGGCCGCTTCGGGCCCTATGTCCAGCGGGGCGAGGCCACGGCAGAGCAGCCGAAGCCGGATCGCTCAAGCCTGCCCAAGGGATGGTCGCCCGACAGCCTGACGCTGGAGCGCGCGCTGGCCCTGCTGTCGCTGCCGCGACTGGTGGGCGCCCACCCCGAGGATGGCCAGCCGGTGGAAACGGCCATTGGCCGGTTCGGTCCCTTCGTCAAACATGGTGCCACCTACGCCAACCTGCCCGATGTGGAAGAGGTGTTCACCCTAGGCATGAACCGGGCGGTGGAAGTGCTGGCCCAGAAGCGCAGCCGTGGCCCCCGCGCCGGGGCGGCGGCGGCCGGTCCGCTCAAGGTGCTGGGCGACCACCCGTCGGGTGGCGAAGTGCAGGTCATGCCGGGCCGATATGGGCCTTACGTCAAATGGGACAAGGTGAACGCGACCCTGCCCAAGGATCTGGCGCCCGAGGCGGTGACGCTGGAGGAGGCGCTGGCGCTGATCGCGGAAAAGGCGGCCAAGGGCGGCGGCAAGCCGGCCCGCAAGACCGCCGCCAAGGCGGCCCCGAAGGCGGCGAAGAAGCCCGCCGCCAAGAAGACGGCGGCCAAGAAGCCTGCCGCGAAAAAGGCCGCGCCGAAGAAGGCGGCGGCCGAGGGTTGAGGCAAAGGGGCAGGGGCCGCGGCCCCCGCCCTGACCTAACCTTGCGGGTTCAGCAGCTTGCCCAGCACATCGGCCGCGCGGATGCTGCCGATGCGCCGACCGTTTTCGACCACGGCCAGCGTTCCGCTGCCCTGACGCAGCGCCTCCATCACCACCTTGACCGGGCTTTCGGCCGGAACCTCGGGGCCAGCCTCGCCATCGGGGGCGGACATCACATCGCGGGCGGTCAGCACCCCCAGCGGGTTCATATGGGCCACGAAATCGGCCACATAGTCGCTGACCGGGTTGGCGATGATCTCGCGCGCGGTGCCGCATTGCACGATACGGCCGCCTTCCAGCAGCGCGATCCGGTTGCCGATCTTGAAGGCTTCGTCCAGATCGTGGCTGACGAAGATGATGGTGCGTTTCAGCTTGGCCTGAAGGTCCAGCAGTTCGTCCTGCAACTTTGCCCGGATCAGCGGGTCCAGCGCCGAGAAGGGTTCGTCCATCAGCAGGATCGGCGCTTCGGTCACGAAGGCGCGGGCCAGACCGACGCGCTGCTGCATCCCGCCCGACAGCTCGCCCACCTTGCGTTCGGCCCATTGCGTCAGGTTCACCAGCGCAAGCTGGGCGTCCACCCGGGGCAAGCGTTCGGCCGGCGGGATGCCAGCCAGTTCCAGCCCCAGAGCAACGTTTTCGCGCACGCTGCGCCAGGGCAGCAGGCCGAATTGCTGGAAGACCATGGCGATGCGCGTCGCGCGCAGCCGCCGCAGCGTTGCCGGATCGGCCTTGGTGACAGAAACCATCCGGTCGCCGTCATTCACCCGCACCTCGCCCCGCACCACCGGGTTCAGCGCGTTCACCCCGCGCAGAAGGGTGGACTTGCCCGAACCGGACAGGCCCATCAGCACCAAGATCTCGCCCTCGGCCACGGTCAGCGAACAGTTGTGCACGCCCAGAACCTGCCCGGTGCCGGTCTGGATATCGCCCCGGCTCTGGCCCTGATCCATCAGCGGCAGCGCCAGATGGGGCGCATCGCCGAAAACGATGGAAACATTGTCGAATTCAACAGCGGTGCGCGTCATCTTTCGACCCTCAGCATTCGGTCCAGCAGGATGGCCAGCGCCACGATCACGGCGCCCGCCTCAAAGCCCAGATCGGGCCGCACCTGGTTCAGCGCCTTGACCACGGGCACCCCAAGACCCGCCGCCCCGACCCAGGCCGAGATGACGACCATCGACAGCGACAGCATGATGGTCTGGTTCAGGCCCGCCATGATCTGCGGGAACGCCCAGGGAAGTTCGACCTTCCACAACAGTTGCCGCGGGGTGGCGCCAAAGGCGGTGGCGGCCTCTTTCAGCGCGATCGGGGTCGAGGCAACGCCCAGATGCGTCAGCCGGATCGAGGCCGGGACGACGAAGATGATCGAGGCGAACAGCGCCGGCACCACACCGATGGAAAACAGGATGACGAAGGGAATCAGATAGACCGGGGCGGGCAGGGTCTGCATCAGGTCCAGCACCGGCTGCATGGCCTGAAACAGGCGGGGGCGGTGCGCGGCGGCCACCCCGACCGGCACGCCGATGGCCATGCAGATCGCGCAGACGAAGGCCGCCAGCGACAGCGTTTCCGTGGTTTCCTTCCAGTAGCCCTGGTTCAGGATGAACAGGAAGCCAAGTGCCACGATCACGCAGGGTTGCCAGCGGCGCTGGATCACGAAGGTCAGCGCCATGAACAGCGCCACCACCACCAGCGGGCTTATGCTTTCGGGCAGCGTGGGAACCACGATTCCCGCCTGGCGCAGCGCCAGCACGGCCACCAGCCCAAGCGCGCCGACATATCCCGCCAGCTTGAACCGGCGCAGGATCGACAGGACCAGCACCGCCACCACCACCGCCAGCAGGTCAAGCGGCGGCGCTTGCAGGATGTTGGTCAGCCCTTCCACGGCGCCCTTGGTGGCATCGCCGAAGGCCTTGAAGGTGGGCTTGAAATTCAGTTTCAGCCAGTCGAACAGGGCTTTGGCCCATGGCCCGATGGGGATCTGCCAGGCGGTAAAGTCCATCCGGTCCTCACGCAAGGGAAAGAGGCCCCGATGCGGTGTGCATCGGGGCCGGATACCAGGGCGATTACTGCAGCGCCGCCGCGACGGCGGCTTTGGCGTCTCCACCGTCCTTGGTGGTCACGCCGTCCAGCCACGGCTCCCAGACGGCGGGATTCGCCGCCAGCCAGGCCTTGGCCGCATCGCGCGGGTCTTTCCCGTCATTCAGGATCGCGCCCATGATCTCGTTCTCCATGGGCAGCGAGAAGACAAGGTTTTGCAGGAGTTTGCCGGTGTTCGGGCATTCCTTCACATAGCCGGCGCGGGTGTTCGTGGCCACGATGGCGCCGCCGAAGTTGGGGCCGAAGTAATCATCCCCGCCGGTCAGGTAGGTCATCTTGAAGTTGGCGTTCATCGGGTGGGGTTCCCAGCCGAGGAAGACGATGGGCTTGCTCTCGCCGTCCTTGTTCGCCACTTCGGCCAGCATCCCCTGTTCGCTGCTTTCCACCACCTCGAACCCGTCCAGCCCGAAGGGGCCTTTCGCGATCATGTCGCTGATCAGGCGGTTGCCGTCATTGCCCGGCTCGATGCCGTAGATCTTGCCTTCCAGCGCATCCTTGTGCGCTGCGATGTCCTTGAAGTCCTTGATGCCAAGCGTCGCGCCGGCCTCGTTGGTGGCCAGCGTGTACTTGGCGCCTTCCAGATTGGTGCGCACGGTGTCCACGGTGCCCGCGTCGCGGTAGGGGGCAATGTCGGCCTCCATCGTGGGCATCCAGTTGCCCAGGAACACATCGACATCGCCTTCGGCCAGCCCGGTATAGGTGACCGGAACAGCCAGAACCTTGATTTCGGTTTCATAGCCAAGCGCGTCCAGCACCAGGGTGGTGGCGGCCGTGGTGGCGGTGATGTCGGTCCAGCCGACATCCGAGAACACGATCTTGTCGCAGCCTTCCGCAAAGGCAGAGCCTGCCAATGCAAAGGTCACTGCGCTGGTCAGAAGGGCAGAACGGATGGTCATGTGGGCTCCCTGGGTTATTGTTGATTGACGAGTCAATAAACTTCATGCTTCGTCCGCCTGACAACAAAAATCTTGAGCGGACGATATGCCGAAGCTTGGAATGGAGCCTATCCGCAAGGCCGCGCTGGTAAAAGCGACGATTGTCGAAATCGGCCGGACCGGGTCGCTGGATGTGACGGTCAGCCAGATCGCCAAGCGGGCGGGCATGTCTCCGGCCCTGGCGCACCATTACTTCGGCTCCAAGGAAGACATGTTCCTGGCCGCCATGCGCCATATCCTTACCCTTTACGGGGCCGAGGTGCGCGGCGCCCTGGCTGCGGCGGAAACGCCCGAAGGGCGGCTGCGGGCGATTCTGCGCGCCTCGTTCAGCCCCGGCAACTTCCGGCGCGAGGCGGTGGGGGCCTGGCTGAACTTCTGGGTGCTGGCCCAGACCGTGCCGCAGGCGCGCCGCCTGCTGGCCATCTATCAGGGGCGGTTGCAGTCGAACCTGATCACGGCCTTGCGCCCGCTGGCCGGGGCACGGGCACCCGGTATCGCGCAGGGGCTGGGGGCACTGATCGACGGGCTCTACCTGCGCGAAGTCTTGAAATCCGGCGCCCCCGATGGGGCGGCGGCGGTGGCCACGGCGCTGGCCTTTCTTGAGGCAGAACTGAGGAAACCCGAATGATCGCACAACCCAAGGCCAGCCATTTCGTGGACGGCGCCTATGTCGAGGATACCGCCGGCGCGGTGATTGACGTGCTGTATCCCGCCACCGGCGCGGTGATCGCGCGCCTGCATGAGGCGACGCCCGCCGTGATCGAGGCCGCGCTGGTCAGTGCCGCGCGGGCGCAGGCCGCCTGGGCCGTGACCCGGCCGGTCGAACGTGCCCGCATCCTGCGCCGCGCCGCCGACCTGATCCGCGACCGGGGCGAGGAGCTGGCCCGTCTGGAAACGCTGGACACCGGCAAGCCCATTCAGGAAACCCGGGTGGCCGACTGGCCAAGCGGGGCCGATGCGCTGGAGTATTTCGCGGGTCTGGCCCCCACCGTCACCGGCGAAACCATCCCGCTGGGGCGCGATTTCGTTTACACGCTGCGCGAACCGCTGGGCGTCTGTGTCGGCATCGGGGCCTGGAACTACCCCAGCCAGATCGCCTGCTGGAAATCGGCGCCGGCGCTGGCGCTTGGCAATGCCATGGTGTTCAAACCCAGCGAGGTGACGCCCCTTGGCGCGCTGAAACTGGCCGAGATCTTCATCGACGCCGGTCTGCCGCCGGGCCTGTTCAACGTGGTGCAGGGCCGGGGTGCCGTGGGCGGGGCGCTTGTCACCGATGCCCGGGTCGCCAAGGTGTCGCTGACCGGATCGGTGCCGACCGGGCAAAAGGTCTATGCCGCCGCGGCAGCAGGGGTGCGCCATGTCACCATGGAACTGGGCGGCAAGTCGCCGCTGATCGTCTTTGACGATGCCAGTCTGGAAGATGCCGTCGGCGCGGCAATGCTGGCGAATTTCTATTCCGCCGGTCAGGTGTGCAGCAATGGCACGCGGGTTTTCGTGCAGAAGGGTCTGAAGGACCGGTTCCTGGCCCGCCTGAAGGACCGCGCCGAAACCATCCTTCTGGGCGACCCGCAGGACGACGCCACCCAGATGGGCCCGCTGGTCAGCGCCGTCCAACTGGACAAGGTGATGGGCTATATCGACCGCGCCCGCGCCGAAGGCGCCCGGCTGGTGACGGGCGGGGGCAGGGGGGCCGGCAACACCGGCTGGTTCGTGCAGCCCACCGTCTTTGCCGATGTCACCGACACGATGGAAATCGCCCGCGAGGAAGTGTTCGGCCCCGTCATGGCCGTTCTCGACTTCGACACCGAGGATGAGGTGATCGCCCGCGCCAATGCCACCGAATTCGGTCTGGCCGCCGGGGTTTTCACCGCCGACCTGACCCGCGCGCATCGGGTGATCGGCCAGTTGCAGGCCGGCACCTGCTGGATCAACGCCTATAACCTGACCCCGGTGGAATCGCCCTTCGGCGGTTCCAAGCAATCGGGGGTCGGGCGCGAGAACGGCCATGCCGCCGTGGAACACTATACCCAGGTGAAAAGCGTCTATGTCGGGCTTGGCCCGGTGGACGCGCCTTACTGAGAAAGCCCCGCCAAAGGGGCACGGCAACCAACAGGACAAGGGCCGAACACGGGATGTATGCGGACTATGTGATCGTCGGGGCAGGGTCGGCCGGTTGCGCCATGGCCTATCGTCTGGCCGAGGCCGGGCGGCGCGTGGTGGTGATCGAATTCGGCGGCAGCGATGCCGGCCCGTTCATCCAGATGCCGGGCGCACTCAGCTATCCGATGAACATGCCGCGCTATGACTGGGGCTTCCAGTCCGAGCCCGAGCCGCATCTGGGCGGCCGCCGTCTGGCCACGCCGCGCGGCAAGGTGATCGGCGGATCGTCCTCGGTGAACGGCATGGTCTATGTGCGCGGCCACGCGCGCGACTATGACACCTGGGCCGAGATGGGGGCGGATGGCTGGTCCTATGCCGATGTGCTGCCCTATTTCAAACGGATGGAACATTCGCACGGCGGGTCCGGCCCCGAATACCGGGGCAGCCGTGGCCCGCTGCACATCACCCGTGGCCCGCGCCACATTCCGCTGTTCGACGCCTTCATCGAAGCGGGCAAGCAGGCCGGCTATCCGGTGACGGAAGATTACAACGGTCGCCAGCAGGAAGGTTTCGGCCCGATGGAGGCGACGATCTGGCGCGGGCGGCGCTGGTCGGCCGCCAATGCCTATCTGCGGCCAGCCATGGCGGGGGGAAATGTCCACCTGATCCGGGGGCTGGCCCGCCGCGTGGTGTTTGAAGGCACCCGCGCCGTGGGGGTTGAGGTGGATGCGCAGAACGGCCGTCAGGTGGTGCGCGCCAACCGCGAGGTGATCCTGGCCGCGTCCTCGATCAACACGCCCAAGCTGCTGATGCTGTCGGGCATCGGGGCGGCCGACCATCTGCGCGAACACGGGATCGAGGTGCTGGCCGACCGCCCGGGTGTGGGCGCGAACCTGCAGGACCACCTTGAAATCTACATGCAGTTCGCCTCGTCCAAGCCGGTGACGCTGTTCAAGTACTGGAATATCTGGGGCAAGATGTGGGTGGGGGCGCAATGGCTGTTCCTGCGCCGCGGGGTCGGCACCTCGAACCAGTTCGAGGCCTGCGGCTTCATCCGGTCCAAGGCCGGGGTCGAATATCCCGACATCCAGTATCACTTCCTGCCGCTGGCCGTGCGGTATGACGGGCGGTCTGCGGCGGGCGGGCATGGGTTCCAGGCGCATGTCGGGCCGATGCGGTCAAAGTCGCGCGGTTCGGTCACGCTGCGGTCGGCCGATCCGGCCGAGGCCCCGGTGATCCGTTTCAACTACATGTCCACCCCCGAGGACTGGGAGGATTTCCGCGCCTGCGTCCGCCTCACGCGCGAAATCTTCGGCCAGCCGGCAATGGATGGCTTCGTCAAGGGCGAAATCCAGCCCGGCCCCGCCGTGCAAAGCGATGCCGAGATTGACGCCTTCTTGCGCGAGCATGTCGAAAGCGCCTATCACCCCTGCGGCACCGCCCGGATGGGACGCGCCGATGATCCGATGGCGGTGGTTGATCCGCAGTGCCGCGTGATCGGCGTCGAAGGGCTGCGCGTGGCCGACAGTTCGATCTTCCCGCAGGTGACGAACGGCAACCTCAACGCGCCGTCGATCATGGTGGGCGAAAAGGCGGCGGACCATGTGCTGGACCGTGCGCCGCTGCCGGCCTCGAACCTGGAACCCTGGATCAACCCGGCCTGGCGCACCTCTCAGCGGTGATTTGACCAAGGTCATAGTGACATGCTTTGCCCCGCCTTATGATTGATAAGGCAGACAAAAGGAGAAGACGATGTCGCATACGCCCCACGACCTGGCCGAGGAATTCCCGGCAGAAGCGGCCCGGATTGCGGAACTGAAGGAAGGCGACGCGCATTTCTCGAAGCTGGTTGAGGAATACAATCAGGTGAACCAGGCGGTGTATCGGGCGGAAAACCGCATCGACACGGTTTCCGAAGAGCATGAGGAAGCCTTGCGCCGTCAGCGCGCCCGCCTGAAAGACAGCCTCTGGGCCATCATCCGCAAGGCCTGATCAGCCGGCAATCTCATAAGGCAGCACGTCCCGCCGGTCGGGGTTGACGCGCAGGCGTCGCTCCAGCGGCGGGACCGATCTTTGATGGCAGGTTGGGCGTTCGCAGATCCGGCAGGAAATGCCGATCGGCTCGAACCGGCCTTTCAGATCCAGCCCGTCGGCATAGACCATTTCGGCGGCGTGCTGGACCTCGCATCCCAGACCGATGGCATAGCGGCGGACCGGGGCCAGAAAGGCCCCGGCCGGCTTTGACACGTCGCGCGCAAGGCACAGGTAGCGCACGCCATCCGGCGTTTCTGCAAGCTGGCGCAGGAACTGGCCGGGCGTTTCAAACGCCCTGTGCATGTTCCACAGCGGGCAGGCGCCGCCGAAGCGGGCAAATTGCAGCCGCGTGGCGGAGTGGCGCTTGGTGATGGTGCCGGCCTGATCAACCCGGACAAAGAAGAACGGAATCCCCTTGGCGCCCGGCCGCTGCAAGGTGGACAGCCGGTGTGCCACCTGCTCGATGGAGGCGCCGAACAGATCGGCCAGACGCTCCAGATCGTGGCGGGTGTCCTTGGCCGCCTGCAGGAACGCCCGATAGGGCAGCAGGGCTGCCCCGGCGAAATAGTTGGCCAGCCCGATCTTGGCGATCTCGCGCGCCTCGGGGGTTGAAAAGCGGGCCAGATCCAGCGTCGCTTCCAGCAGGTCGTTATGGGCGATCAGCGCCACCTGATGCAGCAACTGGAACCGTTTTGTCGGCCCCGAGGCCCGGGCCGAGACTTCAAGCCGCCGCGTGGCGGGATCATAGCGGCGCAGGCCGGAATTGTCGGAAAACTGCAAGCTGATGCCAAGGCGGCGGAACAGGTCTTCTGCAAGAATAGTAACGTCTTTTCTGTTACCTCCGGGCATTGCGAAATGTTCCGCTGCCCGATCCACCGCATCCAGGTAATTGTCGCAATAGTGAAAGAAATCCCGAACCTCTTCCCAGGGGCTCGGCTTCAGGCTGGCCCCTTCCCGCCCCAGGGCTTCGTCCAGCGAGGCCAGGCGTTCGTGGGTCTGGCGGTAGGCGCGGTGCAGGTCAAGGAAGGCGCGCGCCAGCGCCGGGGCGTTGGACGCGGCCAGCCGCAGATCGGCCAGCGGAGGCTGGCCGCTGGTGAACACCGGGTCGGCCAGCGCCTCGCGCATGTCGCTGACAAGGCGTTCGCTTTCGCCCACCGTCAGCTCGGTCACGTCCAGCCCGAATTCCTGCGCCAGCGCCAGCACCACGCCGGCCGACACCGGGCGGTGGTTGTTCTCCATCTGGTTCAGATAGGGCAGCGACACGCCCAGCTTGTCGGCAAAGGCCTTCTGCGTCAGGCTCAGCCTGCCACGGATTTCGCGCAGCTTGACACCGGCATAAAGCTTCTGGCTGGGCATGGGCCACCTCGGCTGGGATTTGCAAAGACAGGCATCGCTTTGCAAAGGCCGTGGGTCAAGGGGAAAGACCCAGATCCCGGGCGCGGCGGATGACCGCAAGGATCGCCACCACCGACCCGACCGAGGATGCCAGCATCAGCAGGATCAGCGGCGTCTCGGTCGATCCGGGGGGCAGCAGCACCCCCGCAAGCGAGGCCAGCCCGGCCCCGCCGCCAATGATGAAGGCCCCGCCAAGCCCCGAGGCCGTGCCCGCCACTTCGGGCCGGACGGACAGGATGCCCGCATTGGCATTGGGCAGGCAGACCCCGTTGCCGATGCCCATGGCCATGGTCAGCCCGAAGAACACCACCGGCCCCGACAACCCCGCCAGTGTCAGCGCCAGCAGAACCACCAGCCCCGCCGTGGTGATGACGGTTCCGATCAGAACCATCCGGTTCATCCCCAGCCGCACCGACCAGCGCCCGGCGATGAAATTCCCGCCCATGTAGCCCACGGCCGTCAGGGCAAACAGCGCCCCGACATGGGCCGAGGACAGGCCGAACACCTCGGTCCCGACATAGGGCGCCCCGCCAAGGTAGGCGAAGAAGCACCCCGAGGCGAGGGCGGCCGACAGGCAATAGCCCCAGAACCGGCGTGATCCCAGCAGCACCGGATACTGGCGCGCCTGATCGCGCAGCGACACCCGGCGCAGCGTGGCGGTTTCACCCAGATCGAACCAGATCAGCGCCATGACGACCGCCCCCAGCCCCAGCAACAGGGCAAAGTTCGCCTGCCAGCCGAAAGCCTCGTCCAGAATGCCGCCGATCACCGGGCCGATCATCGGCACCACGCTCATCCCCATGGTGACATAGCCGATCATCGAGGCCGCTTCGGCATCGCTGACCATGTCGCGCACGATGGCGCGGCTTAAGACCATGCCGGCGGCCACCACCGCCTGCGCCATGCGGCAGATCAGGAACACCGTGGCATTCGGCGCCAGCAGCGTGCCCACGGTGGCCAGCAGGAACAGCGCAAAGGACCAGATCAGCACCTTGCGGCGACCGAAGCGGTCGCTCAGCGGCCCGATGGCGATCTGCAACGCGGCGGACAGCGCCAGATACAGCGCCACCGATTGCTGCATCAGGCCATAGGGCACGCCAAACCATTCCGCCATGCCGGGCAGGGACGGCAGGAAGATGTTCATGGTCAGCGCGGAAAGACCCGCCACAAGCACCAGCGTCAGCAGATGCGGCGGGGTGGTCCGGTCAAGAAAGTGGGCTTTGGGGCGATCAGTCATCCCCAAGCGCTACGCCGGGCGCCCTGGCTTGTCCACGGGCGCGCGGGTGCGAACCTGCCTCAAACCCATTTGTGAAAGATGAAAAATGCCCCTAGGGCGATGAAGGCAAAGCCGAGGGCATGGTTCCACATCAGCGGTTCCTTTAGGTAAAGCACCGAAAAGACCGCAAAGACCAACAGGGTGATGACCTCCTGAATGGTCTTGAGCTGGGCCGCGTTGAAGGTGCCGTAGCCGATGCGGTTGGCCGGAACCATCAGGCAGTATTCGAAGAAGGCGATGCCCCAACTGACGAAGATCGCGGTGATCAGCGGCACCGACTTGTCTTTCAGGTGGCCATACCAGGCGAAGGTCATGAACACGTTCGAGGCCACGAGAAGGCCGATGGTGATGACGGGAACAGGCAGTGCAGTCATGACGCGCCTCTTGCGATTTGGGCTGTGATACCCAATCGCCGCGCCGGGCGCGAGGGTTCGCAAATTTGCAATTCGCGCGATGCTTGCTGCGCGCTCTATGCAAATTTACGATCTTCCTCTTTACGCAACCCGTACAGCCGCTATGGTCGCGCAAATTTTCCGGGGGGAGAGTGACCCATGAAGGACATCCTGGCCGAACTCGAGTCGCGGCGCGAAACCGCGCGGGCGGGGGGCGGTGAGCGCCGCGTTGCCGCGCAGCACGCCAAGGGCAAGCTGACGGCGCGCGAACGGATCGACCTTCTGCTCGACGAAGGCTCGTTCGAAGAGTTCGACATGTTCGTCGCGCATCGCTGCACCGATTTCGGCATGGAGAAGGATCGCCCCGCCGGGGATGGCGTGGTCACGGGCTGGGGCACGATCAACGGCCGCATGGTCTATGTGTTCAGCCAGGATTTCACGGTGTTCGGCGGATCGCTGTCCGAAACCCATGCGCAGAAGATCTGCAAGATCATGGACATGGCCATGCAGAACGGCGCACCCGTGATCGGGCTGAACGACAGCGGCGGCGCCCGCATCCAGGAAGGCGTGGCCAGCCTTGCCGGCTATGCCGAGGTGTTCCAGCGCAACATCATGGCCAGCGGCGTGGTGCCCCAGATCAGCGTGATCATGGGCCCCTGCGCCGGCGGCGCGGTCTATTCGCCCGCGATGACCGACTTCATCTTCATGGTGAAGGACAGCTCCTACATGTTCGTGACCGGCCCCGATGTGGTGAAGACGGTGACGAACGAAGTGGTCACCGCCGAGGAACTGGGCGGCGCCAGCACCCACACCCGCAAGTCCAGCGTGGCCGACGGCGCCTTTGAAAACGATGTCGAGGCGCTGGCCGAGATCCGCCGCCTGTTCGACTTCCTGCCGCTGAACAACCGCGAAAAGGCGCCGGTCCGCCCGTTCTTCGATGATCCGGCGCGGGTCGAGGCCAGCCTGGACACGCTGATCCCGGACAATCCCAACCAGCCCTACGACATGAAGGAACTGATCCTCAAGATCGCGGATGAGGGCGACTTCTACGAGATCCAGAAGGATTACGCCGGCAACATCATCACCGGCTTTGTCCGCATCGAGGGCCAGACCGTCGGTGTGGTTGCCAACCAGCCGATGGTTCTGGCGGGCTGCCTTGACATCGACAGCTCGCGCAAGGCCGCGCGGTTCGTCCGCTTCTGCGATGCCTTCGAAATTCCGATCCTGACCCTGGTCGATGTGCCGGGCTTCCTGCCGGGCACGTCGCAGGAATACGGCGGCGTCATCAAGCATGGCGCGAAACTGCTGTTCGCCTATGGCGAGGCGACGGTTCCCAAGGTCACGGTCATCACCCGCAAGGCCTATGGCGGGGCCTATGACGTGATGGCGTCCAAGCACCTGCGCGGCGACTTCAACTATGCCTGGCCGACGGCGGAAATCGCGGTGATGGGCGCCAAGGGCGCGACCGAGATCCTTTATCGCAGCGAACTTGGCGACAAGGACAAGATCGCCGCCCGGACGGCGGACTATGAAGACCGTTTCGCCAACCCCTTCGTTGCGGCTGAAAAGGGCTTCATCGACGAGGTGATCCGTCCGCAATCCACCCGCCGCCGGGTCGCCCGGGCCTTTGCGTCGCTGCGGGGCAAGCGGCTTGAGAACCCCTGGAAAAAGCACGACAACATTCCGCTCTGAGGCCCGACGATGCGCCCCGCACGCCGCCCCTTCGCTGCCCTTGTCACGGCCCTGGCCGCCAGCCTGCTGCTGGCCGCCGGTGGCTGCGAAGAGGACAAGAAGGACGCCGGCGCCGCGGCCGGCGGTGAGGTTGTCGCCGTTCCCTCGGGGCGCGAGGTGCGGGTGCTGGACGTGATCACCAACGCGCGCGGCACCGAAGGGGCGGCGGCCCGCTTCCGCTTCGTGGTGCCCGGTCTCAAATCCGGGGATGACTGGGTGGACGACATGCAGGCGCTTTGCGACGGTTATGCCGTCCCGCGCACCGAAGGCATGGTGCCGGCCCCGCAGCAGATCATCATCTCCCTCTCGGCAAGCCCGGTGCCCTTTGGCGAGGCGGCCCCCGATGTGGTGCAGCTTTTCGAAAGCTATTCCTTCAAGGACGGCTCCTGCATCTGGGAGGTTTTCTGAAGATGGCACCATATCTTGTTGACTCTGCGGGGTTTTGCCGCGGCTCTGATGTAACTGAGTCACAGCTTGGCACAAAGGCCGGTCCGGCGTGTCAATCGTTTGTCATTTCAGATAGAATCACCACAGGCCGGACCCTTGCGGCCTGGACCTCGAAGCGGGGCGCTGCGGGCATGTTGCCCCTGACGACCCCCAACAAAGAAGGAACTAGAGGATGTCGAGCACCACGCGTATCGTTATTGC
This sequence comes from Pseudogemmobacter blasticus, assembly GCF_003071405.1. Taxonomy (NCBI): domain Bacteria; kingdom Pseudomonadati; phylum Pseudomonadota; class Alphaproteobacteria; order Rhodobacterales; family Paracoccaceae; genus Pseudogemmobacter; species Pseudogemmobacter blasticus. Next base: position 1,149,897 of record NZ_CP020470.1, on the reverse strand, counting down.
CCTTGCCATGGTCGGCTTCATCGCCGCCTGCGCCAAGAAGGCCGAAGAAGTTGTCTACGTCGGCGACGCCGTTTCGGTCGAACCGACCTACACCGGCAAGTACAAGTAAGACCGAAGCGCGGGCTGTTGCGGCCTTTGCGCCCCGGCCCGCCTTTTTTCTGCGCAGAAGGGTGCGGGAATCCGCCCCGTTTGTGCCATACCTGTTTGCGTCTGGACTCCTGCCCTCATATGGTGTCGGCGCATGCGTTGAATCACACTGGAGGTTGACATGCGGACCACTGCTATCATTGCCATGCTGGCGCTCACTGCTATCGCTGCTTGCTCGAAGCCGGCTCCGGCTCCGGAGCCCGCTCCGATCAGCGTCGAGCCGACCTACACCGGCAAGTACAAGTAAGACCAAGCGGTCCGGCCGGTCTCCGGCCGGACCCGCCCCTTGCCGGGGGATTCCGGCACTTCGCATTTTGGCGTCGCTGACAGATTTTCTTGCTTTTCGCCCTGCGCGGCGAGAAGATTTCATCACTTCACCTGTTTCAGATTGGAGCATTCGATGCGTATTCGCGCTCTGGTTTCCTGTGGTCTTCTCTCGGTCGCCGTCCTTGTGGCCTGTGCCCCAAAGGCGCCGCCCCCGATCATGCCCGAACCCGTCTATGACAAATACGGCAATGAGGTTCTCAGCGGCGGCGACGGCGGAGCCTGCCGCGATGGCCGCCAGAGCTATGGCGCGAACGATGCCCGCGCCAGCCTGCCGATCTGTGCAGGGTCTTGCGGTGCCGGCTTTGCTGCCACGGCCAACCGCCAGCAATGTGTGCCCGTCACGCGTGATGGCGGTGGCGATCAACAGACCGGGCGTGACCCGCAAGGAAGCCCGACCCGCGGCTGATCTGCCCAAGCGCCGGGTCGCCCCTCGAAAGGAGACCCGGCCATGCTGAAGCACCGTGGCTTTCCCGGCCGGATGCCGGGAACCGATTTCCAGTTCACCATTCGCCGGGCCAACGTCAAGGAAGGCCCGACCAAGATCATCCGGCGTGAGCGGTTCAAGGATCGCAAATACGCCGACCGCATGGCGGATCAGGCCTTCATGGCCGCGCTCTGGTCCTGTTTCGGCGAAGACGTGTTCGAGCGCGGCAATCTGGATGCCGGTCGCCTGTCCTGGCTGATCGGGCGCGAGGTTGTGCCGGCCGAAGATCCGTTCGATCCGGCCTCTTATGAAGCCCTGCTGCGCATCGACGTGGCCCGCGCGCAGGCGGCCTTTCCGCAGGTATTTGCCCCCGACGCCCCCGCCTTCGACTGGGGCGATGACGAGGACGACCCGGCATGATCCTGCGCAGCGGCCCCGCGAACCGGCAGCTTTGCGCGCAGCCCGCCGTTGCCGCGCAGATGGCGTTTGCGTCCCGGGCCGGGCATGGGCGATCCTTGTCTCTGCGGGCCGGTGCTTTCCGCCGGCGCATGTCGGGGCAGGCCCGCTTCCCTTCCTTTCCCCTGCGGTCCGGCCCTTCAGGGGTCGGGCCGGTCTTTCCGCGTGCCTGTGCCGGCAATCGGCAAACTGTCGCCATCGTGAAGGACGGCTTCGCGCAAGACCTCTTTAACTCTCCGTGCTTTGCGGTAGACTCCTCGCCAATAACAACAACGTATCGAGGCAGTACATCATGCGTAAGACAATCGTGCTTCTGGCACTGGCGACCTTCTCGGTTGCTGGCTGCGTCAGCAACAATGGCTATGGCAACCAACAGCCGCTCAACAACGCGGCCGTCCGCACCGTGGGCGGTGCTGCGGCGGGTGCCGTCATTGCCGATGTCACCGGCGGCTCGAAAACCAAGGGCGCGCTCATCGGCGCCGTGGTTGGCGGTGCGTCCTGCGCCGTTCCGGGCACCAACAACTGCTACTGAGCTGACGTCCGCGCGTCGCGCGGACCGTCCGGCCTTACCGATCCACAGGGCTCTTCCGGGGTGTCTCCCCGGAGGGGCCCTTTTCTTTTCTGACCCGGCCATCCGGGCAGAGCCGAGGGAGTGACATGTTCAAGAAGATCCTGATCGCCAACCGGGGCGAAATCGCGTGCCGCGTCATCAAGACCGCGCGCAAGATGGGCATCAAGACCGTCGCGGTCTATTCCGATGCCGACCGCAACGCGCTGCACGTCAAGATGGCGGATGAGGCGGTTCATATCGGCCCCCCCCCGGCCGCCCAATCCTATATCGTGATCGACAAGATCATGGACGCCATCCGCCAGACCGGCGCCGAGGCGGTGCACCCCGGCTATGGCTTCCTGTCGGAACGCCGCGATTTCGCCGCCGCGCTGGAAAAGGAGGGCGTGGTTTTCATCGGCCCGCCGTCCCCGGCGATTGAGGCGATGGGCGACAAGATCACCTCGAAGAAGGTGGCGAAAGAGGCCGGTGTCAGCACGGTGCCGGGCTACATGGGCCTGATCGCCGATGCCGAGGAAGCCGTGAAGATCAGCGGCGAGATCGGCTATCCGGTGATGATCAAGGCTTCGGCCGGCGGCGGCGGCAAGGGGATGCGGATCGCCTGGAACGAAAGCGAGGTGGCCGAAGGCTTCCAGTCGTCAAAGAACGAGGCGGCTTCCAGCTTTGGCGATGACCGGATCTTCATCGAGAAATTCGTGACCCAGCCGCGCCATATCGAAATTCAGGTGCTGGCCGACAAGCACGGCAATTGCGTCTACCTGCACGAACGCGAATGTTCGATCCAGCGCCGGAACCAGAAGGTCATCGAAGAGGCCCCGTCGCCCTTCCTGGATGAAGCCACCCGCAAGGCGATGGGCGAACAGGCCTGCGCGCTGGCCCGCGCGGTGGGCTACACCAGCGCCGGCACGGTGGAATTCATCGTGGACGGCAACCGCAACTTCTATTTCCTGGAAATGAACACGCGGCTTCAGGTCGAACATCCTGTGACCGAGCTGATCACCGGCGTCGATCTGGTGGAACAGATGATCCGCGTCGCGGCGGGCGAAAAGCTGCCCTTCGCGCAGAAGGATCTCAAGATCACCGGCTGGGCGATGGAAAGCCGGCTGTATGCCGAAGATCCCTACCGCAACTTCCTGCCCTCGATCGGCCGGCTCACCCGCTACCGCCCGCCGGTGGAAGGCCCGACCGACCGCGGCGGCATCGTGCGCAACGATACCGGCGTGTTCGAGGGCGGCGAGATCAGCATGTTCTACGACCCGATGATCGCCAAGCTCTGCACCTGGGGCAAGGACCGGGCCCATGCCATCGAAGAGATGCGCCTTGCGCTGGACACGTTCGAGGTGGAAGGCATCGGCCACAACCTGCCCTTCGTCGGCGCCGTGATGGACCATCCGCGCTTTGTCAGCGGCAATATCACTACCGCCTTCATCGCCGAGGAATACCCCGACGGATTCCAGGGCGCGACGCTGGACGAGGCCACGCTGCGCCGGGTTGCGGCGGCGGCGGCGGCGATGAACCGCGTTGCCGAAATCCGCCGCACGCGGATTTCCGGCACCATGGACAACCACACCCGCCGCGTGGGCGATGACTGGGTGGTCAGCCTGGACGGGCAGGCCTTCCCTGTCACCATCAAGGCCGACCATGACGGGTCTTCCGTGCAGTTCGACGATGGCAGCGTGCTGCGCGTCGAATCCGACTGGACGCCCGGCCAGCCGCTGGCGCGCGTGACCGTCGGGGGCACGCCGATGGCGATCAAGGTCGGCAAGATCCCGATGGGCTTCCGTATGCGTCTGCGCGGGGCGGACCTCAAGGTTCTGGTGCAAAGCCCCCGGCAGAAAGACCTGTCGGGCCTGATGCTGGAAAAGGCGCCGCCGGATACCTCGAAATACCTGCTGTGCCCGATGCCGGGGCTGGTCGTGAAGATCAGCGTCGAAGCGGGGCAGGAGGTTCAGGAAGGCCAGGCGCTGGCCACCGTGGAAGCCATGAAGATGGAAAACATCCTCAAGGCCGAACGCAAGGGCGTGGTCAAGGCAATCAAGGCCACCGCCGGCGCCAGCCTCAAGGTCGATGATGTGATCATGGAATTCGAATAGGCATGATCCGGCACGGGGCAGACACGGCGCAAAGGGGGGCTGGACGAATGTTCATCATTTGTTCCAATATCCCCGCCTGTCCGCCCTGTCCCGAGTCGGCCCGCCATGGATCTGCATGTCTCGACCCTGTTCTTCGACATGAACAGCTTCTACGCCTCGGTCGCCCAGGCCGAGGAGCCGGCGCTGATGGGCCGTCCGGTGGGCGTGCTGACGACAGATGCCCCGAATGCGGGCTGCATCGCCGCCAGCATCGACGCCAAACGGCTTGGTGTCGGCATGGGCACCCGGCAGGACGAGGCGCGGCGCCTGTGCCCCGGCATCGTGTTCCGTCCGGTTCGGCACGATGTCTGCGTGCGTTATCACCATGCGATCCTCGCGGCGGTGGAAACCGTGGTGCCGGTACACCGGATCTGGTCGATCGACGAATGTTCCTGCCTGCTGACCGGCTCGGAACAGCGGCTCGACCGCGCCTTGGCGATTGGCCGCGCCTTGCAGCAGGCGGTGCTGGACCGGGTGCATCCGGCGTTGCGCTGTTCGGTGGGGCTTGGCCCGACGCGGCTGCTGGCCAAGGTGGCGGCCGGGCTGGAAAAGCCGGGGGGGCTGCACTGGCTGTTGCCGCATGTGCTGCCCGACCGCATCGCCCATCTGGCGCTGGACGATCTGCCGGGGATTTCCCGGCGCATGAAGCTGCGGCTGGAAGCGGCGGGTATCCCGGATGTACGGGCGCTTTTCGCGCTGGACCCCAAGCGCGCGCGGGCGATCTGGCACAGTGTGACCGGCGAACGCTTCCTGCGCGAATTGCGCGGCGAAACCGTGATCTGGCCGGAAACGCGGCGCGGCATGATCGGGCACGGGCAGGTGTTGACCGCGGGCAACAAGACGCCCGAGGGCGCGCGGCTGGTGGCGCGGCGCCTGCTGGTCAAGGCGGCCGCCCGGCTGCGGCGCGAAGGGTTCCTGGCCCGCAGCCTGCATGTCTCGGTCCGGTCGGAAGACGGGGCGTCCTCGGCGCAAGAGGGGCAGATCCGCGCCACGCAGGACACGTTCTTCCTGTTGCAGACGCTGGATCGCTACTGGTCCGGGCTGCGGCTGCGTCGGCTGCGGTCGGTGAATGTCATGCTGGGCGGGCTGATTGCCGAGGGGCAGGTGACGGACGATCTGTTCGAAAGCCCCGGACCGGCGGCCGAAGCGGGCCGGGCCGGGCTATGCCGGGCAATCGACGCGCTGAACCAGCGGTTCGGTCAGGACACGGTGCATTTCGGTTCGCTGCCCCCGCATCGGGTGCCCTATACGGGCGCCAAGATTGCCTTCGGGCGCATCCCCGTGGCCGAGGATTTTCTGGAATAGCGCCGTCAGCGCCCGGCGGGGTTCTTCTCCAGCGCCTCGGACCGGGCGATGGGCATCTTGTCGATCGAGTTGATGATCTCGCGCCCGTCCCAGGGCAGGGGCTTGCGGATCGAGGGCTTCCAGTCCTTGTCCATCAGCACCAGCGAAAAGCCCCGCGGCCGCAGTTTGCGGCGCAGATCCGAGGGGTTGGCCGGATCGGTGTCGATGATCAGGATGACATCGCGCGCCTGAAAATCGGCGCCGTAGCGGGCCAGCATCTCCATCTGGCGCACGAAGGTCGGGTCGGCCGGACTGTCGGCGAAGATGATGACCGGGCGGCGGACATACAAGAGATCGGCCTCCACCACCTGATCGGCGGGGACGGGGGCAATTTCCGGGGCCGCAGCCTCGGCGTGAACGGAAAGCGGCGCAAGGGCCGCAAGAAACAGGACGGAACGGCGGTTAAGGCGCATCATGCCCTTGGATATAGGGCAGCTCGCCGAAAACCCCAAGCGCCGAGGCGGAGCCCGGGTGCAGAGCAGGAGCGGAGAGACCAATGGCGGATGTGAAGGTTTGGGAGGCGCTGGCCTCGAAGGAACTCAAGGGTGCCGATCCGGCCACCTTGAACTGGCAGACGCTGGAGGGCATCACCGTCAAGCCGCTTTATACCGCGGCCGATGTGCAGGGTCTGCCGCAGATGGGCGAACTGCCTGGCATCGCGCCCTTCACCCGTGGCGTGCGCGCCACCATGTATGCCGGCCGGCCCTGGACCATTCGCCAATACGCCGGCTTCTCGACCGCCGAGGAATCGAACGCCTTCTACCGCAAGGCGCTGGCTGCCGGGCAGCAGGGCGTATCGGTCGCCTTCGACCTGGCCACCCACCGCGGCTATGACAGCGACCACCCCCGCGTGGTGGGCGATGTGGGCAAGGCCGGCGTCGCCATCGACAGTGTCGAGGACATGAAGATCCTGTTCGACGGCATCCCGCTGGAAAAGGTCAGCGTCTCGATGACGATGAATGGCGCGGTGATCCCGATCCTCGCCAATTTCATCGTGACCGGCGAAGAACAGGGCGTGGACCGCAGCCTGCTGTCCGGCACCATCCAGAACGACATCCTCAAGGAGTTCATGGTCCGCAACACCTATGTCTATCCGCCCGAACCTTCGATGCGGATCATCGCGGACATCATCGAATACACCAGCGCCGAGATGCCGAAGTTCAACTCGATCTCGATCTCGGGCTATCACATGCAGGAAGCCGGGGCGAACCTGGTGCAGGAGCTGGCCTATACCCTGGCCGACGGGCGCGAATATGTGCGCGCAGCGATTGCACGCGGCATGAATGTCGATGATTTCGCCGGGCGCCTGTCGTTCTTCTTCGCCATCGGCATGAACTTCTTCATGGAGGCGGCCAAGCTGCGGGCGGCGCGTCTGCTGTGGCACCGCATCATGTCGGAGTTCGAACCGAAGAAGACCGGCAGCCTGATGCTGCGCACCCATTGCCAGACCAGCGGCGTATCGCTGCAAGAGGCGGACCCCTACAACAACGTCATCCGCACCGCCTATGAGGCGATGGCGGCGGCGCTGGGGGGCACGCAAAGCCTGCACACCAACGCGCTGGACGAGGCGATTGCCCTGCCGACCGAATTCAGCGCCCGGATCGCGCGGAACACCCAGCTTATCCTGCAGGAAGAAACCGGGATCACCCATGTCGTCGATCCTCTGGCGGGCAGCTACTATGTCGAAAGCCTGACCCATCAGCTTGCCGAAGAGGCGTGGAAGCTGATCGAAGAGGTCGAGGCCATGGGCGGCATGACCAAGGCCGTGGCCAGCGGGATGCCCAAGCTGCGGATCGAGGAAACCGCCGCCCGCCGGCAGGCGCTGATCGACCGCGGCGAAGAGGTGATCGTTGGCGTCAACAAGTACCGCAAGGCCAAGGAAGACCCGATCGACATTCTCGACATCGACAATGTCATGGTCCGCGACGCCCAGATCGCCCGGCTGAAGGCAACCCGCGCCGCACGGGACGACGCGGCCTGCACGGCGGCACTGGCGGAACTGACCCGCCGCGCGGCCGAGGGCGGCAATCTGCTGGAGGCGGCGGTTCAGGCCGCCCGGGCACGGGCAACGGTCGGGGAGATCAGCGACGCGATGGAAAAGGTGTTCGGGCGGCATCGGGCCGAGGTGAAGACGCTGGCCGGGGTCTATGGCGCCGCCTATGAGGGCGACCAGGGCTTTGCCCGGATTCAGCAGGATGTGGAAGCCTTCGCCGAGGAAGAGGGCCGGCGGCCGCGGATGCTGGTGGTCAAGATGGGCCAGGACGGCCACGACCGCGGCGCCAAGGTGATCGCCACCGCCTTTGCCGACATCGGCTTTGACGTGGACGTGGGTACCCTGTTCCAGACCCCGGAAGAGGCCGCGCAGGACGCGGTGGACAACGACGTTCATGTCGTCGGCATCTCGTCGCTGGCCGCGGGGCACAAGACGCTGGCCCCCAAGCTGATCGAGGCGCTGAAGGCCAAGGGGGCAGGGGACATTCTGGTGATCTGCGGCGGGGTGATCCCGCAGCAGGACTATGATTTCCTGAAAAAGGCCGGGGTGAAGGCGATCTTCGGCCCGGGCACCAACATCCCGGCCGCCGCCAAGGACATTCTCGACTTGATCCGCGCCGCCCGGACCTGATCCCTTTGCGCGGCCTTGTGCTGCGCCATATCCAAGTCTGACACGAACAGACTGCGCAGCGTTGTCCGCGCGGCAGTGTAGAGAGCGTGCGTGCGGAGCGGGGGGCGGACGACAGGTCTATGGTATTATGCAGCCTTTGCTGCTTTGCCAGCAGACCAACCCCCGGAAGGTGACCCGCGTATCACACTTGTGCTTTGGCTTTGTGACACTGCGGCCCTGGGGGCCGCATCGGTGCCGGATCCGATTTGCCGCACGGAGCCGGCCGCGCTCGGTAGCCTGCCGTGGTGTGTAGCTTTGCTGGATCGTCCGCACTGCGATCACACCTCAACGTAAGGAGGCTTCTGCCGTGTCACACTATTTCACCCGTGTTCCGATCAAAGGAAACAACTGGGCAACAACTCTAGGTCGGCTTCCGGTCCTGACCTGCCCACAGTCCCCCACAGGCCAAGTGGTCTTGCTAGAGGTTGTGTTCGAGTGGGAGGGGAATGCCGGCCCGGAAGATTCGCCAGTCTGCGCCAAAGTGTGGTGGTGCTTCTGAACGCAAATGGCGCCCGTCTCCGGGCGCCATTTTCGTCTCCCGCCCCCTGGGGCGGTTTACTGGTCCAGGAAGCTGCGCAGTTTGCGGCTCCGGCTCGGGTGCTTCAGCTTGCGCAGCGCCTTGGCCTCGATCTGGCGGATGCGTTCGCGGGTCACGCTGAACTGCTGGCCCACCTCTTCCAGCGTGTGGTCGGTGTTCATGCCGATGCCGAAGCGCATCCGCAGAACCCGCTCCTCGCGCGGGGTCAGGCTGGCCAGAACGCGGGTCGTGGTTTCCTTCAGGTTCTCCTGAATGGCGGAATCCAGCGGCAGGATCGCGTTCTTGTCCTCGATGAAGTCGCCAAGCTGGCTGTCTTCCTCGTCACCGATGGGTGTTTCAAGGCTGATCGGTTCCTTGGCGATCTTCATCACCTTGCGAACCTTTTCCAGCGGCATCTGCAGCTTTTCGGCCAGCTCTTCCGGCGTCGGTTCGCGGCCGATTTCATGCAGCATCTGCCGGCCGGTGCGGACCAGCTTGTTGATCGTCTCGATCATGTGGACCGGGATACGGATCGTGCGCGCCTGATCCGCGATGGACCGGGTGATCGCCTGACGAATCCACCAGGTCGCATAGGTGCTGAACTTGTAGCCGCGGCGGTATTCGAACTTGTCCACGGCCTTCATCAGGCCGATGTTGCCTTCCTGGATCAGGTCAAGGAACTGCAACCCGCGGTTGGTGTATTTCTTGGCGATGCTGATCACCAGACGCAGGTTCGCCTCGACCATTTCCTTCTTGGCCTGCCGGGCTTCCTTCTCGCCCTTCTGGACCTGGTTCACGATCCGGCGGAATTCGCTGATGTCCACGCCGACATACTGGCCCACCTGCGCCATCTCGGCGCGCAGGTCTTCCACCTTGTCGCGGCTCTTCTCCATCAGCGTCTGCCAGCCCCGGCCCGCCTTGGCGGCCATGCGGTCGCACCAGCTTGGGTCCAGCTCATAGCCCTGATATTCGGCAATGAATTCCTGCCGGTTGATCCGGGCCGCGTCGGCCAGCTTCACCATGTTCGAGTTGATCGACATGATGCGCTTGTTGATGCCGTAAAGCTGGTCGATCAGCGCCTCGATCCGGCTGTTGTTCAGATGCAGCTCGTTCACGAAGACAACCAGTTCGGACCGCAGCTTCTGGTAGGCGGCTTCCTCGGCGGTCGAGAACCGCGAGGTCTGCGACAGCGCGGCATTCATCCGGCTGTCCTGCATTTCCGACAGCTTGGCGTAATCGCGGGCAATCAGGTCCAGCGTTTCCAGAACCTTGGGCTTCAGCGCGGCTTCCATCGCGGCCAGCGACAGGCTTGACCCCTCGTCGTCATCGTCTTCCGGGTCTTCGCGCATGATCGGGTTGCCGTCGGCATCCAGCTCCGGCTCGGTGCTGGCCGCACGGCGGGGCGCGGCAACACCGGCGGCGGCATCGCCAACCTCGATCTCGTCCAGCGGTGCGCCTTCCAGATCGTCATCGCCGTCAAGGCTGCGCCCGAAGGTCGCCTCAAGGTCGATCACGTCGCGCAGAAGGATGTCTTCGTTCAGCAGTTCGTCCCGCCAGATGGTGATGGCGTGGAAGGTCAGCGGGCTTTCGCAAAGCCCCGCGATCATGGTGTTGCGGCCGGCCTCGATCCGCTTGGCGATGGCGATTTCGCCTTCGCGGCTCAGCAGTTCGACCGAACCCATCTCGCGCAGATACATGCGCACCGGGTCATCGGTGCGGTCCAGCGTTTCCGACGCGGCCCCGGCCAGCGCCACTTCGCGCGAGGTCGAGGTTTCGACCAGATCGCCACCCGCCGCCGGTTCGACCGGATCGTCGGATTCCTCTTCCTCGATGACGTTGATGCCCATCTCGGACAGCATCGACATCAGGTCTTCGATCTGCTCGGACGAAACCGTGTCAGGCGGCATCACCTGATTCAACTGGTCGTAGGTGATGTAGCCCCGTTCACGCGCATCCGCGATCATCTTCTTGACGGCAGCCTGGCTCATGTCGAGCGAGGCATCGGCGTCGTCGGTTTCGGGCTTCGCGTCGTCGGTGTCCTTGAGGGCCATGCGTGCTCCTTGAAGGCGGCGAATCGGGTAAGGGCCTTTTCGAATCAATACCGCGAATCACGGCAGGGTGAAGGCCGATTCGGTTTAACTGCGGCTGCGACCGCCGCGGGTGAAGTCGATTTGGTCATGCAGGCGGCGTGCCCGGTCCAATTCCTCTCGGTCCAGTTCCACGCCATTCGGCGCAATCACGGCCTCTCCCTTCTGTTCTTTCGGGGCGCCACGGGCGGCGCTTTGCCGGGCGGCGGTGGCCCGCGACAGGCGGAAGGTGGTGCCTTCGTCGGCCAGGCCGTCCATGTCTTCCTCGGCCTCGATCAGCTCGGCGCGATGGGCGCGGTTGGCTTCCAGCGCGGCCAGATCCACCTCGACACAGGCGGCGGCAAACTCCTCATCGGCACGCGGCAGCATGGGCGGGGCAATGCGCACATGGGGATGCGCCAGCAGCCGGTCAAGGGCTTGCGGGCTGTCGGTCTCGATCCGGGCGCGACATTCGCTGTCCTGCGCATGGGTCAGCAACAGGTTGCGCAACCGGGTGTGGTCCTCGGAACTGAGGTCCAGCCGTTCAAGCGAGGCCTCGAACCGCGGCACCAGCGCGGGGAAGCGGATCAGCGCGGCCAGGATCACCGCCTCGCGCAGGGTGTCTTCCGGCATGTGGCCGGCCGCCAGCAGCGAGGCGCGGGTTGTGGCCAGCGGCGGGGCCGGCGGCGGCACGAAGCGGCCCTTGCGGAAGCCCGGTCCGCCGGATTGGCCGCCGAACGGGGGGCGCGGCTGCGCGGCGGGGCGGCGGTTGGTGCCGAACAGATCCCAGCGAAGCTGCTTGATCTCTTCGCCGTAATGGGCGCGGATCGACGGGTCGGCGATGCGCTTCAGCGCGGCGCGGAGCGTCTTGTCCAGCGCGGCCTTGCGTTCGGGGCTGTCAAAGACGCGGCCCTCTGTCTCGCGCTGCCACAACAGGCGTACCATCGGCTGCGCCTCGTCCAGTACCTTCTGCATGGCCGGCGCGCCCTCGGCCTTGATCAGGTCGTCGGGGTCCATGCCGCCGGGCAGCAGGGCAAAGCGCAGGCCCTTGCCCGCCTCAAGCAGCGGCAGCGCCAGATCCACCACCCGCAGGCCGGCGCGCAGACCGGCAGCGTCGCCGTCCAGCGCGATGACGGGTTCGTCCGAGACGCGCCACATCAGGCGCAACTGGTCTTCGGTAACGGCGGTGCCAAGCGGCGCCACGGCGGCGGTGAACCCGGCCTCGACCAGCGCGATCACGTCCATGTAGCCTTCGGCCACCACCAGCGGCTTGCCCTTGCCGGCCGCTTCGCGCGCCGGGCCGATGTTGAACAGGTTGCGGCCCTTGTCGAACAGCTCGGTCTCGGGGCCGTTCAGGTATTTCGCCCGCGCATTCGGATCAAGCGACCGCCCGCCCAGGCTGATGGCACGGCCGCGCGCATCGCGGATGGGAAAGATGATGCGGCCGCGGAAGCGGTCATAAAGCGCACCGTCATCGGCCCGCGCCACCAGCCCGCTGTCCACCATCAGATCAGGCGCAATGCCCTTGGCGGCCAGCATGTCCTTCAGCGCGTGGCGGCTGTCGGGCGCCCAGCCGATTTCCCAGCGGTCCTGCGCGGCGTCCGACAGGCGGCGGCGGGTCAGATAGGCCCGCGCCTCGGCTGCGGCGGCGGTTTTCAGTTGCAGGCGGAACCATTTGACCGCCTCTTCCATCACCCGCGTCAGATCGCTGCGCCGGTCGGCCTTCTCGGCCGCGCGCGGATCGCGCTCGGGCATCGGCATCCCGGCTTCGGCGGCCAGAACGGCAACCGCCTCGATGAAGGGCAGGTTTTCGGTTTCCTTCACGAAGGTCAGTGCATCGCCCTTCGCGTGGCAGCCGAAGCAATAGTAGAACCCCTTGCGATCATCGACATGGAAACTGGCCGATTTTTCCTGATGGAAGGGGCAGGGCGCCCACCAGTCGCCCTTGGCCATGTTCGACTTGCGCATGTCCCAGGTGACCTTCCGCCCGACAACGGCGGAAAGCAAAACGCGCGTGCGCAGTTCATCCAGGAATCCGGGTGGCAGGGACATGGTACAGATATGGGGCCTTGCGGACGGCGAGTCGAGACTTGGCGGACGGCCGGGGGTTTCACCCCCCCGGACCCCCGTGGGATATTTTCAGGCAGATGAAAGGCCGGGATGCCTTTGCTTCATCTTGGCCCAAATACCCTCTGGGGGTCCGGGGGGCGAAGCGCCCCCGGTGCATGTCAGAAGCCGATCCGGTCGCGCGCCGAATACCAGCTCATCGCCAGCACCAGAAGCGGCCAGCGCAGCGCCGCGCCGCCCGGGAAGCGGGGTTGCGGCAGGCTGGCCATCAGGTCGAACCCGGACGACTGGCTGGACACCGCCTCGGCCAGCAGCTTGCCGGCCAGCGTGGCCAGCGCCACGCCATGCCCCGAATAGCCCGAGGCCGACAGCACGTTCGGCCGCACGCGGGTGAAGCAGGGCATCCGGTTCAGCGTGATGGCCAGCGTGCCGCCCCAGGCGTGGTCGATCCTGACACCCTTGAGCTGCGGATAGACCTCGAGCATCGGCTTCGTCACCGTCTTCACCAGATCGGGGAAACGGTAGCCATAGCTTTCGCCGCCGCCGAACAGCAGGCGGTTGTCTTCCGACAGGCGCCAGTAGTTCACCACGAACTTGGTATCGCAGGCGGCGACGGGTTCCGACAGGATGTCTTTCGCCCGCTCACCCAGGGGTTCGGTCGCCACCATGAAGTTGTTGATCGGCATGACGCGGGCGGCGACCTTGGGTTCCAGCCCGCCCAGATAACCGTTGGCGGCCAGGATCACATGGTCGCAGGTGACGCGGCCGCCGGCGGTGATCACCACGGGCTTCGCGCCATGGTCGATCTTCACCACCTCGCTGCGCTCATGCAGCCGCGCGCCGGCCTTTGCCGCTGCCGCCGCCAGCCCCAGCGCAAAGTTCAGCGGATGCAGGTGGCCCGCGCCCCGGTCCACCTCGCCGCCCTTGTAGACGGGCGAGCCGACGATGGCGTGGATGCCCTCGCGGTCCAGCGGTTCCAACTGGTCATAGCCATAGTCGCGGTGCAGCTTTTCCCCGTAAAGGTGCAGCTCGCGCACCTCGGTATCGGTCCAGCAGGCGTGGACGATGCCGGGGTAAAAGGTCACCGGCATGGCATGGCGGGCGATCAGGTCGCGGACGATCTGCTTGGCGTCCTCGGCCAGGTGCCAGAAGCGGCGGGCGTTTTCGCGCCCCGCCACCTTTTCCAGCCAGACCTGATCCTGCCGCTGGCCGCTGCCCACCTGGCCGCCATTGCGCCCCGAGGCGCCGAAGCCCACGCGATGCGCTTCCAGCAGCACGACCGACAGGCCGCGTTCGGCCAGATGCAGCGCGGCGGACAGGCCGGTATAGCCGCCGCCGACGATGCAGACATCGGCCGTGGTGTCGCCCGCCAGCGCCGGGAAGGGCGCCAGCGGCGTTGCGGTCGCGGCATAGTAGCTGGCCGGGTATTCGCCCGGCCGGTCATTGGCGTGCAGAAGATTTGCCGCCATCACACGTTCAGGAGCAGATGCTCGCGCTCCCACGGGCTGATGACTTGCAGGAACTCCTTGTATTCGTTCCGCTTCACGCTGTCATAAACCTTGATGAAGTCAGGCCCCATCACCTCTTTCAGCGCCTCGTCCTCATCCAGAAGATCCAGCGCGTCGCCCAGGTTCACCGGGATGTCCTCGTTGTCGATATAGGCCGATCCGGTGAATTCGGGGCGCGCGGGCTTCTTCTCCATCAGGCCCAGATAGCCGCAGGCCAGCGTGGCCGCGATGCCCAGATAGGGGTTGCAGTCCATGCCCGGCAGCCGGTTTTCGATCCGCCGCGCCGAGGCGCTGGAGATCGGCACCCGCAGGCCCGTGGTGCGGTTGTCGCGGCCCCATTCCAGATTGATTGGCGCGGCGAAATCGGGAACGTAGCGGCGGTAGCTGTTCACATAGGGGGCCATCAGTGCGATGGCGGCCGACATGTGATGCTGCATCCCGGCGATGAAATGGTTGAAGGCTTCCGTCTCCACCCCCTTGGGGCCGGCAAAGATGTTCTTGCCGGTCTTGGTATCCACCACAGATGTGTGGATGTGCATGGCCGACCCCGGCTCGCCCGCGATCGGCTTGGCCATGAAGGTGGCGAAACAGTCATGCCGCAGGGCGGCTTCGCGGATCATGCGCTTGAAGAAGAACACGTCGTCCGCCAGACGCACCGGGTCACCATGGGCAAGGTTCAGCTCGATCTGGCCCGCGCCGCCTTCCTGAAGGATGCCGTCGATTTCCAGCCCCTGCGCTTCGGCGAAATCATAGATATCGTCGATCACCTTGCCGTATTCATCGACAGCCGACAGCGAATAGGCCTGCTTGCCCGCCGCGCGGCGGCCCGAGCGGCCCATCGGGGGAATGACCGGCTGGTTCGGGTCAATGTTGCGGGCGGTCAGGAAGAATTCCATCTCGGGCGCGACCACCGGCTTCCAGCCTTGTGCGGCATAGAGGCTGACGATCCGGCGCAGCACGTTGCGCGGGCTGTAGGCCACCAGATTGCCCTGCTGGTCCTTGGCGTCATGGATCACCTGCAGCGTCACATCCGCCGTCCAGGGCGCGGCGGTGGCGGTGGACCAGTCGGGTTCCAGGATCATGTCGGGTTCGGTGAAGGCGTCGAACGGGCTGTCGGCCCATTCGCCGGTGATCGTTTGCAGGAAGATCGAGTTCGGCAGGAAGTAGTTGGTCTGCTTGGCGAATTTCGCGGCAGGCATCGCCTTGCCGCGCGCCACGCCGGCGATGTCGCCGATGACGCATTCCACTTCATCCACCCGGCGGTTGCCGATGTAGTCGCGCGCTGCCTCGGGCAGTTGGTCGGTCCATTTGGACATGGGTCACACTGTGATTGGGGGGTGGCCCCCGCGCCCGGTGATCAGGCGCGGAGCTTCTCGGCCCCAGAGGAACGGGTATTCTGGTGGTTCAGGAAAAAGGCGGCGATGCGGCCGGCCATGGTCTGATCGTCCAGCGGATCGGCAAGCCGCGCCCGCGCCTGCGCCATCAGCTCATCCGGCACCAGACCGGGGCCGCGCGTGCGCATCAGGCCATCCACGAATTCCGGCCGGAATTCGGGGTGGGCCTGCACCGTGAACATGCGGTCGTCGTACAGAAGGGCCGCGTTGGTGCAGAATTCGTTAGTGGCCACCACCTCGGCCGCGGCAGGCTTTTCGGTGACCTGATCGCGGTGCCAAGCGTTCAGGGTGATCTTTTCGCCGTTGAAATCATAGTCGGTCGGGCCGACCGACCAGCCACCGGCGTAGCGTTCCACCTTGCCGCCCATGGCCTGGGCGATGATCTGGTGGCCAAAGCAGATGCCCACCACCGGAACCTGCGCGGCATAGGCCTGGCGGATGAACGCTTCCAGCGGCTTGATGAAGGGGTGGTCCTCATAGGCGCCATGGCGCGAGCCGGTGATCAGCCAGCCCTCGCAGTCATGCACGTCCTTGGGGAATTCCATCGCCTCGACATGGAAGCGGCGGAAGGTCAGGCCGCGGTCTGCCAGCAGCCGTTCGAAGAAATCGGGATAATCCCCCATATCGGCCCGAAGGGCGTCGGGGGAAGCTCCGGTCTGGAGGATGCCGATCTGCATGGCGGTGTCCTTGGCGGTTTCCAACAGGGTTGTCGCGGCAGGCGCGTGTGGTCAAGTGGCTTGCACCGGCAGCCCGGACGGACGTGGCGTTTCCTGCCGGGGCAGGGGCGCCGCGCCGTCCGGGCCGGGGATCAGACGGTGTCGAGGTAAAGCTCGATCCGTTCCTCGGGCGACAGTTCGTTGATGTAATGCAACTCCTGCCGCTTGGTCTGCACGAAGTTGTGGATCAGCTCCTTGGGCAGGAAGCGATAGACGGTGTCCGAATGTTCGAAGGCGTCGATCGCGGCATCCCAGGTGGCCGGAATCTGCGGCAGGTCCATGGCATAGGCGTTGCCGGCCACGGCGGGCGGCGGCTCCTTGCCGTCTTCCAGGCCCGAAAGGGCGGCGCCCAGAATGGCGGTCAGCATCAGATAGGGGTTCACGTCGCCCCCCGCCACGCGATGTTCGATCCGGCGCGCGGCCGGGTTGCCGGCGGGGATGCGGATCGCGGCGGTGCGGTTCTCATAGCCCCAGCTTATGGCGGTCGGCGCGTGCTTGTCGGGCACCAGCCGGTCATAGCTGTTCATATGCGGCGCGAAGAGCAGCGTCGAATCGTGCATCGCCTCAAGACAGCCGGCGACCGCGTGGCGCAGTTGCGCCGTGCCCTTGGGGCCGCCGCTGTCAAAGATGTTCTCGCCCTTCTCGTCCACCACCGAGAAATGCGTGTGCAGCCCCGACCCGGAATATTCGGCATAGGGCTTGGCCATGAAGCTGGCGGCAAAGCCGTGCCGGCGGGCCAGACCCTTGACCAGCATCTTGAACAGCCAGGCATCGTCGGCGGCGCGCAGCGGATCGTCGCAATGCATCAGGTTCACCTCGAACTGGCCAAGGCCGGTTTCCGAGGTGGTGGTGTCGGCGGGAATGTCCATCGCCTCGCAGGCGTCGTACAGGTCGGTAAAGAAGGTGTCGAAGGCATCCAGCGCCCGGATCGACAGCGTTTCAGCCGCCTTGCGCCGCTTGCCGGACCGCGGGCTTGCGGGCACCTGCATCGTCTTGCCGGAATCGTCGATCAGGAAGAACTCCAGCTCCATCGCCACCACCGGCGTCAGGCCGCGCGCCTTGTAGCGCTGCACCACCGCGTTCAGCGCGTGGCGCGGGTCGCCGTCATAGGGCTGTCCGTTTTCGCGGAACATCCAGATCGGCAGCAGGGCGCTGGGCGCCTCAAGCCAGGGCATCGGCATGAAGCCGCGTTCGGTGGGTTTCAGCACACCGTCCTGATCGCCCTGGTCGAAAACCAGCGGGCTGTCGTCGATGTCTTCGCCCCAGATGTCGAGGTTGAGGATCGAGAAGGGGAAACGGGTTCCGTCCTTGACGACCTTGTCGGCAAATCGTGCCGGGATGCGTTTGCCGCGGGCCTGACCGTTCAGGTCGGCGGCAGCCACGCGGATGGTCCGCACATGCGGGTTCTTTCTCAGCCAGTCCTTCATCATGTTCAACACAAGAGAGCACGGCCCCCCGCGCTCGGGGTCTGCCGGTGCAAAACACGCAACTGACCCACCTGATGCGCAAGGATCTGGACCATGCCCTTGGTCCTTCCCTTGTTCGATCGCCTTTCCCGCCGGCGCCTTCTTTTCGGCTTTGGCCGGGGGTCCGGGCGGGTGCCCGGAAAATTTGATCAAATAAAGGCTACTACCGGATCAGGGAAGGACGCAAGCGGATTCTGGCTTTCATGTTGGAGGGAAGATGCCGGTTCAGATAGCGGTTGACCCGGCCGAACCCCCAGATCAGCGCCAGGGTGATCAGGATGAAGTAGAACCCGACGATGGGGTAGGGGATGAACGGGTTGAACGTCTTGTCGGCGAAGTAGTTGGCGTAATACAGCGCGTCGCCGCGCTGCTGGAACGCCGGGAAGCCGCTGAAGAACACCAGCGTCGTGGCATGGAACAGGAAGATCGCCTCGTTCGTATAGGCGGGCCAGCCCAGCCGCAGCATGGTGGGCCATTCGATCCGGCTGAACTTCTTCCACCCGCTGATGCCATAGGCCTCGGCGGCTTCAAGGTCGCCCTTCGGGATGGATTGCAGCGCGCCGTGGAAGATTTCGGCCGAATAGGCGGCGGTGTTCAGGAACAGCACGAACAGCGCCCCCGCCCAGGCCTTGGTCGTCCAGGCGGTCTGGATGGTCATGCCGAAGATGTCGATCCCTGCCTTGGGCAGCAGGACCAGCGTTTCATAAGCCAGGAAGAACTGGATGAAGAGCGGCGAGCCGCGGAAGACGAAGATGAACCATTCGGCGGGCTTGCGGACCCACCGGCTGCGGCTGGCCTTGGCCAGAGCCAGGGCATTGGCCAGGAAGAAGCCGAAGGCCAGCGCCAGGGCGCCGAAGTAGATGTTCCAGATCAGCCCCGATCCGATCAGGGTGAAATGCTGGCACAGGTCATAGCCTTCTCGCGGCAACAGCCGTTCGCCATAGCCCAGCGAACGCAGGGAATAGGCCTGGAAGGTTTCCCAGCAGGTCATGTGGCAGCCCCTCCCTTGCGCATATCCTCGCCGGCGCGGGTGGCCTGGCCGCGTGACAGGCGCCGGGTCAGCCGCGCCAGCAGGATTTCGGACACCCGGGTCGAGACCAGGTAAAACACCAGAAGGGCAAGGAAGTAGAACAGCCGCCAGTCGCCATGCGGATAGGGGTTGTTGCCGCTGGTCTTGGCGCTGCCCAGTTCCCGCGCCCAGTAGACCGCATCCTTGATGCCCAGCAGGAACAGAAGCGGCGTCGCCTTGATCAGGATCAGCCACAGGTTCGACAGGCCGGGCAGCGCATATATCCACATCTGCGGCACCAGCACACGGCGGAACACCTGGCGGTGCGACATGCCATAGGCCTCGGCGGTTTCAAGCTGCGCCCGCGGCACGGCGGTCATCGCGCCATACAGCACATTGGCGGCAAAGGCGCCGAAGACGATGGCGAAGGTGGTGACGGCCAGCGTGAAGGAATAGGCGCTGACCATGAATGGAGAAGCGTCATTCGCCGGCACCTTGGCGGCCGGACAGACGCGGAATTCGCCGTTGTTCCAGACGGGTTGCGACAGGTCTTCACAGACGAACAGATGCCGGAACCATTCGATCCCCTGATCGAGGGCGATCACGAAGAACAGGAAGAACACGATGTCGGGTATGCCCCGCACGGCGGCAATATAGGCACGGCCCAGCCAGGAAACCGGCAGCACATGCGACCGCGCGGCCGACGCGCCGGCAAAGCCGAAGGCCAGCGCCAGCGGTGCGGTCACCGCAAGCAGCGTCAGGACGGTCAGGAAGGACCAGTAAAAGCTGAAATGCGTTGCCGTCGTCAGATAGCAACTCAGCCATTGCAGGCCTTCAAGCGATCGGGGGTCTGAGCAATACTCGAACATCTTGGGAATAAGGGGGTGGAGGCGGCCCGAAGGCCGCCCCCGTGCTCCCTCAGAACTTTTCGGATTCGGGGCCGAAGTACTTTTCGATCAGCGCGTTCAGGCTGCCGTCCGCCTTCATCGCCTGGATCGCGCCGTCGAACTTGGCCTTCAACTCGGTGTCCGACTGGCGCAGGCCAATGCCGATGCCGCCGCCCAGGGCCACGTCCTTGTCCAGCATGACCAGCGCGCCGCCCGAATCGCCGGCGATCGGAACCAGATAGTCCTTGTCGGCAAAGACGGCATCGGCTTCACCGTTCTTCACGGCGGCCACGGTTTCATCCGGCGTGGCGAATTCCAGCAGCGTGTTGCCGGCCTGTTCGGCGATGTAACCCGCCTGGATCGTGCCGGTCTGGGCCGAGATCACCGCGCCTTCGCCGGTGTTGGCATCGGCCGAAGCCGCCATGTAGGACGATTTCGACGGCGGGGTGTAGTTGTCCGAGAAGGTGATGACCTTCTTGCGCTCATCGGTGATCGACATGCCGGCCATGATGGCGTCGTAGTTGCCCGACTGCAGGTTCGGGATGATCGAATCCCAGTCGTTCTGCACGAATTCGCAGGTCAGGTTGGCGCGCTTGCAAAGCTCGCCGCCCAGTTCGATTTCAAAGCCCACCAGCTTGCCGGTGGCCTGGTCGATGTAGTTGTAGGGCTCATAGGCGCCCTCGGTGCCGATCTTGATGGCGTCCTGCGCCGAGGCCACGCCGGCGATTGCGGCGAAGGCGGTTGCGAGAAGCAGTTTTTTCATTGGGGTCTCCCTGGGTTGGCTTCTGTCGGTCATTGTGCCGCCGGTTCGGGTTCAGAACCAGCGGGATTCAAGGGCATCAAGCGCGCCGTCCTTTCGCATGGCCTCAAGGGTGGCGTTCAGGTCGTTCAGAAGGGCGGTGTTGCCGCGGCAGACGGCCATGCCGACCCCTTCATCCGGGATCTCGACCGACAGCAGGAACTCCAGCCCCTTGCCATAGATCAGCTCGTCCAGCTCGGGGCGCCCCTGATAGGGCCCCAGCGCCATGTCTGCCTGCCCCCCGGCCACGGCCTTCAGCGCGTCAAACTCGGTCGGATAGCCGCGATAGCTCAGCCCTTCGGCCTGAAGATAGGATTCGTGGATCGTCCCCGCCTCAACCGAGATGCGGGCCTTGTCCGGCTGAGGCGCCTCGGGGGGGCCGACAAACCAGTCCAGCCCGCCGCCGGGCGCATAGGATGTGGTGAAATCCACCAGCCGGCGCCGTTCCGGGGTGATGGCCATGCCGCCCAGAACCACATCGAACCGCCCCTCGATCACGCCGGGAATCAGCTCTTCGAAGGTGACGGTCTGCCAGTCGCAGTGCCGCGCCAGCCGCGCGCAGATTTCCTGCATCAGCTCATAATCATGCCCGGTCAGCGACCCGTCGGCGGCAAGCTCGACATAGGGCGGGAAACTGGCCTCGGCGCCGATGGCAAGGCTGCGGTCATCGCCGGCCGAAGCCAGCGTCAGAACCGCGCCAAGAGCCGAGATCGTGCCGATGCAGGCCATCCGCGGATGCCCCTCAGGCAGCCGTGGCCGACAGGAAGCCGCGCAGGCGTTCCGTCTGCGGGCTGCCGAACAGGCGGTCGGGCGGGCCTTGTTCCTCGATCCGGCCCATATGCAGGAAGATGACGTGATCGGAACAGTCCGCCGCCAGCCTCATGTCATGGGTCACCAGGATCATCGTGCGCCCTTCATCCGCCAGGGCCTTGATGACCTTGACGACTTCCTGCTCCAGCTCGGGGTCCAGCGCGCTGGTCGGTTCATCGAACAACAGGGCGCGGGGTTCCATGCACAGGGCGCGGGCAATCGCGGCCCGCTGCTGCTGGCCGCCCGAAAGCTGCGCCGGCCAGGCCTCGGCCTTGTCGGCGATTCCCACCTTGGCCAGGTAATAGCGCGCCTTTTCCTCAACCTCCTTCGGATCGCGTTTCAGCACCGTCACCGGCGCCTCCATCACGTTCTGCAGAATGGTCATGTGGGACCACAGGTTGAACTGCTGGAACACCATCGACAGGTTGGTGCGGATGCGCGTGACCTGCGCCCGGTCGGCCGGGTGCCGGTGCAGCCCGTGCCCCTTCCAGTGGACGGCTTCGCCCTCGAACCGGATCTCGCCCTGCTGGCTGTCTTCCAGAAGGTTGCAGCAGCGCAACAGAGTGGATTTGCCGGACCCGGACGAGCCGATCAGCGAGATGACATGGCCGCGCGGGGCGGTCAGGTCGACGCCTTTCAGCACCTCAAGGTTGCCATAGCTTTTGTGAAGGTCGTGAATTTCGATAACGGGGGTGTCGGCCATGTGTCCCCTTGGGCTTCCCTGATGCTGGCCGGCGCATCTGACGACGCCGGTCCGTTCATTTCGGTCAATAGGGCAAATGTTTCGGGCCAATGCAACGACGATTGCGCCGGTTGGCGCGGCACCTGCCCGGAATTTGATCAGATTCCGGGCTGAAAATGGGCAGGCGGGGGTGGGTTGGGCACCGCAAGATAGGCCTCTGCGGGAATCGCCACCAGACCTTGCAGGTGCAGCGTGTTCCGGTCTGCGGCCGACAGTCCGGCAATGGCGGCCTGCAACACCGCGAACAGCGTGTCCCGGTCGGTTCCCGCCGCGGCGATATAAGGCAGAGTCGGCGTGGGCGCCGTTTCCGCCACCCCCCGCAGCGCCGCCGCCGCCGGATCGCCATCGGCCTGCATCATGGCCCAGGTCACGGCATCCAGCGCCGCAAGGTCGGCCCGCCCCTCGGCCACCGCGCGGGCCGAAAGCCGGTGCCCGCCGCTGCGCAGGGCGGGGCGCGGCTGAAGTCCCATCCCCAGCAGATGAGTCACCGGCGCCGCCCAGCCCGATTGCGACAGGTCTTCGTTGAAGGCAAAGCGGGCTTCGGCCAGGTCGGCCAGTGACCGCAGGTCATCCGCGCGGGCCACAAAGACCGAACGGTAATGTCCGGGCGGGCAGCCGGGCAGGCCGGGGTCGGGCGTGCCGATCAGGCTGACCCGGTGGTGCAGCCGGGTGCGGAACGGGTAGCCGCAGGTTTGCGACAGCACCAGATCGGGGCTTTCCCAGGCCGGCCAATAGGCGCCTTCGCCACGGGTCAGCCCTTCGGGCGCGGGCAGGCCACGCGCGCGCAGGCCATCGCGGATCGCCGCCCAAAGCCGGTCATTCGCGGCCATGGCCGGGCCGGCATCATACATGCCCAGACTTGCGATCATCTGGCGATCATTCGGCACGTTCCGCCTTTTGCCGGGCCTGCGCATTCTGCACATCGGTCAGGCCCAGCAGATTCGACACCATCCGCATCAGCCGGTCCTCGTCGGCGTCGCGCAGGCCGTCGGCAATGGCCACCGACCACAGCGCGCTGATCAGTTCGGTCCGGTCCTCCAGGGCTGTTGCCGCCTTCAGCGCGCGGGTGAACCGCACGGTGTCGGGCGCCTCGGCCTCCAGCGTTTCGGCGGCGGTGCGCAGCTTGGCGGCCTCGAACGGCCCCATGTGGTGACGTGCCATCAGGATGCGGTCGATCCGCTCCACCTCTTCGGCGGCGTAAAGGCCATCGGTGCGGGCAACCCGCACCAGCAATGCCGCCAGCGCAAGCCGGGCATCGGGTTCTGGAAGGCGGGCGGTGGCGGGGGCCGCAAGGCGGCGGAGCAAGGCTTCGAACATGGGGGCAGGATAGGGGCTTCGGATCGTCCGCGCCAGCGGCCGTTGCAGCCGATCACGGAAGACGGAGCCGCCCTTCGCCGATTCGCACCGCCGTCCCGGCGATCCGCACCGCGACCAGCGCCCCGTCCGCCACCTCGACCGTCAGGCGCAGGTCGGACGGCCGGCCCATCTCGACCCCCTGTTGCAGATGCAGGACCGTGGTCCCGTCAGCCAGGGCGCCATTGGCCAGAAGCTGCGCCGCAAGAATCGCCGTGGCCGATCCGGTGGCCGGATCTTCGGGAATGCCCGCCGTGGGGCTGAACATGCGCGCGCGGTAGTCGCCTGCCGACGTGTAAAGATAGGCGCTGTCCACACCCGCCGCCGCCATCAGCCGGCTCCACTGCGGTTCCATCGGGCGGGCCTTCGCCAGCCCGTCCAGATCGCGGACCGGCACATACAGGAACCGCGGCCCGCCCTGGAACAGGCCGGGCGCGTGGGGGCCCAGGTCGGCGGGCGTCAGGTCCAGCGCGGCGGCGATCAGCGCGCGGTCCGGCACCGCGCCGGCAGCAAAGGGCAGCACGGGCGCGGTGAACTCCGCCAGGATGCGCCCCGCCTGACGGGTGACGGTCACCGGCACCAGCCCCGCTTCTTCCTCCAGCGTGATGGTGATGGAAAAATCCCCTTCCTGCGCCCGTTCGGCCAGCAGGATGGCGCAGCCGATGGTCGGATGCCCGGCGAAGGGAATTTCCGCCGTGGGAAAGAAGATGCGGACCCGCGCCGTATGGGCCGGGTTGGCGGGGGGCTGGACGAAGATCGTCTCGCTCAGGTTGAACTCGCGCGCGATGGTCTGCATCTGCGCCGGGCTCAGGCCCCCCGCCTCCAGCACTACAGCCAGCGGGTTGCCGGCGAAGGCGCGGTCGGTGAAGACATCCAGCGTGTGAAACGGGATCATCGCAGCCTCTTGAACAGGGCGGTCAGCCGGGCGGCCTCATCCGCCAGACCGAAGGGCGGGTTCACGAAGAACATCCCCGATCCTTCCATCCGGTGACCTTCGCGGGCCGGGGGGAAGCGCACCTCATGCGTCAGATGGTCGGGGTGCTGCTCTTGCAGCGCCTTCACCATGGGCCGGTGCGGGCCGCCGGTCAGGATGGGATACCACAGGATCAGGATGCCGACGTTCCACTTGCGGGCGATCTGGGCAAAGATGCGGGGGATGCGGTCGTAATCCTCCTTCACCTCATAGGACGGATCGCACAGCAGCAGCCCCCGGCGCGGGGTCGGGGGCGTCAGCGCCAGCGCCAGGTCGAACCCGTCACGCTTGTAGACATTTGCCCCCCATTCCGCCATGCCGCCCGCCAGCGCGGCATGTTCCTGCGGATGCAGTTCGGCCAGATGCAGGCTGTCGTTTTCCCGCAGCCCCAGCGCCGCGATCAGGGGCGAACCGGGATAGGCGTCACCGCCATACATCGTCTGTGTTTCGTGCAGCCGTTCGGCATAGGGGTGGCCTGCAGGAAACCAGTCGGCATGGGCCAGGATGCCCTGCGCCGCCTCGCCCGTTTTCGCCGCTTCGGCCGAGGTCAGCCGATACAGCCCGCGCCCGGCATGGGTCTCGATGTAACTGAGCGGCTTGTCCTTGCGGGTCAGGTAATCCAGCGTCCAGGCCAGCAGCGCGTGCTTCTGGACATCGGCCAGGTTCCCGGCGTGGAAGGCGTGTTGATAAGACAGCATGACAGCCGCCTAGCAGGCGCAGGGGGCGGGCGGCAAGCGCCAAAGGAAAAGGGCGGGAAACCCCGCCCTTTCCGTTCATTGCCAGAAGCGATGCAGATCAGAAGTTCAGAACCGTCTGGGTGATCGCGTTGTGGCTGGGGTTCAGGATCGCGTCGGCGGTGCTGTTCAGCGGTGCCTTCGTGGTCTTGGTGCCCAGCGGGATCGACAGGCCCAGGCGGACAGTGTCGACGTCGATGTCCGACCCGCCCAGATCGGGCGTGGTGCGGGCCAGTTCCAGCGAAACCGACATCGGCATCCCCGCCATGGCCGTCAGGTCATAGGCGACGCCAAGGCCGATGGTGGTGACATCAAGATCCAGATCGTTCTGCGAGGTGCGCGACAGGCCCCCGAAGACGGTGAAGGTGTCGTTGATGTCATAGACGCCCGCCAGGCCGATGTAATCGACATCGAAGTCCTGGTTGATGGCGCCGATGTCAAAGGTCGTGCGGATCGCCGAACCGCCCACGGTCAACTGGCTGTTCGGGCTGTAGCTGGCCGACAGGCCGAAGCTGCGCACATCCAGATCGGCCGAGGCCAGCGCGGCGCCGATCAGGCCGCCGGTGTCGCTGACCGATACGAAGGCACCCAGCTTCAGCGCGCCGGTGGTGTAGCTGCCCTCGATCCCGTAGGTGTTCGAGCTGGCGATCGCCGACAGCGAGGTGCCGGAAATGTCAGCCCCGACTTCGCCATGTTCGTAGAAAACGCCGGCCGAGAAGGCATCAGAGATCGCATAGCTGACGTTCAGGCCGATCAGGTTGCCGTTCAGGTCCAGATCGGCATCGCTGACATCAAGGCTGAACGTGTTGAACCGGGCGCCGACCGTGACGCCGCTGCCAATGTTGTAGGCAAGGCGACCATCCAGCGACAGACCCGTCAGGTCCACGTCAACGTCCGAGATATTGGAGCGGGCCAGGCCGAAGGTCAGGCCGCCAGAGAAATCCTGGGCCATGGCCGCAGGAGCAAGAAACACGGAACCAAGCAACACTACCATGAAATTGCGAGTCATCGGGAAAATCCCTCCATATACAACAAAACCAGAAGTTACTCCCGCAGGGGGTGAGTCGGAAAGTCGGGAATGCCATCGCGGGGAATGCGCGCGCCTGTGTGCCGGGCGGGCAACAGACGCCCATCTTTGGGTGAATGTATTTGCTGTTGATCAACCTTTGCGTGTTTTCGGGGGGCGTTGTCCGACGGGGCGGCTGGCCCATGGGCGAAGGCCCCCGCTGTGGCCCCGGCAGCGCCGGTCAGGCCGACTGGCCCTGTGCCTGATCCCGCAGCCAGGCCGCATGACGTGTTTCGTATTCGGCCCTCAGGTGCCGGGACAGCGGCACCTGAGCGCCCGCCGCGTTTTCAACGGCATAGCGGCCCGGCCCGGTGCGCAGCACGGGGCCGGCTGCCGCAAAGGAAATCCAGTATGACCGATGAATCCTCATCCCCATGGTGTCGGGCAGGGCCGAGCAGATGACAGAGATCCGGTCCCGCACCAGAAAGCTGTCGTCCGTCGTGAAGACCCGCAGATAATGCTCCTGCGCTTCCAGCAAACGGATCTGGCTTGCGTCGAAAAAACGGCCGCCAATCTCGACCGGCGTCCCGCCGGCTGCGGGCGATGGCAGAAAAGCGGCCGAACGCGCCGCCATCGGCACAACGGATGGCACTTCGGCTTGTGCCGGGTCCGGCGTCAAAGCACCTTGCGGGGTACTCTTCGGGCCACGCACGTCAGGGCTGCGGGGCGCGTCACCGCTTCTGCTGTGCTTCAGAAGCTGTGCCGCCGTCATGACGTTATATTTTTCAAGCCTGTCCTGATAGAACAGCCGTATGAAAAGTTGTTCCAGCGCGATGATTGGCGGAAGCAGATGCAAGGCGATGTAAAACACATCCCATGCCGTGCCTTTGAAAGAAGGGTCGATGGTCGCATTTGCAAGGTGACGCGTGAAGCTTGATGTCATAGCCGCAATAAAATAGCTGATCGGAGCATACCCTGGTGCCTCCCATACCTGCGATAAAAGAAGGTGCAGCCAGGCCACAAGATAGACCACCAGGAAGAAGACAATTCCACAAATGACAGATATTGCAAAGCCGATGTAAAATGATTCAACCCGGCCATAGGGCGGCACAAAAACCAGTGACACAAGAAGGCTTGCCGGAATTGCGAAAGCAAGAAAGACGCGGGACCGAAACATTTCCTTCAGTACGCTGCCATCCAGAAAATAACTTGGCCCGAAAGAAAAGATGATCAGTTGTGGCTTCATGCGGTTGGCCTTGTTCTGCAACGGTCTTGACCGCGATGTTATACTTGTGACGGTCATCCCGTATACAGATTAGTGCATGTATACCGATTGAAGTAAGGTGTGTCTACACGACACCTTTTCCGCAAGCCGCGTGCTTGCGCCGGCAAGTTTCGCCCGGTCCGAAGGCCGCCTGTGCTGGCCCTCTCCGGTTGCCCGATGATCCAACTCCGCAGGACAGGAATCCTCCGAGTGATTTGTTTGCAGGCAAGCAATAATGTCAGCCCGCGGCCGTAGGCTGGGTCGGGTCCGAAGGGATCAGCCTGTCAAACCGCCTGACAGTGCCCCGCCCGAAGCGCCGGAAACCCAATGCGCTGCACATCTTCATTAAATCGGTCCCGGCCCTGCGGGGCAGGGCAGCGCAAGGCGCAATATCCTGGTCCCCGTTCATGGCAGGTGAACGGCAGGCGCGGCGTCCGCCACCCGCCTGACACGAATCACTGCACGGCGCGGACCGGCGGCAATCCTGTCTGTCAGGGTGATTCGGCGAGGGGGCACCTGCATCCGGCCGCACTGGCGCTGAAAACCGGCAAAGATGGGGGAGTTTCGTTCGGTTTCCTGCACTTCGCGTCAGGCTTGATCGGCTCCGCGCGGCATCAGGCAATCAGGCCTCGGGCGGGAAGGGTTGCCTCAACCTCCTGCAACGGCGCCCTCGCGCGGACAGCGACCGATTCGAACAAGGCGTCCTGGCCGTGTTGCGCGGCATCTGGAGGGGTGATCGAACATTTGGTGAGGCATGAAATGTCGATTGTTTTTCATGAAATGTTTGCGCGGTGCAGGCTGTGACAAAAACGGCTGCTCTGCCATTTTTTTGTAGTATCCTTTAAACACTTTTGTTGAAGCTTGAATTCTGTCTGACATGCGAAGGCGTTGTCCCGAAAGGGCGGCCATGTATGGGATCATCCATACACCTGTAATCTTCGCATCCATCAGGTGGCAGCATGGGCAAGCTTCAGGCGTTCCGAGTGCCTGGCTTATGAATGGCGTCTTGGCGGAACCGAATGACAATAGGCACGATGCTACCTGCTTACCCATGAGAAACACATCAATGACATTCCGAGTGAGCACATTGGTGCGCTGCTGCTGTCAAATTGACTTCGGCACGCCCGTTGTTGACCAGTCTGCGATGCGGCCGCGAAACCGGTCGTCACTTTCACCTTCGCAATCAACCCTGGTGCACCCTGTCGATTTGGCTGTTTGCCGGCCCTGACAGTTCAAGTGTCACGATCTACTGGAGTTTCATGATGGCCACGTTCACCGTTGTTCCCGTCGTAACAAATCCGGCAACGCAGAAGTTGCAAGGTGTGATCAACGTCACCGCGGGTGATACCTATATCATTGATCCGACTGTTTCCGTCGGCATTACGTTCAACCCGCCGGCCGGCACGCCCCTGGGGACAACGGTCAGCTACAATATCCAGATCAATGCGGCCAATGCTTCTGCGGGCACCGCGCAGCGGCTTATTACGCTTGGCGACCAGACAACGGCGAATATCACGATTGCCCCCGGCGTGAATGCCGGGCGCTATGATTTCGGCGGCGGCACGGTGGACGGCGCGAATTACACCATCGGGGCAGGGGCCACGACCGGCGATCTGCAACTGGGCGATGGCGGCAACGGCAGCCTGACCACGGTGACAAGCTCGGTGACGCTGGGCGACGGGGCCACTGTCGCGGGGCAGATCACGGGCGGGGCGGGGGCTGATACCCTGACGGTCGGCACGAATGTGACCGTGACCGAAGCGATCAACCTTGGCGCCGGGGCCGCCAGCGGCACCTTCGGCACCGGATTCTCGGCCCAGTCCTTCGCGGCCAGCGGGGCAGGCGCCAAGACGTTCGACTTCAGCAACACCACGACCTTCACGGGAACCGGGGCCAGCGTGAACATCGCCTCGACCAACGCCCCGGTTTCGGTCGATTTCGATGACAACCTGTCGACCAACGGCACGATCAGCGTGTCGTCCAGCACCGGCGCGGCCACGCTGGACATCGGGGCCAACCTCAAGACCGGCAACGCCACCCTGCACACCGGCGGCGCCATCAGCGTCGTCGGCGGCGGCACCGGCAGCGCGAACACGTTGACCATCGGTCTGGATGCGCAGGTGAACGGCGCCATCACCATCAACGGGGCGGGCGGGACCAACACGCTGACCATCGGCGACAGTTCCGAGGTCTACGGCTTCATCTACGCCAACGGCACCAACTCGGCCGCAACCGTGACCATCGGGGATCTCAGCACCGTCACGGGCGACATCTACGCAAACTCGGGCGGCACGCTGGCGCTGGGCAACATCGACAACAGCGTGACTGTCGGCGACGGCACGACCACCGGAAGCATCTTCGTCAACGGGCTTTACAGCGACAACACCGTTTCGGTCGGGCTCGCCTCGACGGTCGGCAACCTTTACTTCGGCACCGATGGCACCGTCAGCCAGACCGACCCGACCTCGGGGCAGGTGCTGACGATGGCCGACAATTCGACCGCGGGCCTGATCTACCTGACCGCATCGAATTCAACCTTCGACGTGACCTTCGGCACCGGCGTTACCACGAATGCCATCTACGGCTACGGCTACAACTCGGATTACAACGTCTCGATCCCCGACGATTTCACGGCGAATGGCTATGTGTACTTCGGGTCAACCAACAGCACCACTGATGTCACCATCGGCAACAACGCCGTCATCAACACCGGGGCGCTGGACATCAGCGGCAGCGATGTCACGACCCTGATCGGTGACGGCCTCTCCGTCCAGTATTTTGCAACCTTCGGTGATCTGAACGGCACAACCGATGTGACGATCGGCCAGGGCGCCAACATTGGCGGGGCGCTCTACGCCAATGGCTCGACCGTCGATTTCACCGCCGGACCGGATTTCGACGTGTCCGGCTATGCCTATCTGAACGACGCGAACGCGACCTACACCATCGACATCGGCCCGGGTTCCGACATCGGTGGCGGCTTCTATGCCAACGGTTTCAACTCCGATGTCACGCTGACGACGGGCGACAACTTCATCGTGTCGCTTGATGCCTATATCGGCGGAACGGACGGCACCACCACTGTCACCCTTGGCTCTGGGTCGTCGATCGGCACGGTGCTGAACGTCGGCGGGGATACGGTGAACTTCACCGCCGGCACCGGCCTGACAACCGGCGGCGCTGTCACCTTCGGCGATGCGGTCTCGCTTTCGACCACGGTCAACCTGACCGGCCCCACGGTGTTCGGCGGCCTTCTGGATGTGAACGGCGACCAGATCATCTTCAACGGCGGCCCGAACCTTACGGTCAACGGGCCGGCCTATTTCACCAATGACGGCGGCACCTCGACCATCGTTCTGGGCGACAACACCACGATCAACGGCCTCGCAGACTTTGCCGCGCCCAATCAGGATGTGTCGCTGACGATAGGCACCAACGTGACGATCGGCACCATCTACGGCGACACCACCGGCACCGGCTCGTTCAACATGACGACCGGCGACGATTTCACCTTCGCGAACTTCTACGGTGGCACGACGGACAATGACGAACACGTCACCATCGGCAAGAACTGGACGATGACCGGAAGCGGTGTCTATGACGCCGGCACCGGGAACGACACGCTGATCCTGGGCACGACCGCCGACCGCAGTTCCACGAACTACATCTACGGCGGCGAAAGCGCGAACGACAATGACGTCCTCACCTTCCGTCTGAACGCGGCCGATCAGGCCAGTTTCACCACCGCGGCGCTGGCGGCCGGCTGGACGCTGAACCCCGATGGCACCTTCAAGACCACGAACGGCGCCGGGGCGCATATCCAGCTTACCTGGCAAGGGCAGGTGATCAACTACTGGGAATCGGTGGCCTTCTGCTTTGCGCAGGGCACCGAGATCAGCACCGACGCCGGCCCGGTGAAGGTTGAGGATCTTCGGCCCGGCAGCATGGTTCTGACCATGGACCGGGGCTATCAGCCCGTTGCCTGGATCGGCGGGCGGCAGCTTTCCGGCGCCGATCTGCAGCGCAAGCCCAACCTGCGGCCAATCCGCATTGCGGCCGGCGCGCTGGGCCATGGCCTGCCGACGGCCGATCTGGTGGTGTCGCCGCAGCATCGCGTTCTGGTGCGGTCACGGCTGTCGGAGCGGATGTTCTCGGACCGTGAGGTTCTGATCGCGGCCAAGCATCTGGTGGGCCTGCCCGGCATCACCGTCGCCGAAGAGATGGACGGCGTGTCCTACTGGCACTTCCTCTTCGAACAGCACGAGATCGTCTATTCGAACGGGGCCCCCACCGAAAGCCTGTTCACCGGCCCCGAGGCGCTGAAGGCGCTGACCCCGGACCAGCAGCAGGAAATCCTGACGCTGTTCCCCGAACTTTCGGAAACCGATGCCGTGCTGAACGGCGACCGTCTGATCCCGGCCCGGACAATTGTTCCGGGCAGGCTGGCCCGCAGCTTTACGCGGCGGGCGACGAAACGCGGAGCTTCGGACGTGCTGTCCCCGGTGTGAAATCTGCGGCCGCCGCCCGCGTGGCGGCGGCCACAACTGTAAAGAGTGCATTGCTGAAAGAGGAAAATCATGGCGTTGACGCCAGCTTATACCAAGGCCTGGGTGCTGAACACGCCCTATGGTGGCACGGTGACATCCCTGACGAACGACGCAAGCGGCGTTACCGCTCTGAAGGGCATGGGGACTGTCACCTCAACCTTCGACGTGATGAAATACTACACGGGTCCGCTGGGAACATCCGGCACGGATTTCCTGCTGGAGAAAGCGCACAGCAGCGCCTTCTTCGGGTCCGGTGCCGATGACTGGGTCTCCTTTGATGATGGCGTCACGCAAAAGACGGTTCAGCAGTATGTCGTGCTGAACGGCGTTACCGTTTCGATCAACGGGGGCGCGCCGATCAGTGTGCAAGTCTATGCCATGATCCTGAACGATGGCACCGTCGCCATCTCCCTGCCGCCGACCTTTGTCACCGCGCAATCGCTGACAGGCAGCGATGTGCTGGTGTTCAACTTCAGCGCGGCGACCGACATCAACACCACATCGTCCGAGATTGGCATTTCCGTTGTCAACCTTCCCGCGGCCCCCTGCTTCGTCAGGGGCACGCTGATCGAAACCGACCGTGGCCCGGTTGCGATCGAAGACCTCCGGCGCGGCGATCTGGTGGAAACGGTGGATGACGGGTTTCAGGAAATCCGCTGGATCGGGTCAAGCCGGCTGAACGAAGCCGATTTCGCCCTGAACCCCAAGATGCGCCCCATCCGTATCCGGGCCGGCGCGCTGGGCCGCGGGTTGCCGCTGGCCGATGTGCTGGTGTCGCCGCAGCATCGGGTGGTGGTGTCGTCGAAACTGGCGCGCAAGATGTTCGACGTGGACGAGACGCTGGTCGCCGCCAAGCAGCTTCTGCTGATCCCCGGCGTCGACATCGCGACGGATGTGTCGGAGGTGGAGTATTTCCATTTCCTGTTTGACCGGCACCAGATCGTTTACGCCGAAGGCGCGCCGATGGAATCGCTCTACACCGGCCCCGAGGCGATGAAATCGGTCTCCGAAGCCGCGCGTGAGGAAATCTTCAAGCTTTTCCCGGAACTGGCCATGGGGCTGCCGGATCAGTTGCCCGATCCTGCCCGTCTGATTGTGGCCGGGCGTCAGGCGCGCAAATTCGTCGCGCGCCATGTGGAAAAGCACCTGACTCTGCTGCGCTGACGCGGCCGGTGCCGGCGCCAGGCCCCCGTCATCGCGGCGGGGGCTTGGTGCCGCAATGACGGCACAAGGTTCAGGCTGGCCCGCGCCCCCCGAATTACGAGATCGGCTCCAGCCCGTTTCTGGCGATGCGCTCCGCAAAGTTCCGCGCCCGGCGCCCCGGCACCAATTGCCGGGCCGGCACGGCCAGCGCGCCATGATCCAGATCGGCAAGCTCCGGGAAGATCTCCAGGATTTCACGTCGCATCTCGTCCGACAGCGATGCCAGCGCCTCGGGCCCCGTGTACAGGCTTTCGGTCGGCGCGCCGTTCGACAGGACAACCTGATGCTCGTCCAGCAGGAAATGCCAGTATTCAACGTCGCTGCTGTCATTGACAACCTCGATGCCCGCCAGTCCCGTAAGCTGCTTGGCGGCCACCAGAACCTCTCTCTCGCCGAACATGCGTTCCGTGACCGCCGACGACACCAGAACCCGGTGTTGCGGCGACACGAAAAGATCTGCCGTCGGCATCCCGCTGCCCAGGGCGCCAGCCCGGATGCGGATCGGCCGAAGATGCGGCTTGCGGGCCAGTTCGGTCGCGGCAATGCGGGTGCATCCGATCCAGCGCAGCGGCTGGAAGCCGTTGTCGCGGGTCAGCACCCGCGCGCCCTGCCGCAGATCCTCGACCGCCACCTCGCCCTGGTCGGTGATGATCAGGGTGCCGCGCGCAAAGCAGGTGACGCCGGTATGTTCGGTGTCCATCGCGCCCGTGCCGGTGACCGTCACATGCACCGTGGGGCCACCCTGCTGGGCGATCCAGTCCAGCGTGCCGTTGTTGGCCCAGTCATGCTGCATGGCGGCCAGCGCGGTGGTAAAGCTCGTGCCGTATTGCGCGTTGTAGGCGGCCAGGTTCCCGGCATTGTACCAGGCGCTCAAATCGACAAAGTCGTTGTCGAGGCTGGTGCCGTTCGCGCCGGCGGTTTCCCCCGCACCCAGGTCGGTGATCGTGATCACGTCGCCCGCCGTGCCCGAGATGATGAACCTGTCATCCCCCGTGCCCCCGGTCAGTGTGTCGCTGCCCCCGCCGCCGCCATTCAGCACATCATGGCCGGCGCCGCCATCCAGCATGTCGCTGCCAAGCCCGCCGGAAAGACTGTCATTGCCAAGCCCGCCGAACAGAAGATCGTTGTCCGCGCCCCCATCAAGCGAATCATTGCCGGCATCACCGTTGAGCGTGTCCTCCCCCAGGCCGCCCTCGATCAGATCCTCGTCAGCGCCGCCATAGAGCAGGTCTTTTCCCTCGCCGCCGTAGACCTTGTCCGCGCCGGCGCCGGCCCTGATCACATCGTCGCCGTCCTCGCCGTAAAGGGTGTCGTTGTAGGAAAGCGCGCCGATGCCCAGGAAGGTTTCGGACATGGCGATGGTGTCATTGCCAATACCGCCGAACACAAGTTGGCTGACCTGAACGGTGGCGTCGGCTGACCTGCCGCCGATGTAATCGTTCCCCTCGCCGCCGTAGATCGAGGTGACCCCTCCAGTGAACGGCTGGTTGATGGCCCCAAGGACACTATAGATCGTGTCATCGCCAGAGCCGCCGTAAGCCAGATCGTTGGCGCGATTGTCCAAGGCAAAAAAATCAAGGATGTCATTGCCTTCGTCGCCATAGAGCGTGTCTTGCCCGCCGGCCCCCGCATAGACGATATCGTCGCCCGTGCCGCCGTAGATCAGATCGTTGCCGGTTCCGGCGCTAAAGTTCGGCGTGGGCCCGGTCAGGTTGTCGCCGTGGATCACGTCGTTTCCGGCGCCGCCATAAAGCGTGTCGTTTCCGGCTGGCGCACTTGCAGTGCTGTCGTCGCCGCGGATCAGATCGTCGTTGTCACCGCCGTCAACGATGTCGTTCCCGATGCCGCCGAAAAGCGAGTCCGCCCCTTCGTCACCGGCCAGCGAGTCGTTCCCCGCAACGCCGTTGATCAGGTCATTGCCCCCGCCACCCGAGAACTGGTCATCGCCAGAGCCGCCGATCAGAACATCGTTGCTCGGGCCGCCAATATACACCGTCACACTCATTACCTTTCGTACCAGCCAACAATGGCAAACTCTTCGAACACTGACCGGCTTGCTTACAGAAAGATTATTTCCAGACACAAGCCCCCTTCGGCGCCTAATTGCCGAGCCGGTCACCTGGACCGGGGTGCCTGTAACAATCGGCAAACCGGCGCTGGCCCCGCGCGAACCGGGGCTGCCGATGAAAGGCACCTTCGGGCGGGTTTGCACGCCTGCAAGATCGCCGGCGATGGAGCAGATCGCCCCCGCCGCCCGAAGGAACGGGGGGCTTGCGCGGGTTCGCCCCAAGCCGGCGCCTGCGGCCTGTCCGCCCGGTTCAGAGGGTGTCGCTGAAGCGTCCCCAGACCGTCATCGCGCCGCGATGGCCGACCATCTGGGTCGTGTCCATCCAGATCTCGCCGTCCAGCCGTTCCTGCCAGCGCATCGCCAGCGAGATGTCTTCCGAATACAGCGTCTGATCGTCCCGGATATGCGAGAAGAAGTCATGCACCGGCACCCCGGCGGGGGCCAGCCCGTTCCGCTCCATTCCCGGCAGGCGCGGCGCCTCGCCGGCGGCGATCAGCCCTTCCAGAACCAGCCGGTGCAGGCACAGCATCCCGGCCGGCATGGCCGCCACCCTGACGAACCCGTCGCGCAGCTCGGGGTCAAGTGGCTTGCCGTCCCGGCGTCTGAAATAGTCGGCATGAACCGCCGCGCGGCTCTGCACGGTCTGGAAATCGGCCTCCGCCGGGCTGGCCGCAAAGGCGGCGCGCAGCCGGTCGCCGTCATACCGCCGCAACGGATAGGCGCAGCCGGTGAAGGGCGCGTCGAACCGCAGCAGCCGCAGAATGGCCTGCGGCGCGAACACCATGTCGGAATCCAGCATCACCATATGGGTGAAGGTCCGGTCCGCAACAAAGCGCGAGGCCAGGATGTTGCGCGACATCACGATGTCCGAGAAGGAAAAATCCAGAACCGCGAAGGGAATGGCCGCGCGCGTGAAGGCCTGGGTCAGCCCGATGATCGACTGCAGTGTCGGCGTCTGCACCTGCCCCATCGTCGGCAGGGCAAGGCAGACCCGGGGTGCCAGCCGGTCCGGGTCGTGGCGGGGGATTTCCGTCATCGCGGCTTGCGCGGCGCTGGCCGCGGGGCATCATGGCGCAGGGACCGGACCATATTCGGGACATTCCTCCTGCCAGGCTGCCGATGGGTAACCTATGGGCAGAAGCCGGACGCGGATCAAGGGGTTTGGCCCGGGGCGGTGCCAGATGCGGGCCGGCGCAGCGGCGGCTTTTCCTGCCCGGAAAACGGGCAGGCGCGGGACAGATCGCCACAGCCGCCCGAATGAACGGGGGCCTTGCGTGGATTCGGCGTATGCTGGCGGGGCCGGGGCCGGTTCTGGCCGCCCCCGGCCACCCGCAACTTAGCGAAGGAGGGTCAGGGTGTCAGAGGTGAACGAAACGGTGATCCGCGCCCGCGCCTATGCGATCTGGCTGCGCGAGGGCTGCCCCGAAGATGCAGCCGACCGGCACTGGTATCAGGCCGTGCACGAACTGATGGCCGAAACCGGCGTCGATCCGGCGGCCGATCTCGCGCCGGAACCGCCGGAAAAGCCCAAGGCCAAGGCGCGCAAGCCCGCCGTGGAAAAGGCCGAAGCGTCCCAAGAAACGCCCCCGAAAGCGCCCGCAAGACCCAGGGCGCCCCGCACCCGCAAGGCGCCGACGCCCGAAAGCTGACCCCGCCCGCCGGGGCGGCCGGGCAGGGGGGCGGCCCCCCGTCGGCGGTCGGCGACCGATGCGCGTCCTTACGCCCTTGCCGGGGCGGGCTGGGTGGCTATGGTCTGCCCCCCGCGTTACGGAGGATTCGCATGTCGCTTGCCCGCATCCCGCAGATCATCGCCGCCGAAATCGGCGCGACGCCCGCCCAGGTGGGCGCGGCGGTTGACCTTCTGGATGGCGGGGCCACGGTGCCCTTCGTCGCCCGCTACCGCAAGGAAGCCACGGGCGGGCTGGACGATACCCAGTTGCGCAAGCTGGAAGAACGGCTGGGCTACCTGCGCGAGCTTGAGACGCGCCGCGCGGCGATTGCCGACTCGATCAGCGGGCAGGGCAAGATGACCGATGCGCTGGCGCTGTCCATCGCCCGCGCCGAAACCAAGGCCGAACTGGAAGACATCTATCTTCCCTACAAGCCCAAGCGCCGCACCAAGGCGATGATCGCGCGCGAGGCCGGGTTGCAGGCGCTGGTCGAGGCCATTCTGGCCGACCGTTCGGCCGATCCGGCGGCGCTGGCGGCGGGGTTCCTGTCCGAAGGCTTTGCCGATGCCAAGGCCGCGCTGGAAGGCGCGCGCGACATCGTGGCCGAAGGGCTGGCCGAAGATGCCGCCCTTCTGGGCCGGCTGCGCGATCACATGCGCAAGGTGGGCCGGCTGTCGGCCAGGGTGGTCGAGGGCAAGGAAGCCGCCGGCGCCAAGTTCAGCGATTACTTCGCCCATTCCGAACCCTTCGCCACGGCGCCCAGCCACCGGGTTCTGGCCATGCTGCGCGGCCGGAACGAGGAAATCCTGTCGCTGGATCTTGAGGTCGATCCCGAAGCCCCGCGCGGCGAAAGCCCGGCGGAACGGGCCTGCGGCGCGGCGCTTGGCGCAGGCGGCCCCGGCGCGGGCGACCGCTGGCTGCGCGAGGCCGCCGCCTGGGCCTGGCGCGTCAAGCTGCGCACCAGCCTGACGCTGGACCTGATGTCCGATCTGCGCGAGGCCGCCGAGGCCGAGGCGATCCGCGTCTTTGCCCGCAACCTGAAAGACCTGCTGCTGGCCGCGCCCGCGGGCGGCAAGGCCACCATGGGGCTGGACCCCGGCATCCGCACCGGCGTCAAGGTGGCGGTGGTGGATGCCACCGGCAAGGTCGTGGCGACCGAGACCGTCTATCCGTTCCAGCCGAAGAACGATCTGCGCGGCGCGCAGGTGGCCATCGCGCGGCTGATCGGCCAGCATGGCGTGAAGCTGATCGCCATCGGCAACGGCACCGCCAGCCGCGAGACGGAAAAGATGGTGGCCGACCTGCTGGCCGTGCTGCCCGCCGGCGCGGAAAAGCCGGTCAAGGTGGTGGTCAGCGAAGCCGGGGCATCGGTCTATTCCGCCTCGGAAATGGCGGCGCGGGAATTCCCCGATCTGGACGTTTCGCTGCGCGGCGCGGTCTCCATCGCCCGCCGCCTGCAAGACCCGCTGGCCGAACTGGTGAAGATCGAGCCGAAGTCCATCGGCGTGGGCCAGTATCAGCATGACGTGGACCAGCACCGTCTGGCGAAATCGCTGGATGCGGTGGTGGAAGACGCGGTGAACGCCGTGGGCGTTGACCTGAACACCGCCTCCGCCCCGCTTCTGGCCCGCGTCTCGGGCGTGGGGCCGGGGCTGGCCGAGGCCATCGTCGCGCATCGCGATGCGAACGGCCCCTTCGCCAGCCGCCGCGACCTGCTCAAGGTGGCGCGGCTTGGGCCCAAGGCCTTTGAACAGGCGGCGGGCTTCCTGCGGATCACCGGCGGCAAGGAGCCGCTGGATGCCAGCTCGGTCCACCCCGAAGCCTATGACGTGGCGCGCAAGATCGTGGCCGCCTGCGGCCGCGACATCCGCGCCCTGATGGGCGACGGCGCCGCGCTCAAGAAGCTGGACCCGCGCGCCTTTGTCGATGACCGCTTCGGTCTGCCCACGGTCCGGGACATCCTGTCGGAACTGGAAAAGCCCGGCCGCGACCCGCGCCCCAGCTTCAAGACCGCCACCTTCACCGATGGCGTGAACGAGATTTCCGACCTGCGCCCCGGTATGCTGCTGGAAGGCACCGTGACCAACGTGGCGGCCTTCGGCGCCTTCGTCGACATCGGGGTGCATCAGGACGGTCTGGTCCATGTCAGCCAGTTGGCCGACCGTTTCGTGAAAGACCCGCATGAGGTGGTGAAGGCCGGCGATGTGGTGCAGGTGCG
Organism: Pseudogemmobacter blasticus; assembly: GCF_003071405.1. Classification (NCBI taxonomy): domain Bacteria; kingdom Pseudomonadati; phylum Pseudomonadota; class Alphaproteobacteria; order Rhodobacterales; family Paracoccaceae; genus Pseudogemmobacter; species Pseudogemmobacter blasticus. Next base: position 1,110,820 of record NZ_CP020470.1, on the reverse strand, counting down.
CGTGGTCGAGGTGGACGCCCCCCGCAAGCGCATCGGCCTGACCATGCGCAAGGATGGTGGCGGCACGCCCGCGCCGTCACGCGAGGATCGCGCCAAGGCCCCGCCGCCCAAGGCCCGGATGGAGGCCGCCCCGAAATCGCAAGGCAGCGGCAATGCCTTTGCCGAGGCGTTGAAGGGCAAGTTCAGCCGCTGACGCAGCGGCGGCCCCGGGGGCGCTGCCTCCCGGGGTGGGGAAGCCCGGCTCAGGCCGCCTTCTGGCCGCCCACGGTCAGCCCGCCGATCAGCAGCGTCGGCTGGCCCACGCCCACCGGCACCCATTGCCCGGCCTTGCCGCAATTGCCGATGCCGGGGTCCAGCTTCATGTCGTTGCCGATGGCGCGGATGCGTTGCAGCGCGGTGGCGCCGTCGCCGATCAGCGTGGCGCCCTTCAGCGCCTCGCCCACCTTGCCGTTGCGCACGCGATAGGCCTCGGTGCAACTGAACACGAACTTGCCGCTGGTGATGTCCACCTGGCCGCCGCCGAAGCCCACGGCCCAGATGCCGTCCTTCAGCTCTGCCACGATGCCGGCCGGGTCATCCGTGCCGCCCAGCATGTAGGTATTGGTCATCCGCGGCATCGGGATATGGGCATAGCTTTCGCGCCGCCCGTTGCCGGTGGGGGCAACGCCCATCAGCCGGGCGTTCTGCCGGTCCTGCATGTAGCCCGTCAGGATGCCGTCCTCGATCAGCACGTTGCGGCCCGAAGGCGTGCCCTCGTCGTCAATGGTGATGCTGCCCCGGCGGTCGGGGATCGTGCCGTCATCCAGCACGGTGACGCCGGGCGCGGCGATGCGCTGCCCCATCAGCCCCGCAAAGGCCGAGGTGCCCTTGCGGTTGAAGTCGCCCTCCAGCCCGTGGCCAATGGCTTCATGCAGCAGGATGCCGGGCCAGCCGGGGCCAAGCACCACATCCAGCACGCCCGCAGGCGCCGGTTCGGCCGACAGGTTGACGCGGGCGATCCGCAGCGCCTCGTCCACCATGGGTTTCCAGCGCGCGGGGTCCAGCAGGGCCGCCAGACCATGCCGCCCGCCGCTGCCGCAACTGCCGGATTCGCGGCGCCCCGACTCTTCCAGAATCACCGAGACATTGATTCGTGCCATCGGCCTTGTATCGGCCAGCCGCGTGCCCTCGGGGCGCAGGATCTCGACCTCCTGCAAACTGGCCGCCAGCGAGGCGCTGACCTGCACCACCCGCCGGTCGGCGGCGCGGGCATAGGCGTCAATCTCTTTCAGGATGTCCAGCTTGCCGGCAAAGGGCGCGTCGGCCATCGGGTCGGCCTCGCCGTAAAGCCGGCGGTTGGTGCCGGGGGGCGGCGGGGCCAGGGTGCCGCCGCCATCGCCCACCGCCAGCCGCGCGGTTTCCGCCGCGCGCCGCAACGCGCTTTCGCTGATCTCGGTGGAATGGGCATATCCGGCCACCTCGCCCTTCACCGCGCGCAGGCCGAAGCCTTCGGCGGCGTCATAGCTGGCGGTGCGGATGCGCCCGTCGTCCAGCACCAGAGTCTCGCCCCGGCGGCGTTCCAGGAACAACTCGCCATCCTCGGCCCCGGCCGTCGCGGCGCGCAGGGTGGCAAGGGCCGCGGATTCGTCGAGACGGGTCTCGAACGGGCGGAAGGGGGCGTCGGTCATCGGGCAGGGGCCTTTCGCATCTGCGGCATCCGCCGAAGGTAGGGCCGCGCAGCCCCTGCCGCAAGCGGGGGTGAAATCATGCTTTGGATATACATCAAATTGCGCTAGACTGCCCGGACAGGACGCGCCCCGATCCCTGGCCCCAATCCCGGCCGGCCCGCAAAACGCGGCGGCGCTGCCGTGGGGCAGTCCTTTTGTCCTTGATCCATGTCAAATGATGCGTCTGCGGCGATGGTTTTTCTTGTCCCGCCGCCGCCGATGTGATTTGAAAAGGCCATAAGCACCGGATTTCACGGCCTTGGCCGGGGTTTCGGAACAAGCGGCAGCAAGCCGCGCGTCAGAACGGGAAGAAGACATGCGCGTGAAGTCGTTCTTGCAGCGATCGGCCCTGATTTGCCTCGCTGCCCTGTCGCCGGCGGCCCTTTCGGCCCAGGCGCTTGAAATCGTGGGCCAGCCGGTCGATGGAAAGGTGGGCTTCCAGCCCGCCTCGTCGTCCATCGCGGTCGAACAGCAGTGGCTGGATGGCATGGTCCTGTGGATCATCACCGCCATCACCATCTTCGTGACCGCGCTGCTGCTGATCGTGATCCTGCGCTACAACAGCCGGGCCAACCCCACGCCGCGCCGGTTCACCCACAACAGCCCGCTGGAAGTGGCCTGGACCGTGATCCCGATCATCATTCTGGTCTTCATCGGCTTCTTCTCGCTGCCCGCGCTGTTCAACCAGCAGGAATTCCCCAAGGGCGACGTGGTGATCAAGGTCACCGGCAACCAGTGGTACTGGAGCTATGAATACCCGAACGAAGGCATCGAATCCTACGACAGCTACATGATCGGCGGTCTGAACCTGGGCGGCGACGCCCGCCTGACCCCCGCGGTCGAGGCCGAGCTGCAGAAGGCCGGCTACACCCGCGACCAGTTCCTGCTGGCGACCGATACCGCCGTGGTGGTGCCCGTCGGCAAGACCGTGGTGATGCACATCACCGCAAGCGACGTGATCCACTCCTGGAAGATCCCGGCCTTCGGCGTGATGCAGGATGCGGTGCCGGGCCGGATTGCCCAGCTCTGGTTCAAGCCCGACCGTGAAGGCATCTTCTTCGGCCAGTGCAGCGAACTGTGCGGCAAGGACCACGCCTATATGCCGATCACCGTCAAGGTCGTGTCCGAGGCCGCCTATGCCGCCTGGGTCGAACAGGCCAAGGCCGGCAACGTGGTGCTGGCCGCCACGCCGGCCCCGGCGGCGCCGGTTCAGGTCGCCACCAACGACTGATCGGGAACACACGCGCCCCGGCCCGGAGGAGGGCCGGTTCCGGCGCGCGAGGAGAGGGACGGATGACCGACATCGGGGCATTTCAGGCCGAGACCGCGCCGCAGGAGGCGGGGTTCGGCGATTATGTGCAACTGCTGAAGCCGCGGGTCATGTCGCTGGTGGTGTTCACCGCGCTGGTGGGCCTGCTGGTGGCCCCCGTGTCGCTGCACCCGGTCGAGGCTTTCGCCGCCATCCTGTTCATCGCGCTGGGCGCGGGCGCTTCGGGTGCGCTGAACATGTGGTGGGATGCCGATATTGACGCCGTGATGCGCCGCACCCGCAACCGCCCCGTGCCCGCCGGCCGGGTTCAGGGCGGCGAGGCGCTGGCCGTGGGGCTGGCGCTCTCGGGCATCAGCGTCGTCATGCTGGGGCTGGCGACCAACCTTGTCGCGGCGGGCCTGCTGGCCTTCACCATCTTCTTCTATGCCGTGGTCTATTCGGTCTGGCTGAAACGCTCGACCCCGCAGAACATCGTCATCGGCGGCGCCGCCGGGGCCTTCCCGCCCATGATCGGCTGGGTCGCCGCCACCGGCAGCCTCTCGGTCGAAGCCTGCCTGATGTTCGCGCTGATCTTCATGTGGACGCCACCGCATTTCTGGGCGCTGGCGCTGTTCATGAAGGAAGATTACCACAATGCCGGCGTGCCGATGCTGACGGTGACGCATGGCCGCAAATCCACCCGCCGCCATATCCTGGCCTATACCGTGCTGCTGGCGCCGGTGTCGGTCTGGGCCGCGCTCACCTCGATCGGCGGGCCGCTGACGCTGGCGGTGGCGCTGGGGCTGAACGGCTGGTTCCTGATCGGCGCGGCGCGGATCTGGCGGCGCGACGAAACGCAGGCCGAGGCCGACAAATACGCCGTCGAAAAGGCGTTCTTCCGCTTCTCGCTGCTGTATCTGTTCCTGCACTTCGGCGCCTTCCTGGCCGAAGCCGCCCTGAAACCCTACGGCCTGGGAGGCTGGTAAGATGGCGCTGAACCCCACGCATGAACTGCACGGCCGCCGCTTCAGCCGCAACCTTGGCGTGGCGCTGTGTCTGGCCTTCTTCGTGGCGCTGGTCTTTGCCCTGACCGTGGTCAAGGTGAAGCGCGGCGATCCGATGCAGGGCTATGACCACACGGTTCGTCCCGAAATGGTGCCCGGCACCGGCCGCGCCGCCGATCCGGTGACGGGTGGCCCCACGGATGGGGCAACGGGCGGATGAAACGCGGGCTCTTCTCCACCCCCGGTCGTCAGGCCGCGGCGCTGGCCGGGGGCGTGTTCACCATGGCCTTCGTGACCGTGGTGGTGATTCCCCCGTTCTATGACTGGTTCTGCAAGGTCACCGGCTATGGCGGCACCACCTCGGTCGCCGCGACAGCGCCCGATCATGTGCTGGACCGCGTGATCACCGTCCGCTTCGATGCCTCGCTCGAAGCCGGAATGCCGTGGGAGTTCCGCCCCGTCGCGCCGGAAATGGACATCCGCGTCGGTGAAACCGGGCTGGCCTTCTACGAAGCCTACAACCCGACCGACAAGCCGGTCGCGGGGCAGGCCAGCTACAACGTCTCGCCCGACATGCTGGGCGGCTATTTCACCAAGATCGCCTGCTTCTGCTTCGAATTGCAGGTGCTGCAACCCGGCGAGCGCGTCGAGATGCCGGTCAGCTTCTTCATCGACCCGGCGATGGCCGACGATCCGAACACCGCCCGGGTCGAGGCGATCACGCTGAGCTACACCTTCCACACCGCGCCCCTGCCGCAATCGCAGGCGACGCTGGATGCGGACGATCCGGCCACCCCGGCCGCCGCCGCCAACTGACGACCATAAGATATAAGAAACGAGGGAACCGCTTCCGCCATGGCCCACGCTAAGAACCACGATTACCACGTCCTGCCACCCTCGATCTGGCCGTTCCTTGGCGCGCTCGGGGCCTTCATCATGCTCTTCGGCGCGGTGCTGATGATCTCGCCGCGCGTCTCGGCCGACAGTGCGCTCAGCCAGCCCTGGCTGTTCCTGATCGGCCTTGTCATGGTGCTGTACGTCATGTTCGCCTGGTGGACAGACGTGGTGAAGGAAGGGCAGGGCATCGACCACACGCCGGTGGTCCGCATCGGCCTGCGCTATGGCTTCATCATGTTCATCATGTCCGAAGTCATGTTCTTCGCGGCCTGGTTCTGGACCTTCTTCAAGCACCGCATGTATCCGATGGGGCCGGAAAGCCCCTGGGTCGATGGTGTCTGGCCGCCGCTGGTCAACGGCGTGCCGGTCGAAACCTTCGATCCCTGGCACCTGCCGCTGATCAACACGCTGGTTCTGCTGCTGTCGGGCTGTGCCGTCACCTGGGCGCACCATGCCCTGGTGCATGAGAACAACCGCAAGGACATGATCACCGGCCTGGCGATCGCCGTGGTTCTGGGCGTCTGCTTCACCTTCCTGCAGGCCTATGAATACAGCCACGCCGCCTTCGGCTTCCGTGACAACATCTATGGCGCCGCCTTCTTCATGGCGACCGGCTTCCATGGCGCCCATGTGATCATCGGCACCATCTTCCTGGCCGTCTGCCTGTTCCGCGCGATGAAGGGGCATTTCACCCCCGAACGCCATGTGGGCTTTGAAGCCGCGGCGTGGTACTGGCACTTCGTTGACGTGGTCTGGCTGTTCCTGTTCGCCGCCGTCTACGTCTGGGGCCGGGCCTGAGCCATCACCTTCTGACCGAAGGCGCGCGCGGGCCACTGGCCCGCGCGTTTCATTTCGGGGGGCATCGTGCGGCAAATCCTGTTCTTCCTGATCGTCGGCGTCGCCGGGGTCGCGGTCCTGTTGTCGCTGGGCGTCTGGCAATTGCGCCGGCTGGAATGGAAAGAGGCGATCATCGCCGAAGCCGCCACCATGATCGCCGCCGATCCGGTGCCACTGCCCGCCGCCCCCGACCCGGCCACCGACCGCTACCGCCCGGTGCAGACCAGCGGCCGCTTCACCGGGGAAGAGACCTTCGTCCTTGCCTCGACCCGCGAACAGGGGCCGGGCTTCCACGTCATCGCCGCCTTTGAAACCGCCGATGGCCGCCGCATCCTGATCGACCGCGGCTTCATTCCCGAAGCCGACCGCAGCCAGCCCCGCCCGCCCCATGCGGCCAGCATCACGGGCAACCTGAACTGGCCCGACGACATGACCGCCTCGACCCCGCCGCATGACGCCGCCCGCGACATCTGGTTCGGCCGCGATCTGCCCGGCATCGCCGCCGCCCTGCGGACCGACCCGGTGCTGGTCATCGCCCGCAGCGATACCGGCGATGGCGTGATGCCCGTCCCCGCCTCGGCCGCCTTCCGCAACGATCATCTGCAATACGCGCTGACATGGTTCGGCCTTGCGGTTGTCTGGGCAGTGATGACAGTTGCGTTTCTGTGGCGTATCAGAACGCGGACGGCGTAAGGGGCGGACAGAATGCGATACATCTCGACCCGTGGGCAGGCACCTGCCTTGGGCTTCGGCGAAGCGATGATGACGGGGCTTGCGCGGGACGGCGGTCTGTACCTGCCCGAAACCGTGCCGCAACTGACGGCGGATCAGATCGCCGCCATGGCCGGGCTGCCCTATGAGGAAATCGCCTTCCGCGTGATGCGCCCGTTTCTGGGCGGCTTCTTCGGAGATGACGAATTCAGGCGCCTGATCGCGGCCGCCTACAAGGGGTTCCACCACGCGGCCCGCGCGCCCATGGTGCAGCTTGGCGAAAACCACTTCCTGCTGGAACTGTTCCACGGCCCGACCCTGGCGTTCAAGGATTTCGCCATGCAGCTCATCGGGCAGATGATGCAGGCGGCGCTGGCGCGCACGGGCGAACGGATCACCATCGTCGGCGCCACCAGCGGCGATACCGGATCGGCCGCGATCGAGGCGTTCCGCGGCCTGAAGAACGTGGATGTGTTCATCCTCTTCCCGCATGGCCGCGTCAGCGATGTGCAGCGCCGCCAGATGACCACCCCGTCAGAATCGAATGTTCATGCGCTGGCCATCGAAGGCGATTTCGACGATGCGCAGGCCCGGCTGAAGGACATGTTCAACGACTTCGCCTTCCGCGACCGGGTGCGTCTGGCGGGGGTGAACAGCATCAACTGGGCGCGCGTTCTGGCGCAGGTGGTCTATTACTTCTCCTCGGCCACGGCGCTGGGGGCCCCGCACCGCAAGGTCAGCTTCACCGTGCCCACCGGCAATTTCGGTGACATCTTCGCCGGCCATATCGCGAAACAGATGGGCCTGCCCATCGACCGGCTGGTGATCGCCACCAACCAGAACGACATCCTGCACCGCGCCATGACGACCGGCGACTACCGCACCGATGGCGTCCGCCCCTCGATCAGCCCCTCGATGGACATCCAGGTGTCGTCCAACTTCGAACGCGCGCTGTTCCTGGCGCTGGGGGGCGACGGCGCGGCGGTGACCCGGCTGATGGACGGGCTGAAACAGTCGGGCGGCTTCACCATTCCCGCGCCCGCACTTGCGGCGCTGCAATCGGTCTTTGCCTCGGGGCGCTGTTCGGAAGACGAAACCCGCGCCACCATCGCGGCCACGCTGGCCGCCACCGGCGAACTTCTCTGCCCCCATTCCGCCGTGGGCGTGAAGGTGGCGCAGGAACACCTCGGCGCCAGCCCGATGATCACGCTGGCCACCGCCCATCCGGCCAAGTTCCCCGATGCCGTGCAGGCCGCCACCGGCCTGCGCCCCGGCCTGCCGCCGCATATGGCCACCCTGTTCGACCGGCCCGAACGGCAGACCGTCGTGCCGAATGACCTGACCGCGCTTGAAACCCTGATCCTTGAAAGGGCCGGGCTGTGACCGTCCAGTTGCACACGCTTTCCAACGGGCTTCGCATCGTCACCGAGGACATGCCGCGCCTCAAGTCGGCCTCCATCGGCCTTTGGGTCGGGGCAGGGGGGCGCCATGAAGGCCCCGGCGAAAACGGCATCGCGCATTTTCTGGAACACATGGCCTTCAAGGGCACCGAACGGCGCAGCGCGCTGCAGATCGCCGAAGAGATCGAGGATGTTGGCGGCTACATCAACGCCTATACCTCGCGCGAGATGACCGCCTATTACGCGCGCTGCCTCTCGGCCGATGTGGCTCGCGCGCTGGACGTGATCAGCGACATCGTGCTGAACCCGCTGTTCAACCCCGCCGACATCGAGACCGAGCGCCATGTGATCCTGCAGGAAATCGGTCAGGCCGCCGATACGCCCGATGACATCATCTTCGACTGGCTGCACGAAACCAGCTATCCCGGCCAGACCTTCGGCCGCACCATCCTTGGCCCGGAAGACCGGGTCTCCGCCTTTCAGGCCGCCGATTTCCGCAGCTTCGTCGGCCGCCACTACGGCCCCGACCGGATGATCCTGTCGGCGGCGGGCGGCATCGACCATGCCGCCATCGTGGCCCAGGCCGAGGCGATCTTCGGCCATCTCAGGCCGGTGGGCCGCAGCGCGGTGGACGGGGCCCGCTTCCACAGTGGCGAACGGCGCGAGATCAAGGATCTGGAACAGGCCCATTTCGCCCTGAACCTGGAAGCCCCGGGCTATCGCGATCCGCTGGTCTATACCGCGCAGGTCTGGTCCATGGCGATGGGCGGCGGCATGTCCAGCCGGCTTTTCCAGAAGATCCGCGAAGAAAAGGGCCTGTGCTACACGATCTATGCCCAAAGCGCGGCCTATGACGACACCGGCCATGTCACCATCTATGCCGGCACCAGCGGCGACGAGATCGGCGATCTGGCCGACCTGACCGTCGCCGAACTGAAACGCGCCGCCGATGACATGACCGAGGCCGAGGTGAACCGCGCCAAGGCGCAGATCCGTGCGGGGATGCTGATGGGGCTGGAAAGCCCGTCCAGCCGCGCCGAACGCAACGCGCGCCTCCTGTCGATCTGGGGCCGTGTCCCCGATCTTGACGAAGCCGTTGCCCGCATCGACGCGGTCAGCCTGCCCGGCGTGCGCGACTGGGGCGCCCAGGTGCTGCGCGCCGGGGCCGCGCTGGCGGTCTATGGCCCCGTCGATCAGGCCCCCGGCGTTGATGCAATCAAGGAGGCGCTGTCGGCGTGATGCTGGGCCTTCGGCGGCGGGTCAGGATCGAGACCGAGCGCATGACGCTCCGCCTGCCCACACATGCCGACTGGCCCGGCTGGAGCGGGTTGCGCGACGCCAGCGCCGCCTTCCTCACCCCGTGGGAGCCGGTCTGGAGCCCCGACCACCTGTCGCGCCGGTCCTTCACCAACCGGGTCTATTGGGCGCAGCGCGCCGAAACCCAGGGCACGGCCTTGCCGCTGATGCTGATCCGGCGCGACGATCAGGCGCTGCTGGGCGCCATCACGCTGGACAACATCCGTCGCGGCCCCGCCCAGGCCGGCACGCTGGGCTACTGGATCGGCCAGCCCTATGCCCGCCACGGCTACATGCGCGAGGCGATCCTGGCCGTCGTCCACCACGCCTTCACCCGGCTGGACCTCAGCCGGATCGAGGCCGCCTGCCTGCCGGAAAACGCCGCCTCGCGCGGGGTGCTGGAAAAGACCGGCTTCAAGTATGAGGGCGTCGCGCAAAGCTATCTTCAGATCGCCGGACGCTGGCGCAACCATGTGCTTTACGCCTGCCTGCGCGCCGACCGTCGCGGCCGCACCGATGTAGGCCCGGCCTGAAACGGCCAAGATCGCGCAGGCGTGATGGCGATCCTGCGAAAGGCAGGGCATCCTCTTCGGGTTGAACCGGAGGCCGCCATGATCCGCCCGCTTCTGCCGTTTTTCCTGTTCCTCGCCGCCCCGGTCTGGGCGCAGGACCGTCTGCCCTCGCATTGCATCGCGCTGGCGCAAGGCGCGGAAACCGTGCAGCACGCCGATTTCGCCCCGGTCGAACGCGATCACGTCCTGATCCGCTATCTGGACCACGCCAGTTTCCTGATCCTGGCCGAGGATGGCACCGCCGCCGTGACCGATTACACCGGCTATATCGGCACCATCGACGCCGTGCCCGATGTGGTGACGATGAACAACGCCCATTCCACCCATTGGACCGCCAGCCCAGACCCGCGCATCCCGCATGTGCTGCGCGGCTGGCCGGACGCCGGCCGCCCGGCCGACCACCAGCTGGATCTGGGCGCAATGCTGGTGCGCAACGTCACCACCGATACCCGTGGTCCCTTTGGCGAAGGTGCCCGCGCCGACGGCAACTCGATCTTCGTGTTCGAAGCGGCGGGCCTTTGCATCGGCCATCTTGGCCACCTGCACCAGATCCCGTCCGAAGAGCAATATGCCAGCCTTGGCCGGATGGACATCGTGATGGTGCCGGTTGACGGCGGCTATACCCTGCGGCTTGAGGATATGGTTTCCGTCACCCGCCGGCTCAAGGCGCGGGTGGTGATCCCGATGCACTGGTTTTCCGGCGCCTCTCTGACCGAATTCCTGCGCGCGATGGAGGGCGATTTCGATGTGGTCGACACTGGCCTCAGCGAAATGACCTTCGCCCGCGCCGACCTGCCGGCGCGGCCCGCCGTGCTGGTCCTCACCCCGCGCTGGCTGGACTGAGCGGCCCGCAGGCGCTAGCACCGGGGGGCAAAGAGGTGATCCCATGCTGAACCCCTGCGATGCGGCCTTCGTCGCCGATCTGGCCGCGCGCCTGCCCGAAGGCACGCTGCGCCCGCCCGAACCGCGCGATCTGACCGAACCGCGCGGCCGCTGGCCGGGGCGCGCGGGCGTGGTGGCCCGGCCGGCCGGCACCGATCAGGTGGCGCAGATCGTCCGCGCCTGCGCGGCGGCGCGGGTGGGCATCGTGCCGCGCGGCGGCGGCACCGGGCTGGTCGGCGGTCAGGTCATGCCCGAAGGCCCCCTGCCGCTGATCCTGTCGCTGGACCGGATGACCGGCCTGCGCGGCCTCTGGCCCGAAGAGAACGTGATCGCGGTCGAGGCCGGCCTGACCCTGGCCGCCGTGCAGCAGGCCGCCGCCGATGCCGGGCGGCTGTTCCCGCTGTCGCTGGCCAGCGAAGGCACCGCCACCATCGGCGGCAATCTGGCCACCAACGCCGGCGGCACCGCCGTGCTGCGCTATGGCACCACGCGCGACCTGTGCCTTGGGGTCGAGGCGGTTCTGGCCGACGGCTCGGTCGTCCACGGCCTGAAACGGCTGCGCAAGGACAACACCGGCTATGACCTGCGCCACCTGCTGATCGGGTCCGAAGGCAGCCTCGGCATCCTCACCGCCGCCACGCTGCGGCTGTTCCCGCAGCCCGCCGCCTCGGTGGTGGCGCTGCTGGCGGTGCCGTCGCCCGCCGTGGCGCAACGCCTGCTGGCGCTGTGCGAGGCGCGCCTGTCAGGCCTTGTCACCGCCTTTGAACTGATCGCCAGGACCGGGTTCGATTTCCTGGCCGAAACCGGCTCCGGCCTGCGCGCGCCCTTCGATCCCGCGCCCGACTGGTGCGTCCTGCTGGAACTGGGCCTGCCCGCCGCGCTGGACCCCCAGGTCAGCATGGCCGCGCTGTATGACGAGGCCAGCGAAACAGGGCTGGTGCTGGATGGCGTCATCGCCACCTCGCAGGCGCAGGCCGCCGCACTCTGGGCGCTGCGCGAGGCGATCCCCGAAGCGAACCGCCGCATCGGTTCGATCTCGTCGCATGACATCTCGCTGCCGCTGGGCGCCATCCCCGGCTTCCTGGCCGAGGCGGGCGCCAGGATCGCCGCCCTCGGACCGCTGCGCCTCAACTGCTTCGGCCATCTGGGCGACGGCAACCTGCATTACAACGTGTTCCCTGCCAAGGGCCGCCGCCGCGAAGACGATGAGGCCCTTGCCGGCCCGGTCAAGCGTCTGGTGCATGATCTGGTGCAGGCGGCGGGCGGCAGCATTTCGGCCGAACACGGCATCGGCCGGTTCAAGGCCGCCGATCTGGAACGCTACGCCGACCCGGCGCGTCTGGCCGCGATGCGCGCGCTGAAGGCGGCGCTTGATCCGGCCGGAATCCTGAACCCCGGCGCCGTGCTGCGCGGCTGACCGGCCAACGGGCCTCCGGCGGGGGTATTTGGACCAGGAGGAAGGCCCTGCCGCTTCATCTCGGCCCAAATACCCCGGGGGTGCGGGGGCTTGCCCCCGCCCTTGCGCGGTCAGCCTGCGATCAAAGCCCCTCGAAGGCGCACAGCGCATGGACATCCATGCCCATCGCCTCAAGTTTCCTGCGGCCGCCCAGATCGGGCAGGTCCACCACGAAGGCGCAGCCAATGACCTGGGCGCCCAGCCGTTCGATCAGCTTGATCCCGGCCTCGGCGGTGCCGCCGGTGGCCAGCAGGTCATCGACCAGCAGCACCTTTTCGCCCGGCTGCATGGCATCGTCATGCACCTCGACCACCGCCTCGCCGTATTCCAGCGTATAGGCCTGCGAAATCGTCTGCCCCGGCAGCTTGCCCTTCTTGCGCACCGGCACAAAACCGGTGGACAACTGATGCGCCACCGCGCCGCCCAGGATGAAGCCGCGCGCTTCCAGCCCCACCACCTTGTCGATCCGCATCCCGGCATAGGGGGCCAGCAACTGGTCGACGCACATGCGGAAGCCGCGCGGATCGGCGAACAGCGTGGTCACGTCGCGGAACAGGATGCCCTCATGCGGGAAGTCCACGATGGTGCGGATATAGTCCTTGACGGTCTTGGTCGAATTCATGGGGGCTTTCCGGGGGTTACAGGACGCGGCCGGCGACGGCATCCAGCCGGGCCAGCAGTTCGGGGTCGCGCTTGTCGGGCGCGGTCATCAGCCCATGGGTCAGGGCGCGGTCGCAGCCATGCGGGCAGTCGGCCCGGTCGCGGCCCAGCAGGCCGGGCAGACGGGCCACGGTGGCGCGGGCCAGCGCGGCATTGGCCGTCAGCGTGGCGATCACCGCCGCCACATCCACCGCATCATGGTCGGGGTGCCAGCAGTCATAATCGGTCACCATGGCGATCGAGGCATAGCACAGCTCGGCCTCACGCGCGAGCTTGGCCTCGGGCATCCCGGTCATGCCGATCACATCGGCCCCCCATTGCCGGTAAAGCCGGCTTTCGGCCAGGGTCGAAAACTGCGGCCCCTCCATCGCCAGATAGGTTGCGCCTTCATGCACCCGCGCGCCCGCCGCGCGGGCCGCTTCGGCGGCGGCCTTGCCCAGACGCGGGCAGGTCGGATGGGCAAAGCCGACATGGGCCACGCAGCCGGTGCCGAAAAAACTTTTCTCGCGGGCGAAGGTGCGGTCGATGAACTGGTCCACCAGCACGAAATCGCCCGGCGCGAAATCCTCGCGCAGCGATCCCACCGCCGAGACGGCGACCACATCGGTGCAGCCCAGCCGTTTCAGCGCGTCGATATTGGCACGATAGGGCACCGTGGTCGGGCTGTGCACATGGCCCCGGCCATGGCGCGGCAGGAAGGCCATCGGAACGCCGTCCAGCCGGCCGATCAGCACCTCGTCCGAAGGCTTGCCCCAGGGCGTTTTCACCCGGGTCCAGCTTGCGCCCTCAAGCCCCTCGATCTGATAGACCCCGCTGCCGCCGATGATGCCGATCATGGTCTGCATGGGGGACTCCTCTCGTTTGCGGGCCGGGCGCGAGGATAGTCTGCCCGCCCGCGGCGCGAAAGGGGGCTGTCCCCCGGTGGGACATCTTGTCCTGCAAGCAAAATCAACGGCTTGCGTGATCCGGTTGCCACTATCTGCCGGCCGGGGCTTTCGTCAGCCGCTCGGCCTTCTTGCGCACCAGAACCGACCGCAGGTCGTGCATGGCCAGAAGCAGCGTCTCGGTCACCTCGTCAAGCTGCTCGGGCGTGGCCTTCGACTGTGCCCATTGCGCCGCCTCGTTCAGCCGGTCGCCGGTGCGCAGCACGTCATCGACCTCGCGCGCCTCGATAAGGATGCGCCGCTTTCCCAGCCAGTCCTGAATGGCGCGGATATCGGTGCCGTTCAGCTTCGTCTCGCCATGCGGCTTGACGTTGCCGTTCCTGACATTGACCATCGCGATCTCGATCAACTCGATCCGTCGCTGTCGGTTCTCGGTATCAACCTTGTAGACGGCGGCTCCATTGTCACGCAGGCGAAAGTAGTAGTCCGGCAGATCGTCCGCCATTCAGGCCCTCACACTAGCGAGGCGCAGAACCGCTGGATGCGGGTGCAAGCCTCGCGCAGAACGTCATCTGACGTAGCGTAGCTTACCCGGAAGTTGGGCGAAAGGCCGAAGGCTGCGCCAAAAACGACCGCCACCCCGGTCTCCTCCAGCAGCGCCGTGGCGAACACCTCGTCATTGGTGATGACGGTTCCGCCGGGCGTGGCCTTGCCGATGCAGCCGGCAATATCGGGATAGACATAGAAGGCGCCTTCGGGTTTCGGGCAGGTGATCCCCGGCGCCTCGTTCAGCATCGACACCACCAGATCGCGCCGCGCCTGGAACGCCGCGCGCCATCCGGCCAGGAATTCCTGCGGTCCGGTCAGCGCCTCAAGCGCGGCCCACTGGCTGATCGAACTTGGGTTCGAGGTCGATTGCGACTGGATCGTTCCCATCGCCTTGATCAGCGCCACCGGACCGGCGGCATAGCCGATGCGCCAGCCGGTCATGGCATAGGCCTTGCTGACGCCGTTGCAGGTCAGCGTGCGGTCGTAAAGGCCCGGCTCGATTTCCGCCGGGGTGCAGAAGCGGAAGTCGTCGAAGACAAGGTGTTCATACATGTCATCCGACATCACCCAGACCTGCGGGTGACGCATCAGCACATCGGTCAGCCCCTTCAGCTCGGCCCTGGTATAGCCGGCGCCGGTCGGGTTCGACGGGCTGTTGAAGATGAACCATTTGGTGCGCGGCGTGATCGCCGCCTCAAGCTGTTCGGGCGTGATCTTGAAGGCGTTTTCCAGCAGCCCCACCACCGGCACCGGCGTGCCGCCCGCCAGATGCACCATGTCGGGATAAGACACCCAATAGGGCGCGGGGATGATCACCTCGTCGCCCGGATTGCAGGTGGCCATCAGCGCATTGTACAGGATCTGCTTGCCGCCGGTTCCGACGCTGACCTGCGCCGGCGTATAGGTCAGCCCGTTCTCGCGCAGGAACTTGGAACAGATCGCCGCCTTCAGCTCGGGGATGCCGTCCACCGCCGTATAGCGGGTCTTGCCCGCGTCGATCGCGCGCTTGGCCGCATCGCGGATATGTTCGGGCGTGTCGAAATCCGGCTCGCCCGCGCCAAGGCCGATGACATCGCGCCCCTCGGCCTTGAGCTGCTGCGCCTTGGTGGTGACGGCAATCGTGGGCGAGGGTTTCACGCGCGCCAGCGTGTCGGACAGGAAGGGCATCGGCGTCTCCTTGCGGGGCGGATTTGCGATTTCCGGGCGCAGGTCTTAGGGTGCACCCCCACCCGACACAAGCGTTATCATAAGAAGGAGAGGCGAGATGGCGGAAAGCAGCACCGAAACCCCCGTCGAAGAAACCTGGTATGCCCCCGATGTGGCCACCTTCGGCGACCGGCTGGCCGGCGCGCGCGAAGCGGCAGGGCTGACCCAGGAAGACCTGGCCCAGCGGCTGGGCGTGCGCCTGACCACGCTTCAGGCCTGGGAGGAAGACCTGGCTGAACCGCGTGGCAACCGTTTGCAGATGCTGGCCGGGATGCTGAATGTCTCGCTGACCTGGCTGATCACGGCCGAGGGGCCGGGTCTGGCCGCCCCGGACGCCGCGCCTGCGCCGCTGTCGCCCGCGGCCGAACAGACGCTGGCCGAACTGCGCAAGCTGCGCGCCCGCGCCAGCGGACTGGCCGAGGATCTGGGCCGGGTGGAACAACGGATGCGCAGCCTGCTGCGCGAGGTGGCATGATGGTCGCGGAAACCGCAGAAGCCCGGCTGAAACGCATGGTGATGCGCAGTTGGCGGCGCGGCACCAAGGAGATGGATCTGGTCCTTGGCCCCTATGCCGAGGCCCATCTTGCCGAGATGCCGCCCGAGGATCTGGATATTTATGACCGGCTCCTGCAAGAGAATGATCAAGATCTGATGGCCTGGATCATGGGCACCGACCAGCCCCCGGCCTGGATCGCGCCGCTGCTGGATCGGGTCACCGATTTCGCCCGCAACCGGCTGACCGGCCCGGCCTGACCCAAGGGCCAGGCCGCCCCGCGCACCCCGGATCGGGACAAAATCGGTTCGAGTTTACCGAATGTTTGCGCTTTCTGCCGATTCTCTCCCTGATCAGACACAGGGCGGGGCCGGGAATGTCGCTTCATGAACCTCTTCTCGACGGTGCGCAGCGGGCGTTCCTGTCCTGCTATCTGGACAATCTGGCGCTAGTGGAACGCCTGCACCGGCTGCTTCTCGACGTGATCAAGGACGAATTCGAACGGCTGCGGATTCTGGAAATCAACTCGGTGCAGGCGCTCTTGCTGTTCAACATCGGCGAGAATGAGGTGACCGCGGGCGAACTGAAAAGCCGCGGTTACTATCAGGGCTCGAACGTCAGCTACAATCTGAAGAAGCTGGTCGAACTGGGCTACATGCACCACCAGCGGTCCGAGGTGGACCGCCGCTCGGTCCGGGTCCGGCTGACGGAAAAGGGCCGCCGCGTGCGCGGCATGGTGGCAGACCTGTTTGAACGCCACGCCGAAGGCATCGAAAAGCGCGGGCTGGTCGATGCCAGCGGCATGGATGAAATCAACCGCTCGCTGCGCCGGATGGAACGGTTCTGGACCGAACAGATCCGCTACATCTACTGACCGGCCCCGCCTGCGCGGCTGCCGTCAGTTGCTCTTGCGGGCCGGGCGGAAGGGCAGGGGGGCGACGGGGATTCCGTCCTCGATCAGCCGCTTGGCCTCTTCGGGCTTCGCCTCGCCATAGATCGCGCGTTCGGGCGATGCGCCTTCGTGAATGGCGCGGGCCTCGGTCGCGAAGTTCATGCCGACATATTCCGAATTTTCCTCGACCTGCCGGCGCAAGGCCGCCAGCGCCGCCTCCAGCTCGGATTGCGGGGTGCCCAGCTTGGGCCGCGCCTCTGCTGCCGCCGCCGCTTCGGCCTTGCGCGCGGGCGTCACCGCCGGGGCCATGATCGCCTTTTCCACCCGCGTCTCTCCGCAGATCGGGCAAGACACCTGTCCGGCTCCGGCCAGCGTGTCATAGGCGGCGGCCGAGGCGAACCAGCTTTCAAAACCGTGGCCGGCCCCGCAGGTCAGCGCATAACGGATCATCGCAACATCCCGTGGCGGTCGCGCCCCATGCGCGACCTGTCGAACCTATGCCTTCGGTGGCGGGATTCAATCCCCCGCCGGGGTGTTCGCCGCCGCTTCCGTGGTCGCTTCGGCAAAGGCCAGGATCAGCGCCCGCAGGTCCGGCTCGCTCACCTTGCGGGCGGCCTTTTCCGGGGCAAACCACTTGCGGCGGCGCTGGGCGCGTTCGGGATAGCGCCGTTGCAGCCGTTCCACCCGCAGCGGAAACACCTCCACCGCGCAGGGCACATCCTCGGCATCGGGACGGGTCTTCAGATAGGTATAGACGCCCAGACTTTCCGACTGGACCTTGCCTTCCACCCCGGCCTCCTCCCAGGCTTCCCGCGCCGCCGCCGCCGCAGGTGCGCGGCCTTCCATCGGCCAGCCCTTGGGAATGATCCAGCGCCCGGTGTCGCGGCTGGTCACCAGCAACACCCGCGCCTTGCCACCCCGCAGCCGCCAGCACAGCGCGGCATATTGCGGTGCAAGCACGGGGTTGGCCTCTTCGGCGCGCAGGGTCTGCACTTCACTCATCACGATGCCCGGGTTTCTTTGCCCCGCACGGCCGCGGGGATGATTGCCTGTATCCCTGAATGTGACATGCTCCCCCCTGAGGCACAAGTCCGCCGCCCCGACCGGGGAAGATTTCGCCCCGAAGGTTGACGCCCGCCGGACGCGGCGTATCTCCTGTTCAGACAGTCGAAAGGGAACCCCGATGCGCCGATCTGCCCTGCCTGCCCCGCTGGCCGCGCTGATGGCCCTGCTGGTCTCTGTCCTGGCCCCGGTCGCCGCCTGGGCGGGCTTCACCTTCGCCTCGATCGACGGCGGGACCATCGACCTGGATGACTGGTCCGGCAAGCCGGTTCTGGTTGTCAACACCGCCTCGCTCTGCGGCTTTGCCGGCCAGTTCGACGATCTTCAGGCCCTGCATGACGAACTGGGTCCGAAGGGCCTGCTGGTGCTGGCCGTGCCCTCGAACGACTTTTCGCAGGAACTGGGCAGCGAGGCGGCGGTCAAGGAATACTGCGCGCTGAACTTCGACCTGACCCTGCCGATGACCCAGATCACCCATGTGAAGGGCGCACAGGCGCATCCGTTCTACGCCTGGCTGGCCAAGACGCGCGGCTTCGTGCCGGGCTGGAACTTCAACAAGGTGCTGCTCGGCCCCGACGGCGCGGTGATCGAAACCTGGGGCTCGACCGCGAACCCGCAGGGGGCCATCCGCCGGCGGATCCTGTCGCTTCTGCCATGACCGCGGCGCCTTCGGCCGGGCCGCGCGGCGCCGTGGCGCCGGTCTTTGTCGGTTCGGCCATCTATCGCGGCTCGTCCTATGGCGCGACGCATCCCTTGCGGGTGCCCCGCGTGTCCACCGTGATCGACCTTGCCCGCGCGCTGGGCTGGCTGCCGGCGGCGCGGTTCCAGAACAGCCCGCGCGCCAAGCCCGCCGCCTTGCGCGCCTTCCATACCGAACCCTATCTCACCGCCCTTCAGCGGGCCGAGGCCGAGGGCACGGTCAGCGATCAGGTCCGCGCCCGCCACGGGCTTGGCACCCTGTCGAACCCGGTCTTCGCCGAAATGTTCCGCCGCCCCGCCACCGGCGCGGGCGGCACGCTCTGGGCCGCCGAAACGCTGGCCCATGCCCCGGCGGGGGTGGTGCATGTGCCCGGCGGCGGCACACACCACGGCCTGCCCGACCGGGCGAACGGCTTTTGCTACCTGAACGACGTGGTGCTGGGCATCAAGGCGCTGCTGGGCGCCGGGTTGACCCGCGTCGCCTATGTCGATCTTGACGCCCATCACTGCGACGGGGTTGAAACCGCCTTCACCGGCGACCCCCGCGTCCGCATGATCAGCGTGCACGAACAGGGGCGCTGGCCGTTTTCCGGCGGCCTGACCGAAACGGCGGGCGGCTCGGGCTTCTTCCTGCCGGTGCCGCGCGGCTACAATGATACCGAGGCGAGGGCCGTGCTGCACGGGCTGATCCTGCCCCGCGTCGCCGCCTTCGCGCCGCAGGCGCTGGTGGTGCAATGCGGCGCAGACAGCCTGACCGAAGACCCGCTCTCGCGCCTGTGCCTGTCGAACCGCGCCTATCTCGAGGCGCTGGCCGAACTGCGCCCGCTGTCGCCCCGGCTGATGGTGCTGGGCGGGGGTGGCTACAACCCGTGGTCGGTGGGCCGGCTCTGGACGGCGATCTGGGGCTGGCTCTCGGGGCAGGAACTGCCCGACCGCCTGCCCGAACCGGCGCGGGCGGTTCTGGCGGGGCTGTCATGGTCGGGCGGCGCCCGTCCGCCGCCCGGCCCGCACCTGCTTGACACCCTGCTTGATCCGCCGCGCGAAGGCCCCGTCCGCCCCGAGATCACCGCCTCGCTGGCCGCTCTTGCCCGCCGGCCCGAGGGGGCCTGATGCGTGTCTTCCTTGGCCTTGACCTGCCCGAAACCGTCCGCTCGGCGCTGGCGGTGCAGCAATTCCTGCTGCCGCTGCCCCGCCGCGTGCCGCCCGAGGCGTTTCATCTGACGCTGGTCTTTCTGGGGGACGTGCCCGATCCCCTGCTTGAGGCCGCGCACGAAGCCTTTGCCGCCCTGCGCAGCCCGGCCTTTCCGCTGGCGCTGCGGGGGCTTGGCCTTTTCGGCGGTGCCCGCCCGCGCGCGGCCTGGGCCGGTGTGCTGCCGTCAGACCCGCTGACCCGGTTGCAGGCCGCCGCCGAACAGGCCGCCCGCATCGCCGGGGTCGAGGTCGCCGCCCGCCGCTTCGTGCCCCATGTCACCCTGGGCCGCTTTCCCGTTCCCGATTTCGCCGCCACGGCGCGGCTGGAACGCGCCATTGCCGATGGTTTCGCCTTCGCGGCCGGTCCCTGGCTTGTGCAGGACATGGTTCTTTGGCAAAGCCGGTCGGGTCACGATGGCCCGGTTTATACCGAACTTTCCCGTTATCCGTTTTCTTGACAACCGGCGGGCCATGGGCCAGCACGGGCTGCGTAACCCAGTCGCCAAGGACGCAAGCATGCGCGAAATCACGATTTCCGGTCGCAAGATCGGCCCCGCTCATCCGCCGCTTGTGATTGCCGAGATCGGCATCAACCACGGCGGCGATCTTGCCGTCGCCAAGGAAATGGTGCGTCTGGCCGCGGCGGCGGGCTGCGAGCTGGTCAAGCACCAGACGCATATCCTGGAAGACGAGATGACGGATGAGGCCAAGGCGATCTTCCCGCCGAATGCCGATGTCTCGATCTGGCATGTGATGGAACGCTGCGCCCTGTCGCTGGACGATGAGGCCGAGCTGAAGCGTTACACCGAAAGCCTCGGGATGATCTGGATCTCGACGCCGTTTTCCCGCGCGGCGGCCGATTACCTCGAATCCCTCGACGTGCCCGCCTACAAGATCGGTTCGGGCGAGGCTGACAATCTGCCGCTGATCCGCCACATCGCCCGCAAGGGCAAGCCGGTGATCCTGTCCACCGGGATGCAGACGATCGAGACGATCCGCGCCAGCGTTGACATCCTCGATGCCGCCGGCGTGCCCTATGCCCTTCTGGAATGTACCAACCTCTATCCCAGCCCGCCCGAAATCGTCTCGCTGAAAGGCGTGACCGAACTGCGCGAGGCTTTCCCCAACGCCGTTGTGGGCTTTTCCGACCATTCCATCGGCCCGGAAATGGCGCTGGCCTCGGTGGCGCTGGGCGCCAGCATCCTGGAACGCCATTACACCGACACGCGCTATCGCAAGGGGCCGGACATCATCAATTCGATGGACCCGGCCGAACTGCGCTTCCTGATCGACCGCTCGCGCGAGATCTGGATCGCCGCCAAGAACCCGAAACAGCGCAGCGCGCCGGAAGAAGACGTCTACCGCTTCGCCCGCGGCTCGGTCGTGGCCGATGCCGACCTGCCCGCCGGCCATGTGATCCGCGAACAGGACATCTGGGCCCGCCGCCCCGGCAGCGGCGAAATCGCCGCCTATGACTTCGACAAGGTGCTGGGCAAACGCCTGACCCGCGCCGTCACCCGCAACACGCAACTGAAATGGAGCGATCTGGGGTGAGCCGTCCCCCGGTCCCCATCTTCGTCATCTCGCTGACCCGCGCCACCGAACGGCGGGCGCGGATTGCGGCCGAATTTGCCCAGGCGGGGCTGGACTACACCCTGTTCGACGGCATCGACGGCCGGGCCGAGGAGGCGCGGCTGCTGGCGCAGACCGATCTGCCCGGCTGGCACCGCTTCATGGGCGGGCCGATTTCGGCCGGGCATATGGGCTGCTACGCCTCGCATGTGGCGCTCTGGGCGCAGATCGGCGCCGGGCCCGATCCGGTGGTGCTGATCTGCGAAGATGACGTGACCTTCGACCCCGATTTCCCGCAGGCCCTGCAGGCCGCTCTGGACATGGCCGATGGCTGGGACATCTGCCGCTTCGCCCGGCTGCGCGCCAAGGGCGCGCTGACGCAGCGCCGGCAGGGCAAGTGGCGGCTCAACGCCTATTGGGGACGCTTCACCGGCAATGCCTGCTATCTGATCAAGCGCGATCTGGCGGCCCGGCTGGCGCGCGAGTTCTGGCCGATCCGCCGCGCCCATGATCACGAGCTGAACAGGTTTTTCGCCCATGACTTCCGGCTGATGGGGCTGGAACCCTTCACCGCCCGGCCGGAAGACCGCGGCGAAAGCTACATCACCGGCACCGCCATGGCCGAGGCGACCAAATTCCCCGCCCTCCGCCGCCTGCCGCATTACGCGCACAAGGCCGCCAACTACCTGCGCCGCATCGCCTGGCTGATCCGCCACCGCATGTTGCCGCCGCCCCGCAGCTAGGCCCGCGCCCCCGCGCCGCCCCAGATGCCATAGGTCTCGCGGAAATACCGGATGCAGGCGCGGTTGGCCGAAATCCGGTCATGGCCCTGATAGACGAAATTCCGCAGCGCAGCTTCCTTCACCTCGTTCGAACTGCCCTTCGACCGCACCTTGTCGCGCACATTCAGCCAGATCGGAATCCCGCGCCGCTCAAGACAGCCCGACAGCCAGACATCATCCACCGTCCACAGCACATCGGGAATGTCATAGGCCGCATCGTCGAAATCGTCGGGCCGCACCATAACGCCGCCCCAGCCTTCCAGAATATCGACATAGCCCGAGGTCATGGCCTTGGACGGTTTCCAGCGCCCCAGCGACAGCGCCCGCCGCAGCCGGTAGCCCAGATCCTTGCGGCGATACCCGGCCTTGGGCTGGCGCGGCGACTGCCAGCCGTCATGGGCATAGAAGGGCGTATCCAGCAGACCGCCTTCCTCGCAGATCACGCAACCGGGCTGGTCGGTGCCCGCGTCAACAAAGCGCTGCGCCCAGCCCGGATCATACACTTTGTCGTCATCGCAGAACAAAATCCGCACATCCTGCCCCCGATAGTCGCGGCAGGCCGGCAGCACCTTGGTCGCCGGACCCAGATCCTCGTCGATCAGGCGCAGGGTCACGCCCTCGGGCAGCTTCGGCAACTGCGCCGGGTCATAGTCGAACCGGCGATAGCGCCGCGGGATGTAAAGGTTGATCGCCTCGATCCGGGCGGTCTGCTGCTTCAGCGCGGCCAGGTTTTCGTGCACATAGGGAAACCGCGGCGGCACCGTGGTCAGAGACAGGATCAGTCGGGTCATCTGCTTGCCCTTCGTTGTCAGACCGTGCCGCCGTGGCGGGTCCAGTAGTCCACCATCCAGGGCACCGGGCCCCGGCCGTAATGCGGGAACACGTCCCAGTTGCCCGCCGGAGGGCGGATCAGGTCAATCGGGCGCGGGCGACCGTGGAAACACAACACGCGCACCCCCGGCCCGGGCGGCTTCGGCCCCCGCAGCCGGTCTACCAGCACCGGCGGGCGCAGGTGATACTTGTAGCTGACCACCCAAGTCTGCGGCCAATAGCCGATGGGGCTGACCTCGCCATGCAGATAGGCCTGCTCGATGTCATATTTCTCGGTCATCGCGTCCCGCTCGGCGCGCAGCCGGTCCACCAGATAGCCCAGCTTGCCAAGGTCATAGGCAAAGATTGATGACATCGACCGCGCCACCCCGTCGCTGTGGCGCCACGGGCCGGAATCCAGCATCACCAGACCCGTGCCATGGGTAAAGAACCCGTCCAGTGGCCCCCAGATCACCATGTCCAGGTCGATGAACAGCGCCCGGCCCGTCAGCCCGTAAAGATCATGCCCGAACAGCGCGATCTTCGGCCAGGCTCCGTGGCGCCAGTTCTCGGGCTTCAGCCCGATGTCGGGAATGGGAAAGGTCTCGATCTCGGGGCGCAAGCCGCTCGTGTCATCGGTCAGGCAGACGAAGCGGAAATCGCCCGTCAGGTTGGCCCGCACCGCCGAATACAGCACGTTGACGTATTCCGCGCCGTACAGCGTGCCCCATTTCATGCAAAGAACGACGCGGTCCATGAAGGTCTCCGGTTGCAGGCGCAGACCTTCACTTAGGGCCGGCCCCCGGCCTTGTCCATCGCCTGCCTCCTGCATCGCCCCCGCGCCGCCCCCCCGCACCGATTGCCAGCGCGGGCCGTCGCCGCTATGCAGGGCAATGCTGCAAGCGCCAGTGCGAGAGCCATGAAAGACATCCTCTTCCTTACCGGCACGCGGGCCGATTTCGGCAAACTTGAACCGCTGGCCGCCGCCGCGCGCGATGCCGGGCATGGTGTGACCTTCTTCGTCACCGGAATGCACATGATGGACCGCTACGGCCTGACCCGGAACGAGGTGCGCCGCATGGCGGGGGTCGGCACCCATGAATTCCTGAACCAGCGCCCCGGCGATCCGCAGGACATGGTGCTGGCCAAGACCGTCACCGGGTTTTCCGATTACGTCGCCGAACACCGTCCCGACCTGATCGTGATCCACGGCGACCGGGTGGAAGCCCTGGCCGGCGCGCTGGTCGGCGCGATGAACTATGTCCGCTCCGCCCATGTCGAGGGGGGCGAGGTGTCGGGCACCATCGACGAGGTGTTCCGCCACTGCAACACCAAGCTCTGCACGCATCACTTCGTGTCGTCCGAGGCCGCCGCGCGCCGGGTCATGGCGCTGGGCGAACCTGCCGAAACCGTGCATGTCATCGGCTCACCCGAACTGGATTTCCACGCCCGCCCCTCGGGCGTGACGCTGGATCAGGTGCGCGCGCATTACGAAATTCCCTTCGCGGACTATGGCATCGCCACCTTCCACCCCGTCACCAGCGAACAGGCCACCATCGGCGCGCAGGCGGCGGCGCTGTTCGGGGCGCTGGAAGCCTCGGGCCGCGCCTTCGTGGTGATCGCGCCGAACAACGACCCCGGATCGGACGCCATCTTCGCCGTGCTGGACCGGCTGCCGAAGGACCGCTTCCGCGTGCTGCCCTCGATGCGCTTCGCGCATTTCTCGGAGCTGATGAAGAACGCCGCCTGCATGGTGGGCAATTCCAGCGCCGGCGTGCGCGAGGCGCCCTTCCTGGGCCTTCCGTCGCTGGACATCGGCACCCGGCAGGCGAACCGCTCGGATGCGGCCTCGGTCACGGCCTGTCAGGCGGCGGATACCGCCACCATCGCCCGCTTTCTGGCGCAGGACTGGGGCCGCCGCCACGCCCGCGACGCGGGCTTCGGCCAGGGCCTTGCCGCTGACCGTTTCGTGCAGGTGCTGGCCCGCCCCGACTTCTGGGACAGCCCGCTGCAAAAGGCCTTCCAGGACCGGGAGTAAGCCTGATGCACTGGCAGTTGGCGGCCTATCTGGCGGCGACCCGGGCGATCCCGCTGCTGGCCCCGGCCGTGCTGCGCCGCCGCCTTGCGCGCGGCAAGGAAGACCCCGCCCGCTGGACCGAGAAGCTGGGCCGCCCCTCGGCCCCGCGCCCCGCGGGCCGGCTGGTCTGGCTGCACGCCGTGGGTCTGGGCGAGGTGCTGGCGCTGCGCGGCCTGATCGCCGCGCTGGCGGGGCAGGCGCCTGATCTCAGCTTCCTTGTGACCTCGGGCACCCGCGCCTCGGCTAATGTGCTGGCCGCGAACCTGCCGCCGCGCACCACGCACCAGTTCCTGCCGCTGGATGCGCCCGGCTATCTGGCCCGCTTTCTGGCACATTGGCGGCCCGACCTATCGATCTGGGCGGAACAGGAACTGTGGCCCGGCGCCGTGGTCGCCGCCAGCCGCGCCGGCGTGCCGCTGGCGCTGGTGAACGCCCGGATGAATGCCGACAGTTTCGCCCGCCGGTCGCGGGGACGGGGGCTTTACGCCGACCTTCTGGCCCGCTTCCGCCTGATCGCCGCGCAGGATGACGCCACCGCCCGCCACCTGCGGGCCCTGGGCGCGGGCGAGGTGCGGGTGACCGGCTCGCTCAAGGCCGCCGCCCCGCCGCTGGCGGCAGACCCGGCCCGGCTGGCCGCACTGGAGGCCGCCCTTGCAGGCCGCGCCCTCTGGCTCCTCGCCTCCTCGCACCCGGAAGATGAGGCGGCCGCGCTGGCCACCGCGCCCGACGACCGGCTTCTGGTCATCGTTCCGCGCTACCCCGACCGCGGGGCAGGGATCGAGGCCGCCGTCCGCGCCACCGGCCGCAGCGTGACCCGCGCCGGGGCAGGGCAGGCGCCCGGCCCCGCGCAGGTGCATATCGCCGATGCCTTCGGGGAACTGGGCCTCTGGTATCGGCTGGCCCCCTTGGCGCTGGTCGGCGGCAGTTTCGGCCCGGTGCAGGGCCATAACCCCTGGGAACCCGCCGCGCTGGATTGCGCCATCCTGCACGGCCCCAACACCGCCAATTTCGCCGCTGATTATGCGCAGCTTGACGGGGCAGGGGCCGCCCGCGCCGTCACCGCCGCCACGCTGCCCGCCGCCCTCTCCGCCGATCCGGCCCCCTTCGTCGCCCGCGCCCGCGCTCTGTCTGATGCCGCCCGCACCAGCCTTGTGCCGCTGGCGCGCGATCTTGCGGGGCTGCTGCGATGATGCGGCTGTTCCTCGCCCTCTGGTCCGCGCTCTGGACGCTGTGCCTGCCGCTGATCCTGCTTTACCTGCGCCGCCGGGGCCGCAAGGACGCGGCCTATTCCCAGAACATCGCCGAACGTTTCGGGCGTTACCCGCAGCGCCTGCCCGGTTCGGTCTGGGTCCATGCCGTCAGCCTGGGCGAGATGCGCAGCGCCGTGCCGCTGATCCGCGCCCTGCTGGACCGGGGCGAAACCGTGGTCTGCACCCATTTCACCCCCGCCGGCCGCCGCGAATCCACCCGCGTCTTCGGCCCCGACATCGCCGCCGGCCGTCTTGCCGCCGTCTGGGTTCCCTTCGAACTGGCCTGGTGCTTCCGCGGCTTCTTCCGCGCCTTCCGCCCGAAACTGGGCCTGGTGATGGAGGTCGAGATCTGGCCGCGCATGGTCTTTGCCGCCCGCGATGCCGGGGTGCCGCTCTTCATGTGCAACGCGGGCTACCCGTCGAAATCGGTGACGCGCGACGCCCGTTTTCCGCTGCGCCCCGCCGTCATGCGCGGCTTCGCCGGGGCACTGGTGAAATCGCAGCTTCAGGCCGGCCGCTTCGCCGCCGTGGGCGTGCCGAACATCACCGTCACCGGCGAATTGCGCTTCGACCAGCCGATCCCGCCCGCGCAGGTGGCCGCCGGTCAGGCCGCCCGGCCCCGGCTGGCCGGCCCCCGCCGCACCCTGACCTTCGCCTCGGTGGTGGAAGGCGAGGATGCGCTTTACCTTGATGCCATTCAGGCTGCCCTCGCCGGCCCCGACGCGCCCTTCGTGATCTACGTCCCCCGCAAGCCCGAACGGTTTGACGAGGTGGCCGCCCTGATCGCCGCCCGTGGCCTGCGTCTGGCCCGCCGCAGCACCGCGCTGGATGCCGCCCTGACCCTGACCGCCCCGCAGCAGGCCGACATCCTGCTGGGTGACAGTCTGGGCGAGATGTATTTCTATCTGGCCATGGCCGACCGCGTGGTCACCGGCGGCGGCTTCACCCCGCATGGCGCGCATAACATCATCGAGCCGCTGGCGCTGGCGCGGCCCGTCATCGTGGGCCCTGAAATCCACACCATCGAATATCCGGCAGCCGAGGCGATTGCCGCCGGCGTCTGCTTCCACGCGCAGACCCCCGCCGATCTGGCCCGCGCGCTGACGCCCGAAGGCTGGCCCGGCCCGTCACAGGCTGGCATCGCCGCCTTTCTGGCCGCCCATTCCGGCGCCACCGCCCGCACGATGCAGGCGCTGGCGCCTTACCTCAGCCGCTAGCCGCAAGTTCCTTCGAAGGAACCTGCTCACCAGCCGCTGAACCCGCCGTCCACATTCACCAGTTGCCCGGTCATGTAGCCCGCCGCCGCCGAGGCCAGGAACAGCATCGCATCGGCAATCTCGTCGGGCTTGGCCATGCGGTTCAGCATGATCAGTTCGCCCACCCGGCGCTGGAATTCCTCGGAATGATTGTTGAACACCGCCCCCGGCGCGATGGTGTTCACCGTCGCCCCGCGCGGCGCCCAATAGCCCGCCAGCCAGACCGTCAGCCCGTGGATGCCCGCCTTCGTCACCCCATAGGCCGAAAAGTTCTTGAACGGCATCCCCTCATAGATCCGGTGATGCGCCCCGTTCAGCGCATACATGCTGGCCACGTTGATCAGCGTGCAGGGCCATTTGCCCACAATGTCGCGGTCCATCTGCCGGGCCACCATGAAGGGGCCGGTCAGGTTGGTGCGCAGGGTCTTTTCCCAGTCGCTGACCTTCAGGTCGGCGAAATCGGGAAAGCCCTTGCCCGCGCCCATCAGCAGCTCGCCCGTGATGGCGGCGTTGTTCAGCACGACATTCGGCTCCCACCCGTCCTTCAGGATGCGGGCAAAGATCTCCGTCACCTCGTCTTCATTCGCAACATCAAGCGGATAGAAGCGAAAGTTCGCGTTGCCGCGATGCGCCTCGACCAGCGCCTCGGCCCGCGCGCCGGGCAGGTCGGACGCGATCACCCGCGCGCCTTCGGCCAGCATCCGGCGCACATAGGTGCTGCCCAGCACGCCCCCCGACCCGGTGATGAAGATGGTGCGGCCTTGCAACTGGTCAGTCATGGCATTGCTCTTTCAGGGCTTCGGTCAAAAGGAACTCGACAAGGCGAAAGTCGAAGGGGCTGTCAATGTCGACACAGCGTTCCGGCGGCATCAGGAAGGGGATCACGCGCCCCTCCCACAGCCCCCCGGACCGTTTCAGATAGGCCGGTGATACCACATAGGTGCTGGCCGCATGTTCATAGACCACCGGCGCCTGCTGGCGCGCGACCACGCCGCCCGGCAGCGGCTTCGACACATGCAGCGCCCCGCTGGCATCCGGCTCCACAAGGTTGAAATAGGGATTCTTTCTCGCCTCGCAGCAGCTCATTACCAGGTCAGGATGTTCGATATTGTAAAGTTCCAGTGCCCCGGAAATATCCTCCGGCAGCCGCAGCGGCGAGGTGCAATCCAGATCAAGGAAGGCATCGACCGGGCCTGTCAGCGCCTCGGACGCCTCCAGCGCGTGCTGCCACACGCCCCATTTCCCTGCCGTGTCGGTCGCCAGATGCGCCGGCCGCAGCCCGATCTTCAGCGCGCCCTTCGCCACTGCATGATCATAGATTTCCTCGTCATCGGTGCTGACCACCACCGCATCCACCGCCGGATGCGCGAACAACTGGTCCAGCGACCAGTCGATCAGCGGCTTGCCGCAGATCGGGCGGAAGTTCTTGCGCGGCACGCCCTTGCTGCCCTTGCGCGCGCCGATATGGCCCAGGATCATCGAACAGGTCTCCTCATGGAATCTCTTTCCCGCAGTGCCCGATGAAGGCCCGCGCCGCCCAGGCCGCGGCCACCAGCCGGGCTGACGGCAGGCACAGGTCCAGCCGTGGCAGATGCTCCACGGCCGACGGGTCCGCGCCCTGAGCCAGCGCCAGAAAATCGCGCATGGCGGACAGGAACATCTCGTTGCGCTCCAGCGGCCGGTCCAGATCGCGCGGCCCCGCCGCATCGGTCACCCGGTAGGTCGCGGCGGCAAAGTCGAAATCATGCATCCGCTCGGTCCCGCGCAGCAGGGTGCGGCGGTGCAGCTTCGGCGTCAGGTAGTCCATCGCCACCTCGCCCGCGATGCCGCCCCCCGCCAGCGAGATCCGGCTGGCCACATCCACCCCCGGATAGGCGGCATGGCCCAGGCTTTCGACCGACTTCACCGCCAGCCCTGGAAACAGGCAGGCCGCCATGTCCAGTTCATGGCACAGGTCCAGCAGCACGCCGCCGCCATCGGCCCGCGCGGCATAGCTTTCGGAAAACCGCCAGTTCGCCCGCCATTGCGTCACGTCATGGCCGATGGTCAGCGAAAACTGGAACACATCCGACAGGTCGGCCTGCGCCAGTGTGCGGAAGGCCGGGTGATAGCGCATCATGTAGCCAAGCACCGACCGCCGCGCGACGCCCGCCGTCACCTTGGCAATCGCCTCCACCTCGGCGGGGGCAAAGGCCAGCGGCTTTTCAATGTAAAGCGGCAGGTCGCGCGCCGCGGCCTCGGCAATCAGCGGCAGGCGGATGTCGGTCGCGGTGGCAATCACCACGGCGTCCGCGCCGTCCATCGCCGTCCGCGCCCCGTCAAACCCCGCCGCCCGCCAGGACAGCGCCACCGGCGCGGCCCCCAGGGCCGCCAGATTGTCGCTATGCCGGCGTCCGATCGACCCCGACCCGATGACCAGAACGCGCATTCCCGCCTCCCTTTCGGGCCAGCCCTAGCGCGAAACCGCCCCCGCCACCAGAGGCGGCCGCGCCTGCGGCCAGCCCGTCGCCCGGTGCCAGGCCTGCCCGATGGCCAGAACCCGCGCATCATCGCCCGACCGGCCGATGATCTGCATCCCCATCGGCAGGCCCTGCGCCCCGAAGCCCACCGGCACCGACAGCGCCGGCAACCCGATCAGGCTGGCCGGCACCACCACCTCCATCCAGCGGTGATAGGTGTCCATCTTGCGCCCGGCAATCGCCTCGGGCCAGCGCCACTCGGCCGGAAACGGCCAGACCTGCGCGCTTGGCAGCACCACCGCGTCATAGCGGTCAAACAGCCGCGCCGCATGGGCATACCAGCGGCTGCGGATCACGCTGGCCTCATACACCGCCTGCGCCGACAGCCCTAGCCCCTGCTCGATCTCCCAGATCGTCTCGGGCTTGGTCAGCGCCCGTTTCGCCGGGTCTTCCGCCAGCGCCCGCTTCCCGCCGGCGTTCAGCATCGCCCGCAGCGTCACCCAGGCCGACCACAGCTTTTCGGCCGGAAAGGGCGGGGGCAGCGGTTCCACCTCGGCCCCCATCGCGGCCAGCCCCTGCAACCCCGTCTCGCAGATCTCCAGAATCCCCGGCTCCATCGCATAGGCGCCGCCCCAGTCGGCCAGCCAGCCGATCCGCAGCCCCTTCACCCCGGCCTCCAGCCCGGTCAGCAGATCCGGCACCGCGCGGGGGAAGGGCACCTCGGGGTTTTCCCCCGCCAGCACCGCCAGGAACTGCGCCAGATCCTCGACCGTGCGCGCCATCGGCCCCTCGGTCGCCAGCGTCGCCAGATGGGTGTCGCCCTCGGCATCGCCCGGCACCAGCCCCCAGGTCGGGCGAAAGCCATAGACGTTGCAGAACGCCGCCGGGTTGCGCAAAGACCCCATCATGTCCGACCCGTCGGCCACCCAGGCCATCCGCGCCGCCAGCGCCGCCGCCGCCCCGCCCGAAGACCCGCCCGCGCTGCGGCTCAGGTCATAGGGGTTGCGCGTCACCCCGAAGACGGGGTTGAAACTGTGGCTGCCCTGGCCCCATTCCGGCGTGTTGGTCTTGGCGGTGAACACCGCCCCCGCCGCCCGCATCCGCGCTGCCAGCAGGTCGTCCCTTGCCGGCACATGGGCGGCGTGCAGCGGCGATCCCCAGGTCGTCCGCAGCCCCTTCACCGCGACCAGATCCTTCACCGGCAGCGGAATCCCGTGCAGCCAGCCCGAAGGGGCCGCATCGTCCAGCGCCCGCGCCTCGGCCATCAGCGCCTCGGGCGCGCGCCGCGACACCAGCGCGTTCACCGCCCCGTTCGCCGCCTCCACCTGCGCCAGATGCGTCGCCATCACCTCGGATGGCGCCACCTTCCGCGCATGGATCAGCGCCGACAGTTCGGTCGCGGAAAGCTCAAGAAGACCTGACATTTTCTGTCCAGAAATATCCCACGGGGGTCCGGGGGTGTGAAACCCCCGGCGGCCGGCCAGACAGGACTGCCGGGGCCACAACAGCCCCGGCACCGCTCAGATCCGCAGGATCACTTCTGCAGTTCGGTCCAGATCGCGGTCTGGTACTCCAGCGCCTTGCCGGTGCAGACCGTCACGAAATGGCCCTTGTCGGCGAATTCCGCCGGCGTGATGATCTCGGGCGCAGCCTTCATGTCCTCGGGCATGAAGGCATCGGACCCCGCAATCCCGTTGGCATAGCGGGCAAAGGCCGACAGCGCCGCCGCGTTCTCGGGCTCCATGATGAAGTCCAGGAACAGATAGGCGTTGTCCACGTTCTTGGCGTCGGCCAGCAGCACCACGTTGTCCATCCACAGGCCATAGCCTTCCTTCGGATAGCCATAGGCCACATCCGGGTTGCCCAGACGCGCCCGCATGGCCGAGCCGTTCCAGTCCACCGTCGCGGCATAGTCGTGGTTGATCATCTTCTCGACGGTGGAATAGTCCATCGACATCCACTTCGGCTTGGCCGCCAGCAGGGCGTCGCGCACCTTCTTCATCACCGCCGGGTCTTCCGAACAGACCTCGCCGCCGGCCCACATCGTGGCCAGCGCCATCACGTCGCCCATTTCCGGGATGACGTTGATCTTGCCCACCAGCTCTGCCGGCGGGTTCATGAAGATGTCAGAGGTGTTGATGTCGCCGGAATAGTCCTTCACGTTGACCGACATCCCGGTCGACCCCCACTGCCACGGGATCGACCATTCGCGACCCGGGTCCCACTCCACATTCATCCATTCCGGGGCAATGTTCTTGTGGTTGGGCAGCTTCGACAGGTCCAGCTTCTGGATCAGGCCCTTCTCGGCATAGATGCCCACGAAGCCGGCCGAAGGCACCACCAGGTCAAAGCCCGAAGCCCCCGCCTCGACCTTGGCCAGCGCGGTGTCGTTCGAATCGAAGTCGGTGATCGTCACCTTGACCCCGTACTTCTCCTCGAACTTCTTGATCATCTCGGGGCTGGTGTAGTTGCCCCAGTTGTAAAGGAACAGCTCGCCCTCGGCATGGGCCATCGCCGTTCCCGACATCAGCAGCGCCAGGGCGCCCAGAATCCGTTTCATGGTCTCTCCTTCAGTTGGATGAAGCCGCCGGTGCGTCCGGCGGTCATTTGCGTTTTCGGGTCAACAGGAAGAACGCGGACAACAGCACCAGGGTCAGCGCCAGCAGCAGCGTCGAGATCGCGTTCACGTCCGGCTTCATCGCGCGCCGCAACTGGCCCAGCATATAGGTCGGCAGGGTATCCTGCCCGGGCGACTTGATGAATTCGGTAATCACCACATCGTCCAGCGACGTGACGAAGGCCAGCATCGCCCCGGCCAGAATCCCCGGCATCAGCAGGGGCAGGGTGACACGGCGGAACGTCTGCCAGCGGCTGGCGTAAAGATCGGCCGCGGCGGTTTCCAGCGTCAGGTCCATCCCTTCCAGCCGGGCCCGGATCGGCAGATAGGCAAAGGGAATGCAGAAGGCGGCATGGGCCACGATCAGATAGCCCAAGCCCGTATAGCCGGTGGCCTTCTTGATGGCCGCCGTCACCAGCAGCAGCGCCACCGCCGTCACGATCTCGGGCACCATCAGCGGCTGGTTGATCATCACATAGACAAAGGTCTGGCCGCGAAAGGCGGGGCGCCGCGTGGTGCCCAGGGCCGCCATCGTCGCCAGCGCGGTGGACAGCACCGCCGCCCCGGTGGCCACCTTCAGCGATACCCAGGTCGCCTCTTTCACCTGATCATTGGCCCAGGCGGCGCGGTACCAGTCCAGCGACCAGCCCCCCCAGACCGCCACGCTTTCGCCGGCGTTGAAGGAATAGACGATCAGCACCAGGATCGGCGCATAAAGCGCCACGAACACCAGCATCGACACCAGCGTCGCGCCGGGCAGTTCGGTGACCGAGAAGTCGCGCGCCCTAGCCATTCTTCCGTTCTCCGCTGATCGCCTTCACATAGACCAGAAGCGCGATGGTCACGATCACCAGCAGCGTCACCGACAGGGCGGCCCCCAGCGGCCAGTTCTTGCCCTGGCCGAACTGCAGCTCGATGAAGTTGCCGATCATCATGTTCTTGCCGCCGCCCAGGATGCGGGGCGTCACATAGGCGCCAAGGCAGGGCACGAAGACCAGGATCGACCCCGCCACGATGCCGGGCCGGATGATCGGCAGGATCACCCGCCGCAGCACCTGCCAGCGGCTGGCGTAAAGGTCGTAGCCCGCCTCCAGAAGCCGCATGTCGAAGCGGTCGATGGTGGCGAACAGCGGCAGCACCATCAGCGGCAGATAGACATAGACCATGCCGATCAGCAGTGCCGTATCGGTATAGGTCAGTTGCAGCGGGGCCGAGATCAGCCCCGCCTTCAGCAGAAGCGTGTTCAGCACGCCTTCGTTGCGGATGATCTGGTTGATCGCGAAGGTGCGGATCAGCAGGTTGGTCCAGAACGGGATGGTGATCAGGAACAGCCAGCCCGCCCGGCTTGCCGGCGACCGGGTGGCAATGAACCAGGCGGTCGGAAAGCCCACGATGAAGGTCAGCACCGTCGTGATGAACGACAGCTTCACCGACCGCCAGAAGATCGTCAGGTTGCCATCGGCCAGAACCAGCTTGTCCTCGAAGATGTCGTGATCGAACAGCACGCCGCGCCAGCCTTCCAGGCTGAACACCCATTCCACATTGCCATGCGTACCCGGCGTCAGGAAGGAATAGACCAGCACGATCAGCAGCGGCCCGACCGCCGCCACCGTCAGCACCAGCAGCGCCGGGGCCGACAGTTGCCAGGCGCTTTTGATGTTCTCCCGGCGGACGGCCTCTTCGGCGGGGCTCATGGCGTCAATCCTCCAGAACCTGAACGGCGCCGGGCGTGAAGCGCAGACCGACCTGCTCGCCCTTGGACAGCGCGCCCTCGCCGGTCACGCCTGATACCACGCAGGCCTCGATTTCCGTGCCATCGGCCAGCGCAAGCTGATAGTTCATGTCTGTGCCGAAATAGACCGATCCGGTCACGGTGGCCGGGATGGCGCCGGCCTCGCCGGGGGCCACGATCCGCACATGTTCGGGCCGCACCGCCAGCGTGACGGTGCCCGCGCGCGGGCTGTCCACCGGCACCACCGCCCCCACGGGCAGCCGCACCCCGGCGCCCTCGGTCACGCCCGACAGGAAATTGGTCTCGCCGATGAAGCTGGCGACAAAGCGGTTCACCGGGCGGGTATAGATGTCGCGCGGGGCGCCCACCTGTTGCAGCTTGCCATGGCTCATCACGCCGATCCGGTCGCTCATGGTCAGGGCTTCTTCCTGGTCATGGGTGACGAAGACGAAGGTGATGCCGGTCTCGGTCTGCAACCGCTTCAGCTCGACCTGCATCTCCTTGCGCAGCTTCAGGTCCAGCGCCGACAGCGGCTCGTCCAGGAGCAGCACCTTGGGCTGCGGCGCCAGCGCGCGCGCCAGCGCCACCCGCTGCTGCTGGCCGCCCGAAAGCTGGCTGGTCTTGCGCCCGGCCATCGCCTCCAGCTTCACCAGCGCCAGCATCCGTTCGGTGGTCGCCTTCACCTCGGGCGCCGGCCGGCCCAGCATCTGCAACCCGAAGGCCACGTTCTGCGCCACCGTCAGATGCGGAAACAGGGCATAGCTCTGGAACACCGTGTTCACCGGCCGCCGGTTTGGCGGCAGCGTGGTGATGTCGGCGCCGTCCAGCAGGATCGTGCCCTCGGTCGGCATCTCGAACCCGGCGATCAGCCGCAGCAGCGTGGTCTTGCCGCAGCCCGAAGGCCCCAGCAGCGTAAAGAACTCGCCTTTCCGGATGTCCAGCGACACATCGTCCAGCGCCCGCACGGCCGCGTTGCCCTGGCCAAAGGCCTTCACCACATTCCGGGCCGAGATCGTCACCTCATCGGTCACGGTCGCCCCCTCCCTGTCCTGTTATTTTGATCATATTGGGCAGCCGCCCGCCGCCCTGACAAGCCTTTTCTTGCCCGCTCATGCCGCAACCGGCGCGCGACGCCCCGCCCAGGGCGCGGCGCGCTCAACTTCTGCACAAAGCGCGATCAGCGTTTCGTCCTGCCCGAAGGCCGCGGCCAGATGCACGCCGATCGGCAGGCCGTCGCCCGACATGCCCAGCGGCAGGCTGGCCGCCGGTTGCCCGCTGGCGTTGAACACCGCGCAGAAGGGCGAATAGGTGAAAATCCCGCCCGGCCCGGTGCGATAGGCCACATAATCCTCGGTCGCGTGCGAAAACCGCCCCACCTTGGCCGGCGGCTCGGCCAGTGTGGCCGACAGCAGGATGTCCGGCCCGGCGTCGAAGACCCCTGCCATCTGCCGGCCAAAGGCGTGGATTTCGCCCACCGCCTCAAGATAGCGCGTCGGATGCAGCGTTTCGGCATGTGCGCAGGCCCCGCGCCCCACGCCTTCCACCAGATCGCCGGTCAGCGGGCGCCCCTTCAGCGCGCCGCGAATCCCCAGCGCCGTGCCCACCGCCACGATGTCGGTCCAGGCCCGCATCATGCCCGGCACATCGGCGCGGGGCAGGGCGGGTTCCACCACATGCCCCAGGCTTTCCAGAAGCCGCGCCGTGGCCCGCACCGCCTCGGCCACCTCAGGGTGGATCGCCTCGCCGGTGAAGGTGGTGTCGCACACCCCCACCCGCAGCCGCCGCGGCGGGCGCGAGATCGCCGCCGCATGGCCGCGCGCCAGGGGCGGTGCCCAATAGGGCGCGCCCAGGTCGGCGCCTTCGCAGGCGTCCAGCATCACCGCCGTGTCGCGCACGCTGCGCGTCAGGAAGCCGTCAATCGCCATCCCCGCCCAGCCTTCGCCGGCATAGGGGCCATCCGGCAGCCGCGCCCGCGTCGGCTTGAAGCCGAAGAGGCCGCAGGACGAAGCCGGAATCCGCACCGATCCGCCGCCGTCCGATCCATGCGCAAAGGCCACGATCCCCGCCGCCACCGCCGCCCCCGCACCGCCAGACGATCCGCCCGGCGTGTGGTCTGTGTTCCACGGGTTGCGCGTCGGCCCGCCATAGACCGCCGCCTCGGTCGCCGCGCCGATGCCGCCTTCGGGGCTGGTCGTGCGGCCAAAGGTGACGACGCCGGTCGCCTTCATCCGGGCGAAGATCGCGCTGTCGCCGGAATAGCGGGTGTTGGCCAGCAGCCGGCTGCCGTTGTGGCTGGGAAAATCCTTCGCCTCCACCCCCAGATCCTTGATCAGGAACGGCACGCCCCGGAACGGCCCGTGCGGCAAGCCTTCGCGGATCGACCGCCGGGCCACCTCTTCCTGCACCAGTACCACCGCGTTCAGGGCCGGATTGCGCGCCTCGACCGCCGCCAGCGCCGCATCCAGCAGCTCATCCGGCGTCACCTCGCCCGTCGCCACCAGCCCCGCCAGTTCGGTTGCATCCGCCGCGCCCAGATCGCCGATCATGCCGATTCTCCTGTTCTTCCGCCGCCATGCTGACCGCCCCACGCCCCCCGGTCCAGCCTGCCACCGTCATCTGCCGGGCTGTTCCCGCCACCCTCCCGCGGCCAGAAAGCGACACACCGCGTCGCACCTGCGCCGCTGCGTCAGCCCCGCGCTTGACAGCGCCGCCGCGCCGGGTATGCAGGGCTGGCCTTAGGTTCCGGCCTGAAAACCGGATGAAAAGGGAATGCGGTGCAATTCCGCGGCTGCCCCCGCAACTGTAAGCGGCGAGCGATGACGGCACATGCCACTGGGGAAATCCCCGGGAAGGCCCGTCAAAGCCCCGACCCGCAAGCCAGGAGACCTGCCAGGGTGATCACCCTTACCGCGGCGCGGGGCGCGCCACGGCAGGCGGATTCCGCCAGAGGTGACGAACTCACCGTCGGCGGAAAGGGCAGCCTTTCCCAGGACAGAACGCATCTTGCGGGCCGCGGCTGCGGCCCAACCGGAAAGGCAAAGACCGCCATGTATGGCATTTCCCGCATCGCCCTGATTTCCGCGCTGGCCGCCTCGGGCCTCGCCGCGCCGGCGCTGGCCGCCGACGATGACGATTCCCTTCTGCTGGGCACCATCACCATCACCGCCAGCACCGAGCCGGTCGAACTGGGCCGCACCGGCGCGACGGTCGATGTCGTCACCGCCGATGACCTGAAGAAATCCGGCGACCAGTCGGTCGCCACGCTGCTGGCCCGCCTGCCGGGCGTCAGCATGTCGCGCAACGGCGGCCTTGGCACCTCGACCGCGCTGCGCCTGCGCGGCCTGTCCGGCCCCTATATCGGCGTCCGCATCGACGGCATCGACGTGTCCGATCCCTCGGGCACCCAATGCGCCTATGACTTCGGCTCCACCACCTCGGGCGGCATTTCCCGCATCGAGGTGCTGCGCGGCTCGCAATCGGCGCTGTTCGGGTCGGAAGCCATCGGCGGCGTGGTTGACATCACCACCTTCCGCGCCACGGAAGAGGGCACCTCGGCCCAGATCGGCGTCGAGGCCGGATCGAACGCCACCTACAGCGGCACCGCCTCGGTGGCGATGAAGACCGACCGCGTCGAACTGGCCTTCTCGGCCAGCCGCACCATCACCGACGGCATCTCCTCCTATGCCTATGGCACCGAGGATGACGCCTTCCGCTCAACCACGCTGACGTTCTTCGGCGCCTATCAGGTGTCCGATACCCTGCGCATCGGCATGAGCCTGCTTCACCGGGACAGCTTCACCGAATTCGATGACCAGACCGCCGACAACGGCAATATCGAAAACGGCAAGCTGCGCGGCGGCCGCATCTTTGCGGAACTGCAAACCGGGGCGGTCACGCATGAACTGTCCTACGCCCATACCGATTCCAAGCGCGACTACAGCTATCCGACCGGCTGGTATTCCGAGACCAGCTTCGACGGGGGCCGCGAACAGCTTGCCTATCTGGGCAAGTGGAAGGCCAGCGAACAGCTTTCGCTGAACTGGGGTCTGGACCGCACCAAGGAAACCTTCGACGGCTCCAGCACCTCGATCTTCGGCACCGCGCTTGATGGCGGCAAGGCAACCACGAAATCGGTCTTCGCCGAACTGCTTTACGCCCCCGATCCGTCGCTCGACATCTCGCTGGCCGTGCGGCACGACGACCATGAAACCTTCGGCGGCTACGACACCGGCCGTCTGGCCCTGGCCTGGCGCCCGGCGGATGACTGGATCATCCGCGCCGTCGCCTCGACCGGGTTCCGCGCGCCCTCGCTTTATGAACTTTACAGCGTCGATTACGGCAACCCCGCGCTGCAACCCGAAACCAGCACCAACTTCGAACTGGGCGCGGAATACCTGTTCAGCGCCGACAGCTCGCTGCAGGTCACGCTGTTCCACACCGAGATCGAGGATCGCATCCAGTGGGCGGGCGGCGCCTACAATCAGGTGCCCGGCACCACCACCACCAAGGGGGTCGAGGTGACGGGCCGTGCCGCGCTCGCGCCCGGCTGGTCGATGTTCGGCAACTACACCTATACCGATGCGACCAACGTCAACGGCGGTGTGGAAACGGTCGCGCTGCGGGTTCCGCGCCATGACCTGACGCTTGGGGTGGAAGGCCAGATCACCGACCGCCTGTCCGGCCTTGTCACGGTGCAGCATGTGGCCGACTACTGGGATGCCGGGCTCTGGCCGGCGCCCGCGTCCAGGCTCAAGGACTATACCGTCGCCAACCTCACCGTGTCTTATGAGGTGAACGACCAGACCGAAGCCTATCTCCGGGTCGAAAACCTGTTCGACGAAGATTACCAGACCGTGCGAAATTACGGCCAGCCGGGCCGGTCGGTCTATCTCGGGATGCGCACCTCGTTCTGATACTGTTTCGGACCGGGCGGCCTCTGTCCGCCCGGTCCGCCGCCTCAATGGAAACGGGTAATGGTGAACAAGGCCGCATATCGTCGCGACAGTCATACGTCCGCTGCACGTCGGCCATACGCACGGCAGACCTGGGCCATACCTGCCCTTTTCGCAATTCATGCAGCGTTCGCGGCCCTTTGCCCCGCCGCCGCCGCCGACCCGGCCCCCGCCCGCGTCGTCTCCATAAACCTCTGCACCGACCAGCTTGCCATGTTGCTGGCGGCTCCGGGGCAACTGGTTTCGGTCAGCGATCTGGCCACCGATGTCCGGTCCTCCTCGATGGTGGATCAGGCCGCGGCGTATCCCGCCAACCACGGTGGCGCCGAAGAGGTGTTCCTGCTGCATCCCGATCTGGTGCTGGCCGGCACCTATACCACGCTGGGCTCGGTGGACATGCTGCGCCGGCTGGGTGTGCGGGTGGTGCAGGTGCCCCCGGTGAACGCGCTTGATCAGGTTCCCGAACAGATTATCGCGGTAGGTCAAGCCCTTGGCCGGGAAGACGCCGCCCGCAAACTGGTGGCCGAATTTCAGGCGGGGCTGGCGGCGCTGGCCGTTGACCTGCCCCCCGCCACCGCCGCGTTGTACTTTCCGAACGGCTATACCACCGGCAAGGGCACCCTGGCCGATGACGTGCTGACCCGCACCGGCTTTGCCAATGTCGGGGCAACCGCCGGGCTGACCGGCGGCGGCACCCTGCCGCTGGAGCGGCTGGTTCTGGCCGAACCGCAGGTCGTTGTCACCTCGACCCCCTATCCCGGCGCATCCCGCGCGGAAGAGATCCTGTCGCATCCCGCCCTGGCCGAAATCCGCAAGAAGGCAGGGATTTCAGCGGCTTCCGATGCCGATTGGGTCTGTGGCACCCCCTATATCCTGCGCGCCGTCGCCGGGATGCGGCAGGCACGCGAGGCGCTGGAATGAAGCTGACCCTGCCGCTTCTGGCGCTGCTGGTGGCGCTTCTCTTCGCCGCCTCGCTGCTGATCGGCCCCGCCGGTCTGGGTCTGGGCGAGTCGCTCCGTGCGCTGTTCCGGGGCGAAGGCGAGGCGATGGTTCTGGTGATGCGCGAAATCCGCCTTCCCCGCGCGATCCTTGGCCTGATGGCGGGGGCGGTGCTGGGGCTGTCGGGGGCCGCGATGCAGGGCTATCTGCGCAACCCGCTGGCCGAACCGGGTCTGATCGGCGTGTCCTCCTCGGCCGCGCTGGGGGCGGTGCTGGCGCTGCAAACCGGCCTTGCCGCCACCCTTCCGCTGGCCCTGCCGCTCGCGGCGCTGGCCGGGGCCGGGGCTTCGGTGCTGCTGGTTCTGCTCATGGCCGGCCCGCGCGGCGGCGCGCTGGCGTTGATCCTGGCCGGCATCGCGCTGTCGGCCCTGTCCGGCGCCGTCACCTCACTGGTGCTGAACCTGTCGCCAAACCCTTTTGCGGCCATGGAAATTGTCCATTGGATGATGGGCTCTCTGGCTGATCGGTCGATGTCGCATGTCTGGCTGGCGGTGCCCTTCATGGTGGCGGGAATGGCCGCGTTGCTGACCCTTGGCCGGGGCCTTGACGCCCTGACGCTGGGCGAGGATGCCGCGCAGTCGATGGGGGTGAACCTGCCCCGCCTGCGGCTGGTGCTGATCCTTGGCACCGCCGCCAGCGTGGGCGCTGCCGTGGCGGTGGCCGGGGCGGTGGGCTTCGTCGGCCTTGTGGTGCCGCATCTTCTGCGCCCGCTGGTCGGTGCGCGCCCCTCGCGCCTGTTGCCCGCCGCCGCATTGGGCGGGGCGGCCATGCTGCTGGCCGCCGACATCGCCACCCGGCTGATCGCCCCGGATCGCGACCTCAAGCTGGGCGTCCTGACGGCCCTAGTCGGCGCCCCCTTCTTCCTGCACCTGATCTGGCGGATGCGGAGGGTTGAGGCATGACCCTGCTTTCGTTGCAGAATCTGACGGTGCGGCGGGGCCAGTGCCCGGTGGTCGATGATGTCAGCCTGACGGTTTCCAAGGGGGAATTCGTCGGCCTGCTGGGCCCCAACGGTGCTGGCAAGACCAGCCTTCTGCGCGGGGCGCTGGGGCTTTTGCCGGCCGAGGGCCGGTCCTCGCTGGCCAGCCTGCCGCCGCTGGCCCGCGCGCGCGCCGCCGCCTTCCTGCCGCAAGGGCGCGAAATCGCCTGGCCGGTCAGCGTCGAGGTGCTGGTGGCGCTGGGGCGCAGCCCGCATGGCACAGCTAACCCCACCGATCCGGCGGTGGAGCGTGCGCTGGCCCGCATGGGGCTGACCGCCTTTCGTCAGCGCCGCGCGACCGAACTTTCGGGTGGCGAACAGGCCCGTGTGCTGATTGCCCGCGCGCTGGCACAGGAAACCCCGCTGCTGCTGGCAGATGAGCCGGTTGCCGGTCTGGACCCCGAGGCGCAGATCCGCACCATGCAGGTCTTTGCCGATCTGGCCGCCGAAGGCCATGGCGTGGTGGCGGCGATCCATGATCTTGGCCTTGCCGCCCGCCATTGTTCGCGCCTGCTGCTGATCCACCGCGGCAGGCTGGTGGCCGATGGCCCCCCGCGCGAGGTGCTGACCGATGCCGCCCTTGCCGAAGTCTTCGGAATCAAGGGCTTCCACACTGAAACGGCCGACGGGCCGGTGTTTCAGCCGATGGGTCTGGTGCGGTGATCTCGGTCACGCTGGACCGCCCCTGGCTGATGGCCCGGCTGCCCGCGCGCTGGCGGGTGCTGTCCCATGCGCCCTATGGCGCGGGTTATCGCCTGACCGATCAGGTGCTGTGGCGCGAGGTGAAGAATGCCGATCTGACGCCCGATTTCGACGTGGACGACTGGTTTGCCGCGCAGATGCAGCGGGCGCCCACGGCCGTGGGCATGATGACCTCGCGCGATATCGGCACCTGGGATCAGGCCACGGCCACGGTGGACGGCATCACCGCGCAGGCGGTGGTGACGCTGGGCCTGTCGAACGCGGAATCGGTCGGGCGCCGGCTGCCCTGGCATTCGGCCGATTATGGCACCATCAACCTGCTGGTCGCCACCGACGCGCCCCTGACCGAAACCGCCCAGCTTGAGGCGCTGACCATCGCGGTGCAGGCCCGGACCGCGGCGGTGATGGCGCTTGGGCTGGAACTGGCCACCGGCATCGCCACCGGAACCGGCACCGATTGCACCGCGCTGGCCTGCCCGCCGGGCGAGGGGCGCTATGCCGGGCTGCACACCGCCGTGGGTGAAGCCGTGGGCGCGGCCGCGCGGGCGGCGGTGGCACGCGCCGGGGTCGACTGGAAACGCTGGCGCGAGGCCGAACGGGCAGGGCGTTAGCCCGCGTCTTACTCGGCGGTCGGGGTCACGTCTTGCCGCAGCTTGCCGGTTTCGGAATAGATCAGGATTCGCCCCGTCTGGGTGACTACGGCATACCAGCTTTTCCCGAAGGTCACCGCCGCCGCCGTCTCGCCTTGCGGCAGCACCACGGTCTCGGGCAGTTTCGGCGGGCCTGACATCACCTGCGGCATCCGGGTGACAAGCAGCCAGACCACGGTTATGACAGCGCCGATCATGGACAGGGTGAGCAGGATCACCAGCCATTTCAGCAGGCGGAGCGAGGGCGGAAGCGGACCCTCTTCAGGAGCGGCCATGGCGGATGTGCCTTTCGAAGACGACGAAGACGCCGGGGCGCCGGACGAAAACGGGGTGCTGACCGTGACCCTTGGCCCCGATGCCCCCGCCCGCCTTGATAAGGCGCTTGCGCTTGCGGTGCCAGAGGAGGCGGTGCTGTCCCGGTCGCATCTGGCCAGGCTGATCGAATCCGGTGCCGTCAGCCGCGGGGCCGAGGTGGTGCGTGACCTGAAGGCCAAGGCGAAGCCGGGCGAAGTCTGGACCATCCGCCGCGCCCCCGCCGAAGAGATCGAGGCGCGGCCCGAGGCGATTGCGCTGGTGGTGGTGCATGAGGACGCCGACCTGATCGTGATCGACAAGCCCGCCGGCATGGTGGTTCACCCTGCGCCGGGGTCGCCCA
This sequence comes from Pseudogemmobacter blasticus, assembly GCF_003071405.1. Lineage (NCBI taxonomy): Bacteria > Pseudomonadati > Pseudomonadota > Alphaproteobacteria > Rhodobacterales > Paracoccaceae > Pseudogemmobacter > Pseudogemmobacter blasticus. Next base: position 1,067,682 of record NZ_CP020470.1, on the reverse strand, counting down.
ACGGAACGCTGGTCAACGCGCTGCTGCACCATTGCGGCGACACGCTGTCCGGCATCGGCGGGGCCCGGCGGCCCGGCATCGTGCACCGGATCGACAAGGATACCAGCGGCCTTCTGGTGGTGGCCAAGACCGACAGGGCGCATCAGGGGCTGGCGGCGCAGTTCGCCGCCCATACCGTGACGCGGCATTACATGGCCGTGGTGCATGGCGTGCCCCAGGCCGCCGACCCGCGCCTGCGCGGCACGCGCGGTGTCAGCGCCGAAGCCGGCGGCATCCTGCGCATCGCCACCAACCTGGCCCGCCACCGCACCGACCGGCAGCGGCAGGCCGTGGTCTGGCCGCCCGAAGGGCGCCACGCGGTGACGCGCTTTCGCGTGGTTGAGGATTTTGCCGATCAGGCGGCGCTGGTTGACTGCTGGCTGGAAACCGGCCGCACCCACCAGATCCGGGTGCATCTGGCCCATGCCGGCCATGGGCTGCTGGGCGATCCGGTCTATGGCGGCAAGCGCACGCTGTCGGCCAAGGTGCTGGGGCCCGAAGGGGCTGCGGCCGGCATGGCCTTTCCGCGGCAGGCGCTTCATGCGGCGACGCTGGGGTTCGATCACCCCGCGACCGGCGTGCGGCTGGATTTCGCCGCCCCCCTGCCACCGGACATGGCCGCCCTGATCGCGGCGCTTCGCAGCGGTGCCTGACGGCCTGCCGCAACGTCCTTGCGATCACGCCGATGCCACATCTTGTAACCTGAGCGTGAAAATCCTAATATGAGGGCGCGCCGGCCTCGCCGGTCATGGAGTCGGAGTTACCGCTCGCCCCTGCTGCCCCAGGGGCATAACCGGACCGAGAAGCCTTTGTCGAACGGGTGACAGGCGCCTGAACGACCGCAGCCTTCGGGCCGGAAAACCGCTCAATCCCCCCCTCAATCTCTGCTCTTGGTGGTCATCCATGATCCACGATCCCGTCCGTCTTGCGGACCAGCCGTCCTTGCCGCTGTTTGACGAAGAAGCCCTCGACATCGCCGATTACCTTCGGTCAGAGGGCGACACGCAGTCCGACATTCATGAGGACGAAGCCGGGCGACAAGGCTTCACCGCCCTGACCATCGGCGCCATCGGTGTGGTTTATGGCGATATCGGCACGTCCCCGATCTACGCCTTCCGCGAGGCGCTGAAAGCCACCGGCGTGGCCCAGCCCGGCCCGCCCGAGGTGCTGGGCATCCTGTCGCTGCTGATCTGGACGCTGATCCTGATCGTCACCGTGAAATATGTGTTTGTCCTGTTGCGGGCTGACAACCGTGGCGAAGGCGGGATTCTGGCGCTTTACACGCTGGTGCGGCTGGCCACCGGCAAGCGGTCGATTCCGATCCTGATGCTGGCCATTGCGGGGGCTGCGCTGTTTGCGGGCGATGCCGCGATCACGCCGGCAATCTCGGTCCTGTCCGCGGTCGAGGGGATGGATCTCGTCCTGCCGGCGCTGGAAAGCTATATACTGCCCATCACCATGGGAATTCTGGTCGCGCTGTTCTTCGGCCAGCGCCGGGGCACCGCCAGCGTGGCGCGGCTGTTCGGGCCGGTGACGGCCGTCTGGTTTCTGGTGCTGGCGGGCCTTGGGCTGTGGCACATGACCGAAACGCCCTGGGTGGTTTCGGCCTTCAGCCCGATCTGGGGCGCGCAGTTCCTGATCAACCACACCGGCGTGGCCTTCGTGGTGCTGGGGGCGATCTTTCTGGCGGTCACCGGGGGCGAGGCGCTTTATGCCGACCTGGGCCATTTCGGGCGCAAGCCCATCATGGCGGCCTGGTTCGCGCTGGTGCTGCCGGCGCTGGTGCTGAACTATCTGGGGCAGGGGGCGCTGGTGCTGGCCCATCCCGAAAGCGCCGAAAACTCGTTCTTCGCAATGGCCTCGTCCTCGCTGCTGCCCTTCCTGGTGGGGCTGGCCACGGCGGCCACCGTCATTGCCAGCCAGGCGGTGATCTCTGGCGCGTTCTCGATGGCGCGGGGCGCGGCACAGCTTGGCTTTCTGCCCCGCTTGCGCATTGTTCACACGGCCGAAGGTCAAAGCGGCCAGATATACATCGGGGCGGTCAACTGGCTGCTTCTGGGCGGCGTGCTGTGGCTGGTGCTGGCGTTCCAGTCCTCGGGCGCGCTGGCCTCGGCCTATGGCATTGCCGTGACCGGCACCATGGTGCTGACCACCGTGCTGGGGGTGCTGTACCTGATCCGCTCGGGCCGGCTTTCCGCGCCGGTGGCAATGCTGCTGGCGGCGCCGGTGGCGGTGATCGAATGGGTCTTCCTGGCCTCGAACCTGACCAAGATCCTGGACGGCGGCTATGTGCCCCTGCTTGCGGCGCTGGCGGTCGGGCTGGTGATGTGGGCCTGGTGGCGCGGGGTGCAACTGGTAAAGGCGCGGATTCACAAGCTGGCGGTGCCGGTGTCCAGCTTCGTCCGTGCGATGCGCGGATCGTCGGTCAACGTGATTCCGGGCACGGCCTTCTTCCTGACGGGCGACCCGGACATCGTGCCCTCGGCCCTGCTGCACAATCTCAAGCACAACCGGGTTCTGCATGACCAGACCGTGTTCCTGACGGTGGAAACCCTGCGCGTGCCCTATGCCACGGCGGAAGAGCGGGCCAGCGTCGAACATCTGGGTGGCCCCTTCCTGCGGGTGACGCTGCGCTTTGGCTTCATGGAAACGCCGAATGTCAGCCGCGCCATGGGCCACGCCCGCAAGGCCGGCCTGAAGTTCGACGTGATGACCTCGACCTTCTTCCTGGGCCGCCGCCGCGCCGTGGCCACCGGCAAGGGGTTCGAACTGCTGATGGACCGCTTCTATGTCGTCCTGTCGCGCTTTGCTGCCGACCCGACCGATTTCTACCACCTGCCGCGCGACCGGGTGGTTGAACTGGGCGAACGGGTGGCAATCTGATCCGATAGAAACGATCAGGTATTCTGACAATCGCGTGAGAGATGTGTCACAGCCCTTGGCCCCTGGCGGCCAAGGGCGCATCTTTGACCAAGGGTTCCGGGCCATGCCGTATTGAAACGGGGGACTCCGGGCCCTAGGTTACGCGATCCGATCCCGGGGGCTGATGGCACCGGGACCAAGAAAGGGGGGCAGAATGAGCACCTATGCAAACCTACCGGCACCCAGTCCCGAGCAGGGGCTGAACCGCTACATGCAGGAAATCCGCAAGTTTCCGCTGCTGGAGCCGGAAGAAGAATACATGCTGGCCAAGGCCTGGGCAGAACGCCAGGACCCGCAGGCCGCGCACCGGCTGGTGACCAGCCACCTGCGTCTGGCAGCCAAGATCGCCATGGGCTATCGCGGCTATGGCCTGCCGCAGGCCGAGGTGATTTCCGAGGCCAACGTCGGCCTGATGCAGGCGGTCAAGCGCTTCGACCCCGAACGCGGCTTCCGTCTGGCCACCTATGCGATGTGGTGGATCCGCGCCGCCATTCAGGAGTACATCCTTCGGTCGTGGTCCCTTGTGAAGATGGGCACCACCAGCGCGCAGAAAAAGCTGTTCTTCAACCTGCGCAAGGCCAAGGCCAAGTTGGGCGCGCTGGAAGAAGGCGACCTGCGCCCGGAAAACGTGGCCCAGATCGCCAAGGATCTCAGCGTTACCGAGACCGAGGTGATCGAGATGAACCGCCGCCTGTCGGGCGGCGATGCCTCGCTGAACGCCACGGTCGGCAGCGATGGCGAAGGCGCCACGCAATGGCAGGACTGGCTTGAGGACGAAGACAGCGATCAGGCCGGCGCCTATGCCGAAAAGGATGAACTCGACATCCGCCGCGAGCTGCTGGCGCAGGCCATGTCGGTGCTGAACGACCGCGAAAAGGACGTGCTGATGCAGCGCCGCCTGGCGGATGAGCCGGTGACGCTGGAAGAGCTGTCGGAAAGCTACGGTGTCAGCCGTGAGCGTATCCGCCAGATCGAGGTGCGTGCCTTTGAAAAGCTGCAGGCCAAGATGCGCGAACTGGCCCGCGGCAAGGGCATGGTCGTGCCGGCCTGACGGCCGCGCCTTCGGGTTCAGGTGTGGCGGTGGGGCGATCCGCACCGCCACACCGCGCCACCTGCCCAGCTTGATCGGTTTGCCTGTAATCTGGCCTTTTCCGGGATGACGCCGCGTGGCGCGCAGCCGCATCCCGCCTTTTTGAATTGCCCGCCCGCCCCGCAGCCGATAGAGGCCGGGGCAGGGGGAACGCGCCATGAAGATGACCGACACCTTTCTCAAACCGATGCACCCGGAAGGCTACAAGTTTGTGGCCGCCTTTGCGGCGGCAACGCTGGTGCTGTTCTGGATCTGGGATCCGCTGGGCTGGATCGGCCTTGGGCTGACGGTCTGGTGCTACTATTTCTTCCGCGACCCCAAGCGCGCGGTGCCGCAGAACGCGGGTCTGCTGGTCAGCCCCGCCGACGGGGTGGTCAGCCTGATCGGCCCCGCCGTGCCGCCCGAAGAGCTGGGCCTTGGTCCGGCCCCGCTAATGCGGGTCAGCGTCTTTATGTCGGTGTTCAACTGCCATGTGAACCGCGCCCCCATTGCCGGCAAGGTGACGGCGGTGGCCTACCGGCCCGGCCTGTTCCTGAACGCTTCGCTTGACAAGGCATCGGCGGATAACGAACGCAACGCGCTGGCCATCGAGATGGCCGATGGTCGCAAGATCGCCGTGGTGCAGATCGCCGGCCTAGTGGCCCGCCGCATTGTCTGCTGGACGAAACCCGGCCAGTCCCTGCGCACCGGCGAACGCTTCGGCCTGATCCGGTTCGGCAGCCGGCTGGATGTCTATCTGCCTGACGGGATCGAGTTGCAGGTTGCGCTTGGCCAGACCATGGTGGCCGGCGAAACCGTGATCGCCTCGCTGGGCGCGCAGCCGCCCGCCCGCGCCGCCCGGATGGAATAGCCGATGGACGACATCGCCCCCGAAGAGCGTGACGACCAGCAGCTTCTGATCCTCAAGCTGCTGCCGAACCTGATCTCGATTCTGGCCCTGTGTTCGGGCCTGACGGCAATCCGGTTTGCCGTCACCGGCTATATCAGCCTTGCCGTGTTCCTGATCGCCCTTGCGGCGGCGCTGGACGGGCTGGACGGGCGGCTTGCGCGGATGCTGAAAAGCGAAAGCGCCATCGGGGCGGAACTGGATTCGCTGTGCGATTTCGTGAATTTCGGCGTGGTGCCGGGGCTGGTCCTGTATCTTTGGGGCCTGCGGACCGAGGTCAACATGGGCTGGATCGCCGTGCTGGTCTATGCGGTCTGCTGTATGCTGCGGCTGGCGCGGTTCAACGTCGGCAGCCGCAAGGCCGAACCGGCCGAACGCACCGTCTTCATCGGCGTGCCGTCGCCCGCGGGCGCCATGCTGGTGCTGCTGCCGATCTACCTGTCGCATGTCACCGCGTTTCACCTGCCGGCCCTTGCCGTTGCGGCCTGGATGGTGGGCATCGGCGCGCTGATGATCAGCCGCGTCCGCACCCCCAGCCTCAAGCGGGTGACCATCGCCGCCTCGCTGGCGCCGTTCGCGCTGGTCGGGGCCGTTGCGGTGATCGCGGCCCTGATCACCTACCCATGGGTCACGCTCCTGGCGCTGTCGCTGGTCTATCTGGGGGCGATCCTGTCGCTGGCCATTGGCCTGACCGGCCGCAAGGCGACCTGACGACGCAGGCTTGCCCGTCGCGGCGACACGTCCTAGGTTCCTCCTCTACCTGAGGGGGAGACAGCGATGAATACCGTCCGTTGGGGCATTCTGGGCGCGGCGCGGTTTGCCCGCCAGCATATGGCGCCGGCCATCCATGCTGCGGAAGGCGCCGAGCTGGTGGCCCTGGCCACATCGGACCTGGCCAAGGCCGAGGGGTTTCAGGCCTTCTGCCCGGGGTTGCGGCGGCATGACAGTTATGACGCGCTGCTGGCGGACCCGGCGATCGACGCCGTTTACATCCCGCTGCCCAACCATCTGCATGTCGAATGGACGCTGAAGGCCATCGCCGCCGGCAAGCATGTGCTGACCGAAAAACCCGTCGCACTGCGGGCGGCGGAGATTGACCAGTTGATCGCGGCGCGCGACCGGGCGGGTCTTCTGGTGGCCGAGGCCTACATGATTGTCCACCACCCGCAATGGCAGCGCGCACGCGACTGGATTCAGGCGGGTGAGATCGGCGAGATCGTCCATGCCGATGCGCAGTTCAGCTTCCGCCTGACCGACATGGACAATATCCGCAACCGCCCCGAAGCGGCGGGCGGGTCGCTGCGCGACATCGGGGTCTATACCTTCGGATCGGTCCGCTTTGCCGCCGGCGCGGAACCCGACCGGATCGAATCCCGGCTGATCCGCGACAATGGCATCGACAGCTTCGCCCATGTCTTCGGCACCATGAAGCCCGCCAATGCGGCCCTTGGGGCAGGGTTCACCTATGCGTCGACAACCTCGATGCGGGCCTACAACCGGCAGGTTGTCACCGTGCAGGGCACCAAGGGCATGGTCCGTGTTGAAGGCGGGCCGTTCAACGCCAACATCAACGATATGGCCAGGGTCGAGCTGCATGTTCAGGGCAACCGTGTCATCACGGATCGCTTTCCCGGCCTGAACCAGTATAAACTTCAGGTTGAAGCCTTCGGTCGTTCGGTTCGCGAAGGCGTGCCCTATGACTGCCCGCTTGAGTTCAGCCGGGGAACACAGGCCATGATGGATCGGGTATTCGATGTCGCAGTGGACTTTGCCGTCTGAAATCGTAGAACCACGCAAGGACCGCGGAACCGGGGGCCTCTGTCCGTCGCTTCCGTTCCGCATTGTGACATGCCTTTGCAGGGTAAGAGGTCAGCCGTGGCCGAAGTAACGTCTTGCACGACAAGCAGCGGGGGCGATGGAACCGCGCGGCAAACGCCCTTTTTCGGTGGTGACGAAAGAACGACGGCGGCCATCGCCGCCGAAGTGATCCATCGCGTTGCCGAGCAGGCCCGCGAAAGCCGTTCGGCCAGGGCCCGGGTTTCGCCGGCCGAGATCGAGGATCTGGCGCAGGCCCTGCTGTTGCCCGATGAGGGGGTGGCAGCCGGGCTTGTGCGCGACAGCCGTCTGCGGGGCCTGTCGCCCGATGACCTGTATCACGGGCTGGTGGCGGGGGCGGTCAAGGTGATCGGCACCGCCTGGGCGAATGACGAAATCGTCCTGACCGATGTGGTGCGCGCGTCAACCCGTGTCTGGGGCATCATGCGCGACCTGCGCGAAGCCTTTGTCCGCGTCACCGATCAGGTGCCCGGCCAAAGCGCGGTGTTCGCGCTGTGTCCTGACGAATGTCACACCATCGGCATGACGATGACCGCCGACGACCTGCGCCGCCGGGGCTGGAACATCGAGCTTCTGGTTGGCTATGACCGCGCCTCGCTGGTGGAACGGCTTGAGGCGATGGCCCCCGCCACCGTGGCGCTGGCCGGCACGATGACCGATCTTGCCCTGCCTCTGGCGCGGACAGTGGTGGCGTTGCGCGCGCAGTTGCCCAGCGTCTGGGTGATGATCGGTGGCGATATAACCCGGACGGTTCCCGACCTGCTGGCGGCGACCGGGGCCGATGCCGTGGCAAATTCCGCCGATGAGGCCGAGGTGCTGATGCTGGCCCGCATGGCCGATCTGGCCGCGCGCCGGGCAAACCTGATCTGAGCCTAGTCGGGCAGCGTTTCGGCCAGATAGCGCATCATGTTGCCGCCCATGATCTTGGCGATGGTCGCCTCGGTCATGCCCTTGCGCAGCAGCGCATCGGTCAGGCTGGCCAACTGGCCCGAGTCCAGCGGCGTGGTCACGGCCCCGTCGAAATCGGACCCGAGCGAGACATGATCCTCGCCCAGCAGGGCTACGGCGGCGGCGATGCTGTCGGCGATGGCATCGACCGTCTTGCCGCAGGTCACCTCTTCCCAATAGCCGATGCCGACCAGCCCGCCGCTGGCCGCCACCCCCTGCAGGATGTCATCGGCAAAGTTCCGGGGGCTTTCGCAATGCGACCGGATGCCGGTGTGGCTGACGATCGGCCGCGCGTCGGGAAGCGCCAGCACCTCGCGCGCCATCGCGGGCGAGGCATGGGCGAGGTCGATCACCATCTGATGCGCGATCAGGTAATCCACCACCTCGCGGCCAAAGGGCGTCAGCCCGGCGCCTTCCGCCCCGGCCTCGCCATGCAGCGACCCGCCCAGTTCGTTGTCGAAGAAATGCGTCAGCCCGATCAGGCGGAATCCGGCCGCCCGCATCCTGTCCAGATTCTCGATGCGGCCTGCCAGCGCATGGGCGCCTTCCGCCCCCAACAGGCCCCCCACCACCGTGGCCCCCGCGGCCCGGTCGGCCAGCAGCCGGGCCAGATCGCCCTTGGTCAGGATCACCCGCAACTCCTCGGGCGCGGCCTCGGCGGTGGCCGTCAGCGCCTCGGCCTGCACCAGCGCGCGTTCGGACAGATCGAACCAGCTTCGCAGCGGGCGGGCCTGCGCGATGAAGAGCAGGGTGATGTTGTCCCCCGCGTCAGCCGAATTGTGTTCGTAATTCTGGCCCTTGGGGCTTTTGGTGACGGTGGTGAACACCTGCAGCGCCACATTCCCATCGCGCAGGCGGGGCAGATCGACATGGCCCCGGTCCGACCTTTGCCGCAGGTCGCGGTCCCACAGCAGCGCGTCGGAATGCCAGTCGCCGATCACCAGCCGCTTGTGCAGCGCCAGCGCCGCCTCGGACGGGGCCGGTGCGCCGGGCAGGGTGGCGTTCTGCCCCCGTTCAGCCATGCCGGGCGCAAGGCCGAAGAACCCCGCCGCCCCGGCGACGACAACCACACCCGCGCCGATGGCAAACTTGCGTTTCCAGCCCATGCGATCCTCCCTGATCCGGCGGGCAGGCTAACGGCGCCCGGCAGGCGAGGCAAATCGCGACGTAACGTCAGACATCCAGCGGCAGGAACAGGATATGCTGCTGCCCCCTGTCGCCACCATGATAAATCCCGCCTTCATCGCGCCACCCGGCCTTGAGATAGGCCGCCCGTGCCCGGGTATTGCGCAGATTGACCGTCAGCACCAACCGGCGGAAGCCGGGATAGGATGCGCGCACCAGATCGGGCAGGGCGGCCAGCATCGCGCGGCCGATGCCGCGCCCCTGATGGGCGGGATCGACCAGAACCCCGCGCAGCCCCAGATCGCCCGCGCGGGCAAAGTCATGGCGCGGTGCGTCGGCATAACCGCGGTCCAGCTTGAACATGCCGACCACCGCGCCGTCCTTCTCGATGGCATAGAGGTCCAGCAGGGGGTCGGTCTCCGCTGCGGCATAAGCCCCGTCGCGGACAAAGGTTTCTTGCCCCGGTGCGGGCCGCAGATGCGCCACCCGCCGCCTTTCGGCGGCGGACAGGGCGACCAGACGGATCACTCCAGCGCTTCCAGCTCGTCGATGAAGCCGGCGATCATGTTCAGGCCCTTGTCCCAGAACGACGGGTCCGACAGGTCCAGCCCGAAGGGGGCCAGCAATTCCTTGTGGTGCTTGGACCCGCCCGCCTTGAGCATCTCGAAATACTTGTCCTGGAACCCCGGCAGGCCGGATTCGTAGGCCGCATACAGCGCGTTCACCAGCCCGTCGCCAAAGGCATAGGCATAGACGTAGAACGGCGAATGTACGAAATGCGGGATATAGGCCCAGAAGGTTTCATACCCGTCCATGAAGTCGAACGCATCGCCAAGGGACTGCGCCTGCACGCTCATCCACAGGGCGTTGATGTCGTCGGGGGTCAACTCGCCCTCGGCCCGCGCTGCGTGCAGCTTGCATTCGAAATCGTAGAAGGCGATCTGGCGCACGACCGTATTGATCATGTCCTCGACCTTGCCGGCCAGCAGCGTCTTCTTCTCGGCCGGGGTCTTCGCTTCGTTCAGCAACTTGCGGAAGGTCAGCATCTCGCCGAACACGCTGGCCGTCTCGGCCAGGGTCAGCGGCGTGGCCGACAGCAGTTCGCCCTGACCCGCCGCCAGCACCTGATGCACGCCATGGCCCAGCTCATGCGCCAGTGTCATCACATCGCGCGGCTTGCCCAGGTAATTCAGCATCACATAGGGGTGCACCGTGGTGACCGTCGGGTGCGCAAAGGCCCCCGGCGCCTTGCCCGGCTTCACGCCCGCGTCGATCCAGCCCTTGCGGAAGAACGGCTGCGCCAGTTCCGCCATGCGCGGATCGAAGGCTGCATAGGCCTCGGTCACCGTCTTTTCGGCGGTGGCCCAGTCCACCGTCTTCGGCGTCTCGATGGGCAGCGGCGCGTTGCGGTCCCAGACCTGAAGCCGGTCCAGCCCCATCCATTTCGCCTTCAGCCGGTAGTAGCGGTGCGACAGTTTCGGATAGGCCGCGACCACGGCATTGCGCAGCGCCTCGACCACTTCCGGTTCCACATGGTTCGACAGGTGGCGGCCGTATTGCGGGCTGGGCATCTTGCGCCAGCGGTCGTGGATTTCCTTTTCCTTCGCCAGTGTATTGTGGACGCGCGCGAACAGCTTGATGTTGCGGTCAAAGACCGCGGCCAGCGCCCGCGCCGCCGCCTCGCGCCGGGCGCGGTCGGTGTCGGTCAGCAGGTTCAGCGTGGCCTCAAGGTTCAGCTCTTCCTCTTCCCCCTCGACCGCGAACATCAGCCCGGCCATGGTTTCGTCGAACAGCTTGTTCCAGGCGCTGGCGCCGACCACGCTTTCGTCATGCAGGAACCGCTCCAGCTCATCCGACAACTGGTGCGGCCGCATCGCCCGTAGCCGGTCGAACACCGGCTTGTAGCGCGCAAGATCGCCATTCGCCGCCAGGAGCCGCGCCAGATGGGCATCGTCAAGCCGGTTGAACTCAAGGCTCCAGAACACCAGCGCCGTGGTGGCATCGGTCACGCGCCCCTCGGCATCGGCCATGAACTTTGCCCGCTCGCTGTCCATGGTGTTCTGGTAGTAGCGCAGCCCGGCATAGGACATGATCCGCCCGGCGGTCACGTCGATCTGCTCATAATCCTGCACCGCCTTCAGCAGCCCCGCCGCATCCAGCCCGGCCAGCTTGCCTTCATAGGTTGCCGCGAACGCGGCGCAGGCCTTCCCCAGCCACCCCATGTCGGCGGCGAATTCCGGTGCGTCGGGTGCCTTGTAAAGATCGGTCAGATCCCATTCGGGCAGCTTCCCGAAGCCCCCGCCAGAGGCATTGGCATCGAAGACAGGGCGGGACAGGGGAAGGGTCATCGCGGAAATCCTTTGATCGGCGTTACCCGCCATCTAGGCCCGTGCCCCCCGCCGCTTCAACCCTGCCCGACATTTTCTGTCTTCAAATATCCTCGGGGGGTGCGGGGGGCAGACGGCCCCCCGCCGCCAGCAAGGCGCGCAGCGTCTCGATGGTGTCGATCTCGTCCACCGGCTTGTCCCGCCGCCACCGCGCCATGCGCGGAAACCGCAGCGCGATGCCGCTCTTGTGGCGGGGGCTGGCCTGGATGCCCTCGAAGGCGATCTCGAACACCAGGTCCGGCGGCACCCGCCGCACCGGCCCGAAGCGTTCCAGCGTGTGCCGCTGCACCCAGGCGGTGATCTCGGCAAACTCGGCATCGCTCAGCCCGGAATAGGCCTTGGCAAAGGGCACCAGCGCCTCGCCATCGCGGACGGCAAAGGTGAAATCGGTGTAAAGGTTCGCCCGCCGCCCGTGGCCGGCCTGAGCATAGACCATCACCGCGTCCACGCTGTAGGGGTCCAGTTTCCATTTCCACCAGTCGCCTCGCCGGCGCCCCCCGGTATAGGGGCTGGCCGCGCGTTTCAGCATCAGCCCCTCGGCGTGGTGGTCGCGGGCGCCGGCGCGCAGGGCTGCCAGATCCGGCCAACCGGCAAAGTCGATCAGTGGCGAGGGTGCAAGCGGCAGCGTTGCCGGCAGGGCGGCCAGCAGTGCCTCAAGCCGGGCGCGGCGGGTGGCAAAGGGCAGGGCGCGCAGATCTACGCCATCCGCTTCCAGAAGGTCATAGGCCAGCAGCCGCGCCGGCGCCTCGCGCAGCACCGATTTCGGCACGGTCTTGCGGCCGATCCGCCGTTGCAGGGCGGCAAAGGGCAGCGGCCGGCCTGCGGCGCTGTCCCAGGCCAGAATCTCGCCGTCGATCACGCTGCCCGCGGGCAGGAAATCCGCCAGCGGGGCGAATTCCGGGAAGCGGTCGGTCAACAGATCCTCGCCCCGGCTCCACAGGGCCAGCACACCGGGCCGCACCACAAGCTGGCCGCGGATGCCGTCCCATTTCCATTCTGCGCACCAGTCCGAAGGGGCCCCCAACCCGTCCGGGCCGCCGTCCAGCGCCGAAGCCAGCGCAAAGGGATAGGGCCGGCTGTCCGGCCCGTCTGCCGCCCGTTCCACCAGCGCGGCAAAGCTGGTGCGGGCGGGTTCCCAATCGCCCATCAGCGCATGGGCGATCTCGGCCTCGGGGCGCCCGGTCGCCTGTGCCAGCGCGCGGGTCATCAGCCCCTGGCTGACCCCCATGCGGAACCCCCCGGTCAGAAGTTTGGTGTAAAGGAACCGCTCGGTCGCCGGCAGCGTGGCCCAGGCCGACAGGATGGCCGTGCGCCGCGCTTCGGCCGGTTGGCCGGTCAGCGCGATCAGCCCGGACATCGCCAGCGAAAGCGCGGGAGGGGCGGCGGCGGTTGTGGGCGGCGGCAGGATCAGGGCGATGGTCTCGGCCAGATCGCCGACCACGGCATAGCTTTCCTCGAACAGCCAGTCCGCCACCCCCGCCGCCTCGGCCGCCCAGAGGCGCAATTCGGGGGAGCTTGCCGCCCGCCGCGGCCGCCGCCCGGACAACAGCGCGATGGTCCAGACCCGATCCGCTTCCGGGGCCGTGCGGAAGTAGTCGGCCAGTGCCGCCGTCTTGGCCGCCGTTGACGATGTGCCGTCCAGGGCGGCGAACAGGGCGGCAAAGGCCTTCATGCCCCGTCCCCCGTTGCATCGTCGCCCAAGAATTCGGTCTGCAGCGTGTCGGCCTGCAGGCCAAGGTCGCGCAAGGCACGGGCGAAGGGTTCGGTATAGCCATGGGTGGCACGAACGCGACCGGCCCCGGTGGCGCGGACGGCAGCAAGCAGCCCGTCCCAGTCGGCATGGTCCGACAGGGCAAAGCCGGTGCCCAGGCCACGGCGGCGGCGGATGCCGCGCACCGCCATCCAGCCCGAGGCCATGGCTTCCTCGGCCGGCTCGAACCGGCGGGTCCAGGTCGTGGCCAGCGCCGAGGGCGGCGCCAGCACCAGCGCGCCGGGATGGGTCTTGCCGGTGATGTCCGGGGTGACGCGGGTCGTCGGCGGCAGGGCATAGCCCTGGGCACGCAGGATCTGGTTCACCTCCTCGACCGCGCCATGGGTCAAGATCGGCCCCAGTGGCGGCAGCGCGGCCAGCAGGCGCTGCGCCTTGCCAAAACTGTAGGCCGCCAGCAGCGAGGTCCTGCCGGCGGCCGCATTGGCCGCCCACCAGCGGGCGATGTCGCCCACGGTTTCCATCTGCGGGCGCCAGCGGAACACGGGCAGGCCGAAGGTACATTCGGTGATGAAAACATGGCAGGCGACCGGCGCGAACGGTTCGGCCAGACCGTCGGGTTCTGTCTTGTAGTCGCCCGAGACAACCCAGACCTCGCCCCGGTGTTCCACCCGGATCTGGGCCGAGCCGGGAACATGTCCGGCCGGGTGGAACGACACGGTAACCCCGTTGATCGGCAGGGGCTGGCCATAGGGCAGGGTCTGGGCGGTGATCGGACCAAGCCGATGGCGGATCACCGGCAGGGCCTGCGGGGTGGTCAGATAGGCCGCCATGCCGGGGCGGGCGTGGTCGGAATGGCCGTGGGTCACCAGGGCGCGGGAAACCGGGCGCCAGGGGTCGATGTGGAAATCCCCGTCCGGGCAGTAAAGCCCCTGGAGCGTCAGGGTCAACAGGTCGGCGGCCATGATCGAAAGGTAGCATGGGGCCGGTCGCCCGCAAGGGCGCAGGCAGACGGGCTGTCAGGCTTGGCGCTGGCGGGTGGCAATGGTATCGGGCACTGCCCCTTTTCCGCACCGGAGACTGCCGATGCCGACTGCCACGCCGCCCGCCGATCCGCGTCCCATCCTTGCCGTGCTGGCGGTGGTGATCCGTGATGGCCAGGCCCTGCTGGTGCAACGCGCAAACCCGCCGGATGCAGGTCTGTGGGGCTTTCCGGGCGGCAAGGTGGATCTGGGCGAAACGCTGCTGGCCGCGGCCGAGCGCGAGTTGCTGGAAGAAACCGGCGTCGTGGCCCGCGCCCTTCGGGTGTTCGATGCGCTGGATGCCTTTGACCACGATCCGGACGGCCGCTTGCGGCGGCAGTTCGCGCTGGTGGCCGTGATCTGCGACTGGCAGTCGGGCGAGCCGGTGGCGGCGGACGATGCGCTTGCGGCGCGTTGGGTTGCGCTGGACGACATGGAAGCCCTGGCCCTGAGTGCGGATGTCGCCAGTCTGGCGCGGCGGGTTGCCGGTCTGACGCCTGCCTAGGCCGGCAGAAGCCGCCGGATACGGTCGCGCCACGCCTCGGCCTCGGCCAGTGAATGATAGCAGGCGGCGTCCAGCGGACGGCCGTTCGGCAGGCGCAGCCGCAGGATCGGGACATCGCCATCCTCGGACGGGCGGACGAACACTTCGGGCGGGGCAAGCGCGGACAGTGGAAAGTGGTCGCAGCGATGCCCCAGCGGGCCGCGCAGGATGCGGGTGGCAAGGCCGGTCTGCGGATCAAGCCGCAGCTCTGCCACGCCCACAAGGGCCAGCCGCAGGAAGAACCCGCCCAGACTGACGGTGGCGACCACGATCCCGCCCACCAGCAACAGATGGGAAACGGGTGTTTCCCGCGTGACGTTCACAACGAATATGGCCGGAAGGATCAGGCCGATGCCAAGCGCCAGAACCAGTGCGAAAAGCCGCAACTCCGGCGTGGGTGGCGCTTCGCGGAAAAGGATTGCGGGGCCGTCGGTGGTCAACATGCGCCAGAGAGTCATGAAATAAAGGAGGCAATATCGGGGCAATGGCAAAATACGGGGTCAGTCTTGCATGGTTTTTCTGCGCTGTCCCCGGATTTCGGCGTTTTTCGTGTGTTTTTCGTCGTGACCGCGCTGTGAGGGCTTCACAGCGGCGAAAGCCGCGCCTAGCTTCTGTGTAACCTGTGCGGAGTCGTCCCGATGCCCAAGCTGATCCGTCTTTACATCCAGTCCGTCGCGATCGGCTTTGGTCTTGCCGCCGCCTTTGCCGGCGTTCTGGTCTGGCAGGATGTCATGGGGGTGGGCCGGCTGATCCTTGGGTCGGACATGGGCCTTGTCGCCCTGGTCATGTTGATCGTGTTCAACGGGATCATCTTTGCCGGCGTGCAGTTTGCCCTGCGGGTGATGATGATGGCCGAAAGCGACGACGGGCCGAAGGGGGGGCTGCGTCAGCATGTGGCGCCGGTTCCGGTGCGTGTTGTGGTCCCGGCCCCGGCGAAGGCCGCCGCCAAGCGGCGCTGAACCCCGGGCCGTTTCTCGGCCTGATCACAGTTCTCGACATCTCTGTAGCGATTTATTGCCGTTCGTGACCTGATACGCGGCGGGTCGGCGGCTGCCGGTCCATGGCCCCTGATCTGGCATGGCCGTTTGACGCCGCCTGTCGTATTTCGGCGGACTGTCCTGATTGAATGGTGTCCGAATGGAACTTCAACTGATCCGCAGCTTTGTCGAAGTGGCTGCTTCCGGGTCTTTCGCCGCCGCATCGGAACGGCTTTTTGTCACGCAATCCGCTGTCAGTCTGCGCATCCAGCGTCTGGAAGAGCAGATGGGGCGCCCGCTGTTCCTCCGCTCGAAGGATGGCGTCACGCTGACCGCGGCGGGGCGCGAATTCCGCAGTTTTGCGCTGACCATCCTGCGCAACTGGGAACAGGCCCGCCAGCGCGTCAGTGCCGCCGAAGAGGCAAGCGCCTCGTTCGCGGTCGGCGCGCAGGCAACCTTGTGGCCGCGTTTCGGCTTTCGCTGGTTTGACCGGCTGCGCCTGGCACGGCCCGACCTGTCGCTGCGTGCCGAAATGGGCCAACCCGACGCGCTGGCCCAGATGGTGCTGAGCGGGACGGTGCAGGTGGCCTTGTCTTATGCGCCGGTGGTGCGGGCCGGCCTGCGCACCGAACCGCTGATGGAGGAACAACTGGTGATGGTTGCCCCTTGGGAAGGCGCGAGCATCGGCGAACTGGCCGGGCGTTATGCCCTGGCCGACTGGGGGACCGAGTTCATGCGGGCGCATGAAGAGGCGTTGCCGCAGTTGCACGATTGCCGTCTGGTGCTGGCGCTGGGGTCCGTCACGGCACAGTTCATCCGTTCGCGCCCCTTCGCAGCCTACCTGCCGGCACGCTATGCCAAGCGGTATGTCGATCAGGGACGCCTGCATCTTGTGTCCGACGCGCCGGTCTTTGCCCATTCCGCATGGTCGATCTGGCGTGAAGACATCGGCGGGGACTTGCTGGATGTTGCACAAGGGACACTGGCCGAGGTCGTGGCGCAGGCCGAAGAGGACACAGCCGAGCTGCTGGACATGATCTGAGGCTGTTTTCTGCAATCGCGAGAAAGGGCCGGAAATCAGGCGTTTCCGGCCCTTTCCTTTTGCGTCAGCACGGCCTCGGGTGAAATTTGACGGAAAATCAAGGCCATGTGCCACGAGTAATTCTGGACGATGTCTCAAGTTTGCCAAATGTTCCGTTCCCGCCGCAAGCGATTAGATCAGCTCCATGCAAGCCAGACGGATGATCCGACTGGCAGCAGCTGTGAATAGGAGTTGCGATGAAAAACGTTTCGCTTCTGGCAACCGCTTCGATCCTGGCCGTCTCGCTGGCCGTTCCCGCCTTCGCGCAAAGCGATCTGGTCGGGATCTCGAACCTGGATGACCGCATTGATGACATTGAACGCGATGTGGCCGATGACATGGCCCGCGCGGAAGACGCCGCCCGCTTCGGCAGCCCGGAATCCCGTCAGGGTCTGAGCGGCAGCGCCTCGCTGGGCTACTCGGGCAAAACCGGCAACAACGAATCGCAAGACCTGTTGCTGGGCCTGCGCATCCGTCACGGGGCCGGTCCGCTGGTGCAGACCATTGGCGCCGCGCTGGACTATTCGGAAACGGATGGCAGCGCGACCAAGAAGGACGTGTTCGCGATCTATGACGTGAACTACTACTTCACCGATCACGTCTATGGCTTCGTTCTGGGTCGTATCCAGTCGGACGGCATGGCGGACGAGCTGACCGCGACCGAACTGGCCGATGGCGTCACGCTGGCCGACAAGGTCAAGCATGACGGCTTCCTTGGCTTCGGTCCGGGCTACCGCATCGTGAACACCCCCGACATGGCCTGGCGCGTTCAGGCCGGTATCGGTGTGAGCTACCTGGAATACGGCGATGGGCGTTCGGAAACCGAAGGGGCCGGCATCGTGTCGTCGCGCTTCTTCTACAAGATCAACGACAACGTGTTCCTGACCAACGACACCGACATCCTGAATTCGGATTCGGCGCTGCGGGCCAACAACGACTTCGGTGTGAACTTCAAGATCACCGACGCGATCTCGACCCGGATGAGCTACCTGTCGGAATACAACGACAGCCGGGCGATCAAGACCGATAACAAGCTGGGTATCTCGGTCGTCTTCGGCTTCTGAGAACAGCCTTCACGGATGCAATGAGCACCTCGGGGCGGAGCAATCCGCCCCTTTTTCATGTTCTGTCGGCTAGGGTGGCGGGCCCGCAGCAACCGTGGGTGGTCGTGGTTTTCCCGAGAGCCAGAGGTCTCAGGTGGGCGCCAGATACCGAGGCCAGGACCCCGGCAGAGCCAGCCCCCGTTCGCTTGCTTATCGGCCACTGGAAAATGGACCCCAACACGCGAAGAGCAGCACCCGCCACCGCAAGATGTAGGGCGCAGGGGGGCATGGCGCAAGCGGCGTCAACGTCGGCCCGGCGGGGCTGGACAGATGTTCACCTTTAGTTCATCTTTTCGTCATGGACAGCGCGACCGATCTTCTTCCCGCCCTGCCGGGGCAAAGGCTGCAACGCGGAGTGGCGCGAGGCCTGCGGGCCCTGGGCTTTGCCTGTGTCGAGGAAATGGTTCTGGCCACTGGCCTGCGCGTGGACATCATGGCCCTGGGGCCGAAGGGAGAGCTTTGGGTGGTCGAGTGCAAATCCTGCCGCGACGATTTCCGCACCGACCGCAAGTGGCAGGGCTATCTGGACTATTGCGACCGTTTCTTCTGGGCGGTGGATGCCGATTTCCCGGCCGATCTGCTGCCCGAAGGCACCGGGCTGATTCTGGCAGACGCCTATGACGCCGAAATCCTGCGGATGGCGCCGGAAACGCCGCTGGCCGGCGCGCGGCGCAAGGCCATGACGCAGGCCTTTGCCCGCCATGCAGCGCTGCGCTTGCAGGCGCTGCGCGATCCGATGGGCGCGGCGGGCGAGGGGCGGCTTTAGCCGGACTCAGTGCCCCGTCAGGCGGTTGCCCAGTCCAGCCAGCCACGAGGGCGCGGTGACACCCGGTCGCGCCTCGGCCCGGTCGGCGGCATTCAGCAGCGCATACATGCCATGGACCCCCAGCCAGCGCAGCGGTTCCGG
Organism: Pseudogemmobacter blasticus; assembly: GCF_003071405.1. Taxonomy (NCBI): domain Bacteria; kingdom Pseudomonadati; phylum Pseudomonadota; class Alphaproteobacteria; order Rhodobacterales; family Paracoccaceae; genus Pseudogemmobacter; species Pseudogemmobacter blasticus. The sequence goes on along the minus strand of NZ_CP020470.1, from coordinate 1,049,107 downwards.
CTCCCATACCCTGGTCTTGCGGTTGACCCAGGGCAGGCGGGTCAGGTCGGTTTGCCGGTCCAGCACCAGATCGGCCAGCGTGCGCCCCGCCAGGTTCGAGGTCGAGACGCCAACGCCGACATAGCCGCCCGCCCAGCCGATGCCGGTGGCGCGGTCAAAGCCTGTGGTGGCGCACCAGTCGCGCGGCACCCCCAGCACCCCGCACCAGGCATGGGCAATGCGGAACTGCCGCGTGATCGGAAAATGCCGATGCAGGATCGCCACCAGCCGCCGGATCGTTTCGGCGTCGGGGGCGCCGTTGCTGTCCAGCGAAGAGCCGAAGCGATAGGGCACGCCCCGGCCGCCAACGGTGATGCGGCCTTCGCGGGTGCGCTGGCAGTAGCAATAGGCATTGGCGAAATCGCCAACGATCTCATGCCCGTCCCAGCCGATTTCTGCCCAGACCTCGGGCGGCAGCGGTTCGGTCGCGATCTGGGCCGAATTCAGCGGCAGCCAGTCCCGCCGCAGCCCCGGCAGGCCGGCGGTGAAGCCCTCGGTGCAGCGCAGGATGGCGCGGGCGCGGACAATGCCGTGATCGGTTTCCACCCGGCCCGGATGCAGGGCGGTGACGGTGGTGCCTTCGAACAGGCGGACGCCGGCGCGTTCCACCGCCTCGGCCAGCCCGCGCACCAGTTTCGCGGGCTGCACGCGGGCGACATTGGTCACCACCATGGCGCTGACCGCGCCCGGAATGTTCAGGCGCGCCCGGGTTTCCCCGGCGCCGATCTCGAACACGCGGTCTTCCTCGCCCCAGCGGCGGCGGTGGGCCACTTCCTCGGACAGGCGCACCGCCTGCGCGGGGTTGACCGCGACCATCAGCTCATCGGTGCGGCGGATGTCGGCGTCGATCCCCTCGGCCTCGGCCACCCGGATCACCTCATCCACGGTGCCGTTCATGGCGGCGACCATGGCCCGCACGCCATCGGTGCCGCCGGTTTCGGCATAACGGGCGTGGTTCCAGGCAAAGCCGCCCGTCAGCCAGCCGCCGTTGCGCCCCGAGGCGCCGAAACCGGCAAACTCTTTCTCAAGCACGATGATGCGCAGCGAAGGATCGGCCTGTTTCAGATACCAGGCCGACCAGAGGCCGGTATAGCCGGCGCCGATGATGCAGACATCCGCCTCGGCATCGCCGGGCAGGGCGGGGCGGCGGGCGGGAAGGCCGATATCGGCATACCAGAAGGAAACGTCGCCCACCCGATCCGGTTGCATGGCACCCCCGCTAGGTTCTGGTGGGCCCGGAGGGAGTGAGGAAATCTAGCGATTTTCGCCGCTTGATCTGTCAAACCGCCCCGAAACGTCTCGCTGTTTTTTCAGGCTTTTTTTCTAGTCTGTCAAACCCCGAGGCACTGCATGAAAGACTTTTCGACCGACCTCAGCGATTTGCTGGGGCTGACGCCACCTGAAACAGAAAACGCCGCCCCGGCTGGCACCGGAAGCGGCGTTGAAACTACGGCGGCTCAGAAAATCGCCTTCGCACAAGATAGCAAAATCAGCCCTCATTTTCAAGCGTGGGCTGCGCTGGACGCCGCGCCTCAGTGGTGCGCTTGGCGCGAAGAACGCCGGGGCGAAAGCTGGACCAAGGTTCCCTATTCGTCGCCTCAGCGCATGGCGCGGGCGAATGATCCTGCCACTTGGTTGACCCGGACGCGGGCTGACGCAGTTGCTGCCGATCTGCCAGCGGAACGCCTCAAGGGCGTGGGCCTGTTCCTTGGCGGCGCGGGCGATCTTTGCTTGGGCGGGATTGACCTCGATAGCTGCCTTGGGTTGCTTGGCGACCTGGAACCGTGGGCAGCGGAAGTGCTGGCGCGGTTCGCATCCTATGCGGAAGTCAGCCCGAGCGGCACCGGGGCCAAGGTCTTCTTTGCCTACCGCGCCGCCGATCTGGAACCGTTGCGGGCGATCATGGGCACGAAATGGGGCAAGTCGTTCTCACGAGGCAGTCACCATGAAATCGCCTTGCATCTGGGCAACCGCTATTTCACCGTGACCGGGCAGCGCCTCGACTCCGCGCCCGCGACTATCGAGACGGTTGACCGGGCGGCGCTGGAATGGCTCATCACCGATGCAGGGCCGCGCTTCAAGGGCGAAGAACCGGCAGCCGCGCCCAAGGATGAATCCCGTTCGGGCCGCGCTTTCCGCATCGCGGGCGAGTGCCGCCGCGCTGGGCTGGACCTGGACGCCTTCAAGGCCGAACTGGCGAAAGACGCCTTGCTTGCCGAATGGGCTAAGGATGCCCGCCAGGTGCAACGCGCTTGGGATCGAAACGCGGGCGAAGACCTGTCGAATCTGCTGAGCGATATGGACGATTTTGATGATGCGCCGCCCGAGACGGGCCAGCGCAACCCTGTCACCGCTTTGAACCGGAATCATGCCGCCGTGATGATCGGGGGCAAGTTTCGGATCATCCGCGAAAAGGGCAGCGACTATGACATATTTGCGCCCGAGGAACTCCATAAGTTGAACGCAAACAACCGCGTGAAAGTGCCGGGCGAAAAGCGCACCGAACCTGTCACCTCAGCCTGGATGCGTCACCCGTCGCGCCGCACCTTTGCGGGCGGGCTTGTCTTCAACCCGAAAGAGACGCCAGCCGGGGCCTATAACGTCTGGCGCGGATGGGCAGTGCAGCCGAACCCGGACGCAAGCTGCGGTCTCTTTCTTGCCCATGTGCGGGACATGATCTGCGATGGCAGCGAACGGGAATTCCAATGGCTCTTGGGCTGGATGGCGCATCTTGTGCAGCATCCCGACCAAAAGCCGGGCACTGCGGTTGTGCTGCGCGGCGCGAAAGGCGCTGGCAAGGATACCGTGGGTCATTATCTCGGGGCGCTGTTCCCGCGCCACCACGTCACCCTGTCTCAGCCGGAACACCTCACCGGGCGCTTCAATGCGCACATGGAAACGGCAATCCTGATCCACCTTGAGGAAGGCTATTGGGCCGGGAACCATGCGGCGGAAGGCGTCCTGAAAAACCTCATCACCTGCCAGACCCTCGAAGTCGAGCGGAAGGGCATTGACCCTTACAAGATCGACCATTTCGGGCGGTTGCTGATTACGTCCAACGCGGAATGGGTTGTGCCAGCGACACCGGGCGAGCGGCGGTTTTTCGTGCTGGACGTGTCGCCAGCCCATGCGAAGGACACTGCCTATTTCGGGGCGATCTGGAAGGAACAGGCGAACGGCGGCGCGGGCGCGCTGCTGCACTTCCTGCAATCCTTCGATCTGGGCGGCTTCGATGTGCGCAACCCGCCCGAGACGGCGGCACTGACGCGGCAGAAACTTGAGGGGCTGCGCAACGTGGAAGCCTGGTGGCATGACCGCCTGAGCGAAGGCACCCTGTCGACCGATGAATTCAGCGAAGACCGCACCGATTGGGAAGGCGAGGCAATCACCGTTTCCCGCGCCATGCTGCGGCGCAACTATGAGGATTGGCTTTCGCGGAAACGCTGGCACGGCAACGTGGCATCGAGTGAGGATTTCAGCAAGCGGCTGCGCATCCTGTGCAGCGGGTTGAAGGATCATCGGGCGCGGGTTTCAGGTGGCAGGGAACGGCAATACGTTCTGCCGCCTTTGGCAGAGTGCCGTGCGGCATTTGCCGAATTCATCGGCGGGGAAATGGAGTGGGATCAATGATCGGCCCTGTTCCATCTTCGCAGATTGAGTGCAGCTCATTTGCCTTGCAGGTGGTCCAAGTGGTCCCCGTAGTGGTCCAAGCGGATGAACCGAAAAAGCCCAATGAAATCAATGCCGGTCCAAGTGGTCCAAGTGGTCCAAGTGGATTCCGATTTGCTCTGGACGGTATGCCCCGTGGCAAGTGGCGACGTGCAGAATGGGCAGGTGGCAGCGCGGGGGCGCGCCAGCCAAGTGAAACCCACCTGGACCACTTGGACCACTTGGACCACGCAACGATTCCAATGGGTTACGAGGCGTTTGGCTTGGACCGACGCTTGGACCACTTGGACCACACAAGATGGGCTGCAACCGATCATAGGTTCTTCCCTAGGGGTGGCACCCGCGGGGACTCCGACCCCCGAAAAAACGCTCTTGACAACAAAATTTGATTCGTGAGGCCACAGGTAAACCATGCTGACCCAATCTGAAACCAGTCTAGATGATCTTTTGGACCTCGATTCCGGCATCCCTATTCCCGGCACCATGACCGAGGCGGAACTTGCCGCCTTCCTTGGGATCGTCACAAGCCGCATTCGCACCCTTCACCGTGAAGGTGTCATGGTGAAGGCCGGGCGGGGCCGGTTCGATGTGCGGGCGTCCCTCGCGAACTACCTTTCCCGGCTGCGTGATGGCGCGGTGAAAGGTGGGGGCCAGGTTCCCGACGACCTGAAAGCCGAAAAGCTGCGGCTGGCGCGGCAACAGGCCGACAAGTTGGAACTTGCCAATGCTGCGGCGCGCGGCGAATTGGTCAGAAGTGCTGACGTAGAACGGGAATGGGCGAACGTGCTGCGGGACGTTCGGTCGACCATGCTGGCCGTGCCGTCGCGCGTCGGATCGAAGCTGGCGCACCTGACCGCGCATGACGTTGCCGAGATCGACTCTGAAATCAAAGCTGCACTGGAAGGGCTGGCAAATGGGAATTGAAATAATCCGCAGCCGCGCGCTGCAAGCCCTGCGACCCCCTGCCGATCTGCCGCTTGCCGAGTGGATCGAACGGAACATCTTCCTGCCCCAGACGGCTTCCGCCCTGCCAGGCAAGATGAAGCTATGGGCCTATCAGCGCGGCATTTGCGATGCCCTCGATGATCCGGAGATTGAGCGCGTGACGGTGCTGAAATCGGCGCGGATCGGCTACACCGCCCTTCTGTCCGGGATCATCGCCAGTCATGTTGCCAATGCGCCCGCGCCGATCTTGGCGGTTCAACCGACTGCCGACGATGCCCGCGACTATGCCGTCGACTTGGAACAGGTGTTTGAAGCGTCCCCCAGCCTTCGCGGGCTTCTGTCCGATGAAGCCGATGAAACCGGGCGCAGCACCATGTTGAATCGGCGCTTTGCCGGGGGCAGCCTGAAATTCTTGGCTGCGAAAAGCCCGCGCAATCTGCGGCGGCACACGGCGAAAATCCTGATCCTCGATGAAATCGACGGCTTCGAAGTGTCTCAGGAAGGCGACCCGATAGAACTGGCGACCATGCGCACGATGACCTTTCGAGATCGGAAGATCATCGCGGGATCGACTCCGGTTTTCGACTATGGCCCGGCAACCCGGCTTTATGACAAGTCGGACAAGCGGATTTATGAGTGCCCGTGCCCGTCCTGCGGCGAATTCTCGGAAATCAAATGGGCCGATATTCGGTGGCGCGAAGGCGAACCGGATTCTGCGCATTGGGTTTGCCCCAATAACGGCTGCGTCGTGGCAGAACGGGACAAGCCCGCAATGGTCGCGGCGGGGCGCTGGCGCGCAACTGCGCCCGAGGTGAAGGGCCATGCCGGGTTCAAGGTGAATGCCCTTATCAGCCCACACTTCAACGCGCGCTGGGGCAAGCTGGCAGCCGAATTCCTGGAAGCCAAGAAAAGCCCGGAAACCTTGCAGACCTTCACCAACCTTGTGCTGGGGGAACCCTGGAAAACGGAAGGCGATGACCTTGATGAACACGAGTTGTTCGGGCGGCGCGAACCCTTCCGCCTTGATACCCTGCCGGATGACGTGCTGTTCCTGACCGCTGGCGTCGACTGCCAGGATGATCGGCTTGAAGTGGTCATCATGGGCCACGGGCGCAGCGACATTTTCGCCCTCGATCACCGGATTTTCTGGGGGCCTATTGACGGGGAAGCCGTCTGGCACGACCTGGACACGCTCTTGCGCGAGAAGTGGCAGCATCCGGGGGGCGGCACAATCCGCATTGACGCGGCCTGCATCGACTCCGGGGACGGGGGACACACTGAGATCGTGAACGGCTTCACCCGCCCGCGCTACGGGCGGCGCGTGGTCAGCATCAAGGGCGTTCCGGGGTTCTCACGGCAATTCTTGCAGAAGTCTGGCACCAAAGGGCAACTGCTTTGGCTTGTCGGTTCGGACGCGGTGAAATCGCAGCTTTTCACCCGACTGGCGCGCGGCGCGGGCGTTCGGTTCGGGGAAGCCCTGGAACCGATCTATTTTGAGCAACTGACCTCTGAGCGGCGCGTGGTGCGCTATGTGCGGGGCGTCCCTCAAGCCCGGTTCGAGCGGATCAAGGGCAAGCGGGCTGAGACGCTGGACGCGACCTGTTACGCATGGGCGGCGCGGCAGTTGATCGGCGCGAACATGGATCGTCGCGCCGAAGAACTGGCATCGGCGGCAGCGCCGAAGAAAGCGCCAGCCGTCATCAAGTCGGCGTGGCTGGCGCGTTGACGCCTAACTCAAGCAGTAAGGCGGGTGAGCCAACTTTTATATCTAGGCTCGAATAGGCGCGGGACGTATTGCTGTGGGATACGAAGGCGTAGCGCAATTTCATAATCGTCAATTTTCAGGTCGGTCCGCTCGCGCTCAAACTGTTCGCGTTGCTTTTCGGGGCACAGAATACCTAGGGCACGCCAGAATGAAGCGAACTCAGACAACATTTGGTCGGAAGGCGTCTCGTTTGCAGCCCCAAACTCATCGATCAGGGATTGGAAAAGCTCTGGTGTACTGGTCTTTGCGTTTTCAGCATCAAAGACATGCATCAGTTCTTTGACGTAGACAAACCGTTCCCAGCAATAGTTCAGGTCACGGGCAAGCAGAATAATATGGCAGCCCAACTGCTGAACAAGACGATGTTCTTGGTTCTGAGGCGTTAGCCATAGTCCGCGAAAAACACGAGTATCCGCGCCAGTCTTCACCGTTCTTATGGCATTAATACCAGAAAGGCGCTTCACCTCTGGGAGAAGCACCTTCCGTGAGATTGGTGTATCTTGTGTTTGAGCGAATTCGTAGAGTTCTTTATAGCTCAAAGTCGCGCCTTGCGGTTGTGAAAATTATTCGTCCACAACGTCATAGTCGCCAGCTTCAAGCTGGGCAAGAACCTTATTAAGTTCCGAAACGAACTGTTCGCTCGAAACATCGCGCTCAGAACCCGGGAACAGCTTGATGTCGGACACATCAAGGCCGTCAGTCCCGAAGAGGCGGTTCTGAGCCAGTATCATCTGACCGGTCATCTTTCATTCCCTTCAAGGCCTTTTGGGGCCACAAACCTGTCAAGCACAAAACGCGCCAGGCAGCAACATAAGTTCTCTTGACACGCCTTGAGATTCTACACAAGGGCTTGACAAGGTTTTTGGCGTTTCGAATCGGCTTGTGGTGTGCTTGCGACACCCACCCTGCCCGATGCGCGTGAACGTTCAGTTAACGTCTCAGTCGCTGTTATCAAGCATGGCGCAACACACAATCCCGTGTTGCGCCCGCTACTTCAGCCCCCAGCGGGCGTCGACCCCAAGTAGGACCGCAAGAGAATGTCGGCAAGGAATTCGTCGTCATTCTCAGCGGCGGCGCGCTTGATCCGCTCAAGCGCCTTGGGGAAGTTGGGATTGGAAATGAATTCGACCATGAGGCGGTCAGCTTCCATTTGGGCGGGCGTGTTTTGCAGGTGCATTTTGGGGACTCCTCTGTTGCGTCCGAATCAGAATTTATCGAGCATACCGCGTGATAAATAGCTGAAATCGAACGTGAATTTCACGTTAGATGTGCTTCTAGGGGTCGACCCGGAACACCCGCGCGACGTTCGGGATCGAGAACGCGCCGAGGTATTTCAGCCTCATTCCGACAATCTCAGCGGCGGTTTCGAAGTTGACCCCAGACTCCATAAGCATCTGGGCAAGCGTCCTGGTGGCGCGCAATTCGGTCTTGGTAAGGGGGCGCATGGATTCGGTTCCTTTTCATGTGCTTCTGTAAAAAGGGGCGGCAGGTGAAATGCCCACACCTGCCGCCCTTCAAGCCGGGTAAGGAACTGAGAGGAATCCCGGCTATCTGCGCACCGGATGCGAGGGAGAACAGGAACCCGCGGCGCGCAAATCCTTCTGTGAATCGGGGCGAGCGCACCCGCCCCGATTCGATGGTCATCAACGTCTGTGGCGCCTTTATGCCATAGCAGAATCAATAATTCCAGTGGAATCTTTGATCTTGCAGAATCGTCAATTCCGATGTAGAAGGTAGGCAAGATAAAGGAGACCGAGACCATGAACACGATCACCCTACGGGACATGGCGAACATCATCGCTACGTCAGAGAAGCGCGCCGAAGAGAAGGTTTTCAACCAACTCAAGGGCCTTGCGGGACGCAACATCCTTACCGCCGTTCCTGACATCTACGGCAAGAAAGGTGCGCTGCTGTTCCCGCAAGAGGAAATCTATCGCGCCAGGATGCTGCTTGCCGCCCTCGACAACGGCTTCGCAGCCGAAGCATTGGCCAAGTTCGACTCTCAGATGCGTAGCGAGTCACGGGAAAGCTACGCTGACGGCAAGCATGTCGAACGCGGCCTGCACCATGCCATTGCTGCGCTTGCAGTGGGCACCGACAAGTGGGTTTTCCAGATCGGACAGCTTCGCGTCGACGGCGAACTCGATTTCAGTGGACATTGGGCAATCAATGGCAGGCACGGAAGCGCGCCGGATTGGCTCGCGCCACCGCCTGATGGCTTTGAATATGACTGCGCCGGTAGCTTTGAAGCCGTCTCGACGATCATGTTTACCAACATTTGCCAGCCGATCTTCGCTGAAATCGAACGGCGCGAGAAGGTGGAGTCCTGATCTTGGGCGTTCTGGACCTCTTCAAGCGCAAGTCCGAACCTGCCCGTGTTCGCAGCTTTGACGGGGCAGCCGGGGGCCGTCGCTCCTCTGGCATGGGGCAATTCGGGCGGATCAATCCCGAGGTTGCGGCGGCTGCACCGTCGCTGCGGTCGCGGGCGTCCTATCTGGCGTTGAACAACCCGTGGATTTCGCAGGCTTGCGCCAACTGGACCGGCGCGCTTGTCGGGGCCGGGATCGTGCCGACCTCGAAACACCCGGACCCAGAACAACGGAAAGCGATCAATGCGTATTTTGAAGAATGGGCTGGCGCTGCTGACAGTGAGTGCCGCACTGACTTTTGGGGGATGCAGGCAATTCTTGCTGACTCGATGGTCAAGGCGGGCGAAGCGGTCGCACTAATCCTCGACACCGAAGACGGGCCGCGCCTGCGGATTATTCCCGCCGATCTTCTGGACGAGGCCAAGACCGGCGAACTGTCGGATGGGCGTTCGATCTTCTCGGGCGTGGAACTGGACCCGAACGGCAAGCGGCTGGCCTATTGGATCGTGCCGGAAAAGCCCGGCAACCTTTTCGCGCAATCGCAGAGTGTTCGCCTTGATGCCGCTTCCGTGCTGCACGTCTTCAAGCCGCTGGCACCGGGACAGGTGCGGGGCGTGTCTTGGCTTGCCACTGTCATCCTGCCTGCTGGCGACTTCGATCAACTCTGCGATGCCCTGCTTGTCGGGGCCAAGGTTGCCGCGATGCACACCGGCTTCATTACCGACATGAACGGCACGTCGACCGATGCCTATGACGATCAAGGCGACGTGAGCCTTGAGCCGGGGGCGCTGCGGCGGCTTGGCGTCGGGCAGGACGTGAAATTCAATACGCCGGGCCAACTGCAACAGGTGGAAGCCTTCCTGAAACTCAATCTGCGGCAGTTGGCGGCTGGCCTTGGGCTGCCCGATCACCTGCTTTCGGGCGATCTGACGGGGGCGAACTATTCCAGCTTGCGGGCGGGGTTGCTGCCCTTCCGCACCCGCGTTGAACAAATCCAGTATGGCACCCTTGTTCCGCAGTTTCTCGCGCCCGTCTGGCGCAAGGTCATCGCGCATGGCGTCCTGTCGGGCGAACTGGATGCCCCCGATTTCGAGCGCAACCCGGCTGCGTATCTCACCGCTGAATGGCTTCCGCCGCGCCCGCTGCAAGTCGACCCGCTGAAAGACATTCAGGCGACGGTTGCCGAACTGGAAGCCGGGCTGACCTCGCGCCGCAAGGCGGTCGCTGAACGCGGCTGGAACCTCGATGACCTTGACGCGGAACGCGCCGCCGATGGGCAACAGGGCGGGGGTGATGAAAAAGCCTAAGCCGATCAGCCTAACAAACGGGCTGCGGCGCTGGATGGCGCAAGAATGCTCGAAAGCCCCGATCACGCTGCCCAAGGCACCTTGGGACGCCAAGACCGAAAAGGAAGTCACCCAATGAACATGCTTCACCGCGCGGCAGACTTTCAGCCTGAGTCCTTCAATGCGGATGGGCTGACGGTTGATGCCGTCATTTCCACCTTTGCCGATGTGACCCGCCGCGATGCCCGTGGCGCGTATCTGGAACGGCTGGACCCTGCCGGGCTGGACCTGTCGCGGCTGGTGGGCGCACCCGTCCTGGACGGGCACCGCCAGGGTTCTGCCCGCGACGTTATCGGCACTGTCACGGCGCACCGGATGGAAGGGGGCCAGCTTGTCGCCTCGATCCGTCTCAGCGGCGCGGCTGACGCTGCCCCCGTTGTCGAACGCATCCGCGAAGGCACCCTGAAAGGCGTGTCTGTCGGATACAAGGTTACGCGCTGGTCTGAGGGGACGGACCCGCAAACGAAATCGCGCACCCGCACGGCGGCGGCGTGGGCGATCTTTGAAGTTTCCGCCGTCCCTGTCCCTGCCGATTCCGGCGCAACCTTCCGAGGCCAAACCCCTATGCTTGATGAAAACCAGAATGACTCGGTGCAGCACCGCGCCGAAATTCGCACCATTGCCCGCGCGGCTGGTCTGCCTGCCGAATGGGCTGACGCTCAGATTGACGCGGACGCCACCGTGACCGAGGCGCGCGCGGCTGCTTTCGATGAAATCCAGAAGCGGGGCCGCACCGTCCCGACGATCCGCGTGACCGGCTCGAATGACGATCCGGCGCAAATCCAGACCCGCGCCGCCGATGCACTGGCGTTCCGCATGGCCGGGGGCGAACTGCCCGATGCCAGCCGCGAATTCGTGGGCATGAGCCTGCGTGATCTGGCAGCCGAAAGCTTGACTCGTTCGGGTGTGTCGACCCGTGGCATGAGCGCGGATGAAGTGTTCCACCGTTCGCTTGGCACGTCCGACTTCCCGCTGGTGGTCAGCAACGCGATGGGCAAGGTCGCGGCCCAGGCCTACAAGGCAGCGGAGTCCCCACTCAAGGCTCTGGCGCGTCAACGGACCCTTCCCAACTTCAAAACGTCGACCTCGATCCGCATCGGGGAAATGGGCCGTCTTGAGGAAATGACCGAAGACGGCGAATTCACCCACACGAACCGCGCCGAAGCGGGCGAGACGATGGCGCTCAAGACCTTCGGTCGCGCGATCAACGTCAGCCGCAAGCTGCTGATCGACGATGACCTTGGACTCCTTGGCGACATGACTGCCGCGATGGGCCAAGCCGCTGCGCAGACGGAAGCCGAAGAACTGGTAAAGCTGTTCACGGGCAATCCGAACCTGAGCGACGGCACGGCGGTCTTCCATGCCTCGCGCGGCAACACGGCGGCGGCGCTTCTGCCGGTCCTGTCGGAAGCTGCCCTGACGGCTGCCCGCAAGCATATGCGCACCGTGAAGGGGCTGGACGGCAAGACGATCATCAATGCCGTGCCGAAGTATCTGGTGGTTTCGCCCGATCTGGAAACGGACGCGGAAAAGCTGCTGGCGACGATCTATGCCGCGACCACGGATGACGTGCAGCCGATCAAGCTGACGCTGGTTGTCGAACCCCGGCTGACCGGCGATGCGTGGTATCTGCTGGCAGACCCGGCTTCCGTGCCTTCGATCCAGTATGCCTATCTGAGCGCGGCGCAAGGCGTCCAGATTCAGCGGCAAGAGGCGTGGGATACTCTTGGGCTGAAATACCGGGCCTTCCTCGATTTCGGCTGCGGCTGGCTCGACTGGCGCGGCGCGTTCCGTTCCGAGGAATCGTGATGGCCGTGACCCTCGCCCAACTTGAGGCTTACCGGGAACGGCTCATGGATGCCAAATTCTCGGGGGCGCTCATGGTGCAGGACAGTAGCGGGGAAATGATCCGCTACCGTTCTCATAGCGAATTGGCGGCGGCACTCGCCAGCCTGGACGCTGAAATCCGCAACCTTACGGGCGGTCATCGCCCGTCCACCGTTCAATTCCAAACCTCGAAAGGCGTGTAATCATGGCCAAGAATTACGTTCAAAAGGGTGACACGATCACCATTGCCGCCCCTGTGGCGGTTGTCTCGGGCGGTATCGTGCAAGCCGGTTCCATCATCGGCGTTGCGGCTGGCAAAGCTGCTATCGGTGAAAAGGTCGACATCGTGACGATGGGAGTCTTTGAACTGCCCAAGGTTGCCAGCGAAGCCTACGCGGGGCCGGGCGTTCCGGTCTATTACAACTCGGGCAACGGACTCGTCACCTCGACTGCCAGCGGCAATACCAAGCTGGGCGTGGCAATCGAGTCCGTCGCTGCCAGCACCGGCACCGTTAAAGTGCGGCTCTCGGGCGCGTTCTGAGGCGACTATGGGCACCCCGGCACGTCATAAGGTCTTACCCCTTCCCGTTGCGCGGCTTCTGTCGCGCCCGGAAGCGGCTGCCTATGCCGGGGTGTCCCCGACTACCTTTGATCGCATGATGGGCGACGGTATCATGCCCGGCCCGAAAAAGGTCTACGGGCGCGTCTTGTGGGATGTGCGGGCGCTGGACGCCGCAATTGATTGCTTGCCGGGAGACGGCGTGTCGACGGAGAGTGTCGACACAGGTAACGAATGGAATGAGGTGCTGCGATGATGCGCAAGCCCCCGAAGTATTGCCAAGGCTTCCTCGATCGGCATGGGCGGTCGCGCTGGTATTTCCGCCGTCCCGGCTTTGACCGTGTTGCACTTCCCGGCCTGCCGTGGAGTCCCGAATTCATGGCGGCATATGAGGCTGCTACCAAGGGCGGGGTGCAGACGGAAGGGGCAGGGGCCGCGAAGACCTCACCCGGCACCGTTGCTGCCCTTGTCGTCAGCTATTATCGCTCAGCGGAATTTCTCAATCTCAAGCCGATCACCCAGCGAACCTATCGCAGCACAATTGAACCCTTTCGTGAACAGCACGGCGACAAGACAGTTGCGAAGCTGAAACGGGAACACGTCAAGGCGATCATAGCCAAGCTGGCAGATCGGCCCGCCGTTGCCAACAATAGGCTCAAGACAATCAAGATTCTGATGCGCCATGCCGTTGAAACCGGGATGCGCCCGGATGACCCAACCTTGGGCATTCGCAAGTTGCGCACCGGATCATCGGGCTATCGCACCTGGACCGAGGCCGAAATCCAGAAGTATTACGACAAACACCCGACCGGAAGCCGCGCCCGGCTGGCGCTGGACCTCATGCTTTACACCGGGCAGCGCCGGGCTGACGTTGTGCGCATGGGCTTGCAGCATCTTCGGGACGGGGTGCTTACCCTTCGCCAGTCCAAGACCGGAACCGAGGTTGAAATCCCGCTGCACCCCGTTCTTCGGGCTTCGCTGGACGCGCTGCCCAAGAAGAACATGACGTTCCTTCTGACGGAATACGGCAAGCCCTTCGCCGTGGCCGGGTTTGGGAATTGGTTTCGGGACCGGGTGACGGAAGCCGGGCTGCCCGATGGGCTTTCGGCGCATGGTTTGCGGAAGGCGGCTTGCCGTCGCTTGGCTGAGGCCGGATGCACCGGGCCGCAGATCATGGCTATCTCAGGCCACAAGAATCTCAAGGAAGTGCAGACCTATATTCAGGCTGCCGACCGTCTCGGACTCGCCCGCGAGGCCCTGAAAAGGCAGCTTGCAGCGGACGAAGAGAGAACAAAAATTGTCAAACCTGCTGGGCAGGTTTGACAAAATGCCGCGTAAGCACCTGAAAACAAATGCGACTGACGCGGGGGTGGTAGGCCCGGAGGGACTCGAACCCCCAACCAAGGCGTTATGAGCGCCCAGCTCTGACCATTGAGCTACAGGCCCACGCTGCCGACTTGGGTAGCAGATGCGGCCGAAGCGTCAAGTCGAAGGGGCGGAAACGCCCGGGGACTGCGCCGCTTTGTTGCGCCTTGCGGGCAAAACGCGTAAGGCGTCCGCGACGGCGGGTCGATGGCAGGAGCGGGCATGATGACCAAGGAAAAGACGGGGCATAACGGGCTGACCTATGCCGATGCGGGCGTGGACATCGACGCCGGGAACCGTCTGGTCGACCGCATCAAGCCGGCCGCCAAATCGACCGGCCGACCGGGCGTGATGGGCGGGCTTGGCGGCTTTGGCGCGCTGTTCGACCTCAAGGCGGCGGGCTACACCGACCCGGTTCTTGTCGCGGCGACCGATGGTGTCGGCACCAAGCTGCGGATCGCCATCGACACCGGCAATGTGGACACGATCGGCATCGACCTGGTGGCCATGTGCGTGAACGATCTGGTCTGTCAGGGCGCCGAACCGCTGTTCTTCCTGGACTATTTCGCCACCGGCAAGCTGGAGGTGGATCAGGCCGCCCGCATCATCGAGGGCATCGCCAAGGGCTGTGCCGATTCGGGCTGCGCGCTGATCGGCGGCGAGACGGCGGAAATGCCGGGAATGTATCACAAGGGCGACTTCGACCTTGCCGGCTTTGCCGTGGGTGCGATGGAACGGGGCGAAGACCTGCCGCGCGGCGTGGCGGCGGGGGATGTGCTGCTGGGTCTGGCGTCCAGCGGGGTTCATTCCAACGGCTACAGCTTCGTGCGCAAGGTGGTGGAACTGTCGGGCTTGGGCTGGGACGCGCCCTCGCCGTTCTCGTCCGGCACACTGGGCGAGGCGCTGCTGGCGCCGACGCGGCTTTATGTCCGGCAGGCGCTGGCGGCGGTGCGGGCGGGCGGGGTGCATGGGCTGGCCCATATCACCGGCGGCGGCCTGACCGAGAACCCGCCGCGGGTGCTGCCCGAAGGTCTGGCCTGCGAGATTGACCTGTCGTCCTGGACCCTGCCGCCGGTGTTCCGCTGGCTGGCCAGCACCGCGAACATGGCCGAGGCCGAGTTGCTCAAGACCTTCAACTGCGGCATCGGGCTGATCGTGGTCGCCGCGCCCGACCGGGCCGAGGCCCTGGCGCAGGTGCTGCGCGAGGCGGGCGAGAGTGTCACCGAGATTGGCCGCGTCGTGGAAGGCGAAGGCGTCATCTACAAGGGCCGCCTGCTGTGACAGCCGCACCACGGCGCGTTGCCATCCTGATTTCGGGCGGCGGGTCGAACATGGTGAAGCTGGTCGAAAGCATGACCGGCGATCATCCGGCGCGGCCGGTGCTGGTGCTGTCGAACGATCCTGCCGCCTCGGGGCTGGACAAGGCGCGCGCCCTGGGTGTGCCGGTGGCGGCGGTGGATCATCGCCCCTTCGGCCGCGACCGCGCGGCGTTTGAAGCCGCCCTTTTGCAGCCCTTGCTGGCGGCCAGCCCCGATGTGGTCTGCCTTGCCGGTTTCATGCGGGTGCTGACGCCGGCCTTTGTGGCGCGGCTCGCGGGGCGGATGCTGAACATTCACCCGTCGCTGCTGCCCGCCTATCCGGGCCTGCACACCCATCAGCGCGCGCTGGACGCAGGCGATGCGCAGGCCGGCTGCACCGTGCATGAGGTGACGGCCGATCTGGATGCAGGGCCGGTTCTTGGCCAGGCGCGGGTGCCGGTCCTGCCGGGCGATACCGCCGACAGTCTGGCCGCGCGGGTTCTGGTGCAGGAACACCGGCTTTATCCGGCGGTGCTGCGCCGCTTTGCGGCAGGCGACCGTACGCCGGTTTTGCTGGGTTAGGTGCGCGGTCCCGAAGGGCGGGTCACGATCCAGCCCGCCATGACCGCCAGCGCCGTGCCTTGCGCCACCAGAACCCATGGCGCCAGCCGCAACGCAACGCTAAGGCCGAAGGCGGCAGCCATGGCGATTACGGCGGCAATCTTGCCCTTGCGCGGGATCGCCCGGTGATCGCGCCAGTCCCGGATCGCCGGACCAAAGACGCGATGCCCCAGCAGCCAGTCATGCAGCCGGGGCGAGGATTGCGCGAAACAGGCGGCGGCCAGAATGACAAAGGGTGTGGTGGGCAAAAGCGGCAAGGCCACGCCGACCAGCGCCAGCAGTAGCGCCGCCAGCCCGCCCGCGAACCACAAGGCGCGGGCCGGCGTCCAGCCCGTCATTCCGCGGCCGCACGGTCAAAGGCCGCCCGCGCCGCCTCGACCGCAGGGATCGAGGATTTGACCCAGTAATACAGCGTCCGAAAGGCCGGCAGCAGCGTGCAGCCCAGATCGCTGAGCGCATATTCCACCGCCACGGGCGACGTTGCCAGCACCCGGCGATGCACCAGACCGTTGCGTTCCAGCCGGCGCAGGGTCTGGGTCAGCGATTTCTGCGACACGCCTTCCAGCGACCGCTTGATCGCGTTGAACCGCTGCGGCGCGTGTTCCAGCACCGCCAGCACCATGACCGACCATTTGTCGACGATCTGGTCGAACAGTTCGCGCGTGGGACATTCGGCATGGAAATGCGCCATGCAGGAACTGTTCCAGACCGAGGTGGCGGGCTGCGCGGTTTGCAGCATGTTCATGCGGTTACCTCCGGGTGACCTGGTGTCTTTCAGGTGCCTAATTGACACCAGGTTTCCAGAATATACCTATGCCGCATCCGCGAAAAGGAGAATTGTGATGACCCGTGGCACCGATGTGCTTTTCCGCCCGTTCCAACTCAAGGGCCTGGACCTCAAGAACCGCATCGTCATGGCGCCCATGACACGCAACATGACCGAGGGCGGCACCCCGGTTGCCCGCAATGCCGACTATTACCGCCGCCGGGCGGCGGGCGGGGTGGGGCTGATCCTGTCGGAAGGCACGGTGATTGACCGCCCCACCTCGCGCAACCTGCCGAACATTCCGCTGTTTCATGGCGAGGCGGCGCTTGCGGGCTGGAAATCGGTGATCGACGCGGTGCATGGCGCCGGCGGCCGGATGGGACCGCAGATCTGGCATACCGGATCAACCCGCGCCGGCTGGGAACCGGATCTGCCGGTCGAAAGCCCCTCGGGACTGGTCGGCCCCGGCGATGCCCGCGGCCGCGCGATGAGCGAGGAAGACATCGCCGACACCATCGCCGCCTATGCCCGTGCTGCGGCCGATGCCAGGCGGCTGGGGTTTGACGTGGCCGAGTTGCACGGCGCGCATGGCTATCTGATCGACCAGTTCTTCTGGGATGGCACCAACGTCCGGCAGGACCGCTGGGGCGGCGCGACGATCCGGGAACGCGCCCGCTTTGCCGTCGAGGTGGTCAAGGCCACCCGCGCGGCCATCGGGCCGGACTTCCCGCTGATCCTGCGCCTGTCGCAGTGGAAGCAGCAGGATTACACCGCCCGTCTCGCCCGGACTCCGGCCGAGATGGAAGACTGGCTTGGTCCGCTGTCCGAGGCCGGCGTGGATGTCTTCCATTGCTCGCAGCGCAAGTTCTGGGTGGCCGAATTCCCCGAGATCGACGGCGAGGACGGGCTGAACTTCGCCGGCTGGGCGAAGAAGATCACCGGCAAGCCGACCATCAGCGTCGGCTCGGTCGGGCT
This sequence comes from Pseudogemmobacter blasticus, assembly GCF_003071405.1. Taxonomy (NCBI): domain Bacteria; kingdom Pseudomonadati; phylum Pseudomonadota; class Alphaproteobacteria; order Rhodobacterales; family Paracoccaceae; genus Pseudogemmobacter; species Pseudogemmobacter blasticus. The sequence continues at coordinate 1,031,563 of NZ_CP020470.1, read as the reverse complement.
GGACGGCGAATTCTTCTCGGCCTTCCGTGGCGAAGGCGCGCCGGCAAGCCCGCTGGACAAGCTGATTGCCCGGATGGAGCGCGAGGAGTTCGACCTGATCGCCGTCGGTCGCGCCCTGATCAGCGACCCGGATTGGGTACGCCATGTGCAGGCCGGGGCAGGGGCAAAGGGCTTTGCCGCCGCCGATCTGGCGGAACTTGTGTGAAATCCGTCGCCGGGGCCGCGAAATGCGGCCCTGCACACCGGCGAGAGGGTTCCCATCCCGCCCCGCCGCGCCTATAGCGGGGATGGCGGGATACCCCCGCGAACCCGGACGAAAGACGCCCATGCGCACGATCACCACGACCGAAGACCTTGCCGCCTTCTGCGAGGCCGCCAAGGCGGGCCCCTACGTCACCCTCGATACCGAGTTCCTGCGAGAGCGGACCTACTGGTCGAAGCTGTGCCTTCTGCAGATGGCGCTGCCCGGCAAGGAAGGCGAGGCGGTTCTGGTCGACCCGATCGAGGGCGCCGAGATGAGCCTTGAACCGCTGTATGACCTGTTCCGCCACGAGGCGACGGTCAAGGTGTTCCACGCCGCCCGGCAGGATCTGGAGATCTTCTTCGTCGAAGGGGGCGTGTTCCCGAAGCCGCTGTTCGATACCCAGATCGCGGCCATGGTCTGCGGCTTTGGCGAACAGGTCGGCTATGAGACGCTGGTCAAGAAGATTGCCAAGGCCGGTCTGGACAAGACCAGCCGCTTCACCGACTGGTCGCGCCGACCGCTGAGCGAGGCGCAGAAGGATTACGCCATCGCCGATGTCACCCATCTGCGGGTGATCTACGAATGGCTGTCCGACCAGTTGCGCAAGAACGGCCGCAGTCCCTGGGTCGAGGAAGAGCTGGCGATCCTGACCGACCCGGCCACCTATACCGTCCACCCCGATGACGCCTGGCAGCGGATCAAGACCCGCACCAGCTCGGGCCGTTTCCTGGCGGTCGTCAAGGAACTGGCGCGGTTCCGCGAACATTATGCGCAAACCCAGAACGTGCCCCGATCGCGGGTGATGAAGGATGATGCGCTGCTGGAACTGGCCTCGACCCGGCCGCAAAACGCCGAAGAACTGGGCCGGTCGCGGTTGCTGATGCGCGAAGGGCGCAAGCCCGAGATCGCCGAAGGCATCCTGGCGGCGGTCAAGCGCGGGCTGGAGATGCGGCCCGAGGACATGCCCAAGGTCGAATCGCAGGGCGATGCGCCCCAGGTGAACGGCGCGCTGGCCGATCTGCTGCGGGTGCTGCTCAAGGCCAAGGCCGAACAACTGGGCGTGGCGCCGCGGCTGATCGCCTCGTCGGCCGATCTGGATGCGATCGCCGCGGGCGGTCGCGACGGGGCCGCCCTGCAAGGCTGGCGCCGCGAAGCCTTTGGCGACGATGCGCTGCGCCTGTGCCGCGGCGAGATTGCCCTGTCGGCCAAAGGCACCGAAGTGCGCGTCGTCCGGCTCTGACCGCAGCGCGACCTTGCGGAGCGCCCGCGCAAGGCGCGGTCGCACACCCTTCTTCTCGCCTCTGCGCGCAACCGGCTCGGGATGTTGCTCCGGCGGGGATATTTCTCGACAGATGAAAGACAGGGTGGCCCATGCCCTTTCATCTGTCCCGAAATATCCCGGGGGTGCGGGGCAGCGCCCCCGCCCGTGGGCGCTGCAAACCTCAGCGGCGGGAGCTGCGGGCGTTCGACTGGCCTTGCACGACAATCTCGCGCACGTTTTCCAGCTTGCGTTGCGACAGCGACAGCGCCGCCGTCACTTCGCGCGACTGGGGCAGGTTCACATCGGTCCGGGTCACCGGAGGCAGGATGCGGAACTCCAGCACCAGAAGACCGTTTTCGGTGACCGGCTGCGCCACCAGTTCGGCGTTCCACCAGCCTTGGGTCGGGGTGCGCCCGGTGGCGCGCACGATGGCGCCGGTGGGCAGCGGTTCGACCGCCATCGACACCACTTCACCGACAAGGTTGCGCGCATCCTGCGGGGCGGCGGGCAGGGCGACCTGCTCGCGCGGTTCGGACCGGCCGAACCAGTTGAACGGGTTGAGCTTGCTGCTGCGCACGCGGGCGCAACCGCCCACGGCAAGGGCCAGCGACAGCGACAGCGCGAAGGTGCGGCGGTTCATGGGCGTCTCCATCTTCTGACCACTGGCTAGCGCACCGGGCGCGCTTTGAAAAGCGCCCGTTTCCGGGTCTGGACCTTGGCGGCGCGGGGGACTACCTGAAGAAGACGAAGGAGACTGCCATGGCCACGCCCGCCTTTGAAGACATCGCCGAGACGCTGGAATTCCTGGACGACTGGGAGGACCGCTATCGCCATGTCATCGACCTGGGCAAGGCGATGCCGCCGCTGGACGACAGTTTCCGCGTGCCGGCCTACAAGGTGGATGGCTGCGCCAGCCAGGTCTGGCTGCGCCCGCAGATCGAGGGTGGGCGGTTCGACTTTCAGGGCGACAGCGATGCGATGATCGTGCGCGGGCTGATCGCCATTCTCCATGCGCTTTATGCCGGCCTGCCGGTGGCCGAGGTTGCCCGCGTCGATGCCGCGGCCGAACTGGGCCGGCTGGGGCTGAACGATCACCTGTCGTCGCAGCGGTCGAACGGGCTGCGCGCCATGGTCGAGCGGATTCGTCAGACCGCTGCGGCCGCCTGAAGCGGCGCGCAGGCGGCTTGCAGCCAGCGCAGGGCGGCCTCCGACAGGCGGGGGCCGATCCTTTCCAGAACTGCGGCGTGATAGGCATTCAGCCACTGACGCTCATCCGGCGACAGGCGGGCGGTGTCGATCAGGCGGCGATCGAAGGGCACGAAGGTCAGCGTCTCGAAGGCAAGCTGGCGGCGATGCGCGTCGGCGCCCTTTGCGGCCTCTTGCACCACGATCAGGTTTTCCAGCCGGATGCCGAAGGCGCCCTCGCGGTAATAGCCCGGTTCGTTCGACAGGATCATCCCGGGTTCCAGCGGCACTTCGGAAAGGCGGCTCAGCCGCTGCGGGCCTTCATGCACCGACAGGAACGCGCCGACGCCATGCCCGGTGCCGTGGTCGAAATCGCGCCCGGCAACCCACAGCGGAAAGCGCGCCAGCGGGTCCAGGTCGCGGCCCGACAGGCCCACGGGCCAGCGCACGCGGGAAATCGCGATCAGCCCCTGCAACACGCGGGTGTAGCAGTCCATCGCATCGGGGTCGGGGTGGCCCATGGCAATGGTGCGCGTGATGTCGGTGGTGCCGTCCGGGTATTGCGCGCCCGAATCGACCAGCAGCAGCTCATCGGGGCCTACCCGGCGGTTGGTCTCCTCGGTCACGCGGTAATGCATGATGGCGCCGTTGGGGCCGGCGCCGCTGATGGTGTCGAAGCTGATGTCATGCAGCGCGTTGGTGGCGCGGCGGAAGCCTTCCAGCGCGCGCACCACCGAAATCTCGGTCTGGCTGCCGGGGGGCTGCGCATCCAGCCAGCACAGGAATTCAACCATCGCGGCCCCGTCGCGCAGATGCGCCTCGCGCATCCCGTCAATCTCGGCGGCGTTCTTCTTCGCTTTGGGCAGGCGGCAGGGGTCATCGCCCCAGGCGACTTCCACCCCTGCCTCGCGCAACTCGTCCGACACCGCCAGCGGGGCGGTGGCGCGATCCACCCGCACCGGGCCTTGCAGCGTATGCAGCGCCGGCACGAAGGCCGAGGGCGGGCGCAGGGTAACCTGCGGGCCAAGGTGGGCGCGCACCGTCTCGTCGATCTTGGCGGCGTCGGTGAACAGGGTGACGCGCGCATCGTCATGCAGGATGGCAAAGCCGTGCAGGATGGGGTTGCGCGGCACATCGGCGCCGCGGATGTTCAGAAGCCAGCAAAGGCTGTCAGGCAGGGTCAGGACGGCGGCACGCTGGCCCGCGCTGCGCAAGCCCTCGGCCAGACGGGCCCGCTTGTCGGCGCTGCTTTCGCCCGCCAGAGCATCGGGATGCACGAAGGCGCGGCCCAGCGGAGCGGCGGGCTGATCCGGCCATATGGAATCGACAAAATTTCTTGTTGACCTGATGGATACATCGCAATCTTCAAGTGTCGCGCGAAGTTTGTCGATCTCGTCCGCCGTGTGCAGCCAGGGATCGAAGCCCACATCGCCCGCCGCCAGATGGTCGGCGATCCAGAGGCCGGGCTTCACCTCGGGCCAGGGCACCGGCGTATAGGCGGCAAGGTCCACCTGCGCCTTGACCTGCGTGCGGTAGCGCCCGTCGATGAAGACGCCGGCCACCGTGGGCAGCACCACGCAGAAGCCGGCCGATCCGGTGAAGCCGGTCAGCCATTGCAGCCGGTCATCCCGCGCGGCGACATATTCGCCCTGATGCGCATCAGCCCGCGGCACGATGAACCCGGCCAGCCCTTCGGCGGCCAGCGCGGCCCGCAGGGCTGCCAAGCGGGGCGGGCCCTGTTCGGGCGAGGCTGGGCTGTCGAAGGTCTGGAACACGGTCAGGCTTTCCCTTCTGCAAATCTCCGGCGCGACGGCCGCTGGCGCACAGGGGCGAAAGCCCCCTCAGCCCGCCTTGCGGATGCCCAGCATCCGGGCCCTTGCGCGCGGGTCCTTGTCGAACAGGCCCGCAAGCTGTTCGGTCATCGCGCCGGCCAGTTGCTCGACATCGGTGATGGTCACGGCGCGCTGGTAATAGCGCGTCACGTCATGGCCGATGCCGATGGCGATCAGTTCCACCGCCTTGCGGCGTTCGACCATGGCAATCACGTCGCGCAGGTGCTTTTCCAGGAAGCTGGCCGGATTGACCGACAGGGTGGAATCGTCCACCGGGGCGCCGTCCGAAATCACCATCATGATCTTGCGCGCCTCGGGGCGGGCCAGCATCCGGCGATGTGCCCATTCCAGCGCCTCGCCGTCGATGTTTTCCTTCAGCAGCCCTTCCTTCATCATCAGGCCCAGATTGGCCCGCGCCCGCCGCCAGGGGGCATCGGCCGATTTGTAGATGATGTGGCGCAGGTCGTTCAGGCGGCCCGGGCCCTGCGGCCGGCCTTGCGCCAGCCAGCGTTCGCGGCTCTGGCCGCCCTTCCAGGCGCGGGTGGTGAACCCCAGGATCTCGACCTTGACCGAGCAGCGTTCCAGCGTGCGCGCCAGCACATCGGCGCAGATCGCGGCAATGGAAATCGGGCGGCCGCGCATGGACCCCGAATTGTCCAGCAGCAGCGTCACCACGGTGTCGCGGAACTCGGTGTCCTTTTCCCATTTGAACGACAGCGGCGTCGTCGGGTTGGCCACCACGCGGGCCAGACGGCCGGCGTCCAGGATGCCTTCCTCCAGATCGAACAGCCAGGATCGGTTCTGCTGCGCCTGCAAGCGGCGTTGCAGCTTGTTCGCCAGCCGCCCCACCGCGCCTTTCAGCGGGTCAAGCTGCTGGTCCAGATAGGCGCGCAACCGTTCCAGTTCGGCCGGTTCGGCCAGATCCTCGGCCTTGATTTCTTCGTCGAAGTCGGTCGTGTAAACGGTGTAGTTCGGGTCGGCATCGGAATAGGGCGCGGGCGGCGGCGGCTCCAGCGGCGTCTCGCCGTCGGGCATCTCGGTTTCATCGCCCTGTTCCATGTCGGCGCTGTCTTCTGTCGAGACCTGCGCCTGCGATTCATCCTGCTGTTCGTCCTGGCTGCGTTCGGGCGCGGCTTCGCTCTCGTCGCCGTCCTGCTGTTCCTCGCCGTTGGACTCGGGGCTGTCCTCGTCTTCCTCGGCCTCGTCACCCAGATCGTCTTCTTCCGGGCGGTCGGGATCGTCGCCAAGCTGGTCGCCATAGCCCAGGTCGGAAATCACCTTGCGGGCCAGCCGGGCAAAGGCGGCCTGATCGGACAGCACATGGTCCAGCGTTTCCAGCGTGCCGCCGGCCTGATCCTCGATGAAGCCGCGCCACAGGTTCATCACGTTCTGCGCGCCGGCGGGCAGGTCGCGCCCGGTGGCCAGATTGCGCACCAGATAGCCCGCCGCCACCGAAAGCGGCACATCCTGCTGGCTGGTGATCTGGGCATAGCCCTTGCGGTCGGCCTCATGCCCGATCTTGGCGTCGATATTGGTGGCGGTGCCGGGCATTTCCCGCGCCCCCATCGCCTCGCAGCGGGCGGTTTCCATCGCGTCATAGATGTCGCGCGCCAGTTGCCCGGTGGGGGCATAGCGGCCCGACACGCCTTCGTCATGGAACTTGCGGCGCAGCGCGAAGGCATCGGCCGTGCCCCGCGCCAGCAACACCTCGTCCCGGGTCAGGCGGCGCGAGACCTGCGGCAGGCGGATGCCTTCCTTGTTCATGCCCGGCGGATCGACGGAATAGGAGACCGTCATCTCCGGGTCGTCCGCCATGGTGCGCGTCGCCTCGGCAAGCGCCTTCTTGAACGGATCGGCTGGGTTGTCGGTGGGTTTGGTCATGGCATCAGCCCAAGGTGGCAAGGTCGGTGCGGCCTGTCGCCAGATCGGCCAGCACCGCGACATGGCTGTCCAGCGCGTCAATCACGGGATAGCCGGGGTTCTGCCCATCGAAGGCAAGGTTGAGGTCGGTGCCCGCCAGCACAATTGCCTCGGCGCCAAGGTCGCGGACCATTCGTTGCCCTGCGTCCAGCAGAACGGCGCGCTGCTGGTCGGTGCAGGTACCGGCGACGGCCACCTCCTGATAGGTCTGGCCCAGCATCTCGATCTCGTCGTCCAGAGCCACGCCCTGAACCAGCTGCAACTGGCCGTAAAGCCGGGTCCGCATGACCACGCGCGTTCCCAGAAGGCCAACGCGGCGGTATCCTGCCCCGTGTAGCATCGCATCCAGCGGCGCCACGCCCGAAACCACCGGCAGCGGCGACAGTGCCCGGAACTCTTCCAGGCAGTAATGCGCGCCAAGCGAGGTAAGGGCCACGGAGTCGCAGCCCGCACCTTTCAGCCGCGCGGCCATCGCTGCGAAGATTTCCGCCTGAGGAGTACGCAGATCCGCCAGATTGTTGCGGATCAGTGTCTGGATGTCGCCGTGTTCAATGGTCAGCCGGAACGGCCCGCCGACAGCCGCCGCAAGCCTCTGGTAGTAAACCACCGTCGCGGCTACGCCGATGCCGCCGATCAGGCCAATATGCAGCCCCGGACCGGCCGCCTTCATCACTTCATCGCCTGGCTGGCGGCGCTTTCCGGGAGTTCCTCGTTGAAGCAGCGCTGGTAGAACTCGGCCACGGTCTGGCGTTCCAGCTCATCGCATTTGTTGAGGAAGCTCAGCCGGAAGGCGTAGCCGACATTGCGGAAGATCTCGGCGTTCTGGGCCCAGTTCAGCACGGTGCGCGGCGACATCACGGTCGAAAGATCGCCGTTCATGAAGGCGGTGCGGGTCAGGTCGGCCACGGTGACCATCTGCGAAATGATCTTGCGGCCCTTGTCGGTGTTGTAATGGGCGTTCTTGGCCAGCACGATCGCGGTTTCCGCGTCATGGGACAGGTAGTTCAGCGTCGCAACCAGCGACCAGCGGTCCATCTGTGCCTGGTTGATCTGCTGCACGCCGTGGTAAAGCCCGGTCGTGTCGCCCAGACCCACGGTGTTCGCCGTGGCGAACAGCCGGAAGGACGGGTGGGGGGTGATGATCTCGTTCTGGTCCAGCAGCGTCAGCTTGCCGTCATGTTCCAGCACGCGCTGGATCACGAACATCACATCGGCGCGGCCGGCGTCATATTCGTCGAACACGATGGCAACGGGGTTGCGCAGCGCCCAGGGCAGGATGCCCTCATGGAACTTCGTCACCTGCTTGCCGTCTTCCAGCTTGATCGCATCCTTGCCGATCAGGTCGATCCGGCTGATGTGGCTGTCAAGGTTCACCCGCACGCAGGGCCAGTTCAGCCGCGCCGCCACCTGTTCGATATGGGTTGATTTGCCGGTGCCGTGATAGCCCTGGATCATCACCCGGCGGTTGTAGGCAAAGCCCGCCAGAATCGCCAGCGTGGTGTCGGGGTCGAACTTGTAGGTCGGGTCGATCTCGGGCACGCGGTCGGATCGTGACTCAAAGGCCTTCACGCGCATTTCGGTATCGATTCCGAAGAGATCGCGGACCGAGACTTCCTCGGTCGGTTTCGTCACTTGATCCAGCATGGCGGGCGTCCAGAAATTTCGTTCCTACGGTTCATGGAACATATCGCGCAGGGCCGCAAGGGGAAGCCCGGCCGGCGGCCGGCAACGAATCTGCGTGATCGGGCAAATCCGCTGCTGTGCCGCGGTCGTATCGGTGGGTAGACTGCGCGCGAAGGGGAGATTGCCGATGCACCGCCGCCTGTTTCTTGCCACTGCCGCCGCGCTGGGGCTGGCCCGGCCCGCCCGCGCCGAAGGCGGGTTTGAAATCACCCTGTCCGAAGCCGAATGGCGCGCCCGCCTGACGCCCCGACAATATGCCGTCCTGCGCGAGGAAGACACCGAACGCGCCGGGTCCAGCCCGCTGGACAAGGAATATGGCGCGGGCACCTATCATTGCGCGGGCTGCGATCTGGCGGCGTTCTCGTCCGAAACCAAGTTCGACAGCGGCACCGGCTGGCCCAGCTTCTGGCAACCGCTGCCGGATGCGATTGCCACGCGCGAAGACACGTCGCTGTTCCTGGGCACCAGGACCGAGGTGCACTGCCGCCGCTGTGGCGGGCATTTCGGGCATGTCTTCCCCGATGGCCCGCCGCCCACGGGGCTGCGCTACTGCATGAACGGGTTGGCGCTGGTGTTCCGTCCGGCCTGAGGCCCCCGGTCAGGACCGCGCCTGATCCAGCATCGGGGCGCGGGACCGCAGGTTGCCCTTGTGCCCGTTCATCCACAGCGGAACGATCACCACCAGCGCCGCGACCAGCAGCGCCATTTCAACGGCAAAGACCGTGATATAGGGGGCCGTCGCGTCAAGCCCGCGGTCGCCGCTGGCCAGCATCGCATCACGCAGCGCGCCGCCCGCGGCAATGGCAAGCCCGGCCGAGGTGGTTTGCACCGCACCCCAGACGCCAAGCGCAAGCCCGGTCTGGCGCGGCGGGGCAATGCGGATGGTCATCGTCAGCGTGCCATGGCCAAACAGGCCGGCGCCGAAGCCCGCCGCGAAGGTGGCGCCCACGAAGGAAACGATGCTCAGGGTCGAGGCTGACAGGATCACCACGCCAAAGGCGGGCACGCCGACCAGCGCCCCGAACAGGGCCACCCCCAGCGGTGCGCGGCCGCGGGCAAGCCAGCGCGAGGCACCGACGAAGCCCACCAGCGTGCCAAGCGCCAGCACCACGGTCAGCTTGGTGGTTTCCGAAACCGTCATGCCCAGAACCTGGCCGCCGAACGGTTCCATCAGCACGTCGGCCATGCCGAAGCCGGCGGTGCCGAAGGCGATCAGCAGCAGCAGCGGCTTCATGCCGCGAATGTTCGACAGCGCCTTGAGCGAGGCGGAAAAGCCGATCTCCTCGGCCACGTCACGGGCGCGCCGGGGATTGCGGGCCTCCTGCTTCCACATGGCATAGCCGTTCAGCGCGATGGTCACCACGGCCGAGCCCTGGATCACCTGGATCAGCCGGCCCGGCGAATACTGGACCAGCAGCATCCCATAAAGCCAGGCGCTGATGATCATGCCCAACAGCAGCATGACATACATCAGCCCCACCACCTTGGGATGGTCTTCCTCGGTCACCAGGTCGGTGGCCAGCGCCAGGCCGACCGTCTGCACGATGTGCAGCCCGGCGCCCACCAGCAGGAAGGCCAGCGCGGCCGAGGACAGGCCCAGCCAGCGCGGCGCTTCGGCGGCATAGCCTTGCTGAGACAGCACCAGCAGCGCGAAGGGCATGATGGCAAAGCCGCCGAACTGCAGCATCGTGCCCTTCCAGATGAAGGGGATGCGGCGCCAGCCCAGGGCCGACCGGAACGTATCGGACTTGAACCCGATCACCGCGCGGAAGGGGGCGAACAGCAAGGGCAGCGCCAGCATGATCGAGACAAGGCTGGCCGGAACGTCCAGTTCGACGATCATCACCCGGTTCAGCGTGCCGGCCATCAGCACCAGCGCCATGCCGACCGTGACCTGCAACAGGGCCAGCCGCATCAGGCGCGAAAGGGGAACGTCCGGCGTGGCGACATCCGCGAAGGGCATCCAGCGCGGCCCGAGCCCCGCCAGCTTGTTCACGACGATGCTCTTCAGGTCAGCCATGTGCCGGGTCCATCCATGTGGCGGATTGCGGGTCTTGCCGGCCCGGCGCCGCCAGAAACGCAAATATCGGGATGCCCCTCGGAGGTCCGGGGCTCCCGACCCTGGGGTGGGGATGCGCCGCCCCGAAGGGCGGCGCAGGGGTCTTACTTCAGCAGAGCCACATCGTTCGCCGAAGCGGTCGGGGTCAGCTCAGCCACCGCAGCGCCAGCAGCGGTGATCGGACGACCATTCCAGTAGTCCGAGAAGATGTTGGTCTGGGTCAGCACGCCAACGTGGATGGCGAGAGCCGACACGGCGACGGCGGACAGCATCAGCGGAATGCCGACGCCGGGTTTCACGACGAGCCAAACTTTCGGGAAAATCATTTAGCCCTCCATCAACCGAGCCACGGGGTCGCGACAGCCGCGAGCACGTGGGCGATGACGGCCACGCCGCCGAAAATACGGGTGCCGAGGATCACTTGCTCGTGAACTTCCTCAGCTTCTTTCAGGGTCAGCCCGCTCGGCCAGACCTTATCAGGATCGTCTGCCATTTACGTCTCCATTTGTTTGGCCATCGAATGTTTCGCGAGGGTGATGACCGAACCCTCATCGCCACCTTTGGGGGGTCCCTAGGTTGCAAGGAAAGACTGTCACGTTTTATTGACATCATCAACTGTCAGAAATTATTTACACAAGATGCTTGATTTAATTTGGCCCGTTACAGCTATCCAACCGCCGGTAGCCGTACCATCCGACAGGAATTCTGTAGGGATGTGCCAAATAAAATGAAATAAAAACATTGTCTTGATGGATTTTCCGAAAACACGATCAGCCGGCGCGACGCAGCGCTGCGTCCACTTGTCGCGACGGTCGGTCGGTCGGAATTCCAGGGGTGAAACAGGCCGGATCTGCGGCATATTCCGGGTTGAGACTGGCCGCCGCCGGCCCGCACGTCCCCGCCGGAAGCCCGGTTTGAGTCGTATGCCACGGTGTACGGACTCAGGCGGCGGTCCGGGCCGGCGTCAGCAGATGCGCGGCAACTGCTCGCCCACCAGCATGTCCACGATGCGTGCGCCGCCGAACGCGGTGCGCAGGGTCACGCGGCCGGCGGGGCCGGGCAGGGCGCGGCCGATCTGCACCGCGCCCGCGCCTTCGGGCAGCGATCGCAGCGCGGCCAGCAGGCCCGGCGCCTGATCCTCGGGGCAGAACAGCACCAGCCGGCCTTCGTTCGCCAGATACAGCGGATCAAGGCCCAGGATTTCGCAGACGCCCACCACTTCGGGGCGCAGCGGCAGGCGGGTTTCGTCGATCTCGACCGCAACCCCGGCCTCGGCCGCCATTTCGTTCAGCGCGCTGGCCAGCCCGCCACGGGTGCAGTCGCGCGCGGCGTGCAGGCCGGGGGCGGCGGCCAGCGCGGCCTGCATCAGATGGCCAAGACCCGCGCAATCCGAGGCAAGATCCACCGACAGCGCCAGATCGCCCCGCGCGGCCAGGATGGCGGCGCCGTGATCGCCCAGAACGCCGTTGACGATGACAGCATCGCCGGGCCGGATCTGCGCCGCGCCGATCTCGACCCCGACAGGGATCACGCCAACCCCGGCGGTGGTGATGAACACGCGGTCGGCCTTGCCGCGTTCCACCACCTTGGTATCGCCGGTGACAATGCGGACGCCGGCCCTGGCCGCCTCGGCCGCCATGCTGGCGACAATGCGGCGCAGAAGCGCGATCTCGCAGCCTTCCTCGATGATGAAGGCCGCCGACAGCCACAACGGCCGCGCGCCGCCCACGGCCAGATCATTGACCGTGCCGCAAACCGCCAGCGTGCCGATGTCGCCGCCCGGAAATTCCAGCGGCGTGACGACGAAACTGTCGGTGGTAAAGGCCAGCCGGGCGCCCGGTTCCTGCAGGGCGGCGGTCATCAGGCGGGCCTGATCCTCGGTTCCGGGGGGCTGGAAGACGGCGGTGAACACCTCGTCGATCAGGTCGCGCATGGCGCGCCCGCCGCCGCCATGGGCCAGGGTCACATGGGTATCGCGCAGGGCCATGTCAGGCCGCCGTCCCGCGTGCGCCGGCATATTGCCAATAGGCCGCGCAGGCGCCTTCCGATGACACCATCAGCGCCCCCAGCGGCATTTCGGGCGTGCAACCCTTGCCGAATTGCGGGCATTGCGTGGGTTTCAGCTTGCCGGTCATCACCGAGCCGCAGGCGCAGCCTTCGATTTCCGGCACGTTGCGTGCCCCCGCCGCATAGCCGATGCCGAATTTCTCCTCGGCATCGAAGGCGGTATAGGCCGGGCGGATGCGCAGCCCGCTGGCATCAATCTCGCCCAGACCCCGCCATTCAAAGCTGGGGCGGCGCTCATAGACATCGGCGATGGCGGCCAGGCTGACCCGGTTGCCGTGTTCGGGCACGACGCGGGCATACTGGTTTTCCACCGCCGCGCGCCCCTCGGCGATCTGGGTCAACACCATCAGCACCGATTGCAGCAGATCGGTCGGCTCGAACCCCGCCACGACGATGGGTTTGCCATAATCGCGGGCGATGAAGTCATAGGGGTGGATGCCGATCACCATCGAAACATGGCCGGGCCCGATGAAGCCATCCAGCGTCATGTCGGGGTCATCCAGCAGCGCCTTGATCGGTTCGGGCACGGTGATGTGGTTGCAGAACACGCTGAAATTGGTCAGCCCTTCGCGCGCGGCCTGCTGGATGGAAAGCGCCGTCGAAGGCGTGGTCGTCTCGAACCCCAGTCCGAAGAACACCACCTCGCGGCCCGGGTTGCGCCGGGCCAGTTGCAGCGCATCCAGCGGCGAATAGACCATGCGGATGTCGGCCCCGGCCGATTTCGCCTGCATCAGGCTTTTGCGGTGGCCCGGCACCCGCATCGCATCGCCGAAGGTGGTGAAGATCACGCCGGGGCGTTCGGCGATCTCCACACATTCATCAACCCGCGCCATCGGCAGCACGCAGACCGGGCAGCCGGGACCGTGGATGAACTCGACCCCCTCATGAATCAGCTTGTCCAGACCGTAGCGAAAGATCGAATGGGTATGCCCGCCGCAGATTTCCATGATGTGAACGGGGTTCGCCCGGGTGGCGCCGATCTGGTCGGCCTTGCGGGCAATGGCCGACAGCAGCGCGCGGGCGGCGGCGGGGTCGCGGAATTCCGAGGCAAATTTCATGCCAGCGCCTCATCCGACGCGGCCATCTGGTCCAGCGCCTCTTGCGCCTCGCCCAGATCGCGCAGGGCCTCCAGCGTTTTCGCGGCTTCGTCGGCGTCGATCAGGCTCATCGCAAAGCCGACATGGATCAGCGCCCATTGTCCGACCAGCGCGTCCAGATCATTGCCCGCCACGCAGGCGACATTCACCTCGCGGCGCACGCCCGACACCTCGGCCATGGCCATCAGGCGGGCGGCGTCGGTGATGGCGGTGATCTGCCCCGGTATCCCCAGACACATGGCTCAGTCCTCCTCTTCCTCATGCACCCGGCCCGAGGGATCGAGGATGCCATAACGGTCCAGCTTGGCGCGCAGGCCAACGCGCGACAGGCCCAGTTCCACCGCCGCGCGCGACTTGTTCCAGCGGTGGCGGGTCAGCGTTTCGCGCAGGATGCGCATCTCGATCAGCTCGACCCGGTCTTTCAGCGTTCCGGCGGCGGTCAGCACGCCTTCGGCGCTGCGGTCCGCACCGGCGTCGGACGGCGGAGCTTGCAGAATGGCGCGGCTGATCAGTTCGGCCCCCAGAACCGGGGCCTGCGCGAAGATCAGCATCCGCGTCACCTCGTTGCGCAATTCGCGCAGGTTGCCGGGCCAGTCGTAGTTTTCCAGAAACTCCAGCGCCGCCGGGGTAAAGCCTTGCGCGGGCTTGCCGTGGCGCGCGGCCAGGTCGGCCAGGAATTCCTGCGCCAGGATCGCCACATCGCCCCGCCGGGCGCGCAGCGGCGGAATGGAAAGCTCGGCCACCGACAGCGCATAGTAAAGGTCGGGGCGGAAGGCGCCGTCAGCCACCCGCGCGGCCAGATCGCCCCCGGTGGCGGCAATCAGGCGCAGGTTGGTGGTCAGCACTTCCTGCCCGCCCTGCGGGGTGAAACTGCCCTCGTCCAGCAGCCGCCACAGCGCCAGTTGCAGCGCGGGGCTGGCATGTTCGATGCCTTCGATGAACAGGGTGCCCCGATCGGCCTTCTGCGCCAGACCGATCCGGTTCACGCCGCCCGGCAGAACGCCGCGCTTGGCGCCGAAGATCTCGATCAGCGCCAGGTCTTCGGGCAGACCGGCCAGATTGACCGCGTGGAACGGCTTGTCAGACCGCAGGCTGCCGAAGTGCATGGCCCGCGCCAGCCGCGCCCGGCCGGTGCCGGCCTCGCCCGTCAGCAGGACGGGCACGTCGAAACTGGCGTAATGGCGGGCGGTTTCGACCAGCGCGCTCATCGGGCTGAGGGGCGAACGGAGGATCGTCTCGAACCCCATCCCGTCGCGCAGCGCAAGGCGGCGCTTTTCCAGCTTGGTCTGCGCGGTCGATGCCAGGAAGCGCATTTCCAGCGCCATCCGCTCATTCTCGCGCGCAAGGCCGAACAGCCGCGCGCCGTTGCGCACCGCCATCAGCAACTGGTCGGGGTGCCAGGGCTTGGTCAGGAACTGGTGGATGCCGGCATCATTGATCGCCTGCGCCATGGCGGCGGGGTCGGTATAGCCGGTGATGATGATGCGCACGGCATCGGGCCAGCGTTCGCGCAGGTCGGCCAGGAATTCCACCCCGGTGCGGCCCGGCATCCGCTGGTCGCAGACCACCACCTGCACCCATTCCTCTTCCATGCGGATCAGGGCGGCTTCGGCATCGGGCGCGGTCACGCAGTCGAATTCATCCTCAAGCGCCATCCGCATGGCGGACAGCGAATGTGGCTCGTCATCGACCAGAAGAACGGTGGGCCGGGTCGCCGTCATGCCGCCTTCTCCGCCAGCCGGGCGCGCAGCCAGTCGATCCAGGCGGCCATGCCTTCGCCGCTGCGGGCCGACAGGCGCAGGATGGTGATGTCGGGGTTCACGCGGCGCAGGTTTTCTTCATACAAGTCCAGATCCACGTCGCAATGCGGGGCAAGGTCCACCTTGTTCAGGATCGCCAGCCGCGCGGCGGTGAACATGTCGGGGTATTTCAGCGGCTTGTCCTCGCCCTCGGTCACGGACAGGATCGCCACCTTGGCATCCTCGCCCAGATCAAAGGCGGCGGGGCAGACAAGGTTTCCGACATTCTCGATGAACAGGAACGAATTCGGCCGGGGGCGCAGCTCGTCAATCGCGTGGCCCACCATCTGCGCATCCAGATGGCAGCCCTTGCCGGTGTTGATCTGGATCGCCCGCGCGCCGGTGGCGCGGATGCGGTCGGCGTCCGCGCTGGTCTGCTGGTCGCCCTCGATCACCGCAAGCGGGGTGTCGCCAAGGGCTTCGATCGTCTTGCACAGCAGCGTGGTCTTGCCCGATCCGGGGCTGGAAACCAGGTTCAGCGCCAGCGTGCCAAGCGCGGTCAGCACCCGGCGGTTGCCCTGCGCGATGGCGTCGTTCTTGGCCAGGATCGAGGTTTCCACCTCGATCAGCCGGGCTTGCGTCAGGCCGGGTACCGACACGCCGGCAGCGCCCAGACCGTAATGATGCGTGCCCTCATGCGGGTGATGGTGGTCGCCGCCGCCATGGTCATGGGCATGATCGGCATCGCCATGGCTGTGACCCGCGCCATGGGCATGGTCATGCGGGTGGCTGTGGTGGTGGTCGTGCGGGTGGTCATGCAGCGTGTCGCCATGCCGGTGCGGGTGGCTGTGGCCGTGCGAATGGTCATGCGCGTGACCATGACCATGGGGCAGGCCGTCGCCGTGGGAATGGGCGTGGTTATGCGCCAGCCCCAGCCGGTGCGCCTCGTCATGGCTCATCTCGCGGCCGTCCACGATGACCTTGTCCGAACATCCGCAAACCGTGCACATGTCAAACCACCTCCATATCCTTGATCCGCATTTCATCGCCACCGTTGGGGATCAGCCTGCCGCCGCCGCAGCGGGGGCAGGGGTCCAGACGGTTGGCAATCTCGACCGCGGTCATGCAGTCGTAACACATGGCCTGTCCGGGCAGGTCGATGATTTCAAGCCGCGCGCCTTCGGCGGGGCTGCCGCGCATCACCACGTCGAAGGCAAAGTCCAGCGCGGGTTTTTCCACGCCGGCAAACCGGCCGATTTCCAGCCGCAGCACGGTCACGCGCGAAAAGCCATGCGCGCGCGCCTGATCCAGCACGATGCTGCGGATGCCTTCGACAAGGCTCATCTCGTGCATGGCTCGGCCTCGCGCAGGGTCACCGGAAGGCAGGGATCGTGCAGCGCCACGACAAGGGGCGCAAGGCGGCTGTCCGCGCCGGGCAGGCGGGCCAGCGATTGCAGCAGCGCGCCGCCGGGGGCCAGCAGGTGATCGGTCGGGGTGCGGCGGGCAAGGCCGGTCACGATTCCGGCCGTCTGCGTCAGCCGCAGCGCATAGGCCCCCCCGCGCGGCGGGGACCACGGCAATGCCGTTGCGGCAGGCGGCGGGCGGCAGGCGGCCCTCCATCGCGGCCTCAAGATCGGCCAGCAGACCCAGATAGCGCCAGAGCGGGCCGCGCCCGTGCTCGGCCTCGATGCTGCGTAACAGCGGGTGGTCGGCCTGCCGTCCGGCAGCGGAATTCTCGAACGCGCCTTCGGCCAGCGGATCATCGGCGGGGGGCGGGGGCAGGGCGGGGCAGGTGGCAGCACCGGCGGGGAACAGGGCCACAAGCCGCGCGGTAAGGGCGGCGGCAGGGGCAGGGCTGGCGATCCAGTCCGAAAAGCCCGCCCGGTCCTGCGGCAACCGGCGGGCGGGGCCGAACAGCGTGGCGGGCTCTGCGGGCAACCGCGGCGGGGCCAGCCCGGCCGCCGCGCGCAGGGTGACACAGGCGCGGGCCAGATGATCACGAACAATTTCGGCGGCGGGATCGCTGTCGCCGGGCGGCAGCCCCAGCGACAGCCGCGCCGCCAGACCCTGCGCGCCGGCGCACAGATTGAACAGGCGCGGCAGCAGGTCGGCGGCCTCGGTCACGGGCTTGCCAAGGATCAGCGCCTCGACCGGCAGCGGCGGGGCTGCGGCAAGGCGCGGACCGTCAGCGGCCAGCGTGATGGTGACCGCCGAAAGCGTCATCCGCCAAGCCCCCCGGTAATCAGCCGCCGGCGCGAGGGTTCGCTCTCCTCCTCCGGTTCGGGCGGTGGCGGGGCCAGTTCCGCCTCGCGCCGGGCACGGATTTCGGCGGCGCGGTCGGTTTCGGCGCGGTTTTCCGGCTTGAACAGTTCCGCCATCACCGCGCGCGCCACATCCACCGCCTGAAGCTGGCTGGTGAAATCGCCCATGGGCGAGAACAGCGAACAGGCCAGATAAGGCCCGGTCATCTCGCGGCTGTTGTGCAGGAATTCGTAATCGCCCGACGGGAAGGCGATCACTTCCTTTTCGCCGGCCCCCAGCACGGGGCGGCTGGCGGGCGGCAGGAAGACCAGGTTCATGAACCAGGGCGCGACCAACACGCCAAGGAACCCGCCCTCCCAGGGCTGGAACTCTACCGCCTGCACATGCAGCGCATGGTTCACCATGGGCACGTCGCGCATCTTGCTGTTGAAGATCTCGGTAAAGTCGGCCACCAGCGCGCGGCTGCGCGCGGCCATTTCATCCAGCACGGCCGCCGCCGGGGCGCCGGGGTCTTCGCGCACCAGAAACTGCGCCTTGGGCGCGGTGCAGCCGGGGCAGGTCCAGTCGTCCGGCAGGTCGACGAAGGCGGTGCCCGGCAGCACCTGCCGGGTGTCGTCGCCCTCGGCGGGGTCATAGGGCGTCCAGCAGATCTTGCATTCCATGATCGCCTGCGCGCTGATCCGGTCTGCGGCGCCCAGATAGCTGCCTTCAAAGCCCTGAGTGCGGGGCGCGCCGGTCATCGGATCGCCTCGATCACGTCGCGGATGCGGATGGCACTGTCAGACAGGTCTTCCGCCGCCGCCAGCGCCACTTCGGGCATGTCGGTCACCTCGAACGTGTCCAGGATCAGCGTGTCCATCGAATTGTAGAACTGCACCCGCCAGACCCCGGCCAGCGCCGTGGCCGTCACCCGGCAGTTGCCATAGCCGCGCGACAGCACGGTGACCGCGCCTTCGCCAAGCGCCTCGTCCAGCCAGAGCAGGTCTTCGGGCGTGTGGGGCAGCAGGGTCAGGTTGATCACATGCGCGCTGTCGCCGGGCTGGCGACTGCGCGAACGGTCGATCAGCTCGGTCAGCACGGCGGGGGCATTGGCCAGCCCGGCAATGCGGCGGGCCTGTGTGCCCAGGGCCGGGCGGTGGGGCACATGGGCGCGGGCCAGCGTCAACCCCGGCACCGGCCCGATCTCGACCCGGTCGATCCCGGCGGCCAGCAGCATCCAGACCCCGGCGAACACGCTTTCCTGCACCATCACGGCGGGCAGTCCGCGCAGCCGGATCGACACCTCGCCCTGCCCAAGCGCATCGGCCATCACCTTGCGCGCCTTGGGCGACAGGGTGGACAGGTCGAACTCGGCCGGGCCTGCGCCTTTTGCGGCGGCGTCACAGGCGGCGGCCATCTCGGCCAGCATCGCCAGCGCCTCGGCGGTGGCCACCGGATCGTCGGCCTCGGGGATATGCGGCGCATAGGTCCGCATCCCCGAGGGCAGCGGCATGTATTGCAACTCACCCGCCGGATCGGGCTGCGAGCCGGGGCCAAAGCCCGTGGGGGGAAGCATGAAGGGCGATGCCATGGCGGACCTCAGGCTGGGGAAAGCGACAGGATATGGGTGACGCGGGCCAGATAATCTGACCAGTCGCGCACCTTTTCGATGGCGCCCAGAAAGGCGCCGTCGCGGTAGAACAGGAAACCGGGGGTTTTCAGCGCGCGGGTTTCTTCGCGCAAGGCCGCTTCGATGGCGTCATCCACCACCGCGCAATCAAAGGTATTCTGGAACGTCAGCCGCAGTTCCGGCAGGATCACCGCCGCATCGGCGGTTTCCAGATTGCGCCGGGGATCGCCGGGCACGAACAGGCAATGCACGCCGGGCCGGGCCAGAAAGTCCGCCATGTCCTCCGCCGAGCACAGGCGCGGATAGTCGAATTCCTGTTCCAGCCGCGCAATCAGCGGATGGGTGGCCGAAGCCGCGGGCAGGTCATGGTCGGGGGCGTGGTCGTGCATGGATCATCCTTCCGTGCGGCCGGCATCAAATGCGGCCTGCAAATGGGGGGGGAGCTGCGGGGCGCGCGCCTCAAGATCGGCGAAGGCATCGCCCAGATCGCCGCCCGTCATCAGCGCCTTCAGCCCGTCCAGCGCGGCGCGGATCTTCAGCGCCTCCTCCTCGGGCAGCAGGGCGCGGGCGGCGCCCAGAAAGCTGAGAACCCAGTCGCCGGGGCGCGCGTCGGGCAACAGCGACAGGTCCACCAGTTCCACCCGGTCGCCATCCTGCGCGCGGGCGGCGATGCCATCGACCGACAGCACCCGCATGGGAACGCCCACGCACATCAGGCGAACCCGGGGAAAAAGCGGGCGTCGCCGGTGCGGCAGGCCTCATCTTCCGAGGGGCGGCCCTGTTCATAGGCGGCCCAGCGGATGGACGGATCGGCCAGAAGCGAGGCATCCGAACGCCCTTCGCCGACCGTCACACCCCACTCCGCCAGAATGTCGCGCGCGATCTGCAAGGCCTGCGGGATGCGGGCGGCCACTTCGGGGCGCAGACCGCCGCCGTAATCCTCAAGCTCGACCGGCTGGCAACCGATCAGCACCATCTGCGGCGGGCAGCGGCCCAGAAGCTGGGCCGTGGCGATCACGTCCTGAAAGCCGGTCTGGTGCAGGCTCATCTTCTTGGCACCCATGAAGGCGGGCACCTCGCCATCGCGCACCAGCTTCAGCGTGCCGGGCGGCAGGCCATAGTCGATGGCGTCGAACACCAGCAGGGCATCGGCGTCTTCCAGAAAGGGCAGCAGGTACAGCCCCTGCGTGCCCCCATCCAGCAGCCGCACATTCTCGGGCAGGGCGTGGCTTTCGGCCATGGCTTCGACGCAGCGCACGCCAAAGCCTTCGTCGGCCCACAGCACATTGCCGATGCCCAGAATCAACACACGCTTCGACACCGGCTCCTCCCTCAGTGGCTGGTCGCAAGGCTTTCAACTTGGGTGACAAGTGAGAACATGGTTTGCAGGATGGTGGGAAAGCGAAATTCAGAACCGATGAATTTTCTTGCAAGCGGTTGAGAGTGCAGCGGAAAATCTGCGCCAAAGCGTCGCAGTCATGCAGGAAATTGGAAAGATACTTTCCATAATTGGCGTCTATACGGAAGATGGGTGTCCAATGTGGTGGCCGTATGGCCCGAAACCACCACTCCCGAATTCCCCTTCCCCTGCGGGCGGGCCGCTTCTAGCATTTGCCCATGACACCCGACCTTGGCAGCCCCGGGCCCGAACGGCCCCCGCATTTCACCGACGACGCCTGGATCGAGGTGCTGTCGGCGGTGGACCGGACCTATGCCGATCTGGTGGTCTATCAGGAACAGCTTGAACGCCAGAACGCCGAGCTTGAGGAGATGCGCACCTTCCTGACGGCGATCCTGTCGTCGGTGTCGGATGTGCTGATCGTGGTCGATCGGGCCGGTCGCATCGCGCAGGTCAGCCGGTCGGTGACCGCGCTGACCGGCTGTTCCGAAGCCACCGCGCTGGGCCGCCCCTTGTCCGAGATGTTCGACCCCGCCGATGCCGCGCCGCTGGCGGGGCTGATGCAGATGGTGCGCGACCGCCGCCGCAGCGCGGGGCTTGAGATCAACCTGCGGACGGCCTCGGGCACAGAACCGCTGGACCTGTCCATCGCGCCCCGGCTGGATGATCGCGGCCGGGTTGATGGCTTCGTGCTGACCGGCCGCCCGCTGGGCGCCTTGCGCCGGGCCTATGCCGACCTCAGCGAAAGCCATGACGCGCTGAAAACCACGCAGGCCCAGCTTGTGCGCAACGAAAAGCTGGCCTCGCTGGGCCGGCTGCTGGCGGGGGTGGCGCATGAGCTGAACAATCCGATCAGCTTCGTCTATGCCAATGCTCATGCGCTGGAACGCTACGCGGCCAAGTTCGAAACCTATTTCGGCCGCGTGCAGGAAGGCGCAGGCCGTGAAGAGCTGATTGCGCTGCGGCAGTCCTTGCGGCTGGACCGTGAACTGGCCAACCTGCGCGAGGCGATCCAGGGCGCCCGCGACGGCGCCGAACGGGTGCGCGACATCGTGGAAGACCTGCGCCGGCTGTCGTCTGACGGGTCGGGCGAAACGGTGGTCTTCGATCTGGCCGAAACCGTGCGGATCGCCGCAAGCTGGGTGTTGCGCGGCATGAAACAGCCCGTGGCCCTGGTGATGGACCCGCTGCCGTCGGTGCAGGTGCGGGGCCGGGTGGGCCATGTGCAGCAGGTGGTTATGAACCTTGTCCAGAACTCGGTCGATGCGCTTGAGGGGCACGAAGGCGCGGAAATCCGGCTGTCGATCGGAACCGGGGCCGGCCATGCCGTGCTGACGGTGGCCGACAACGGCCCCGGTGTCCCGCCCGAGGTGCGCGGCGCGATCTTCGATCCGTTCTTCACCACCAAGCCGGTCGGGCGCGGCACCGGCCTTGGCCTGTCGATCAGCCACAAGATCGCGCAGGAACACGGCGGCAGCCTGACGCTGGCCGAAGGCGGCCCCGGCGCCTGTTTCCGGCTGGAACTGCCGCTGGCCGGGGGGGCGCCATGACAACGCTTCTTTGGTTGCAGGCATCGGGCTGCGGCGGCTGCACCATGTCGCTGCTCTGCGCCGAAAGCCCCGGCCTGCCGGACCTGCTGGCCGATGCCGGCATCCGGCTGCTGTGGCATCCGGCGCTGTCGGTGGAGACGGGGGCCGAGGCGCGGGCGATCCTGGACGATGTGGCCGAAGGGCGCGTGGCGCTGGACATCCTGTGTGTCGAGGGCGCCATTGCCCGGGGGCCGGGCGGGACGGGTCGGTTCCAGATGCTGTCGGGCACCGGGCACAGCCTGATGCACTGGACAGAACGGCTGGCCGTCAGGGCGCGGCATGTTGTGGCCGTGGGCACCTGTGCCGCCTATGGCGGCGTCACCGCCGCGGGCGGCAACCCGACCGATGCCGTGGGCCTGCAATACGACGGCGCCCATCCCGGCGGGCTGCTGGGGGCGGGCTGGCGCAGCCTGTCGGGCGGGCCGGTGATCAACGTCGCCGGTTGCCCCACCCATCCCGGCTGGGTGACCGAAACGCTGCTTCTGCTGGCGGCGGGCGAGGTGCCGGCGCTGGACGGCTATGCCCGACCCCGGTTCTATGCTGACCATCTGGTCCATCACGGCTGCCCGAAAAACGAATTCTACGAATACAAGGCTTCCGCGCGAGAGCTGTCAGAAATCGGCTGCATGATGGAAAACCTTGGCTGCATCGGCACCCAGGCCGTGGGCGATTGCAACATCCGCCCCTGGAACGGCGAGGGCAGTTGCACCCGCGGCGGATACCCCTGCATCAACTGCACCGCGCCGCAGTTCGAAGACCCCGCCCATGCCTTCGTGGACACGCCCAAGATCGCCGGCATCCCGGTCGGCCTGCCCACCGACATGCCGAAGGCGTGGTTCATGGCGCTGGCCTCGCTGTCCAAGGCCGCCACGCCGGAACGGATCGGCGCCAATGCCAAGTCCGACCGCGTGGTCGTGCCGCCAACCCTGCGGAAGCCGCGATGACGCGGCTGGTGGTGGGCCCGTTCAACCGGGTTGAAGGCGATCTTGAGGTGACGCTGGAGGTCGAGGAGGGCCGCGTTGCCCGCGCGCAGGTCAACGCGCCGCTCTATCGCGGGTTCGAACGGATGCTGGAAGGCCGCGATCCGCGCGATGCGCTGGTGATCACGCCGCGCATCTGCGGCATCTGCTCGATCAGCCAGTCGGCGGCGGCGGCGCAGGCGCTGGGGCAGGCCATGGGGCTGACCCCCACGCCACAGGGCGCGGCCATGGCGGCGCTGATCCATGCCGCCGAAAACGTGGCTGACCATCTGACGCATTTCCACCTGTTCTTCATGCCCGATTTCGCCCGCCCCGCCTATGCCGGCCGGCCCTGGCACGGCCGCGCGGTTGACCGTTTCACCGCGCTTGAGGGCAGCGCGCAGCGCACGGCAGTGCAGGCGCGGGCCGAGCTGTTGCACATCATGGGCCTTCTGGCCGGGAAATGGCCGCATACGCTGGCCATCCAGCCCGGCGGCGTGACCCGTGCGCCGGGGCTGCGCGAAAAGACCCGGCTGCAGGCCACGCTGCGCGCCTTTCGCCGCTATCTGGAAGGCCCGCTGTTCGGCGGCCCGCTGGAAGAGTTCGCGGCGCTGGATAGCCTTGAAGGGCTGATGGCCTGGGGCCGGGGCGATGTGGCGCTGTTTCTGGACATCGCCGCCGATCTGGACCTTGCCGGTCTGGGGCAGGGCAGCGGGCGCTATCTGTCCTTCGGGGCCTATCCGCTGGAAAATGGCCCGGTCTTTGCCCGGGGCGTCTGGGCGGGTGGCACCCTGTCAACCCTGGACCCCGGCCAGATCCGCGAAGACCTGAGCCATGCCTGGATGCAGGGCGAGACTGCCCATCCGCTGGACGGGCGCACCGTGCCGGACGAGGCGATGGCCGCCCCGGCCTATAGCTGGTGCAAGGCCCCGCGTCTGGCGGGCCAAAGCGTCGAGGTGGGGGCGCTGGCGCGGCAGGTGGTGGACGGCCACCCGCTGGCCCGTGTCCTGGCGGGCGGCGGGGTGCTGGCGCGGGTGGCCGGGCGGCTTCTGGAACTGGCCCGGACGCAGGCGGTGATGGAGCGGCTGGTCGAGGGGATCGAGCCGGGCGCCAGCTACATGACGCAGGGCAAGCTGCCCCGGCACGGAAGCGGCGCCGGTCTGGTCGAGGCGGCGCGGGGCGCGCTGGGCCACTGGATGCGGATCGAGAATGGCCGTGTGGCCGGCTACCAGATCATCGCGCCGACCACCTGGAACTTCAGCCCGCGCGATGCCGCAGGCCAGCCCGGCCCGCTGGAGGCCGCGCTGGAAGGCGTGGCTGTGGGTGACGAGGCGGTGCCGCTGGCCGTGCAGCATGTGGTGCGCAGCTTCGATCCCTGCATGGTCTGCACGGTGCATTAGGCGGATGCGGCGGCCGGGGGCCAGCCCCCGGACCCCCGGGATATTTATGGACAGAAAATGAGTGCGGGGCAGTTCATCCGGGTGCGGGGGCAGGTGCAGGGGGTGGGGTTCCGGCCCTTCGTCTGGCAGCTTGCGCGCGAAATGGGGCTGACCGGCCGGGTCTGGAATGACCCCGAGGGCGTGGGGATCGAGGTCTGGGGCGAAGACATCGACGCTTTCGCCACCGCCTTGCGCGCACGGGCCCCGCTTCTGGCGCGGGTGGATGCGGTCGAGGCAGGGCCGCTGGACGACCCCGCGCCGCCGGACTTTGCCATTCTTGAAAGCCGGGGGCAGGGGGCGGAAACGCGCGTCACGCCGGATGCCGCCACCTGCCAGGACTGCGCGGCCGAGATCCGGTCGCCCGGGCGGCGGCAGGGTTACGCCTTCACCAACTGCACCCATTGCGGGCCAAGGTTCAGCATCCTGCGCGGTCTGCCCTATGACCGGGCGCAGACCACGATGGCCGCCTTTCAGATGTGCCCCGCCTGCCGGGCCGACTATGAAAACCCCGCCGACCGCCGCTTTCACGCCCAGCCGGTGGCCTGCCCGGCCTGCGGCCCCCGGCTGTGGTATGAGGTTGCCGGGGACGTCAGGCCCGGCGATCCCGTTGCGCAGGCGGTGGCCGAATTGCGGCGGGGCGGCGTGGTTGCGGTCAAGGGGCTGGGCGGGTTCCATCTGGCCTGCGATGCCGCCAACCCGCAGGCCCTAGCCCTGCTACGCGCCCGCAAGCACCGCCCGGACAAGCCCTTCGCGCTGATGGGGGCCGAGGCGGCGCTGCACGGCATCGCCGCCCTGACCCCGCCCGATCTTGCCCTGCTGCGTGACCCGGCGGCGCCGGTGGTGCTGGTCGCCTCGCGCGCGGTTCTGCCCGAAGCGGTGGCGCCCGGCATGGCCTGCCTTGGCGTCATGCTGCCCTATACGCCGCTGCACCACCTGCTGCTGGATGCCTTCGGCGGCGTGCTGGTGATGACCAGCGGCAACCTGTCGGGCGAGCCGCAGGTGGTGGACAATGCCGAGGCGCGGGACAAGCTGGCCGCCTTCGCCGACGGTTTCCTGATGCACGACCGCGACATCGCGCGGCGGCTGGATGACAGCGTGGAGCGGGCCACACCGCCAATGGTGCTGCGGCGGGCACGCGGGCGGGTGCCGGGGGTGCTGCCGCTGCCGCCGGGCTTTCCTGACCGGCAGGTGCTGGCCACCGGCGGGCAGATGAAGGGGGCGATCTGCCTTGTGAAGAACGGGCAGGCGTTGTTGGGGCACCATCTGGGCGACCTGACCGACGCGCTGTCGGTGGATGAGTTTCACAAGGCGCTGGCCGATTATGCGGCCCTGTTCGACCATCGCCCCGCACTGGCCGCCTGCGACCTGCATCCCGATTTCGTGGCTACCCGCGCGGCGCAGGCAACCGGCCTGCCGCTGGTGCGGGTGCAGCACCACCATGCCCATCTGGCGGCCTGTCTGGGCGAAAACCTCTGGCCTTTGGAAGGCGGGCCGGTGGCCGGCATCGTGCTGGACGGGCTGGGTCTGGGGCCGGACGGTACCATCTGGGGGGGCGAGGTGCTGTTGGGCGATTACATCGGCTTTGACCGGGCGGCGCATCTGCGCCCCGCGGCCCTGCCGGGGGGCGATGCCGCCAGCCGCCAGCCCTGGCGCAATGCGGTGATGCGGCTGGATCAGGCCGGGCTGGCGCCGCTGGCCGACCGGCTGTTCGCCGGCCAGCCGGTGGCGGCGTTGCGGGCCGTGGCGGCGGGGGGCATGAACGCGCCGCTCTCCAGTTCCGCGGGGCGGCTCTTCGATGCGGTGGCGGCCTGCCTTGGCCTTGCCGCCACCGCCCAAAGCCATGAGGGCGAGGCCGCGATGCGGCTTGAGGCGCTGGCCGGCCCGCCGGGGCAGGGCTATCCCTTCGGCCCCGGTCTGGACCCCGCGCCGATGTTCCGTGCGCTGGCGCAGGATCTGGCCGATGGTGTGCCGCCCGCCACGATCTCGGCCCGGTTCCACGATGGTCTGGCGGCGGCCTTTGCCGCGCCCGCCCGCGACCTGGTTGCGCAGGGCCGGGCGCGGGCGGTGGCGCTGTCTGGCGGTTGCCTGCAAAACGCCCGCCTGCACCATGCGCTGGTCGCGGCGCTGGACGGTGTGCCGGTGCTGACCCATCGCACAACGCCCGCAAATGACGGCGGGCTGGCCTTCGGTCAGGCGCTAGTCGCGCTGGCGCAAGGGCCAGGCGAATCACGCGATCAGCCTGAAGGGGGGCTGGAAACAGTCTGACCATCCACAGTGGAAACTGGTCAGCCGGATGCCGTTCGCGGCCGCAGAATTATAAATCAACATTCTGAATCTAAACGGATAAATTTCATTTTTCGGCTGCGGTCTTTCGCCGCGACCCATGCCCCGTGGCTGGCACAGAATGGCACCCAAGGGCCGGGGTGCGTTTCCGGCCGATGGGAGGACACATGACGCAGATCGAGACCTTCTACGAGGTCATGCGCAAGCAGGGCATTACCCGCCGCAGCTTCATGAAATACTGCGCGCTGACCGCCAGCGCCCTGGGCCTTGGGCCGGCCTTCGTGCCGAAGATCGCCCATGCGATGGAAACCAAGCCCCGCACCCCGGTGATCTGGGTCAGCGGTCTGGAATGTACCTGCTGTTCCGAAAGTTTCATCCGTGGTGCGCATCCGCTGGCCAAGGACGTGGTGCTGTCGATGATCTCGCTCGACTACAACCACACGCTGATGGCCAGCGCGGGCCATGCGGCCGAGGCGGCGCTGGAAGAGACCATCCAGAAATACAAGGGCAACTACATCCTTGCCGTCGAAGGCAACCCGCCGCTGAACGAGGACGGGATGTTCTGCATCGTCGGCGGCAAGCCCTTTGTCGAACAGTTGAAACATGCCGCCAAGGACGCCAAGGCGATCATTTCCTGGGGCGCCTGCGCCAGCTATGGCTGCGTGCAGGCCGCGCATCCGAACCCGACGCGGGCGACACCCGTGCACAAGGTCATCACCGACAAGCCCATCATCAAGGTGCCGGGCTGCCCGCCGATCGCCGAAGTTATGACCGGCGTCATCACCTACATGCTGACCTTCGACCGCCTGCCCGAACTGGACCGCCAGGGCCGGCCTGCCATGTTCTACGGCCAGCGCATCCACGACAAATGCTATCGCCGGCCGCATTTCGACGCGGGTCAGTTCGTCGAACACTGGGACGACGACAACGCGCGCAAGGGCTATTGCCTGTACAAGATGGGCTGCAAGGGTCCGACCACCTATAACGCCTGTTCCACCGTGCGCTGGAACGAAGGCACCAGCTTCCCCATCCAGTCCGGCCATGGCTGCATCGGCTGTTCGGAAGACGGGTTCTGGGATCAGGGGTCGTTCTATGACCGGGTGACCAACCTCAATGTCTTTGGCATCGAGGCCAATGCCGACAAGCTGGGCATGGGCGCCGCAGGCGCCGTCGGCGGGGCTATCGCGGTCCATGCCGCCGTGTCGGCCCTGAAACGCGCCCAGAAGAAGCAAGAGAAAGTGGAGGGCTGAAGCCATGGGAGTGACGACGCCAAACGGCTTCACCCTGGATACTGCGGGCAAGCGCGTGGTGGTCGATCCGGTCTGCCGGATCGAAGGCCACATGCGCTGCGAAGTGAACGTCGATGAGCAGGGGATCATCCGCAACGCGGTGTCCACCGGAACCATGTGGCGCGGGCTTGAGGTCATCCTCAAGGGCCGCGACCCGCGCGATGCCTGGGCCTTCACCGAACGGATCTGCGGGGTCTGCACCGGCACCCATGCGCTGACATCTGTGCGCGCGGTCGAGGATGCGCTGGGGATCACCATCCCCGACAATGCCAACTCGATCCGCAACATCATGCAGTTGAACCTGCAGATCCACGATCACATCGTGCATTTCTATCATCTGCACGCGCTGGATTGGGTGAACCCTGTCAATGCTTTGCGGGCCGACCCTAAAGCTACGTCCGAACTGCAGCAGATGGTGTCGCCCAACCACCCGCTGTCCTCGCCCGGCTATTTCCGCGATGTGCAGAACCGTCTGAAGTCCTTTGTCGAAAGCGGCCAGTTGGGCATCTTCAAGAACGGCTACTGGGACAACCCGGCCTATCTTCTGCCGCCCGAAGCCGACCTGATGGCGACCACGCATTATCTTGAGGCGCTGGATCTGCAGAAGGAAGTGGTGAAGATCCACACGATTTTCGGCGGCAAGAACCCGCATCCGAACTGGCTGGTCGGCGGCGTTCCATGCCCGATCAACGTCCATTCGACCGGCGCGGTCGGCGCGATCAACATCGAACGCCTGAACCTGGTCTCGTCGATCATCGACCTGTGCCAGACCTTCATCCGCGATGTCTATCTGCCCGATGTCGTGGCCATCGGTGGCTTCTACAAGAGCTGGCTTTATGGCGGCGGGCTGTCGGGCAAGTCGGTGCTGGCCTATGGCGACATTCCCGAACATCCCAACGATTTCAGCGCCGAACAACTGCACCTTCCACGCGGGGCCATCATCAATGGCAACCTGAACGAAGTGCACGATGTCGATGTGCGCGATCCCGAACAGGTGCAGGAATTCGTCGATCACTCCTGGTACGACTACGGCGAACCGGGCAAGGGCCTGCATCCCTGGGATGGCGAGACCAGCCCGAAATTCGAGCTTGGGCCGAACTTCAAGGGCACCAAGACCAATATCGAGCAGTTGGACGAGGCGGCCAAGTATAGCTGGATCAAGGCGCCGCGCTGGAAGGGCCACGCCATGGAGGTGGGGCCGCTGGCGCGCTATGTCGTCGGCTATGCCAAGGGGCATGAGGACATCAAGAACCAGGTCGATGGTCTCTTGGGCACCATGAGCCTGCCGGTCTCGGCCTTGTTCTCGACGCTGGGCCGCACCGCCGCCCGGGCGCTGGAATCCGAATATTGCGGCCGCTTGCAGAAGCATTTCTTCGACAAGCTGGTCGCCAATATCAAGAACGGCGACGAAAGCACTGCGAATGTGGCGAAGTGGGATCCCTCGACCTGGCCCAAGGAAGCCAAGGGCGTGGGCATGACCGAGGCGCCGCGCGGCGCCCTGGGCCACTGGATCAAGATCAAGGATGGCCGCATCGACAATTACCAATGCGTCGTGCCGACCACCTGGAACGGCAGCCCGCGCGACACCGCCGGCAACATCGGCGCCTTCGAGGCCAGCCTGATGAATACCAAGATGGAGCGGCCCGAAGAGCCGGTCGAAATCCTGCGCACGCTGCACAGCTTCGACCCCTGCCTGGCTTGTTCCACCCACGTCATGTCGCCGGACGGTCAGGAACTGACCACGGTCAAGGTCCGCTAAGCGAGGAGGATGCGATGCCGAGACTGTCTCTTTCGCCCCCGGCCGCAACCGGCGGGCGCTGCACGGGCGGGCCGGGCCGATGACCGACCTGCATCCCCCGCATCTCAAGGCGTTCGAGGCCTCGGTCCTGACGGGCGACGCCACGGCGGAAGACCTGGAAACGCTGAAGAAGCAATCCTCGGTCTATGTCTACGAAGCCCCGGTCCGGGTCTGGCACTGGGTCAATGCGCTGGTCATCACCGTACTGGTGGTGACCGGCTACCTGATCGGCAAGCCGCTGCCCAGTATGCAGATCGCCGAGGCGACGCATCAGTTCGTCATGGGCTACATCCGCTTTGCCCATTTCGCCGCCGGCATGATCCTGACGGTGGGGTTCTTCGGCCGCATCTACTGGGCCTTCGTCGGCAATACCCATGCCCGGCAGATGTTCACCCTGCCGGTCACCAACCGCCGCTGGTGGTATGAGCTGATCTATGAACTGCGCTGGTACATGTTCATGGTGAAAGAGCCGAAGAAATATGTCGGCCACAACCCCATGGCCCATGCTGCCATGTTCTTCTTCATGACGCTGGGCATCTCTTTCATGATGATCACCGGCTGGGCGCTTTATGCCGAAGGCGCGGGGCAGGGCAGCCTGCCCGATACCGCCATGGGCTGGCTGCTGGGCTGGATCGGCAACAGCCAGATCCTGCACATGCTGCACCGCTTCGGCATGTGGTCGATCGTGATCTTCGTGCTGATCCACGTCTACGCTGCCCTGCGCGAAGACATCATGAGTCGGCAATCCACCGTATCCACCATGCTGTCGGGCCACCGCACCTTCAAGGACGACCGTCCCGATTGAGCGTGAACAAATGAAAAAGGCCCGACCGGACGGTCGGGCCTTTTTCCTACGCTGAAAATCCTGTCAGAACACAGACTTGCGGTTCCGGCTGTCCACCTGCACCGTGCTGTAGCTGACCGCCCCATTCCGGGCCGTCAGTGAGCGTGGCTTGCCGTGCAGCCGCTTCTCCAGAATGATCATTGAATCATGGAACCGGATGCTGCCGATCTGCTGGGCGGCGCTGTAGAACTTGAAATGCGGCTCATCGCTGTACCAGCTATGCATCTGGTCCACCAACTGCTTGGCAACCTCGACCATCGAGTCCGGCTTTCGCAGACCGCCGCCAAAGCCCGGCCAATAACTGGTATGGGTATCTTCGACAACGTAAAGCCCGCCATCGTTCAGATGCGGCCATAGGTGGCGCAGGCTGGTGGTCTGCTGGTTCATCTTGTGGCCGCCATCGTCGATGATAAGGTCGAACGGCCCGTGCCGCGCCGCCAGCCCGTCCAGAAACGCGCCGTCCGACTGGTCGCCGATCTCGATCGTCAGGCCGGGCCGTTCCATCGCGCGGCACTCCGGGTCGATGTCGGCGAAGACCAGCTTCGCCTTCGGGCCGAAGAAGCCCTGCCAAAGGTCCAGCGAGCCCCCCTTGTAGACCCCGATTTCCAGGAATGAGATGTCGCTCCCCTGCCAGTCGCGCAGCAGGTCGTGATAGACATCAAGGTAATGGTCCATCTTCAGCAGGGCGCGGTCGCCGGTCTTGGCCAGATGGTCGCGGAAATAGTTCGGTCGGTCAGATTTGGGGGCCAAGGATGTGCTCCAGCATATACGCCAGAGTCACCATGGGCCGGTTTTCGTCGCTTTTCAATGCCTTGGCGGCGTCCGCGCCTCAGTCCTGCCCCCAGGCCGCCGCGACCGGGGGGGAAAGGCGCAGCAAGTCAACCCCGCGGGCGGCGATCTGGGCCGTGATCTCGGCGGTGGTTGCGGGCCGCAGGTAGAAGGCCGGCACCGGCGGCAGCACGATGGCGCCCATTTCGGTGACGGCGGTCATGTTGCGCAGATGGGCCAGCGTCAGCGGCGCCTCGCGCGCCAGCAGCACCAGCGGCCGGCGCTCCTTGAGCTGCACCCCTGCCGCGCGGGTCAGCAGGTTGTCGTCCAGCCCATGCGCAATGGCGGCAAGGCTGCGCATCGAACAGGGGGCGACGATCATCCCCGCCACCGGGCTTGACCCCGAGGCGATGCTGGCCCCCAGATCGCCGATGCCATGCACCCGCGTGGCCAGCCCGCACAGCGCCTCTTGCGCCCCGGGGCCGATTTCCAGCGTCAGGGTGCGTTCCGCCATGGGCGACAGCACAAGGTCGATCTCGGTCCCGATCCGGGCCAGCACACGGGCACAATCCAGCGCCAGCGCCGCGCCCGATGCGCCGGAAACGCCCAGGATAACCCGCGCGGTCATCGGATCACCCCTTTCAGCAACTCGGCCGCGCGCGCCTCATGCGCGGGGTCCAGCGCCATCACCCGGCCCCAGTCGCGCGTGGTCTCGGACCCGATCTTCGTGGTTGCATCAATCCCCAGCTTGCCCGCCAGCCCTTCCTCGGGCGAGGCGAAATCAAGATAGTCCATCGGTGTCCGGTCCAGCACCATCAGGTCGCGGCCGGGGTCCATCCGGGTGGACAGCGCCCACAGCACATCGTCCCAGTTGCGGATGTCGATGTCGTCATCGACCACGATGATCACCTTGGTATAGCTGAACTGCGGCAGCATCCCCCACAGCGCCATCATCACCCGCCGCGCCTGACCGGGATAGCGCTTGGCGATCTTGACCACCGCCATGCGGTAGGAACAGGCGGCGGCGGGCAGCCACAGATCCTGCACCTCGGGGATCTGCTGGCGGATCACCGGCAGCGCCAGATCGTTGAACACCTCGCCAATGACCGAGGGTTCGTCCGGTGGCCGCCCGGTGACGGTGGACAGATACAGCGGGTCTTTCCGGCAGGTGATCTTGCTGACGCGCATCACCGGGAACGGCTCGGCCGCGTTGTAATATCCGGTATGGTCGCCGAACGGGCCTTCGGGCGCGGTCTCGCCGGGGTGGATCACCCCCTCGATCACGATCTCGGCCTGGGCCGGCACCATCAGCGGCACCGTCTCGGCCTTTACGATTTCGGTCCGCGCGCCCCGCAACACGCCCGAGAAGGTCATCTCCGACACGGTTTCCGGCAAGGGCAGGGCGGCCGACAGCAGCATCGCCGGATCGCAGCCAAGCGCGATGGCCACCGGCATCGGCACGCCGGCGCGAACCCAGGTCCGGTGATGCGCCGCGCCGCCACGATGCGCCAGCCAGCGCATGATCAGCCGATCCGGCCCGATCACCTGCGCGCGGTAAACCCCCAGGTTGTAGCGCTGCACATCGTCCACATCGGCGCCATGCGGCCGCGTCACCACCACCGGCCAGGTGATCAGCG
Organism: Pseudogemmobacter blasticus; assembly: GCF_003071405.1. NCBI lineage: Bacteria > Pseudomonadati > Pseudomonadota > Alphaproteobacteria > Rhodobacterales > Paracoccaceae > Pseudogemmobacter > Pseudogemmobacter blasticus. Next base: position 998,600 of record NZ_CP020470.1, on the reverse strand, counting down.
GCCCGGCGTCGCCCGGCCAGGGGGTCTGCACGGGAATCGCGGTCAGGTCGGGCAGGCTGCTTTCCTGCACCACGCCCCGGCGCAGGATTTTCGGCCGCGTCGCCAGCGCCGCTTTCAGCATGGGCCAGCGCGACAAGGCGTCGCGCATCCCGTCCACCGGGGGCGGGCTGCGCAGGGCGGCCAGGAATTCGCCGAAGCCGGCCACGCCGTCCGGTTCCAGCCCCAGCCCCGCCGCGACACGGGCCCGGGTGCCGAACAGGTTGCCCACCACCGGCATCCGCGCCCGTGCACCATCGGCGCCCGTGGCATGGTCAAACCGCAGGATTGGCCCGTTTTTCCGCAAGGCCGCCAGTTCCACCGCCGTCATTTCCTGCGCCAGCGCCACCGGCTGGCTGATGCGCGCCAGATCGCCCTTGCCCTCGGCCCAGGCAAGGAAGGCACGCAGATCGTCAAAGGCAGGCAGGCGGCGCATGTCGGGAAATTCCATTGGGGTCGCGCCCCGGTCTAACAGCGCAACCCGTGCGCGAGATTGACCTGTGTCAATCAAACCTGACACTTGTCCGCCTATGGTCCGCCCATGATGCGCATCCTCTCTGATCCTTCGGTCAAGGTTCTTGGCCGCTCCGTCCCGCTGCCGTTGCCACCCATGGCGCCGCTGTCGATGCTGTTCTCGCGGCTCATGAGGCATGTGCTGCAACGCCATCCGTCGATCCTGCGCCGCATGGGCGCCACCGCCGGATCGCGGTTCCTGATTGATGTGACGGACATGCCGTTCCCCATGTTGCTGGAACCCTCGCTGCGGCGGCTGACCGTCACCACGCGGCGCAACCCGCCGCCGCATGACACCGAAATCCGCGGCAAGCTGAAATCCTTCCTCGCCATGCTTCATGCCGAGGAAGACGGCGACGCCCTGTTCTTTTCGGGCGAGCTTGAGATTTCGGGCGATACCTCGTCGGTCGTCGCGCTTCGCAACGCGCTGGACGATGCCGAGATCGACCTGACCGAGGAACTTGCCACCCTGGCCGGCCCTGCCGGCCCCGCCCTGCGCCGCATGTCGGCGCTTTTGGAACGCCGCACCGGGCTGACGCTGTCGCGCCGCCGTGCGGCCGAAGACCCGGAGGATTTCCGATGATGGAACTGGTCTGCCCCGCCGGCACCCCCGCCGCGCTGCGCGCCGCAGTCGAGGCCGGCGCCCATGCCGTCTATTGCGGCTTTGCCGATGAGACCAACGCCCGCAACTTCCCCGGCCTGAATTTCAGCCGCGAGGAACTGGCCGAAGGCGTGGCCCATGCCCATGCCCGTGGCGCAAAGGTGCTGGTCGCCATCAACACCTTCCCGCGCGCCGGTGATCAGGCCCTGTGGCACAGCGCCGTCGCCGATGCCGAAGCCGCCGGGGCGGATGCGGTCATTCTGGCCGACATCGGCCTTCTGGCCCATGCCGCCGAAAAGCACCCGAACCTGCGGCTGCATCTGTCGGTGCAGGCCGCCGCCGCCAACCCCGATGCCATCAACATGTATGCCGAATCCTTCGGGGTGAAGCGGGTCGTGCTGCCGCGCGTGCTGACGGTGGACGAAATCGCCGCCATCAACCACGAGATTGATGTCGAGACCGAGGTCTTTGTCTTCGGCGGCCTCTGCGTCATGGCCGAGGGGCGGTGTTCGCTGTCCTCCTATGCCACCGGCAAGTCGCCCAACATGAACGGTGTCTGCTCTCCCGCCAGCCACGTCGCCTATGCCGAGGTGAACGGCGCGCAAGAGGCTCGCCTGGGCGATTTCCTGATCCACCGCACCCCGAAAGGGGCCGTCGCGCCCTATCCGACGCTGTGCAAGGGCTGCTTCACCTCGCCCGATGCCAAGGGCGAGGTGCAGACCGGCCATATCTTCGAAGACCCGGCCAGTCTGGACGCCACCCGCCTGATCCCGGCGCTGCAAAAGGCCGGTGTCACCGCGCTCAAGATCGAGGGGCGGCAGCGCAGCCGTGCCTATGTGGCGCAGGTGGTCCGCGCCTTCCGCGCCGCGGTTGAGGCCGCCGACCGTGGCCAGCCCATGCCCGAGGGGCTGCTGGCCAAACTGACCGAAGGCCAGGCCGCCACCACCGGCGCCTATGCCAAGACCTGGAGGTGATGCGATGGACCTGACCGTTGGCCCCAACGCCTTTTTCTGGACCGCCGAAACCGTGCGCGATTTCTATGACGCGCTTGCCACCACCCCGGTTTCCCGCGTGGTGATCGGCGAATGGGTCTGCTCGAAGCGGCTGCCGTTCTGGCAGGACGAAATTCCCGGCGCGGTCGAGGCCCTGCTGGCCGGCGGCAAGGAGGTGGCCGTCACCTCGCTGGCGCTGATCACGCTGAAACGCGAACGCAAGCAGACCGACGATCTGGTCGCCATGGGCCTGCCGGTCGAGGTGAACGACCTGTCGGCCCTGCGCCACATTCCCGAAGGCACGCCGTTCTGGGTGGGGCCGATGGTGAACGTCTATAACGAAGGCACGGTGAACTGGCTGGCGCGTCGCGGCGCCACACGCATCTGCCTGCCGCCCGAACTGCCGCTGCCCGCCATTGCCACGCTGGCGAAGGCCGGGGCCGAGGCCGGCGTCGCGGTCGAGGTCTGGGCGCATGGCCGCGCGCCGCTGGCGATCTCGGGCCGCTGCTACCACGCCCGGCTGACCGACCGCGCCAAGGACAGTTGTCAGTTCGTCTGCGGCGATGACCCGGACGGTCGCGATGTCGATACGCTGGACGGCCACGCCTTCCTGACGGTGAACGGGGTGCAGACGCTGGGCCGCGCCGTGACCACGGTCGCCCGCCAGATCAACGCCTTGCGCGAAGCGGGCGTCGCCGCGCTGCGTCTTTCGCCGCATGTCGGCGATTTCGTCGCGGTGGCCGAAGCCTATGCCGCCCGTCTGGCCGCGCCCGACGGCAGCGGTCCCGATCTGGTGGCCGAACTGCGCCGCCTGATGCCGGGGGCCGAATTCTGCGATGGTTTCGTCCGCGGGGATGTCGGCAGCAGCTTCAGCGGCGCGGCGGCCTGACCACTCCGGTCCGACAACGAAAAAGGGCCGGCGCAACCGCCGGCCCTTTTCCTATGAGTTCGGCGCTCACGCCCCCCAGGTGCGCTGCAACAGCCGCAGCCAGTTGCCATGCGCGATCTTCTCCAGCAGCGGCCGGTCATAGCCATGATCGGACAGCGCCTGCAGCAGCCGGGGCAGGCCGGTCACATCGCCAATGACGGCGGGCGTCGCGGCCCCGTCATAGTCGGACCCGAAGCCAAGGTGATCCTCGCCCAGATGCTTCAGCAGGTGATCCATGTGCCGCAGCACCGGGTCCCAGCCGCAATCCTCGCCCTTGCCGCCATCGGGCCGCAGGAAGCCCACGGCGAAGTTCAGCCCGACCATGCCCCCGCTGTCGCGGATCACCGCCAACTGCCGGTCGGTCAGGTTGCGGGACGAGGGCGTCACCGCATGGGCGTTGGAATGGGTGGCCACCAGCGGCGCATCCGACAGCCGCGCCACATCGTCAAAGCCCTTTTCGTTGATATGGCTCAGGTCGATCATGATGCGCAGCTTGTTGCATTCGGCCACCAGCCGCTTGCCGGCCTCGGTCAGGCCCGGCCCGGTGTCGGGGCTGGACGGATAGGCAAAGGGCACGCCATGGCCAAAGATCGTCGGCCGGCTCCAGACCGGGCCAAGCGACCGCAGGCCGGCGGCGTGGAACAGGTGCAGAGAATCCAGGCTTTCGTCGATCGCCTCGGCGCCTTCCATGTGCATGATCGCGGCAATGGTGCCGTCTTTCAGGCAGGCCGCCACCTCGGCCGCGGTGCGGCAGACCTTCAGCGCGCCTTCACTGGCGCGTTCCATCCACAACAGATGCCCCGCCGCTTCGGTCGCGGGGCGGATCGCGGCGGGAAAGTCGATCAGGTCGGGCAGGGGCAGGCAATAGGGCGGAACCTCCATCTTCGCCTGATAGTCGTCGTCCTCCTCTTCCTCAACCTTGGCGCTGCGCGAGGGCAGGTAGATCGCGAAGAAGCCGCCCGCAAAGCCGCTCGCCTTCATGCGCGGCAGGTCAAGGTCGCCCTTGCCCTCGCCGGTCAGGAAGATTTCCTCGCGCCGGGCGGGGTCATCCAGCAGGCGCAGCAGCAGGTCGTTATGGCCGTCGAAGACAGGGATCATTTCACAGGTTCCGGTGTTGGGCCCAGCAGCCGGTCGGCGCTGGCGTCGAACAGGCTTCGGGCATAGGCGGTTTTCATCTGCGCGGCGGCCAGCGCCTCGCGCGACAGTTCCTCGACGGCGCGGCCATGCTGCATCACCAGCACCCGGTCGCACATGTGGTCGATCACGGCCAGATCATGGCTGACCATCAGGAAGGTCAACCCATGTTCGGCCCGCAGGCGGTTCAGCAGGTTCAGCACCTCTGCCTGCACGCTGGCATCCAGCGCGCTGGTCGGCTCGTCCAGCAGCAGGATCTGCGGGTTCAGCATCAGCGCGCGCGCAATCGCCACCCGCTGCCGCTGCCCGCCCGACAGTTGATGCGGATAGCGGAACCGGAACGAGGTTGGCAGCCCCACATCCTCCAGCACCTGCATCACGCGGGCGTCGGAATTGCCGATGCCATGGATCGCCAGCGGTTCCGAAAGCGTGCGGTCGATGGTGTGGCGCGGGTGCAGGCTGGCATAAGGGTCCTGGAACACCATCTGCACCCGGCGGCTGAAATCGCGCCCGCGCGGCGACGGGATCACCTTGCCGCCAATGCGGATGGTGCCGCCCGACACCGGCGCCAGCCCGCAGATCGCCCGCAGGATGGTGGACTTGCCCGATCCGCTTTCGCCGACCAGACCATAGCTTTCCTTCTCGCCCACGGTCAGGCTGACACCCTGCACCGCCTGCACCTCGCGGCCCTTGGCCCGGAAGGTGACGGAAAGGTTGTCGATCTCGATCAGGCTCATCGTGTGCCCCCGTTGCCACGAAGCGGTTTCTTCAAAGAAACCGCAGCGGACCCTTCAAAGGGTCCGGCCCGGAGTTTTACAAAACTCCGGCGGTCCCCGCCCGGACGCCCGGTCATCGTGTGCCCCCGTTGTCCTGCGCCCAGGCCCCGCTGCGGTCCAGCCCGGGCAGGGGGGCGCGTGGCCCGCCGATGCGGGGCAGGCAGTTCAGCAGACCTTGCGTATAGGGGTGCTTCGCCGCCAGCAGGTTGCCGGCCTGCACCTCTTCCACGATGCGGCCCTTGTACATCACCAGCACGCGGTCGCAGAACCGCGACACCAGCCGCAGGTCGTGGCTGATGAAGATCAGCCCCATGCCCCGGTCGCGCACCAGCCCGTCCAGGATCGACAGCACCTCGGCCTGCACGGTCACATCCAGCGCGCTGGTCGGTTCGTCCGCGATCAGCAGGTCGGGTTCGGGGATCAGCATCATCGCGATCATCACCCGCTGGCCCATCCCGCCCGAAAGCTCGTGCGGATAGGCGGCCATCACCCGCTCGGGGTCGCGGATCTGCACCGCCTCCAGGGCGGCCACCGCCTTGGCATGGGCCGCTGCCCGGCCGATCCGGTCGCGCAGGCGCAGGCCTTCGGTCAGTTGCTGGCCCACGCTCATCACCGGGTTCAGCGAATACTTCGGGTCTTGCATCACCATGCCGATGCGCTGGCCCCGCAGGGCGCGCATCTCGCGGTCAGAGGCTTTCATCAGATCCTGACCGTCGAACACCATCCGGTCGGCCTCGATCCGGCCCGGCGGGCGGATCAGCCGCAGCACGGCGCGGCCGGTCATGGTCTTGCCCGATCCGCTTTCGCCGACGATGCCCAGCCGTTCGCGGCCAAGGCTGAAGGACACGCCCCGCACCGCCTGCACCGGCCCGGTCTCGGTGTCGAAGGTCACCCGCAGGTTCTGCACGTCGAGAAGGGTCATTTCGGCGCACTCCGCGGGTCCAGCACGTCGCGCAGACCATCGCCCAGAAGGTTGAACCCCAGCGAGACGATGAAGATCGCCAGCCCCGGCATGGTGGCCACCCACCATTGTTCAAACAGGAACTTGCGGCCCGAACTGATCATCAGACCCCATTCCGGCATCGGCGGCTGCACGCCCAGGCCAAGGAAGCCCAGACCGGCGGCGATCAGGATCACCCCGGCCATGTCCAGCGTGACCCGGATGATCACCGAAGACAGGCACATCGGCACGATATGCCCGGCAATGATCCGCACCGCCCCGGCGCCTTGCAGGCGCACTGCGGCGATATAGTCGGAATTGCGCACGGTCAGCGTCTCGGCCCGGGCGATCCGGGCATAGGGCGGCCAGGCGGTCAGCGCGATGGCCAGCACCGCGTTCTCGATCCCCGGCCCCAGCACGGCCACCAGCGCCAGCGCCAGGATCAGCCGCGGGAAGGCCAGGAAGATGTCGGTCAGGCGCATCAGCACCGCATCGACCCAGCCGCCGAAATAGCCCGCCACCGTGCCGATCAGCAGCCCCAGCACCGGCGCCGTCACCGCCACAAGGCCGATGATGTACAGCGTGATGCGGCTGCCATAGATGATCCGGCTCAGGATGTCGCGGCCGAAGTCGTCGGTTCCCAGCAGGTTGCCGGGCGTGCCGGGCGGCAGCAGCCGGCGGCCCAGATCCTGCACCAGCGGGTCATGCGGCGCCAGCAGCGGCGCGAAGACCGCCACCAGCACAAGCAAAGCCACGATCACCAGCCCGGCCATGGCCAGGCTGTTGCGGCGGATGCGCAGCCAGGCCAGCCATAGCTGCCCCAGCCGGGCCTGCCGGCGCGAGGTGGGGTTGGGGTCGGTCAGCCATAGGCGCAAGCTGCTCATGTCCGCGCCCTCGGATCGACCAGCCGATACAGGATGTCCGACAGCATGTTCAGCGTGACGAAGGCCACGCCCACCACCACCGTGCCGCCCAGCACCGCCGGCATGTCGGCGGCGAACAGCCCGTTGGTGATGTAAAGGCCCAGGCCCGGCCAGGCAAAGATCGTCTCGGTCAGGACTGACCCTTCCAGCAGATAGGCATAGCTGAGGGCAATCACCGTGATCAGCGGAACCATGACGTTGCGCATGGCATGGACCCAGATCACCCGCCACTCGGGCATACCCTTCACCCGGGCCGTGGTGATGTATTCCTGCCCCAGCTCGTTCATCATGAAACTGCGGGTCATCCGGCTGATATAGGCCATCGAGACATAGCCCAGCAGACCCGCCGGCAGGATGATGTGGCTGATCGCATTGCGGAACACATCCCAGGCGCCGTTCAGCGCGGAATCGATCAGGATCGCCCCGGTATAGGTGGTCAGGGTGAATTGCAGCATCATGTCATAGGTCGGGTCCAGACGGCCCGGCCCGCCCACCCAGTTCAGCTTGCCGTAGAACACCAGAAGGCCGATCAGCCCCAGCCAGAACACCGGCATGGAATAGCCCATCAGCCCCACCAGACGCACGATCTGGTCGGCAATGCTGCCGGGCCGCGTGGCGGCCAGCACGCCCGCCGGCACCCCCACCAGCGTGCCGAAAAGCGTGCCCAGCGTGGCCAGCTCCAGCGTGGCGGGGAAATAGCGCTTGATCTCGCTCACCACCTCTTCGCCCGACCGGATCGACCGGCCAAGATCCCCCTGCAAGGCGTCGCCGACATAGATCAGGAACTGCCGCCACAGCGGCTGGTCCAGCCCCAGCGACTGGCGCACCGCCTCGATCTGCGCGGGCGTGGCGCGTTCGCCCACGATGGACAGCACCGGATCAATCGGCACGACCCGGCTGATCACGAAGGTGATTACCAGAAGCCCCAGCAGCGTCAGCGCCAGCGTCATGAAGCCGGTCGCAATCTGCCGAAGCACGGAAAGGGCGCGCGAATTGCGCGGTGAGGCGGGGATTGTGGTCATCTGGAAAACGGGCCGCCGCGCCCCTGTGGCGCGGCGGCCCTGTCGCTTACTTCGTGACCAGCCAGTAGGCGGCCGAATCCGCCGCGCCGCCCGAGTAGAAGCCCGAGACATTGGCGCGCATCCCGTCCTGACGGGCCTGCTGGAACATCAGCACGAAGGCCGAGCTGTCGCGCACCTTGCGTTGCAGGTCTTCATACATGGCCTTGCGCTTGTCGGTGTCCTTTTCCAGAACAGCCGCCTCGGTCGCGCCGTTGATCTCCGCACCCGGGTCCCAGGCGGTCCGCCAGGCCAGAACGCCGGCGTTCTTGGCCTCGTCGCTGTTGTCGGGGTTCCAGGCAAAGGTCGAGGCATTGGTCTGCGGATCGGGGTAGTCCGGGCCCCAGGTCTGCAGCGTGATCTCGTGCTGGCGGCCGCGATACTTTTCCAGAACCTGCTTGCCGTCACCCACATCCAGCACAAGGTTGATGCCGATCTGGGCAAAGGTGTTCTGCACCGATTGCGCGATGTCCATCCGTTCCTGGTTGTTGCGAACGGTGAAGCTCACCTCCAGCGGCAGGGTCACGCCCGATTCCGCCATCAGCGCCTTGGCCTTCTCGATGTCCAGGCCGTAGGGGTTTTCATCCAGCGCCCCAAGGAAGCCCTTGGGCAGGAAGTTCTGGTGAACCACCCACATGCCCTTGAGGATCGAGTCGGTCATGCCCGAATAGTCGATCGCATAGCGCATGGCCTCCTGAACCTTCGGATTGGTCAGTTCGGCCTTCTTCTGGTTCAGCGCCAGATAGTAGATCTGGCCGCCCACGTCGTTCTGGATCTTCACGTCGGCATTGCCTTCCAGGCCCTGCACATCGGTCGGCGTCAGTTCGCGCGCGATGTCGATGTCGCCCTTTTCCAGCAGAAGCCGCTCGGTCGCGCCTTCCGGCACATGGCGCATGAAGACATTCTTGATCTTCGCATCGCCGCGCCAGTGGCCGGCGCGCGCCTCAAGCACATAGCCTTCGTTCGGCTTGAAGCTTTTCAGAATATAGGCGCCGGTGCCAGCCGAATTGGCCTTCAGCCATTCGTTGCCAAGGTCGCCGTTCACCTCGTTGGCCATCACCGTCTTCATGTCGACGATATTGGCCACGCCGGCGGTCAGGCAGTTGTAGACGAAGGACGGCGCATAGGCCTTGTCGGTCTTCAGCGTCAGCGTGTCGCCGTCGAAGGTGATCATCTGGTCCACGTTTTCGGCGGTCAGGCCGAACTGGCTCAGGATGAAGGCGGGGGTCTTGTCCATCTTGATCACGCGGCGCAGCGAAAAGGCCGCGTCTTCCGCCGTGACCGGATTGCCGCTGCTGAAGGTGACGCCGGACTTGATCTTGAAGGTATAGGTCAACCCGTCTTCCGACACCGACCAGCTTTCGGCCAGGCCCGGCACCAGCTCGCCCGGCTTGGCCGGGTCCAGTTCGATCAGCGTGTCATAAAGGTTGTTGTTCAGGTCGGTGCCCGAAAACTCGAACGCCTCGCCGGGGTCGATGGAAACGATGTCGTCAATGGCATCGGCAATCACCAGCGTGTCGGCAGGCGTCTCGGCAAACAAGGCCGCCGGCGCGGTGCCGGCCATAAGAATCGCAACGGCCGCGCTGCGACCGAACCCGGACATCAGTTTCATGCTGGAACTCCCTGAAAAGTGTTGCTCCGGTCCCGTCTGCGGGTCCGGTTCATCGGGCGATAGGACTAACGCCGGACACAACTGTCAATGGGTGTCCTGTCGCGCCTCTACAGGCACGGGCTGGCAAATGGCGCGGCTCTGGGCAGCGGACGGGATATTGCAATCAGGGGTTGCGGGAATGCGTCAGAAAACCGCGTGCTCGCCCAGGTCCACCGTCACCTCGCCGCGGATCAGCTTTTCGTAGTAATCGAAAAGTGTTTCCGTTCCTGTTTCTGGCGTGGCGCCGGCATCGTAACGCCCTGCTCCGGCCTCCAGAACCAGCATCGACTCGGTCGCGTAATAGCGGCCGATCCGTGCGAATTCCGCCTTTTCCGCGGCCTTGGCCGACAGCTTGCCCGCAAGCGTCAGCCCGGCGATGATCGCATCCATCAGCCCCACCGGAACCTGCCGGAACTTCGGTTCAAGCCCCAACCGCCGGAACAGCCACTCGCCCTGATCGCGCGGGGTGATGGCGGGGCCGGGGCCGCCGATGGGCAGGATGCGGTTGATCCGCTCAGGGTTGCCCAGACAATCGGCCAGATAGGCCCCCAGATCGCCGTCGCTGATCGGCTTGCAGGCGGTCAGCCGGCCGTCACCGAACAGCAGGAACGGCTTGCCCGCCCGCACCCGTGCCACCTGCCCGGACAGCGATTTGAAGAACGCCGTCGGCCGCACGATGGAATAGCGCAGGCCCGAGGCGATGAGCGCCGCCTCGAAGGCCAGTTTGGCCTGCTGGAACGCCAGCAGCGGCCTTTGCACGCAGATCGCCGACAGCAGCACCATCTGCCCGACTCCCGCCGCCTGCGCCGCCTGCAGGGCCGCCAGATTCGCCGCATGGTCTATGGCCCAGGCATCGCGCGGCGCCCCCGTGCGGGACGCAAGGCAACTGACCAGCGCATCGAACCGCTCGCCGCGAAACCCGTCGCGCGCCAGCGACACCGGATCGCCCGCCGCGCCAAGGCGCAGGTCCACCGCGTCGGGCAGGCCGCGGCGGCTGTCATCGCCGGGCTTCGGGCGCACAAGGCACACCACCTGATGCCCCCGCGCCACCAGCGCCGCGGCGGTCGCGCGGCCGATGGTGCCGGTGGCCCCCAGCAGCATCACCCGCAGCGGGCGGGTCGGGGCAGGGCGCGCGTCAGTCATTCACGGTGTCCTCACAGGTCATCGACGCCGACCCTAGGCCAGCCGCCGCCCGGCCAGAAGGGGACAGAAGGGCGCGGGTCAAGCTGTCTTCGGCCCCAAGGCCCAGAATCCAGCCCTCTTCCGCCTTTGCCACCTCGGGCGCCGTGGCCAGCAGATCCGCCAGATGCCCCGCCGCCTGCATCCCCACCAGCGCCGCCGCCAGCAGCCGCACCTGCGCGGCATCCTTCACCTCGGCCGGTTCCGGCACCACCGCCCGGCCCAGAAGCGACGGCCAGACCTCGGCCAGCACAATCCCGGCCCGGTCGCAGGGCTGGAACGGCCAGACCGCCAGATCGGCCCCGAACCGCCGCCGCAGCCGCGCCAACGCGGCCTGTCCGGTCATCGCCTGCGATCCCACCGCCCCGGCGCCGCCCATCTGCCAGCAGGGAAAGGCCCCCTTCGCCCGGCTGTCGGCCAGCCGCCGTTCCGCCATCCCATGCCCCTGCCGGGCATTCCCCTTGCGCGGCAGGCCCGGCACGTCGTCCCGCCGGCCATTGAACCAGAACGGCCCGATGCCGGGGAACAGCCCGTTCAGCCGCCCGGCCAGTGCAAAGCGGCACGGTTCATCTGCTGTCCCACGCCCCGGCGGCAGTTCCGTGGCGAACCAGTCCCACAGGGCCAGCGGATCGGCCCGCCCCACCACCCGCGTGGCAAAGCCCGCCGGATAGCCGAAGGGAAAATCGAACCCCGCCAGCACCCGCCGCCCGGCCGCCCGTTCGCGGGCCAGCGTGGCCGCGATCCAGTCCTCGGCTACCGCCCGGTTGCGCAGATAGACCGGCGCCTCCCGGCCGCCATCCGCCCGTGCCAGCCCGGCCCAGATCGCATCCTTCACCGGGCGCGGGCCCCGGTCGCCGCCGCCCGACCAATCGGTGATCAGCACGCTGTCAAACCTCATGCCGCAGCGCCGCCTCGGCCCGGGCCAGATCGTCCGGCGTGTTCAGGTTCAGGAACGGATCGGGCGCCGCCGCCGGAAACACCGCCACCGCCGCCCCCTGCGCCTGCGCCCATTTGCCGATCCGCCGCTCCCCCGCCGCCAGCGCCGCCGCCAGCGCATCGCGCAACCCCACCGGCCACAGCCCGCAGACCGGGTGCAGCCGTGGCTCCCCGTCCTCGGTTCCGGCGGCCAGCGCGAACGGCCCCGCCGCCACCAGCCGCGCCACCAGATCCCCCGGCAGGAACGGCGTGTCCGAGGCGACGGTGATCACACCCGCCGCGCCAAGGCCCGCCGCCCAGTCCAGCGCCGCCAGCACCCCTGCCAGCGGGCCGGGCCAGGCCTCAACCCCGGCCGGCAGCGCATCGGGCAGCACCGGCAGCCCCAGCCCGGCGAACCGTGCCGGATCGCCGTTCGCGTTCAGCGCCAGCCGCCCGCATTGCGGCGCGATCCGGTCGCGCACATGCGCCAGCACCGGCCGCCCCGCCAGCAGCAGCAGCCCTTTGTCGCCGCCCCCCATCCGCCGCGACAGCCCGCCCGCCAGAATGACGGCCGGCAGCATCGGGGCAGGGGGCGGGGGCGCTTTGCTCATGCCCGCGATGATGCTATGCCGGTCTCCGTGCCGCAAGGAGGCCCCTTTGACCCGCACCGATCCCGCCACGCTTGCCTATGTCGTGACCGAAGGCCGGGGCGCTGGCGACCGCCTGCTGGCCGCCGTGGCCGACTGTCTGCTGGCCGAAGGCCATGCGTTGGCCGGCGTCGTGCAGGAAAACATTACCTTCGACCCGGACCGGAGCTGCCATATGGACCTGCGCCTGCTGGGCCGGCCCGAACGGCTGCGCATCTCGCAGGACCGGGGGCCGTTGGCGCGCGGCTGCCGGCTGGACGCAGGCCGTCTGGAAGAGGCGGTTGCCCTGGTCGAAGACCAGCTTGACCGCCACCGCCCGGCGCTGCTGATCCTCAACAAGTTCGGCAAGCACGAGGCCGAGGGGCGCGGCTTCCGCCCGGTGATCGGCCGCGCGCTGGCCGATGGCCTGCCGGTGCTGACGGCGGTTTCCGCGCTGAACCTGCCCGCGCTTCAGACCTTTGCCGAAGGTCTGGCCATGGCTCTGGCGCCAGACGAAGATGCGGTTCTGTCCTGGGCGCGCGCCGCCGCGGCGGCGGCTGTGGCCTGACCGTTCAGCCCGGCCACATCGCCCAAAGCCAGGGCTGCGGCCAGCTTTGCGGCGCCAGCAGGTCGAACAGCGCATAGCTGACCGCCGCCGTCAGCCCCGCCGCCAGCAGCGCAGCCCGCGCCCCCGGCCGGCGCAGCACCGCCGCCGCCAGCAGCACGAAGGCCGCCGGCCCCGCCACATGCCCCAGGGCCATCAGCAGCAGCGCAAGCCCCCCGACGCCCGCTACCAGAAACCGCAGGTCCGCGCCCAGTCCGGCCCGTTCACCGGCCACGGGCAGCGCCGCCGCGCGCCACAGCCGCGGCAGCAGCGCCGTCGAAGCCGCCAGCGCCATCCCCGCCACCAGCGCGGGAAAGATCGCCGCCGCCACCGGCAGCGCCAGACAGGCCGCCAGCACCCCCGCGGCCCCCATGGCCAGCCCCAGCCCCAGAACGGCATCGCCGCGCCCCATGGCGCCGGCCGCAGCCCCCGGCCTGTCGCGCCGGAACCGCCGGACCTGCCGCCCCAGCAGCAGCGCCGCCAGCGCCAAGAGCCCGATCACCAGCGGCTGTGCCAGCCAGCTCCAGCCCGAAATCTGCCAGGACAGGAAGAAGAACCGCTCAAGGTTCGGCCCCAGCACCAGCCCCAGCGTCAGCGCGGGCCGCGACCAGCCGTAGCGTTTCATCGCCAGCCCCAGCGCCGAGAACACCAGCAGCACCGCGAAATCGCGCGGGTCGCGGGTGGTCTGGAACGCCCCCAGCACCACGAAGGCCAGCGCCACCGGCACCAGAACCGGTGCCGGCACCAGCGCCAGCCGCGCCAGCGGCCGCGTCAGCATCAGGCACAGGCCCGCGCCGATCAGGTTCGCCAGGGCAATCGTCAGCACCAGCGACACCACGAAAGGCGCCTCGTCGCGCAACAGGTCCGGCCCCGGCACCAGCCCGTGCAGGGTGAACGCCCCAAGCAGCAGCGCCATAGGGGCCGAACCGGGAATACCGAAGGCCAGCGTCGGCAGAAGCGCCCCGCCTTCCTTGGCATTGTTGGCACTTTCGGGGGCGATCACGCCCCGGATGTTGCCCTCGCCAAAGGCCGGCCCCTTGCCGGGGCGGCGGGCGGCATCGCCATAGGCCACCCATTCGATCACGGTCACGCCAATCCCCGGCACCGCCCCCAGCAAGGCGCCCAAGCCTCCGCTGCGCAAGACCAGCGGCAGGTTGCGCAGCGTGTCGCCGATGCCGCGCCGCAAGCCGCCGGGGTCTGTCGGCGCTCCTGCCGCCTGAATCCGGCCCTGTGCCAGCAGCCCGGCCAGTTCCGGCACCGCGAACAGGCCCAGAAACACAATCGCCGTCGGCACCCCGTCCCACAGATAGACCTCGCCAAAGGTCCAGCGTGCCACGCCTTCATAGGGGTCCAGCCCCGCAAAGGCGACCAGCGCCCCGACCAGCGCCGCCACCATTCCCTTCAGCGGGTCACGCCCGGCCAGCATCGCCACCAGCGTCAGGCCGAAGGCGGTGATGGCGAACAGGTCGGCAAAGTTCAGCAACAGCACCAGCGGCCGCATCACCGGCAGCGCCAGCGCCAGCAGCAGCGCCCCGAACAGCCCCCCGATGAGCGAGGCCGAATAGGCCGCCCCCAGCGCCCGCGCGGCCTGCCCCTGTTTGGCCAGTTGATGCCCGTCCACCACCGTGGCCGCCGCCCCCACCGTGCCCGGCACCCCGATCAGCACCGCCGGAATCGTGTCTGACGTGGTGGTGACAGAGGCCATGCCCAGAAGCAGCGCAAACGCCGCCACCGGGTCCAGCGTATAGGTCAGCGGAATCAGGATGGTCAGCCCGAACAGCCCGCCGATGCCCGGAATGACCCCGATCACCAGACCGAACACCACCCCGGCCACCAGCAACAGCAGCCGGGCCGGCTCCATCAACGCGCCAAGGGCGATCAGCAGCGCGTCCATCATCGGCCCCGCGCGGCCCGGCGCTACTGCACCAGCGCCCGCGCCCTGTCCTGCACCGCCGGATCGGTTGCCAGCAAGTCGCGGATCATCGCCTCGACCTCGGGGCCTTGCGTCATCATCAGGGTGAAGCCCTGCGCCTTGGCGGCGGCGATGAACGCGGCGTCATCGGCCAGTGCCGCAAAGGCCGCGCGCAGATTGGCCAGCGCCTCGGGGCTGGTGGCGGGCGGGGCGATGAAGGGAATGTGGATTGTGCCCGAAGACAGCACCAGCGTCAGCGCCGCCCGCGTCGCCGCATCCGGGGCGCGGTCCAGCAGGAAGGGCACACCCTCGATCTCGTGCTTCGGTTCGGTCGCCAGCTCGACGATCACGTTGTAACGCTGCATCATGTCGCCCTTGAACAGCGTTGTCGTGCCAATGCCGCAGCGCGCCTGCACATCGCCGCGCTCCATCGCCAGATCAACCTCGGTCGCGCTTTCGAACCCGGTCACGATATCGAACTTCGCTCCCAGCCCGTTTCTGATCGCGGCCGGGTAGGTATAGGTCGTGCTGTCCTTGCCGGTGGCCCCCACCTTGAAACTTTCGGTCAGGAACTTGTCCAGCGTGTCGATGCCCGAAGCCTTGGGCGTGATGCAGTAGGACGCCGAATTGGTCATGCTGACCAGATAGGGCACCGCCCGCGGATCGAAGGCGGTATTGCCGGGGTCGAACACCGGCAGCAGCGCCAGCGCCGAACTGACCGTGGCAATCGTGCTGCCATCCGTCACCGGGCTTTGCATGATCATCTTCGCCAGCTTCAGACTGCCCGCACCGGGCACATTCTCGACCACCGCCGTCGGCGTGCCCGGCAGGTGGCGCCCGATATGGTCGGCCAGCAGCCGCGCCGCTTCGTCATAAGACCCGCCGGGACCATAGCCGACCTGAAGGGTCAGCGTCTCGGCAGCGGCAAGGGCGGGCAATGTAATTGAGGGCAGGGCAAGGCAGAGGACACTGGCAAGAACCTTGGGGCCAATCGGCATGGTCGTTCCTCATCGGTTTGAAAATCAACCCGGCGCAACACTCTCCGGGCTTTGTGAAACATGCTCGTCGCTCAATCGTCGCCGGTCTGTCTTGCCGGCGGGGGTGACGGGAATGGCGTCCCGCACCACCATGTCGAACGGGCAGCGGGCGCCCAGATGGCCGGTCAGATGCGCGGCCAGCGCCGTGGCATCGAAACCCGGCCCCGGCACCACCGCCAGCCCCAGCCGGTCACCGCCGCCCGGTTCGGGCAGCCGGAACGCGGCCACATCGGCCACGCCGGGAAAGCCGCGCGCCAGCGCCTCGAACAGATGCGGCGCGCGCTTGGTGCCGCCGATGTTCAGCAGCTCTGACCGGCGGCCCAGAAATTGCAGCCCGCCATCGGGCAGGATGCGGCACAGATCCCCGGTGGCCACCCAGCCCTCGGCATCGGCCAGCGGCCGGCCCGAGGGGAAATCGTGCAGCCGGATCGGCTCGGGCACCTGCAACCACAGCTCGCCCCCCGTCGCCGGATCGGCCGGACTGCCGTCCTCGGCGCACAGGCGGAACGCCATGTCGTCGTAAACCGGGCCCACATAACCGGGCACATCGGGGTGCAGGGCAGGGCGGGTGTGCGCGATCGACCCGGTCTCGCTGCTGCCATAGCCCAGCACCACCTCGGCCCCGAACAGCGCCTCGGCCCGCGCCGCCAGATCGGGCGCCACCTCGCCGCCGCCCACCATGATCCGCCGCAGGCTGCTGGGCCGCATCGCCCCCGCCTCGACCGCCGCCACCATCCGGCGGAAATTCCAGGGTGACAGGAACGCCGCCGTCACCTCCGCCGCCTCCATCAGCGCCAATGAGGCCGCGTCATCGTCGCGCGGATGCACCTGCATCACCCCGCCCAGCAGCGCCCGCCCCATGTGGTTGAAGAACGGGCCTGATGGCGTGGCATAGCCGATGAAGACCGCGCCTTCCGGGCGACCGCGCCAGTCCGACCCGCGCGTGATGCGGGCCAGCAGCCCTTCATCGGTGATCCGCCGCAGCTTCGGCACCCCCGTGGTGCCCGAGGTGCTGCGGATCATCGCCCCGCCCGTCGTCACCGGCACCCATCGCTGCGGCGACCGGACCCAGCTTCGCCCGACCGCGATGTCGCGCCCGCCGGTGGCGGCCGTGCCTTCGGTGATCAGGTGCCAGTCGGGGCGATAGCCTTCGCCGCCTTCGGGGGCGCAGCGCCCCATCGCGGTGGCGCCGATCCGCAGCAAGGCCAGCCGCAGCGCCGATCCGGCAATGGCATCTGTCACATGCACCGCCACCAGATCGCCCGGCCCGACACCCCGGTCCTGCAAGGCTTCGGCAAAGGCCATCATGGTGTAGAACAGGTTTTCGAAGCTGACCGGACCCCCTGCCGCGTCCAGCGTGGCGACACGGCCCGCATGGGCGCGGCTGCTCTCTTCAAAGGCGGTGGAAAAACTGGCGGTCATATATCCCTTGCCCCGCGCGGCAGCTTAGGCGTGTCTCTTGCGCGAGACAACACTTTCTGCGGGTGCATTGCCGGCCTCCGCAGGGGTTGACGCCTGTGCCCCGTCAGGCAACCTGTGCCTGCATGTCCCCTGCCGGAGCGCAACCGTGATGACCCTGATGTCCGCCTTTGCCCGCAGGGCGCGTGACAACCCGCAGAAGATCGCGCTGCTGACCGAGAAAAGCCAGATGTCCTATGACGACATCCTGCAACTGGTGCATCTTCTGGACGTGCAACTGACCACCCGCGGGCTGCGGCCCGGGCAGACGCTTGTCATGGCCAGCCGCCGGCCCGAACTGTGCCTTGCCCTGTGCCTGCTGCTGTCGCTGCGCGATCTGACCGTGATCTTTTCCGTGCCCGAACCCGTGCAGGCCGCCGGTCTGGCCTTCGACCGGGTGCTGACCACCGACCCCATCCCCGGCCTGCCCGAAGACCGGCAGTTCGTGATCGGGCCGGACTGGTTTTCCGACATGGGCACGCTGCCCTTGCCCGATTTCACCGCCGCCGGCGGGGGCGGGGGCATGTTCGTCTACCGTTCGTCCGGCACCACCGGCACGCCCAAATTCATCCGCTCGACCGAGGGGGACCGGCTGGCCGATGCCGACCGCAGCGCCTTCTGGGGGGCGGTGG
Organism: Pseudogemmobacter blasticus; assembly: GCF_003071405.1. Taxonomy (NCBI): domain Bacteria; kingdom Pseudomonadati; phylum Pseudomonadota; class Alphaproteobacteria; order Rhodobacterales; family Paracoccaceae; genus Pseudogemmobacter; species Pseudogemmobacter blasticus. The sequence goes on along the minus strand of NZ_CP020470.1, from coordinate 980,685 downwards.
ACCTGTCCTCGCGCCGGGTGCTGTCCACCCTGACCTGCCATTCCGGCTGGTCGATGTCGCTGATCTTGCAGACGCTTCTGTCGGGCGGCTCGGTCGTGGCGCTGACCGAAGGTTCGGGCAACGCGCTGCCCTGGATCGACCTTTACCATGTCGATACGCTGGGAACCTCGCCCGCGGTCTTGCAGATGATGCTGGAACAGCCGCAGGTCGGCCAATACCTGCGCGGCCTGCGCGACATCCGCATTGGCGGGGCGCAGGCCGGTGCGCAGCTTCTGGCCGCCTTTGCCGCGATCTGCCCCGCCCGGCTGCACCTGGGCTATGGCTCGGCGGAACTGGGGCCCTGTTTCCGCTGGATCTTCGATCCCGCCACCCCGCGCCCCGACAGCTATCTGGGTGAATTCCGCCGCCCCGATCTGCAGATCGGCTTCTTCGACCATGACCTCAACCCCTTGCCGCAGGCCAGCGAAGGCGTTGTCGGGTTCCGCCCCGTCTCGGGCCGCCTGCCGCGCCAGTATCTGGCCGACAGCGACGACCGCCGCAGCGGCTTCGTCAACGGCTGGTTCTTCCCGGGTGACATCCTGCGATGTGAAGGCGACGCCTATTTCATCATCGGCCGCACCAAGGACATCGTGAATTTCGGCGGCAACAAGTTCTCGCTGGCCGCCGTGCGGCAGGTGCTGGCGCAGGCCTTTCCCGGCATGACGCCAGAGCCCGTGGTGCTGGCCGATGCCGGCGGTCTGGAACGTCTTGGCGTGGCCTATCGCGCGCCGCGCCCGGTGTCCGAGGCCGAACTGACCGCCGCCCTGGCCCCCTTCAAGGGCCTGCGCGTCACCCGCGCGTTGCGCCTGCAGGAATTTCCGCTGACCGATACCGGCAAGATCGACAGCGCCCGACTGCGGCGGCTGTTCCTGCAAGCCTAGGCGCGACGCGCAAGGAAAAGGGCCGCGCGAACCCCGCGCAGCCCTTAGATGTCAGACCGCCCGCTTGTGGGCAGGTCAGAAGCGGAAGCCCAGACGCACCGAGACGGTGGTCAGGTCAACGCCATCGACATATTCCGAAGTCGGGATGCCGTATTGACCGGACCCGGTCGGGTTCAGGTTGCGCTTGGTCACATCGCCGCCGATGAACCCATTGTCGCTGATCGGCATTTCGAAGCCGGCCCCGATGCTGACGCCATCGACATCGCCATAGTCATAGCCGTATTCGTCCTCGATCGAGGTCTTCGAATAGCCAAGCGCGCCATAGACCAGCGTGGTGCCGAACACCTTGCCGACACGGGCCTTCAAGTCGATCGTGGTGCCCAGCTTGAACGTGTCGCTGTAATAGCTGTCGCCGCCAATGGTGCCGCCCTGGGTCAGCGCCAGTTCGCCGCCATAGACCAGACCGCTGCCGGTCACCACATTGTAGCCGCCGAAAATCGACCCCAGCGCGCCATTGTCGATGGAATAGGTATCGCTGCCGCCGTAGAAGGTGCCGTCGCCCGAGGGCATCGAAATGCCCACACCGCCGTAAAAGCCACCCACATCCTGCGCCTGCGCCAGACCGGCCGAACCCGCAATCACTGCCGCGCCACTGGTGACAAGGCGCAGTGTCATTTCACTCTTTGACATCCTCAAACCCCTTTGTTTCTAAAAATATACCGGCAGCCTAGACCGCGAATCCGGTTCTGCAAAGGAAAATACCGTCAGGGTTGCGACAAGATCGCCCCACGCGACCCATGTGCAACAGCATTTTCCGGCCAAATTTCACACCGGAATCAGCTTTGATTTCACGGATCAATCTCCGGCCTCCGGTCCGCTGGCCCGGGCCTGCCGCAGCGCCCGCCCGCTTTCCACCATCGCCACGCAGGCGCGGCGGTCGGCCTTGCCATTGGCGTTGCGCGGCAGCGTTTCGGCAAACAGGAACCGCTTGGGCACCGCCGGCAGCCCGCCCAGTTTCATCAGCGCCAGCCGCGCCCCGGCCAGAACCTCGGTCACATCCGCCGCCGGGTCGAGGCTGAGAAAGGCGCGCAGGGCCTCTGTCCCTTCATGCCCCGGCAGCATGAAGCAGATCGCATCGCGCACCCCCGGCACCGCCATCAGCGCAAAGTCCATCAGCGGTGCGTTCAGCTTCTGACCGCCAAGGTTGAACTGTTCGTTCACCCGCCCCGAGATGTGGAACCCGCCCGTCGCATCCCACAGCCCCAGATCGCCCGGATGGAACCAGCCATCGCGGAAACTGGCGGCCGTGGCTTCGGGCGCGTTCAGATAGCCCGGCGCCAGAAAGGGATTGCGCACCCGGATCTGGCCCTCCTGCCCGTCGGGCAGCGGCTGGCCCGCGGCATCGACCACCTCGATCCGCACCCCCGGCGCAAGCTCGGTGCGGCTTGCGATCTGCCCGTCCGGCCCCAGCGTCTTGATGTTCGACAGCGCATTGAACGCCTCGGTAGACCCATAGCCGACCCAGACCTCCTCGAACGACCGCAGCAGCGCCCGCACCAGCGCCTCGGGCGCCGGGCCGCCCGAAAGCTGGATCTTCGGCATCCGCTGCGGCAGCGTCAGCCCCGCCAGCATCCGCTGCGCCTGCGCGGGCGAGGCCAGCGCAAACCCCACCCCCGCCGCGGCCCAGCCCTCGGGCGGCGTGGCGGCCAGTACCGATCCGCCGTGCAGCAGCGTGGTCAGCGCATAGGTCAGCCAGATCGGCGCGGCGACCGGAAACAGGCTGGCCAGCCGCAACCCGCGCCAGTCCAGCCGCGCGGCATTGGCCTCGATCCGCGCGACCAGCACCCGGTTCGGCAACCCCACCAGCTTGGGCGTGCCCGTGGTGCCCGAGGTCTGGCTGATCATCCAGATGTCCTCGGGGTCGCGGAAGCCGTCGAACGGCAACCGCCCGCCGTCGCCCGTCCGGGGCGCGAACCAGCCCGCATCCAGCATAACCGCACCCTTCGGCGCCGCGCCCTCCAGACTGCCGTCGTCCAGCACCATGTCGATCGGCAACCGACCGCTTGTGACCAGATCGCCCTGCGCAAACACCCAGCGGGCCCCCAGCATGGCGGTGGCCAGCAGCGTGGCCAGCGCCACCGCCGGATCGCCGGTCCGCACCGCCAGCGTGGCGCGCGCCCGAAGGCCGCGCTCCTGCAACCCCAGCGCCACGGCCAGCGCCGCCTCGGCCAACTGCCCATGGCTGACCGTCGCCTCGCCCCCCACAACGGCGGGTGTCTCCGGGGCCGCCGCAACGGCGCGCAGATAATGCAGGCCGACATTGAAGCGGGGCGAAAGCGGCATGGCGAAATGACCTGTCTGCAACCGGAATGCGCCGTCAGCCTGACCCGCTTCCACCCCCGGCGTCAATCGCCCGTGCCGCCCGGGCACAGGGCGGCGAATGCAACACCTCGGCGGAACCGCACCGTCCCGGGTGTCGCAGGGTGGGAAAGTGGGTGAAGCGACGCCCGGCGCAGGCTATAAGGGGCTGTCGGTCTTGCGATGCCTGCGGCACAACCCGGCAACGCAGGCCCGGAACGGACCAAAGCCGATTCGGCGGGGCCAGCCCGCGGGTCAGGCAGCATCGCGGTAACAAGTGTCCGGCGCCGGGCAGGCGCATCAGGCAGGAACGGAGGCAAGGGTGATCGGACGGTTTCTTCAGGGCGCAGCGCTTGGTGGCCTGCTGGGTGCGGCGCTTCTGGCGGCCGCTTCGCTGACCTCGCCCCGTCCGGCAGGCGGGCCCGCGACCGCGATCACCCCGTCGGCCCCCCCGCTGCCCGATACGGCCGCCCTGACCGAAAGCCCCGCCGCCGAAGCCCCCGCGGCGACGCCCCCCGCCACGCCACCGCAGCCTTCATCGAAGCCCGCAGCGCAACCGGCCCCGCCTGCCGATCTTCCGGCCGCGCCCGTGCCGCCCGCCGCCGCTGACCCCGGCGTTCCGCTTCCCGGTACCGCCGATCCCGCTGCTATTGCCGCCACGCCGCCCGCCGGCCCGGCGTCGCCGCAGGCCGAAGTCGCGCCGCCCGCGCCCGATCTTCCGGCCCCGCCACCCCTGACGCCCGAGGAAGAGAAGATGCTGGCCGATGGCGCGGCCCCCGAACCGGCGCCTGAACCGGCACCCGCCGGAACCGACGCGCCCGCCGACACCGCCCCTGTCGGGCAGGGCACCCTGGCCCCGGCCCCGGCCTTGCCCGGCGCCGAGGGCATCGCGACCGACCGTCTGCCACGCATCGGCGATCCCGCGCCTTCCGCAGCCGACGCCGCGCTGGAGGACGGGCCGCAGCCGCCGGTCCGTGCCTTTGCCCGGCCTTTCGACAACCCCGCCGGCAAGCCCGTGCTGGCCATCATCCTGATCGACACGGGCGAACCCGGCCTTGACCGCGCCGCGCTGGCCGCGCTGCCTTTCCCGGTGACCTTCGCGCTGGACCCGATGGCCGAAGGCGCCGCCGACCGCGCCGCAACCTACCGCGCCGCCGGGCAAGAGGTGATCCTTCTGACCACCGCGCTGCCCAAGGGCGCCGTGCCGAGCGATGTCGAACAGGCATTCCAGGTGATGGGGCAGACGCTGCCCGAAGCGGTGGCGGTGATGGACCTGCCCGGACGCAGTTTCCAGTCTGACCGCACCCTGGCCGCCGCCGTGGTGCCGGTGCTGGGCGCGCAGGGCAGGGGCCTTGTGACCTGGGACGAAGGGCTGAACGCCGTAGATCAGGTGGCCCGGCGCGAGGATGTGCCGGCGGCGGTGATCTTCCGCAGCCTCGATGCCGCCGGGGAACCCACCCCGGCCATCCGCCGCGCCCTTGACCGCGCCGCCTTCAAGGCCGCGCAAGAGGGGCGGGTCACGGTCGTCGGCCACACGCGCCCGGAAACCGTGGCCGCGCTGCTGGAATGGGCGGTGGAAGGCCGCGCCGCAACCGTGGCGCTGGCCCCGGTCACGGCTGTCCTGACGGTTGACTGACGACCGGCTGATCCGGCGGGGGGGGCGCATCTGGCTGGCCTTCGCGGGGGCGCTGCCCCCGCACCCCCGGGATATTCAAGGACAGATGAAAGGGCATGGCCGCGCCCTTGCGCGCGACAAAGGCAAGATGACTGGACTGCGGCCGCTTGCGGCCGCGCATCAGGGTTGACGGGTCAGCCGTTGCCGCGGCGGACGAACAGGCCCGCATCCTCGGCTGCGCGACGCAGGGCGTTGGATTTGTTGACGGATTCCTGATATTCGGCTTCCGGGTCGCTGTCATAGACCACGCCGCCGCCGGCCTGGATATACAGCGTCTCGTCCTTCAGCACCGCCGTGCGCAGCGCGATGCAGAAGTCCATCTCGCCATTCGCCGCGAAATAGCCCACGCCGCCGCCATAGACGCCGCGCTTTTCCGGCTCCAGCTCGTCGATGATCTCCATCGCCCGCACCTTGGGCGCGCCCGAGACGGTGCCCGCGGGCAGGCCGGCCAGCAGGGCCGACAGCGCGTCCTCGCCGTCGCGGATCTCGCCCACCACGTTCGACACGATATGCATGACGTGGCTGTAGCGTTCGATGATGAACTTCTCGGTCGGCCGCACCGTGCCCATCCTCGCCACCCGGCCCACATCGTTGCGGCCCAGGTCCAGCAGCATCAGATGTTCGGCCAGTTCCTTCTGGTCGGCCAGCAGATCGGCCTCCAGCGCGCGGTCCTCTTCCTCGGTCGCGCCGCGTTTGCGGGTGCCGGCGATGGGGCGGATCGTCACCTGCCCGTCGCGCAGCCGCACCAGGATTTCCGGGCTGGCGCCCACCACCTGAAAGCCGCCGAAGTTGAAGAAGAACATGAAGGGCGACGGGTTGGTCCGCCGCAGCGAACGATAAAGGGCAAAGGGCGGCAGGGCGAAATCCATCGCCCAGCGTTGGCTGGGCACCACCTGGAAGATGTCACCGGCGCGGATGTAATCCTTCGCCTTCTCGACCGCGGCCTTGTAGCCGTCATGCGTGAAGTTCGACCGCAGGTTGCCCACGCGGGAGGATTCGCCCAGATCGCGGCTGGCGGCCGCGGGCGCGCGGTCCAGATCGCGCAGCGCGTCCATCACCCGTTCGGCGGCCTGCGCATAGGCCGCCCGCGCCGACAGGCCAGACCCGGCCCAGGCCGGCGCGACCAGCGTCACATCGCCCTTCACCCCGTCCAGCACCGCAATCACCGAAGGCCGCATCAGCACCGCATCGGGCAGGCCGACCGGATCGGGGTTCACATCGGGCAGGTGTTCCACCAGCCGGATCATGTCATAGCCCAGATAGCCGAACAGCCCCGCCGATACCGCCGGCAGCCCTTCGGGCATGTCGATCCGGCTTTCGGCAATCAGCGCGCGCAGCGTGTCCAGCGGGGGGCCGTCCAGCGGGCGGAAGGCGCCGGAATCGAACCGCGCCTCGCGGTTGATCTCGCTTTGAGTGCCGTTGCAGCGCCAGATCAGGTCGGGCTTCATGCCGATGATCGAATAACGCCCCCGCACCTCGCCGCCGGTGACGGATTCCAGCACGAAAGTATCGGCCCGCGCTTCGCCCAGTTTCAGCATCAGGCTGACCGGCGTATCCAGATCGGCTGCCAGCCGGGTCCAGACCAACTGGTTCTTTCCTTCGGCCCAGGCTTTTTCAAAGGCGTCGAAGGAGGGCAGCATCGTCATTGCAATCTCGCATTCACGGCGTTGATGGCGGTCTGGTCAAGGGTGATGCCGGCCTCTGCCGAAACAGCGGTGGCAAAGGCGGCAAAGGCATCCTGCGAGATCGCCTGTTCGATCTGCGCCCGCAGCGCCGCGCGCAGGGCATCGGCCTCTTCGCCGGTGGCCTCGGCCGGTTTCACGGTTTCCAGCCGCAGCAGCGCGATGAAATCGCCCTCTTCGATCACCCGCACCTCGCCTTCGGCCATGGTGAAAACCGCCGGCAGCAGCGATTGCGGCGCGCCTTCGACAAAGCCATCGCGCGAAATTTCCGGCGTCTGGTCGACAATCCCCAGGCTGCCCAGGCTGGCACCGCTTTCCACCGCCGCCTTGAAGGCAATGGCCTGGGCCGACAGGGCCTTCTTCACCTCGGCCTCGCGCCAGCTTTCGGCAACCTTTTCCTTCGCCTCGTCAAACGGAATCGGCGCCGCCGGCACGGTTTCCAGGAATTCCAGCGCCACGACGCCGCCGTCTTCCAGAACCACGGCCTCGGCGAAATCACCGTCCTTCACCTTGTCGGCCGCCGCCCGGAACGCCTGATAGCCCTCCAGCGGGGCCTCGCCCTGCTGGCCGACCACATGGTCCAGCGTCGAATATTCCATGCCCTTCTCGCGGGCGAGGTCTTCCAGCGAGGTGCCGCCGGCCAGAAGGTCGTCGATCTCTTCCACCTTGTCCGAGATCGCCCGCCGCGCCGCATCCATCCGCAGCTCTTCAGACAGGCCGTCCCTGGCCTCGTCAAAGCTGGTCTCTTCGCCGTCCAGCAACCCGTTCACCCGGAAAAGCGCCGGGCCAAGGTCGCTTGTCGCCGGCACCACGCTGCCAACGGCTGCGGCAAACACCGCGTCGCCCGCCGCGCCAAGGTCCGCCTTCGACACATCGCCCATGTCGACCGCATCCATCGTCAGCCCGCGCTCGGCCACCAGCGAGTCGAAGGTGGCGCCGCCGTCCAGCTTGGCCTTGGCCGCATCGGCCGCCGCCTGATCGGGATAGACCAGCCGTTCCACCAGCCGCCGCTCGGGGACCACGAATTCCGAAATCCGCTGGTCATACATCTTGCGCACCGCCGCCTCGTCCACCGGCTGATCCTTGGCGATCATCTCGGGCAGCAGCGCGGCATAGGCAATGCGCTTGGCCTCGGGGTGGGTGAAGGCCGCGATATTGGCGTCGTAATAGGCCTTGAGCTGGTCATCCGTCGGCGCCGGGACCGGGGCGGCCAGATCCGCCTCGGTCAGGCGGATCATCGCGAAGCCGCGCCGTTCGGCAATCCATTTGTACAGCGTTTCGGTCAGCGCCTCGGGCGCGGCAAAGCCGCCGGCGACCGCGCCTTGCAACAGGCTGCGCGCCACGTCGCGCCGCACGCTTTCCTCGAAAGCCGCCTCGGTCAGACCTTCGCGCTGCAACACCTGGCGATAGGCGGCGCGGTCGAAGGTGCCGCTCGTGCCCTGAAAGGCGCTGATCTTCAGCACTTCGGCCGCAACCGTCTGATCGCCGACCGACAGCCCCATCTTCAGCGCCGCGTCATCCAGCGCGGCCCGCGTCACCAGCCCCTGCAACGCCTTGCGGTCCAGGCCAAAGCCGATGGCCTCGGACACCGGAACCTGGCTGCCAAGCTGGGCCGAGAAGGCCGCCACTTCCTGCCGCACCGCGCGGGCATAGTCATCGACCGACAGCGTGATGTCCCCGACCGACCCGATCGAGCTGACATTGCCGCCGAAATTCGTCACGCCAAAGCCGCCAAGGCCCAGGATCAGCATCCCGGTCATCAGCCAGGCCGCCGTTTTCTGGCCGCGGCTGACGGGTTTCTTGGCTTCGTCGTCGGTGGTCTTGGCCATGGGATGCGCCTGTGCGGGAAACTTTGCCCGCCTGTCTAGAGGGAAGGGGGGCGCGGGGCAAGATGGCCGGGCGGCGCAATCCCGGCCCCGTGACCCGGTGGTGCGCCGCCGTCAGGCGCGGAACGCGGCCAGACGGCGGAACATCTCGGCAATGCCGGCGGCATCGACATTGGCAAAGGCAATGCGGATCTGCCGCCGCCCCGCCGCGCTGCCCTCGGGCTGGAACATGGTGCCCGGCAGCATCAGCAGCGCGCAGTCATCCACCAGCCGCTTGCACAGCGCATCGCTGGCCATGTCGAACGGGTGTTCGACATAGGCGAAATAGGCGCCGCAGCCCAGCAGCTTCCAGCCCGACAGCGCATGGAACCCTTCGACCATCGCCTTGCGGCGGGCCAGAATCTCGTCCCGCTCGCCCGCCACCCATTGCGACAGGTTCCGCATCCCCCACAGCGCGCCGATCTGGCCCAACTGGCTGGGGCAGATCGCCACGGTGTCCAGGAACTTCTCCACCTCGGCCAGCCGCGCGGTGCTGGCAACCACGGCACCCACCCGGTGCCCGGTCAGGCGATACGCCTTGGAAAAGCTGTAAAGCTGGATGAAATCCTCATCCCAGTCCGGCGCGGTGAACAGGTCATGCGGGCGGCCGCTGCGGCTGTCGAAATCGCGATAGGTCTCGTCCACGATCAGCGCCAGACCGCGCGCGCGGGCCAGATCGCGGAAGGCGGCCAGCGTTTCGGCCGGATATTCCACCCCGCCGGGGTTGTTCGGGCTGACCAGCACGATGGCGCGGGTGCGCGGCGTGATCAGCGCCTCTGCCGCCGCGGCTTCGGGGATCAGCGTCGCGCCGGTGTCCAGCGGCACCGTCGTGACCGAGGCCATGTCCAGCCACATCTTGTGGTTGAAATACCACGGCGTCGGCAGGATCACCTCATCGCCCGGACCGGCCAACGTGGCCATGACGGCGGTGAAGGCCTGGTTGCAGCCTTGGGTGATCGCCACCTGATCGGCGCGGATCGTGCCGCCATAGGCCGCCGACCATTGCGCCGCGATTTCCTCGCGCAGCGCGGGCAGGCCCAGAACGGGGCCGTAAAGATGCGCGGCAGGGTCGTTCAGCGCCGCCTCGGCAATCGCCTGCCGCAGGGGCAGGGGCGGGCTGTCCACCGGCGCGGCCTGGCTGACATTGATCAGCGGGCGGTCGGGCGCAAAGCTCTTGCCGGCAATCCAGCGCCGCGCCTCCATCACCGGCGGCGGTTCCGTGGCTGCAAAGGCGGGATTCAGGGGCAGGGACATCATGCACTCCTCGTGCGCTGCGCGTCTTGTCCTTGGGGCTGCGCCCGCGACGGGCGCCCGACAGGCGACAGGACGCGGTCAGTCCGCGCCGCGGAAGGGCTGGACGTATTGCAGCGCCATGTCCCAGGGGAAGAAGATCCAGGTGTCCTGGCTGACGCTGGTGATATAGGTATCGGCCTGTTTCTCGCCCTCGGGCTTGGCATAGACGCAGGCGAAATGCGCCTTGGGGTAAAGGCCGCGGATCAGTTCCAGCGTCTTGCCCGAATCCACCAGGTCATCGACGATCAGGATGCCGGTGCCATCGCCCATCAGATCGGCGTTCGGCGCCTTGATGACCTGCGCCTCGCGCCGCTGGTCGGCCTTGCCACCGCCCGAATGGTAGGACTTCACGCTGATGGAATCGACCATGCGGATGTCCAGCTCGCGGCTGACGATCATCGCGGGAACCAGACCGCCACGGGTGATGCCGACCACTGCCTTCCAGGTGCCACCCTCGCCGGGGCCCTTGCCATCCAGCCGCCAGGCCAGGGCGCGGGCGTCGCGGTGAATCTGGTCCCAACTGACGTGAAAACCCTTTTCATGCGGCAGGCGGTCAGCGGACATGGGCACTCCCCTCAGGTGGCGGCGATCTTCACCCCGAGAAGTGCCAGGCACCCCCCGAAGGCGCGGTCAAGAACGGTTTTCAGGCTGATATAGGCGCTGCGCGTCCGGTCAAGCGAGAAGACGCGGGCGACGGCGGTGTTCCAGACGGTCTCGTTCAGGAAGACAACCGTCAGCAGCGCGGCATAGACCCAGACCGGCGTGCCCTGCGGCACGGTGCCCACGAAGATGGCGGAAAACAGCACGGCCGGCTTGGGGTTGGCCAGTTGCGTCATCACCCCCAGCCGGAAGGCCGAAGCCGCCGACCGCGGCGGCCGGCCAGAGGCCGACAGATCCAGCGGTTCGGCCGCGTGGCGCCACATCTTCCAGCCCATCCACAGCAGATACAGCCCGCCGACAATCTTCAGCGTCCACAGCAGGGCAGGGGCGGCCTGGAACACCAGGTTCAGCCCGAACAGCGCTGCCATGGCCCAGATCACCCCGCCCAGGCCAATGCCGCAGGCCAGGAAGAACCCCGTCCGCAGCCCCTCGGTCACGCCGGTGCGCGCCGCCATCAGCACGGCCGGGCCGGGGCTTATCGCCGCCATCAGATGCAGCAGGGCCACTGCAAGGAAGGCGGCAAGGGTCACTGGCCGGCGTCCTTCTTGCCGGTCACGATGTCGATGTCGGGCGCGTCGATCGCCTTCATGCCGACCACATGGTAGCCCGCATCGACATGCAGGTTCTCGCCCGTCGTGCCGCTGCCCAGATCGCTCAGCAGGTAAAGCGCGGCCTTGCCCACCTCCTCCTGCGTCACATTGCGGCGCAGCGGGCTGTTCAGCTCGTTCCAGCGCATGATGTAGCGGAAATCGCCAATGCCGCTGGCCGCCAGCGTCTTGATCGGCCCGGCCGAGATCGCGTTGACGCGAATCCCGTCACGGCCCAGATCCTCGGCGATGTATTTCACCGATGCCTCCAGCGCGGCCTTGCACAGGCCCATCACATTGTAATGCGGCATCACCTTTTCGGCGCCGTAATAGGTCAGCGTCAGCAGGCTGCCGCCCGGCCGCATTATCGCCGCCGCGCGCTGGCAGACCGCGGTGAAGCTGTAGACCGAGATGTCCATCGACATCAGGAAGTTGCTGCGGCTGGTGTCCACATAGCGCCCGCGCAGTTCGTTCTTGTCGGAAAAGCCGATGGCATGGACCACGAAATCAAGCTGGCCCCATTCCGCCTTCAGGCCTGCGAACAGCGCATCCAGGCTTTCCTCGCTGGCCACGTCACATTCGAACAGCACCGGCTTGCCCAGGCTGGCCGCCAGCGGTTCGACCCGCTTTTTCAGCGCCTCGCCCTGATAGGAAAACGCCAGTTCCGCGCCCTGTGCCGCAACGGCCTGCGCAATGCCCCAGGCAATCGACTTGTCATTGGCAAGGCCCATGATCAGGCCCCGTTTTCCTGCCATCAGTCCGGTTGACATACGCAGTTCCTTGCACACTCTTGCGGTTCTTTGCGAAAGACGTGTAGGGCGAAAGCAGCTTTGCCGCAAGGGCAGCAGCAGCCACTCCGGCAGGTGATCAGAGGGCGCAGGATTTGGGAGAGCGGGCGATGGACCGGACCGGCATCTTTGCGGGCGACGACCCGTTCGTGATCGCGCGCCGCTGGCTGGCCGAGGCCGAGCCGCTGGAGCCGAACGATCCCAATGCCATCGCGCTGGCCACCGTCGATGCCGATGGCCTGCCCAATGCCCGCATGGTGCTGCTGAAGGAAATCGAATCGCCCGGCAATGGTGACGGGGCGTTCGTCTTTTACACGAACTACGGTTCGGCCAAGGGGCGCGAGATCGCGGCCACCGGCAAGGCCGCCTTCGTGCTGCACTGGAAGTCGCTGCGCCGGCAGATCCGTGTCCGCGGCGTGACGTCGCGCGAAGAGGGTCCGCATGCTGACGCCTACTATGCCAGCCGCAGCCTGAAGTCGCGCCTCGGGGCCTGGGCCAGCAAGCAGTCCGAACCGCTGTCGTCGCGGGAAGCCCTGATGGCAGAGGTGGCAAAAGTCACGCTGCAGCAGGGGCCTGTGCCGAAACGCCCGCCCTTTTGGGGCGGAATCCGCATCCATCCGGTCGAGATCGAGTTCTGGGCCGATGGCGCGTTCCGGTTGCATGACCGCTTCCGCTTTACCCGAGGTTCACCTCAGACGGGCTGGACCTCTGTGCGTCTCAACCCTTAGACAGTATCAACTGTAAACGATTCAGTTCGCATAGTAACGATTCCGCTTGAATCCGCGCCCGCTTGAGCTGCATGTGTAGCGCCGGGCTAATTGCTGGGGAGCTGGCTCTGGGAATGACAGAAGAAGACAAGGCCGTGCAGGTTGTGCAGGGCCGGGTGAAATGGTTTGATCCGGCAAAGGGATTTGGTTTTATCGTCTCTGACAGTACGACCGCCGACATCCTCCTTCATGCCAACGTGCTGCGCAATTTTGGGCAAAGCTCGGTGGCAGACGGGACGGGGATCACGGTCCGGATACAGACCACGCAACGCGGTGTGCAGGCCATTGAGGTCGTAAAGATCGAACCGCCGGAAGGCAGCATCATCCCTCTGGGGGAAGATGCCGGTGTTCATTCGCCGGAAGAACTGCTGGCGTTGCCGCTGGAACCCGCAAGGGTCAAGTGGTTCGACAAGGCCAAGGGTTTCGGGTTCGCCAACGTGTTTGGCCGCCCCGAGGATGTGTTCATCCATGTCGAGGTGCTTCGCGTCTCGGGCTTTGCCGATCTCGCCTCGGGCGAGGCGGTGTCGCTGCGGGTCGTCGAAGGGCGCCGTGGCCGGATGGCCGTTCAGGTTCAAAGCTGGGAATCGGCTCTGCGCAGCCATGCCCATGGCAGCGAAGAAAACGGGGCAGGCGACGACGAATGACGGCGAAGTCCACAAGCGAGCAGCGCCTGCCAGCCCTTCTGGCGGCGGCTGTTCTTGTGGCCATTCTTCCGTTCGACGCCGCGCGCGCCGAAGCGGCCTGTTCCGCATCGCGGATCGACCTGCGCACCCCGGACGGCAAGCAAACCTTCGCGGTTGAAGTCGCCGATGATGCCGCCGAGCGGGCGCAGGGTCTGATGAACCGCAAGACCCTTGCGCCGGATGCCGGTATGCTTTTCGTCTATGACACCGCGCGTCCGGTGCAGTTCTGGATGAAGAACACGCTGATCCCGCTGGACATGATCTTTGCCGATGCGGCGGGGGTGGTGACGCGGGTGCATGAAAACGCGGTCCCGCTGGATCTGACGCCCATCCCGGGCGGCACCGCACGGTTTGTTCTGGAAATTAACGGTGGTCTGGCCCGCCGTCTGGGCATCGCGCCCGGCACAGTTCTGCGCCACCCGGCCATCACCCAGGATGCCGCCTGGCCCTGCAACTGACGGCGCTGCCAGCCTTTTGCCAGCCTGCGCCCCAAACGGCTTTCCCTTCCCGCCAATCCGCGCTATCTGGTCGCGCGTCGGGGCGTAGCGCAGTCTGGTAGCGCGACGGTTTTGGGTACCGTAGGTCGGAAGTTCGAATCTTCTCGCCCCGACCAATCTTGCAAGACAGGTCCAGCCATGTTGCGCCCTGCGGGGCTGCGGCCTCGGACATTCGGCAGGGGTGACAGGCGCGCCCGGGCCTGGCACTGTGCCGCCATGGCGCAAGAGGCATGGTCAGACTCGGAAAACGAAGCCATCGTCGCGGATTACTTCGCGATGCTGGCGGCTGAACTTGCCGATCGGCCCTACAGCAAGGCCGCCCATCGCCGCGCCTTGCAGCCGCTTCTGGCCGGGCGCAGCGAAGCCGCCATCGAATTCAAGCACCAGAACTTCAGCGCCGTACTGATGGGGCTGGGTGCCCCGCGCATTGCCGGCTACCTGCCGGCCCAGAACTTTCAGGCCGCGCTGGCCGGCCCGGTGAACGACTGGCTGGAACGCCACCCGGACTTTGCCGCACCAGCAACCGGCACGGCGGCGGCAGGCGTTTCCGAAGTGGCCCCGCTTCCGTTCGACACGCCGCCAACCCTGCGCAACGAACCCGCCCCGGCCTTTGCCGAAAAGCTGCGCGCCATCGCCCTGCGCTTTGATGTGGCGGCGCGCGATGACCGCAACCGCAGCCTTGGCTGGGCCGGTGAAGAACGGGTGCTGGCGCATGAACGCGAAACGCTGCGCCGGGCGGGCCGGCACGATCTGGCCCGCCGCATCGTCTGGGTCTCGCAGGAGCGTGGCGATGGGGCAGGCTATGACATTGCCAGTTTCACCCCCGAAGGGGCCGAGCGGCTGATCGAGGTGAAAACCACCAACGGCGCCTGGGACCGGACGCCCTTCCACATTGCGGCCAACGAATTGCGCGTGGCCGACGAACGCCGCGCCGACTGGCGGCTGGTGCGGGTGTTCAACTTTGCCCGCAGCCCCCGCGCCTTCGAACTGCGCCCGCCGCTTTCGGCACATGTGGCGCTGACCGCCACCAGTTTCCGCGCCGATTTCGGCTGAACGGCGGGGCAGGGCGCTGCGCAGGCCGCGCCCTGCCGGGGCGGCGGCGTCAGCCCCAGTCCAGCACCACCTTGCCGCTGGTGCCCGACCGCATGGCGGCGAAGCCCTCTTCGAACCTGTCGGCGGGGAAGCGGTGGGTAATGACCTTGCCGATGTTCAGTCCGTTTTCCAGCATGGCAATCATCTTGTACCAGGTTTCAAAGATCTCGCGGCCATAGACGCCCTTGATCGTGATCGCCTTGAACACGATCCGGCTCCAGTCCACCGCCGACCGGCCCGGCGGGATGCCCAGCATCGCGATGCGGCCCCCCATCACCATGGCCTCGACCATCTGGTCGAACGCGGCCGGGCTGCCCGACATCTCCATCCCCACGTCGAAGCCCTGCACCAGCTTCAGCCGGCCCATCACCTCGCGCAGGTCTTCCGTCACCACGTTGACCGGCACGATGTCGGCCACCTCTGCCGCCAGCCGCAGCCGGTCGGGGTTCACGTCGGTAATGACCACATGCCGCGCCCCCACATGCCGCGCCACCGCCCCGGCCATGATGCCGATCGGCCCCGCGCCGGTGATCAGCACGTCCTCACCCACCAGATCGAAGGACAGCGCGGTATGAACCGCATTGCCCAGCGGATCGAGGATCGCCCCGATCTCATCGGGAATCGTGTCCGGCAGCGGCACCACGTTGAAGGCGGGCAGCCGCAGGTATTCGGCAAAGGCCCCGGGTTCGTTCACGCCGATGCCGCGGGTTTCCGGGTCCAGATGGAACCGCCCCGATCGCGACTGCCGGCTGTGGGTGCCGATCAGATGCCCCTCGCCGCTGCACCGCTGGCCGATGGCAAGGTCGGTCACGTTGCGGCCCAGTTCCACGATCTCGCCCGCGAATTCGTGGCCCGTCACCAGCCCGACCGGCACGGTTTTCTGCGCCCAGTCGTCCCAGTTCCAGATGTGAACGTCGGTACCACATATGCCTGTCTTGCGTACCTTTATCAGCACGTCGTCTGCACCTATCGCAGGCACCGGCCGCTCTTCGGCCCAAAGCCCCGGCTCCGCCTTCGCCTTTACCAGACAGCGCATCAGATCACCCCCACGTCACGGCCCGCTTCGGCAAAGGCCGACAGCGCGAAATCCAGATCGTCCCGCGTCAACCGCGCATTCATCTGCGTGCGGATGCGCGCCTGCCCCTTGGGCACCACGGGGAAGAAGAAGCCCGCGACATGCACCCCCCGCTCGGCCAGGGCCGCCGCCATCCGTTGCGCCAGCACCGCATCGCCCAGCATGACCGGCACGATGGGGTGTTCGCCCGGCAGCAGCCGGAACCCGGCGGCCGTCAGGCCGGCCCGCCAATAGGCGGCGTTCTCGAAAAGCCGGGCGCGCAGATCATCGGCCGCCTCGATGATGTCCAGCGCGGCCAGCCCGGCACCCACCACCGCCGGCGGCAGCGCGTTCGAAAAGAGATACGGCCGCCCGCGCTGGCGCAGCAGGTCGATCACCACCTTCGGCCCGGCGACATAGCCGCCCAAAGCTCCGCCAAGCGCCTTGCCCAGCGTGCCGGTCAGGATGTCTACCGCAACCCCGGCGCGCGACGGCGTTCCTGCCCCCTTCGCCCCGACAAAGCCGGTGGCGTGGCAGTCGTCCACCATCACCAGCGTGCCATAGGCATCGGCCAGCCGCCGCACCTCGGCCAGCGGCGCGAAATAGCCGTCCATCGAGAACACGCCGTCGGTCGCCACAAGGATATGCCGCGCCCCTTCGGCCCGCGCCGCCTTGAGCTGCGCCTCAAGGTCGGCCATGTCGCCATTGGCGTAACGATAGCGCCGCGCCTTCGACAGGCGGATGCCGTCGATGATGCTGGCGTGGTTCAGGCTGTCCGAGACCACCGCATCCTCGGGGCCAAGCAGCGGTTCGAACACCGCGCCATTGGCATCGAAACAGGCGGCGAACAGGATCGAATCCTCCATGTCCAGAAAGCCGGCCAGCCGGGTTTCCAGCTTGCGGTGCATTTCCTGTGTGCCGCAGATGAACCGGACCGAGGCCATGCCATAGCCTGCCTCGTCCATCGCCGCCTTGGCCGCCGCCACCAGCCGCGGGTCATCGGCAAGACCCAGATAGTTGTTGGCGCAAAGGTTCAGCATCCGCCGGCCGTCCATGGTGACCCAGGCGCCTTGCGGCCCTTCGATCGCCCGCTCGGACTTCCACAGACCTTCGCCCCGGATGCCGTCAAGCACCCCGGCCAGGTGCCCCAGAAACGCCGCCCCACCCGCATCCGTCATGAAAGATTTCCTCCGTTTTAACGGAATTACCGCATCGCTGCCGGATGTGTCAATATGGCGGATATGTGTCCGCCAAGACGGATTCCGGGGTCTTCCTTCCGCAAGTCACCTTCGGCGCCGGCGGTCCGGCATCCGGCTTCAGCTTCCCTGAACGATCAGAATGGCGCGCGCCGGGGCGGACCCATCGGCGCCGATCTCATGGTCGCGGTCCGCGGCATAGCGGGCCACGTCGCCGGCCCCCAGCCGTTCGTCCTCGTCGCCCGAACGCACCCGAAGCTGACCGTCGATCACCGTCAGATGTTCCCGGCAGCCCGGCGAATGGGGCTCGGACAGCAGCCGCGCGCCGGGGCTGAATTCAAGATCATAGACCTCGTTTTCGCCCACGGCCTCGGGCGGCGACAGGATGCGGATGCGCACGCCGCCCCGGTCGATCACCGGGGCCGCATCGGCGCGGGTGATCTCGATCCCCGGCCGTGGCTTGCCTTCCAGCAACCCGGCGAAATCCACCTGCAAGGCCTGGGTCAGGTTCCACAGAGTGGCCACCGTGGGCGAGGATTCGCCCCGTTCGATCTGGCTGACCATGCTGCGCGACACGCCCGATAGCTTGGCCACTGCATCAAGGCTCAGCCCGCGGGCACGGCGGGCTTCGCGCAGGGAAGAAGCCAGGCGGTCATGAATGTCGGAGCGGTTGGACATGCGCCCAGCAAACCCCGCCCGATGCGCGGCGTCAACGCCTGTCGCAGAACGCCGGGTCAGGTGCCGCAGAAGGTGACATAGGGGCCAAAGCCCGAAGGCGGCGGCAGCATGTACGCCTCGCGCTCGACAAACGGTTCGCGCAGGGCCTGAATCAGGGCGTCGAACGGGGCCATGTCGCCGCCTGTGGCGGCGGTCAGCGCCTCTTCCACGCGATGATTGCGCGGGATCACGGCGGGGTTCACCGTCAGCATCCGGGCGGCGGCGTCGGGGGCAAGCCGGGCCTGCCAGCGCGGCAGCCAACCCTGCATGAGGGTGAAATCGGGGAACAGCGGGCGCAGGGCGGCTGTGTCGCCTGCGGCGGCCCCGGCAAGGCGGCGGAAGGTCAGGGTCCAGTCAGCCCCCTGCATCGCGGCCAGCAGGTCGTCGATCAGGGCGCCGTCCGCCGCATCCTCGCCCGCAAGCCCCAGCTTGGCCCGCATCACGGCCAGCCAGTCGCTGCGGTAAAGCGCGGCAACCCGGTCCAGTCGGTCATTCGCCGCCGCGACCGCCGTGTCGCCGTTCGGGTCTATCAGCGGCAGCAGCGCCTCGGCCAGACGGGCCAGGTTCCACAGCAGGATGCGCGGCTGATTGGCCCAGGAATAGCGCCCCTGCCGGTCGATCGAAGAAAACACCGTGTCGGGGTCGAAGGCATCGAGAAAAGCGCAGGGGCCATAGTCGATGGTTTCCCCCGACAGCGCCATATTGTCGGTGTTCATCACCCCATGCAGGAAGCCAAGGCCCATCCATTGCGCGATCAGCCGGCACTGGCGGGCGGCGGCGGCATCGAACAGCGTCAGCGCGGGCGTTTCCGCTGCCGGGGCATCGGGGTAGTGGCGGGCCAGCGTGTAGGCGGTCAGCGCCTGCAGCTTGTCCGTCTCGCCCCGCGCGGACAGGAACTGGAAGCTGCCCACCCGGATGTGGCTGGCCGCAATCCGGGCCAGCACCGCGCCGGGCTGGCGGCCGCTGTCGCGCCAGATGCCTTCGCCCGTGGTGGCCACGGCCAGCGCGCGGGTGGTGGGCACGCCAAGCGCGGCCATCGCTTCGGACACCAGCGCCTCGCGCAGCATGGGGCCAAGCACGGCCTTGCCGTCGCCGCCGCGCGAGAAGGGCGTTTTCCCCGAGCCTTTCAGTTGCAGGTCATAGCGGCGGCCGTCCGGGGCAAGGTGTTCCCCCAACAGATGCGCCCGCCCGTCGCCCAGAACGGGAGAGAAGCCGCCGAACTGGTGGCCGGCATAGGCCAGCGCGACCGGATCGGCGCCGGGCGGCAGGGCGGCACCCGAGAACCATCCGGCCCCTTGCGCGGCCAGATCATCAGCGTCGAGGCCCAGATCGGCCGCAAGCGGGCGATTCAAGAAGACCAGCTCCGGGGCAGGGGCCGCATCAGGGGCAAGCCGCAGGAAGGTGCCCGGCAGATCGCGGGCCCAGGTATTGTCAAAACGGAAGGTCATGGCCGGGCCCCCTTTGCCCTGCGCAGCATATGGGGCCGCCAGACAACGGGGCAAGTGGTCCACGAAGGCCCCCGGTGGCAAAGGGCATCAAGGCCGATGCCGCATCTCTTGCCGGGCAGGGCAGGGGCGTTCTGTTTGCGCAAGCGGCATCCGCCTGCGGGAACAAGGCGCGACGGTGGAATTTCATCCGCCATTTGCCTGTTTTTTGGGCGTATCGGCGGATAGCTGCCGGCGCACCTGCGCTAACCCGCCAAAATCACGATCTTTTCAGTCGTGCCCGGATTGAAGCCAAAGCTGCATAGAGGTATCCGGGCGGCTTGGAATGATGCTGCGCCTGCAGAATCGCTGGCAAGGCAGACGAATGCAACAGATGCCTGACAGAGCCGGGTTCTTCCACCGGCCGGGCGAGACAGGAATGACGGGTGGCTGAAGTGTATGCAGGCCCCGCAACCACGATGACCCCGGCCCCGCGGCCGCGTGATCTGCGGCTGGATTTCTTCCGCGGCGTTGCGATGATTGTCATCCTTGTCGCCCATATCACCGACAACCCCTGGGCGCTGTTCATGCCCGGCCGCTTCGGGTTTTCGGATTCGGCCGAGATCTTCGTGTTCTGCTCGGGCATGGCTTCGGCGCTGGCTTTCGGCACGCTGTTCGCCCGCGCGGGCTGGCTGCTGGGCACGGCGCGCATCGCGCACCGGATCTGGCAGGTCTACTGGGTGCATATCGGTATCTTCCTGCTGACGCTGGCGCTGATGGTGGCGATCAATGCCACCGGGCTGTTCCCGCGCGACGTGGTGTCGGGGCTGAACCTCAAGCCGTTCCTGAATGAAACCGGGCCGAACCTGCTGGGCCTGCTGACGCTGACCTATGTGCCGAACTATTTCGACATCCTGCCGATGTATATCGTGCTGCTGGCGATGCTGCCGCTGTTCCTGCTGCTGGCGCGGGTTGACCGTAGGCTTGCGATGGCGGTCAGCGTGGCCCTGTGGGTGGTGGCGCAGTTCGGCCTGCTGAACCTGCCGGCCGAGCTGTGGTTCGAGCGTGGATCGACCCGGGCCTGGTTCTTCAACCCCTTTGCCTGGCAACTGGTGTTCATGACCGGCTATGCGCTGATGGCGGGCTGGCTTCCGGTGCCGCCGGTGCGGCGCGGGCTGGTGGTGCTGGCCTTGGCGATTGTTCTGGTGACGGTGCCTTTCGCTTGGCATGTGACGCTGGGCGCCTTCGAGGGGCTGCGCTCGCTGCGGGGCGACTGGTGGTTCCTGTTCGAAAAGACCACGCAGGGCGCGCTGCGCTATGTGCACTTCCTGGCGCTGGCCTATCTGGCCTGGGTTGCCGTTGGCCCCAAGGGTGCCTGGTTGACCCAGGGCACGCGCCGGGTGCCGGTGGTGCAGGCGGTGTCGCTGGTCGGCCGGCAGTCGCTGGCGGTCTTCGCGGTGTCGATGGTGATCGCCCGCGGTCTTGGCGCGCTGCTGGACCTGTTCGGACGCGATTTCGCGGCAACGGCGGCGGTCAACCTGCTGGGGCTGGGGCTGCTTTATGCGACCGCCGTCGTGGTCACATGGTTCAAGTCCAGCCCGTGGAAGGCGCCGGTGCGGCCGGCCGGTGTGGCCTCGGTGCCGCGCGCCGGTCGTGCGATGCCCGAAGGCCCTGTCTCGGCAATGCCTGTTTCCGGGCCGGAGGTGCGGGGATGAGCGGTTCCGTGATGTCACGCCGGGCGCTTCTGGGCACCCTGTCGGCCCTTGGGCTGATGCCGCAACTGGTGCGGGCCGAGGGGGAAGCCGCGACCGCCGCCTCCGAAGGCGCCACGGTGATCGAACCCAAGACCTTCGGGGTGAAACTGGGCGACCCGCTGCCCTTCAGCCGTGCAACGCTTGAGGCCGAGGCCAAGGCGCTGGCCGCGGCGGATTATGTGCCGCCGCCGGAAGTGTCGTCCGAATGGCGCGACCTGACCTATGACCAGTTCCGCGAGATCTGGTTCGATACCCGCAACGGCCTGTTCCGCGACAGCGACAGCGCCGTCCGGGCCGACCTGTTCATCGCCGGCCTCTATCAGACCCATGAGGTCGAGGTGAATGCGGTCAAGGACGGGATGGCCCGGCGCGTGGCCTTCGATCTGGGGCTGTACGACACCACCGACCGTTTCCCGCAGCTTGACCCGGCCGGAACCGGCTTTTCCGGTATCCGCCTTTTGGGCGAACTGGTCGAACCGACGGTGTTCCAGGAATATGCGGTGTTCCAGGGCGCGACCTATTTCCGTGCCATCGGCAAGGACCAGATCTATGGTCTGTCGGCGCGTGGGCTGGCCATCGGCACCACCGGGGCGAACGGCCCCGAGGAATTCCCGCTGTTCCGCGCCTATTGGGTGGAAGCGGCGGCCGCCGGCTCTGCCGAGGCGGTGGTTCATGCCCTGATGGACGGCCCTTCGGCCACAGGGGCCTATACCTTCCGCATCCGCAAGGGCTTGCCCACGGTGATCGAGGTCGAGGCGACGGTGTACCCGCGCGTCGAGCTGACGGATTTCGGCATCGCGCCGGAAACCTCGATGTTCCTGTTCAACAATCTGAACCGAATCAAGTTCGACGATTTCCGCGAAGGCGTGCATGACAGCGACGGGTTGCAGATCGCCAATGGCGCGGGCGAAATCCTGTGGCGGCCGCTGCGCAACCCCGAGCGGGTGGAGATGAGCGGCTTTGGCGACACCGGCCTGCGCGGCTTTGGCCTGATGCAGCGCGCGCGCGATCCCGAGTCCTATCTGGATTTCGAAGCCAAGTATGAACGCCGCCCCAGCCTGTGGGTGGAACCCCTGGGCGACTGGGGCAAGGGCCGGGTCATGCTGATGGAAATTCCGGCTGACAAGGAAATCTACGACAACATCGTGGCCTACTGGCAGCCGGATGCGCCGATGGCGGCGGGCAGCGAACAGAAATTCAGCTATCGTCTATACTGGGGCGAAGATGCCCCGGTGGACGGTCTGGTGGCGCGGGTGCAGGGCAGCCGCACCGGCGAGCGGGTCTTTGAAGAAGGCCGCATCTTCACGATTGACTACGCGCCCCATCCGGCGCTGGGCGAGGACATCTCTGCGTTGGAGGCGCGGGTGTCCACATCGTCCGGTGAGGTGAAGGGCGTGCAAGTGAAACCCAACCCCGCGACGGGAGGCGTCCGGGTTGCGGCAACTTTTCTGATGCCCGAGGGCATTCCGGCCGAATTGCGCGTCGAGTTGTGGCGTGATGCGGTCCGGGTCGGGGAAGTTTGGCTTTACAGGTGGTTTGGCGCATGACGCAGCTTCTTCGTCCGTTGACGGGCTTCCAGCCCGTTGGCTTGCCGGCAAGCCTTCTTATGCCGGATCAGAACCTGAAACTGCCGTTCCATGACCCGGCAGCGCCCGCAACCGGCCCGCGCCGGACGCACGCGCGGCGGGTGCGGCTGGCAGTTCTGGGGCTGCCGCCGCTGGTGGCGCTGGCCTTCGGGCTGGCCACGGCGCAGGTGCTGACGGTGGATGGCCGGCTTGGCCCGGCCGAAACCGCCCTGGCGGTGCTGTCGGGCTTTGCCATCTACTGGCTGGCGCTGTCCACCGTCACCTCGGCGATCGGGTTCTTCCGCCGTCCGCGCCCGCAGGCCCATGCCGCGGCGCCGGGGCTGCGGATTGCCATCCTGCTGCCGATGTATGGCGAAGACCCGCAGGAAACCATCGGTCGCGCCGCCGACCTGCTGGCGGCCCTGAAGGGGCCGGGACACGCCCACCGATTTTCGCTGCATGTCCTGTCTGACACCCGCGATCCGCGCGCGGTGCTGACGGAAACCGCGACCGTTGCCGCCATCAGCGAGGCGCGGCCCAATCTGGTGATCCGCTATCGCCACCGGCTGAAGAACCGTGATTACAAGCAAGGCAATATCCGCGACTGGATTACCCGTCAGGGTTCGGCCTATGACGCGGCGCTGATCCTGGACGCCGACAGCCGCATGGGCCGCCGCACCGTTCTGACGCTGGCCGATGCGCTGGTGGCCGATCCGGGCTGCGCGCTGGTGCAATCCTTGCCGCTGGTCGATGCCGGCGAGACGGTCTGGCAGCGTCTGCAAAGTTTTGCCAACCGGGTGTATGGCGGGCCGCTGGGCCGTGGCTATGCAAGCTGGACCGGGTCGGACGGCAACTTCATGGGCCACAATGCCATGGTGCGGGTCAAGGCCTTCGCCACCTGCGCCGGCCTGCCGCAACTGTCGGGCCCGCGCCCGCTGGGCGGCGTGATCCTGAGCCACGATTTCGTGGAAGCCGCGCTGTTGCGCCGTGCCGGATGGGGCGTGCGTATCCTGCCCGAAGCGGCAGACAGCCATGAAGAGGCGCCGTCGTCGCTGGTGGGCCATATCAAGCGCGACGCCCGCTGGTGCCAGGGCAACCTGCAGCACGTCCGCCTGCTGTTTGGTGCGGCGGGGCTGAACCCGATTTCCCGGTTCCACCTGTTCTCGGGCGCCATGGCCTATCTTGGCGCCGTGGTCTGGGCGGCGATCCTGATCCTCTGGGCCTCGGCCGGGTCGGAAGAAGTGTATTTCCTGACGCCGGGCACCGGCAACGGTGCGGGCTGGCTGATGGTCACCGTGCTGGCGCTGCTGTTCGCGCCCAAGCTGATGGGGATTGCCGACCATATCCTGCGTGTCGGCCTGCCGCGCGGGCGCCGTCTGGCCTTTGCCGGTGCGGTGCTGACCGAGACGCTGGTTTCGGCGCTGGTGGCGCCGGTGATGATGGTGCAGCACCTCAAGATCATCCTGCGCGCGCTGACCGGGGTGGATACCGGCTGGCCGCAGCATGGGCACGGCCCGATTCCGTGGCGCGACCTGATCCGGTTCCATGCGGTGGAAACGGGTCTTGGGCTGATCCTGCTGGCGGCGATCATTGCCGGGGGGCTCAGCCTCTGGGCGCTGCCGGTGGCGGTTGGGCTTGTGCTGTCGGTGCCGGTGTCCAAGCTGGCGGCATCGGACGGGCACTGGATTCCCGTCGCCTCGACCGGCCGGCTGCGCTGAGGGCGCTGACGCGCGGGCAACCGGGCACTTACACGACATGGCAAACCCCGGCCCGCAAGGCGCCGGGGTTTTCGTTTGTGCGGCCGGAACGGCGGCCCATAAGGCGGGCCTGTGAACCGTCAGTCTGCCCGCCAGAGCCTTGCGCTGGGGTTGTTGATTATTTTTATCGGAAATTGATC
Organism: Pseudogemmobacter blasticus; assembly: GCF_003071405.1. Classification (NCBI taxonomy): domain Bacteria; kingdom Pseudomonadati; phylum Pseudomonadota; class Alphaproteobacteria; order Rhodobacterales; family Paracoccaceae; genus Pseudogemmobacter; species Pseudogemmobacter blasticus. Next base: position 956,211 of record NZ_CP020470.1, on the reverse strand, counting down.
TGAATCAACTCAACCACCCGTCCGGTTGCCCTAAGACCGGCAGGCGTTCCACTTACCCAGCCTTTGCCAGGTCGCGGACCCTTTCTTCAAACCGGCAAGGGAAGTTCTGCATGACGTTCTTGGCACACCTTCCCGGTGGGCGGAAGGAAGGGGCCGCGACCGGCGCCTTTTCGGCAGCATGGGGCGGGCAATGACGCAGGCCTTGCGCAAGTTGCCCGGCGCCGTGATCGGCGATCACGCCACCCCGACCGTCGAGTCCTTCTTCGCGGCGATTGGCGGTGATCCCCTGACCTCGGCCTTTCCGCCCAAGCGCGGGGCGCATCCGGCGGCGGCCATGACGGCGGTGCCCGATGCTGATGTACCGGACCTGTGGCGCCAGATCCATTCCCGCCCGCGAGAGGCGCGGGCGGTCGGCTATGTGCATATCCCGTTCTGCGAAAACCACTGCCTGTTCTGCGGCTTCTACCAGAACGCCTGGCGGCCGACCGAAGGCCCAGCCTATGTCGATGCGGTGATCGCGCAGATGGCCGCCTTTGCCGAAACCCCCGCCCGGGACGGGCCGCCCCTGCAGGCGGTCTATCTGGGGGGCGGCACGCCAACCGCCCTGGCCGCGCGCGATCTGGCCCGGCTGGTCGAGGCGATCCGCCGCCACCTGCCGCTGGCCCCCGATTGCGAGATCACGCTGGAAGGGCGGGCCCATTCCTTCGGTCTGGACAAGGCGCGGGCGGCTTTCGGGGCCGGGGTGAACCGCGTGTCGCTGGGGGTGCAAAGTTTTTCCGAGGCAATCCGCCGCCCGCTGGGCCGCAAGGCGACGCGCGCCGAGTTGATTGCCACGCTGGAGGGGCTGGTGGCGCTGGACAGCGCCGCCATCGTGGTTGACCTGATCTATGGCCTGCCCCGGCAGACGCCGGCGGATGTGGCGGCCGATGTCGCACTTTGCGCGCAGATCGGGCTGCACGGGCTGGATCTGTATTCGCTGAACCTGATCCCGGGCACACCGCTGCTGACGGCGATGGAGAAGGGCAAGATGACGCCCGCCGGGCCATCCGATCTGGGCCGGTTCTTCGCGGCCGGAGAAGAGGCCGCCGAGGCAGAGGGCTGGACGCCGATCTCGACCAGTCACTGGCAGGGCGGCTTGCGTGAACGCAATGTCTACAATCTGGCGGTAAAGACCGGGGCGGAATGTCTGGCCTTCGGTGCGGGGGGCGGCGGGTCTCTTCGGGGCCTCAGCTACCGCAACACGCCGGTCCTGACCGAATTCGCCACCGTCCGCGGGGCAGGGCTGGTGCGCGGCCTGATGCGGCACGCGCGGTCGGCGCCGGTGGTCAATGCGGTCAAGGCTGGGATGGAGCGCGGACGGCTGGACCTGCGCCCGGTCGAGGTGGCGCTGCGGCGGCTTTGCGGGGGGCCATCCCGCACGATTGAGGCCCATCTGGCCCCGCTTCTGGCGCAATGGGCCGAAGCCGGGCTGTTGCGGCCCGAGCATGGCGCCTGGCGGCTGACGCGGGCCGGGCGGTTCTGGCAGGTGCCGATGACCGCGCGCCTGACCGGCTGGCTGGGCCAGCACCCCGATCTGAAGGAGACCTGAAAATGACACTGATCGACACCCGTCCCACCCTGGCGGAGGCCCTTGCCGCCCAGCCGATGGCCGCGCTGGAAGATATTGCCCGCAGTGCCGGGGTCACCCCGCTGGAGGTGCTGAACGCCCTGCCGCCGGGCGAGGTGACGCTGCTGCCGGGCCGCCATATGGTGGCCGCGCTGGATGACATCGCCGCCTGGGGAGAAGTGACCTTCATCGTCAACACAGGGCCGGTGATCCTTGAGGTCAAGGCGCCCCTGGGCGGCGGCACGGTTGCGCAGGGCATGTACAACTTCAGGGGCAAGCCCACGGGCGGCCATCTGCACCTTGCGGCGGCGGCCCATGTGGCCTTTGTCAGGCGCCGGCTGTTCGGGTCGGAAACGCGGTCGGTGCAGGTCTATGGCCAGGATGGGGCCTGCCTGTTCAAGGTCTATCTGGGCCGCGATGCGCAGCGCCAGTTGATACCGGCCCAGATTGCCGCCTTCGATGCGCTGGAGGCACGGCTGCTGGCCGGGGGCTGACGGGTCAGCCGGCTTCGGGGAACTGCCAGTCTTCGGCGGCGGCGGCGATCTGCGCCGCCAAGTCCCGCAACCGGCCGGCCCCGGCGGCAAGGGTTTCCAGCGTGCTGCGTGCGGTGGTCGAGGTGACGGACAGCGCCCCGATCACCCGCCCCCCGCGCGTCAGGATCGGCACAGCGCAGCAGATGATGCCGGGCTCATGCTCTTCGCGGTCGAAGGCATGGCCGCGGGCCCGGACTTCCGCCAGTTCGGCGGTCAGCTTTTCGGCGCTGTCCAGCGTGGCCGGCGTGAAGCGGTGGAAACTTTGCCGCGCCAGCACGCCGGGCAGGGCGGCGGGCGGCAGGAAGGCCAGCATCGCCTTGCCAACGCCGGTGCAATAGGCCGGGCCAACCTTGCCGGCCGAGGAATACATCTCGACCGGGCGCGCGGCGTTGCGCTTGTCCACATACAGAACCTGCCCCTGATCAAGCTGCGCCAGATGGATCGTCTCGCCGGTTTCCATGGCCAGCGTGTCCAGCCAGGGCCGTGCAATCGGCGCAAGGGATGCGGTTGCCCAGGCCGCATGGGCCAGCCGCAGCAGGCGCAGGCCGGGGCGGTAGCTGCCGGTGGCCTCGTCCTGCGTCAGCAGCCCCTGATGCACCAGCGTCTGCAGCAGGCGGTAAAGCGTGGCCTTGGGATAGGCGCTTTCGGCCAGCAGGTCCGAAAACCGTACCGGGCGGCCATGTGCGGCAACCCTGTCCAGCACCTCAAGCGCCTTGCCGACCGTTCCATCCGCCGCTGTGCCGGTTGCCATCGCCTGTTCCCCCTGGCCCGTTGACAGGGCCAAGTCTGTGCGGCATGGTTTCAATATTCAAGAACTAGTTTCAAATAATGGAACTTCGCACCGGGGCCGGATGCGCCCCAGACCCGATGCCGCCTGCTGACATGGGAGAGCCAGCGATGACCCCGATCTACCCCGACCTGAGCGGCGCTTCGGTCTTTGTCACCGGCGGCGGGTCCGGCATCGGCGCGGCGCTGACCGAGGGCTTCCTGCGGCAGGGCGCCCGGGTGGCCTTCTGCCAGCGTCGCGATGGCGCGGCGTTTTGTGACCGGATGGCGCAGGAAACCGGCAACCGCCCCCTGTTCCTGCCCTGCGACATCACCGATCTGGCGGCCTTGCGCGGGGCACTGGATCAGGCCGCCGCCGCGCATGGGCCGATCACCGTGCTGGTGAACAATGCCGCCAATGACCAGCGCCACAAGACGCTTGAGACCGACGAGGCGTTCTTCGACTGGTCCATTGCCATCAACCTGAAGGCCTATTTCTTTGCCGCGCAGGCGGTGATTCCCGGTATGCAGGCAGCCGGGGGCGGGGCGATCATCAACTTCTCCTCGATCAGCTACATGATGGGGAACGCGGGCTATCCGGTCTATACGGCGGCGAATTCCGCCATCAACGGCCTGAGCCGCAGCCTTGCCCGCGAATTCGGCCCCGACCGGATTCGCGTCAATGCGCTGGCCCCCGGCTGGGTGCTGACGCAGAAGCAGAAGGATCTTTGGGTCACGCCCGAAGGGCTGGCGGCGCATCTGGCGCGGCAATGCCTGCCCTATGCGCTGGAGCCCGAGGATATGGTGGGCGGCTGCCTGTTCCTTGCGTCTTCCGCCTCGAAGGCGATGACGGGGCAGGCGCTGGTGATCGACGGCGGTGTGGTGGTGACCGGATGAAAGCAGACTGGATAGCGGTTGACTGGGGCACCACGCGGCTGCGCGCCTGGGCCATGGGGCCGGAAGGCGTGCGCGCCGAAGCCGCCTCGCACGAAGGCATGGGGCGGCTGGACCGGGCCGGGTTCGAACCGGCCTTGCTGCGGCTGATCGGGGGCTGGCTGGGGGCCGGTGTTACGCCGGTGCTGGCCTGTGGCATGGTGGGCAGCCGCCAGGGCTGGCACGAGGCGCCCTATCGGCAGGTGCCCTGTGCGCCCGTGGCGGCAGGGGCGCTGGCGGCGGTGCCGGTGCAGGACCGGCGGATCGCCGTGCAGATCGTGCCGGGGCTGGCGCAGGCCGTGCCTGCCGATGTGATGCGCGGCGAGGAAACCCAGATCGCCGGGGCGCTGGCGCTGCATCCGGGGTTCGACGGCGCGGTCTGCCTGCCGGGCACCCATTCCAAATGGGCGCAGGTCAGCGCGGGCGAGGTGGTCAGTTTCCAGACCTTCCTGACGGGCGAGCTGTTCGCGTTGCTCAGCGAACAGTCGGTGCTGCGCCACGGTCTGGCCGAAGGGTGGGACGACGGCGCCTTTGACGCGGGCCTTGCCGAAGGCGCCAGTCGGCCCGAGCGTCTGATGGCGCTGCTGTTCCGGCTGCGGGCCGAAGGGTTGCTGGATGGGCTGTCCGGTGCGGCGGCGCGGTCCAGGCTGTCCGGGCTGCTGATCGGTGCCGAACTGGCGGCGGCGCGGCCCTGGTGGCTGGGCCTGCCGATCCTGCTGATCGGGGCTGACCGGCTGTGCGGGCTTTACGCGCGCGGACTGTCGGCGCAGGGCGCTACGACGCGGGTGCTGCCGGCCACCGATTGCACCCTTGCCGGGCTGGCGCTGGCCTCCGGCGCGTTGAAAGGAACTGCCGCATGACCCGCCCGATCATCGCAATCCTGCGTGGCCTGCCGCCCGAAGATGCCCTGCCGGTGGCCGGCGCGCTGATCAAGGCCGGGATCTGCACGATCGAGGTGCCGCTGAATTCGCCGCAGCCGCTATTGTCCATCGCCGCCATGGCGCGGGCCTTTGGCGAGGTTGCGCTGATCGGCGCGGGCACGGTGCTGACGCCCGCACAGGTGGCCGAGGTGGCGGCGGCAGGCGGGCGGATCATCGTCTCGCCCAATACCGATGCGGCGGTGATCGCGGAAACCCGCCGTCTGGGCCTGCAAAGCTGGCCCGGCGTGATGACCCCGACCGAGGCTTTTGCGGCGCTGGCCGCCGGCGCGACCGGGCTGAAGCTGTTTCCCGGCAACCTGATCGGCCCCGAGGGGCTGAAGGCGTTGCGCGCCGTTCTGCCGCCGGCCGCCCCTCTTTACGCCGTGGGCGGGGCAGGGGCCGGAAATCTGGGCCTGTGGCTTCAGGCCGGGGCCGACGGCTTCGGCATCGGCACCGCGCTTTACGCCCCCGGACTGTCTGCCGCCGAAGTGGGCCAGCGCGCCCGCGCCCTGGTCGCCGCCTATGACGAGGCTCTGCGATGATCTTCGATTCCCGCCCCTGCGAACTGGGCGAAGGCCCGCTCTGGCACCCCTTGCGCGACCAGTTGTTCTGGTTTGACATTCTGGGCCGCCGCCTGCTGACGCGGGATGCCGATGGCCCGCGCGACTGGGTCTTTCCCGACATGGTGTCCGCCGCGGGCTGGCTGGACCGGGACAGCCTGCTGATCGCCAGCGAACGGGCGCTCTTCCGCTTTGACCTTGTCAGTGGCGAAAGCCAGCCTGTGGCGGATCTGGACGCGGGCAATGCGAAGACCCGCTCGAACGATGGCCGGGCCGATCCGCAGGGTGGCTTCTGGATCGGCACCATGGGCAAACGGGCGGAAGCCGGGGCAGGGGCGATCTGGCGCTGGTTTCGTGGCGAACTGCGCTGCCTGTTCCCGCGGATCACCATCCCGAACGCGATCTGCTTTGCCCCCGACGGCCGCAGCGCCCGCTTTGCCGATACCGTGACCGGACAGGTCATGCGCGTGGCGCTGGATGCCGAGGGCTGGCCCTCGGGCCGGCCAGAGGTGTTTCTGGATCTGACCGCCGAGGGGCTGAACCCCGATGGCGCGGTGATCGACGCCGCCGGGGTAATGTGGCTGGCCGAATGGGGCGCGGCCCGCGTCTCGGCCTATGCGCCCGACGGCAGCCGCCTGCGCAGCATCGTCTTTGACGCGCCGCACACCAGTTGCCCGGCCTTCGGCGGCGACACGCTCTATTGCACCACCGCCCTGCAGGACATGGACGCCCCCGCCCGCGCCACTTATCCGGCGGCAGGGCAGACCTTCATGGCGAAGGGCATCGCCAGGGGGCAGACCGAACATCGGGTGATCCTGCCGCCCGCGCGCTGAAGAGCGGCAGGCAATTCATCGGGTGTGCGGAAGCGGAAAGTGCCCGTGCAGTGCCCTTCGGGGCGAACGGCAGAGAGGGCGGGCTTTCTCTGCCGCTTGTCATTCTTTGTCATGACACTGGAAGGCGCCCTGCGGGTTCATCCGCTTGTGACCGTCTGCCGGGAAGGCTGTTGCTCAAGCGCAAAATATCGTCTATCGTCGATTTACGATAATAAGGACGAACCATGCCGTATAGTGACAATGAAATCGCAGAACTGGCGAAGGCGCTGGCGCATCCGGCGCGTCTGCGCATCCTTCGCCTGCTGCTGTCGACACCCGGCTGCATGGGGGGGGACATCGTGGATGCCGTCGGTCTGGCGCAGTCCACCGTGTCGGAACACCTGCGTATCCTCAAAGCCGCGGGGATCATCACCGGCGAGATCGACGGACCCCGCGTCTGTTACGCGCTGAACCCGTCCTCGTTGATTCCTCTGACAACATTCGTTGCCACCCTGAAATCCCCCCCCGGCGATGCCTGCTGTGTGCCTGGGCAAAAGGAAACCACATGAGCCTGTTCGAACGCTGGCTGACCCTCTGGGTCGCGCTCTGCATCCTTGCGGGGCTGTTGCTCGGCAATCTGATGCCCGGCCTTTTCGTGTCCCTGGCCAGCCTTGAGTACGCCTCGGTCAATCTGGTCGTTGCCGTGCTGATCTGGGCGATGGTCTATCCGATGATGATCGCCATCGACTTCGGCTCGCTCAAGGATGTCGGGCGGCGGCCGAAGGGGTTGGTGATCACGCTGGTCATCAACTGGCTGATCAAGCCCTTCACCATGGCGGCCTTGGCCGTGCTGTTCTTCAACCATATCTTCGCCGGCCTGATCGACCCGGTGAAGGCCCCGGAATATATTGCGGGCCTGATCCTGCTGGGCGCGGCGCCCTGCACGGCCATGGTCTTTGTCTGGTCACAACTGACGAAGGGCGATCCGAACTACACGCTGGTGCAGGTCTCGGTGAATGATCTGGTCATGGTCGTGGCCTTCGCGCCGATCGTTGCCTTCCTGCTGGGTGTCACCGACATCACCGTGCCCTGGGAAACGCTGATCCTGTCGGTTGTCCTTTACATCGTCATTCCGCTGATCGCCGGAGCGCTGACACGCCGGGCCCTGATGGCGCGCGGCGGCGCGGCGGCGGTGTCGGATTTCACGGCGCGGATCAAGCCCGGCTCTGTTCTTGGCCTCTTGCTGACGGTGGTGCTGCTTTTCGGCTTTCAGGGGCCGATCATCCTTGCGCAGCCGCTTCTGATCGCGCTGCTCGCCGTGCCGATCATCCTGCAGTCCTATGGCATCTTCGCGCTTGGCTATGCCTGGGCCTTTGCCTGGAAACTGCCGCACAAGGTGGCGGGCCCTTGCGCGCTGATCGGGACTTCGAACTTCTTCGAACTCGCGGTGGCCGTGGCCATCGGCCTTTTCGGCCTCAACTCCGGTGCTGCACTTGCCACCGTTGTCGGTGTGCTGGTCGAGGTGCCGGTCATGTTGTCGCTGGTCGCTTTCGTCAACCGCACACGGAACAGGTTTCCAGCATGAGCTTTCCCGTTGTCATCCACCACAACCCCGATTGCGGCACATCGCGCAATGTCCTCGGGATTCTTCAGGCCGCCGGATATACGCCGGTCGTCATCGACTACCTGAAAGAGGGCTGGACCCGGCCGCAGCTTCTGGCGCTGTTTGCCGCCGCCAATGTCACACCGCGCGAGGGATTGCGCATCTCACGCACCCCGGCCGAGGAGATGGGCCTGACTGCGGCAGGCGTAACCGACGACCAGATTCTGACCGCCATGGTGGCGCACCCAATCCTGGTGAACCGCCCCATCGTCTGCACGCCAAAGGGCGTGCGGTTGTGCCGCCCCTCGGAGGTGGTTCTGGACCTGCTGGACCGAACTCCGCCCGGTCCACTGGCAAAAGAGGACGGACAACTGATCATCGACGCCGAGGGCAGGCGCCTATTCTGACACAGCGGGGGATGGACGGCGCCCTGTCGTCTCATCGCGCGTATCCCACAAGGAACAGGACCGGGCCCAATCGAAACAACACGAAGGAAGGCAGCGACCGACAATCCGCGCAAAAGGTCAAAGGCTTGCCCGCAAGCAAGCTGTTATTCGACCGTCAACGATGGGAAGGAATGGCGGAGAGGGTGGGATTCGAACCCACGGTGGGCGCAAACCCACAACGGTTTTCGAGACCGCCCCGATCGACCACTCCGGCACCTCTCCGCGCTTTCTGGGGGTCGTCGTGGCGGGGATTTAGCGGCCCTTGGGGGCAAGCGCAACCCCGTTTCGCATCAGGATTTGCTGCGGTGCGTTTCCGGCCCCACGCAGCCGTGACGGGGGCGGGGCTTGGCGGCGGGCGCGCGGCATCCTAGGCTGCGGCGAAGGCTGGTGTTCCGGCCTGCCGGCGCGGGTGCGCGGCCGGCCCCGGTGGAGACCCGCGATGTGCCGATCTGTTGCCCTTCTCGCCCTTCTGGCCCTGACCGCGCCGCTGCCCCTGGCGGCCGAAGGTATTGCGCCAGGCGCCGCCTTGCCCGCCCCAACGGCCGAATCCGGGAAGGCGGATTCCTCCGATGCGGCGGCCCTGGCTACAGTCTTGCAGCTTGATCCGACCTTTGCCCTTCTGGCCGAAGAGGCGCGGCCGCAGGCCGATGCCCTGGAAGAACAGTTCTTTCCCGGGCGCGGCGGGGCGGCCTGGGCGGCCGAGGTGGCAGCCCTTTACGATCCGGCGGTGCTGCGACCGCGCTTCGACGCGGCCTTTGCCCAAGCCCTGGCCGGGCAGGGGGATGTGATTCCTGCCGCGCTGGCCTTCTACGGTTCGGATCTTGGCCAGCGCATCCTGACGCAGGAAATCGCGGCGCGGCGCGCCATGCTGGATGTGGCGGCAGACGAGGCGGCTGAAGTCGCGGCACAGGACATGCGCGACGCGCGCAGCCCGCGCCTGCGGCTGATCCGCGACCTGATCACCGCGGGCGATCTGCTGGAAAGCGGCGTTGCGGGTTCGCTGAGCGCCGAACTGGCGTTTTCCGACGGGATGGCCGCCGGCAGCCCAGCCGGGGTGCCGCCGCCGCGGGACGAACGGATGCGGCAGGTCTGGGCGGAAGAGCCGTCGATACGTGGCGAGGTGGGGGCCTGGCTGGTGCGGTTCCTGGTGCTGGCCTATACGCCCCTCAGCGATGAGGAACTGAAACGCTACCTGACCTTCAGCGAAACCCCGGAAGGGCGCGCGGTGACGGCCGCGATCAACGCCGCCATGACCGAAACCATGACCCCGGTGTCCGAGGCGATGGGGCGGCTGACGGCGCGGTTCGCAATCAGCCAGCAGATCTGACCCTGCGGAGGGGGCGCGGCAGGGCGGCGCGCCCGTGCAATGCCTGCTTGACTTCGCCGCCCCCCGACCCGATAAGCGCGCATCTTGCCCGGGGTGCGAATCCCGGGCGGATTTTGTTTTGACACTCGCCCCGGACCGGGGCGCGCTGTCCGAAGGCGGGGCTGGGCTGCAAAGGCAGGCCCCCGGAACGCCGGAAACGGGGCCGAAGGACGCGGACGAAGGAAAGGATACGACCCATGTTTGCGGTCCTCAAGACCGGCGGCAAGCAATACAAGGTGCAGGCGGGTGACGTTCTGCGCGTTGAAAAGCTTGACGCTGCCGCTGGTGACAAGATCCAGTTCAACGATATTCTGATGGTGGGCTCCACCGTCGGCGTGCCCTTCGTGGCCGGCGCTGCGGTTCAGGCCGAAGTGATCGACCAGATCAAGGGCGAGAAGACCATCCACTACGTCAAGCGCCGCCGGAAGCATTCGTCGCAGCGCACCAAGGGTCACCGCCAGCACCTGACGCTGGTCCGCGTGACCGACGTGCTGGAAGCCGGCGCCGACAAGTCGGGCGTCAAGGTTGCGACCGGCACCGCCGACGCGCGCCGCACCGCGCACGAAGCCCCCGGTGCCGCCAAGGCCGCCGCGAAACCGGCCAAGGTCGCCAAGGCCCCGAAGGCCGAGGCTGCTGTCGAGGCCGTGGCCGTCGAGGCACCCGCCGAGAAACCGAAGCGCGCCCGCAAGGCCGCGGAAGCGAAGGAGTAATCTCCCATGGCACACAAGAAAGCAGGCGGTTCATCCCGCAATGGTCGTGACAGCGCCGGTCGTCGCCTGGGCGTCAAGCTCTATGGCGGTCAGGCTGCCATTCCGGGCAACATCATCGTGCGTCAGCGTGGCACCACCTTCTTCCCGGGGCAAGGCGTGGGCATGGGCACCGACCATACCATCTTTGCCGTCGTCGAGGGCAAGGTGACCTTCAAGAAGGGCCTCAAGGGCCGTACCTTCATTTCGGTTCTCCCGGTTGCGGAGGCTGCCGAGTAAGCCGAACCTTTACATTCGGAATGTATCGGGGGGATCGGCTGCAAGGCCGGTCCCCCCGGTCATTCTGCCCGAACGCTCTGGCACAGCGGGGACAGGAACCCCAAATGTGCTGCCAAGGAGGGACGTCATGGTTGTTGATACGGTTTCGGGTTCCGAAGGGCAGATCGCCGCGGGTCGTTTCATCCTGCGCCCGATGCGGACATCGGATGCGGGGCTGATTGCCCATCATGCCGCTGACCGCCGCGTTGCCGAGGCGACGCAGAACATTCCGCATCCCTTTCCCCCCGGCGCGGCCGAGGCTTTTGTCGCCCGTGCGATCACCCATGAACGCCCCGGGTCCGTCTGGGTGATGGACGGATCGAAAACCGGGCTGAGCGAGCTTCTGGGGGTGATCAGCCTCAAGCCGATGGAGCCTGCCCGTGGCAAGGCCGGGCAAAGCGAGGTGGCCTATTGGGTGGCGCCGGCCTTCTGGAACACCGGCATCGCATCCGAGGCGGTGCGCGCGCTGGTCGCCGCCAACCCGCTGGCCGACTGCACCTATTTCGCCGAGGTGTTTCAGGACAACCCCGGCAGCGCCCGGGTGCTGACCAACGCAGGCTTCCAGTATCTTGGCGATGCCGAGGCGTTCTCGGTGGCCCGCAATGCCCTGGTGCCAACCTGGACCTATGTCCGCAAACTGGACTAAGGCCGCGCGCGGGGCCGGGCGGGCCCGATTTCCATGGCGAAATCGGCCCCATTCCCGACCCGCACGCCCCTTGTGCGAAATGCGGCACCGCTTGAGACTTTGCCCCTGTTCCTGTATCGCCGCAGCGATCACACCCGAAAGCCCTGACCGATGAAATTCCTCGACCTTGCCAAAGTCTATATCCGCTCGGGCGGGGGCGGGGCCGGTTGCGCCAGCTTCCGGCGCGAGAAGTTCATCGAATTCGGCGGACCGGATGGCGGCGATGGAGGCCATGGCGGTTCGGTCTGGGCCGAGGCGGTCGAGGGGTTGAACACCCTGATCGACTATCGCTACCAGCAGCATTTCTTTGCCAAGAACGGCCAGCCCGGCATGGGCAGCCAGAAGACCGGCCGCAGCGGTGAAGACATCGTTCTGAAGGTGCCGCTGGGAACCGAGATTCTGGACGAGGATGAGGAAACCGTTCTGGCCGATCTGACCGTCGTGGGCCAGCGCATCCGCCTGGCCGAAGGCGGCAACGGCGGCTGGGGCAACCTGCGCTTCAAGACCAGCACCAACCGCGCCCCCGCCCGCGCCAACCCCGGCCAGCCCGGGGTCGAGCGCACGATCTGGCTGCGGCTGAAGCTGATTGCCGACGCCGGGCTGGTTGGCCTGCCGAACGCCGGCAAGTCCACCTTTCTGGCCGCCGTATCGAACGCCCGGCCCAAGATCGCGGATTATCCCTTTACCACGCTGGTGCCGAACCTGGGCGTCGTGGGCGTGGACGGACATGAATTCGTCATGGCCGACATCCCCGGCCTGATCGAAGGCGCTTCGGAAGGGCGGGGGCTGGGCACCCAGTTCCTGGCCCATGTCGAGCGCTGCAAGGTGCTGCTGCATCTGGTGGACGGCACGTCCTCGACCATCACCAAGGATTACCGCACCATCGTCACCGAGCTTGAGGCCTATTCCGATGTTCTGGGCGACAAGCCGCGGATTCTGGCGCTGAACAAGACCGATGCGATGGATGCGCGCCAGATCAGCGACCGCCGCCGCGCGCTGGAAAAGGCCAGCGGCGGCCCGGTGCATGTGATCTCGGGCGCGGCGGGCAAGGGCGTGCAGGATGTGCTGCGCGCCATCTATGCCCAGATCAAGCGCGAAGATCCCAAACCTTCCGAGGTGCGGCCGTGGCAGCCCTGACGGAAACCGGCATGGTCGCCGCCCCTGCGCCCGATGTGCGGGCGGCGCGGCGGCTGGTGGTCAAGATCGGTTCGGCCCTGCTGGTGGACCGCAAGAGCGGGCTGAAACAGGGCTGGCTTTCGGCGCTGGCGATGGACGTGGCCGAGGCCAAGGTGCGCGGCACCGATGTTGTGCTGGTCTCATCGGGGTCCATTGCGCTGGGGCGCAAGGTGCTGGGCCTGCCCGAAGGCGTGCTGACGCTGGAGCAAAGCCAGGCCGCGGCGGCCGTGGGCCAGATCCGCCTGGCCCGCGCCTATGAAGAGGTGCTGGCCCCGCATGGCATTACCACCGCGCAGGTGCTGGTGACGCTGGAAGACACCGAGGACCGCCGCCGCTATCTGAACAGCCGCGCCACCATGGAAACGCTGCTGGGCCTGGGTGTCGTGCCGATCGTGAACGAAAACGACACGGTGGCCACCGATGAAATCCGCTTTGGCGACAACGACCGTCTGGCCGCCCAGATCGCGGTGACGGTGGGCGCCGATCAGTTGATCCTGCTCAGCGATGTGGACGGGTTCTACACCGCCAATCCCAAGGAAGACCCGACTGCGATCCGCTTCGATCTGGTTGACACCATCACCCCCGAGATCGAGGCGATGGCGGGCGACCCAATTTCCGGCCTGTCCAAGGGCGGCATGAAAACCAAGCTGCTGGCCGCCAAGACGGCGGTTGCAGGGGGCTGCGCCATGGCGGTCATGGAAGGCTCGACCCTGCGGCCGCTGACCGCGCTGGCGCAGGGCGCCAATCGCACCTGGTTCGTTGCCGGCGCCGATCCGCAGCTTGCCCGCAAACGCTGGATCAACGCGATGAAGCCCAAGGGCGAATTGCTGCTGGACGCCGGCGCTGTAACGGCCCTGCGCGCCGGAAAAAGCCTGTTGCCCGCCGGGGTGACGCGCGTCACCGGAACCTTCGGCCGGGGGGAACCCGTGGCGATCCTGTCACCGGAAGGGGCGGTGCTGGGCAAGGGGCTGGTGCGCTATACCAGCGCCGAGGCGAAACAGATCGCCGGTCACCGCTCGGGCGAGATCGAGGCGATCCTGGGCTATCAGGGCCGTGCGGCGCTGGTGCATCGGGACGACATGGTGGTGTGACGGGCAATTTCCTGCGACGGAAATTGCAGGAATCTTCAAGGATTTTGAGGCCAGACGATCAGGCCGGGGAGTGCGGCGATGGACGGGCAATTCGCAGACCTGATGGCGGAAATCGGTGCCAAGGCCCGCGCGGCGGCGGCGGAACTGGCCTTTGCCTCGTCCGAACGCAAGTCGGCGGCGCTGGTTTCGGCGGCCGCCGCGGTGCGCGACCGCGAACAGGAAATCCTGGACGCCAACTGCCTTGATCTGGACTATGGCCGCGACAAGGGTCTGTCGCCCGCGATGATGGACCGGCTGAAGCTGGATTCGCACCGCCTGCGCGGCATCGTGGACGGGCTTCTGGCCGTCGCGGCGCAGAAAGACCCGGTCGGCCGCGTTCTGGCCGAATGGGATCGGCCCAACGGCCTGCATATCCAGCGTATCGCCACGCCGCTGGGGGTGGTTGGCGTGATTTACGAAAGCCGGCCCAACGTGACCGCCGATGCCGGCGCCCTGTGCCTGCAATCGGGCAATGCCGTCATCCTGCGCGGCGGCAGCGAAAGTTTCCACTCGTCCGAGGCGATCCATGAGTGCCTGCAACAGGGCCTGCGTGAAGCCGGACTGCCCGAAGCGGCGATCCAGCTTGTCCCCACCCGCGACCGCGAGATGGTGACCGCGATGCTGCGCGCCACGGACTATATCGACGTGATCGTTCCCCGGGGTGGCAAGGGTCTGGTCGGGCTGGTGCAGCGCGAGGCGCGGGTGCCCGTCTTCGCGCATCTGGAAGGCATCTGCCATGTCTATGCCGACAAGGACGCCGATCTGGAAAAAGCCCGCCGCGTGGTGCTGAACGCCAAGACGCGCCGCACCGGCATCTGCGGTTCGGCGGAATGTCTGCTGATCGACTGGCGGTTCTACACCCAGCATGGGCCCGTGCTGATCGAAGATCTGCTCAAGGCCGGGGTCGAAGTGCGGACCGAGGGCGAACTGCTCAAGATTCCCGGCACCGTCAAGGCCGCGCCCGACGATTTTGGCCGCGAATTCCTGGACATGATCATCGCCGCGAAACTGGTGGATGGCGTGGATGAGGCGATTGCCCATATCCGCAAATACGGCAGCCAGCACACCGAGGCGATCCTGACCGAGAACGACGCCACCGCCGCGCGGTTCTTCGAACGGTTGGACAGCGCCATCCTGATGCGCAACGCCAGCACCCAGTTCGCCGATGGCGGCGAATTCGGCATGGGGGCCGAGATCGGCATCGCCACCGGCAAACTTCATGCGCGCGGCCCGGTGGGGGCCGAACAACTGTGCAGCTTCAAGTATCTGGTCACCGGCAACGGCACCATTCGCAGCTAGGCAAGGCATCGGCGCGGCTTTATGGCCGCCTGATTTCACAGCACTGTTCACCCGCCAGGGCGGGGCAAACCGGCAACACCGTTGCTGCATACCCTTGTATTCCAAGAAAGCTCTGGTCGCCGCGCGGGTGCGCCCCTACCTCATGCTGCACAGCCGCAAGGAAGACCGACATGCCTCCGATCGAGGATCACCCGCAACGCTATGCCACCGTGAACGAGTTGCACGCGCGGCCGTTCCCGTCGCTGACCGTGCCCTGCACGGCGGTGCTGCTGGCGATCAAGCAGCCGGGCAATGCCGCCGGGCGTGACCGGGCGCTGGACCGGATGCACCTTCTGGACCTGCTTGCCCGCGAAGGCAGCCCGCAGCCGGCGCCCGAGGCGACGCATTTCTTCGGAACGCTGGGCCGTGCCTCGCTGAAATGGGAAAGCCATACCGAGTTTGTCACCTATACCGCCTTCAGCCCCGGTGTATCGTCCCGTCCCTTCGACCCGGCCGAAGCCGATGTCTTCCCCGACGACTGGCTGGCCCAGGCCCCCGGCAAGCGGCTGACCTCGGCCGTCATCCGCGTCGAACAGATGCCCGAGGATGAGCACGAGATGGTGCGCCTGGCCGAGGCCTGGTTCGTGCCGGAAAGCCTGGCCATGGCCTGGGTGGTGGACCGCACCGCCGTGGTGGCGGGCGATTTCCGCATTGATGCCGCCGGCCAGATCCGCTTTGCCGTCTTCGTGCGACCGGGCACCAGCGGCCGCCGCGTCGGCCGCATCGTCCAGCGCCTGTGCGAGATTGAAACCTATCGCGCGGTGTCGATGCTGGGGCTGTTGCAGGCCCGCAGCCTGACCACTGCGCTGAATGAACTGGACCCGCGGCTGTCGGGGCTGGTGACAGGGCTTGACCATGCCGAACCGTCCCCCGAGGCGGCGCTGCATGATCTGCTGGGTATTTCGGCGGAACTGGAAAGCCTTGCGGTGAAATACACCTTCCGCTTCGCCGGGACGGCGGCCTATGAGGCGATCCTGACCCAGCGGATTCAGGCCCTTCGCGAAGAGCGGATCGAAGGCAAGCAGACCTTCGCCGAATTCATGATGCGCCGCTATGATCCGGCCATGCGCACCGTGCGCGCCACCGAACGCCGCCTTGGCGCGATGGCGGAACGGGCGCAGCGGGCGGCGGAACTGCTGCGGACGCGGGTGGATGTGGAACGCAGCGCCCGCAGCCAGCAATTGCTGAAAAGCATGGACCGCCGGTCCGACCTGCAACTGCGGCTGCAACGCACGGTCGAAGGCCTGTCGGTGGTGGCGATCAGCTATTACGCGGTCAGCCTGCTGGCCTATGCCGCCTATCCGCTGGGCAAGCTGGCTGGGCTGTCGAAGGAAATGCTGACGGCGCTTCTGGTGCTGCCGGTGATCCTGGGCGTCTGGCTGATGGTGCGCCGCATCCGCGACCACCTGCACGACGACGACTGAACCGGCGGGGCAGGGGCCGAAAGGGGGGGGGCGCCTCAGCGCCCCCGGATCCGCGGGTCCAGCGCGTCGCGCAGACCGTCACCGATGTAGTTCACGCTCAGCACCGTCAGCGAGATCGCGATGCCGGGCCAGATCACCCGGCTGGGATAGGTGGTCAGGCTGACGTAGCCTTCGTTCAGAAGGCCGCCCCAGGTGGGAAAGTCGGGCGGGAAGCCCAGACCCAGGAAGGACAGCACGGATTCGGTGATGATCGCGCCGGCAATGCCCAGCGTTGCCGCCACCATCACCGCCGAAACCACGTTCGGCAGGATGTGGCGCAGGATGATCCGCCGCGCAGGCGTGCCGATCGACCGCGCCGCCAGCACGAATTCGCGTTCCTTCAGCGCGAGCACGCTGCCGCGCACGATCCGGGCCGAATGCATCCAGCTTGTCAGCCCGATCCCCAGCACCACCAGAAGGAAGGTGCCCAGTTCAGGCCCGAAGGCCCGCTTCACGAGATTTCCGTACAGGAACATCAGCACCAGCAGCAGCGGCAGCAGCGGCAGCGACAGGAAGAGATCGGTCATCCGCATCAGAAGGCCGTCCAACCGCCGGAAATAGCCTGACAGTACGCCCACCGTGGTGCCGATGAAGATCGACACCAGCATGGCCACCAGCCCCACCGCCAGGCTGACCTTGCCGCCCAGCATCATCCGGGCCAGCATGTCGCGGCCCACCTGATCGGTGCCCAGGGGGTGCGCCCAGCTTGGCGGCTTGTTGCGGCCCAGGATCATCTTGGCGGCGTCCGGGTCAATGTAGGTGCCATCGACGCGCCATACGAAGGGGCCGATCACCACGAAGGCCACGATCAGCAACAGCACGCACAGGCCGGCCATCGCCCCCTTGTGGTGGCGGAACTGGTCCCAGACATCGCGCCATTGGCTGCGCGGGGCCTCGATCACTTGCGTCGCGTCAGTCATAGCGGATCCGCGGGTCAAGGACGCCATACAGGATGTCGGCGATCAGGTTGAAGGTCACGATCAGGATCGCGGTGATGAAGGTGATGGTTTGCACCATGGGCAGATCATTGGCATGGATCGCGCCGATCAGCGCCGCCCCTATGCCGTTGATCTTGAACACCTGCTCGGTCACGATGGCGCCGCCGAAGACGCCCGGCAGCCCCAGCGCGATGATCGTCACCACCGGGATCATCGAATTGCGGGCGACGTGTTTCAGCACCACCACCCGCTCGCTCATCCCCTTGGCCCGCGCTGTGCGCACATAATCCTGGCTCAGGTTTTCCAGCATCGACGACCGGGTGTAGCGGCTGATCTCGGCGGCGTTGTAAAGGCCCAGAACCGCCACCGGCAGGATCATCTGGTGAATCTGCTTCCACAGGCTGCCCCAGTCGGTGATCCGCAGCGTCGTGTCATAGATCGACGGGAACCATTGCAGCTTGACCGCGAAGATCACGATCAGCACCACCCCGGTAAAGAAGGTGGGCACCGAATAGCCCACCATCGAGACGAAGGTGCCAAGCTGGTCAATCCAGGAGTATTGCCGGTAGGCCGAATAGATGCCGATGGGCAGGGCGATCAGGATCGCCACTGCATAAGCCGTGCCGATCACCGTCAGCGTCTGCGGCAGCCGCTCGATGATGACGTTGAACACGGGCGAGCGCGACGAATAGCTGATGATCCGCTGCGCGCCCTGCGCATAATCGGTGCCGAACAGGTAGTCGATGGCATACATCGGCTCGACCCAGAAGAACTGCTTGAGCCAGAGCAGGTAGCGCACATGGAAGGGGGCATTCACGCCCAGCGATTCCAGGATCTTCGCGCGCACCTCGGGGGGCACGGTCAGCGGTATTTCCGACGCGGGCGAACCCGGCGCCAGATCGACAAGGAAAAAGATCACCAGACTGATCAACAGAAGCGTCGGGATCGCGATGAATAGCCGTCTGAGCACATAAGTCAGCATGGGCGGCGCCTCTGGTCAGCAGTCTGGATGGCCGGAAAAGGATGAAACACGGGGTGCGGAGGATTTCCCCCGCACCCCGCAGGAGATCAGGTCAGATCACTTGATGCGATACCAGTCCGAGGCATTCCACAGCTCGGAATCCCAGGTGTTCAGCACCGCGCCGCCCAGCGTGTTGGACGCCGCCGACAGACGGCCACGGTCCACCAGCGGAACCACGACATAGCTGTCCTTGGTCAGCATCTCGTTCAGCTTCTTGGCGATCTCGCCGCGCTTGGCCATGTCGGCGGTCACCGACAGTTCCTTCACCAGCGCGTCATAGGCCGGGTCGCAGAAGCGGTTGATGTTTTCGCCCTGCCACTGGTTGTCCGGGCCCGGGATCTTATCGCACAGGTATTGCGCCAGATAGGGCTCGGGATCGGTGCCGTCGAAGTTGTTGGCGTACATTTCCACGTCGGCATAGAACTTCTGGAAGGTGTCGGGCGAACCCGCATCGCCGCCGAAGAAGACCGAAGCGTCAACCTGCTTCAGCTCGACTTCCACGCCGATGGATTCCCACCAGGACTTGATCACGGCCTGGAAGTCCTGACGGACCGGGTTGACCGAGGTCTGGTACAGGATGTGCAGCTTCTTGCCATCCTTGTCGCGGATGCCGTCGCCGTCGCTGTCCTTCCAGCCGGCTTCATCCAGCAGCGCCTTGGCGCCTTCGATGTCCTGCGCGATGCAGTCGGTGTTGGCGCTGGCATAAAGCTCGGGCGCGGGCACCAGATTGCAGGTGGCGCGGCCGGCCTTGCCATAGCCGATGTCCACCAGCGTTTGCCGGTCAATCGCCATCGACAGCGCCTTGCGGACGCGGATGTCGGTCAGGAACGGGTGCGGATGCTTGGTGGTCGAACGCTCACCCTCGGCCAGGTCGGGCGAGGGGTCGGTCAGGTTCATTTCGACCCGCTCGACCAGCGTGCCATAGCCGTTCAGGAACACGCCCTTGCCGCCGGCAGCCATCTGTTCCTGCTGCTCGGGGTTGATCTGGGTGTTCCAGGCATAGTCGAACTCGCCGGTTTCCATCACGGCGCGGGCCGCGGCCTGCGCATCGCCGCCACCCTTCACCGTCATCGTGGCGAAGGCGGGCTTGGCCGGATCGCGGTAGTTCGGGTTGGCTTCCAGTTGCACAACGTCGTTGACCTTGAAGTCCACAACCTTGAACGGGCCGGTGCCGATGGGCTTGAAGTTCTGCTCGGTGCAGGTCGACGCGGCGGCGCCAAGGCAGTTGGCGAACTGCGCGGCCTGCAGGATGGGCGAGGTGGCGCCGACAAAGGCGGTATAGGGATTGGGCTTCGGATCGGTGAAGTTGATGACCACGGTCAGGTCATCGGGCGTCTCGATCGAGGCGATGCCTTCATAGCGCGCAGCCTGGGCGCAGCCACCGTCGGGATGGGTGCAGTATTCGTAGGTGAACTTGGCGTCCTTCGAGGTGACGGCGGTGCCGTCCGACCACAGCAGGCCCGGCTTCAGCTTCCAGGTGATCTGCTTCAGGTCTGCGGACACGCCTCCGTTTTCGACGGTGGGGATCGTTTCCACCAGACGGGGAATGACCTCGCCCTTCTCGTTGAAGCCAGCCAGGCCTTCCAGCACCAGCGAGCCGACTTCAACGTCCTTGGTGCCGGACGAAAGATAGGCGTTCAGGGTCGAAGGCGCCTGCCAATAGAGCACGTTCACATGGCCATCGGCACCGCGTTCCGCAAAGGCGGCGGGCGCAAGGGCCACAAGTGCGGCAGCGCCCAGAAGGGCGGTTCTCATCTTCATTTCGAAGCTCCTTGTTGGTTGTGCTCGATTCTTGCCTCGGGCACGCCGGTTGTCCCGGCGGTCGTCTTGTCGCTGAACAGGTGGCAGGCGACGAAACGCCCGGGCTCCACCTCTTGCAGATCGGGCTTCACCTGCCGGCACAGGTCAAAGACCTTCGGGCAGCGGGTGCAGAAATTGCAGCCTTGCGGCGGATTGGCGGGCGACGGCACATCGCCCTTGAGAATGATGCGGTTGCGCCGGGCGGCCAGTTCGGGATCAGGCTCGTTCACCGCCGAAAGCAGCGCCTCGGCATAGGGGTGCAGCGGACGGGAATACAGGTCTTTCGACGGCGACAGCTCGGCGATGCGGCCCAGATACATGACCGCCACGCGGTCGGCCAGGTGGCGCACCATCGACAGGTCATGGCTGATGAACAGATAGGTCAGACCCAGCCGTTCCTGCAGGTCTTCCAGCAGGTTCACCACCTGCGCCTGGATCGACACGTCCAGCGCGGCGATGGGTTCGTCGCAGACAATGAACTTGGGATTCAGCGCCAGCGCGCGGGCAATGCCGATGCGCTGCCGTTGTCCACCGCTGAATTCGTGCGGATAGCGGTTGGCAAAGCGGCGGTTCAGCCCGACCTGATCCATCAGCTCATAGATCCGCTGGGTCTTTTCGGCTCGGCTCATGCTGGTGTGCTCGTCCAGCGGCTCGCCGATGATGCCGGCCAGTGTCATCCGCGGGTTCAGGCTGGCCTGCGGGTCCTGGAACACCATCTGCATGGTCGGCCGCTTCTGGCGCAGCTTTTCGGCCGACAGATGCGCCACATCTTCGCCGTCGATGATGACGCGGCCGGCGGTCGGCTCGTACAGCCGCAGCAGCGCGCGGCCCACGGTCGATTTTCCGCAACCGGATTCACCCACCAGCCCCAGCGTTTCGCCGGGAAGGATGTCGAAGCTCACCCCGTCCACCGCCTTCACGTCGCCGGTATGGCTGCGAAACAGGCCGGTGTAGATCGGGAAGTGCATTTTCAGCCCTTCCACCCGCACTAGCGGTTCAGGTCGCCGGGATGCGTCAAGCATGGGCGGTCTCCCGTGCAGCGGGGGCAGGGGCCTGCCAGTGACAGGCCACGTCGTGGCCCTGACCCACCTCGCGCCCGTCCACCGCGCGGCGCAGCGGGTTTTCGGCATTGCAGCGGTCGTGCCGGTATTCGCAGCGTTCGCGGAACGGGCAGGCCGAAGGTGCGGCCGACAGCATAGGCGGCTGCCCCTCGATCACCTTCAGCCGGGCCTCGCGCTCACCACTGATCTTGGGAATCGTCTTCAGCAGCGCGCGGGTATAGGGGTGCTGCGGGTTGGCGAACAGCTCACGCACAGGCGCCTGTTCCACCACCTGTCCGCCATACATCACCATCACCCGGTCCGCGATGCCGGCGATCACGCCAAGGTCATGGGTGATCCAGATGATGGCCATGCCCAGCTTGGCGCGCAGTTCCTTGACCAGTTCCAGAATCTGCGCCTGGATCGTCACATCCAGCGCCGTGGTCGGTTCGTCGGCGATCAGAACATCGGGGTCGCAGGCCAGCGCGATGGCGATCATCACCCGCTGCCGCATCCCGCCGGAAAACTGATGGGGAAAGGCCTTCAGCCGCTTGCGGGCATCGGGGATACCCACCAGTTGCAGCAGTTCCACCGCCCGCGTTTCGGCATCGGCCTTGCTCAGGCCCATATGCTTGCGCAGGGCCTCGGTGATCTGCATTCCCACGGTGAACACCGGGTTCAGGCTGGTCATCGGGTCTTGAAAGACGAACCCCACCTTGCCGCCACGCACATCGCGCAGTTCGTCTGCCCCCATCTGCAAGAGGTCGCGCCCGTTCAGCAGCACTTCGCCCGCCCGAATTTCGGCAGGCGGCGCCGGCAGAAGACGCAGGAGCGACATCATGGTGACCGACTTGCCGGAGCCGCTTTCCCCCACAACGCCCAAAAGCTCACCGCGCTGGAGGTGAAAGCTCACGTTGTTTACCGCATGAACCTCACCCGTCCGGGTGCGGAACACGGTCTTGAGGCCCCTGACTTGAAGGACAGGCTTCGCCCCATCGGGCATGGACAACTCCCCAGACACGTCTTGTTATTGTTTTTTATATCGTTTTTCGGCAGGGCAATGCGGTAGGGCATCGCCCGTTCCGCCAACCTTTCCCGATTTTCGAATTGGTATCAATCCCGTTTTCGGGGAACGTTTCCAGCATTGATTGCGGGCGTTTTGCAAGGTTTGCCCTGCACAATGCCAGATATTGACACTTCCATTCCCGCTGGCGAGGGTGACCACCATATATGGGAGTCTCAGGATGGACGAGCTGACGCCACGTCAGATTCTTGACCAGTTGGTTGCGTTTCCCACGGTGTCCACAAGCTCGAATCTCGCGCTGGTCGACTGGCTGGAAGGCTATCTGACCGCGCAAGGGGCGCGCTGCTTCCGGCACTGGAACGAAGATCACACCAAGGCCGCGCTGATCGCGCACGCCGGACCGTGGGTTCCGGGGGCCGTTGTGCTGTCGGGGCATTCCGATGTCGTGCCCGTCGAAGGCCAGCCCTGGACCTCGGACCCCTGGACCGTGACCGAACGGGACGGTCGGCTTTACGGGCGCGGAACCTGCGACATGAAGTGCTTTGTCGCCCTTGCCGCCTGGGCCGTGGCCCGCGCGGCCCGCAACGGAACGCGCCGCCCGCTGCAACTGGCGCTGAGCTATGATGAGGAGATCGGCTGCACCGGCGCCCCGCCAATGATCCGCACCATGCAGGAGGTGGTGCCGAAAGGCAGCGCGGCCATCATCGGCGAACCCAGCCTGATGAAGCTGATCACCGGCCACAAGGGGGGCGTCGGCTTCCATGTTCATGTCAAGGGCTTCGAGGTTCACTCCTCGCTCCTGCCCGAAGGTGTCAGCGCGGTGATGGAAAGCGCGCATCTGATGCAATGGGTCAATGTGCGCAACGCCGAAATCCAGGCCGCAGTGCCCAGCCCGGTTGCCGGCCAGTTCCGCCCGCCCTTCACCACCCTCCACATCGGCCAGATCCACGGCGGCACGGCGCATAACATCACCGCCGCAGATTGCCGCTTCGCGGTGGAAATGCGCGTCGTGCCGGACGAAGACCTTGAAGCCCATGCCCGCGCTTTCACCGACCGGGCAGAAGCCCTGCACGCCGCGCTGAATTCCCGCCGCCCCGAGGCGGGCGTTTCTGTGGAAAGGTTTTTCAATGTGCCCGCACTCAAGCCGGAAGACGGGGGCGAGGCGGAAACGCTTGTCCGCAGCCTGACCGGCGACAATGCCACGGGCGTGGTCAGTTACGGCACCGAGGCGGGGCAGTTTCAGGCCGAGGGGTATTCCGCCGTGGTCTGCGGTCCGGGCGACATTGCCCAGGCCCACCAGCCTGATGAATATCTGGAGCTGTCCGAGTTCGAGGCCGGAAAGGACTTCATGGACCGTCTGCTTCTGGCCTGCGCATGACCTTTCCCATCCACGATGCAAGCCCCGTCCGCTTTCCCGGCCCGCTGCCCGCCGAAGCCGATGTCGTCATCATCGGCGGCGGCGTCGTAGGGGTGATGACGGCCTGGTTCCTGGCCGAGCGCGGGCTGCGCGTGACGCTGTGCGAAAAGGGCCGCATCGCCGGTGAGCAGTCCAGCCGTAACTGGGGCTGGGTGCGCCAGCAGGGCCGCGATCCGGGCGAACTGCCGATCATGGTGGAATCGCTGCGCCTCTGGAAATCTCTGGCGCAGGAACTGGGGCAGGGCTTGGGCTTCCGGCAGACCGGCGTTCTTTATCTTGCCGACACCGCCGAAGAGATGGCCGGGTATGAAGGCTGGTTGACCCATGCCCGCGCCCATGACGTGGACAGCCGCATCCTGAGCCGTGACGAGGTGGCTGCGATGATCCCGCAGGCGGCGGCAGGCTGGAAGGGCGGGCTCTGGACGGCCTCGGACGCAAGGGCCGAGCCTTGGGCGGCGGTGCCGCTGCTGGCCGAAGGCGCGGTGCGGCGGGGCGTGACCATCGTGGAAAACTGCGCCGTCCGCGCGCTGGACATCGCGGCCGGCCGGGTGGCCGGGGTTGTCACCGAACGGGGCCGTATCCGGGCGGGCCGGGTGCTGGTGGCCGCAGGCGCTTGGTCGCGGCTGTTTCTTGGTGCGCATGGGGTGAAGATTCCGCAACTTGCGGTGCTGGCCTCGGTTGCCGCCACGGCGCCGCTGCCGATGGTGTTTGACGGTGCAGCCTGCGATTCCCGCTTTGCCTTCCGCCGCAGGGCAGATGGCGGCTATTCGATCGCGCCCTCGGATCACCATGATTTCTTCCCCGGTCGCGATGCCTTTGCCAGCCTGCGCAGCTTCCTGCCGGTGCTGCGGCAAGATTTCCGTACCACCCGCTTCCGCCCCTTCGCGCCGAAGGGTTATCCCGATGCCTGGGGCACGCCGCGCCGCTGGTCGCCCGACGAGGTTTCGCCGTTCGAACGGATGCGGATATTGAACCCCGCGCCCAATGCCGCCGTGGTGGAGCGGCTGCGTGACGATTTCGCCCGCACCTTCCCGGCGCTGGGCCGCCCGGACCTGACCGCCGCCTGGGCCGGCATGATCGACACCATGCCCGATGTGGTGCCGGTGGTGGACCACATCGCCGCCATTCCCGGCCTGACGGTTGCCACGGGGATGAGCGGGCATGGTTTCGGCATCGGCCCTGGCATGGGGCGCGTGGTGGCCAGCCTTGTGGCCGGCGATGCCCCCAGCCACGATCTGTCGCGCTTCCGCTTCTCGCGCTTTTCCGACGGTACGAAGCTGGCACCGGGGCCAAGCCTGTAACACGACGGTGGCCCGGGCCGCCGCGCGCCCCGGATTTTGCGGCTTCCCCCTTGCCGTGGGGCTGTGGCCGGTTCAACCTTGCCCTGCAAAAGGAGACACGCCCCATGCCCGTCAAGAACCGTTTCGCCGAACTGCTGCCCGAAATCACCGCCTGGCGCCGCGACTTTCACGAACATCCCGAACTTCAGTTCGATGTGCATCGCACCGCCGCCCGCGTGGCCGAGTTGTGCCGGGGGTTCGGCTGCGACGAGGTGGTCGAAGGCGTGGGGCGCACCGGCGTGGTGGCGGTGATCAAGGGGAAAACCGACAGCAAGGGCCGCGTTGTCGGCCTGCGCGCCGATATGGACGCGCTGCCGATCATTGAACAGACTGGCTTGCCCTATTCCTCGAAAACGCCGGGCAAGATGCACGCCTGCGGCCATGACGGCCATACCGCCATGCTGCTGGGCGCGGCCCGCTATCTGGCCGAGACACGCAATTTCGACGGCACGGTCGTCTGCATCTTCCAGCCCGCCGAAGAGGGCGGCGGCGGGGGCCGCGAAATGGTGGCAGATGGCATGATGGAGCGCTGGAACGTGCAGGAGGTGTACGGGATGCACAACATGCCGGGCATCCCGGTCGGTCATTTCGCCATTCGCCCCGGTTCGCTCATGGCCGCTGCCGACCAGTTCGAGATCACCGTCACCGGCAAGGGCGGCCATGCCGCCAAGCCGCATGAATGTATCGACTCCACCGTTGTTGCCGCCCATATCGTGGTGGCGCTGCAAACCATCGCAAGCCGCAACGTGGACCCGATGAAGCAGGTTGTCGTCTCGGTCTGCACGGTGGAAACCGACAGCCCGGCGCATAACGTGATTCCGCAGACGGTAAAGATGCGCGGTACGGTGCGGACGCTTGACCCCAAGGTGCAGGATTTCGTGGAAACCCGGCTGGGCCAGATTGTCGAAGGCACGGCGCTGGCCCTGGGCGCACGGGCCGAGGTGGCCTATACCCGGGGCTATCCCGTCACCGTCAACGCCCCCGAGAATACCGCCTATGCGGTCGAGGTGGCCCGGGCCGTGTCGGGGCAGGTCGATCCCGACACGCCGCCGCTGATGGGGGCCGAAGACTTCAGCTTCATGCTGAACGCCCGTCCCGGTGCCTATATCTTCCTTGGCAACGGCGATACGGCCAGCGTCCACCACCCGGCCTACAACTTCGACGACAATGCGATTCCGTTCGGGGCAAGCTGGTATGCGGGCATGGCCGAGGCGCGGATGCCGGCGGCCTGATCGGGCGTTCTGACGCGCAGGCATGGGCTTGGCCGCGCCGCGCCGTGGGCCTAAGAGGCGCGGCCATGGCCATGCGCGAACCGATCACCGTTGCCGGACATTTCGGCGAACTGCTGCAAGGCCGGCTTGGGCCGGCGGGGCGCGTGGCGCTGATCACGCTGCCATGCCCGGTGCTGGTTGCGCAGGTTTCCTGCGGACCGGGCCCGTTCGGCCTGCACCGGCCCGCCTGCGCCGCGCCGCTTTCGCTGTCGGCGGCGCGGCGGCTGCTGGCATTGGTCGGCCGTCCGTTGCGCGGCCGCTACGTTCTGCGCTGCACGATGCCGCTGGGGGCGGGGGCCGGCGCCTCGACTGCGGCACGGGTCGCGCTGCTGCGGGCGGCGGGCGAAACCGATCCATTGCGCATCGCGGCGGCCTGCCTTGCCAGTGAAGGCGCATCGGACCCGCTGATGTTCGACGCGCCCGAACGGCTGCTTTGGGCCTCGCGCGAGGGGCATGTGCTGGCGCGGGGGCCAGCCCTGCCGCGCATGGCCGTGATCGGCGGCTTCTTCGGCCCGCCCCGCCGCACCGACCCGAGCGACATGGCGTTTCCCGACATCACCGATCTGGTGCAGGGCTGGGGGGCGGCATCGGGCGATCTGCCCGCGCTGGCCCGGTTGGCCAGCCAGTCCGCCGCGCGCTGTCTGGCGCTGCGCGGCCCCGCCGAAGATCCGACGGCGGCGCTGGCCCTGCGGTTGGGCGCCTTGGGCTGGTCTGCGGCGCATACCGGGTCGGCGCGGGCGCTTCTGTTCGGACCGGGTGGCGTGCCGCCAGGGGCCGAGGCGGCCTTGCGCGCGGCGGGTTTTGGCGGGATCACCCGCTTCACCATTGGCGGACAGGGGCACTGATGCGCGATCACGGCGGAAATCTGGATGCGGCCAAGGCGCGGTTCGGCGGCACTGGCCCCTGGCTGGACCTGTCCACCGGAATCAACCGGCTGCCCTGGCCGATGCCCGCGCTGACCGCTGACGCGCTGACGACACTGCCCACGGCGCAGGCCCAGGCCGCGCTGGTGGCGGCGGCTCGCGGTGCCTATGGGGGCAGCGCCGCGATCCTTCCGGTGGCCGGGGCGCAGGCGGCGATCCAACTGGTGCCCCGGCTGGACCCGGTGGCCCGCGCGCGGGTGCTGGGGCCGACCTATAATGAACACGCCGCTGCCTTGCGCGCCGCCGGCTGGCAGGTGGACGAGGTGACCTCACCCGAGGACTTGTCGGGGGCCGATCTGGCGGTGGTGGTCAATCCCAACAATCCCGACGGGCGGTGCCTTGCGCCGGCGGATGTTCTGGCGCTGGCGGGCCGGGTGGGGCGGCTTGTGGTGGACGAAAGCTTCGCCGACCCGGTGCCCGATCTGTCGGTGGCGGCCCAAGCGGGCCGGGCGGGAATGATCGTGCTGCGGTCGTTCGGCAAGTTCTATGGGCTGGCCGGGTTGCGGCTGGGGTTTGCGCTTGGGGCAAAGGCGGACATCGACCGGATGGCGGCGATGGCCGGGCCTTGGGCGGTGTCCGGCCCGGCGATCCAGGCGGGCACTGCCGCATTGCAGGATCGGGGCTGGCAGGCTGCCACCGCTGCCCGGCTGGTGCAGGATGGTCAGCGGCTGGACGCCCTGGCTGCGGCCGCCGGCTGGCGGTTGGCTGGCGGGGCGCATCTGTTCCGGCTTTACGACACGCCCTCGGCTGCCGCTGCGCAGGACGGGCTGGCCCGTGGCCGGATCTGGAGCCGCATCTTCCCCTGGTCGGACCGGCTGGTCCGGTTGGGGCTTCCGGGGCCGCAGGCGGAATGGGATCAACTGGAAAGGGCAATGACCGATGCACTTTGACCAACACCATCGCGACGCGCTGACAGACGTGCTGCGCTGGCGCCGCGACGTGCGGCATTTCCGCCCCGACCCGATTGACGAGACGGTCATCGAGCGGTTGCGGACGGCGATGGACATGGCGCCCTCGGTTGGCAATGCACGGCCCTGGCGGGTGATCCGGGTGGATGATCCCGCCCTGCGTGGCGCCCTGCTTGCCAATTTCGACGCCGCCCGCGCCGCCGCAGGGACCGCCTATACCGGCGACCGGGCTGCCGCCTATGGGCAGTTGAAGCTTCAGGGCATTGATCAGGCGCCGCTGCAACTGGCGATCTTCACCCACCGCGACCCGACCGCCGGCCATGGCCTTGGCCGTGCCAGTATGCCGGTGACACTGCACCAGTCGGTCGCCATGGCGATCCATGGTCTGTGGCTGGCCGCGCGGGCCGAGAACCTTGGCCTTGGCATGGTGTCGGTGCTGGACCCGCGGGCGGTCGAGTCGCTGCTGGTCACCCCGCCAGAGTGGGAATTCGCGGCATGGCTGTGCATCGGATACCCCGAATTCACCGACGATACGCCGCTGCTGCACCGCGCCGGCTGGCAGGAAAACCTGCCCACCCTGTGGGAGGTGCGCTAGCGGGCCAGCGCCAGCAGGGCTGGCACGTCGAGATGCGTCTCCAGATGGGCGGCAAGGTCGTCCAGCACCTGCTCGATCCCCTCGGCATAGGCCAGCCCCGACGCCGAAGCGCCCAAGCCCCGCAGAAAGGCCGCGCGGAAGGCGTCGTCGGTGAACAGGCCGTGCAGATAGCTGCCGGTCACCCGCCCGTCGGCCGAGGTGGCGCCTTCGGGCCGCCCGTCCAGCAGGGCAAAGGGCCGGGCACAATCTGCCCCCTCGGTGCGGCCGATGTGGATTTCATAGCCCGAAACCGTCAGCCCGCTGGTGCGATGCGTGGCGGTGGACCGTGTCAGCCGCTTGTCGGATGTCATCACGGTGGTCACGTCCAGCAGGCCAAGGCCCGGCGTTTCGCCCGCCGGCCCCTCAATCCCCTCCGGGTCGGCAACGCTGCGGCCCAGCATCTGATAGCCGCCGCAGATGCCCAGCACATGCCCGCCGCGCCGGCGGTGGGCGGCAAGGTCGATGTCCCAGCCCTGATCGCGCAGGAAGGCCAGATCGCCCCGCGTGGATTTTGAGCCGGGGATGATCACCAGCCGCGCATCGCCCGGAATGGCCCGGCCAGGCAGCACCATTTCGACCGTGACGCCGGGTTCCTGCTTCAGGGGATCAAGGTCGTCGAAATTGGCGATGCGCGACAGCGCCAGACAGGCCACCTTGAGGCCGCCGCCCTGGCCGTTGCCGGTCAGGTCCAGCGCATCTTCGGCCGGCAGGCGGGCGGCGCCGGCGAACCAAGGCACCACGCCGAAGCCGCGCCAACCGGTGCGTGCCGCGATCAGGCTGTAGCCATCGTCGAACAGTCGCGGGTCGCCACGAAAACGGTTGATCAGGAACCCCGCAACCAGCGCGGCATCGTCGGGGTCGATCACCGCCTGCGTGCCCACGATCTGCGCGATCACGCCGCCGCGGTCGATGTCGCCGGCCAGCACCACCGGCACATCCGCCGCCCGGGCAAAGCCCATGTTGGCGATGTCGCCCCGCCGCAGGTTCACCTCGGCCGGGCTGCCCGCGCCTTCGACGATCACCAGATCGGCCCGCGCCTTCAGCCTGTTGAAACTTTCCAGCACCGCCGGCATCAGCGACGGCTTCATCTTGCCATATTCGCCGGCGCCGGCCCGGGTCAGACGGCGGCCCTGCACCACGACCTGCGCGCCGATGTCGGTTTCGGGCTTCAGCAGCACCGGGTTCATGTCGGTATGCGGTGCCACCCCGGCCGCCAGCGCCTGCAAGGCCTGCGCACGACCGATCTCGCCGCCGTCCTCGGTCACGGCGGCGTTGTTCGACATGTTCTGCGGCTTGAAGGGCAGAACCGACAGCCCGCGCCGCCGCGCCGCCCGGCACAGCCCCGCCACCAGCAGCGACTTGCCGACATTCGAGCCGGTGCCCTGGATCATCAACGCGCGCATGGCAGGTCTCCTCAGAACTCCACGCCCGGCTGGCCCTTGATGCCGGCGCGGAACGGGTGCTTGACCAGCGTCATCTCGGTCACCAGGTCGGCCAGGTCGATCAGTTCGGGCTTTGCATTGCGTCCGGTCAGCACGACATGGGTCATCGGCGGCTTCTCGGTCTGCAGGAATTCCACCACCTCGGCCACATCCAGGTAATCGTAGCGCAGCGCGATGTTGATTTCGTCCAGCAGAACCATGCGGATGGCCGGGTCGCGGATCAGGTCTTTCGCCTTTTCCCAGCCCGCACGGGCCGCCGCCACATCGCGGGTGCGGTCCTGGGTTTCCCAGGTGAAGCCTTCCCCCATGGCGTGAAACTGGCAGAGATCGTTGAAATGCGCGGTGATCAGCCGCCGTTCGCCGGTGTCCCAGGCGCCCTTGATGAACTGGACAACGGCGCAGGGCATCCCATGCGCGATGGCGCGCAGGATCATGCCGAACCCCGCCGAGGATTTGCCCTTGCCGGTCCCGGTGTGCACGATCACCAGCCCCTTTTCGGCGGTCTTTTCCGCCAGAACCCGGTCTTTCGCGGCCTTGATCCGGGCCTTCTTCTCGGCATGGCTGCGGTCGGTGTCCGGCATCGGCTGCGACATGGCGGCGTTTCTTCCCTGGGTTGGGCGGCTTGACTTTCGGTCTGCCTTGGCGTCACTGGGGCACCAAGCTGGTTCCTGTCTATGACAGGCGAAGAGGGAATGCGATAGGGCCGTCCGGCCCGAGGCGCAGCCGCCCCCGCGACCGTGACCGGAGTTGGGTGTCCGATGCCACTGGCCGAAAGGCCGGGAAGGTGGGCACCCGGGGGAGCGATCCCCGACTCCGCAAGCCGGGAGACCTGCCAGCTTTGTTGTCAACGGGCGGACGGGGTGATCCGCGACCGGTGGATCGCCGCATCCGTCGCGCGCGCCTGCCTGTCCCTTTTCCCCGCCTGTCGCAGCCGGGAAGGGCGCATGACCGTTACGCTGCTTGTCTGTTCCACCTGCCGGGCAGGGGAGCCGGTGCCCGAGGGCACCTTGCCCGCCGGCACGCGCCTTGTCGCGGCGCTTGAGGCGCTTGGCCCTGTGCCCGGCGTTACCCTGCGCCCCGTCGAATGTCTGTCGGCCTGTTCGCAAGGCTGCGCGGTGGCGTTGTCGGCGCCCGGGCGGTGGTCTTACGTCTATGGACGGATGTCCGAAGCCGATGCGCCGCAGATCCTGGCCGGGGCGGCCGCCTATGCCGCCGCCCCCGACGGTATCGTTCCCTGGCGCGAGCGTCCCGAAATCTTTCGCAAGCAATCGCTTGCCCGCATCCCCCCCATCGGAGAGCCGACATGAGCGATCTTGCCAAGATTCCCGTCACCGTGATCACCGGCTTCCTTGGCTCGGGCAAGACGACGCTGATCCGCCATCTGATGCAGAACCCGCAAGGCCGGCGTTTGGCGGTGCTGGTCAACGAATTCGGCAGCGTGGGGGTGGACGGAGACATCCTCAAATCCTGCGCCGACGAGAATTGCCCCGAGGAAAACATCGTCGAACTGGCGAATGGCTGCATCTGCTGCACGGTTGCAGATGAGTTCATCCCCACGGTCGAGGCGTTGCTGGCCCTGCCGCAGCGGCCCGATCACATCCTGATCGAAACTTCGGGTCTGGCGCTGCCTAAGCCGCTGCTTCGGGCGTTTGACTGGCCCGCGATCCGGTCTCGGATCACCGTCGATGGCGTGATTGCGCTGGCCGATGCCGAGGCCGTGGCGGCGGGCCGCTTTGCCCCCGACCCTGTGGCCGTGCAGGCCCAGCGGGAGGCGGATGACAGCATTGACCACGAAACACCCCTGTCCGAGGTTTTCGAGGACCAGATCGCCTGTGCAGATCTGGTCTTGCTGACCAAGGCCGATCTGGCGGGCGAGACCGGCGTTGCCGCCGCCCGGGCCGTGATCGAGGCTGAGGCACCGCGCAAGCTGCCGATCCTGCCGTTGGTCGAAGGCGTCATCGACCCGCGGGTCGTTCTGGGGCTGGGGGCTGCCGCCGAGGATGATCTGGACGCCCGCCCGTCGCACCATGACGGGGCCGACGATCACGAACATGACGATTTCGACAGCGTGGTGATCGACCTGCCCGAAGTTGCCGACCCCGAGGCGCTGGCTGCGGCGATCCGCACCCTGGCCCGCGAATTGCGCATCCTGCGGGTCAAGGGTCATGTCGCGGTGACGGGCAAGCCGATGCGCCTTCTGGTGCAGGCGGTGGGGGAACGGGTCCGGCATCAGTTTGACCGGCCCTGGGGCGCTGCGCCGCGCCGGTCGCGGCTGGTGGTGATTGCCGAACACGACGACATCGACCCAGCCGCCATCCGGGCGGTGTTTGACCGGGCGGGGATCTGACCGCCCATGCATGTGGTCTTCCGCGAAAGCCATGGTCTGGAAGAGACCGAGGTGCCCACCGATCTGGGGCAGACACGGGCCGATCTGGTGGTGCTGTCCTTTTCGGACAGCGACCTTGGGGCGTTTGCGGCCGGCTGGCATC
This sequence comes from Pseudogemmobacter blasticus, assembly GCF_003071405.1. Lineage (NCBI taxonomy): Bacteria > Pseudomonadati > Pseudomonadota > Alphaproteobacteria > Rhodobacterales > Paracoccaceae > Pseudogemmobacter > Pseudogemmobacter blasticus. The sequence goes on along the minus strand of NZ_CP020470.1, from coordinate 923,603 downwards.
GGGCCCGCGAGGCCGGGCATCCGCTGCCCACGCTGCGGCTGGCGAACCTGACGGCCCTGCGGCATCCGATCTCGGTCGATACCTACCTGGACCGCACGCTGGTACAGGCTCGCGCCGTGCTGGTGCGGCTGATTGGCGGCACCGGCTACTGGTCCTACGGTCTGGCCGCGTTGCAGGACATGGCCCGTCGCAAGGGGGTGGCGCTGGCCGTTCTGCCGGCCGACGGGCGCGAGGACGCGGCGCTGGACGCGCTTTCGACGCTGCCCATCTCGACCCTGCGCCGGTTGCAGGCGCTGTGCGATGCGGGCGGCGCGGTGGCGGCCCAGGCGGCGCTGGCGCAATTGTCACTGGCGGCGGGCCTGTTCGCCGGCCCGGTGAGCGGCGCCAAGACTGTGCCCGAGTTCGGCTGGTATGACCCCGATCTTGGCGTAGTGCCTGCCGCGCCCGAACCAGCCGCGCCGCTGGCTGTCGTCGCCTTCTACCGCAGCTATCTGACCGCTGCCGATACCGCGCCGGTCGATGCCCTGATCCGCGGCTTGCGGGATCGCGGCTTTGCGGCTCTTGGCCTGTTCGCCACGTCGCTGAAGGCGCCCGAAGCGGCGGCCTGGGTTCGTTCCGAGCTACTGGGTCTGTCGCCCGCGCTGGTTTACAACGCCACGGCCTTTTCGGCCAAGGCCGAGGACGGCACCTCGCCTTTGGACGCCGCCGGTTGCCCCGTGTTGCAGGTTGCCCTCTCCACCGCCCGCCGGGCCGACTGGGCTGCGGCCGACCGCGGCCTGTCGCCGGCCGATCTTGCCATGCATGTTGTGCTGCCCGAAGTGGACGGCCGCCTGTTCGCCGGCGTGGTCAGCTTCAAGTCGCCCGGCCGGCGTGACCCCGACCTGCAATATTCCCGCTTCCGCCACGAAGCTGACCCGGACCGGATCAACGCCGCCATCGCCCGTGGCCTGGCCCTGCACCGGCTGGCGCAGACCCCGCACGCCAACCGGCGGCTTGCCGTGATCCTGTCCACCTATCCCGGCCGGCCAGACCAGATTGCCCATGCGGTCGGGCTGGACGCCCCGGCCTCGACCAACCGGCTGCTCGCGGATTTGCAGGCGGCCGGCTATGACACCGCCCCCGCCGATGCGCTGACGGCTGCGCTGCTGCGCGAAACGCTGTGCTGGCCGCTGGCCGATTACCGTGCGGCGCTTGCCCGCTTGCCGGAACCGTTGCAAAGGGCGCTTTCCACCGCCTGGGGCCTGCCGGAGGCCGACCCGGCCTGCACCGATGGCGCCTTCCGCTTTGCCGCCCTGCGCTCTGGCAAGGTGGTGATCGCGCTGCAACCCGAACGCGGCGACAGTGCCAGCCGCGACGGCGATTATCACGACCTGTCGCGCACGCCCCGGCACGGCTATGTGGCCTTTTACCTGTGGCTGCGGTCACAAGGGCTGGATGCGCTGGTCCATATGGGCGCCCATGGCACGCTGGAATGGTTGCCGGGCAAATCGGTCGCCCTGTCGTCGGCCTGCTGGCCCGAGGCGCTGACCGGCGATCTGCCGGTGATCTATCCCTTCATCGTCAACGATCCGGGTGAGGCGGCGCAGGCCAAGCGCCGCATTGGCGCGCTGACCCTGGGCCATCTGCCGCCGCCGCTGATTGCCGCCCACCTGCCCCCGGCGCTGGAGGGGCTGGAGCGTCTTCTGGACGAATATTCCACCGCGGACGGGCTGGACCCGGCCCGGCGCCGCCGGTTGATCGCGGAAATCCGCGCCACCGCCACCGCGCTGGGCGTCGAGGACGATCTGGGTCTGGCCCCCAATGCCACCCCGATGGAGGCGATCACCCGCATCGACCGTTTCGTCTGCGATCTCAAGGACAGCCGGCTGGGCGACGGCTTGCATGTCTTTGGCGCGGGGCTGGGCGAAACCGACGGGATTCTGGCCGCCCTGGCGGGCCGCTTCGTGCCGCCGGGGCCGGCGGGATCGCCGTTCCGGGGCCGGATGGACGTGCTGCCCACCGGGCGTAACCTCTATTCCGTTGATCCCCGCGCCGTGCCCAGCAGGGGGGCCCATGCGCAGGGCATCAAGCTGGCCGAAGAACTCTTGCGCCGCCATCTGCAGGATCAGGGCGACTGGCCGCGCGGGCTGGTGGTCGATCTCTGGGGGTCGGCTTCCATGCGGACCGCGGGCGAGGAATTCGCCATGGCACTGCATCTGGCGGGTCTGGCGCCGGTTTGGGATGAGGTGTCGGGTCGGGTGTCGGGGGTGGAAGTCCTGCCGCTGGCGTTGCTTGGCAGGCCCCGGATCGACGTGACACTGCGCGTGTCCGGCCTGTTCCGCGATGTGTTCCCCACCCTGGCGCAATTGTTCGAGGCGGGGGCCGAACGGCTGGCCCTGCGCGACGAGGCGCCCGAGGACAACCCTTATGCGCTGCGTGTGCCCCGCGTCTTTGGTCCGCGTCCCGGCCTTTACGGGCTGGGCATGGGGGCCGCGCTGGACGACCTGACCGAAGAGGGGCGCCTTGCCGCGGGCGAGGCCTGGCTTTCGGCCTCGTCCTGGGCCATCGACGCGCGCGGCCTGTCGGTTCCCGCCCGACCCGCGCTGGAAGACCGGCTGCGCGGGGCCGATGCCTTTGCCCATGTGCAGGATCTGGCCGAGACCGATGTGCTGATGGCCCCCGATTACGCGGCGCATCAGGCGGGGTTTGCCGCCGCGCGGCACCGTCTGGGCGAGGCGACGCCCGCGCTTTACCATCTGGACAGCACCCGCCCCGATGCGCCGCGCGCCCGCAGCCTGACCGAGGAAATCGCCCGCACCGTGCGCGCCCGTGCGGCCAATCCCGACTGGGCCGCCGGCATGATGCGCCACGGCTTCCGCGGTGCGGCAGAGATCACCGCCACGCTGGACAATATGGGCGCCTTCGCCCATCTCGCCCGCGCGGTGCCGCCGCATCTGTTCGACCTTTATCACGCGGCCACGCTGGGCCGCGATGAGGTGGTCGCCTTCATGGCTACCGAAAACCCTGCCGCCCTGTCCGCGCTGCGCCAGCGTTTTGCCGCGCTGCGCGCCGCGGGCCTGTGGCAAAGCCAGCGCAACGCCCTGTCCGCAGAAGAGCGCCTGTCATGACGCTTCGTTCCGCCGCCCCTGACACCCGGACCCACAAGATGCCCCACAGCTACATTACCGACGGCGCTGAAATCTATCGCAACTCCTTTGCCATCATCCGATCCGAGGCCAATCTGGCCCGCTTCACCACTGAGGAAGAGCCGGTCGTCGTCCGTATGATCCACGCCTCGGGCATGGTCGGGCTGGAAGATCACGTCCGCTTCAGCGCCGGCATGGCCCTTGCCGCCCATGCCGCGCTGGCCGGGGGGGCGGCGATCCTGTGCGACGCGCGCATGGTCAGCGAGGGCATCACCCGCGCACGCCTGCCTGCCCAGAACCGCATCATCTGCACCCTGCAAGACCCGTCTGTTCCCGGTCTGGCGGACCGCATCGGCAATACCCGCAGCGCCGCTGCCGTCGAATTGTGGCGGCCGCATCTGGCCGGGGCACTGGTCGCCATCGGCAATGCGCCGACGGCGCTCTTCCACCTGCTGAACATGTTGCAAGACCCGTCCTGCCCGCGCCCCGCGGCCATCATCGGCTGCCCGGTCGGCTTTGTCGGCGCGGCGGAATCGAAAGAGGCGCTGATGCAGGCCCTGCCATGCCCGTCGATGATCGTGCGCGGCCGGCTGGGCGGATCGGCCATCACGGTTGCGGCCGTCAACGCGCTTGCCAGCCGGAAGGAATGACCATGGGACGCATCATCTGTGCGGGGCTTGGTCCCGGTGACCCCGACCTGATCAGCGTCAAGGCCGACCGGCTGATCCGGCAGGCCAGCCATGTGGCGCATTTCCGCAAGGCCGGCCGGGCCGGTCAGGCACGCCGCATTGTTGACGGACTGCTGCGCCCCGACGTGGTGGAACTGGCGATGGAATATCCCGTGACCACCGAGCTTCCCTTCGACAGCCCCGGCTACAACAGCCTGCTTGCGGGATTCTATGACTACTGGGCGGGCCAACTGGCCGATTTGGCCCGCACGACCGATGTTGTGGTTCTGTGCGAGGGCGATCCCTTTCTCTACGGTTCGTTCATGCACCTGCACAGCCGGTTGCAGGGCCGGGTCGCGGTCGAGGTGGTTCCCGGCATCCCCGGCATGGTCGGCTGCTGGTCTGCGGCCGGCACGCCCATCACCTGGGGCGATGATGTGCTGTCGGTGCTGATGGGCACGCTGCCCGAGGACGACCTTGCCCGCCATGCCGCCGCGGCCGACGCGCTGGTGGTGATGAAGACGGGGCGCAACCTGCCAAAGATCCGGCGCGCGCTTGACCGGGCAGGGCGGCTGGATCAGGCTTGGCTGGTCGAGCGCGGCACCATGCCGGATCAGCGTGTCGCCCCCCTGGCAACGGTCGATGAGTCCGACTGTCCCTATTTCGCGATTGTCCTGGTCCATGGGCACGGTCGCCGCCCTGGGGGGCCGCAATGACCGGCTGGCTGGCCGTGGCCGGCCTTGGGCCGGGCCGCGAAGATCTGGTGACACCCGAGGTTTCGGCCGCGCTGGCCGGGGCCACCGATGTGCTGGGTTATATCCCCTATGTCGCCCGCGTTGCCCCCCGCCCGGGCCTGACGCTGCACCCGTCGGACAATCGCGAAGAACTGGACCGCGCGCTTCATGCGCTGGACCTGGCGGCGGCGGGCCGGCGTGTGGTCATCGTTTCCTCGGGCGATCCGGGGGTTTTCGCCATGGCCTCGGCCCTGTTCGAAGCGCTTGAAACCCGCCCCGATCTGCACCGGCTGGACATTCGCATCCTGCCCGGCATCACCGCCATGCTGGCCGCCGCCGCGGCGGTGGGCGCGCCCCTGGGCCATGATTTCTGCTGCATAAACCTGTCCGACAATCTGAAGCCCTGGGCGCTGATCGACCACCGGTTGCGCCTTGCGGTCGAGGCCGATCTGGCGATGGCCTTCTACAACCCGCGATCGAAATCCCGCCCCGAAGGGTTTGTCCGCGCGCTGGAGACCCTGCGCCAGCTTTGCGGACCGGACCGGCTGATCACCTTTGCCCGCGCGGTGTCCACCCCCGATCAGGCGATCCGCACCGTCACGCTGGGCGAAGCCACACCCGAGATGGCCGACATGCGCACGCTGGTCATCGTCGGCAATGCGCAGACCCGCCGCGTGGGCCCCTGGGTCTATACCCCAAGGTCCGCATCATGAATCCAGTGCAGCACCTCATCGACGGTGGCGACGGTTGGGCGCGGCGGCAGGGCGGGCCTGTCGATCATCACCACGGGCAGGCCCAGTGTGCGCGCCGCGACGATCTTGGCGACAGCACCGCTGCCGCCGGCGTTCTTGGCCACCACGATCTGCACGCCCTGCTGCCGCATCATCGCAAGGTCGCCTTCCTCCGAGAAGGGGCCGCGGTCCACCAGCACGGTCGCCTGTGGCAAGGGAAGGTCGCCTTCGGGCGGATCGACCAGTCGCAGCAGATAGGCGTGCCCGGGCCGCGCGGCGAAGGCGGCAAGGTTCTGCCGCCCGATGGCCAGGAACACCCGCGCCGGGGCCTCGGGCAGCGCGGCAACCGCCGCCGCCACATCGGGAACCCTCTGCCAGTCATCGCCGGGCTGTTCGGTCCAGGCCGGCCGCTCCAGCGCCAGCAGGGGGATGCTGGTCGCTGCACAGGCGGCAATCGCATTGCGGCTCATCCGTGCGGCGAAGGGGTGGGTTGCGTCGATCACGCCCGCGATGCCTTCGCTGCGCAGCCATTGCGCCAGCCCGTCGGCGCCGCCGAAGCCGCCCACCCGGCAGGGCAAGGCCGGGGCGACCGGCGCCGCGGTGCGCCCGGCATAGGAATAGATCGCCTGCGCCCCCGCATCGGCCAGCGCGCGGGCCAATGCGCCCGCTTCCTGTGTTCCGCCCAGCAAAAGGAGGCGCGGCATGGCTGATCCCTGGCTTTCCATCATCGGTCTGGGCGAAGATGGACTGGAGGGCCTGTCGGGCGCAAGCCGGGCCGCCCTGGCCGCAGCCGGAACTGTCTTCGGCGGCCCGCGGCATCTTGCCCTTGCCGGGGTGGGCGCGCGTGGCCGGCCCTGGCCGGTGCCCTTCAGCCTTGATCCGGTGCTGGCCCTGCGCGGGCAGCCCGTCGCCGTGCTGGCCTCGGGTGATCCGTTCTGGTTCGGCGCGGGTGGCAGTCTGGCGCAGGCGCTGCATCCTGATGAATGGCGGGCCTATCCGGCTGCGGGTGTCTTTTCGCTGGCGGCGGCCCGGTTGGGGTGGCGGCTGGAGGAGACCGCTTGCCTTGGTCTTCATGCGGCGCCGTTTGAACGGCTGAGTGCGCTTCTGCACGCCGGCTGGCAAGGCATCTGCACGCTGCGCGACGGTCTGGCCGTGGCCGATCTGGCGGTATGGCTTGCGGGGCAGGGCTGGAGGGCCTCGCAATTGTGGGTGCTGGAATCCCTTGGCGGCCAGCAAGAGCGTATCCGGGAAATCCGCGCCGATACGGTCCTTGCCGCCGATATTGCGGCCCCTGTCGCCGTGGCGATCCGCGCCGCAGGGGGCAGCGGCCTGCCACGCAGCGCCGGTCTGCCCGAAGGCCTGTTCGCCCATGATGGACAGATCACCAAATCGCCGATCCGCGCCCTGACCCTGGCCGCCCTGGCCCCCCGGCCGAAGGAAACGCTGTGGGATCTGGGGGCCGGGTCCGGGTCTGTCGCGGTGGAATGGGCGCTGGCCGGCGGGCGCGCGGTGGCGGTCGAACGCCGGGAAGACCGCGCCGCGAACATCCGGGCCAACGCCGCCGCCTTTGGCCTGGGCGACCGGCTGACCGTGCGGACCGGCGCAGCGCTGGAGGTGCTGCCCGACCTGCCGCCCCCGGACGCGGTTTTCGTCGGGGGCGGGTTCGATGCCGCTTTGTTCGCGGCGCTGCCCCGCCGCACGCGGCTGGTGGTTAATGCGGTCACGCTGGAAACCGAGGCGCTGCTGGTGCAGCTTCATGCCGCCCATGGCGGCGCTCTGACCCGGATCGAGATCGCCCGTGCCGCGCCGCTGGGCCAGATGCGCGGCTGGAACGCCGTCCGCCCCGTGGTGCAATGGAGCCTTGGCCCATGCGCGTGATCGGGCTTGGCCTTGCCAGCCGCGCCACCGCGGCCGAGGTGCGGGCGGCTCTGGCCGCCGCCGGGCCGGCCGATCTGCTGGCCACGCTGGACAGCCGCGCCGGCCATTCGGCGCTGGCAGGCGTGGCGGTGCCGCTCCGCGCCCTGCCAGAGCAGGCCTTGCACGGTGTTGTCACACCCAGCCGGTCTGACCGCATCTTCGCCCGCTTCGGCTGCGGCTCGGTGGCCGAGGCCGCGGCGCTGGTCGCCAGCGGCGGCCCCCTTCTTACCCGGCGCCAGACCATCGGTGCCGTCACATGGGCGCTGGCCGAAGGGCCGGGCCCGATCCAGAACAGGACCACCCCAGAATGACCGTTCATTTCATCGGTGCCGGGCCCGGCGCGCCCGACCTTATCACCCTGCGCGGGCGCGACCTGATCGCCGCCTGCCCGGTCTGCCTTTACGCCGGGTCTCTGGTGCCCGAAGGTGTGCTGGCCCATTGCCCGCCCGGCGCGCGGATCATCAACACCGCGCCGCTGTCGCTGGATCAGATCATCAGCGAAATCGCCGCTGCCCATGCCGCGGGGCAGGATGTGGCCCGCCTTCATTCGGGCGATCTGTCGGTCTGGTCGGCGATGGGCGAACAGCTGCGCCGGCTTCGGGCACTGGACATTCCCTATGACGTGACGCCCGGCGTTCCGTCCTTTGCCGCCGCGGCCGCCACGCTTGGCGCGGAACTGACGCTGCCGGGGGTGGTGCAGTCCGTGATCCTGACCCGCACCTCGGGGCGGGCCACCGCCATGCCCCCGGGCGAGACGCTGGAGAATTTCGCCCGCACCGGCGCCGTGCTTGCGGTGCATCTGTCCGTGCATGTGCTGGACCGGGTGATTGCCGATCTGACCCCGCATTACGGGGCCGACTGCCCCGTCGCCGTGGTCTGGCGGGCAAGCTGGCCCGACCAGCATGTCGTGCGCGCCACGCTGGGCAGCCTGCAAACGACCATCGACCCCGGGATGGAGCGGACGGCACTGATCCTTGTCGGGCGGTCTCTGGGCGAGACGGATTTCGACGAAAGCCGCCTTTATGCCGGCGATTATGACCGTCGTTATCGCCCGGTCGGCGCCACCCCGCGTTTCCCGGAGGCGCAATGACCGGCTTCGTCTCTTTCGTCTCTTCCGGCCCGGGCGACCCGGAATTGCTGACGGTGCGCGCGGTCAAACGGCTGGCCGTTGCCCGGGCGGTGCTGTTCGATGATCTGTCCTCCGGCCCGATCCTCTCGCTTGCCAATCCCGAGGCCGATCTGGTGGGCGTGGGCAAGCGGGCCGGCCGTGCCTCGCCGCGGCAGGATCATGTCAGCCGCCTTCTGGTCGACTATGCCCGGCAGGGCCAGCATGTGGTGCGGCTGAAATCCGGCGATGCGGGCCTGTTCGGCCGGCTTGAGGAAGAGATCACCGCGCTGCGCGCCGCCGGCATCGGGTTCGAGATCATTCCGGGCGTGCCTTCGCCCTGTGCCGCCGCCGCAGCAGCGAACATCCCGCTGACGCGCCGGCTGACGGCGCGCCGCGTGCAGTTCCTGACGGGGGCCGATGTCTCGGGCGGGCTGCCCGAGGCACTGAACATCGACGCGCTGGCGGATGCCCAGGCGACGACGGTCGTCTTCATGGGCCGCCGGACCTTTGGCGATCTTGCCGGCCGTCTGGCTGCGGCGGGCCTGCCTGCCGACACGCCCGCCCTCATGGCCGAAGGCGTCTCGACAGTCGACCAGCGGATCTGGCGCGGCACGGTCGGGGGGCTCGCCCGCAAGCTGGCCGCAGAAGCGCCCGGAGAGTTGCCGGCGCTGATCCTTTATGGACCGCTGGCGGATGAGGGTGACGATGAATGAGCTTTTTCTGATCGGCATCGGAACCGGCAACCCGGATCACCTGACCTTTGCCGGGGCAAGTGCGCTCAATCAGGCGGATCTTGTGCTGGTGCCGCGCAAGGGGCCGGACAAGGCCGATCTGGCCGATCTGCGGCTACAGATCCTGGCAAAGGTGCTGACCAACCCCGCGACGCAGGTGGTCGAGTTCGACCTGCCGCTGCGCGATGCGGCCAATCCCGACTACCGGGCCGGGGTGGACGACTGGCATGACGCGATTGCTGCCGCCTGGACCCGCGCTGCGGCCCGTGTGCCGGGGGCAGGGCGGGTGGCGCTGCTGGTCTGGGGTGACCCCTCGCTTTACGATTCCACCCTGCGCATCGCCGCCCGCCTGACCCCGCCACCGCGCATTCGCGTGGAACCCGGCATCACCGCCATTCAGGCGCTCTGCGCGGCCCATGCCATTCCGCTGAACCGCATCGGTTCTCCCTTCACCGTCACGACCGGCCGGCAATTGCGCGACCACGGCTTTCCTTCGGGGTGCGACACATGCCTTGTCATGCTGGACGGTGAAAACAGTTTCCAGACGCTTGATCCGCAGGGGCTGGAAATCTGGTGGGGCGCCTATCTCGGGATGGAGGCGCAGATCCTTGACCATGGCCCACTGGCCGAGGCCGGCCCCCGCATCCTCGCCACCCGCTCCGCCGCACGGCAGGCGCAGGGCTGGATCATGGACATCTACCTTCTGCGCCGACACTCCGCCCCGGATTGAACCCGGCCAGGCCTAGCCTGCCGATCCCGGACGCAACATGTCGCTGTTTCCGGCTGGCAGCAGTCGCCTTGGTGGATACCGACAGCAACCATCGGCTTGGTCCCCACACCCCCCCGGATGCCTTGCGATGCGGGGGGACGCAGACCAGCCCACACCCCCTGCGCCTTTCAGCGGGAGCAACAAATCGTCTGGCGGGCTTTCTGTCGTGATGTGATGTTGCCCGGGTCGAGGTGTTCAGCAATCTGCTGCGGCTGCGATCAAGGATTTGCATCCTTCCCAAAAACAGTCCTTTCCAAGGCCGTTAGGCTTTGGACAAGTAGCTGTTTCTGTAGAGAATTTTGGCTCCGGCGGTAGGGATCGAACCTACGACCAATTGATTAACAGTAAGTCTAGACGCGCCGCGCAACCTACGGTATAGTCCCGGGGTTGTGCCCAAGTGCCTGTAAAGGATGGGTTACTGCGGACCACACGGGGGCATACAGAGCCCCGCCCAACTAACCCGACCTCTGCCTGCCCCGTCTTAGCACCGTCTTAGACCGAACCGCCACAGGAACAAAAGATGAACGCTCAACCTACCAAGCTCTCCAAGGAAGTGATGGACAAGCTCCCGCCAGCCGCCTCCGGCCAATACATCGTGCGCGACACGGAGGAGCCCGGCTTCTTCGTCGTGGTCGGTGCCCGGACAAAGACCTTCACCGTGCAGGTGGACGTGGTGTCGCCCTTGGGCAAGCGATCCACCAAGAAGCGGGCGGTGGGGAAGTGGCCGGAGGTCAGCGTGGCCGATGCTCGGAAGGCGGCGCGGGAGGCGAAGGTTGAGATTGCCCGGGAGGGCGGGGGCCGGGAGGGCGGCGCGCTGACCTTCGGTGCAGCATGGGTGGAGCTGCGCGCGGCGATGGAGCAGGAGGTGGCCGCCGGGCGGCGCAGCGCCGCGACCGTGCGGGGCTACGACTACTGCTACCGCCTCCTGGCAGCATGGGAAAAGACCCCGCTGGCAAAGCTGTCCGACCACACGCCGGAGGTCCGCAAGCGGCACCGGGAGTTGAGCACAGAGAGCGGGCCTTCCTCTGCCAACGGGGCGATGGTGTTCCTGCGCCGTGTCTACAACTATGCCCGCAAGCGGCGGCTTGACCCGAAGCTGCCCCACTTCAACCCGGTTGACTCCATCGACTTCAACCCCCAGCAGCGCCGCGACACGGCCATGGGCGCGGCGGAGTTGGCGGGGTGGTTCAAGAAGCTGCGCGCCCTGCCCAACCCCGTGCGGCAGGAGTTCCACCTGTTCTGCCTGCTGTCGGGCTCCCGCCCGGGGGCGCTGACCGTCGCGCGGTGGGAACACCTGGACATGAAGCGGCGCGTCCTGCACATCCCGTTGCCCAAGGGTGGAGAGCGGCGCGCATTCGACATTCCGCTGTCCCGGGCGATGATTGCGTGCCTTGCGCGGGTGCGGCGGGCGGGCCGGATGGTCAACGCGGTGAACGCGGCGGAGTGGATTTTCCCGGGGGAGGGCGCGCGGTCCCACCGTGCCGACTTCGCCGGGCACATCGTCGCCTACCAAGAGGACCGGGCGGCGCTCCCCAAGTTCGGCGGGGACCTGCGGCAGACCTACAAGACCCTGTCGCCGGAAGCCGGGCTGTCCAAGACTGACGTGATGATCCTGATGAACCACGCCGATGGGGACGTGAGCGACGGCTACATGACCCGCTCCAAGGTGGCAGAGGCCTACCTTCGGGGGCAGCAAGAGACCATGAGCCGCTACATCATGGAGGCCCTCAAGCGGGGATAAGTCTCTGGCCCGGCTTGCGAATGTCTTGCGTGACACCAACGCGGGGCTTTACCGGGCCGGGCGGCTGGGCTATGGTTGGACACTGACTATGTATCCGCGCTGGCTTGCTGGGGAATGCCGCGCGCGGGGAGCGTCCACAGCAACGGGCGCGGGCTGACCCAGCGACAGAGCCTGTCACCAATCTGACCGCCCGCAAGCGGTCTGGAATGGTGACCACCATGAATCCAGATATTGACGACATTGTGCGCCGCGTCGTGGCGCGCGTGAAGGATGAGCTTGTCACGCCGGAATGGCTGACCCCCGACCAAGCCGCCACCTACTGCGGCCTGACCGCCCGGGGCCTTGAGGACCTCCGCTATCGGAAGGCCGGGCCTGTCGCCTCCAAGGTGGGGGGCCGCATCGTGCGCTACCGCCGTGCCGACCTTGACGCATGGCTTGTCGCGGGGCGTGAAGCATGAGCGGGGGCAAGAATGAAGAACGCCCTCCGCTGGGGACGGAGGGCGCTCAGGAGAACAACGGCGGTGACCGTGACCCTTGCAAGGTCAACTCCAATATACCGGGGATTGACGGGGCGGGCGATGGAAATTGCTTGTTGCCGTCCAAGGACGCGGTGCGTGAGGCGCTCCGGCTGATCCACCCCGAAGGCCCGTGGCACGTCAGCGCCAAGCGGGAGAAGGGCTTCACCGGGAAGGTGTTCGCGCCCGATGCCGAGGGTGGCGCGGCTGGATGGGCGGTTGCCCAGAACCGGACCCTGAACGCCTATGTGTCGATTGCGGCGCTGCGCCCGGGCTGGAATGGCAACAAGGCCACGAAGGCCGATGTTGCCAGCGTCGGGTGGCTCTGGGTTGACGTTGACCCCCGGGCCGGGGAGGACCTTGACCTTGAACGGGCGCGGCTCTTGGGCCTGCTGACCACCAACCTGCCCAAGGGCATCCCGCCGCCGTCCGTCATCATCGACAGCGGGCGCGGCTTCTGGGGGCTCTGGCGTCTGGCGCAGCCTGTGGTGATGCCGCCCGCCGATGATCCTGCATGGGACGCGGCGCGGGCGTCGGTGGAGGACCGGAACCGGGGCCTTGAATTCTCCTTCGGGGCCGATGCTTGCCACAACCTTGAGCGCATCTGCCGCCTGCCCGGGACGGTGAACCGCAAGCCCGGCGGGCTGCTGGCGCGCGTCGTGCAGGCTGATGCGTCGGTGTTTGACCTGACCGCCTTCCCCGCCGTCCCTGACCCGAAGGCGGGCGCGGCGGTGGCGGTGGCCGGGCGCGGCGCTCCGGCGCTTGCAACCGACCTCCCCGCCGTGCCGTTTGACGCCAGTGGCCGCCCGGACCTGCCCGTGTCTGACCGCACCAAGATGCTGATCGTGCAGGGGCGCGACCCTGACGACCCGGGCCGCCACAAGAGCCGTTCGGAGGCCTTCTGGGCGGTGGTGTGCGACTTGGCGCGGGCGAATGTCCCTGACGACATGATTGCCGCCGTGGTCCTCAATCCCGACTTTGCGATCAGCGGCCACCCGCTGGACCAGCCCAAGTCCCGCCAGTATGTCGCGCGACAGATCGGGCGGGCGCGGGCGGAGGCTGATGACAGCTTTGACTGCGACAAGGAGGGCAGGCCCTTTGCCACGTCGCAGCGCAACATCCGGCTGGCAATGCGCAAGCTGGGGGTGGTGGTGCGCCACGACCTCTTTGCAGGCAGGGACCGGATTGACGGGTTGGAGGGGTTCGGCCCGCCGCTGGACGATGCGGCCGCAAACCGCCTGTGGCTGCTGACCCATGAACAGTTCAAGTTCCGGCCTTCGCGGGACCTGTTCCTGACTGTCCTTTCGGATGCAGCCCGGCAGAACGCCTTCCACCCCGTCGCGGAATACCTTGCCGCGCTCCGGTGGGATGGCATCCCCCGGATCGGGCGGTGGCTTGCCACCTACGGCGGTGCAGACGACACGACCTATGCCCGGGCGGTGGGGGAGTTGATCCTTGTCGCCGCCGTGCGGCGGGTGCGACAGCCGGGGGTGAAGTTCGATGAAATGCTGGTGCTGGAAAGCCCACAGGGCACGAACAAGTCCACGGCATTGAAGGCGCTGGCCGTCCGGGATGACTGGTTCACCGATGACCTGCCATTGAATGCGGAGGCCAAGCGCGTGATCGAAGCGCTCTCCGGCAAGTGGATTGTCGAGGCAGGCGAGTTGAAGGGGATGCGGCAGGGCGGGGCCAACCACTTGAAAGGTCTGCTGTCTCGCACCCATGACAAGGCCCGGATGGCATATGACCGCCTTGAGCGGGAGGTGCCGCGCCAGTGCGTGATCGTCGGCACCACCAATGACAGCCGATACCTGCGCGACACGACTGGCAACCGCCGCTTCTGGCCCGTGGCGGTGACGGGCTTTGACCTTGATGCCCTGCGCCGGGACCGTGACCAGCTTTGGGCGGAGGCGGCTGCAAGGGAGGCCGAAGGCGCACCTATCCGGCTGGACCCGGCGCTCTGGGGCGATGCAGCGGCGGAACAGGATGCCCGGCGGGTGGAGGACCCATTCTATGAATCCCTGCACGTCGCGCTGGGCGAGGAGATGGCAGGCAAGCTGAAGGCGGATGATGCGTGGCGCATCGTCGGGCGTGTGGCCGGGATGCGGACGCAGGACGACATGGAGCGGCTGGGGGACGCCATGCGGCGGCTGGGGTTCGACAGGAAGCAGCGGCGGTTCGGCGGAAACCCGGAGTGGTGCTATGTCCGGGGCGACGGGGCACTGCGGATCGTGCCGGAGTTTGGGCCGGATGGATCGCGCATCGGCACCCACTTGGAGGGGGACACGCACCGGGAGCCGTTCTAGGCGGTTACGGGGCGACGGCGTGGCAGTTGGGCGGTTACGGCTAAGTGTATGGCTGCATGGCGGAAATGCCCAGCGTAACCGCCGTCGCCTCCCGTAACGCCCAGTTGCCTAGACCCCCTGCGGCAGGTGCCCCGGAGCCCAAGGGGGGGCCTTCCCCGCCTCCGGCCTTCCTTCCCCTCTGTCCCTATAGGGGGTTACGGGGGTTACGGTGGAATAAGGGCCAGCGGCGGATGGACTTAGGCGTAGCTCCTCCCCGGTTACGTTGCCAGTTACGCGGGGCGTTACGGCGGTGCCCTTGGGCATCGGTGTTTGGGCTGGGAGGCCACCACTTCCCGCGCTCTGCGTGTCGCTAAAAGACCATCCACCGCCTGACAGCAAGACCCGGCCAATCTTGCTGTGGACCGGGCCACCCCGAAAGCCCCAGCCGCGATTGCAACCCCGCACCCCACGTTTATGGGCGCTTCCGCACCCCCTCCGGGCAACCCCGCTTTCGGTCGGTTTAGGACTAGACGCGCTGTGGATGTTCCCATTAAGTTCCTCCATATGGGGTATCAATATACCCCACAACCGGAGAAATGGAGCACCACATGAACGCCGCCCGCCGCAAACAGATCAAAGCCATCATCACCCGCCTCGGGAAGGTGTCCGACCTTGGGCTTGATGACCTCAAAGCCGACTTGGAAACCATCCGGGACGAAGAACAGGAAGCCTACGACAACATGCCGGAGGCGCTGCAAGCCGGGGAGCGTGGGGTTGCATCGGAGGCGGCTGTCAGCGCGCTGGACGATGTGATCACCGCCTTGGAGGAGGCCATCGACACCCTTGAGGGCCTTGGCGACCAGCTTGAGGAGGCCGCAGCGTGACCATCATCTACCTCTTTGTCAGCCCGTCAGGCCGGGCCTACGCAGGGCGGCACACCTGCCAGCACGAGGGCTGGCCCCGGCGTGGCAGCGGTGCCCTTCCGTCCGGTTACAGGGGTTCGGGCAAGCTCTGGGCAAACGTCACCCGGCGGCACGGCCCTGCCATCCGCTGGATCATCCTCCGGCGGTTCGGCCCCGATGCAGCCCGCGCCGACATTGACGCGGCGGAGCGCCGGGCGATCCGGCTGGCCCGGGTGATGTGGGGGGAGCGGTGCGTGAACGTGTTGGAGGGTGGCGAAGGAAGCACCCGGGCAGACGCACTGCGGATGTGGTCCTGTCCCGAGTTCGCAGAGAAGGTGCGTGCCGCCCATGCCGATCCAAAGTCCAAGGCGAAGATGGGCGCTGCCGCGAAGGCTTATTGGTCGGAGCCAGAGGCGCGGGCACGTCGATCTGAGCCGGAGTTCCGGGCGAAGATCAGTGCCGCAACGAAGGCCTGCGCTCAGACGCCGGAGCGGGCTGCCCAGTTGGCCGCCGCGTTAGCCTACAGGTGGAGCCCGGAAGGCCGGGCCAAGGTAGCCGCCAAGCGCGCCCGCAACAAGGCCCTCCGGGCTATGGAGGAACAACAATGACCACCGCCCCCCGCCGCGTTGCGATCTACGCCCGCGTCAGCACGTCTGACCAGAACACCGAGAACCAGCTCCTGCGCCTCCGGGAGGTGGCGGCGCGGGCGGGCTGGGAGGTAGTCCAGACCTACACCGAGACGGCCAGCGGGGCCAAGCGGTCCCGCCCGGCGCTGGACGCCATGATGGCAGACGCGGCGCGGCGCAAGTTTGACGTGGTGATGGCGTGGGACGTGTCCCGCCTTGGGCGGTCCCTGCGCGACCTCGTGGACATGTTTGAAACTCTGCGCGCCCTCAAGGTGGACCTCTACCTTGAGCAGCAGGCCTTGGACACGTCCACCCCTGCGGGCCGGGCGCTCCTCCAGATGTCGGGCGTGTTTGCCGAGTTTGAGCGGGCGATGATCGTTGAACGCACCAAGGCCGGGCTGGCCCATGCTCGGGCGCGGGGTGTCCACTGTGGCCGCCCGCCCGCGTCGGATGGGCTGGTGGATGCTATCCGCGCCCTCCGGGAGCAGCGGGTGGGCATGGACCGCATCGCCAAGGAGTTGCGCTGCGGCAAGGGGCTGGTCCAGCGCGTCTGTCAGGAGATGGCCAATGTCGGTTGATGACCTCCCCTCCCGTAAGGTGAACCCCGGCCCCGGCGGCTCTGGCCGCTCCCACTATGTCGTGGGGGCAAGGGGCGTCAAGATCATTGAGGAGCTTGCGGGCCGGGGCTGTCACCTGACCACCATCGCCCGCGCCCTGCGCATGTCGGTTGACGCCTTCAAGGCCTGTCGCGCCCGGCAGCCGGAGGTGGAGGAGGCCTACCAGCGGGGCCTTGGCACCGAACACGATGCCCTTGTGTCCAACCTGCGCACCGCCGCCAATCAGGGCAACGTGGTCGCCAACATCTTCCTCTTGAAGGCGCGCCACGCATACCGGGAGGGGGAGCCCCTTGAGGTCAACGTCAGCGTCAACGCCGGGGGCGTCCTTGTCGTGCCCGCCGACATGACGGTTGAGGAATACCTTGCCCGGAAGGCCGCAGCCGGGGAGATTGACCCCATGCCGCCGATGCGCGACGTGACCCCGCGCAACCTCATGCCGGAGCCCATCGAACACCTGCCAGAGGCCCCCCTCCCGTCCAGCCGCCCGGAGGAGCCCGCGCCCCGGCGCACCCCGTCTGGCACCCGCGTCGTGAGGAGTGATTGACCATGCGCGCCTTGATCCTCCTCTTGGGCGTTGCCGCCTGTGCGCCGCTCCCCCCGACTACCATCAGCACGACAGAGGCCCGGGGCCTTGCGATGCTGCACGCCCTCCGGGCCGCTGACCCGTGCGAGGCTGACCCGCTTTGCAGGGAGGTGCGCCGTGACTGAAACCCGCCTTGAGGTCTATGCCAATGCCGCCGGGCTGCTGTCCCGGATGGGCTACCACGCCCGGGTGATACCGGACTACAACCGCCCGCCCATCACTGGCCCGGTGGTCGCGCTCAGCACGGACGTTGAGGGCGTCTTGGTGGGGTATGCCATCGCCATGGTTGCGGAGAACCCGGAGACGTTCCTCCCCACCACGCGGATGCCCGGCGGGCGCATCCCCGGCAGCACCAAGGGTCCCCCCTTGGGCGTGTGGTTCTGACCCCGCTTCTGAACAGAAACGGGGTGGCCGTGCCGACCCCGCGCGCCGCCAGCCCCTTGGGTAAATCCGGCTGCAAGCCGCGCCACACTTTCGGGGTGGCCTTCGACAACAAGGGATAACGCTCTGCCGCCCCATGTCGCCGGGGTATCCTTGGGCATCAAGGCCACCAATGGCGGTTGGCCCCGTGCAGCAAGGAAGCGCACCCATGGCGGAACCCGCCCACGACACCACCCCCCTGATCCCATTCAGCAACACCCCGGCGCTTGCGACCGCCGATGTGATCTCACTGGCCGAAGTCGCCGCAAAGCGCGCGGCCAAGTTCGCCGCCATGATCGACACCTTGGAGGCAGGCCCCGCCGCCCGCGCCGCAGAGGTGGGCCGGAGCCTTGAGGGCGTCGGGATGCCCAAGCGCGACGTGGAGGCGGCTGTCGCCAAGGCCGCTGTCGCTGCGCGCACCGAAGTCCAGAACAACAGCACCGATGCCCGGTGGGCCGCAATCAAGGAACTGGTCGCATCGGCGGAGAGCCTTGAAACCACGGCGCAGCTTTGGGCCAGCCCCGTTGTCGTCCTCTCCCGGGCCGGGCTTGGGTCCGTTGAGCGCACCAACTTCATGCACCAGCTTGAGGGGGCCGGGCCTGTCGAGTTGACCAACATGGCCGTCCACGCCGCCGCGACGGGCAACAAGGTGCTGGGCGCTGCGATCCTGTCCATCATCGACAGGATGCCCCGCAAGGACCGCCCGTTCAACGCATCGGAGCTTGCTGAAAAGCTGGTCGGGCCGGAGACGAAGGCGGTCCAGGATGCAATCGCCTCCATCCGCAATGCAGCCCAGCGCGCCATCATGCGGAACCGCGAATTTGAACAGCGGCGCGTCAACCCCATCGACCGGGTCAAGATGGCCCTGAACAACAAGGAAGCCTGACCATGCCCCTCTACCTGATCCGCCGCCCGAATGATGCGACCTTGGCCGAACCGCTGCGCAACAGCGCGGGCCTGCACTCCGCCCTCATCTCTGCGGCCAACCCCGCCGCCGCGATCACCGCCGCCAACGCCCTTGCCGCCGCGCGTGGCGCTGGGCAGGGGGCCTTCTCCGGGGCGGGCTGGGTGACGACCGACATTGCCACCACCCCGGGCGGGCTGCACGTCAACTGCGTGTTCGATGGGGACCCCATCAACATCCGGGGCATGGACCGGGGCGGGAACCCGGCATGATCCACGCCCAAGAGCTTCTGGACGGGTATGAAATCCTGTTCGACACCAACACCCGCCTTGCCCATGAGGCGGTCCTCCTCTGGGCAGCGGAGAATGAGCCCGATGGCTGGCCCACTCCGGCGGCTGTCAGGCGGTTTGCCACCTGTTACGGTGTCGATCTGGACACGCTGGCCGGGCTCTGTGGCATCTTGGCCGTGCGCCGGGGCAACAGCCACTACTACTGCGACAGCCGCCGCCGCCCGGAGCTTGTGAACCGGATGAACACCACGCGCTTCAGCCGCCGGGCGCTTGTCGCCTATGGCTTCTACAACACCGCCTCCGCCCTGTCGCAGGGCGAAGGCGCGGCAGTCCACTGAAGACACGCCGCCGGGGCAAGCCGGGCGGCGCAGTGGTTCAGGCGGGCACCTTACCCAAGCGCGGGCGGAGGTCCTCCTTGGTCAGGGCGTCCAGCGCATCGGTCGCGGCGCGCAAGCGCATCCGCTCCCCTTCACCTGCGTCACACTTGAACCAGTCCAGCATGTAGCCCAGTGCGCCGCACATCGTGGCGAGCAGTTCGGTGCGGCTCAACGCGGGCGCTTCACCCTCCCACTGTTCCACAGTCAGCGCCGCAAGGTCGGTCAACACCATCGCCGGAATGTCGGCATTGATGTTGCCGGGGCAGTCGGCTGCCCTGATCTCCGCAGAGGCCAAGCGGAGGTCAGCGGCAAGGGTGGGAATGTCAGTCTGGAAATACCACACGCGGTCATCGTCCGTCTCAAGCGCAGGCCGATGGTCGGCCATGTCCAAAATGTCACCCATTGGGTGTTCCTTTCATGATTTGGGGGGAGCGCCGCCCGACACCGCGCCGGGCGGCGCGTTGGGTCAGCGGCCAGCAGCCTTAAGGATGCGGGCAAACTCCGGGCGCAGCGCCCGATGCAGATGCTTGCTCTTGAGCATTTCCTCAGAGATGGCGCCCATCATATCGAGCAGCCTAGCGGGGACACCAGCATTCCATGTCCAGTCGGGGCGGGTGATAATCTGCAAGAGCATCTCGGCAGCGGCGTGACGTGCCGAAAAGGGGGCTTCCAACTCCTGATGGAGCAGGTCTTGAAGGGTTGGCTTTGATGCCATTTGTCAGTCTCCTGTATGGAGCGCTGACGGTCGGAGACGGGCCACGCGGGCGCACTGACAAACCGACACGTCAGCGCAACCGTTGTTGCGCTTTACAGTGTCGGTTCGCGGAACGGCGTGACTCACCGCGATAAGGCTGGGTTTAGCCGCACCCCTTGCGGGGCCATCCCCCTTTCAGAGGGGACATTTCAGCGGCAGCGCTTCTCTATTGCCTACCTGTAGCAAGCATCATCAGAGCCCGCCCGTGAGTCAATCACGATTTGACCCTTTGATGCTGCGGTCCCCGCCGGGGCTCCGGCCCATACCTCTGCCAGTTTGTCAAGTCTCCGCCGCCGTCAACCCGCGTTGACGCTTGCCGGGGCCACTTCTGCGCGCAACAAGCCGTTGTTGTGTAATGGAAATATCCTCTGGCGGGGCCGGGGATAAGTCTAGACTTGCGCTGGGAGCGCCAGCTAGACCGGGGATAAGTTCACACTTTGTTCACACCCCGGAGCGCCCATGACCGTCACCCCCATCTTCCGGTCAATCCGTGACCCGATAGGCTCCGCCGCCCGCTGGGCCGTGGTTTCGGTCCCGGCCCACCTGTCAGCCCGGGGGATGGCCGTCCCTGTCTGGGCCGCGCTGCTGCTCCCTGCCATCGCCCTGCTGCCCCTCGCATCCCCTTGGGCGTCCTACATCCTGGCCCCGGTCTTTGCGCTTGCCGCTGGGCTCCGGCTGGCCGCGCTGGTGGGCCTGTTCCTCCCCAAGCCGAAGGAACCGCCGCCGCTGGCCGATGCAGACCTGCCCGCCGTCACCGTCCTCGTGCCGCTGTTCAGGGAGGCGGCTGTCATGCCCGACCTCGTTGCCGCCGTCGCCCGGCTGGACTACCCCGCCCGCCTGCTGGAGGTCATGCTGTTGCTGGAGGAGGCCGACACCGCGACCATCACCGCCGCCCGCGCCCATGCCCCGGCGGGCTGGCGCACAATCGTCGTGCCGCCCGGCTCCCCCCAGACCAAGCCCCGGGCCTGCAATGTCGGGCTGGCCTTGGCGGGCGGGGATGTTGTCGTGGTGTTTGACGGGGAGGACCGCCCGGACCCTGACCAGCCGCGCCGTGCCGCCGCCGCCCTCGCAGCCGACACGCGCCTTGCCGTGGTGCAGGCGAAGTTGGGGTGCGACCACGCGGGGCGGGGCTCCCCCATCGTCACCCGTCTCTGGGCATTGGAGTATGCGGCGCTGTTCGGCGCGGTCCTGCCCGTCTTGTCGCGGCTGGGCCTGCCGTTCCTCTTGGGCGGGACAAGCAACTGGTTCAGGGCGGAGGCGCTGCGTCAGGCGGGCGGGTGGGATGCCCACAACGTCACCGAAGATGCAGACCTTGGGGTGAGGCTTGCCCGGCTGGGCTGGCGCTCCGGCACCATCGACAGCACGACATGGGAGGAGGCCCCGCTCAGGGCGGGCGTCTGGGTGCGGCAGCGCGCCCGGTGGTTCAAGGGCTTTGCCGTGACCGCCATCGTCCACGCAAGGGAGCCCCGGCGCACCATGCGGGAGCTTGGCCCGGCGGGCACCGTCGCCCTGCTGGCGCAGCTTCCCGTCTCCCTGCTGTGCACGGCGGCGCACCCGCTGGGGATAGGGCTGGCGCTGGGCGGGGACCTGTCCGGGGCGCTGGGGGGGCTCCTCCTGCTGGGCTATGCCAGCGCCGTCGCGCTCCATGCCGCCGCTGCACCCCGGGCTGGGCTCCCGGTGTGGTTGGCCCTCCTGCTGCCGTTCTACTGGGTCCTGCACAACGTCGCGCTGCTGCTGGCCCTCTCCGACCTCGTGCGCGACCCCGCCCACTGGCGGAAAACTCCTCATGGCAAGGTGGAGCGCAACACCACGGCTGCCTGTTCCCACTATGTTCTTGCCAATCCAGCGGTTTCCAGCAATCATCTAGCGGCACCGGACCTACTTGTGGCCCTGCCGCAGGCGACACACTCTAGGGGTTGTACTGCAGCGCCGATTGAGTTAGAAAGGACCCTGACGCAGAAGGAATCGCAATGAACCAGCTCTCCATGTTTGACCGAGTCCAATTCGCAGACTCCTCCGCGACGTTCATTGCTGAGGTAGAAGCCTTCTGCGAGTTCGGTCAACGGACCATCGTGGACAGCCGGGATGGCATCCCCTACTTCATCAACGAGTTCTGGACTGCTGGGCAGCGTCAGGCCCATTCCATCCACGAGGTATCCTACCGCGCCTGCTTCAAGGCTCAGTTGCCGGAGTTCTTCATCGGGAGACTGACAAAGCCCGGAGACGTGGTGTTTGATCCATTCATGGGGCGCGGCACGACCCCGGTTCAGGCTGCGCTGATGGAGCGGCAGGCCTTCGGAAATGACGTGAACCCACTGTCAGTCCTTCTGTCGCGCCCACGGCTGCGGCCAATCACCATTGATGCCGTTGCTGCGGCGCTTCGGTCGGTGGACTGGTCGGCTGGTGAGGTCAGGCGTGAGGACCTCTTGGCGTTCTACCATCCGGCCACTTTAAAGAAACTGGAAGCCCTGCGCCTTTGGATTGAGGAGCGCGCGCCACTTGGTTCAACTGATGTTGATCCGGTTGCAGACTGGATTCGCATGGTCGCAATCAATCGTTTATCGGGCCATTCACCCGGTTTCTTCTCTGGTCGGTCCATGCCGCCAAACCAAGCCGTGTCCGTAAAGGCGCAACTCAAGATCAATGAAAAGCTCGGTGTATCGCCGCCGGAGCGTGACGTTGCGGGCGTCATCATCAAAAAGTCAAAGACTCTGTTGAAGGACGGCTGTGCCCCAAGTCAGGTTCAGTCCAGCCTGCATACGGGTGCTGCTTGGGCCGTTCCCGGCATCCCAGACGCCTCTGTTGACCTGACAGTCACATCCCCGCCGTTTTTGGACATTGTCCAGTATGCCGCTGACAACTGGCTGCGTTGCTGGTTCGCTGGAATTGAGCCGGAGGCCGTCGCAATCGACATGCACAAGACCGAAGAAGCGTGGACTTTGATGGTCAACCGGGTCCTGCGGGAACAGGCCAGAATACTGCGCCCGGGCGGCTATGTCGCCTTTGAGGTGGGCGAAGTCCGAAATGGCAAGGTGTTGCTTGAGAAGCTAGTCTGGCGGGCAGCGGAGGGTCTACCTTTTGAGCGGCTGGGTGTGATGGTGAACGACCAAGAGTTCACCAAAACAGCCAATTGCTGGGGCGTGGATAACGGCTCCAAAGGCACCAACACAAATCGGATTGTTTTGTTGCAGCGGCACTAGGGGTAGATGAACCTCTGCTGAGTGCCCATCGCAAGTAGCCGTTGAGAGGTTGAGGCCTCCAATCGAATGTTTACCTCAGAGTCTGGCTCAAGAAAATCTAGACGGACGCCTTGCACAGATGATTGCTGTTCACTGTAAAGGACAGTGCAGATCAGGTGTGCTGGGACATGGTTCGGCGCAACCCCAACTTGACGTGAGTTTACCAGACGGATCATTTTGGTCGGGGCGCTGGTCAGGACCCTTCTGTTTGGATCACCATCTTGCCAATTTGAGGTCGCCTTGAATTCCATGCAATGCCTTGTGGCCCCAGACACGAAAAGGCGGTCTGGATAGCCTGCACCTCGGGCGGCAACTATGCTGTTGTTTGCAGGAAGATGAGGCGGGATTGTCGCAATAAAGAAGTCTGCGGCTTTGTTCCCTTTTGCCTGATTGGTGCCAACAAAATTAGGGATCACCATTCCCACAATTTGACTTGCTGCCACGGCAGTTCGGATTGCCAATTCAACCGAAGTGATTTCAGCAGCAGTCCACGTCCTGATTAAGTTGATGGGCACAAGGCCCATTCGCTGCTGCACTTCTGTCAGATAGTCGTCAAAACGCGACAAAACAGCCTCCTTGATCCGATCCTGTTGCCGTGGCACTCAAGTGACAGGTAGCAGGGGAACAGACTGAATGGAAAGACGTTTTCAACTTCGGTGGGATGAGGAGGAGCTTGCGCGCGCCTTCAAGGTCACGACAAAGGATGTGCGGGAGTATTTGACTGACGGTCGCCGGGTCTCATTCATCATTGAGCGCCGTCTCATGTGGGAAAACCCCGGCTGGAAGCTCGCTCCATCCGAAGGGGCAGGCTATGACCTTCTGGACCCCGAAGGCGGCATGTGGGAAGTCCGGTCCATCACCCGGCAGGGCGTCTATTTCAACCCAAGCAATCAGGTTGGGTCTGGCCGCAAGTTCAACGAGGATGGCTTCCAGTTGAAAATGAGTGGCATCAAGGGGTTCATCTTGTCCGACATTGTGGGCTTCCCGCTCGTGGACGTTTACGTTGTCCCCGTTGAGAACGTGCTGCGCTGGCACCAAGCCCGGGCGCTGGGTGCGAATGCGAAGGTGTCCCGCGAGAAGTTCCTGCGTGACATGGTCCGGGACATTCGGCACTGATCCCACCGCGCATCTGCATCCGCCGCTGGGTCAACCCACATGCGGCGGGTGCAAGGGACACTAAGACGGAAAAAGGCGGGCAAACTGCCCGCCTTCCGTCTTAGAACCCGTCTTAACTCACCGTCTTAGGCGGCTGACAGGGCGTAACCCTTTGATTTCTTGGCTCCGGCGGTAGGGATCGAACCTACGACCAATTGATTAACAGTCAACTGCTCTACCGCTGAGCTACGCCGGAACACCGCGGGCCGTATAGCAAGGGTCTGCGGGGGCGGCAAGGGGCAAAAAGGCGGAAGTTTCGCTTCTTCGGCGACAGGCATCAGCGCAGGAGGAACCTGGCTTCCGGGGTGGGGGACGGGAGGGCAGAGATCAGGGATCTTTCTTCCAGATCAATCAGATGCGCCAGCGCATTGCGGGCGGCGGCGGGGTGCAGGTGGGGGGGCGTGTCGCGGTAGACGATCGCCACGATCTCGGGCAGGGTGGTGGCACCTGCGGTGAGGGCGGCCAGAATCTGCGTTTCCCGGTCGCGGCGATGGGCGGCCAGTTCGGCAAGGCGGGCGGCGGGGTTTTCGACCGGGGCGCCATGGGTGGGCAACAGGCGGCGCCACGGGGTTTCGGCCAGCCAGGCCAGGCTGGCCAGATAGGCGCCCATGTCGCCGTCGGGCGGCGAGACCAGGCTTGGCGCCCAGCCCATCACCAGATCGCCGGAAAACAGCAGATCCTCCCAGGCAAAGCACAGATGTTCGGCCATATGGCCGGGGGTGTGCCAGGCGGTCAGGGCCCAGTTCGGGCCGCGCAGCGTTTCCCCGTGGCGCAGGTGCAGATCGGGGCGGAAGGCATGGTCAACCCCTTCGCCGCCGGTCAGGCCGGCCTGTGCCAGCGCCTGCATCCGGGGGCTGCGGCCGCTGCCGGCTTGGCCGTAGCCCAGGACCGGCGCCCCGGTTGCGGCGGCCAGCCCCGGGGCCAGTGCGGAATGGTCCAGGTGGGGATGGGTGATCAGGATCGCGGCAACTGCCTCGTCCGGATCAAGCGCGGCCAGAATCGCCGTCAGATGGGCCAGATCGTCCGGGCCGGGGTCAATCACCGCGACCCGGCCCGAACCGACAATCCAGGTGGTGGTGCCGGGCCCGGTCATGGGCGAGGCATTTTCGGCCGTCACCCCCCGCAGGCGGCCGGGCGCTGTGCCCTTTCCTTCTGGCGCTGCCATGGCTAGCTTTCCCGTCATGTTCCGTCTCAAACGCTTCTTGCCCCGGGGCCTGTTCGGCCGCGCCGCCCTGATCCTGATCGTGCCCATCGTCACGATCCAGCTTGTCGTGTCCACCGCCTTCATCCAGCGGCATTTCGAAGGCGTGACCCGCCAGATGACCGAGGGCGTGGCGATCGACCTGGCCTTCGTGCTGGATGAATTCGCGGCCGGGGCGACACCTGCGGCGGCGCTGGCCTGGGCCGAGCGGGTGGCGGGGCCGCTGGAGATCACCCTTCGGTTTGCGGCCGGACCCGAGGCCCCCCAAACCGACCGGCGGGCATTTTATGATGTGTCGGGGCGTGCGATCATCGAGACGCTCCATGCCAAGCTGCCAAGCCTGCAGGCGGCCGATGTGACGGATGCCGAGCGTATGGTGCGGCTGCGCTTTGCCACGCCGCATGGCGATCTGGTGGCAGAGCTGTCGCGGCGGCGCATGTCGGCAACCAATCCGCATCAGTTGCTGGTGCTGATGGTGTTTGCCTCTGTGCTGATGACGGTGGTGGCCTATTTCTTCCTGCGCAACCAGTTGCGGCCCATTGCGCGGCTGGCCAAGGCTGCCGAGGCATTCGGTCGGGGTGAAAAAGTGCCCTACCGGCCGCGCGGCGCGCTGGAAGTGCGGGCGGCAGGGCAGTCCTTTCTGGACATGCGCGCCCGGATCGAGCGGCAGATCGAGCAGCGGACGCTGATGCTGTCGGGCGTCAGCCATGATCTGCGCACGCCGCTGACGCGGATGCGGCTGTCCCTGTCGATGCTGCCCGAGGATGAGGAGACAGCGGCCCTGCAGGCCGATGTCACCCAGATGGAGCGGCTGGTGGATGAGTTTCTGGCCTTCGTGCGGGGCGATGCCACCGAAGGGGCCGAAGAGGCCGATCCGCTGGCCCTGGCGCGATCGGTTGTCGAGGCCTCGGTGCGGGGCGGCGGGCAGGTGGCGCTTTTGCCGCCGGCACGGGTGCTTCCGCGGGTGCGGATGCGGCCACAGGCGGTGGCGCGGGCGCTGGAGAACCTGATCGGCAACGGTCTGCGGCATGGCAACCGGGTCGAGGTCAGCGTTCAGCGGGTTGCCGGAGAACTGGTGTTCAGCGTCGAGGACAACGGTCCGGGCATCCCCGAGGACCGGCGCGAAGAGGCGATGCGGCCCTTCACCCGGCTTGAGGCGGCGCGCGATCCGAACCGGGGCGGCGGCGTGGGGCTGGGCCTGTCCATTGCGGCTGACGTGGCTATGAGCCATGGCGGCGCCCTGCGTCTGGGCCGGTCAGAACGGCTGGGCGGGCTGCGGGCCGAACTGGCCGTCGCGGCCTGACGCCTTCCGTCAGGCGCGATCCGCATCAGCAAAGACGTTTCGGGACGGGCTTTCCGCCCGCTGCGGCACTACTTTGATTGTCCCATCACGATGACCCAATGCAGCTTGCTGTCGGGCGCATCGCTGACCGCGATTCCCACGCCGATTTCACGGGTGGCCGACATCAGGATATTGTCCTTGTGCTTGGGCGAATTCATCCACCATTCCACCGCGCGGGCCGGGGTGGCAAAGCCGCGGCCGGTGTTCTCGGTGGCGGTTCTGAACCGATAGCCCGCCTTGCGAAGACGGTTTTGTAGTTTGCTGCCATCCGAGGAAACATGGCTGATGGATTGTCGGGCGGCGTTGTCACAGGCGTGCCCCTGCGCCGCCTTGCCAAGCGCCGCGTTCAGCTTCAGCGCAGGCAACCCCGCCCGGGCCCGCTGGGCATTGACGCCGGCGACCACCTCGGATTGCAGGTTGGCGGAATTGGCGGGTTTGGTACAGGCAAGCGCTGGCAGCGCCACGGTTGCCGCAAGGCACAGGGCGGCGGCAAGGAAGAACGGGCGCGTCATGGGCAAGCTCCGGCAGGGATCAGTCAATTCACCCCAGGGTAGAGCGTCCTTGGGGCAAGGGCACGGAAAACATGTGACATTTCCGTGATGCCTCCGCAAGTTTGCCTAGAAGGACCGGCCGTCGGGCGAAATCACATTTCCTTCGGCGGCGGTGGCATCTTCGGCATCATGGGTAACCAGAACCGCGGGCAGGCCGCGGGCGCGGATGGTCTGGAACACGAAACTGCGGATCTGCGCGCGGCGGTCTGCGTCAAGACGGGAAAAGGGTTCGTCCAGCAGGATGGCCTTTGGTTCGGCCAGCAGCGTTCTCAGCAGGGCGACGCGGGCGCGTTCGCCGCCCGACAGGGTTTCCGGGTCGCGGCGTCCGAATCCGGCCAGCCCGGCCTCGGCCAACGCGGCCTCGATCCGGGCGGCGCGGCCCGGCAGGCCACGGGGCAGGGCGAAGGCCAGATTGCCCGCCACCGACAGATGCGGAAACAGCAGCGTGTCCTGAAACAGGATGCCGATGCGCCGGTCTCGGGTCGGCAGGGCGGTAACATCGCGACCGTCCAGCAGGATGCGGCCCCGCAGGGTGAAGGCCGGATCAAGCGTGCCGATCAGCGCCGCCAGCAGCGTGGATTTGCCCGAGCCGGACGGCCCCATGATGGTCAGCACCTCGCCCGGTGCGACATGGGTGTCGATCCGCACCAGCGGCGTGCCCGCACGGTCGATCTGCACCCCTTGCAGGGAAAGGCCCGGCGTCATGCGGCCATCCCCCGGCGGTTGCGATAAAGCAGGGCAGGCCCCAGCAGCGCCAGCGCGAAGACCAGCGCCGGCAGCGCCATTTGCAGCAACGCATAGACGCCGATCAGGCGGCGGTTCCCCCCCGACGACAGCGAGACCGCCTCGGTCGTCAGCGTGGCGATGCGGCCGCCCGACAGTAGCAGCGTGGCCAGATATTGCCCGACCGAGACCGCGAAACCCACGGCAAAGGCCGTCAGCAGCGGGCGCAGCAGCAGCGGCAGGCGAATGGCCCAGAGGCTGCGGCCCGGCCTGGCGCCAAGGCTGGCGGCCAGCGTGGCAAAGCGTGGGTCCAGCGCCCGCCAGGCCGGGGCAAGCGAAAGGAAGACATAGGGCAGCACGAAGACCAGATGCCCGGCCAGCGCGGCGACAAAGCCGCCGGCGCCCAGTTCCAGTGCCAGCCGGTGCAGGCCGGGCAGGAAGGTGATCTGCGGCACGATCAGCGGCAGCCAGAGCAGCCACAGCGCCGGGGCGGACGGGCGCAGCCGGAAGCGGTGTTCCGCCTCAAGGCAGGCGGTGACAAGGATCAGCGCAAGGCCGGCACTCCCAAGGGCCAGACCCAGGGTGTTGCCGGTGATCGGGGCAAGGCTCGGCGCGGCCCGGGCCCATGTCGCCAGCGACAGGCTTTCGGGCAGGGCCGCTGGAAAGCGCCACAACCCGGCGACGGACCACAGGGCAAGGCCGGCAAGCCCCGCGATCAGCCCGGCCGTAACGGCGGCGCCACCGGCCAGCGCCAACAGGCGGGCGGGGGCATCAAGGCCCGGCAGGCGCAGGCCGGCGGTGGCCATGCCGGTCAGGCCGTGGCGGGCCGCGATCTCGGCCCCGCGCCACAGGGCAAGGGCGGCCAGCACCAGCACCAGTTGCAATGCGGCCCCGGCGGCAGCCGTGCCACGCTGCGCCAGCGAGGCTTCGGTCATCCAGCCGGCAACCTGCACCGACAGCGGCGGCGGCAGGTTGGGGCCAAGGATCATGCCCATCTCTACCGAGGTCATGGCATAGGCCAGCACGGCATAGACTGGCAGGCGAAGCTGGCGGTAAAGCGGCGGCAGTACGGTGAAGGCGAAGGCGGCGGTCTGGCCATAGCCCAGCGTCTGCGCCAGCGTCAGCCGCGACGGGGCGGCGATCTGTGGCCAGGCGGCCAGCGCCATCAGCAGAAGGAAGGGCACCTCCTTGGCGACAAGGCCAAGGGTCAGCGACAGGCCGGCAGGATCGTTCAGGATCAGCAGGTCGGGGGCTTGGCTCCAGCCGGTGGCCCAGGGCGACAGGGCGCGGGCGATCCAGCCCGAGGGCGCGATCAGGAAGGCCAGCCCAAGGGCCGCGGCGGCGTGCGGCACCGACAAGAGCGGCGACAACAGCCGCAGCAGGGCGGCAAAGGCGCGGGTGCCGCGCAGGGTGGCCAGGATAAGCAGGGTGATCGCCAGCGCCAGCGTGGTTGAGGCAAGGCCTGTGGTCAGCGACAACATGACCGCGCGCGGCAGGCCGGGCCAAGCCAGCAGCGCGGACAGCGCCCCGGGGGCCAGCGCGGGGCCAAGTGTGGCCGCCAGCCCGGCTGCGACCGGCACCGCCATCAGCGCCAGCGTCAGGCCCGGAACGGCGCGCAGCAGGCGCGTCAATCGCCGCTTCCGTAAAGCGCCGTCCAGTCGTCCGCCAGGGCCGTGGCCCAACTGGCGTGGGGTTCCAGCAGCGCCGGGCCGATCTTGTCGGGCGGCAGGGTGGCAAGGCCAAGGTCAAGCATGGCAAAGCGGGCGCGGTCTTCCTCGGTCAGGGCCGCCAGGTTCAGGACGGTCTGGAACCCCAGCACAGTGGCATCCTGCGCGCGGGCCTGGACTTCCGGTGAAAGAAGAAGATTCGCAATGACTTGCGCGCCTTCTTTCGCATTCGAGTTGAAGGGAATCGCAACAAAGGAGGCATTGCCGATGGTGCCCCCCTTCAGCGTGTAGGTTCGGATCGTGTCCGGCAAGGTGCCGGCGGCGATTTCGGCGCTGGCCCGGCCGGGGTTGAAGGCGAAAGAGATGTCGATCTCGCCATCGGCCAGAAGCTGGCCAAGGGCGGCCTCGTTCTCGGGGTAGGCGCGACCCTCACGCCAGAGCGCATCGCGCACGGTGGCGAGGAAATCGCGCAGCGGGGCGACCCGGCGGCGGAAGGTGGCAGGGTTCGCCGGGCGTTGCAGGACCGAAGGGTCAGGCATGGTGCCATACAGCACCTGCTTGAGAAAGGTCACACCCAGATAATCGGGCGGCTTGGGAAAGGTGAAGCGGCCGGGATTGGCCAGAATCCAATCCTTCAGCTCCTCGATCGTGCGGGGCGGGTCGGTCAGGCGGGCGCTGTCGTATTCGAACACCAGTTGGGCCATGGCCCAGGGGGATTCGTAGCCTTCGGTCGGCAGGGTGAAATCGGTCATCACCGCTGGCTTGCCGGCCATGTCGACCAGTGGCCAGTTGGGCAGGTTTTCCACGAAGGGGCCGTAAAGCAGGCCCTCGCGTTTCATGGCGGCGAAATTCTCGCCATTGATCCAGATAAGATCGACCGAGCCGCCCGTGGTCTTGCCGGCATCACGTTCGGCCAGAACGGCAGCCACGCTGTCGGCGGTCGAGGCGATCTTGACCTGGTTCAGCGTCACACCGTAGCGCTCCAGCGCCAGTTCGCCGACCCAGGTGATGAAGTCATTGATCTTGGGATCGCCGCCCCAGGCGTGCCACCAGACGGTCTGTCCGCGGGCGATGTCGGTGATGCCGTCCCATTCCACAACCGCGCGGGCGGCGCGTGGCAGGGCGGGCAGGGCGGCGCTGGCCAGCATCAGCCGGGAAAAGGTGCGGCGGTCCATCGGGGTCTCCTTCGGGCAAGCGGCCGGTTGGCGGGCGGCCCGCCAAGGGTTACGAAGGCGGGGGGCGGCTGTGCAACCGGAATGTGCCGCAGCCAGAGGGAAAGGCCAACACATGTTCGACACAGCCCTGCGCCGGATCATCGACCCGCCGCTGAACCGCGCCGGGCGGGCGCTGGCCGCACGGGGCTGGGGCGCGGACCGGATCACGCTGGCCGGGCTTGGCCTTGGGCTGGCGGCGGCGGCGCTGATCGCGGCGGGCGCCCCGACCGGGCTGGCGCTGCTGCCCTTGCTGGCGGGGCGGCTGGCCGACGGGCTGGACGGGGCGGTGGCACGGGCCTACGGCAAAACCGATTTCGGCGGCTATCTCGACATTGCCTGCGACTTCGCCTTTTACGCGGCTGTTCCGCTGGCCTTCGCGTTGCGTGCGCCTGACGAAAACGCGCTGCCTGCGGCCTTTCTTCTGGCAACCTTCTACGTCAACGCGGCCAGTTTCCTGGGCTTTGCCACCATGGCCGCCAAACGTGGCATGGAGACCACGGCGCAGGGCGAAAAGTCGCTGTATTACGCCGCGGGCCTGCTGGAAGGCGGCGAGACCATCGCCTTTTTCGTCCTGCTCTGCCTGTGGCCGGCGGCCTTTCCGGCCGGCGCCTGGATCTTTGGCGGCCTCTGTCTGGTGACGGCCACCGCCCGCATCCTGAACGCGCGGCGCCTGCTGGGCTGAACGCCGCTTTTCCGTACAGGCCTGCCCCACCGCACAGCCGATGCACGGTTCGGTGCGCAGGCTTTGCCTGACCTGCCCTTGCAGCCCCCGAACCGCATCACTAAGACTCTGGCAATGTTCCGGCGATAACCCTGACGGCGATGAGAGGCAGGACCGATGCGCGATCCGATCGACACCTACATGAATACCCTTGTCCCGATGGTGGTTGAGCAGACCAGCCGCGGCGAACGGGCCTATGACATCTATTCGCGGCTCCTGAAGGAGCGGATCATCTTCCTGGCCGGCCCCGTGCATGACGGCATGTCGTCGCTGATCTGCGCGCAGTTGCTGTTTCTTGAGGCGGAGAATCCGTCGAAGGAAATCGCCATGTACATCAACAGCCCCGGCGGCGTGGTGACCAGCGGCCTGTCGATCTATGACACGATGCAGTACATCCGGCCCAAGGTTTCGACGCTGGTGATCGGGCAGGCGGCCTCGATGGGCAGCCTGCTGCTGACCGCGGGCGAAAAGGGGATGCGCTTCAGCCTGCCCAACAGCCGGATCATGGTGCACCAGCCCTCGGGCGGCTATCAGGGCCAGGCGACTGACATCATGATTCACGCGCAGGAAACGCTGAAACTGAAGCGCCGCCTGAACGAAATCTATGTGCGCCACACCGGCAACAGCTATGAAACCGTGGAAGCGGCGCTGGAGCGTGACAACTTCATGTCGGCCGAGGATGCCAAGGCCTGGGGCCTGATCGACGACATCCTGGAAAACCGCGGCAAGGCGGACGACACCGCGAAGTAAGACTTACCCCCGGTCGGGCGGTCCGGCCGGGGGGCGATTTGGCGTTGTGAAGGTCGGGGGCTTGGCCTAGACTTTTGCGGAAGACACCGGCAGAGGGCGACGGATGGCAACGAATACGGGCGACAGCAAGAACACGCTTTATTGCTCGTTCTGCGGCAAGAGCCAGCACGAAGTCCGCAAGCTGATTGCGGGCCCGACCGTGTTCATCTGCGACGAATGTGTCGAGCTGTGCATGGACATCATCCGGGAAGAGACCAAGACCAGCGGTCTTAAGTCCGGTGACGGCGTGCCGACCCCGCGCGAGATCTGCAAGGTGCTGGACGATTATGTCATCGGTCAGGACCATGCCAAGCGCGTGCTCGCGGTGGCGGTGCACAACCACTACAAGCGGCTGAACCATTCGTCCAAGACGGATGTGGAACTGTCGAAGTCGAACATCCTTCTGATCGGCCCCACCGGCACCGGCAAGACGCTGCTGGCGCAGACGCTGGCCCGCATCCTGGATGTGCCCTTCACCATGGCCGATGCCACCACGCTGACCGAGGCCGGCTATGTGGGCGAGGATGTCGAGAACATCATCCTGAAGCTGCTTCAGGCCAGCGAATACAACGTGGAACGGGCGCAGCGCGGCATCGTCTACATCGACGAGGTCGACAAGATCACCCGCAAGTCGGACAACCCGTCCATCACCCGCGACGTGTCGGGCGAAGGCGTGCAGCAGGCGCTGCTGAAAATCATGGAAGGCACCGTTGCCAGTGTGCCCCCGCAGGGCGGGCGCAAGCATCCGCAGCAGGAATTCCTGCAAGTCGATACAACGAACATCCTGTTCATCTGCGGCGGTGCCTTTGCCGGTCTGGAAAAGATCATCGCGCAGCGCAACAAGGGCGGCGGAATCGGCTTCAAGGCCGAGGTGAAAGACCCCGACGCGCGCGGTGTGGGCGAACTTTTCCGCGAACTGGAACCGGAAGACCTGCTGAAATTCGGCCTGATCCCCGAATTCGTCGGCCGCCTGCCGGTGATCGCCACGCTGACCGATCTGGACGAAGCGGCGCTGGTCACCATCCTGACCGAGCCGAAGAACGCGCTGGTCAAGCAATACCAGCGCCTGTTCGAGATCGAGGGCGTCAAGCTGACCTTCTCGGGGGATGCGCTGATCGCCATCGCGAAGCGCGCGATCAAGCGCAAGACCGGCGCGCGCGGCCTGCGGTCGATCATGGAGGATATCCTTCTGGATACCATGTTCGAACTGCCCGGCATGAACGATGTGTCGGAAGTCGTGGTGAATGATGAGGCGGTGAACAACGGTGCCAAGCCGCTGTGGGTTCACACCGAGACCAAGAAGAAGGAACCGGCGGCGGCGGGCTGAGGCCCGGCTTGCGCGCCCTTGCACAGGTTTGAAGAACGCCGCCCCACCGGGCGGCGTTTGCATTTGCGCCAGAGGAGGCCCCCTTGACCAACCCCATCCGCCGCATCACCACCGGCTCCACCTGGGAACCGACCATCGGCTATGCCCGCGCCGTGGTGGCGCCGCCCTTCGTCTTCGTCTCGGGCACCACCGGCACCGACCATGCCACCGGCACCATTCCCGAAGGCGTGGTCGAGCAATGCGCGCTGGCGCTGAAGATCATCGGCGCGGCGCTGGACAAGGCGGGGGCCGGATTCGCCGATGTGGTGAAGGTGACCTATGTGCTGCCCGACCGGGCGGATTTCGAACCCTGCTGGCCGCTGCTGGCCGCCACCTTTGGCGCCAACCCGCCG
The DNA here is from genome assembly GCF_003071405.1 of Pseudogemmobacter blasticus. NCBI lineage: Bacteria > Pseudomonadati > Pseudomonadota > Alphaproteobacteria > Rhodobacterales > Paracoccaceae > Pseudogemmobacter > Pseudogemmobacter blasticus. Next base: position 889,485 of record NZ_CP020470.1, on the reverse strand, counting down.
GCAGCGATGATGATCGAAGCCGGGTTGATCGACCCGCGCCACCGGATCGAGATCGAGGTCACCGCCCGCCTGCCGGGCTGAAACCGGCCAGAACCGGAGGGCGGCCTTGGGGCAGGGTCGCGCCGCATGTCCTTTCATCTGTCCTCAAATATCCCGGGGGTGCGGGGGCTGGCCCCCGCCCACAGGGCGCAAGATCACCCATTGGTGCGGTTGCAAGTGCTGGACCTTGGCGCTGCAATCCGGCATAGGAAAAGGGATCAAGACGGAGGCCCCGATGTATTTCCTCAAGCGCCTGCTCACCTGGTGGAACAGCCAGACGCTGGGCACCCAGATCTTCACCGCGCGCAAGGGCGTGAAGGTGGGCGAGGATGACCAGGGCAACCGCTATTACGCCACGCGGGACGGCGCGCGCCGCTGGGTGATCTATGCCGGCGAAATGGAAGCCAGCCGCGTGCCGCCGGATTGGCATGGCTGGCTGCACCACACCTGGGACCAGCCGCCGACCAAGGCGCCGCTGACGCACAAGCCCTGGGAAGCCCCGCATCAGGAAAACCTGTCGGGCAGCGACCTGGCCTATGCGCCCCCCGGCTCGATCCGCCGCGCCGCGCCGGTTGCGCGCCGCGATTACGAGGCCTGGCAGCCGGAATGAGCCATCAGACGGCAGAGGTTCTGGCCGGGGCAGGTGTGCTGGCCGTCGCTGCGGCTTTCGCCTTCTATGCGGCGCAGGGCGCGGGGCTGACCAGTCGCGATGGCGGCAGCTATCCGCTGCACGCCAGCTTCCGCTCGGTCGAGGGGATCAGTGTCGGCTCCGATGTGCGGATGGCGGGCGTCAAGGTCGGCACCATCACCGGCCTGACGTTGAACCCGCAAACCTTCATGGCCGACGCGGCCTTTGCGATCGACAAGCGCATCCTGCTGCCGGAAGACAGCGCGATCCTGATTTCCTCGGAAGGGCTGCTGGGCGGCAACTTTGTCGAGATCATGCCGGGCGGCGCGGTCGAAACGCTGCAGCCGGGGGCCGAGATCGAGGACACGCAGGGCGCGGTCAGCCTGATCACGCTGCTGATGAAATTCGTCGGCGGCGACAAGGCTGACAGCAGCGGAACCGCCACGCCATGAGGCGGGCGGCTCTGCTGGCGGTGGTGCTGTCCGGGGCCGCGATGCCGGCCGCCGCGCAGGGCTATGCCGATGCCCAGGGCGGCGTGGTGCGCTGGCTGGACAAACTGACCGGCGAGACGGGCGATCTGGAACTTCAACGGGGCCAGTCCGCATCGAACGGACGGCTGACAGTGCAACTGGACGATTGCCGCTACCCCGAGGAAAACCCCGCCGCCGAGGCTGAGGCGCATCTGACCATCATGGACAGTTCGCGCGAAGCGCCGGTGTTCACGGGCTGGATGCTGGCCTCGACCCCGGCGCTGTCGGCGATGGATCACCCGCGCTACGATGTCTGGGTGCTGCGCTGCATCGTGCCGGGCTATACCCCGCCCGAAGTGGTTGAAACGCCGCCGGAAGACGACGCCGCCACCTCGGAAGGCGAGGGGCAGTAACCCGGCGGGGCAAAATCCGCCCCCGTCTGCAATGCCCGCGCCAGCCTGCGGTGATAGACCTCGCGCGGGATTTCCACGGCACCAAGCGAGGCCAGGTGCGGCGTCAGGAACTGGGTGTCGAACAGGGTGAAGCCGCCGGCCCGCAGCCGGTGTACCGTCCAGGCCAGCGCCAGCTTCGACGCATCTGTCCGGCGCGAGAACATCGATTCGCCGAAGAAGGCCGCCCCCAGCACCACGCCATAGACGCCGCCCACCAGATCGGGGCCATCCCAGACCTCGATGCTGTGGGCAAAACCGCGACGGTGCAGGTCAAGATACAGCGCCAGGATGCGGTCGCTGATCCAGGTCTCCTCGCGGTCGGCGCAGCCGCGCACCACCGCCTCGAAATCGGTATCGGCGCGGACCTGCCACTGGGCTCGCCGGATGCGTTGCGCCAGAGACCGCGAGATGTGGAAGCCGTCCAGCGGCAGGATGCCCCGCTGGCGCGGGTCCAGCCAGTGCACCTGCGGATCGTCGCGCGACTGCGCCATGGGAAAGATGCCCATGGCATAGCCGCGCAGCAGGTGGTCCGAGGTCAGGAGCGCGGCGTCCATCAGGCCCCGCCCGCCACGGGGGCGGGGGGCCGATGCGCGGCGCAACCGAAGCGGCGCAAAGCAGGACACATGGCGAACCCCCGAACGATGGCCCGCAGCGCGCGGGCGTTCCGGTCTTGGTGCTAACATGCGCCGGGGCCGGGGGTGAAGCCCCGCCACCGCCAGACGAGGCCCCGAAAAGCCCTGCGCCCGCCCCTTTGGTGGGGCGGGCGCAGGCATTGCGGTCCTCAGGGCCGGATCAGCCGAATTGCTGCGCCAGCCACTTTTCCAGCCAGTGGATGTTGTAATCGCCGTTCTGGATGTCGGGCTCTGCCAGCAGCGCGTGGAACAGCGGCACCGTGGTATCGACGCCATCAACGATCAGCTCGCCCAGGGCGCGGCGCAGGCGCGACAGCGCCTCGGGCCGGTCGCGACCGTGAACGATCAGCTTGCCGATCAGGCTGTCGTAATAGGGCGGGATCGAATAGCCGCCATAAAGCGCCGAATCCATCCGCACGCCCAAACCTCCGGGCGCATGGAAGGTGCGCACCTTGCCGGGGCAGGGCGCGAAGTTCGGCAGCTTTTCGGCGTTGATCCGCACCTCTATCGCGTGGCCGTTGATTTCCAGATCGTCCTGCGTGAACGACAGCGGCATCCCCGAGGCGACGCGGATCTGTTCGCGCACCAGATCGACACCGAAGATGAACTCGGTCACCGGATGTTCCACCTGCAGGCGGGTGTTCATTTCGATGAAGTAGAAATTCCCGTCTTCATACAGGAATTCCACCGTGCCCGCGCCGATATAGGCGATCTTCGACATGGCGTTGGCGCAGATGGCGCCGATCTCGGAGCGCATCTTCGGGGTGATCGCCGGGCCGGGGGCTTCCTCGAACACCTTCTGATGGCGGCGTTGCAGCGAACAGTCGCGTTCGCCCAGATGCACGGCGCCACCCTTGCCGTCGCCAAAGACCTGAATCTCGATATGGCGCGGCTTTTGCAGGTATTTCTCGATATAGACCTCGTCATTGCCGAAGGCGGCCTTCGCCTCGGCCCGGGCGGTGCGGAAGGCGATCTCCAGCTCTTCCGGGGTCTTGGCAACCTTCATCCCGCGCCCGCCGCCGCCAGCGGTGGCCTTGATGATGACCGGAAAGCCGATGCCCTCGGCCACGCCGATGGCGGTCTCGAAATCGGCCACGCCGCCATCACTGCCCGGCACCACCGGAATACCCAGGGCCTTGGCGGTGTCCTTGGCGGTGATCTTGTCGCCCATGATGCGGATGTGCTCCGCGCTGGGGCCGATGAAGGTGATGCCGTGGTCTTCCAGCGCCTGCGCGAAGCTGGCATTTTCCGACAGGAAGCCATAGCCCGGATGCACCGCCTGCGCGCCGGTGATCTCGCAGGCCGAGATGATGGCGGCCTTGCTCAGATAGCTTTCGGAACTGGGGGCCGGGCCGATGCAGACGGATTCGTCGGCCATCCGCACATGCATGGCATCGGCATCGGCGGTGGAATGCACCGCGACCGACTTGATCCCCATTTCCCGGCAGGCCCGGATCACGCGCAGCGCGATCTCACCCCGGTTGGCGATCAGGATTTTCTCGAACATCCTGGCGCCCTTATTCGATGATCATCAGGGGGGCGCCGTATTCGACCGGCTGGCCGTCTTCCACCAGGATGCGCTTGACGATCCCCGACCGCGTGGCCGGGATATGGTTCATCGTCTTCATCGCCTCGATGATCAGAAGCGTCTCGCCTTCGGCCACCTTGGCGCCGACGGTGACAAAGGTCGCCGCGCCGGGCTCGGGGGCCAGGTAGATGGTGCCGACCATGGGCGAGGTGACCGCGCCCGGGTGCTGGCTGGGATCTTCCGGCGCAGCAACGGCGGGCGCCGCGGCCACCGGGGCCGCACCGGCCGGGGCGGGGGCGGCGGCATAGACCGGCGCGGGGGCCGCGGCGATCACGGTCGCCTGCTTCACCACACGCACCGACAGGCTGTCATCCTCGCCGTATTCGCGCTTCACCTCGATCTCGGTCAGCTCGTTCTTGTTCAGAAGCTCTGCAAGGGCCGCGATGAAGGCCACGTCCGTGTCGGGGGTCTGTTTGCTCATGCCGTCCTCTGTTGACGTTCCTGCTGTCCTGAACACCGATCCGCCCCATGCGGGGCGGCTGTCAGGGCTGACCGCTTATAGGACAGCCAGAGCAGGGTGAAAAGCGCCCAAAGCCGCCGCCGCTTTTCTGGGCAATCCGTCGCAGCGGCGCGGCCGTCTCGACAGATTCGACCGACGCACAAAATTTACCGTTTGATAAAATAAAAATCTGTGAGACGCTTCCTTCAAGCCATAAGCCAGGGAGGCAAGACCCCGATGCCGAACAGCCAGCTCACGCCCGGAATCGTTCCGGGACGTCTGCCCGCAACTGCCTATGACAGGAACTTTGACGATCATCTGCCCGCGCTGGATGCGCATGAGGCGCGGGTGGCGGCGGATCGCTGCTACTTCTGCCATGACGCACCCTGCGTGACGGCCTGTCCCACCGACATCGACATCCCGCTGTTCATCCGCCAGATCGCCACCGGCACGCCCGAAGCGGCCGCCCGCACGATCTGGACGCAGAACATCCTGGGCGGCATGTGCGCCCGCGTCTGTCCGACCGAAACCCTGTGCGAAGAGGCCTGCGTGCGCCAGACCGCCGAAGGCAAGCCGGTCGAGATCGGACTGTTGCAACGCCACGCCACCGATGTGGCGATGGCCAGGAACCGCCATCCGTTTTCCCGCGGCCCTGCGACCGGCAAGACCATCGCTGTGGTGGGGGCGGGGCCGGCGGGTCTAGCCTGCGCGCATCGTCTGGCCATGAAGGGCCATGAGGTGACGGTGTTCGAGCGGCGGCCCAAGCCGGGTGGGCTGAACGAATACGGCATCGCCAGCTACAAGGCCGCCGGCGGCTTTGCCGCGCGCGAGGTGGACTGGCTGCTGCAGATCGGCGGCATCACGGTGAAATGCGGCGTCGAGCTGGGCCGCGATCTGACGCTGGCCGACCTGCAGCGCGATTTCGACGCGGTGTTCCTTGGCATCGGGCTGCAAGGTGTGAACGCGCTGCGCGCCGAGGGCGAGGATCTGCCCGGCGTTGCCAATGCGGTGGATTTCATCGCCGACCTGCGCCAGTCGTCTGACCTGTCGAAACTGCCGGTGGGCCGCGATGTCGTGGTGATCGGCGGCGGCATGACGGCGGTGGATGCGGCGGTGCAGTCCAAACTCCTGGGCGCCGAGACTGTGACCATCGTCTATCGCCGTGGCCCCGAAAAGATGGCGGCCTCGGGCTATGAGCAGGACCATGCACTGCAGGCGGGCGTGCGGATCATCCACAACGCGGCCCCGTTCCGCGTCACCGGAAACGGCCGGGCCGAGGCGGTAGATTTCGCCTATACCGAAGACGGGCCGGACGGGCTGAAGCTCCTGGACGAAGGTTTTACCCTGAAGGCCGATCAGGTGTTCAAGGCCATCGGCCAGACGCTGACCGGCGTGCCCGAAGGGGTGACGGTTGCAGGCGGCAAGATCGCGGCAACACCGGCAAGGGTCTGGGCGGGCGGCGATTGTGCGGCGGGCGGCGAAGACCTGACGGTGACCGCCGTTGCCGAAGGCCGCGATGCCGCCGAGGCGATCCACGCCTATCTGACAGGCGCGTGATGGGCGCGCTTTCTTCTTGCACCCCGCCCCGGCCTGACCCAGATCAGGCCGCAGGCAGGAGCGGACATGCAAGGCTGGATCGACACCGTCATCGCGTTCATCGAACGCCATCACGCCTGGGCGCCCTGGATCATGGTGATCTTTGCCGCGGCCGAGACGACGGCCTTTCTGTCGATCCTGATTCCCTCGACAGCGGTTCTGGTTGCCATGGGCGCGCTGGCCGCCACCGGGGCGATCGACTTCCTGTCGCTCTGGCTGGGCGCCAGCATCGGCGCGCTGATCGGATCGACCTTCTCGTTCTGGCTGGGCCTGCGCTACGGCAGCACGGTGCTGACGATGCGGCCGCTGTCGCAACATCCCGAGATGGTCGCGAAAGCCCGCGCCGCCTTTACCCGCTATGGGCCGGTCACGGTGTTCGTGGGCCATTTCGTGACCGTGTTTCGCCCCGTCGTCTTTCTGATGGCCGGGATGAGCGGCATGACCCTGGCCCGCTTTGCCTTCTGGAACACGCTGGGCGCCGTGGCCTGGGCGTTCCTGATTCCCAAGATGGGCGAATTCGGCGGCGACATCCTGGGCTGGCTCTGGTCGTATCTGGCCTGACCGTCGCGCTCCGCGCCCTTTTTCCGCATCCTCTCCCAGCCCTTTGCAAGGAGGCCCGTCATGGCTGACCTGACGTCCAGTTTCATCGGCATCAAGTCCCCCAATCCGTTCTGGCTGGCCTCGGCGCCGCCGACGGACAAGGAATACAACGTCGTCCGCGCCTTTCAGGCCGGCTGGGGCGGCGTGGTGTGGAAGACCCTCGGGTCAGAGGGGCCGCCGGTCGTCAACGTCTCGGGTCCGCGCTATGGCGCGGTCTGGGGGGCGGACCGCCGCCTTCTGGGGCTGAACAACATCGAACTGATCACCGACCGCCCGCTTGAGGTGAACCTGCAAGAGATCAAGTCGGTCAAACGCGCCTGGAAGGACCGCGCGCTGGTGATCAGCCTGATGGTGCCCTGCGATGAGGAGTCGTGGAAAGACATCCTGCACCGCATCGAGGATACCGAGGCCGATGGCGTGGAGCTGAACTTCGGCTGCCCGCATGGCATGGCCGAACGCGGCATGGGCTCTGCTGTGGGGCAGGTGCCGGAATACATCGAGATGGTGACGCGCTGGGTCAAGAAACACAGCCGGATGCCCTGCATCGTCAAGCTGACGCCGAACATCAGCGACATCCGCCGCCCGGCCGAGGCCGCCAAGCGCGGCGGGGCGGATGCGGTGTCGCTGATCAACACGATCAACTCGATCACCAGCGTCAATCTGGACGATTTCAGCCCCGAACCGATGATCGACGGCAAGGGCACCCATGGCGGCTATTGCGGCCCGGCGGTGAAGCCGATCGCGCTGAACATGGTGGCCGAGATTGCCCGCAACGCCGAAACCCATGGCCTGCCCATTTCCGGCATCGGCGGGGTCACCACCTGGCGCGATGCGGCGGAATTCATGGCGCTGGGGGCGGGCAATGTGCAGGTCTGCACGGCGGCCATGACCTATGGCTTCAAGATCGTGCAGGAAATGATCTCGGGCCTGTCGGACTATATGGATCGCAAGGGCTTCACCTCGACCGCCGATCTGGTGGGCCGTGCGGTGCCGAACGTGACCGACTGGCAGTATCTGAACCTGAACTATGTCACCAAGGCGCAGATCAGCCAGGCCGACTGCATCCAGTGCGGGCGCTGCTATGCCGCCTGCGAAGACACCAGCCACCAGGCCATCGCCATGTCGCCCGACCGTGTGTTCACGGTGAAGGACGAGGAATGTGTCGCCTGCAACCTGTGCGTCAACGTCTGCCCGGTCGAGAACTGCATCACCATGGTTCCGATGCAGAAGGGCGTCGTCGATCCGCGGACGGGGCGCAAGGTTGGCGATTATGCCAACTGGACGACACACCCCAACAACCCGATGTCGGTGAAGGCCGCCGAATAGGGCCACGCCCGAAGGTCCGGGCGGAAACGCCTGTCCGGACCTCGGGGCAATCCCGGGCGCCCGGCCAGTCTGGCAGGGTTACGGCACGGGGTCGTTCAGCGGGTTCAGCCCGGCGGCCAGCGATGCCATGAGATAGGCGCGCTGCGCTGCTTCGGCCCGGGCCCGGGCCATTTCGATCTGGTAATTGTCTTCCGTCAGGCCGGTGGCGGCCTTGGTCGTGTCGGACGCCGGGGCCACCGGGCGCCCGGTTTCAGGTGCCGTCGCCGGTTCAGCCCGCGCGCCGCCCCGCACCGCGATGGCGGCGCTGTTTGACTGTCCTGCCGTCAGATGCGGCGATGTTCCCAACGTCAGCACCGTTGGCCGGACGGATGAGATTGGTCCCATTTCCGTCGCCTTTCCAAGGGTTGCTCCCCACTGCGTCGATCCTAGCGCGAAGGGGGCGGCCTTCCCACCGCAAAGCCCGTAAAATCCGAAGGATCAGCCCGGGGTCAGCATCCGGCGGAACAGCGTGTCCAGAAAGGGGCCGGCTTCGGCAAAGGGATCATGGCCGGGCCCCAGAACCGCGCGGACCTGAAAGTCGAAGTCGGCATAATGCTGGGTCAGCGCCCAGACCGAAAAGATCAGATGCACCGGATCGACACGCGCCAGGCGGCCCTGATCCATCCAGCCTGCCAGAACGGCGGCCTTTTCATCGACCAGCGCCTTCAGATCACCCTCAAGGGCCTCGCGGATGCGGGGGCCGCCCTGAAGGATTTCATTGGCGAAAAGCCGGCTTTCGCGGGGAAAGTCGCGGGACAGGTCCAGCTTGCGCCGCACATAGGCCAGAACCTCGGTGACCGGCTCGCCCTCCGGGTTCAGCGCGCGCAGCGGATCAAGCCAGGTGTCCAGCAGGCCGGTCAGAAGGGTGCGGTGCACCTCTTCCTTCGAGGCGAAGTAGTACAGCAGGTTCGGCTTGGACAGGCCGGCGACCTCGGCGATCTGGTCCACCGTTGCGCCACGGAATCCTTGCGCCGAAAACACATCAAGCGCGGCTTCCAGGATGGCTTCTCGGTTCTTGCGCTGAATGCGGCTGCGCGGCACGGTCATCGGCTTTCCTTTCCGGTCCCGCATGTTAGCGCGGGTGTCGGGCGGGGGCAAATACGGGGCTTCGGTCACAGGGACGCCAGCGCATCCTCAAGGGCCGCAACGGCCAGACGATGGTCCTCCACCTGCGGCAGGCCCGAGACGGTAAGGCAGGCCACCACCCCGGTGCCCGCCACCCGGATCGGCACCGCGCCGCCATGGTCGGCATAGTCGGCCACGTCCAGCCCGTGCTTGGCCAGCGTTTCGTTCTTGGCGCGGTTGCGCAGGCCGACCAGCAGCGAGGGCACCTGGAACAGCAGCGCCGTGGCCGACTTGCGCGCGACCCACAGGTCGTTCAGTGGCGCCGCGCCGGGCAGGGCGGCGTGGAACAGCACCCGGTCCGCGGTGCGGATGTCGATGACGACGGGCAGCGCCCCGGCCAGCCCGCGCCGGACCAGATCCTGCCCCAGCGCCAGCGCGACCGTTTCGTCGAAACGGGGGAAGATCAGGCGGTCATAATCGGCTTCGATGGTTTCGGGCTGCATCCGGGGCGTGTCCTGTCGGTTATTTCAGCGTGACCGGCTGGGTGAAGCTGGCACGCTGGTCACTGTGCCGGTCGCGGAAGGTGAATTCCAGTTGATAGTCGCCCGCCGGGGCGTCGGTCAGGTTCACCACCAGCGTTGCGCCGAATTCGCGCGCCTTGCCGCGCGCCTGATGCGTCAGCGCCATGAAATCCGGTGCCTCGACCAGAACGCCGCCCGCAGTGTCAAGAATACGCAGGTCAACGGCAAAGCCGATCTCGAACCGGCCGTCGCCAAGGTCGCCATACCCATAGCCCTGCGGTTCGGCATAAAGGAAGATGTCCTCGCCCCGCGCATAGATGGTATCGGGGCGGGGATCATAGACGCCGAACCCGCCCGAAGCCGCGGCGGTGGGCAACGCCTGCCGGAAATGCAGCGGCTGCGCGGCCCAGGCGGCCTCTTGCAACTGGTCCTGCGCGGCGGTCAGGGCCGCCGCATCGCCCCCTGTGGCCGCAGCCTCCAGCGCGGCGGCGGCATCGGCCACCGGGCCGGCCTGGGCGGGCAGGGCAAGCGCAAGCGAAAGGGCGGCAAGGCTGGCAAGAGCGGGAAAACGCATGGCTGAAAATCCTGTCTGTAGCGGGCGGGCCGCCGGTTCAAAAGAAGATCAGCGTAACAGAGACGGGGCATTTGGGAAGGCCGGACTCCCGACCCCGCCCTCAGGCGCCGCTCAACCCGATGCCGCGCAGGATGATGGCCTTCACGCTGTCGGTCGCGGCCTGCCATTGCCGGTCATTCAGCGGCTTGCCGCCGTTCAGCGTTTCGATCTGGTGGCCGAAATCGGCATAGTGCTGGGTGGTGGCCCAGATCATGTACAGCAGGTGGCGCGGGTCGATGGGGGCCATCTGGCCCTGGTCGATCCAGCGGCGGATGGCGGTGATGCGGCCCTCGGTCCAGTCGCGCAGCGTGGTTTCCAGATAGTCCTGGATCACCGGCGCGCCGTGCATCACCTCGCTGGCCCAGACCTTGGAGCCGAAGGGATGCTCGCGCGAGATGCGCATCTTCGCCTCGATATAGGCGCCAATGCCGCTGGCCGGGTCGGGGGCATTGTCGAAACTGTCGGCGGCGCGCAGCCAGATCTGGAAGATGTCCTCGACCACGCGGCGGTAAAGCTCCTCCTTGGTGGCGAAATAGTAGTGCAGGTTGGCCTTGGGCAGGCCCGCCATATCGGCGATCAACTGCATGGTGGCCCCGCCGAACCCGGCCTCGGCAAACACCTTTTCGGCGGCGCGCAGGATCAACTGCTCGTTCTCGCGCCTTATATCGGTGCGACGGCTGCCCCTTGTGCGTGTTTTCTGTGCAGAGTCATCCATCGGCAGGTTGGGGAAATTTGTTGACCGGCTGGTCAGGTTGTGGTGCGCTTCGCCTTGACCATACGGTCAGGACAAGATTCGCCGCAAGCATGGTCGGAACGGGCCCGTCAGAGGCCCCGCGACAGGGAGACGCCAGATGGCCGCACCAGGTGAGAACCTGAAGATCAATTCCGCACGGCTGTGGGACAGCCTCATGGAAATGGCCCTGATCGGCCCCGGCATCGCGGGGGGCTGCAACCGCCAGACCCTGACCGATGCCGACAGCGAGGGGCGCCACCTGTTCCAGGGCTGGTGTCAGGCGGCGGGCATGACCATGGGCCTGGACAGCATGGGCAACATGTTCGCCACCCGTCCCGGCACCGACCCCGACGCCCTGCCGGTCTATATGGGCAGCCACCTGGACACCCAGCCCACCGGCGGCAAATACGATGGTGTTCTGGGCGTTCTGGGCGCGCTTGAGGCGGTGCGGACGATGAACGATCTGGGCATCCGCACCCGGCACCCGGTTGCCATCGTGAACTGGACGAACGAGGAAGGCGCCCGCTTCGCGCCCGCCATGCTGGCCAGCGGCGTTTTCGCCGGCATCCATACCGAAGACTATGCCAAGGCCCGCCGCGATCTGGACGGCAAGGTCTTTGGCGAGGAACTGGCGCGCATCGGCTGGGTGGGCGAGGAAAAGGTCGGCGCGCGCAAGATGCACGCCTATTTCGAGCTGCACATCGAACAGGGCCCGATCCTTGAGGCCGAAGGCAAGGACATCGGTGTCGTCACCCATTGCCAGGGGTTGTGGTGGCTGGAATTCACCCTGACCGGCCGCGAGGCGCATACCGGCAGCACGCCGATGAACCTGCGGGTGAACGCCGGCCTTGCCATGGCCCGCATCTTCGAAATGGTGCAGGCCGTGGCGATGGAGAACCAGCCCAATGCCGTGGGCGGGGTGGGGCAGGTGACCTTTTCCCCGAACAGCCGCAACGTGCTGCCGGGCAAGGTGGTGTTCACCGTGGACATCCGCACCGTCGATCAGGCCAAGCTGGACCGGATGCGCGCCAAGATCGAGGCCGAGGCGGCGGCGATCTGCGAGGCCTTGGGTGTCGGCTGCGCGGTCGAGGCGGTGGGCCATTTCGACCCCGTGACCTTTACCCCCGATCTGGTGACGAAGGTCCGGTCTGCAGCGGAAAAGCTGGGCTACAGCCACATGGACATCGTGTCGGGCGCGGGCCACGACGCCTGCTGGACGGCCCGCGTTGCCCCCACCACCATGATCATGTGCCCCTGTGTGGGCGGCCTCAGCCATAACGAGGCCGAGACCATCTTCCCGGAATGGGCGGCAGCCGGGGCGGACGTGCTGCTTCATGCGGTGCTGGACACGGCAGAGGTGATTGCGTGACGGAGGCGCCGGGGGCCGTCTGCCCCCGGACCCCCGAGGGTATTTGAGCCAACTGGAAGCAGGCTGCGGCCTGTTGGGGAGCGGGAAATGAGCACTGTCATCAAGAACGGCACCATCGTCACCGCCGATCTGACCTACAAATCCGATGTTCTGGTCGAGGATGGCCAGATCATCGCCATCGGGCACGGGCTGAAGGGCGATACGGTGCTGGATGCGACGGGCTGCTATGTCATGCCGGGCGGGATCGACCCGCATACGCATCTGGAAATGCCCTTCATGGGCACCTATTCGGCCGATGATTTCGACAGCGGCACCCGCGCGGCGCTGGCGGGGGGCACCACGATGGTGGTGGATTTCGCGCTGCCGTCGCCGGGGCAGGGGCTGCTGGACGCGCTGAAGATCTGGGACAACAAGACCGCCCGGGCGCATTGCGACTACAGCTTCCACATGGCGGTGACATGGTGGGGCGAGCAGGTCTTCGACGAGATGAAGGCCGTGACCGAGCGCGGGATCAACACCTTCAAGCACTTCATGGCCTACAAGGGGGCCCTGATGGTGAACGATGACGAGATGTTTGCCAGCTTCCGCCGCTGTGCCGAACTTGGGGCGATTCCGCTGGTCCATGCCGAGAACGGCGATCTGGTGGCGGAAATGTCGGCCAAGCTGCTGGCCGAGGGCAATACCGGCCCCGAGGCCCATGCCTACAGCCGCCCCAGCCAGGTGGAGGGCGAGGCGACCAACCGCGCGATCATGATCGCGGATATGGCGGGCGTACCGCTGTACGTCGTGCATACGTCGTGCGAAGAGGCACACGAGGCGATCCGCCGGGCCAAGATGAACGGCAAGCGGGTCTGGGGCGAGCCGCTGATCCAGCACCTGACGCTGGACGAGAGCGAATACTTCAACCCCGACTGGGACCATGCCGCGCGGCGGGTGATGAGCCCGCCCTTCCGCGACAAGCGCCATCAGGACAGCCTCTGGGCGGGTCTGGCCAGCGGCACGCTGTCCTGCGTCGCCACCGACCATTGCGCCTTTACCACCGAACAGAAGCGGTTCGGCGTCGGCAACTTCACCAAGATCCCGAACGGCACCGGCGGGCTTGAGGACCGGATGCCGATGCTGTGGACCTATGGCGTGAACACCGGGCGGATCACGATGAACGAATTCGTCGCCGTCACCTCGACCAATATCGCCAAGATCATGAACTGCTACCCGAAGAAGGGCGCGGTTCTGGTGGGGGCGGACGCCGATCTTGTGGTCTGGGACCCCGAGAAGGAAAAGACCATCAGCGCGAAAGCCCAGCAATCGGCCATCGACTACAACGTGTTCGAGGGCAAGACGGTCAAGGGCCTGCCGCGCTATGTGATGAGCCGGGGCCATGTGGCGGTGACGGACGGCGCGCTGACCAGTGTCGAGGGGCATGGCAAGTTCGTCGCCCGCGCGCCGGGCACGCCGGTCGGCAAGGCGCTGTCCACCTGGAAGGCGCTGACCAACCCGCGGCCGGTGGCGCGCGCGGGTATTCCGGCAAGCGGGGTGTGATATGGCCAAAATATCAGCAAAATGGAATTGTGTTCGGGTTCCTGCCTGTGACACCGTGAGTTGGCGTTCTACTAAAGCATGGCTTGAGAAAGCTGATGCGAAAATTGGCGACCATTCAATATATGTAATTAGGACAACAAAGCCATTTGCTATTTCCTATGAAAAGAAGGCGTCGCCCGTTCTTTACATAGGGGAGGGTAATTTCAGTGAAAGGCTTAGATCTCATATTAAGAATTGGATTTATCCGCTTGCGAGGGATCTGCCTAATCTTACAGTAGAGATTTACTTTGCGGAAATTCGAGTAAAAAATAACCCCACGGCGCACCGTGATGTGGAGGCGGATCTCATATGGGAGTTTTCCGATAGATTTGGTTCGGTTCCATTAATGAATCGCCAGTTTGAATATCATGATCGTTATCATAGTTATGAGCGGGGTTTTTTTAAGCCAATTCAATCAGAAAGGGGAAAAGGTTATCTTTGGGCAATGCGCCCACTTATTTCCAATATGGCCTATCCAGCATCGCTGAAAGGCGCATTGATATGAAGGATACCATCAACCTCGGCCAGCCGGTGATTGCGGCGCAGGGGCTGAATCTGGTCTTCCAGACCAATGACGGGCCGGTTCATGCGTTGAAGGACGTGGACCTGACCATCGGCAAGGGCGAATTCGTCAGCTTCATCGGCCCCTCGGGCTGCGGCAAGACCACCTTTCTGCGCTGCATCGCGGCGCTGGAACACCCGACGGGCGGCAGCCTGACCGTGAATGGCATGACCCCCGACGAGGCGCGGCGCAAGCGGGCCTATGGCTATGTGTTCCAGGCGGCGGGGCTGTATCCGTGGCGCACCATCGCCGGCAATATCAAGCTGCCGCTGGAAATCATGGGCTTCCCCCGGGCCGAGCAGGAAGCGCGGGTCGAACGGGTGCTGGATCTGGTCGACCTGAAGGGTTTTGGCAAGAAATTCCCCTGGCAATTGTCGGGCGGGATGCAGCAACGCGCCAGCATCGCCCGCGCGCTGGCCTTTGATGCCGACATCCTGCTGATGGACGAACCCTTCGGCGCGCTGGACGAGATCGTCCGCGACCGGCTGAACGAAGAGCTGCTCAAGCTCTGGGCGCGGACCGGCAAGACCATCGGCTTCGTCACCCATTCCATTCCCGAGGCGGTCTATCTGTCCACCAAGATCGTGGTCATGTCGCCGCGCCCGGGCCGCATCACCGATGTGATCGACAGCCCCTTGCCACGGGAGCGGCCGCTGGACATCCGCGATACGCCCGAATTCATTGCCATCGCGCATCGGGTGCGCGAAGGGCTGCGCGCGGGCCATTCCTATGACTGACCGCGGGGGCAGGGCATGAACCGCGTGTTGCCGATCCTGACGGTTGTCGCGGCCATCGTGGTGCTGTGGTATGGCGCGGCGGTGGCGATGAACCGGGCCTGGGTGCTGGATCAGGCCGCGCGCGCGGCGACCGAACCGCCCGCCTTCGGCCAGATGGTCGCCGCCACCATGACACAGGAACGCCCCGTGCTGCCCGCGCCGCATCAGGTGGTGGCCGAGCTGTGGAAGGGCGTCGCCGGGCAGGCGATCACCTCGAAGCGCAGTCTGGTCTATCACGGCTGGATCACCCTGTCGGCCACGCTTCTGGGCTTTGCCATCGGCACGGCAGCGGGCATCGCGCTGGCGGTGGGCATCGTCCACAACCGCGCCATGGACATGAGCGTGCTGCCCTGGGCGATTGCCAGCCAGACCATCCCGATCCTGGCCATCGCGCCGATGTTCATCGTGGTGATGAACAGCATGGGGGTGCAGGGGCTGGTGCCAAAGGCCATCATCTCGGCCTATCTGTCGTTCTTCCCGGTGGTGGTGGGCATGGTCAAGGGGCTGCGCGCGCCCGATACGATGCAGCTTGACCTGCTGCGCACCTATAACGCCGGGGGCGCGGCGGTGCTGGGCAAGCTGCGGCTGCCGGCCTCGATGCCCTATCTTTTCGCCTCGCTCAAGGTGGGGGCGGCGGCGGCTCTGGTGGGGGCCATCGTGGGCGAACTGCCGACCGGCGCCGTGGCGGGGCTGGGCGCGCGGCTTTTGTCGGGCAGCTATTACGGCCAGACCATCCAGATCTGGGCGGCGCTGTTCGCGGCGGCCATCGTGGCGGCCGGGCTGGTGGCAGTGATCGGGCTGGTCGAGCGGGTGACGCTGCGGCGGATGGGGATGGCGCGATGAAGAACGCTTCGGCCTTCGACTGGACCCTGACGGGGATCGTCATTGCCGCGCTTGTCGCGGGCTGGATTTATGATCCCCGGCTGGGCACGGTCCTGTCGATCTGGCTGGGCGCCTGGGCGATCAACGCGATGATCGCGCAGGGCAGGGGCTCCTTGCCGCGCTGGCTGGTGCCGGCGCTGTTCGGGGTGACGCTTCTGGTGCTGTGGGAACTGGTGGTGCGGCTATTCGCGGTGTCGCCGGTCATTCTGCCGGCCCCTTCGGCGATTGCCGCGCGGATTGCGGGCAGCGGCCCCACGCTTTGGGCCGATTTCGTGCAGACCGGCCTGAAAGGCGCGCTGACCGGCTGGCTGATCGGCTGCGCCGCCGCCGTGGCGGCGGCCATCGCGGTGGACCGCAACCCCTTCCTGCAACGCGGCCTGCTGCCGGTGGGCAATTTCGTGGCCGCGCTGCCCATCGTCGGCATCGCGCCGATCATGGTGATGTGGTTCGGCTTCGACTGGCAGTCCAAGGCCGCCGTGGTGGTGGTCATGGTGTTCTTCCCGGTGCTGGTGAACATGGTCGCGGGTCTGAAGGCGACCGATGCCATGCAGCGCGACCAGATGGCCACCTGGCACGCCAGCTATTGGCAGACGCTGTGGAAACTGCGGTTCCCCGCGGCGCTGCCCTTCCTGTTCAACGGGCTGAAGATCGCCACCACGCTGGCGCTGATCGGCGCCATCGTGGCCGAGTTCTTCGGCAGCCCCATCGTTGGCATGGGGTTCCGCATCAACGCCTCGATCGGGCAGCTTGCGCTGGACATGATCTGGGCCGAGATTGCCGTTGCCGCGGTTGCCGGATCGGCCTTCTATGGGCTGGTCGCACAGATCGAAAAGCGGGTGACCTTCTGGCACCCGTCACAGCGTCGCTAATCAAAATGGGCCGCAAGACAGGCCTGCAACAGGAGAGGAAGCCATGAAGAAAGTGATGACGGGGACGTTGCTTGCCGGGCTGCTGGCGGCGGGCGGGGCCTGGGCCGAGGATGTGACCCTGCAGTTGAAATGGGTCACGCAGGCCCAGTTCGCCGGCTATTACGTGGCCAAGGACAAGGGCTTTTATGAGGAAGAGGGTCTGAACGTCACCATCCTGCCGGGTGGCCCCGATGTGGCCCCGACCCAGGTGATCGCCGGCGGCGGTGCCGATGTGGTGGTGGACTGGATGCCGTCCGCGCTGGCTGCCCGCGAAAAGGGGCTGGCGCTGGTGAACATCGCCCAGCCGTTCAAGTCGTCGGGGATGCAGCTTACCTGTCTCAAGGAATCGGGCGTGGCGACGCCGGCCGATTTCAAGGGCAAGACGCTGGGCGTCTGGTTCGGCGGCAACGAATATCCGTTCCTGAACTGGATGGGCAAGCTCGGCCTGAAGACCGACGGTTCGCCCGATGGCGTGACGGTGCTGAAGCAGGGCTTCAACGTCGATCCGCTGCTGCAAAAGCAGGCCGCCTGCATCTCGACCATGACCTATAACGAATACTGGCAGGTCATCGACGCCGGCATCACGCCCGAGCAACTGGTGAACTTCAACTACACCACCGAAGGCGTGGCGACGCTGGAAGACGGGCTTTATGTCATGGAAGACAAGCTGTCGGATGCGGCCTTCCAGGACAAGATGGTCAAGTTCGTCCGTGCTTCGATGAAAGGCTGGAAGTGGGCGGAAGAGAACCCCGACGAAGCCGCGATGATCGTGCTGGAAAATGACGAGACCGGCGCCCAGACCGAAGCGCATCAGAAGCGCATGATGGGCGAAGTGGCCAAGCTGACCGCCGGGTCGAACGGCGCGCTGGACGAGGCCGATTATCAGCGCACCGTCGATGCGCTGATGTCGGGCGGGTCGGATGCTGTCATCACCAAGGCGCCGGAAGGGGCCTGGACCCACGCGATCACCGACAAGGCGCTGCAATAACCGCAGCGGCCTGACGGGACAGCCGCGCCCGGGGGCAACCCCGGGCGCGTTTGCGTTTGCTCAGGCGTTGTTAACCTGTGCCCGCCAGACTGCCGCGCGGCGGTGGGGCGGGCACATGCAGGGCGGAATCTGGCGGATCGGTCTGGGCGTTCTTCTTGGCGCGGCGCTGTTGGCGGGGCTGTTCGTGCTGGTCTGGCGCGATGGGCAGCGCGCACCGCCCGCCTGGCTGCGCGGCCTGCCGGGCCCTGAGGCCGAGGCGGCGTTCTGCCTTGCCGTGGCCGAACGCATCGACGACCGCAGCCGCGGGGCCGATGCCCGGCTGGCGCGGTTCCTGGATGAGCAGATCCTGTTCTGGCGCGGGCGTGCCGGCAGCGCGCTGGGCGCGGGGCGGGCCGCGCTGGCGGCCGAGACCGCCGATCCGACCCGGCCCGAGGATCGGGCGCTGTTCCTGGCCTTGCAGGATTGTGCCTGGCGGGCACTGTCCTTCTACGGCCATCGCTTCCCCTCGATGGAGGAGGGTGGCTTGTAAAGCCCGTGTCAATTTGACAAACCTTTTACAGGAGGGGCCGCGCCATGCCGATGACCGCCTTGACCGGAACACGGTTGCGCGAACGCCGGCTTGCCGCCGGGTTGCGGCAGGCCGATCTGGCGGAACGCGCGGCGATTTCGCCGTCCTACCTGAACCTGATCGAACACAACCGCCGCAACGTGACGCCCGAGGTGCTGGCCCGGCTGGCCGCGGCGCTTGGGATCGAACCGCAGGCGCTGGCCGAAGCCTCGGCCGGGGCGCTGCTGGACGACCTGCGCTCTGCCGCCGCCGCCTTGCCCGCCGCCGAGGCCGAGGTGGCGCGGGCCGAGGATTTCGCCGGTCGCTTCCCCGGCTGGGCGGCGCTGACCGCCGCGCTGCATGGCCGCAGCGTGGCGCTGGAGCGCGCGGTTGCCGCGCTGAATGACCGTCTCAGCCATGACCCGCACCTGTCGGCGGCCCTGCATGAACTGCTGTCGGCGCTGGCCGGGGTGCGCGCCACCGCCGCCATTCTGGCCGAAACGCCCGACCTTGCCGCCGACTGGCGCGACAGGTTCCACCGCAACCTTTATCAGGACAGCGAACGTCTGGCCGAGGGGGCCGAGGCGCTGGTGGCCTATCTGGACCGATCGGAAGCCGCCGCCGACGAAGGCGTGACCGCCCCGCAGGATGAGGTGGAACTGTGGCTGGCGGCGCGCGGCTGGCACCTGCCCGAGGTGGAAGGCGGCGATCCCGCCGCGCTGGGGCCGGAGCTGGAGGCGCTGGCCTCGGGCGCGGCGCGGGTGCTGGCGCGGGCGCATGTGGCGCAGGTGGCGGAAGATGCCGCCGCCCTGCCGCAGCCCGCCTTTGCCCAGGCGCTGGCCGAGGATGGCCCCGATCCGGCCCGCCTTGCCGCCCGCTTTGGCTGCGGTCTTCTGGCGGCGATGCGGCGGATTGCGCTGCTGCCCGGTGCCAAGGCGGGGCTGGTCACCTGCGATGCCTCGGGCACGCTGCTGTTTCGCAAACCGGCTGACGGCTTCGCGCTGCCCCGCTTCGGCGCGGCCTGCCCGCTGTGGCCGCTTTATGCCGCCCTTGGCCGGCCCGGCGCCCCGGTCGAGGCGCTGGTTGCCCCGCCTGGCCCCGACGGGCAGGTGTTCCGCTGCCTGGCCTTTGCCGAAACCCGCCTGCCGCTGGGCTTTGCCGGGCCGGAGCTGCGGCTGGCGGCGATGCTGATCCTGCCAGACCCGGCGCCGCGGGGCACGCGCGCGGTTCTGCCCGTTGGCCCCACCTGCCGCATCTGCCCGCGCGGAGGCTGTCCGGCCCGCCGCGAACCCTCGATCCTGGGCGAAGCGGCCGCCTGATCTTTTGCCGTCTCAGCTTTTGACAGGGGGTTTTGACAGGGGGCGGCTTTCCGCCGATACTGACCGCCTGTTCCGCCGGGTGCGGGGGAACACGGGGGATACCGGGGGGAGAATCGCACCGCATGGGCCAGCATGTCCTGCTGATCGAGGACGAGCCGAACATTGCCGAAGCCATCGGCTTCATCCTGTCACGCGACGGCTGGCAGGTGACCCATCTTTCCACAGGGACCGGGGCCGCCGCCACGGCGCAGCGCATCACCCCGGACCTGATCATCCTTGACCACATGCTGCCCGATCTGTCGGGGCTGGAGGTGCTGGCGGCGCTGCGGGGCGACCCTTCCACCGCCGCCACGCCGGTGCTGATGCTGACCGCCCGTGGCCAGAGCCGCGACCGCGAGGCCGCCGCCCGCGCCGGGGCCGACAGTTTCATGGCCAAGCCCTTTGCCAATGCCGAGATTCTGGCCGAGGTGCGCGCCCTGGCCGGCCGTGCCCCCGTGGCGCGGGGCTGAGATGAAAATCCCCCGGCGCCCGATGTTTCTGGGGCGCATCCCCTATCGCCGCCGCCGCCTGCGCGATGCGGCGCGACTGTTGCCGCTGTTCGGCCTGTTCTTCCTGCTGCTGCCGTTGCTCTGGTCGCCGCCCGGCAACGAAGGGCGGCGGTTTTCCGGCGATCTGGTCTATCTGTTCGGCCTCTGGGTGGGAATGATCGTGCTGGCCGCTGCCATCGCGCCCGGCCTGTCGCGCCGTGATGGCGAACCGGATGAGGACGAGGACTGACAGGATGCCCTTCAACCTGCTGGTCCTGGCCTGCATCACCTATGTCATCCTGCTGTTCCTGGTGGCCTTTCTGGTGGAAAGCCGGGCGCGGCGCGGGCGGCTGGGCTGGCTGCGCAGCCCGCTGGTCTATACGCTGTCGCTGTCGATCTACTGCACGGCCTGGACGTTCTATGGCGCGGTCGGTTACGCCGCCCGCTCCGGGCTTGAGTATCTGACCATCTACTTCGGCCCGACGCTGGTGTTCATCGGTTGGTGGTGGATTCTGCGCAAGCTGGTGCGGATCGGCCGGCAGCACCGGGTAACCTCCATCGCAGACCTGATCTCGGCCCGCTTCGGCAAGTCGAACCTGCTGGGCGTGATCGTCACGCTGATGGCGGTGGTGGCGACCACACCCTATATCGCGCTGCAACTGCAATCGGTGGTGCTGTCCTTCGGCGTCTTTGCCGAACACGCGCCCGACGGATCGGCGCCGCTGGGGGCGGACCCCACGGCCATCTGGGTGGCGGCGGGGCTGGCGCTGTTCACCATCCTGTTCGGAACCCGCAACCTGGATGCCAAGGAGCAGCACCACGGCATCGTCACCGCCATCGCGGTCGAGGCGGTGGTCAAGCTGTTCGCGCTGATCGCGGTGGGCATCTTCGTGGTCTGGGGGCTGGCGGGCGGCGTGTCGGGCATGATGCAGCGCATCGACGCCTCGGCCATCACCGGCTGGGCCATGAACCCCGGCCGCTGGACCGGGCTGATCCTGCTGGCGGGCGTGGCGGTGATCTGCCTGCCGCGCATGTTCCACGTTCTGGTGGTGGAAAACTACGACGAAGGCCACCTGGCCCGCGCAAGCTGGGCCTTTCCCGCCTATCTGATGCTGATGAGTCTGTTCATCGTGCCCATCGCCGTGATGGGGATGGAGCGGCTTCCCGCCGGATCGAACCCCGACATGTTCGTCCTGACCCTGCCCCTGACCGAAGGGCAGGGGGCGCTGGCGATGCTGGCCTTTCTGGGCGGGTTTTCCTCGGCCACCTCGATGGTGATCGTCGAGGCGATCGCGCTGGCGACCATGGTGTCGAACCACATCGTCCTGCCGGTCTGGCTGCGGCTGCGCCCGGCGGGGGCCATCTCCGAAGACGTGCGGGCGGTGGTGCTGAACGCGCGGCGGGTGTCCATCGGTGTCGTGCTGGCGATGGGCTATGGCTATTACCATGTGTCGGGCGGCTCGGCCGCGCTGGCCTCGATCGGGCTGATCGCCTTTGCCGGGGTGGCGCAGTTCCTGCCGGCGATGATCGGCGGCATCTTCTGGCGCGGCGCCACCCGGGTCGGCGCCATTGCCGGGCTGATCGTGGGCTTTGCCGTCTGGGCCTATGCGCTGTTCCTGCCGTCCTTCGGCCCCGATGCGGTGTTCCCAGCCGGTCTTCTGGCCGATGGTCCCGCCGGCATCGGCTGGCTGCGGCCGCAGGCGCTGTTCGGCAGCGACGGGATGGACCCGCTGATCCACGCGCTGTTCTGGTCGCTGTTCCTGAACGGCACCGCCTTCTTCCTGGGGTCGGTCATCACCTTCCCCGGCCCGGTGGAACGCTTGCAGGGGGCGGCCTTCGTCAATGTCTTCGAAGGCCCGCTGCGCCCGCGCGGCCTGGGCGGCGGCCATGTCGAACCCGAGGCGCTGCTGGTCATGGCGCAGCACATCCTGGGCGACGAAGCCGCCCAGACCTTGTTCGAGGAAGCCGCCCGCGCGCAGGGCAAGCGCCAGTCGATCCTGCCCGACCCGACGCCCGCCTTCGTGTCGGATCTTGAACAGCGGCTGTCCGGCTCGGTCGGGGCGGCCACGGCCCATGCGATGATCGCCAATGTCACCGGGCAGGGCACGGTCACGGTGGATGACCTGATGACGGTGGCGCGCGAAAGCGCACAACTGATGGAATATTCCGCCCAGTTGGAAAACCAGCGCGAGGAACTGGCCCGCACCGCCACCGCCTTGCGCGAGGCGAATGACAAGCTGACCCAGCTTTCGGTGCAGAAGGACGCCTTCCTGAGCCAGATCAGCCATGAACTGCGCACGCCGATGACCTCGATCCGGGCGTTTTCCGAGATATTGGCCGAGGGCGACCTGCCGCCCGCGATGGTGGCGCGCAGCGGCCGCATCATTCAGGACGAATCGCGCCGCCTGACCCGGTTGCTGGATGATCTTCTGGACCTGTCGGTGCTGGAAAGCGGCAAGGTGCAACTGACGCTGGGCCTGGCCAACCTGCGCGAGATGATCGACCGCTCGATCCAGGCGGCGGAACAGATCAAGCCCGAGACCCGCTTCGTGATCCTGCGCGATCTGGCGGCGGAAAGCCTGTTCCTGCGCACCGATGCCGACCGGCTGACGCAGGTCTTCATCAACCTCATCTCGAACGCGCGGAAATACTGCGATGCGCCGCAGCCGGAAATCCGCATTGCGGTCAAGATGAAGGCGGGCCGGGTGCGCATCGACATTGCCGACAACGGCAGCGGGATTCCCAAGGATGCGCAGGGCCTGATCTTTGAAAAGTTCGGCCGCCTGCCGGGCGAGATGCGGGCCAAGGGCGCCGGGCTTGGTCTGGCGATCTGCCGCGAGATCGTGGCCAATCTGGGCGGCACCATCGCCTATCTGCCGGGGCAGGGCGGGGCGGCCTTCCGCATTGTCCTGCCGCTGCGGCTTGAGGCGAAAGCCGCTTAACCCATTCCTAACGGCGGTGGGGATAGCCTGCCGGGGATCGGGGCCGCGCGGGTGGGCCCCGCCTTGCACGGATTGGCCCATGAATGACATCCTGCGCCGCAAGGTGACCAGCGGCAGCGCCGCCGAAGGCAGCCCCGGCGCCGATCATGGCTGGCGGCTGGCCTTTGCCCGCGCCGCGCGCGATGGCGTGGGCCTGCTCTTGACCGTGACCGATCTGCAGATCGCCCGGCGCGGTCTGGCCGAACTGCTGGACTTGCCGCCCGACCGCGCGCTGATCGCGCTGCTGGACGGGCCGGCCGGCGGGCTGGGGCTGATCGCGCTGTCGCCCGACCTGACCGCCGCCCTGATCGAACGGCAGACCATCGGCCGCGTCGCGCCCCAGTCCCCCGCGCCGCGCCGCCCGACCCGCACCGATGCCGCCATGGTGACCGGCGTGATCGACCGCGCCCTGATCGAGCTTGAGGCGCTTCTGGCCGATGAGGCCGATCTGCTGTGGGCTGGCGGCTTTCGCTATGCCTCGTTCCTGGAAGACCCGCGCCCGCTGGGCCTGCTGCTGGAGGATCAGCCCTATCGCGTGCTGCAGCTTGCGGTCAGCATGGCGGACGGGGCGCGCAGCGGCCATGTGCTGCTGGCATTGCCCGCCGAAAGCCGCGGCCGCCTGCCGGGCGGGATGCCGGCCGATGGCCCCGCCGGTGAAACGCCCCCCGAAGGCGCCACCGCCTTTGCGCAGGGCCTGGCCGAAGCGGTTTCGGGCGCCGGGGTCACGCTGGATGCGGTGATCGCCCGGCTGTCGCTGCCCCTGTCGGCGGTGACGGGCCTTGCCCCCGGCCTTGTGCTGCCGCTGCCCGAGGCCGCGCTGGACCGGATCGCGCTGCAAGGGGGCGATGGCCGGTCGGTCGCGCGCGCCACGCTGGGCCAGCATCGCGGTCAGCGCGCCCTGCGTCTGGCCGCGCCCGAGGCCGGGCAGGGCGCCGTGGCCGTGATTCCGCCGCCCGGACAGCGCCCGCAGGACCGGCCAGCGGTCAATGGTCCGGCCTTCGGCGACGGTGCCGATCCGGCGTTTCTGGCGACAGGGTAGCGGGTCAGCCCGCCGCGCCGCGCTGGGCGGCCAGCGCCTCGATCTGGCCGCGCAGGGGTTCAAGGTTGTAGCCGAACCGGGCCGGAACCCCGATCAGCTCATCCGCGGGGCGGCTGCCGGCCTGCGTCAGCGCCCAGACCACCGAACAGCGGTTGCCGCTGGCGCAATAGGCAAAGACCGGCCCGGTGGCCGCCGCCATGGCCTGCGCCTGCGCGGTGACATTCTCCATCGTCAGCGCGCCGCCGATCACCGGGTTGGCGACGAAGGTCAGCCCCAGCGCCTCGGCGGCGCGGCGCATTTCGGCGGTGTGCAGATGGGGCGGGATCTCGCCATCGGGGCGGTTGTCGATCACCATCACATAGCCGGCGGCCTTGATCGCCGGCAGGTCCGACGGTTCGATCTGCGGCGAGACGGCATAGCCGGGCGTCAACGGGCGAATATCCATGGGGGCGATCCTTCGGCAAGGGCGGGCGGGACAGGCGGGCGCGGCGACCTTAGCCCCGCGCCGCGGCCAGCGGAAGCCCCGCCGTCACAGCCCGTTGATCGGCACCTTGAGATAGCTTTTGCCGTTCTCCTCGGGCTCGGGCATCTGGCCGGCGCGCATGTTCACCTGCAAGGACGGGATGATCAGCCGCGGCATGGCCAGCGTGGCATCGCGCGCCTGCCGCAGCGCGATGAAATCTTCGCGCGACTTGCCGGCGCCGATATGCCGGTTCAGCCGCTTCTGGTCGCCCACCGTGGTTTCCCAGGCATAGTGATCGCGCCCCTCGGCCTTGTAGTCATGGCCGACGAAGATCCGCGTCGCTTCGGGCAGGGACAGGATCTTCTGGATCGACTCCCACATGGTTTCGGCGCTGCCACCGGGGAAATCGCAGCGGGCGGTGCCGAAATCGGGCATGAAAAGCGTGTCGCCGACAAAGGCCGCGTCGCCGATGACATAGGTCAGGCAGGCCGGGGTATGGCCGGGCGTGTGCAGCACATTGGCCCGCATCTGCCCGATCATCAGGCTGTCGCCATCGCGGAACAGCCGGTCGAACTGGCTGCCGTCGCGCTGGAACCGGGTGCCTTCGTTGAAGATCTTGCCAAAGGTTTCCTGCACCACGGTGATCCGGTCGCCAATGCCGATCTGCCCGCCCAGCCGTTCCTGGATATAGGGCGCGGCCGACAGGTGGTCGGCGTGGACATGGGTTTCCAGCACCCATTCAAGGGCAAGGTCATTGTCACGGATGAAGGCGATCACCGCATCGGCGGACCTGGTGTCGGTGCGCCCCGAGGCATAGTCGAAATCCAGCACGGAATCGATCACCGCACAGGCGCGGCCTTCGGGGTCGCGCACCAGATAGGTGATCGTGTTGGTGGCTTCGTCGAAGAAGGCGTGAACCGCGGGCGACATGCTGCTATCCTGACTTGGTGTTCTGACAGTCTAGGGAAAATCCCGCCCGGTTTCCAGCGGGGGCCGCCGGGCCACGGTTTCCGGCATTGACCTGCGTCAAGGCGAAAGACCCGGCCAAGGCGCAGGATTTCGCGGCAAGGGAAGGAGCCCAGAATGACCAAAGCCGCAGACCCCGGCATCGCCGCCCGCAAGGCCGTGATGGAGGCCCGCCTTGCCGATCTCAGGGCCCGCCTTGCCGCGATTGAGACCGAGCTGGATTCCCATGTCGAGCGCGACTGGGAAGAAGCCGCGGTCGAGCGCGAGGGCGATGAGGTTCTTGAGGCCGCGGGGGCCTCGGGGCAGGCGGAAATCCGCAGGATCGAGGCGGCGCTTCAGCGCATCGAAGAAGGCGAATACGGCTATTGCGCGAAATGCGGGGCCGAGATCGCCGCCGAGCGTCTGGATGTCGTGCCGTTCACACCGTTTTGCCGTAGCTGCGCCCCCTGACCCGGACGCGTGGCGCATGGGAGG
The DNA here is from genome assembly GCF_003071405.1 of Pseudogemmobacter blasticus. Classification (NCBI taxonomy): domain Bacteria; kingdom Pseudomonadati; phylum Pseudomonadota; class Alphaproteobacteria; order Rhodobacterales; family Paracoccaceae; genus Pseudogemmobacter; species Pseudogemmobacter blasticus. The sequence continues at coordinate 863,365 of NZ_CP020470.1, read as the reverse complement.
AGGAGCGACCATGACCACCGGAAAAGACCAGGACCCGATCACCCGGCTTGCCGAGGAAAGCCTTGACCTTGCGGCGGCGGGGCAGAAAGCCATGATGGACGTGCTGACCGCCGAGATGCGTCTGTTGGCGGCACTGGTGCCGTCCGCGCCGCCCGAGACGGCCTTGACCGGCGATGACGAGGCCCGGCGCCGGGCCGAGGACGCCGCGATCGAGGACGGTTTCGACAACATGCCGGTCTGACATTGCCGGTCTGAAACCGCCGCCGCGCATGGCAACGGGTTGCCAAGAGCCTGTGCTTTCAGGTTAAGTCCTTGTGGAAAGGCCGAACCCGGCCCCGGGGAGCCGTATGACGGAAGCTGAACCTGCGCTGGTTCGCGAGGAAATTTCTGGCGACGTGCTGGTGCTGTCAATCGACAACCCGCCGGCCAACGACCTGTCTCCGCCGGTCCGGGCGGCGCTGTTGCGCGGGCTGACCGGGGCAGGGGCCGGTCGTGCGGTGGTGATCCGGGCCGAAGGTCGCAACTTCTCGGTCCCGACCGCGCTGGACTGCGCCGGCGATGAGAGCGCCCGCCCAACCCTGGGCGAGCTGTGCGCCGCGGTTGACCGGCATCCGCAGGCGGTGGTGATGGCCCTGAACGGGCTGGTGATCGGCGCTGCGGCGGAACTGGCGCTGGCGGCACATGTCCGTGTGGCAAGCCCGCTGACCCGTCTTGCCTTTGCCGATGTGGGCCTGGGCCTTGTGCCCGGCGCCGGCACAACCCAGCGGCTGCCCCGCCTTGTGGGCACCATCGAGGCCATCGCGCTGCTGCTGCGCGGCCGTCCGGCAACGGCGGCCGAGGCGCTGGAGATCGGGCTGGTTGATCGGGTGGTGGACAGTGCGCTTGAGGCGGCCGCCGTGGCGCAGGGGGCCACGATGCCCGGCCCGCGCCCGACCGCGCTGCGCCATGACCGCCAGTCCGACCCGCAGACCCATGCCGCCGCCATTGCCGCCGCCCGCGCCGAGGCTCTGCGCGGTGTGCTGCCCGCCCCGAAGCGGATCATCGACTGCGTCGAGGCGTCGCTTTACCTGCCCTTCGAGGCCGGCTTGGCGATGGAGTCCGTGGCCCGCGAAGACCTGGCCGCCACGCCCGAGGCGCAGGGCCTGATGGCCGTGGCCCGGGCCGAACGCCATGCCGCGCGCCTGCCGGCGGCGGTGGCGAAGGTGCGGCCGCGCGAAATCACCCATCTGGGCCTGTCCGGCGGCGCGCCGCAATTCGCGACGCTGGCGCTGATGGCGCTGGGGCAGGGGATGCGCGTCAGTTGGTTCGATGCCGACGCCGCCCGTCTGGACCGTGCGCAAGACTGGATCGCCGCGCGGCAGGATGAGGAAATCCGTCTCCGCCGGCTGACGCCGCTGCAGCGCGATGCCGACCGATCCCGCCTGTTTCCGCTTGTCGATGCGGCGTCGCTGGCGTCGGCGCGGCTGGTCATCCATGCGCAGGCCGATGCCGATTTCGCCCGCCTTGCCGCCCGTGGCCCCTCTGTTCCGCAGCTTGTGCTGGGCGGGGCCGAGGGCGCGCTGGGGCTGGCCCTGTCGCCTTCGGCCCGCAGTTGCGAACTGGCCGTGCCGCCCGACGCGCCGCCCGGCCCCGTGGCCGCGACCGTGCTGCTGCTGCGCCGGCTTGGCCTGTCTCCGGTGCTGGTGAACGGGCTGCCCGTGGTGGGGCGGCGCGTGTCGGGGGCGGGCCGGGCGGCCCTGGCCCGGCTGCTGGCACTGGGCGTTCCGCGCGACAGCATCGCCGCCGCGCTGGATGAATTCGGCCAGGCCACCCCGGCGCTGGCCGATCCCGACCCGGCCCCTGTTGCCGCGCGCGCCATGCCCCGGCCCGAAATCCTGCGGCGCTGGCTGGCCGCCATGGCGAATGAAGGCCTGCGCCTGCTGGACGCCGGCGTTGCGCGCTGCCCGTCGGACATTGACTGGCTCATGGTGGCCGGCCACGGGATGCCGCGCTGGCGCGGCGGGCCGATGTATCAGGCGTCTCTTCGGGGCCTTCTGGTGTTGCGGGCCGACCTGCAACACTGGCGCGACGATGATCCCCTCTGGGCGCCGCATCCGCTGATCGACCATCTGATCGCCGAAGGCCTGTCGTTGTCAGACCTGAACCGGGCAGACCTGAACGGGGCAGACTGAGCTTGCGCGCCTCAGCGCAGGAAAAGCCCGGTCACCACCAGCATCAGCCCCAGCGCCGACAGCGCCAGCGCGCCCATGTTGATGACGACCACGCGCTGCAACTCGGCCCGCATCGCGTCATCCGTCAGGCCGGCGCGGCGGGCCTTCAGGGCGCGCAACACGCAATAGACAAGGCCCGCGATGCCGCAAAGGGAAACCAGCGCGCCTGCCCAGACCAGCATCTGCATTGTCGTTCCTTCCTGCGGTTGCGGCGCCCCTTGGCTAACGGCTGCGCACCGCCCGCGCAAGTCTGATGAGGGGGGTTGAATCGCCCCGCCGCGCCGGGCTATCTGACGGCCCGATCACCCCGAAAGGCAGGATGTTCCCATGGCCGACGCGCCCGACAGCTATTCCATCGCCGCCGACGAACTGCGCCAGTTCATCGAGCGTTACGAGCAGCTTGAGGCCGAAAAGAAGGACGTGGCCGAACAGCAGAAGGAACTGATGGCCGAGGCCAAGGGCCGTGGCTATGACACCAAGGTTCTGCGCAAGGTCGTGGCGCTGCGCAAGCGCAAGCCCGACGACATTGCCGAAGAGGAAGCGGTGCTGGAGATGTACAAGACCGCTTTGGGCATGAGCTGATCCTGCTGATCACCCCGCCGGTCGCCCTGTCGCGCCCGATCAGGGCGCGATGAAGGTGACGCCCGGCATCTGCCGGATCAGGGCCACGTCCTCGTAATAGGCGGCGGTGATTTCCTCCACCAGCTCGGCGGTCCAGCCGGGCAGGTCGATGCTCATCTCGATGCGCTCGGGCAGGGCGTATTTGTCCAGAAACGCCGCCACGATCCGGCGCCGCTGCTGGATCGACGCCGGCGGATGTGCCACCAGATAGGCCTTCAACTGGGCCAGCCCTTCGGGCGACATGATCGCGGCCAGAAGTTCATCGGTATCCGTCAGTTCGGTGCCATCGGCATGGCCCGACACCGCCTGCAACACCTCGGGCCAGATCAGCGGCGTGTCCTCATCGCACCAGATGACCAGCGGCACGCCCGGGTTTTGCGCCAGGATCTGACGCACCACCAGCGACCAGCGCAGTTCGGCCGGATAGGTGCCGCGGATGAAATCCTCATAGGGGCGGGCGCGCTGCTTTTCGAACAGCGCCGGAACGAAGGTTGCCGGATTGCGCAGCGCCAGATGAAACTCGGCCTCGTTCTGCGGCAGGATGCGGGTAAAGGCGCGGATGCGTTCGCCCGCGAACGTGTACATCTGGCCGTTCAGCACCCATTGCGGAAAGCTGAGGAAACTGTCCCAGCTTAGCACAACGCGCGAGGCCTGGTTGTCCTCGACCAGTTGTTCCATGACGATGGTCTGGATCTCGGCGTCGGACGCCGCCCCCTTCAACTGCACCGCCGTATCGCGCAGCAGCCGGCGATACCGCGTCGGAGCCGGCACCAGGATGCCCTGTGCGGCAAGCGCCACGCGGTTCTTCAGCAGGCAGCGGATCAGCCGCTCTTCATCGGTGCAATGGGCGCCGAGGTGATAAACAATACGCATATTCAAGGAACGGGCTCGACTCTTTCTGTTCGGCGGATGCAGGCCGCGCCGGACTATACGGGCTTTTCTTTACAGGGAAACCGGATTCGGCTAACCCGCATTTATGTCCGACCAAAATACTCAACAGCCAGCCGCGGCCCTGCGGCGCCGGTCCTTCGCATCGCTGCTGCCGGACCTGTGGAGCGTGGGGGCCGCGCTGATTGCGGTGCTGGTGCTGGCGCCGGTGGTCTCGGTCGTCTGGATCGCCTTCCATCCGACCGAAAACATCTGGCCGCATCTGATGGCCAGTGTCTTGCCCCGCTATCTGACCACCACGCTGATCCTGATGCTGTCGGTGGCGGTGCTGACCGCCGCCATGGGCACGGGCGCGGCCTGGCTGGTGTCGATGTATCGCTTTCCGGGCCGCAACTGGCTGGATTTCGCGCTGTTCTTCCCGCTGGCGATTCCGGCCTATGTCGGCGCCTATGCCATTGTCGACCTGCTGGATTTCGCCGGTCCGGTGCAATCGGCGCTGCGGCAGGCCATGGGCTGGACCAGCGCCCGCGACTACTGGTTCCCGCAGACCCGCTCGCTCTGGGGGGCGGCGCTGGTGCTGTCGGCGGCCTTCTACCCCTATGTCTATCTGCTGGCCCGCGCGGCCTTTCGCGAACAGTCGGGCTGCACCTATGAGGTGGCCCGCGCGCTGGGGCAGGGGCCTTGGGGCCTGTTCGCGCGGGTTGGCCTGCCGATGGCGCGGCCCGCCATTGCCGTGGGCGTATCGCTGGCGCTGATGGAGACGGTGGCCGACTACGGCACCGTGCATCACTTCGGGGTGCAGACCCTTACCACCGGCATCTTCACCACCTGGCTGGATGGCGGCAATGCCGGCGGCGCGGCGCAGATCGCCGGTGTGGTGCTGACGCTGATCCTGGTTCTTGTCACGCTGGAGCGGCTTTCGCGCCGCAACGCCCGTTTTCACCGCCTGTCCCGCGCCCAACGCCCGATCGAGCGCCAGCCGCTGACCGGCCTGCGCGGGCTGGCGGCGCTGGCGGCCTGCCTTGTGCCCTTCACGCTGGGCTTCGTGCTGCCGGTCGCGGTCATGGCCTACCACTCGGCACAGGCCCCGGCGCAATGGCTGGCACCCGGTCTGTTCAAGGCGCTGGTCAACACGCTGGTCGCCGGCGGCGGCGCGGCGCTGGTCACGGTCACGCTGGCGCTGCTGCTGGTCTATGGCCTGCGGCTTTCGGCGCATCCGGCCGGCCGCATCGTGCTGCCGCTGACCACGCTGGGCTATGCCACCCCCGGCGCGGTGCTGGCGGTGGGCCTGCTGTTGCCGCTGGCGGCGCTGGACCATCGCCTTGCCGACGGGATCGAGGCGCTGACCGGCCACGATCCCGGCCTGCTGATCACCGGCACCGCCTTTGCGCTGGGGCTGGCCTATGTGGTGCGGTTCTTCGGAGTGGCGCAGGGGGCGGTCGAAACCGCCTTCGGCCGGGTCTCGCCTTCGCTGCCGCTGGCGGCCCGGTCGCTGGGCCGCAGCCCCGGCGGCACGCTGATAGCGGTCTATCTGCCGATGATGCGCGGCTCGGTCCTGACGGCGCTGCTGGTTGTCTTCGTCGATTGCGTCAAGGAACTGCCCGCGACGCTGCTGCTGCGGCCATTCAATTACAACACCCTGGCCACGCGCGTCTTCGAACTGGCCTCGCTGGAGCGCCTGTCCGAAGCCGCCCCCGCCGCGCTTTTGGTCATGGCCGTGGGGCTGGTCGCGGTGATCCCCATCGCACGTTCCGGGCAGACCTGACACCCCGACGCTTGCACCCCCCCGCCCGCCTGCGCTAAACAGCCCCCGTGTGCCCCTATAGCTCAGCTGGTAGAGCATCTGATTTGTAATCAGGGGGTCGGGGGTTCAAGTCCCTCTGGGGGCACCAGATTTCAACCCAAACCTTCCCTTGACCGGCGCATCCTGCGGTGGAACGCTGCACGGGCGCCGATGGTGCGCCCCTACGTCAGCCGCGCGGCCAAGCTGCCGCCCCAACCGGGAGACCGACCGATGTGTGACGCTTGCCTGATCGACTCTGTCAAAGCCTCGATGCTCAGCCGCCGCGCGCTGTTTGCCGCGGCGGCCGCCACCACCGCCGCGGTGGTGGCCTCGGGGCTGACCTCGGCCCGGCCCGCGCTGGCGCAGGCCGCCGGCCGGGTGGTGGACCTGACCCATGCCTATGATGGCAGCTTTCCCACCTTCGACGGTGTTCCGGGCATCCTTTACGAACCGGCGGTCAAGTTCGCCGACTCGGGCTACCAGCTCTGGAAGCTGACGATCTACGAACACACCGGCACCCATATCGACGCGCCGCTGCATTTCACCGCCGATGGCACCTCGGTCGCCGATCTGGCGCCCGAGCGGCTGGTCTGCCCGCTGTGCATCATCGACATCAGTGCCAAGGCGAAGGACGACGCCAATGCCACGGTCGCGCCCGAGGATATCGAGGCCTGGGTGTCCGCCCATGGCGAGATTCCCGCCGGGGCGCTGGTGGCGTTTCATTCCGGCTGGGCGGCCAAGGTGGGCAGCCCCGAATTCCGCAACACCCCGGATGGCAAGTTCGCCTTCCCCGGCTTTTCCAAGGCGGCCACCGACCTGCTGGCCACGCTGGACGTGGCCGCGATCGGGGTGGATACCCTGTCGCTGGACCCCGGAAATTCCGCCGATTTCGCGGTGCACAACAGTTGGCTTCCCGGGGGCCGGTTCGGGATCGAGAATCTGGCGAACCTGGATCAGTTGCCGCCCGCCGGCGCCACGGCCTTTGTCGGCGCCCCCAAGCACAAGGGCGGCACAGGCGGCCCGGCCCGCGTGCTGGCGGTGGTCTGATGGGCACCGTTCCCCTGCTGACGGACGAGGCGGCCGCACCCGAGGCCCGCGCCGTTTTCGACGACATCCGGGCGAAACGGCAGACCGATTACGTCAACAACTTCTGGCGCGCGCTGGCCAATGATCCGCCGCTGTTGCAGGCCACCTGGGACCGGCTTCAGCAGGTCATGGCCCCGGGCGCGCTGGACCCGCTGGTGAAGGAGATGGTCTATATCGCCGTCTCGGTGGCGAACGGCTGTTCCTATTGCATCCACAGCCACACCGCCGCGGCCCGCGCCAAAGGCATGACGCCCGAGATGCACGCCGAGCTTCTGGCGGTCGTCGGGATGGCGGCGCAGACCAATGCGCTGGTCCATGCGCTTCAGGTCGAGGTGGACGCGCGGTTCAAGGCATAGGGCGGGGAAGCCATACCCTGACGGCATGGCCGAATTGCTGCGGGCGCACTATCGCGCATTGCTGCGCTGCGGCAAGATGCGGAAAGGGGGGACATCCTGACCAAAGGGTATCCCATGTTCACGTCCACCAGACCGAATGCCTTGTGGCGCCGCCTTGTCGCGCTGGCCGAATCCCGGCCCGATGTGCGGGCGCTGAACCGGCTGAATGCCACCACGGACGAAGACCTTGCCGCCCGCGGGCTGACCCGCGTGGGCGAGGTTCATCGCATCATGGGGGCCAGATTCTACATCTGAGACCCGCCCTTTGCGCGCCGCCGCAACTTCGATAGGTTGGCGCGCGAAACAGGGGGGCAGGATGAGCAGGGAACCCAGCGGGCTGACGCGCGCGACCAGTGATCAGGTGTCGAAGATCCTGGACGGACCGCCCACGATGGAGCGGTTGAATGCCGCGCTGCGGCTGCTGGCCAAGTGGCGCTCGATGGTGCTGGCCAACACGCATGAGGCCCATGCCGGTACCACCGTGCTTGCGGGGCCGTTTGCCGGAATGGCCTTTCCCGTGCCCTCGGCCGAAGGCGGGCGGGCGCCGCGCCTTCTGGGCAGCTACGAGGCCAGCCTTGTGCCCGTGTTCGAAACCATCATCGCGCGGGCCTATCCCCTGGTCGTCAACATCGGTTCGGCCGAAGGATATTATGCCGTGGGTCTGGCCCGCCGGATGCCGCAGACGCGGGTGCTGGCGCGTGACATCGACCTGAACGCGCAGGCGCTGTGCCGAACCCTGGCCGCGGCCAATGGCGTGGCGGACCGGGTCGAGGTGGGCGGCGAGATCACCGCCGCCGATCTGGCGATCTGCGCCGACCAGCCGACCGTCGTGCTGTGCGACATCGAGGGGGCCGAAGACAGCCTGCTGGACCCGGTGGCCGCCCCCGGCCTGGCCGCCGCTGACATTCTGGTGGAACTGCACCCCAGGAACCGCCCCGGCCTGGCCGACCGGATCGAGGCGCGGTTTCAGGCCAGCCACCGGATCACCCGCTTCGGCCGCAGCTTCACCGCCACGCCGCTGCCGCCCTGGACCGAAACCCTGAATGATCTGGACAGGTTGCTGCTGATCTGGGAATGGCGGGCCTCGCCAACGCCCTGGCTGTGGATGGAACGGAAATGACCAAACCGCTGGCCAATGCCGCGATCTATTTTGCGCTCGATGGCTATGATCCGGCCGCCAAGGGCATCAACGGCCGCCGTGTCGCGGGCGAAAGTTTCCTGAACGGCTATCTCGATCATGCCCGGGCCGATGAGGTGGTCAGCCTGACCCACGGCCTTCGCGATGCGCGGCATTTCAGTGCGATCGTCGCCCGGCGGGCGGGCCACCGGCGCGTGCGCAGCGTGATGCTGGACCGCGCGCAAGAGATCGCGCCGCTGGACGTGCTCAGCTATCCCAGCCCCGCGATTGGCCGGGAATGCTGGCGCCGGTCGGAATACGGATCGGCGGCCTATGCCATTTGCGGCGTCACCCATACCATCGCGACCCGGCTGTTCATGCAGTCGATGATCGAGATGCGGACCGCGCCGCAGATGCCCTGGGATGCGGTGATCTGCACCTCGCGCTCGGCGCTGGATGCGCTGACCCTTCAGATGGACCTGATCGACCAGAACCTTGCCGCCCGGTTCCGGGGCACCGCCCCGCCGCGGCCGCTGATGCCGATCATTCCGCTGGGCATCAATTGCGACGACTTCGCCCGCGATCCTGCCGCCGGCGCGGCGCTGCGGCACCGGCTGGGCATCGGCAAGGACGACATCGCCTGCGCCATCGTGGCCCGGCTTTCCGTTTCGGAAAAATTCGATCCGCTGCCGCTGTTCATCGCGCTGTCCCGCGCCCAGGCCGAGGCCGGGCGCCGGTTCCACCTCATGCTTTACGGCAAGTTCGGCGACGCCCGGTCGCGCGAGATCTTTCTGCGCGGGGCCGCCACCCTGATGCCCGGCGTCGGCTTCCATGTCATCGACGGCTCGGTCGCCGAGGACCGTCTGGCCACGCTGTCGGGCGCCGACATCTTCCTGTTTCCCATCGACAATGTGCAGGAAACCTTCGGCCTTGCCCCGGTCGAGGCCATGGCCGCCGGCCTGCCGCTGATCGTCACCGACTGGGACGGCATGAAGGACACCGTTCCGCCCGAGGTGGGCATCCGCGTGCCCACCGAAATGCCGCCACAGGGGGTATCAAGCCGCCTGGGCCGCCGCCTTTACGGCGAAACCGACAGCTATCCGCAGTTCTGCACCCAGCTTTCGGCGCTGACCCGGGTGGATCTTGGCGCCCTGGTCCGGGCGCTGGTGCAACTGGGCAGCGATCCGGCGCTGCGGGCGCGGATGGGGGCGGCGGGGCAGGCCCGCGCCCGTGCCGTCTATGACTGGGCCACCGTCCTGCCGCAGATGCAGGCGCTGTGGGGGGAACAGGCGGCGATGGTTGCCCATGCCCGGGCCACGGGGCAGGGCGAACCGCCGGTGCCGGCCCACCAGTTTCCGCCGCTGCCGCTGCCGGGCCTGTATTTCCGCAGCTTCCCCACGCGGGTGGCGCGCGACCCTGGCCGCCGGTTCGTGGCCTTGCCCGCTGACGACCTGCCCGCGCCGGAGGCGCTGCTGGACCTGCGCAATTATGAGGCCGCGAACCGCCTGATCGAGCCGCGGTCGCAGATCACGGCCACCCTTGCGGCCTTGCGGCAGGCCGGCCCCCAGGGGGCCACGCCCGACGATCTGGTGGCGGCGACCGCCATTCCGCTGGCCAGCGTCTGGCGCTGCCTGTTCTGGCTGATGAAATACGGGCTGGCGGAATGACCGCCACGCCGTCCCCCCGCAGCATCCTGATCACCGGCGCCGGCAGCGGCATCGGCCGCGCCACGGCGCGCGCCTTTCTGGCCGCCGGCTGGCGCGTGGCGCTGATGGGCCGCCGCGCCGCCGCCCTGCAGGAAACCGCCGCCGGGGCGCCCGCGCTGATCCTGCCCGGCGATGTGGGCATCGCGGGTGATGTTGACGCCGCCTTCGCCCGCCTTGCCGCCGACTGGGGCCGGCTGGATGTGCTGTTCAACAACGCCGGCATCGCGCTGCCGGGCCGTCCGATCGACGAAATCGCGGTCGAGGACTGGCTGGCGCTGTGCCAGACCAATATCACCGGCATGTTCCTCTGCGCCCGCGCCGCCTTTGGCCTGATGCGCCGGCAAGACCCGCAGGGCGGCCGGATCATCAACAACGGATCAATCAGCGCGCACGCGCCGCGGCCCGGTTCGGCACCCTATACCATGTCGAAACATGCCGTCACCGGCCTGACGAAAACGCTGGCGCTGGATGGCCGCCGCTTCGGCATCGCCTGCGGCCAGATCGACATCGGCAACGCCGCCACCGACATGGCCGCAGCTTTTCCGAAAGGCGTGCCGCAGGCCGATGGCAGCCTGCGCGCCGAGCCGGTCTTCGATGTGGATCACGTCGCGGCGTCGGTGCTGCACATGGCCAGCCTGCCGGCCGACACCAACATTCCGTTCCTGACGATCATGGCGCGCGACATGCCCTGGCTGGGCCGCGGCTAGGGGAACTCAGGCCCCCGGCTTGCAGAACATGTCATAGACCAGGGTGATGGTGCGCAGCACCTTGGGGTCCTGGATCGAATAATAGATCGCCTTGCCGTCGCGCCGGGTGGCCACCAGCCCCTCAAGCCGCAGCCGTGCCAGTTGCTGGCTGACCGCCGCCTGACGCGAGTCGAGCAGATGTTCCAGTTCGGTCACCGATTTTTCGCCCGAAGACAGGTGGCACAGGATCATCAGGCGCCCCTCATGCGCCAGCGCCTTGAGAAAGCCCGCGGCGGCGGTGGCCTGTCGCAGCATCTGGTCGGCGGGCAAGGTGCCGCAGGCTTCGTCGTCACTGATACGGTCGGGCTGAAGGGAGTTCATCACCAAACGCCTCTGAATATGTGCGACCGATTCATAGCACGAAGAGGTTTCCCATGCGAGAGCGGCCTTGCCGCGCCCGGCCCGCGCGGGGCAAGGTTCGCCGCAAAGCCGGGCGCCCGCAGAATCGCCCGGTGATGAGGGAGATAGCATGATCCGTCCATCCGCCTTTACCGCGCCCGGCCGTTTCTGGCGTGGCAACCTTCACACCCATTCGACCCGTTCCGATGGCGTGCTGTCCCCGCAGGAGGTGTGCCGCCGCTACCGCGACGAAGGCTATGATTTCCTGGCCCTGACCGACCATTTCATCGGGATGTATGACTATCCGCTGGTCGATACCACGCCGTTCCGCAGCGAAGGCTTCACCACGCTGCTGGGGGCCGAGCTTCATTCGGGCGCGCAGAAGAACGGCGAGCTGTGGCATATCCTTGCGGTCGGCCTGCCGCTGGATTTCGCGCCGCCCACGACCACCAGCTTCATCGCCGAACCGGGGCAGGAGACCGGCCCCGAAATCGCCGCCCGCGCCGTGGCGGCGGGGGCCTTTGTCGCCATCGCGCATCCGCAATGGTCGGGGCTGACGCTGGAAGACGCCCGCAGCATCACCGCCGCCCATGCGGTGGAAATCTACAACCACGGCTGCGCCGCCGGCTGCGACCGGCCTGATGGCGCCGGCATCGCCGATCTCTTGCTGACCGAGGGGCGGAAGCTCTCGCTCATCGCCACCGATGACGCGCATTTCTCGGAGCCCGACCATTTTGGCGGCTGGGTCATGGTGAAGGCCACCGAGAACACGCCCGAGGCGCTGCTGGCGGCGCTGAAACGCGGGGATTTCTATTCCTCGCAGGGCCCCGAGATCCGCGACATCCGGGTCGAGGGCAACAAGGCCATCGTCGAATGTTCGGCGGCGGTGTCGGTGGTTGCCATGGGCTGGGGCACCGGTGCCAAGGGCGTGCATGGCCAGTCGATGACACGGGCCGAAGTGCCGCTTGACCGGCTGCTGGGCAGCCCCTGGCTGCGCATCTCGGTGATCGACGCCGCCGGTCGCCGGGCCTGGTCGAACCCGATCTGGCGCGAGGAAGGGCCGAACCCGCGCCGGGCGCAGGGTTAGGGCAACGCGGGCGGCCGAAAGGCCGCCCTTTGCTCCGGCTGTCGGGCGGGCGTCAGCCCAGCGGCGCGATCAGCGCCTTCAGGGCCGCCAGTGGGTCTTCGGCGCCCCAGATTTCCTCGCCGATCCCGAAGAAATCGGTGACCGGCCCGAATTCGGCAACCAGCTCTGCCGTCAGCCCGCCTTCGGCGATGACCGGCACCTCGATCATCTCGGACCACCACTGGAACAGGTCGAAGGCCGCCTGTTCGCCCTTATCCAGCCCGGTGGTGCCGATCGGGCCGAAGGCCACATAATCCGCCGCCGCCTCGCCCGCGCTGATGCCTTCGTGCCGGGTCGGGCCGCAGAAGGCGCCGACGATGGCATCCGGCCCCAGATCCTTGCGCGCGGCCCGCACCGACCGCGCGCCGTCGGTCAGGTGCACCCCGTCCAGCCCGTGCCGTTCGGCCAGCAGGACATGCCGTTCGATCACCACAGCCACATCGCGGGCATGGGCGATTTCACGGCAGGCATCCGCCGCGCGACCCAGATCGTCGGTGTCCTTCGTGGCCAGCGCCAGCCGCAGGCAGGCGATTTCAACCGCATCCATCACCCGCGCCAGCCGGTCGGGAAAGACCTCAAGATCCAGCACGGGCGGCGTGATCAGGGTGATCTGGGGGCGGTCGGCTTCGGCCATGATTTCGGCTCCGGCAAGGGGTTTCGCGCTCCTCCTAGCAGCCTTTCCTCGGCTTGACCACGGGGCCGCAATGCCTTGCCCGCCGGGCGGTGCCGGTCTATCACCCGGCTTTCCGTGACCGCCGGCGTCCAGCAAAAGGGAAAGCCATGATCGACCCCGTCTTCATCCTGGTCCGTCCGCAGATGGGCGAGAACATCGGCGGGGCCGCGCGGGCGATGCTGAACTTCGGGCTGGACCGGATGCGGATCGTCGATCCGCGCGACGGCTGGCCCAACCCGCGCGCCGCCGCCACCGCCAGTGGCGCCGGTGTCGTGCTGGATCGGGCGGGGCTGTTTCCCGATGTGGCCGGGGCCGTGGCCGACTGCGACTTCGTGTTCGCCACCACGGCGCGCGGGAGGGAACTGGTCAAGGAAATCGTCACCCCCGAACGCGCCATGGCCATGGCACGGGCCCTGGTGTCCGAGGGCAAGAAGGTGGGCTTCCTGTTCGGCCCCGAACGGGCCGGGCTTGAGAACGAAGATCTGGTTCATGCCAATGTCATCGTCACCGTGCCGGTGAACCCCGAATTCTATTCGCTGAACCTGGCGCAATGCGCGCTGCTGCTGGCCTATGAATGGCGCCGGCAGGGGGTGGCGGTGCCCGAGTCGGTGCTGGGTCTGGCGCGGACCGACATGGCGACCCGGGTCGAGGTTGAACGGCTGGGCGACCATTTCGAAGACCGGCTTGAAGCGGCGGGCTTCTTCTTCCCGCCCGACAAGGCGCCGGGCATGAAGATCAACCTGCGCAACATGTGGGGCCGTCTGGGCCTGACCCGCGCCGAGGTGCAGACGCTGCACGGCATGTTGCGCCAGATCGCCTGGAAGCTGAAGCGTCAGGGCGAAACCGACGATCCCGAAGGGTGAACCGGACCTTGCGGAGCGGCGCGAAGCCGCGCCGCAGGCCATCTGCCTCGTCGTCGCGGGGTCCCGCTCCTCCTCGGGCGGCGGGGGCGCTGCCCCCGCAGGCCCCCGGGATATATTCGGACAGATGAAAGCGGCGGCGGGTTTGGCCCTGATCGGGGCGATGCCCCTTTCCCTTTGCGGGCCGCTCCCCTATCCCTTGGCGCGGCAAGGGCAGCGAAGGGGCGTGGCATGATCCCGGTCATCGGTTTCCAAGGGCAGAAGGTGGCCGTTCTGGGGCTTGGCCGGTCCGGTCTGGCCACGGCACGCGCCTTGCAGGCGGGCGGCGCGCTGCCGCTTCTGTGGGACGACAGCCCCGAAGCCCGCGCCAAGGCCGAGGACCAGGGCTTTGCCCTGACCGACCTGACCCGCCAGTCTGCGCTGGACGGCGTGGCTGCGCTGATCACCAGCCCCGGCATCCCGCATCTTTACCCCACGCCGAACCGGGTGATCGCCCGCGCGCTGGAACTGGGCGTGCCGGTGGACAATGACATCGGCCTGTTCTTCCGCAGTTGGGCCACGCCCGAATGGGACAACTTCGAACAGGTGCCCAAGGCGGTGACGGTGACCGGCTCGAACGGCAAGTCCACCACCACGGCGCTGATCCACCATATCCTGCAGGTGGCGGGGCGGCCCTGCCAGATGGCGGGCAATATCGGCAAGGGGGTGCTGTCGATCGACCCCGCGCAGGATGGCGAGGTGGTGGTGCTGGAACTGTCCAGCTACCAGACCGACCTGGCCCGCGCGCTGACGCCGGATGTCGCCGTCTTCACCAACCTGTCGCCTGACCATCTGGACCGCCACAACGGCATGGGCGGCTATTTCGCGGCCAAGCGCCGGCTGTTCGCCGAAGGTGGGCCGGACCGCTGTGTCGTGGGCGTGGATGAGGTCGAGGGCCAGTTTCTGGCCAACCAGATGGGGCAGGGGCCGGGCGACGACCGGGTGATCCGGGTGTCTTCGGGCCAGAAGCTGGAAGGGTTCGGCTGGTCGGTCTTTGCCCGCAAGGGGTTTCTGGCCGAATGGCGCAAGGGCCGGCAGATGGCCAGCATCGACCTGCGCGAGGTGAAGGGCCTGCCCGGGGCGCACAACCACCAGAACGCCTGCGCCGCCTATGCCGCCTGCCGCAGCCTTGGGCTGGCACCGAAGCTGATCGAACAGGCCTTGCACAGCTTTGCCGGCCTGCCGCACCGCAGCCAGTTGGTGGCCGAGAAGGATGGTGTGCGCTACATCAACGACAGCAAGGCGACCAATGTGGACAGCGCCGCCAAGGCCCTTCAGGCCTTTCCGCGCATCCGCTGGATTGCGGGCGGCCTGGGCAAGGACGGCGGCATCGCCGCGCTGGCGCCCTGTCTGCCGGCTGTGGTGAAGGCCTATCTGATTGGCCATTCGGCGCGCGACTTCGCCCTGCAGATCGGCGACACCCCGCATGAGATCTGCGAGACGATGGACCGCGCGGTGGCCCGCGCCGCCGAAGAGGCGCAGCCGGGCGAGGTGGTCTTGCTGGCCCCGGCGGCGGCCAGCTTCGACCAGTATCCCAACTTCGAAAAGCGCGGCGAGCATTTCACCGCGCTGGTGCAGGCCCGCCTCGGGTGAGCGACGACCACGGCCACCGGGCCACCTATGACCGCAGCGCCGCCGACTGGCACGCGATGCGGCAGGGCAGCTATCCCGAACGGCCCTGGATCGACCGGGTTGCCCGCGCCCTGCCGGAAGGGGCGGCGGTGCTGGACCTGGGCTGCGGTTCGGGCCATCCGGTGGCGGCCGATCTGCTGGCGCGCGGATTTGGCGTCACGGGGCTGGATATGTCGGAGGCCATGCTGGACATCGCCCGCGCGGCGCTGCCGGCGGGCCGCTGGGTGCAGGGCGACATGCGGGCGCTGGATCTGGGCCGCCGCTTTCACGCCGTCATCGCCTGGGACAGTTTCTTTCACCTGACCGGCGCCGACCAGCGGGCGCTGATCCCGCGCATCGCGGCGCATCTGCACCCCGGCGGGTGGTTCCTGTTCACCGCAGGCCCACGCGAGGGCGAAGTCTGGGGCGCCGTGTCCGGCGGGCCGGTGTTCCACGCCAGCCTGTCGCCCGCCGGCTATGCCGCCGCGCTGGAGACGGCGAGGCTGCTGCCACGGCAGTTCGTGGCCGAAGACCCGCAGACCGCGGGGCGCAGCATCTGGCTGGCGCGCAAGGATTAAAGCCGCACTTCGGCCGCCAGATCGGCCAGCAGCCGCGCCGAACGGTGCAGCGCCTCGGTTTCGGCGGCGTCAAGGTCGGGCATCAGGTCGGCGGTCACGCCCCGGCGGTTGACCACGCGCGGGATCGACAGCGCGACATCGCGCACCCCTGCGACCAGCGGCGTATGGATCGACACCGACAGAACCGCTCCTTCGTCGCGCAGGACGGCGCGGGTCAGCCGCATCAGCCCCGCGCCGATGCCGTAATTCGTGGCGCCCTTGCCGGCGATGATGCGATAGGCGGCCCGGCGGACGCCATCGTCGATCTCGGCGCGGACCTGATCGGTGATCGCCGCCCCGACCTGCGCCGCGAAATCGCGGATTCCCACCGATCCGGCCCGGGCGGTGGACCAGGCCAGAACCTCGCTGTCGCCATGTTCGCCCAGCACATAGGCGTGCACCGATTGCGGCGAGATGCCAAGGTGCCGGCCCAGCAGGCTGCGGAAGCGGGCGGTGTCCAGGATGGTGCCCGACCCGATCACCCGGCCGGGCGGCAGGCCCGACAGGCGGGTGGTGATCTCGGTCATCACATCGACGGGGTTGGTCGCGACCAGCAGGATCGCGTCGGGCGCCACGCGCCGCACCTCGCCCACCACGCTGGCAAACACCGCCGCATTGCGCGACAGAAGCGCGATCCGCGTTTCGCCGGGCTTCTGGTTCACCCCGGCGGCGATGATCACCACCTCGGCCCCGGCCAGGCGGTCGTAATCGCCCGCCTCGACCTGGGTGGCCGAGGCGAAGGGCACCGCATGGGCGATGTCTTCGGCCTGGGCCTGCGCCAGCGCCGGCACATGATCGACCAGCACGATCCGCCCCGCGATGCCGGACAGCGCAATCGCATAGGCCGCGGCCGATCCGACCAGACCCACCCCGACGATTCCGACCGTTGCCGCCATGTCCTGTCCTTTCGCCTTTTGCGGGTGCAGCATGGCATGGACCACCCCGCAGGGGGAAGGGGCGGCTGCCTCCGGCGGGGATATTTGCGGACAGATGAAAGGGCAGGCCACGCCCGCCGGGTTCGTATTCGCGCTTTCCTCGCGCCCGGAATGTCGTTAGACTTTGCGCCACGGACCCGGGGAAAACATCCGGGCCAGAGGCAGAAGTTCGAGGCGGTATTCCCATGACTGAGATGGTCTATGGCTCTTCTCCGGCTGCGGTGCGCGAGCCGGTTTTGCCGCGCTGGTGGCGCACGATCGACAAATGGTCGCTGACTTCGGTCTTCGTGCTGTTCGGGATCGGGCTTCTGCTGGGGCTTGCCGCCTCGGTGCCCTTGGCCAGCCGCAACGGGCTGGAACCCTATTTCTACGTCCAGAAACAGGCGATCTTCGGCATCATGGGCCTGTCGGTCATGGTGGGCGTGTCGATGCTGTCGCCGGCCATCGTGCGCCGGCTGGGGATCGTGGGCTTTGCCGCCGCGCTGGTGATGGTGATGCTGCTGCCGCTGGTCGGCCAGGACCACGGCAAGGGCGCCGTGCGCTGGCTGTCGCTGGGCGGCTTCTCGCTGCAACCGTCCGAATTCCTGAAGCCCGGCTTCGTGATCGTCACCGCCTGGCTGATCGCCGCCGCGCAAGACATCAACGGCCCGCCGGGCCGGCTGATCTCGTTCGGGCTGATGACCTTCGTCGTAGGCTTTCTGGCCCTGCAACCCGACTTCGGCCAGTCGGCTCTGGTCGTCTTTGCCTGGGGTGTGATCTATTTCGTCGGCGGCGCCTCGATCGTGCTGATCCTTGGCATCGGCGGGCTGGTCGGGTTGGCGGGCTTCATCGCCTATGGCGCCTCCGAACACTTTGCCCGACGGATCGACGGCTTCCTGTCGCCCGACGTGGACCCGCGCACCCAGCTTGGCTATGCGGCCAACGCCATTCAGGAAGGCGGCTTCTTCGGCGTGGGCGTGGGCGAGGGGCAGGTGAAATGGTCGCTGCCCGATGCCCATACCGACTTCATCATCGCCGTCGCGGCCGAGGAATACGGCCTGATCCTGGTGCTGATGATCCTGGGCCTGTTCGGCGTTGTCGTGGTGCGGTCGCTGATGCGGCTGATGTCCGAGAACGACCCCTTCACCCGGCTGGCCGGGTCGGGGCTGGCCTGCGTCTTCGGCGTGCAGGCGATGATCAACATGGGCGTTGCCGTGCGGCTGCTGCCCGCCAAGGGGATGACGCTGCCCTTCGTCAGCTACGGCGGGTCGTCGCTGATCGCGGCGGGGCTGACAGTTGGGATGCTGCTGGCGCTGACGCGGTCGCGGCCGCGCGACCGCATGGCGGAACTGTTCGGGAGGCGGCGCTGATGGCCGGCACGGGCACTGGAACGGACAAGGGTTCGGACAAGGGCAAGCTGCTGCTGATCGCCGCCGGCGGCACCGGCGGGCACATGTTCCCCGCGCAGGCGCTGGCCGAGGCGATGCTGGCGCGCGGCTGGCGGGTGAAGCTGTCCACCGATGACCGGGGCGCGCGCTATGCCGGCGGCTTTCCGGCGGCGGTGCAGGTCGAAAAGGTGGGCTCTGCCACCTTTTCCCGCGGCGGGATCGGCGCGAAACTGGCGGTGCCCTTCCGCATTGCCGGGGGTGTGCTGGGGGCCGTGCTGGCCCTTCTGCGCGACAAGCCCGCCGTGGTGGTGGGCTTTGGCGGCTATCCCACGATTCCGGCGCTGTCGGCGGCCTTCCTGCTGCGGCGGCCGCGCATGATCCATGAACAGAACGGCATCCTGGGCCGGGTGAACCAGCTTTTCGCCCCGCGCGTCGACCGCGTGGCCTGCGGCACCTGGCCGACCGTGCTGCCCGACGGGGTGGAAGGCATCCCGACCGGCAACCCCGTGCGCGCCACCGTGCGCGAACGCGCCGCCGCGCCCTATATCCCGCCGGGCGATTACCCGATGTCGGTGGTGGTGATCGGCGGCAGCCAGGGCGCGCGCATCCTGTCGGATGTGGTGCCCGCCGCCTTTGCCCTGCTGTCTGACACCCTGCGCGCCAACCTGCGCGTGGCCCATCAGGCCCGGGATGAGGATGCCGAACGCGCCGCCGCCGCCTATGCCGCGGCCGGCATCCATGCCGAGATCGCGCCCTTCTTCACCGACATTCCCCGCCGCCTGTCCGAGGCGCAACTGGTGATCAGCCGGTCCGGCGCCTCGTCGGTGGCCGACATTTCGGTGATCGGCCGCCCCTCGATCCTGATCCCCTATGCCGCCGCCACCGGCGACCACCAGACCGCCAATGCCCGGGGGCTGGCCGAGGCGGGCGCCGCCGTGGTGATCCCGGAAAAGCTGCTTGACCCTGCCACGCTGGCGGGCCACATGGCCGCGATCCTTGACGCACCCCAGGCGGCCGAGACCATGGCGCAGAACGCGCTGGCCCAGGGGCGCCCCGATGCGACCGAACGCCTGGTCGCCCTTGTCGAAGACCTTGCCGGAGACCTTGCATGAACGCCGCCACCAAACTGCCGCTGGAATTGGGGCCGATCCATTTTGTCGGCATCGGCGGCATCGGCATGTCGGGCATCGCCGAAGTGCTGATCACGCTGGGCTACCGGGTGCAGGGATCGGATGCCAAGGCGTCGAAGATCACCGACCGGCTGGTGAAGCTGGGCGCCACCTTCTTCGAAGGCCAGCGGGCCGAGAACATCGGCGAAGCCGCGGTGGTGGTGATCTCCAGCGCCATCAAGAAGGGCAACCCCGAGCTTGAGGAAGCCCGCCGCAAGAAGCTGCCGGTCGTCCGCCGCGCCGAAATGCTGGCCGAACTGATGCGGCTGCGTTCGAACATCGCCGTGGCGGGAACCCATGGCAAGACCACCACCACCACCATGGTTGCCACCCTGCTGGACAAGGGCGGCTTCGATCCGACCGTGATCAACGGCGGCGTGATCCATGCCTATGGCAGCAACGCCCGCGCCGGGGCGGGCGAATGGATGGTGGTCGAGGCCGATGAAAGCGACGGCAGCTTCAACCGCCTGCCGGCGACCATCGCCATCGTCACCAACATCGACCCCGAGCATATGGAGCATTGGGGCACCATCGAGAACCTGCGCAAAGGCTTTCTCGATTTCGTCTCGAACATCCCGTTCTACGGCCTTGCCGTCTGCTGCACCGACCACCCCGAGGTGCAGACGCTGGTCGGCCGCGTCACCGACCGCCGGGTGGTGACCTTCGGCTTCAACGCCCAGGCCGACATCCGCGCCGTGAACCTGACCTTCGACGGCGCCACCTCGAAATTCGACATCCTGTTGCAGAACGAAGGCGCGGACTCCCGCATCGAAGGCTGCAGCCTGCCGATGCCGGGCCAGCACAACGTCTCGAACGCGCTGGCCGCCGTGGCGGTGGCCCGCCATCTGGGCATGAAGCGTGATGAGATCCGCGAGGCGCTGGCGGGCTTCGCCGGCGTCAACCGCCGCTTCACCAAGGTGGCCGAGGTGAACGGCGTCGCCATCATCGACGATTACGGCCATCATCCGGTGGAAATCGCCGCCGTGCTGAAGGCCGCCCGTCAGGCGGTGTCGGGCACGCCGGGCGCGCGGGTGATCGCTGTCCACCAGCCGCACCGCTACAGCCGTCTGTCGAACCTGTTCGACGATTTCTGCACCTGTTTCAACGAAGCCGATGTCGTCGGCATCGCCGAGGTCTATGCCGCGGGCGAAGACCCGATCCCCGGCGCCAGCCACGACGATCTGGTCGCCGGGCTGATTGCCCATGGCCACCGCCACGCCCGCGCCGTGATTGATGAGCCCGACCTGGCCCGGCTGTTCCGCGAACAGGCCCGGCCGGGTGACATCTTCGTCTGTCTGGGCGCAGGCACCATCAGCGCCTGGGCCAATGCCCTGCCGGCCCGGCTGATCGGACAGGCCGCATGAGCGGCCCCGCCTTCGCCGCCTGCCTTTGGGTGATAGCCGCTGCCGCCACCGCCCTGCTGCCGATGCGGGCGCAGATGCTGCCCGGTCTGGTGCTGCTGATCGCCGCGCCCGGTCTGGTTGGCTGGATCGGCGTCGTGCATGGCTGGCTCTGGACCGTGCCGGCGGTGCTGGCCTTTGTCTCGATGTTCCGCCGCCCGCTGGCTTACCTGCTGCATCGCCTGACCGGCTGGCCGCCGCTGCGCCCGCAAGGGCCGGAGGGCCGGGCATGATCGCGCCGCTGACGCTCGCCTGCCTCTGGCTGATCGCGGCGAATGTGATCGCCATGCTGCCCTCGCGCGACCATCACTGGCGCGCCGCCTATGCGCTGATCGTCGTGGGCATCCCGCTGCTGGGCTGGGTCACCTGGCAGGCCGGCCCGGTCTGGGGGCTGATCCTTCTGGGCGCCGGCGCCAGCATCCTGCGCTGGCCGCTGATCCACCTGCTGCGCCGGATGCGCGGCTAGGGCAGGGCGGCCCGGCCTTGCCCGGCCGGGGCAACCCGTCTACCACTGCGCCATGACCCAGCTTCCCAGCCCCCGCGGCGCCCTGACGCCCAACCGTCCCCTGTCCGACCTGACCTGGCTGCGCGTCGGCGGTCCGGCCGACTGGCTGTTCCAGCCCGCGGATGAAGACGATCTGGCCGCCTTCCTGCGTGACCTTGATCCCGCGATTGCCGTCTTTCCCATGGGCGTCGGGTCTAACCTGATCGTGCGCGATGGCGGCATCCGCGCGGTGGTGATCCGGCTTGGCCGTGGTTTCAACGGCATTTCGGTCGAGGGCGAGGCCGTCACCGCCGGGGCGGCGGCGCTGGATTCCCACGTCGCCCGCCGTGCCGCCGAAGCGGGCCGCGACCTGACCTTCCTGCGCACCATTCCCGGCAGCATCGGCGGCGCGGTGCGGATGAACGCGGGCTGCTACGGGCAGTATGTGGCCGATGTGCTGGACAGTATCCGCATCGTCACCCGGCAGGGCCGCATCGAGACGCTGCCCGCCTTGGCGCTGAACCTGCGCTACCGCCAGTCCGACCTGCCCGAAGGGGCGGTGATCATCGGCGCCACCTTCCGCGCGCCCGCCGGCGACCCCGCCGCACTGGCCGCCCGGATGGACGAACAACTGGCCCGCCGCGATGCCAGCCAGCCCACGAAAGACCGTTCCGCCGGCTCCACCTTCCGCAATCCGGCCGGGTTTTCCAGCACCGGCAGGGCCGATGACACGCATGAACTGAAGGCGTGGAAGGTGATCGAGAACGCCGGGATGCGTGGTGCCACGCGGGGGGGCGCGCAGATGTCGCCGATGCACGCCAACTTCCTGATCAACACCGGGGGGGCAACGGCCGCCGATCTGGAAGATCTTGGCGAGGAAGTGCGAAAAAAGGTTTTCCAAAACAGCGGCATCACGTTAGAGTGGGAAATCATGCGCGTCGGAGAACGCGCGACATAAGACTGAGGGGCGCAAAGCCCCCGTGAGGCAGTAAATGGCGGCGGGATCGGGCAGATTTCCCCGCGTGGCGGTTTTGAAAGGTGGCATGTCCGCCGAGCGCGAGGTTTCCCTCGTCTCGGGCCGTGAATGCGCCAAGGCGTTGCGCGAGGCCGGGTATGAGGTGATCGAGGTCGATGCGGGCCGCGATCTTCCTGATGTGCTTTCGGCGATGAAGCCGGATGTCGTGTTCAACGCGCTGCATGGCCGCTGGGGCGAAGACGGCTGCGTGCAGGGCATCCTGGAATGGCTGCACATCCCCTATACCAATTCCGGCGTGCTGGCTTCGGCCCTGGCCATGGACAAGCAGCGCACCAAGGAAATCTACCGGGCCGAAGGCCTGCCGGTGGCCGACAGCGTGGTCGCCACGCGTGAGGCGGTGGAAGCGGGCCATGTCCTGCCGCCGCCCTATGTGGTCAAGCCGTTCAACGAAGGTTCGTCGGTCGGGGTCTATATCATTCATCCCGGCTCGAACGCGCCGCGGCTGGCGTCGTCCATGCCCGCGCGGGTGATGGTGGAAACCTATGCGCCGGGCCGCGAACTCAGCATCTCGGTGATGGGCGACCGCGCCCTGGCGGTGACCGACATCCTCACCGACGGCTGGTATGACTACGATGCGAAATACAAGCCGGGGGGCAGCCGGCATCAACTGCCCGCGAACATGCCGGCCGAGATCACCGAGGCCTGCCTTGACTATGCGCTGCGCGCGCACAATGCGCTTGGCTGCCGGGGTCTCAGCCGCACCGACATCCGCTGGGATGATACCCGCGGGCTGGACGGGCTGATCCTGCTGGAAACCAACACCCAGCCGGGCATGACGCCCACGTCGCTGGCGCCCGAACAGGCGGCCTTCTGCGGAATTTCCTTCCCGCAGCTTTGCGACTGGATCGTGAGGGACGCGTCATGCGATCGCTGAGCGCGCCGCGTCGCCACGATTTCGAACCGCCGCTGAGCGCGCCGCGCCGCATGGCCGAGCCGCCGATGACCGCCACGCGCCCGGCCTATGCCGCGCCCGCCGCTGCCGCGACCCCGCGTCACGCGGTCGAACCGCCGGTAACGGCGCCGCGCCGCATGGCCGATGCCCAACCCCAGCCCCAGCCGCGCCGGCCCGAAGCGCCGGCGGCTGCGCCTTTTGCCGCCGCCCCCTTCACCGCCGCCGCGCGCCCGGTGCCTGCCGCGGCCGTGGCGCCCGCCCCGATGGCCCGCCGCGACCCGGCCCCCAGCCGCTGGTCCTACCGGCTTCAGCGCATCATGCTGACGCCGCATCTGCGCGCGCTGCTGCGCTTCGGCCTGCCCAGCTTCGTGGTTCTGGCCGCCGTCGGGCTTTACCTGTCCGACGATGCCCGCCGGGGTGCCATCGTTCAGGTCTTCACCGACATCCGCCAGAAGTTCGAACACCGCCCCGAATTCATGGTCACGCTGGCTTCGGTCGAAGGCTGCTCGAAAGACTTGGCCGAGGCCGTCCGTGCCCGCCTTGGGCTGAACCTGCCGCAATCCTCGTTCGACCTTGACCTTGCGGCCATCCGCAGCCGGATCGAGGAACTGGATGCGGTGAAATCGGCCGAACTGCGGGTGCGCAGCGGCGGCATCCTGCAGGTGCTGGTCACGGAACGCGAGCCGGTCGCCGTCTGGCGCACCGCCGAAGGCCTGACGCTGGTTGATGACACCGGCCATCGCGTGGCCGGGCTTTATGCCCGCAGCGACCGCCCCGACCTGCCGCTGATCGCAGGGCAGGGGGCCGACCGCGCCACCGCCGAAGCCTTGCAGATCTTTGCCGCCGCAGGCCCGCTGCTGCCGCGCGTACGTGGCCTGACGCGGATGGGCGAACGGCGCTGGGATCTGGTGCTGGACCGCGACCAGCGCATCCTTCTGCCCGCCGAACACCCGGTCCGCGCGCTGGAACGCCTGCTGGCGCTGGACCATGCGCAAGACATCCTGTCGCGCGATCTGGTGGCGCTTGACCTGCGCCTTGACAGCCGCCCGACCCTTCGCCTCACCCCCTATGCGCTGACGGAACTGCGCCGCAGCAAAGGCCTTAAAACCGTGGAGACCGACCTGTGACCGACCTCTACCAGACCCAACGCGCCATGCGGAACATGCGCCGGGCTGCGATGCAGCGGGGCGTCATTGCCATTCTCGACGTGGGCACCTCCAAGATTGCCTGCCTGATCCTGCGCTTCGACGGCGAGGCGCGGCTGCGCGAACAGGATGGCGTCGGCCCGATGGCCGGCCAAAGCCAGTTTCGCATCATCGGCGCCGCGACCACCCGGTCGCGCGGCGTCCGCTTCGGCGAAATCTCGGTGATGAACGAAACCGAAAGCGCGGTCCGCACGGCAGTTCAGGCGGCGCAGAAGATGGCCAATGTCCGCGTTGACCATGTGATCGCCTGCTTCTCGGGCGCCGAACCGCGCAGCTATGGTCTGGCCGGCGACACCGACCTCGCCGACAACGTGGTGACCGAACAGGACGTGGCCCGCGTGCTGGCCGCCTGCGACGTGCCCGATCTGGGGCATGGCCGCGAGGTGCTGCACGCCCAGCCGGTCAACTTCGCGCTGGACCACCGCACCGGCCTTGGCGATCCGCGCGGCCAGATCGGCAACCGTCTGGCCTGCGACATGCACCTTGTCTCGGTCGATGGATCGGTGATCCAGAACCTGCTGTACGCCATCAAGCGCTGCGATCTGGAACTGGCCGGCATCGCCTCCTCGGCCTATGTCTCGGCCATTTCCTCGCTGGTCGAGGACGAACAGGAACTGGGCGCGGCCTGCATCGACATGGGCGGCGGCGCGACCGGCGTGTCGATCTTCATGAAGAAGCACATGATCTATACCGACAGCGTCCGCATGGGCGGGGATCATGTCACCTCGGATATTTCCAAGGGTCTGCAAATTCCGCTCAGCACGGCCGAGCGGATCAAGACCCGCCATGGCGGCCTGTTCGCCACCGGCATGGACGACCGCGAGATGATCGAGATCGGCGGCGACAGCGGCGACTGGGACAAGGACCGCCGCCAGATCAGCCGGACCGAACTGATCGGCATCATGCGCCCGCGCGTCGAGGAAATCCTGGAAGAAACCCGCACCCGGCTGGATGCGGCGGGTTTCGACCATCTGCCCAGCCAGCAGATCGTGCTGACCGGCGGCGCCAGCCAGATTCCCGGCCTTGACGGGCTGGCCGCGCGCATCCTGGGCCAAAGGGTGCGCCTGGGCCGTCCGCTGCGCGTGCAGGGGCTGCCGCAGGCCGCCACCGGCCCGGCCTTCGCCAGCGCCGTGGGCCTGTGCCTCTTTGCCGCCCACCCGCAGGATGAATGGTGGGATTTCGAAATTCCCGCCGAACGCTATCCGGCGCGATCCCTGCGCAGGGCCTTCCGGTGGTTCAAGGACAACTGGTAACCCCAATATACAGCCCGACGCGCGAAATCCCGCTGATTGCCCGGCGGAATAGCCCATATTTTGTAGGGAAATCGCGTTTTTCTGGTGACGGCAGCTCCGGTTTGTGGATAAAATCGGGGATAACTGGGGAGTCAGGCCACGGGACAGGTCTGTTGCCCCGGATTCAGAACAGCGCAACAGCGGCGACATAAAAAACGGACAGGCGGAACACCATGGCACTCAATCTGACGATGGCTACC
This sequence comes from Pseudogemmobacter blasticus, assembly GCF_003071405.1. Lineage (NCBI taxonomy): Bacteria > Pseudomonadati > Pseudomonadota > Alphaproteobacteria > Rhodobacterales > Paracoccaceae > Pseudogemmobacter > Pseudogemmobacter blasticus. The sequence goes on along the minus strand of NZ_CP020470.1, from coordinate 837,568 downwards.
AACCAGCGCGAAGAGCTGAAGCCGCGCATCACCGTCTTCGGGGTGGGCGGCGCGGGCGGCAACGCCGTCAACAACATGATCGAGAAGCAGCTTGAGGGCGTCGAGTTCGTGGTCGCGAACACCGATGCGCAGGCGCTGCAGCAATCGCAGGCGCCGGCGCGCATCCAGATGGGTGTGAAGGTGACCGAGGGTCTGGGGGCAGGGGCCCGCCCGACCGTGGGCGCCGCCGCGGCCGAGGAAACCATCGAGGAAATCGTCGATCATCTGGCCGGCGCGCATATGTGCTTCATCACCGCCGGCATGGGCGGCGGCACCGGCACAGGTGCTGCCCCGATCATCGCGCAGGCCGCGCGGGAACTGGGCGTGCTGACCGTCGGCGTGGTGACCAAGCCCTTCCAGTTCGAAGGCGCCAAGCGGATGAAGCAGGCGGAAGACGGGATCGAGGCGCTGCAAAAGGTTGTCGATACCCTGATCATCATTCCGAACCAGAACCTGTTCCGGCTGGCCAACGAACGCACCACCTTCACCGAAGCCTTCGCCATGGCCGATGACGTGCTGTATCAGGGCGTCAAGGGCGTGACCGACCTGATGGTCCGTCCGGGCCTGATCAACCTTGATTTCGCCGACGTTCGCGCCGTGATGGACGAGATGGGCAAGGCCATGATGGGCACGGGCGAGGCCGAGGGCGAAGATCGTGCGCAGCACGCCGCCGAGAAGGCCATCGCCAACCCGCTGCTGGACGAAATCAGCCTGAACGGCGCGCGCGGCGTGCTGATCAACATCACCGGCGGCTATGATCTGACCCTGTTCGAACTGGACGAAGCCGCGAACATCATCCGCGAAAAGGTGGATGCCGACGCGAACATCATCGTCGGCTCGACCCTGGACCCGACGATGGAAGGCCGGATGCGCGTCTCTGTCGTCGCGACGGGCATCGACGCCTCGGCCCAAAGCCGCGCCGAACCCCCGGTCACCCGCCGCCCGATGGCACAGCCGCTGACGCTGCACCCGGCCAGCGCGCCCGCGGCGGCCCGTCCGGCCCCGCAGCCGGCGCCCGTCGCTGCCCCCGTTGCGCCCCCGGTGGCCGCAGCCCCCGTGGCGGTTCAGCCCGCGCCGGCCCCGGCGCCCGCTGCGCCCCGTGCTGCCGATCTGTTCGAAACGATGGAAGCCGAAGAGATGGATTTCGGCAATGACTTCGGACACGGCTCCGACGTGGCCGAGACGCAGGACAACGACCTGCCGCCGCCGGCCTACCGTCCGCAAGCCGCTGCCCCGGCCGCGCCGCGCCCCGTGCCCGCCGCCATCGACGCCGATGCCGCCGCCTTCGTGGCCCCGCGTCCGCGCGCGCCCGGTCAGCCCTCGCCCGAGGCGCTGGATCGTCTGCGCTCCGCCGTGGCCCGCAATCCCGGCATGACCGCGCAGCGCCCCGCCACCCCGGCGCAGGCCGCGCCCGCACCGGCCCCCGCGCCCTCTGCGGCGGCGGCTGGCAAGCCGCGCTTCGGCATCGGCTCGCTGATCAACCGCATGGCCGGCCATCTGGAGACTGCCCCCGACCGCGCCGCCGGCCCGGCCGTGCGCACGCAGCCCCCGGTGACCGCCTATGATGATGAGCCGGAACACGGATCGGATCACGACCGGATCGAAATTCCGGCCTTCCTGCGCCGCCAGGCCAACTGATCACAGGCCACGACGCCACCTTCGAAAAGGCCCGGATTTCCGGGCCTTTTCCATTTTTTACAAGCACTTACAATTATTGCAGCAAGTGTCACAAACCGTTGCAAAAGGTGAGTTGAGCTGACGCACCCCCTTCACTAGTTACAATTGGAAAGAACGCGCGCCCCTGGTGCGCGAAAACAGTTCGGGTAAGGCTCGTGCAGAACACGCTCAAATCCGCGGTCACCTTTGTCGGCGTCGGTCTTCACACCGGGGCCCCGGTGCGCATGACCGTGCGGCCGGCTTCGGCCAATCACGGGATCTGGTTCCGCCGCACGGACGTGACCGACCGCAGCGCCCTGGTGCCCGCGATCTGGTCCGCCGTCACGCCCTCGCGTCTCTGCACCGTGGTGGAAAACGCCGCCGGTGTCTCGGTCTCGACCATCGAACACCTGATGGCCGCGCTGGCCGGCTGCGCGATCCACAACGCCCTGATCGAGATCGACGGCCCCGAAGTGCCGATTCTCGACGGGTCAGCCGAACCCTTCGTTTCCGCCTTCATCGCCCGTGGCCTGCAGGAACAGGCGGCCGAGGTGCGCGCGATTCGCGTGCTGAAGCCCGTCGAAGTGCGCGAGGGTGAGGCGGTCGCCCGGCTTGAGCCCGCCGACATGCTGGAAATCGACTTCCGCATCGACTTTGCCGAAGCCGCCATCGGCACCCAGGAACGCCGGCTGAGCCTGGCGAACGGGGCCTTCGTGCGCGAACTGTCCGACAGCCGCACATTCTGCCGCCAGTCCGACGTGGACATGATGCGCGAAAAGGGTCTGGCCCTGGGCGGCACGCTGGAAAATGCCGTGGTTTTCGACGGTGACCGCGTGGTGTCGCCCGGCGGCCTGCGCCATGCCGATGAACCCGTGCGCCACAAGATGCTGGACGCCCTTGGCGACCTGTCGCTGGCCGGTGGCCCGGTTCTGGGCCGCTACACCGGCCTGCGCGCCGGCCATGCCATGACCAACCGCCTGCTGCGCGCGCTGTTCGCCGATCCCGAAGCGTTCCGCATGGAAGGCTGCGGCGCCTGGGTCGGCGCCAAGCTGCCCGGCGTCGGCGTGCATCGCGGCGATCTTCCCTCGCGCCGCCGCGCGGCGGCCTGAGGTCGCGTTTTCCCACCCCTGCTTCCGCTCCCGAAGCCGTGAAAGGCGTTTTGCGCCCCGGATTTTTCTATGCTAGGACAGCGCAAAAGCCGGGAGCAAATCACCCGGGCGGGGCCCGTGACAGGGTGCCGGACAAGGACGACGGGTTTGGATAGGCAACACATGGCAGGCGGACGTTCGGGTAGACGGCTGGCAACGGCACTGGCGCTGACGGCTGTTTTGTCGGCCTGCGGCTCCAACCCCAAGACCGAGTCGCTTGAAGGCTACACGGCCGAACAGCTTTACAAGCAGGGCGAACTGGTTCTGGAAACCGGCAAGCGGCCGCAGGATTCGCTGCGCTACTTCCAGGAAATCGAACGCCTCTATCCCTATACCGAATACGCCAAGCGCGCGCTGATCATGCAGGCCTTCACCCTGCACAAGACCAAGAAATACGAAGAATCCCGCGCCGCCTCGCAGCGGTTCCTGGATTTCTACCCCGATGACGAAGATGCCGCCTATGCGCAGTATCTGATGGCGCTCAGCTATTATGACCAGATCGACGATGTCGGTCGCGACCAGGGGCTGACGTTCCAGGCGCTGCAGGCCATGCGCGACGTGATCGAGAAATATCCCGACAGCGAATATGCCCAGTCGGCGATTCTCAAGTTCGACCTGGCCTTCGACCATCTGGCCGCGAAGGAAATGGAAATCGGGCGCTACTACCTCAAGCGCAAGCATTATGCGGCGGCGCTGAACCGCTTCCGCACCGTGGTGCAGGATTTCCAGACCACCACGCACACCGCCGAGGCGCTGCACCGTCTGGTCGAATGTTATCTTGCCCTTGGCTTCGAATCCGAGGCGCAGACCGCCGCCGCCATTCTTGGCTACAACTACCAGTCCTCGCCCTTCTATCAGGACAGCTTCAACCTGCTGAAGGGCAGGGGGCTTTCGCCTGAAGCCAAGGGCGATAGCTGGCTGACCAAGATCTATCGCCAGATGGTTCGCGGCGAGTGGCTGTAACCATGGGGCGTGCCGGCACGCTTCCGATGGCCTGACCTGATGCTTCGATCGCTTGAAATCCGCGATGTGCTGATCATCGACCGGCTGGCCATGGATCTGGGTCCGGGCCTCAACGTGCTGACCGGCGAAACCGGGGCCGGCAAATCGATTCTGCTTGATGCGCTTGGCATGGTGCTGGGCTGGAAGGGGCGGGCCGATGTGGTGCGCGCCGGGGCCGACCGGGCCGAGGTGACCGCCGTTTTCGACCTGCCCGCCGGCCACCCCGCCGCGCCCCTTCTGGCCGAGGCCGGCATCGCGGCCGAGGGCGAGCTGATCCTGCGCCGCGTGGCCCAGGCCGACGGCCGCCGCCAGGCCTTCGCCAATGACCGCCGCGTGACGGCCGAAGTGCTGCGCGACCTGTCGGAAACGCTGGTCGAACTGCATGGCCAGCATGATGACCGGGGCCTGCTGAACCCGCGCGGCCATCGCGCGCTGCTGGACAGCTTCGCCGGGTTTGACCTTGCGCCGCTGCGCGCGCTTTGGGCCGCGCAGCGCCAGGCGCGCGACGCGCTGTTCCAGGCCGAGGCACAGATCGCCCGCGCCCGCACCGAGGAAGACTATCTGCGTCATGCCGTGGCCGAGCTGGTCAAACTTGACCCGCAGCCGGGGGAAGAGGCCACGCTGGATGCCAGCCGCCGGCTGATGCAGGGCGCCGCCCGCATCCGCGACGACATCGCCCGTGCGCAGGCCGCCCTGTCGGAAGACGGCGCCGAAGGCCGGATGCGCGACGCGCAGCGCTGGCTGGAAGGCGCCGCCGACAAGGCCGGGGGGCGGCTGGACGAACCGCTTGCCGCCCTGTCGCGCGCCAGCATCGAACTGTCCGAGGCGCTGGCCGGGGTGGAACACTGCCTTGAGGCGCTGGATTTCAACCCGGCCGAGCTGGAGGCGGCGGAAGAACGGCTGTTCGCCATCCGCGCGCTGGCCCGCAAGCACGCGGTTGCGCCCGATGATCTGGCCGCCCATGCCGCCGCGCTGGCCACCCGGCTTGAGGCGCTGGATGCCGGCGAGGCGGGGCTTGCGAAACTGTCCCGCGCCGTCACCGCCGCCGAGGCCGCCTATGCCGAAGAGGCCCGCCGCATCCGCGCCCTGCGCCGCGAGGCGGCCGCGCGTCTGGATGCCGCCATGGCGGGCGAACTGGCCCCGCTCAAGATGGAACGCGCCCTGTTCGTCACCCGTCTGGACGAGGCCGAACCCGGCCCCGACGGCATGGATTCCGTTACCTTCACCGTCACCACCAACCCCGGCGCGCCGCCCGGCGCGCTGAACCGCATCGCCTCGGGCGGCGAACTCAGCCGCTTCCTGCTGGCGCTCAAGGTCTGCCTCACCGGGCAGTCGCGCGGGCTGACGCTGATCTTCGACGAAATCGACCGTGGCGTCGGCGGCGCCACCGCCGATGCCGTGGGGCGCCGGCTCAAGGCGCTGGCCGAGGGCGCGCAGGTGCTGGTTGTCACCCATTCACCGCAGGTGGCCGCCCTTGGCGTGGCGCATTGGCGGGTGGAAAAGCGCGTGCAGGGTGATGCCACGCTGTCTGCCGTCACCGCGCTGGCCCCGGACGACCGGGTTGAGGAAATCGCCCGGATGCTGGCGGGCGATACGGTCACCGATGCCGCCCGTCAGGCGGCCCGCGCGCTGCTGGCGGGCTGACGCCGCCGCCTGCCGATGCTATCTTCCACACCATCGGGCCTTGGGGGGCAGCATGGAACAGTTCACCGCCGGGTGTCTTTGCGGCAGCGTCCGCGTCATCGCCAGCGGGCGCCCCTACCGGGTTGGCCTCTGCCATTGCCTTGACTGCCGCAAGCATCACGGCGCGCTGTTCCACGGATCGGCCATCTTTCCCGAAGACGCCGTGACCGTCACCGGCGAAACCCGCGCCTATCGCGGGCGCCACTTCTGCCCCACCTGCGGCTCGCCGGTCTTTGGCCGCAGCGGCGATGAGGTTGAGGTCAACCTGGGCGCTTTCGACGCGCCCGACCAGTTCCGCCCCAGTTATGAGCTGTGGACCACCCGCCGCGAGGCCTGGTTGCCGGCCTTTCCCGGGATGCGCGGCTATGAACGCAACCGCGCCTCGGACGGCCGCAGCGAGGACTGACCGCCCGCTTTGGGGCGCGCGGGCAGGGGGCTTTGGCCGGCTGCCGCTCTGCGCAAGGCATCCGGCCCGCGAGAATTGCTAAATCTGATAGCGCTATGCGTGTGGCGCATGGCGGGATTCGCCATTCCAGCCTTTTTCGCTGCGCTGCAGCAACCTATATTCGCCCTGTGAACTGAATGACCGCAAAAGAAGGAGGGTTCGCCATGTTCGCTCGTCTGAAGACTGTGCTGAAAACCCTGCAAGGCCCCAGCATCGAAGAAATGGAACACCGCTATCTGGAAGGTGCCGTGTCGCGCATTGATCTGGAACGCCGTGAACGCGATGTGGACGCGGGCCTGTTCCGCCGCCCGACCCGCTACTACTGAGGTCCGGTTGCGGCGCCCCGGCGCCGTGACGGAATGACAGCACGGGAAACGGCCCGACGAAGTGCCCCTCATGGGGCACTTTCTGTTTCAGGGCACCAGCTTGCCCGGGTTCATCAGCCCCTTCGGGTCCAGAGCGGCCTTGATCCGCCCCATCGCGGCCCAGGTCGCCCCGTGTTCGGCCGCCATCAGCCCCTTCTTTCCAAAGCCGATCCCGTGTTCGCCGGTGATCGTGCCGCCCAGCCGCAACGCCCGTTCGGCCATGCGGTGCGCCAGTGCCTTGGCGGTGGCCGCCTCTTCCGCGTCGCCCTCGCGCACCATCAGGATCGCGTGGAAATTCCCGTCCCCCACATGGCCCAAGATCGGCCCCGGCAGACCCGAGGCCGCAATATCCGCCGCCGTCTCCTCGACCGCCGCCGCCAGGGCCGAGATCGGCACGCATGCATCGGTGACGATGGCCCGCGATCCGGGGCGCGAGGCCAGGATCGCCCGATAGGCCGCATGACGGGCCGCCCACAGCTTCTTGCGATCCTCGGGGGCTTTCGCCCACTGGAACCCGGTCGCCCCGAAGCCGGTGGCGATGTCGCCAAAGCGTGCGGCCTGTTCCGTTACCCCGTCGGGCGAGCCGTGGAATTCCACCAGCAACTGCGGCGCCACGGGCAGATCAAGGCGGGAATAGGCGTTGACCGCCGTCACCGTCGCCGCGTCCAGAAACTCGATCCGCGCCATGGGCACGCCCGACTGGATGGTCGCGATCACGCAATCCACCGCATGGGCCATGCTGTCAAAGGCGCAGACCGCCGCCGACACCGCCTCGGGCTGGCCATGCAGGCGCAGCGTCAGTTCGGTGATCAGGCCCAGCGTGCCCTCGGACCCGACGATCAGCCCGGTCAGGTCATACCCGGCCGAGGATTTCGGCGCCGCCGTGCCGGTGCGGATCACCTCGCCGCTGGCCAGCACCACCTCAAGCCCCAGCACATTGCCGCGCATGGTGCCATAACGCACCGCCGCCGTGCCCGAGGCGCGGGTGGCCGCCATGCCGCCCAAGGTGGCATTGGCGCCGGGATCGACCGGGAAGAACAGGCCGGTCGCGCGCAGCTCTTCATTCAGGCGTTCGCGGGTGATGCCGGGCTGGACCACGGCGGTCATGTCCTCGGGGTGGACCGACAGAACCTTGTCCATCCGGGTGAAATCCACCGTCACCCCGCCCGCCAGCGCCAGCGCATGTCCCTCAAGCGAGGTGCCGGCCCCCCAACCCACCAGCGCAAAGCCGTGCCGGTCCGACAGCCGGGCAAGCTCGGCCACTTCAGCCGTGCTTTCGGGCCAGGCCACCGCCTCGGGCGGCGGGCCAGAGACAAGGCTTTCGCTTTGGGCATGGGCGTCCAGCACAGCGCGCGCGGTGGACAGGCGGGCGCCGAAAACGGCGCGAAGTTCGGCAAGGGCGGATTCTGTCAGCATGACGCGGAAAGTTGTTCATTCTGCCCCCTGACGCAAGCCCTGCGGGGTGGAAATGCTGCGACCTTTGCGCTAAGCCCGCACCACCGCCGCAAACCCGAGGTTCCGTCATGAAAGCCGCCGTCATCACCTTTCCGGGGTCGAACTGCGACCGTGATCTTGTCGTCGCCTTTGAAGGCGCCGGGTTCCAGGTGACGCGGATCTGGCACAAGGATGCCGAACTGCCGGCGGGCGTCGATGTGGTCGGCGTGCCGGGCGGGTTTTCCTATGGCGATTACCTGCGCTGCGGCGCCATCGCGGCGAAATCCCCGGTCGGCGGGGCCATCGTGAAACACGCGCAGCGCGGCGGCTATGTGCTGGGCATCTGCAACGGCTTTCAGGTCATCACCGAGATGGGCCTTCTGCCCGGCGTGCTGATGCGCAACGCCACGCTGCGCTTCGTCTGCCGCACGGTCACGCTGAATGTCGTCACCACCGACTCGGCCTATACCTCGACCTTCGCCAAGGGCCAGCAGATCCGTATTCCGGTGGCCCACCATGACGGCAACTATACCATCGACGCCGATGGCCTGAAGCGGTTGCAGGACGAAGACCGCATCGCGCTGACCTATGCCGACAACCCCAACGGCAGCATGGCCGACATCGCCGGTATCCTGTCCGAAAACCGCCGTGTCTTCGGCCTGATGCCGCACCCCGAACGCGCCGCCGAGGCGCTGCACGGCTCGGTTGACGGTGCGGCGATGTTCGCCGGGCTGATGGGCGGGATGGCGCTGGCCTGAGGGCCATTGCCTTGAGACGGGCCGCGCCGGTCCCTAGACTTCGGCCATGACATCCGAAAGTGATCCCACCTCTGGCGACATGCCCCAGGGCCTGCCTTGGCGCGTAAAGCTTGTCGTCGCTGCCCTGCTGGTGCTGGCGGTGGGCGTTGTCGTGGTGTCGAACCGCTGGCTGTCCGAGCGGTTCGTCGATTCCACCCGCAACCGGGCCGAGGTGCGCCTGGCGCTTTACACCGGCAACCTTGTGTCGGAATTGCAGCGCACCTCGGTCGTGCCGCTGTTGCTGGCACGCGACCCCGCGCTGATCGAGGCGCTGAAGGCCGGCGACTTCTCCAAGACATCCGGCAAGCTGATTTCCCTGCAATCCGAGATCGGCGTGGCGGCGATCCGGCTGATGGATGTGAACGGGCGCGTGGTGGGGGCAACCAACCGCAACCTGCTGGGCACCAGCCACCGCAACGATTCCTTCTTTGTAGATGCGCAGAGGGCCAAGGAAACGACGCTGTTCACCGCCGCGCGGCGCGACACCGGCGGCTTTGACTTTTCCTATTCGCGCGCCGTGGTCGCGGATGGGCGGGTGCTGGGCGTCATCGTGGTTTCGGTCGACCTGATGAAATACGAACGCGCCTGGGCCGGCTTGCAGGATGCGGTGCTGGTGACCGACAGCGAAGGCACGGTGATCCTGGCGACCGAACCCGCCTGGCGCGGCAAGTCGTTGGCCGAGGCCCTGGCCGCGCGCGATGCGCCTTCGGCGCTGGAGCGGGCCTTTCAGGCGACGGCAGACTGGGCGCAGGCGCCGCCCGACGCCTATGTCCGCGGCGAGGCGGTGATGCGGACCGATGCCCGCGTGCCGTTCCGTGGCTGGCGGATCTATACCTTCACCGCCTATGATTCGGTGCGCGAGAAGGTCAACGGCATTCTGGCGCTGGAAATCATGGGCTTTGCCATCGTGATGGCGCTGACCTTCTATCTGCTCAGCCGCCGGGCCTGGTCGCGCTCGATCTCGTTGCAACGCGAATCTGCGGAACTGCGCATCCTGAACGCCCGGCTGCAGCGCGAAATCGCGGAACGTGAAAAGGTGCAGAAGGATCTTGAGGTGGCCGAGCAGACGCTGGCGCAATCGTCCAAGCTGGCCGCCCTGGGCGAGATGTCGGCGGCGGTCAGCCACGAACTGAATCAGCCGCTGGCCGCGATGAAGACCTATCTCGCCGGGGCGCGGCTCTTGTTGCTGCGCCGCCGGCCGGACGAGGCGCTGTCGTCGTTCCAGCGGATCGACGATCTGATCGAGCGGATGGGCGCGATCACCCGGCAACTGAAATCCTATGCCCGCAAGGGCGGCGAGGCGTTCGAGCCGGTCGATCTGCGCGCCTGCATCTCGTCGGCGCTGTCGATGATGGAACCGCAGCTCAAGGCGCGCGTGGTCAAGATCACCCGCGCCCTGCCGCGCCATCCGGTCATGGTCATGGCTGACCGCATCCGTCTGGAACAGGTGATCATCAACCTGCTTCGCAACGCGCTGGATGCCACCAAGGGCGTCAAGGCCCCGCAGATTGATCTGCTTCTGGCCGAGGGCGAGACGGCCACGCTGTCGGTGCGTGACAATGGCCACGGCATCGACGAACTCGATAACCTGTTCGAGCCGTTCTACACCACCAAGAAGCCGGGCGAGGGCGTCGGCCTTGGTCTGGCCATCTCCTCCGGCATCGTCAGCGATCTGGGCGGCCGGTTGACCGCGCGCAACAGTGAAACGGGCGGCGCGGTCTTTGAAATGCAATTGCCGATCCTTGGCAAAGAACAACAAGCAGCAGAATGAGGCAGGCATGGCACTTTCGATGAAGGTCGCGATCGTTGACGACGAGGCCGACATGCGGGCGTCGATCAGCCAGTGGTTGGCACTGAGCGGCTTCGACACGGTGACATTCGGCAGCGCGGAAGAGGCGCTCAAGGTGATCGGCCCCGATTTTCAGGGCGTCGTGGTCAGCGACATCAAGATGCCCGGCATGGACGGGATGGCCTTCCTCAAGCGCCTGATGAGCCAGGATTCCGGCCTGCCCGTGATCATGATCACCGGCCATGGCGACGTGCCAATGGCAGTTGAAGCGATGCGCGTCGGAGCCTTCGATTTTCTGGAAAAGCCGTTCAACCCCGACCGGATGACCGAACTGGCCAAGAAGGCCACCCAGGCGCGGCGGATGACGCTGGACAACCGCGCCCTGCGGCGCGAACTGTCGGACGGCAGCACCATCATGAAGAAGCTGGTCGGGTCCAGCCCCGCGATGGACCGTCTGCGCGAGGACATCCTGGATCTGGGTCAGGCCGACAGCCACGTCCTGATCGACGGCGAAACCGGCACCGGCAAGACGCTGGTCGCCCATGCGCTGCACGCCGTGGGGCCGCGCGCGTCCAAGAAATTCGTCAGCATTTCCTGCGCCGCCTGGTCCGAAGACCAGTTGGCCGCCAAGCTGTTCGGCCCGGCCGAGGACGGGGTGATTCCCCTGGTCGAAGAGGCGCGCGGCGGCACGCTTTGCCTTGAAGACATCGAGGCGCTGCCGAACCCGTTGCAGGCCCGGCTTCTGACCTTCATCAACGAACAGGGCCTGCCGCCGGAAACCCGGATCATCGCGATCCGCAACCAGCACGCCCCCGACGTGACGCTGGAACAGGCGCTGCGGTCAGACCTCTATTACCGGCTGGGCGCGATGACCATCGTGCTGCCGCCGCTGCGGGCGCGGGGGGAAGACATCCTTCAGCTTTTCACCCGCCTCTCCGAACAGTTTGCCGAAGAATACGGCTGCGACGCCCCGCAGGTGACCGCGCAAGAGGCGGCGCAACTGTTGCAGGCGCCCTGGCCGGGCAATGTGCGGCAACTGGTGAACATCGCCGAACGGGCCGTCTTGCAGAACCGGCGCGGGTCGGGCTCCATCGCCTCGCTGCTGATGGCCGACAACGAAGCCAGCGGTCCCGCGATGACCACCGAAGGCAAGCCGCTCAAGGAATATGTCGAGGCTTTCGAACGGATGCTGATCGACAACACCATGCGCCGGCACAAGGGCAGCATCGTGGCGGTGATGGAAGAACTCTGCCTGCCGCGGCGCACCCTGAACGAGAAGATGGCCAAATACGGGCTGGTGCGCGGCGATTATACCTGACCGCGCACCCCTGAACTCGCCTCTGGATTGTGTGGCCCCTCTCAAATTGTGCATTGCTCTTGGCCCGGCTTTGCCGCTAGGGTCGCGGCGAGCCGGTTTTCCGGCCCAGGAAATTCTCTCCCCCCTCGCTGATGCGCGCCAGACGCGCCGCGTTCGGGGAGCCGGATCGGCCGCAAGGCCGTGCACATTGCCCAAGGCGCGGGAAACCGGCGCTGGAAGGCTGCTGAAGGCGGAGGGTCGCAAGGCCCTCTTGACGTGAACCGCGATGAGGCGCGTGAACAGTGCAGCGACAGGCGAGGTCTGCCCGCAGGGCAGGGTCCGCACGCGCACGACCGCCGCCCCCGCCCAGACAAGCCGCCCCGTTTCCCGTAATCCCGCCGCCGGTCCGCCGGGGGCAGCCTTGCGCACGGGTCGCAATGGAACAACATGCCCAAGAAGATGCTTATCGACGCCACACATGCGGAAGAGACCCGCGTTGTCGTGGTGGACGGAAACAAGGTCGAAGAGTTTGACTTTGAAACCGTAAACAAGCGCCAACTGGCCGGGAACATCTACCTGGCCAAGGTGACACGGGTCGAACCCTCGCTGCAGGCGGCCTTTGTGGATTACGGCGGGAACCGCCACGGGTTCCTGGCCTTCGCCGAAATCCACCCGGATTACTACCAGATCCCGGTCGCCGACCGGAAGGCGCTGCTGGAAGAGGAACGCCAGCTTGCCCGCGCCGAGGAAGAGGAAGAAAACCGCCGCCATCGCCGCCGCGCGCCCCGTCCCAAGGCCGAATCCGCCCGCCCCGACGCGGTGAAATCCGGCCCCTCGGGCATGGATGTGGTGGATCTTGAAGACGAGGCGGCCGAAGTGCCCGCCGATGCGATTGCCGAAGCGACCGACGTGGTTGCAGAGTCCGCCGTTGAACAGGCCGTTGCGGCCCCCGCCACCGAAAACGGCGAAAACGGCGCCCCGGCCTGGCGCGCGATGGATCACGCCTCGGACACCGATGACGAGATCGAATCGATTGCCGAAGAAGACGTGTCCGAAGAGATCAGCGCCCCGAAACGGTCGCGCTCGCGGCGCTACAAGATTCAGGAAGTGATCAAGGTCCGGCAGATCATGCTGGTCCAGGTCGTCAAGGAAGAACGCGGCAACAAGGGCGCGGCGCTGACCACCTATCTGTCGCTGGCCGGCCGCTACTGCGTGCTGATGCCGAACACCGCGCGCGGCGGCGGCATTTCCCGCAAGATCACCAACGCCGTTGACCGCAAGAAGCTCAAGGAAATCGCGGGCGAGATGGAGGTGCCGGAAGGTGCCGGCCTGATCATCCGCACCGCGGGCGCCAAGCGCACCAAGGCCGAGATCAAGCGCGACTACGAATATCTGATGCGCCTGTGGGAAGAGGTGCGTGATCTGACGCTCAAGTCGATCGCCCCCGCCACGATCTACGAGGAAGGCAACCTCATCAAGCGCACGATCCGCGACCTTTACTCGCGCGAGATCGACGAGGTTCTGGTGGAAGGCGAGGGCGGTTACCGCACCGCCAAGGACTTCATGCGGATGATCATGCCCAGCCACGCCAAGCAGGTGAAGCGGTATGACGAACCCATGCCGTTGTTCGCCCGCTATCAGGTGGAAAGCTACCTGGCCGGCATGTTCAACCCGGTCGTGCAACTGAAATCGGGCGGCTACATCGTCATCGGCGTGACCGAGGCGCTGGTTGCCATCGACGTGAACTCGGGCCGCGCCACCAAGGAAGGCTCGATCGAGGAAACCGCGCTCAAGACCAACGTCGAGGCCGCCGAAGAGATTGCCCGCCAGTTGCGCCTGCGCGACCTGGCCGGTCTGATCGTCATCGACTTCATCGACATGGAAGAGCGGAAGAACAACGCCACCGTCGAGAAGCGCCTCAAGGACAAGCTCAAGACCGACCGCGCCCGCATCCAGGTGGGCCGCATCTCGGGCTTCGGCCTGATGGAAATGAGCCGCCAGCGCCTGCGCCCCGGGATGCTGGAATCGACCACGCAGCCTTGCCCGCATTGCCACGGCACCGGCCTGATCCGCAGCGACGACAGCATGGCGCTGACCATCCTGCGCGCGCTGGAAGAGGAAGGCACCCGCAAGCGCAGCAAGGAAGTGCTGCTGAAGGCGCCGGTCGGCATCATCAACTACCTGTTCAACCAGAAGCGCGAACACATCGCGCTGATCGAGGCCCGCTATGGCATGGCGGTCCGGCTTGAGGCCGACCCGATGCTGGTGTCGCCCGACTACTCGATCGAGAAGTTCAAGACCGCGACCCGCGTGGTGCCGGAACCGATGCCGGTGGTGTCGGGTCATGCCGGCCTGATGGGCGCCCCCGTCGAGGAAGAGGACGAAGACGATCTGGTCGATGAGGCCGAGATCGAAGAGGACGAGCCCGAGGTCGAGGCCGAGGGCGAGGAAACCGAAGCCCGCGCTCCGGCGCCGCGCGGCGGTGACCGTGGCGGTGACGGAGAGGGTGGCAAGAAGAAGCGCCGCCGCCGCCGTCGTCGTCGGAGTGGAAACCGCGAAGGCGGGGCCGAAGGGGCCGCCGAGGGGCAGGACGATGCCGATGACGCCGACGAGGCCGAAGAGGGCGCCGCCCCCGAAGCCGCTGCCGAGACGGTGAACGTCGAGGACGCCGCTGCCGAACCCGCCCCGGCCCGCAAGCGCACCCGCGCCCGGCGCAAGCCCGCCGCGGAAGCCGCAACCGAAGCTGCCGCCGAGCCGGTGGCCGAGGCCGCGCCCGAAGCCGAAGCCCCGGCGCGCAAGCGCACCCGTGCCCCGCGCAAGTCTGCGGCCAGTGCTGAGGCCAATGCCGAGGCAAGCGCCGCCGAAGCCGCGCCCGCCGAGACCGCCAGCGAAGCGCCGGCTGACGCCGAAGCCAAGCCGGCCGCCAAGGCGAAACCGGCGGCCCGCTCCAGGGCGGCCAAACCGGCCAAGCCCGCCGCCCCGGCGGAACCGGCGCCTGTCGCGGCCGAAGCCGCCCCCGAAGCGGCCCCTGCGCCGGCCGAGGTGGAAGCCCCCGCGCTGCAACCCGCCCCGACGCCCGACCCGGCCGAAGGCACGGCGCTGCAATCCGACCCGGGCGAGGCCGCCGCGTCCAAGCCGCGCCGGTTCGGCTGGTGGTCGAAGAAGTGATACAAGGCTGAAAGGGCGGGGAAACCCGCCCTTTCTTGCTGAAGGTGGGGCCGTCCAAGCCTTCAGCATCTCCGAAGATTTCGCCTGTCGGGATCGGCGCGAAACGATCAGGGGCAGGGGCAGCCGCCCGCGCGGCAGCCTCAGCCCGCCGACCCTTGACCGCCCGCCCGGATCAGATGCCGCGCCACCGCCCCGTCGGCCGTTTGCCCAAGGTAGCTGTGCCCGGCCTGGCCGCAGAAATGCGGCAGGTCCACCGCCGCCATCGCATCGGTCGCCCGCACGCACAGCACCTGGCCCAGTGCCATGGCCATCAGCCGCTTGCGCGCGCGCAGCACGGGCAGGGGGCACAGCAGCCCCTCGCAATCAATCTCGTGATCCCAGGTGTCCGGCAGGTCTGACATGACCACGGTGATAGGGCCTTGCGGCGGAATGTGACAGGCCCTTCCCGCCAAAGTGACAGCCGCCCCCCGTGACGCCGCCCGCCGTTGCCGCTAGACAGGGCCCATGTTCGGGATCGACCTCATCGACGCCAGCCTGCTTCCGGCCATGGCGATTGCGCTGGTGGCGGGCGTGCTGTCGTTCCTGTCGCCCTGCGTTCTGCCGGTGGTGCCGCCCTATCTGGCCTATATGGGCGGCATTTCCATGGGCGAGATGACGGGCGCCAGCGAAGCCCGCCGCCGGGTCATCCTGCCCGCGCTGTTCTTCGTGCTGGGGCTGTCCACCGTCTTTCTGCTGCTGGGATTTGCCGCCTCTGCCTTCGGGGCCTTCTTCCTGACCAACCAGCAGCTCTTCGCCAAGGCGGCCGGCGTGGTGGTCATCGTCTTCGGCCTGCATTTCCTGGGCGTCTTCCGCATCCCGATCCTTGACCGCGAGGCACGGCTTGATGCCGGCGACCGTGGCGGTTCGGCGCTTGGCGCCTTCGTGCTGGGCCTTGCCTTCGCCGCCGGCTGGACGCCCTGCATCGGCCCGCAACTGGGCGCCATCCTCAGCCTTGCCGCGCAAGAGGGCAACATCGGCCGCGGCATGGTGTTGCTGGCGGTCTACGCCGTGGGGCTGGGGCTGCCCTTCCTGCTGGCCGCGCTGTTCATCGGCCGGGCCATGGGCCTGATGACCCGCCTCAAGCGCCACATGAAATGGATCGAACGCGCCATGGGCGCGCTTCTGCTGATCGTCGGGCTTGCCCTGGTGACCGGCGCCTTCACCGATTTCAGCTGGTGGTTGCTGGAAGGCTTTGATGCGCTTGGGATTCCCCTTTTGGGATGATGTCGCACCCTCTGGACCTTGCCGGATTTCCGGGCATGATCGGACCCAGGGAAAGGCCGGATGGAACAGCAAGCGCCACAGGATCACGACAGGCCGGACCAGGCGACGCGGGCGTTTCGCCGGCGCGTCTTCTATATTCCCGGCTATGACCCGATCCACCCGCGCCGCTACCGCGAACTTTACCGCAAGGAAGGCACCGATCAGGCCCGGATCTGCGGCTATGATCTGGCCCTCACCCCCAAGACGACCAAAGGCCCCTATGGCTGGCATGTGAACGGCCAGTTCGACGGTCGGGCGACCGAATCGGATGTCGAGGTGCTGGTCTGGTCCGACATCGTGCGCGAAAGCATGTCGAACACCATTCCCGCCACCTATCTGCAACTGGTCCGCACCGCCTGGGCCTATATCGGCTCGGGGGCGCTGTTCCGGCTGATGAAGCTGCGCAAGGGCCCGATGATCGCCGCGCTTTATCCGATCGTCTTCCTGCTGGTGCAGCTTCTGGCGGCCCTGCTGGCAGCCGGTCTTGCGGCGGCGCTGGTGTCGCGCTTCGGCCATTGGGCGGCCGGGCTTCTGGCCGGGGCCGGGGTTCTGGTGCTGGCGCTGCGCTGGTTCCGGTCGATCGACAACAAGACCTATGCCTATTACCTGATGCACGATTACGCCTTCTCGGCCCTGTCGGGCGGCGCCAACCCTCCGGGGCTTGAGGCGCGGATGGCGGAATTTCGGGCGGCCATCCGCGCCGCGCTGGACCAGGACTTCGACGAGGTGCTGGTCGTCGGCCATTCCTCGGGCGCGCATGTCGGCGTGTCGATCCTCTCCGACCTGATCCGCGGCGGCCTGCCGCTGCACCGCCCGGCGCTGGCCTTCCTCAGCCTGGGGCAGGTGGTGCCGATGGTATCCTTCCTGCCGGGCGCCCACCGCCTGCGCGCCGATCTGCGCTATCTCTCGGCGCGTGAGGAGCTGACCTGGGTCGATGTCACCGCGCCGGGCGACGGCTGCGCCTTCGCGCTTTGCGATCCGGTGGCGGTCACCGGCGTCGCCCCCGCCAACCAGCGCTGGCCGCTGGTGCTGTCGGCGGCCTTCACCCAGACGCTGACCCCCGCCCGCTGGAAGGAACTGCGCTGGCGCTTCTTCCGCCTGCATTTCCAGTATCTCTGCGCCTTCGACGCCCTGACCGGGGCCGACGGGGAATATGATTACTTCCGCATCACCGCCGGCCCGCAGACCCTTGCCGCCCGCTACCGCGACCGGGCGCCTTCGGGCAGCCGCATCACCCGCGCGGTGAACCGCCATACGAGTCTGACATGACCGGCTGCCCCGTTCACCGCCCGCTGCCGCCCAAGCCCGCGCCGCGGCCCGACAAGGTGTCGCTGCTGGGCTACCTGCGGCTCTTCCGCCGCGACATCCTCTCGGCCCAGCCCGCGCGGCTCTATCACGCCTGGATGGCCGAATTCCGCACCCCGTTCTTCCGCAGCTACATGTGCAACGACCCTGCACTTGTTACCCGCGTGCTGAACGAACGCCCCGACGATTTCCCCAAGTCGAACCGCATCGGCGAAGGTCTGGCGCCGCTTCTGGGCCGGTCGGTCTTCCTGACCAATGGCGAGGAATGGAAACGCCAGCGCCGCATCATCGACCCGGCCTTCGAAGGCGGTCGCCTGAAGGACACCTATCCCGCCATGCTGGCCGCCGGGCAGGCGGCGGTGGCCCGCCTGTCCGAGGGCGAGGTCGAGGTGGAAGAGGCGATGAGCCACGCCGCCGCCGACGTGATCTTCCGCACCCTGTTCTCGATCCCCATCGAGAATGAGGTCGCCGCCCGCGTCTTCCACGAATTCCGCGCCTATCAGCGCACCCAGCCGATCCTGAACCTTGCCGCCTTCCTGCCGCTGCCGCGCTGGATGCCGCGCCTGCACCGCCGCGCCACCCGGCGCTCGGCCGCGCTGATCCGCGGGCTGATCGCGCAACTCACCGCCGAACGCGCCGCCGCCATCGCCGCGGGCACCGCGCCCGACGATCTGGCCACCAAGATCATGACCACCGCCGATCCGCAGACCGGCGAACGCTTCGATGCCTCGGAAATGGTGGATCAGGTCGCGATCTTCTTCCTTGCCGGGCATGAGACCAGCGCCTCGGCCCTGGCCTGGACGCTCTATCTGCTGGCGCTTTACCCCGAGGTGCAGGACGAAGTCGCCGCCGAGGCGCGGTCGCTGGGCGACAGCCCCGATTTCGCCGCCGTGGGCCGGCTGAAACGCGCCCGCGACGTGTTCCGCGAAACGCTGCGCCTTTACCCGCCGGTGCCGATGATGGTGCGCGAAAACCGCTGCCCCGAGGATTTCCGTGGCCGCAAGGTCGCCCCTGGCGCGCAGGTGGTGCTGTCGCCCTGGCACCTGCACCGGCATGACCGGCTCTGGGCCAACCCCGACGCCTTCGATCCCGCACGCTGGCAGACCGAAGCCGGCCGCCAGTCCGCGCGCGACGCCTTCCTGCCATTCTCGGCCGGCCCGCGCGTCTGCACCGGCGCGGCCTTCGCCATGATCGAGGGGCCGCTCCTGCTGGCGCTTCTGCTGCGCAGCTTCCGCTTCGACCGGATCGAGGGCGCCGATCCGGTGCCCGTCGCGCATCTCACGGTGCGGGCGGAAAACGGCATCCGCCTGCGGGTCACGCGGCGCGCGGCCTGACCGGGCCATCCCAAGCCGTCACAGGGCAGGGGAAACCTGCCCCTTTCATCTGTCCTCAAATATCCCGGGGGTGCGGGGGCTGGCCCCCGCCTTCCGCCCGTTCCGCAAGCGCCGCGATCAGAGAATCTCGACCCGGTAGCTTTCGATCACGGTATTGGCCAGCAGCTTCTCGCACATCGCCTTGACCTCGGCCTCGGCGGTGGCGGCCTCGGTGGCGGCCAGCTCAAGCTCGATCACCTTGCCCTGCCGCACGCCGGTCACCCCGGCAAATCCCAGCGACCCCAGCGCATGGCGGATCGCTTCCCCCTGCGGGTCCAGCACGCCGGTCTTGAGCATGACGGTAACGCGGGCTTTCATGGGCAGTCCTCCGGGGCAGGGATGGCGATCCCATACCGCCGCCGGGCGCGCGGGGCAAGGCCCGGTAACGATGCCGTTCCGCAAGGCTGCCCCCCTTGCGCCCGGCCGCGCATCGCCCGATCCTGCGGATGAAACCGGAGTCTGCCATGACCGATCCCCGCACCGTCTATCTGTCCGATTACCGCCCCTACAGCCATCTGGTCGATCAGGTCGATCTGACCGTCCGCCTGGCCCCCAGGGCCACCCGCGTGGACGCGCGGCTGCACCTGCGCCCGAACCCCGCCGCCCGGGGCCGCCATGTGCTGCGGCTGGATGGCGAAGACCTGCGCCTGGTCTCGGTCCGCCTGGACGGCACGCTTCTGGACCTGACGCCCGATGACACCGGGCTGACCGTGCCCGCCGATCTCTTGCCCGAGGCGCCCTTCGTGCTGGAAACCACGGTCGAGATCTCGCCCGAAACCAATACCGCGCTGGAAGGGCTTTACATGTCGAAGGGCATGTATTGCACCCAGTGCGAGGCCGAGGGTTTCCGCAAGATCACCTTCTACCCCGACCGCCCCGATGTGATGGCGCCCTTCAAGGTGCGCATCGAAAGCGATCTGCCGGTGCTTCTGTCGAACGGCAACCCGGTGGCCAGCGGCCCCGGCTGGGCCGAATGGCACGATCCCTGGCCCAAGCCCGCCTATCTTTTCGCGCTGGTGGCAGGCGATCTGGTGGCGCATCGCGACAGCTTCACCACCCGCTCGGGCCACGCCGTCGATCTGGCGGTCTGGGTCCGCGCCGCCGACATCGACCGCTGCGCCTATGCGATGGACAGCCTGATCCGCTCGATGAAATGGGACGAGCAGACCTACGGCCGCGAATACGATCTGGACGTGTTCAACATCGTCGCCGTCGATGATTTCAACATGGGCGCGATGGAGAACAAGGGGCTGAACATCTTCAACTCCAAGCTCGTGCTGGCCAGCCCGGAAACCGCCACAGACGATGATTACGCCCGCATCGAGGCGGTGATCGCCCATGAATATTTCCACAACTGGACCGGCAACCGCATCACCTGCCGCGACTGGTTCCAGCTTTGTCTCAAGGAAGGGCTGACCGTCTTCCGCGACCAGCAGTTCTCCGGCGACATGCGCAGCCATGCCGTGAAGCGCATCGAAGACGTGCTCACCCTCCGCGCCCGCCAGTTCCGCGAGGATCAGGGACCGCTCGCCCACCCCGTCCGGCCCGAGAGCTTTGTCGAGATCAACAACTTCTACACCGCCACCGTCTATGAAAAGGGCGCCGAGATCATCGGGATGCTCAAGCGGCTGGTGGGCGATGACGGCTATGCCCGCGCGCTTGACCTGTATTTCGACCGCCACGACGGCCACGCCGCCACCATCGAAGACTGGCTCAAGGTGTTCGAAGATGCCACCGGCCGCGACCTGACGCAGTTCAAGCGCTGGTATTCCGAAGCCGGCACCCCCCGTGTGACGGTCAGCGAAGCGTGGAACCCCGGCCCGCAGGGCGGCACCTACACGCTGACGCTGACGCAGGTGAACCCGCCCACGCCGGGCCAGCCCGACAAGGGGGCCAAGGTCATTCCGGTCGCCGTGGGCCTGCTGAACCCCAATGGCGACGAGGTGGTGCCCACCACCGTGCTGGAACTGACCAAGGGCAGCCAGAGCTTCCGCTTCGAAGGGCTGGCCGCGCGGCCGATCCCGTCCATCCTGCGCGGCTTTTCCGCCCCGGTGGTGCTGGAACGCGCCGTCAGCGCGCAGGAACGCGCCTTCCTGCTGGCCCATGACACCGATCCGTTCAACCGCTGGGAAGCGGGCCGGTCGCTGGCCCGCGACATGCTGGTCGCCATGGTCGCCAAGGGGGCAGGGGTCTCGCCCGCCTGGGCCGAGGCGCTGCCGCAACTGGTGCTGGATGACAGCCTTGATCCCGCCTTCCGCGCGCTGGCCCTGCGCCTGCCGGCCGAGGATGACATCGCCCAGACCCTGCACGCCGCCGGCACCGTGCCCGACCCCGACGCGATCCGCGCCGCCCGCCGCGCGGCGGCGACGGCGCTGGCGCAGCGGCTGGCCCCGCATCTGCCGGGGCTGATCGCCGGGCTGACCGACAGCGGCCCCTTCACCGCCGATGCCCGGGCCGCCGGGCGGCGGGCGCTGAAAACCGCCGCGCTCCAGCTTCTGGCGCGGGTTGATGGCGGGGCCGCGGCCGAAGCCGCCTATGCCGCCGCCAACAATATGACCGAAGAGGTCGGCGCGCTGGCGGCGCTGCTCGACATTGGCAAGGGCGCGGCGGAACTGGCGCGGTTCGAGACCCGCTGGTCCGGCAATGCGCTGGTGATGGACAAGTGGTTCGCGCTTCAGGTCGCGCTGGCCGCGCCCGATCAGGCCGCCGCCGTCACCCGCCGCCTGACCGAACGCCCCGATTTCGACTGGAAGAACCCCAACCGCTTCCGCGCTGTCATCGGCGCCCTGTCCGGCAACCACGCGGGCTTTCACCATGCCGGCGGCGACGGGTATCGCACCGTGGCCGACTGGCTGCTGAAACTTGATCCGCTGAACCCGCAGACCGCCGCCCGCATGTCCACCGCTTTCGAAACCTGGCGTCGCTACGATGCCGGGCGTCAGGCGCTGGCACAGGCGGAACTGCGGCGGATTCTGGCGGCGCCGGGCCTGTCGCGCGACCTGTCGGAAATGGCGGGGCGGATGCTGGCGGGCTGATTGCCGGGCCGGCGTCAGCCGGCCTGGCACCATTCCTGAACGCGGGTCCAGGCGGCCATGTCGGCCCGCTTGTCGGCCTTGCGGAAGGGCATCCAGTCCCGGCCCACGCCCCGGTTTCCGGGTCCGGCAACCACGCCGTCGCGACCCACGTCATCGGCAAGGATTTCAACCGCGCAGGCCAGATTGGCGCTGCCGTCCTTCAGGGCGCCGGCGCTTTGCGCCTCGCAACCCTGATCGCGCGCGGTGCGGGGCGAAATCTGCATCAGCCCCACATAGCGCCCGCCGCCGCCCGCCGCCGCCGGGTTCCAGCCGCTTTCGTGCTTGGACACGGCGCTCAGCACGCCCACCCAGAAGGCGCGGCGTTCCTCAAGGCTGGCCTTGGCATAGCCGGGGCACCAGGTGGCAATGTCGGCGGGCACGCGCTCGGCCAGCACATCATCCTTTTCGGCCACCGCGTTCATCGCGGCCTTGGTCCAGTGCATCGCCTCGGGGCGGTGGTCCCAGCGCATCACCGGGGGCGCCTCGGGTTCCTTGGCGCTGCTGACGCAGGCCGCCAGCAGCGGCAGAAGGCCAAGACAGGCCGCCCGGCACAGGGCGGGGCGCAGCACGGCGGCGCGGACAGGGCGGTGCGAACCGGCCTTTGCGGCGCCTTGGGCGGGTGTGGTCAACGTCAAGGGTATGTCCAATGGCAGTTGGCTCTGGCGGCTCCTATACCGCCGACCGGCCCGTCCACCAAACCGCCGGCCGGCCGATGCGCGGGAATCTGCCACCCGCAGCCATCGCGCGCCCTCTTGCCCCGCGCCGCCCTGCGGCCTAAACGCAAGGGATCAAGCCCGGAACACCGGAAGGATGCCATGCTCGACCTGACCTTTGCCACGCCCAAGCCCAAAGTCATTCAGGGTGCCAAGCACGATTGGGAACTGGTGATCGGGATGGAAATCCACGCCCAGGTGGCCAGCAATGCCAAGCTGTTCTCGGGCGCCTCCACCACCTTCGGGGCCGAACCGAACACCAATGTCAGCTTCGTCGATTGCGCGATGCCCGGGATGCTGCCCGTGCTCAACGAATTCTGCGTGGAACAGGCGGTGCGCACCGGGCTGGGGCTCAAGGCGCAGATCAACCTGACCTCGGCCTTCGACCGCAAGAACTATTTCTACCCCGACCTGCCGCAAGGCTACCAGATTTCCCAGCTTTACCACCCCATCGTGGGCGAGGGGGAAGTGATCGTCGAAATGGGGTCGGGGATTGCCCGCCGGGTGCGGATCGAACGCATCCACCTGGAACAGGATGCCGGCAAGTCGATCCATGACATCGACCCGAACCTGTCCTTCGTCGACTACAACCGCACCGGCGTGGCGCTGATGGAAATCGTCAGCCGCCCCGATATCCGCGGCCCCGAAGAAGCCGCCGCCTATGTCGGCAAGCTGCGCCAGATCCTGCGCTACCTTGGCACCTGCGACGGCAACATGCAGAACGGCAACCTGCGGGCCGACGTGAACGTGTCCGTCTGCCGGCCGGGCCAGTATGAGAAATACCAGGAAACGCAGGATTTCAGCCATCTCGGCACCCGCTGCGAAATCAAGAACATGAACTCGATGCGGTTCATCCAGCAGGCCATTGAGTATGAAGCCCGCCGCCAGATCGCCATTCTGGAAGACGGCGGCAGCATCGTGCAGGAAACCCGCCTCTACGATCCCGACAAGGGCGAAACGCGGTCGATGCGGTCCAAGGAAGAGGCGCATGATTACCGCTACTTCCCCGACCCCGACCTTCTGCCGCTGGAAATCGAACAGGCCTGGGTGGACGGCATCGCCGCCACCATGCCCGAACTGCCCGACGCCAAGAAGGCCCGCTTCATGGCCGATTTCGGCCTGACCGATTATGACGCCTCGGTGCTGACCGCCGAACTGGACGCCGCGCGCTATTTCGAAGCCGTGGCGCAGGGCCGTGACGGCAAGCTGGCCGCGAACTGGGTCATCAACGAACTGTTCGGCCGGCTCAAGAAGGAAGGGCAAGAGATTGCCGACAGCCCGGTTTCGGCGGCCCAACTGGGCGGCATCGTCGAACTGATCAGCGCAGGCACCATTTCGGGCAAGATCGCCAAGGATCTGTTCGAAATCGTCTGGACCGAAGGCGGCGACCCGGCGGCCATCGTCGAGGCGCGCGGCATGAAGCAGGTCACCGACACCGGCGCGATCGAGGCGGCGGTGGATGCCATCATCGCGGAAAACCCCGCGCAGGTGGAAAAGGCCAAGCAGAACCCCAAGCTGGCAGGCTGGTTCGTGGGCCAGGTGATGAAGGCCACCGGCGGCAAGGCCGCCCCGGCCGCCGTCAACGATCTGGTGATGAAGAAGCTGGGTCTCTGATCCCGCCCCCGGCGCCGGCCCCGCAGGCCGGCGCTGACGGCCTCGTCATTTGCCTGTTGCGGGCAAAGGCCATACCCTGTTGTCCGCCGTAGCCCCCGGAGTTCCTGATGCAGCAGTTCGAATATCGGGTCGTGCCCGCCCCGCGCCGTGGCGAAAAAGCCCGCGGGGTAAAGACCACGGAAGAACGCTTCGCGCTGGCCCTGACCACGGCGATGAACGAAATGGCCGCCGAGGGCTGGGAATATGTGCGCGCCGATGCGCTGCCCTGCGACGAACGCGCCGGGCTGACCGGCACCAAGACCACGGTTCAGAACCTGCTGGTGTTCCGCCGCGCGCTGCGGCGGGGCGGCGATGTCTGGCCCGAGGTCGATGAAGAGATGGACGAACCCGTCCTGCGCGCCCCTGTGGTGACGGCCCGTGTCGAGGCCCCCGCCGCCCGTCTGGGCGCCACCGCCACCGCGCCCGAAGGGGCCGCCCCGGCACTTGGCCCGGCGCGCGACTGACCTTCAGCCGCCCGCCGCCCGCAAGGCTTGCGGCAGGATTTCCTCAACCACATCCAGCGCGGCCTCGGGGCCAAGGCTGATCCGCAGGCAGCGGTCCAGAGGCGCCACGCCCGGCATACGGATGAACAGGCCCTGCTCCTGACAGCCGGCCAGCACGGCGCGGGCGAAATCGCCGTCGCGCCCGGTGTCCAGCGTCACGAAATTGGTGGCCGAGGGCAGGGGCTCCAGCCCGTTCGCCCGCGCGATGCGCCCCATCCGGTCGCGTCCCGCCTCGATATTGCGGCGGATCTGCGCCAGCCAGTCCTGATCGCGCAACGCCTCCAGCGCGCCGATCTGGCCGATCCGGCCCATGCCGAAATGGTCGCGCACCTTGTCGAAGGCCAGCGCAAGGCCGGGTTCGGCAATGGCATAGCCCACCCGCGCGCCCGCCATCCCATAGCCCTTGGAAAAGGTGCGGAAGCGGATGACCTGCGGATGATCGGCCGCAATCGCCGGAATCGCCTCGGGCGGGGCCAGGTCGGCATAGGCCTCGTCCAGCAGAAGCAGGGTCTCGGGCGGCAGGTTGGCCACCAGATCCTCGATCACGCGGCCGGGGTGGTGGCTGCCCATCGGGTTGTCGGGGTTGGCCAGATACAAAAGCCGCGCGGTCTGCGCGCCAGCGGCGGCCAGCAGCGCGGCCGGGTCTTCGTGGCGGCCCGCATAGGGCACGCGCGTCAGCGCCCCGCCATAGCCCGCCACATGGAAGTTGAAGGTCGGATAGGCGCCCAGGCTGGTGACGACCGGCGTGCCCGGCTCCAGCGTCAGCCGGCACAGCAGGCCCAGCAGCGTGTCGATCCCGCCGCCCACCACAATGTTCTCGGGCTTGCAGCCGTGATGCCGGGCCAGCGCCTGCTTCAGATCGTGGTTTTCCGGGTCGGCATATTTCCACACCTCGGCGGCGGCGGCCTGCATGGCGGCCAGCGCCCGGGGCGAGGGGCCGAACAGGCTTTCATTCGCCCCAAGCCGCGCACGGAACGCACGGCCCTGCCGCCGTTCCAGCGTTTCGGGGCCGGTGAACGGCACGGTCGAGGGCAGGGCGGCGGCGTGGGGTGTCAGAAAGCGGCTCATGCCGGTTTGGTGGCATGGCAATCGGGGCTGCGCAAGGGCGATGCCTTGCGCAACCCGCTGTCCGGTCAGCCCAGATCGGCCAGCCGCTTTAGCGCCGCATCCACCTTGGCGGCCTCGTCCTCGCGCGCCTCAAGGTTGGACTTCGCTTCCTCCACCACATCCTCGGGCGCGGATTTGACGAAGTTCGGGTTGTCGAGCCGGCCTTTCAGCCCGCCGATTTCCTTGCGCAGCTTGTCCAGCGTCTTTTGCAGACGCGCCTTTTCCTCGGCGATGTCGATCAGCCCTGCCAGCGGAATGGCAAAGGCCGCGCCTTCCAGCGCCAGCGCGATGGCGCCCTTGGGGGCGGGGCCTTCGGCAAAGCTGTCAATCCGCGCCAGCCGCCGGATGATGGCTTCGTTGCGCTCCCAGGCGGCGCGGGCGGCGGCGGAAAGCTCGGTCGCCACAAGGTCGATCTTCAGGCCGACCGGCACATGCACCTGCGCCCGGGCCGAACGGATTTCCTCGATCAGCCCGGTGACAAAGCCCATTTCGGCCTGCGCATCCGCCTGCACCAGATCCAGCCCGTAGGTCGGCCAGTCGGTATGGACCAGCAGCTTGGCGCGGGTGCCGGTGGTGCCCCACAGGTCTTCGGTGATGAAGGGCATGAACGGGTGCAGCAGGATCATCGACTGGTCCAGCACCCAGGCCATGGTGGCGCGGGTTTCCGCCGCATCCGGGCCGTCGAACAGCGGCTTGGCGAATTCGACATACCAGTCGCAGACCTTGCCCCAGACGAAGCGATACAGCGCATCCGCCGCCTGATCGAAGCGGAAGTCGGCCAGCGCCGCGTTCACCTCGGCCAGCGTGCGGGCGGTCTCGCCGATGATCCAGCGGTTCGCCGTCGCCTTGGGGGCGGGCGGCGCGCTTTGGGTGGCATGGCCGTCCCAGACGCCGTTCATCTCGGCAAAGCGGCAGGCGTTCCACAGCTTGGTGCCGAAGTTGCGGTAGCCGGCGATCCGGCTGGTGTCCATCTTCAGCACGCCGCCAAGGCTGGCCATGGCCGCATTGGCAAAGCGCAGCGCATCGGCGCCGAATTCGTCGATGATCTCCAGCGGGTCGATGACATTGCCCAGCGACTTCGACATCTTCTTGCCCTTGGCGTCGCGCACAAGGCCATGCAGATAGACGGTGTGGAACGGAATTTCGTCCACCACGGCAAGCTGCATCATCATCATCCGGGCAACCCAGAAGAACAGGATGTCCTGCCCCGTGATCAGCACCGAGGTCGGGAAATAGCGTTGCAGTTCAGGCGTCTGCTCGGGCCAGCCCAGCGTGCCGATGGGCCAGAGACCCGAGGAGAACCAGGTGTCAAGAACGTCAGGGTCGCGCCAGACAGGGTAGGTCAGGCGCGTTGCATCCTGATCCACCTCATAGGCCGCCAGCGAAGCGGCAAGGGCCTCGGCTGCGGCGGCGCGGTCGGCCACTTCCACGATACGGGCATGGTTCAGCGGATGCGGCAGCGCGGCCAGATCGTCGCGGAAGCGGTCGGAGACGGTGGTGAAATCGGCCGCACACTGCGATGAGGTCTCGCGTGCAACCGGGCCACCGTCGCCCAGAACGCGCAGGATTTCCACATTGTCCAGCGCCTGATCGCCTTCATCATCGGTAAAGCCGGGGGCGGAAAGGTCGAAGCCATACCACACCGGGATCTGGTGCCCCCACCAAAGCTGGCGGCTGATGCACCACGGTTCGATGTTCTCCAGCCAGTGGTAATAGGTCTTCTCGCCGCTTGGCGGGATGATCTTCGTCTTGCCCGTCCGCACCGCGTCCAGCGCCGGTTCCACGATCTTGGCGGTGTCCACGAACCACTGGTCGGTCAGCATCGGCTCGATCACCACTTTCGAGCGGTCCCCGAAGGGCTGCATGATCGGCTTCGCCTCGACATAGGGCACCCGTTCCAGGTGCTCCGCGCCGGTTTCCTTGTCGACCGATTTTTGCAGCACGGTAACGGCCAGACCTTCGGCGTTGATCTGGTCGACCACGCGCTTGCGCGCCTCGTAGCGATCCAGCCCGCGCAGGTCGTCAGGCACCAGGTTCAGCGCGTCGATCTCGGCTTCCGACAGGGCAAAGGGCTGCTCCGCGATGCCGGGCGTTGCATAGCCCTTGGCCACCAGCCAGGCGCGCGACAGGCGCTGCGCGATGCCGGCCGCCTGATCATAGGGCAGGCCATCGGCCCGCATCTGCGCGCGGGTGTCCATCAGCCGGTAGCAGGGAATGTCGTTGCGGGCGGCGACGCCATAGTCGTTGAAGTCATGCGCGCCGGTGATCTTCACCGCGCCCGAACCGAAATTCGGATCGGGATATTCGTCGGTGATGATAGGGATCAGGCGGCGGTGTTCCTTCGGACCAACCGGGATTTCACAAAGTTTCCCGACGATTGGCGCGTAACGCTCATCTGATGGATGAACCGCGACGGCGCCGTCGCCCAGCATGGTTTCAGGCCGCGTGGTGGCGATGCTGATGTAATCGCGTTCCTCTTCCAGGATCACGCGCCCCTCGGCATCCTTCTCGCGGTAGATATAGGTCTCGCCCCCCGCCAGCGGATACTTGAAGTGCCACATATGGCCGGCCACCTCGGTCTGTTCGACCTCAAGGTCCGAAATGGCGGTCTCGAAATGCGGGTCCCAGTTCACCAGCCGCTTGCCGCGGTAGATCAGGCCTTTGTTGTAAAGATCGACAAAGACCTTGATCACCGCGTCGTGGAAGTTGCCTTCCTCGCCCGCGGGGGCACCGGGGGCGCCCGACATGGTAAAGGCCTCGCGGTCCCAGTCGCAGCTTGCGCCAAGCCGCTGCAACTGGCCGATGATGGTGCCGCGCGACTTGCGCTTCTGGTCCCAGACCAGCCCGGTGAATTCCTCACGGGTGAAATCGCTGCGGCGGCGGTTGGTTTTCGCCAGCTCGCGTTCCGTCACCATCTGGGTCGCGATGCCCGCATGGTCGGTGCCGGGCTGCCACAGCGTATCGTCGCCCTGCATCCGGTGCCAGCGCACCAGAATGTCCTGCAGGGTGTTGTTGAAGGCATGGCCCATATGCAGGCTGCCGGTGACATTCGGCGGCGGGATCATGATGGAAAAGGCCGGGTGTCCGGGCTTGGCATTGGCCCCGGCCGCGAAGGCCTTGCTCTCAAGCCACAGCTTCGAGAGGCGGGCCTCGGCCTCGGCGGCGTTGAAGGTCTTTTCCATCGGCATCTGGCGTCTCCCGTGTGCTGCGCGGGATTTAGCCCTTGCGGGGCGCAGGGGCAAGTTGCCCGCGTGCGCCCCGCTCTGTTGCGGCCGCGATCAGGCCGCGCGGCGGCGGTCGGCCTCGGCCCAATGCGCCATCTGGTCGGCCAGCGCCTTGCCACAGGCCGTGCGGCCGGTGGCGCGGGCCAGATAGGCCTGCAATCCCGGCAACCCGTCCAGAAAGCCGTTCGCCGCCGGGATGCGCAGGATGTCGGCCATCAGCAGATCGGCCACGGTGAAGCGGTCCGCGACCAGCCAGTCCTTGCCCGCCAGCGCGGCCTCAAGCTGGCCCAGCCTTTGCCCCAGTAACACGGCTTCGCGGGCGGCGGCCTCGTCATCCTTGCGGAACAGCTTGGCCACCACCCAGAACATCGCCCAGACCTCGACCGAGTTCAGCCCCGCGATCACCCATTGCAGCACGCGGGCGCCATCGTCGCCCCCGGGCAGAAGCGGCGTGTCGCGCGCCAGATGCAGCAGGATTGCGCCGCTTTCGAACAGCACCAGATCCCCGTCGCGCACAAAGGGCACCTGCCCGAAGGGCTGCTGCGCGAAATGCTCGGGCGTCTTGTCCATCAGCGGCGTCGTCTCCACCCGGTAGGGGCGGCCGATCTCCTCCAGCAGCCAGCGCACGCGCAGGTCGCGGACATGGCCGCGCGGGCTTTGCGGCACCCAGTCATAGGTGGTCAGGGTGACAGGGCCGGTCATCCCTGCGGCCCCACCACGCCAAAGACCGCGCCCTGCGGGTCTTGCGCGATGATGATATAGGCTCCGCCCGGCACCTCGACCGGCCCGTGCAGCACCTGCCCGCCGCCGGCCAGCACCGCCGCCCTGGCCGTGTCGATGCCGGGGGCGCCGAAATAGGGCAGCCAATGCGGCGGCACGCCGGGCGGCGCCATCAGCCGCATCATGCCGCCGATGTCGGCGCCTTCCCGCGCGAACAGTTGATAGGTGCCCATCTCACCCATCGGCATGGCGGTGGACGGCGTCCAGCCCATCAGATCGCCGTAAAAGGCCAGCGCGGCCTCGGGCGCGGTGGTGTTCAGCTCGTGCCAGTTGCCATGACCGGATTTCTTCTGGTCAAAGGCGCTGCCTTGCTGGCCGGGCAGGGGCTGCAACAGGCCAAAGGCCGCGCCCTGCGGATCGGTCACGATGGCAAAGCGGCCGGTGCCCGGAATATCGGCCGGGGCGCGATGCACCGCGCCCCCCAGCGCCGTGATGCGGGCCACGGTCGCGTCGCAGTCGTCCACCGCGAAATAGACCAGCCAGAAACAGGGCATCGGCGTGTCTGGCTGCATCAGCCCGGCGACCATCGCCGTGTCCATCATGGCCAGGATGTAGGAAAACCCCTCCATCCCGGCATCCTGAAAGCCCCAGCCCAGCACCGGGCCATAAAAGGCCTGCGACGCCGCAACCTCGGGTGTTGCCAGTTCATACCAGCAGGGGGCACCTTGAACACTCATCTCTCAGACTCCGGCGCTGAAGATCGGGGTGAAGCCGCCATAGATCATCCGGCGGCCGTCGAAGGGCATCTCCACCTGCTCATGGGCAGGGTCTTCCATCATCTTCTTGTAGGCCGCATCGCGGGTGGCCTTGTCGGGCCAGGTCAGCATGGCAAAGACCACGGTTTCCTCGGGCGTCGCGGCGACCGCGCGGAAGAAGTCGGTCTGCTTGCCGGGCGGCACATCGTCGCCCCAGCCCACGACCAGACTCAGCGCCCCCATGGCGCGGAACTGGGGCCAATACTCCTCCTCATGCTGGCGATAAACCTCGCGGTTCACTGTCGGAACCGGAATCACGAAACCATCCAGATAGGCCATCACACCCTCCCTTCACTCTTGTATCGCGCAGGGTGGCGGCTATAGTTATAAAAAGCAACTGAAAGTTATGTAATATGACCACGCCGAACCGGCGGTCCTATGACGAAGGCTGCATCGCCGCCCATGCGCTGGATCTGATCGGCGACCGCTGGGCGCTGCTGGTGGTGCGCGAACTGATGCTGGGTCCGCGCCGCTTCGGGGCGCTGCGGGCGGGCCTGCCGGGCATCAGCGCCAATGTGCTGACCCAGCGGCTGGAACAACTGGCCGCCGCGGGCATCCTGCGCCGCGAGGATCTGCCCGATCCCGAAAAGATCACGCTCTACCGCCTGACGGCAGCCGGGCAGGGGCTGTGGCCGGTGATCCGCGCCCTTTGCCGCTGGGGGGCGGGGATGCCGGGCCATGATCCGCGCCTGTTCATCAGCCCGTCGGCGCTGATGCTGTCGATGCGGGCGATGTGCGCGCCGGTGCGGACGGCAACGCACAAGGCGGTGTTCCGTCTGGCCGAGGACAGCTTCACCATGGACATCGCCTCCGGGGCCTGCCGCGTGGCGCGTGGCGACGATCCGGCGGCGCCCCTGCGCTTTGAAGGCGGCACCAACGCCATGGCGCGCGCGATCTACGGCCCCGAACCGCTGGCGGTCACGGCGGCCGGCGTCATCGGCTTTTCCGGCGATCCGGCCGAAGGACAGGCCTTCGTCAACCTCTTCGCCCTGCGCCCCGCCGGGTGACCGTCACACCGCCCGGTCGATCTTGGTCGACAGGTGGATCAGGCTTTCTGACGATTTCACCCCGGTCATGGCGCCGATCTGGTCCAGCACCTGATCCAGCACCTGCGTATTGGGGCAGGCGATCTGCAACAGGAAGTCGAATCGCCCCGAGGTGGTGAAGACACGCTCCACCTCGTGAATCGCCTTCAGCCGGGTCAGAATCGCGCCCTGCGCCCGCGGCTCGATCGTCAGCAGGACCGAGGTGCGCAGCCGCCCCTCGCGCGCGGTTTCGCCCAGTTTCAGCGTATAGCCGACGATCACGCCGTTGGTTTCAAGCCGTTCCAGCCGGGCCTGGATCGTGCTGCGCGCGACTTTCAGCCGCCGCGCCAGCGTGGCCACCGACATGCGGGCGTCGGCGCCCAGCAGGACGATGATGTTGCGATCCAGTTCATCCATGCAATCTGCTTTCTGATTTCGTCATTCTGACGATGTTTCAAGGCAAATATATAGTTTCTTCCGGTGAAGATGTCACCCATATCGCGCATCCTCACTGCAGGAAAAGGGCGGCTCATACGCACCTGGCCTGGTTCAAGGAAACCACGCTGGTGCCCGCACCCCCAGACTGCACGGGGCAAAGGGCGATGCGTCTTCATTGGCAGAAAGGATACGCCGATGGGACTGTCCAAAACGATCTGGACCAATCCGACCGAATACCTCCGCACCGAAGCACCGGAGAACCCGGTGCTGTTCTTCGCGCCCACCGTGGTGCAGGCGAACGCCCGCCGCTTCATCGACGGCTTTCCCGGCATGGTGACCTATGCGGTCAAGTCGAACCCGGGCGAAGAGATGATCGAGAACCTCGCCGCGGCGGGTGTGCGCGGCTATGACTGCGCCAGCGCCTTCGAGATCGACCTGATCCGCCGCCTCGCGCCCGATGCGGCCATCCATTACAACAACCCCGTCCGCTCGCGCGCCGAAATCGCCCATGCGGTCGCGCGCGGCGTCAAGTCCTACAGCGTGGACTCCCGCACCGAACTGACCAAGCTGATCGAACTGGTCCCCGCCGAGGGCACCGAGATCAGCGTGCGTTTCAAGCTGCCGGTCGCCGGTGCGGCCTACAACTTCGGCGCCAAGTTCGGCGCAACCGAGGAACTGGCGGCCGAGCTGCTCAAGGTTGTCGCGGCGGCGGGCTTCGTGCCCTCGCTGACCTTCCACCCCGGCACCCAATGCACCGACCCGCACGCCTGGGAATCCTACATCCGCGAAGCCGCCCGCATCGCGGCGGATGCCGGCGTGACCATTGCCCGGCTGAACGTCGGCGGCGGCTTCCCCAGCCACCGCATGCAGGCCGTCCTGCCCGATCTTGAGGCGATCTTCGCCCTGATCGACCGCGTGGCGACCGAAGCCTTCGGTGAAAACCGCCCGCTTCTGGTCTGCGAACCGGGCCGGGCGCTGTGCGGCGATGCCTTCACGCTGGCCGCACGGGTCAAGGCGGTGCGCGATGGCGACCATGTGTTCCTGAACGATGGCGTCTATGGCACGCTGACCGAACTGCCGCTGATCGGCGTGATCGACCGTATCCAGGTGGTCGATGCCGAAGGCACGCCGCGCAAGGGCAAGCTGAAGCCGCGCATCGTCTTCGGCCCCACCTGCGATTCGGTTGACCGCCTGCCGGGCGAAATCGCGCTGCCCGCCGGTCTGGCCGAGGGCGATTATCTGATCTGGCACGGCATGGGGTCTTACTCGGTGGTCACCAACAGCCGCTTCAACGGCTTTGGCGATCTGCAGATGGCCACGGTCCTCAGCCTCAAGGTCTGATCCGCCCCGCCTTCTGGAAAGCCCCCGCCCGGACATCCCGGCGCGGGGGCTTTTCCTTTGCGTGCGGGCGCGCAGGCCCTTTCATCTGTCCTGAAATATCCCGGGGGTGCGGGGGCAGCGCCCCCGCGGCCGGCGGTCAGCCCAGAAGCCAGGCCGCGCCCAGCACCAGCCCGATCAGCACCGGCTGGTGGATCAGATAGATCGCCAGCGAATGCTGTCCCGGCCAGGCCAGCCGCCGCAGAAGCGGCGTCGCGGGCAGGGCCAGATGCGGCCAGAGGCCAAGGAAGCTGAAGATCTTGCCAAGCGCGATCCCGCCCAGAAAGGGGGCGAACCAGGGAAAGAACGGCTCATAATCCGCGGTGATCGGCACCCGCCCCGACAGGCCCGTCCAGATCAGCCAGCCGTCAAAGGCAGGATGCGCCCAGACATAGGGTAGGGCGAAGACCCCGGCCGCCACCGCCAGCACCACCACGGCGGGCAGGCGCAGGAACAACAGCCCCACCAGCGACGACACGGCGATGGAGTGAAGGATGCCGTAGAAGATGGTCAGGCGCGGCTCTCCCAGCGCCGAGAAGGTGGCCCAGGTGACCAGCGTCACCAGCCCCGCCGTGCCGCCGATCTTGACCAGCCGCCGCCAGAAGGCGGGCCAGCGGATGCCCTGTCCATGCGCCATCCACAGCGACAGCCCGGCCAGGAAGATGAACGATCCCGCCACGATCCGGGCATGGTACCAGAACCAGCCGGTCACGGCGGTGCCGGGGGCCACCAGACCGAACAGCTCCAGGTCATAGGTGAAATGAAACGCCACCATGCCGGCCAGCGCCGCCGTGCGGGCAAGGTCAATGACCAGATACCGTTCCTTCGTCACCCGTGCCCCCTGCCATTCCTGCCGCGCATCCTGCCCCGTGCCCGGCCGGACCGGAAGGGGGCAAAGCAGAAAGGGCGGCCCCGCGGACCGCCCTTCCCATTCGCTCCGGTTCCCTTCGCGCCCGCCTCAGCGGTGGCGAACGTCGACATAGTCGCGGTGTTTCGGCCCGATATAGAGCTGCCGCGGCCTGCCGATCTTCTGGTTCTTGTCGGCGATCATTTCCCGCCACTGCGAAATCCAGCCGATCGTGCGCGAAATCGCGAAGATCGGCGTGAACATCGAGGTGGGGAAGCCCATCGCCTCAAGGATGATCCCCGAGTAGAAGTCTACGTTGGGGTAAAGTTTCTTCGAGATGAAGTATTCGTCCGAAAGCGCGATCCGCTCCAGCTCCTTGGCCACCTGAAGCAGCGGGTTGTTGTGAACCCCCAGCAGCTCCAGCACCTCGTCGGCCGATTCCTTCATCACCTTGGCGCGCGGGTCGAAGTTCTTGTAGACCCGGTGGCCAAAGCCCATCAGGCGGAAGCCCGAATTCTTGTCCTTGGCCTTGGCAATGAATTCCGGGATCCGGTCAACCGTCCCGATTTCCTTCAGCATTTCCAGGCAGGCCTGGTTGGCGCCGCCATGTGCCGGCCCCCACAGGCAGGCAATGCCCGCCGCGATGCAGGCAAACGGATTGGCGCCCGAAGACCCGGCCAGACGCACGGTCGAGGTCGAGGCGTTCTGTTCGTGGTCCGCATGAAGCATCATGATGCGGTCCATCGCCTTTTCCAGCACCGGCGAGACCACATAGTCCTCGGCCGGAATGGCGAAGCACATGTTCAGGAAGTTGCCGGCATAGGAGAGCGAGTTCTTCGGATAGACGAAGGGCTGGCCGACCGAATACTTGTAGGCCATGGCGGCGATGGTCGGCAGCTTGGCGATCATGCGGATCGCGGCAACCTCGCGCTGCCAGGGGTCGTTGATGTCAAGGCTGTCATGGTAGAAGGCCGACATCGCGCCCACCACGCCCACCATGGTGGCCATCGGGTGGCTGTCGCGGCGGAACCCGCGGAAGAAATAGTGCATCTGTTCATGCACCATCGTGTGCCGCGTCACGCGGCTGGTGAAATCGGCCAGTTGGCTGGCGGTGGGCAGCTCTCCGTAAAGCAGCAGGTAGCAGGTTTCGAGATGGGTCGATTTATCGGCAAGCTGTTCGATCGGATAGCCGCGATAAAGAAGTTCGCCCTTGTCGCCGTCGATATAGGTGATCGTGCTTTCGCAAGCGGCGGTCGAGGTGAAGCCGGGGTCATAAGTGAAGATGTCGGCGTCACTGTAGAGCTTGCGAATATCGACGACATCGGGGCCAAGGGTGGGGTGCAGGACCGGAAGGTCGAATTCCTTGCCGTCCAGCGTCAGCGTCGCTTTTCTGTCTGCCATTCGTCTCACGTCCCCCGTGTCGGGCCCGGCCGCCAAAGGGGCGGCGGGCCGGTTGTCCTGTCACGCCCCGCAGCGGGGCGCAGAGCCAAGGCCGGGGACGGGGGCAGCCTCAGGCTGCGGCGTCCGAAAGCCTTGCGATCGTCTCGTCCCGACCGATGGCAAGCATCATGTCGAAGACCGAAGGCGTCACGCTGCGGCCTGCCAGGGCGGCCCGAAGCGGGGCCGCCAGCTTGCCGAATCCGATGCCGTTTTCGGCGGCGATCTCGTTCAGGATGGTCTCGAGCGTGTCTTTCGTCCAGCTAGCATTTTGCAAGCGCGGCGTCAATGATTTCAGTATACCACGGGATACCGTATCCAGCGAAGCCGCCGCCTTCTCATCCGGCGCGATGGGGCGATCCACCAGTGCAAACTGTGCCTTTTCAAGAAGTTCCGGGAAGGTCTTCGCACGTTCCTTCAGGGCCGCCATCGCCGGCACAAGCCGTGTGCGCTGCTGCACCGTCAGCCCGGGCTGGCCCGCGGCGGCCAGATAGCCCTCAAGTTCATGCAGCAGTGCGGCATCCTCGGTCATCGCGATGTGATGGCCGCAGGTGTTTTCCAGCTTCTTGAAATCCAGCCGCGCCGGCGCGCGACCGATTCCCTCCAGCGTGAAGACCCGCATCGCCTCTTCGCTGGTGAAGATCTCCATGTCGCCCTGCGCCCAGCCCAGCCGGGTCAGGTAGTTGCGCATCCCGCTCGCCGGGTAGCCCATGGCCTGGTATTCCTCCAGCCCGGTCGCGCCATGGCGCTTCGACAGCTTCTTGCCGTCGGGTCCGTGGATCAGCGGGATGTGCGCCCAGACCGGCACGGTCCAGCCCATCGCATCATAGACCATCTGCTGGCGGGCGGCGTTGTTCAGGTGGTCGTCACCCCGGATCACATGGGTCACGCCCATGTCATGGTCGTCCACCACCACGGCCAGCATATAGGTGGGCGTGCCGTCGCTGCGCAGGACGATCATGTCATCCAGCGTTTCATTCTTGATCACCACGCGGCCCTGCACCTGATCCTCGATCACCGTCTCGCCCGTGCGCGGCGCCTTCATGCGGATCACATAGGGCGCGTCGGGGTGGGTGGACGGGTCGGCGTCGCGCCAGGGCGACAGGAACACCGGATAGCTGACACCGCGCGCCTTCTCCGCCTCGCGGAAGGCCTCGATCTCGGCGGCGGTGGAAAAGCACTTGTAGGCGGTGCCCCGCGCCAGCATCTCATGCGCCACCTCGGCATGGCGATCCTTGCGCTCGAACTGGCTGACGACATCGCCGTCCCAGTCCAGCCCCAGCCAGGTCAGCCCCTTCAGGATGGCCTCGGTCGCTGCGGGGGTTGACCGTTCCCGATCGGTATCCTCGATCCGCAGCAGGAACTTGCCGCCCCGGCCGCGGGCGAACAGCCAGTTGAACAGCGCCGTCCGGGCACCGCCGATGTGCAGATAGCCGGTGGGCGAGGGCGCGAAGCGGGTGACCACATCGGAGCGGGCCTCAGAGCGCATGGGCATTCTTGCATTAACCTTTCGGAAACCAGGATCTGGGATGACGGGAAGAGCCGGTCAGCCGGCGTTGCGGGCATTTAGACGGCAAGGACGGGGAAGGGCAAGGTGGCGGGGGCGTGGCCCGACCAATGGCTGCTGGCGCCGCTACGCGCGCTGGTCGAGGCGCGGGGGCATCTGTTCCCCCTGGCCGCGGTGCTGATCGGCTGCGGTGTGGGCCTGTGGTTCATCTGGCCGTCCGAACCGGGGCGGGCGCTGTATCTGGGCGCGGGCGGGCTGGCGCTGGCCGCCGCCCTGGCGCAGCGTTGGGCGCCCGATCTGCTGCGTCCGCCCGCGGCGGCGCTGCTGGCGCTGATGCTGGGCTTTCTGGCCGCCGGGCTGCGCGCCCATCTGGTGCAGGCACCGATGCTGACCTTCCGCTACTATGGCCCGGTCGAAGGCCGCATCGTCGAGATTGACCGTTCCGCCTCGGATGCGCCGCGCATCACGCTGGATCATGTGGTGCTGGAAGACCTGCCGCCCGACCGCACGCCGCAGCGGGTGCGGCTCTCGTTGCAGGGCGACCAGCCCTTCCTGACCCCGGCGCCGGGCCAGACCGTGATGGTCACCGCCAGCCTGGCCGCCCCCGACGGCGCGGTCGAACCGGGGGGCTTCGACTTTCGCCGCATGGCCTATTTCGCCGGGCTGGGCGGCGTCGGCTATACCGCCAAGCCGCTGGTGCTGCTGGAAGATCCGGGTCCGGCCGACGAACGCATTGGCCGGCTGCGCAGCTATCTGTCGGGGGCCATGCAGGCCGCCATTCCGGGCGATGCCGGCGCCTTTGCCGCGGGCGCCATGACGGGTGACCGTTCGGGCATCAGCCATGATACCGTCGTAGCGCTGCGCGACAGTTCGCTGGCGCATCTTCTGGCCATCTCGGGCATGAACCTGGCCTTTCTGGTGGGCTTCGTCTTCGCGCTCTTGCGCACGGCGCTGGCGCTGGTGCCGGCGCTGGCGGTGCGGGCGAACGGCAAGAAGGTGGCGGCGGTGATCTCTTTCGCGGTGGCGGGGTTCTATCTGCTGCTGTCAGGATCGAATGTCGCGACCGAACGCGCCTTCGTCATGGTGGCGGTGATGCTGGGCGCGGTGCTGCTGGACCGCCGCGCCATCACCCTGCGATCGGGCGCGGTGGCGGCGGCGGTCCTGCTGCTCCTGCGCCCCGAAAGCCTGCTGGAGCCGGGCTTCCAGATGTCCTTTGCCGCAACGCTGGGGCTGATCTGGGGCTTTTCGGTGCTGGATCACAAGGTCATGCTGGGCGACTGGCCGCGCTGGACGGTGCCGGTCTTCACCCTTGTCGCCAGTTCCGCCATCGGCGGCATCGCCACCGCCCCCTATGCGGCGGCGCATTTCAACCGTTTCACCGATTACGGCTTTGTCGCCAACCTGCTGACCGTTCCGGTCATGGGCGCGGTGGTCATGCCGATGGGCGCGCTGGCGGCCCTGCTGGCGCCGCTGGGGCTGGCCGGGGGCCCGCTGTGGCTGATGGGGCTGGGTTGCGACTGGATTTTGTATGTCGCGCATCGGGTGGCCGCCATCGACGGCGCGGTGACGGCGATCCCCGCGCCGGGGGCCGTGGTGCTGCCGCTCCTGTCGCTCGGGGCGCTCTGGGGCATCCTCTGGCCGGGCCGGGCCCGCTGGGCCGGTCTGGCGGCGGTCGTGCTGGCCCTGCTGCTCTGGCCGCTGGCCGAACGGCCCGGCCTGCTGATCTCGGGCGACGGGCGGCTGGTCGGGCTGATGGGGCCGCAGGGGCGGGCGCTGTCGGCCGGCAGCGGCGGCGGCTTTGCCGCGAAGAACTGGCTGGAAAACGACGGCGATCTTGCCTTGCAGCCCGAAGCGGCGGCGCGGCCGGGGTTCACCGGGCCGAAGGAAGCGCGGCGCTTCGCCTTTGCCGGCCTGCGCGGCGTGGTGCTGACCGGCAAGACCGGCGCGGCCCTGCTGGGCGATGCCTGCGCCTCGGCCGATCTGGTGATCCTGGCGGCACGGGCCGAAGCCGCCCCCGAAGGCTGCCATCTGATCGACCAGACCATCCTGCGCGACACCGGCCCGCTGGCCCTGTCCCAAGGCGCCGACGGCACCATCACCTTGCGCGCGGGCCGTTCGGGCGGCCGGATCTGGAGCGGCCCTGTGCTGGACAACAGCCGTCTGGCCGGCCTGCTGCCCGATCCGCCCCCACAGGCGGCAGGCCCGGATCAGTAGTTGCGGATCAGCCCGACCAGCCGGCCCTGCACCTTGACCAGATGGTCGGGGAAGACGCGGGTTTCATAGGCGGGGTTCGCCGCCTCCAGCGCGATCATGTTGCCGCGCCGGCGAAAGCGTTTCAGCGTGGCCTCGTGATCCTCGACCAGCGCCACCACAATATCGCCGTTCTCGGCGGTGGTCTGTTCGCGGATCACCACGATGTCGCCATCGTTGATCCCCGCCTCGATCATCGAGTCGCCCTTGACCTCAAGCGCGTAATGGTTGCCGCGGCCCGCCAGCATCGAGCCGGGCACCGCAACATGGTGGCTGACCTCGCTGATCGCCTCGATCGGCACACCGGCGGCGATGCGGCCCATGACCGGCAGTTCCATCGCATGGATCGCCTCGACCGGCACGGCATTGCGCGGCGGATCGCTGCGGTCGCCCTTGATGACGCGCGGGCTGAAGCCGGGCCGTTCCATCGCATCGGGCAGCTTGATGATTTCCAGCGCGCGGGCACGATGGGCCAGCCGCCGGATGAAGCCGCGTTCTTCCAGCGCGGTGATCAGCCGGTGGATGCCGGACTTCGACCGCAGATCCAGCGCCTCTTTCATCTCGTCAAAGGAGGGCGGCACGCCGTCGCTGTCCATCCGGTCCTTGATGAAGTTCAGAAGTTCAAGCTGCTTGCGCGTGAGCATCGGTTCCCCCGGTCGGGCATGGGTTTTGGGCAGGTGTTTCGGGCGGGTATTTTGGGCAGGCGTTGATGCAATGTTCTGCCCGTGTTCCCGGTTTGTGTCAAGCAATTTGCGAATCACCGGCCGCAAACGCCGCCGCGGGGGCGCTTCGCCCCCCCGCACCCCCAGAGGGTATTTGGGCCAACTGGAAGGGTCAGAACGGCAGATAGGGTACGGTCTCGCCCGGTTGGCGCGGGCCGTCCGATGCGGGCCGGATCAGCAGGGCGCTGGCTTCGCTCAGAATGGTCAGCAGCGCGCTGTCCTGCTGGGCGAAGGGGGTGATGCGGTCGCCGGCCAGGCGGGCGCGCATGTAATGGGCGCGCGGTCCGTTGGCGGGCAAGGGTTCGGTCAGGGTGGCGGACAGTGCAGCGGGCAGCGGCGCGGGGTCGCCTTGCAGGGCGCGCAGCAGCGGCAGCAGGAAAAGCTGCCCGGTGATGATGGCCGAAACCGGGTTGCCCGGCAGGCCCAGCAGCACCGACGCCCCCCGTCGGCCCGCCAGCAGCGGCTTGCCGGGGCGCATCGCCACCTTCTGAAAGGCGGGCACCAGCCCAACATCGCCCGCGGTGCGGGCCACCAGATCGTGATCGCCGACCGAGGCGCCGCCGATGGTGACGATCACATCGGCGCCTTCGGCCAGCGCAAACACCGCGCGCAGCGCGGCGTCCTCATCCCGGGCGATGGGCAGCAGCCGCGTCTCCGCCCCGGCGGCGCGCGCCATCGCCTCCAGCGCGAAGCTGTTCGAGGCGATGATCTGATCGGGGCCGGGGTCTTCGCCGGGCATCACCAGCTCATCCCCTGTGGCGATGAAGGCCACCACCGGCCGGCGCGCGACGGGCACCTGCGCCACGTTCATCGCGGCCAGCAGCGCCAGATCGGCCGGGCGCAGCCAGCGCGGCGCCAGGCTGGCCCCGGCGGCGAAATCGGCCCCCTGCGGGCGGATGTTGCGCCCGCTGTCGGCGCCCACGCGCAGCGTGATGCGGTCCCCTTGGCGGTCAACATCTTCCTGGATGACCACGCGGCTGGCCCCGGCGGGGACGGGGGCGCCGGTGAAGATGCGCACGGCCTGTCCGGGCCCGACAGACCCCGCGAAGCCATGTCCGGCCCCGGCCTCGCCCACAACCTGGAAGCTGTCACCGGCGGCGGGATCGCCCGCAACGGCATAGCCATCCATGGCCGAGGCATCGAAGGGCGGCTGGTCACGGCGGGCGGCGACGGGGCCCGCCAGCCAGCGGTTGGCGGCGGCCCGCAGCGGCACCGTTTCAGGCGGTAGAGGCCCGGCCAGCGCCAGAAGGCGGGTCTGCGCCTCTTCGACCGAAATCATCGCTTCGCCTCGTAAAGACCTGATTTTCCGCCGTCTTTCAGCAAAAGCCGGATGCCTTCGATCGTCATGGATTTCTCGACCGCCTTCACCATGTCATAGACCGTCAGGCAGGCAACCGAGACGGCGGTCAGCGCCTCCATCTCAACCCCGGTCTGCCCGCCGGTCCTGACCGTGGCCT
Source organism: Pseudogemmobacter blasticus (assembly GCF_003071405.1). Taxonomy (NCBI): domain Bacteria; kingdom Pseudomonadati; phylum Pseudomonadota; class Alphaproteobacteria; order Rhodobacterales; family Paracoccaceae; genus Pseudogemmobacter; species Pseudogemmobacter blasticus. The sequence continues at coordinate 795,896 of NZ_CP020470.1, read as the reverse complement.
CGACCCGGATCGCGGAGCGCAGCGGATCGGCGGTCAGCTCCAGCGCGACTTTCGTCAGCGGCAGCGGGTGGCAGAGCGGGATCAGATCGGCGGTCTTCTTGGCCCCCATGATGCCCGCCAGCCGCGCCACCGACAGCACGTCGCCCTTCTGCGCGCGCCCTTCGGTGACCAGCGCCAGCGTGGCGGGCGCCATCACCACATAGCCTTCGGCCACCGCAATGCGGTCGGTGACCGGCTTGCCCGAGACATCCACCATATGCGCCGCGCCGGTGGCGTCGAAATGGGTCAGTCCGGGCGGGCCTGCGGTCATATCCGGCCCCCTTGCGCCGTCAGCGGACGGGCCAGAATGGCGCGCGTGGCGGCGGCCACGTCGTCCTGCCGCATCAGGCTTTCCCCGATCAGGAAGCAGCGCGCGCCGAAGCGGGCCAGATCGGCCAGATCCTCGGGGGCGTAAAGGCCGCTTTCCGCCACGATCAGCCGGTCTTCGGGCACCAGCCGTGCCAGCTTGCGCGTGGTGTCCAGCGACACTTCGAACGTGTGCAGGTTGCGGTTGTTGATGCCGATCAGCGGCGATTTCAGCGCCTGCGCGCGTTCCAGCTCGGCTTCGTCATGCACTTCGATCAGCACATCCATGCCCCAAGTCAGGGCCGCGTCTTCCAGCTCCGCCGCCTGTTCGTCGGACAGCGAGGCCATGATCAGCAGGATGCAATCGGCCGACAGCGCGCGGGATTCGGCCACCTGCCAGGGATCGTACAGGAAATCCTTGCGCAGGCAGGGCAGTTTGGTGGCGTCATGCGCCTGGGTCAGGAAGTCGTCGGCACCCTGAAAGCTGGGCCCGTCTGTCAGCACCGACAGGCAGGTGGCGCCGCCGTCCTCATAGGCGGCGGCCAGCGCCGGCGGGTCGAAGTCGGGGCGGATCAGGCCCTTCGACGGGCTGGCCTTCTTGATCTCCGCGATCAGACCGTAGCCCTGCATCGCCGCCTCGCGCAGCGCGCGGGCAAAGCCGCGCGGTGCCGGCGCGGACCGGGCGGCCTCTTCCACCTCGGCCAGCGGGCGGGCGGCTTTGCGGGTGGCCACGTCCTCAAGTTTGTAGGCCTTGATCCGGTCGAGAATGGTGGTCATGCGGGTCTTCCTGTTGCGGCGCGGACCGGGGGTTTCACAGCCCCGGACCCCGTGGGGTATGTGTCCCAGGATGAAGGGAATGAGCGGGATCGCGGAAGACTAGCGAAGCCTGCGCCGGAAGGAAAGGTTCAGCGGGACCAGTCGATGACCGGCTCGCCCCGCGCGGCCAGCCAGCGGTTGACGGCCGAAAAGGGCCGCGCGCCGAAAAAGCCCCGCCAGGCCGACAGGGGCGAAGGGTGCGGCGTTTCCACAAACAGATGGCCGTCGCGCGGCAGGCCGGCACACAGCCGCTGCGCCGGTGCCCCCCACAGCACAAAGGCGCGCGGGCCATCGGCGGCGGTGGCCTGCACCACCTGCGCGGCCAGCTCTTCCCAGCCCCAGCCCTTGTGGCCGTTGGCCCGCCCCACCGGCACCGTCAGCGCGGTGTTCAGCAGCAGCACCCCCTGGTCGGCCCAGGGCGCAAGGTCGCCATCGGCCTTGGGCTGGCCGGTGTCTTCGGCAAGCTCGGTCAGGATGTTGCGCAGGCTGTCGCGCGGGGGCTGGCCCGGAGGAAAGCTGAAGGCAAGGCCGGTGGCGCGGCCCGGCGTGGGGTAGGGGTCTTGCCCCAGGATCACCACCCGCACCCGGTCGCGCGGGGTCAGCGCCAGCGCGCGGAAGATCATGTCCGGCGCGGGCTGCCAGTCGGGCACCGCCCGCAGCCGTGCCCAAAGGGCCGGCCACTGGTCGCGAAAGAACGGCAGGCCGGCCCAACTGGCGGGCGGCGGCGGCGCGTCAGCCATGCGTCAGGCGGGCAACATCGGCCAGCTTGGCCTTGGCCGCGCCGCTGTCGATCGAGGCGCGGGCCATCTCCACCCCCTCGGGCAACGAGGCGGCCTTGTCCGCCACCACCAGCGCGGCGGCGGCGTTCAGCAGCACCGCATCGCGATAGGCGCCCGCCTCGCCGTCCAGCAGCGCGCGGAAGGCAACGGCGTTTTCCGCCGGCGTGCCGCCCAGCACCTTTTCGAACGGATGGTAGGGCAGGCCCGCATCTTCGGGATGCAGGGTGAATTCGCGGATCGCGCCGTTTTCCAGCGCCGCCACCTTGGTGGGCGCGGCGATCGAGATTTCATCGGTGCCGTCGCCGCCATGCACCAGCCAGGCCTTGACGGTGCCAAGCTGCAACAGGGTTTCGGCCATGGGCCGGATCAGCGCGTCGGAAAAGGCGCCGGTCAACTGGCGCGTCACCCCGGCGGGGTTGGTCAGCGGCCCCAGGATGTTGAAGATCGTGCGGGTGCCCAGCTCGGCCCGCACCGGCCCCACATGGCGCATCGCGGGGTGGTGCATCGGCGCCATCATGAAGCCGATCCCGGCTTGCGACAGGCAGCGTTCCACCACCTCGGCGCCGACCATGACATTCAGGCCCAGTTCCGTCAGCGCATCCGCCGCGCCGGATTTGGACGACAGGTTCCGGTTGCCATGCTTGGCCACCGGCACGCCGGCCCCGGCCACCACAAAGGCCGTCGCGGTCGAGATGTTCAGCGTGCCCTTGCCATCGCCGCCGGTGCCCACGATGTCCATCGCGCCTTCGGGCGCGCGGACGGGGTTGCACTTCGACCGCATCACCCGCGCGGCGGCGGCATATTCATCGACCGTCTCGCCCCGCGTCCGCAGCGCCATCAGGAAGCCGCCCATCTGTGCGGGGGTGGCGGTGCCTTCGAACAGGCAGGCAAAGGCGGCCTCGGCCTCGTCCCGGGTCAGCGGGCGGGTGGCGGCGATGCCGATCAGCGGTTTCAGAACCTCGCTCATGCCGTCACCTTGACGCCGGCGGTTTCCAGGAAATTCTGCAGCATCAGGTGCCCGTGTTCGCTGGCAATGGATTCGGGGTGGAACTGCACCCCCTCGATCAGCTTCTCGCGGTGGCGCAGGCCCATGATGGTGCCGTCCTCCAGCCAGGCGGTGATCTCCAGACAGTCGGGCAGGGTCTCGCGCTCGACGATCAGCGAATGATAGCGCGTGGCGACAAAGGGCGAGGGCAGGCCGCGGAACATGCCTTTGCCTTCGTGGTGCATGGTGCCCATCTTGCCATGAACGATCTCGTGGCAGCGGATGACCTTGCCGCCGAACGCCTCGCCAATGGTCTGGTGGCCCAGGCACACGCCCAGCAGCGGCACGTCGTTTTCGGCGGCGGCGCGGGTCAGCGGCAGGCAGATGCCGGCCTGCGCCGGGTCACAGGGGCCGGGCGACAGCACAATCGCCTGCGGCCGCATCGCCAGCGCCTCCTGCACCTCAAGCGCATCGTTGCGCCGCACCACCACATCGGCGCCAAGTTCGCCGAAGTAATGCACAAGGTTCCAGGTGAAGCTGTCGTAATTGTCGATCAGAAGCAGCATGTCGGTGACAACCCGTTGGTTCCCCGTGGGGCGGGCCGGAACGGCCCGGCCTGCGGCCCCGAGGAACGTCGTCCCGCTTATCGCGCATCTGACCCCGGGGGGCAACCGCCCTGCGCAGAGGGGTTTCCCCCTCTGCGCGGCCGGTCATGCGGCAACAAGCGGCTGGTCCTTGCGCTCCAGCAGGCGCAGCAGCCGCCGGGCAAGCCCCCCCGTCAGGAAGGTGCGGGCCCCGGCCGGGCGGAAGCCCGTTTCCCGCAGCTCGGGGAACAGCTCCAGCAGTTCCGCGCGGGCGGCCCGGTCCACCATCCGCAGCGCCTGCGGGCCGGGATAGAACGACTCGGTCTCGGCCCCGTTGGCAAAGACCACTTCATGCCGGTCGAACAGGATGTGGAAATACTCCACCGGCCCGCAGTCCCGCGCCTCTTCGATGCCGTCGCTGGCCAGCAGGTGCTTGGCCGCCACCAACACCTCATCCTCGCCGGCGATCCGTTCCGCCAGGGCCGACCGGACCAGAATCCGGTGCTGCGGCGACACCAGCAGATCGGTTTCCGGCAGGGACGGACCAAGCGCGCCCGCCCGGATGCGGATGGGCCGCAGATTGGGCCGGCGGTCCAGCTCGGATGCGGCCATCCGGCGCTGTCCGATCCACAGGATAGGCTGCGCGCCGCGGTCCCGCGTCACCACCGCATCGCCGACCCGCAGATCCTCGATCGGGCGCGGCCCGGTCGGGGTCAGGATCAGGGTGCCCCGCAGGAAGCAGGGCGGACCCATATCAGTGTTGCGGATGGTGTCGAATTCCAGGGGGCCGGTGTCGAGGCTGTTGCCGTTCTCGTCCTTGCCCGGCAGGATGACGGTGCCCGGCGTCTCGGGAAAGCTGGCGCGGGTGTCCAGCACGATATGGCGCCCGCCGCCGCCCAGACCCTGCACCTCGAACACCACGCCGGTCGGGGTCATCCCGAGGCCGGCTACCAGGTCGGGCTTGGGCACCATGCCGGTGTAAAGGTCGGTCCAGTTGGCCGGGTTGTCCAGATCGGCCTGCGTGGGATTCGCCGGCCCGGAATAGCTTTGCAGCTTCCAGAACTGGCCGTTCGAAAAGGCCTCTGCGCCGTTGATGTTCTGATAGCCGACCAGCCGGAACGTCTCGTCCGGCGCCCCCACCCGCTGGGCATTGTTCACCTGCATGGCAAAGCCGGCGTCGCTGGGGTTGTAAAGATTGGTGGGTTGGCCCGGCGTCTCGCCAAGGATGTCACCGCGAACCAGAAGGACAGTCTCAGACATCGTTCCCTTTCGGTCTTTCACTCTGGTCAGACGCAGACGGACGCAGGTCTGACCGGCCCTTCGCGGGGCAGGAACCTGGAACGCCTGTGACTGGCATTGTTTCGGAAAGGGGGGGAATTGCCCCCGGCACGATGAACGGGGAACACTTGTCCCGCGGCGCAGACAACAGCACCGGACAACCCCCGCGGTCGACACTGCGGTCGACGCCGGCCCCACTTGCAGGAACGCGCAGCCCGTGTCAACCGCCCGGCACCCGCCTTCGGCGCCTGCGGGGACGATAAGAAATATCCGTGTTTCATAAGGTTGTCAGAAGGGGGGAATGTGGCGGCATGTCGCGGCCCCCTCCAGGCCCCGGATCACCCCCGGGCCAGCGCCAACCCGCGCAGGTTGCGCCCCGCTCCCGAAGCCGGCGCCGACAGGCTTTGCCGGCCTGGCCCCCGGCCCATCATCGTTTCAGAAATCGAAACGATCCACCCCGCCGCAACGCCAGCCCACCCGCCACGCCCTGCGCGCAGCGGGCAAGGCCCGTCAGCAGCCCTGTCGGTATACATCCGGGAAACCTTGGAGGGGACATGCGGGCCGCTTCACTTCCGGGCTGTTGCCGGGCAAGCGCAGTATGGTCGTGAGATCAAGCACCAAAACGATGTTGCATTAGAGAAGCTGCGCCGGGGTGGTCAGGGCTGAGGTCGACGCCTTTCTGTTCTGCCTTTAAGCGGACATAACCTCTGATCATCTTTTCAGTAAACTCATACCACCCTTGGCGGGTCCCGGTCAGGATGCAGCCGTGCGGCTCACTTTTCAAGCGGTTCATGCGCGTGTTGAATTGGTCGCGGGTCATAGGATCTTGATGTAAGCCCTTCATCACCCGTTTATAGACCTCGAAAATGTCTGCGCTTCGTTTCTTCAACTCATGGCCATCAGCCACCGAAAAAAGTATTGCGCTATATGTGTCGTCATACTTCTGTGTGGCTTTTTCATATGGTCCTCGCAACTTCATGTCCATGGCACTTGCTGCATCTTCCATGGCTTGAACAAATAGCTCTGGAGTGACTGACCCGCCATTCTGGGCCTCGAATACACGCCAGAACAGTTTTTCAGAAATAAAATGAACATAGTAAGGAAACCCGTCGCAAATCATAGCAATTCGATAGGTAGTCGTCTTGTCGATCTTGATTCCGAGTGTTTCCGCAGCCGTCTCGACAATCTCAATTCTCGCATCCCATGGCAACCTCCCAAGATCAACAGCATGGAAGTATCGGTCTGCACTGCCATGGGCCGCCATCAATGCTTCCGCGCTTTCAGCAATCCCGCAGAAGATGAAGCAAGCCTCGACGTGTTTGTCCGAGACTTGCTTTACCAAATTGGCGAAGTCCCGCTGCACGTCTGACGACGCAACTAAGTCAAATTCATCGACCACGAAAACAGGCTTTCCGCCAAGCTCCTGCGCCAGAAACTGTATGACCCTGACGGCATCATTTACTGACAAAGGCTCTTCAATTTCTTTTTCTTTCTGGGTGGTGCTGCCTTTTAATAGTGCGGAAAATCCTTTGAGTGAGAGTCCAGCGCTTCCTTCCTTCGTCTTGGTTTCTTCGGCAATTCTCGGGTCATTTCCAAGCGTCTCATCGAAAATGTCTTTAATGATAGACTTGAAGGTGCTGTTGGGGTCGCAACTCACGATAATTGGGTCGTGCCCCTTTGCAATCTTGAAGGCGGCCGTTTGAGCGAGGGAAGACTTCCCTACCCCCCGAAGTCCATGGATCAGCACATGCCTTCCGGGTGCATAGAGTGCTTTCTCGATTCCATGAAGCTGATCCGCCCGTCCTTTCAGATACTCTTCTGACTGAAGCGGTTGCGCCGGTGACAACACTTTCGAAAGAGCGTAACCGAACTCTTGTTGTGTCTGTGTCAGAACCGCGCGCAGTGTTTCCAGCTTTTCCAACGAATGCCCCTGACGAGTAGCCTGCCAACCTCAGGCTACACGTCGCACGGGAACCCGCGCAAGTCGGAAACCCAACGTCATCTGCCGCGAGTTCGCTCTGCCTCGCGCCCCCTGTGTGCATTTCATATTTCGTCAGCTCATTCGCGAAGGCAGCGGTGCCAACTGTCACAGGCGCCATTGGATGAAGGCATCCGGTTAGGTCGGGGCGGGAGCGCCAGAAACGAAGCAGGGTGGCGAAGTTGAAATACCTGAATCTGCAGGTAACTGTGCCACGCCACAGATCACCTCAATAGTAGGCGCCAAGCGCTCAGGAACCATTATGCCATCAGTGACGAGCCGCAAGCCAGATCAGCCGGAAGAGGCCGCGGATTTTGCCGAAAACATCCGTCACCTCGTCTCCCGCATGCCCTCAATCGCGGAGGCCTCGAAGCGGATGGGTATCAATCGTCAGCAGTTGAACAAATATCTGAACGGCAGCAGCGTCCCTTCGCTGCGCACCATGCGCCGGATCGCCACGCTCTTCAACATTCCGATCGAGGCGCTGACCTTGCCGCTGGACGAGTTCGGCCATCACATTGGGGACAAGGCCGCGCCCGGCAAGATGTCTTCGGATCATTCCTTGATCGCGGAATTCGCCGGAGCGTTTACAGAGGCGAGCGAGGTGCTCAAGCCGTATTGTGGGCGGTACTTCCGCTACAACTGCGTGCCCCAGATGCCGAAGTATGTGCTGCGCACCTATGCGATCATCTTTCAGCGGCAGGGCGTTACGCAAGCGCTGGTCCTGGAACGGTTCGCCGCCGCCGGAACACCCTGGAGCCGGAGCAATGTGCGCCGTACGCGTCATCTCTTGAGCTACGTCCAGGACCGGATCCAGTTCATCGACTGCGGCACGCCGGCCCATGAGGTCACGCCGGGCTTCGCTCTGTTCTATCCGGTCTACACCTCCGGCGTGCGCTACCTGAGCGGCGTGTTTCTGAGCAACTTCGGCTTTGGTGCGCGCCCTATCTACAGTTCCAATATTGTCATGCAACGGCGTCGGGCAGGGCAGAGCCTGCGCGAAGACTTGGCCGCCTGCGGGCTGATGTCCCTGGATGATCCGGCGCTCGGTCCAGAGGTCCGCGAACGCCTGTGCTTCGAAGACGGCACTCCGGCGCTCCATCTCGCGGGCTGAGGGCACGATGATCCGCAACAATTTCCCAGTCAATCTGCGCCAACTGGTACACCATCTTTCCGGGACCTCGCGTGCCGCCGAGGCTCTCGGCATCAATCGCCAGCAACTGAACAAGTACCTGAGCGGGCTGACCATGCCATCGCTGGCGACGCTGCAAGGCATCACCGCACATCTGGGCCTTCAGCCAGACGATCTGCTGCTACCGCCAGGGCAGTTTCTGGCGCGCTGGCGCCCGCCGGTGAAGGTCGACGGGCTACCGCCACAAATTCAGGAGGTGTTCGGCGTCCTGCTAGAGAACATGGCTCAGACGCGCGACACGCTCGCGCAGTTCTGCGGTCATTACCATGTCTACACGCCACTCCCGACAAATCCCAAAAGGATAGGCCGCGCCTATGCGGCTATTTCGCAGCATGGCGATCTGACCACAGTCAAGATGGTGATGTTTGCCACGAACCGGGGAGAGACCCCGGAAAGCCGCCCGCCGACCAAGCTGACGGCGCTGGTCCAGTGGCTGGGAGAGCGGATCTATATCAACGGCGTGCAGAACGTCAGCCAGACCAATGCGCGTCTCTACAGCATTGCGCTTTACCCGCCTGCGGTGCCGTCCATGCCCTATCTGACTGGCATGCTGATGACGTCAAACAATGCCCGCACGCGGCCGATCTACGCGCTGCCGATCGTCTTTGACCGTCTTGCCGGAAAGGCTTTGCGCAGGGCCGATCTCCAGGCCTGCGGTGTCTTCTACAAGGACGACCCGAGGCTTGATCCGGGCGCACTCGCTCTGCTCGACGGACAACAGCCGCTGTGGTGACGGCACGGTCTGCAGAATACCTCTCGGTACCCGGAAATCCGATGCCCTCGTCACGCCACCGCCCTTGCGGAATGGCGCGGCCAGCATGTCGTATCGTCAAGCGGGCGACCCGGCTTCACTTGTGACGCTCTGGAGAGAAGTGGTGCGAGCCAACTCGCCAGTGCTACGCTTCAAATGTACCGTTTCGTCTTGGTTTCCATTCCTGCAGTGCGACATCCCAGCAGGCCGCCGCACGAATGATTCCCTAAGCGGCCTTCCTGATTGTAGCGAGGATGACATCATGCCTGATGTTTTTGGGACGAACGGCAACGATAGCTGGACCAATAACAATACCAACGACCGTTATTTCGGCAATGATGGCAACGACACGATGGTCGGCGGTAATGGGACGGAGGTTCTGTTTCCCGGATCGAATTCGGCCGCCAACGGCGACTGGATCTACGGTGGCAGCGGCAACGACCTGTATTACGGCAACGGCGGCAACGATGTGTTTGTCGAATACGAGACCGACACCGGCAAAGACACGATGTATGGCGGCAACGGCAACGACACGATGAATGGCGGCGCCGATAGCGACCGCATGAGTGGCGACGACGGTGACGATTACATGAATGGCGGGACCGGAAGCGACTCCATGCTTGGCGGGGCCGGAAACGACTACATGTTTGGCCACTACGGGGCCGACACACTCAGCGGTGGCACAGGAAATGATACGGTCGACGGCGGAAACGGCAGCGATTTGATCAATGGCGACGATGGGAGTGACTCCATAGATGGCGCTGCGGGCACAGATGTGAGCTATGGTGGAGCCGGTAACGACACAATCTACACTGACGCCAATACTGGTGGGCCCGGTGACAACTTCGACACTATCTATGGTGGCGATGATGATGGCGTCATCTATGGATTCAACAATGCTCAAGCGCTTTATGGTGACGCCGGGAATGACATAATCTCGGGCGACAACAAATTTTCCGGTGGCTCTGAAAGCAATACCGACACGTCGGAAGTTGACAGCCTGTACGGAGGCACTGGCGACGACACGGTTTATTCCGGCTATACTGGGACGACCTCTGCCTATGGCGACTACCTTGATGGTGGCGAAGGGCGGGACAATCTTGTCGGCGGTACAGCCAGTGATACCCTTTACGGGGGATCTGGCTCAGATTCACTCAGCGCTGGCCAAGGCAATGACCATCTCGATGGCGGGGCCGGCGATGATACGCTGACCGGCGGCACGGGCGATGACCTGTTCCTCTGGACCGGCGCCACCAACGATGTGATCACCGATTTCGGCACTGACAGCGGCGTGCTGAGCAACGGCATCCATACCGACAATGACTTTGTCGATCTCTCTGGCATCTATGACAAGTCTGCCCTCGGGGCGGTCAACACCAGGATCACGGCGGCGGGCGGCAAGGCCTTCCACACCGAACTCGGGATGCTGCGGGCGGATGCCGCGGATGGCAAGATCGACGGCATCATCAATGGCACCGATTACCGCACCGAACTGGGCATCACCGGCAGCCTTGAAATGACGGGCGTCGCCTCCGGCTTCCTGAACTTCGACAATACTGCCGTCGTATGTTTCGGGGCCGATACGCTTATCCTTACCCTTGAAGGGCCCGTCCGCGCCGGCGACATGGTGCTGACGCTGGACAACGGCTACCAGCCGGTGCGCTGGATTGGCAAGCGGCGGTTCAATGCGCTGGATCTGGCGCGGGCGCCGCACCTGCGCCCGGTCCGCATCCGCGCCGGGGCGATGGGGGCCGGTATGCCCGAGGCTGACCTGATCGTTTCGCCGCAACACCGCGTTCTGGTGCGCGGCGCGGTTCCCGAACGGATGTTCGGCGTGCAAGAGGTGCTTGTCGCCGCGAAGCAGTTGCTTGGGCTGGATGGCTTTGCCGTGGCGCAGGATCTGGACCAGATCGAATATGTCCACTTCCTGTTCGATCAGCACCAGATCGTCTGGTCGAACTGCGCCCCGACGGAATCGCTGTTCACCGGGCCAGAGGCGTTGAAATCGGTCAACCCCGCCCAGCTTGAGGAAATCCTTGCCATCTTCCCCGAACTGGCGAACACCGAAACCGTCCTGCCCGAGCTGTTCCCCCCGGTCCGGCTGCTGGTTCCGGGCCGCCGGGCGCGGTCCATGGCCGACCGGCTTGCCCGCAACGGCCAACGTCCCCTGCAGGGGCACGGCCACAGACCCTTGCCCTCTTGCGGGCGGCAGGAAATGGAGATGGCCGCGCTGTCCCAGGCGGCGGCTTGCGGGCGCCGGATGTCGGCCTCACGCAGGCCGGCCTCGGGCCACGGCTGCCATCAATGTCTGCAAGGGGCCCGTTCCCGGCCCCCGTTGCCCGTGAACCGTGGGGACGGGTCTGCCCGATCCGGCCCGGTCGCCGCATGGCGATCACCATCCGAGCGTCTCGCCAGTCGCGCAAATCATTCCGGTTGTGCTCATCCCCGGAAATCGGACGGTGACGGAAGCCAGGATCTGACGTTCAGGATGTGACCGGGACAAGGCGATGATGGTAGAAGTGCCAAATGTGGTTACAGAAGACGGACTGCGCGGGCTTCTTGCGCAGGGCTATTGCATCGAGGTCATCTGCGAGAAAGGTGCCGAACGGCGGAACAACACCTGGTACGGGGTTTGGATCGTTCGGGCAGGCGCCCCAGACAGACGCAATGACAAGATGCTTGTCACCAGCCGCAATCTGCTGAAATTCCGAGACTTCAGGACCATTTCCGGTCTGGTGAGCTTTCTTGCTGACATGGGTTGCAAAACCGCCAGTATCCCGCTGGAACAAGGCAGATGCGAACCACATCATCTGACGACACACACACACGAGGCGCGCAGATGAACTGGCCAGTTTCCGGCGGCAGGTCAGGGGCCCGAAGCGCCCTGTGCCTTGGAGGTGTTCTCAGCACCTTTCTGGCCCCAGACCCGCAGCTTCCAACATAGGCGAGGATTCGAGAGTGACATCCCTTCGCGCGGCCGCGGGCCATAGCATCAGCGCTGACGCGGGCTTTCGGCATGACTTCGCCATCGGCTGCACCGACGTAACAAGCGCGGCTGACGGAAGAACAGCGGGAAGTGGATCGCGGTCAAAAGGACGCTCGCTATGGGAGAGTGATGACCCGGGGGCAGGTCATACGGAACAGCAACCGAAAGGGTTGGCTGGCCTGGCCGACCCGCCCCCCAAGACAGGCGGGGCCTGCCCATAGCCGCCTTTCGTCCGGACAGGGTGCTGCTTCGTTGCACTTCCCAAAGCTGCTGTTCGTTTTGCCTCGCAGCGGCCACTCGACCACGATGGCATCCACGCGGGACGAGGCGGCCACTCACAATGCGGTCGGGCAAGGCGATAACAGTAAGCGTTCGCGGGGGACCACGGACGGCTTATCTTGACGGCGTGAAGTTCCACGGCAGCAGGTCGTCGAGGCGGCTTTGCGGGTGGCCGTTGGCGATAGCTGTCAAGGTGGCCTTGAGATAGGCGAAGGGCTCTATGCCGTTGATCTTGCAAGTTTCGATCAGCGAGGCGATGCGGCCCCAGGCGATGCCGCCTTCGTCATGGCCGGCGAAGAGCGTATTTTTGCGATTGAGGGCTATCGGGCGGATCAGGTTTTCGACCCTGTTGGAGTCGATTTCGACGCGGCCGTCGGTCAGGAAGGTTTGCAGCCCGTCCCAGTGATTGTGGATGTAGGCGAGCTTTTCGCCGAGCCGGGATTTGGCGGAGATCTTGCGGCGTTGTGCCTGCAGCCAGTCGCCGAAGGCGGCCACCAGCGGCGCGGTGCGGGCCTGACGGGCGGAGAGGCGCTGGCCGGGCGAGATGCCGCGGATGTCGGCCTCGACGGCATAGAGTTCGGCGATGCGGCGCAGACCCTCGGCGGCGATCTCCGATCCGTCGCGGTCAAAGACTTCCTTGAGTTTGCGCCGTGCATGCGCCCAACAGTGGGCCACCCGAATGGGCGCGCCGCCCTTGCGGGATGGTTTGGTCAGGCGGTTGTAGCCGGTGTAACCGTCAATCTGCAGGATGCCGTCGAAGCCGGTGAGGAAGGTCTCGGCATTCTCTCCCGCGCGGCCGGGGGCATAGAAGTAGACCACGCCGGGCGGGTCCTCGCCGCCCCACGGTCGGTCATCGCGGGCCAGCGCCCAAAGGTATCCGGTCTTTGTCACACCGCGCCCCGGATCCAGCACCGGGGCAGTGGTTTCATCCATGAACAGCTTGGATGACCGCTTCAGATGTTCAGCCAGCCGGTCGACAATGGGTTTCAGGTGGAACGCAGCCTTGCCGACCCAGTCGGCCAAGACTGCGCGGTGCAGATAAAGGCCCGCGCGCGCCAGGATCTGGCTCTGCCGATATAACGGCAGATGGTCCGCATACTTGCTGACCAGCACATGGGCCAGCGTCGCTTCGGTCGGTAGGCCCCCCATGATCAGGTGAGACGGCGCAGGGGCTTGGGTCACCCCGTCGGTGCAGGACCGGCAGGCATACTTCGGACGCACGGTGACGATGACGCGCAGCTGGGCCGGCACGATGTCCAGCCGTTCGCTGCGGTCTTCGCCGATCTTGTGCATGACACCGCAGCCACAGGGGCAGATCAGGCTGGCGGGTTCGATGATCTCTTCGATGCGCGGCAACGCGGCCGGCAGATTGCCGATAGTGCGCTTGGGGGCGGGTTTGCTCGCCTTGTCATCTGCTTTGGCGGCGCGGGTTTCCTTTTCCGCTTCAACCTCGGCCAGCGCGATGGACAGATCCTCGAATGCCAACTGCCGTTCATCTTCAGACAGCTTTTCCGACCGCTTGCCATGCAGGGCATGATTCAACTCAGCGATCAGATGCTCTTGCCGACGGGTGATTTCCGTCAGCGCCGCCACGGTTTCCATCAACGCCAGAACAGCCGCACGTTGCGCGGCAGGGATGGTGGAAAGGTCGATGACGGGTGCGGTTTGCATGGGCTGGAGCTACCATAATATCCCCGCAAAAACACGCAAAACCAAATGGTTGGTTCACTCTGCCGCAGCCGGTGGACGCCCCTCCAGCGCCTTTACCTTGCGCCAGTCCAGCCCGGCAAACAGCGCCTCGAACTGGGCATGGTTCAGCGCCATCACCCCGTCCTTGATCGCGGGCCAGGTGAACGTCGCATCCTCCAGCCTTTTGTAGGCCATCACGAGGCCGGTGCCGTCCCAGTATAAGAGCTTCAGCCTGTCCGCCTTACGCGAGCGGAAGACAAAGACCGCCCCGGTGAACGGATCCTTGCGCAGCACAGACGACACCAGCGCTGCCAGGCCATCATGACCCTTTCTGAAGTCGATGGGCTTTGTCGCGACCATGATCCGAACCCGGTTCGACGGGAACATCATGGGCTGGCAGCCAAGGCGCGCACGACCGACGCAATCCGCTCCGCCGAGGCTCCGGTTTCCAGACGGATAGCCACCGCGCCCGCGATGATCTCGGGCCGGTCCGCGGCGCCCACGGCACAACGCGGTCCATCACCAACCGGGCCAATCATCAACGATGCAAATTCCACCGGATCCTCCGGCGCCGGCAGCACCAGCCGCCCTTTGCGCGCCAGCGTCCGCCACGCCGAAACGTGGTTCGCCGGAACACCATGACGCCGCGCGACAGAATTCACCGTGATACCCGGCGTCAGCGTCTCCGCCACGATCCGGGCCTTCACCTCATCAGGCCACTTCCGGTTCCGACGGCCGCGACCGCCAACCGGGAAAACCTCCAATGTAGTCTCCATGGAGAAAATCCATTCCAACAATCACCAAAGTCCAAAGAACCGATCAGGATGAGAGCCGGAAGGTGGGAGGCTGGAAACGCTTACCGATAACAGCCTGCCCGACTTGTTTTTACCCCTTCAGACTGAGTGTTACATTCGGAAAGGGAAAGCCGAAGTCGTCGATAGCGCGCCGAGAAACCTCTTGGAAGCCAAGCGCGATGTAGAAGCGAACGGCTTGCTCATTCTCTGTGTAGACCTCTAGGGAAAGTTCCCCCTTCCGGGCCAGTGCATCGGCGATAAGTTTGCGCCCTATGCCAAAGCCCTGCCAGTCTGGCGCGATGAAAATCCCGCCAATGAAGCTGCCCAATAGACTGATGAACCCAACAGTCTCCCCCTCAAGGCAAGCCACTGAAGTCTCTGCCTTAGGCAGATACTCCTCTTCGATCAGTCCCCGCTGCTCGATCAGCCTTGTCTCACCGATGAAGGAATGCGCCCTCATCGAAGCTTCGAACCAGATTTTGGACAGCTTTTTCAGATCCGTTGCCGCGTCAAAGGGCCGGATCACCAAGTTTATGTTCTCCATGAGAACTCCACAGAAATCATGCAAAAAGGATCGGCAACGATGTGCCGAACGATACCGCTACATGCGGTTCAATCGAAGCCTCTGTGCATAAATCTCCTTCTGTGACGGTCAGAACATAGGCTACCAGCTCACCAGGCTCAATGGCTGCCTTGGATTCCGAGCAACATGCGTTGGGATGGCGACACTGACGTTTGGCGGGTTCAACCAATCCGTCGCTCTGGACAGGCAAGGTGGCCCTTACCGCCGGTCAGTTGCCAGGAATGCTGCCTGACCGCATTCTCCGATGCCTCCTTTCAACTGGGACGCAGCAAGGAAACGGCCATGATGGCAGCTAAGGCCGGCCCAAAGTCACGGGGCGGCAATGCGACAACGAGTGTCTTCGATAGACCATACTCCGTGAATTGGGGAGGCAATTGGACGGAATCGTTTCTGCCAGTCAGCCTCCCGTTCACTCCGATCTTGCAACGCCTTCTGCTGGGCTATTGCGCCTCCAGAGCCCCTTGATCGTGACCTCCAGCCCGTCGACGAAGCTGTAGATCACCGGGATGACCAGAAGGCTGAGGAAGGTTGATGTGATCAGGCCCCCGATCACGACCGTCGCCATAGGCTGGCGGAAGGAAGGATCGCCCTCGACAAGGCCGAGTGCGGCGGGGGCCATGCCGGCGGACATTGCGATGGTGGTCATCACGATGGGCCGGGCGCGCTTGTGGCAGGCGTCGACCAGCGCGTCGAAGCGGGGCATGCCCTTTCTTCGCGCCTCGATCACATAATCGACCAGCAGGATCGAGTTCTTGGACACGATCCCCATCAGCAAGAGAAGCCCGATGACCGAAGGCATCGAAAAGCTGGTGCCGGTGATGACCAGCGGGAAGAGCGCCCCGCCAAGGGCAAGCGGCAGCGCCGTCAGGATGGTGATCGGCTGCAGGAAATCATGGAACAGCAGCACCAGCACGGCGTAGACGCAGAAGATGCCGATCGCCATGGCCGAGGCGAAGCTGGTGAACAGTTCCGCCTGCCGCTTCAGGTCACCCTGTTCGGCGAAGCTGACGCCATCGGGCAGGTTCTGATAGGCTGACAGCTTTTGCACTTCGGCATTCACGTCCGACAGGTTACGCCCATTCAACTCGATGGAAATCGTCACATTGCGCGACCGGTCCAGCCGGTTGATCTGCGACGGCGCCGAGCCGAGGGATATGTCGGCGATGGCGCCCAGCGTCACCGTGCCGCCGGTTGCGGGCACCGGGATCATGGCGATCTGTTCGATGGACTGGCGCACCGAGGCGTCCAGCGTCACCCGGATCGCGATCTGGCGGGTGTCGAGGTTCAGCTTGGACAGGGCCGAGTCGTAGGCCCCCGAAGTGGCCACCCGGATCGTGTCGGCGATGGCCTGCGAGGTGACGCCGTAAGAGGCGGCGCGTTCAAGGTCCGGGGTGATCACGATCTCGGGCGATTGCAGCGCGGCAGATGAGGTCACGGTGCCGATCCCCGCGATATTGGCGCGGATCTCGGACTCCAGCGCGGCTGCGGCCTGTTCCAGCGCAAGCGAACTGTCGCCCGCCAGCGTGATCTGCAATTCGGTGCCGCTGCTGCCCGATCCGACCTCGATCCGCGCGCCGGGGATGGCGGCGATGGCGGCACGGATGTCGGCCTCGATCTCGGTCTGGGAAACGTCGCGGTCGTCGATGTTGGTCAGGCTGATCACGATGGTTGCCGAGGTGACCGAGGTGCTGACCCCGCCACCGCCCGGAACGCCGCCGGTCGAGGCGCTGCCGGTGGCCAGGAAGACGCCGGTGACATGTTCGACCCCCGCCGCCGCCTCGCTGGCGCGGCGGGCGATGGCGTCGGTTTCCTCGATGGTTGATCCGGGCGGCAGGGTGATGCTGATCCGGGTCTGGCTGTCATCCTGCGCCGGAAAGAAGCCGGTCGAAAGCTGGGAAACCAGCACAAAAGTCAGGCCCATGAAGGCGATGACGCCCATCACCGGGATCCAGCGATTGTGCAAGGCGCCCCGGATCGTCGCAAGGTATGTGCGCATGATCCAGCCGTCGGTCTGGTGCGCTTCGGCCTTGCTGCGCATCAGGTAGGCGGCCATCATCGGCGTCAGCAGGCGCGCGACCAGAAGCGAGCAGAAGACCGCGACCGAGGCCGTGATGCCGAACTGCTTGAAGATGATGCCGACCACCCCGTCCATGAAGGCGGTGGGAAGGAAGACCGCAATCAGGGTGAAGGTCGTGGCAATGACCGCCAGCCCGATCTCGTCCGCCGCCTCCATCGCCGCTTCATAGGCGGGTTTGCCCATCTGGATATGCCGCTCGATGTTCTCGACCTCGACGATGGCGTCGTCAACCAGGATGCCGACCACCAGCGACAGCGCAAGCAGGGTGACGGTGTTCAACGAATAGCCAAGGTAATCCATGACAAGGAAGGTCGGGATCACCGACAGCGGCAAGGCCACGGCGGCCAGAAGCGTCGCGCGCCAGTCAAGCAGGAAGATGAACACCACGATCACCGCGATGATCCCGCCTTCGTACAGCATCATCATTGAGGCGTCATAGTTCTGTTCGGTCGGCAGGATGGTGTTGTAGGCCTCGGCTATCTGCACCTGCGGGTTGGCGGCGGCAAAGGCCTCCATCGCGACACGGACATCTTCGACAACCGCAAGGTCGGAATAGCCGGTCAGCCGCTTGATCTGCGCCGCGATCACCTGCTTGCCGTCCTGATAGGCCAGCGACGACAGGGCGGCATGGGTGTCGGTGACGGTGCCAAGCTCGTCCAGCCGGACCCAGGCGCCGTTCGGCAAGGGAATCGGCAGGGCGCGCAGATCCTCGACGCCCGAGACCGCCGCCCCCACCCGGAAACTTTGCGAGGCATTGGCAAGGTCGGCGGCCCCACCCGAAAGGTCACGCTGCACTTCGCGCAGGCGGGTGTTCACGTCTTCCGCCGACAGGCCAAGCCCGGCCAGCAGGTTCGCGTTCAGTTCGACCCGGATTTCCCGGTCCACCCCGCCCAGGCGCCCGACCTCGCCCACGCCATCGACCGCCATGATCGCGCGGGCCAGATCGTTGTCGATGAACCAGCTCAGCTCGGTATCGTCCAGCCGGTCGGAACTGAGAACGAAGGTCACCAGGGGCGAGCCGCTGAGGCTGCTTTTCGACACGGTCGGCGCGTTCATCCCCGAGGGCAGATCGTCGCGCGCCTGATCGACGGCGTTCTGCACATCGTCCTGGGCTTCCTGCACGTCCTTGCCGATCTGGAACGCGACCGAGATCGAGACCGAGCCGTCGGTGATCGTGGTCGTGACCGAGTCCAGCATGGCAAGCCCGGTCAGCCGGTCCTCGATCTTGCGGGCGACTTCAGTTTCCAGTTGCGCCGCTGCGGCGCCGTCAAGGCTGGCCGAGACGCTGATCGTCGGCAGCGACATATCGGGAAAGTTCTGCACTTCCAGCCGGTTGAAGGCCATCAATCCGGTGATCGTCATCAGGATGAAGGCAAGGATCGGCGGGACCGGGTTGCGGATCGCCCAAGCGGAGAAGTTCATGGCTGGCCCTCCACCACGCGGACGACCGACCCGTCCGACAGGAAGGCCCCACCCGACAGGACGACCTTGGCGTCCACCGGGAAATCGCCCAGGATTTCCACCCGGTCTGCCCGCCTCCGTCCGGTATCGACCCGTTCGCGCAGGACGGTCGTTGTCTCCCCCGCCTTGATCACGAAGACATAGGAAAACCCGTCCTTCAGGGTGATCGCGGTCGAGGGAAGCGTCACTGCCTTGGTTTCGTCCACGATGAACGATCCGCTGACCAGAATCCCGGTCTTCGGCATCGGCCCGCCCTCGGGCGGTTCGGGGTCTACATAGACCAGAACCCGCCCGTTCGTCTGCGACGCCTCGGGCGACACGCGCCGCACGGTGCCGCCAATGTCGCCGATCGGCGACGGGATCGCGACCCTTGTTCCCGCCTTGATCCCGCGCAACTGGAACAGGGGCACTTCGGCCTGCCATTCGATCCGGCTGTCGCGGATCAGCCGGAACAGTTCCTGTCCCTGGCTGACCACCTGACCAAGGGCCGCGCTGACTTCAGACACCACGCCATCGCTGGCCGCGACAATGCGGGTATTGGCAAGCGACAGTTGCTGTGTGGCAAGCTGCGCCTCGGCCACTGTCACGCTGGCCTGCGCCTGACGTTCGGCCGAAAGATACCCTGCAATCTCCTGGCGGGAAAGCGAGCTGCCCCCGGAAAGCTGACGGGCACGATCTGCATCCTCGGTTGCCGTCTCTAACCCGGCACGGGCCGACTCCAGCGTCGCCTCCAGTTCGGCGATGCGGTTCTCGACCGACGCGCGCGACAGTTCAGCCATGACCTCGCCCGCCTTCACGACGTCGCCAACTTCAACATTCACGGCCGTTATCCGCTCGCCGCCGAGTTCAGATGCAATCACCGCCTCCGCCCAGGGCTGCAGCCAGCCGCTGGCCTGCACCTCGACCGGCCAAGTTTCGACCACGGGAACGGTGACCTCAACCGTCAGGGCCGCAGGTGCCGGTTCTGCGGAAAGGTCGGTCGGGGCAGTCCCGCTTGCCGAGGACCTGAACATCCAGAAAGCCGCGCCACCCACAACGGCAAGGACAAGGGCCGCGACGACAAGATTCCGTTTCCGCATGGCTTCAGCCCTCGCTCGTGGTGGTGACGGTGTGGGCGGGGCGCTGCCATCCGCCTCCCATGGCCTTGTAAAGCGCGATCCACTGGCGGCTTAAGGCAAGTTGCTGGGAAATCTGCGTGATCCGTGCGGATTGCACCTGACGCCGGGCATCTTCACGATCCAAGAGCGAGATGCGACCCGCCCGCCAGTCTGCGTCAATGGCGGCGAAATAGGCATCGTATTCCTTGACCAGTGTGCCTGCGCTGCCCAGGTTGCGCAATGCCGCATTCAGCCGCGTCAATGCGGCCTCGGCTTCGGCGACTGCGGCCAGGACGGCACTGCGATAGGCCTCGGCCGCCGTGATCGCATCCGCATTGGCCGACCGCACCGCCGCCCGGCGCTGACCACCATCGAGGACGGGCAGGGATAGTGCCGGGCCGAAGCTCCACCCGGCCGGTTTGGCAAGGCTGACACTTCCCCCCAAGGTCAGCGACGGGTAAAGGTCGGCCTTCGCGACCCCAAGGTCCAGAAGCGCGGCGGCGAAGGTCAGTTCTGCCTTTGCGATGTCGGGCCGCTGCCGCAGCATGTCTGCCGGAACATCGGCCGCGCGGAATCCCTTGACCGCCGGCATCCCGAAACCACTGGCGAGGATCGCATCCACCCGGTCCTGCGGCGACCCGGTCAGGACCGCGAGAGTTTGCGCAAGCACCCGGCAATCCGCCACCTGACTGTCCAGAGAAATCTGGGCGCTGGCCCGGCTGGCCCGGGCCAAGGCCAGATCGGACTCCGCCCGCAGACCTGCGCTGACAAGGCGGGTGGTTGCCTCGATCGTCTCGCCCTGCGAAGAGACCGCGTCGCGATACACCTGCTCGATCATCCTGCAGGCACGGAGCTGGACGTAGGTATCGGCGACCTCTGCCGAGAGGGAAACATAGGCCCCGGCATAGGCGTAATCCTCGGCCTTTGCGCGCAGACGTTCCGCCTTGGCCGTCTTTGACGCGCGGCCAAAGAGGTCCACCTCCCAACTTGCGTCCAGGCCTGCGGCCCGCGTCCGGGTTCGCGCGGTTGTATCGCTGTCCGCCTCGGTCACCGAGGCCTGCCCGGTCATTACCGGCCACATGGCCGCCGTGTCCTGCCCCGCCCGTGCCCGTGCCGCCATGACTTGCGCTGCCGCACTCCGCAGATCGGGGCTGCCCGACTGCGCCAGCAGCAGAAGCTCGGTCAACCGGGCATCGCCGATCCGCGACCACCAGTCGATGTCCAACCGCGCATTCGCCTGCGGTACTGCCGATGAGAACCGCGCCGAAGTTGCCTGCGTGGCATCCGGCGCGATGGTCGGCACGCTGCATCCGGCAAGCACGACAAGGGCAGCAATCAGGCAACGGGGCATCTTGGTCTCCTTCAGTGCCGCACAGATGCCAGAGTGCCGTGTCAAGAAGTGTCAAGATTCAGCAAAGAAAGGAAAAAGTCGTCCTCTCCGCCTCTGCTCGGGCTATGCTGCGCCAAAGGGGAGGATTGACCGGATGGCAACCGTCTTGCTGATCGACGATGACGCGGAACTGACCCGTCTGGTCGCCGACTACCTGACGCGCGAAGGGTTTACCGTGGCGACATCATCCGACGGGACCAAGGCGCTTGGTCGTATCATTGAGACCCGTGCCGACATTGTGGTGCTTGACATCATGATGCCGGGCCCGGACGGGCTGGAGGTTCTGCGCCGTGTCCGGGCCGAAACCGCCGTCCCCGTCCTGATGCTGACCGCGCGTGGCGATGAGGACGACCGCATCGCCGGCCTTGACCTTGGGGCAGACGACTACCTGGCCAAGCCCTGTTCCCCGCGAGAGCTTGTGTCGCGCATCCGCGCCATCCTGCGCCGCGCGCAGCCGGGTGAAAGTATTCCCCCGACGGCGCAATCCGGCCTGCTGCGGCTTGACACCCTGCGCCGCGTGGCCGTCTGGCGCGGGGTGCCGCTGCGACTGACGGGGGCCGAGTTCAACATCCTAGAAGTCCTTGCCGGCCAGTCCGGTCGCCCAGTCTCGCGCGCAGATCTGTCGCTTCACGGTCTTGGGCGGCCGCTGGCCCCATTCGACCGCGCGATCGACGTTCATGTCTCGACGATCCGCCAGAAGCTTGGCACGCATGACGACGGACGAAGCCCGATCCAGAACCTGCGCGGCATCGGCTATCAGTTCATCGAGGAGTGACCGGGCGATGACTGTGCGCGTCTTCATGGTGATCTGGGGGGCGCTGGTCCTGACGCTGCTCCTGTTCGGTCTGGTTGTCGCGGCGCTTGACCCGACCCCGCCCGAAGGCGCGCGGGCGGCGGCAGAAACTTCCGTGCTGGAGCGCCAGCTTGGCCTTGTTGCCTCGCGCGATGGCAGTGCCGCGGCGCTGCGGTTCTGGCAGGAGGTATCGCCCGCCCATCCCGGCATGACCGTCACGACTGATCCCACCTGCGTAAGCTCCCCGGCTATTCCCTCCGCCGATGGTCCTTGCCTGGTTCTGACCGATACCGCAAAACACAGTCGCTTTCTGGAAGGGTTGCAGATCCTCGGCCTGCCTCTGCTGGTAGGGGTGGCCGTCAGTGCCGCCGCCGCGTTGCTCCTGTCCCGTCATCTGACCCGGCCGATCCGCACCGTGAACGCGTCCCTCCAACGACTGGCCTCGGGCGATCTCGACACGCGGATCGGCGACGCCCTTGACCATTCTGGCGGAGAACTGGCGCGGTTGGGCAATGCCTTCGACCATGCCGCAGACCGGCTTCAGATCCTGTCCGAGGGGCAGCGCCGCCTGTTCAACGACCTTTCGCATGAAATCCGCTCACCCCTGGCGCGATTGCGGGCCGCGGTCGGCCTTTTGGAGGTCAGCCCCGACCGCCTGGACGAGATGCTGGGCCAGATCGAGACCGACATCGTCCGTCTTGACCGCCTTGTGCGCGACATCCTGACGCTTGCCCGCTTTGGCAGCACCGAAAGCCGGCAAGCCTTCGAACGGATCGACCTGATCGAAATCCTTGAACCCATCCTCTCGGACGCGAATTTTGAAGGCGAGCCGCGCGGAATCGTGGTCAGTTTCACCGGCCCGCCACGGCTGATCCTGAAGGGCAGCGGGGAACTTCTGCACCGCGCAATCGAGAACGTGATCCGCAATGCGCTGGCGCATTCCCCTGATGATGCAGAGGTCGCTGTATCTGCGCGCACAAATGGGGCTGCACTGACCATCGACATCGCCGATCAGGGCCCAGGCGTGCCGCTGGCAGAAAGATCCCGGCTTTTCGAGCCGTTCTTCAAACTGCCGGGCCTATCCGCAAAAGCAGGCACTGGTCTTGGCCTTGCCATAGCGGCACGCGCCATTGCAGCCCACAATGGTAGCATCGAGCTTCTGGATAGTGCGTCAGGTGGCCTTCTCGTCCGGCTCAACCTGCCATTCACGCCGGGAACCTGATGGCGCGGCGGTGCTGATTGCCAAGAATGACTTTGACGATGTTGGATCTGCGTCGGGCAGATTTCTGGTCCGGGCAGTCGCCCCAACCCCAATCCATTCCCGGTGTCGATCATCGACGCGTCGGCGAACGCTCACCACGGCCTGTTGGATCGTCAGTCGTCGGCGATGCGATAGCCAAGACCGGGTTCTGTGAAGATGAAGCGCGGGTTTGAAGCGTCGTCCTGCAGTTTCTGCCGCAACTGGCGGATGTAGACGCGCAGATATTGGCTGTCTTCGCTGTGCGCCGGGCCCCACAAGGTGCGCAGGATCATCTCCTGGGTCACCAGACGGCCGCGATGGCTGGCCAGCATCCACAGCAGGTCAAACTCGCGCCGGGTCAGATGCAGCGGGGCGCCCGACAGGCTGGCGGAATGGTTGGCCGCATCAATCTGCAGCGGCCCGACGGTCAGGACGGCGGGCACCGGATCTGTGCCACGGTCGCGCAGCAGGCTGCGGACGCGGGCAAGAAATTCCTTGATGCCAAAAGGTTTGACCACATAGTCCTGCGCGCCCGCGTCCAGCGCGGCAACTTTGCCAGCCTCATCGGCGCGCACCGACAGGATCAGCACGGGCACCTGGCTCCACCCCCGGATGTCTTGCAGGACGCTCAGCCCGTCGGCATCGGGCAGGCCAAGGTCCAGCACGACCAGCGCCGGGGTCTCGCGCGCGGTGGCGGCAATGCCGTCGCGTGCGGTGGCGGCCTCAATCACGCCCAGCCCCTCGGCCTCAAGTGCCACGCGCAGAAAGCGGCGGATCGGGGCTTCGTCGTCGATGACAAGAACCCGCAAGGTGGCGGTCATGGGGTGGTTTCCGGATTGTGCAGCGGCAAGGAGATCAGGATACGGGTGCCGGTGCCATCGGGCCAGCCGGTTTCAGCGCGGATGGCGCCGCCCATCGCCTCGACCAGGCCCTTGCAGATGGCCAGGCCAAGGCCGGTGCCTGCGCGTTGCCGGTCACCGCCCGCGACGCGGTAGAACATGTCGAACACCCGGTCGAGATCGGCGGCGGGGATGCCCGGCCCGTGGTCGGTGATCGCCAGTTCGGCCCGCGCGCCGGCGGTGCGCGCGCTGATCACGATGTCGCCGCCGGCGGGCGCATATTTCGCGGCATTGTCCAGAATGTTGACCAGCACCTGTTCCAGCAGCACGCCATCGGCCAGCACCAGAGGCAAGGTATCGGGCAGGTCGACCAGCAGGTTATGGGCGCGCAGGACGCTGCGCATACGTTGGCGGGCGCTGCCAATCAGTTCTGCCAGATCCAGCGGGGCAAGGCGCGGCGTCAGCGCGCCATGGCCCAGCCGTGTCATGTCCAGCAGGTTCTGGACATAGCGGTCCAGCCTCTCGCCCTCTTCGCGGATGTTTTCGGCCAGATCGCGGCGGGCATCACAAGGCAGATCGGGCCCGGCGGCCAGACTGCCTGCCGCGCCGATGATCGTGACCAGGGGCGTGCGCAGATCATGGCTGACCGAATTCAGCAACGCCGTGCGCAGCCGTTCGGTTTCGGTGGCAAGCCTGTTGGCCGCCAGTTCCTCGGTCAGGCGCAAACGCTCCAGCGCCAGCGCAATCTGGTCGCTCAGGGCGTCAAGCAGGCGCCGGTCGGTGCGTGCCAGGCTGCGGCCATCGGCAAAGGCGATGCCAAGGACACCAAGCCGCCGTTCGGCGCTGGCCACTGGCAGGAACAGCCAATGCGCGGTCGGCAAGGTATCGGAGTCGCGCCCCGCGGGTTCGCCCTTGTCCCAGGCAAACTGCGCGGCGGACTGGTCCCGCACATCAAGCCGGTCTTCGGGGGGAAATCCGCCCACCACGGCCAGTTCCCCCGCGCGCGGCAAGAGCAGGACCGTATCACAGCGCAGGGTGGTGGCCACATGGCTGACCGAGGCCCAGACCACTTCATCCGCCGTCGCAGCCGAGGCGACGCGGCGGCTGAAATCGTAAAGCTTGTTCGTGCGGTCCGCGATGGCAGACTGCGCCTTGACCCTTGCACGCAACCGGGCGGCAAGGTTGCCGGTAACCAGCGAGGCCGCGAAGAACAGCGACAGGGTCAGCAGTTCGCTGCGGTCGGTGATGGTAAAGGTCAGGCGCGGATCGACGAAGAAGAAGTCGTAGGACAGAAAGCCAAGGACCGAGGCAAGCGCCGATGGCCCCATGCCGCGCCGGCTGGCCACAACGATGACAGCGGTCATGAAGATCAGCGACAGGCTTGCCACGGGAAACAGCCGTTCGGCCCCCCAGGCCGCCATCGAGGCGGCGGCGATGGCCAGAACGGATTCGATCCAGCCTGCCTTGTCGCGGCTGAACTGCGGGAAGGGCAGGCTGAACCGCCCGGGCCTTTCATCGGGTTCAGAGGCGACGGTCACCTCGAAGGGTCCGGCAAGGCGCAACAGGTCGCGCGCAACGTCTTCGCGGACCAGCCGCGCCCAGACGGGCCTGTGCCGTGGCCGGCCAATGACGATCCGGCGCACGTTTCGGTCGCGTGCGAGGGCCAGAATGGCCTCGGCCACGTCGCGCTCGGCCTCAAGCGTGGCCAGTTCCGCGCCCAGACGTTCGGCCAGTCGCAGGGTGCCCGCCAGCCGGTCCTTGTCGATTTCCGACAGACGTTCGGCCTGGGTCGACGTGACATTCAGCGCGATCCAGTCGGTGCGGGCGCGGTCGGCGCTGCGCTTTGCAACGCGGACCGCCTCGCGCGCGGCGGGGCTTTCGTTGATGCAGACCAGAAGGCGCTCTTGTGTAGGCCAGGGGCCTTCGATGGCATGGGCCGCCATGTGTTCGCGTAGCTGCGCGTCCACCCGGTCGGCGGCGGCGCGCATCGACAGTTCGCGCAGGGCGGTCAGGTTTCCCTTGACGAAGAACGACCCCAGCGCCCGCGCGGCCTGATCGGCAGGATAGACCTTGCCCGCCTTCAGCCGTTCCAGAAGTTCATCGGGCGTCAGGTCGATCAGTTCGATCTCGTCGGCCATGTCCAGCACGCCGTCGGGCACCGTTTCGCGCACCCGGACGCCGGTGATGCGGGCGACGGTTTCGTTCAGGGTTTCAATGTGCTGGATGTTCAGCGTGGTATAGACGTCGATGCCTGCGGCAAGCACCTCTTCGACATCCTGCCAGCGCTTTTCATGGCGGCCGCCGGGGGCGTTGGTATGGGCCAGTTCGTCGATCAGCGCCAGTTGCGGACGGCGGTCCAGCAGGGCGTCGATGTCCATCTCGGTCAGGGCGTGGGTCTGGTAGATCACCGGCTTGCGCGGCAGTTGCGGCAGGCCTGCCAGTTTTGCCTGCGTTTCGGCCCTTCCATGGGTTTCGATCAGTGCGGCCAGCACATCAACCCCGTCGGACTGCTTGCGATGGGCGTCGTCCAGCATCGCCCAGGTCTTGCCCACCCCGGGGGCCGCCCCCAGAAACACCTTCAGCCGCCCCCGCTCCTCGCGCGAGGCGAAGGTCAGCAGGGCATCGGGCGAAGGGCGGGTTTCGGGGGCGGTCATGCCGGGCGGTTCCTGTCAGGCCAGCGGGCTAGAGGGCCAATGCCGCGTCCAGGGCCAGGTTGGTGCGCAGCACGTTCACCACGGGCAATCCGTACAGGCCCAGCAGCGGGCGTTCAACCGCTGCTTCGATCACGGCGCGCACGGCTGCAGGGTCTGCATTGCGGGCCGCCGCAATGCGGGAAACCTGCGCCAGCGCGTTTTCGGGGCTGATGTGCGGATCAAGACCCGAACCCGAGGCGGTGACCGCGTCAATCGGCGCGGGGGCGCCATTCAACGCTTCGAACGCGGCGCGGCGTTCTGCCACCTGGGCAATCAGGGTGGCCGAGGTGGGGCCAAGGTTGCTGGCTCCGGTGCCCGCCGCATTCCACCCGCTTGCCGAGGCGCGGGGTTGCAGATAGCCCGCGCCAGCAAAGCCCTGGGCGATCAGGGATGATCCGATGACGGTGCCGCCCCGTTCAATCAGGCTGCCGTTGGCGGCATCGGGAAACAGCACCTGTGCCGCGCCGGTCATGGCCAGGGGATAGGCCAGCCCGGTCAGCAGGGTAAACAGCAGCGTCAGCGACAGGGCAGGGCGAAGATGGGTCAACATCGGGTTTCTCCTCATGCAAGGTTCAGGGCGACAAGACAAAGGTCGATGGCCTTGATGCCCAGGAAGGGCACGATCAGCCCGCCAAGCCCGTAGATCGTCAGATTGCGGCGCAGCAGGGCGGCGGCGCTTGAGGGGCGATATTGCACCCCGCGCAGAGCCAGCGGGACCAGCCCCACAAGGATCAGCGCGTTGAAGATCACTGCCGACAGGATGGCGCTGGTGGGTGAGGCAAGGCCCATCACATTCAGAACGCCAAGGCCCGGATAGGCAGCCACAAAGATCGCAGGCAAGATGGCGAAATACTTGGCCACGTCATTTGCAATGCTGAACGTGGTCAGCGCCCCGCGCGAGATCAGCAGTTGCTTGCCCACCATTACCACCTCGATCAGCTTGGTCGGATCGCTGTCCAGATCAATCAGGTTTGCCGCCTCTTTTGCCGCCGGGGTGCCCGCGTTCATCGCCACGCCGACATCGGCCTGCGCCAGCGCGGGCGCGTCGTTCGACCCGTCGCCACACATTGCCACCAGCCGCCCGCCCGCCTGTTCGCGGCGGATCAGGTCCAGCTTCATCTCGGGCGTTGCCTCGGCCAGAAAGTCATCGACTCCAGCTTCGGCCGCGATGGCGGCGGCGGTCAGAGGGTTGTCGCCGGTGATCATCACCGTGCGGATGCCCATGGCGCGCAATTCGGCGAACCGTTCGCGCACACCCGGTTTCACTATGTCCTTCAGATGCACGACACCCAGAATCTCGGCCCCTTCGACCACCAGAAGCGGCGTGCCGCCCGAACGGGCAATCGCATCGACCTGCGCGGCCAGCGCGCCAGGCGGGGTATGCCCGGCCAGCCGGATCACCGCGTCGATGGCCCCTTTGCGGAACCGGCGGCCATCGGCCAGGTCCAGCCCCGACAGCCGGGTCTGCGCGGTAAAGGCCACAGGTTCGGCGCCCAGCGGCATGTCCGGGATTGTGCCCAGCATTTCGCGCGCTTTCTCGACGATGGATTTGCCCTCGGGCGTTTCGTCGGCCAACGAGGCCAGTGCGGCGGCCTCGGCCAGACGGCGAGAGTCGACGCCGGGCGCGGGGATCAGCGCATCGGCCATGCGGTTGCCGAAGGTGATGGTGCCCGTCTTGTCAAGAAGAAGCGTGTCGACATCGCCCGCCGCCTCGACCGCGCGGCCGGATTTGGCGATGACATTCGCCTTGACCAGCCGGTCCATGCCCGCGATGCCGATGGCCGACAGAAGCCCGCCAATGGTGGTGGGGATCAGCGTCACGAACAGCGCGCCCAGCACGACGACGGGAATGGCGGTGCCGGAATAGCTGGCAAAGGCGGGCAGCGTCACCACGACGAAAAGGAAGATCAGCGTCAGCCCGACCAGCAGGATGTTCAGGGCAATCTCGTTCGGGGTCTTTTGCCGCTCGGCCCCTTCGACCAGCGCGATCATCCGGTCAAGAAAGCTCTTCCCCGGCTCCGCGGTAACGCGGATCACCAGCCAGTCCGAAGCGATGGTGGTTCCCCCGGTGACCGACGACCGGTCGCCCCCTGCCTCGCGGATTACAGGCGCGCTTTCGCCGGTGATGGCGCTTTCGTTGACCGAAGCCATGCCGCGGACCGCCTCGCCATCGGTGGGGACGATCTCGCCCGCGGCGACATAGATGAACTGGCCGGATTTCAGCGCGGTTGACAGGGTTTGCGTTGCGGTTTCGGGCGTATCGTCCGGGTTGGCCAGCACCCGCACCCGGGTTTCCGATTTGGTCGCACGCAGGGTATCAGCCCGGGCGCGACCCCGACCTTCGGCCAGAGCTTCGGCAAAGTTGGCGAAGATCACACAAAGCCACAGCCAGAGGGCGATGTGCAGCGCCGTGCCCGCGCCGGGCAGGCCGGTCGCAAGGTCGCGCAGGCCCAAGAGCGTGGTCATGGCGGCGACCAGGGCGGTGACGAACATCACCGGGTTGCCCCACAACTGCCGTGGGTCAAGCTTGATCAGGCTTTGGCGCAGGGCGGCTGTGTAAAGGCCGGACGCATCCGTCGGTTTGGCATGTTTGGACATTTGGTGCCTCAGAAGCTTTGGCCGGCCAGGCGCGCGGTTTCTTCCGCGATGGGGCCAAGGGCAAGGACGGGAAAGAAGGTCAGCGCGCCAAGGATCAGCACGGTCAGGATCAACAGTGTGACGAACAGCGGGCCGTGGGTGGGGAAGGTGCCAGAGGTGGCGGCGGCCTTGGGCTTGCGGATCATCGACCCGGCGATGGCCAGCATCGGCAGGATGATGGCATAGCGCCCGATCAGCATGACCACACCCAGGGCCGTGGTGTGCCAGGGCAAGGCCGCGCCCCAGCCGCCGAAGGCGCTACCGTTGTTGCCGGTGGCGCTGGAATAGGCATAGAGGATCTCGCTCAGCCCATGCGGCCCGGCGTCCTGCACGGCGGCCAGCGCCTGCGGCACGGTGGCGGCGATGGCGCCGCCCACCAGAATGCCCAGTGGCATCGACAGGAAGGCCAGAACCGCCAGCGTCACCTCGTGCGATTCAATCTTGCGGCCCAGATATTCCGGCGTGCGCCCCACCATCAGCCCGGCAAGGAAGACCGCCAGCACGACATAAAGCAACATGCCGTAAAGCCCTGCGCCGACGCCGCCAAAGACCACCTCGCCGATCTGCATCAGGACCATCGTCACCATGCCCGACAGCGGCATGAAACTGTCATGCATCGCGTTGACCGCCCCGTTCGAGGCAGCAGTGGTCGAGGTTGCCCAAAGCGCCGAAAGCATGGCGCCAAAGCGTTGTTCCTTGCCTTCCATGTTCTCGCCCAGACCCAGGGCAGGGTTGCCCGCCACCTCATAGGCGTGAACCACGCCAAGGCCCGCGACAAACAGGACCGCCATGGTGGCAAAGATCGCCCAGCCCTGACGGCGATCCCCGGCCATGCGGCCAAACAGAAAACAGAAGGAAACCGGGATCAACAAGATCGACAGGCATTGCGCCAAGTTCGAGGCGACGGTCGGGTTTTCGAACGGATGGGCCGAGTTGACGCCAAAGAAACCGCCGCCATTGGTGCCCAGTTGCTTGATGGCAATCTGTGCTGCCGCAGGACCGCGCGCGATGATCTGCTCGCCCCCTTCAACGCCCGTTGCGGTGACGGCCCCCAGCAGGGTTTGCGGCACGCCCTGGGCGGCCAGAAACAGGGCCAGCAGGATGGACAGCGGCAGCAAAATCCACAGCACGGATCGCGTCATGTCCAGCCAGAAGTTGCCCAAGGTGGTGCCCTTGGGGGCCACAAAGCCGCGAACGATCGCGACGGCCACCGCCATGCCGGTGCCTGCGCTGACAAAGTTCTGCACCGTCAGCCCGGCCATCTGTGACAGGTAGGATAGCTGCGCCTCGCCCGAATAGGCCTGCCAGTTTGTGTTGGTGACAAAGCTGGCCGCGGTGTTGAAAGCCAGATCTGCCGACATCCCGCCGATGCCGTCGGGGTTCAGCGGCAAGGCGCCCTGCAGCCGCAGCAGCGTGTAAAGCAGCACAAACCCGGCAAGGTTGAAGGCCAGCACGGCCATGCCATAGCCCAGCCATGTCATGCCGCGCGCCGGATCAACGCCCGCGCCACGCAACAGCGCGGTTTCCACCCGCAGCATCCCGGCGGGCAGTTGCCCGTCAAACACCCGCTGCATCGCGGCGGCCAAAGCCCAGGCAAGGCCTGTCAGCGCGGCAAAGTATAACCCGTAGGCAATGAAGGTCATCGTGGCTTCCTGCTAGAAACGGTTGGGCCGCAGCAGCGCGCAGCCAAGATAGACGAACAGGCCCGCCGCAACGGCAAGGCCAAGGATCATGTCAAACATCGGGGGCCTCACATCCGGTCGGCGGCGCGGGCTGCCAGGGCAAATCCCGCGAAAACGCCAAGGGTAAGGGTCAGGTAAACAAGGTCAGCCAAGATCGCCTCCTGCAACTGGGATGGGCGCATGATCCCAGTGGGGCGCGTAAAGCGGCTATGGTGATGATCCGTCAGCGCGTAAAAACGGCGTAAAGAACTGCGTTGGTCAGCAACGTGGGATTGCGAAACTCCACCAACTCTTGTTGCCGACGCAAGATCCTGTCGCCCGCTGAACTGTCTCCGACCTTATCTTGGATAGCCCCGTCTGCATCGGCACGATCAGCGCATCGGGCAGCCATTCATCCGGCCCGTTGCGGTCAAGCAGGGCATTGATCCTGTCGGTGGGAATCCGGCCAGAATGGGGCATCTGATGTATCTTCATGCGGCCATGTCCAGCAGGGGGGCGAGGCCAAGGGCTTCGAGTTCGGGCTTGGTGCCAGTCTGGCGGTGGGCGGCCATCCGCAACAGCTTGCCGCCCGAAGGCGAGACGAACAAGAGTAGCCCGCCACTATCGGGGATTTTGTGAGGTTTTCCAGAAGGATCAGCCGGTGCGCCGCGGCAGGCTGCATCTGTGCGGGGCATCGGAATCGGTCCTGCGGGTATGTGGGTATCTGCCTTTTCAGGAATACCCGCTTTCGATACCCACACAAGTTGGGTGCCTACAGTCTATCTTCCGGCCGAAGATGCGCCACAGTCAAGTTTCTCAATGAAAACAAGGATCGCAGTTTGCGAAGATAGACTGCAATCTAGCGAAAAAGGGGAATTGGAGGCGGGTACCGGAATCGAACCGGTCTTCACGGATTTGCAATCCGCTGCGTAACCTCTCCGCCAACCCGCCGCCGAAAGGTGGGATGGGGATAGCGGAAAGGTCGGGGGGCCGCAAGGGGTTGGCGCTGCGCGGCCCGTGTCAGGCGGGGCCGATGTTGCCGGGGGCGACCGAAACCGCCTTCAGCACGGCAAAGATCTGCTGGCCGGGGGTCAGGGACAGGGCCTCGGCGCTGCGGCGGGTGATGCGGGCCAGCACCAGATCGGGGCCGATGGCAAGCTGGACCAGCGTGCCGGGGCCCTGGCCCGCATGAATGTCGCGCACGGTGGCGGGCAGCACGTTCAGCGCCGAAATGCCCACGGGCCGGGTCAGCGCCAGCATCACGTCCTGCGCCATCAGCCGCAGCCGCAGCGGCGTGCCGGGGGCGGCCTCGACGCGGGGCAGCCAGATCGGGCCGGCGGGGTGGTCCAGCCGCGACAGGCCGTCGGCATCCTGCGCCGCCAGCCTTGCGGTCAGCAGCGACCCCGCCTCGCGCAGGCCAAGCGCCGCGGCGGCGGCCGGGTCGGACAGCAGCGCGGCCACCGGGCCCTGCCGGGCCACCCGGCCTTCGTCCATCAGGATCAGCGTGGTGGCCAGCCGCGCCACTTCGGGCAGGGAATGGCTGACATACAGGATCGGCACCCGCGCCTCATCGCGCAGGCGTTCGATCAGCGGCATGATCTCGGCCTTGCGCTCTTCGTCCAGCGCGGCCAGCGGCTCATCCATCAGCAAGAGGTTCGGCGCCGCCAGAAAGGCGCGGCCCAGGGCCACCCGCTGACGTTCCCCCCCCGACAGGGCGCCGGGGCGGCGGTCCAGCAGGGGGCCGATGCCCAGCAGCGCGACCGTGCGGTCGAAATCGGCGGCCGGGGCGGCGCGCGGCGCGAACCAGCGGCCGTAGAGCAGGTTCTGCCGCACCGTCAGATGCGGAAACAGCCGGCTGTCCTGAAACACATAGCCCAGCCGGCGGCGGTGCGGCGGCAGGAAGACGCCGCGCGCGGTGTCGGTCAGCACCATGTCCGCCACCGCCACGCGGCCCTGATCGGGGCGCAGCAAGCCCGCCACCGCCTGCACCACGGTTGATTTCCCCGCGCCCGACCGGCCGAACAGCACGGTCAGCCCCGGCGGCGCGTCAAAGCGGACATCCAGGGTGAAACCGGCAAAGCGGTGATGCAGCGCAACCGACAGCATCACGCCCCCGCAATCCGCCGCGCGACCACGCGGGAAATCCATTCCGACAACAGCAGCGCCGTCATGGCGATGGCAATGGCGATCAGCACCAGACGGAAGGCCTGCGGTTCCCCGCCCGGCACCTGCAGGAAGGCATAGATCGCCGAGGGCAGGGTCTGGGTCTGGCCGGGAATGTTCGACACGAAGGTGATGGTGGCGCCGAACTCGCCCATCGCCTTGGCAAAGGCCAGGATGCTGCCGGCCAGAATGCCGGGCAGGATCAGCGGCAGGGTCACGGTGGCAAAGACCCAAGGGCGCGACGCACCCAGCGTGCCGGCGGCCTGTTCCAGCTTCGGATCGACCGCCTCGATCGCCAGCCGGATCGCCCGCACCATCAGCGGAAAGGCCATCACGCCCGCGGCCAGCGCGGCGCCCGTCCAGCGAAAGGCGAAGACAAGGCCCAGCGTCTGGTCCAGCCAGGCGCCGATCACGCCCTTGCGGCCAAAGGTCAGCAGCAGCAGGTAGCCGGTCACCACCGGCGGCAGGATCAGCGGCAGATGCACCAGCCCGTTCAGCACCTGCTTGCCCGGAAAACTCCACCGCGCCAGCGCATGGGCCACGAAGATGCCCAGCGGCAGGCTGACCACCGTCGCCAGCGCCGACACCTTCAGCGACAGCCAGACCGCCTGCGCCTCGGCCGGGGAAAGCCAGCCCGTCATGCGGTATGGTCCGGGGCGGTAGCGTCCGGGGCAGAGCGGGGCGGTGGCGTCATGCGGGCCTGTCTCGTTATGTTCCGGCAGACATAACAGCGCGACGGCCCGCCGGATGCAAGGCCGGCCTTGCCCGCGACTGGCGATTGATGCGGATCAGGGGCACCCCCTTGCGCGGGGCGACCAGAAATCCGGCACTCACAGACGTTTGCGCAGCCAGCGGATGAAATCCTGCACCGGCGCGCGGGGCGGGCCGTGCGGGGTGACGGCCCAATAGGCGGTTTCGGGCAGATCCCAGCCCGGCACCAGCCGCAACTGGCCGCTGGCAAGGTGGTCGCGCAGCATCGCCTCGGTCGCGAACAGCAGGCCAAGGCCGCGCAGGGCGGCGGCAACGGCCAGCATCGGGTTCTCGATGTCCAGCGTCTGCAACCGGGTGCGGTCCAGCCCCTTGGCGGCCATCCAGCGTTCTTCCTCGGTATCGGCCAGGTTCACAATCCAGGGCAGCCCGGCCAGATCGGTGCCGGGCCGGTCCAGCAGCGCGGGCGCGCCCGCCAGCACAATCCGGGTGCGGCACAGCAGTTCGGCCTCGCCATCGGGCCAGGGGCCCTTGCCGGAGCGGATCGCCAGGTCAAACCCGTCTCGGCCAAGATCGGCCAGTTGCGAACTGGCCACCAGCGACACCGCGATTTCCGGGTGGCTGGCCCAGAATTCGGGCAGCGCGGGCACCATCACGTTCTGCGCAAAGCCCGGCGTCAGCGTGATGCGCAAGCCGCGGTGACGGTCGGCTTGCCGCAACCGGCCCAGCGTTTCGGCCATGGCCGCAAACCCGCCGTTCAGCGCGGCGGCCAGCCGGCTGCCTTCCTCGGTCAGCTTCAGCGATCGCCCGGCCTCGGCAATCAGCCGCAGGCCAAGGTGCCGCTCCAGCCCGCGCACCTGCTGCGCCACCGCCGGATGGGTGACGTTCAGCACCCGCGCCGCCGCCGAGAACGACCCCAGCCGCGCCGCCGCCTCAAAGGCGCGCAGGCTGGGAAGCGGGGGCAGGTCGCGCCAGTCGAACGGGGTCATCTGAAAGCCTGGTTTAAAGGTTGTCAGCCGAGTTGTGCTGCATCATGCCCGGTTTTCAGGCATATTGCGAGAAAGGATTGCCCCACAGGACTTGTGCCATGTTTCACCCCCCGAACCCCGATCTGATCGCCGCGCTGCGCCGCTTGCCCGATCCGGCGCTTGACGAAGGCCGCCTCGCCGAACATCGCCACACCCTGCGGCTGGCCCGGCAGGCCGCCCGCCGAACGCTCTTGCGGAACCGTCTGCGGCAGGTCTGGGCGGTCTGGCAGCGGCGGCCGGCCCTGCCGCACGCCGCCCCTGCGACCGGGGGTTGAACGGGCGCGGGGTCTGGTATTGTTACGGCTGATCTAGATCAATTTCTTTTTCCAGATGTGAGATTACTCCTCCGTGCCAACGCCCTTGTTAGGCAGGAGATTCCATGCGCTTGACCATGAGAGCCAATCTCGCGATGCGCGTCCTGATGCAATGTGCGGTCAATCATCCCCAGGTCATCCGGGCCGGCGACGTGGCGCAGGCCTGCAATGCCTCGGCCAACCATGTGGCACAGGTGGTCAGCCAGCTTGCCGGGGCCGGTTATCTGCGCACGCTGCGCGGGCGCGGCGGCGGCATCGCGCTGGGCCTTCCGGCCGAAACCATCCGGGTCGGCAAGGTTCTGCACCTGATCGAGCGCGAGGTGCCGCTGGCCGAATGTATGGCCGGCGACCAGAACACCTGTCCCCTCTGTGCCGTCTGCCGTCTGAAGGGCGCGCTGTGCCGCGCGATGGACGCCTTTTACCGGGAACTTGAGACGGTCACGCTGGCCGATCTGGTCACCGATAACGCAGGGCTTGTCGCGATCCTGAGCGCCGGGATGGAACCGGCCTGATCTGCCGGTCCGGGCCGCTGCGGGCCGCCTAGAACAGCACAATATCGGTTTGCGGCCGTGCCGGGGCCGCGGCGCGCTGCGCCCGCGCGGTCTCGTCCAGATCGGCGTTCGGAATCAGCAACTGGCGGGCCTGCCCGGTGACGGGATCAAAGATCACCCGGCGGGCCAGCGTTCCGCCCAGGCTTTCGGCCCGGCAGGGAATCCCCTCGGTCCTCAGGAAGCGGCGGGCAAATTCGGCGTTCGAGGCGCCGATGTCGCGCAGGTTCGCGGCGATCTTCGCCCCGCCGAACAGCTTGGCCTGCAAGCGGCCGCGCTGCGCCCCCGCCCGCAACAGCGCGTTGATCAGCACCTCCATCGCATGAACGCCATAGCGGATATCGCCGCGGCCCCGGCTGTCCTGCGCCTGCGCCAGCAGAAAATGGTTCATCCCGCCCACGCCGCGCCGGTCATCCCACAGGCAGGCCGCCACGCAAGACCCCAGCATGGTGGACAGCCGGATGCCCGGGGCATCCGACACGCGATATTCCCCCTGCACCACCTGCAGGATCTGCGGCCCCGTCATCGGCCCGCCCCCTCGCGCCGGCGGTCGCGGCAATGCGCCAGCAGCTCGGCCCCGATCTTTCGCAACGGCAGAACCTGCGCCGCCGCCCCGGCTTCAACCGCCACCCGCGGCATCCCCCACACGACCGAGGTCGCGGCATCCTGCGCAATCGTATGCGCCCCGGCCTGCCGCAGCGCCAGCAGGCCGCGCGCCCCGTCGCGGCCCATCCCGGTCAGCAGGGCGGCCGCCACGCGCGGACCAAACCGGGCGGCGCTGTCGAACAGCGCATCGACCGAAGGCAGATGCCCGCTGATCGCCGCGCCCGCCACCAGTTCGGCGCGCGGCGGATCGCCCGGCGCCAGCCGCAGGTGGCCCGCACAGCCCGCGCCCACCACGACCGTGCCCGGTGCCAGAAGAACCCCGGTCTGCGCCGGCACCACCCGCGCCGCCGAACAGCGCGCGAAAAGCCGGATCAGACTGTCCGAGAACGCCGCCCCCGTGTGCTGGACAATGGCCGTCGGCGGGCAATCGGCGGGGAAGGCGCCCAGAATGGTCAGCAAGGCCTCGATCCCGCCGGTCGAGGCGCCGATCACGATCAGCCGGTCCGCATGGAACCGCGCGCCTTGCCCCGGCAGGCCAGGCCGGTGCGGCGGGGGCGGGGCGGCCGCAACCTGCACCCGCCGCCACAGATCCGACAGCGCGGCCTCGTCGGGCGGCGGCGCGGTCGGAATCTCGATCCAGCCGATGCCCAGGATGGCGAACAGCGACACCAGCCCCCCGAATTCCGGGCTGCGCGCCAGATCGCGCGCGACCAGAACCACATCGGGCGGGTCGCGCTCGGCCAGAACATAGGCCGCCGACAGATCGGCCGCCGTTCCCAGCAGGTGCAGCCCGGGCCGCGCCGCCGCATCCTGCGCCAGCCGGGCCGCCGCCGCCCCCTGCGGGGTGACGATCAGCACCCGCCGCATGGCCCTGCCCGAAGCCCGCGGCCCGCGCCGGGTCTGCCGGTCCTGTTCCTGGTCCCCATGCGCCCGCTCCCCCGGGTCAGAACAATTCGGTCCGGGCCTCGCCCGCCGGCCCGTCCTGCCCCGCCAGCGCCTGCCGCAGATCGGCCAGCCGCAGCCCCGCCAGCCCGGTCAGCGCGGCCTCGGGCAGGTGCAGGGGGCCGGCCGCGCGGGC
Organism: Pseudogemmobacter blasticus; assembly: GCF_003071405.1. Lineage (NCBI taxonomy): Bacteria > Pseudomonadati > Pseudomonadota > Alphaproteobacteria > Rhodobacterales > Paracoccaceae > Pseudogemmobacter > Pseudogemmobacter blasticus. The sequence continues at coordinate 758,524 of NZ_CP020470.1, read as the reverse complement.
CAGCGCCGCCAGCCAGTCGGCCAGATCGGCCAGCCGCTGGTCCAGCAGGTCGATCGCCTGCAACTCGGCCCCCAGCCGCCTGTCGCGAATCGCGCCCTCGTCGATCAGCCCATGCACCGCCAGTTCCACCCGCAGCACCACATCGCGGCAGCGCCGCACCTCCTGCGCGGTGCGGCCCAGCAGCGGGGCCAGCGGCGTGGCATCGCCGGCTTCTTCCTTCGCCCCGGTCACAGCGGCCCCACCACGCGCTCGATGCTGGCCTTCACCGTGGCCGTGGTGAACGGCTTGCGGATCAGGTTGTTCAGCCCCAGTTGCTGGCCCCGGCTCATCACCTCGGGCGTGGGCGACCCGGTGATCAGGATGAACCCGATCCGCTGGGTGGTCTTGTGCTGCCGCAACGCGCCCAGCAGGTCCAACCCGGACAGGCCCGGCATGTTCATGTCGGAAATCACCAGATGCACCGGGTTCGCCGCCAGCTTGCCCAGCGCGGCGCGGCTGTCGGATTCGGTGACGAAATGCCGGATGCCGATTTCCTCCAGCGATTGCGAGATCAGCGCCCGGCTGACCGACATGTCATCCACCACCATCACGCGGAGCGAATCCCTGAGGCTCATCTGTCGGTCCTTTCGCCAAGGGGGTGGGCGGGGTCGTTGCGGCGGTAGGCGGTGATGCCGGCGCTGGTCACCAGGCCGGTTGCCGGCCCGTGCAGGCGTTCGGAATGGCCAATGCACAACAGGCCCCCGGGCCGCAGCAGCCGCGCCAGCCGCTGCCACAGGCGTTCCTGCGTCGGCTTGTCGAAATAGATGGCCACATTGCGGCAGAAGATCGCGTCGAAGGGCCCGCGCAGCGGCCAGTCCGCCATCAGGTTCAGCGCGGCGAAATGCACCCGCCCCGCCGTTCCCGCCACGATCCGGTGGCGGTCGGGGCCGGCCGGCTCCAGATGCGCGCGCCGCAGCGGCTCGGGAATCGCGCGGATCTCGTCGCTGCCATAGGTGGCGCTGCGGGCGCGGTCCAGGATGGCGGGGTCGATGTCGGTGGCCAGGATGCGCAGGTTCAGCCGCGGCGCATCGGGCAGGGCGGCCAGCACCGTCATCGCCATCGAATAGGGCTCGGGCCCGGCCGAACAGCCCGCCGACCACAGCCGCAACCGCCGCCCCGCCCGCAGGGCCGGCAGATGCGGCGTCAGGCAGATTTCTTCCAGCAGGCGGAAGTGATGCGCCTCGCGGAAGAAATGCGTGACATTGGTCGTCAGCGCCGACACCAGCTCGGCGCGCTCCTCCGCCCCGTCCGGCCCGTCCACCCGCGCGCAATAGGCCGCGAAATCGGCGCAGCCCAGCGCCCGCAGCCGCCGCATCAGCCGCGATTGCACCAGATCCTTCTTGGCCGATGGCAGGCTCAGCCCGAATTCGCGCTGCGCGATCCGGGCGATGCAGGCGAAATCCTCGTCGGTAAAGACCGGCTCGGCCGGGCCGCGCGGCGGGTCGGGGCGGGTCTGTGCCAGCGTGTTCATGCCGCCTGTCGCCCCCGCGGCTGGATCACGGCGGCAAGGTCGATCACCCGCGTCATGCCGTCTTGCAGGGGGATCACGCCGGTGATGCTTTGCCGGGTGCTGTCCGCGCGGATGTCCGGCGTGTCCTGCACCTGCGCCCGGTCCACCGACAGGATTTCCGACACCGCCTCGACCAGCAGCCCCACGGTCTGCGGGCCGATCATCGCCACCACCACCACGTTGCGCGGATTTTCCGGCGTAGGGCCCAGCCCGAAACGCGCCGCAAGATCATAGATCGGAATGACCGATCCGCGCAGGTTCATCACCCCCAGCACCTCTTGCGGGGCATGGGGCAAGGGCGTGACGGCGGTCCAGCGGCGGATCTCGCGGACATGCGTGATGTCCAGCGAGAAACTTTGCCCGCCCGCGAAGAAGGTGACGAATTCCGCATCCTGACGCGCGGGATCAAGGGCTTGCATGGGACACTCCTGCATTTGGGGGGCGGGCGGCCGGGTCGCCCGGCAGGCGCTGGGCGGTCAGTGCCTCGGCATCCAGGATCAGCGCGATCCGGCCATCGCCCAGCACGGTGGCCGCCGCGACGCCGGGGATCGCGCCGTAATTCGCCTCAAGTCCCTTGATGACCACCTGACGCTGGTCATGCACCTCATCGACAACCAGCGCGCAATGCGACTGGCTTTCGGTTTCGACCAGCAGCAGAAGCGGCGGCCCCTCGGCCCCGTCCTGCGCGGCACTGCGGCGGGCGGGCAGGCCCAGCCCCTGCGCCACGTCGATCACCGGCAGGAATCGCCCGCGGATCGACAGCACCCGGTCCTGCGGGCCCAGCCCGTGCAGATCGGCCGGGTCGGGGCGCAGCGTCTCGATCACCGAGGCGACGGGGATCACCATGGTCTGCCCCGCCACCGAAATCACCATGCCATCCATCACCGCCAGGGTCAGCGGCAGCGAGATGGTGAATTCGGTGCCTTCCCCGGGCACCGAGGCAATGGCGACCCGGCCCCCCAGCGCCGTGACGGCGTTCTTCACCACATCCAGCCCCACGCCGCGGCCCGACAGGTTTGAAACCTTCTCGGCGGTGGAAAATCCGGGCAGGAACAGCAGGTTGTCGATCTCGGCCTCGGTCAGATCGGCTTCGGCGCTGATCAGCCCGCGCGCCAGCGCCTTGGCGCGGATGCGGGCGCGGTCCAGCCCCGCGCCATCGTCGCGCAGGCTCAGGATCACGCTGCCCGACCGATGCGCGGCCGACAGTCGCAGCGTGCCTTCCGCCGGCTTGCCGGCCGCAAGGCGCGCGGCGGGCGGCTCCAGCCCGTGGTCCACCGCGTTGCGGATCATGTGCGTCAGCGGATCGGCCAGCCGTTCGATCACGGTCTTGTCGACTTCGGTCGCCTCGCCCAGCGTCACCAGCCGCGCCTGTTTGCCGGTCGCCTCGGCCGCTTCGCGCAGGATGCGGCTCATCCGCTGGAACAGCGGCTTCACCGGCTGGGCCCGGATCGCCATAACCGCTTCCTGCAGGTCGCGCGCCAGCAGGCGATAGCCCTCGACATGGCCGATCACCTCGGCCTCCGAACTCAGCGTCAGGTCCAGCACGCTTTGCTCGATCATCGCCTGATTGATGATCAGCTCGCCCACGGCGTTGATCAGCCGGTCAACCCGGTCCAGATCAACCCGCAGCGTTGGCTTCGGGCCGGCGGCGGGGTCGTCCTCCGGCGCGCGCGCCTCGCGCCGGGGCGGCGGGGCCAGTGGCGGGGCTGCGGCAGGCTCTGCGGGCGGGGCGGCGGGCGGATCGTCCGGCGCTATGTCCAGCAGGCACAGGCCCTGCACGAAATCGAACACCTCCCGCACCGCCGCTTCCGGCACGGCGCCGGCCAGGCGGATCGTCCAGGCCAGCCAGGCGCCGGCGGGATCGAACCCCTGCCACGGCGGCAGGTCCGAAAGGTCAAGCTTCACCGTGACGGGCCCCAGATCCGCCAGCGCGGCGAAGAGCGCCGCCGGATCGTGGCCATGGGCGTAAAGCGCGGGCAGGGGTCGGAAGCGGACCCGCCAGCCGGGGGCCGCCTCCCTTGGGCCGGGGCCGGGAAAGCCGATCACCTCGGCCCCAGGGCCAACACTTGACCCAACCCCGAATCCGGCCCCGTCCGCGCCCAGCCCGGCCCCGGCGCCCAGCGGGCCAAGGTCCAGCGCAACGGCGGCAAAGCCGAAACACGGGTCATCGCCGGCCCCGTCCGGTTCTTCGGGCGCATCCTCGCCCAGGATGGCGTAGAGATTGGCCAGAAAGCCCGCCGTCACCTCGGGGGCGATGGCGCGGTCGTCGCGCGCGGTCTCAACCTGTTCGGCCAGATGGTCGGCCGACCGCAGCAGCGTGTGCATCACCTCGGGCGTCAGCGCGATGCGGCCTGCGCGGATGCCGTCCAGCACCGTTTCGAAGCGGTGGGCAAATCCCACCAGCGCCTCCAGCGCAAAGGCCCCGGCGCCGCCCTTCACCGAATGAACGGCGCGGAAGACCGCATTCAGCGTCTCGCCGTCCCCGGCGCCGACCGCCATCTGCGCCAGCCCTTCGACCAGCGCCTCCAGCAATTCCTCACATTCCTCGAAGAACGTGTCGCGGATCGCGTTTCGCGCTGTCATCTCAGCCCCTTGCTCCGGTGACCTTGCGCACCACCGACACGATGGCGGCATCCTCGAACGGCTTGACGATCCAGCCGGTGGCGCCGGCCTGCCGGGCCCGCGCCTTCAGCGCGTCGGCGCTTTCGGTCGTCAGCACCAGAATGGGCACCGTGGGGTTGTGGCTCTGGTTGCGGATGGCGTCGATCACGCCGAACCCGTCCAGCCGGGGCATGTTGATGTCGGTGATCACCACATCCGGGTCCACCTTGGCAAAACATGCCACGCCCGCTGCGCCATCCTCGGCGGTGGTGCAGGCAAACCCGGCCTCTTCCATCGCGCGGCGCAGCAGGTTGCGGATGGTGCGGCTGTCGTCGATGGCAAGCACCCGCAGGGTCATTCGGCCCGCTCCATGGTCAGCATCGCGGGCGTCACCCCCAGCGCCGCCAGCTGGTCGGCCTGCGCCGCCGTCAGCCCCGCCAGCACCAGGCCGATGCCGCGGCGGCGCCGGTCGGCCGCCGCCGCCAGCAGCATCTGCACCAGCGGCACCTCCAGCCGGCGCAACCGCGTGGCGGTGATGCGAAGGGCGCGGTCGGGGTGCTGGCGCAAAGCGGCGGCAAGCGGGGTGTCCGCGGTGACAGAGATCCGGTCAGGCAGGTCAAGATTGATCATTCCGGTCACGCCTTCAGTCTGGTCTCGCCCGGGCACGGCCGGGGCAGGGCGGGCCGCGGTCAGCCTGCGGCCCGACCCCATCGGTAACGGCCCGAGGTTTAAGGAATGGTTTTCGCAGCCTGCCCCCGCCGGCCAATTTCCTTCAACCTGTCCGGATCTGCCCGCCCCCGCGCAGGGTTGACGGGCCACAGCCCCCCCGCCATCGTCGCGCGCACCGCCGTAGGAGACCCCGATGCGCAAGGCCTTCATCACCGGAACCGCCGGCTTCATCGGGTTTCACCTGGCCCGCCGCCTGCTGGCGCGCGGCTGGCAGGTGCACGGCTTTGACGGCATGACCGATTATTATGATGTCACGCTGAAACAGCGCCGCCATGCGCTGCTGCTGCAGACGCCCGGCTTTGCCGCGACGCAGGCGATGCTGGAAGACACCGCCGCCCTGGATGCCGCGGTCGATGCCTTCCGTCCCGATGTCATCCTGCACCTCGCGGCGCAGGCCGGGGTGCGCTACAGCCTGGAAAACCCGCGCTCCTATGTCAGCGCGAATGTGGTTGGCACCTTCAACGTGATCGAGGCCGCCCGGCGCCATCAGGTGCAGCATCTGCTGATGGCATCCACCAGTTCCGTCTATGGCGCGAACGAAGAGATGCCCTTCCGCGAAACCGACAAGGCCGACGGGCCGCTGACGATCTACGCCGCCACCAAGAAGGCGACCGAAGCGATGGGCCATGCCTATGCCCATCTGTGGAACCTGCCCACCACGATGTTCCGCTTCTTCACCGTCTACGGCCCCTGGGGGCGCCCGGACATGGCCGCGTTCCGCTTTGTCGAAGCGATCCTGAACGACCGCCCCATCGACCTTTACAACCATGGCGAGATGTGGCGCGACTTCACCTTTGTCGATGATCTGGTCGAAGCCATCTGCCGCCTGATCGACACCGTTCCGGTCCGGCCCGCGCCGGGTCAGGCGATCCCGGATGGTGACAGCCTGTCAAGGGAGGCGCCCTTCCGCATCGTCAACATCGGCAATTCCGACAAGGTGAAGCTGACCGATTTCGTGGCCGCCATAGAAGAGGCGCTGGGCAAGCCGGCCATCCGCAACCTTCTGCCGATGCAGACGGGCGACGTGCCGGCCACCTGGGCCGATACCGGCCTGCTGCGGCGGCTGACCGGCTTTGCCCCCGCAACCGGCATCCGCGACGGGATGCGCAGCTTCGTCGCCTGGTATCGCGAATATTATGGCCGATAACCCGCCCACCGGCCCCGCCTGCCGCCCGCACGGGCCGCTGTCGCACAGGCATATGCCGCACAGACGCGCATCATACCTTTGGCATACCTTTCGCAGACGCGGGGCCCGGTGCCGCGCCGGCCCGCGCCTGCCCTGTCTGGCCACAACCCGGATCGCAGACTGGACCTAAGCCGTCGCCGGGTTTTCTCCGATACTGCGCCACAACGAATTTCTCCATCTGGAAGGATCATGCCATGGAAGGCATCACCGGAATGAACGACATGAGCCGCGTGGTCGAGGCCGACCGCGCCCATGTCTGGCACCACCTCGTGAACCACAAGCAGTTCGAGACCGCCGATCCGCGTGTCATCGTGGAAGGCAAGGGGCTGCGGGTCTGGGATGCGCGCGGCAAGGAATATCTGGATGCCGTGTCGGGCGCGGTCTGGACGGTGAATGTCGGCTATGGCCGCGAAAGCATTGCCAATGTCGTGCGCGACCAACTGGTGAAGATGAACTATTTTGCCGGGGTCGGCGGCTCGATCCCCGGCGCGCTTTTCGCCGAAAAGCTGATCTCCAAGATGCCGGGAATGAGCCGGGTCTATTATTCCAACTCGGGTTCGGAAGCGAACGAGAAGGTCTACAAGATGGTGCGGCAACTGTCGCACCGCGTCCATGGCGGCAAGAAGTGGAAGATCCTCTATCGCGAACGCGATTACCACGGCACCACCATCGGCGCGCTGGCCACCTCGGGCCAGGCCGAACGGGCCATGCAGTATGGCCCCTATCCCGACGGTTTCGTGATGGTCCCGCACTGCCTGGAATACCGCAAGCAGTGGGATGTCGAGAATTACGGCGAACGCGCCGCCGATGCGATCGAGGAAGTGATCCTGCGCGAAGGCCCCGATACCGTGGGCGCCATCGTGCTTGAACCCGTGACCGCCGGCGGCGGCGTGATCGTCCCGCCGAAAGGCTATTGGGAGCGGGTTCAGGAAATCTGCAAGAAATACAACATCCTGCTGCACATTGATGAAGTCGTCTGCGGCGTGGGCCGCACGGGTGTGTGGTTCGGCTACCAGAACTACGGCATCAAGCCCGATTTCGTGACCATGGCCAAGGGCGTCGCCTCGGGCTATGCGGCGATCTCCTGCACGGTCACGACCGAGGAGGTGTTCGACATGTTCAAGAACGACGCCGCCGATCCGCTGAGCTATTTCCGCGACATCTCCACCTTCGGCGGCTGCACCTCCGGCCCGGCGGCGGCGCTGGAAAACATGCGCATCATCGAGGACGAGAACCTGCTCGACAACACGCTGCGCATGGGCAAGCGGACCATCGACAACCTCAATGCCCTGATGGAAAAGCACAAGGTCATTGGCGATGTGCGCGGGGCGGGCCTGTTCTGCGGCGCCGAACTGGTGGCCGACCGCAAGACCAAGGAACCGATGGACGAAAAGAAGGTCGCTGCCGTGGTGGCCGACTGCAACGCGCAGGGCGTGATCATCGGCATGACCAACCGTTCGCTGCCGGGCCTGAACAACACGCTCTGCCTGTCGCCGGCGCTGATCGCCACCGCCGACGACATCGACGAAATCACCGGCGCCATCGACAAGGCGCTGACCAAGGTCTTCGGCTGAGCCTTTCGCGGCGTGAATGATCCGACATGACAGCCGCGCCCCGGCAGGGGCGTGGCCGCCTCACTTGACAACCGACCGCGCGGGCCGCTTCATGTCGCCAGTTCCAGCGCATGATGAGGCCAGAGTGGCGATCCCGGTCGAAGCCTTCTTCCTGACAGGCGGCACCGCCGGCACCCTGCAAAGCCGCATCCGCGCCATGGTCACCGAAGGCATCCTGGCCGGGCGCTTTCGGCCTGGGCAGAAGATGCCGTCGTCGCGCGGGCTGGCTGAACATCTGGGCGTCAGCCGGATCACCGTGACGCTGGCCTATGCCGATCTTGTATCGTCGGACTATCTGACCGCGCGGGGCAGGTCGGGCTATTTCGTCAGCGACAACGCCCCCCGTGCGCCCGAATTTCCAGCCGCCGAACGCCCGGCGGAAGAGGTGGATTACGGCGCGCTGTCGGCCCGCCGCTACACCCGCGCCATGGCAGGGGTGGACCGGCCCGAGGATTGGGAGAAGTTCCCCTATCCCTTCATCTACGGCCAGACCGATCCGACGCTCTTCGATCACCAGAACTGGCGGGCCTGTGCGTTGCGGGCGCTGGGGCGGCGCGATTTTGCCTCGCTTACCAGTGACTTCTACGAACGTGACGACCCGCTGCTGATCGAACAGATCCTGCGGGTGATCCTGCCGCGCCGGGGTATTGCGGCGCGCGGGGACGAGGTGTTGCTGACGCTGGGCGCGCAGAACGCGCTGTGGCTGGCGGCAACGGTCCTGCTGGGGCCGGGGCGGCAGGCGGTGGTGGAAAACCCCTGTTATCCGGGCCTGCGCCGCATCTTGCAGACCAGCGGCGCGGGCGTGGCCAGCGTCGATGTCGATGAGGCGGGGCTGCCACCGCGCCTGCCGCCGGCGGATGTGGTCTTTACCACGGCCAGCCACCAGTGCCCGACCAATGCCACCATGCCGCTGGACCGCCGTCTGCAACTGCTGGACGCCGCCAGCCGCGAGGATTTCGTGGTGGTCGAGGACGACTACGAATTCGAGATGAGCTTCCTCAAGCCCGTCTCGCCTGCTTTGAAATCATTAGATAAAGGCGGGCGGGTGATCTACGCGGGCAGCTTCTCGAAATCCATTTTTCCAGGGATGCGGCTGGGCTATCTGGTCGGTCCGCCAGCCTTTATCGCCGAGGCGCGGGCGCTGCGGTCGATGGTGCTGAAACACCCGCCGGGGCATATCCAGCGCACGGTTGCCTATTTCCTGGCGGAAGGGCATTACGACGCGCTGATCAACCGGATGCGCAACGCCTTTCGCCGCCGCCGGCAGGTGATGGACGATGCCATTGCCGAGCACGGGCTGACGGTGGCCGGGCAGGGCGGCTTTGGCGGCTCCAGCTTCTGGATGGCCGCGCCCGAAGGCGTGGATACCGAGCCGCTGGCGCAGGTCTTGCGCGCGGACGGGGTGCTGATCGAACCCGGGCGGGGCTTTTTCGACCCCGCGCGGGAAGAGCGGCGGTTCTACCGGCTGGCCTATTCCTCGATCGCGCCGGCGCGGATTCCCGACGGCATCGCCCGGATCGCCAGAGCGCTGGCGCGGTCGGGCTGACCCGCCGCATCTGGCCTTGCCACGGCGGCGGCGCTGGCCCTACTTGGACTTATCGGCCTTTGTGTAGCATGCCGCCCAACACAAAGCCCGGCCGGAGACCCGCCCCATGAAGATGACCACCGAAGAAGCCTTCGTCAAAGTGCTGCAGATGCACGGCATTGCACATGCCTTCGGCATCATCGGATCGGCCTTCATGCCGATTTCCGACCTGTTCCCGAAGGCGGGCATCACCTTCTGGGATTGCGCGCATGAAGGCAGCGGCGGGATGATGGCGGATGGCTATACCCGGGCCTCGGGCCGGATGAGCATGATGATCGCCCAGAACGGGCCGGGCATCACCAATTTCGTGACCGCCGTGAAGACCGCCTACTGGAATCATACGCCGCTGCTTCTGGTCACGCCACAGGCGGCGAACAAGACCATCGGCATGGGAGGCTTTCAGGAAGTCGAACAGATGGCGCTGTTCAAGGACATGGTCGCCTATCAGGAAGAGGTGCGCGATCCGTCCCGCGTGGCCGAGGTGCTGAACCGGGTGATCCTGAACGCCCGCCGCGCCAGCGCGCCGGCGCAGATCAACATGCCGCGCGATTTCTGGACCCAGGTGATCGACATCGACCTGCCGCGTGTGGTGGAGTTCGAGCGGCCCTCGGGCGGCGAGGCGGCGCTGGACGAGGCGGCGGCGCTGCTGTCTTCGGCGAAGTTCCCGGTGATCCTGAACGGCGCGGGGGTGGTGATCGGGGGCGCGATCCCGGCCAGCATGGCGCTGGCCGAGCGGCTGGAGGCGCCTGTCTGCGTGGGCTACCAGCATAACGACGCTTTCCCCGGCAGCCATCCGCTGTTCGCGGGGCCGCTGGGCTATAACGGCAGCAAGGCGGCGATGGAGCTGATCGCGCAGGCCGATGTGGTGCTGTGCCTGGGCACAAGGCTGAACCCGTTCAGCACCTTGCCGGGCTATGGCATCGACTACTGGCCGAAAGAGGCGGCGATCATTCAGGTAGATATCAACCCCGCCCGGATTGGCCTGACCAAGAAGGTTTCGGTCGGCATCGTGGGCGATGCGAAGAAGGTGGCCGAGGCGCTGCTGGCGCGGCTGTCGGAGGGGGCAGGCGAGGCCGGGCGCGAGGCACGCCGGGCGCTGATCGCCACCACCAAAAGCCGCTGGGCGCAGGAACTGGCCAGCATGGACCATGAGGAGGACGATCCCGGCACCACCTGGAACGCCCGTGCCCGCGCCGACAAGCCCGAGTGGATGTCGCCCCGCATGGCCTGGCGTGCAATCCAGTCAGCGCTGCCGAAAGAGGCGATCATTTCGTCGGACATCGGCAACAACTGCGCCATCGGCAATGCCTATCCGTCGTTCGAGGCGGGGCGCAAATACCTGGCGCCGGGGCTGTTCGGCCCCTGCGGCTATGGCCTGCCGTCGATCATCGGGGCCAAGATCGCCTGCCCGGATGTGCCCGTGGTGGGCTTTGCCGGCGACGGGGCCTTTGGCATTGCGGTGACCGAACTGACGGCGATCGGGCGGCCTGAGTGGCCGGCGATCACCATGGTCGTCTTCCGCAATTACCAGTGGGGGGCCGAAAAGCGCAATTCGACCCTGTGGTATGATGACAATTTTGTCGGCACCGAGCTGGACAGCAAGGTTTCCTATGCCGGTATCGCACGGGCCTGCGGGTTGCAGGGGGTGGTTGCCCGCACCATGGAGGATCTGCGCGCCGCGCTGACCCAGGCGATTGCCGACCAGAAGGCGGGCAAGACCACGCTGATCGAGGCGCTGATCAATCAGGAACTGGGCGAGCCGTTCCGCCGCGATGCGATGAAGAAGCCGGTTTCGGTCGCGGGAATCGACCCGGCCGACATGCGCCCGCAGGCCGGCGTTTGACGCTGCCCTTTGACCTGGGCCTTGGCGCGGCGCTGTGGATGGCCGCGACGATCTTTGTCGCGGGCTTCATCCGCGGCTATTCCGGCTTTGGCTATTCCGCCATCGTCATCGCCGCGTCGGGCGTGGTGACCAGCCCGCTGAACTTTGTCGCGGTGGTGGTGCTGCTGGAATTCGTGATGTCGGTGCAGGCCTGGAAGGGCGCGGGGCCGGCGGTGGACTGGCGGCGGGCGGGTCTGCTGATGGCGGGCGCGGCGGTGGGGCTGCCGCTGGGCCTCTGGGCGCTGACCGCGGTTTCCGAGACGGCGGCGCGGGCGGCGATCTCGGCCTATATCCTGCTGATGTGTGGGGTGTTGCTGATGGGCTGGCGCCTGCGGTCCGAGGTGCGCGGCACGCCGGGTAATCTGGCCGCGGGGCTGATTTCGGGGCTGGCCAATGCGCCGGGCATGGGGGGGCTGCCGGTGGCGGCCTTTTTCGCGGCACAGCCGATGCCGGCCAATGTGTTCCGGGCCACGTTGATTGCCTATTTCCCGCTGCTCGACCTGTATTCCGCGCCGCTTTACTGGATGCACGGTCTGGTAAGCTGGGATACGCTTTGGGCCTCGCTCTGGGCGCTGCCGTTGACGCTGGTGGCCAACTGGCTGGGCGGGCGGCATTTCTTCGGCACCGATCCGCAGGAGTTCCGCCGATTTGCCATTCTGCTGCTGGCAGCCCTGGCGGCACTGGGGTTGGGAAAGGCGGTGCTTTGACATGTGGCTTGTGGTCAATGCCGGATCGTCCTCGGTCAAGCTGGTGGTGTTCGATGCGGGACTGCGGGATGTTGCCCGCGCCACGGTTGACCGTATCGGGGCCGGTGGTCCCACCACCCATGCCGAGGCCATGGTCGAAGGGCTGGGCCGGATGGGGCTTGCGCCCGCCGCGCTGACGGCGGCGGCGCATCGGGTGGTGCATGGCGGGGTGGCGCTGACCGCGCCGCAGCGTGTAACACCCGCCGTGATCGCCGGGATCGAGGCCTGCGTGCCCCTGGCGCCGCTGCACAATCCCGGCAACCTGACCGGCATCCGCGCGGTTGAAGCGTTGGCGCCGGGCCTGCCGCAATATGTGTCTTTTGACACGGCGTTCCATGCCACCAACCCCGATGTGGCAACCGCCTATGCGATTCCGGCCGAGGAGCGGGCCCGCGGGCTGCGCCGTTTTGGCTTTCACGGCCTGTCCTATGCGGCGCTGGTGCGCATCCTGCGTGCACGGGGCGCGCTGACCCGGCGGGTGCTGGCGTTTCATCTGGGCAACGGGGTGTCGGCCTGTGCCATCCTTGACGGCGCCTCGGTCGCCTCGTCCATGGGGTGGTCTCCGGTCGAGGGGCTGACCATGGGCACAAGGCCGGGCAATCTGGACCCGATGGTTGCGCTGGATCTGGCCGAACGGCACGGCGTTGACGGGGCGCGGGCGATGCTGAACCGCCGTTCGGGCCTTTTGGCATTGGGGGGGCACAGCGACATGCGGGCGCTGCACGAAGCGGGCACGCCCGAGGCCGCCTTTGCCATTGACCATTTCTGTTACTGGGCTATCCGCCATGCTGGCAGCCTGATTGCCGCCATGGGTGGAGTCGAAACAATCGTCTTCACCGGCGGTGTTGGGGAGAACGATTTTTCCGTTCGTGGCCGAATTTTGGACGGGCTTTCCTGGGTGGGTGTGGCCTATGATGCCAATGCCAACCGGCAGAACGCGGGGGCCCTGCATTTGGCGAAATCGGATGTCGCAATCTGGACAGTGCCGGCTGACGAGGAACGGCAGATTGCACAGGAGGCGCAGACGGTGAGGGAGTGTGAGGGGTGACGGCTGAACCGCGGATCGACCGTTCGCCGCCTGTCTCGGACGAGGTGCGCCAGACCACCTGCTACATGTGCGCCTGCCGCTGCGGCATCAACGTGCATCTGAAGGATGGCCGGGTGTCCTATATCGAGGGCAACCGTGCCCACCCGATCAACAAGGGTGTGCTTTGTGCCAAGGGCGCCAGCGGGATCATGCAGATCACCGCCCCCAGCCGGCTGCGCGCCCCCTTGCGCCGGGTGGGGCCGCGCGGATCGGGCGCGTTTGAGGAGATAAGCTGGGAAGAGGCGCTGGAAACCGCCGTCGGCTGGCTGAAGCCGCTGCGCGAGACGGCGCCCGAGAAGCTGGCCTTCTTCACCGGGCGCGACCAGAGCCAATCGCTGACCGGCTGGTGGGCGCAGGCCTTCGGCACGCCGAACTATGCCGCGCATGGCGGCTTCTGTTCGGTGAACATGGCGGCGGGCGGCATCTACACCATTGGCGGCGCCTTCTGGGAGTTCGGTCAGCCCGATTGGGAGCGGACGGAACTGTTCGTGCTGTTCGGCGTTGCGGAAGACCATGACAGCAATCCGATCAAGATCGGCATCGGCAAGCTCAAGGCGCGCGGGGTGCGGGTGATCAGCGTCAACCCGATCCGCACCGGATATTCGGCGGTGGCGGATGACTGGTATGGCATCACCCCGGGCACCGATGGCCTGCTGATCCTGTCGCTGATCCATTGCCTGTTGCAGGCGGGTAAGGTTGATCTGGAGTATCTGGCGCGCTGGACCAATGCGCCGTTCCTGGTGAACGGGGCCGAGGGGGCGGAGCAGGGGCTGTTCCTGAAGAACGCCGAAAGCCAGCCCTTCGTGATTGACCGCCACAGCGGCCACCCCGCGCCCTGGGACGGTCGGGACGTTGACCCCGATCTGGGGGCGGTCTGGGCCGGGCATCGCACCGTGTTCCAGCATATGGCCGAGGAATACCTGAAACCGGACTACGCGCCCGAGGCTGTGGCCGAGCGTTGCGGGATCCCGGCCGCGCGGATTCGCGGGCTGGCGGCCGAACTGGCGCGGGCCGCGTTCGAGAAGGCCTTCATCCACCCGCAGCCCTGGACCGATTTCCGTGGCAACCGGCATGAGGGGATGCAGGGCCGCCCGGTCAGTTTCCACGCCATGCGCGGCATCTCGGCCCATTCCAACGGGTTCCAGACGGCGCGGGCGCTGCATCTGTTGCAGATCGTGCTGGGGTCGGTCGAGGCGCCGGGCGGATACCGGCTGAAGCCGCCTTACCCCAAGCCGGTCGAGGCGCATCCGACGCCGCATTTCGTGGCCACGCCGGGCAAGCCGCTGACCGGGCCGCATCTGGGCTATGTCCGCAGCCCCGCCGACCTTGCGTTGCGCGAAGACGGCACGCCCGTCCGCATCGACAAGGCGTTCACCTGGGACGCGCCGCTGTCGGCGCATGGGCTGATGCACATGGTCATCGCCAATGCGGTGGCGGGCGATCCCTACCGGATCGACACGCTATTCCTGTACATGGCGAACATGGCGTGGAATTCGTCGATGAACACCGCGCAGGTCATGCAGATGCTGACCGCGAAGGATGGCGACGACTATGTGATCCCGCGCATCATCTATTCCGATGCCTATGCCAGCGAGATGGTCGCCTATGCCGACCTGATCCTGCCAGACACAACCTATCTGGAGCGGCACGACTGCATTTCCCTGCTGGACCGGCCGATTTCCGAACCGGATGCGGCGGGGGATTCGATCCGCTGGCCGGTGCTGGAGCCAGACCGGGATGTGCGCGGGTTCCAGACAGTGCTGCTGGATCTGGGCGCGCGGCTGGGTCTGCCGGGGATGGTGACTGACGATGGCCAGCCACGGTTCCGCGACTATGCCGATTACATCGTGAACCATCAGCGACGGCCCGGTGTGGGGCCGCTGATGGGCTTCCGCGGCAATGGCGCCGAGACGGGGCGCGGCACGCCGAACCCCGACCAACTGGCCCGTTACATTGAAAACGGCAGCTTCCATCAGGCGCATGTGCCGGCCGAAGCGGCCTTCATGAAGCCATGGAACGCGGCCTATCAGGATTGGGCGGTGGCGCTGGGGCTGTATGACACGCCGCAACCCTATCTGTTCAACATCTGGTCCGAGCCGCTGCGCCGGTTCCAGCTTGCCGCCGAAGGCCATGGCGACCGCCAGCCGCCCGACCATCTTCGCGCGCGGTTGCGGGTGGCGATGTCGCCGCTGCCGGTCTGGTATCCCCCCATGGGTGAGGCGCCTGGCTATCCGGTTCATGCGCTGACGCAGCGGCCGATGGACATGTATCACAGTTGGGGCAGCCAGAACGCCTGGCTGCGGCAGATCCGGGGGCGCAACTTCCTGTATCTGCCGACCGCGATCTGGCAGGCGCAGGGCTTTGCCGAGGGCGACTATGCCCGCGTAACCAGCCCGACCGGCGAAATCGTGGTGCCGGTGGCGCATATGGCGGCGCTGAACCCGCACACGGTCTGGACCTGGAACGCCATCGGCAAGCGGCGTGGGGCTTGGGCGCTGTCGAAGGATGCGCCCGAAGCGGTGGAGGGATTCCTGCTGAACCATCTGATTTCCGAAGTGCTGCCGGGCGAGGGGCGGGTTTCGAACTCGGACCCGGTCACCGGGCAGGCCGCCTGGTTTGACCAGATGGTGCGGATTGAACGGGTCGGGCCGCGTGCCATGGCCGAACCGCAATTCCCCGTGCTGCCCGATCCGCCGCGCGCAGGTGGCGGGCGCGGGCAAGGGCCTTCGAAGAAACGTGCCCAGAATATTTCAGGATTTTCAGACCCGTCGGCGGAGGGAAGGCCATGACCTGCCTGCCCGGAAAGGTGGACCGCAAGCTGGGGCTGGTGATCGACCTTGACACCTGCGTTGGCTGTCAGGCCTGCGTCACCGCCTGCAAGGGCTGGAACGATCAGGGCTATGGCGTACCCCTGTCGGATCAGGACGCCTATGGTGCCGCGCCCTCTGGCGTGTTCCTGAACCGGGTCCATTCCTATCAGGTCACGCCGGATGAGGGGCCGGCGGCGATCGTGAACTTCCCGCGGTCCTGCCTGCATTGCGACAATGCGCCTTGCGTCACCGTCTGCCCGACCGGGGCCAGCTACAAGCGGGCCGAGGACGGGATCGTTCTGGTGAACGAGGATGCCTGTATCGGCTGCGGCCTGTGTGCCTGGGCCTGCCCCTATGGCGCGCGCGAGCTGGATGCGGCGGCGGGGGTGATGAAGAAATGCACCCTTTGCGTGGACCGTATCTACAACGACAATCTGCCCGAAGAGGACCGGATGCCCGCCTGCGTGCGCACCTGTCCGACCGGGGCGCGGCATTACGGTGATCTGTCCGATCCCGACAGCGCCGTGTCGCGGCTGGTGGCGGACCGGGGCGGCTATGCCCTGATGCCCGAGATGGAGACGCAGCCGGTGAACCGCTATTTGCCGCCGCGCAGGAAAGGCGCCGTCGAGGCAGGGCCGCTGACGCCGCTGGTCGATGTGCAGGCCACCGGCTTTGCCGGCTGGCTGGACCGCGTTCTGGGAAAGATCTGATGCATCCGGCGCCGTCTGTCATTCTGTTCACCGTGCTTTCAGGCCTGGGCTTCGGTTTTCTGGCCTTTCTGGCCCTTGGTGCCTTGCCGGTTTCCGGCTGGGGGGCGGTTGCGACCTGGGGCCTGGGCTATGGGCTGGCCGTGGCAGGGCTGATCGCCTCGACCTTCCATCTGGGCAATCCGAAGCGGGCGCTGCTGGCGTTTTCGCAATGGCGGTCAAGCTGGCTGTCGCGTGAAGGCTGGGCTTCTGTCAGCACGTTGCTGGTGCTGGCGCCGATGGCGCTTTCGGATGTGCTGGGGCTGGGTCTGCCACGCGGGATCGGCTGGGTGGGGACGGCCATGGTGGTGGTGACGGTGGTCTGCACCGCGATGATCTATGCCCAGTTGCGCACGGTGCCGCGCTGGAACCACTGGGGCACGGTGCTGCTGTTCCTGAGCTTTGCCGCCACCGGGGGCGCGATCCTTTCGGTCCGGCTGCCGCTGGCCTGTCTGCTGTGTGCCGTGCTGGCGGCGGTGCTGGTCTGGAGCTTCCTGCGCGGCGACGGTGCCTTTGCGGCGCGGGGGGCAACGCTGGGCAGCGCGACGGGGCTGGGCAGGATGGGCAAGCCTTCGGTGTTCGAACAGCCCCATACCTCGCCCAACTATCTGATGCGCGAGATGATCCATGTGGTTGGCCGCCGTCATTCGGCGAAGCTGCGGGTGATTGCGGTGGTGCTGGCCTGCGTGCTGCCGGCGCTGCTGCTGGCCATTCTGCCGGCGCATCTGGCGGTGGCGCTGGCAACGCTGTCACATCTTGCCGGGGCCTTCGCGGCGCGGTGGCTGTTCTTTGCCGAGGCCGAACATGTGGTCGGCCTGTATTACGGGCAGAGGTAAGCCCCAAATGAAACGGCCCCGCAGGTCAGACCTGCGGGGCACGCCATGGATGGTTCCCGAAATCAGGGATTGGTGGTCGCGGCGCCTTCCGCGGCGGGCTCGGCCGCCGGGGCAGCATCGGCGGCCGGAGCCGCTGCCGCATCGGCCGCCGGAGCAGCTTCAGCCGCCGACGGGGCGGGCGCCAGCGAGTTCAGGAAGGCCCAGACATCATGTGCTTCCTTTTCGTTGGGAAGCTTGAAGGTCATCTTGCCCTTCGCCTTGGTGTCGCCGGTCTTGGTCTTGATGAACTTGGTCGGGTCGGCAACGTATTGCAGGAAGTCCGCCTCGTTCCAGACTTCGCCCGCGGCGCCCAGTTCCTTGAGACCGTCGCCATAGGCGAAGTCCGGATAGCTGGCGGCCGGACGGCCGTTGATGCCGTAGAGGTTCGGCCCGGTCTTGCCGGCCTTGCCAGCCAGAACGGTGCCATCGGGGGCCACGACCATGTGGCAGGTCTGGCATTTGTTGAACACCTTGGCGCCCGCTGCGGCGTCACCGGTCGGCGCGTCCTGTGCAAGGACGGGCGCCGCGGCGAAGGCTAGGGCGACGGCAGTCAGGGTCAGTCTCATGGGGGTCCTCCAGTTACAGACTGTGCGAAGCAAATGATCCACTGCAAAGGAAAGGCAATGGGTCAGAATGGCGCGGATGCAGATTTTAGCTCAGGCCACGGCATGAGAGACTGCACACCTTGACCACAATGACGTGAGCGCGGTCATGAGGTGGTCGATGTCGGCCGTGGAATGGGCCGGGCCGGGGGTGATACGCAGCCGTTCGGTGCCCTTGGGTACGGTCGGATAGTTGATCGGCTGGACGTAAATTCCCCAGTCGCGCATCAGGATGTCGCTCAGCATCCGGCATTTCACCGGGTCGCCGATCATCACCGGGATGATGTGGCTTTCGTTGGCCAGATGCGGGATGCCGGCGCGGTCAAGCCGGGCACGCACTTCGGCCACGCGGGCCTTCTGGGCGCTGCGCTCGGCGGTGCTGGCCTTCAGATGCCGGATCGAGGCGGTGGCCGCCGCGGCCACGGCGGGCGGCAGGGCGGTGGTGAAGATGAAGCCGCTGGCGAAGCTGCGGACAAAGTCGATCAGGTCGGCCTTGCCGGTGATGTAACCGCCGACAACCCCAAAGGCCTTGCCCAAGGTGCCTTCGATCACGTCGATCCGGTCGGCCAGGCCGCGTTCTTCGGTGACGCCGCCACCGCGCGGGCCATACATGCCGACGGCGTGAACCTCGTCGATGTAGGACAGCGCGCCATGGGCTTCGCAGACCTCGACGATTTCACGGATCGGGGCGATGTCGCCATCCATCGAATAGACCGATTCGAAGGCCACGATCTTGGGCCGGTCGCCCACGGCATACAGCTTGCGGTCAAGGTCGCGCCAGTCGTTGTGCTTCCAGATCACCTTGTCGGCGCGGGAATGGCGGACGCCCTCGATCATCGAGGCGTGGTTCTTTTCGTCCGAGAAGATCACGGCATTGGGGATGCGCGCGCCCAGTGTGGACAGGGCAGCCCAGTTCGAGACATAGCCGCTGGTGAACAAGAGCGCCTTTTCCTTGCCGTGCAGATCCGCAAGCTCGGCCTCCAGGGCAAGGTGATGCACGGTATTGCCGCTGATGTTGCGGGTGCCGCCGGCGCCGGTGCCGCAGGATTGCACGGTGTCAACCATGGCCTGCACGACAGTCGGGTTCTGCCCCATGCCGAGATAATCGTTCGAGCACCAGACCGTGACATTGGCAACGCCGCCTTCGCGGTGGCAGCCGGCCTGCGGGAAGGAACCGCATTTCCGTTCAAGATCGGCGAAGATGCGGTAGTTGCCTTCCGACTTCAGGGCTTCGAGCTGGGCGGCGAAATGGGCGTCGAAATCCATGTATCAGTTCCTTGCTGTCGAAAGGGCCTCGGGCGGGGTGGTGCCCATGGCCGATGGTGCCCTTGCCTTGCGCGGGGCCGGAGGAGGGGTGGGATCTGGCAGCATCCAGCGCCAGAGCTTCTGATCGGGCAACGGGACCACCATGAACCAGTGTTCCAGCAGCGCCAGCGCCGTCAGCGCGGCCAGCAGCATATGGCCAACCAGGCTGGCATCGGTCTGTGCCGCGATGGCGCGTTCCAGCCAGCATGAGATGGCGAAGCTGAGCGCGGTGATCGAGATCGGGAAGATCCAGTTCATCGAGGCATGGCGGAAGTGGCTGGCCAGATGGGCCAGCGGGATCGGCAGGAATTCGGTGTTGATGCGCGGCACACCGAAGAACAGGTTCAGCTTGGCCGAGATCCGCGCGAAGAACAGCACGACAAAGGTCCACAGGCCAAAGATGTTGGTTGCCCCCTGCGACAGCCAGACGATGGACAGAAGCGCCGTGATCAGGGCGATCTCATGCCACAGGATCGTGCCGGTGGCCCGCAGGAAGCGTTCCCACAAGGGCGCGAAGGGCGGGCAGGGCCGGGTGTTCGGCCCGGTGATCACGCCGGACAGGAAGGCAAGCTCGATCCAGCCCCAGACCGCCAGTGCCGACAGGAAGGCGACATAGGCGCCGGTCACGGTCTGGTCGTCCAGCGTCGCGTTCAGCCCGTAATAGCCCAGGAACAGCAGCGGCAGCCCAAGGAAGACCGACAGGTGATGCGCCGAACCGCCTTGCCGGTCTGCATGGCGGACGCGCCAGAGGATCGCGCCGGTCGAGAACCACCAGACAAACAGGGCCGTGATCGAGACAACCCAAGGATTGGTCATGTGCGGCCCCCCCAGAAGGAGGAGCCGCACAGGTCGGCAGGACGCGCCCATCCCGCACGACCACCCGCTGCCGGAACAGCGGTATTCTTGCGCCCAGTCAATACGCAGGCTCCAGCCGGACCGAGGCCGGCGGGGTCTGATGCTTGACCGGGATAAGGTACAGCGACACGAAGGCGCGAAGCGCCCGGGCGGCCGCCAGTTTCTCCTTGATCCAGCCGGCGGTGCCACCCTGCTTGCGGGCCGCATCCATGGCGACGAAGGCGTCGTTCATCCGGCGCAGGTTGGGAATCCAGCGCGGATGGTCGATGTCGATTTCCAGCGGGAACACCTGCCGAGCGATGGTCGAGGTCTTGCGATAGACCTCCTGGTCATACCAGTCGATGTCGACGCCAAGCGCGTTGTGGAAATCCTTCCGCGCATGATCGCGCACCCACATGGTGGAATAGACAGCCACCAGGAAGAAGCGGATCCACAGCTTGGAGGACCAGCTTTGCGTGATCTTCGGATCGGTGCGCATCAGCAGGGCAAAGGCCTCGCCATGGCTGAACTCGTCGTTGCACCATTCCTTGAACCACTTGAAGATCGGGTGGAACCTGTGCTGCGGGTTCGCCTCAAGGTGACGGAAGATGGTGATGTAGCGGGCGTAGCCGATCTTCTCGCTCAGGTAGGTGGCGTAGTAGATGAACTTGGGGCGGAAGTAGGTGTATTTCTTGGCCTTGGTCAGGAAGCCCAGGTTCACGGCCACGCCCGCCTCGCGCAGCGCGTCGTTGATGAAACCCGCGTGGCGCGCCTCGTCCCGGCTCATGTAGCTGAACAGCTCGCAGATGTCGGGGTTGTTGCCGCGCCGCTTCATCTCCTTGTACAGCACACAGCCGGAGAATTCGGCCGTGCAGGACGATACGAGGAAGTCGATGAACTCGGCCCGAAGGGCAGGGTCCATGCCATCCCAGTCAACGTGATCCCAGTCGGCCGTCTTCTTGAAGTGGCCCTTGTTCGGGTCAGACTTCATCTGCGCGATCAGCGCGTCCCAGTCCTTGCGGACCGGGGTCACGTCGATGCGGTCCATCTCGTCGAAATCGGTGGTGTAGAACCGCGGGTTCAGCAGCGTGGTTTCGGTCGCCATGGCCGTGGTGTCGAACCGATCCGAAATCTCGGAGTGCAACTCGCCATGGGCGGTGTCGTGGGAAGTGTCTCTCATACCGTCACCTCATCCGAGAAGGAGAATTCGCAAAGCTCCATGAATTCCAGATCGCCGGTCAGCCGCGTCCACCAGCGCTCGATCGTCGAGGCGCGGGTGATCGTGGCGATGCGGTCTTCGACGACGACCTCGCCATAGGCGGCCATAACCGGCGCGCCATGGACAAGGACTTCGTCCCCCGGATTCACGACCGCGCCGTTGTTGAAGCGGACATGGGCGTGCAGGCTTTCGAAGCGGTGAGAGATTTCGACGGTGCAGGGCACCCGCTCGGTTTGCTTGGTGAAGAATCCCATCTGTGCCCCCTCACATGTCCAGAAGTTTCTGGAAGGCGGCCTTGTTGTCGGCCCCGAAGGCATAAAGTTCGACGCTCCAGCCGGTTTCGGGGTCTTCTGCGGCAAGGCGGCCGTTGGCATATTCGACGATGCGGACGGGTTTGGTCTGGTCTGCCCCTTTCTTGCGGCGCTCGGTGTGAACGCCGGATTGGATAACGGTGATGAAGCCGCCTTCGGGCAGGTCGATCAGGACATTGCCATTCGTGTCGCGCACGACGACATGCTTGGCGTCCTTGCCTTCCAGCACGATCCACTTTTCGCGGACCACGGCCGAAGCCTCGGGCTGGCCCACCTTTTCGCGGCCGGTATAGACCGCGTAGGACACCATAACGAGCGAGGCGAGGGCGATCCCGAACATGGCGCGCAGCAGCACGGCCGGGATCATTTCCTTCTGCTGGCTGCGCAGGGCAGGGCGGCGGGTCTGGGCTTGGGAATCCATGCTGTGCCCCCCTTATGCTGCGGCAACGGGCGAGGCAGAGCCGCCTTCGCTGCGCGAGACCACAGGACGGGCCATGCGGGTTTCCGCCGCCTCTGCCAGCATCTTGGCCACCGGGGCCGCATCGGGGATGCAGCGCATTGCGGGCTGGGTCAGCCGGGCGTAGCCGGGCCGCAGGTGCGGCCACAGCGTCAGATAGCCAATACGCGAGGCGCCGGTGGTTTCCATAGCGATGGTGCCGGTGCCGTCGCGGCGCAGGTCAAGATG
The DNA here is from genome assembly GCF_003071405.1 of Pseudogemmobacter blasticus. NCBI lineage: Bacteria > Pseudomonadati > Pseudomonadota > Alphaproteobacteria > Rhodobacterales > Paracoccaceae > Pseudogemmobacter > Pseudogemmobacter blasticus. The sequence continues at coordinate 736,159 of NZ_CP020470.1, read as the reverse complement.
CGCGGCACCGACCTGGGCGAAGGGAATGTTGAAGGTCACGGGAAGGGCGGCACCGATCCGCATCACCACACGGGCGCTGGTCAGCGTATAGACGGTGGTCCGCGCCTGGGCAAAAGCCAGAAGCCAGACAAGGCCAAGCGCGATCAGCGCCATCACAAGGGTCGGAATCCCGATCTGCAGTGCCATGAGCACGCCACCTTGGGCCAAGCCCACGCCGCAGCGCCACAGCAGCAGCAGCGCGAAATAGAAGGCGATCCAGTGCAGCTTGTAGGCATCGCGGGCCAGCGCATAGGTGGCGGGCCGTCCTTGCCAGAGGATGTCTTCGCCAACAGGGGGCCGTTCCGGCAGCCCCTTGATGGGTTCGAAAGCGAAATCGTCATGGTCCGACATTGCAGACCTCCTGTATTCGGGGTGAGAGGCGCGGCCCCGGGCGCTGGGCCGCGTCCATCAGTGTCAGATCAGAAGCCGCGCTTGCGCTTGTCAGCGTCGTACAGCCAGCCACCGGCCACATAGCCAGAGATCTTGTCTTCCTCGAGCTTGGTCACTTCGGAGGCCGACCGGGTGGCCGGGATGTTCTCGAAGCTGTCCGAGGCGATGGCGTTGACGCGCACGCGGTCGGCCCAGATCTTGGCCAGGGTCATCGGAACCAGGCGCTTCTTGCCCGAGTTCAGGTCGATTTCCAGATAACGGACCATCTGTTCCGGCACGTCCACCCAAAGTTCGGACACGCGGCCAACGACCTCAAGGTCGGCGGCTTGCACGGGCAGACCGCGCGGGTCGCGCCCAGCCGTCACATTGAAGCCCTTGGCCAGGGCCATCGGCATGATCTTGTTGTGACCATGCGCGTCCAGTTCCGGCTCATCCCGGCGCGGCACCCACGAGGCAGGGCCGACGCCATCCACCAGCGCATTGCCGGTGGGGGCGTGGGGGAAGCCTTCCGAAACCGAGGTGCGTGCCAGCGCCAGATCGTTGCGGCGGTGGGCGGCTTCATTCTCTGCCGAGGGCATCACGATTTCACCGCGGCCGTTCGGCAGCTTGAAGGTCTTGGGCTTGGGAACCGGGAACAGGCCCTGGTTGGGGGCAACGCTGCCGTCTTCCATTTCAAGCGGATAGCCTTCCCGCATGTTTTCGGTTTGCAGGTAGTAGATCAAGAAGGCGAGGAAGCCCCAAAAGGACCAGATCGCCAGACTTGCAAGGTCGAAGTCTCCAAAGAAGTTCACGCCAACCATTTCGTCCTCCGGGTTTCAGGTTGGGAATTCGGCGAGGCGAAGTTCGCCTGCGTCGGATGCCGGTTTCGTGGTGTGAAGAGGTGCCAGCCGGACCAGCGGCCCGAGAATGGCAAGGGTGGTAAACAACAGACCGATCTCAAGGTGATACACGAACGAGTAGCCAAGAGAGGGGTCTTCAAGACCAGTGCCAAAGCCACCGGCCATGGCAAAGTGAGAGACGACATCGCGCAGCGTGCCGCCCAGGAAGATGGCGAACCCTGCCGCCGTTGCCTGGGCCGCGCCCCAGGCGCCAAGGGCAATGCCCGAATGGACGCTGCCTGTCGGCATTTTCATCGCCGCGGTCAGGGTGGCGATGCCGAACAGGCCGCCCCCGAAGCCGATGCCGGCGGCACCAGTGTAGAACAAGGCGCCGCTGTCGAGCGGGGCGGCGAAGATCACCGCCGAGAAGGCGGCGATGCCGGCCAGGATGCCGCGCGCCGCCAGACGGTAGGGATCGGTGCCGCGCATCAGCCAGCGGGCCGACAACAGGAAGCCGACCAGCGCGCCGGCGGCCCAGGCGGCCGTCAGAAGCGTGGTCTGGCTGACCGAAAGCCCAAGAATTTCACCGCCATAGGGTTCCAGCAGAACGTCCTGCATGTTGAAGGCCAGCGTGCCGAACACCACCACCGCCAGCAGCCGCCCGGCGGTGCCACCGGCCATCAGGTCGGCCCAGGCATCGCGGAAGCGCGGACGCGGTTCTTCGCGTTCGGCCTTGGTCATGGGCCGCACCTTTTCCTGCTTCCACAGCGCGATCAGGTTCAGCACCATCGTCGCCGCGCCGCAGCCCTGCACCACGCGGACCAGCGTGATCGGGTCAAAGTCGCGCAGCAGGAAGCCGACGATCACCGCCGAGATGCCCATGCCCAGCAGATACATGATGTAGAGCATCGACACGACGCGGGGGCGTGTCTCGTCATCGGCGCGGTCCGAGGCCAGCGCCAGACCGGCGGTCTGCGTCATGTGCATCCCAAGCCCGGTCATCAGGAAAGCAAGCGAGGCCAGAACCTCGCCCGCCCATAGCGGGCCAAGCGTCTGGTCGCCCGACAGCACCATCAGCGCGAAGGGCATGATCGCCAGCCCGCCCATCTGCCAGAGCGAACCGAACCACAGGAAGGGCACGCGCTTCCAGCCGATGGCGGAACGGTGGGTGTCGGAACGGTGGCCCAGCAGGGCGCGGAAGGGGGCGACCAGCACCGGAATGGCGATCATCGCCGCCACCAGCATGGCCGGGATCGAAAGTTCGACGATCATCACCCGGTTCAGCGTGCCCAGCATCAGCACCTGTGCCATGCCGACCGAGACCTGGAACAGGCTCAGCCGCAAAAGCTGGTTCAGCGGCAGCCCGTCCGAGGCCGCATCCGCGAAAGGCATCCAGGTCGAGCCGAGGGCCTGAAGGTGCTTCTTCTTCAGAATCATGGCCGATACTCCAGACACTCGGAAATGTAGAAGCCCCGGCTGACCCTCTCGACCCGGGTCAGGCTGTCGCCGGAATGGCGCACCAGAGTCGGGAAGGAGTGAGGGATCATCACCGGCGAGCGGTCTGCGCGGGGGAACAGCTTTCCCATGCTCCAGAACGCCATCAGGAAGGGTGTGCGCGGCGCAACCGTGAAGACGATGGCCTGCGAGGTGCGGCGCCCCAGCCGGGTCAGGATCTGGCCGATGTCGGGGGCGCGGTAATAGATCAGGCTGTCCATCGCCAGCACATAGTCGAACCGGCCAAGCCGGTCGTCGGTCATGTCGCCGGCATGGAAGGCAACCCGCGGCTTCAGGGCGGCGGGCAGGCGGTCTTCGGCGATGCCGATCAGTTGCGGCGAGATGTCCACCGCCACCACGTCTGCCCCGCGGGCGGCAAGTTCCTGCGTCATCAGCCCGGTGCCACAGCCGGCATCCAGCACCCGCAGCCCGGCCAGATCCTGCGGCAGACGCGACAGCATGATCGCGCGCATCCGGTCGCGGCCTTCGCGAACGGTCTGGCGGATCCGGCTGACCTTGGCGTCCGAGGTCAGCCGCTCCCACACCTTGGTGGCGGAACGGTCGAAGTAGTCCTCAACCCTTTGCCGTGTGGTGGAGTAGTCGGTCATGGCTCAGTCAAAACCCAGGAGTTCGAAGATTTCGCGGTCGGGCAGCGAGGTTGGCAGCACGGGCGGTTCGTTGACCGAGCGCCACAGCGTTTCGGCCAGCCGGATGTATTCGGCGCGGGCCAGAACGATGTCTTCCTCGTCCGGCATCTCGAACAGCGTCTTCTTTTTCAGGCGCGACCGGCGGATCGCATCCACGTCGGGCATATGCGCCAGCCGCTTGAAACCGACGCGGTCGCAGTAGCGGTCAACCTCGTTCGTTTCGCGCGAGCGGTTGGCGACGCAACCGGCCAGACGGACCTTGTAGTTGTTCGACTTGGCCTGCACGGCGGCGATGATGCGGTTCATCGCATAGATGCTGTCAAAGTCGTTCGCGGTCACGATCACCGCGCGGTCGGCGTGTTGCAGGGGCGCGGCAAAGCCGCCGCAGACCACATCGCCCAACACGTCGAAGATCACCACGTCGGTGTCTTCCAGCAGGTGATGCTGCTTCAGCAGCTTGACCGTCTGGCCGACGACATAGCCGCCGCAGCCGGTGCCGGCGGGGGGGCCGCCCGCCTCGACGCACATGACGCCGTTGAAGCCGGTGGTCACGAAATCCTCGGGGCGCAGCTCCTCGGCGTGGAAATCAACCGACTTGAGGATGTCGATCACCGTTTCCTGCAGCCGCCCGGTCAGGGTGAAGGTGCTGTCATGCTTGGGATCGCAGCCGATCTGCAGCACGCGTTTTCCCAACATGGAAAACGCCGCCGACAGATTCGACGAGGTGGTCGATTTGCCGATCCCGCCCTTGCCGTAGACGGAAAAGACCTTGGCCCCCTCGATCTTGAGGTTGGCGTCCTGATGGACCTGGACCGAGCCTTCACCGTCAAGGCCGCTCAGGTTTGGAATGTCGTCACGGGGGCTCATGCACAGGGCCCTTTCCATTGGCGTTTCATTCGGCGGCAACTCCTTCAAGTCTGTCTTCCAGCTCATCCGCGGCGCGTTGCAGGGCGGCGAGCGTTTCGGCATCGGGTTGCCAGTAGTTGCGATCCGAGGCTTCCAGCAGTTTCTGCGCCATGCGGCTGGAGGCTTCGGGGTTGAGACCGGCCAGACGGCGGCGCATCGCCTCGTCCAGCACGAAGGTTTCGGACAGGCGCTGATAGACCCAGGGCTCGACATGGCCGGTGGTGGCCGACCAGCCGAAGGTGTTGGTCACCTGTGCCTCGATCTGGCGGACGCCTTCGGCGCCGTGTTTCAGCAGCCCCTCGAAATACTTGGGGTTCAGGCTGCGCGACCGGGTTTCCAGCGCGATCTGGTCCTTCAGCGTGCGGACAGTGCCGCCGCCGCGGGTCTGGTCACCGATATAGACCGGCGTTTCCTCGCCGCCGCGGGCCCGCTTGACCGCCCGGGCGATGCCACCCAGCGTGTCGAAATAATGGTCCACCGTGGTCACACCCAGTTCGACCGACTCCAGATTCTGGTATGCCAGATCCACGGTCGAAAGGGCTTGTTTCAGAAGGTCGCAGTTCTGAGTGGGCTTGCCGTTCACCCCATAGGCAAAGGACTTGCGTGCCTGATAGGCATCGGCCAGCTCGTCCTCGTCCCCAAAGGCGGAATTGCCCACCAGATTGTTGACGTTCGACCCGTAGGCGCCCTCGGCGTTCGAGAACACCCGCAGCGCAGCGGTTTCCATGCCCACGTTCATCTGCCGGGCAAAGGTCAGCGCGTGGGCGCGGATGAAATTCTGCGATTCCGGTTCGTCGGCTGTGGCGGCCTTGTAGGCGGCTTCGGCCAGCATCCGGGTCTGCAAGGGAAGCAGGTCGCGGAAGATGCCCGACAGCGTCATCACCACGTCAATCCGCGGCCGGCCCAGTTCGGCAAGCGGGATCAGGTCAGCGCCGGCCAGGCGACCGTAATGGTCAAACCGGGGTTTCGCGCCGATCAGCGCCAGCGCCTGCGCGATGGGGCCACCGTCCGACTTGATGTTGTCGCTGCCCCACAGCACCAGCGCCACCGTGCGCGGCAGGCGCGGGTGGGCGGCGATCAGGCGCGCGGCCTGTTTGGCGCCGTCTTGCAGAGCATAGGCCGTGGGCATACGGAACGGGTCGAAGGCATGGATGTTGCGGCCCGTCGGCAGGATTTCCGGGCTGCGGATCAGGTCGCCCCCCGGCACCGGCGCGATGAAGCGGCCCGACAGGGCCCGCAGAAGGGCGGGAATCTCGTGGTCTTCCTGCATCAGCCGGTCCGCGGTTGCCAGATCGGCCCCTGCGGGCATCAGGTCCAGCATCGCCTTGCGGTTCACGTCCGTCATCTTGCGGCCAACCACATGGAAACCGTCGGTGATCAGGGCGCCTTCGGTTTCCAGCAGCTTGACCCAAAGCTGGTCCATGTCGCTGGCGTCCAGATCCACAGATCTGGCCTGTTCGCGGATCAGTTCGGACAGTTCCTCGTGCTCGGGCGCATCGGGTTGCAGGCCGCGCCAGCGCGACAGGCTGTCTTTCAGGTCGGCCAAGCCCTTGTAAAGGCCTGACTGCGCCAGCGGCGGGGTCAGGTGGGTGACGATCACCGCGTTCGACCGGCGCTTGGCAAGGGTCGCCTCGGACGGGTTGTTGGCGGCGTAAAGATAGACATTCGGCAGGTTTCCGATCAGCCGGTCGGGCCAGCAGCCCGCCCCGACGCCGGCCTGCTTGCCGGGCATGAACTCCAATGCGCCGTGCATCCCGAAATGCAGCAGCACGTCGGCACCGAAATCCTCGCGCAGCCAGCGGTAGAAGGTGGTGAAGGCATGGGTCGGCGCGAAGCCCTTTTCAAAGAGCAGCCGCATCGGGTCGCCCTCATAGCCGAACACCGGCTGAAGGCCGATGAACACCTTGCCCATCTGCCGGCCAAGGACGAAGACGCCCCGCCCGTCGGTCTGCATCCGGCCCGGGGCAGGGCCCCAGGCGGATTCGACATCCTTCAGCCAGGGGGTGCGCGCCACCACGTCCGAAGCCGGAACGATTGCGGCCACGTTGGCAGGCTGGCCATAGATCGACGCACTGCCGCCCAGAACCGACTCGCGCAGCGCCTCGACCGTTTCGGGCGGGTCCACGTCATAGCCTTCGGCCTTCATGGCGTGCAGCACGTTCAGCAGGCTTTCGAAGACCGACAGATAGGCTGCCGTGCCCGCCGCCCCGGCATTGGGCGGGAAGCCATACAGCACGATTCCGACCTTGCGCTGCGCCACTTGACTGCGGCGCAGCAGGGCCAGTCGCAGCGTCTTGTCGGCCAGCGCGGCGATCCGTTCGGTGCAGGGCGACATGGCACGGGCGGCCAGCGCTTCGGCGCAGGGGGCGGGGCATTGCCGCGGGCAGCCGGTGCAGCCATTGGCATCATGCCGGCCGGCAAACACCGTGGGATTGGTCGCGCCGTCAATCTCTGGCAGCGCGATCAGCATGGTGGTTTCCACCGGCCCAAGTCCGCCGCCGCTTTGCGCCCATTGCCCCAGCGACTGGAACTCAAGCGGATGGGCCGCCACATAGGGCACGTCCAGCGCCTTGAGCAGCTCTACCGCGGCGGGGCTGTCGTTATAGGCCGGGCCGCCGACAAGGCTGAAGCCGGTCAGCGAAACCATGGCGTCGATGCGGCCCCGGAAATAGGCGTCAACGGCCGGGCGCCCGTCCAGACCGCCGGCAAAGGCGGGCAGGCAGGCGATGCCCTTCGCCTCGAAGGCGCGGATCACCGCGTCGTAATGCGCCGTATCCGAGGCAAGGATGTAGCTGCGCAGCATCAGCAGCCCGACCGTTGCCACCGCGCCTTCGGGGCGGGGCAGATCGGCGGCATCCGTGGTGATGCGGGCGGCCAGATCCGGGTGATACAGCCCGACATCGGGATAGTCGATCGGTGCGGCCGCCTTGACCTTGGCCCAATCGCGCTTGCCGGAATAGCGGCTGACCAGGAAGCGGATCATCGCTTCCAGATTGTCGTCCGATCCGCCAAGCCAGTATTGCATCGACAGGAACCAGGCGCGCAGGTCCTGTGCCTTGCCGGGCAGGAAACGCAGCATCTTGGGCAGGCGGCGCAGCATGGCCATCTGCTTTTCGCCGGAACTGGCCGAAGGCTCCTTGTTGCCGCGCAGCTTCTTCAGAAGCTGCATCATCGGCGAGGCGGGCTTGGACATGTCCAGATCGCCCAGCCGGGTCAGCTTGACGATGGCCGGGTCCGCCACGATGCCGACAAAACCGTCGGCGCGGTCGCGGGCGGCCTGAAGTTCGGGCAGGATGGCGTTGATGTGTTCTTCAATGAACAGCAGGTTCGCCATCACGAAGTCGGCTTCGTTCACGGCCTGCTTGGCACGCGACAGGGCTGCCGGGTTTTCCGACCATTCGGCCGCGGCATGGACCGAAATCTCGATCCCCGGAAAATCTGTCTCCAGCCGGGGGGCGATGCGCAGGGCAGGGCCGGCGGCATGGGCGTCCAGCGTGACGATCACGAAACGATAAGCCCCGTCGGGCGAACCCGGCGCGGTCAGGTCGGGCGATGTGTGGATGTCATCGCGCATAATGGGCCTTGGCCTCGTAGAGGGTGTCTTTGCTGATGGTCATGACGCCACGTTCCACGGCGTATTTCTCGGTGTTGCGCTTTGCCTTGCCGCGCACGAAGAACGGAATCTTCCGCAGTTCGCGTTCGGCGTCGGCTGTCCAGACCGGCTCACCCGTCGCGACGGGCATTTCGACCGGCGCGACCGCCTGAGCGGTTTCGGGTGCAGTTTTCACCACTTCAGCGGGTGCTGCATTGATCTCGCGCAGATCGGCCTTGCCGCCGTGATGGCTGGCGCCGGCTTCGTCGTGGAATTCGAAATCTTCGCGGAACATGGTCAGCAGGTGTTCTTCCAGCCCCATGACCAGCGGATGAATCCAGCTATCGAAGATGACATTCGCGCCTTCAAAGCCCATCTGCGGCGAATAGCGGGCGGGGAAGTCCTGCACATGCACCGGCGCGGAAATCACGGCGCAGGGAATACCCAGACGCTTGCCGATGTGGCGTTCCATCTGCGTGCCAAGAATCATCTCGGGCGCAGCGGCGGCAATGGCCTGCTCCACTTCGAGATAGTCATCGGTGATCAGCGCCTCAAGCCCGTAGGCCTTGGCGGCGGCCCGCATGGGGCGGGCGAATTCGCGGTTGTAGCATCCCAGCCCGACCACCTCGAACCCTATCTCGGTGGCGGCGATCCGGGCGGCGGCCATGGCGTGGGTGGCGTCGCCGAAGATGAACACGCGCTTGCCGGTCAGATAGGTGCTGTCAACCGAGGCCGACCACCACGGCAGCCGCAGCCCACTTTCATCCACTTGCGGAGAAACGCCGGCCAGGCCCGCGACTTCATGGATGAAATCGCGCGTGGCGCCAACGCCGATGGGGACGACCTTCGTCCAGGGTTGGCCGCAGTGCTTTTCCAGCCAGCGTGCCGCGCCTTCGCCGGTTTCGGGGTAAAGCAGCACGTTGAAATGCGCCTGCCCCATGCGGGAAATGTCTGCGGGCGACGCGCCCATCGGGGCCGCCACGTTCACCTTGATGCCCATCAGCGCCAGAAGCCGCGTCACTTCTGTCACGTCATCGCGGTGGCGGAAGCCAAGGCCGGTGGCCCCCAGCAGGTTCGCCGTCACTTCGTCCGTGCGGGGCATCGGCTTGACCAGCGCGCGCACAAGCTGGTGGAAGGTCTCGTCCGCGCCGAAGTTTTCCTTGCGGCTGTAGGACGGCAGTTCCAGCGGAATGACCGGGCAGGGCAGGTCCAGCGCCTCGGCCAGACCACCGGGATCGTCCTGGATCAGTTCAGCCGTGCAAGACGCGCCAACCAGCATCGCCTGCGGCTTGAACCGGGCGTGTGCCTCGCGCGCGGTGGCCTTGAACAGATCGGCCGTGTCGGCGCCCAGATCGCGCGCCTGAAAGCTGGTATAGCTGACCGGCGGGCGATGATTGCGCCGCTCGATCATGGTGAACAGCAGGTCGGCGTAGGTGTCGCCCTGCGGGGCGTGCAGCACATAGTGCAGGCCCTTCATGCCGGTGGCGACGCGCATTGCCCCCACATGCGGCGGTCCCTCATAGGTCCAGAGCGTCAGCTTCATGCCGCGCCCCCTTTCAGAAGTGCCTTGCGGCGCAGCGGGCGGCTGAACAGACCGGCCAGATCGCCTGCCTGTTCGTAGAAATGCACTGGCGTGAACACCAGTTCGATCGCCCATTTCGTGGTGAAGCCCCGTGCTTCCAGCGGATTGGCCAGCCCCAGACCACAAACCGTCAGGTCCGGCGCGGCGGCCGCCTGGCGGTCAAGCTGAAGCTCGACATCCTGTCCCTCACTAAGCACCGGGCCTTCGGGCAGAAGGTCCAGATCGGGGCCGACCAGTTCCTTGTGCAGATAAGGCGTGCCCACTTCCAGCGGGCGCATCCCGCATTCGCGGGCCAGGAAACGGGCCAGAGGGATTTCAAGCTGGCTGTCTGGGAAGAAGAACAGCGTCTTGTCGCGCAGGGTTTCGGCATGTGCGGCCACCGCCTTTTGCGCACGGGCGCGGGGGGCGGCGGTGACGGCTTCGAAATGGTCACGGCTGACGCCGAATTCGTCTGCCACGGCGCGCAGCCAGGCGGTGGTGCCTTCTTCGCCAAAGGGGAAGGGCGCCGGGATATGCCGTGCCCCGCGCCGGACCAGCGCGGCGTGGGTGTCGCCCAGGAAGGGCTGCACCAGCGCGAAGACCGTGTTCGGCCCGACCGCAGGCGTTTCGGCCGACCGATGCGCCGGCAGGATGCGGACGGGGCCGATTCCCAGCTTCGCCAGCAGATCGACCATCTGGTCTTCCACCACATCGGGCAGGGCGCCGACGACCAGCAGTTCGCGCGCCTGGGTGGCCGGCAGGCTGGGCACCATGGCCGCAAGGCAGGCATCTTCGCCCTGGGTGAAGGTGGTTTCGATCCCCGATCCGGTGAAGTTCAGCACCCGCACATGCGGCGCGTGGATCGCGGTCAGCCGTTCCGCCGCGCGGTGAAGATCCAGCTTGATCACCTCGGACGGGCAGGAGCCGACCAGGAACAACTGGCGAATGTCGGGGCGGCGTTCCAGCAGCCGGGCGACTTCGCGGTCAAGTTCGGTATTGGCATCGGCGAGACCGGCCAGATCCTTTTCTTCAAGGATCGCGGTGCCGAAGCGCGGCTCGGCGAAGATCATCACGCCGGCGGCGGCTTGCAGCAGATGCGCGCATGTGCGGCTGCCGACGACCAGGAAGAAGGCGTCCTGCATCTTGCGGTGCAGCCAGACGATGCTGGTCAGGCCGCAAAACACCTCGCGCTGGCCGCGTTCCTTGAGAACCGGCGTTTCGCGGCACCCCTTTGCGGGAAGATCCAGGCTCATGCCGGCACCCCGCCCGAAGTGCGTGCCTCGGCTTCGGCGTCCAGCCGGGCCGCGCGCAGTTTCCACACGAACTGGCCCGCGTTGATCACATAGGTCGAGTAGGCCGCCAGAGCGATGTACATCTGCACCTGATGCGGCTGCCCGGTGAACAGGGCCCAGAGATAGGCCGTGTGCAGGGCGATCACACCCATGCTGAACACGTCTTCCCAGAAGAAGGCGGGGGCGAACAGGTAGCGGCCGAACACCACCTTCTCCCAGATCGCGCCCGTCACCATGATCACATAAAGAAACCCGGTCTTGACGATGATCGAGGCCGTCGCGGCCGCATAGCCTTCGCCTGTCCACAGGAAGCGCAGCACCAGCGCAAGCGAGATGCCGAAGGCGAGGAACTGGAGCGGGGCCAGAATCCCCTGCACCAGCGTCCACTTCGTCGCATCACGGCGCGCCCGCTCTTCTTCCGTGTAAAGGCGTTTGCGGGTTGAGTTTTTCGGCAGGGCCGATTCCACGGCAGCGCTTCCCTTTCCTGGGTCTTGTGGCAAAGGGTAAGCGTGCAGGCGGAAGTGTCAATCAAAACTTACATCGCCAAGGTTACATGGGGTGCGGCTTTTTTCCGCTGGCGCGACTGCGCGGCCGGAAAACAGGCGATAACTTCCTGAAATACGCGGTTGCTGGGGGCTGTTTGTGCTGTTCTGTGCGGATTCCGCCAAGAAGTGTCAATTTTCTTTGACAACTCGGGGCTGTTGCGGAACACTGACACTTGGGGCTGTGTCGGAGCAAGGCGGTATGGAAAACACCTATGGCTCTCCGGTCGTGTCCCGATCTGGCGGTGCCTCTTCTGCCCCGGTGACAACAGGGGGCGCGGCACAGTCCGATGGTGTTTCCGAGTGTGCCGGGTCCGCCATTGGCGAGGTACTCCGGTTTGCGGCCGATGTGGTCGCGCGTCTGGTTGCGAAAGATGCGGAAGTGGGCGCGGACGTCAGGCGAGGATTTTTCGATTACTTCCTGACGGTGGTCACGGAGGCTGAGCCGGTTTCGTTCGAGGCTCTGAGGGCTGAAATGCGCCGGGCTCGTGTCACCCCCGAAATGCTGGCGGATGAGTTCATTCCCGATGTGGCGCGTCGCCTGGGGGAAATGTGGCATCGCGATGAGGCGACCTTTGCCAAGGTCAGCATCGGGTCGGCCCGGCTGCAGGCCATCCTGCATGACATCAGCCACGATTGGCGCGCAGATTCGCTGCATGGCAGCGGTGCTGGGACCGTCCTGCTGGTCTTGCCTTTGGGAGAGCAGCATACACTCGGGGCGTGTGTTCTGGCCGCCCAGTTGCGCCGCAGGGGTGTCTCGGTCTGTGTCTGTATAGGCCCGGATGTGGGGGATTTACGCCGATTGGTGCTTCGCAGGCATTTTGACGCTGCGATGCTGTCGCTTGGGGCCCACGAAAACCTTGATATTTGCTGCAACTTCGTGGAGACGATCCGTGAGGGTTTGGGAAATGATGTGCGGATCGCCGTTGGCGGTGCAATTCTTGAATCCGAAACGGATATTGCTGCGCGTCTTGGCGTGGATGTCGCAACCCAGGACCTGGAGGTCGCGCTGGCGGCACTTGGGTTGGATGGCAGTGCCAAGTCGGCAAGGCCTGCGGTGTGATGGAGGCCCTGGCGATCAGTCAGGGCGATATGTGTAGCGCAATGGTGCTGATTTGACCACGGACGGTCGCCATCTGATGAACATGGGGAAGATTCCGCTGATCGCGCCGGATCTTCTTACAGACATACTGGCATCTGCATCCGACATTGCGCTGCTGGTTTCTCCGCAACGGCGCATCCTTTCCGTTCTGGTCAATCCGCTGCACCGCAGCTTCGGGCAGGTTGGCGATTGGGAGGGGCTGGCGCTGTCCGATGTGCTGGCACCCGATAGCCTTGCCAAGTTCGAAGCCCGGCTTCCCGATCTGCGCGCCGAGCAGCGTGTTCCGGTGACGATGGAACTGAACCACCGCGATCGCGAGAACTGGACCTTCCCGGTCCGATACTCGCTGCATCGGGTGTCACAGGATGATTCCATCCTGATGCTGGGCCATGACCTTCGCCCCGTTGCCGAGGTGCAGCAGCAACTGGTTTCGGCGCAACTGGCCCTTGAGCGCGACTATGAATCGCAGCGCGAGATGGATACGCGCTACCGCGTTCTGATGGAGATCAGCCGCGATCCGGTGGTGATGGTCAGTATGTCCACGGGCCGCATGACCGACCTGAACCCTGCCGCCGCGCAGATTCTGGGCGGATCGCGGTCCGAACTGCTGGGCGCGCCGATTGCGCAGGAATTCGAGGGGCGCCGCCGGGGCGAACTGCTTGAAGCGCTGTCAACCCTGGCTGTGTCGGAACGTGCGGCCCCGATCGAACTGATCGTGCGCCGGTCGCAGCGTCGGGTGGTGTTGACGCCGACAGTGTTCCGCGCTGCGGGCGAACGCATCGTTCTGTGCCAGCTTGATGCCAGCGACGCCGTGCCCGTGACCGACGATCTGGGCGATGCTCTGGGGCGGCTTTATCACGAGGGTGTTGACGGGATCGTCTTCGCCGATGGGGAAGGCGTGATCCGGGCGGCCAATGAATCCTTCCTGAATCTGGTCGATGCCGCCAATATCTCGATGGTGCGCGGGCGCGCCTTGTCTGACTATCTGGTGCGCGGGTCGGTCGATTTGCGGGTCATTCTGGATACGGTCAAGCGGACCGGCCATCTGCGGATGTATGCCACGCGCCTGACCACCGATTTCTCGGGGCAGATTGCGGTGGAAATCTCGGCCAGTTGGTTGAATGACCGGCCGAATCCGGTGCTGGCGCTGGTGGTCCGTGACGCCAGCCGTGCCGATTCGATGCGCCGATCGCCCGGCGGCATGGGCGAAGACGGTGCGCGCAACGTGATGGAGCTGGTCGGGGCCTCGACCTTGAAGGAAATCGTTGCCGAAACCACCGACGTGATCGAGCGGATGTGCATCGAGACGGCGCTGGAACTGACGCGCAACAATCGCGTGGCAGCGGCCGATATGCTCAGCCTGTCACGGCAATCCCTGTATGTAAAACTTCGCAAATACGGGCTGTTGAATAAGGACGGCGAATAGCCGGGACCGGCTTGACGCATCGGGTTCGGAAGGCGTGCCGCAGGGCGCGCCTTTTTTCATTCTGACCGGGGAGAAGGGCAGGGGACGCGCGGCTGCGTTATCTGGTCGCGCTTGATCTTTGTCAATTTCATATGGCAATTCTTCTGTCAACTTCGGTTGACACTTTAGGAGGCCTCCGATGAGAATCGTCTTCGTCCACCCCAATTATCATTCCGGCGGAGCCGAAATCGCGGGCAACTGGCCTCCGGCATGGGTCGCGTATCTGGCGGGTTCGCTGAAAACCGCCGGCTTTGACGACATCCATTTCATTGACGCGATGACGCTGCACGTCGGCCATGACGAACTGCGCGCCCGGCTCAAGGAACTGAAGCCTGACCTGATCGGTGTGACCTCGATCACGCCTTCGATCTATGAGGCCGAGGAAACGCTGAAGATCGCCAAGGAAGTCGTGCCGAACGCGGTGCGCGTTCTGGGCGGCGTCCATGCCACGTTCATGTATCGTCAGGTGCTGTCCGAAGCACCCTGGGTGGACGTGATCGTCCGCGGCGAAGGCGAGGAGATCATGGTTGCCCTGGCCGAGGCCGTGCGCGATGGCCGCTGGCCGGAAGATCGCCGCAGCATCAAGGGGCTGGCCTTCATCGACGGGGAAGAGATCGTCGCCACCCAGGCCGCGCCCACAGTCAAGAACCTGGACGCGATCAAGCCGGACTGGACGCTGATCCAGTGGGACAAATACATCTACATCCCGCTGGGGGTAAGGGTCGCCATCCCGAACATGGCGCGCGGCTGCCCGTTCACCTGTTCGTTCTGCTCGCAGTGGAAGTTCTGGCGCGATTACCGTGTGCGCGATCCCAAGGCGGTGGTGGACGAGATCGAGGATCTGGTCGAAAACCACGGCGTCGGCTTCTTCATCCTGGCTGACGAGGAACCGACGATCAACAAGAAGAAGTTCGTCGAATTCTGTCAGGAGATGATCGACCGCGGTCTGAACCACAAGGTCAAATGGGGCATCAACACCCGCGTGACCGACATCTACCGCGACCGCGACCTGCTGAAATTCTATCGTGAAGCAGGCCTTGTCCACATCAGCCTTGGCACCGAAGCCGCCGCCCAGTTGAAGCTGGATCTGTTCAACAAGGAAACCACTGTCGCCGAGAACAAGGAGGCGATCCGCCTTCTGCGCGAGGCCGACATCTTCACCGAGGCGCAGTTCATCGTCGGCCTTGACAACGAGACCAAGGAGACGCTGGAAGAGACCTTCCAAATGGCTTGGGACTGGCAGCCCGATCTGGCGAACTGGTCGATGTACACGCCCTGGCCCTTCACGCCGCTGTTCCAGGAAATCAAGGATCAGGTCGAGGTCTTCGACTTCTCGAAATACAACTTCGTGACGCCGATCATGAAGCCCGCCGCGCTGACCCGGGGCGAGCTGCTGGACGGCGTGATGAAGAATTACCGCCGGTTCTACATGCGCAAGGCGCTGTTCCACTATCCTTGGCGCGGCACCGGGTTCCGGCGCAAGTATCTGCTGGGCTGCCTCAAGGCCTTCCTCAAGGCAGGGGTGGGGCGCACCTTCTATGACCTTGGCAAGGCCGGCTACTGGGGCCCGCAGACCAAGGACAAGGTGGACTTCCACTTCGACGATACCCGCAAGATCGCCGAGGCGCAGGTCGCCGACTGGGAAGCCGCAGCCGACCGTTCGCGCAAGCACAAGGAACGTCAGGCGGCGATCAAGGCCCAGATGAAGGAACGCGCCGCCGAACGGTCTGCCGCCAACTTCGTGATGCCCGCCGATGCCGAGGACGAGTTCGACCTGTCGGCCGAAGCACACGAGGCGCGCAGCGCCGAGCACAGCACAGTCGCGCCAAGGGCCGAGGGTCCGATGGCCTGCGGCGGTGGCAAGGAACAGATGGTGGATGCTGCCGAGTAACGGAGGGACAGCCATGGACGGCAGTCGCGCCTTCGAACCCAAAGAGGGTTCGGCCCGGATCGGGCCGAACGCCATTCTGCAAACCATCGCCGTGCTGGACCATTGCGAAGGTCAGGTCGTGCGCGACCGGGTGATGTCCGTGGCCGGGGTCGAGGTGCCGCCTGCCGATGCGGGGATGCTGCCCGAAGCCGATTGTCGCGCAGTGCATGATGCCGTGCGCAGCGTGATGGGCGAAAAGGCCGAGGGCATCCTGCGCCTCGCCGGTCTGGCGACCGGAGACTACATCCTTGCCAACCGGATTCCCCGGGCCGCGCAGGCGGTGATCCGCGCGTTGCCCGGCTATGTCGGTGCCTGGGTTCTGGCCGGCGCCATTGCCAAACATTCCTGGACCTTCGCCGGTTCTGGCAAGTTCCGGATCGCCAGCCGCCTGCCGTTGGTGTTCGAACTGCGGAACAACCCGCTGGCGCCGGTGTTTGCCGATCATGCGGCCTGCGTCTGGCATGTCGCGGTGTTCGAGCGGCTGTTCGCCCGGCTGGTCTGGCCTTCGGTGGTTGTCGAGGAAACCGACTGCACCGCAACCGGGGCAGAGGTCTGTCGTTTCGCGTTGCATCCGCAGGGCCTCAGCCGGCGCAGCCGCGCCAGCGGGGTCTGATCCATCCGGCCCGCGCCGCGGCCCTGTCAACCGGGCTGCGGCCATTTTGCACAAGGAGTGTCAGGCTTGATTTACACTCTGCGCTTGCCCGACTCCGCAATGTCCTGTCTATTCCTGTCATGAGCACATCTGTTTCCCTTGCGCCCCGGCGCCTGCCCGAACCGGCCGCCATGCTGCGGCTGATCAAGCCTGTCACCTGGTTCCCGCCGATCTGGGCCTTTCTTTGCGGGGCCGTCAGTTGCGGCGTTCCGCTTGGGCCGAACTGGATGCTGGTCGCCCTTGGCATGGTGCTGGCCGGTCCCATCGTCTGCGGCATGAGCCAGGCCGCGAACGACTGGTGCGATCGCCATGTCGATGCCATCAACGAACCCGACCGTCCCATCCCCTCGGGCCGTATCCCCGGCCGCTGGGGCCTGTATATCGCGCTGGCCATGTCGGCGCTGTCGCTGGCCGTGGGCTGGCTGCTTGGCCCTTGGGGCTTTGGCGCCACCGTGGTGGGAGTTCTTGCCGCCTGGGCCTATTCGGCCGAGCCAGTTCGCCTGAAACGGTCCGGCTGGTGGGGGCCGGGTCTGGTGGGTCTCAGCTATGAAGGCCTGCCGTGGTTCACCGGCGCGGCAGTGCTGCTGCATGGCGCCCCGAGGTTCGAGATCGTCGCCGTGGCGTTCCTCTATGCCTTTGGCGCGCATGGCATCATGACCCTCAACGATTTCAAGGCGCTGGAGGGCGACCGTGTTCACGGTGTCCGCTCGCTGCCCGTGGTTCTGGGGCCGGAAGTGGCGGCCAAGGTGGCCTGCACGGTCATGTCGCTGGCGCAGCTTCTGGTGATCTCGCTTCTGCTGGTCTGGTCCAAGCCCTGGCACGCGCTGGCGGTCTTCGCGCTGCTGCTGCTGCAATTCGCGGCCATGCGCGTTCTGTTCCGCGACCCGAAGGGCAAGGCGCCCTGGTACAACGGCACCGGCGTGGTGCTGTATGTCGCGGGGATGATGATCTCGGCGTTCGCGCTGCGGGGGCTGTAACGGCATGCGTCTGAGCTGGCTTCAGATTGTCCGCCTTGGCCTGGTGCAGATGTGCATCGGGGCCGTGGTGGTGCTGACGACCAGCACCCTGAACCGGCTGATGGTGGTGGAGCTGGCGCTGCCGGCGCTGGTGCCGGGCGCGCTGGTGGCGCTGCATTACGGCATCCAGATCACCCGGCCAAGCTGGGGCTTCCGGTCCGATACCAAGGGCAACCGCACCGCCTTTGTCATCGGCGGCATGGGCGCGCTGGCGTCTGGGGCGTTCCTTGCCGCTTTGGCGGTGGTGATCATGCCCGAAACCCGGACCGGAGGGCTGCTGCTGTCGGTTCTGGCCTATGCGCTGATCGGGCTGGGGGCAGGGGCCTCGGGCACCTCGCTTCTGGCGCTGCTGGCCACCGCCACCGATCCGCGCCGCCGGGCTGCGGCGGCCACCATCACCTGGCTGATGATGATCTTCGGAATTGCCGCCACCGCCGGAACCGTGGGCACGCTGCTGCAACCCTATTCGCCCGCGCTGTTGCTGGAAATCGTCGGCGCGGTGACGGCGGGTGCGGTGCTGCTGACCACGGCCGCGATCTGGGGGATCGAACGGCGGGTGATTGCCGACCGCGACCCAAAGCCCTCGCCCTTCCGCGAAGGTCTGGCCGAGATCTGGCGCGAACCCCGCGCGCGGGCCTTTACCCTGTTCATCTTCCTGTCCATGACCGCGTATTTCCTGCAGGAACTGATCCTTGAGCCCTTTGCCGGGCTGGTCTTCAGCTTCAATCCCGGCCAGTCGACGCAGCTTTCCGGGGCGCAGAACGGTGGCGTGTTCGTCGGTATGCTGGTGGTGGGCATCGCCTCGACCGGGCTGCGCATCGGCAGCCTGCGGTTCTGGGTGATCTTTGGCTGCCTTGGTTCGGCCGCCGCCCTGGCGGTGATCGCCGGACTGGGCCTCTCGGGGGCGGGCGGGCTGGTGCCGGCCGTGGTGGCCATGGGCTTTTTCAACGGGGTCTTCGCGGTGGCGGCCATCGGGTCGATGATGGCGCTGGCCGGGGCCGGACGCGAGGCGCGCGAGGGCACCCGCATGGGCCTTTGGGGCGCCGCGCAGGCCATTGCCGCCGGTTTCGGGGGCCTTCTGGGGGCCGGGGCGGCGGATCTTCTGCGCACCGTCCTGTCGGACCCTGCCGCTTTTGGCGCTGTATTCCTGGGCGAAGCCGCCCTGTTCCTGATTTCGGCCGTGGTGGCCGCATCGGTGATCGAATCCGCTGCCCCGCGCCGCCAGACCGAGAAAACCGCCGATAAAACCCTTGTCCCGGGAGAATGAGATGACCGAGACGCCAGATTTCGACGTCTTCGTGGTGGGGGGCGGCCCTGCCGGGGCCACCGCCGCCAATGACTTGGCCCGCGCCGGCCGCAAGGTGGCCCTGCTGGACCGGGCCGGCCGCATCAAGCCCTGTGGCGGGGCCGTGCCGCCCCGGCTGATCCGTGACTTCGACATTCCCGACGAACAGATCGTCGCCAGGGTCAATTGTGCCCGCATGGTCTCACCCACCGGGCGCAAGGTCGATATCCACATCAAGGGCGGCTATGTCGGCATGGTCGACCGCGAACAGTTCGACGAATTCCTGCGCGCCCGCGCCGCCAGCAGCGGCGCCACCCGTCTGACCGGCACCTATGTGCGGATCGACCGCGATGACAAGGGCACCCATGTCGTCTGGCGCGACAAGGCCAGCGGCGAGGAACGCCGCACCTTGGCCAAGGTGGTGATCGGTGCCGACGGTGCCCGCAGCCAGGTGGCGCGCGAGAACGTGCCGGGCGGCGATACCATCCCTTATGTGATCGCCTATCACGAAATCATCCGCGCGCCCGAGGCGGTGCCGGGCTATGATCCCGCGCGCTGCGACGTGATCTATGACGGCCGCATCTCGCCCGATTTCTATGGCTGGGTGTTTCCGCACGGCAAGACAGTCTCGGTCGGGATGGGCACCGGGCATGACGGCTTTGATCTGAAAGAGGCCACCGCCGCGCTGCGCGCCTCGGCCGGGCTGGCGCAATGCGAGACGATCCGCAAGGAAGGCGCCCCGATCCCGCTGAAACCGCTGGATCGCTGGGACAACGGCCGCGACGTGGTGCTGGCGGGAGATGCGGCGGGCGTGGTGGCCCCCTCATCTGGCGAAGGGATCTATTACGCCATGGTCGGCGGCCAGGTTGCGGCCAAGGCCGCGGTGGCGGTGCTGAAAAGCGGACGTGCCGCCGATCTGGCGCTTGCCCGCAAGACCTTCATGGCCGAACACAAGAACGTCTTCCGTGCCCTGCGGTCGATGCAGGACGCCTATTACAAGAGCGATGAACGGCGCGAGCGGTTCGTCAGCCTTTGCCATGATCGCGACGTGCAGACGCTGACCTTTGAAGCCTATATGAACAAGAAGCTGGTCTCGGCGCGGCCCTTGGCGCACATCAAGATCGGCATCAAGAACCTTGCGCATCTGATGGGGCTGGTAAAGCCGGAATGGACATGATGACCGAAGCGGCGGCATCGCTGGAAGAAAAGATCCCCGCCTGGGTGGATGGCAAGCTGACCCCGGTCGGTAAGCTGGAGGTTCACCAGAAGGGCCTGCGTCACAAGGCTGTTTCGGTGTTCGTGGTGGACGGTCGGCGTGTGCTGATTCAGCGTCGGGCGGCGGGCAAGTATCATACCCCGCTGTTGTGGGCCAACACCTGCTGCACCCACCCCCGCTGGGATGAAGAGCCGGCCGCCTGCGCCGTGCGCCGCCTGCGGGAAGAGCTGGGGATCACCGGCGTTTTCCCCGCCTTCGCCGACCGGGTTGAATACCGGGCCGAGGTGGGCAACGGGCTGATCGAGCATGAGCTGGTTGACATCTTCGTTGCGGAAGCCAAGCCCGACCTGAAGGTCGAGCTGAACCCCGACGAGGTGGCCGAAGTGCGGTGGGTTGATCTGTACGACCTGTCGGCCGAGGTGCTGCGCAACCCCGAGCGGTTTACGCCCTGGGTCCGCATCTACCTGACCGAACATATCGACCGCATCTTCGGATCGGGCGCGGTCCGGGGCGATTGAGACGCGCACGCCCGGCGGATGTCCCGGGCGCGCCTTTTGAAAAATCGGCGGAGTCTGCGGCGAAGATCAGGTTCTTCCGGGTTCTGCCGCGTCGTTCAGGCGGGCCTGTAGCCAGGGCAGCAGAAGCGCCGCCACCTTGTCCGCGGCCTCTTCATGCACCAGATGGCCAAGCCGGGGCAGTTCCTGATAACTGGCCGTGGTCATCCGCCCCGCTGCCGCGCGAGAGATGCGTGCGGGAACCGTGCGGTCGCCGGACGAGGCGATCAGTTGCACCGGCGTGACGATCCGGGGCAGCCGCGCCAGCAGCGGCTCCAGCCGCCAGGCGGCCATCATCGCCAGCGTGCCATCGACATGGCCCCGGTTCTGCACCAGCCACAGGTACTGCGCCAATCCTGCGGCATCGAGATGCGACCCCGTAGATCCGATCAGCCGGTTCACGGCGGCCGCATTGCCCCAGACGCGGGAAAACAGGTCGGGCACGAAGGGCGTGGCGGCCAGAACGCGGGCGAACAGCGGAAACAGCACGCCCGCCGCCCCCTCAAAGGTACCAAGGGCCGCATTGATGCCGACCACGGCGCGCAGCGGCACGATCTCGGCCAGCCGCAGCGCCAGTGCCGCCCCGGCGGAATGGCCGATCACCGCCTGCGGTTGCCATCCCTGCTGCGCTATCAGACGCGCCAGATCCTCGGCCACGGCGTCGATGCCCAGCCGGGCGCGGTTGCCCGCACGGGTGCAACCCTGGCCGGGATGATCTATCGCCAGCGCGCGATAACCCGACAGATGCGGAATCAGGTTGCGGAAACTGTGGGCCGACCCGCCCGCGCCGTGCAGCAGCAGCACGTCCGGCCCGGTGCCAATGTCCAGCACCGCCCAGTCATTCGGGGCGCAGGCAATGCGGGAAATCCGGTCGCGATAGGGCCAGTCGCGGGGCAGGCGGGCAGGTTCCACTCGGCTTCCTTTGGCAGATCAGCGCGACGGGCGCTGCGCGGCGGACCCGTCTTTCCAGTCTTGCGCAAAGGTATAGCGGCAATGCGGGCAGGAAAGGGAGTCCCGCCCGCGCGCCGTGGCCGAAGGCGGCGCAACTTCGTGCACCGAGAACCAGCCGCCACAGTTCGGGCAGGTGTCGATGTCTCTCATGGTCTTCGCTCCTTTCGGATGGCGGTCTTACGCGCCAAGCGCGGCTTCCAGCACGTTCGACAGCCGATGGGCATCGGCGCGGGGCAACGCCAGATAGGTGCCGTCCATCGCGCGCGACAGGTGTTGCAGGCTGGGCTGCGGCCGGTTGGCGGTGTCGATCACCAGCGTGGGCGTTGCGGTGGCCCGGATCGCCTGCGCGGCCTTCAGGGCATCCGCCTCGGCCCGGGGGCGGTCGGCGGTGCCGTCCAGCGCGATATTGCCGCGCCCGTCGGTCAGCACGGCGATGGTCGGGGTCAGCCCGCGTTTACGCGCCTGATCGGCGGTGGCCATCGCCAGCGTCAGCCCCGAGGCCAGCGGCGTGCCGCCTCCGCCGGGCAGCGCGCAAAGCCGCCGTTTGGTCTGCACAAGGCTGCGGGTGGGCGGCAGGATCAGCTCTGCCTGCATCCCACGGAACGCCAGCAGCGCCACATGGTCACGCCGCGAATAGGCCTGGCCCAGCAAAAGCTCGATCGCGCCCTTCGCTTCGGCCAGACGGGCGAAGGCGGACGAACCGGAGGCATCGACGGCGAAGATCAGCACGCGGTCGGACATTTCCTTGAACCGCTTGAGCCGCAGGTCAGAGCCGCGCACCAGCAGCACCGCCTCGGGGCGGTTTGCCTCGCGCCGGCGCAGCGGCTGCCAGGGGGCGGCGGCGCGCAGGGTGGCCACCAGGTCGATCCGGGCGCCCGGCACCAGACGGCCGGGGCGCGATGGCAGCGGGCGGCCACGGCGGTTCCCCTGCCGCTCATCCCCGGTGCCAGAGGCGCCCTTGGCGGCGCGGGCGGCGCGGCCGGCGGCCAGATGTTCCAGCAGGTCGGCCGGCAGGGCGGCGCGCACGGCTTCGACCAGCATTTCTTCGGGGATCGCGGTGTCGTCCTGCTGATTGTCGGAGGGGCCCTGATCGGGTTGGTCCTCGGGCGGCGGTGGCGGTGGAGGTTGGTCCTGATCCTGCGACGATTCGGGGGCAGGCAGGGCGCGGTGCGCATAGGTCAGGTCGGCGGCGATGCGCAGGTCGTCTTCGGTCACCACGGGCCGGCCCATCAGCGCGGCATGGGCGCGGGCGGCGGCGATGGCCAAAAGCGGTGCCCGCAGCGAGACGATGCCCAGTTCGGCGGCGGCGCGGGTCAGAAGGCCCGCCGCATCCGGCGGCACCCGGACCAGCGCCAGCCTGTCCCGCGCGGTGGCCAAGGCGTCCGCGTCCAGCCGCAGGGGTTCGGTCTCGGACCAGATGATCCCGTCAAGCGACAGGAACAGACCCAGCCTGTCGGTCAGGGCCGTGGGCAGGGTTTCATCGGGGTCGGCGGATTCGTCCAGCGCGATCAGGCAATGCGCGGGGGCATCCAGCGCGGTGGCCAGCCGGGCGGCCAGGCCGGGCGGGGTGCGTTCGGCCATGGTCAGCACCAGTGCCGTTGGGTCGGCCAGCAGGCCGCGCGTCATCACCGGGCGGCCGGCGGCCAGGGTGGAAGACAGATCCAGCCCGCCATAAAGCGCATCGTCGGCCACGTTGGGATGCAGGCGGCGCAGCGGCAGGGGCAGGGCGGCCAGCCCGTCGGTCACCCGGTCACGCAGGGCACCGGCACGGGCGCGCAGCCACAGCCCCTTCAACCCGGCGGGGTCGATGGCCAGAAGCGACAGGGCGATTTCCGCCCGATGCAGGGGCGGGATCAGGGCAGCACCTCGGTCAGGGATCGCGCGACGCGGGCGCCCGATCCGGCTTCATCCAGCGGGTCGCGGCGCAGGCGGTGCGACAGGGCCATGGGGGCGACCGCGCGCAGGTGGCTGCGGGCCACGGCGGGGGCGCCTTCAAATGCGGCCAGGGCGCGTGCGGCGCGCAGCAGCGTCAGTTCGCCGCGCAGCCCGTCAGACCCAAGCGCGATGCACAGGGCCGCGCAATCGTGCAGGGTAGTGTTCGGGGTGTCCAGCTTCGGCAGCGCCTCGCGCGCGGCAAGAATCTGGTTGCGCAGGCCCGCATCCATCGGGCGCCACAAGGACATGAACGTCTCGTGATCGTTCTCATAGGCGTCACGGCGCTTGATCACCTCGACCCGGGTGTCGATGTCGCGCGGTGAGGTCACTTCGACCGACAGGCCGAACCGGTCCAGCAATTGCGGCCGCAGTTCGCCCTCTTCCGGGTTGCCTGAGCCGACCAGCACGAACCGCGCCGGGTGGCGGATCGACAGGCCCTCACGCTCGACCACATTTTCGCCCGACTGCGCCACGTCCAGCAGCAGATCGACGATGTGGTCTTCCAGCAGGTTCACTTCGTCGATGTAAAGGTAGCCACGGTTGGCGCGGGCCAGAAGGCCCGGTTCAAAGGCCTTTTCGCCCCGGGTCAGGGCGCGTTCGATGTCCAGCGCGCCGACAACGCGGTCTTCGGTCACGCCAAGCGGCAGGTCGACCACGGGGGTAGGCTTGGTGATGATCCGGTCGGATGTGATCAACGCCCAGTCGGGGCACAGCTCGCGCCGGGCCGAGTTCACCGGGCAGCCTTCGACCGCCTCGATCGGCGGCAGCAGGGCGGCAAGGGCGCGAACGGCGGTGGATTTGCCGGTGCCGCGGTCACCGAAGACCAGCACGCCCCCGATGCCGGGGTCGATGGCGGTCAGCACCATGGCGGTTTTCATGGCGTCCTGGCCGACGATGGCCGAGAAGGGGAAAGGCTGACGCATGTCCCGGTGTCCTTTCAGGCGGTTCAGGCTGCCACCGTAGCGGTGCCAAGCCGGTCGGAAAGGGCGCGCCCCTCCCACCGGCCTTCGGCGCCAAGCAGGCGGAAGCGGGCGTAAAGTTCTTCGGAGAACCAGTTCTCCTCGCGCACGGACTTGATGGCCAATCCGTGCGGCGTGTTGCCGCGTGCGAAGGCGGCCATGGTGGCCGCATCGGGCCAGACCGAGAAGGTGACCTGATGCAGCAAGGGCAGTTCGCCGATGCCGATCTTGAAGATCACGTTCGGGTCGGCACCGATCCGGGCCGAGATTTCCGGCTCGCGCGCCCAGAAACGGCGGGCATTGCCGGGCTTGATGCTGGCGCGGGTCAGCGCGACCAGCGGGCCGGTGCCGCTGTCTGGCCCGGCGGGAAACGGGTTCACACCGCCCCATGTCCCGCGTGAGGAAACCGGGGCCAGAAAAACCGTGGCGGATTCATCGGCATGGGCCCGCCAGCGTTGCCAGACAGGGCTTTGCGCCGTGCGGGCGCGGGCGGTTTCCAGATCGTCCCAGGTGGCCATGATGGCCCAGACACCCCAGTTGGGCCGCGGGGTGAACCCCTCGCCGGTGCCCGATCCGCAAAGTTTCCAGAAGCGCAGCGCAGATTCGTTTCGCAAGGTCAGCCGGGCCGACACCATCTGCGTGACCACCCAGAGGCGGTCAAGCGTTCCGTCAAAGCGGAACAGGCTGAGGCTGGCGACGGGCATCGGGCGCGGTCCCTTGGGTGTCAATTATGTGTGACAATTAATGCAGTGGGACGGAAGAGAAAATGACATATATCACTGCGCCAAGGCGACATATTGTCAATTTGGATTGACAGTCTATCATGAAAGCCATGACCCAAGCATCCTCCATCCCCCCCGCCAGCCCTGCTGCCCCTGTTTCCATGCCGAAACCCGATCCGACGGCCGCCGTGGTCATCGGTGCGGGCCTTGGGGGGCTTGCCGCAGCCATGCGGCTGGGGGCCAAGGGGTATCAGGTGACCGTGGTCGACAAGCTGGACCGTGCCGGCGGGCGCGGGTCGTCCATCACCAAGGGCGGGCACAGGTTCGATCTTGGCCCCACCATCGTGACCGTCCCGCAGGGGTTGCGCGATCTGTGGGCCGTCTGTGGACGCGATTTCGACCAGGATGTGAAACTGGTCGCGATGGACCCTTACTACGAAATCCGCTTCCATGATGGCGAGACCTTCACCATGCGCGGTGATCCGGCCGCCATGAAGGCCGAGGTCGAGCGAATCCGCAAATCGGACCTCAAGGGATACGAGCAGTTCCTGAAGGATGCCGAGGACCGCTATTCCTTTGGCTATGAAGGCCTTGGCCGCCGCCCGCAGCACAAGCTGTGGGATCTGATCAAGGTGCTGCCGAAATTCGCCATGATGCGCGCAGATCGGTCGATCCATGACCACGCCGCCCGGCGTGTGCTGGACCGTCACCTGCGCTTTGCGCTGTCGTTCCACCCGCTGTTCATCGGCGGCGATCCGTTCCACGTCACCTCGATGTACGGACTGGTCAGCCATCTGGAAAAGGCCTTTGGCGTGCATTACGCACAAGGCGGCATCCAGGCCATCGCGGATGCGATGGTCAAGGTCATCAAGCTGCAGGGGGGCACTGTCCTGCTGGGGCAGGAGGTGGACGAGATCCTGGCGCAGGACAACCGCGCCGCCGGCGTCCGGCTGGGCAATGGAACCGTGCTGCCCGCGGCGGTGGTGGTGTCGAACGCCGACCCCGGCCATACCTATGACAGGCTGATGCGCAACCGTTTCAAATGGCGCTGGACGCCGGAACGGCTGGCGGCCAAACGCTGGTCGATGGGGCTGTTCGTCTGGTACTTCGGCACCAAGGGCACCTCGACCCAATGGCGCGACGTGGGGCACCACACCATCGTGGTCGGGCCGCGCTATCAGGCCCATATCAAGGACATCTTCGAAAACGGCAAGCTGGCCGACGACATGAGCCTTTATGTCCATCGTCCCAGTGTGACCGACCCATCGGTCGCGCCGCGCGGGGATGATACGTTCTATGTGCTATCGCCCGTGCCGAATCTTGCGAAGAACCCGGTGGACTGGGCGGCCGAGGCCGACCGTTACAAGGAAAAGGTCGCCGCGGTGCTGGAGGAACGACTGATCCCCGGCTTCCGCAGCAAGATCACCGAAAGCCTTGTCTTCACGCCGGAAACCTTCCGCGACCGCTATCTGTCGCCCTATGGCGCCGGGTTCTCGCTGGAACCGCGCATCCTGCAATCGGCCTGGTTCCGGCCGCACAACATTTCTGAAGAGCTGCCCGGCCTTTACATGGTGGGTGCGGGCACCCATCCGGGGGCAGGGGTGCCAGGGGTGATCGGCTCGGCCGAGGTGACGGCGCAACTGATTCCCGATGCGCCGCACCTGCGGGCGCGAGCCTACCGGATGGCGGCGGAATGATCGCCGAGGCGGATATTCTGGCCTGCCGGGCCGCGATCCGCACCGGATCGCTGTCGTTCCATTCGGCTTCGCGGTTGCTGCCGCGCCGGGTCTGCGATCCGGCGCTGGCGCTCTATGCCTTCTGCCGGCTGAGCGATGACGCCGTGGACGAAGGCGCCGACAAGACCGAAGCCGTCCTGCATCTGCGTGACCGGCTGGACCGGATTTATGCCGGCCAGCCCTTCGACGCCGCGCCGGACCGTGCCTTCGCCGCCGTGGTGGAAGAATTCGAGATGCCGCGGGAACTGCCCGACGCTCTGCTGGAAGGCATGGCCTGGGATGCCACGGGGCGGCGTTACGACACCCTGTCGGGGGTGCTGGATTATTCCGCCCGCGTTGCGGCGGTGGTCGGCGTGATGATGTGCGTGCTGATGCGGGTGCGCGAGGCGGATGCGCTGGCGCGGGCCTGCGACCTGGGTCTGGCCATGCAACTGAGCAACATCGCCCGCGATGTGGGCGAGGATGCCCGCGCGGGCCGGGTCTATCTGCCGCTGGACTGGCTGGCCGAAGAGGGGATCACGCCCGACACGCTTTTCGCCCTGCGTGAACCGACGCCCGGCCTGCGCCGGGTGGTGCGGCGGCTGCTGGCGCAGGCGCGGCGGCTGTACTGGCGGTCGGAATCGGGAATCGGGGCCTTGCCGCTGGCCTGTCGGCCCGGAATCTGGGCGGCGCGGCTGATCTATGACGGGATCGGCGGCGCCGTGGCGCGCAACGGGTTCGACAGCCTGACGCGCCGCGCCCATACCTCGAAACTGCAGAAGCTGGCCTGGCTGGGCGAGGCGGGGCTGCGGGCGGCGCTGACCAGCGTGATGCCGCAGCCTGCGATCATTCACGCGTCCCCCGAGCCGGAAGTTGCCTTCCTTGTGAACGCTGCGGCAAGGGGCGGGGTGGTGCGCGGGCGCAGCGATGCGCTACTGTCGGTTCTGGCACAGCTTGAAGCCCGGGACCGCAATCGCCGCGCCTCTGCCTGAGGGGCGATGACCGCGACCTGACTTCCGGGCGGGTGCTGCCTTGCGCGAGTCGCGCTTAGGAGGGCCATGATGAACCTGTCGATTTTCTTCACATACCTGCTTGCAACCGCCGCGGCTGCAGGCACCGGGGCGATGTTCAAGCCCGGCGAATGGTATGACGGGCTGAAAAAGCCCGACTGGACGCCGCCTCGCTGGGTGTTCCCCACAGCCTGGACCACGCTTTACCTGCTGAGCGCGATTGCCGCGACCCGGTTGTCGGCGATCGAAGGCAACGCGCAGGCGCTTGCGCTGTGGTCGGCGCAGATCGCTTTCAATACCCTGTGGTCGCCGGTGTTCTTCGGATTGAAGAAGATCAAGGCGGCCCTGGTGCCGATGGCGGGGCTTTGGGTGTCGGTTGTGCTGCTGACGATCTCGGCCTTCGGGCTGGATGTCTGGGCCGGGCTGATGTTCCTGCCCTATGTGGCCTGGGTCAGCGCCGCAGCGGCGCTGAACATCTCGGTCGTGCGGCTGAATCCGCAGGTCTCAGGCTGAGAGCTGGTCCAGAAGCCGGCGGGCTTCGTCCGCCGGTTCGGCCAGAACGCTGCGATCCTCGCCGGGATAGAAGCGGGCCCGCACCGCAGTGGGCATCGGCGCCGGGGTCAGCAGGCTGACCCTGGGGCCAATCTTGCGGGTCTCGGCGGCCCAGGCCCGGACAAGGGCAATCTGGCCTGCCTTGGTGATGCCATAGGCGCCGGCATAGGCGGTGCCGGGCATCGGGTCATCTAGGAACAGCGCCTGGCCCTGACCGGCCCGCAGCAGCGGTTCGACCATCGGGATCAGGGCGGTGGCGGCGCGCAGGTTGACGGCGATGGACTTGTCCAGATCGGCCATGTCGACCGAGGGTGCCGGTGTCAGCGCATCGGCGCGGATGGCGGTATGGGCCCAGAACTGCAACCCGCCCCAGCGGTCATGGATTGACCGGCACAGATGGCGCATCGCACCGTCGTCGGTCACGTCCATCGGGGCCAGCGTCACGCCGCCCGCACCGGGCAGGCCGGCGGATTTCACCTTGTCATCCAGCGCCTCAAGCCCGCCCACGGTGCGGGCCACCGCCACCACATGCCAGCCCCGCAGGGCAAGCTGTTCGGCCAGCGAGAAGCCAAGGCCACGCGAGGCTCCGGTGATGAGGGCGATCTTCTGGGTCATGGCGGTTCTGGTTCCTTGCGTCGGCCAGGGTCTTGCGCAGCCCCCGGACCCCTGCGGGATATTTGAGGACAGATGAAAGGGCAAGGCGAAGGCTCAGCGACCCTTGGCCGCGATTTCGTCCTGACGGGTGCGGAGGATGGTTTCGACCAGCGCCTCGGGCAAAGGGCTGCCGGGGGTGAAGAGCACGCCCGATTTCGAGGTCTTGAACGGGTGGCAGTCGATCTGCGGGATGACGCTGCCGGAATGGGGGTAAAGGCCCAGGTGGCGGGTGAAGGCCGCGTAGCCCGCGACCATGCGGCCCTTGGGCCCCGGCTGGCGAAAGCCGGGCATGGCGTAGGACATTACCTCCAGATGATCCGGCAGCAAGCGGGCAAGGGTTGCGCGCAGTTCGCGCAGCGCCGTTTGCTGATCGGCGGGCAGGGCGGCAAGGTAGGCTTCGACAGCCTCGCTCACTCGGCCGCCTTCATCTGAAAGCCCTCGGCCAGCTTGTCGGCCGGGGCGACCGGGTAGTCGCCCGAGAAGCAGGCATCGCAGAAGCGCGGCGCCTTGGGGTCGCGGCCCGCCGCCTCACCCGCGGCGCGGTAGAGGCCGTCGAGCGAGATGAACTTCAGGCTGTCCACCCCGATCCAGTCGCGCATCTCGTCCTCGCTCATGGTGGCGGCAAGGAGTTTCGACCGTTCGGGCGTATCGACGCCATAGAAGCAGGGCCAGGCGGTGGGGGGGCTGGCGATGCGGAAGTGGACCTCGGCCGCGCCGGCATCAAGGATCATGTCCTTGATCTTGCGGCTGGTGGTGCCCCGCACGACCGAATCGTCTACCAGGATCACCCGCTTGCCGCGAATGAGCGCCCGGTTCACGTTCAGCTTGAGCCGCACCCCCATGTTGCGGATCTGGTCGGTAGGTTCGATGAAGGTTCGGCCCATGTACTGGTTGCGGATGATGCCCATGCCGTAGGGGATGCCGCTCTCATGGGCATAGCCGATGGCCGCGGGCGTGCCGGAATCGGGCACCGGGCAGACAAGATCGGCCTCGACCGGCGCTTCGCGGGCCAGCTCCACGCCGATCTGCCGGCGCGTTTCATAGACCGAACGGCCGCCAATGATCGAATCGGGGCGCGAGAAATAAACCTGTTCGAAAATGCAGAAGCGCGACGGCGCCGGCGCGAAGGGGCGCGATGACGACAGCGTGCCATTCTCGATCACCACCATTTCGCCGGGTTCCACGTCGCGGATGTATTCCGCACCGATGATGTCCAGCGCGCAGGTTTCCGACGACAGCACCCAGCCTTCGCCGAACCGCCCGATCACCAGCGGGCGCACCCCCAGGGGATCGCGCACGCCGATCAGCTTGGTCCGGGTCATGGCGATGACCGAGAAGGCGCCTTCCACGGCGCGCAGCGCATCCTTGATGCGTTCGGCCAGTGTCTTCTGGATCGACCGCGCCATCAGGTGGATGATACATTCGCTGTCGGACGAGGACTGGAAGATCGAGCCGCGCTCGATCAGTTGCTTGCGCAGCGCGGCGGCGTTGGTGAGGTTGCCGTTATGGGCAATCGCGCAGCCGCCGATGGCGAATTCGCCGAAGAAGGGCTGCACGTCGCGGATCGCGGTGGCGCCCTTCGATCCGGCGGTGGAATAGCGCACATGCCCGATGGCCAGCGGGCCGGGCAGGGTGTCCATCACATCGGGCTTGGTGAAGTTGTCGCGCACATAGCCGAAACGCCGCGCCGAGTTGAAGCCGCCTTCCGGGTCATATGACACGATGCCGCCGGCTTCCTGCCCGCGGTGCTGCAGGGCG
Source organism: Pseudogemmobacter blasticus (assembly GCF_003071405.1). Lineage (NCBI taxonomy): Bacteria > Pseudomonadati > Pseudomonadota > Alphaproteobacteria > Rhodobacterales > Paracoccaceae > Pseudogemmobacter > Pseudogemmobacter blasticus. The sequence goes on along the minus strand of NZ_CP020470.1, from coordinate 705,402 downwards.
TGCAGGCCAAGCGCCACGAAGTTGGATGCGTTGGCCAGACCGATGACGCCGTAGATCCCGCACTCCTCCTTCAGCTTGTCCCCGTCTTGAAGCGGGTCGAAAGGGTGGGAAAGGAACGGGCGCATCAGGGCCTCCGAATCCGGGAACGGGATTGGGCTTCATCTAGTCGTTGCAAACCCGGCTGTCCACCTGCGGCGCGCCGCGTTGCGGCGCAGCCTCTGTGCGCGGTTACGGTGTTGCGGGGGCAGAGTCAGGTGCAGCAGGGGCCGCCGGCGTGCCGTTCGGCGTGCAGACGGTGGTCAGATCATTGTAGCGGGCGACGATCCAGCCCGGCGCATCGGTCGGGATCGAGGCGTCGATCGAGGACTGGAAGTTGGCGAACACCTTGGCGGTGCGGGAATTGTCGATGGCCGGGATCGACTGGTTGGCCAGCGCGCGGTCATAGACGATGAAGGCCACCGCCACCAGAAGCACACCGCGCAGCACGCCGAACAGGAAGCCAAGCGCCTGGTCGATGCCGCCAAGTGCGGTACGCTGGATCACCGACGAAAAAAGCGGTGTGAAGAGCGCCGCCACGATCAGCCCCAAGGCGAAGACGCCGGCAAAGGCCGCCACCACCGACAATTCGCAACTGTCGGCCAGGAAATCCCCCACCATGGGAATCTCCTTGACCAGCGGCGTGGCGGCGGGCGCGAAGATGAAGGCCAGGATGGCCGCGCCGACCCAGCCAAGGATCGCCATCAGCTCGCGAACCAGACCCCGCGAATAGGCCAGGATCGCCGAGAGGAGGATGATCACGGCAGCGCCGCCATCGACCCAGGTAAAGTTATCCATCTGTCACCTCTCGGGCCTTTGGTCAGCCCGCTCCGAACATTTCACCGGTGAAGGCCGTCAGATCGGCCATTTCGCGCAACCGCAACCCGGCATCCGCCCCGTGTTTGGAGCCGGCCGGCAGGGCCGCCTGTGTGAAACCAAGTTTCGCGGCCTCTTTCAACCTGTTTTCCGTTTGAGATACCGGCCGAAGCGCGCCCGACAGGCTGATCTCGCCGAAAAGCACCATGTCGGGCGGGATCGCCACATCCTCGCGCGCGCTCAGCAAGGCGGCGGCCACGGCCAGATCGGCGGCGGGTTCGCTGACCTTGAGGCCCCCGGCTACGTTCAGGAACACGTCCAGCCCGGTGAACGGAATCCCGACACGGGATTCCAGCACCGCCAGAATGGTGGAGAGCCGCCCCGAATCAAGTCCGACCACGGTGCGCCGTGGCGTGCCAAGGGTGGACGGGGCGACCAGCGCCTGAATTTCTGTCAGCACCGGCCTTGTGCCTTCGATGCCGGCAAAGACCGCGCTGCCGGGGGCAGGGGCGTCGCGTGCCGACAGGAACAGGGCCGAAGGGTTCGCCACTTCTTGCAGGCCGTTGCCGGTCATTTCGAACACGCCGATCTCATCGGCGGGGCCGAAGCGGTTTTTCACCGCCCGCAGGATGCGGAACTGGTGGCCGCGTTCCCCTTCGAAATACAGGACGGTATCGACCATGTGTTCCACAACCCGCGGCCCGGCAATCTGGCCGTCCTTGGTCACATGGCCAACGATGATGACCGACACCCCGCGGCGTTTGGCGAAAGTGACCAGCTCATGTGCAGAGGCACGGACCTGGCTGACGCTGCCCGGAGCGGCCTCAACCGTATCCAGCCAAAGGGTCTGGATCGAATCGAGGATGGCAAGGCCGGGGCGTTCGGTATCCAGCGTGGTCAGGATGTCGCGTAGCGCGGTTTCGGCCCCCAACTTGACCGGGGCTTCTGTCAGGCCCAGCCGTTGGGCGCGCATCCGCACCTGGGCGCTGGCCTCTTCGCCGGAGATATAAATGACACTCAACCCCTTGCGGGCGAAACTTGCCGCGGCCTGCAACAGCAGCGTCGATTTGCCGATGCCCGGATCACCGCCAACAAGAATGGCCGATGCTGGCACGAGACCGCCCCCCAGCACGCGGTCGAATTCGGCAATGCCCGAGGCCGCGCGCGGCGGTGGCGCCTCTTCAGTGGAAAGGTCGGTCAGCGCAACACTGCGGCCGCGGGCGGTGGGGCCTTTCGGCCCCGAGGACAGCGGCGCCTCTTCGACGATGGAGTTCCACGCGCCGCAGGCTTCGCAGCGACCCGCCCATTTGCGGCTGGTGGCACCGCAGGCGGTGCAGGTGAAGGACGGGGCGGCCTTGCTCATGGCCCCCTGCCTATCCCGGCAGGGGGGCGGCGGGCAAGCCTTGTGGCGCGGGCCTCAGCCCTTGCGGATCGGGTCGGCCAGAAGGCGCAAGCCGTTCAGCACCACCAGCAGCGTACCGCCTTCGTGGCCGATCACCGCCAGCGGCAAGGGCAGTTCGAAGAACAGTCCACCGATGACCAGAACCACCATGGCGCCAATGGCAAAGGTCAGGTTCTGCCGGATGATCCGCGCGGCGCGGCGGGAAATCCGGTGGGCGGCGGCAAGCTGGGCCATGTCCTCGGCCATCAGGGCCACGTCGGCGGCTTGCAGCGCCACCTCGCTGCCGGCGGCCCCCATCGCGATGCCGACATCAGCCCGCGCCAGCGCAGCCGCATCGTTCACCCCGTCGCCCACAAAGGCCACAGCGCCGGTTTCCGCCATCAGCTCGACCAGTTTCACCTTGTCGGCGGGCAGCAGGTCGGCAGCGATGTCATCTTCGGCAAAGCCAAGCGCGCGTCCGATGCGCAGCGCCACCGGGCGGCGGTCGCCGGTCATCATCAGGATGCGCTGCACCCCGCCTTGCCGCAGCGCCGCCAGCGCCGCGGCTGATGTTTCGCGCGGCGCATCGGCCACCCGGACCGCCCCCAGCACCTGTGCGCCCCGGCCAACCCAGACCTGCGTATCCTCGGCCGCGTCGGCTTGCAGGGCGGCGGCTTCTGCGGTCGCGCCCATTCGGTCCAGCATCCGGGCATTGCCGGCCCAGACCTCGGCCCCTGCAGGATCAAGCCCGATGATGCCTTCGGACGGCAGCGCCCGCACCGCCGTGACAGGAACAGGTACCACCTTGCGCGCCAGGGCGGCGCGGCGGATCGCGTCGGCAATCGGGTGTTCGGAATGGGCCTCCAGCCCTGCCAGCAGGGCCAGCAGGGTAGTCTCGTCGCCGGTGGCGGTGTGGATGCCCGTCACTTCGGCCCGGCCGGTGGTCAGCGTGCCGGTCTTGTCAAAGGCGAAGGCCCGCACCGCGGCCAGCCGTTCCAGCGCGGCGCCTCCCTTGAACAGAACACCGCCCCGTGCCGATGCGGACAAGGCAGACAGGATGGCCGCAGGGACCGAGATCACCACCGCGCAGGGGCTGGCCGCGACCAGCAGCGTGGCGGCGTGATAAAGCGCATGGTCCGCCTCATACCCCGCCGCGCGAAAACCAAAGAAGGCCAGGATCGACCCGGCCAGAACCGCGACCGTATAGCGTTGGCCGAACCAGTCCGAGAACCGTTCCGACGGGGCCTTGGCGGCCTGCGCCTCGGTCACCAGCCGGATCATCCGCGCCACCGTGCTGTCGGCCAGGGCGCGTGTCACCTCGACCACCAGCACGCCGTCCAGGTTCACACAGGCCTCGAACACCGCCGCGCCGGGGCCTTTCTTCACCGGGAGCGATTCCCCGGTCACGGTCGCTTCGTCCAGCCGGCCTTCGCCTTCGACCACGCGCCCGTCGACCGGCACCCGTGCGCCGGGGCGCAGCACCACCCGGTCACCGGGGGCCAGATCGCCCACGGCCACCTCGACCACCGCGCCATCCGGCCCCAGGCGCAGCGCCGTGTCGGGGCGCAACTGCATCAGCGCCTCGACCGCATTGCGCGCCCGGCCCATGGCACGGCCTTCCAGCGTGCCGGCGATGGAGAACAGCGCCAGCAGCACCGCGCCTTCAAGGGGCGAGCCGACCAATGCCGCCGCCAGCGCCGCGATCACCATCAGCAGGTCGATGTCCAGCACGCGGTTGCGGAACAGTTCGACCATGGCGCTGCGCAACGGCGGCAATCCGCCGGCCAGATAGGCCAGGATCAGCGCCGCCCGCACCAGAAGCGCGGGCAGGGGCGTCAGAAAGGCATCAATCGCAGCAACGCACAAACCGGCAACGGTCAAACTGGTCAGCACCAGGTCAAGTGCACCGTCGTTGGCGGGGTCTTGTGACGAATTTGCGTCAGCGGGGGGAATGTCATGGGCCATGTCCCTTGGTCGCCCTGTGCCGCGGCAGGCGCAAGGGACAAATTCCCGCAGCCGGCCCGGTCCTAAGCGGCTGCTGATGCCGCAGGCGGCCCGCCTTTCCCCCTTGACCCGGCGCCCGCACCTGCCGATTAAGACGCGCATGGCCAACGCGACCCTTACCATTGATCTTGAAGCTATCGCCCTGAACTGGCGTGCCCTTGACCGGCTGTCCGGCCCGGGGGTGCAAACGGCCGGCGTCGTCAAGGCCGACGCCTACGGCCTTGGGGCCGGGCGCGTGGCCCGTGCGCTGGCCCAGGCCGGCGCCCGCCGCTTCTTCGTTGCCCTGGCGGAAGAAGGCGCCGCCGTGCGGCAGGCGCTTGGCCCCGGCCCGCAGATCAACATCCTGTCCGGCCACATGCCCGGCGACACCGAGATGATCCACGATCTCGACCTGACGCCGATGCTCAACAGCCTGGAGCAGATCACCCGCCACCTTGAGGCGCTGCCCGGCGCCCCCTTTGGCGTGCAGCTTGACACCGGGATGAACCGGCTGGGGCTGGAAATGGTGGAATGGCAGGCCGTAGCCCCGATCCTGATCGAGGCCGGCCCCGTGATGGTGATGAGCCACCTTGCCTGCGCCGATGAACCCGATCACCCGATGAACCTGCGCCAGTTGCAGACTTTCCACGAGATGACCGATGGCATCGGCCTGCCGCGCAGCCTGGCGGCCACCGGCGGCATCATGCTGGGGCCGCAGTATCATTTCGATCTGACCCGTCCCGGTATCGGCCTTTATGGCGGGCGCCCCTTCGATACAGCCGAGCGGGTGGTCAGCCTGTCGCTGCCGGTGATCCAGACCCGCGAGGTCGCCCCCGGCGAAGCCGTGGGTTATTCCTGCGCGTGGGAGGCCGAAGGGCCGGCGGTCATTGCAACCGTGGCTGCCGGCTATGCCGATGGCCTGCCGCGCACGCTGTCGAACAGGGCCATGCTCTGGGACCGCGATATTCCCTGTCCGCTGGTCGGCCGGGTGTCGATGGACCTGATCACCGTCGATGTGACCCATCTGCCCGAAGTGCCCCGGACGCTGGACATCCTTGGCCCCTATCAAAGCCCCGACGATCTGGCCGATGCGGCCGGAACGATCAGCTATGAAATCCTCACCTCGCTTGGGGCGCGCTACGCCCGCCGCTATCAGGAGCGGCGCGGATGACCGGCGCGCTGCCGGCGGCGCTGGCGGCCCTGGGACGGCCCGTTCTTGCCGCGCTGGCGGCTGTGGGGCGGGTGGTCTTGTTCGCCATCGCGGCCGTGGGCCACATGCTGCGACCGCCGTTCTATGCCCGGGAATTCGGCCATGCGGTGATGCAGATCGGCTGGAACTCTCTGCCCGTGGTGGGCATGACCGCCATCTTCACCGGCGGCGCGCTGGCCTTGCAGATCTACGCCGGCGGATCGCGCTTCAACGCCGAGGCGGTGGTTCCGCAGATCGTGGCCATCGGCATGGCGCGTGAACTGGGGCCGGTGTTGGGCGGGTTGATGGTCGCGGCGCGGGTCGCCAGCTCGATCGCGGCCGAGATCGGCACCATGAAGGTGACCGAACAGATCGATGCGCTGGTGACGCTGTCCACCAATCCAATGAAATACCTGACCGCGCCGCGTCTTCTGGCCGCCACGCTGACGGTGCCGGTGCTGGTTGGCGTGGGCGATGCCATCGGCATCATGGGCGGCTGGATGGTCGGTATCACCCGGCTGGATTTCAACTCGGCCACCTATCTGAAGAACACGATGGACTTCCTTAAGTTCTGGGATGTCGGCTCGGGTCTGGTGAAGGGCGCGGTCTTCGGCTTCCTTGTGGCGCTGATGGGCTGCTATCACGGCATGAATTCTGCCCGCGGCGCGCAAGGGGTGGGGGCCGCCACCAAGGCCGCCGTCGTTTCGGCCAGCGTGCTGATCCTTGCGTCCAACTACATCCTGACCGAGGTGTTCTTTTCGGCATGATCGAGCTGCGCGGCGTCCACAAGGCCTTTGGTGCGAACCGTGTCCTGCAGGGCGTGGATCTGGTGATCCCGCGCGGGCAAAGCATGGTGATCATCGGTGGTTCGGGCACCGGCAAGTCTGTGCTGCTGAAATGCGTGCTGGGGCTGGTGCGCCCTGATGCGGGCAGCATCACGCTGGACGGGCAGGATGTTACACGCCACGACAGCGGGGCCGAGCGTGACGCCTTCCTTGCGCGGTTCGGGATGCTGTTTCAGGGCGGGGCGCTGTTCGACAGTATGCGCGTCTGGGAAAACGTCGCCTTCCGGCTGATGCGCGGTGCGCTGAAACGGCCCAGGGCAGAAGCGCGCGAGATCGCGTTGGAAAAGCTGCGCCGCGTCGGGCTTGGGCCCCAGGTTGCCGACCTTTATCCCGCCGAACTGTCGGGCGGGATGCAGAAGCGGGTGGGTCTGGCCCGCGCCATTGCCGCCAACCCCGAGATCATCTTCTTCGACGAACCGACCACCGGGCTGGACCCGATCATGTCGGGCGTCATCAACGATTTGATCCGCGAAATCGTTGTCGAGATGGGCGCCACCGCGATGACCATCACCCATGACATGTCCTCGGTCCGCGCCATTGCCGACCGGGTGGCGATGCTGCATGGCGGGCTGATCCGCTGGACCGGCCCGGTATCAGAAATGGATGCCACACCAGACCTTTACGTCCAGCAGTTCATCCACGGCCGCGCCGAAGGACCGATACCGTCGGTGCGCTAAGCGGCGTTTGGTCCCGGACCTTGCCCCCGAAAAGGCTTGCCGAATCCCTGCAAGCGCAGTTGGCTGGTTCCGGGGGCAAGGGAACTGCGAACATGGCACAGGACAGGGCCAATCCCGCTTTTCTGCCCGGCACGCTGCGTGGCGCGGCCTTTGGTCTTGCCTGCGCTCTGGTGTCGGGTCTGCTGATCGTGACCGGCCTTGCCTTTGCCGGGCGGTTGGCCTGGGTGCCGCCGCTGCCGCTGCTGCTGGCCGGTATGGCCGTTCTGGCCGGGGCACTGGCTTTGTCCCTGGCGCGGCGGGGGCGATCCGACCGCGATCGCGACGCCATGATCGTGGCGCTGACCGACGAACTGGCCGCCGCCCGCCAGGATTGCGCAACGCTGCAACGCTGGCTGGACGCGCCCGCTTCGGTGCCAAGGACGGTCCGCCCGGCGGCCGTGCCTGATCTGCCGTCCAACGTCGTGCGCCTGCCCGAGCGCCGGGCCACACGCCCGGCCAGCCTGCCGGTGCGCCCCGAACGGCCGGCCCCGCGGCGCTGACCGCCCGCGCGCACCTCTTGACCGCGCAGCCTGTGGCTGGCAGGCCGTGGCAATGACCGCCGCGCTCAATCTGGCCCTTCTGCTGCTGTTTCCCGTCGCGTGGTTCGCGCCGCTCATGCGGGCGGCCCTGCTGCCGGTTTTCGGCATGGACGAGATCAGCGTCATCACCGGGCTGCAATCGCTGTGGGGCAGTGATCCGGCGCTGGCGCTGCTGGTCACCTTCCTTGCGGTCTTTGCCCCCTATGCCAAGGTGATCGGGCTGGCCCTGGTGCAGTTCGGCCTGCTGGCGCCGCGCGTGCTGCCGGCGCTGCATGTTCTGGGCAAGCTGGCCATGGCCGATGTGTTCCTGATCGCGCTTTACATCGTGATCGCCAAGGGCGCGGGCATGGTCACGGTGGAAACGGCCTGGGGCCTGTATCTGTTCACCGGCTGCATCCTGGCCTCGCTGTTTCTTGGCTGGCGCACCGCCCGCTGACGGGCGGCGGCTCAGAACCCCACGTCCGGCCCGCCTTCGCCCTGCCAGGGCTTGGCCAGATTGCCGAAGCGGGTGAAGCGGCCCTCGAACGACAGCTCCACCGTGCCGATCGGCCCGTGGCGCTGTTTGCCGATGATGACTTCGGCCTTGCCATGGCATTGCTCCATGACCTGCTGCCAGGCCGCCATCTTCTCAAGCTCATGGTCGGCGGGCTTTTCGCGTTCCTTGTAGTATTCTTCGCGGAACACGAACATCACCACGTCGGCGTCCTGTTCGATGGACCCCGATTCCCGCAGGTCGGAAAGCTGCGGTCGCTTGTCCTCGCGGCTTTCCACCTGGCGGCTCAACTGCGACAGCGCGATCACCGGGATGTTCAGCTCCTTGGCAATGGCCTTGAGCCCCTGGGTGATTTCCGAAACTTCCTGCACCCGGTTCGCCTCGGACGCCCGGGATGAGCCCTTGAGAAGCTGGAGGTAGTCGATCATCAGCACATCCAGCCCGTGGGTCCGCTTCAGCCGCCGCGCCCGGGCGGCGACTTGCGAAATCGGCAGGGCCGGGGTGTCGTCGATGTACAGCGGGCAGGCCTCCAGATCCTTGGCGGCATCGACAAAGCGGCGGAACTCGGTCTCGGTCATGTCGCCGCGGCGGATCTGTTCCGACGGCACTTCCGAGGCTTCCGACAGAATCCGCGCGGCAAGCTGCTCGGCGCTCATTTCAAGGCTGAAGAAGCCGACAACCCCGCCTTCCACCGCACCTTCGCTGCCATCGGCCTTGCGCCCGCGGCGATAGGCCTTGGCGATGTTGAAGGCGATATTGGTCGCCAGCGAGGTTTTCCCCATCGACGGTCGCCCGGCCAGGATCAGCAGGTCGCTTTCATGCAGGCCGCCCAGCTTCTTGTCCAGATCGACCAGTCCGGTCGAAATGCCCGCAAGCCCGCCGCCGCGCTGATAGGCGGCATTGGCCACGTTCACCGCATCGGTCACGGCCTTGAGGAAACTCTGGAAGCCGCGTTCGGTGGCGCCCTGTTCGGCCAGCTTGTAAAGCCGCTGCTCGGCCTCGGTGATCTGCTCGCGCGGTTCGCTGTCCACCTCGACCTTGGCGGCCTTGTCGGTGATGTCGCGGCCAAGCTGCATCAGTTCGCGCCGCACCGCCAGATCATAGATCATCTGCGCGTAATCGCGCGCCGCAAAGGCGCTGATGGCAGACCCCGCCAGCCGCACCAGATAGGACGCCCCGCCCAGTTCCTTCAGCCCGCCGTCGTCTTCCATGAAGGCCTTGAGCGTGACGGGCGAGGCCAGCGCGTTCTTCTGGATGCGGGCGCTGGCGATCTCGAAGATGCGGGCATGCACCGGATCAAAGAAATGCTCTGACCGGATCAGGCTGGCGATACGGTCATAGATGTCGTTGTTCACAAGGATCGCGCCAAGAAGCTGCTGCTCGGCCTCGATGTTGTGCGGCAGCGCCTCGGCTTTCGAGTCCTCACGGGCTTGGGTGGGCACGGCCCCCAATCTGAGCGTTGCGATGTCGTTCACGGTTTGCCTGTTCTTATTCTTGCCGGTTCGGATCGAATACCATCAGTCCCGGTGGGTATGTCGGGGATAAGCTGTGCGAAACTCACATATCCACAAGAATAACCCTACCACTTCTGGTAGCTGCGACCTCAACTTTCTCTATATCTATTGAGTTGCAACAGCATAGTGTGAGTTTGCCTCAACACGGCTTATGCAACAGGCGCGAATCAGCCGCCCTTGCGGGCCTCTTGCCAGGCGCGCGGGTTGTTCAGGAAGTCTTCCACCCCGGCCAGCGTTTCTGCGTCAAAGCTGCCTTGCGCGCGGGCCTCGGCCAACATGTCCCACCAGGTGCACAGGTGGATCAGCTTGACGCCATGGTCGGCCAGCCGGGCCTCGGTCTCGGGGAAGATGCCGTAGTAGAAGATCACCGCCGTATGGCCGCAGGTGGCGCCGGTGTCGCGGATCGCATCGACGAATGACAGTTTCGACCCGCCGTCGGTGGTCAGGTCTTCCACCAGCAGCACGCGCTGGCCTTCGGTCATCGCGCCCTCGATCCGGGCGTTGCGACCGTAGCCTTTCGGTTTTTTCCGCACATAGGTCATTGGCAGCGCCAGCCGTTCGGCCACCAGCGCGGCAAAGGGGATGCCGGCGGTTTCACCGCCCGCGATGTTGTCGAACGCCTCGAACCCGGCTTCGCGCATCACGGTCACCGCCAGGAAATCCATCAGCGCCGAACGGATGCGCGGATAGGAAATCAGCTTGCGGCAGTCGATATAGGTCGGGCTCGGCAGACCGCTGGCCAGCGTGAAAGGCTCGCGCGCATTGAAATGCACCGCGCCGATTTCCAGAAAGGCGCGGGCAGTCAGACGGGCGATCTCTTCTTTCGGGGGGAAGCTGGCGGGAATCATCTCGGTCCTTTCGGGCAGGCGGGTCTTGGGCGCGGGTCTCAGGCCTCGACGTGCCAATGCACGGGGAAGCCGGGGTTGAAGACGGTGACGGGCCCGGCCTCGGTGAAGATCTTGTCGGGGAAGCGGTGCGCTTCATCCCGCTTGACCAGCCGCAGCGTGGTGCCGTTCGCGGGCAGGCGATAGAAGGCCGGGCCGTGCAGGCTGGCAAAGCCCTCCAGCCGGTCCAGCGCGGCCTCTTCCTCGAACACATGTGCCAGCAGGGGCAGGGTGTTGGTGGCGGTGAAGCAGCCCGCGCAGCCGCAGGCATGTTCCTTCAGCGCATCGACATGCGGTGCGGAATCAGTACCCAGGAAATAGCAGGGCAGGCCCGAGGTGGCGGCACGGCGCAGCGCCAGCCGGTGATGTTCGCGCTTGGCGACCGGCAGACAATAGTAATGCGGCTTGATCCCGCCCACGAGGATATGGTTGCGGTTGATGATCAGGTGGTGGGTGGTGATCGTCGCACCAAGGTTCGGCCCGCCTTCGGCCGCATAGGCCGCACCTTCGGCGGTGGTGATATGCTCCATCACCACGCGCAATTCGGGCAGACGGCGGCGCAGAGGGTCCAGCACGGTGTCGATGAACACCGCCTCGCGGTCGAAGATATCGACCTCGGGTGTCGTCACCTCGCCATGGGTGCAAAGCGGAAGGCCGATTTCGGCCATTTTCTCCAGCACCGGCATGACGCCGACCAGATCGCGCACGCCGGAATGGGAATTGGTGGTGGCGCCCGCCGGATATAGCTTCACCGCCTTGACCAGACCGCTGGCCGCAGCGGCGGCCACGTCGGACGGATCGGTGCCTTCGGTCAGGTAAAGCGTCATCAGCGGCTCGAACGCCGCGCCTTCGGGCAGGGCGGCCAGAATACGGTCGCGGTAGGCTGCGGCGTCGCGGGCCGTCACCACCGGCGGCACCAGATTCGGCATGATGATCGCGCGGGCGAAGTGCCGGGTGGTTTCGGGCAGCACACCTTGCAGCATCGCGCCATCGCGCAGATGCAGGTGCCAGTCATCAGGGCGGCGGATCACGATCTGTTGCATGGCTGTCCGGTAGCCCATTCCGGCGCGCAAGGCCAGTGGGGGCGTGCGGGCAGGGCGGCGGGATTTCCACCCTTGGCAGCCGGCCGCCGTGCCGCCAGACTGCGCCCACCCTTGCCGGAGATCGAAGATGCGTATCCTGCCCGCCCTGTTCCTGGCCCTGCTGGCCGCCCCCGCCGCTGCCCAGCAGGTGGATTGCGCCAAGGCCATGGCCCAGTTGGAACTGAACTGGTGTGCCGAGCAAAGCTGGCAGGCCGCCGATGCCGAGTTGAACGCGGCCTACAAGGAGGCGATGGCCTTGCTGCAATCCTGGGATGCCGATTTGCCCAAGGCCGAACGCGGCGGGGCCGAGGCGCTGAAACAGGCGCAACGGGCCTGGATCACCTTCCGCGACAAGGCTTGCGAGGCCGAAGGCTATGCCATGCACGGCGGCAGCGCCGAGCCGATGCTGATTTACGGCTGCCGGGCGCAACTGACCCGCGACCGCACCGCCCAGTTGCGAGGGCTGGTGGGGAATTACGGCGGAAACTGACGGGCGGCACCCGTCCGCTGCTCAACGCCGCGCCAGCCACCGGCGCAGACGCTGTTCAAGCCCCGGCCGCTTGCGCGCCCTTGTTTCCGCCAGAAGGTCGGCCAGATAGGCCGGCAGCCCGCGCCGCGCCCGCCACAGCCGGGCAAAGCCGGGGGCGGTCAGCTTGCCCGCCATCGCGGCCTCAACCGTCTGCGCCAGAACGCCGCTGGCCGCCAGCCGCGCCGCCACCGCTTCGCCCGTATGGCGGGCGTTCAGCATGGTGACCCAGGGGCGGCGGAACAGCGCCGCATGGGCGGCATCGGGGGCGTGCAAAGGATCATGCACCAGCCAGACATGATCGGCTCCGGCGGTCATGTCGGGGGCATAACCATAGCGGCGGGTGAAATCGAACCGCCGCGCGGCACGGTGGCGGCGATCCCAGCCGGCAATCGCCGGGTCCAGCGTCGCGAGCGGGGCCACCAGCACCGCCCGCGCCCCAGGGGCCGCCACCAGATAGGCGGCCGCGGCATAGCCGCCGGGACCGGCGCCCAGGAACAGCACCTGATCGAAGTCGTCGAAAAAGGCGTCATCCACCTGCCGGTCGAAATAGCCCCAGACCGCCGGGTCGCGCCAGAACGTCTCGCCCTCGGCCAGGATGGTCAGCACCGACCAGCCGCGCGCCTTGGCTAGCGCATGGCCTGCGGGCATCTTGTCCGCCCGCGCCCGCACTGCTTCGGCCCGCTCGAAGGTGACCAGAAGCTGCGGCCCGGCCTCGGCAAAGAACGCCCAATGCCGGGCCCCCAGCCGTTCGACATAGCCATCCTCCTCGGCCACCGCCTCCATCGCGGCCAGCCAGCCGGCTTCGCTGTGGTCGGTCGGATGGGCGGTGTCTGGCATGGGACAGGGCTCTCCGGTCTGGCAAGGTTGCTCCTGCTTGTGACAGGCCGGCCTTGCCCCGCGCAAGGGGGATCGCGGTTGCCGCGCGGAACCGCGCCGGCCCGCCACCAGACGGTGCCTGACGCAAAAGGCGCGCCCGGTTGCCCGGACGCGCCCGATCAGAGGCGAACGTGGGAGCGTTCTGCCGCCTCAGAAAAACGCCTGCAGCCCGGTGACGGCGCGGCCCAGGATCAGCGCATGAATGTCATGCGTGCCTTCATAGGTGTTCACGGTTTCCAGGTTCACCATATGGCGGATGACCTGGAAATCTTCCTGAATCCCGTTGCCGCCGTGCATGTCGCGGGCCCAGCGGGCGATCTCCAACGCCTTGCCGCAATTGTTGCGCTTGATGATGGAAATCATTTCCGGCGCGGCATTGGCCTGATCCATCAGCCGGCCGACCTGCAGACAGGCCTGCAACCCAAGGCTGGTTTCGGTCAGCATGTTCGCCAGCTTCAACTGGAACAGTTGCGTCTGCGCGATCGGCTTGCCGAACTGCTTGCGGTCAAGGCCATAGCCGCGCGCGGCCGCCATGCAGAACTCGGCTGCGCCCATCACGCCCCAGGCAATGCCATAGCGGGCACGGTTGAGACAGCCGAACGGGCCCTTCAGCCCCTCGACATTGGGAAGCAGCGCGTCTTCGCCCACTTCCACGTTGTCCATCACGATCTCGCCGGTCACGCTGGCGCGCAGGGAAATCTTGCCGCCGACCTTGGGCGCGGACAGGCCCTTGGTGCCCTTGTCCAGCACGAAGCCCTTGATCTTGCCGCCATGCGCTTCGGACTTGGCCCAGACCACGAAAACATCGGCAATCGGCGCGTTCGAGATCCACATCTTGGACCCGTTCAGCACATAGCCGTTCGCGGTTTTCTTCGCGACGGTCTTCATCCCGGCCGGGTCGGACCCGGCGTCGGGTTCGGTCAGGCCGAAGCAGCCGATCCATTCACCCGAGGCCAGCTTGGGCAGATACTTCCGACGCTGATCTTCGGTGCCATAGGCATAGATCGGATACATCACCAGCGACGACTGCACCGACATCATGCTGCGATAGCCGCTGTCCACTCGCTCGACCTCGCGCGCGACCAGACCATAGGCGACATAGCCCGCGCCAAGCCCGCCGTATTCCTCTGGCACGGTCACGCCCAGAAGGCCCATCTCGCCCATTTCGCGGAAGATCGAAGGGTCGGTCTTTTCCTCGCGGAAGGCAGCGATGACGCGCGGTTGCAGCTTTTCCTGCGCGTAGCTGCGCGCGGCGTCGCGCAACATGCGCTCTTCCTCGGTCAACTGGTCGTTCAGGCGGAAGGGGTCTTCCCAATCGAAACGGCCCAGATCGGGGGCATCTTTCGGCTTGAGCTTGGGCGTGGCGGTCATGCGCGCGGTTCCTGTGGGGCTGTGATGGGGAATTTCGACGATACTTGCATGACAAAGGCAGGAAAGCTATCGAAACGAAATCCGAAGATGATGAGGAAACCTCATATATGCTTCCCCGTCGCTATCTGCCCTCGATCCCTTCGCTTCTGGCGCTGGAGGCACTTGACCGCCACGGCACCGCCGCCGCCGCCGCGGCCGAGCTTTCGCTGACCCAGGGCGCCATCTCGCGGCAGTTGCAGGTGCTGGAAGGGCAGTTGGGCGTGGCGCTGATTAGCCGGGAAAAATACCGTCTTCGGCTGACACCCGCCGCACAGGACTATGTGGCAGAGGCGCGCAAAGCCCTGAAAATCATTGCAGATGCGTCACTGACCCTGCGTGCAAATCCCGGCGGCGGGGCGCTGAACCTAGCCATCCTGCCGGCCTTCGGTATGCACTGGCTGGCACCACGCCTTGCCCGTTTTGCCGCCGCCCATTCCGAGGTGACGGTGAACCTGTCCACCCGGCTCCGCCCCTTCGATTTCGCCGCCACCGCCTTTGATGCCGCCATCCATTACGGCCGGCAGGACTGGCCGGGTGTATCTTTCCTGAAACTCATGGATGAAGACATCCTTGCCGTTGCCTCGCCCGGGCTGCTCAAGGCGCCGCTGACCGCCGTTGAGGCCGTGCTGGACCTGCCGCTTCTGCAACTGGACAGCCGCACCGGCGACTGGGGGCGCTGGCTGGCGCAGCATGGACTGCCCGGACAGCGCCCGCCCGCCATGCTGTTCGACCAGTTCGCCACCATGGCGCAGGCGGCGATCCATGGCATGGGGCTGGCGCTGCTGCCCACCTTCCTGATCGGTGCCGATCTTGCGGCGGGCCGGCTGATCCCGGCTTTCGGCGCGCCGCTGCGTGCCCATGGCGCCTATTACCTTGTCTGGCCGCAGACCCGCCCCGAACGTCCGCCGCTGGCCAGCTTCCGCCGCTGGCTTGCTGCGGATGCCTGACCCCACCTTGGTCGCATGTGCCCCGCGCGGGCCTTGACCGGACCCGCCCCGCGCACCAGCATCGCTTCCGCAGGAAAGGAGGCCCATGTGAGCCGGCTGCCCGACACCATCGACGCCACCGAGGCGCTGCTTGCCGGGCAGGGCTATGTTGCCGCCCGCGCGTTGTCCACCGTGGTCTTTCTGGCGCTGAAACTGGGCAAGCCGCTGTTTCTGGAAGGTGAAGCGGGCACCGGCAAGACCGAGATCGCCAAGACCCTTGCCGCCGCGCTGGGGCGCCGGCTGATCCGGCTGCAATGCTATGAAGGGCTGGATGCTGCCTCTGCCGTTGCGGAATGGAATTTCGCCGCGCAGATGATCGCCATCCGCACCGCCGAGGCGCAGGGCGGTGCCGACCGCGACGCGCTGAAGACCGAGCTTTTCACCGAAGACTACCTGATCGGCCGCCCGCTGCTGGAAGCGATGCGCCCACAGCCCGGGGGGGCGCCGGTGCTGCTGATCGACGAACTGGATCGCACCGATGAACCGTTCGAGGCCTTCCTGCTGGAGGCGCTGTCGGATTTTCAGGTCACCATCCCCGAACTTGGCACAATCCGCGCCCCCGAGCCTCCGATCGTGATCCTGACCTCGAACCGCACGCGCGAAGTGCATGACGCGCTGAAGCGCCGCTGCCTGTATCACTGGGTCGATTACCCGACCTTCGACCGCGAGTTGCAGATCCTGCACAGTCGCGCGCCCGAGGCGAAAGAGACCCTCAGCCGCGAAATCGTGGCTTTCGTCCAGAAGCTTCGCACTGAAGACCTGTTCAAGAAACCCGGCGTTGCGGAAACCATCGACTGGGCAAAATGCCTGCTGGCGCTGGATGTGATCGCGCTCTCGCCCGAGGTCATCTCCGATACCTTGGGCGCCATCCTCAAGTATCAGGACGACATCCAGAAACTGCACGGCTCCGAAGCCAAACGCCTGCTGGATGAGGTCCGGCGCGACCTTGCCCCCGCCTGATGCTTCCGCTTGGGCGAAATACCCCACGGGGGGGCCGGGGGGCGTGAAGCCCTCCGGTGCGACGATGGCCACATACCCCGATCTTCCCCTTCCCGAAGACGGCAAGCTGGCCGAGAACATCACGCATTTCGCGCGGGCCTTGCGCAAATCCGGTCTGCCCGTCGGCCCCGGACGGGTGATCGACGCCCTCCGTGCGGTCGAGGCCGCCGGCTTCACCCGGCGCGAGGATTTCTTCCACACCCTGCAGGCCGTCTTCGTCAGCCGTCCCGAAGAACGCACCGTTTTCGCGCAGGTGTTCCGCCTATTCTGGCGCGACCCGCGCTATCTGGAACAGATGATGAGCTTGATGCTGCCGCAGATTCGCGGCGTGCAGGAGGACCGCGCCGCGCAGGCCGCCGAAAAGCGCGCGGCCGAGGCGCTGTTGGGAGATGCCCCCCGGCCCGAGCCGCCCGAGGCGCCGCCCGAGGACGGGCCAGAGAAGGTTGAGGTCGATGCCTCGGCCACCTTTTCGGCCGAGGAACGACTCAGGACACTGGATTTCGAACAGATGTCCACCGCGGAAATCGCCGCCGCCAAGCGGATGCTGGCCCGCCTGTCGCTGCCTGTCGCGCCTTTGCCCAGCCGTCGCAGCCAGCCTGCCGGCACCGGGGCCAGCATCGACATGCGTCGCACGCTGCGCGCCAGCCTGCGCCGGGGGGGCGAGATCGCCGCCTTGGCGCACAAGACGCCCCGGACGCGCTGGCCGAACCTGATCGTGCTCTGCGACATCTCGGGGTCCATGGCCGATTACAGCCGCATGGTGCTGCACTTTGTCCATGCGGTTGCCAACCGCAAGGGGCAGGGCTGGGCGCGGGTTCATGCCTTCACCTTTGGCACAAGGCTGACCAACATCACCCGCCATCTGCGCGCCCGCGATGTGGATGCGGCGCTGAAATCGGCCGGTGCGCAGGCGCAGGATTGGTCCGGCGGCACCCGGATCGGGGCCAGCCTCCATGCCTTCAACCGCGACTGGGGGCGGCGCGTGCTGGGGCAGGGGGCGGTGGTTCTGCTGATCACCGATGGCCTTGACCGCGACGACAGCGGACAGCTTGCCCGCGAAGTCGAACGGCTGCACCTGTCGTGCCGTCGTCTCATCTGGATCAATCCGCTGTTGCGCTGGACGGGCTTTGCCCCGCGCGCCGCCGGCATCCGCGCCATGCTGCCCCATGTCGATTGCTTTCGCGCCGGCCATTCCATCGCCTCGCTCGAGGCGCTGGGGCAGGCCATCGCTGCCGCCGGTGATGCGGGCGAGAAGCCCCGGTTGTTGCGTCTTGTCGCGGCCGAGCCTTGGCAAACCCCCGCCGGGGCCGAGGCTGGGCGATAGGGGTTTGCCCGTTGATATGGCATAACAGCGGCAGGGCGCCTAACTCATGCGCCATCAAAGCCGATCGGAACCGGCAAAGGGAATCGTCCCCTGTCGTTTCGGACCAAAGAGGATGACGAATGCGCAAGCTTCTGACCTGCACGACCGCCATTTCGCTGGCCCTCAGCCCTATCAGCACCGTTCCCGCGCGTGCGCAGACCACGGAAGGTGAGGCCCCTGCCTGTGCGCCGGGCGATGTAAGCTGCGATCCGACCGCCGCCGCGGCCGCCGAAGCCGCTGCCCAGGCAGAAGCCGCGGCCAAGGCTGCCGCCGATGCCGCGGCCGCCGATGCTGCGGCCGCACAAGCCGCTGCTGAACAGGCCGCTGCCCAAGCGGCCGCGGATGCGCAGGCTGCGGCAGAGGCCGCCGCACAGGCGGCTGCGCAAGCCCAGGCCGAGGCTGAAGCGCAGGCCGCCGCCGAAGCACAGGCGGCTGCCGATGCTGCTGCGCAGGCGCAGGCAGAGGCGGACGCGAAAGCCGCCGCCGATGCGCAGGCTGCGGCGGATGCGGCTGCGCAAGCGCAGGCTGACGCCGATGCCAAGGCTGCCGCAGACGCGGCCGCACAAGCCCAGGTCGAAGCAGACGCCAAGGCGGCTGCCGATGCCAAGGCTGCGGCGGATGCCGCCGCCGCTGCCGCAGCGGAGCCCGTTGTCGAACCGGCGCCCGAAACTGCGGTCGAGCCTGTGGTTGAGCCCGTCACCGAGCCTTCGACCGAAACCGCCGCAGAACCCACTGCGGAACCGACCCCGGACCCGGTGGTCGAACCCTCGACCGAAACCTCTGCCGAACCGTCTGCAGAGACTGTGACTGAACCTGCGGCCGAGGCCGGCGCCGAGCCCGTAACAGAGCCGGCGGCCGAACCAACCGCCGAACCCGCTGCCGAAACGGCGACCGAAACCCCGGTCGAGCCGCCCGCCGAACCCGCCGCCGCTACGGTGGAAGAGCCGGTGGATGCCCCCGTTGTCCCGGCTGAGGCATCGGAAAGCCTGGCCGACATTCTGACCGCCCCGCCCGCCGTTGAGGGCGCATCGGATGAGGCGGGTGTTACCGCCGCTGCCGCTGCGGCCGCGGTTGGCGCTGCGCTGCTTGACCCGGAAACGCTGCTGCCGGTGGCGCCTGCCGAAGGAGCCGCCCCCGCAACGCCCGCCCCGGCATCCGAGCCGGTCTCGGTGGCAACCGAGATCATCTCGGAAATGACCACCCGCAGTTCGGACCAGAACTTCGCCGCGCCGCCGGTGGCGGTGTCAGGTGGCAAGAAGTCTGGCCTGTCGAACCTTGAAAAGGTGGGGCTTCTGGCGCTTGGCGCGCTGGTTGTGGGCACCGTCATCAATCAGGGCAAGAAGGACGAACGTCGGGTTGTCGAAGCGACGGGCGACCGCGTGATCTTCCAGAACCCCGACGGCACCTATCACGTCTACAAGGACGACGACGCCGTGCTGCGCCGCCCCGGTGTCAAGACGGTGACCGAAACCTACCGCGACGGTTCGACCCGGACCGTGGTGGTGCGGCCGGACGGCACCCAGATCGCCACGGTGCGCGATGCGTCTGGCCGTGTCCTGAAACGGTCGGCGTTTGATCGGTCTGGGATCGAGACGGTGCTGATCGACGATCTCTATCCCGAAGTTCCGATCATCGTTTCGGAACTGCCGCGGCCGCGCCCCGGCCGGGTGACGATCTCGACCAAGGACAATGACGCGGCGCTCAAGGCCGAGATGGCGGCGCTTGAGGCCGACAGCATCGGTCGCAAGTTCAGCCTGCGCCAGATCCGCGAGATCCCGCAGGTGCGGGCGCTGGCCGCGACGATCGAGGTGGATTCGATCACCTTCGAAAGCGGTTCTCCGGTCATTCAGGCGTCGGAAGCGCGCAAGCTGGCCGATCTGGGCAAGCTGATGCAAAGCCTGCTGGCGGCCAACCCGCGCCATGTTTTCCTGATCGAAGGCCATACGGATGCCGTCGGATCGGCGCCGTCGAACCTGCTGCTGTCGGACCGCCGGGCGGAATCGCTGGCGCTGGCCCTGACCGAGTATTTCGACATTCCGCCCGAAAACATGGTTGTGCAAGGGTATGGCGAAAGTGAGCTCAAGGTGCAGACACAAGCAGACGAACGTGCGAACAGACGTGTGCTGGTCCGGTTGATCACGCCGCTGATGCGGACCGCTGAACTGCGCTGAGACAGGTCTGGAAAATCCGAAAGGCCCCGCAGCATTCGCGGGGCCTTTTGCCGTTCTGACAGTGGCCCTGCCGCCGCGATGCGGGACGAAAGTCGGGGGCGGGCGTCGCGGCAAGGGGCTTGTGCAAAACCGGGCCGCTTCTACTCTGGCGGTCAGGGAGACCGCAGATGACCGAGGCCGCGCACGACCGGATTCCTGAAATCGCCCTGGACTGGCACCGCGCCGGTCGCGGGGCGGTGCTGGCGACCGTGGTGGAAACCTGGGGCTCGGCCCCGCGGCAGGCGGGCAGCCAGTTGGCCATTTCCGGCACGGGCGAGATCATGGGCTCGGTCTCGGGTGGCTGCGTCGAGGGCGCGGTGGTGACCGAGGCACTGGAGGCGCTGGCCGACGGCCGGCCCCGCCTTCTGACCTTTGGCGTCAGCGACGAGACGGCCTTTGCCGTGGGGCTGGCCTGTGGCGGCACCATCCGGGTTCTGGTCGAGCCGGTGGGCGATGGCCCTTCGGCCCTGCCGCCCGGTCTGCTGGCCGATCTGGTTGCCGCCCGCGCCGCGCCCCGTGCGGTGGCCTATGAGATCATCCCCGCAAGCTGGACCCGCCGCCTGCTGGCGCCGGGGCAGGACGCCGCCGCCGATGCCCGGTTTCGCGCCGACCGTTCCGGGGTCGAGGAGGACGGGCGCTTTCTGGCCATTCACAACCCGCCGCTGCGGCTGATCGTGGTGGGGGCCGTCCATATTGCCCAGCCCTTGCTGGCCATTGCCCGGCTGTGCGGCTATGCGCCCACGCTGATTGACCCGCGTGCCGCCTTTGGCAGCGCCGGGCGTTTTCCGGGCGAAACCATCCTGGACGACTGGCCGGATGAGGCGCTGGCCGCGCTGGCGCCGGATGGCCGCACCGCGATTGTCACCCTGACCCATGACCCCAAGCTGGACGACCCCGCCATCCGCTTCGCCCTGCGGTCGCCGGTGTTCTATCTGGGGTGCCTGGGGTCGAAGAAAACCCATGCCAGCCGGGTGGGGCGGCTGACCGAGGCCGGCTTCTCGGAATCCGAGATCGCCCGCATCCATGCGCCGGTGGGGCTGGCCATCGGGGCCAAGTCACCGGCGGAAATCGCGGTTTCGATCATGGCGCAGATCACCGCGGCGCTGAGGCAGGGCTGATGGAGTTCGGCCCCGTCCCGCTGGCGCAGGCCGAAGGGGCGATTCTTGCCCATTCCGTGCCTCTGCGCGACGGGCGGCTGCGCAAGGGGATGGTGCTGGACGCCGGGGCGCTGGCGCACCTGGCGGCGGCGGGTATCGGTGAGGTCACGGTTGCCCGGCTTGGGCCGGACGATCTGCATGAGGATGCCGCCGCGCAGGCAGTGGCGGCGGCGCTGGTGCCGGATGCTGCGGCGGCCGGGCTGGTGCTGCGGGCTGTTGGCACCGGGCGGGTGAATGTGCACGCCGCCGGTCCCGGCCTGACGCAGGTGGATGCGGCCCGGGTGGCCGCGCTGAATGCGGTCGATCCGATGATCACGCTGGCCACCCTGTCCCCTTGGCACCGGGTGGCGGCGGGCGAGATGGTGGCGACGGTGAAGATCATCGCCTATGGCGTGGCGCAGGCCTCGGTTTCGGCGGCCTGCGGGGCGGGGCAGGGCGGGTTGCGGCTGCGCCGCCCGGTCCTGTCGCGGGCCGTGCTGATCGAGACCACGGTTGGCGGGGAGGAGACCCCCGACAAGGGCCGCGCCGCGATCGAGGCCCGGTTGCGTGCGCTTGGGGTCACGCTGGCCCCGCCGGTTCGTGTGCCCCACAGGCCGGCGGCGCTGGCACAGGCCCTTCAGGCCGCCGCCGGGGCGGATCTGGTGCTGATCCTGACCGCTTCGGCCACGTCAGACCCGCGGGATGTGGCGCCGCAGGCGCTGCGGCAGGCGGGCGGTGTGGTGGATCGTTTCGGGATGCCGGTGGACCCGGGCAATCTGCTGTTTCTGGGCCGGCTGGACGCGACCCCGGTCATCGGCCTGCCGGGCTGCGTGAAAAGCCCGGCGCTGAACGGTGCAGACTGGGTGATGGAGCGGGTGATCTGCGGCCTGACCGTCACGGCGGCTGACATCGCGGCCATGGGGGTTGGTGGCTTGCTGAAGGAAATTCCGATCCGTGGCCGGCTGCGCGAGGCGCGGGCGGAATAGCAAACGGGGGCCGCAGGGCCCCCGTGCAATCCTCCGGTCGGATCACGCCTTACTTGGGCGAGACCATCATCACCATCTGACGGCCTTCCAGCCGGGGCATACTTTCGATCTTGCCCTTTTCCGCCACATCCGCCGCGACGCGGTTCAGCAGTTCAAGCCCCAGTTCCTGGTGCGCCATTTCACGGCCCCGGAAGCGCAGGGTGACCTTCACCTTGTCGCCTTCCTCAAGGAACTTGATCACCGAGCGCATCTTGACCTGATAGTCATGCTCATCCGTGCCCGGGCGGAACTTGATTTCCTTGATCTCGATGATCTTCTGCTTCTTGCGGGCTTCCGCCTCGCGTTTCTGCGTCTCGTACTTGAACTTGCCGAAGTCCATGATCTTGCAGACCGGCGGTTCGGCGTTCGGAGAAATCTCGACCAGATCAAGCCCTGCCTCTTCGGCAAGCATCATGGCCCGGGAGGGGGTGACAACGCCGATATTCTCGCCATCGGCTCCGATAAGCCGGATTTCCTGTGCACGGATTCGATCATTGATCCGCGGACCGGTTTCGCGTTGTGGCGGGGCGTTGTGGGGACGGCGTCCTATGGCTGTAATCCTTTTGCGATTGCGACTGCGCGGCGAATTTACCCGCGCTTTCGGCGCCTTTCAACCCGCCCTTCAGCGGATTTCCCGGCATAAGGCCGCAGGGCGGGTGCAGCAGCCTTTTCATTTTGGCTTTTAACTGCCATATGAAGGACATCCAGACGATAAACCGGGAACGGGAGTGTCTCATATGAACAAAAGCGTAGTTATCGGCGCCATCGTCGTCCTTCTGGCGGCGGGCGGATATTACCAATTCAGCTACAAGCCGGCGCAGGAAGCTGTGGCCGCCGCTGCCCAGAAGGCCGAGGCCGATGCTGCTGCCGCCAAGGCTGCTGCAGACGAAGCCGCCAAGAAGGCCGCGGAAGAGGCTGCCGCTGCTGCTGCCGCCACTGAGGCCGCCGCGACCGAAGCCGCCGCCGCTGCCGGCGATGCTGCCGCTGCCGCCACCGAAGCCGCGGGTGATGCCGCTGCCGCTGCGGGCGATGCCGCCGCTGCTGCCACCGAGGCAACCACGGAAGCCGCGGGCGAAGCCGCTGCCGCCGCCACCGAAGCGGCCGGTGATGCCGCCGCTGCTGCGGGCGATGCCGCCGCGACCGCGACCGAAGCCGCGGGCGATGCCGCTGCCGCCGCCACCGATGCGGCTGCCGCCGCGCTGGACCCGGCCAACTTCAACGCCGATGGCGTTGTTGCGCTGATCGACGGTTCCTCGCTGGATGCCGCCACCAAGGCCACGCTGAAGACCGCTGTCGAAGCGGCCAAGTCGAACCCGGCGCTGGTGGCTGATACCATCGCGCAGGTGAAGACCGCGCTTGGCATGTAAGCCAGCCGCACAGGCAAATGGCAAAGGCCGCAAGGAACCCCTTGCGGCCTTTGTCTTTTGGGGCGCCGGTCGGCCCGCGCTGTCAGATGCCGTCGCCGACGAAAGCCTTTTCCACCACGAATTCCAGCGGTTCGGAATTGGCGCCTTCGCGCAGGCCGAACCCTTCGAGGATGGCCTTCACATCGACGTTGAAGGCCAGGCTGCCGCAGATCATGGCGCGGTCATGCGCGGCATCCATCGGCGGCAGGCCAAGATCGGCAAACACCTTGCCTGACGACAGGTTGTCGGTCACCCGGCCCATGTGATGGAAGGGTTCGCGCGTGGTGGTGGGGTAGTAGATCAGCTTGTCACCGACCAGTTCACCGATCAGCGGATCATCCTTCAGGTTTTCAACCAGTTGGCGGCCGTATTCCAGTTCGGCCACCTCGCGGCAGGTGTGCATCATGATGACCTGATCGAACTTCTCATAGGTCTCGGGGTCGCGCATCAGGCTGGCGAAGGGGGCAAGGCCGGTGCCGGTGGCCAGGAACCACAGCCGGTTGCCCGGCAGCAGGGCATCCAGCACCAGTGTTCCCACGGGCTTGGGGCGCAGGATGATCTCGTCACCCACCTTGATATGTTGCAGCCGGCTGGTCAGCGGGCCGTCGGGCACCTTGATCGAATAGAACTCCAGCTCCTCATCCCAGGACGGCGAGGCAATGGAATAGGCGCGCAGCAGCGGCTTGCCGTTGTCATCCAGCAGCCCGATCATCACGAATTCGCCGGACCGGAAGCGCAGCGATTGCGGTCGTGTCACCCGGAAGGAAAACAGCCGGTCGGTCCAGTGATGGACCGCCGTAACGGTCTGGGCGTCGGGAAGGTGGGGTTTCACACGCAGCGATGGGTCGGGCGAGTTCATCTTGCAATCTCCGTCATCGAACACCCACCCACATAGGCCCAAGCCGTGCCGGACAAAAGCCCGGCGGGGTGCGGCGAATTTCCCTTGCGCGGTTATATCTTTTCCCGGGGCCGGTCCAGCGGTCAGGCCCGCAGGCGCGACTGGTAGTCATGCGCCTTCCAGTCGGCGCGGAACTTCCACTGATCTTCCGGCTGGCGGGCGGCGATCTCGTCCGGGATTTCCACCCCGTCAAAGCCCACCCGGCGGCACATGGCATACTGGTCGGCAATCACCGGCCCCAGTGCCAGAAGCTGGCCGGTATAGCCCAGCATCCGCAGCCGCCGCGCGATGGTGAAGGCGCGGCCATCGTTGAAGGCCGGGAAGGCGACGCGGATCAGAACCAGCCGGTCCAGATGGCCGGCGAGCGCGGCGGGATCGTCGGTGTTCGACAGATCCACCGCGGTCGTGTCCGGCCCAAGATCGGCCAGCGGCACGATGTCGCGCAGGGGCGCCGGGGCGGCAAAGCCCTGATCGGTGACGATGACGCTCATCTATTTGACTTCCTTGGGTTAGCGGGTTCGCCGCACAGGTAACAACGCATGTGGTGGAAACGAGGCTCGATCCAACCGTGAGAGCCCGCATGATTCGCAAGGAAATGCAACTCGACCTCCTAACAGATGGTTTCGCGGCCATTCAGTGCAGAAACGGTCACACAGCAAATGATACCTTTGCACTTCTTTGCCGCTTCAGCGGTTTTGATCCCAGAGCTAACTCCAGCGAGGTTCATGCCTTGCGCCTTGTTGTTCAGGCGGTGTTTCAAGTCGATGTGTAATAGGCTCACGCGGCACTCTCTTTCCCCATCCGCACGGCCTTGCCGCCGACGAAATGGATGCCGCATTCCGTCTTGGCCTGCCCCCGCCAGCGGCCCGAGCGCGGGTCTTCGCCGGGCTTCACGGGGCTGGTGCAGGGTGCGCAGCCGATCGAGGGGTAGCCTTTCGCCACCAGCGGATGCCGGGGCAGGCGGTTCTCGACCATGTATTCCTCAAGGTCTTCGCGGCCCCAATGGGCCAGCGGGTTCACCTTGATGCGGAAATCGCCTTCGTTTTCAAAGAAGTCGATGGTGCCACGGTCCGAGTTCTGAAACCGCTTGCGGCCGGTGATCCAGCCGTCGAACTTGGACAGCGCGCGTTCCAGCGGTTCGACCTTGCGCACGGCGCAGCAGGCGTCGGTGTTGAACTGGTGCAGGGTGCCATCGGGGTCTTCGTAACCGACCCGCGCCGGATTGGCGCGGATGGTGCGGATGTCGCACAGGTTCAGGCTTTCGGCCAGTTGGCGCTGATAGTCGAGCGTTTCCTGAAACAGCATCCGGGTGTCGATGAACAGCACCGGGGTTTCCGGTGCGATCACGCTGACCAGATGCAGCAGCACCACCGATTCCGCGCCGAAGGAACTGACCAGCGCCACGCGGCCAAGGTCATGGTCCTTGAGCGCGTGTTCCAGCACATCGGTGGCCGAGTGATGCTTGTAGCGGGCGTTCAGCACCGCCACCCGTTCCGCCACCGGCCCGGCGTGCAGATCACGCGGCATCACGTTCGCCCTCGCCATAAAGGGCGGTCTTGAAGGGTTCCATCCCGACCCGGCGGAAGGCTTGCAGGAAGGTTTCCTCCGGCGCTTCGCGCAAGGCCAGATAGGCGCGCAGGATGCGTTCCACCGCGCCGGTCACCTGATCGTAGGCAAAGCCCGGCCCGGTCTTGTCGCCGATCACCATATCCCCGGTGCCGTCGCCGCCCAGGGTGATCTGGTAATTTTCCACTCCCGCCCGGTCGAGCCCGAGAATCCCGATATGGCCGACATGGTGGTGGCCGCAGGCATTGATGCAGCCCGAGATCTTCAGCTTCAGCGGCCCGATCTCGTGCTCAAGATCCAGTTCCTTGAACCGCTGCGCGATTTCCTGCGCCACCGGGATCGACCGTGCGGTCGCCAGGCTGCAGTAATCCATGCCGGGGCAGGCGATGATGTCGCTCAGCAGCCCGACATTGGCGGTGGCCAGCCCCGCCGATTTCAGCGCGGCATGAAGGGCGGGCAGGTCCGATTTGTGGACATGCGGCAGGATCAGGTTCTGCTCATGGCTGACCCGGATGTCGCCATGGCCATGGCGTTCGGCCAGATCGGCCACCAGACGCATCTGGTCGCTGGTCGCGTCGCCGGGCGTTTCGCCATGCGCCTTGAGGCTGATGGTCACGATCGCATGGTCGGGGTGCCGGTGCGGCGCCACATTGGTATCGACAAAGGCGCGGAAGGCCGGATCGGCCTTGTAGGCCGCATCAAACGCGGCAACGGGCGCATCGCGCAACACCGGCGGCGCGAAGGCCGCCTGAATGTCGCGGAAAAGCGCCTGATCGGCACCGCCGAACAGCGGGCGCAATTCGGCAAACCGCTCTTCGATCATGCGGGTGATCTCGGGTTTGCCGGTCTCGTGCAGGGTGATCTTGATGCGCGCCTTGTACTTGTTGTCGCGCCGGCCGATGACGTTGTAGATGCTCAGCACCGCCTCGACATAGGGAAGCAGGTCCGCTTCCGGCAGGAAATCGCGCACCACCATGCCCACCATCGGCGTGCGGCCAAGGCCCCCACCGACCAGCACCTGAAAGCCGGTCTCGCCCGCTTCGTTCCGCACGATCCGCAGCCCGATGTCATGCGCGGCCGTAACCGCGCGGTCGGCGCTGGCGCCGGTGATGGCGATCTTGAACTTGCGCGGCAGGAACTGGAATTCGGGGTGGTCGGTGGACCATTGCCGCAGCAGTTCGGCATAGGGGCGGGGGTCTGCCACCTCATCCGCGGCGGCGCCGGCGAAATGGTCGGCGGTGACGTTGCGCACGCAGTTGCCGCTGGTCTGGATCGCGTGCATCCCGACATCGGCCAGCGCCGACAGGATGGCCGGCACATCCGGCAGTTTCGGCCAGTTGAACTGGATGTTCTGCCGGGTTGTGAAATGGCCATAGCCCTTGTCGTAGGTGTCGGCGATCCAGGCCAGTTGCCGCAGCTTGGCGGGCGACAGCGTGCCATAGGGGATGGCCACCCGCAGCATGTAGGCATGAAGTTGCAGGTAAAGCCCGTTCATCAGGCGCAGCGGGCGGAATTCGTCTTCGGACAGGCTGCCGTCAAGCCGCCGTTCCACCTGATCGGTGAACTGGGCCACACGGGCGCGGACGAAGGCCTCGTCAAAATCGGTGTAATCATACATGGGCGAGGTCCGCCTGCTTGCCATGGTTATAGTTCGACGGCCCCCGGGTGCGGAATCCTTCGCGGAAATGCACCGGCTCGGGGCCGTTCGGTCCGGCCTTTGCATCTGCCAGATAGGCGCCGATCACAAGATTTTTCTGCGATGCAGCAAAAAGCAGGCGCAGTTGCGCGTGGGCCTCGTCCTCGATCAGCTCGGCCTCGTGATGATGCAGCGACCACAGGTCATTTGCGGTCAGGTAAACCACATCGCCTTCGCGCAGGCGGTTGGCGGTCACGACCTTGGGGGTGAAACGGCGGCTCATTGTGCGGCCTCGTGCAACAGGGGAAGGGATGCGGCGGCCTCGCGCGGGGCAAGGCCATAGAGCAGGATGGCGGGGCCGGTGGCCGCGGCCACGGCGGCGGGCAGGGTGGCCAGACAGGCGGCATGGATGCGCTGGTCGGGGCGGCTGACGTTTTCCACCACCGTCACCGGCGTTTCGCCCCCGGCGCCGTGCATCATCAGGCGGCCCTGGATGAAGCGGGCCGATTTCTTGCCCATGTAGATTGCCGCCACCTCGCCGGCACGGGCAAGGCCGCGCCAGTCCTGTTCGGCAAAACCTTCCATGTCATGCCCTGTCACGATGCGCAGGCTGGCATTGCGGCCGCGTTTCGTCAGCGACTGGCCGATGGTCGCAGCCGCCACGCTGGCCGAGGTCAGGCCGGGCAGGATACGGAAGGCCAGGCCCGCGGCTTCAAGCGCGGCGATTTCCTCGTCCAGACGGCCGAAGATGCCGGGATCGCCGCCCTTCAGCCGCACCACCCGCCGCCCGGTCAGCGCCTTGGCAACCAGAACCGCGTTGATCGTGGCCTGCGCGGTCGAGGGGCCAAAGCCCTCCTTGCCGACATCCACCCGTTCGGCATGGGCCGGGATCAGCGCCAGAACCTCGGCCCCGACCAGCCGGTCGTGGATCACCACTTCGGCCGCCTCCAGCGCGCGCAGCACGCCCAGCGTCAGATGCTCGGCCGCGCCGGGGCCGGCGCCGGCAAAGACGACGGGCGAGGGGGCAGAGGGAAGAAGCGGAAGGTCGGTCATGGCAGGCCCTTTGGATTGACCGCCAATATAGAAGATTTTCCCGGATTCCCGCCAGATGCGCTTGCAGATAAGGACATGTGTTCCGATACTGCGGCCTTGGGAAACCCGTGTTCTGCCGAAGAGGGATATTCAGGAATGGCCGCCCCGCTGGACGATCTGGACCGGAAAATCCTGTCCGAACTGCAAGCCGATGCCGAGCAATCGCTGGATGAAATCGCCCGCAAGGTGGGGTCATCCAAGACCCCGGTCTGGAACCGCATCCGACGGATGAAGGACCAGGGCGTCATCACCCGCACCACCGCCATCCTCGACCCCGAGGCGCTGGGGCTGGAGGCCTGTTTCTTCGTGCTGATCCGCACCAGCGAGCATGAGGCGGACTGGCAGCGCAAGTTCCTCAAGTCGTTGAAGGAACGCCCCGAAGTGCTTGAGGCGCACCGGCTGGCCGGCGACATCGACTATATCCTGAAGGTGCGGGTCAAGAATGCCCGCGCCTATGACACCTTCTATCAGGCGCTGATCTCGGAAGTGCGGATCTACAACGTGACGGCGCTGCTCAGCATGGAAGAGATCAAGTCCACCACCGTCCTGCCGCTCTGACCTTGCGGAGCGCCCGCGCAAGGCGCGGTCGCACGACTTTCATCTCGCCTCTGCGCGCAAGCGCGCAACCGGCTCGGGTTTGCCTCCGGCGGGGATATTTTCGGACAGATGATAGACCGGGGCGCGCGGACCCTTTCATCTGTCCATAAGTTTCCCGGGGGTGCAGGGTCAGCGGGTGACGAGCAGGCGTTCCAGCCCGTGGAAATGGAACACATCGCCATAACGCGGCGGTTCGGCCTGCCGCAAGCCGGGGCAGCGCGCGAAGAGGATCGGCAGGGCCAGCGCCAGTTCCAGCCGTGCCAGCGGCGCGCCGACGCAGAAATGCAGACCGGCGCCGAAGGTTGCCAGCGGTTTTACCGGCCGGGCGGGCAGGAACAGTTCCGGCCGGTCCCAGACCGCCGGATCGCGGTTCGCCATGGCCAGCAGAAGCCCGACCTGATCGCCGCGGCGGAAGGTCTGGCCCATCACCTCGACCTCTTCATAGGCCCAGCGGGTGAACATGTGCAGCGCAGGATCGAAGCGCAGGATTTCCTCGACCGTCGCCTCGATCCGGTCGGGTCGCAGCGCCTCGGGCCCGGTCCCGGTTTCCAGCAGCGTCTTCACGCCATTGCCGAAGGTGTGCACCGTTGCCTCGTGCCCGGCGTTCAGCAACAGGATGCAGGTGGTGATCAGCTCGTCCGTGGTCAGACGCTCGCCTTCCATCTCGGCGGCGATCAACTGGGTGATCAGGTCGTCGGCGGGCCGCTTGCGGCGTTCCTCGACATAGCCGCGCATGAAGGCGACGAAGGCTTCGGTCGCGGTCACGGCGCGATCCTCGGTCTCGCGGCTGCGGCCGGCCATATACATGCCGACCATGGCATTCGACCAGCGCAGCAGATCGGGTGCCATCTCTTCGGGCACGCCCAGCAGGCGCGCGATGATGCGGACGGGCAGGGGTTGGGCAAAGGCGGTCAGCAGATCGAACGGCCCGTCGGGGAAGCCTGCGATCAGTTCCTCGGTCAGGCCGGTGATGTCGGGGGCAAGGCCGGCGATGCGGCGGCTGGTGAAGGCGCGCAGCACCAGATTGCGCAGCCGCGTATGGCGGGGCGGTTCCAGTTCCAGCATGGAATGGGCCTCGACCGCGTAGAACGGCGCCAGATGGGGCGGAATCACCGGGGCCTTCTCGGGCGGGGCTTCGCGGCCGAAGCGGCGGTCGCGGAAGATCGCGTTCACCGCCGCCGCCTTGCCGGTGCAGACCAGGCCGTAATCAGCCCAAAGGAAGAACGGCCCGGCACTGCGCGCCGTTTCATAGAACCCGTAGGGGTTCTGCACGAAGGCCGGATCGGTGGGCGATTGGTGCAGCGTTTTCATGCACGTCTCCCCAGCGGGATGATGCCCTGCGCCACCAGAACCCCCAGCCCGACCAGCGCCGCGCCGCCGACCTGCACCCAATCCCAGGCGGCGCCGAAGGCGAACAGGATCAGCATCACATAGAACGGGGCCGCATTGATGTGCAGCGACGAGGTGCCGATCCCCAGCTTGCCGACCGAGATGATCCACAGAAGCTGGCTGACCGCCAGCGCCCCCACCGAAAACAGCAGAAGCGCGCCGAATTGCTGCACCGTCCAGCCGCTGAAATCCGGCGCCGTGGCATGGCCCGAAGCGACCGGCAGGCCGGCGATCACCGAAAGCGTGATGGCGGCGCCGGTGATGGTCAGCGCGGTGCGCCCGATGGGCGACAGGTCGGGAAAGGCCGTGACGGTCAGGCGCGACCCCAGGGTGAAGGTCAGCACCGACAGGAAGCACAGCGCCGCACCCAGGCCCAGGCTGGCGCCGCCGGCCTGCAGGTCCAGCGCCACCACGCCGCCGGCCAGCGCCAGGGCAAGGCCTGCCACCAGCGCCAACGTGATCTTGCGGCCGTCCAGCAGCACCTCCAGCGCCATGCCCACCACCGGCATGGTGGCCGAGATCACCGCCGCCGTGACCGGCCCACCGCGCGCCTGGCCCGCCACCAGCGCCCAGGCCCCCAGTCCGATCAGCCCGCCAACGCCGATGCCTTTCAGCCAGTTCGCCCGCCGCAGCACGGCGGCCCCGTCAACCGCAAGCCAGACCGGCAGCAGCGCGGCCGCCGCCAGCAGCATCCGCACCGCGCCCAGTTGTTCGGCCGGCAAGAGCCGGATCACCAGTTCGGCCGCGGGCAGGCCCGCCGCCCAGATCAGCATCGACAGCATACAGACGAGGTTGGCTTTCACCAACCCGCCTGACGGCGCGGGGCCGGGCGGCACAAGGGGTTCGCTGGAAAGGGTCATCGGTCGGGTCTAGCGCCGGTCGGGGCAGGCTGGCTGTCCCGACCGCGACATGCGCTGTCGTCAGGCGGCCGACAGGGCGGCGACGATCGCCCCGAAATCGGCGGCCTTCAGACTGGCCCCGCCGACCAGCGCGCCGTCCACATCCGCCACGGCGAAGATCTCGGCCGCATTCGACGGCTTGACCGATCCGCCGTAAAGAAGCCGCACACCTGCCGCCTCGGTCGGGAAGCGCCCGGACAGTTCGGCGCGCAGGAAGCCATGCACCTCGGCAATCTCGGCCAGTGTCGGGGTGCGGCCGGTCCCGATGGCCCAGACGGGTTCATAGGCGATGACGGTATTCGCCGCCGTGGCGCCGTCGGGCACCGAACCGGCCAGTTGCGCGCCCACCACCGCCAGCGTCTGGCCGGCATCGCGCTGCGCCTCGGTCTCGCCCACGCAGATCACCGCGATCAGACCCGCTGCCCAGGCCGCCTGCGCCTTGGCGCGGACCAGCGCGTCGCTTTCGCCATGGTCGGCGCGGCGTTCGGAATGGCCCAGGATTACTGACCCCGCACCGGCATCGGCCAGCATCTGCGCCGAAATGTCGCCGGTATGCGCGCCGCTGGCCTTGGGGTGGCAATCCTGCCCACCCACCTGCAATGCAGACCCGCTGGCTGCTGCCGCCATCTGCGCCACCAGCGTGGCCGGCGGGCACAGCAGCATGTCACAGGCCGGGGCAGGGTGCGCCGCAAGCAGCGCCTTCACCTCGGCCAGCGAGGCCGCGACCCCGTTCATCTTCCAGTTTCCTGCCGCCAGCTTGCGCATTCCGCCCTCCGTCAAAAGCCGGTTCCTGCCTAGCGCGTTGCCACGGCAAGGAAAAGCCTCTCGCCCTTCCTCTTGGTGCAAATACCCTCGGGGGGAGGGGCCTTCAGGCCCCGTGGGGGCAGACAGCCCCCCGGCGCGACCCTGGCCGATCAGGCGGCCGGCGCGTCCTTGAACTTGATCGATTCCCCGCAGCCGCAGGCTTCGGCCACGTTGGGGTTGCGGAACTTGAAGCCAGCGTGAAGCAGATCGACCTCATAGTCGATCTCGGTGCCGATCAGGAACATCTGCGCCATGGGCGCGATCAGCACCCGCGCGCCGTCCTGTTCGACGACCTCGTCCAGCGGGTTCGTCTCGGACACATAGTCCATGGTATATTCCATGCCCGCACAGCCGCCCTTCTTGACGCCGATGCGCAGGCCCTGCGTTCCGTCACGCGCCATCAGCCGCGCGATCTGCTTCGCGGCGGCGGGGGTCAGGGTCACGGCGGATTTTCCGGGGATGCCGAACATGGGAGGGCTCCTTTCCGTTCAATCTAGGGCGCCACGGCGCGGATTCCAAGCGGCGGCAACGCGGCAAGGCCCGAAAGCGTGGCATAGGCCACCACCAGCGCCCAGCCGAACGAGGCCAGCGTGCCGATGATCACATATTCCGACAGGGCGCGGTCGTCGCGCACGGCGCCGAAGCGCAGGATCGACTTGGCCGCGATCAGCAGGCCCACCCCTTCGGGCTGGCCCAGCAGCACAAGGGCGAAGATCAGCCCGCGTTCCAGCAGGCCGATGACGCGGCCCGCGCCCGGCAGGCTTTCGGCGGTGATCGCTTCGGGCAGCCTTGCCGCAAAGGGGCCCATCAGCAGGCCAACCGCGAAACCGCCGGCGCGGGTGGCCACAATCGCGCCGGCAGCCACGGCCATCAGCGCGGGAAGGGCGGTCGCCCCGGCCCAAAGCCCGCCGGCCCAGATGTCCGGCCGCCCGAAGGCAAGGGCTGCGATCACCGCCAGATGCGCGGCCTGATCGGCCATGAACGCCGCCAGCCCGCCCTTGCTGCGGGCCTTCAGCGCGTCAAACCCGACATGCAGCGCCGTCAGCCACAGCAGGCCCGGATCGAACCTGCCTGTCGCCGCCATGGCGGTGGCCAGCACGACCAGGCCGTGCAGGGCCAGCCCGTCCGCCCGCCGCTTGTGCCGCACCATCCAGGCCGTCTGGAAGACGAAATCCGCCAGGACATGGGCGAACAGCAGCGCGGCCAGGGTTTCGGGCATCGGGGGCCTATTCGGTTGGGTTGGCGCGGTCGGCCAGAAAGACCTGCACCATCTCGTCCAGAATCGGATAGTCTGCTGCCTTCAGCCGGGCATCGACGGCCTGCCGCGTGATGCCCAGCCGGCGCGCGACGGCTTCGTTCGACAGCCGTTCATCGGCGGGGCTGCCCGGGTCCAGCTTCAGCGCCAGCGCCTCGGCCTGTCCGGTGGTCCAGCGGCCGGCCAGTTCGCCCGCGATCATGAAGGCCAGCTTGCGGAACGGATCGACGCCCGCCCCCTCAAGCGCCAGCAGCCGGTCGGCCTTCATCCGGTCAAGCGCGCGGCCCGAGGCGGTGAAGGCCGGGCCGGTGGCGGTGGAAAGGTCACCTGTCCCTGCCGGACCTTCCTCGCCCAGCCCGACGGCGATGCGGCAGCCGGGCAGGCCGTCCTGCCCCCGCAGCCGGGCAAGGATCAGCAGGCAGGCCCAGAGGGCTGCATTCGGGGTGGCCAGCCGGACCTGCCAGCCATCGCCACGAAAGCGCGTGAAGCGGGTGTCCGGTCCAAGCTGCGCGGCGCAGTCGCGAATTGTCGCCATGGCGGCCTCGACAGCCGCGCGCGGGGCGTGGGTCGATCCGATCAGGTCTCCGGTCAGGATGGCGACGGTGCGTGTCATGGGCAAAGCATTTCGCTTGCCTGTCAGAAAGGCAAGGGAAATGATTTGCTTTTCAGGCATGCAAGGGAAAATGTTTGCCTTTGGCTGGGGCAAGGCAAAAGCATTGCCTTGCCGGCCCGGGCGTCACATGAAGCCCAGTTCCAGCCGGGCTTCGTCGGACATCATGTCCATGCCCCAGGGCGGGTCGAAGGTCATGTCCACATCAACCTGTTTCACCCCGGGCAGGGCGCCCACGGCATCAGCCACCCAACCCGGCATCTCACCCGCCACCGGGCAACCCGGCGCGGTCAGCGTCATGGTGATGCCGACGGCGTTTTCCGGGTCGATCTCGATGGTGTAGACCAGACCGAGGTCGTAGATGTTCACCGGAATCTCGGGGTCGAAGACCGAACGGCAGGCCTCGACCACCTGATCATACAGCGGATGATCGGTGGTGGACGGGCGGATCAGCGGTGCGCCTTCGACATTGGCATCCATCGGCATCGGTCCTTACGCGGGTTGTTGACCGATTATATAGGGAATCCGTCCTGAAAGGTCCAGTGGCGCCCGCGCCGCAGGCCAAGCAGGCATGGGGTGCCCCGGTTCGGTCAGAACAACCGCCGTGCCAGACCGCTGCGCCGCAGGGCTTCGGTCAGCAGGGCGGACCCGGCAATCGCCAGGGCGAAGACCGCCGGGCGGTCCAGATCGGTATGGCGGAACAGCATTGCCACAAAGGCCACATGCAGGAAGTAGAGGCCGCTTGAATGGTCGCCAAGCGCCCGGCTTTCCGTGCGGCCGGGGGCCTGAAGGGCCACGAGCGCGAGCGCCGGCGCGGCCAGGATCAGGCTGGCCATAGTGTCATGCGACACGCCTTTGGGCAGGGTGGACAGGGCCAGCGATTCCGCCAGCACCAGCGCGATGCCAAGCCCCGCCAGCCCGGCCGCCGGGCCGCGCTCGATGCGGTTGGGCAGGTCAACCCGGCGCATCACCACGCCGAAGGCGGCGTAAGGCAGGCACAGGAACAGCGGGTTGCGGGTGGGTGACAGCGGATCGTGGAAGATCGGCCCGGGCGTTACCAGCCCGGCGGCGATGGCCCAGGCAAGACTCGCCCCGATGGCGGCCAGAACCAGCGCCAGGGGCAGCAGCGGCAGGGTGGGCCAGCGCGCCAGCAGCACAAGCGCCGCCGCCGCCATGGCCAGCCCGGCAAGATACCACAGGTGCCAGTAGCCGAAGACGGCGAAGATCAGTGCCTCCCACGGGGTGAAGCCGGCGGCGGCCCGCGCCCAGACCGGCAGATACAGCGCCATCCACAGCAGATACAGCACAGCCGCGCGGCGGGCCGTGGCCCAGCCCTTGCCCGCCGCCAGCGCGGGCTGCAGATACCATCCGTTGAAGACCAGAAAGACCGGCACCGCCAGCCGGTAGATGCCTTCCCCGGTCAGCAGGTTGGCCAGCCGGCCCAGATCGGCGAAGGGGTTGGCATGGATGCCGACCACCATCACCGCCAGGGCCAGTTTCAACCCGTCCACCGCCCGGCTGCGTGTCGCGCCTGCCATTGTTCCGGCTCCTTGCGCGATGCGCCGATGGGATCAGGCGGTGTCAGAACGGGATTTCGTCATCCATGTCGGACCGGCCACCGCCGCCGCCCGCACCGCCGCCGGCCTGACCGCCGCCATAGCTGCCGCCGCGCGAACCGCCGCCACCACCCTGGCCGCCGCCATAGCCGCCACCGCCCGCGCCACCGCCGTAATCGTCATAGCCGCGGTCATCACCGCCGCCGCTGGCCCCGCCGCCATCACCGCGACCGCCCAGCAGGGTCAGGTTGCCCGAGAAGGGGCGCAGGACGACCTCGGTCGAATAGCGGTCAGCGCCCGACTGGTCTTGCCATTTGCGGGTTTCCAGCGATCCCTCGATATAGACCGTGCTGCCCTTTTTCAGATACTGCTCGGCGATCTTGCCCAACGGTTCGCTGAAGATGGCGACCGAATGCCATTCGGTGCGTTCCTTGCGTTCGCCGGTGGCGCGGTCGCGCCAGGTTTCGCTGGTGGCGATGCGCAGGTTCACCACCTTGCCGCCGTTCTGGAAGCTGCGCACCTCGGGGTCGCGGCCCAGATTGCCGATGAGGATGACCTTGTTGACCGAGCCGGCCATGTCTCTCTCCCTAATGTCTTCGTGTTCGTTGCCCGGGCAGCATGTCCCGGTAAGGTTAACCAATCCCTACACGTCCCCGGTCGGCGCCGCAACGACCGCCCGTGCGGTTTCTG
This sequence comes from Pseudogemmobacter blasticus, assembly GCF_003071405.1. Classification (NCBI taxonomy): domain Bacteria; kingdom Pseudomonadati; phylum Pseudomonadota; class Alphaproteobacteria; order Rhodobacterales; family Paracoccaceae; genus Pseudogemmobacter; species Pseudogemmobacter blasticus. The sequence continues at coordinate 668,992 of NZ_CP020470.1, read as the reverse complement.
CCTCCCGCATCTCGGCGGGTTTTCGCCTGCCGGGGGCGCCTTGCCCGGGGCGGCATCGGAAATTCCCCACTGGAAACACCGGCATCTTTCCGTATAGTCGCCGCGTTCGGTCGGGTTGCGGAAAGAGTTGGCGTGCTGCGGAAATCTCGGAAAATCTGGTTCCTGTCGGCGGCCCTGTGCCTTGCCGCGATCCCTCCTGCTTCGGCCGAGGGGCTCAAGCTTTCCGGCTCGTCCAAGTCGCGCAACTCGATCTTCAAGTCGCAGACGGCCTTGCTGGATGGCAAGCTGGCCAAGCAGTATTCCGGTTCGGTCAAGCTGACACCGAAATACAAGGCAGGCGCAGCCGAAGGTCTGGTGGAAGAGTCGGTTCCCCGGTTCAAGGGCGGCTACAAGGGCAAGTATCTTGAGGTTGCCAAGGCTGCGGCCCGTAAGCATGGCGTGCCGGAAGACCTGTTCCTTCGGCTGGTGCAGCAGGAATCGGGCTGGAATTCGGGTGCTGTCAGCAACAAGGGGGCCACCGGCCTTGCCCAGTTGATGCCCGCCACGGCGCGCCGCCTGGGCGTGGACATCGCCGACCCCGAGCAGAACCTGGAAGGTGGCGCCCGCTATCTGCGGATGATGTATGACCGCTTCGGTAGCTGGAAGCTGGCGCTTGCGGCCTATAACGCCGGGCCCGGGGCGGTGGAAAAGCACGACGGAATTCCGCCCTATGCCGAGACGAAGGCCTATGTGAAGGCCATTCTCGGCTGACCTGTCAGCCGGCGCCGGCCAGTTGTCGCGCGGCGCTGGCCAGCGCCCAAAGGCCAAAGCCGATCAGCACCGCGCCGGAAATCCGCGCCACCCACAGCGCAAAGGCAGGCGGCAGGCGGTGGCGCAGCAGGGCGACGCCACCCGACAGCAGCCCCCACCACAGCATCGACCCGGTGAAGACGCCGACCACGACGACGACCGCGGCGCCTGGCCCCGAGGCGGCGGCCAGTCCCAGCCCCGCGAACAGCGCGGCGAAGCTGAGGATGGTCATCGGGTTGGTCATGGTCAGGGCAAAGGTTGCCAGCGTGGTCCCGATCAGGTCGCGCGCGCCAACTTCGGCCGCAGGGCGGGGCGGGCGCGGGCGCATCCCGGTGAGGCCCAGCCACAGAAGGAACACCCCACCCGCCACCATCAGCGGCAGTTGCACCCGCGCAAGCAGGCTGGCAAAGGCGGCAAAACCGGCTGCGGCAAGGCTGGCGTAAAGCGCATCCGCCAGGGCGGTGCCCAGCCCGCCCGCCACCCCGGCGCGGAAGCCGCGTTCAAGCGTGCGGTTGATGCACAGCGCCCCGATCGGCCCCAGCGGCGCGGCGATGGCCAATCCCAGGATCAGGCTTTTCAGGAACAGCATCAGGCAGCCCCTTTCGGCACATGCGCGCCCTCGACGGGCGAGGACAGGGCGAGGATGGTTTTGCTGCGGCCAAGGAAGCCCTGTGCCTTGATCTCGGCCAGCACGGTTTCAATCGCTGCCAGTGCCGGAAGGCGCAGTTTGACCAGATAGGACCAGGGGCCGGTCACATGATGACATTCCATCACGGCGGGGTGGGCGGCTGCGAAGCTGCGGAAGGCGGCTTCATCGGCGCCGTCGCGCAGGCTGACCCAGACGAAGGCCAGAACCGGCAGCCCCAGCGCCGCGGGATCTGCATCCACCGTGAAGGCGCGGATCGCGCCTTGCGCCTGCAACCGGCGGATGCGGTCGTTCACCGCCGAGGCGGAAAGCCCCACCGCAGCGCCGATGTCAGCCAGCGCGCGCCGGGCGTCTGCGGCCAGAAGGTTAGTTATTTTTCGGTCAATGTCATCCATGACCACAAAATATGCGGCCATACTGCCGAGTCAAGCCATAATCATCGGCGCTACTCGGCCGCGATCTTGATCACCGGCTCCATCTGTTTCAGCACGTCACGGCCCAGGTGGCATTTGATCTGATGGCCATCGCCCAGGTCCACCACCGGCGGCATCTCGGTATCGCAGATCCCGCCCGGCACCTGTGATTTCCAGCGGCAGCGGGTCTGGAACGGGCAGCCGGGGGGCGGGTTCATGGCCGAGGGGATCTCGCCCTCCAGCACGATGCGCTTGCGCACGACATGCGGGTCGGCAATCGGCACCGCCGACAGAAGCGCCTCGGTATAGGGGTGGTAGGGGGGCGAGAAGACCTGCTCGGTCGTGCCCATCTCGACCACATGACCCAGATACATCACCATCACGCGGTCGCTGATGTAGCGCACGATCGACAGGTCATGGCTGATGAACAGCAGCGTCGTGCCATTTTCGCGCTGGATGTCCATCAGCAGGTCGGTCACCGCCGCCTGAACCGACACGTCCAGCGCGCTGACCGGCTCGTCCGCGACCACGACCTTGGCGCCGCCGGCAAAGGCCCGCGCGATGCCGACGCGCTGCTTCTGCCCGCCCGACAGTTGGCGCGGCATCCGTTCGGCAAAGGCGCGGGGCAGTTTCACCAGATCGAGCAGTTCCAGCATGATGCGTTCGCGGTCGGCATCGCTGTCGCCGCGCTGGAACACCTCAAGCGCGCGGATGATCTGGCGACCCACGCTCATACTGGGGTTCAGCGTGTCGAACGGGTTCTGGAATACCATCTGCACCTGGCTGACGGTATCGGTGTTGCGCTTCTGGATCGGGGTCGATTGCACGTTTTCATCAAACAGCATGATCGAACCGGCTGTCGCCGTCTCAAGCCCCATCAGCACCTTGGCGAAGGTGGACTTGCCGCAGCCGGATTCGCCGACGATGGCAAGGGTTTCGCCTTCGCGCGCCTCGAAGCTGAGGGTTTCGTTGGCCTTGACCACCTTCTTCGTGCCGCCGCCGAAGGCGCTGCCCGAGACCGAGTAGTATTTCTTCAGATCCTCCATCTTCAGAACGACCTTGCCGACAGGGCGCTTCGCCTTGGCGACCTGCGCCTTGGGGGGGCGCCTTCCAGTCCACCTCGCGCCATTTCAGGCATCGGCTTTCGTGCCGGTGGGCGTCGGGCACGGCCTCCATCGGCACGTCGGCGGCGTCGCAGCGGCCCGCTTCAAAGTAATCGCAGCGCGGGCCGAAGTTGCAGCCCTTGGGCCGTTCATGGGGCAGGGGGAAGTTGCCGGGAATCGAGATCAGCGGCCGGTCGTTCTTGTCGGCGCCGGGCAGCGGAATCGAGCGGAACAGCGCCTGGGTGTAGGGGTGGCGCATCTTGGTGAAGACTTCCTCGACATTGCCGGTCTCCACGGCCTCGCCGGAATACATCACGCAAAGCCGGTCGCAGACATCCAGCACAAGGCCAAGGTTATGGCTGATGAACAGCATCGAGGTGCCGTATTTTTCGCCCAGATCCTTGACCAGATCGACGATCCCCGCCTCGACCGTCACGTCCAGCGCAGTGGTGGGTTCGTCCAGGATCAGCAGCGCGGGCTTCGCCATCAGCGCCATGGCGATGACGATGCGCTGTTGCTGGCCGCCCGACAACTGGTGCGGATAGGCACCAAGAACGCGGTCGGGGTCGGGCAGGCGCACATCGGCTACGATCTGGCGGGCCAGCTTCCACGCCTCGGCCTTGGCCATGCCCTGATGGATCATCGGCACCTCGGCCAGTTGCGCGCCGATCTTCATCGCCGGGTTCAGGCTGGCCATCGGTTCCTGATAGATCATCGCGATCTCGCTGCCGCGGATGTGGCGCAGGTCTGCCTCGCTCATCCTTGTCAGGTCGCGGCCCTTGAACCGGATCGAGCCGCCCACGATGCGGCCGTTGCGGCCAAGGTCGCGCATCACGGCCAGCGCCACGGTGGACTTGCCGCAGCCGGATTCGCCGACCAGCCCCATCGCCTCGCCCGCCATGACGGAGCAGGAGAAATCCATCACCGCCGGAATCTCGCGCAGGCGGGTGAAGAAGCTGATCGAGAGGTTCTCGATTTCAAGGATCGGTTTGGACGGGTCCCAGTCGGTCATCGGTCTCTCCGGTGGCTGGCGCGGGACCGAGGGTTTCAGACCCCCGGACCCCCGTGGGGTATTGCGGCCAAGTGGAAGGGCAGGGCGCGGCGCATCAGTCCTTCATGCTTTCTTCGCGCAGGCCGTCGGCCAGCAGGTTCAGGCCCAGGACAAGGCTCATCAGGGCAAGGGCGGGCACCACGGCGGCATGGGGGAACATGGCCAGAAGTTTGCGGCCATCGTCGATGGTGCTGCCCCAGTCGGGGCTTTCCGGGCTGACGCCCAGACCGAAGAACCCCAGCGTGCCCAGAAGGATGGTCGTATAGCCGATGCGCAGGCAGAAATCGACGATCAGCGGTCCGCGGGCATTGGGCAGGATTTCCCACAGCATGATGTACCAGGCGCTTTCGCCCCGGGTCTGGCCGGCCGCCACATAGTCGCGCGCCTTGATGTCCATCACCAGGCCGCGGACGATGCGGAACACCCCGGGCGAGTTGACGAAGACCACCGAGACAAAGACGTTCAGAAGGTTCGGACTCATGGCAAAGACGCCAAGCGGGTCCAGGTTGAAGGCCAGCCCGGAATAGGCCCAGAGGCCGACCACCAGCGTGATCCCGACATACAGGTTCCGCTTCGGCGCGTTCATGTGGAAGCGCGAGTTGAAGAGCAGCACGAAGAAGCAGATCGGGAACAGGAACAGCACCGCGGCAAACCAGACCGGGATGCCGGTCTGCACGATTTCTGGCGTGACCAGCAGGTAGAACAGCAGGATCACCGGGAAGGCGAGGACGAGGTTGGCCAGGAAAGACAGCACCGTATCCAGATGCCGGCCGAAATAGCCGGCGGGAAGGCCCAGCGTCACCCCCACCATGAAGGCGAAAAGCGTGGCGGCGGGGGCGATCTTCAGCACGTCGCGCGCGCCCATCACCATGCGGCTGAACACGTCGCGCGCCAGGTTGTCGCCGCCCAGCAGATACCAGGGATAGATGCCCTCGGCCGGGTTCTTGACCGCCGAGCCGGGCAGCACGTTCTTCATGCCCGAAAGCTGCGCCAGCGGGTCATGGGTGATGATGTGGCCGGCGAAGATGGCGGTGAACACCCAGAAGGTGACGATGCCGAAGCCGATCATCCCCACCGTGGAATCGAACAGCTTGCCGTAAAGGCCCAGCCGGCGCTTGAAGCTGGTCGAGACCACAAAGGTGGCGATCATCGCCAGCCAGACCGGCCAGAACCGCACCGCGGCCTTGGCGAAAAGGGCACCCCAGGACAGGTCTTCCATGGCGTCCTCCTCAGCTCAGCCGGATGCGGGGATTGAGGAAGACATAGCCGACATCGGAAATCAGCTGCGTCACCAGAACGACGAACACCGCCACCACCGAACAGGCCAGCAGCAGGTTGATGTCGTTGTTTCCGGCCGCCTGAACCAGTGTCCAGCCGAAGCCCTTGTAGTTGAACAGGGTCTCGACGATCACCACGCCGTTCAGCAGCCAGGGAAATTGCAGCATGATCACCGTGAAGGGCGCGATCAGCGCGTTGCGCAGCGCGTGTTTCACCACCACCTGCGCAAAGCCCACGCCCTTTAGACGGGCGGTGCGGATATATTGCTGGGTCATCACCTCGGTCATCGAGGCGCGGGTCATGCGGGCAATGTAGCCGATGCCGTAAAGCGCGATGGTCATCACCGGCAGGCCGAAGTTCCAGAAGGTGATCTTGTCCATGGCGCTGGTTGCGGTGCCCTGAAACAGGGTGCGGCTGCTGATCCAGCCGTGTTCGGCCAGCCAGGGCGAAATGCCCGCCGTGCCGCTGGCGAAGAGCGCGACGAAGATCACGCCCGACACATATTCGGGGGTGGCGGTGGTGGCGATGGAGAAGGTGGACAGCACCCGGTCGGTGGCCGAGCCTTCCCGCATCCCCGACAGCACGCCGATGATCAGCGAGGTGGGCACCATCACGATCATCACCCACAGCATCAGCCAGCCGGTATGGGCCAGCCCGCGGGCCAGCACCTCGGTCACCGGGGCCTTGGCAAAGGTGGAAAAGCCCCAGTTGCCCTGAAGGATGCCACAATAGCGTGGCGCGGTTTCGGGCGTCACGTCGCCGGTGATGCAGCGGCCGCGCGTCACGCCCTTGTCGTCGGTGCGCAGCCAGCCGGGCATCACGCCCAGCCATTCGCCGTAGCGGTTCACCATCGGGCCGCCGTGGCCGTTGTTGATGATCCAGCTTGCGATGGCTTCGTCGCTCATCCGGACCGAGCCTTCGCTGCGCGCCAGCTTTTCCAGGTTCGGGGGAAGATTGGTCAGGCAGAAAACCGCGAAGGTCAGCACGAGCGCCGTCAGAAGCATCAGGCCAGTCCGTCGCAGGACAAATGGCAACATGGCAGGTTCACTTTCCCCGGGAAACAGGCGATCCGGCCCCTGCGAAAAGGGCCCGAGTGGCAAAGGGGCGCGGGGCGCGGCGGCGAACGGCCGCGCCCCGGGGTCCGGTCAGGATCAGGCGATCGACCACTTGTAGTGGTGATGCTCGAACGAGGGGTGCATCTCGACCGTCACGCCCGGTTTGGCGTGGCGGAACAGCGACCGCCAGTACGGCTGGATGATATAGCCTTCGTCCTGCAGGATCGTTTCCAGCGTCACCATCACCTCGCGGCGGGCATCGGCGTTGTCCAGCGCCAGCGCCTTGGTCATTGCCGCATCGAAATCGGCGTTGGCCATGCCGCATTCGTTCCAGGAACCCGTCGAGGTATAGGCCAGCGACATGTTCTGAACCGCCAGCGGGCGGTGGTTCCAGGTGGTGGAGGAGAAGGGATACTTCTGCCAGTCGTTCCAGAAGGTCGACCCCGGCATCACCTTGCGCTTCACGTTCGCGCCCGCGTCACGCAGTTGCGCCGCGACCGCATCGGTGGTGGCGGCCTCGAACCCGTCATCCAGCGAGATGATCTCGATCTCGGCATCCTTCAGGCCGGCCGCTTCCAGCGCGGGCACCAGCCCGGCCGGATCAATGGTCTGCGCCGGGATCTTGGCATATTCCGGGTGGATCGGGCAGGCGTGGTGGTTCTCGGCGGTGGTGCCAAGGCCATTGTAGCCCAGTTCCAGCACGACGGCCGGATCAACCGCCTTCTGGATGGCCTGACGGACCGACTTTTCCTTGTAGAGATCGCTGGTGGCCGAGTTCATGCGCACGACGATGGTCGAGGCGGTCACCGCTTCGAGCTTGGTCCAGCCAAGCGCGTCAAGCTGCTCGATATAGTCGCCGGTGGTCTCGTAGTTGCAGTCCACCTCGTCCGAGGCGGCCAGCGACAGCATGGTCGACGGGTCGGTGCCGAAGTCGATGTAATGGATCTCGTCCAGCGGCGCGGTGCCGCCCCACCAGGTGTGGTTCGGCGCGCGCACCAGAATGGCGCGGTTGCCGGCGGTCACTTCCTTCGGCACATAGGGGCCGGTGCCGATGGCATTGGTCGAAGGATCGGACCCGTCGACATACGAGCTGTGCACCACGGCGGCCGGATAGTCGGCCAGGTTCGGCACGACGGCGATGTCGGACACGCTCATCTTCAGTTGAACGGTGTGGTCGTCGACCTTGACCACAGCGCCTTCGCGCAGTTGCTTCTTCTCTTCATCGACCAGACCGGCGAAGCGCGAAGCCATGGCGTTGCCTTCGACCGAGCCGTCGCACCAGCGGGCGAACATGCGCACCACGTCATCAGCGGTGAAGTCCTCGCCGTTGTTCCACTTGACGCCCTGACGGACCTTCAGCGTGTATTCGGTGGCGTCGGCATTGGCTTCCCAGCTTTCCAGCAGGCGGCCTTCGAAGGTGCCGTCAGCATTATACTGGATCAGGTATTCCAGCCAGCCGCGGTAGACGTTGGCGATATGCGGCCAGTCGGCGGTGCGCGGATCTTTCTGGGCCTTCACCTCCATCGCGCAGCGCAGGATGCCGCCTACCTTGGGGGCGTCCTGTGCCATTGCCGGTTGCGGTGCGACCATCCCGAGCAGCCCATAGGCCGCAGTGGCCGAAACCCCAAGTGCGGTGGTACGGGTCAGGAATTCGCGGCGGCTCAGTTTGCCCTCGCGAACTTCGTCGGCATACATCATGGCGGCCGGGTGCAGCGGCGCGGCCGAAAGCGTGTCTTTCATTCCTTCGTCTCCCTGTCAGTCGTCGTTGTCAGCGCCCCTTGCGGGCGCCGAATGCGAAAAGACATCAGGCCGGTTTTCATCCATTCGGGCGCAGTCTGAGTGCTGCCCGGCGCCAATTGTCCCTGCGACCATTGCGCATGTTTTTCGACGTGGCGTCAACGTCCGTAAGAGACGTGGCCTGTTCTGTTAGCGACAAGATTATGACGGTTTCGTCCGAACTTCAACCCGACCAGGGCGCCTGAAACGGCGCCTGACGGGAAGGGGCTGGTCTGGTGACGTCAGGGGGCGCGGCGGAAGGCGGTCGGCGACTTGCCCGTCAGGTGCTGGAAGGCCCGGGTGAAATAGGCGGCCGAGTTGAAGCCCAGGCTTTCGGCGATGCGGCCCACGGGAATACGGGTTTCGGCTAGCAGCTTGCGCGCTTCGAACAGGCGCCGGTCTTGCAGCAGCGCGCTGGCCGACCGGCCGCAGGCCGCGTTGCAGCAGCGTGTCAGGTGGGTGGGGGTTACGCCCAAGGCGGCGGCGAAGTCGGCCACGCCCATGCCGGAGCGGAAGTCGCGTTCCAGCAATATGGTGTAGCGGGCGACCAGCCGGCGCGTCGCATCGGGTTTCGGAAGATCCGCTTCCGACTTTTTCGCCTGCCGTTCCAGCCAGACCCCCAAGAGGCCAAGATAGTGCAGCGTGGCGCGGTCATGGGCGGGGGTGTCCGCCTCCATCTCGCGGCCGATGGCATCCAGCAGCACGTTCAGTTCCTGCTGGGCGTGAACTTCGCGAATGCGCAGGTGCAGCGGCTGTTTTGGCAGCGTCACGCCCGAATTGCGGCCAAAGAAGATGGCGGTGCCGAACACCTGCGGCCCGGCCTCGAACCCGTGCATGATGCCGGGGGGGATGAAGATCGCGTTATGGGCGGTATAGCCGCGCGTTTCGCCCTGAAGGGTGATGCGGCCCTGACCCTTGGTGAACCACAGGAAACACGGCTCGCTCAGCGACCGCATCGCCTCGACCCGCCAGCGCCCGCCGGCGGCAAGCCGGGGGATTGCGACAAGTCGCGTCTGGGAAGCAGGAGAAAGATCTTGCATCACACCGAAAATCCGTTGGCCACAACATCAGCTTATGCCGCCAATTGTCGATCAACAAAGCAAAAAGATGGCCTGAGGGCAAAGTTGTCCACAGGGCGGGCGGAAAGCTGTGCATAAGTCTGTGGATCGGCGGAATCCTGCCAGTCCTCAGGCGGGAAGGATCTCTTGCCAGCCGGTCGTGGCCTTCATCCGCGACCGGAACCATGTCCGCTGCCGCTTGGCATATTGCCGGCTGGCCAGTTTCGCGGCCGAAACCGCCTCGGCAAGCGGGCAGGCGCCCCGCAGATGGGCAACCAGCTCCGCCGCGCCGATGGCTCGCGACGAGGGGCGGGCCGGGTTCCAGAACGGCAGCTCGGCCCGCACCTCCTCCAGCGCGCCGGCCTGCATCATCGTGTCGAACCGGGCCGAAATCCGGGCATCCAGCCAGTCAACCGCGGGTCGCAGCACCAGCGCCTCGGCCTGCCCCGCCTGCAGCAGGGGGGCGCCGGTGTCCGCCTGCCATTCGGCCAGGCCGCGGCCCGTTGCGCGCAGCACTTCCCAGGCCCGCTGCACCCGGGCGGGGTTCTTCAGGTCGATCCGGGCCGCCGTCGCGGCATCCAGCCCGGCCACCATCGCGGCATAATCGGCCCCGCGCAGCGCATCGGCCTCGGCCCGCACGGCGGCAGGCACCGGCGGCACCTCGGCCAGCCCCTCGGTCAGCGCCAGAAAATACAGGCCGGTGCCGCCGACAATCACCACGGGCCGCGCCAGCAAGGGCCGCACCTGCCGCAGCCAGTGGCCCGCCGACCAGGGCGCGTCCCGCGCGACATGGCCATAAAGCGCGTGGGGCACCGCCGCCTCATCCTCGACCGAGGGGCGGGCCGTCAGCAGCCGCCAGCAGTCATAGACCTGCAACGCGTCAGCATTGACGACCACACGCCCGTCGCGCGCCGCAAGCTCCATCGCCAGCGCCGATTTGCCGCTGCCTGTCGGCCCGGCGATCAGCACCGGCGCTTCGCGTGAAATCCCTTGCAGACTCACTGGCTTCCTCTTGGCCGAAATACCCCGCCGGGGGGCCGGGGGCTGCGAAGCCCCCGGCTTTGCGCCGCAAGTCCCCGGTTGAACCTGCCGCCGTTTTCCCCCATTTTGCGCCGCGATCCAAGAGCACAGCGAAATACGGGGGACCCCATGTCAAACGCCGCCACCGAACCGGGGGGCAAATACGCCCGCGTGATGCTCAAGATTTCCGGCGAGGCGCTGATGGGCGATCAGGGCTATGGCCTGCATCCGCCCACCGTGCAGCGCATCGCCGAAGAGGTGAAGTCGGTTCAGCGCATGGGCGTGGAAATCTGCATGGTGATCGGCGGCGGCAACATCTTCCGCGGGCTGCAGGGCAGTGCGCAGGGGATGGAGCGGACGACGGCCGACTACATGGGGATGCTGGCCACGGTGATGAATGCGCTGGCCATGCAGTCGGCGCTGGAATCGATCGGGGTCTTTACCCGCGTGATCAGCGCGATCCCGATGGATCAGGTCTGCGAACCCTACATCCGCCGCCGCGCCGTGCGTCACCTTGAGAAGAAGCGGGTCTGCATCTTCGCTGCGGGCACCGGCAACCCCTATTTCACCACCGACACCGCCGCCACCCTGCGCGCCAGCGAAATGGGCTGCGAGGCGGTGTTCAAGGGCACCAAGGTGGATGGGGTCTATGACAAGGACCCCAAGAAATTCGCCGACGCCAAGCGCTATGACCGGGTGTCCTATGACGAGGCGCTGGAAAAGCACCTGGGCGTGATGGACGCCACCGCCATCGCCCTGGCCCGCGACAACCGCCTGCCGATCATCGTCTTCAGCCTGGACGAGCCGGGCGGTTTCCGGGGCATCCTGTCGGGGCAGGGCACCTATACGCGGGTCGACAGCTAGACCGCGACGCAGGGCGCAGGGGCCTGCCGCTGCCGCCCGTGCGGCGGGTGAACGCGGTTGACCCCGCCCCACTATACCAGCGCGGGCTTTCGTCCTATATCGGCCCACAAGGCCCCGGGTCCGGGGCGTCAAGACGGGGAAAGACCAGATGTCGACCGAAGAGTTCATGCTCGACACCGATGACCTGACGCGCCGCATGGACGGGGCGATCCACTCCTTGCGCACCGAATTCGCCTCGCTGCGCACCGGCCGCGCTGCCGCCTCGATGCTGGAGCCGATCCATGTCGATGCCTATGGCCAGATGACGCCGATCAACCAGCTTGGCACCGTGAACGTGCCCGAACCGCGCATGGTGACCATCAACGTCTGGGACAAGGCGATGGTCGGCAAGGTGGAAAAGGCGCTGCGCGAATCCGGCCTTGGGATCAACCCGCAGCTCAACGGCACCATCATCATGCTGCCCATTCCCGAGCTGAACGAGGAACGCCGCCGCGAACTGACCAAGGTCGCCGGCCAGTATGCCGAACATGCCCGCGTCTCGATCCGCAACCTGCGCCGCGACGGCATGGACCAGATCAAGAAGGCCAAGGCCAAGAACCTGTCGGAAGACGACGCCAAGTTCTGGGAGGACGAGGTGCAGGAAATGACCGACAAGTACATCAAGCTGGTCGATCAGACGCTGGAAGCCAAGCAGCAGGAAATCATGCAGGTCTGATCCAGGCCGGAAAGGACCGCGCCGATGCCCGCGGATTCGCAAAGACCAAGCCGGCACGCCGGGCATGTCGCGATCATCATGGATGGCAACGGTCGCTGGGCCACCAACCGCGGCTGGCCCCGTCTGGTGGGCCACCGCAAGGGGGCAGAGCGGGTAAAGGAAATCGTCCGCTGCGCGCCCGATCTGGGCATCGAATGGCTGACGCTGTACGCCTTTTCGACCGAAAACTGGAAACGCTCGACCGAGGAAGTCCTTGGTCTGATGGCGATCTTTGCCCGCTATATCCAGCGCGAGGCCGATCGTCTGGCCGCCGAAGGGGTGCGGATGCGCTTCATTGGCGACCGCAGCCGCCTTGACCCCAAGCTGCAACGCCTGATGTCCGGGATCGAGGCGCGCACCGCGCATCTGAAACGGCTGAACCTGACGGTGGCGATCAACTACGGCGGCCGTGACGAGATTCTGCGGGCGATCCGCGCCGTGGCGCAGGACGCCGCTGAAGGCCGCTTCGACCCGGCCGCCCTGACCGAAGCCGCGTTTTCCAACAGGCTGGACACGCATGATGTGCCCGACCCGGATCTGGTGATCCGAACCAGCGGCGAGACGCGGACATCGAACTTCCTTGCCTGGCAGGCGGCCTATTCCGAGTATGAATTCACCGAAACCCTCTGGCCGGATTTCACCCCGGCCGAGTTGCAGGCCATCCTGGCCCGTTTCGGCAACCGCGAACGCCGCTTCGGAGGGGTGCTGAAATGACCGAAAAAGCCGAACAGACAGAGTCACCGCCCCCCGCCACTTCCCCAGCCGCCGCCAGTTCGGACCGCTGGGCCGACCTGCGGCCGCGCGTGGTTTCGGCGGCGGTCATGCTGGTGCTGGGGGCTGTCGCCATCTGGCGGGGCGGGGCGCTTTTTGCGGAACTGGCCGTGCTGTGCACCGCGCTGATGACCTGGGAACTGGCGCGCATGACGCGGGGCGAGGGGCGGGATCTGTCGATCCCGCTGGCCGCTCTGGCGGCGGTGGTGCTGGCCCTGGTCCTTTGGGTGCAGGCGCCCTGGCCGCTGGCGGGGCTGTTGCTGCCTTCGGTCGTGGGCGTGCTGACGCCCCGGCGCGATCCGGTGGTCTATGCCGGCTATGCGGCGGTGATCATGCTGACCGGCCTGTCGCTGGTGATTGTGCGGCAGTCGCTGGGCGTCGGGCCGATGATCTGGCTGCTGGCCGTGGTCATCGCCTCGGACACCGCAGGTTATTTCGCGGGCCGCATCCTGGGCGGGCCGAAGTTCTGGCCCCGCATCAGCCCGAAGAAAACCTGGTCCGGCACCATTGCCGGCTGGGTTGGCGCGGCGCTGGTCGGCCTTGTGGCCTGGGCTGCGGGCGTGGGCGGGCCGCTTCTGGTGCTGGTCTCGCCGCTGGTGGCCTTTGCCGGCCAGATGGGCGACATCGCCGAAAGCGCGATCAAGCGCCGGGCAGGGGTCAAGGACAGCTCCGCGCTGATCCCCGGCCATGGCGGGCTGATGGATCGTTTTGACGCGTTGGCTTTTGCCGCGATTGCCACCGTTATGCTGCAGGCAATCCTGCCCTTCCTGTCGGTCATCAAGGTCTGAACGTCATGCGCCGCATCTCGATCTTCGGCGTCACCGGGTCCATCGGGGAACAGACCGTCGATCTTGTCACCCGTGCCGGCGGCCCTGCCGCCTTTGACACGGTTGCCGTGACCGGCGGCCGCAATGTTGCGCGTCTGGCGGCCATTGCCCGCGCGCTGCAGGCCGAAATTGCCGTCTGTGCCGACGAAGCCCTGCTGCCCGATCTGCGCGCCGCCCTGGCCGGCAGCGGGATCGAGGCCGCCGCCGGCAGCGCCGCCATTGCCGAGGCCGCGGATCGGCCCGCCGACTGGATCATGTCCGCCATCGTTGGTGCGGCGGGCCTTGTGCCCGGGCTGCGGGCGCTGAAGCACGGCACCACGCTGGCGCTGGCCAACAAGGAAAGCCTTGTCACCGCCGGGCAGTTGCTGCTGTCAACCGCCGCCGAACAGGGCGCGCGCATCCTGCCGGTGGACAGCGAACATTCCGCCATCTTCCAGGCCCTTGCCGCCGAGCCGATGGCGGCGGTCGAACGCATCATCCTGACCGCAAGCGGCGGCGCCTTGCGCGACTGGCCGATCGAGCGGCTGGCCCAGGCCACCGTGGCCGAGGCGCTGGCGCATCCGAACTGGGCCATGGGCCAGCGCATCACCATCGACTCGGCGTCGATGTTCAACAAGGCGCTGGAGGTGATCGAGACCCGCGAATACTTCGGGGTCGATCCCGACCGCATCGAGGTGATCATTCACCCCGAATCGATCATCCATTCAATGGTCGGCTTCCGCGACGGGGCGCTGATGGCGCATATGGGCGCGCCCGACATGCGCCATTCCATCGGCTATGCGCTGAACTGGCCCGACCGTCTGGATCTGCCGGTGCGCAGGCTTGATCTGGCCCAACTGGCCCAACTGACCTTCCGCGCGCCCGAACCCGGCCGCTACCCCGCCCTGACGCTGTGCCGCGAAGTGATGCGTTTGCGCGGGCTTGCCGGCGCGGCGTTCAACGCTGCCAAGGAAATCGCGCTGGACCATTTCTTGGCCGGCTCCATCGGCTTCATGGACATGTCCGGCGTGGTGGAAGACACCCTTGACGCACTTTCTTCCGGTCCCGGGCTGGAAAAACCCGTGATCACCCTTGAGGACGTCCTCGCGATGGACCATCTCGCACGGGTAAGGGCGGCAGAGGCCGCCGGACGACGGGCAAAGGGCAGGGGCTGATGGATATTCTCGGGGCGCTCGGGGGCACGGCCTGGGCCGCGGCCTTTTTCATCATCGCGCTGTCGATCATCGTCGCGATCCATGAATACGGTCATTACATCGTTGGGCGCTGGTCTGGCATCCATGCCGAGGTGTTCTCGCTGGGCTTTGGCCCGGTGCTGTTTTCCCGCACCGACCGCCGCGGCACCAAATGGCAGGTCGCCGCCATTCCCTTTGGCGGCTACGTCAAGTTTCTGGGCGATGCCGATGCGTCCTCGGTGCGCCGTGCCGCCAATTCCGGTCTGTCGCCCGAAGAGCGCCGCCACACCATGGCGGGCGCGCCGCTGTGGGCGCGTGCCGCCACGGTTGCCGCCGGCCCGATTGCCAATTTCCTGCTGACCTTTGTCGTGCTGGGCGGGCTGCTGCTGGTCACGGGCGTGGCGCGCGATGCGCCGACCATCGGCAGTCTCAAGCCGATTCCGGCCGAGCAGACGCTGCGCGAGGGTGACCTGATCCTTGCCGTTGACGGCCGTCCGACGCCTGACACAAAGGCCTTCGGGCAGGTGCTGGGCGACCTGCCGCGCACGCCGACCGTTGCCGTTACCCTGCGGCGCGACGGGCAAGAGATGACGGTGCAGGCGCCCAATCCGATGCTGCCGCTGATCGCCTCGGTCGCGGTCAAGTCGGCGGCCATTGACGCCGGTCTCAAGGCCGGTGACGTGATCCTGCGCGCCGGCGGGCGGGACATGGTGACCTTCACCGATATTCAGGACGTGGTCTTCAACTCGGACGGCAAGCCGGTTCCGCTGACGGTCTGGCGCGCGGGCGAAACCTTCGACCTGACCCTGACCCCCCGCCGCCGCGACATTCCGCTGGCCGACGGCACCGGGTTCGAAACGAAATGGATGATGGGCCTGGCCTCTGGCCTGCCGTTCGAGATGGACACCCGCCGCCCCGGGGCGGTGGAATGGGTCAGCCTGACCGCCCGGCAGATGTGGGACATGACCGCCACCACCTTCCAGGGCCTTGGCCACATGATTGCGGGCAAGATTTCCACCTGCAACATGTCGGGCGTGATCGGCATGGCCGAGACGATGGGCGATGCCGCCAAGGCCGGCTGGCAGAGTTTCGTTTCGATGCTGGCGGTGCTGTCGCTGGGGGTGGGCATCCTGAACCTGCTGCCGATTCCGGTGCTGGATGGCGGGCATCTGGTGTTTTACGCCTATGAGGCGGTCACGCGCCGCCCGCCGTCGGACCGGGCGCTGCGCTGGCTGATGGCGGTCGGGCTGACGCTTCTGATCTCGCTCATGGTATTCGCGCTGTGGAACGACGTGACCTGCGTCTGATCCCCGCCTGTTGCGGGTCTGAAATACCATATGTGGCAAAGTTATCCACAATCACCGCAGCCTTTTGACAAGGCTGGGCTTTCGGGCTAACCAGACGGACAGTCAGAAGAACCGCGGGGCGAGGGTATGGTCAGGTACAACATGGGTCAGATGCGCCGCACGGGACGCAGCCGTACCTCGGCCCGGCTGCTTGCCACGGCGGTTTTCCTCGGCGCTGCGGGGCTTTCCGCGCCGTCCTTCACGCCGGCACAGGCGCAGACCTTTGCCTTTTCAACGGTCAAGGTTGAGGGCAACCAGCGCGTCGATGCGTCCACGGTTATGGCCTATGCGGGAATCAAGCGCGGTCAGGAAGTGTCGGCCGGGGGGCTGAACGACGCCTACCAGCGGCTTGTCGCTTCGGGCCTGTTCGAAACGGTCGAGATTTCGCCGCAAGGATCGACGCTGGTGATCAAGGTCACCGAATATCCCTTCGTCAGCGTGATCAACTTCGAGGGCAACAAGCGGATCAAGGACGAAGAGCTGGCCAAGCTGATCAAGTCGCAGTCCAGCCGCGCCTATTCCCCGGCGACCGCCGAAGCGGACGCCGCCACCATTGCCGAAAACTATCGCGCCCGTGGCCGCATGGCGGCGACGGTTGAGCCCAAGATCATCCGCCGCGCGGGCAACCGGGTCGACCTGGTGTTCGAGATCACCGAAGGCAAGGTGGTCGAGATCGAGCGGCTGTCCTTCGTGGGCAACAAGGATTTCTCGGATCGCCGTCTGCGGCAGGTTCTTGAAACCAAGCAGGCCGGGATTCTGCGCACGTTCATCCAGCGGGATACCTACATTCCCGAACGGCTGGAGATGGACAAGCAACTGCTGACCGACTTCTACCGCTCGCGCGGCTATATCGACTTTCAGGTCATGGATGCCACGGCGGAAGTCAGCCGCGAGCGCGACGCGACCTTCGTGACCTTCACGATCAGCGAAGGCCTGCCCTACACGATCGGCAACATCACCACCGTCTCGGAAGTCGAGGGGCTGGATGCGGCCGAATTTGCCGCCGTGCAGCGTATCCGCACCGGCCAGACCTATAACCCCGCCGTGATCGACAACAACATCGCGCGGATGGAAAACCTTGCCCTGAAGAAGGGCCTGAACTTCATCCGGGTCGAGCCGCGGATCACGCGCGACAACCGCAATCAGGCCGTCAACATCGAATTCGCCATCGTGCGGGGCCAACGCATCTTTGTCGAACGGATCGACATCGAGGGCAACGCCACCACGCTGGACCAGGTGGTGCGCCGCCAGTTCCGCAGCGTGGAAGGGGACCCCTTCAATCCGCGCGAAATCCGCCAGTCGGCTGAACGGATTCGCGCACTTGGCTATTTCAAGGATGCGCAGGTCAATGCCGAGCAGGGATCGTCGCCCGATCAGGTGGTGGTCAATGTCGATGTGGAAGAACAGCCGACCGGGTCGCTGAACTTCGGCCTCAGCTACAGCGTGGCCAGCGGCGTCGGGCTTAACGCGGCCTTCTCGGAATCCAACTTCCTTGGCCGGGGCCAGACGCTGGCACTCAGCATCTCTTCGGGCACAGATACCAAGAACTCGTCCTTCACCTTCGTCGAGCCGGCCCTGCTGGGCCGTGACCTGAAGTTCAGCGTGAACGCTTACTACCGGACCTCGGACAACGATTATTCGGTGTACAACACCCGCAATATCGGGCTGGGCTTCGGGCTTGGCTTCCCTGTGGGCGACCAGTCGCGTCTGAACGTGACCTACCGCCTGGCCGAGGACAAGCTCTACGACTACACTGGGGACTCGCCGATCATTCAGCGCGAGGCGGCGGTGAATGGCGATGGTGCCCTGATCACCAGCGCCCTTGGCTATACCTACGAATACGACAACCGGATCACCGGCCTCAGCCCCGATTCCAGCTTCCTGTTCCGCTTCGGTCAGGAAATCTCGGGTCTGGGGGGCGATACCGAATTCCTGTCCACCACTGTTCTGGCCGTGGCCGAACGCAAGGCCTTTGCCGAGGAAGTCACCTTCCGCGCCATCTTTGAAGGTGGCTATATCCATTCCTTCGGCGACACCGGCACGCGGGTGACGGATCGGTTCTTCGCCGGCGGCGGCAAGATCCGCGGTTTCGAACCCAAGGGCCTGGGTCCGCGCGATCTGGGCGCGACCGATAAGGATGCGCTTGGCGGCAACGCCTTTGCCGTGGCCCGCTTTGAAGCTGACTTCCCGCTGGGTCTGCCGGAAGAATACGGCCTGACCGGCGGCGCCTTCCTGGATGTCGGTTCGGTCTGGAGCCTGGACGACACCGCCGGATTCGGTGGCGCCGAGGTCGATGACAGCTTCAACCCGCGTGTTGTGGTTGGTCTGTCCTTCCTGTGGACCACACCGCTTGGCCCGCTGCGCTTCAACTTCAGCAAGGCGATCAAGAAGGAAGACTACGACAAGGAGCAGACCTTCGACCTGACGGTCTCGACCAAGTTCTGACATGGGCCTGCTTTCCGGCCGGTTTTGCAACCTGTTGACCCTGCCGCAGGGCAGGGTCTTGGCCGGGATGGTGGCGCTGGCGGCGGTGCTGCCGGGCCTTTCGGCTGCGCAGCAGGCCACACCGGCCGAGGCGCCCGCCGCGGCAACGTTGGTGGCGCCCGTGCTGACGCTGGATCAGGACCGCATGTTCCGCGAGTCTGCCTATGGCAAATCCGTTCTGGACCGCGCCGAAACGGACTCGGCCGCGCTGGCGGCCGAAAACCGCCGCATCGAGGCCGGCCTTGAAACCGAAGAGCGTGCGCTGACCGCCCGCCGTGCCACCATGACCCCCGCCGAATTTGCGCCGATTGCCGATGAGTTCGACACCCGTGTCGAAGCCATCCGGTCAGCCCAGGCCGCCAAATCGCATGAGATCACCGACAGGCTTGAGCAGGAGCGGAAAACCTTTCTTGCTGCAACCGGGCCGATTCTTGGCGAATTGATGCAGGAATCCGGTGCTGCGCTGATCCTGAACAAGGAAGCCTACATCATCTCGCTCAGTTCGATCGACATCACCGACCGGGTCATCGAACGCCTTGACCAACGCCTGCCGCCACCTGACGTTCCCCCCGCCCAGGATACACCCGAGGCAGCGCCCGCCACGCCCTGACCGGCGCCGGGAACTTGCCCCTGCCGGCCGGACTTGCTAGCAGGAAAGGGAACGCACGGCCGCAAAGAAGGACCAGACCGTGGACGCCCAAGCTGTCACCTCTGCCGATCTTGACCTTATCCAGCGGATCATTCCGCATCGTTACCCGTTCCTGCTGATCGACAAGGTCCGCGACATCGTCCTGCATGAAAGCTGTGTCGGCATCAAATGCGTGACGCTGAACGAACCGCAGTTCCAAGGCCATTTCCCCGGCATGCCCATCTTTCCCGGCGTGATGATCATCGAAGCCATGGCCCAGACCAGCGGCGTGCTGGTCGGTCTGTCGATGGATCTGGTCGACAAGAACGCCAAGGTGTTCTTCATGGGCGTCGATGGCGTGAAATTCCGCCGCAAGGTGGTGCCGGGCGACGTGCTGGAACTGCATGTCAAGGCGCTGCGCGGCGGTGGCCGGGTCTGGAAATTCGAAGGCCGCGCCATGGTTGAAGGCGAACTCGCCTGCGAGGCCACCTTCATGGCCATGTTCGACGTGCCAAAGGCCTGAACCGATGAAAATCCATGGCACCGCCGTCATCCACCCCTCGGCCTTCGTCGAGGAAGGCGCGACGATCGGGCCTGACTGCTATATCGGCCCCTTCGCCGTGATCGGCCCCGAGGTTACCCTTGCCGCCCGCGTCACGGTGAAATCCCATGCCGTGATCACCGGCTGGACCGAGATCGGCGATGACAGCACGATCTGGCCTTTTGCCTGCGTGGGCGAGGTGCCGCAGGATCTGAAGTTCAAGGGCGAACGCACCCGCCTGACCATCGGCGCCCGCGCCCGCATCCGCGAAGGCGCGACGCTGAACACCGGCACCGAGGGCGGCGGCGGCATCACCCGCGTCGGCGATGATTGCCTGATCATGACCGGCGCCCATGTCGGCCATGATGCCCAGATCGGCAATCGCGTCATTCTGGTGAACAACGTCGCCATCGCCGGCCATGTCCACTTGGGCGACGATGTGATCGTCGGCGGCCTGTCCGGCATTCACCAATGGGTGCGGGTGGGGCAGGGTGCCATCATCGGTGCGGTCACCATGGTCACCAACGATGTCATTCCTTACGGCCTTGTGCAGGCCCCGCGCGGCGAACTTGACGGGCTTAACCTTGTCGGCCTGAAACGCCGCGGTGTTGAGCGGGCCGGCATCACCCAGTTGCGCGCCGCCTATCAGATGCTGGCGCAGGGCGAAGGCACCTTCCACGAACGCGCCGCCCGCCTGAGCGACGATTTCGACAGCCCCTATGTGCGCGAGATTGCCGATTTCATCCTGGCCGCCAGCGACCGCAGCTTCCTGACGCCGAAGGGCCCGAAATGACGCTGGCGCTGATTGCCGGCGCGGGGGCCTTGCCTGCGGCGCTGGTTGCGGCGCTGCCCGAACGGCCCTTCATCGCCGCGCTTGACGGGTTTCCACCCGAAGGGCTGGCCCCCGACCTGACCTTCCGTATCGAGCGGCTTTATCCCTTCTTTGCGGCCCTGCATGACGCGGGCGTGACGCAGGTGACCTTTGCCGGGGCTGTCCGCCGTCCCCGGTTGGACCCGGCGCTGTTCGATGCGGCCACCGCGCAGATTGTGCCGCGGCTGATGCAGGCCATGGCACAGGGCGACGATGCCACGCTGCGCGAGGTGATCGCGCTGTTCGAGGAGGACGGGCTGGCCATTGCCGGGGCGGCCGAGATCGCCCCCGCACTGGTTCCGGGTGAAGGGCTTCTGGTCGGCCAGATCACCGCGCGCGACCAGCAGGACGCCGCACGCGCCGCCGCCATTGCCGAGGCACTTGGCCGTGTCGATGTGGGGCAGGGCTGCGTGGTGCAGCAGGGTCTTTGCCTTGCCGCCGAAACGCTGTCGGGGACCGATGCGATGCTGTCCACCGTGGCGGGCCTGCCGGCGGCGCTGCGCCCGCCCGCGCAGGCGGGGCGGGGTCTGCTTTACAAGGCACCGAAGCCCTTGCAGGACCGTCGCATCGACCTGCCGGCGCTTGGCCCCGCCAGCGTTGCCGCCGCCGCCGCCGCCGGACTTGGCGGCATCGCGTGGGAGGCGGGAGGTGTGATCTGTCTGGATCTGCCCCAGATGCAGGCGCTGGCCGCCGAACAGGGCCTGTTCCTCTGGGCCCGCGCGGCGTCCTCGGGGGGGCGGGCGTGACAGCGGCCCTTGTGGTGCCGGCCGTCGCTTCGGGCCGCCGGGCTGCAATGGGTGCAACGGCCCGAACCGGGGGCGCGACATGAAGCTGTTTCTCATCGCCGGCGAACCTTCGGGCGACCGGCTGGGTGCGGCCCTGATGGCCGGGCTGAAGCAGCTACATCCGGCGGTTCAGTTCGAAGGCATCGGTGGCCCGGCCATGCAGGCCGAGGGTCTGTCCAGCCAGTTCCCGATGGAAGACCTGTCGGTCATGGGCATCGCCGAGGTGCTGCCGAAGTATTTTGCGCTGCGGCGTCGTCTGCACGAAGCAGCCAGGGGGGTGCTGGCCGTGCGACCGGCCGCCCTGATTACCATCGACAGCCCGGATTTCTGCCTGCGCGTGGCCCGGCTGGTGAAGGATGTCGAGCCGGAGCTGCCGACCATTCATTATGTCGCGCCCTCGGTCTGGGCCTGGCGGCCCGGTCGGGCCGCAAAGATGGCGCGGGTGATCGACCATGTGCTGGCGCTCTTGCCGTTCGAGCCGCCCTATATGACCGCCGCCGGAATGACCTGCGATTTCGTCGGTCATCCCGTGGTGGCCGAGCCGGTGGCGACCCCGGCGCAGGCGCAGGCGTTCCGCGCGGCGCAGGGAATTGCGCCCCGGGCGCCGCTGATCGTGGCGCTGCCGGGCAGCCGCAGGTCAGAGGTGACGCGCCTGATCGCCCCCTTTGGCGCGTCCCTGCGCGAGGTGGCTGCCCGCCACCCCGAATTGCGCGTGGTCCTGCCGACGCCGCGGCACCTTGCCGACCATGTGACACAGGCCACCCAAGGCTGGCCCGGCCAGCCGGTGATCCTGACCGCACCGGATGTTGCTACCCGCACGGCTGCCTTTGCTGCCGCCGATGCGGCGCTTGCCGCCTCGGGCACTGTTTCGCTGGAACTGGCGGCGCAGAACTGCCCGATGGTGATCGCCTATGACATGGCGCCGGTCTCGCTGTGGCTGATGCGGCGGATGGCGCGCATCGACACGGTGACGCTGGTCAATCTGGTGTCGGAAACCCGCTGCGTGCCGGAATTCATTGGCAACGACTGCCGCCCCGACCGCATTGCCCCGGCGCTGTTGTCGCTGCTGGAGACCGGCCCCGGTCCGCAGGCCGCAGCGATGCGCCTGACGATGGACCGGCTGGGACGAGGGGGCGAGCCGCCGGGGCTTCGCGCCGCGGCCTCGGTCCTGGCCCATCTGGCGTGACAGCCTCCGGCGGGGATATTTTCATTCTGAAAGAAGCCGCGCCGCAACGCGAGGCGGGCTGACCCGCCCTGCTTGCCCGGCTCAGGCGGCAGGCGCCTGCTCAGCGACCGCGCCAGATCCAGCCGCCGCCGAACACCCGGCTGCCCTCGGGGTCGTGGAACACGCAGGCCTGACCGGCGCTGACGCCGTCTTCCGGTTCGATCAGTTCGACCTCGGCCTCGGTGGCCGACAGCGGCCGGATCACCGCGGGCCGCGGTGGCCGGGTTGACCGGACCCGCACGTCCAGATGCCATTCCGCCCGGCTGTCAAAGGGGGCATCGCCCAGCCAGTTGATTTCCCGCACCGGGATCACCCGCGTGGACAGCGCCGATTTCGGCCCCACCACCACGCGGCGGGCATCGGCATCCAGCTTGACCACATACAGCGGGTCGCCCAGGCCCCCGATGCCCAGCCCTTTGCGCTGGCCGATCGTGTAATGGATCACCCCCCGGTGCGTGCCCAGAACCCGGCCTTCAAGATCGACGATCTCGCCCGGTTCGGCGGCACCCGGCCGCAGCTTCTCGATCACGGCGGCATAGTTGCCCTGCGGGACGAAGCAGATGTCCTGGCTGTCCGGCTTGTCTGCCACCGGCAGCCCGTATTTCGCCGCCAGCGCCCGCGTTTCTGCCTTGCTGGCCAGATGGCCCAGCGGGAAGCGCAGGAAATCCAGTTGGGCGGGCGTGGTCGAGAACAGGAAATACGACTGGTCCCGCGCCGGATCGGCAGCGCGGTGCAACTCGGCCCCCGCAGCGCCCATCTTGCGCTGGATGTAATGGCCGGTTGCCATGCAATCGGCTTCCAGATCGCGGGCGGTGGCCATCAGATCCTTGAACTTCACCCGTTCATTGCAGCGGATGCAGGGCACCGGCGTCGCGCCTGCCAGATAGGCATCGGCGAATTCCTCGATCACCGCTTCGCGGAAGGTGTCTTCGTAATCCAGCACATAATGCGGAAATCCCATCGCCTCGGCCACGCGGCGGGCGTCGTGGATGTCACGGCCCGCGCAGCAGGCCCCCTTTTTTGCCAGTGCCGCGCCGTGGTCGTAAAGCTGCAGGGTGACGCCGACCACGTCATAGCCCTGGTCCTTGAGAACCGCCGCCACAACCGAGGAATCGACACCGCCCGACATGGCCACCACCACGCGGGTTTCCGAAACGGGCTTGGGCAGCCCCAGCGAGTTCAGGGTCAGGTCGCGCGGCATGGGGCAGGGTCCGGGGATCAGGGCGCCAGAGGCAATCGCAGAAATATAGGAAAATCCGCAGCACTCTCAACCCCGGCTTTCAGCATTGATTAAGCGTGATGGGCCAGTCTGTCCGCCAGACCTGCTGCCGCAAGAGGTATGGTGCCGATGTATCTGAAAAAAGTTGACGGCCCGCGACAGGTGACACTGCCGGACGGTTCGATCCTCAGCCGGGCCGATCTGCCCCCGCCCGATACCCGCCGCTGGGTTGCCAGCCGCAAGGCGGTGGTGGTCAAGGCCGTTCTGCACGGGTTGATTCCCCAGTCCGAAGCCCTGGAACGCTATGCCCTGTCGGAGGAGGAGTTCACGCTTTGGCGCCAGGCGGTGGAAACGCATGGGGAGAAGGCGCTGAAAGTCACCTCGATTCAGAAATACAGACAACTTTAGGTTGTGTGTTGATCCTGTAATGCGTTAGTAACGTTGCATTAACCATTGATCGCCAATGTCGTTAACGAAGATCCCCCGGCCCCTGACGACATCTGAGCGGAGCGAACCCCGATGCGCATTCTCCTCGTCGAAGACGATCCCACGACATCGCGCAGCATCGAACTGATGCTGACCCATGCCAATCTCAACGTCTATTGCACGGACATGGGCGAAGACGGCATCGACCTGGCCAAGCTCTATGACTACGACCTGATCCTGCTGGACCTGAATCTGCCTGACATGTCCGGGCATGAGGTGCTGCGCCAGTTGCGCATGGCCAAGGTGGAAACCCCGATCCTGATCCTGTCGGGGGCCGATGATACCGAAAGCAAGCTTCGCGGCTTCGGGTTTGGCGCCGATGATTACATGACCAAGCCCTTCCATCGCGAAGAACTGGTCGCGCGCATCCATGCCATCATCCGCAGGTCCAAGGGGCACAGCCAGTCGGTCATCCGCACCGGGCGGATCACGGTGAATCTGGACGCCAAGACCGTTGATGTGGAAGGCACGCCGGTGCATCTGACCGGCAAGGAATACCAGATGCTGGAGCTGCTTTCGCTGCGCAAGGGCACCACGCTGACCAAGGAAATGTTCCTCAATCACCTTTACGGCGGCATGGATGAGCCGGAATTGAAGATCATTGACGTTTTCATCTGCAAGCTGCGCAAGAAACTGGCCGAGGCGACGGCGGGCGACAGCTACATCGAAACGGTCTGGGGGCGCGGCTATGTGCTGCGCGACCCGGCCGCGTCGGAAAAAGCCGGCGCTCCGCGTCTGGCCGCAAGCGCCTGACACCTGTCGGTCCGCCCGGACCTGAACCGGGCGGCCACCCTTTACCTGCCCCGAACCTCCGCCTAGGTTCGGCGGAAGTGTGGAGGGGGCAATGGCGCCGAAACCTGTGGACCAGTTGACCGAGACCGAGGCGCGGGCAGAGCTTGCCGACCTTGCCGCCCGCCTTGTAGCGGCGAATGAGGCCTATCACACCCTTGATGCCCCCGAGATCAGCGATGCCGACTATGACGCGCTGAAACGGCGCAACGCCGAAATCGAGGCCCGGTTTCCCGGCCTGAAGCGCGCCGACAGCCCGTCAGATCAGGTGGGCGCGGGGGTGGCTGACGGCTTTGGCAAGATCACCCATGCCGTGCGGATGCTGAGCCTGGAAAATGCGTTTGAAGATGGCGATGTGGCCGATTTCGAAGACCGGGTGCGCAAGTATCTTGGGCTTGAGGGGCCGCTGCTGTTCACCGCAGAACCCAAGATCGACGGGTTGTCGCTGTCGCTGCGCTATGAAGGCGGCGTTCTGGTGCAGGCCGCCACCCGTGGCGACGGTGAGGTGGGCGAGAACGTCACCGAAAACGCCCTGACCATTGCCGACATTCCGGCGCGCGTGACAGGCGCCCCTGCGGTGATGGAGGTGCGGGGCGAAGTCTACATGTCCCATGCCGATTTCGCTGCGCTGAATGACAGGCAGGCGGCGGCGGGCGACAAGACCTTTGCCAATCCGCGCAATGCCGCCGCCGGCAGCCTGCGGCAGCTTGATTCCCGTATCACCGCCGCCCGGCCGCTGCGGTTCTTTGCCTATGCCTGGGGCGAACTGTCCGAACCGCTGGCCGCCACCCAGTTCGCCGCCATCGCCCGGCTGCGCGCGATGGGGTTCCAGACCAACCCGCTGACGGCGCTGTGCGATGGTCCTGCGGCCCTGCTGGCGCAGTATCGCGCCATCGAGGCGCAGCGTGCGACGCTGGGCTATGACATCGACGGCGTGGTCTACAAGGTGAACGATCTGGCGCTGCAACAGCGGCTTGGCTTTCGCGCCACAACGCCCCGCTGGGCAATCGCGCACAAGTTTCCCGCGCAACTGGCCTGGACCCGGCTTGAGGCGATCGACATCCAGGTCGGCCGCACCGGCGCGCTGTCGCCGGTGGCGCGGCTGACGCCGGTCACGGTGGGCGGTGTGGTGGTCAGCAACGCCACGCTACACAATGAGGATTACATCGCCGGGCGCGACAATGCCGGCCAGCCCATCCGTGACGGCAAGGACATTCGCGTCGGGGACTGGGTACAGGTTTACCGCGCAGGGGACGTGATCCCGAAGGTGGCGGATGTCGATCTGTCGAAACGCCCCGAGGGCGCGGTGCCCTATGTGCTGCCCGACACCTGCCCCGATTGTGGCAGCCCGGCGATCCGCGAGCCCGGCGATTCCATCCGCCGCTGCACGGGCGGGCTGATCTGCCCGGCCCAGGCGGTGGAAAAGCTGAAGCATTTCGTCAGCCGCGCCGCCTTTGACATTGAAGGTCTGGGGGCGAAGCAGATCGAGCTGTTCTTTGCCGACCCGGACCTGCCGGTGAAGACGCCCGCCGACATCTTCACCCTGGCCGAACGCAACGCCCGCAACCTGATGCGGCTAGAAAACCGCGACGGGTTCGGCAAGCGCAGCGTTGAAAAACTGTTCGCCGCCATCGAGGACCGGCGCAGGATCGCCTTTGAACGCTTCCTCTTCGCGCTTGGCATCCGCCATCTGGGCGAAGTGGCGGCCAAGGATCTGGCGCGGCATTACCTGAACTGGGCTGCCCTTGCCGCTGCGATTGATGCGGCGCACCCCGCCGCGCTGCGCCATCTGGCCGCCGATGAGGCAGAGGCGGCCGAACGGGCCGCCGCCGCCGAAGAGGGGCGGCGTGCGCGGGTGAAAGAGGCGCGCGACAGGGTGTGGGAGACCGATCCGGTGGCGCCGGAGGCGCGCGCCGCCTGGGAGGAGATGCTGTCGATCGAGGGGCTGGGGGCGGTTCTGGCGGCCTCGCTTGTCAGCACGCTGGCACAGGGCAGCCATGAACGCGATGCGGTCGAGGCGCTGGTGGCGCAGTTGCGCGAGATCGTGCCCCCGGTGGCCCGCGCCGCCGCCAGCCCGGTGGCCGGGCTGACCGTGGTCTTCACCGGCACGCTGGAAAAAATGACCCGCGCCGAAGCCAAGGCCCGGGCCGAGGCTTTGGGCGCCAAGGTGGCCGGCAGCGTCAGCGCCAAGACCGACCTTCTGGTCGCCGGGCCGGGGGCAGGGTCCAAGGCGAAGGATGCCGAACGCCTTGGCATCCGCATGATCGACGAGGACGGCTGGCTCGCCCTCATCGGCGCCGCATGAGCCGCCCCGAGATCCTGTTTCCGCTGTTCGCGGATCTGGAAACGCTGGATGGCGTGGGCGAAAAGTCTGCCCGCGCCTTCGAGGCGCTTGAGGTGCGGCGGCCGAAGGATCTGCTGTTCCTGCTGCCCCATTCCGGGGTGGACCGCAGCCGCCGCGACAGCGTGCGCGACGTGGTGCCGCCCACAACGGTAACGGTCGAGGTCGAGGTCGGCCCGCATGTCCCGTCGCGGCGCAAGGGCGGGCCGTATCGGGTGAACGTGCGCGATGCCAAGCTGGACTGGGCGCTGGTCTTCTTTCACGCCCGGGCCGACTATCTGCAAAAACTGCTGCCGACCGGCCAGCGCCGGGTGGTTTCGGGCAAGGTCGAACTGTTCGACGGGCTGGCGCAGATGGTTCACCCCGACCATGTGCTGCGGCCCGAGGAGGCGGGCGATCTGCCGGCCTATGAGCCGGTTTATCCGCTGACGGCGGGCATCACGCAGAAGCTGGTGCAGAAGGCCGTGGCCTCAACCCTGGCGCGGACACCGCCATTGCCGGAATGGATCGACCCCGGCCTGAAGGCGCGCGAGGGGTGGCCTGACTGGCGTGATGCGGTCGAGGCGGTTCATGCGCCGAAGGATGCCGCCGCGGTGGCGCCCGACCATCCGGCACGGCAGCGGCTGGCCTATGATGAGCTGTTTGCCCATCAACTGACGCTGTCGCTGGCCCGCCAGACCCTGCGGCGCGGCAAGGGCATTGCCAGCATCGGCACCGGCGCCTTGCAGCGCAAGGTGCTGGACAGCCTGCCCTATGCCCCCACCGCCGCGCAGATCCGCGCGGTGGCCGAGATTGCCGAGGACATGGCATCAGGCCTGCGGATGAACCGGCTATTGCAGGGTGATGTGGGGGCGGGCAAGACGCTGGTCGCCTTCCTTGCCCTGCTGATCGCGGTCGAGGCGGGCGGGCAGGGCGCGCTGATGGCGCCGACCGAAATCTTGGCCCGTCAGCATATGGAGGGGCTGCAGCCGCTGGCTGCCGCGGCAGGGGTGCGGGTGGACATCCTGACCGGGCGCGACAAGGGGGCAGACCGCGCGGCCAAGCTGGCCGATCTGGCGGCGGGGCGGATCGACATCCTGCTGGGCACCCATGCGATCTTTCAGAAGGATGTGGCGTTCCATGACCTGCGGCTGGCGGTGGTGGATGAACAGCACCGCTTCGGCGTGGCGCAGCGGATGGAACTGGGCGCCAAGGGGCAGGCGGTCGATGTGCTGGTGATGACGGCAACGCCGATCCCGCGCAGCCTGGCGCTGGCCAGCTATGGCGACATGGATGTCTCGGTGCTGGACGAGAAACCGGCGGGGCGGAAGCCGATCCGCACCGCGCTGGTGTCGGACGCGCGGATGGATGAGGTGGTGGGGCATCTGACCCGCGCCATTACCGAAGGGCGGCAGGCCTATTGGGTGTGTCCGCTGGTCGAGGAAAGCGAGGTGGTCGATCTTGCCTCGGCGGTCGAGCGGTTCCAGCACCTGCGCGCCGCCTTGGGAGAGGGCCGCGTCGGACTGGTGCATGGCCAGATGCCGCCGGCCGAGAAGGACGCCGCGATGGCGCGCTTCGTCTCCGGCGAAACCGCCGTGCTGGTGGCGACCACGGTGATCGAGGTGGGCGTGAACGTGCCCAATGCCAGCATCATGGTCATCGAGCGGGCCGAGACCTTTGGCCTGGCGCAACTGCACCAGATGCGTGGCCGGGTCGGGCGGGGTACGCAGGAGTCGACCTGCCTGCTGCTTTATCAGCCGCCGCTGAGCGAGGGGGGCGAGCGCCGCTTGAAGACGATCCGCGACACCGAGGACGGTTTCCGCATTGCCGAGGAAGATCTGGCGATGCGGGGCGCGGGTGATCTGATCGGCACCGCGCAATCCGGCCTGCCCCGGTTCCGGGTGGCCGATCTGGAACGGCAGTCGGGCCTGATGGCGGTGGCCCAGATGGACGCGCGTGCCCTGCTGACCACCGATCCGGGCTTGCAGGGCGCGCGGGGCAAGGCCGCCCGCACACTTCTGTGGCTACTGGATCAGGACCGGGCGATCCGGCTGATCACGGTCGGATAAGCCCGCCAGCGGGCCTTCTGCGGGGGTGTTCCCCTTTCGACCCCAAATGTTCCTAAAAAGTTCTTTACAGGTGTTCCGCAATGTGAGAACAATAAGGCAACAAAGGTTAATGGAGCACCGCCATGATCGCCCGCCTGAAAGCTGCCGTCACCCGGTCCGAGGTTTCGTTGGTTGAGGACATCCTTGGCGTGACCGTCCTTTTTGCCGTGCTGTTTGCCGCGCTGGCGCTGCCCGGCACCGTCTGATCCGTTTCTGCCTGCGGTCTGTCCCCAAGGCGCCTGCGTAACCCGTCTGTCCCGATTGCGGTTTCTGCCTCTCGCGCGCCTCAGACACGCTCCTGCCGCCGCCACCGCAACCCGGTGCGCGGCGGTTTTTTTTAGGTGGCGGCCTCTGCCGCGGCGCAGGCCGCACAGGCCGCCTCCAGCGCCAGCAGGATAGAGGCATGGCGATTCTTGTAATCGCGCGCCGGGGTCAGCACTTCGTAGCCGTCAAACGGCGCGGCAGGGACGGGGCCGCCCTGCAACATGGCACGCAGCGCCTCGCGGGCGGCCTCCAGTTCGGCCCGGCTGCGGCCGATCACCACCCGCCCCAGAATCGCCGCCGAGGCCTGGCCAAGCGCGCAGGCCTTCACATCCTGCGCAAATTCGGCCACCCGGCCGTCGCGCAGCACCACATCGGCGGTCACGGTCGATCCACAGAGCGGCGAGCGTTTGCGCGCGCTGCCCTGCGGGGCGGATAGGTGGCCCAGATGCGGAATGTCGGTCGTCAGCGCCAGGATGCGCCCCGAATACAGCTTCACAAGATCGGCGTCGCTCATCCCTTGCCCTCCGCAAGGCCCCTATGTAATGCCAGCCGCACCCCCCGCCAAGGAGAACCGCCATGGCTTTCGATCCGTCCAGCCTGAAATACGATGCCGCGGGGTTGATCCCCTGCATCGCGCAGGACCATGCCACGGGCGAAGTGCTGATGCTGGCCTGGATGAACGCCGATGCCGTGGCGCGCACGCTGGAAACCGGCCGGGTCACCTATTGGAGCCGGTCGCGCGCCGCGTTCTGGATCAAGGGCGAAACCTCGGGCCATGTGCAGCGGCTGGTCGAACTGCGGCTGGATTGCGACCGCGATTGCCTGCTGGCGCTGGTCAACCAGACCGGCCCGGCCTGCCACACCAACCGGCGGTCCTGTTTCTACACCGCGGTTCGGGAGGGTGACGAGGTGGTGATTTCCCAGCCGATGGCCTGAGGGGCAAATTCCTTCGAAGGAATTTGCAGGTTTCTTCGAAGAAACCTGTCAGAGGCCGATCATCTGCCGGATGTCCTGGGGTAACATTCCATCGGCCCGGTAATTCGCCAGGGCGCGGGCATCATCCCGCTTGGCCAGCCGCTTGCCGGCCTCATCCCGGATCAGGCGGTGGTGGTGATAGGCCGGGGTCGGCAGGTCCAGCAGGCGTTGCAGCACGACATGGATCGCGGTCGCCTCGAACAGGTCTTCGCCACGGGTGACCTCGGTAATGCCCTGCGCGGCATCGTCCACCACCACCGCCAGATGGTAGGAGGTGCCGATGTCCTTGCGCGCCAGCACGATGTCGCCCACTTCCCGGCACAGGGTCGGCCCGTCGAAGTTGTGAAGGCCGGGGCGCGTGCCACTGTCGGTGAAGGTGACAGTGCCCAGCCGGCGCATCGCCGCCGCCATGTCCAGCCGCACCGCGCCGCTGGCGTGCCCCTTGCTGCGGCAGGTGCCGGGATAGACCGGCCCGTCCGGCCCCATCACCGTGGCCCCTTCCTGCGGGGCGGACAGGGCGGCGCGGATGTCGCCGCGTGTGCAGGTGCAGGCATAGGTCAGCCCAAGCCCGGTCAGCCGGTCCAGCGCCGCGCGATAGGCGGGCAGGCGGTCCGACTGTCGCATGACCGGGGTTTCCCAGCGCAGCCCCAGCCAGGCCAGATCGTCAAGGATCGCGGCCTCCCATTCCGGTTTGGACCGGGCGGTGTCGATGTCCTCGATCCGCAACAGGAAGCGGTCGCTACGTTCGGCGGCCACCAGCGCGGCATAGGCATGGCCCAGATGCAACGGGCCAGTGGGTGAGGGCGCGAAGCGCGTTACCCGAGCCATGCGAGGAAGGCTTCCTTCGCCCGGTCGGTATAGGCTTTGTAGCGATCCTTGCGCCCCTTGCGGCCGCCCTTGGCATCAATCGGGGGGAAGAGGCCGAAGTTCACGTTCATCGGCTGGAAGGTCTTGGCCTCGGCCCCGCCGGTGATATGGGTCACCAGCGCGCCCATGGCGGTTTCGGGCGGCGGCGGGGGCAGGGCCTGCCCTAGCAGTTCCATCGCCGCCATCCGCCCGGCCAACAGGCCCATGGCGGCGCTTTCCACATACCCTTCGACGCCGGTGATCTGGCCGGCAAAGCGGATGTTCGGCCGCGATTTCAGCCGCATCTGTTCGTCCAGCAGCGTGGGCGAATTGATGAAGGTGTTGCGGTGAATGCCGCCAAGCCGGGCGAAACTGGCGTTCTCAAGCCCGGGAATCATACGAAAAACATCGGTTTGCGCGCCATACTTCATCTTCGTCTGGAAGCCGACGATGTTGTAGAGCGTGCCCAGCTTGTTGTCGCGGCGCAGTTGCACCACGGCATAGGGCTTGACCTCGGGCCGGTGGGCATTGGTCAGGCCGACCGGCTTCATCGGGCCGTGGCGCAGCGTTTCGCGGCCGCGTTCGGCCATCACCTCGATGGGCAGGCAGCCGTCGAAATAGCCCGCCGTTTCGCCTTCGTGGAAGGCGGTCTTTTCCGCCGCCAGCAGCGCGTCGATGAAGGCCTCATACTGCGGCTTGTCCATCGGGCAGTTCATGTAGGCGGTCTGTTCCTCGACCGTCTCGCCCTTGTCATAGCGCGACTGCATCCAGGCGACCGACATGTCCACGCTGTCGGCATAGACGATGGGGGCGATGGCGTCGAAAAAGGCCAGCGCCTCGGCCCCGGTGGCGGCGCGGATCGACCGGGCCAGCGCGCCGCTGGTCAGGGGGCCGGTGGCCACGATCCATTGGCCCGTGGGGGGAAGCACGGTCACCTCTTCTTCCGCGACGGACACCAGCGGATGCGACCGCAGCCGTTCGGTCACGGCTTCGGCAAAGGGATCGCGGTCCACCGCCAGCGCCCCGCCGGCGGGCAGGCGGTGGCGGCTGGCCATTTCCATCACCAGCCCGCCCGCCGCGCGCATTTCCCAATGCAGCAGGCCCACGGCATTGCGTTCGTCATCGTCCGATCGGAACGAATTGGAACAGACCATTTCCGCGAAAAGCCCGGTGCGGTGCGCAAAGGTGCCGACCTTGGGGCGCATTTCGTGCAGGACAACGGGAACGCCCAGGCGCACCGCGGCCCAGGCGGCCTCGGACCCGGCCATGCCGCCGCCGATGATGTGAAGAGGCTCTGTCATGGCCGCGTTCTTAGGCGAAGAGCGTGGCCATGGGAAGGCTCAGAACAGGCCCCGCCGGATCAGCACATCCACGGGCTGCGGCGTGTCGAAGGCGCGGTCGGCGACCGGATCGTCGCTGCCCGAGCCGCCGAAGGTCCAGCGCAGGCCCAGTTCGACGCGGGTGTCCGACGGGGCGCCGTCGCGGCCCGAAAGCCCGTCCGTCACCACGGCCAAGGACAGGCTGGCGCCATTGCCGATCCGGTAGCGCAGGCCAAGGGCCAGTTCGTGCGCGACGGCGCGGAAGGCGGTTTCGTCGAATTCGGCCAGCATCGCCGAACCATAGATCTGCAGGCGTTCGGACAGATCATGCGACAGGCTGGCCGAGACGGTCAGGTAATCCAGATCGCTTTCCGACAGGCCAAGCCCGGCCCGGCCTTGTACAACGGTGCGGTCCGACAGCGCCAGCATCCCGGCGACGCCGCCCTGCACCACGGTGAATTCCTCGCCATCCAGATCGGCCACGCCCAGAAAGAAGCCGTATTTCCGGCCCGGCGCGGGGGCAAGGTAAAGGTGGGCGTCCACGGTCAGCCAGGCGCCCGGCGGGCGGTCGGCATAGCCAAGGCCGAATTGCAGGCCATGTGCGTCCGAAATCTTCCAGTCACCCGCCAGCGTGAGGGATTTCTGATGGTCCGAATTCAGCCCGACCGAGACTTCGCCCCAGGTCAGGCCAAGGCTGTCGGACAGGGCGGGCAGGGGCGCGGACAGGGCGAACGAAAGAAAGGCGGCAAGCAACGGGCGAGACATGGGGCACCGGGGGGCTGAACCGGGGGCACCTTCTGATCGCCATGGCCGGAATGGGTGGTCGGGGGCTTCGCCGTCCGCCGGGCCCACGCCCGGTGCCGCCTCTATGCCGGCTGCGGGTGATTCACGAAAGAAAAACCTTAACAGTCGGTTAACGGCGGTGCGGCCCAAAGGGCGGCCCGTTCCGCCATGGCAAAGGCCGCCTCATCCTGACCGGGGGCGAAGCGGCCCAAGGCCGCGGCCTTGAGGAAGAACCCCGCCGCCGGCAACCCGCGCGACAGGCGGCCTTCGCACAGCACTGCCCGGAACGGGCGGCCAAGGGCGGCATCCTGCTCCATCAGGTCTTCAAGGGCTGCGGTCAGTTCGCCCATCCGCAGCCCCAGATCGCGGGCCAACGCGCCGTAGGTCATGGTCTGCCCCGCCGCCGCCAGGGCGGCAAGGCGCAACTCAAGCCTCTTCATCACCCTGTTCGGCCACGCGGGCGACCGAGACCACCTCTTCCTCGCCCTTGGTGTTCAACACCTTGACACCACCGGCGCTGCGCGAGCGGAAGCTGATCTGATCCACCGGCACCCGGATCGACTGGCCGGAAGACGTGGCCAGCATGATCTGGTCGGTGATGTCGACCGGGAACGAGGCCACCAGCGGGCCGCCCCGCATGGCGCCATCCATCGCCTTGACGCCCATGCCGCCACGGCCCCGCACCGGGTAGTCGTGGCTGGACGACAGCTTGCCCGCGCCCATGGCGGTGATGGTCAGGATCAGGTCTTCGGCCGCCGACATTTCGGCATACCGCTCGGTTGAAAGCTGGCCGGCGGCGACGGTCTCTTCCTCGTCATCCGCGTCACCCTCATCTTCGGTCACGCCGGCCATCAGGCGGCGCTGCTTGAGATAGGCTTCCCGTTCTTCCGGCGTGGCCTCGAAGTGGCGGATGATCGACATGCTGACCACGCGGTCGCCCGCCGCCAGCCGGATGCCGCGCACGCCTGTGGAACCACGCGACTTGAACACCCGGATCTCGGTGGTCGAGAAGCGGATGGCGCGGCCGCCGGCGGTCACCAGCATCACGTCATCATTTTCGTCCGCGATGGCGGCATTCACCAGCGACACGCCTTCGGGCAGGTTCATCGCGATCTTGCCGTTCCGCTTCACATTGGTGAAATCGGACAGGTCGTTCTGGCGCACGTCGCCATCGCTGGTGGCAAAGACGATCTGAAGGCTGGCCCAGTCTTCCTCGGGCACGTCCACCGGCATCAGCGCGGCGATGGAAACCCCGGTCTCGATGGGCAGGATGTTGACCATGGCCTTGCCCTTGGCGGTGCGGCCCGCCAGCGGCAGGCGCCAGGTCTTCAGCTTGTAGACCATGCCATCGGTGGTGAAGAACAGCAGCCAGGTGTGCGTGTTGGCGACGAAGAGGGTGGTCACCACATCGTCTTCCTTGGTCTGCATCGAGGCCAGACCCTTGCCGCCACGATTCTGGCTGCGGAATTCGGCCAGCGGCGTGCGCTTGATGTAGCCGCCCGAGGTGATGGTCACGACCATATCCTCGCGCTCGATCAGGTCTTCGTCGTCCAGATCGCCTTCCCAGTCGACGATCTCGGTCCGGCGCGGCACGGCGAACATCTGCTTCACTTCCAGCAGCTCGTCCGAGATGATGCCCATGATCCGGTCGCGCGACGACAGGATGTCGAGATAATCCTTGATCCGCGCCGCCAGCTCTTCAAGCTCGTCGGTGACTTCCTTCACCCCCATTGCCGTCAGCCGCTGCAGGCGCAGTTCCAGAATCGCACGGGCCTGCGCTTCGGACAGGTTGTAGGTGCCGTCTTCGTTGATCGGATGCGTCGGGTCGTCGATCAGCCGGATATAGGCCGCAATGTCATGCGCGGGCCAGCGGCGCGTCATCAGCCGGTCCCGCGCCTCTGCCGGGTCGGCCGAGGCGCGGATGGTGGCAACCACCTCGTCCACGTTCGACACGGCAACGGCCAGACCGCACAGGATATGGCTGCGTTCGCGGGCCTTGCGCAGTTCAAACGCCGTGCGCCGGGCCACAACTTCTTCGCGGAAGGTAATGAAATGGCTCAGGAAGTCGCGCAGGGTCAGGGTTTCCGGGCGACCGCCATTCAGGGCCAGCATGTTGCAGCCGAACGAGACCTGCATCGGCGTGAAGCGGAACAACTGATTCAGCACAACGTCCGGCGTGGCATCGCGTTTCAGTTCGATGACCACACGCACACCGATGCGGTCGCTTTCGTCGGCCACGCCCGAGATTCCCTCGATCCGCTTGTCGCGCACCAGTTCGGCAATCTTCTCGATCATGGCGGCCTTGTTCACCTGATAGGGAACCTCATCCACCACGATGGCCCAGCGGTCCTTGCGGATTTCCTCGACATGGGTCTTGGCGCGGATGATCACGCTGCCGCGGCCTTCAAGATAGGCCTTGCGCGCGCCGGACCGGCCCAGGATCAGCGCCCCGGTGGGAAAGTCGGGGGCGGGCACGATGTCCATCAGCGCTTCCATGCTGATGTCGGGGTTCTGGATCATCGCCAGCGTGGCGTCGATCACCTCGCCCAGATTGTGCGGCGGGATGTTGGTCGCCATGCCGACGGCGATGCCGCCGGCGCCGTTGACCAGCATGTTGGGGAAGCGGGCGGGAAGGACAGTGGGTTCCTTGTCCTTGCCGTCATAGTTGTCCTGGAAATCGACGGTGTCCTTGTCGATGTCAGCCAGAAGGAAGGCGGCGGGCTTGTCCATCCGCACTTCGGTATAGCGCATCGCTGCGGCGGTATCGCCGTCCATGCTGCCGAAGTTGCCCTGACCATCCAGCAATTTCAGCGACATGCTGAAAGGCTGCGCCATGCGGACCAGCGCGTCATAGATCGCGCTGTCGCCATGGGGGTGGTATTTCCCCATGGTGTCGCCCACTGGCCGGGCCGACTTGCGATAGGGCTTGTCGTGGGTATTGCCGGTCTCGCTCATGGCAAACAGGATGCGGCGGTGAACCGGCTTCAGCCCGTCGCGCAGATCAGGGATTGCGCGGCTGACGATCACGCTCATCGCGTAATCGAGATAGGCCGTGCGCATCTCTTGCGCGATGTCGATCTGCGGTCCGTGATAGGTGGGCCGCTCGGGCGTTTCGCCCTGGTTTTCGCTGTTCTCGGGGATATCCGACACGTTCTGCCTTGCCTGCCCCTTTGGGGCCCAGATTTTGTTGGCTGCAAGTTACACCATACCGCAGATGGGGTGCAATGGTGGCGGGCGCGGACTGGCAGCAGCCTTTCGCGTTGAGTGACAATTCATTGAAATCATTGCGAAAAAATATGAATCTGGCAGGATGGCCCAGAGGTGCAGAAAGGAGGCCGCGACGATGCAGGCAAGCGAGACCGAACTGATGCTGAAGGGCTACGGGCTGACGACCGCCGAAATCTACTATCGGATGCCGGATTATAGAAGCGTTATCAATACCTTCGTCTGGCAGGCCTATGATCTGGCGCCGGATTATCCCGAACTGTTCCGATTCATCGAGTTCTGGCAGCAAAGCCTGGACGGGCCGCTTCATTCGGTGCGCTTCACGCATCGCAAGCTGATCTCGCCGGGCGACTGGCGGCATGTGGTGAAAGAGTTCCGGTTGCACTGACAGGCCGCTTTCCGCGCGTCATTGCGGTGGTGTCGGCAAAGCTGTGCTTGCGGCGCAGGTGGGGCGGCGATAGAGCGCCCACGTCATGACCGAAACCTTCCGCCCCGATGCCTTGCCGCGCGCCCTGACCGGCGTGGATGACCTGATCCGCGAGGGTCTGGCCGATCCGGCACATGGCCCGCAGCTTGAGGCGGTGGCGGCCGAGTTCCGCATCCGCATCCCCCCGGCGCTGCCGCGCGACAGTGCTGGGGTGCGCGCGCAGGTGGTGCCCTCGGTGGCCGAACTGACGATCCGCCCCGAAGAACTGGCCGATCCGATCGGCGACGATGCCCATCGCCCGGTGCCGGGCCTGACGCACCGCTACCCGGACCGCGCCATCCTGCACGCCACCCAGACCTGCGAGGTCTATTGCCGTTTCTGTTTCCGCCGCGAGACGGTGGGCGACACCGGCAGCCTGTCCGAAGACGGTTTCGCGCAGGTGCTGGACTATCTTCGCGCCACCCCTGCGGTGCGCGAGGTGATCTTTACCGGGGGCGACCCGCTGGTGCTGTCACCGCGCCGGCTGAGGGCAATGCTGACGGCGCTGGAAGAGATCCCCTCGGTCGAACTGGTGCGGTTCCATACCCGTATGCCCGTGGTCGCCCCCGAAAAGGTAACGCCGGCCCTGGCCGAGGTGCTGGACCGCCGGTTGCCGGTCTGGGTGGTGATCCACACCAACCACCCCGACGAGATCACGCCCGCCGCAGCGGCCGCCTTCCGCAGGCTGACCCGCGCCGGGGTGCCGCTTCTGTCGCAGACCGTGCTGCTGCGCGGGGTGAATGCCGATGCCGACACGCTGGAGTGCCTGTTCCGCAAGCTGATCGCGCATCGGGTGAAGCCGTATTACCTGCACCACCCCGATCTGGCCAAGGGCACCGGCCATTTCCGCCTGCCGCTGGCCGAGGGGCAGGCGATCATGGCCGCCTTGCGGGGCCGGCTGACCGGCATCGCGCAGCCTCTCTATGTGCTGGACCTGCCCGGCGGCCACGGCAAGGTGCCGGTGGGGCCGGGCTATCTGCAACCGGACGGGCAGGGCGGCTGGATTGTGACCGACCCGCAGGGCAACCGGCACAGCTATCGCGACCGCTGAAAATGCGCCTCCGGCGGGGGTATTTGAGCCAAGCGGAAGATGTCTTGCCCGTCCAGTTGGCGAAAATACCCCGGGGGTCCGGGGGCAGCGCCCCCGGCCCCGGTCGGGGTCATTTCGACCGGGTTGGCCGGTCGAACACGTTTTTCCCCCGGGCATGATCTTTCGCACGGTCGGCGCGGCGGGCCAGCCGTTTGCGGTCTGCCGCTGCAAAAGGCATCTGGCAGATGCACAATGGCGCGACCCATTCGCGCAGCCCATGGCATCCGCCATCGGTGCCCGGTAGGATACCGCGCGAAGGAGACCGCCAGATGATCGTCGAGCTAGGCCATTTTGCCCTGATCCTTGCCCTGATGGTGGCAGTCTTGCAGACCGTCGTGCCGCTGTGGGGCGCGCAGCAGCGCAACCCGGCGCTGATGGCGCTGGCGGCCCCCGCCGCGGTGACGCAGCTTGCGCTGGTCGCCTTTGCCTTTGGGGTTCTGACCTGGGCCTTCGTGGTGTCGGATTTCTCGCTGGCGGTGGTGACGGCCAACAGCCACACGCTGAAGCCGATGCTCTACAAGGTCAGCGGCGTCTGGGGCAATCATGAGGGGTCGCTTCTGCTCTGGGTGCTGATCCTGGCGCTGTTCGGGGCGGCGGTGGCGTGGTTCGGGGCCAATCTGCCGGCCACGCTGCGCGCGCGGGTGATTGCGGTGCAGGGGTCCATCGGGGTGGCGTTTCTGGCCTTTCTGATCTTCACCTCAAACCCGTTCTGGCGGCTGGCCGAGCCTCCGTTGAACGGGCAGGATCTGAACCCGCTGTTGCAAGACCCCGGTCTCGCCTTCCATCCGCCGTTCCTTTACCTGGGCTATGTCGGGCTTTCGATGGCGTTTTCCTTTGCCGTCGCCGCCCTGATCGAGGGCCGCGTCGATGCCGCCTGGGCGCGTTGGGTCCGGCCTTGGACGCTGAGCGCCTGGGTCTTCCTGACCATCGGCATCGCCCTTGGGTCCTGGTGGGCCTATTACGAACTGGGCTGGGGCGGGTTCTGGTTCTGGGACCCGGTCGAGAACGCCAGTTTCATGCCCTGGCTGCTGGCGGTGGCACTGCTGCATTCCGCCATCGTGGTGGAAAAGCGGGAATCGCTGAAAAGCTGGACCATCCTGCTGTCGATCCTTGCCTTCGGCTTCTCGCTGATCGGCACCTTCATCGTGCGCTCGGGCGTCATCACCTCGGTCCATTCCTTCGCAAGCGATCCGGCGCGGGGCGTGTTCATCCTGGCGATCCTTGCCTTCTTCACCGGCGGTGCGCTGCTACTTTTTGCGCTGCGGGCCGGGGTGATGGAGGCGAAGGGGCTGTTCGGGCTGGTCAGCCGCGAAAGCGCCCTGGTGGCGAACAACATCCTTCTGGCGGTGTCGGCTTTCGTGGTTTTCATCGGCACGATCTGGCCGCTTCTGGCCGAGGTTGTGATCGGGCGCACCGTTTCCGTGGGCGAGCCGTTCTTCAACGCGGCCTTCACGCCCTTCATCGTGGTGCTGGCGGTGATCCTGCCGGCGGGGGCGATGCTGGCGTGGAAGCGCGGCAATCTGGGCCGGGCGCTGGCGGGGCTTGGGCCGGTGCTGGTGCTGGCCGTTGCCTTGGGCGGGCTGGCCTTTGCGATGCAGACCGGACGGTCGGCGCTTGGCCCGGTGGGCGTGGCGCTTGCGGCCTGGGTGGTGCTGGGGGCTGCGCTTGACCTGTGGAGCCGCACCGGCCGCGGCGGAAACCGGCTTGGCAGGCTGTTCCGCCTGCCAAGGGCAGACTGGGGCAAGGCCACCGCCCACGCCGGCCTGGGCATCGTGATCTTCGCCGTGGCCGCGCTTCATTCCTGGAAGGTCGAGGTTATCCGCGTGGCCCAACTGGGCGAGACATTCCCCCTTGGCGCCTATGAGATCACGCTCAAGGATGTGCGTCAGGTTCCGGGGCCGAACTACACCTCGACCATGGCCGAGATGGTGGTGACCAAGGCCGGCGCGGCGGTGGCGACGCTTTATCCCGAAAAGCGGGTCTATCCTGTGCAGGCGATGCCCACGACCGAGGCCGCGATCCATCAGGGCGCCTTCCGCGATCTTTATCTGGTGATCGGCGATCCCCAGCCGGCCGGTGGCTGGGCGGTGCGCGGCTATATCGAGCCTTTCGCAAGCTGGCTGTGGACCGGCTGCGCGCTGATGGCGCTTGGCGGGTTGCTCAGCCTGACCGACCGCCGCTATCGCGTGGCGGCCGGGGCGGCCAAGACCCGGCTGGCCGGAGTGCCCGCCGAATGACCGCCCTCCGCGCTGCCCTTCTGGCCCTGCTGCTGGCCGCCACGCCTGCGCTTGCGGTGCAGCCCGACGAGATGCTGGCCGATCCCGTACTTGAGGCGCGGGCGCGCGACATCAGCCGGCAGATCCGCTGCCCTGTCTGTCAGGGCGAATCCATCGACGATTCCAACGCCGCGATCAGCCGCGACCTGCGCATCATCATCCGCGAGCGGCTGACCGCCGGGGACAGCGACGAACAGGTGATCGACTTTCTGGTCGACCGCTATGGCGAATTCGTGCTGTTCAACCCGCGTGTCAGCGGATCGAACCTGATCCTGTGGCTGGCCGGCCCCGCGATGCTGCTGGTGGCCGGCGGCATTGCCTTTGCCACCTTTCGCCGCAAACCCACGCCCGAGGATGGCCTTTCCGCCGATGAACAGGCGCGGCTGGAGGAAATCCTGAAGAAGTGACGCCGCGTTCCCCTTTGCGGGCCGGCGCGCGCCACGCCATCCTGCCCGCAAGTTGCGGGAGGGGCATCGAATGGCGTGGGAAACGATCCGGGTAACCGAGGCTGGCGGCGTGACGACCATCGCGCTGAACCGGCCCGAGGTGATGAATGCACTGTCCTCGCTTCTGCGCCGCGAACTGGCCGAGGCGCTGCGGCAGGCGCAGACCTCGGCGCGCTGCATCGTGCTGACGGGCACCGGACGGGCCTTCTGCTCGGGGCAGGATCTGCAGGATGCGCAATCCATCGCGGCGGTCGATTTCGAGGGCATCCTCAACAATGAATATGTGCCGCTGCTGCGGCTGATCACCGACTGTCCGGTGCCGGTGATTGCGGCGGTCAACGGGGCGGCGGCCGGGGCAGGGGCCAATCTGGCGCTGGCCTGCGACGTGGTGATCGCCACCGAAAGCGCCAGCTTCATCCAGGCCTTCACGCGGATCGGGCTGATCCCCGATGCCGGCGGCACGCATTGGTTGCCGCGCCAGATCGGGCTGGCCCGCGCCATGGGGGCGGCCCTTTTTGCCGAAAAGATCAG
This sequence comes from Pseudogemmobacter blasticus, assembly GCF_003071405.1. Taxonomy (NCBI): domain Bacteria; kingdom Pseudomonadati; phylum Pseudomonadota; class Alphaproteobacteria; order Rhodobacterales; family Paracoccaceae; genus Pseudogemmobacter; species Pseudogemmobacter blasticus. The sequence continues at coordinate 627,392 of NZ_CP020470.1, read as the reverse complement.
CGCCCGGCAGGCCGCCGATTGGGGCATGATCTGGGAAGCGGTGCCCGATGCCGAATTCGAGGCGGTGGTGACGGCGCGGGCAGCGCATCTGGCCAATGGCCCGACCGTGGCCTATCGCGCGCTGAAACAGGCGCTTCGGACCAGCTTTGATCTTGACCTTGGTGGCGCGCTGGCGCTGGAGGCGCGGTTGCAGGGCGAATGTGGCCGCAGCGCCGATTTCCGCGAAGGCGTCATGGCGTTTCTGGAAAAGCGCGCGCCCCGGTTTCGCGGCGGCTGAACCGGCACCTTCCGGCGCGGGCGCGGCTGCGGCATAGTTCCGGTCGCCGTGACCGCCCCGGAGCCCCCGATGACCGACACCGACCGCGACGATGTTCTGCGCGCCTATTACCGGATGCGCCGCACCCTGGGTTGGCTGGGCCTGGCGCTGCCTTTGGTGCTGATCGTGGGCGGTCTGGCCAGCCAGCACAGCATAGAGCCGTCGATTTCCGACTATTACCACACGCTGATGCGCGACGCCTTCGTGGGCGTTCTGACGGCAATCGGGCTGTTCCTGATCGCCTATCCGGGCCATTCGCGGGGCAGGGGCGAACATGTCTCGGATGACCTGATGACAACGGTGGCCGGCATCGCGGCCTTCGGCGTGGCCTATTTCCCGAACGAGGTGCGGACCAATGCCAATCTGCTGGGCTCGATCACCCAGCAGGCTTTTGGCTACAAGGTTGCGGCGCTGGCGCATTACGCCAGTGCCATCGTCTTTCTCTGCGCCCTGGCGGCGGTCTGCCTGCGCAAGTTCGCCCGCACCGCCCGCCCGCTGCGCCGGCGCATCTACCGGGCCTGCGGCTGGACGATCCTGATCATGGCGGGCGCGGTCATCGTCGCGTCATGGTTCCGCATCCGCGGGCCGGAGGGGCCGCAGAAACTGGTCAGCGACGGGATGCTGATCCTGTGGTTCGAGGCCATCGCCATCTGGGCCTTCGCGGTGGCCTGGCTGGTCAAGGGCCGGGTCGAGGAACGGCTGATGCGGCGCCGCCGCGGCTAGAAGGCGTTGGCCAGCACGAAAAGCGCCGACTTGAGCAGCGCGTAGCCAAGGCCCGCGACATAGATCAGCGCGCCGGTCGCGGCGGCAAGGCCGATCATGATCCACACGCCGTCCCGTTCCAGAACGCCAAGGCCGATCAGACAGATCGCCACCGAGGGCGCCATGTTCGCAAAGGGAATCGGCAGCGCCAGCGCGATGGACAGGATCAGGCAGACCCCGCCGATCAGCCGCTGCGATACGGGCCAGGCCAGCATCTGAAGCCGCGCCTTCAACAGGCGCTCTGCCCGTTCCAGCCACGGGGTCAGCCGGGTGACCATGCCCGCGAAAGTGCTGCGCGGCATCGAGCGGCGGGCGATGACCTGCGGCAGCCAGGGCGAGATGCCCAGCATCATCTGGGTGGACAGGAAGATCAGCGGCAGGCCAAGGATGCCCGCCAGCCCCGGCGGCGAGGGCAGGATGTTCGGAAAGGCAAAGATCAGCAGCAGCGCCCCGAAGGCGCGGGCCCGCATGGTTTCCAGCATGTCGGCAATGGCCACGCGGTCGCGGCTTTCATCCTCGGCCAAGGTGGACAGGATTTCGCTCAGGCGCGGCGGCCGGGGGCGCGGTGCGGGCGGCGGGGGGCCGGGATGATGCGCCGACCAGTCGGCGTCGGGCACCACGGGTTGCGCCCCGGCCGCAGGAGGGCTGTCCTCTGTCACGGGCGGGCCGTGGCCTGACGCTCGCGCCAGGAAATATACACCGCCGAAGCAATCAGCATCGTCACACCTGCAAAGGTCCATCTGTCGGGCCAGTCGCCGAAATACCACCAGCCCAGGATGGTGGCCATCACGATTTCGGTGAAGGCCAGCGGCGCCAGCAGCGACGCCTCGGCATGAACATAGGCGCGGGTGATCAGCAGGTGGCCCAGTGTGGCGATCAGGCCGATGCCGATCAGCATCAGCCATTGCGGCACGGTTGGCGCCTGCCAGACCAGCGGCAGAAGCGCGGTCAGCAGGGCCGACCCGATGATATTGGTCTGGAAGGTCAGCACCGAGGCCTCGGCCCGGGCCGCCATGGCGCGGGTCATCACGAAATAGCTGCCAAGAGCAAACCCCGCCGCAAGCGCCAGCAGCGTGCCGGGGTTCATCTCGACAAGGCCGGGGCGGATGATAACCAGCGTGCCCAGAAACCCGAAGGCGACAGCGGCCCAGCGGCGCGGGCCGACCGTTTCGCGCAAGACCAGGGCGGAAAGGGCCGTGATCACCAGCGGGTTGACGAAGAAGATCGCCAGCGCATCTGCAATGGGAAGGTACTTGAGCGCCTCGAAGAAGCAGAAGGTTGCGCTGAACAGCAAAAGGGCGCGGCCAAGGTGTTGAAAAGGGTTTTCAGGTCGCAAGGCCGCTGGACCGGCCGCCCGCAGCGCGAAGGGCAGCGTGACCAGAGATCCGAAGACGGCACGCGCCCAGACCACCAGAACGATGGGCAGGCCGGCCTGTCCAAGGAACTTGGCCAGCACGTCGATGAAGGGCAGGATCGACATGGCCAGAAGCATGAGGCCGATGCCGATCAGGGGGCGCGGTTCTGTCATGCGGCCGGACCCTAGGGCCAAATGCCCGGGTCCGGCCGTCTGGAAACGACAGATCGCCGGTTGCGGCGATTATTGGCCGTGGCGGGCCAGCCAGTCCTGCATCCAGGCTATTTCCTGTTCCTGGGCTGCAATGATGCCCTCGGCCAGCTTGCGGATCTCGGGGTCTTTGCCGTGTTCCAGCACGATGCGCGCCATGTCGATGGCGCCCTGATGGTGGGGGATCATGCCACGGATGAAATCGACATCGGCATCGCCGGTGAAGGCGATGGTCATATCGCCGTGCATCTTCGCATTGGCCTCCATAAAGGCAAGGGTCGAGGCGCTTTCGGCGCCGGTCATCATGTGGCCGGTATGGTCCATGGTGCCTTCGGCCAGCAGGGGCAGGCCGGTCAGGGCAAACGTGGCGGCGGTGATCAGGGCAAGGCGGCGGAACATCGGGCATCTCCTGCGCGGTGGGACGGCCTCTCTTCTCGCAGGTTCCTGCGGCTGGAAGGAAAGTCACGTCCGGGTGAGCGGACACCAAAGGTGCAGGAGGAGAGAGCGACTGTGCGCGGCTTTGCACTTCACCGGGGCCCATACCGGGGCTAGTGTTGCATCCACATTGCGTGTTTTCGGATGTCGTGCCCATGGCCAAGCCCAATTCTCGCCGTCCTGTCGTTGGCATCATCGGCAACGCCCATGCGTTGAACGATCAGTATGAGGTGCACGCCGTTGGCCGGATGAATTCCGAGGCGGTGGCCGATGTGGCCGGCTGTCTGCCGCTGATCATTCCGTCTGACCCCCGGCTTGTATCGGTCGAGGATCTGCTGGACCTGTGCGACGGCTTTCTGCTGACGGGCGGGCGGCCCAATGTTCACCCCAGTGCCTGGGGCGAGGAAGAGACACCGGCCCATGGCGCCTTTGACCGGGGGCGCGATGCGATCACGCTGCCGCTGGTGCGGGCTTGCGTGGACCGGGGCCAGCCCTTCATCGGCATCTGCCGCGGCTTTCAGGAAGTGAACGTTGCCATGGGCGGTTCGCTGCACCCCGAGATCCGCGATCTGCCGGGGCGGATGAATCACCGGATGCCGCCCGATGGTTCGCTTGAGGAGAAATTCGCGCTGCGCCATGCGGTGCGTTTCACGCCGGGGGGCGTGTTCCACCGGCTGATGGGCGCGGAAGAGGTGATGACCAACACGCTGCACGGCCAAGGCATCGCGCGGCCCGGTGCGCGCATCGTGATCGACGGCGTGGCCCCGGACGGCACGCCCGAGGCGATCTATGTCCGCGACGCGCCCGGCTTTACCCTGTCGGTGCAATGGCACCCGGAATGGCAGGCGGGCGAAGACCCGGTGTCGCGCCCGCTGTTCCACGCCTTTGGCGCGGCCTGCGCCGATTGGGCTGCGGGCCGGCGCCCGATGGTGACAGGCGTCGCCTGACCGATTTGCCCTGTCGCGGACTTTGGCGCGCTAGATCTTCAGAAACAGCGTCAGCAGGGCCAGTGCGGCGGGCACCGCCTGCACGAACAGGATTCGGCGCGAGACGGTGGCGGCCCCGTAAAGCCCGGCAGCAATCACGCAAAGCAGGGTGAAGACGGCCATTTGCCAGCCTGCGGCCTGCAATCCCGTGACGCTGGCCCAGATCAGCCCGGCGGCAAGGAACCCGTTGTAAAGCCCCTGATTGGCCGCCAGCACTTTTGAGGTTTCGGCGAATTCGGCCGTGGTCCCGAACACCTGCCGTCCCTTGGGGGTGGTCCACAGCACCATTTCCAGAACCACGATGTAAAGGTGGATCGCCGCCACCACCCCGACCAACACTTGCGCAATCATGACTGTCCCCTGCTTGCCGCGCCCCTTGCCGCCGGTATAGTTAGCGCCAACATCGGGAGGGGTGCAATGAAACGCTCACGCATCAACGACATCATGGCGGCTGCGGATGAAATGATCCGCCATCACGGCTTTGCGCTGCCGCCGTTTGCCTATTGGTCGCCGGACGAATTCAAGGCCCGCGCGGCTTCGGCAAGCCGGGTGATTGGCGCGCGCTGCGGCTGGGACATCACCGATTACGGCGAAGGCCGGTTCGACGAGATGGGGCTTTTCCTGTTCACCCTGCGCAACGGCAGCCTGTCAGACCTGCAGCGGGGCGGTGGCATGTGCTATGCCGAAAAGCTGCTGATCAGCCGGCAAGACCAGCTTTCGCCGATGCACACCCATATCCTGAAGGCCGAGGACATCATCAACCGTGGCGGCGCGACGCTGGTGGTCGAGCTTTATGGCAGCGATGATCAGGGCCGCTTTGCCGAGGATCGCGGCGGGCTGGTGCGCTGTGACGGCATCGACCGGCCCTATGGCCCGGGCGACAAGCTGAAACTGGCGCCGGGGGAAAGCGTCACGCTGATGCCGGGCGACTGGCACGCCTTCTGGGGCGAGGGCGGCGATGTCCTGATCGGCGAGGTTTCGACCGTGAACGACGACCTGACCGACAACATCTTCCGCGAACCCATCGGCCGCTTTGCCGAGATCGAGGAAGACGTGGCGCCGACGCATCTGCTGGTCAGCGACTACGACCGCTGGCTGGGCTGACCGCCAGGCAGTTGCCGCCCATTGAAAAGGGCCGCCGATGGGCGGCCCTTTGTCATTCGCGATATGTGGCGTGCAGATCAGCCCTGCGGGCACTTGCCATCAACCAGCGGCACCGGGCAGGTCGCCGGCATCACGGTGTCTTCGGCCGGCGCTGCGGCCGGGGCAGTTGCCGCCGGGGCCGGCAGGGTGGTGGCGGCCGGTGCGGCCGGGGCTGGGGTTGTGGCCGGGGCCACCGCGGGCGTGGCGGCAGCCGGCCCGGTCACGATGGACGGCGGCGGCAGGACCGACAGCGCAGGCACCACGGCCGGGGCGGAGGCCTTCGGCTGCGCCGGGGCTGCGGTCTTCTTCACCGCCGGGGGCTTCGGAATCGACAGGCCCTTGGGCATTTCGCCCGAAGCGGTCAGCACGATCACCTTTTCCCCGCCGGTGACGCGCTCATACAGGTCCATCACGTCCTGGTTGATCATGCGGATGCAGCCCGACGAAGCGTTGCGGCCGATCGACTGCCATTCCGGCGTGCCGTGGATGCGGTAGCCGTAATCGACGCCGCCCGACGTCAGATAGATGGCGCGGGCGCCCAGCGGGTTGGTCGGGCCGCCCGGCTGGCCTTTTTCCCATTTCGACAGTTCCGGCTTGCGGGCGATCATTTCCTTGGGCGGGGTCCAGGTCGGCCAGGGGCGCTTGTTGGCAACAATCGCCTCACCCGACCATTGGAAGCCGGCCTTGCCCACGGCGATACCGTAGCGGATCGCCTTGTTCTTGCCGGTGACGTAATACAGAACCTTGTGGGCCGGGTCGATGATGATGGTCCCGGGCGCCTGATCGGTGGTGTAATCCACCACCTGGCGGCGATAGGGTTCGGGGATCTTCTCGACGGGCAGGGCGGGAACCGTGAACTGGCCATCGGACTTGGCCACATAGACGTTTTCCGTGACCACAGGTGCCGCAGCAGGCGCCGCGCCCGGAACCGTAGTCTCGACGCAGGCGCTGAGAAGACCTGCGGACAGAACCGCCATGGCAGAAAGTTTCAAAAGGGCGGAAAAACTGGTCGCGCGCATCGTTTGGCTCATTCTTTTCACGTTCCGGAAACACATGTTTCCGGCCACAATTTCCCGGACCCTAAAGGAAGCCCGCCGCTGCGTCAAACCGCGCTTGGGGGCCGGCGATGACAGGATTGTGAGAATCCTGCGTTTTCGCCGGCCCTTTGCCGCGACCGGAGCCCCGGTTCAAAGCGTGGTGCGCAGCGCCCAGAGTTCGGGGAAAAGCTGGATGTCAAGCATCCGGCGCAGATAGGCCACGCCCGAGGTGCCGCCCGTGCCGCGCTTGAAGCCGATCACCCGTTCGACCGTTGTCAGGTGATTGAAGCGCCAGCGGCGGAAGTAGTCCTCGAAATCCACCAGCTTTTCGGCAAGCTCGTAGGCCGCCCAGTGCTTTTGCGGATCGCGGTAGACGATTTCCCACGCGGCCTGAACGCCGGCGTCATGGACCCACGGCGCCCGCAGATCGCGCGTCAGCACGGCCTCGGGCACGGGCAGGCCATAGCGGGCCAGATGGCGCAGCGCCTCGTCATACAGGCTGGGGCGGGCAAGTTCGGCCTCAAGCCGGGCGGTCAGGTCGGGACGGTGGGCATGGGGCTTCAGCATGGCAAGGTTGCGGTTGCCGACGGCATATTCGATCAGCCGGTATTGCCAGGACTGGAAGCCCGACGACTGGCCAAGCCCGGCCCGGAAGGTGGAATAGTCGCTGGGGGTCATGGTCCGCAGCACATCCCAGGCGCTGTTGAGCTGTTCGAAGATGCGAGCGATCCGCGCCAGCATCTTGAACGCCTCATGCGGAGTATTGGCCGCGATCTTGCGGCGCGCGGCGTCCAGCTCGTGCAGGGCCAGACGCATCCAAAGTTCCGAGGTCTGGTGCTGGATGATGAACAGCATCTCGTCATGCGCGGGCGTCAGCATCGCCTGCGCATCAAGGATCTGGTCGATGCGAAGATAGTCGCCATAGGACATGCGGCCATCGAAGGCCATCTGGGCGCCATCCTCGGCGGGGTTGAAGGGGCAGGTGATCATGCGTTTTCTCCTGGTGACGTAAGATCGGATCAGGGACGGAAACGCAGCCTCCGGCAGGACAGGATCGACAGGTTGCCCAGACGCCGCCACAGCGCAACCCAGCCGGCGGGGCGGCACAGGGGCAGGCGCGGTGTGGCGGCGGCAAGCATGGCTCTGGTCCTCAGGTCACGCGGGCGCGGGCCTTGAACTGCGGCTGGTCCCACGATCCGGTGGTCATGATGCGGGCCAGGATCGCCGCGGCGCGGTCGATGTCGCCTTCGTCGATGTACAGCGGCGTGATGCCGAAGCGCAGGATGTCGGGCGCGCGGAAGTCGCCGATCACCCCTTCGGCGATCAGCGCCTGCATGATGGCATAGCCTTCCGCGTGGCGGAAGCTGACCTGGCTGCCGCGCTGACCATGATCCCGCGGCGTGGCCAGCGTCAGCATAGGGCAGGCGGCCTCGACCGCGGCGATGAAACGGTCCTGCAGGGCCAGCGCGCGGGCGCGCAGGTCGTCCAGATCGACGCCGGCCCACACATCCAGCGCGGCATCCAGCGCGGCCAGTTGCAGGATCGGCGGCGTGCCGACCCGCATCCGCTCGATCCCGGCGCCGGGGCGGTAGTCCAGATCGAAGGCAAAGGGCACCTCATGCCCCAGCCAGCCGGACAGGGCGGGGCGGGCGGCGTCCTGATGGCGTGGCGCCACATAGATGAAGGCCGGGCCGCCGGGGCCCGAGTTCAGATATTTGTAGGTGCATCCCACCGCGAAATCGGCCCCGTCGCGCGCCAGATGCACCGGGAAGGCCCCGGCGGAATGGGCCAGATCCCAGACCAGCAGCGCGCCATGCGCATGGGCCTTGGCGGCCAGCCGGGCCATGTCGTGGCGGCGGCCGGTGCGATAGTCCACCTCGGTCACCATGACCACGCCGACACTGCCGTCGATGGCGTCTTCCACCGCCTCGGGCGCCACGGTCTTTAGCGCGTGGCCGTCGCCCAGCGTGCGGACAAGGCCGTCCGCGATATACAGGTCGGACGGGAAGTTGCCGGTGTCGGACAGGATCACCCGCCGGCCCGGCACCAGTTCCAGCGCCGACGCCAGCGCCTGGTAGACCTTGATCGAGAGCGTGTCGCCCATGACGACGCTGCCCGGTTCGGCCCCCACCAGACGGGCGATCCGGTTGCCTACGCGGGCGGGCATGTCCATCCAGCCGGCGGTGTTCCAGCCGCGGATCAGCATCTGGCCCCATTCATCGGCCACGGTGGTCTGCAACCGTTCGGCCACGCCGCGGGGCAATGGCCCCAGCGAGTTTCCATCAAGGTAGATTACCCCTTCGGGCAGCAGGAACTGGCGTTTTGTGGCGGCGAAATCTGTGGTCATGGGGCGCTCCTCTTGGCCCTGTCATGCCTTACTGTGGCGGATTCCTCCAGCCCCGCCGTTCCGGGATGCGTCCTTGAGGCCGCTTGCGTTCCGGTCATGGCCTGCGCCAGTGTCGGCTGTCGCGGGATTTGCAGCAGGAGCAGGGCATGAAGGCGCTGGATTGGCCGCCGGTGTGGACGATGGCGGCGGTAGCCTTGGCCTGGGGTTTGGGCCGCGTCTGGCCCTGGGATTTCCTGTCGCCGGTCGGTCCGGCCCTGGGGATGCTGCTGGCGCTGGCCGGCGTTGCGCTGATGGCGGTGGCGGGGGCGCAGATGGCCCTGGCCCGGACCACGGTGATTCCGCGCCAGATGCCATCGGTTCTGGTGACCGGCGGGGCTTTCGCCTGGTCGCGCAATCCGATCTATCTGGGCGATCTGATGGTGGTCGCGGGCGCCTGCCTTGGCTTCAATGCGCCTTGGGCGTTGCCCCTGCTGGCAGGATTCGTCTGGATCATCGAAACCCGCTTCATTCTTGATGAAGAAGCGCGGCTGCGCGCCCGCTTTGGTGCCGGTTTCGACGCATGGGCGGCCGGCACCGCGCGCTGGCTGATCGGGGTTCCCTTTGGTAACGGCCTGCGGCGATGAGACATTCGGTCAATCCGCAATTCGGGATTGAAAGAAAGTTGCGCAACGCATAGGCACGAAGAACGATAACGGCCGCCACAGGAGGCTATGACGGTGAAAATCGGTGCTTTGACGGAAGTGTTTGCGGGTGAGAACCGGGTGGCGATGACGCCAGAGTCGGCGCTTGCCATTCAGAAGCTGGGCCATAGCTGCTGCATCCAGTCGGGTGCGGGCGACAAGGCCGGCTTCACCGATGCCGCCTATGCGGCGGCAGGGGTCGATGTGCTGGCCGATGCCAAGGCCGTGCTCGCGGCCGCCGATGTGGTGGTCAAGGTGCGTGGCCCCGAGGAAAAGGAAGCCAAGGCGCTGCGGCAGGGGCAGACCCTGATCAGCTTCTTCTGGCCGGCGCAGAACCCGGACCTTCTGGAAACCGTCAAGGCACAGGGCGCGTCCGTCATTGCCATGGACATGGTGCCGCGGATTTCCCGCGCGCAGAAGATGGATGCGCTGTCCTCGACGGCCAATCTGGCCGGCTACCGCGCGGTGATCGAGGCGGCGAACAACTTTCCCCGCTTCTTCACCGGGCAGGTCACGGCAGCGGGCAAGGTGCCGCCGGCCAAGGTGCTGGTGGTGGGGGCGGGTGTGGCCGGTCTGGCCGCGATCGGCGCCAGCGTCAGCCTGGGCGCCATCACCTATGCCTTCGATGTGCGTCCCGAAGTGGCCGAACAGATTGAATCCATGGGGGCCGAGTTCGTCTATCTCGACTTCGCCGAACAGACGCAGGACGGCGCGGCGACGGGCGGCTATGCGGCGCCTTCCAGCCCCGAGTTCCGCGAGGCCCAGCTCAAGAAATTCCGCGAGCTGGCCCCGGAAATGGACATCGTGATCACCACAGCGCTGATCCCGGGCCGCCCGGCCCCGAAGCTGTGGACCGAGGACATGGTGCGCGCGATGAAGCGCGGCAGCGTGATCGTCGATCTGGCGGCAGAGCGCGGCGGCAACTGCGACCTGACGGTGCCGGACCAGAAGATCGTCACCGACAATGGCGTGACCATCGTCGGCTATACCGATTTCCCCAGCCGGATGGCGACGCAGGCCTCAAGCCTTTATTCCAACAATATCCGTCACATGCTGGCGGACCTTACACCGAAGAAGGATGGCGTCATCGTCCACAACATGGAAGATGACGTGATCCGTGGCGCCACGGTGGCGCATGACGGGGCGATCACCTATCCGCCGCCGCCGCCCAAGGTTCAGGCCATTGCAGCCGCCAAGCCGAAGGAAAAGGCCAGGGAACTGACCCCGGAAGAACGCCGGGCGCAAGAGGTTGCGGCTTTCAAGCAGCAGACCCGCAATCAGGTGGTCATGCTGGCCGCCGGCGGGGCGCTGATGGGTCTGGTGGGGCTGTATGCCCCCGCCAGCTTTATGTCGCATTTCATCGTTTTCGTGCTGGCCTGTTTCGTGGGCTTCCAGGTGATCTGGAACGTCAGCCACAGCCTGCACACGCCGCTGATGGCGGTGACCAACGCGATTTCCGGCATCATCGTGCTGGGGGCGCTGTTGCAGATCGGGTCAGGCAACTTCTTCGTGCTGATCCTGGCGGCGGTCTCGGTTCTGATCGCCACTATCAATATCGTCGGCGGCTTCCTGGTCACGCGCCGGATGCTGGCCATGTTCCAGAAGTCGTGAGGGTAGGGCCATGAGCATCGGATTGACCCAGGGCGCCTATATCGCGGCTGCCGTTCTGTTCATTCTCAGCCTTGGCGGGCTGTCGGGCCAGGAAAGCGCCAAGCGCGCCGTCTGGTACGGCATCGTCGGCATGGCGATTGCCGTCATTGGCACCATCTTCGGACCGGAAGTCAGCCTTGGCTTCTTCGGCTGGTTCTTCCTGATCGTCATGCTGGCCGGGGGCTCGGCGCTTGGTTACATGGCGGCGACGCGGGTGCAGATGACCGAGATGCCGCAGCTTGTGGCAGCGCTGCATAGCTTCGTTGGTCTCGCGGCGGTGTTCATCGGGCTGAACGCCCATATCGAGGCCGCCCGCGTGGCCGCGATGGATGAAACGGCGCGGTCGGCGCTGGCGGGCTTTGCCGCCGTTCTGGCGCACAAGACGGCGGTCGAGATCAACATCCTGCGGGTCGAGGTCTTTCTTGGCATCTTCATCGGGGCCGTCACCTTCACCGGATCGGTCGTGGCTTTTGGCAAGCTGGCGGGCAAGGTGGATGGCAAGGCCAAGCAGTTGCAGGGCGGGCATCTGCTGAACGCGGGGGCGGCGATCCTGTCGCTGCTGATGCTGGTGCTTTACCTCAAGACCGCGTCGATCTTCCCGCTGTTCCTGATGACGGCGCTGGCGCTGTTCATCGGCTATCACCTGATCATGGGCATCGGCGGCGCCGACATGCCGGTCGTGGTGTCGATGCTGAACAGCTATTCCGGCTGGGCGGCGGCGGCTATCGGCTTCACGCTGGGCAACGACCTTCTGATCGTGACCGGCGCATTGGTGGGGTCTTCGGGGGCCATCCTCAGCTACATCATGTGCAAGGCGATGAACCGCAGCTTCATCAGCGTGATCCTGGGCGGGTTCGGCAATGCCTCTGGCCCGGCGATGGAGATCGCGGGTGAGCAGGTTGCGATTGATGCCGAGGGAGTGGCGGCGGCTTTGAACGATGCCGACAGCGTGATCATCGTGCCGGGATATGGCATGGCGGTGGCGCAGGCGCAGCAGTCGGTCAGCGAGCTGACGCGGAAGCTGCGGGCGCGGGGGAAAGAGGTGCGTTTCGCCATCCATCCGGTGGCGGGCCGCCTGCCGGGGCACATGAACGTGCTGCTGGCCGAGGCCAAGGTTCCCTATGACATCGTGCTGGAAATGGATGAAATCAATGAAGATTTTCCGTCTACCGATGTGGTGATCGTCATTGGGTCCAATGACATCGTGAACCCGGCGGCGCAGGAAGATCCCAATTCCCCCATCGCCGGGATGCCGGTGTTGGAGGTCTGGAAGGCCAAGCAGGTGTTCGTCAGCAAGCGCGGGCAGGGCACGGGCTATTCCGGCATCGAGAACCCGTTGTTCTATAAGGACAATACCCGGATGTTCTATGGCGATGCCAAGAAAAGCCTGGATGCGCTGATCCCGATGATCGACTGAGATCGCGGGAAACCGGACACAGGGGGCGGCCCGTCGGGGCCGCCCTTTTTCATGGCGCCGCCCCCTGCTGCGGAACAGGCATCTTGCGTGCATCCGACGTGCAGAAAACAGTCATACCCTGCGGCAGACGCCAAATTCCGGCGTCCGGCAGCCGGCAGGCCCACAGGTCCGTTGACAGACGAGGGGGCTGCTGCCCTATGGTGCGGCTCTGGGATCTCTGTGCCGTGCCTTGTGTCTTTGCCGGTCTGCAGGGCGAGGACATCGGTCAGCCGGGCGAGACCCGAGCAATGAAAAGCGGGCAAACCGCTGTGCACTGACCCAAAGTCAACCAGGGAGAACGAACTTGACCACGCTTACCCCCCTTAGCCGCCGCCGGTTCCTGAAGACCTCGGCGGCGGGCGCCGGTCTTCTGGCCGCGCCTGCCCTTATTTCGTCCAAGGCGCTGGCCTCATCGGGCGAAATCAACTTCGTCGGCTGGGCGGGCTATCCCGCCCTGACCGAAAAGGTGTTTCCGGCCTTCGAGAAGGCCACCGGCATCAAGGTGAACTTCAAGGAACTGCCCGATCAGGACACGATGTTCGCGGAAGCCAAGGTCGCGCTGGAGGCCGGCGGCATCGACGTGATCGAGCCGACGCTGGACCGCTGGGGCGGCTGGAACTCGAACGGCCTGCTGGCGCCGTTCGACGAAGCCAAGCTGGCGATGTCGAACTATCTGCCGGGTCTGGCCGATGGCGCGGCGGGCGACCGTTCGCGCGCCGATGGCAAGCTGTTCTATGTCCCGTCGGTCTGGGGCACGGAATCGCTGGTGGTGAACGAGGCCGATGCCAAGCTGTCGACCCCGCCCAGCCTGGGCGACCTGTTCAACGCCGAGAACCAGGCCGTGCTGCGGCCCCATTCGACGCTGGCAGCCATGGGCCGCTGGCTGGATGCGACCGGCAAGCTGCCGCGCCCGTGGATGGACGGCTATACCGACATGGCCGCGATGACCGAGCTGTGGGACATTGCGCTGGCCGAGGCGATCAAGGCCAAGGGCAATGTGGTGCAGTGGTGGTCGGGCGAGAACGAGGCCAATGCCGGGTTCACCGCGAACGGCGCCACCATCGGCCTGTGCTGGGATTCCACCGGCTTCAACCTGCGCAAGGACGGCTACAAATATGTTGCCCCGGTGGAAGGGGCCTTTGCCTGGCATCAGGGCTTTGTGCTGATGAAGAACGCCAAGAACGTCGATCAGGCGCATGAGTTCGTGAAATACGTCTCGACCGCCGAAGGGGCGGCGGGCTGGGCTTCGGCCTTCTCGTCCAACCCGGTGGGCAAGGGCGCGGCCGATCTGATGGACCCGGAAGTTTCGGCCTATTACAACGGCACCTTCAACGACGAGGCGCTGGCCAAGCTGTGGTGGTGGCCCGAGCAATCGGCCGAGTTCATCGCCAAGCGGACCGAATACGCCGACAAGTACAAGGCGGCCTGACACCGCCGGGGGCGCGGCAGAGCGCGCCCCGTTTGATAGGCGGAAGGCGGCGTGCGGATTCGCGCGCCGCCTTATTTTTGTTCACTTTTCTGTCGCTTGACCGTTACATGGGCGTGGCAAGGCACCGCTCAGCGCGCCTTGCGCCATGCAGGAGAGAGAACATGACCTTCCACCTCAACCGCCGCCGTTTCCTTCAGACGACTGCCGCCGGTGCGGGCCTTCTGGCCGCGCCCGCGATCATTTCGTCCAAGGCGCTTGCCTCGTCGGGCGAGTTGAACTTCATCGGCTGGGCCGGCTATCCGACCCTTGCGGAAAAGGTCTTTCCGGCTTTCGAAGCCGCGACCGGGATCAAGGTGAACTTCAAGGAAGTTCCCGATCACGAGACCATGTATGCCGAAGCCAAGATCGCGCAGGAAACCGGCGCGCTGGACCTGATCGAAACCACCATCGACCGCTGGGGCAGCTACAATGCCAACGGTCTGCTGCAGGCCTGGGACGAATCGAAGGTGGCGCTGGACGCCTATCTGCCGGGTCTGGCCGATGGCGCGGCGGGCGAGATGTCGCGCCTTGACGGCGCGCTGATGATTGTGCCGTCGGTCTGGGGCACCGAGGCGCTGGTCGCGTCGGAAGCCGATGCCAAGCTGGCGACGCCGCCCAGCCTGGGCGACCTGTTCAGCGCCGACAACGCGGCCGTGCTGCGCCCCCATTCGACGCTGGCCGCGATGGGCCGCTGGCTGGAAGCGCAGGGCAAGCTGCCGCGTCCGTGGCGCGATGGCTATGTCGACATGGCGGCCATGACCGAGCTGTGGGACATCGCGCTGGCCGAGGCGATCAAGGCCAAGGGCAATGTGGTGCAGTGGTGGTCGGGCGAGAACGAGGCGGTGGCCGGCTTCCAGGCCAATGGCGCCACCATCGGCCTGTGCTGGGATTCGACCGGCTTCAACGTGCGCAACGACGGCTTCAAGTACATCGCGCCGGTCGAGGGCGCCTTTGCCTGGAATCAGGGCTTCTCGTTGCTGAAGGCCGCGAAGAACGCGGATGCCGCCGCCGAGCTGGCGAAGTTCGTCGCCACGCCGCAGCCCTCGGCCGACTGGGCCACCGCCTTCAAGGCGAACCCGGTGGCGAAGGGCGCGCCCGACCTGATGGATGCGGAGATTGCCGCCTTCTACAAGGGCACCTTTGATGACACGGCGCTGAAATCGCTGTGGTGGTGGCCCGAGCAGACCGCCGAATTCGTGGCCAAGCGCAGCGAATACGCCGACAAGTACAAGGCCGCCTGACGGTTTCCCGCGGTGGCGGGGATTGCCTGAAACCGCAGCACGCCGGGCAGAAACTGCCCGGCGTGCCCGTCTTGCGGACCATCGTGTCGCGCTTGGGCCTGCGGTTGACGCAAAAATTCGTTGCGGTGTGCGCGGCGACTGTTAGCGTGACGACAAATCAAAAAACGATAACCCCGGGGAGACAGCGACGCGATGAGCGCCGGAATCGATCTTGAAAACGTGTGCTGCGATTTCGGCAGCTTTCGGGCTGTCGACAACGCCAATGTCTCGGTCAGGCCGGGAGAGTTCTTTTCCTTCCTTGGCCCCTCGGGCTGCGGCAAGACCACCATCCTGCGCATGGTGTCGGGCTTTATCGAGCCGACGCAGGGCGTGATCCGCATCGGCGGGCAGGATGTGAAGGGCAAGCGCCCCAACCAGCGCCCGACGGCGCTGATCTTCCAGAACCTGGCGCTGTTTCCGCTGATGCCGATCTGGGAAAACATCACCTTCGGGCTTGAGGTGCGGGGGGTGGACAAGGCCACGCGCCGCAAGAAGGCCGAAGAGCTGCTGACGCTGGTCGATCTGCCGGGGGCGGGGGACAAGATGGTCAGCCAGTTGTCGGGCGGGCAGAAGCAGCGGGTGGCGATTGCGCGCGCGCTGGCGGTGGAGCCGCAGGTGATGCTGCTGGACGAGCCGCTGTCGGCGCTGGACCTGAAGCTGCGCCAGCACATGCGGGCCGAGCTGCGCGCCATCCAGAAGCGGACGGGCGTGACCTTCATCTACATCACCCATGACCAGGGCGAGGCGCTGGCGATGAGTGACCGGGTGGGGGTCATGTCGCAGGGGCGCATCCAGCAGATTGCAGACCCGCGCGACATCTACAACAATCCGGTGAACGGGTTTGTGGCCGCTTTCGTGGGCGAAAACAATGTGTTCAGCGGCGAAGTTCAGAACCCTTCCGGCGGGATGGCGGCCTTTGCCACGCCGCATGGCACCTTCCGCGCCCGGCTGGGCGCAAGTGCCGGCGGCAAGGGGGTAAAGCTCTATGTCCGCCCCGAACATACGCGGCTGAGCCAGACCAGGGCGGACGAGAATTCGATCCCGGTGACCATCAGCGAAGTGTCTTCGAGGGCAATTTCATCTCGATCCTGGCGATCAGCGAGACCGGGGCGAAGCTGGCGGCGGAAATCCGCAACGACGGGCAGGCGACGGTGCCCGGGATGGGCGCGAAGATGTTCATGTCGTTTGACGCCGAACGCGCCGCGATCCTGCCCGATGCCAATGTGCGGGGCTGAGCCATGCAGGACATGCTGCGCCGCTATGGCCCCGGACTGACGCTGCTGATCTGCCTGCTGGTGGCCTTCTGGCTGCTGATGCTGGTGATCGTGCCGAACATCACGCTGTTCGAACAGAGCTTCCGCCCCTATCTGCCGGTGGTCGAGATCGGGGGGCCGCGCGATACCTACAGTTTCGCCAATTACCTGAAGGTGCTGGACAGCAGTGTCGAGAAAAGCCTGTTCGGGTTCAGCTTCTCGATCCCGGTGCATGTCTATACCTTTTCGCTGACCATCTTCTATTCGATGCTGGTCACGGTGATCTGCTTCGCGCTGGCCTATCCGCTGGCCTATTACATGGCCAAGATCGTCAACCCCAAGACGCTGCCGACCCTTCTGCTGATGCTGTTCATTCCGCTTTGGGTGTCGGAAGTGCTGCGCGCCTTTGCCTGGTGGATCATCCTGGCGTTCAAGGGGCCGCTGAACGCGATGCTGCTGGGCATCGGCCTGATCGACGCGCCGGTGCGCTGGACCAACATGGGCTATACCGGCGTGGTGATCGGGCTGATCTACACCTACGTCCTGTTCATGCTGTTCCCGGTCTATAACGCCGTGCAATCGCTGGACACCAACCAGATCGAGGCGGCGGAAGACCTGGGCGCGCAGTGGTGGAAGATCCACTGGCGGATCGTGCTGCCCCATGCCAAGCCCGGCATCGCCAGCGGGTCGGTCATGGTGTTCATGCTGTCGGCGGGCTCGCTGCTGGTGCCGTCGATTCTGGGATCGACCACTTCGCAATGGTTCACGCAGACCATCGACCAGTGGTTCAAGGACGCGCTCGACTGGAACACCGCCAGCGCCTATGCCTTCATGCTGCTCAGCCTGTGCACGGTCTTCGTGACCATCGCCATGTGGCTGTTCAAGGTGAAGCTGTCCGATATTGCGAAATAGGGGGGCAGGACCATGCACAAGCTGAGACAGAACCTGTCGCACCTCTATACCGTCCTGTTCCTGTGCTATCTGATCGCGCCGCTGGTGGTGATGTCGGGCGCGGCCTTCAACGATAGCAAGCTGCCGTCGATTGTGCCGTGGAAGGGCTGGACGGGCCGCTGGTTTGTCGATCTGTGGAACGACGACCGGATGCTGATGGCCTTTGCCAATACCCTGTGGGTGGCGGCGGCGGTGGCGGTGATCTCGGTCATCATCGGCACGGCGGCGGCGATCCTGATCAATTCGATCTCGGGCCGGGTGCGGACGGTGCTTTACAGCATGATGATCGCCACGATCCTGATTCCCGGCGTGGTGATCGGCATTTCCACCATGATCATGTGGACCAAGCTGGGCGGGGCCCTGTTCGGGCCCGAGGGCAAGCCGTTCCCCTTTGTTCCCGGCCTGCACCTGAGCGTGCTTGGGCAGGTCAGCTATATCGCCGCCATGGTGATGCTGCTGGTGCTGGCGCGGCTGCAAAGTTTTGATCCCGGCCTTGAAGAGGCGGCGCTGGACCTTGGCGCCAGCCACGGGCAGGTGATGCGGCGCATCCTGCTGCCGCATCTGTACCCGGCGATCTTTGCCGGCGGCGCGGTGGCCTTCTTCCAGTCGATCGAGAACTTCAACGTGACGCAGTTCACCCGGGGCGGGGCGGATACGCTGACGGTCTATGTCTTCTCGAAGGTGCGGTCTGGGATCACCCCCACGATCAACGCGCTGGCCTTCCTGCTGATCTGCGTGACGCTGGTTCTGGCGGTGATCTATGAGGTCAACCGCCGCCGCCGCGCCCGGATCGAGGCCGCGCGTGAGGCCGAGGCGCGGCGCGCCGAGGAAATGGCCGAAGTCACCGGCGTCGCCTGAGGCGGCGCCGGGGGGCTGCGGGCGCGGTCAGCCCGTCAGCAGCGCCACAAGATCCGAGGCCGGATCGGCCAGCGCGTCGATCACGTTGAAATGGTGGCGCCCGGGGGCGGCGGTCCAGCCGCAGCCCCATTCTTCGGACAGGACGCGGGCCTGCCAGAGAAAGGCGGGGCGTTCCTCCGCGCCAACCCAGACATGCGCGCGGGTTCCGGGGCGCAGCGGCAGGCGGGCGGGGCTTTCGGCGGCGACCTCGGCCATGTCCAGCTTGAGTGTGGTGTTCATCTGGGTGGCCATCAGCGGCCCCAGTTCCGACAGGGGCGAGATGGGCACCACCCGCGCGACGGGGGCGTCGATGTCGGCGCAGCCCATGCGGGCGGACAGATGCCCGCCGGCGGAATGACCCGTGACGACCAGCGGCCCGGCGACCATGGTCGCGATGCTGCGGCAGGCTGCGGCGATTTCCTGCGTCATGTCTGCGATGCGGGCGGCGGGGGCCAGTGTGTAGGACGGCATCGCCACCGCCCAGCCCTGCGCCAGCGGCCCGGCGGCCAGATGCGACCACGCTTCGCGCCCGAAGGCCATCCAGTAGCCGCCATGGACGAAGACCACGCAGCCGCGCGGCGATTCGGCGGGAAGGAACAGGTCGAACCGATGCTGTTCGCCGGGGCCATAGGGCAGGTCCAGCCGGGCAGAGGCGCCTTGTGCGGCGCGGAAGGCGGCGGCGGCCGCTGTCCAGCGGGGAACATAGGCGTCGGCCCCGGCGATGAAGGCGCCGTTGGCGTAATCGCGGTCGGGGTCGGGCCAGGCATAGGGAGGGGGGGCGTTTGTCATGGGTGCAGACTGCCCTGCCGGAGGGCGCTGCGCCAGAGGCTGACATGCAAAAGGGCAGGCGCGAGGCCTGCCCTTTTTCGTCTTGTTGCCGGTGTCAGGGTGTGACGGTCGGCGGGTTCAGAACAGGCGGGTTCAGAACAGGCGCCCCAAGGCCGGGGGCCGGAGCAGGTGCCGGTGCCGGTTCGGGCGTTGCGGTGCCGCCGGTCCCGAAGTTCGGGGTGCCAAGTGCGGGCGCACCGGGCAGACCCGCCGGGGCCGGCGCCGGCGCAGGCGCCGGGGCGGTGCCGCCGCCGAAGTTCGGCGCCCCCAGCGCGGGGCCGCCCAGCGACGGTGTGCCGGGGGCGGCGGGCGCCATCGGGGTGAAGCCCGGCACCTTGATCTCGACCTTCGACACGTCCACTGGCGCGGGCTTGTAGTGCATGACCAGCCCCGGGAAGGCGATCACGACGCCGATCATCACCACCTGGATCACCACGAAGGGCGTGGCGCCCCAGTAGATCTGCCCGGTGGTCACGCCGGCCACGCGCTGGCCCGTCACCTTGTCGGTATAGGGGCCTTTCGGCGCGACCGAGCGCAGGAAGAACAGCGAGAAGCCGAACGGCGGGTGCATGAACGAGGTCTGCATGTTCACCGCAAGGATGACGCCGAACCAGATCAGGTCGATGTCCAGCGCCACGGCCGGGGCCACCAGCAGCGGCACGATGATGAAGGCCAGCTCGAAGAAATCGAGGAAGAAGGCCAGCAGGAACACCAGGATCGACACGATGATCAGGAAGCCGGTCTGTCCGCCCGGCAGGCCCACCAGCAGGTGTTCCACCCAGACATGGCCGTTCACGCCATAGAACGTCAGCGAGAACACCCGCGCGCCGATCAGGATGAAGATCACGAAGGAGGAGAGCCGGGTCGTCGAGGCCAGCGCCTGGCTGATGACGGTGAAGTTCAGCCGCCCCTTCAGCGCCGCCAGCAGCATCGCGCCGACCGCGCCCATGGCGCCGCCTTCGGTGGGCGTCGCGATGCCAAGGAAGATGGTGCCAAGGACAAGGAAGATCAGCGCCAGCGGCGGGATCAGCACCATGATCACCTGGCTGGCCAGCCGTGACAGCGTGTTCAGCTTCAGGGCGCGGTCGACCAGCGCATAGATGTAGATCACCGCCACGCCGACGACGCCGCCAAGGATGTCGGCATCGGCGCCGTAGGTCGGGTACAGCGCCTTGTGCGCGCCGTAGCCGATGCCGATGCAGACGGCCAGCGCCACGATCAGCGACAGGATGCCGTGGCCCAGCGTGCGCGCCTCGGGCGGCAGGGCGGGCACCCAGGACGGGCGGAGGATCGAGACGACGAAGATATAGGCCATGTAGAGCCCGGTCAGCACCAGGCCCGGCAGCATGGCGCCGGCATACATGTCGCCCACCGATTTGCCCAACTGGTCGGCCAGAACGATCAGCACCAGGCTGGGCGGAATGATCTGGGCCAGCGTGCCGCTGGCCGCGATCACGCCCGAGGCAAGGCGCCGGTCGTAGCCGTAGCGCAGCATGATGGGCAGCGAGATCAGGCCCATCGCGATGACCGAGGCGGCGACGACGCCCGTGGTGGCGGCCAGAAGCGCACCGACGATGACCACGGCATAGGCCAGGCCGCCGCGGATCGGGCCGAAGAGCTGGCCCACGGTATCGAGCAGGTCTTCGGCCATGCCGCTGCGTTCAAGGACGATGCCCATGAAGGTGAAGAAGGGAATGGCCAGCAATGTCTCGTTCGACATCACCCCCCAGATGCGTTGCGGCATGGTGCCAAGCAGGGGCCAGTCAAGCGTGATGGTGTTGCCGGAATAGGGCGCCAGCCAGACGCCGATGGCAAAGAACAGAAGGCCGTTCGCGGCCAGCGAGAAGGCCACCGGATAGCCAAGCAGGAGAAAGATCACCAGCGAGGCGAACATGATCGGGGCCATGTTCAGGGCGATGAATTCGATCACTTGCGGGCCTCCTGGGCCAGGCGGGCCACTTCACGGGCGAGTTCCTCGCCCTCCTTCTCGGCCGCTTCATGGGCCGAGATGAAGGGGTGCGGGTCTTCGATCAGGCCGCGCATCACCGCAATTTTCTTGATGATTTCCGACAGGGCCTGGAAGATCAGCAGCACGAAGCCCGCCGCCAGCAGGGCGCGGGCCGGCCAGATGATCAGGCCACCCGAGCTGGAGGAGACCTGACCGATCTTCCAGGCGCCATAGGCGTAGGGGACCATCATCCAGGTCATCAGCACGACGAAGGGCAGCAGGAAGACCACATGACCGAACAGGTCGATCCAGTGCTGGGTGCGGCGCGTGCGGGTGCCGTAGAAGATGTCGATGCGGATATGTTCGTTCTGTTGCAGCGTGTAGGCCGCGGCGCCCATGAAGGCGGCGCCGAACAGATACCATTGCAATTCAAGCAGCGAGTTCGAGGACCAGTTGATCGCCTTGCGCACGATGGCATTGGTCGCACTGACAAGAATGGCCACGAAGATCAGCCACATCACGCCCTTGCCGACCAGGGCCGTGATGCGATCTATCAGGCGCGACAGCGCCAGTAGTGGTTGCATGGACTCCCCCTGTTTCGGTCACATGTCCGGCCTGCCGGGGTGTTCCCCGTGCGACAACCGTCCTTGGGCCAGATAGTCAGGCGAGGTGGTGCGCGTCAACGCCGACATTGCCTTGAGGTGCAAGTCTTTTCGGCAGAACGGGCGGGGTGGCAAGGCGGGTCCGGCACGGTTTGCCCGTTCCGGTGGCACTTGCCGCTTTTGGTGGCGGTTGTGACGGTTTTGAACCGCGGTCAGTCGCGCGGCATCCGCGCTTCGGGCAGGGCGATGCGGGCCACCTGTTCGGCGATCGGGTCAACCGACAGCGGGTGCAGTTCGGCGGTATGGTCGGCGGGGCTTCCGATGGGCTGCCACTGGCCGGCCTTGTAGATTTCCAGCGCCGAGAAGCCGGCCTTGTAGCCCATCTTGCGGCTGCCGGGCACCCAGTAGCCCAGATAGACATAGGGCAGCCCGGCTTCGCGGGCGATGGCGATGTGATCGAGGATCAGATAGGTGCCCAGCGACCGATCGGTCATGTCGGCGTCATAGAAGCTGTAGACCATGCTGAGGCCGTCATCGAAGACATCGGTCAGGCTGACGGCGGCCAGCGGGCGGCCCTGTTCGCCGGGGCCGGCGGGGCGGCTGTATTCGATCACGCGGCTTTTGATCGGGGTTTCCTCGATCATGGCGGCGAATTCGAAGATGTCCATGTCGGCCATGCCGCCATCGGCGTGGCGGCTGTCCAGGTAGCGGCGGAAAAGCTGGAACTGGTCTTCGGTGGCCCAGGGGCTGGTGGCGTTGCGGACCAGGGCTGCGTTCTTTTTCAGAATCCGCTTCTGGGTGCGCGAGGGCTGGAAATCGGCCACGCGAATCCGGGCCGAGAGGCAGGCCGAACATTCCGCACAGGTCGGGCGGTAAAGCACGTTCTGGCTGCGGCGGAAGCCCTGTTTCGACAGCGTGTCGTTCAGGCGCTGCGCATGTTCGCCCTGAAGGGCGGTGAACAGCTTTCTTTCCATCCGCCCGTCAAGATACGGGCAGGGCTGCGGGGCCGTCACATAGAACTGCGGCGCGATGGGAAGCGTGTGACGCATGGGCGCGGCCCGGGGTGAGAAGGGGTGTTCAGGGGCGGAGCCTAGCAAGCCATGCGGGCCGCGCCAAGAGGGTGACGCGGCCCGGCGGCGCGGGCGGCCCCGGCGCGGGGGGCGCCGGGGCCTTGTGGCCAGACTTGCAGCCAGTCTTGCGGTCAGTATTCGCCGCGACGGGCGGTGCTGTCGGCGGGCGTCACATCCTGCGCCGAGGCTTCGCGGGCGCGGTCTTCCATGAAGGCATCGAATTCCTTCTTGTCCTTGGCGTCGCGCAGCCGTTGCAGGAAGGATTCAAAGGCTTCCTGTTCGTCTTCCAGCCGTTTCAGCGTATCGGCCTTGTAGGACTCGAACACGCTGTTGCCCGAGGGGCGGAAGGCGTGGCCCCAGCGATGGGCCTGGTCATGGCGACGGGCGTGGCAGGATTTTCCGAACATGCGTTTTCCCCAGATCATATAGGCAAGAAGGGCAAGGCCGACGGGCCAGAAGACCACGAACCCCGCCACCATGGCGGCGATCCAGGCCCCTTTGCCCCGGGCATCAAGCCAGGCCTCGGCCCGGCGGAACCAACCCATGCGGGCGGCGGCAGGCGCGGTGGCGGTGGTGTACATCAACGGTTTCTCCCCGGTTTGTGCGTATGTGAATGTCTTTCACATTGGGGAAGATGGGCGCAGCGCCCGAGTCGCGCAAGAGGGTATGTGAAGATTATTTACATCAGCCCGGCCGCGGGGCGCAGAAGGCGGCAAGGCGGGCGCCGGCGGCGCGGGCCAGATCGGCCGGGGCGGCGGCGAAGATGTGGCGCGGCGTGCCGGCGGCCGCCCAGACGGTGGCGAAATCCATCAGCCGCGGGTCCATCCAGACCGGCACCGGGGTGAGGTGGCCCAGAGGGGCCACGCCGCCGATGGCAAAGCCGGTGACGCGGCGCACCGTCTCGCCATCGGCGCGGCCAAGGGGTTCGCCCGCCAGCGCCGAGGCGCGCGCCTCGTCCACCCGGTTGCCGCCGGCGGTGAGGAACAGGTAAAGCCGCCCGCTGGCGCCCTGAAACAGGATCGACTTGACGATCTGGTCCAGCGCGCAGCCGGCGGCTGCGGCGGCCTGTTCGGCGGTGCGCGTCTCGGCCGGCATCTCGACGGGGGTGGCGTCGAGACCGGCGGTGGACAGGGCGGCGCGCAGGCGGGCAAGGCTTTTGGACATCACGGGGCTCCGGCAGGGTGGCCGGACCTTGGTAGCGGGAGGCGGGGACGAAGGGCAAGGTGTGGGGGGCCGAACTGGCGGCGGCCATTGCCGCCGCCACAGCGGCCCGGTGCCCCTTGTTGGCTGGGGGCCCAAGCACCCGGCCAGCGCCCGCCCCGCCCGTGGCGGGCGCTTCTCGCCCGCCGGGGCAGGCGCCGGCCTTTGTGGAGTCTTGCGGAGCCGGTCTTGCCGCGCCGGTGTGCGGGGGCGGGGAAACGCGCTGCGGTTCCTGACCCGCCCGGACAGGCCGGGTTGACAGGCCGGGCTGACAGGCCGCGCTGATCCGCAAGACCCTGCGCGCGCGGCGCATTGACCCTGCGGCGCGGCGCACCCATTCTGCGGCCATGTCGCTTGCCCCCTTCGCCGCCCGCCTCAGCCGCCAGCCCATCGCCTTTGATCCCGAGGCGGCGGCAGACACCCTGCGCAGCCTGCCGGCCCTGCCGCCGGATGTGGCCGGGCTGGTGGGCGCCACGGCGGGCTGTTCGCCCTATCTGCGCGACCTTGCCCTGCGCGAGGGGGAGTGGCTCTGCGCCGCGCTGGCAGGCGTGCCCGAACAGGCGCTGGAGGCGGAACTGGCGGCCGCTGCCGCCGCGCCGCTGGACGCGCTGGGGGCCGCGTTGCGGCGGGCCAAGCGGCGCATCGCGCTTTTGGCGGCGCTGTGCGATCTGGGCGGGGTCTGGCCGCTGGAGCAGGTGACCGGCGCGCTGACCCGGCTGGCCGATCTGGCGGTGGACCTGTGCCTGAAGCGGCTGGTGGCCGAGGAAATCCGCCGGGGCAAGCTGCCCGGGGCGACGGCGGCCGATGCCGATACCGCAGGCGGCATGGTCGTGCTGGCCATGGGCAAGATGGGCGCGTTCGAGCTGAACTATTCCTCGGACATCGACCTGATCTGCCTGTTCGACCAGGACCGCTATGGGGAAGAGGCCGCCGAGGCGCGGGCGGCCTTCATCCGCGTCACGCGCAAGATGACGGCGCTTTTGTCGGATGTGACGCAGGACGGCTATGTCTTCCGCAGCGACCTGCGGCTGCGCCCCGATGCCAGCGTGACGCCGGTCTGCCTGTCGATGGCGGCGGCCTACAGTTACTATGAGGCCGAGGGCCGGACCTGGGAACGCGCGGCCTATATCAAGGCGCGGCCCTGCGGCGGCGATCTGGCGGCGGGCGAGCGGTTCCTGAAATCGCTGGCGCCCTTCGTGTGGCGCAAGCATCTGGATTATGCCGCCATTCAGGATGCCCATGACATGCGGCTGCGCATCCGCGACCACCGGGGGCTGCACGGGCCGGTCACGGTGGAGGGCCACAACATGAAGCTGGGGCAGGGCGGCATCCGCGAGATCGAGTTCTTCACCCAGACCCGGCAGTTGATCGCGGGCGGGCGCGACCCCGACCTGCGCGACCGCACCACGGTGGGCGGGCTGGCGGCGCTGGCCGAAAAGGGCTGGATTCCGGCCGATGTGGCGGCAGAGCTGACGCAGCTTTACCGCGCGCATCGCGAGGTGGAGCATCGGTTGCAGATGGTGAACGACGCGCAGACCCATGCGATGCCGGCCACGGCGGAGGGGGTGGCGCGGATCGCGGCCTTCTGCGGGCAGGACGAGGCGGCGTTCCGTGCGGGCCTGCTGGCGCGGCTGGCCAGCACCGACCGGCTGACCGAAGGTTTCTTCGCGCCCGCCGAGGCCGAGGACGGCCCCGAGCTTTCGGCCCATGCGCAGGCGATCGTGGCGGGGTGGCGGTCCTATCCCTGCCTCAAGTCCGACCGGGCACAGGCGATCTTTCGGCGGCTGCGGCCGCAGTTGCTGAAGCGGCTGGAACGCGCGGCCAGCCCGGATGAGGCGCTGGTGGCGCTGGACGGGTTCCTGAAGGGGCTGCCGGCGGGGGTGCAGATCTTTTCGCTGTTCGAGGCCAATCCGTCGCTGGTGGACCTGATCATCGACATTGCCGGCACCGCGCCGGGGCTGGCGCTGTACCTGTCGCGCAATGCCAGTGTGCTGGATGCGGTGATCGGCGGCAGTTTCTGGGCGCCCTGGCCGGGGGCGCCGGGGCTGCTGGCCGATCTGCGGCAGCGGCTGGACGAGGGCGATTACGAGCGGAAGCTGGATTCCGCGCGGCGCTGGATGAAGGAGTGGCATTTCCGGGTGGGCGTGCATCACCTGCGCGGGCTGATCGACGCCTTCGAGGCGGGCAAGTGCTATGCCGATCTGGCCGAGGCGGTGGTGCAGGGGCTGTGGCCCGAGGTGCTGGCGGATTTCGCGGCCAAGCACGGGCCTTGTCCGGGGCAGGGTGCGGTGCTGCTGGGCATGGGGTCGCTGGGGGCGGGGCGGCTGAACGCCGGGTCGGACCTGGACCTGATCCTGATCTATGACGCCGACGGGGTGGAGCAGTCCGAAGGTCGCCGCCCGCTGCCGACGCGCACCTATTATGCGCGGCTGACGCAGGCGATGGTGACGGCCCTTTCGGCGCAGACCGCCGAGGGGCGGCTTTACGAGGTGGATGTGCGGCTGCGGCCCAGCGGGCGGGCCGGGGCGGTGGCGACCTCCATCACCGGCTGGCGCGATTATCAGGAAAGCGAGGCCTGGACCTGGGAACATCTGGCGCTGACGCGGGCGCGGGTGATGGCGGGGCCGCCCGCGCTGGCCGATGCGGTGGAAACCTTCCGCCGCGAGATCATCGCCTCCAAGGGCAAGGACGCGGCCCGTGTGCGCGCCGATGTGGCCGAGATGCGCGAGCGGGTGCAGGCGGCAAAGCCCGCGCAGGGCGGCTGGGATGCCAAGAACGGCGCGGGCCGGATCATGGACATCGAATTGTGCGCCCAGATGGCGGCGCTGCTGGGCGGCAGCCCGGCGCGGCAGGTGGAACGGCAGGTGGCGGCGGCCGGCGGCGGGATCGCGCCCGCCGATCGCGAGGCGCTGCTGGGGGCCTACCGGCTGTTGTGGCGGCTGCACGCCTCGGCCCGGCTGCTGACGGACCGGGCGCTGGATCTGGACGCGCTGGGCGAGGGCGGGCGGGCCTTCCTGCTGCGCGAAACCGGGGATTCGTCGCCCGCGTCGCTGGCGGACCGGCTGGCGTCGGCGGTGGCGCTTGCCGAAGCGGCGATTGCGCGCCAGTTTCAGGGCTGACGGATGACGGGGAGGCGCGCGGTGCGGCTGGAAGAGGCAGACCCGAAGGGGCTGGTGCGGGAAAGCTACCGCATCGACGGTATCAGCATGGGCGAATGTCGGTCGATCTTTGTGGACTGGGCGCTGAGCCTGCCGCAAGGGCGCGAGGTGCCCGATGCGCTGCGGACGCTGATCGCGCATTACGGCGCCGATGCGCCCGACCATCCGATGACCGAGACGCTGAGCGCCGGGCTGGCGGCGCCCCCGGTGCCTGGGCGGCGCGGCGGGCGGCTGGGGCGGCAGCGCGCGGTCTGACCTGCGGGGCCTGACCGGCGGGGCGGTCAGCCCTCGGACGGGGGGGGCGGGTCGATGCCGGCCTGCGGCAGCAGGGTTGCGATCTTGTGGCGCAGGGCGCGGGCGGCGCGGGCGCGGGTGGGGTCGGTTTCTTCCACCAGACGCAGACCGGTGGCCAGCGCGTCGATTTCATCCACGGTGAACATGGTTGGCGGCAGCATCAACGGCGCGCGCAGGATATAGCCAAGGCCGCGCCCGCCCGTCACCGGCAGGCCGGTGGCGGCCATCATCGCCATGTCGCGCCAGATGGTGCGCACCGACACGCCGCAGGCCCGCGCCAGTTCGGCGGCGGTGTGCAGCCGGCCGTCGCGCAGGATCTGCACCAGATCGTAAAGGCGGCTGTCGCGGCTCATGTCGGTTCCGGGGATCGGGACTTACTGACAAAATACTGTCAGTTGCGTGCGGGGTGCAAGCGCCTTTGACCTTGGAACCGGGCGGCTGCTGGCCCTAGAACGGACCATCACGTCATTCACAGCCCGCCGTTTCCTGCGGGATTCAGAGGAGAAGACACATGCACGCTCCGGGACCCATGCAACTGTTGCTGATTGCCATCGTCCTTCTCGTCCTGTTCGGCCGCGGCAAGATCGCCGGCATGATGGGCGAAGTCGGCAAGGGCATCACCGCCTTCAAGAAGGGCATCAAGGAAGGCAGCGAAGAGATCGAGAAGGCCAGCGCGGAAGGGGCCAAGGACGTTACCCCCGAGAAGGACAAGGTCTGATCCTACTCATCCTTCGGGAGTGCGAAGATGGACTTCAGTTGGTCCGAGATGCTGCTGGTCGGGATCGTCGCGTTGATCGTGATCGGTCCCAAGGATCTGCCGGCCATGTTCCGCGAACTGGGCAGGATCACTGCCAAGATCCGGGCGATGGGGCGTGAATTCAGCCGTGCCATGGAGCAGGCGGCCAGCGAGTCGGGTGTCAAGGACGCCGTTGACGGGCTGAAGGCGGTCAGCAATCCGACCGGGGCGGGCCTTGATGCGGTGAAATCCGCAGCCGACCGATTCGAGAAATGGGACCCGATGAAGCACCCGGCCGTAACCGCCAAGCCGCTGACGCCGCCGCCGGTGCCGGCCAAGGCCGTGGCCGCCGCGGATGCGGCGGCGCCAGAGCCGGCGGCTGCGGCGGTTGGACCGGCCACCGAGGCGCTTTACGAACAGAAGGCGGCACGCAAGGCGGTGATGGATGAAGCGGCGGCGAAGCTGAAGGCGATCTCGCAGCCTGCGGATGCCCCTGCGCCCCGGACGCCCGGCCGTCGCCGGAAGAAGCCCGCAAGCACGGGCGGGGAAGAGGCATGACCGCCAAGGACGACATCGACGACAGCTCGGCCCCGCTGGTCGAGCATCTGGCCGAGTTGCGCAACCGCCTGATCTGGTCGGTCTGCGCCTTCATGGTTGGCATGATCGTCTGCTTCATCGTGGCAGACCCGATCCTGCATTTCATGCTGCAGCCGATCGAAAAGGCCATGCGGGCGTTGGGCAACCCCAACCCGGTGATGCAATACACCGCGCCGCAGGAATATTTCTTCACGCTGATGCATATCGCGATGGTCGGCGGGCTGATGGTCAGCTTTCCGGTGATTGCCTATCAGTTGTGGCGGTTCGTGGCCCCGGGCCTTTACCGCAGCGAGAAGCAGGCCTTTCTGCCCTTCCTGATCGCGTCGCCGGTGCTGTTCCTGGTGGGCGGGGCCTTCGCGCATTTCGTCGTGACACCGATGGCGATGAAGTTCTTCCTGGGCTATGCGGACAGCGCGTCGATCCTGACGGCGCTGGTTCCCGGCTTTGGCCAGACGCCGGGCGATGTGGCCGTGATCACCCCGCCGCCGACCGAGGGGGTGGAAATCGTCTTCCAGGGCAAGGTGAACGAGACGCTGGACATCAGCCTGAAGCTGATCATCGCCTTCGGCCTGTGCTTCCAGTTGCCGGTTCTGCTGACGCTGATGGGCAAGGCGGGGCTGGCCACTTCGGCCGGGCTGGCGGGGATGCGGCGCTATGCGATCGTGCTGATCCTGTTCGTGGCGGCGCTGGTGACGCCGCCCGACATCATGAGCCAGCTCATCCTCTTCTGCTGCGTCTATCCGCTGTATGAGGTCTCGATCTTCCTGATCCGCCGCATCGAGAAGAAGCGCGAGGCGGAGCTGCGGGCGGAAGGCCTGTGGGTTGACGACATCGACGGCGAGGAGGCCGAGGACAAGTGACCGACCCGATGGAGCGGATTGCCGCCGCGCTGGAACGGCTGGCGCCGGCGCCGGCCCCCCCGCCCGATTTCACCGCCGCCACTGCCTTTGTCTGGCACACCGAGCCGGACCGGCTGGTGCCGGTGACCAAGGTGGCGCGGGTGGACCTGTCGCTGCTGATCGGGGTGAACCGATCCCGCGACACGCTGCTGGAGAACACCCGCCATTTCGCCGCCGGCCTGCCGGCGAACAACGCCCTGCTCTGGGGTGCGCGGGGGATGGGAAAATCCAGTCTGGTCAAGGCGGTACACGCGAAGGTTCAGGCAGAGGGCCACGATCTGAAGATCGTGGAGCTGAGCCGGGAAGACCTGCCTTCGGTGCAGCGGCTGCTGGCGCATCTGCGGGCCGCGCCCTGCCGGTTCCTGCTGTTCTGCGACGACCTGTCGTTCAGCCATGACGACCAGCATTACAAATCGCTGAAGGCGGTGCTGGATGGCGGGATCGAGGGGCGGCCGGAAAACGTGCTGTTCTACGCGACCAGCAACCGCCGCCACCTGATGCCGCGCGAGATGATCGAGAACGAACGGTCCACCGCGATCAACCCCGGCGAGGCGGTCGAGGAAAAGGTGTCGCTGTCGGACCGTTTCGGTCTGTGGCTGGGCTTCCATCCCTGCAGCCAGGACGACTATCTGGAGATGATCCGCGGCTATTGCGCGGCGCATGGGGTGACGGTGCCGGAAGACCGGCTGCACGCCGAGGCGATCGAATGGCAGGCGACGCGCGGGTCGCGGTCGGGCCGGGTGGCCTGGCAGTTCTTCTGTGACCTTGCCGCCCGCGAAGGGGTGCAGGTTTCGGCCTGACCGTGCCGATCCCCTTGCACAGCCCGCGGCAAAGCCCTATCGGCAGATCATCATGATCACCGAAATCCTTGTCATTCTGGGCCTGATCGTCCTGAACGGCGTATTGGCCATGTCCGAACTGGCCGTCGTCTCGTCCCGCCCGGCGCGGCTGAAATCCCTTGAAGCCGGCAGTCGGGGCGCCCGGATGGCGCTGCGGCTGGCCGAGAACCCGGGGCGGTTCCTGTCCACGGTGCAGATCGGCATCACGGCGGTCGGCATCCTGTCGGGGGCGCTGGCGGGCGATACGCTGGGCGAACGGCTGTCGTCCTGGCTGGCTGCGGGCGGGCTTGATCCGGTCTGGGCCAAGCGCATTGGCGTGGGCAGCGTGGTGGTGGCGATCACCTATGTCTCGCTGATCGTGGGGGAACTGGTTCCGAAGCAACTGGCGCTGCGCAACCCCGAGGCGGTGGCGATCCGCGTCGCGCCGATGATGACCTTCCTGTCCGTCGCAGGCGCCCCGGTCGTCTGGCTGCTGGACCGTTCGGGCCGGTTTCTGCTGTGGCTGCTGCGGCAAAGCGGGGCCAGCGAGAACAAGGTCACCGAGGAAGAGGTGCGCGTCCTGCTGACCGAGGCGCATGAGGGTGGCGTTCTGGAAGCGGAAGAGCGCGAGATGATGGCGGGCGTGATGCGCCTGTCGGACCGCACTGCCAGCGCGCTGATGACGCCGCGCCAGGAGATCGAGATGCTGTCGCTTGAAGCCTCGTCTTCAGAGGCGGTGGCGGCGATCCGCAAGATCGCCCGGCCCCGGATGCCGGTCGCCGATGCCTCGGGCGATGTGGTGGGCATCGTTCTGCTGGCCGATGTGTTCCAGGCGGTGTCGCGGCGCGAGCCGGTGGACCTGCGCGCGCTGGTGCGCGAGGTGCCGGTGGTGTCAGACCGGATGGAGGCGCTGGACGTGGTGGAGGTGCTGCAGAAATCCGATCACCATCTGGCGCTGGTCTATGACGAATACGGCCATTTCGACGGCATCATCACCACGGCCGACCTTCTGGAAGCGATCACCGGGGCCGAGGCGTCTTCGGATGCCGACGAACCGGCGGTGTTCGAGCGCGAGGATGGCAGCCTGCTGGTGGCGGGCTGGATGCCGGCCGACGAATTCTGCGACCGGATGGGACTGTCGCGCGATCTGGCCGGGAATTACGACACGGTGGCCGGGATGGTGCTGCACCAGTTGGGCCACATGCCGACGCTGGGCGAGGTGTTCCAGGCCGAGGGCCATCGCTTCGAGGTGATGGACATGGACGGGCTGCGCATCGACAAGATCCTGGTCAGCCGGGTCTGAGCGGTTTCAGAAACGCGAAAGGGCGCAGAGATGCGCCCTTTCTTTTGCGGTCATGGCGGTGTCTGGCCGCTGACCGGCCCGCTATTGCAGGAAGGTCATCGGATCAAGGCTGTCCACGCCCTTGCGCACCTCGAAGTGCAGGAAGGCGGGGTCGGCCTTGCGCACGGCGCCGATGGTCTGGCCACGGCTGACCTTGTCGCCCTTCTTGACCTTGAGCGCATCGACACCGGCATAGACCGTCAGCAGGTTGTCGGCATGGCGGATCACCACGATCTGCACCTGATCGGTGTCCTTGGTGATGGCCGCCACGGTGCCGCTGCCGGCGGCCTTGACCGCCGTGCCGGCGGGGGCCGAGATGTCGATGCCCTGGTTCTTTTTCTTGTCATAGCCGCGGATGATCTTGCCCTGCACCGGGAAGCCCAGTTTCGCGGCCGAGGCGCCCGTGCGGTCGGCGCCCAGATCGGGCGAGGGCGGGGTGTCCTTGGCCTTGGCCGAGGCGGGTTCGGTCTTTTCATTCGGCAGCGGCTTGGCGGCCGAGGGCGGTTCGGGCGTGGGGCTGCCCGATCCGGGCGGCGTAGGCACGGGTTCGGGGTTCGGCGCGGCGGCGGTGGCCACCGGGATGATCAGCGTCTGGCCTTCGCGCACGGTCATGTTCGCGTCGAGCGAGTTCCACTCCGCCAGCGACTTGGCCGACACGTTGTAGGCCCGCGCGATGGTGAAGGCGGTTTCCCCGCGCACGACGCGGTGGCGCAGCGGTTCCTTGCCGCCGCCCGGAACGCTGGCCGAGGGGCTGGGGCCGACATCATCCAGCGCGGTGGTGGCGATGGCGGTGATGTCCACCGGGCGGCTGCCGGCGGTGGCGGTGGGCGCGACCGGCTGCGGCGTGGCCGAAACGCGGCTGGGCAGCAGCAGCATTTCGCCGGCGCGCAGCGGATCATTCGGTTGCAGGGCATTGGCGCGGGCCAGTTCGGCCGGGTTCACGCCCAGACGGGCCGCGACCGAGGCGACCGTATCGCCGCGCCGGGCCTGCGCCAGTTGATAGCCGGGATAGGACAGCACGCCGTTGCTGTCGGGCACCGGCTTTGATGCGGTGGCCTGCCGGGCCTCTTCGGCGGTGCCGCCGGCGCCGCTGCGCAGATCCCAGTCGAACTGGCCCATCGGTGCATTGGCGCAGGCCCCCAGAAGGGCAAGCGCGCTGCCTGCGGCCAGAAGCCGGAACTGCGGCGCCCGGAGCTGGGGCCGACGGGGAGGGCTGTGGAAATCTGTCATCTGGAACCGCCTCTTGCCGTTGTGTCCGGGTTGGTCCCCGGCTCTTGGCGGAAAAGACTACTCGTTCCCAAGGCCTTCGACCAGAGGGACGAAGCGCACCTGCCGAAGTTCCGTGTAATCGAAGCCGCGTTCGGTGCGGGTGACCTTGATCAGATGCTGCACGGCATCGGACTGGCCGACCGGCAGAACCATGATGCCGCCGATCTTGAGCTGTTGCAGCAGCGGGCCGGGCGGATCTTCCGCCGCGGCTGTGACAAGGATGCGGTCGAAGGGCGCCTGATCGGGCAGGCCGAAGGATCCGTCGGTTGTCATGGCGGTGACGTTGACAAGGCCGAGGTCGCGGAAGAGTTCGGACGCCTCGCGCACAAGGCGGCGCCAGCGGTCCACTGTATAGACCCGCCGCGCAAGCTGGGCGAGGATCGCCGCCTGATAGCCCGATCCGGTGCCGACCTCGAGTACGGTGTCGCGCGGGCCGACGGCCAGCGCCTGTGTCATCAGCCCCACGACCGATGGCTGGCTGATGGTCTGGCCGCAGGCGATGGGCAGCGGCATGTCCTCATAGGCGCGGCCCGCGAAGACGCCGCGCACGAAACGGCCACGGTCAACCTTTTCCATCGCGGTCAGGACGCGCGGATCGGTCACGCCATGGGATCGGAGGGCGAACAGGAATCTCATCTTGCGCTCGGCCAGATGGGCGAGGGCGTCGTCGTCTTGCCCCCCTGCCTCTGTCATGCCAGACGGGCCTGAAGATCGGCCAGCAGATCATGCGCGGTCAGATCGGCGCGCATGGGGGTGACGGCGATATACCCTTCCAGGTTCACCGCGGCGTCGCTGCCGGGCAGGGTGGGCGTGTGCTGCGGGCCGCCCTTGATCCAGAGGAACTTGCGCCCCGAGGGCGAGATATGCGGTTCCACCGCGAAAGAGGTGTCGCGGCGGAAGCCCTGCGGGGCGACGCGCGTGCCCTTGACGGCGGCGGCGGGCACCGGCGGGAAGTTGACGTTGTAGAAGGTGCGGTAATCGTCGCCGGTCCAGATGCCACGGTCAAGCAGCGCGCGGACCACGGCGGCGCCATGGGTGCGGGCGGCTTCGAACGGATCGGCCAGCCCGTCGGTTTCCGGCCCCATGAACTGCGACAGCGCAATGGCGGGGATGCCTTGCAGCGCCGCCTCCATCGCGCCGCCGATGGTGCCGGAGTAGAGCACGTTTTCGGCCGCGTTGTTGCCCCGGTTGACGCCCGACAGCACCAGATCGGGCCGGGCGCCCTGCAGCACGTCATAGATGGCGGCCAGCACGCAATCGGCCGGGCTGCCTTCGGCGGCAAAGCGGCGCGGGGCCAGTTTCGCAATCATCATCGGGTGGGTGTAGCTGATGCAATGCCCGACGCCCGATTGTTCGAAGGCGGGTGCGACGGTCCAGACCTCGCCGCCGGGGCCGGCGATGGCGGTGGCGATCTCGGTCAGAACCTCGAGCCCGGGCGCGTTGATGCCGTCGTCATTGGTGATCAGAATACGCATCGTTCCCCCGCTCTTTCGTTCCTGATTAGACGAGGGGCGGGGCCCGTTCAAGCGCCGGGCGGGCCGAAGGGCCAGTGCGCGGAGAAGCGGTGCAGATCGGCCAGCCTTTGGGCGGTTGACGGTGGGGGGGCCTTCGGGGCGGACCCGGCTGCGGTTTTCGGGTGTTGCGGGCAAGGGGGCCGAGAGGCGGCGCGGGCGGCCCGGCACGGGCGGCGCCCGCGTCTGGCGGCGCGTGTGTGCATCTGGCGGGCGCATCTGGCCCGCGCGCGTCTGGTCCGTACAGGTGTCTGGTCCCTACAGGGGCATGGCCCTTGGCGGGTGTCTGGGCCGCGCGCACCTGTCGCCCGTGCGCCGGATCTGGCGGTGCCGTCGAGGGGCCTGCTGCGGGCTTGCAGCGGCGGATCGGGCTTGTTTCCGGCCCAAGATTCTTCATCTGCCGGGTGTCATGCACCTGCCGGTGGGCTGCGCCGGCCCGGTTGTGGCACCTGTCCGCTCCATGCGGATGTGTCTGGTCCAGACGGCTGTATGGACCGTGCGCCTGTCTGGCTGCGGGCCCGGGTGGGCGCTTGTGCCTGTTAACCTTGAATTCACGGAGGGTCCGGCAGGATGGGCCATCGGGGCACGGACAGCGCGCCCCTTGGGTGAGTCGGGGCAACGGGAGGATCGGCAGGATGCGGATCGTCGGGCAGTTGGGGCGGGAAGACTGGATCGAGGCGGGGCTGGAGCTTCTTGCCCGGGGCGGGCCTTCGGCGCTGCGGGTCGGGGCGGCGGCGCGGCGGCTGGCGGTGACGCGCGGGTCATTCTACTGTCATTTTCGCGACCGGGCCGCCTGGCGCGATGCGTTGCTGGCCTATTGGGAACACCTGTGTTTTGCCGAACTTGTGCTGGGTCGCCGTGCGCCGGAGGGGCGCGATGCTGCGGAAGGGCCTGACCGGCAATCCGCGGGGGGTGATCTGTCCCTTGCCGGGGGTGTGCCGGATGGAACCGGCGCTGCCGCGCGGGGGCCGGGTGCGTGCAGGCAGGGGGAGGCCGCACCGGCGCCTGACCCGCAGCCCTGTGTGACCGGCCCGTCTGTTTGCGGGCGGCCGCAGGGCGGGGTGGTCGCGAACCTGTCCACCGCGGGGCAAGTGCCGGGCCGGGCGGGCCTTTCTGCGCCGGAGCGGGGCGGGTGGGTCAGGGGCCGGCACGAAATTGTGGAAAGCCATGACCGGCGATCCCCGGGGGAGGATCTGCCTATCGTTGGGGAGGTGCCGGACGGAACGGGCGCTGCCGCGCTGGCGCAGGGCGGGCGGGCGCCGGAGGGGCGCGCAGTTGCGGACGGGGCGGGGCTTGCCGCGCTGGAGCGGGCGTTCCGGCAGTGGGCGCAAGAGGATGCGCAGGTGGGGCGGGCCATGGCGCGGATCGCGGCCGAGCGGCGGCTTGGCGTGCGCGGGGCCGTCCGGCGTGCCCCCGCGGCCCGGATGATTACGAACGAATGTTCAGTTTGGCGCGGCCAGCGCAAGGAAGCCGTCATAATCCGCGACGCGCTGCCGGCAGAAGGCGGCAAAGTCGGGTTTCAGGCTTTCGGCGCCGATGCCCACCACGCTCAGCCCCGCGGCATGGGCCGAGCGGGCGCCGGGCAGGGCATCCTCAACCGCGAAGGCGGCGTCGGCGGTCAGCTCCAGCAGGCGCAGGGTTTCCAGATAGGGCAGCGGGTCGGGCTTGCCGCGCGGCAGGTCGGCGCCCGAGACGATGACCGAGATCCGGTCGGCCAGCGCCAACTGGTCCAGCGCGGCCTGAATGTGGCGGCGCGGTGAGGAGGAACAGACCGCGATGGTCAGCCCGGAATCGGCAAGGTGTTGCACGGCCCGGGCCGCGCCGGGCAGGGGCGCGCGCATCTGCGGCAGCAGGCGGTCGGCCTCGGCCCCGATGCGGGCGGCGACCGACTGGCGCAGGCTGTCGGGGGCATCCGCACCCAAAGCCTCGGTCAGGAAACCGCGCAGACCGCGCCCGACATAGGCATCGTAGGTGGCTTGCGGCAGCGATACCCCGACCTCGGCCAGCGCGCGGCGCTTGGCTTCTTCCCACGCGGGTTCGGACAGGACCAGGGTGCCGTCGAGATCGAAGATGGCGGCGCGGAAGTGCAAGAGGTTCACGGGGTCAATTCCACATTTCGGACAAGGCTGTTAAGGAGTGTGACAGTTCTGGAGGAGCGTATCTGATGACCGAGATTTCCACCCGCCATGCCGCCGCCCGCCGCATTGCCGCCGAGGCCGGCGCGCTGGCGCTGGACTACTTCCGCAAGTGGGACCAGTTGACCATCGACGTGAAGGGGCATCAGGATTTCGTGTCCGAGGCCGACCGCAATGTCGAACTGGCGGTGCGGGCCGCGCTGGCCAAGGCGTTTCCGCAGGACGGAATCGTTGGCGAGGAAGGCGCGGCGCAGGCGGGCACCAGTGGCTTCACCTGGGTGATCGACCCGATCGACGGGACGACGAATTTCATCAACGGCATCCCGCAATGGTGCGTGATCCTGGCCTGCGTCCAAAACGGCAAGACGGTGATCGGTGTGGTGCATGACCCGGTGCATGACGAACTGCATCATGCGGTGGCGGGGGGCGGGGCGTTCTGCAACGACCGGCCGATCCGCTGTTCGGCCAAGACCAGCCTGCGCGAAGGATCGCTGGGCGTGGGCTTTTCGGGCCGGACGTATAACGACGGCATCAAGCGGCTGGTCAACGGCTGCTGCGATGCGGGCACGGTGTTCTGGCGCAACGGATCGGGCGGGCTGTCGCTGGCCTATGTCGCGACCGGGCGCATCCTTGGCTATGTCGAGGAACATATGAATGCCTGGGATTTCCTGGCCGGTCATCTGATCGTGGCCGAAGCCGGCGGCCGGGTGGTGCCGGTCGATGCCGATGAGGCCATTGCCCGCGGCGGCCGGGTGGTCGTCGCGGGGGCAGGGGTGTTCGAGGCGGTGCAGGCGCTGGCCACCGCGTCCTACGATGTCTGAGCCGGAATCAGCACCGGCCCCGAGGCCGCGAAGGAAATGGTGACCTCATCGCCCTTGCGGAACGGGGTCACCACATCGTCCAGCACGGCAAAGACCGTGCCGAAGGCGGCGGTGACCACATATTCCATCCGGCTGCCGACATAGGTGGCCTTGTCGATCACCGCGGCCACGCCTTCGCCCTTGCCGGCCACCAGACGCATCCGCGACGGGCGCACGGCCAGTTTGGCCGGCCCCTTCGGCAAGCCGCGTGAGGGCAGGCGGTGGGTGTAGTCGGCGATCCGCACGGTGGCGGTGTCGCCGTCCAGCGCGGTGATCTCGACCGGGATCAGGTTCGCCTCGCCGATGAAATCGGCCACGAAGGCATCGGCCGGTTCTTCATACAACTGCCGCGGCGTGCCCTTCTGGGCGATGGCCGCGTTGCGCATGACGACGATTTCGTCCGACACGGCAAGCGCCTCTTCCTGATCGTGGGTCACATAGACCACGGTCAGGCCAAGGTTTTGCTGGATCTCGCGGATTTCCTCGCGCACCTGGCGGCGCAGCTTGGCGTCAAGGTTCGACAGCGGTTCGTCGAA
This sequence comes from Pseudogemmobacter blasticus, assembly GCF_003071405.1. Classification (NCBI taxonomy): domain Bacteria; kingdom Pseudomonadati; phylum Pseudomonadota; class Alphaproteobacteria; order Rhodobacterales; family Paracoccaceae; genus Pseudogemmobacter; species Pseudogemmobacter blasticus. The sequence continues at coordinate 589,364 of NZ_CP020470.1, read as the reverse complement.
CAGCAGAACCTGCGGTTCCAGCACCAGCGCGCGGGCCACGGCCACACGCTGCTGCTGGCCGCCCGACAGTTCCGAGGGCAGGCGCCCGTCAAAGCCCTTGAGCCCGACCAGCGCCAGCCCGGCCGCCGCCTTTTCCCGGGTTTCTTCCTTGTTGAAGCCCGAGAATTTCAGCCCGTAGCTGACGTTTTCCATCACCGTCATATGCGGGAACAGGGCGTAGCTCTGAAACACCATCGACACGTCGCGGTCGGTGGCGGGCAGTTTGGTCACGTCCTTGTCGCCGATCAGGATGCGGCCCTTGCTGGCCATTTCCAGCCCGGCGATCATCCGCAGGGTGGTGGTCTTGCCGCAGCCCGAGGGGCCCAGAAGCGTGACCAGCGAGCCGGCCGCCACCTCCAGGTTGATGTTGTCCACGGCCACGACGCGCGTGCCGTAGATCTTCGACACGTTCTCGAACCGGACCGAGGCGGCCTTGGTATGGATGGCCTTCATCTAGTGTCCCTCACCATGACTTGTACGCCGGCCGATCTGTGTCCGCCCGACCAGGAGTTGCAGCAGCCCGACGGCGGCCAGCATCACGAAGATCAGCGCGGTGGAATAGGCGATGGCCAGTCCGTAATCGTTGTTCTCGACACGGCCGATGATGTAGCTGGTCGACATGTCGTAGCGGGCCGAGACCAGGAAGATCACGGCCGAGATTGCCGTCATCGCCCGCACGAAGCTGTAGACCAGCGCCGCAAGGATGGCCGGCCGCAAGAGCGGCAGGATGACGGCGCGGAAGGTCTGCCAGCTATTGGCGCCCAGCGTCAGCGAGGATTCGTCCAGCGACTTGTCCAACTGGCTCATCGAGGCGATGCCGGCGCGCACGCCCACCGGCATGTTGCGGAAGATGAAGCTGATGACCAGGATCAGGCCGGTGCCGGTGATCTCGATCGGGGGCACGTTGAAGGCCAGGATATAGGCCACCCCGATCACCGTGCCGGGGATCGCGAAGGACAGCATCGTTCCGAATTCGAAGGCGCGTTTGCCCGCGAATTTCTGCCGGGTCAGCAGATAGGCGGTGATCAGGCCCACCGCCGCGGTCAGCGGGGCGGCGATGGTGGCGATCATCATCGTGGTCCAGAAACTGTCCCAGGCCGAGCCGGTCCAGCGCAGGCCGCTTTCCCCCCAGCTTACGCGGAAGGCGGTGATGTAGTGCTTGAGGGTGATGGTGTTGTCCACGCCCCAGAGCTGAACCACCGATCCGTAGAGGATCATGCCATAGACGACCAGCGTGAAGGCCGACCAGAGCGTGACCACCACATAGACCGGGATGGCCAGGCCCGAGGGCATTCGCGGATGCACCCCGGAATCGCCCTTGCCGGTGACGGTGGTATAGCTTTTGCGCCCCAGCCAGAACCTTTGCAGGTAGAAGGCGCCCAGCGTGAAGGCCAGCAGCACCACGGCAAGGATGGCCGCGCGGCTTTGGTCATATTGCGCGCCGACGATGGCGAAGAAGATCTCGGTCGAGAGCACGTCAAAATTGCCGCCCAGAACCAGCGGGTTGCCGAAATCGGCCATGCTTTCGATGAAGCCCAGAAGGAAGGCATTGGCGAGGCCCGGGCGCATCAGCGGCAGGCTGACGGTGCGGAAGGTCTGCCAACGGTTGGCGCGCAGGGTCTGCGCCGCCTCTTCCATGCTGGGGCTGACGCCTTCCACCACGCCGATCAGCACCAGGAAGGCGATCGGCGTGAAGGCCAGAAGCTGGGCGATCAGCACGCCCCAGAGGCCATAGATCCAGCGGCTGGGTTCGATCCCCAGCGTCGCGGCAATGCCGGTGGTGACGGTGCCCGAAAGGCCGAAGAGCAGGATGATCGCCAGCCCGATGACGAAGGGCGGCGTGATGATCGGCAGCACGGTCAGCGCGCGCAGCAGGCGTTTGTAGCGAAAGCCCGAGCGCGTCAGCACCAGCGCGAAGGCCAGGCCCAGAAGCGTGGTCAGCACGCCGACCAGGATGGCAAGGAACAGCGAATTCCACGCCGCGCCGCATTGCCCGCCCGACAGGCAGCCCAGGCCCCAGATCCGCGGATCGAACAGCTTGGGGAAGAAGCCTGCGACCGAATAGCCGCCGTCATCGGTGGCGAAGGCCGCCAGAAGCATCTTGGCGATGGGGAAGAAGACGAAGATCCCGACCACCGCCACCACCCCGGCAATGGCCGAGGTTACGAAGACATCGCCGTTCACCGCGCCATGGGCGGCAAGGCCCTGGGTCAGCAGGAACAGGAAGGCGGTCGCCGTTACCAGCGCGCCATAGCCCATGCCGAACTGCCGGTCGTCCAGCGGGCCGAACAGCGCGTCCAGCCAGCCGGCGTTGAAGCCGCGCAGGCCGATGCCCAGACCTTGCGCCACCAGCCAGGCAAAGCCGAAGGCGCCGGCCGCGATCAGCACGCGGGCGAAGACCGGATCGGATTTCGGGCGCCGCAGCACCAGAAGCGGCGCGATCAGCGCCAGCGCCATGGGGGCGAGCCACAGCTTTTGCCCCTGGGCGACAAGCGCCGCCGCGGGGGCATAGTCCTTGTCCAGCGGCCAGCCGTCGGCCAGCCACCCGAACGAATAGAAATCATCCACCCCATACCAGGGCAGCAGCGCAAAACCGACCCACCCGGCGATGATCCAGAAGATCAACACCGGATGGGAGGTGCGCCCGGGCGCAGCGTTTCGCACTGGGATTACTGCGGCAGGGTCGAGACTTCGGTATCCCACTTGGACAGCAGGCGTTTGCGTTCCTCGGCCGAGCCGTATTTCTTGAAGTCATAGTCGATCAGCTTGATCGCGCTGAGGTCGGGCGCCTTGTCCGACTTGGCCGCGCCGACGTTCGACATGATCTGGAAGGCATTGACCTGAAGCGCAAGATCCTGCGCCTCGACCGACAGCGCCCAGTCGTAGAACTTCTTGGCCTCGTCGATGTTGCGCGCGCCCTTGATGATCGACATCGAGCCGATCTCGTAGCCGGTGCCTTCGCAGGGGGCGACGGTAGCGATGGGGAAGCCGGCAACGGCCTGCGCCACCGAATCGTGCAGGAAGACGATGCCGACCAGCGTTTCGCCCTGACCGGCGGCCTTGATCGGGGCCGAGCCGGACTTGGTGTACTGGTTGATGTTGGCGTGCAGGCGCTTCATGTAGTCAAAGCCCTTCTCCTCGCCGAAGAGCTGCACGATGGTCGCCAGCGTGGTATAGGCCGTGCCCGAGGAATTCGGGTTGGCCATCTGCACCTTGCCCTTGAATTCGGGCTTGGTCAGGTCTTCCCAGCAGGCCGGGGCGGGCAGGCCGGCCTTGGCCAGCATGTCGGTGTTATAGCCAAAGCCGAGACCGCCGAAATAGATGCCGATGGTCCGGTCGCCCGAGGCTTCGGCCTGGGCGATGGCCCAAGGGTGCAACTGTTCGCGCATCGGGCTGACATAGGCTTCGGTCAGGTCTTCCTCGGCCGCCTGCAGATGGGGGTCGCCGGTGCCGCCCCACCAGACATCGCCCTTGGGATTGCTGGCTTCGGCCTTGACCTGGGCGAAGGTCTCGCCCGAGGACTTGCGGGTCATCGCCACGTCGATGCCGGTGGCTTCTTCAAAGCTCTTCGCCATGATCTGGCACCACTCTTCCTGCGCCGAACAGTAGAGGTTCAGATCGGCATGGGCGGCCGTTCCCGAAAGGATGGTCGTGGTCGCCAGAATGGCGGCCGCAAAGGCGGGTTTTGTCATGATGTTCCTCCCAGAACGCACTCAAGATCACCGGGCCCCTTGGCCGGGGCTCCTCTGTTGAGTCGAGCCTAGCCAAGACACCAATCTGTTACAATCGGAAATACTACTGTTACATCTGGTGTTTCGTGAACGGCGGTCGGCGGGCGCGCGGGCGGGGGTCAGCCCGGCTGGGTGACGATGATCGCGCCGCGGTCGGTGACGACGACCGTATGTTCATATTGCACCACCGGCGCCATCGGATCGCTGTAAAGCGTCCAGCCATCCGCGCCTTCGGTGGCCCACTGGCCGCCCGTGGACAGGAAGGGTTCGACCGTCAGCACCAGGCCGCGCGGCATCCGGCGGCGGTCGCCGCGGGTGGGCCAGGTCGGCACTTCCTTGGGGTCTTCGTGCAGCGAGCGGCCCACGCCATGGCTGGCCAGATTGCGGATCAGCGTATAACCGCGGTCGCTGGCAAAGCGCCCGATGGCGTTGCCGATGCCGGCAATCGGCTTGTCGCTGCCCACCTGTGCGATGCCGATCTGCAGGGCGCGCCGGCCGTCGCGGCACAGCCTTTCAAGCGGGGGGCGGACGGTGCCCAGCCGGAAGGTGGCGCCGGTATCGGCGAAGAACCCGTCCTTCGAGGCCGACACGTCGATGTTCACCAGATCGCCCGGCTTCAGCACGCGGTCGCCGGGGATGCCATGGGCGATCTCTTCATTGACGCTGATGCAGGTGGCGCCGGGAAAGGCGTAGGTCGATTCGGGGGCCGAAACAGCGCCGTCCTGCTCCAGCAGGGCGCGGCCGATGTCGTCCAGCTCGCGCGTGGTCATGCCGGGTTCCATGGCGCGCGACATGGCTTGCATGGTGTTCGCCACGATGCGGCCAATGGCGCGCAGGCCCTCAAGCTCGTCCTCTTGCGTGATGGTCATCGGGCGCTCCTGCCGGGGTGTTCGGGGCAGGTTAGGCGAAAGGCGGGGCGGTGGCCACGGTCTGCTGCCCGGGCCGGGCGGTTCACCTGTTCATTGCCGCACAGGCGCGGCGCGGCACGGGCGGGGTGAAATGCGCGCGCATCCGGCCTATCCTTGCCCAAAGCCAAGGAGGCCGACATGAGCTGGAACCCCGCCCTCGACCCCACGATCCCGATCGGGGATGCCGTCGATGCCATCGAGACCGTCATCGTGCCGCGGGCCCGCGATCTGGGCGGGTTCGAGGTGCGGCGCGCGCTGCCGTCGGCGGCGCGGCAGATGGTGGGGCCGTTCATCTTTTTCGACCAGATGGGACCGGCCGAGTTCCTGACCGGGCAGGGCATCGACGTGCGGCCGCATCCGCATATCGGGCTGGGGACCGTCACCTATCTGATGAAGGGCAAGATGCACCATCGCGACAGTCTGGGCACCGATCTGTGGATCGAGCCGGGCGCGGTGAACTGGATGCTGGCGGGGCAGGGCATCACCCATTCCGAACGCACCGATGGCGAGGCGCGCAAGGCGCCGCTGACGCTGTTCGGCCTGCAGACCTGGCTGGCGCTGCCGAAGGACCGCGAGGATGATCCGGCGGGGTTCGCCCATGTTGCCCGGACCGAGCTGCCCGAGCTGGAGGGCGAGGGCAAGCAGGTGCGGCTGATTCTTGGCCATGCCTGGGGGGAAAGGGTGCCGCTGGAGATGCCGTCCGAGGTGTTCTACGCCGATGCGGTGCTGGCGCCGGGCGCCGCGATTCCGCTGCCGGATGACCATGAGGACCGCGGGGTCTATGTGCTGGAGGGCGAGGTGTCCTGCGCCGGGCAGGTGTTCGAGGCGGGCCGGATGCTGGTGTTCCGCCCCGGCGACCGGGTTTCGGTCCGGGCCGGCGCGCAAGGCGCGCGGGTCATGCTGCTGGGCGGCGCCACGATGGACGGGCCGCGCTTCATCTGGTGGAATTTCGTCGCCTCGTCGAAGGACCGGATCGACGCCGCGAAAGAGGCCTGGCGGGCAGGGGACTGGGCGCATGGGCGGTTCCGCCTGCCGCCCGGCGATCAGGGTGAATTCATCCCCGCGCCCGAGCGGTGATTTTTCCCCCAAGGGGCGCTTGACGCGGCCAGCGGCCCCGCGTAGATAGCCCCCCACGCCCGGTTCGCCGGGCCGAGGATTGCGCGGTTGTAGCTCAGTTGGTTAGAGTACCGGCCTGTCACGCCGGGGGTCGCGGGTTCGAGCCCCGTCAACCGCGCCATTCCTTCCCCCCCTTCAGATCAGACGGACGGACCAGCCCCTTGCGGGGCGCGGCATCTGCCGTTGTTTCAACGGCTTGGCCGGTGGCGGCGCCTTGCGTCTTTCGCAAAGGTCCGGTCGGTTTCCGGCTTGACGCCCCCGTCGGATGCGTCTATCCGGCCCCCATCGCGCGGTTGTAGCTCAGTTGGTTAGAGTACCGGCCTGTCACGCCGGGGGTCGCGGGTTCGAGCCCCGTCAACCGCGCCACTTTCTTCCTTTGCGTTATCACGTCAGGCCCGGCTTTCGCCGGGCTTTGGCGTTTTCGGGCTGTTTTGTATTCCTGCAATGGAATATGTGTGGGGTGTTCCGCACCGGAGGCTTGCGCATGTCGCTTCTTGATCAGACGCCGCTGACCCTGTTCGTGCTGGCGGCGCTGACGCTGGGGCTGGCACCGTTCTTTCCCGAACCGCATATCTGGGAAAAGCTGAAGATGCTGATGGCGGGCACGCTGGTGCGGCCGCTGGACATGTTCGATCTGGCGCTGCACGCGCTGCCCTGGGTCGCGCTGCTGGCCAAGCTGGCGCGCATGGTCTGGCGCGGGCAGGGCGGCTGAGGGGGCGGGGGGCGCTGCCCCCGTCTTCGCGGGCGCGAAGACCCCCCGGGGTATTTGGGCCAACTGGAAGCGGGCAGTCGGGGCAGGCGCCCGCCGGATGGTCAGAGCGTCAGGCGGTAGCGGATATGGTCATCGGTCTGGACGTAGCTGTCATAAAGTTTGCGGGCCTGCGCGTTGTCGTGGCGGGTGTGCCAATACAGCCGGTGGCAGCCCCGGGCGCGGGCCTGGGCGATCAGATCGTCGATCAGCGCCCGGCCCAGCCCCTGGCCGCGCGCCTGCGGGGCGACGAACAGGTCTTCCAGATAGCAGTCTTCGCCCGCAACCCAGCTTGACGGATGGGTCAGCGACAGGGCGAAGCCAAGAAGCGCATTCCCCTTCGCCGCCACCCGGCCGCGCAGGGGCGAGGCCGGGTCGAGAAGCCGCGCCCAGGTGCGGGCGGTGACTTCGGGCGTCAGCGTGACGCCGTAGAAGTCGAGATAGCCCTGCCACAGCGCGTGGAACTGCGCCTTGTCCGGGGCGGCGATGTCGCGGATCGGGACCGTCATGCGATGCGGGCGAGGATGCGCGCCCAGCTACGGATGCCCTTGTGGAAGGATTCGAGGTCGTATTTTTCGTTCGGGGAATGGATCTGGTCATCGTCGCGGCCAAAGCCGATCAGCATCCCATCCATGCCAAGCTCGGTCTTGAAATGCCCGGCGACCGGGATCGACCCGCCGGCGCCGACAAAGGCGGCGGGGCGGCCCCATTCCTCGGTCAGGGCCTGACGGGCGGCCTCGAACGCGGGGTCGGCGATTTCCATCACCGAGGCCGGGGCGCCGTTGATGCCGTCATGCCATTCGATGCGGCAATCGGGGGGAAGCTGCGCCTCGGCCCAGGCGCGGAAGGCGGTCAGCACCTTGGCCGGGTCTTGCTGCGAGACCAGGCGGAAGGACACCTTGGCGTGCGCCTCGGCCGGCAGGACGGTCTTGAAGCCCGCGCCGTTGTAGCCGCCCCAGAGGCCGTTCACCTCGGCCGTGGGGCGTGACCAGATCATTTCCAGCGGCGTGCGGTCCTGTTCGCCCGCCGGGACCGACAGGCCCACATCGCCAAGATAGGAGGCGTGATCGAAGGCCAGCGCCTGCCATTGGGCGCGCAGCGCGTCGGGCAGTTCGGCCACGTCGTCATAGAAGCCCGGCACCTGCACGCGCCCGGTTTCGTCATGCAGGTTGGCAAGAATCTTCGACAGGACATGCAGCGGGTTGCGGGCCAGACCGCCATACATGCCCGAGTGCAGGTCGCGGTCGGCGGCGTGCAGGGTGAATTCGGTCTTGGCCAGGCCGCGCAGCATGGTGGTGATGGCGGGCACCGCGCCTTCGAACAGGCCGGTGTCGCAGATCAGCGCCAGATCGGCCGAAAGTTCGGGCGCGTTGTCGCGCAGGAAGGGGACCAGCGAGGGCGAGCCCGATTCCTCTTCCCCTTCCAGGAAGATGGTCAGCTTGCCGGGCAGGCTGCCATGGACGTGTTTCCAGGCGCGGCAGGCCTCAAGGAAGGTCATCAACTGGCCCTTGTCGTCGCTGGCGCCGCGGGCGCGGATCAGCTTGCCCTTGGGGCCGTCCTCGACCACGGGATCGAAGGGATCGCGGGTCCAGAGCGACAGCGGATCGACCGGCTGCACGTCATAATGGCCGTAGAACAGGATGTGGCGGCGGCCTTCGCCGCCGTGGCCGACCACCATCGGATGGCCGGGCGTGGCGGCGGCGCGGGCGTCGAAGCCCAGCGATTTCAGGTCTTCGACCAGCCAGTCGGCGGCGCGGGCGCAATCGGGCTTGAAGGCGGGATCGGTCGAGATGGAGGGGATGCGCAGCAGGTCCATCAGCCGGTCCAGCGCCTGCGGCAAGGTTTCGTCGATGCGGGTCAGCACCTGGTCCAGCGACATCCGGCTCTCCATCCTTTGATTGGGGGTGTGAGCCTATCAGGCGGCGGGGGACTGTCCAGAGGCCGGGTGATGCGCTATGGGCAGAGCCGGTTTGCGCAAGGAGGAACAAGTGATGCGGCATGGCATGATGGCGGCGGTTCTGGTGGCTGTGGCGGGGGCGGCTTTCGCCCAGGCGCCGGTTCCGACCGAGACGGCCCGGCTGGGCAAGGCACAGGTGACGCTGCATGTGCAGCCCTTCCTGACGGCGCAGGAGCTGGCGACGCTGCGCCTTGTGATGACGAACGAGACCGCGCTTGAGGTCTTCGTGCCGTCGAAGGGCGGCTTTGCGGCCATGGCCGTTTCGCCGGACGAGGGGTTCATCCGCGAGGGCGTGCCGGTTCCCTCGGCCTCGGCGCTGGCCGGGTTCGCCGATCCGGCGGCGGCCGTCGCGGCGGCGCTGCAGGCCTGTGACGGCGCGCGCAAGGGCAAGGCGCCCTGCGTTCTGGTGCTGGAAGTGGGGCCCGCCGGGAAATGACACACGCGGGGGGCGACAATTCGCCCTCTGTCCCGCCGGGCGCGATTGACGCAAGTCAATGTCCGAGGCGGGGGGGCCGTGCAAGGAACGGCAAGGAACGCAAGGGACAAGAAGCCATGGATTATGTAGCCGCTCTGGACCAAGCCATCGGACGTTTGCACGACGAAGGCCGGTATCGCACGTTCATCGACGTTGAACGTCGCAAGGGGCAGTTCCCCAAGGCAATCTGGACGCGGCCCGATGGCAGCGAGAAGGAAATCACCGTCTGGTGCGGCAATGACTATCTGGGCATGGGCCAGCACCCCGAGGTTCTGGCGGCCATGCACGAGGCGCTGGATGCCACCGGCGCCGGGTCGGGCGGCACGCGCAACATCAGCGGCACCACGGTCTATCACAAGCGGCTGGAGGCCGAGCTGGCCGACCTGCATGGCAAGGACGCCGCGCTGGTGTTTTCCAGCGCCTATATCGCCAACGATGCCACGCTGAGCACGCTGCGGGCGATCTTCCCCGGGCTGATCATCTATTCCGACGTGCTGAACCATGCCTCGATGATCGAAGGCATCCGGCGCGGCGGCGGCGAGAAGCGGGTCTTCCGCCACAACGATCTGGCCCATCTGCGCGAGCTGCTGGCCAAGGACGACCCGGCGGCGCCGAAGCTGATTGCCTTTGAATCGGTCTATTCGATGGACGGCGACTTCGGCCCGATCAAGGAAGTCTGCGACATCGCCGAGGAGTTCGGTGCGCTGACCTATCTGGACGAGGTTCATGCCGTGGGCATGTACGGCAACCGCGGCGCCGGTGTGGCGGAACGCGACAACCAGATGCACCGGGTGGACATCATCAACGCCACGCTGGGCAAGGCGTTCGGGGTTTTCGGCGGCTATATTGCTGCAAGTGCGAAGATGATTGACGCCGTTCGGTCCTATGCGCCGGGCTTCATCTTCACCACCTCGCTGCCGCCCGTGGTGGCCGCCGGGGCCGCCGCCAGCGTGCGGTTCCTGAAGGGCGAGGGCGGCCGGGCGCTGCGCGAAAAGCACCAGACCCAGGCGAAGATCCTGAAGATGCGGCTGCGCGGTCTGGGCCTGCCGATCATCGACAACGGGTCGCATATTGTGCCTGTGCACGTCGGCAACCCCATCCATTGCAAGATGATCTCGGACATGCTGCTGGAAGACCATGGCATCTATGTCCAGCCGATCAACTTCCCCACGGTTCCGCGCGGCACCGAACGGCTGCGTTTCACGCCGTCGCCGGTGCATGGCGCAGGGGAAATCGACCAGCTTGTGAAGGCGATGGATACGCTCTGGCAAGTTTGTGCGCTGAATCGCGCCGAGGCTTCTGCCTGATCCGTCCTGCATGTGCAAAACGGCTTGCCCTGTGTTAGCGTTGCCGCAATAGAAAGCCACCTGAGTCGCGCCCCGGTGCGACTCGGGAACAAAGGCAACAAGGGGACAGGGTTCGCATGATCGGCTGGAGGGCCAAGCCTCAGACGCAGGAAGAAGAAAAGCCCAAGGGCTTTGACGATTTCGAATTGCGTCTTGGTGATGTCATGCGCGGGGAGCGGGCCACCTTGGGCAAGTCGCTGCTGGATGTGCAGCGCGAGCTGAAGATCAAGGCCACCTATATCGCCGCGATCGAGAATGCCGATGTTTCGGCCTTTGAAACGCCCGGTTTCGTGGCGGGCTATGTGCGGTCTTATGCGCGCTATCTGGGCATGGACCCGGACTGGGCCTTTGCCCGCTTCAGCAAGGAAGCGAATTTCACCGTGGCGCATGGCATGTCGGCTTCGGCCGCGCCGCAGCGGATGCGGGAGCAGCGCCTGCAATCCGAATTCGCGGACCCGCTGGCCAACCCGAACCTGTCGTTCATTCCGCGCGCCGAAAGCTGGCTGCACCGGATCGAACCCGGCGCGGTGGGGTCTATCGCGGTGCTGGTCGCGCTGATCGGCGCCATCGGCTACGGGGGCTGGTCGGTGCTGCAGGAAGTGCAGCGCGTGCAACTGGCCCCGGTGGATCAGGCGCCCGTGGTGGTGGCCGAGATCGACCCGCTGCAGGGCGCGAAACCGGCGCCGGTGCGGGACAATGGGCAGACCGCCCAGGCGGGCAATGCCGGCGGGGCCGAGATGATTGACCGGCTTTACCGTCCGCAGGCGCTGGATGTGCCGGTGATGGTGTCGCGCGATGGTCCGATTGCGGCCATCGACCCGCGGGCCGCAGGCGCCATGGCGGGCACCGCAACCACGGCAGCGGCCGGGCCTGAGGGCGCGGCGGCGGGCGACGGGGTGCAGGTGGTTGCCGATGTGCAGCCCGGCGTCGAGGTTCTGGCGGTGCGTCCGGCTTGGGTTCGCGTCAGCTCGGCCGACGGGACGGTGCTGTTCGAGAAGATCCTGGACGCGGGCGAACGCTATCAGGTGCCGCCGCTGGAAGAGGCCGCGGTGTTCCGCACCGGCAATTCCGGCGCGGTCTATTTCCTGGTGAACGGCGTGACCTATGGTCCGGCGGCGCCGGGGGCCAATGTGGCCAAGGATATTGCCCTGTCGGCCGAGGCGCTGACCGGGAAATATGCCCAGGTCGACCCGGCGGCCGATGACGATCTGGCGCGGATCATGACGGCCGATGCCGGGGCCGCCGCGGCGCCGGTTCAACAAGCCGCACCCTGACACTGTAAATTCCGGTTTACACAGGGCCGGGCGCGGTTGCCCGCGCCGGGCCTTCGCCGTATCTTGCCGATGCGGTCCCGCGGAGAGCGAAGATGAGTCACAACCCGATCCGGCCCTGGCGTGATGTGCAGCGGCGCAAAAGCCGCCAGATCATGGTGGGCAAGGTGCCCGTGGGGGGCGATGCCCCGATCAGCGTGCAGACCATGACCAACACGCTGACCACCGACATCAAGGCGACGCTGGACCAGATCCTGCGGGCGGCCGATGTGGGGGTGGACATCGTGCGCGTCTCGACCCCGGATGAGGACAGCACCCGCGCCCTGCGCGAGATTGTCCGCGAAAGCCCGGTGCCGATCGTGGCGGACATCCATTTCCACTACAAGCGCGCCATCGAGGCCGCCGAGGCGGGCGCGGCCTGCCTGCGGATCAACCCCGGGAACATCGGTGACGCGAAGCGCGTTGCCGAGGTGGTGAAGGCCGCCAAGGACCATGGCTGTTCCATCCGCATCGGCGTGAACGCGGGCAGCCTGGAAAAGCAGCTTCTGGAAAAATACGGCGAGCCCTGCCCGGATGCGATGGTGGAATCCGGTCTGGACCATATCAAGCTGTTGCAGGACAACGACTTTCACGAGTTCAAGATCAGTTGCAAGGCGTCGGACGTGTTCCTGTCGGCGGCGGCCTATCAGCAGCTTGCGGCGGCGACGGATGCGCCCATTCACCTGGGCATCACCGAAGCGGGCGGGCTGATGTCGGGCACGGTGAAATCGGCCATCGGGCTGGGGTCGCTGTTGTGGTTCGGCATTGGCGACACGATCCGGGTGTCGCTGTCGGCGGACCCGGTGGAAGAGGTCAAGGTTGGCTACGAGATCCTGAAATCTCTGGGGCTGCGGACGCGGGGCGTGCAGATCATTTCCTGCCCGAGCTGCGCCCGGCAGGGGTTCGACGTGATCAAGACGGTCGAGGCGCTGGAAAAGCGGCTGGAGCACATCAAGACGCCGATGAGCCTGTCGATCATCGGTTGCGTGGTGAACGGCCCGGGCGAGGCGCTGATGACCGACATCGGCTTTACCGGCGGCGGCAATGGCAACGGCATGATCTATCTGGCCGGCAAGCAGAGCCACCGCATGGGCAACGACCAGATGATCGACCATATCGTCGAGCTGGTCGAGAAGAAGGCGGCGGAGCTGGACGCGGCCGAAGCGCAGGCCGCGGAATAGCGGCAAATTTCTTCGAAGAAATTTGCAAGATCCTTGGAAGGATCTTGCCGGTAGGGACCGGACCCTTTGCAGGGTCCGGGCTGGTGGTCGGGGTCAGCCGTCCTTGCGCTGGCCGTCAACGATCTGGCGCATACCGTCCAGCGGCACATAGCCGCGCACCATGGTCTGGTCGATCACGAAGGTCGGGGTGCCGTTGATTTCCATCAGCGTGGCCAGATCGTGATTGGCCTTGATGATGTCCATCACCTCGGGCGCCTTCATCTTCTCCGCCACGGCGGCGGGATCATGGCCCAGATCGGTGGCCAGACGCGCCAGGGATTCGGCGGTGGCATCGCCGCGCAAGCTGATCAGCGCGTCATGCGCGGCCTTGTAGGCGTCATCGCCATAAAGCAGCTTCACCGCCAGCGCGAATTGCGACGACAGCATCGACTGTTCGCCCAGAATCGGGAATTCCTTGAGCACGAAGCGGATGTTGCCATCCGATTTCACCAGTTCCTCGGTCTCTTCATAGGCCTTGCGGCAATAGCCGCAGCGGTAATCCATGAATTCGACGACGGTGATGTCGCCCTGCGGATTGCCGCCCACCCAGTCAGCCGGGTTGTTGTAGATGATGTCCTTGTTTTCAGCCAGCATCTGCAGGTCACGTTCGGCGGCGGCCTTGTCCTCGCGGGTTTGCAGCTCGGTCATGGCTTCGACGATGACTTCGGGGTTTTCCATCAGGTAGCTGCGCACTTCCTCGCGGAAGGCGGCGCGCTCTTCCGGGGTCATGTCGCCAAGACCGCCCGCCAGCGCGGAAGTGGCGGTCAGGGCGGCGGCAAGGGTCAGGGCAAGACGCATCGGGTGTCCTTTTGCGGGGTTGACCTGCGCCGGAAGCGGGGGCAGGGGATCGGCACAAACCTTAAAGGGCGGGCGGCGATGAGTGCAAGTCGGGGTTCCAGACGGGGCGATGTCGATCCCTTCATTGTGATGGACGTGATGGAACGCGCCCGCGCGGCGGAAGCGGCGGGCCGGCGGATCATTCATATGGAGGTGGGTCAGCCGGGCACGGGGGCGCCTGCGGGGGCGCGGGCGGCGTTGGCGCGGGCGCTGGATCAGCCGCTGGGCTATACCGTGGCGCTGGGGCTGCCCGAGCTGCGGGCGGGCATCGCGGCGCTGTACCGGCGCTGGTACGGGGTCGAGCTGGACCCGGCGCGGGTGGTGGTGACCACGGGGTCATCCTCGGCCTTCATCCTGGCCTTCACGGCGCTGTTCGAGGCCGGCGACCGCGTGGCCTTGGGTGAGCCGGGCTATCCCAGCTATCGCCAGATCCTGCGGGCGCTGTCGCTGGTGCCGGTGGGCGTGCCGTCGCGGGACGAGAACCGCTTGCAGCCGGTGCCCGAGGATCTGGCGGGGCTGGAGGTCGAGGGGTTGATCGTTGCCTCGCCCGGCAATCCGACCGGCACCATGCTGACGCACGACGCGCTGGCGGCGCTGGTGGGCTGGGCCGAGGCGCGGGGCGTGGCCTTCGTCTCGGACGAGATCTATCACGGGCTGCATTACGGCGACCGCGCGGTTTCGGCGCTGGAGATCAGCCAGACCCCCTGGGTCATCAACAGTTTTTCCAAGTATTTCAGCATGACCGGCTGGCGGGTGGGCTGGATGGTGGTGCCCGAGGATCAGATCCGCCGGGTGGAGCGGCTGGCGCAGAACCTGTTCATCTGCCCGCCCCATGCCAGCCAGATCGCGGCGCTGGCGGCGCTGGACTGCATCGACGAGCTTGAAGCGAACCGGGCGACCTATGCCGAGAACCGGCGGCTGATGCTGGAGGGCCTGCCGAAGGCGGGCTTCGACCGCATCGCGCCGCCGGACGGGGCGTTTTATGTCTATGCCGATGTGTCTGACCTGACGACGGATTCGCTGGCCTTCGCCGGGGAAATCCTGGACGGGGCCGGGGTGGCGGTGACGCCAGGGATCGACTTCGATCCGCTGCGCGGGGCGCGGACGCTGCGTTTCAGCTATGCCCGCGCCACGGCCGATATTGCCGAGGGGCTGGAACGGCTGGCCGCCTTCATGGCACGAAGGTGAGTGGACTTTGCGGCCCCGGTGCCGAATATTTCAGGCCGAATGAACCGGGCCGAAAGAACGGGCAGGCGATGCGGGCAATCCTTCTGATGATCGGCGTGCTTTGGGCCACGCTGACGGCGGCCTTCGGGCAGGAGCTGTCGGCGCTGGCGCGGCTGGACGCGGCGCAATCGTCGATCACGGCCGGAGAGGACGGGGTGTCGGTGACGCTGGCGATCAGCCAGCCGGTGCCCTGGCGGGTGCGGGTGCTGGACGGGCCGCCCCGGCTGGTGCTGGACGTGCGCGAGGTGGACTGGACCGGGATCGACACGGTGCCGGCCCGGGCGCCGCAGATTTCCGCCGTGCGGGCCGGCGTGTTCCGTGCGGGCTGGAGCCGGCTGGTGCTGGATCTGGCCGCGCCGCTGGTGGTGGCCCGGTCCGAGATGCAGACGGGTTCTGAGGGCGCGGTGATCCGGCTGCGGCTGACCCCGGCCGATGCGCCCACCTTTGCCGCCGAGGCGGCGCGGCCCGAGCCGCCGGAATGGGCAACCCCTGCGGCGCGCGACCTGCCGGCCCCGGCGGCGCGCGGGGATGGCCCGGTCGTGGTGGTGCTGGACCCCGGTCATGGCGGCATCGACCCGGGCGCCGAACGCGACGGCCAGAAGGAGGCCGACCTGATGCTGGTTTTTGCGCGCGAGCTGAAAGACCTGCTGTCGCGCGACGGGAGGTTCCGGGTGGTGCTGACCCGCGACGATGATGTCTTCGTGCCGCTGGAAGCGCGGATTTCCATCGCGCGCAAGGCGGGCGGGCAGGTCTTCCTGTCGCTTCATGCCGATGCGCTGGCCGAAGGCGAGGCGCAGGGCGCGACGATCTACACCCTGTCGGACGAGGCCAGCGACGAGGCCAGCGCCGCGCTGGCCGAGCGGCATGACCGCGACGATCTGCTGGCGGGGGTGGACCTGAAGGATCAGGACGATGTGGTTGCCTCGGTTCTGATGGACATGGCGCGGACGGAAACCGCGCCGCGTGTCGAACGGCTGGCCACGGCGCTGGTCGCCTCGATCAAGGCCGCGGACATTCGGATGCACCGCCATCCGCATCAGGAGGCGGGGTTTTCGGTGCTGAAATCGCCGGACATGCCTTCGGTTCTGGTCGAAGTCGGGTTTCTGTCTTCCGCCCGCGACCTGAAGCGGCTGACCGACAAGGCCTGGCGGGACCGGATGGCCGAGGCGCTGCGACAGGGGCTGGTGGCCTGGGCCGACCAGGATGCGGCGATCCGGGCGCTGCGGGAAAACGCCGACTGAAGGCGGCGGCGGACAGTTCACGTTTGTAGGCGGTGGCCGGCCGGACAGGCCCCCAAGGTTTTGACGGGGGGGTGCGTCTGATATAGGGGAAGCGGACCAGAGCACGGGAGTTCGGGGTGCTGCGATTCATCGGCTCATTCTTCGGGGCCATCTTCACCATGCTGACGCTGGGCGTGCTGTTCGCGGCCCTGACGGTTGGCGCGATTTTCTGGATGTATTCCAGTGACCTGCCCAGCCATGAACGGCTGACGCAATATGCGCCGCCGACGATCAGCCGCATCTACACCGGCGAAGGCCGCATCCTGGACGAGTTCATCCGCGAAGGGGAACGGCGGCTGTTCGTGCCGGCCGAGGATATTCCCGATCTGGTCAAGCAGGCCTTCATCAGCGCGGAAGACAAGAATTTCTACATCCACAAGGGCTATGACGCGGGCGGCATGATCGCGGCGCTGGTCGAGGCGGTGAAAAGCCGGGGCAGCGATGTGCGCGGCGCCTCGACCATCACCCAGCAGGTGATGAAGAACTTTCTTCTGTCGGGCGACCGCAAGGGCACCAAGGGGATCGAGCGCAAGATCAAGGAAATCATCCTGGCGACGCGGCTGGAAAGCGTGCTGTCGAAGGATCGCATCCTTGAGCTTTACCTGAACGAAATCGACCTTGGGCAGCGCAGCTTTGGCGTGGCCGCGGCGGCGCAGGCCTATTTCAACAAGACGCTGGACCAGTTGACGCCCGGCGAGGCGGCCTATCTGGCGGCGCTGCCGAAAAGCCCCGGCAAGGGCCTGCATCCGGTGCGCGACTATGACCGCGCGGTGGACCGGCGGAACTATGTGCTGCGGCAGATGTGGGAAAACGGCTATATCGACAAGGCCACCTATGACACCGAGCGGGAGCTTCCGCTGAAAACGGTGCAGAGCGGCGATTACCCGTCGTTCCGCGAGGCAATGCCCGACCGCAGCTATTTCACCGAGGAAATCGCGCGGCAGTTGTCCAAGAACTTTGGCAGCGACGAATTCTATACCGGCGGTCTGACCATCCGCGCCACCCTTGACCCGGAATTGCAGGTCGAGGCGGCCAAGGCGCTGCGCATCGCGCTGGAGAAATACGACCGCGGCCGCGGTGTCTGGCGCGGAACCGGCAAGCGGCTGCCGGCCGAGGTTCTGGGAACCGAGGCCGACTGGCGGGCGGCGCTGGCCAGCGTGGACGTGCCGCGCGACATTGCCGGCTGGTCGCCGGCGGTGGTGCTGTCGGTGGGCGAAAAGGATGCAAGGATCGGCATCGAGGGCGTGGACGAGGATGCCGACGGGCATTTCATCCCGGCCGAGGATGTGACCTGGGCCCGCAAGCGGCTGTCCGATGGCAGTCTGGCCAAGAAGGCGCGGGTTGCGGGCGATCTGGTCGAGGTCGGCGATGTGGTGCTGGTGCGGCCTGTCACCAAGGATGCCGATGGCAGTTTCGTGCGCTGGTCGCTGCGGCAGGTGCCGGAAGTGCAGGGCGCCTTCATGGCGATGGACGTGAACACCGGCCGGGTGCTGGCGATGCAGGGCGGGTTCTCGTACCAGGAATCGGTGTTCAACCGCGCCACGCTGGCCAAGCGGCAGCCGGGGTCAAGTTTCAAGCCCTTTGTCTATGCCGCGGCGCTGGACAGCGGCTTTACCCCCGCGACCATCGTGGTCGATGCGCCCATCGAGGTGAACACGCCGCAGGGGCTGTGGACGCCGAAGAACGCCTCGAACAAGTTCTATGGCCCGACGCCCCTGCGCACCGGGATCGAGCAGAGCCGGAACCTGATGACGGTGCGGATCGCCGAAGAGATCGGGATGCAGACCGTGGCGGGCTATGCCGAGAAGTTCGGCGTCTATGACCGGATGAACCCGTTTCTGGCCAATGCGCTTGGTGCGCAGGAAACCACGCTGTTCCAGATGGTCGCGGCCTATGCCATGTTCGCCAATGGCGGCGAGCGGGTGGAGCCGACGCTGGTGGACCGGGTGCAGGACCGCTATGGCCGGACGATCTATCGCCATGACCAGCGGGTCTGCGGCGATTGCACCGCCGCCGACCTGCCGCGGGGCGAGGGGGTGGAGATCACCTCGAACCGCGAGCGGGTGATGGATGCGATCACCGCCTATCAGTTGACCAGCATGATGGAAGGCGTGATCCAGCGCGGCACGGCGCGCGGCATCAACCTGCCGGTGCCGATCGCGGGCAAGACCGGGACCACCAACGATGCCAAGGACGTGTGGTTCATCGGCTTTTCGTCAACCGTCGTGGCGGGCTGCTACATCGGCTATGACACGCCGCGCAGCCTGGGCGATGTGTCGGGCGGCGGCTTCTGCGGACCGGTGTTCGAGAGCTTCATGAAGAGCGCGGTCAAGAAATACGGCGGGTCCAAGTTCAAGGTGCCGCCGGGCGGGCATTTCGTGAACATCGACCGCTTCACCGGCGCCGTGCTGCCGGCCGAAGCCTCGGGCGACAATGTGGTGGCCGAATACTTCCGCGACGGCGAGGAGGGGCTGACGGGCCTGGGCGAATTCGTGGACGGCGGCTTTGCCATGGGGCAGAACCTGCCATTGTTCGCCTATGGCGAGACCGAGGCGGATACCGGATCGACCGTGACCACGGCCACCGGGGAAACCGCCGTCATTCCGAAGAAGGCCGATTTCGGAACCGTGTCGTCGGGCGGGCTGTACTGAGGCCCCGCCTGCGACCACGGGCTGCCCTTGCCGGGGCGGCCCCCAGACGCTATCACCCGCGCCAGACGCAGAGGATGACAGAAGAAGATGCGCGCCGAGACCCAAGCCAATGTTGAGACGATCCGCAAGTCGCTGGCGCTGCTGGCGCAGCGGATGGATTGGGAGACCGCGCCGCACCGGCTGGAAGAATTCAATGCGATGATCGAACAGCCCGATCTGTGGAACGATCCGGCCCGCGCGCAGAAGCTGATGCGCGAGCGGCAGGCGCTGATCGACGCGGTGGCGGCCTATCGGCTGATCGAGGGCGGGCTGAACGACAATGTCGGCCTGATCGAGATGGGCGAGGCCGAGGGCGAACCCGAACTGGTGGCCGAGGCGGAAGAGGCGCTGAAGGCGCTGGTCGAGACGGCGGCGCAGAAAGAGCTTGAGGCGCTGCTGGACGGCGAGGCCGACGGCAACGACACCTTCCTGGAAATCAACGCGGGCGCCGGCGGCACCGAAAGCTGCGACTGGGCCAGCATGTTGGCGCGGATGTATGTCCGCTGGGCGGAAAAGCACGGCTATCAGGTCGAGATGCAATCGGAAACGCCGGGCGAAGAGGCCGGCATCCGCAGCGTCAGCTACAAGATCATCGGCAAGAACGCCTATGGCTGGCTGAAGTCGGAATCGGGTGTGCACCGGCTGGTGCGGATCAGCCCCTATGACAGCGCGGCGCGGCGGCATACCTCGTTCAGCTCGGTCTGGGTCTATCCGGTGGTGGATGACAACATCGAGATCGAGGTGCAGGACAAGGACATCCGCATCGACACCTTCCGGTCGTCGGGCGCGGGCGGCCAGCACGTCAACAAGACCGACTCGGCGGTGCGGATTACCCACTTCCCGACCGGGATCGTGGTGACCAGCTCGCTGAAATCGCAGCACCAGAACCGCGACATCGCCATGCAGGCGCTGAAATCGCGGCTGTACCAGCAAGAGCTGGACAAGCGGAACGCCGCGATCATGGAAGCGCATGAGAACAAGGGCGATGCGGGCTGGGGCAACCAGATCCGCAGCTATGTTCTGCAGCCCTACCAGATGGTGAAAGACCTGCGCACCGGGGTGGAAACCAGCGATACGCAGGGCGTGCTGGATGGCGATCTGGACAAGTTCATGGCCGCGACGCTGGCGATGGACATGTCCGGCAAGGCCCGCGCCGACTGATCCGCGGCCTCGGCCGGGCCGAAGAAACCGCTTCCGTAAACGCAATATCGCAGATTACCCTTTCTCCCGGAGAAGGAGACTGCGATGGCCCAACAGACGACAGCCGCGCCCGGCGCGGTGCCTGAAATCCTGTCCCTGGACTGGAGCGACGTGACCGACAGCCTGCGGGCCGGCTGGCGCGATTTCCTGGCCGCGCCGACCTATGGGCTGTTCTTTTCCTGCGTCTATGTGATTGGCGGCTGGCTGGTGATCTGGGCCGTCATGGCCAAGGGCCAGATCTGGTGGACGCTGCCGGCGGCGGCGGGATTCCCGATCCTTGGCCCCTTTGTCGCCTGCGGCTATTACGAGATTTCGCGCCGGCTGGAGCAGGGCATCCCCTTGCGCAGCCATGACATCTTTCGCGTGGTGTTCCGCCAGAAGGACCGGCAGATCCCGTCGATGGCGGCGGTGATCGTGGTGTTCTTCCTGTTCTGGAACTTCCTGTCGCACATGATCTTTGCGCTGTTCCTGGGCAATGCCACCATGACCAATGTCAGCAGCAGCCTGACGGTGTTCCTGTCGCCCGAGGGGCTGTCGATGCTGGCGGTGGGGACGCTGGTCGGGGCGGCCTTCGCGATGCTGCTGTTTTCGGTGACGGTGGTCAGCCTGCCGATGCTGCTGGACCGCGAGGTGGATTTCGTGACCGCGATGCTGACCAGCCTAGCGCTGGTGCGGGAAAACCCGGTGGTCCTGCTGGGCTGGGGGGCGCTGATCGCGGTCTGCCTGTTCGCCGGGATGCTGCCGCTGTTCTTTGGCCTGTTCGTGGTGCTGCCGGTGTTCGGCCATGCCACCTGGCACCTATATCGCCGGTCGATTGCCTGAGCTGCGGGGACATGCAAAAGGCCCCGTCACGCGGACGGGGCCTTGGGAGGCAAACGCAAGGGGCGCGGGGGCGCCCCCGCGCGATCAGGGGGCTTCCGAGCTGCTGGCCAGCGGGGCGGGGGCATCGGCTGCGGCGCTGGCGCTGCTGCGCAGCGGCGGCAGCGTGGTGGGGCTGGTGCGGCCCGAGGCGAGCGGGTCTTCCTGACGCTGCACCGAGCCTTCGAAATGGGCGCCGGATTCGATGGCAATGGTCTTGTGGATGATGTCGCCCTCGACGCGGGCGGTCGAGGTCAGGCGGACCTTGAGACCGCGCACGCGGCCGATCACGCGGCCATTGACCACGATGTCATCGGCGACGATCTCGCCCCGGATGGTGGCGCTTTCGCCCACGGTCAGCAGATGGGCGCGGATGTCGCCTTCGACGGTGCCTTCGATCTGGATGTCGCCGGTTGTGCGCAGGTTGCCCACGACCGTCAGGTCAGAGGACAGGACAGAAGCGGCCACCTTGCCCTTCGGGGCCGAGGGCGTGAAATCCATGCTGGGCTTGGTCATCGGAGCCTCCGGGGCTTTGGGTTTGTCTGCCTCAGCCTTGGGGCCCGGCTCATTGATGCGGCTCTTAGAAAACATCGCTCGCTGCCTTTATGAACTTCATGGGATTGACGGCGCCGCCGCTGATCCGCACTTCATAGTGGAGATGGGTGCCGGTGGACCGGCCTGAGTTGCCCATATCACCGATCCGGTCTCCGCGCGAGACCCTTTGGCCTACCTCAACACGGATCTGTGACATGTGGCCGTAACGGGTTTCGATCCCGAAGGCGTGCTGGATCTTGACCAGACGGCCATAACCGTTTTCCCAGCCGGCATAGGTGACGACCCCATCGGCAGTGGCATAGATCGGCGCGCCATAGTCGCCGGCCAGATCCTGACCTTCGTGCATCCGGTAGCCGCGGCCCAGCGGATCGCTGCGGCCGCCGAAGCCGCTGGTGAAGCGGACGGCGGACTTGACCGGCATACCCAGCGGCACCTTGAAGGCCGCCATGCGGTAAAGGTTCATCTCTTCCAGTTCTTTCAGCACGGCATTGGCGCGCTGTTCATCGGCCGTCAGCACCATGCCCGAGGTCGAGACGGTGATCGGCGACAGCGGGCCGCCCTGGCCGGAATAGCCCTTGCGCACCTGGGCGATCAGATCGTCGGGGTCCAGCCCCGCCGAACGGAACATCTTGTCCAGCGGTTCCATCGAGACGGTGACCGCCTCTTCCAGCTTGGCGAAGATCGCGTCGTGTTTCAGTTCCAGCGCGCGTTTTTCGGATTCCAGCGCCGCCAGATCGGCGCGGGCCTTTTCGGTTTCGGTTTCCTTGGCGTCGCGGTCGCGCGCGGTGGCGCCAAGGGCCGTGGTCAGGTAATCCAGCGTATCGACGGTATCGCGGATGCGGCCCATGTCGGTGGCGACGCCGCTTTGCTGATTCAGCGCCAGCGCAAGGCGGCTGACTTCGCCGCGCGCCTCGTCCCGTTCCTTGATGGTGCGGCGCAGGGTGTTCTGGATCACCTCGATGCCGGTTTCCAACTCGCGCCGGCGGTCTTCCGAGGCGAGAAGCATCTCCTGCATCTTGGAAACTTCTTCCAGCGCGGCGTTGAAACGGTCCTGCGCAAGGATGGCCTCTTTCGCGCGGGCCTCGCGGTCGGCGGAGAGAAGCGTCAGGCGTTCCTCGAACATTGACTGGCGGCGCATCGACTGTTCGCGGCCCGAACCGGCGCCGATGGTGTTCATCATGATCAGCGCGGTGGCGACGATGGTCCAGGACACCGCCAGCGCGGCAACCGTCGCGGCGATGGCCTGGGTGGCCGGTCGCAGGCGCAGGAAGTGGGTGCCGGCATCGGATTTCAGAAAGAGGCGCTGTTCGGGAAAGAACCGCTCGAGCTGGGTATTGATGCGGAAGGCAAGGCGCGTGAGCACGTTGGATCAGTTCCGTTTGTTGCGGGCCGGCATTGGCCATAGGGCGAAGTGGGCACTGGCACAGTCGAACCGGCGGGCACGCCCCGAAACACTGGGTGGCCCTGCTTAGCCGAAGATATTTCAGGCCGGCAATATTTTTGACCTTATGCGCGGAAAACGCGCAAATACGCGCTTGGTCATCGGCAGAAACCCGCCGATCAGCGGGGGCTGTCGCTCTCGGCCTCGGCGAGGGGCCAGTAGAAGTCGGGCGGGAGCCCGGCTTCGGCGCGCTTCTCCTCGTTGAAAGGCGGTTTCAGGGCGCCGTGGAAATAGTGGCGGACAAGGGCGTGGAACACGTCCTTGGGGTCTTCGCCATCGCGGCCGCAGAGCCAGTTGAACCATTTGGAGCCATAGGCGACATGGCCCACCTCTTCGGCATAGATGGTTTCCAGCGCGGCCACGGCGGCGGGATCGGCGGCCTTGCGGAAGATGTCGATCATGCCGGGCGTCACGTCCAGGCCCCGCGCCTCAAGCACCATCGGGACCACGGCCAGCCGGCCCTTCAGGTCGGTCGCGGTGTCTTCGGCGGCCCGCCACATGCCGGCATGGGCGGGCAGGGCGCCGTAATGGCTGCCCAGCGATTCCAGCACATCGCAGATCAGGTTGAAATGCTTGGCTTCTTCATCCGCCGCCTTCACCCAGTCATCATAGAAGCCGGGCGGCATCGGGTGATGGGTGAAGCGGGCGATGATGTCCCAGTGCAGGTCGACGGCGTTCAGTTCGATATGCGCCAGCGCGTGCAACAGGGCGATGCGCCCCGGCGGGCTGCCGGGGCGGCGGCGGGGCACTTCGCGCGGGGGCAGGAGTTCGGGGCGGTCCGGGCGGGCGGGGCGCAGGGGCGGGCTGGCTTGCCCGACCGGCAGGGGCGTGCCGGCGGCGCGGGCCGCGAACCAGGTGGCCGCATGGCGGCGGCCAAGCGCGCATTTCGCGCGCCCGTCCGCCGTGGTCAGCACCTCGACCGCCAGGTCTGCCAGAGACAGTGACATGCCCGGTCAGAGCGCCTGCGCGGCGGCCAGCACCTCATCGGCGTGGCCCTTGACCGAGACCTTGTTCCAGACCCGCGCGATGGTGCCGCTGCCGTCGATCAGGAAGGTAGAGCGTTCGATCCCCATATAGGTCTTGCCATACATGCTTTTCTCGACCCAGACGCCATAGTCTTCGCAGGTGTGGCCCGTCTCGTCCGAGGCAAGGATGACCGACAGGCCGTGCTTCTTGCAGAACTTGTCATGCGCTTTCACGCTGTCCTTGGAAATGCCGATCACCGTGGTGCCGGCGGCGGCGAATTCGGCCGCGCGGGCGGTGAAATCCTGCGCTTCCAGCGTGCAACCGGGCGTGTCGTCCTTGGGGTAGAAATACAGCACCACCTTGCCGGGCCGGAAGGCGGAGAGGGTGACGCTGGCCCCGCCATCGCGCGGAAGGGTGAAATCGGGGGCGGGGGTTCCTGCGGCGGGCATCGGCGGCTCCTTGAGCATTGGTTCACACTGCTTTGTGTTCTAGTTGCCTTCTGACAAAGATAAAGGCTAGGGCCAGCGAGGAAAGAAGGGCCGGCGCAAAAGGCCCCGGTTCAGGCGAAAGGCAAGGCTGTCTTGGCGGAAGGCAGGCAGGACGAGGTGTATCACGCGGCGTTCCCGGAGGGTCCGGCGGCGCAGGATGACCTTTACCCCGACGACATGTCCGGGGACGAGCTTTATTCCCAAGCCTCGCCGGCCGATCCCCGGCCCGCGGCAGACGTTCCGCCCGCCGCCCCGTCCCGCCGCCGCCGCCGGTTCGGCGGGATGATGGTGCTGCGGCTGGCGGTGCTGATGGTGGTGCTGGCCGTGGGTCTGGGGCTTGCCGCGCTGGTGCTGACCGGGCGCAGCATCCATCTGCCGGTCTGGGCCGTGGCCGAGATCGAGAACCGTCTGAACCGCCAGATCGGCGCCAGCCACCTGCCCGGGGGATCTGCCCTGTCGCTGGGGGCGGTCGAGGTTTCGGTCGAACGCGATCTGGTGCCGCGAATCGTGGTGCGCGACATCCGGCTGGTCGAAGCCTCGGGGCAATCGCTGATTTCCCTGCCCGAGGTTCGGGTGACGCTGGACGGCAGTTCGCTGCTGACCGGGCATCTGCGGCCCGGCAGCCTGCGGCTGAGCGGGGCGCGTATTGCCATTGCGCGCGATGAGGACGGGCGTATCGCGCTGAGTTTCGGGCAATTGTCCGGCAGCCCCGGCCCGCAAAGCGCGGCCGAGCTGCTGGATGCGCTGGACCGGATGTTTTCGTCGGACGCGCTGGCTGACCTGCATCTGATCGAGGCCGATGCCCTGACGCTGAGCCTGACCGACCGCCGGGCGGGCCGGGTGTGGGAGGTGGGCGACGGGCGGCTGGTGGTCGAGAACAGCGAAACCTCGCTGGCCGCGGAACTGAGCGTGACGCTGCTGGACGGCACGACGCCGGCGCAGGCGTTGCTGGCGATTGATTCGAGCAAGGCCGACAGTTCGGCCCGGCTGCGGGTGACGGTGGACCGCGTTGCCTCGGCCGATCTGGCGGCGCAGGCCTCGCCGCTGGCCTTTCTGGGGCTGGTCGATGCGCCGATTTCGGGGCAGTTGACCGGCGCCCTGGCGGCCGATGGCAGCGTGGCGCGGATGGAGGCACAACTGAGCCTTGCCGCCGGCACGCTGCGCACGGAAAGCAAGGCGAAGCCGGTCAGCTTTGAAGCGGCGGGCCTGTCGCTGCGCTTTGATCCGCAGCGCAACCGGGTGCATCTGGACGACATGGCGGTGGAAAGCGACTCGCTTCGTCTCAAGGCGACGGGCACCATCGACCTGGCCGATGCCAGCGGGCAGATCGCCGCCTCGGGGGCGATGCCGTCGGCGCTGATCGGGCAACTGGATTTCTCGGAGGTGATGGTCGATCCCGAGGGCCTGTTCGAAGAGCCGGTGCGGTTTTCGGACGGCGCGCTGAACCTGCGGGTCTGGCTGTCGCCGCTGCGGGCGGAAATCGGCCTGCTGCGGCTGGTTGAAAACCGTGATCAGTTGACCCTGTCGGGCCATTTCACCGCCACCGAGGCGGGGCCGGAAGTGGCGCTGAATGTCGGCCTGAACCAGATCAGCACCGACCGGCTGATCAAGCTGTGGCCGGTGTCCGTGGTGCCCAAGACGCGCAACTGGCTGGCCGAGAATGTGGGCCAGGGGCAGTTGGAAAGCGTGGATGCGGCGCTGCGCCTGTCGCCGGGGACCGAGCCGCGCTTTGCGCTGGACTATGAATTCTCGGGCGCGGAGGTGCGGTTCCTGCGCACGCTGCCGCCGGTGCAGGAGGGCCGGGGCCATGCCACCATCGAGGGCACCGGCTATATCGTGGTTCTTGAAGGCGGGCATGTCACCGCGCCCGAGGGCGGCGAGATCGGGGTGACGGGATCGGTCTTCCGGGTGCCCGACATCACGCAGCGCCCCGCGCAGGCCGAGGTGCGGCTGCTGACCGATGCCGATCTGACGGCGACGCTGTCGCTGCTGGATCAGGAGCCGTTCCATTTCATCAGCAAGGCCGGGCGCAGCGTTGATCTGGGCGAGGGGCGGGCCGTTCTGGTGGCCGACCTGAGCTTTCCGCTGGTGCCGAAGCTGAAGACGGAAGACGTGCAGTTCGATGTCTCGGGCCGGATCACCGGGTTCCGGTCCGACAAGCTGGTGCCGGGGCAGGTGGTGACCAGCGACGATGTGGCGATCAAGGCGCTGCCGTCGGGCATGACGCTGTCGGGCGAGGGGCGGCTGGGCAAGGTGCCCTTCGTGGCCCGGTATGAACAGCCCTTCGGGCCGGATCAGGCCGGCAAGGGCAAGATCCATGGCACGGTGGAACTGAGCGACGCCAATCTGCGGTCGCTGGGGGTGATGCTGCCCGAGGGCTGGCTGCGCGGCACGACCAGCGGCGAGGTGGACCTGTCGCTGCCGAAGGGGGCGCCGGTCGGGCTGACGCTGCGGTCAGATCTGCGTGGGGCGGTGGTGGCGGTGCCACCGGTTTCCTGGAGCAAGCCCGCCGGAACGGCGGCGACGCTGGAAGTGTCGGCGCGGCTGTCGACGCCGCCGGTGGTGGACCGCCTGAGCCTGACGGCACCGGGGTTTTCGGCGCAGGGCAAGCTGACCGTGCGGCCGGGGGGCGGGCTGGACAAGGCCAGCTTCAGCCGCATCCGCGCCGGAGAGTGGCTGGATGCGCCGGTCGAGATTACCGGGGCCGGCACCGGCAAGCCGGTGGGCATCGCCGTCACGGGCGGGATGGTGGACCTGCGCAAGCGCCCCTCGGGCAAGGAAGGCGACGGCGGCGGCAACCGGATCGAGGCGCAGCTTGACCGGCTGGTGGTGACATCGGGCATTGCGCTGACCGGGTTCCGGGGCGCCTTCAACCTGACCCGCGGCGGGCTGGACGGCAGCTTTTCCGCGGCGGTGAACGGACGGGGGCGGCTGACCGGCGTGGCCATTCCCACCAAGGCGGGAACGGCCGTGCGCATTGCCTCGGACGACGCGGGCACGGTGATGGCGGCCTCGGGCATCTTTGCACAGGGCCGGGGCGGCAAGCTGGACCTTGTGCTGCAACCGCGCAGCACGGACACCTATTACGAAGGCAAGGCCACGGTGACCAACCTGTCGGTGCTGGACGCGCCGGCGCTGGCGGGCCTGCTGTCGGCGGTTTCGGTCGTGGGCCTGCTGGAGCAGATGAACGGGCAGGGCATCCTGTTCAATGAAGGCGATGCCGAATTCGTGGTGCGGCCGGACGGGGTGGAGATCCGGCGCGGCGCGGCGGTGGGGGCCTCGCTGGGCTTGTCCTTTGCCGGGCTGTACCGCACCGGCACCGGGGTTCTGGATGTGCAGGGCACGATTTCGCCGATCTACCTGCTGAACGGCATCGGCGAGATTTTCACGCGCAAGGGCGAGGGGATGTTCGGGTTCAATTACCGGCTGACCGGCACGGTCAACAAACCGCAGGTCAGCGTGAATCCGCTGTCGATCCTGACGCCGGGGATGTTCCGCGACATCTTCCGCCGCCCGCCGCCGGTGTTGGGGAAGGGCGGATGAAACTTTCGGAGTTCGATTTTCCCCTGCCGGAAGAGCTGATCGCCACCCGGCCGGCCCGGCCGCGCAGTTCGGCGCGGCTGCTGGTGGCCGAGGGCGACAGGCTTCGCGATCTGGTGGTGCGCGATCTGGCGGGGCTTTTGGGGCCGGGGGACCGGCTGGTTCTGAACAACACGCGGGTGATCCCGGCGCGGCTGTTCGGCACCCGGACGCGGGGCGAGGCGGTGGCGCGGGTCGAGGTGACGCTGCTGGAGCCGGCCGCCGCGGGCGGCTGGCGGGCGCTGGCCAAGCCGCTGCGCAAGGTGAAGGAGGGCGAGGTCATCGCCTTTTCCGACGACCTGTCGGCGCGGGTGGCCGAAAAGGGCGAAACCGACCTGCGGCTGGAGTTCAACCAGACGGGCGAGGCCTTCGATGCCGCGCTGGCCACGGCGGGCGCCATGCCGCTGCCGCCCTATATCGCGGCCAAGCGGGCAGCGGATGAGCAGGACAAGGACGATTACCAGACCGTCTTTGCCCGCCACACCGGCGCGGTGGCGGCCCCCACGGCCAGCCTGCATTTCGATGCCGATCTGCTGGCGGCCCTGCGGGCGAAGGGCGTTCAGTTCACCGAGGTGACGCTGCATGTGGGGGCGGGCACCTTCCTGCCGGTCAAGGTCGAGGATGTGACGACGCACCGGATGCACGCCGAATGGGGGCAGGTCACGCCGCAGGCCGCGGCCGAGATCAACGCCACCCGCGAGGCGGGCGGGCGGGTGATCCCGGTCGGCACCACGGCGCTGCGGCTGATCGAAAGCGCGGCGCGGTCGGGCCGGGTCGAACCCTGGGAGGGGCCGACCGATATTTTCATCTATCCCGGCTTCACGTTTCATGTGACGGATGCGCTGATGACGAACTTCCACCTGCCGCGGTCGACGCTGCTGATGCTGGTGGCCGCGCTGATGGGCAAGGACCGGATGGACAGGGTTTACGAACATGCCATCCGTAACGGCTATCGCTTCTTTTCCTACGGCGATGCGTCGCTGCTGATTCCCACCCGCTGAGGGCCAGATGCTGAAAGTTGTGCTGAAGACCTGGCCCCTGCTGACGGGCGTGCTGCTGCTGATGGTGGGCAACGGGGTGCAGGGGTCGCTGCTGGGCATCCGCGGCACGCTTGAGGCGTTCAACACGCTGCAACTGTCGGTCGTGATGTCGGCCTATTTCCTGGGTTTCCTGATCGGCAGCCGGGTCGCGCCGGACATGATCCGGCGGGTGGGGCATGTGCGGGTCTTTGCCGCCCTTGGGTCGCTGATCTCGGCGGTGCTGGTGCTGTATCCGATGCTGGTGGAATGGCAGATCTGGGCCTTGATGCGGGTTGTCATCGGCTTTGGCTTTGCTGGCATCTACATCACCGCCGAAAGCTGGCTGAACAATACCGCCACGAACGAGACGCGCGGGCAGGCGCTGTCGGCCTACATGATTGTGCAGATGCTGGGCATTGTCGCCAGCCAGGGCCTTTTGGCGGCGGGCGATCCTTTCGGCTATGACATGTTCCTGATCCCGTCGGTTCTGGTGTCGCTGGCCTTCCTGCCGCTGCTGCTGGCCGACAGCCCGACGCCGACCTTTTCCACCACGGTGCGGCTGGGGTTCCGTGATCTGTTCCGCATCTCGCCCCTGGGCTGTGTGGGGATGCTGATTTCGGGCGGCGTCTTTTCGGCCATGTTCGGGATGGCCTCGGTCTGGGGCACGCTGAGCCTGTTGTCGGTGAAGCAGATCGCGCTGTTCACGTCGTTCCTGTACGTGGGCGGGCTGCTGCTGCAGTATCCGGTCGGCTGGCTGTCGGACCGGATCGACCGCCGGCAGATCATGCTGTGGCTGTCGGTGGTGGC
The DNA here is from genome assembly GCF_003071405.1 of Pseudogemmobacter blasticus. Classification (NCBI taxonomy): domain Bacteria; kingdom Pseudomonadati; phylum Pseudomonadota; class Alphaproteobacteria; order Rhodobacterales; family Paracoccaceae; genus Pseudogemmobacter; species Pseudogemmobacter blasticus. The sequence goes on along the minus strand of NZ_CP020470.1, from coordinate 559,567 downwards.
GACGGTGGTGCTGATCGTGGCCACGGTGCTTGACCTGCCGTTCTGGGCGCTGCTGATCGTGGCGGGGCTTCTGGGCGGCATCACCTATCCGATGTATTCGCTGCTGATCGCCTATACCAACGACTTCCTGTCGAAAGAGCAGATGGCGGCGGCGTCGGCCGGGCTGATCTTCATGAACGGGGTCGGGGCGATCTTCGGGCCGCTGATCACCGGCTGGCTGATGGGCGTGGTGGGGACCAACGGGTTCTTCCTGTACCTGGCGGTGCTGTATGCGGCGCAGGTGGTCTATACGCTGTGGCGGATGACGCGCCGGGCTTCGCCTTCGGTCACCGGGGCCTATCGCGGGGTGACGCCGACCGCCTCGACCGTGGCGGCGGTGGCGGTGCTGGAAAACGCGCCCGACATCGGCCCGTCGCCCGAAACGCCCGAGGCGGCCGAGGAGGCCTCGCGCGGGCTGGAGATCCGGCCGGCGGAGCCTGTGGAGGCTGTGGAGCAGGACGCGGCACCGGGCGCAGAGCGCCCGGAGGATGGCGAAACCGAAAGCGGTCCGCGCAAGGAAGGCTGAGGTTGCGCCAGACCGGGCGGCCTGTCAGGGTGCAGGGCAGGGAGGACGACAGATGGCAGACCCCGTGGATGTGCTTGATTTCTGGCTGGGCGAGATCGGACCCGAGGGCTGGTATGCCGGCACCGAAGAGATTGACGATGCCTGCGCCGTCCGCTTTGCCGAGAATTGGCGTGCGCTGCACGACGGCGGGCTGGAGCATTGGGTGGATGGCACGGTCGCCACGCTGGCCTATCTGATCATCGCCGACCAGTTCGCCCGCAACATCCACCGTGGCACGGCGCTGGCCTTTGCCACCGATGCGCAGGCGCGGGCGGCGGCGCGCAAGGCGCTGGCGGAAGGCTGGGACATGGCCGCCCCGGAGCCGGAGCGGCAGTTCTTCTACATGCCGTTCGAACATTCCGAAGACCCCGCCGATCAGGATCTGGCGGTGCAACTGATGCAGGACCGCCTGTCGTCCGACCCGGAGATGGCGCTTCATGCGCGGGCGCACCGGCAGATCATCCGGCGGTTCGGCCGGTTTCCGTTCCGCAATGCGGCGCTGGGGCGCGAAACCACGCCCGAGGAGGCGGCATTTCTGGCCGAGGGGGGCTATGGGGCGATCGTTCGGGAATTGAAGGGTTAGCCATGCACCAATTGCAAGGCGGCGCGGCGCGCATGTTGTTGTGCGGCTGAATTGGTTGGTTTAAGGGTGAACTAATTTCCAGGGGAGGGGAATATGGGTGAGCAGAGCTTTGACGTTGTGGTGATCGGTGCGGGCCCCGGCGGCTATGTCGCGGCCATTCGCGCGGCGCAACTGGGCCAGAAGGTCGCCATCGTCGAGCGGGAACATCTGGGCGGCATCTGCCTGAACTGGGGCTGCATCCCGACCAAGGCCCTGCTGCGCAGCGCCGAAGTGTTCCACCTGATGCACCGCGCCAAGGATTTTGGGCTGAAGGCCGAGGGGATTGGCTATGACCTGCCCGCCGTGGTGGCCCGCAGCCGGGGCGTTGCCAAGCAATTGTCGGGCGGCATTGGCCATCTGATGAAGAAGAACAAGGTCACCGTCTTCATGGGCGCGGCAACGCTGCCGAAGGCGGGCACGGTCGAGGTGAAGACCGACAAGGGCACCGAGGTGCTGACCGCGAAGAACATCATTCTGGCCACCGGCGCGCGGGCGCGCGAATTGCCGGGGCTGGAAGCCGACGGCGATCTGGTCTGGAACTACAAGCACGCGCTGGTCGCGCCCCGGATGCCGAAGAAGCTGCTGGTGATCGGGTCGGGCGCCATCGGCATTGAATTTGCCAGCTTCTTCAACACGCTGGGCGCCGATACCACGGTGGTTGAGGTGATGGACCGCATCCTGCCGGTGGAAGACGCCGAGATTTCGGCCTTTGCCAAGAAGCAGTTCGTCAAGCAGGGCATGAAGATTCAGGAAAAGGCCGCGGTCAAGAAGCTGGACCGCAAGCCGGGCGTCGGCGTGACCGCGCATATCGAACAGGACGGCAAGGTGACGACGGCCGAGTTCGACACGGTGATTTCCGCGGTCGGCATCGTGGGCAATGTCGAAAACCTTGGCCTTGAGGCGCTTGGCGTCAAGATCGACCGGACCCATGTGGTGACCGACGAATTCTGCCGCACCGGCGTGCCGGGCCTGTTTGCCATTGGCGACATCGCCGGCGCCCCCTGGCTGGCGCACAAGGCCAGCCATGAGGGCGTGATGGTTGCCGAGCTGATCGCGGGCGGGCATCCGCATCCGATCAAGCCGGGCAGCATTGCCGGCTGCACCTATTGCCACCCGCAGGTGGCCTCGGTCGGGCTGACCGAAGCCAAGGCCAAGGAGCAGGGCTATAGCGTCAAGGTTGGCCGCTTCCCCTTCATCGGCAACGGCAAGGCCATTGCGCTTGGCGAACCCGAGGGGCTGGTGAAAACCGTGTTCGACGCCAAGACCGGCGAATTGCTGGGCGCGCATATGGTGGGGGCCGAGGTGACGGAGCTGATCCAGGGCTATGTGATTGGCCGCACGCTGGAGACCACCGAGGAAGACCTGATGAACACGGTCTTCCCGCACCCGACGCTGAGCGAAATGATGCATGAGGCGGTGCTGGACGCCTACGGGCGCGCGCTGCACATCTGACCGGGCTTCCGCCCTGTCTGGTCTTTGCCCGCGGCACGGATTAGGCAGGGCGGCATGATGCGGCTTCCTCCCATGGCGTTGGTGCTGCTGCTCTGGGCCGCGGGCTTGGGGGCGGCGGCGCAATTCGGCAAGATCTCGGTCCTGTTTCAGGATCTGCGCGGAATTTACGCCGGGCAGGGCGAGGTGGCGCTGGGGCTGGTCGTCTCGGTCGTTGGCATGGTGGGGCTGGTGTTCGGCACCACGGCGGGGCTGCTGGTGGCCCGGATCGGCCCGAAGCGGGCCATCGTCGGGGCCATGGCCCTGGGGGCGGCGGTGTCGGCGGTGCAGGCGCTGCTGCCGGCCTATCCGGTGATGATCCTGTCGCGGGTGCTGGAAGGCGCCTCGCATCTGGCCATTGTCGTGGTCGGGCCGGTGCTGATTGCCCAGCTTGCACCCGAGGAGCGCCGGCCGCTGGCAATGACGCTGTGGTCAAGCTTCTTTGGGGTGACCTATGCCGTGCTGGCGCTGATCGCGCCTGGCATTCTGGGCTGGGGCGGGGCGCCGGGGCTGTTTCTGGCCCATTCTGGCTGGATGGTGGCGATTGGCGCGCTGCTTTGGGCCGCGCTGCCCAGCGATCCGCCGGCCATACGGGGGCGTATGGACAATGTGCTGGCCCAGCATGTGCAGATCTATGCCTCGCCCTGGCTGGCGGCGCCGGCCATGGGGTTCTGCTTCTATACCTTCCTCTATGTCGCCTGCCTGACGCTGCTGCCGCCGCAGACGCCGGAAAGCCACCGCGCGCTGATGGCGACGGGGATGCCACTGGTGTCGATCGCGGTGTCGCTGACGCTGGGGGTGCGACTGCTGAGCCGGATGCCGGCGGTGCGGCTGGCAAGCTGGGGCTATCTGGCGGCGCTGCCCGGATTCGTGGCGCTGTGGCTGTTCTGGGGGCAGGGCAGCGGCATGGTGCTGGCGGGGTTCTGGCTGTCTGCCGCCCTGGGCATCGTGCAGGGGGCAAGTTTCGCCTCGATCCCGGAGCTGAACCGCCTTCCCGAAGATCGCGCCCGCGCCGCCGGGGCGATTGCGCAACTGGGCAATCTGGGCACCACGACCGGCACCCCGGTTCTGGCGGCGATTCTGGCGGCGGGCGGGCCGCTGGCCCTGTCAGCGGTGGCCGTGCTGGCGGCGCTGGCGGGGGTGGCGGTGATCGGCTGGCAGGCGCGTCGCCGTCAGGCGCGGTCGACCTGACCGCCACCGGCGACCCAATCGCCGAAGCCGCCCAGGTTCCAGACCGGATCATAGCCCATGCGGCGCAGCGTCTGGGCCGCCATGCCCGACCGCCCGCCCGAGGCGCAATACAGAACCACCGGCTTGCCCGGCGCCATCACCGCGTCGGGCGCCTGCGGATCGGCCTTCAGCGCCAGCAGCCCCAGCGGCACATGCAGCGCGCCCTTTGCCTTGCCGGAGCCGCGCAGTTCGGCCGTTTCGCGGACATCGACCAGAACCATCTCACCCCGGGCCACCGCCGCCGCGATCTCGGCGACAGAGGGGCAGGCGGGGCCGGCGTTGGGGCGCAGGAAAGAGAACATCGGGAAACCTCATGCTTTGAGCTCAAACATATATCAACAATCGAATATGTAAAGCCCCCTCGCGCCCCTGTGATGTTCTGCCTTCGTTCACAAAATCCGGTTGGATACGGGGGCGAATTGCCCTATCTCTGGGGCCTCAGGTCAGGGGTCGCGGATGGCGGAGCAGAAGTTCATCGAAGTGCGCGGGGCGCGCGAGCACAATCTCAAGGGCATCGACCTTGATATTCCGCGCGATCAGCTTGTGGTGATCACCGGGCTGTCTGGATCGGGCAAGTCCAGCCTGGCCTTCGATACGATCTATGCCGAAGGCCAGCGCCGCTATGTCGAATCGCTGTCGGCCTATGCGCGGCAGTTCCTGGACATGATGGGCAAACCGGATGTCGATCACATCTCGGGCCTGTCGCCGGCCATTTCCATCGAGCAGAAGACCACTTCGAAGAACCCGCGCTCGACCGTCGGCACGGTGACCGAGATCTATGACTATCTTCGCCTGCTGTTCGCCCGCGTCGGCACGCCCTACAGCCCCGCCACCGGCCTGCCGATCACCGCCATGCAGGTGCAGGACATGGTGGATGCGGTGATGGCAATGGCGGAAGGCACCCGCGCCTATCTGCTGGCGCCCATCGTGCGCGACCGGAAGGGCGAATATAAGAAGGAATTTCTGGAGCTTCGGAAGCAGGGCTTCCAGCGGATCAAGGTGAACGGCACCTTCCACGATCTGGAGGAACCGCCCACGCTGGACAAGAAGTTCCGCTACAACATCGACGTGGTGGTGGACCGGATCGTCGTGCGCGAGGGGCTGGAAACGCGGCTGGCCGACAGTTTCCGCACCGCGCTGAACCTGGCCGACGGCATTGCCGTGGTGGAACTGGCCGACAGTGCCGAGGGCGAGGCGCCGCAGCGCATCACCTATTCCGAGAAATTCGCCTGCCCGGTGTCGGGCTTCACCATCGCGGAAATCGAGCCGCGCCTGTTTTCCTTCAACGCGCCCTTCGGGGCCTGTCCGGCCTGTGACGGGCTGGGGGTGGAGCTGTTCTTCGACGAAAGGCTGATCGTGCCCGATCAGGGCCTGTCGATCCCGCAAGGGGCCATTGCGCCCTGGGCCAAGTCGAAATCGCCCTATTTCACCCAGACGGTGGATGCCCTGGCCCGCCACTACGGCTTTGACAAGAAGACCAAATGGCGTGACCTTCCCGAGAACGTGAAGCAGCTTTTCCTTTACGGATCAAAGGGTGAGGAGATTGATTTCACCTATGATGAAGGCGGCCGCAGCTACAAGGTGCGCCGCGTTTTCGAAGGGGTGATCCCGAATTTCGAACGCCGCTACCGCGAAACCGACAGCGCCTGGTCGCGCGAGGAGATGGAGCGCTATCAGAACAACCGCGATTGCCACACCTGCGGCGGCTACCGGCTGAAGCCCGAGGCGCTGGCGGTCAAGATCGGCGGGCTGCACATCGGCCAGGTGGTGCGCATGTCGATCCGCGAGGCCCATACCTGGATTGAAACGGTGCCGGCGCATCTGACGAACCAGAACAACGAGATTGCCCGCGCGATCCTGAAGGAAATCCGCGAACGTCTTGGTTTCCTTGTGAATGTCGGCCTGGACTACCTGACGATGAGCCGCAATGCCGGCACCCTGTCTGGCGGCGAAAGCCAGCGTATCCGGCTGGCCAGCCAGATTGGCAGCGGGTTGACCGGCGTGCTTTATGTGCTGGACGAACCGTCGATCGGCCTGCACCAACGCGACAACGACCGGCTGCTGACCACGCTGAAGAACCTGCGCGATCAGGGCAATACGGTGCTGGTGGTGGAACATGACGAGGATGCCATCCGCGAGGCGGATTACGTCTTCGACTTCGGTCCCGGCGCCGGGGTGCATGGCGGGCGGATCGTGGCGCAGGGCACGCCGGCGCAGATTGCCGCCGATCCGGCCAGCCTGACCGGGCAATACCTGTCAGGCAGCCGGGCTATCACCGTGCCGAAGCAGCGACGCGACGGCAGTGGCAAGAAGCTGACGGTGGTGGGCGCTTCGGGCAACAATCTCAAGAACATGACGGCCGAGTTTCCGCTGGGCAAGTTCGTCTGCGTGACCGGGGTGTCGGGCGGCGGCAAGTCCACACTGACCATCGAGACGCTGTTCAAGACCGCCGCCATGCGGCTGAACGGGGCGCATGAGACGCCGGCGCCTTGCGAGACGATCAAGGGGTTCGAACATCTGGACAAGGTGATCGACATCGACCAGCGCGCCATCGGACGGACGCCGCGGTCGAACCCGGCCACCTATACCGGGGCCTTCACCCATATCCGTGACTGGTTTGCCGGATTGCCGGAATCCAAGGCGCGCGGTTACGGGCCGGGGCGGTTCAGCTTCAACGTCAAGGGGGGCCGCTGCGAGGCCTGCCAGGGCGACGGGGTGATCAAGATCGAGATGCACTTCCTGCCCGATGTCTATGTCACCTGCGAAACCTGCAAGGGCCATCGCTACAATCGCGAGACGCTGGAAATCAAGTTCAAGAACAAGAGCATCGCCGATGTTCTTGACATGACTTGCGAAGATGCGCGCGAGTTCTTTTCCGCCGTGCCCAGCATCCGGGAAAAGATGGATGCGCTGTGCGAGGTGGGGCTTGGCTATATCAAGGTCGGGCAGCAGGCGACCACGCTGTCGGGCGGCGAGGCGCAGCGGGTGAAGCTGTCCAAGGAGCTGAGCCGCCGGGCAACCGGGCGGACGCTGTACATTCTGGATGAGCCGACCACGGGGCTGCATTTCGAAGACGTGCGCAAGCTGCTGGAAGTGCTGCATTCGCTGGTGGATCAGGGCAATACGGTGGTGGTGATCGAACACAACCTGGATGTGGTGAAAACTGCCGACTGGGTGATCGACATCGGCCCCGAGGGCGGCGATGGCGGTGGCCGGATCGTGGCGACCGGCACCCCCGAGCAGATTGCCAAGGTCGAGGCCAGCCATACGGGGCGGTATCTCAAGGATATGCTGAAGCCGCGGCGGGTGGCGGCGGAATAGAAAAAGCCGCGGGATTTCCGCGGCTTTTCCTTGTTTGCTTATTCGCTGCGCGAGGCGCGCTTGCGTTCATGCGGGTCCAGAAGCCGCTTGCGCAGCCGGATGATCTTGGGCGTGACCTCGACCAGTTCGTCATCGTCGATATAGGCGATGGCCTCTTCCAGACTGAAGCGGATGTGCGGGGTCAGGCGGACGGCTTCGTCGGTGCCGCTGGCGCGGACGTTGGTCAGCTTCTTGCCCTTGAGCGGGTTCACTTCCAGATCATTGTCGCGCGAATGTTCGCCGATGATCATGCCGGTGTAGACCTGTTCCTGCGGGCCGATGAACATGCGGCCGCGGTCTTCCAGGTTCCACAGGGCATAGGCGACGGAAACGCCGGTCTCCATGCTGATCAGCACGCCCTGACGGCGGCCCTGGATCGGGCCCTTGTGCGGCGCCCAGCCGTGGAAGATGCGGTTCAGCACGCCAGTGCCGCGCGTGTCGGTCAGGAACTGGCCGTGATAGCCGATCAGCCCGCGCGAGGGGACATAGGCGATGATGCGGGTCTTGCCCACGCCGGCGGGCCGCATCTCGACCAGATCGCCCTTGCGTTCGCCGGTCAGCTTGTCGATGACCGCGCCCGAGAATTCGTCATCGACATCGACGATGACCTCTTCGATGGGCTCGTTCCGCACGCCGTCGATTTCCTGCATGATCACGCGCGGGCGCGAGATCGACAGTTCAAAACCTTCGCGGCGCATGTTCTCGATCAGCACGCCCATCTGCAATTCGCCCCGCCCCGAGACTTCGAACGCCTCGCCGCCGGGGGTGTCGGCGACCTTGATCGCCACGTTCACCTCGGCTTCGCGCATCAGGCGTTCACGGATCACGCGCGACTGCACCTTGTTGCCGTCGCGCCCTGCCAGCGGGCTGTCGTTGATGCCGAAGGTGACGGTGATGGTCGGCGGGTCGATCGGCTGGGCGGGCTGGGCGGTTTCGATAGACGGATCGCAAAGCGTGTCGGCCACGGTGGCCTTTGACATGCCGGCCACGGTGACGATGTCGCCGGCGACGGCTTCGTCGATGGCGGTCTGGGTCAGGCCCCGGAAGGCCAGGATCTTGGTGACGCGGAACTGTTCCAGCCGCTCGCCGTCGCGCGACAGGGCCTTGAGCGTGGTGCCGGTGGTCAGCCGGCCGGATTCGACGCGGCCGGTCAGGATGCGGCCCAGATAGGGATCGGCCGACAGGGTGGTGGCCAACATGCGGAAGGGTTCGCCTTCGCGCGCGATCTGCGCCGGTGCGGGGACATGGCGCACGATCAGGTCGAACAGCGCGGCCAGATCCTTGCGGGGGCCGTCCAGCTCCATGTCGGCCCAGCCTGAGCGGCCCGAGGCATAGACATGCGGGAAATCAAGCTGCGCGTCGCTGGCGCCAAGGTTGGCGAAGAGGTCGAACACCTCGTTCAGGGCGCGGTCGGGTTCGGCGTCGGGCTTGTCGACCTTGTTCAGCACCACAATGGGGCGCAGGCCCAGGGCCAGCGCCTTGGCCAGCACGAACTTGGTCTGCGGCATCGGGCCTTCGGCGGCATCGACCAGCAGGCAGACGCCATCGACCATCGACAGGATGCGCTCCACCTCGCCGCCGAAATCGGCGTGGCCGGGGGTGTCGACGATGTTGATCCGCGTCCCCTTCCATTCGACCGAGGTGGCCTTGGCCAGGATGGTGATCCCGCGTTCGCGTTCGATGTCGTTGGAATCCATCGCCCGTTCGGAGACCATCTGGCCCTCGCGATAGGTGCCGGACTGTTTCAGAAGCTCGTCCACCAGCGTGGTCTTGCCGTGGTCAACGTGGGCGATGATAGCGATGTTTCGCAGCTGCATGGGGTCCGCATCTTGGGGGGAGGGGGTAAAGTCTGGCGCGGCTTACAGGGTTTTCGGCCCCGTGGCCAGAGGGGAGGCGGGGAAAGCGGGGGGCCGGGCGGTTTCGGCGGCGGGATGCGGCGGGTCAGGTGGCGATATAGCGGTCGCGGCGGTGGTTGATGGCGATCACCAGATTGACCACCAGCGCGCCGACAAAGCTGATCACCACCGTCATGGGGTCACGCACCAGGAAGGCGGCGGCGAAAAGCACGGCGTCAAAGCCAAGTTGCACCCAGCCCGCGCGCCAGCCAAGCCGGTCTTGCAGCATCAGCGCGACGATGCCGACGCCGCCCAGGCTGGCGCCATGGCGGAACAGCGCCAGCAGGGCCGAGCCGGAGATGAAGCCGAAGAGCACCGCCCCCAGCCAGGGGTTCAGCGTGGCAAAGCTGATGTGCTGCGGCATCCACATGGCCAGCCCCGACAGGAGCGCGACGGAAAGGAAGGTCTTGGCGGTGAACACCGCCCCCATCCGCAGGTAGCCGAAGATATAGAACGGCAGGTTCACCGCAAAGAACACCGGCCCGAAGCCCCAGCCCGTGGCATAGGAGATCAGCACCGCCAGCCCCGCCGTCTGGCCGGTGACAAGGCCAAGATGGGTAAGTATCACGATGCCGAAGGCGGCCATGGTGCTGCCATAGGCAATGGCCTGGGCATCTTCGATCAGGCTGTGCTTTTCCGGTTCGGTCATGCGCGCGGCTTTAGCCTGTGGGGACGGCAACGGGAAGGGGCGTTCAGGTCACCACATACCAGTCGCGGCGGTGGTTGAAGGTGATCACCGCGTTCAGGATGACCGCCCCCAGCAGCGACCACAGCACCCGGTCGGGCGGCAGCAGGAAGACGGCGGCGGTGAACAGGATCAGGTCATGGATCAACTGGGTCCAGCCGGCGCGGAAGCCGGTCTTGTCCTGCAGGATCAGCGCGACGATGGAGACGCCGCCCAGGCTGCCGGAATGGCGGAACAGGCCCAGCAAGCCGACGCCGGCCGAAACGCCGAACAGCACGGCGGCGGCGGCGGGATGGATCTGGTCAACGTGGAGAAGCGGCTTCAGCGCCTCGGCCAGAAGCGAGACCAGCGCGACGGTGGCCAGGCTTTTCAGGCAGAACACCGGGCCGCGCGCCATCCAGGCGAAGCCGAAGAAGGGAATGTTCATCGCGAAGAACACGACCGAGAAGTTCCAGTGGAACACATAGGACAGGATCAGCGCGGTGCCGGCGGTGCCGCCGGTGACCAGCCCCGCCGCCCGCAGCAGATGGATGCCTAGCGCCGCCTGCGCCGAGGCGATCATGAGGCCCTGAACGTCCTCGAAGGCGGTGTAGCGGCGGGCGGTTGAAAGGTCAGCATTCATGACCTTGTTTATGCGCCTGACTTGGGCGTCTGTCGAGGGGGAATTTGTGGGGTGATGGGGGGCGGGAGCCGCTGGGAAGCGGCTGGTTTCGGCAGAAGGGTGCCGGGTGGGTTGGAGGCGACAGGTTGGACGGCCCGATTGTGGCGGTTCGGGGCGCTCGCGAAGGGGGCTATGCGGGACGAAGCGATCGTGCGCTGCATATGCGCAGGAACCGTGTGCGGTTGCGGCATCATCGACGTGGAGGGCGGAACGTGTCCGACACACATAAGCTAATCTTGGGGTTCGCGCTTTGATCCGTTCCGCTCTCTCCATCAGAGTATCGACGTAGTTACAAGCGCTTGGCCGAGTCGGAGAGAACCGCTAAACTTAAGGTCAAGGCTAAGTCAGGAGGACAGATAATGGGAAAGACATTTCCTGAACTACAAGAACATCAGGCACGCATTGAACGGGCCTTGGACACTGCAAAGCCCGAGATGGTCGCACAAGGCAAAGCGCTTTTGTCTACAAACTGCGAGCAATATATCGAAGGCCAAGGTTTCGACGCAAGGAAATTGCTGGGCATAATTGCCGCCAAGCATCAAGCCGACGAGACGATTTCTTACAAAGAGCTCTACGAAAACTGCCACAGGGCAAACGGTAAATGGGGCAAAGAGATCGGGATGGCCGCTGCCCGCTTCTGCACAGGCGCTGCCTCCATATGGGGCTGGGCGAATGGCCACCCCGGCATGAACGACGCTGTGGTGAACGGCCAGACCAATACGCGCGGCGATGGTGCAGCCACTATGGACTATTTGAAGGACTAACCCGCCCGAAATTGTTCCAGCGGCCCCCGTATTGGCAACCTTGTTTGCCCGGGAACAGAACTGCCGCTTTCGGGAAGCTGCGCTGCGGCATCAAGCTATGGCCAACGACGGCTTGGGGCCGAAGCGCGTTGCTGCGCCCGCGACTGGTTTGGCATCGTGGCGGACTACCTGAATGGCCGGTGTGGGCTCAAAGCCGCCTTCCGCTCTTGCCACACCGTCAGGCCAGCCCCCGACCGCGGGGGGCGCTTCCAGCGGTGCGAGGCGGGCGCTTTATGGTAAGGCCTCTTCTGCGGGCTGAGCGAAGAACCGGCAGCGTAGAAGCGCCCGCCCGGGGGCGGTCGGGCGCTGGCCGGGGCCGCTTTGCGGCTGTTAACCCGGCCGGGAGCATCTGAGTGGCGGGGCCAAAGGGCCTGTCATGGCTTCTGCTGGGCGTGGATCAGGCCGGGGTGTTCCGGCCTGATCTTCTGGATTACCGCCAGTAGGTCGGGCCGCCATGCAGGTTATGGGGCGCCGGCGGCAGGGGCGGCAGGCCGATGTCGGCGCGCAGGTGGTTGTTCAGGCCGCGCGCATCCGGCGGGCGGGCCTTGCGCATCCGGCCGCGCAGCAGCGCCAGCAGCGCGGCCACCAGCACCTTGCGGGCGCCATGCAGCGCGATGGCGGCATCAATCGGGTCGACGGGGCGGAATTCGCCCCTGTGTTCGGTCAGGACCATGGGGGTTCCCGGCGCGTGTTGCCACGGGGCCGGCCTTCGACTTGGGGTTTGAAAGGGCCGGACATCCGAAGGCCGCATCCCCATGCAAGGGGGATCAAGGGCAAATGCGGAGGGCCGGCGGGATCAGGGACTTGCGCGCCCGGTCAGGGGGCGCAGCGGCGGCTCAGTTGCGACGGTATCGACGCCAGACCGATCCGGTTGCCGAGGCGGTATTATTCGAATTCATAATCCGCCCTCCCTTGCTTGCAGTGCCGGATGGCGGCTGCATAGGGGGGCGGGCGGGTTCAGGCAAGGGCGGCGCGGCAGGTTGCGCGCCACTGCGGCAGACGGGCCACAGAAGGGCCACAGACGGGATGCCGAAAAAGCGAAAGGGCCGGCGAACCGGCCCTTTGCGACGATCTGCGGTGGCGAAGGATCAGCCCTTGAGCGCCTTGTTCAGATACTGGTCCACCTTTTCCAGATAGCCCATGGTGGTCAGCCACTTCTGGTCGGGGCCGACCAGCAGCGCCAGATCCTTGGTCATGTGGCCGTCTTCCACCGCCTGCACGGTGACCTTTTCCAGCGTCTGGGCAAAGCGCATCAGTTGCTCGTTGTTGTCCAGCTTGGCGCGGTGCTTCAGGCCGCCGGTCCAGGCGTAGATCGAGGCGATGGAGTTGGTCGAGGTCTCCTTGCCCTTCTGATGCTCGCGGTAGTGGCGGGTTACGGTGCCGTGGGCGGCTTCGGCTTCCACGATCTTGCCATCGGGCGTCATCAGCACCGAGGTCATCAGGCCAAGGCTGCCGAAGCCCTGGGCCACGATGTCGGACTGCACGTCGCCGTCATAGTTCTTGCAGGCCCAGACATAGCCGCCCGACCATTTCAGGGCGCTGGCCACCATGTCGTCGATCAGGCGGTGTTCGTAGGTCAGGCCGCGCTTCTTGAATTCCTCGGCGAATTCCTCGTCGAAGATCTTCTGGAAGATGTCCTTGAAGCGCCCGTCATAGGCCTTGAGGATGGTGTTCTTCGTGGACAGATAGACCGGCACGTTGCGCACCAGGCCATAGTTCAGCGAGGCGCGGGCAAAGTCGGTGATGCTGTCGTCGAGGTTGTACATCCCCATGTAGACGCCGGCCGAGGGGGCCGAGTAGACATCCTTCTCGATCACCGTGCCGTCGTCGCCGACGAACTTCATCGTCAGCTTGCCCTTGCCGGGGAACTTGAAGTCGGTCGCGCGATACTGGTCGCCGAAGGCGTGGCGGCCCACGACGATGGGCTTGGTCCAGTGCGGCACAAGGCGCGGCACGTTCTTGCAGATGATCGGCTCGCGGAAGATCACGCCGCCCAGGATGTTGCGGATGGTGCCGTTCGGCGACTTCCACATTTCCTTGAGGTTGAATTCCTGCACCCGCGCCTCGTCGGGGGTGATGGTGGCGCATTTCACCGCCACACCCACTTCCTTGGTCTTCATCGCGGAATCGATGGTGATCTGGTCGCCGGTGCGGTCGCGTTCCTCGATCCCGAGATCGTAGTAGAGCAGGTCGATGTCCAGGTAGGGCAGGATCAGCTTCTTCTTGATGAAGTCCCAGATGATCCGGGTCATCTCGTCGCCGTCCATTTCGACGATCGGATTCGCCACCTTGATCTTCGTCATCGGTTGCCCTTTCGGTGTTGGGATTCGCTGATGCCCTCATAGCGGAAAGGGCGGGGTCGGAAAAGATGGTATGCGAAGGTATACCGAAAATGCCACGCTGCGGTGCGGGAGGGCGGCGGCAGACCGGGGCGCTGCCCCGGACCCCGGGGTATTTCGGCCAAGATGAAGCCGGTCAGCCGCCGAAGAAGGGCCGGGCCTGCGCCTTGACCCAGTTCCAGATCCGGGGAGCGCCGCGGGCGATCTTGTTGCCGACGCGGGATTCGAGCTGGTCCCAGGTGACGGAATAGGTGGTCCAGGTGCCGCCGCCCGACAGCAGGTTGGCCAGCACGGGCTGCACGCGGTCAAGCGATTTGGCGAAGACCGCGTCGGGCGTTTCGGCGGCTTCGAATTCGTCCCAAAGCGCGCGGAAGCTGCGCGCCAGATCGGCCGGCAGAAGGCCGAAGATGCGGTCTGCGGCGCGTTGTTCGGCGGCCTGCGTTTCCGTGCTGGCATGGGCCGCGCCGTTGGCCGAGTGGATCGGCACGTCACCCACGTCGATTTCCACCAGATCATGCAGGATCAGCATTCGGATCACCCGGTCGATGGACACATCCGGGGGGGCCTGATCGGCCAGCACCATGGCGTAAAGCGCCAGATGCCAGGAATGTTCGCCCGAATTCTCGCGCCTCGACCCGTCACAAAGGGTGGTGGCGCGCAGAACCGATTTCAGGCGGTCGGCTTCGTTCAGGAAGGCGAACTGGGCGTCAAGGCGGGAGGTTTGGGGATCTGATGTCTGGGGCATGTCAGGCTGCGCCGGCGTCGCGCGGAGGCTTGGGGGCCGAGCCGCCTTCGCGCCGGGCCTTGAGTGTGCGGTTCAGGAAATCACGCCCGCGGCGTTCGGCCAGCCGGATGCGGACCGAGGTCATGAACGCCTCTTGCAGCGTGGGCGAGGCGGCCAGCAACACCTGCGCCATCTGTTCGTAGTAGCGGTCATCCCCCAACTCGTCCTGCGCGGCCAGCACGTCGCGGGCCAGCGCATCGGCAAGTTCCTGGATGAAGGACATCAGCGGGTTCCTTCACCCATGCGCCGGCGGACGTAATCGGAAACCGTTTGGATCATCGGTTTCATATGGGCTTCTTCGTCCTTGAAGAAGTGGTCCGCGCCTTCGATCTCGGTATGGGTGATGGTGATGCCCTTCTGTTCGTGCAGCTTGGAGACCAGCGTGCGCGTGTCCTTGGGCGGGGCCACCTTGTCGGCGGTGCCGTTGATGATCAGCCCCGAAGACGGGCAGGGCGCCAGGAAGGTGAAGTCGTAAAGGTTCGCTGGCGGCGCGACCGAGATGAAGCCGGTGATTTCCGGCCGGCGCATCAGCAGTTGCATCCCGATCCAGGCCCCGAAGGAGAAGCCCGCGACCCAGCAATGCTTGGCGTTCTGGTTCATCGCCTGCAGATAGTCGAGCGCGGAGGCCGCATCGGACAATTCGCCGATGCCCTGGTCATATTCGCCCTGGCTGCGCCCCACGCCGCGGAAGTTGAACCGCAGCACGGTGAAGCCCAGATTGTAGAAGGCGTAATGCAGGTTGTAGACGACCTTGTTGTTCATCGTGCCGCCATAGGCGGGATGCGGATGCAGCACGATGGCGATGGGCGCGTCGCGGTCCTTCTGCGGGTGGTAGCGGCCTTCGAGGCGGCCGTCGGGTCCGGCAAAGATGACTTCTGGCATGGGCCTTGCTGGTTCCTGCTTGGTGCGATTTGTTGACGCTATCGCCGGGAAAAACTAGAGCTTCTCCAGCCGCGGGCTTGTGGTGGGCTGGAACATCGGGTTTCAGGTAATGGCCGCGGCAGGCCGCGTCAATGGACTTGCGCCGCCGCGCTGGGGAGAAGGCGATGAAACTCTCGACCAAGGGACGCTATGCGATGGTGGCGCTGGCCGATCTGGCGCTGGCCGAGGCCAGGTCGGGCGGCGAGGAACTGGTGTCGCTGGCCGCGATCTCGAAGCGGCAGGACATCAGCCTGCCGTATCTGGAGCAGTTGTTCGTGAAGCTGCGCCGGGCGGGGCTGGTCGAGGCGGTGCGGGGGCCGGGCGGTGGCTACAAGCTGGCGCGCGATCCGCAAAGCATTCGGGTGAGCGAGGTGCTGGAGGCGGTGGAAGAGACCGTCGATGCCATGCACACCGGGGCCGGGGCCACGGGCGCGGTGTCGGGCACGCGGGCGCAAAGTCTGACCAACCGTCTGTGGGAAAGCCTGTCGGCCAATGTCTATGTCTTCCTGCATCAGGTGCGGCTGTCGGACGTGGTGAAGAACGACCTGACGCCGTGCCCGGCGGTGCCCAGCCTGTTCCGCGTCCGCGTGGTGGACGAGGAGTGAGCGCGGCCCGCGTCTATCTGGACTGGAACGCCACGACCCAGCTGCGCCCCGAGGCGCGCGCGGCCATGTCGGCGGCGATGGATGTGGTCGGCAACCCGTCTTCGGTTCATGCCGAAGGGCGGGCGGCGAAGGCGCTGGTCGAGCGGGCGCGGGCGCAGGTGGCGGCGGCGCTGGGGGCCGAGGGGGCCGACATCGTGTTCACCAGCGGCGCGACCGAGGCGGCGGCGCTGGCCTGTGCCGGGCGCGGGCTGGTCTGTGCCGCGGTCGAGCATGAGGCGGTGGCCGCCTGGTGCGAGGTGGGCCTGCCCGTTGCGGCCGATGGTGCCGTGACGGTGGCCGATCCGGCGCGGACGGCGCTGCAACTGGCCAATTCCGAGACGGGAATCGTTCAGGCCCTGCCGGCGGGGCTGGCGGTCAGCGATCTGACGCAGGCTTTCGGCAAGCGGCCCTTCGCCTTCAACTGGCTGGACTGTGCCATGGGGCTGGTCAGTGCCCATAAATTGGGCGGCCCCAAGGGCATTGGGGCGCTGGTCCTGCGGCAAGGGATTGATCTGCAAGCGCAACTTCGCGGCGGCGGGCAGGAGATGGGGCGCCGGGCCGGGACCGAGAACCTGATCGGAATCGCCGGTTTCGGCGCCGCGGCCGAGGCGGCGGCCCGCGATCTGGCCGACGGAATCTGGGAAGAAGTGGCCGAGTTTAGAAATATTCTAGAAATGGCATTGTCGGCTTCGGGATTTGAGACTATTTCTGTCGGGAAAGGCGCGGACCGCCTGCCGAACACCCTGTGCGTCATCGCCCCCGGCTGGAAGGGCGAGACCCAGGTGATGGCGATGGATCTGGCGGGCTTTGCCGTCTCGGCGGGGTCGGCCTGTTCCAGCGGCAAGGTGCGCGCCTCGAAGGTGCTGCGGGCGATGGGCTTTGACGAGGGGCAGGCGGGTCAGGCGATCCGCATCTCTCTGGGGCCCGGCGTGGCGAAGGACGATGTGCTGCGGTTCGCCGATGTGTGGACCAAGGCCTATGCGAAGGCCCGAGCGCGGGCGACGTAAGGACGGAGAGACGCAATGGCGACGGTCGAAGCAGAAGAGGTGCGCGAAGGCGTCGATCGGGAGACGATCGAGACCGTCCAGGCCATGGCCGGCAAGTACAAATACGGCTGGGAAACCGAGATCGAGACGGAATATGCGCCGAAAGGGCTGAACGAGGACATCGTTCGCCTGATCAGCAGCAAGAACGCCGAGCCGGAGTGGATGCTGGAATGGCGTCTGGCCGCCTATCGCCGCTGGGTCGGGCTGGAAGAGCCCCGCTGGGCGATGCTGAACTACCCCGAGATCGACTATCAGGACCAGTATTACTACGCCAAGCCCAAGAGCATGTCGGTCAAGCCGAAGTCGCTGGACGAGGTGGACCCCAAGCTGCTGGCCACCTATGAAAAGCTGGGCATCCCGCTGAAGGAACAGGCGCTGCTGGCCGGGGTGGAAATGCCCGAGGGCGAGCGGCAGGTCGCGGTGGACGCGGTCTTCGACTCGGTCAGCGTCGGCACCACCTTCAAGGAGGAGTTGCGCAAGGCGGGCGTGATCTTCTGTTCGATCTCGGAAGCGGTGCGTGAACATCCCGAACTGGTGCAGAAATATCTGGGCACCGTCGTTCCGCCCAGCGACAACTTCTTTGCCACGCTGAACTGCGCGGTGTTTTCGGACGGCAGCTTTGTCTACATCCCGCCGGGTGTGCGCTGCCCGATGGAACTGTCGACCTATTTCCGCATCAACGCGGAAAACACCGGCCAGTTCGAACGCACGCTGATCATTGCCGACAAGGGCAGCTATGTCAGCTATCTGGAAGGCTGCACCGCGCCCAAGCGCGACACCACCCAGTTGCACGCGGCGGTGGTGGAAATCGTGCTGCTTGAGGATGCCGAGGTCAAATACTCGACCGTGCAGAACTGGTATCCGGGCGATGAGGAAGGCCGGGGCGGCATCTACAACTTTGTCACCAAGCGTGCCGATTGCCGGGGCGCCCGGTCCAAGGTGATGTGGACGCAGGTGGAAACCGGCAGCGCGATCACCTGGAAATATCCGTCCTGCATCCTGCGGGGCGAGGGCAGCCAGGGCGAGTTCTATTCCATCGCCATCGCCAACAACGCCCAGCAGGCCGATACCGGCACCAAGATGATTCACCTTGGCAAGAACACCAAGAGCAGGATCGTGTCGAAAGGCATCAGCGCCGGGCGGGCGCAGAACACCTATCGCGGTCTGGTGAGTATGCACCCGCGCGCCACCAACAGCCGCAACTATACCCAATGCGACAGCCTGCTGATCGGCAACAAATGCGGGGCGCATACCGTGCCCTATATCGAGGTGCGCAACAATTCGAGCCGCGCCGAGCATGAGGCCACCACCTCGAAGGTGGATGAGGATCAACTGTTCTACTGCCGGTCGCGCGGGATCGACGAGGAGGCGGCGGTGGCGCTGATCGTCAACGGCTTCTGCAAGGAAGTGTTGCAGGCGCTGCCGATGGAATTCGCCATGGAGGCGCAAAGCCTGGTGGCGATCAGTCTTGAGGGCAGCGTTGGCTAGTCAGGGCATGACAGGGGCAGGGATGCCGGACGCGGGGCACCTGCCGCCGTCCGGGGGGGCGGAGGAGTTTGTCCTGACCTTTCCGCCCGAGGAAGCCCTGTTCGTGTTCCAAAACTACAGCGCGGCGACCTCGATTCTGGAATATGGCAGCGGCGGGTCAACCGTGCTGGCCGCCCAACTGGGCAAGCCGGTGGTGGCGGTGGAAAGCGATGGCGACTGGGCGGCGCGGCTGGCGGCCTGTCTGGAGCGCGAGGGGCTGGTGGCCAGCCTGCACCCGGTTGACATTGGCCCGACCGGCGACTGGGGGCGCCCCAGATCGACCGAGGGCGCCGCGCGCTATCACCGCTATGCGCTGTCGGTCTGGGACCGGCCCGATCTGCGGCATCCCGATCTGGTGCTGATTGACGGGCGGTTCCGGGCGGCCTGTCTGGCCGCGACGATGCTGCGCATTTCCCGCCCGGTGACGGTGCTGTTTGATGATTACCTGAACCGCCCCTTCTACCACGGGGTCGAGAAGCTGGCCCGCCGCGTGGAAACCGTTGGCCGGATGGCCCGGTTCGAGGTGGAACCCGGCCCGATCCCGCCGGACCTGTTGACCGAAGTCATCGGCTGGTTCGCCGACCCGCGCTGAACCGCCCCATTTGAATTGCCTGCCTGTAGGATAAGAAAATGCTGGAAATCAAGAACCTGCACGTCAAACTTGAAGAAGAGGACAAGGTGATCCTGCGCGGGGTCGATCTGAAGATCGGCCCGGGTGAGGTACATGCGATCATGGGGCCCAACGGGTCTGGCAAATCGACGCTGTCCTATGTGCTGGCGGGCCGCGACGGCTATGTCGTGACCGATGGCAGCGCCACGCTGGATGACGAAAGTCTGCTGGAGATGGAACCGGAAGAGCGCGCGGCGGCGGGGCTGTTCCTGGCGCTGCAATATCCGGTGGAAATTCCGGGCGTGGGCAACATGACCTTCCTGCGGACGGCGGCCAATGCGCAGCGCAAGGCGCGCGGCGAAGAGGAGCTGAGCGCGGGCGATTTCCTCAAGCTGGTGCGCGAAAAGGCCAAGCGGCTGAAGATCGACGCCGACATGCTGAAGCGCCCGGTGAACGTGGGCTTTTCGGGTGGCGAGAAGAAGCGTAACGAAATTCTCCAGATGGCGATGCTGGAGCCGAAGATGTGCATCCTGGACGAGACCGACTCGGGCCTGGACGTGGATGCGATGAAGCTGGTGTCGGACGGGGTGAACGCGCTGCGCGACGGCAAGCGGTCATTCCTGGTTATCACGCATTATCAACGGCTTCTGGACCATATCAAACCTGATGTCGTGCATATCATGGCGGCGGGCCGGATCATCCGTTCGGGCGGGCCGGAGCTGGCGCTTGAGGTTGAGCACAACGGCTATGCCGACCTGCTGGCCGAGGTGAAGTGATGGCCCTGGCGGAAGCGAAGCGCGCCGCGCTGGCGGCCCGCACCGATGGGCTGACGACGGCTGGCGAGGGCTGGCTGGCCACGGCGCGGGACGGCGCGAAGGCGCGGCTGGCGGCGATGGGCCTGCCGGTGAAGCGCGATGAATACTGGCGCTATACGGACCCGTCCAGCCTGACCTCGGCCGATCCGCTGCCGGCCACGGCGCGGGGGGCCGAGGAAGACGAGCCGGGGTTCGCCGGGATTGATCAGGTGCGGCTGGTCTTCGTGGACGGGGTGTTCGACGCCAAGGCCTCGGACGACCCGCGGCTGGCGGGGGTTGAGATCGAGCGGCTGGCCGAAGCGGCCGCCCGCCCGGGCCACTGGGCGCGCGATCTGTATGGAGTGCTTGAGGCGCGGGGGCAGACGCCGGTGGAGCGGCCGCTGGCCGCCCTTGGCACCGCCTATGCGACCGAGGGCGTGGTGATCCGCGCCACGGCACGGGCGAAGAAGCCTGTATCGCTGATTTATGTCCATGAATCAGAGACTTCGGATGCCATCCTTCACCATTGCATCAGGATCGAATCCGGCGCCGAGCTGACCGTTCTGGAAAGCGGCCCGGCGGCGGCGCGGTTCTGCAAGGTGATGGAGGTTGAGGTGGCCGATGGCGGCCGGTTCCACCATATCCGCACCCAGGGGCCCGATCTGGAACGCCGCGCGGCGACGCATGTCTTTGCCCGGCTGGCGGCCAATGCGCTGTTCAAGAGCTTTACCCTGACCGCGAACGGCCGGCTGACCCGCAACGAGGTGGTGATCGAGCTGACCGGACCGGACAGCATGGCGCATGTCGCCGGCGCCTCGATGGGCGATGGCGGCGATTTCCTGCATGACGATACCGTCTTCATCACCCATGCCGCCGAACGCTGCGAAAGCCGGCAGGTGTTCAAGAAGGTTCTGAAGAACGGGGCGACGGGGGTGTTTCAGGGCAAGATCCTGGTACATGCCAAGGCGCAGAAAACCGATGGCTACCAGATCAGCCAAAGCCTGCTGCTGGACGACGACAGCCAGTTCCTGGCCAAGCCCGAGCTGGAAATCTATGCCGACGATGTGAAATGCAGCCACGGGTCAACCAGCGGCGCCATTGACGACACGGCGCTGTTCTACCTGCAATCGCGCGGGGTGCCGAAGCGGGTGGCGCAATCGCTGCTGGTGCTGGCCTTCCTGTCCGAAGCGATCCAGGAGATCGAGGACGAGGCCATCGCCGAAGACATACGGGGGCGTCTGGAGGGCTGGTTGCACCGGCACGAGCACTGATGGCGGTTTCGACCGACATTCTGGCCACCTGGGCGCGGCCCCGAAAGGTGTTTCGCCAGATCCTTGACCGCAGCCGGGGCGAGGGGCAGGCGCTGGCCTATCTTCTTGCGGCCTGCCTGCTGATCTTTGTCGCGCAATGGCCGCGGCTGGCGCGCGAGGCGCATTTTGCCCGGCAGACCGCCGAGGCCGCGGGCACGCCGCCAGATCAGGTGCCGGGCCTGCAGGCGCTGATCGGGATCAATATGTTCGCCCTGCTGTTCATGGCGCCGCTGATCTTTTACGCGCTGGCCGGGCTGGCGCATCTGGTGGCGCGGGCCCTGGGCGGCACGGGAACGCCGCTGGCGTCGCGGCTGGCGCTGTTCTGGGCGCTGCTGGCGACCGCGCCCTGGATGCTGTTCCAGGGGCTGGTCTCGGGCTTCATCGGCGCGGGGCCGGCGCTGACGGCGACCGGCGTGGTGGTGGCGCTGGCCTTCCTTGGCCTTTGGCTGACGCTGATGCGCGAGGCACACCGGGCATGATGCAGGAGATACTGGACCGTATGGTGCAAACCCTGCGCGATCCGCAGGCCGGGATGCGGGACGTGCTACGGCTGGACCTGCCCGCGGGGGCGCGCTGGACGGCGCTGGGGCTGATGGCGGTGGCTTCGGCCCTGCTGGTGCATCTGGGGCTGATGCTGTCGCCGCCGACCGGGCCGACGCCGATGGACGCAATCTTCGGATCGCCGCTGAAAACCGCGCTGGTGCAGATCGTGGCGCTGGTCACGGTGTCTTGGCTGATCCATGTGATCGGCGGGTCGTTCGGGGGCACCGGCACGGCGGCAGGCGCGATGATGGTGGTTGTCTGGTTGCAGGCGATCCTGATCGCGCTGCAACTGCTTCAGCTTGTGGCGCTGCTGGTGCTGCCGCCCGTGGCGGTGATCCTTAGCCTGGTGTCCTTTGGCCTGTTTTTCTGGCTGCTGACCAACTTTGTTGCCGCCTTGCACGGATTTTCCAGCCCGCTCAAGGTGTTCGGGGGGATTGTTCTGGCGACGATCGCGGTGGTTCTGGTGATGTCGATCATCCTGTCGCTGGTTCTGGGGCCGGAGGCCTTGAGCAATGTATGACATCGAAACGGTCCGCCGCGATTTCCCGATCCTGTCGCGGCAGGTGAACGGCAAGCCGCTGGTCTATCTGGACAACGGGGCCAGCGCGCAGAAGCCGCAGGCGGTGATCGACGCGGTGACGCAGGCCTATTCGATGGAATACGCCAATGTTCACCGTGGCTTGCATTACCTTTCGAACCTGGCGACTGAAAAGTATGAAGCGGTGCGCGGCATCGTCCGGCGCTTTCTGAATGCGCCCACCGAAGACGAGATCGTTTTCACCACCGGCACGACCGAGGGGATCAACCTGATCTCTTACGCCTGGGCCGCGCCGCGGTTGCAGCCCGGCGACGAGATCGTGCTGTCGATCCTGGAGCATCACGCCAATATCGTGCCCTGGCATTTCCTGCGCGAACGGCAGGGGGTGGTGCTGAAATGGGTGGAGTGCGACGCCAATGGCGACCTTGATCCGCAGGCGGTGATTGACGCCATTGGCCCGAAAACGCGGCTTGTCGCGATCACGCAGATGTCGAACGTGCTGGGCACGGTGGTCGATGTCGGCACCATCTGCCGGGCGGCGCGCGAAAAGGGCGTGCCGGTGCTGGTCGATGGCAGCCAGGGCGCGGTGCATATGCCGGTGGATGTGGCGGCCATGGGCTGCGACTTCTATGCAATCACCGGGCATAAACTATACGGACCAAGCGGTTCCGGTGCGATCTTCATTCGTCGCGAGAGGATGGAGGAGATGCGCCCCTTCCTGGGCGGCGGCGACATGATCCGTGAGGTCAGCCGGGACACTGTTACCTGGGCCGACCCGCCGATGAAGTTCGAGGCGGGCACGCCGGGCATCGTGCAGCAGATCGGGCTGGGCGTGGCGCTGGACTACATGATGGGTCTGGGCATGGAGGCCATCGCCGCGCATGAACGATCCTTGCGCGACTATGCGCGCGACCGGCTTTCGGGGCTGAACTGGCTGACCGTGCAGGGAAATTCGGCCGGCAAGGGCGCGATCTTCAGCTTCACGCTGCAAGGCGCGGCCCATGCCCATGACATTTCCACCGTGCTGGACAAGCGCGGCATCGCGGTGCGCGCCGGCACCCATTGCGCCATGCCGCTGATGACGCATATGGGCGTGACGGCCACCTGCCGTGCCTCCTTCGCGCTCTACAACACCAAGGCCGAGGTTGATGCGCTGGTCTCGGCGCTGGAGCTGTGCCACGAACTGTTCGGCTGACCCCGCGGCCTAGAAGGTGATGCGCAGGGTCAGGGCGGCGGCGCTGTCGGTTTCATCCTGCCGGTTGCCGAAATCATTGGCATGGATCAGGTCCAGCCGCAGCGCGGTGCTGTCCGAAATCGGCAGGTCATAGCTGATCCGGAAGTCGATCTCGCGTGCCTCGGGGGACAGGGGCACCGCAATCGCGGCCATCCGGGCCTTGCCATCGCCCGGGCGGCGCAGCGCGATTTCGGTGCGCGCGGTGCCGGCTGTCACCGCGATGGGGGCCGAGATGCCCACGGTCAGCCGGTCGCCGCTGGAAAACACATTGTGCTGGCCGACCTCGGCCCCGAAGCTGTTGAAGGACATCTGGCCGACATCGTTGAGCGCGCCGCTGCCATCGGCATTGGCAAGGCCGAATTCGGCGCCCATCTGAACGAAGCCGTCGCCGCCCAGACTGCCGCGCAGGCCAACCGTCACGGCCGCCGCCGTGGTGCCGCTGCCGTTGGCGCCGCTGCCCAGACCGAAGACCTCGCCGCCATCGCGGGCCAGTTTCAGGCCCAGGTCCAGTGCGGCCCTGTCATCGCCAAAGCGGCGCACCAACGACAGGCCCAGGCTTTCGGACCCGGCCTGCGGGGCCAGCAGGTGCAGGGCCATGCCGGTTTCGGGCGAGATCATCGCCAGATCGGCGCCAGAGAAGCCGTCGAAGCCGGCGATGCTGCCGCCAATCTCGGCCCCGGAGCTGGCAATTCCGGCGGCGCCGATGCGGGCGGCGCGGGTCGACAGCGGCTCGGGCGCGGCCTCGGCGGCAAGGGCGGGGGCTGGCAGGGCGAACTGTCCGGCAAAACTGTCGGCCACGGCCAGGCTATAGGCGCCCAGCCCGCGGCTGACTGCATCGCCAAGGCTGGCCCCGGTGTGAACGGTCGCCTGTTCAACCGGGACGGCGCCTTCGGCCATCGTGACCGTGGGGGTGCCGATCGGCATCAGGGCCGATTTCAGGTTCAGGAACCCATGCCCGAATTCGGTGCTGTAATCGTGCCAGAAGCCGGGGGCGAGTTCGAGACTGCCATCGGCGGTGAAGCCCGCAAAGCTGTTGTCGGCCGAGGCCAGCAGCCGCAGCCGCAGTTGGTGCGGGGTCAGGTCGGGGAAGGCTTCGGCCAGCAGGGCCAGCGCGCCGGACACCTGCGGCGCGGCAAAGGAAGACCCGGTGCCGAAATCGTAGGAGGTGGTCGAGGAGAAACCCGTGGTGGGGTCGTAGGCCGAGGCGGCGGTCCAGGTGCCATCGGCCACCAGACACCAGGCGGCGGCCTCAAGGCAGGCGGCCGAAATCCGGGTGGCCGCGGTGACATGGTCGGTGTTGAATTCCGCCGTGGCATTGCCCACCGCCAGCCAGCCCGATTCCAGTTCCGGCACCAGAAGCGGCAGGGCGGGCATCAGATCGGATTCGGTCAGCGCGTGGTCGTTCGACAGGGCGAAGACCACCACGCCTTCGGCCGCATAGGCCTTGAGCGCGTCCAGATAGGCCGCGCCATCGCTGTCCTGGAAGATGTCATTGAAGCCGGTCGGGGTGGCGGCCGCGAGCGTATAGCCCCAGGAGTTGTTCAGGGCGACGGCACCGGCGCTGCGGGCGGCGATGGCGGTTTGAGTCAGGGTGACGGGCGAATCATAGCTGCCAAGGATCAGCGTCGCCTTGGGTGCGACCCCGATCATGGTCGGGGAATCCCCGGCGGCAATCGAGGCGACCATGGTGCCGTGATCATCGGGCAGGACCGACCCGGTGACCTGATCCACCCGGTTGCCAAAGGCCTCGTGGTTGATGCGGAAGCCGGCGTCCGAAATCGCGATCACCGCGCCAAGGCCTGTCAGGCCAACGGCATGGGCGTATTCGATATGGGCCGCCGTCAGGGGTGCGCTTTGATACTGGGGCGAGCCTGATCCGAAGGACCAACTGCTGTTCTGCAGCCGGTAGCGCGCGGATTGCCGCAGCGACGAGGCGAAGCTTTCCCAAGGGGTGAAGTCGCGGATGTACCACGACCCCAGCGTTCCCGATCCGCCCGGCGTGATCTCGGGCCGCGTCGGTGACGCGGTGTTGCTGTCCGAGCCCCCGTTGCAAGCAGACACGACACAGAGCAGCACGCCGAACTGGCAGAAACGCAGGAAAGGGGGCATGGCAGGTTCCCGTTTGATCACGCCTGATCATGAAATCGTGATCATCGGCGGTGTGCAACACCGAAGTGGGCGCAATTCGTGCAAGGGCCTGCCGGACGCAGCGGCGCCGTGCGGCGCGGCCTATCCCTGCGGGGATGCAGCGTTTTGGCGTTGCGGCACCCCCGGACTGCCGTTATAGACGCGGTAGCCGCGCACCCGTAGCTCAGCTGGATAGAGTGCTGCCCTCCGAAGGCAGAGGTCACAGGTTCGAATCCTGTCGGGTGCGCCAGATCTTCTTCCTTACCGTGCAAATGGAAAAGGCGCAGAACCGTGGTTCCGCGCCCTGGGTCCGGTTGTGCCGGGTTTTGCCGGGGTATCAGGTGCCGAACAGGGCGCCGACCTCGTGCCGTTTCAGCGTTGCGCGGGCGGCGGGATAGCGTTGGGCGGGGTCGCCCTCGGCCAGTTCGGGGAAGACCCGCAGCAGTTCCTCGCGTTGGTCGCTGGCCAGGTCGGCAACCGAGTGCACGCCCGGCTGGAAGGTCTCGCTCCAGCAGCCGTCAACCATGACGACCTGGTGCTCGGCACACATGAAATGGATGTAGGTGACCGGGCCTTCGACTTCGCGCGTGATCCCGGGCCGTCCGACCAGCATCAGGGCGGGAACCAGCACCTCGGGTTCGCCGACCAGAAGTTCGACGCGCGGTCCCGCCACAAGCAGGCGGTGCTGCGGGGAAACGCGCATGTCGCGGCTGGGGCTGTCCGGGCCCAGGGCGCCGGCCGCGATGCGCACCGGCCGCAACGCGGGTTGGCGGGCCAGTTCCGCGGCCGCCAGACTGCGGCGCCCGACCCAGACGATGGGTTCATAGCCTGCATCGCGGGTCAGAACCTGGTCGCCGGGGCGCAGATCCTCGACCCGGAGCTGGCCGCGGTCGGTCATGACCAGCGACCCTTCGGTGAAACAGGTGACGCCGGTGTGTTCGCCATCCATGGCGCCGGTGCCGGTGACCGTGATGTTGACCGTGGGTCCACCGGACAGGCGGATGAAGTCCAGCTTGCCGTCGGCGGCATCGTGGCGCAAGGCCTGCACCGGCAGGACGAAATTGGTGCCGTTGGCCGCGTTATAGGCGGCAAGCGTGCTGTCGTTGTACCAGGTGGTCAGATCGACGTAATCGTTGTCAAGGGTGCTGCCATTGGCGGGGGCCGTCTCGCCCGAGCCGAAATCGGTGATGGTGATCGTGTCGCCAGCCCCGCCCGAGATGATGAAGCGATCATTGCCTGCGCCGCCGGTCAGCGTATCAATCCCGCCGCCGCCAATGAGGGTGTCATTGCCGGTACCGCCGTCGAGCAGATCGTTGCCGGTGCCGCCGTTGAGACTGTCGTTGTCGGCCCCCCCATTCAGGGTGTCGTTGCCGTCGCCGCCATCCAGCACATCGTTGCCGGTGCCGCCGCTGAGGCTGTCGTTGTCCGCGCCGCCCCTGAGCGTGTCATTGCCGACCCCGCCGTCAAGCACATCGTCGCCCGCGTCGCCGTCGAGAATGTCGTTGCCCGCGTCGCCAAAGAGGGAATCGGTGCCCGTTCCGCCGGACAGGCTGTCATTGCCATCGCCGCCGTAAATCTGGTCGTTGTTGGCTTCGCCGGACAGCGTATCATTGCCGCCATTTCCATAGATCGTGTCATTTCCGCTGCCGCCCAGCAGGCTGTCATTTCCGTCGACATGGCCGGACGTCAGCGGCGGGACGCCAATCAGCGGGCTGCCGGCAAGATTGAGGAAGGTGTTTGTGCCCGGCAGCCGGTATTCGGCGGAAAGTACGCTCGCGCCGTCTCTTTCCCAATAATACAACTCAATCGTGTAGGTTTGTCCCGCGACCAGGGTCACATCGCCGTATCGGGTGGTGGAGCCCTGAAGAAAGTCGTTGTTCATGTAGGGCAGGGTGCCGCCCGTTTCGTTGGCGAAGTTCAGCACATTGCCATTCGAATCGCGGATCACGATGCGCGACCCGTCGTCAGAGGTGGTTCTGAACCGATAGGTTCCCCCCGCCGTGACGGTCATCGTGCTGGTCAGGACAACGCCAAACTGATCGGGGTTGCCGGTTGCGCCGCGCGCGATGTTGGCAAGGTTTTCCACACCCAGATCCGTGACATAGCCCTGACCGCGCAGGGTGCCGGAGGTGATCTGCGGCGCCTGTCCGTTCGCCCCGCTGAAGGTGCGGTCATAGACCGAATAGCTCCATTGTCCGGCGGCCGGGCTGTCGCCGTAGAGCACATCGTTGCCCGCGGCGCCCGAAATGGTGTCATTGCCGCCGCCGCCGGTCAGGGTATCTGCGCCGGTCGAAGCGGTGATCGTCTGGTTGGCGTTGGTTCCGGGGTTCGTGCTGCTATTGACGGCCATGAGAAGGCTCCTCGTTAACACACCGGCAGAGGCAGGCGAGTGTTGGGGAAGACGTGTCTTGTCAAAGGTCAGACAAGATATTGGGGCGGAGAGTCAATGTCGCCCGAGGCAGGATTTCGGGCGAACTTGCAATTCTGTGGCATATTGGCAAGTTATTTCGATTGCTTGGCGGATTTGGTGTGATTAGGAAATTATTAATCTGTGTTTAGGGTATTCCTTATATGGGCGGTTGCCGATGCCGTTTCGCGGCGTCCGGCTTTGCCGATCCGCATCCTGTTCAGCGGTTTGCCGCCGTGCCGGGCGCCGGTCTCCAAAGCGGTTTGATCATGGCGACCGGAGTGCTAGACAGGCGCAGGCCTTCCGGCTAGAACCGTCAAGTTAGCGCTAACACGATCCAGGAGCACCCATGGTCGCCCGCGTCATTCCGGTCGAGGCTTTCGAACTGGTGGTCTTCGGGGCCACCGGCGATCTGGCCCATCGCAAGATTCTGCCCGGCCTGTTTCGCCGCTTTCTGGCCGGCCAGATCCCGCCCGAGGCGCGCATCATCGGTGCCGCCCGCGCCGATCTGACCGATCAGGCCTTCCGCGACAGCATCGCCGAGGCCATCGCCAGATATGTGCCGGCCAAGCTGCACGACGCGGCGGTGGTGGCCGATTTCCTGAAGCACCTTGAGTATATCCCGATCGACGCCAAGGGCGAAGGTGGCTGGGCCACGCTGAAGGACAGGCTGCGTCCGGGTCTGGTCCATGCCTTCTATTTCTCGGTTGCGCCGGCGCTGTTCGGCGATCTGGCCGAGCGGCTGAAACTGCACGGCATTGCCGGCCCCGAGTCGCGCATCGTGGTGGAAAAGCCGTTCGGGCGCGATCTGGCCACGGCAAAGGCGCTGAACGCCACGCTGGCCTGCCATTTCGACGAAGGGCAGATCTACCGGATCGACCATTATCTCGGCAAGGAAACCGTGCAGAACCTGATGGCGGTGCGCTTTGCCAATATCCTGTTCGAGCCGCTGTGGAAGGCCGAATACGTTGATCATGTGCAGATCACCGTGGCCGAAACCGTGGGGGTCGCAGGCCGGGGCGCCTATTACGACACCTCGGGCGCCATGCGGGACATGGTGCAGAACCACATGATGCAGCTTCTGTGCCTGATCGCGATGGAGCCGCCCTATCACTTTGACCCCGACGCGGTACGCGACGAGAAGCTGAAGGTCATCCGCGCGCTGGACCCGGTTCGCCCCGAGGACATCGTGCGCGGCCAGTATCGCGCCGGCGGGGATGAGGGCAGCTATCGCGACCACGCCGAAAACCCGGAGTCGAAGACCGAAAGCTATATCGCGCTGCGCGTCCATATCTCGAACTGGCGCTGGAAGGGCACGCCCTTCTATCTGCGCACCGGCAAGCGGCTGCGGGCGCGGGCCAGCGAGATTGCGATCACCTTCAAGGAACCGCCGCATTCGATCTTTGACGATCACAGCGGCTGGCGCGAAAACGTGCTGGTGATCCGGTTGCAGCCGGATGAGGGCATGAACCTGATGGTGATGATCAAGGAACCGGGGCCGGGCGGGATGCGCTTGATGCAGGTGCCGCTGGACATGTCCTTTGCCGATGCGCTTGGGGCTGAGTTGGCCGACGCGCCCGATGCCTATGAACGGCTGATCATGGATGTGATCCGTGGCAACCAGACCCTGTTCATGCGTGGCGACGAGGTTGAGGCCGCCTGGGCCTGGACCGACCCGATCATCCAGGGCTGGGAAGCCCGGGGCGACGCGCCGCAGGCCTATGATCCCGGCTCGTCGGGGCCGGAGGATGCGCTGATGCTGATGCACCGCGACGGCCGCCGCTGGCGGGAGATCCGCTGATGCGCTGGCATGACTATCCCGACCGCGAGATGATGCACCTGCGGCTGGCCGACAAGATCGCCGGGCAACTGGCCGATTACCTGCGCCGCGATGGCCAGGCCACGCTGTCAGTGCCGGGCGGAACCACGCCGGGGCCGGTGTTCGACATCCTGTCGGGGGTCGATCTGGACTGGGCCAAGGTCAATGTCGTGCTGAACGATGAACGCTGGGTGCCCGAGGACAGCCCGCGGTCCAACACCCGTCTGCTGCGCGACCGGCTGTTTCGCGGCCCCGCCGCTGCCGCGCGGCTGATCCCGCTGTATCAGCCCGGTGCCGCCACCCCGGAAGACGCGCTGGCCGCGCTGGAAGAGGGGCTTGCCCCTCATCTGCCGGTGTCGGTCCTGTTGCTGGGGATGGGGGCCGACATGCACACGGCCAGCCTGTTCCCCGGCGCCGACCGGCTGGGCGAGGCGCTGGCGGCAAACGCGCCGCCGATCCTGCCGATGCGGGCCGATGCGGCCGGAGAGCCGCGCGTGACGCTGACCGCGCCGGTGCTGAAGGCGGCGATCAATATTCATGTGCTGATCACCGGCGCGGACAAGCGCGCGGCCATCGAAAAGGCGGCCAGCCTGTCGCCGGACCTTGCGCCGATCCGCGTTGTGCTGGATCAGGCGGATGTGCATTGGGCGGAGTAACGACACCATGACCGACAAGTGGAGCGCGCTGCGCGATCATCAGGCCCGCATCGCGGATCGCCCGATCCTGGCGCTGTTCGCGGCAGATCCGGCGCGCGCGGCGGGCTTTTCCGTGGCGGCCGACGGGATGCTGTTCGACTGGTCGAAGACCAATATCGACGCCGAGGCGCGCGCCCTGCTGATCATACTGGCCGAGGTGTCGGGGGTTGAGGCGAAACGCGCCGCCATGTTCGCGGGCGAGAAGATCAACGATACCGAAGGCCGCGCCGTGCTGCACACCGCCTTGCGCGCCGATGAGGCGGCGGTGATCCGCGTGGACGGGCAGGATGTCATGCCGGGCGTGCGGGCGGTCAAGGCGCGCATGGCCGACTTCGCCCGCGCCGTGCGGTCGGGCGCCTTCACGGGGCAGGGCGGGCGCATCACCGATGTGGTGAACATCGGGATCGGCGGATCGGACCTTGGCCCTGCGATGGCCACGCTGGCGCTGGCGCCGTTCCATGACGGGCCGCGCCTGCATTATGTGTCAAACGTCGATGGCGCGCATGTGCATGACACGCTGCGCGGGCTGAACCCCGAAACGACGCTGGTGATCGTCGCGTCCAAGACCTTTACCACCATCGAGACGATGACCAATGCCGACACCGCCAAACGCTGGATGGCGGCGCGGGTGGCCGATCCGGGCGCGCAGTTCGCCGCCGTCTCGACCGCAGGTGACAAGACGGCGGCCTATGGCATTGCCGCCGACCGTGTGTTCGGCTTCGAGGATTGGGTTGGCGGGCGCTATTCCGTCTGGGGGCCGATCGGCCTGTCGCTGATGATCGCCATCGGACCCGAGCGGTTCGAGGAGTTCCTGGCCGGTGGCCGCGCCATGGACCGCCATTTCCAGACCGCCCCGCTGGCGCGGAACATGCCGGTCCTGCTGGCGCTGGTCGGCCTGTGGCACAACCAGATCTGTGGCCATGCGACCCGCGCCGTGCTGCCCTATGACCAGCGGCTGTCGCGGCTGCCGGCCTATTTGCAGCAGCTTGAGATGGAATCGAACGGCAAGCGGGTGGCGATTGATGGCAGCGACCTGCCCACCAATTCCGGCCCGGTGGTCTGGGGGGAGCCCGGCACCAACGGCCAGCACGCCTTTTACCAGTTGATCCATCAGGGCACGCGGGTGGTGCCTTGCGAATTTCTTGTGGCCCGGCAGGGCCATGAGGCGGACCTTGCCCATCAGCACACCCTGCTGGTTGCCAACTGTCTGGCCCAGTCCGAAGCGCTGCTGCGCGGCCGCAGTCTGGACGAGGCGCGGGCGATCATGGCGAAGAAGGGCCTGACCGGGGCCGAGCTGGAGCGGCAGGCCCGCCACCGGGTTTTTCCGGGCAACCGGCCGTCAACCACGCTGGCCTATGACCGGCTGACGCCCTTTGTGCTGGGGCAGATCATCGCGCTTTACGAACACCGCGTCTTTGTCGAAGGCGTGATCCTTGGCATCAACTCCTATGACCAATGGGGGGTGGAGCTGGGCAAGGAACTGGCGCTGGCGCTGCAACCCGTGCTGGAAGGCACCGCGGGAACCGAGGGCAAGGACGGTTCCACCGCGCAACTGGTGGCCTTCCTGAAAGGCTAGCCTGTCTCGAACCCGCGGGCGATCTCGATCTCGGGCGCCAGCCGGGCGGCCAGATCGGCCAGCGGATCGGCGGGAAACCCGGCTCGCAGCGCGGCGGCCAGATCGCGGGCGCGGCGGCGCAGGGCGGCATCCTCATAGGCGGTGGCGACCGCCGTCAGGATGTCCGGCGTCGCCGGGGCTTCGGCTTCGATCAGGCGCACCACGCCCGCCGCCGCGGCGCGGCGGCCGTGCATCACCTGTTCCCGATGCGACGGCAGCCCGACCTGCGGCAGACCCGCCAGCGCGGCCATGCACAGCGTGCCATGCGGGGCCGAATGGACCACCAGCCGCGACCGCGCCGCCAGTGCCGTGGCGGACAGCGGCCCGCTTTCCACAGCCACGCCCGCCGCCGCCAGCCGTGCCCGCGTCGCGTCTGATGCGCGCGGCAGGAAGGCCCGGCGCGGCAGGGGCAGGGCGCAGATCGCCTCGCAGAGGGCGGGCTGGTCCGCCTCGGTGCGCGAGAAGTAGAAGAACACCTCATCCCCCGCCGCCAGACCTTCGGCCTGGTCCACCAGCGGCGGCACCAACTGGCCGGCAGGGCGCTGCGCGGCGTAGGGGTCCAGAAAATCGAAGGTGGCGGCCAGCACCCGGTCGGCATGGAAAAGCGCAGGCAGGGCGGGCAGCGGGTCCAGCCCCAGCTCTGCCGAGACGGCGTTCACCACCGCCAGCGTGTCGCGTTCCGGGTGCACCAGCCGGCCCGGATCTGGCACCAGCGGCGGAAATTCCGGCAGGTCGGGCGGCGGCGCGCCGAAGCCGGTGCCCGAAGACAGGATGCGGATCTGCCAGCCTTCCTCTTGCAAGCCGCGTGCGGCCCGCAGCGCCAGCGGGGCGTAATCCGCGATCAGCACCGAGACATCCTCGGCCACGATCAGATCACGCCAGAACATCAGCCCGCGCCGCACGAGATGCGGATCGGCCAGCCCGCAGGCGGCCAGATAGCAGGCGAAGGTGGTATTGCCGTAAAGCCCCTTGTCCGCCCGCATCGCCGCCGTCAGCCACAGCGGCGGCGCCCGCAGCACCGGCACGCCTTCCGCCTCAAGCTCGGGGGCGAAGTGCAGCGAGGGCAGGGTGGCCAGCCGCGCCACGCCCGGCCCCAGCGCCCGCGCCATCTGGCGCAGGCCCGAGACATGGCCACGCCCGCCGCCCATTTCATTGGCCAGCAGAACCTTCGGCCCCGATGCCGTGGCGGCCCCCATTCAGGACCGCCCGCCAAAGTCAGCCAAAGCTGCCCGGATTGCCGCCGTCATCGCCATCATCCACCTTCGGCGTCCAGGACCGGCCTTCGCCGCCCACCAGCCCGGCGCACAGCTTGTACACCGTGGCCGCCCCGGCCTCGGCCCCGAACTTGGCCTCGGCCCAGGCGACGGCCTTGCCGGCGTCGAAAATCGTGCTGCGGGTCAGCCCGTCCTCGCCGATGTGGAACACGGTCTTCTGGCCGCCCTGGTCAACGATCAGCGCGGGCCGGAAGACGCCATCCTTCATCACATTGCAGCGTGTCACGGTCAGCGCCTGCGCCCCGGCAGAACCGGCCAGCACCAGCACCCCGACAAGCACACTTCGCATGAACAGCGGAGAAGTCTCGGACATATCAAACCTCGGGTTGTCCCGCCTGGGGCGGGAAGGAATTGGTCTTGAAAGAACGCACAGAAAAAAATGACGTAAGGGAAGCCTACATGCGCCCCCGGCAGCGCGCAATAGGCTGACAGGGTGGGGATTTCGTCACCCCCGGCGATGGCCGGGGGTGACAGTCTGCGATCAGCGCAGCGCGGCGGTCACGATCACCTCGACCTTGTAGTCGGGCGTCGCCAGCTTCGCCTCGCCGGTGGCGCGGGCGGGGGTGTGGCCCTGCGGAACCCAGGCATCCCAGACAGCGTTCATGTCGGCAAAGGTGGACATGTCGGCCAGCCAGATCTGGGCTGACAGGATGCGGGTCTTGTCGGTGCCGGCAGCGGCCAGAATCCGGTCAACTTCGGCCAGGCATTGGCGGGTCTGGTCGGCCACGTTGTCGCCCGGGTTGCCCACCTGGCCGGCCAGCCACACGATGCCGTTATAGGCCACGGCCTCGGACATGCGGGGGCCAACACCGTAACGGGTGATCTCGCTGCTCATCTGTCTCTCCTGTTCGTGCAAGGGTGCCCGGCTTGCCTAGCCAAAAGCCCGCCCGAAGGAAAGCCGGATCAGGGCAGCGGCCGGCAGGTGAAACTGTCGCCTGACACCGCCGAGAACCATTCCATGGTGCCATCGGGGTTCAGGCTCAGGCCCAACTGGTAATCGTCGGCAAAGGTCAGCACGAAGGTGCTGCCATCGCGCGCCACATCCAGGATCTCCATCACCTCGCCGCCCGGATCATAGGTCGAGTCGGTGAAGGTGAAGGTGCCCACCTCGCAATCCCATTTCCCCTCGAACGGGTAGGTCTCGGCCCGCAGCGGGGCCGCGCAGACCAACAGGATCGCCGAAGCGGCGGCAAGGGCAGGGCGCATCGTCAGGGCCTTCCGGGGAGTGGAGCGGGTGAAGGGAATCGAACCCTCGTCGTAAGCTTGGGAAGCTTCTGCTCTACCATTGAGCTACACCCGCACGCCTGCCGAGGTAAGCGAAGCCGCGCCCGAGGTCAAGCGGCCTCGGGCGCGATGATGGTGGCTTGGGTCAAGGCGCCTTGGTCGAAAGCGTCAGCTCCAGCCGTTCGCCGGCCTTGACGGTGAAGGGCGTGTCGGACTTGGCGCCGTCCTTCTCGACATGGGCGACGTAATCGCCGGCGGGCAGGGTGGTCTGCCATTCGGGGCCATAGCCATAGACGATCTGGGTGGTGTTCCCGTTGATGTCCTTGGTGGGCAGTTGCACCTCGATGAATTCGTCTGCGGGCGTGGCGAAGGCCGCGACCCCGGCGTTCAGCACGACCTTGAGGTCGATCCGTTCGCCGGTCTTAACGGTGAAGGGCTGTTCCACCTTGGTCCCGCCCAGCGAGACCTGCGCCACATAGTCGCCGGGCGGCAGGTCGAAGGTGTGGCCCGCGCCGTAATCATAGTCCACCTGCTTGCGGTTGCCGTCGAGATCCTTCTTCGCCTCGAAGATCTCGATGAAATGATCGCCGCCTTCAACGCGCATGGTATCGGTGTAATAGGCCTCGATCCCGGCCACGCCGATCCCCATCACCACCGTCTTGTCCAGCGTCTTGCCGGCCTCGATCACGATGGACTGGTCGCCCTTCGCGGCGCCAAGTTCGGTATGCAGGGCATATTCGCCCGCCGGGAAGACGCGGACCGCCTGGCCAAAGCCGCTTGCGCCGATGTCGTCGGGGCCGCGCACCTGGAAGAAGCCGTCCGTGTCGGGCTCGCCCCCTTCGGTCGGCACGACCTTGATGTTCAGGATGCCCGCATCAAGGATCACCACCGGCTTCGCCAGTTCGGAGTCGGTGATGTCCACTTCCTGTTCGGCCTTGGCTTCGTGCAGTTCGGTCTTCATCAGGTAGCGGCCCGGCGGCAGGTAATCGGTCGTCGTGCCGTAGATGGTGGCGGTATAGTCCTTGGACGGGCCTTCGTCCGTCATCGGATAGAAGGTGAAGATCGCGTCGCGCACGATCTCGGGCTCCTGGCCGCCTTCGGTCAACAGGACCACCGGGTCGATGTTGCGGTCAAGTTTCGCGGGTTCGGGCGGCGGGGGCGGGGTCGGTTCCGGTTCGGCCAGAACCACCGTGGTCTTCAGCGCCTCGACCAGTTGGCCCGCGTCCGAGGCGGGAATGTACTTGCCGCCGGTGTTCTCGGCCAGGCAGGCCACGGCCTTGCCCTCGTCATCGGTCAGGCCGAAGCCCACCACATGCGCGGTGAAATCCACGCCGCTGGCCTCCAGCTCGCGCCCAAGGGCGCAAGGATCGGCCTCGCAGGTTTCGATCCCGTCGGTGATCAGGATCACGGTCGCCTTTTCCTCGGTTGATTTCAGATCGGCCGCGGCCTGCCGGACCGCTTCGGTCAGCGGCGTTTTCCCAAGGAATTTCATCTTGTTGGCGGCGTCGATGATCGCGGGTCCGGTTCCGGCGGCCGGCGGCACCACCAGTTCGATGTCCTTGCAGTCGCCCTTGCTGCGGTGGCCATAGGCCATCAGGCCGATTTCCGTGTCGGCCGGGATGCTGCCCAGCACATTGGCCAGCGCCTCGCGAGCGATTTCCAGCTTGGCGCGCCCGTCGATCTGGCCCCACATCGAACCCGAGGCATCAAGCACGATGATCGAACGGCCCTCGGCGAGGGTCAGGGTGGGGGCCAGGGCGACCCCCAGCAGAAGGGCAGAAAACAGGCGCATGGGAAACTCCGGTCTGAAATACAACGTTTCAGAACCTTGGCCGAAGCCGGGTTTCCGATCAAGCCTGCGCGTCAGCCCCGCCGCCGGCGCCGTTCACCGCCCCCGCCGCCACCGCCCGCGTTGAAGCTGACATCGGGCAGGGTGACGATCTTGGCCAGTTCCGGGAACGGGTCAACCGCGTGCGGAATGGCGTTGGCGTTGACGAAGTGTTCCTGGAAGCGCGGTTCGATGGCCGTCTCGACCTTGTGGATGTCATGCACCGTCGCCTCGATCTGGTCGCGGGCGGCGCGGTTCAGCAGCGCGATGCGCGCGCCGGTGCCGGCGGCGTTGCCCGCGCTGGTCACGCGGTCCAGCGGCACATCGGGAATCATGCCCAGAACCATGGCGTGTTTCGGGCTGATATGGGCGCCGAAGGCCCCGGCCAGTGTCACCCGGTCCACCTTGTCGACGCCGAATTCATCCATCAGCAGCCGCGCGCCCGCGTAAAGCGCCGATTTCGCCAACTGGATCGCCCGGATGTCGCCTTGCGTGACCATGATCTTCGGCCCGCCGGTGGCGCTGGCGTCATGCAGCAGGTAGCTGTGGGTGCGGCCATAGGGCAGGGCGCGCGCGGTGCCGGTCTGTTCGGCCGACCCGATCAGCCCGCCCGGATCGACCAGACCCGCCATCCGCATTTCGGCAACCGCCTCGATGATGCCGCTGCCGCAGATGCCGGTGATGCCGGTTTGCGCCGTGGCTTCGGCAAAGCCCGGCTCGGTGGACCACAGATCGCAGCCGATCACCTTGAAGCGCGGCTCCTTGGTGGCGGGGTCGATCTCGACCCGTTCGATGGCGCCCGGCGCGGCGCGCTGGCCGCTGGAGATCTGCGCGCCTTCAAAGGCGGGACCGGTGGGGCTGGAGCAGGCCAGCACGCGGGTTTCATTTCCCAGCAGGATTTCGGCATTGGTGCCGACATCGACGATCAGCACCATGTCCTTCGACTTGTTCGGTTCTTCGGACAGCGCGACCGCCGCGCAGTCGGCGCCGACATGGCCCGCGATGCAGGGCAGCACATAGACCCGCGCATTGCGGTTCAGCGCGGGCAGGTCCAGATCGCGCGCATCCAGCG
Organism: Pseudogemmobacter blasticus; assembly: GCF_003071405.1. Classification (NCBI taxonomy): domain Bacteria; kingdom Pseudomonadati; phylum Pseudomonadota; class Alphaproteobacteria; order Rhodobacterales; family Paracoccaceae; genus Pseudogemmobacter; species Pseudogemmobacter blasticus. Next base: position 521,868 of record NZ_CP020470.1, on the reverse strand, counting down.
ACAGGCTGCCGCTGGTGGCCAAGGCAAAGGGGGCCTGTCCCAGTTCCACCGGGTCGATGCCCAGCAGCAGGTGGTGCATAACCGGGTTGCAGACGATCACCATCTCGTAGATCGCGCCCGGCTCGACGCCGGCTTCCTGCGCGATGGCGCGGGCCAGGCTGTCCAGCGCCTCGCGCACCGCCCGGGTCATCTCGACATCGCCGCCGGGGTTCATCATCGCATAGGAAACCCGGCTCATCAGATCCTCGCCAAAGCGGATCTGCGGGTTCATCAGGCCGCTGGACGCCAGCACCTTGCCATCCGACAGGTCGCACAGATGCGCCGCGATGGTGGTGGAGCCAAGGTCCACCGCCAGCCCGTACAGCGGCCCGTCATGGAAGCCGGGGAAGATGTCCAGCACGCGATGCGCCGCGTCGTGGTTGCCGCGGTTCAGAACCACCGTCGCCTTCCATTCGCCCTTGCGCAGCACGGGCTGCAACCGGCGCAGGATGTCCAGCCCCGCCTCGACGCCCTCGATCTGCCACTGGTCCTTCAGCGCCTGCACCAGACGTTCGAAATCGCCGGTCGGTTCGTGCATGTCGGGTTCCTGCACCTCGACGAAGACCGCCCGCGTGGCCGGGTCCATCTCGATGTGCCGCTCGGTGGCCGATTTGCGGATCACCTGTTTGTGCACCTGGCTTTCGGGCGGCACGTCGATGACCACATCGCCCATCACCTTGGCCTGACAGCCCAGCCGCCGTCCGTCGATCAGCCCGCGGATGCGTTTGTAACGTTCCTCGACCGGGTTCCAGTCCGACAGCGCATCGGCGGCCACCGTCAGCCCGTGCTTGGGAAATTCGCCATAGCCCGGGGTGATCTGGCATTTGGAACAGATGCCGCGCCCGCCGCAGACCGAATCGAGGTCCACCCCCAACTGGCGCGCGGCCGTCAGCACCGGCGTTCCCAGGGCGAACCGCCCCCGTTTGCCCGAGGGGGTGAAGATCACCAGTGCATCGTTAGCCATGTCCGTCTCCTGCTCGCGCGCGATCCTCTTCTTAGGCCCGGTGGCCCCCGGCGCAAGGTTCCAATGCGGCAAATCAGATGTCGGTTGCGGCGGCGGGCCGGGTTGGCGGCGTTTCGGTGCCTGACGCCCCCCGTTGACGGCGGCCGGTTCCCCGCATACCTGCGGCCCATGGCGCGCGCACCCCTTCTGCAACTGAACCGCATTTCGCTGACCTTTGGCGGCGATCCCGTTTTTGACGACCTGTCGCTGGTGATCCAGCCGGGCGACCGGGTGGCCCTTGTCGGCCGCAACGGCAGCGGCAAGTCCACCCTGATGAAGGTCATGGCCGGTCTGGTCGAGGCCGACCGGGGCGAGCGGATCGTGCCCGCCGGGGTGACGGTCGGCTATATGGAGCAAGACCCGGACCTGTCGGCCTTTGCCACGCTGGGCGACTATGCCGCGCAAGGCCTGCCCGATGGGGAAGCCTATCGCCTTGCCGTGGTGGCCGAGGGGCTGAAGTTCAACCCTGAAACCCCGGTTGCCACGGCTTCGGGTGGGGAACGCCGCCGCGCCGCGCTGGCCAAGCTGCTGGCCGAAGCGCCCGAGCTGATGCTGCTGGACGAGCCGACCAACCACCTGGACATTCAGGCCATCGAATGGCTTGAGGCCGAACTGGCGCAGACCCGCGCCGGCTTTGTGCTGATCAGCCACGACCGCGCCTTCCTGCGCGCGCTGACCAAGGCCACGCTCTGGATCGACCGGGGCGAGGTGCGCCGCCGCGAATCCGGGTTCGACGGGTTCGAGGAGTGGCGCGAAACCATCTGGGCCGAGGAAGACGAGGCCCGCCACAAGCTGGACCGCAAGATCAAGGCCGAGGCGAAATGGGCGGTCGAAGGCATCTCCGCCCGCCGCAAGCGCAATCAGGGCCGCGTCCGCGCCTTGCAGGCGCTGCGGGCGGAACGCGCCTCGCAGATCCGCCGGCAGGGCACCGCCGCGCTGGAACTGGAAAGCGGCCCGGTGTCGGGCAAGAAGGTGATCGAGGCGAAGGGCCTGACCAAGACCTTTGGCGACAAGACCATTGTCCGTGATTTCGATCTGCGCGTTCTGCGCGGCGACCGGGTGGCCTTCGTGGGGCCGAACGGCGTGGGAAAGACCACGCTTCTCAAGATGTTGACGGGCGATCTTCCGCCGGATTCCGGCAGCGTATCCTTGGGCACAAGCCTTGAGATTGCGGTTTTCGACCAGACCCGTTCGGCGCTGGACCCCGAGGCGACGCTTTGGGACAGCCTGACGAATGACCCGCTGATGCAGGTCTCGGGCGCGTCCGATCAGGTGATGGTGCGCGGTGTGCCGCGGCATGTGGTGGGCTATCTCAAGGATTTCCTGTTCACCGACGCGCAGGCGCGGGCGCCGGTCAAATCGCTGTCGGGGGGCGAGAAGGCGCGGCTTCTGCTGGCCCGCATCATGGCGCGGTCATCGAACCTGCTGATCCTGGACGAACCGACCAACGATCTTGACGTGGAAACGCTGGACCTGCTGCAAGACACGCTGGGCGAATTTGACGGCACCGTGCTGCTGGTCAGCCACGACCGCGATTTCATCGACCGCGTGGCCACCACCACCGTGGCGATGGAGGGCAACGGACGGGCCAGCGTCTATCCCGGCGGCTGGTCGGATTATGTTGCCCAGCGGCCGGAAGCGGTGGACGCCGCCGCTGCGGCGCTTCGGCCCGCGGCCCGCAAGGAAGATGCGAAACCGGCAGATAAGCCAAAGGCGCCTGGCCTGACCTTTACCGAGCGCAAGCGGTTCGACGATCTGCCCGCGCTGATGGAGCGGTTGCAGGCCGAAATCGCCAAGCTGACCGAATTTCTGGCCCAGCCCGACCTTTTCACGAAAGAGCCGGTCAAGTTCCGCAAGGCCAGCGACGGGCTGACCGAACGGCAGGCTGCCTTGCAGGCCGCAGAAGAGGAATGGCTGGCGCTGGCCGAGCGGGCCTGACAGGGCGAGGCCAGTCCCGATTGCGTGATCTGGCGCGGATCGGCTGGTTCTGGCCGGTTCGGTGGCGTTGATCGGCCAGCCTCCGCCACCGCAGCACACGACACTTCAAGCGGTCGTGAGGTGTCATTGCTTCTCCTGCCGCGCGAGCCCAGCCTTAGGGGCGTTGCCGCAGCCGGCCCCCCTTGGGTCTGGTTTGTCGGCGAACCCAAGGAGCAGAACATGAAAAAACTTGCGATCATTCTTGCCGCTTCGGCGCTGTCCGCCCCGGCCTTTGCCGGTGGCCTGTCGACCCCGGTGGTTGAACCTGTCGTGACCCCGGCCCCGGCGCCGGTCTACATGCCCTCGACCGACTGGTCGGGCTTCTACGCGGGTGGTCAGGTCGGCTATGGCGACATCGATTCCAACGGTGCCGGGCTTGACGGCCATGGCTGGGGCGGTGGTGTCCATGCCGGCTATCGCTGGGATCTGGGCAAGACCGTTCTGGGTGTCGAAGGCAGCTATGACAAGTACGACACCGACCTTGGCGGCAACCTTGGCACGCTGGACAATGTGACCCGCATCAAGCTGATGGCGGGTGCCGATCTGGGCAAGACGCTGGTCTACGCAACCACGGGTGTTGCCTGGGCCGATGCCACGGTTGGCGGGGCCAGCCTGTCGGACAACGGCTATTTCCTGGGTGCCGGTCTTGACTATGCGCTGAACGACAAATGGACGCTGGGCGGTGAAGTGCTGGCCCACAAGTTCGACAACTTCGACAATTCGGGCGTCGATCTTGACGCGACCACGGTCGCGGCGAAGGTCTCGTTCCGCTTCTGATCCGCAAAGCGCCCGGCGCCTGCCCTCAGGGGCAGGCGTCCGCCGGCACGGCCGGCAGCAGGAACACCCGGTCGTCGCCCGTCGTGCCGGAGAGTTCCAGGAAATCCTGTGCCCCCTCGAACCCGATGCCGCCGCGCCCCAGCGCCATGCGAACGGCGCCGTCACGGCCCGGTGTCAGAACGAATCCGCCCGCATCACCCTCCATCTGACAATAGATGTGGTCCGACTCGTTCTCGCAATAGGCGACCGCCTGATAGCGTTCCGAGGTGCCGCGCACATGCAGCGCCACGGTCAGCACCAGATACCGCGGATCGCCCCATTCCCCCGAGACCGGCCCCAGCGCGACAAGCGTCACCCGCTGATCGGGGTGGCCGGCCAGATGCAGCGGCGTGTATTGCCGCAGGTAGCAGCTTGCATCCGACGGGAACATCATGTCCCGGGGCGATTTCGCAAGGGCAGGGGTGGCCAGAAGGGCCAGGGCCAGGGCAGGGCGCATCAGCATCGCGATCTCCGTCCGCGGGGGATGGGGGCATTGTGCCACCGGGGCCGACCGCGGGACAGGTCAGATTTCCCGCATCAGATCGGCCACGACCGCCGGGATCATCTGCACATCCGCGCGGGTGCAGTCGAACTGCCCCACCTGCACCCGGATCACGAATTCCCCCTGGTGGCGCGTCTGGGTCAGATAGATCCGCCCGTCATCGTTGATCCGCTGCAACAGCGCCGCCGTTGCCTCCTCAGTCTCCAGCCGGAAGCTGAACAGCGACAGCGAGGGTTCGGTGACGATGGTCAGCCCCGGCAGGGCACGCAGCGCCTCGCTGGCCTCGCGCGCCCAGGCCACATGGTTGCGGATGCGTGTCCGCAACCCTTCCAGACCATAGGCCCGCAGCACGAACCACAGCTTCAGCGCGCGGAACCGCCGGCCAAGCGGCACGGTCCATTCGTTGAAATTGATGATCTCTTCCCGTCCGGCGGTTTCCAGATAGCTGGGCCGCAACCCCAGGGTCCGCACCTGCGGCCCCGGATCGCGCAGGAACTGCACCGCGCAATCGAACTGCACGCCCAGCCATTTGTGCGGGTTGAAGACGATGGAGTCTGCCCCTTCGATGCCCGCCCACAGGGTGCGGAATTCGGGGCAGATCATCGCCGATCCGGCCCAGGCGGCATCGACATGCACCGGCAGCCCTTCGGCGCGGGCCACGGCGATGCAATCGGCGATGCGGTCGAAGGCCCCGACGCCGGTCGATCCGGCGCAGAGGATCACACCCACCGGCAGCATCCCCGCCGCCCGGTCGGCCCGGATCGCCCCGGCCAGGGCGCCGGGTTTCATCGACAGGCCTGCGTCGGTTGGCACCTTGACCAGATTGTCCTGCCCGATCCCGGCCAGCCGCACCGCCTTGTCGACCGAGGAATGGGTCTCGGGGCTGGCATAGATCCGCAGCCGTGGCGCCCCCGACAGGCCCCGGGACAGGCCGGCCCAGTCCAGCGCCTGTTCGCGCATGGTCAGAACGGCCGACAGCGTCGCGGTCGTGGCCGAATCATGTATCACGCCTACACGTTCTGATGGCAGACCCAGCGCCTGCGTCAGCCATCCGATCATGACCTGTTCGATCTCGGTCGCGGCGGGACTGGTCTGCCACAGCATCGCCTGCGCCGACATCGCATTGGCCAGTTGCTCGGCCAGCATCGAGGCGGGCGCGGCATTGGCCGGGAAGTAGGCGAAGAACCGGGGGTGCTGCCAGTGCGTTATTCCTTTGGGGACAATCCGGCAGAAGTCCTCCCAGATTGTTGCGGGCGAATCGGGGTATTCCGGGGGGGACTGCGGCAATTCCGTGGCAATGGCGCCAGGCTCGACTTTTGCCCTGACGGGGTGATCGCGCAACCCGCGGTGGTATTCGGCTGTCCAGTCGGCCGCCCGCTTCGACCAATGCTTCAGCTCTTCATGATCCATGGCGGCCTCTCCTGCCTGTGACACCCTGATCAGATGGAGAAAAACTCTCGTCAAGTGTTGATGGCTGAGGTATGGGAAGGTCGCTTCGTGCGGAGGCCGGCCCGAAAAAGCCAGTTCCTTTCCGGGGCGCTGTCATGCCCGCACCCCGCCCGTGCTGGCGGTTTTTCGCTAAGGAGGTACCGAATGCCTGTTTCCCGTCGTTTTGTTCTTGTCGCCGGTGTTGCCGCGGCTGCCCTGACCGCTGGTTGCGTTGGTGGCACGTTCCACACCGCCTATGCCGCGCCGATCCCCGCCGATGTTTCCCGTCAGTGGAAGCTGGCCGGTGTGCGCGTGAACGTTCCCCAATCGCTGAAGGTCAGCGAAGCCCACACCTATCTTCCGGCTGCCGACATTGTCTGGCGCGAAGATCCGCTGGGCGACCGTCATGCGCAAGTCGCGGCCCTGCTGAAGAACGCGGTCACCCGCGGCGCGTCGGGCCTGCGCGGCAAGCGTGGCGTCTATCTCGACATCGTTGTCAGCCGCTTCCACGCCCTGACCTTTGAAGCCGAGCAGCGCTTCCAGAATGCCGGCGTGCACAACATCCACTTCACCGCCAGCGTCGTTGACGCCCGCACCGGCGAAGTTCTGGTTGCGCCGACCGAGATCGAAGCCTCGCTCCCGGCCCTGTCGGGTGATCAGATGAAGGCGGCCCGTGCCCGCGGGGAAACCCAGCGGTCGCAGATCACCGCCCATGTGGCGACCACCATCGCCGGCTGGCTGAGCCTGGCCGCCGATCCGCGCAACAGCTTCAGCCGCGCTGGCGACTGATCGCGCCTTCTTTCGCGGCAAAGGGCGGCAGAGCGATCTGCCGCCCTTTGTCATGCGCGGCCGGTGTTTTCCTGTTGGCGGCGCCGGAAAAGCGCGCTAGTTTTCCCCGCATGACGACGTTGCGCAACATCCGCATCTGCTGCATTACCCGCTGACTTCGGTCGCGCGGGCGCTTCGTCATTCCCCCGGATGAAAAGCCGTCCCCGCGCGAGGGTGAAGCCTGCCTGCGCCTTGGGACGACTGACATGACCACCATCCGCCTGACCAATTCCAAGACCCGCCGGAAGGAGGAGTTCGTTCCTCTCGATCCGGCCAATGTGCGGATGTATGTCTGCGGCCCCACCGTCTATGATAGGGCGCATCTGGGCAATGCCCGGCCGGTGGTGGTGTTCGACACGCTGTACCGGCTGCTCCGCCATGTCTACGGCGCCGATCATGTGACCTATGTCCGCAACTTCACCGACGTGGATGACAAGATCAACGCCGAGGCGCAGCGCAGGAAGGCGCTTGGCCGGCCGGAGACGCTGGAAGAGCTGATCCGCGAGCGGACCGAGGAAACCATCGCCTGGTATCATGCCGACATGGATGCGCTTGGCGCGCTGCGGCCCGGCCACGAACCGCGGGCGACCGAATTCATCGGCGCGATGATTGCCATGATCGAGGGGCTGATCGGGCAGGGGCACGCCTATGCGGTGGACGGGCATGTCCTGTTCCGTGTGCGGTCCTACAAGGAGTATGGCGCGCTGTCGGGGCGCAGCGTCGACGACATGATCGCCGGCGCGCGGGTCGAGGTCGCGCCCTACAAGGAAGACCCGATGGATTTCGTTCTGTGGAAGCCGTCGGATGCCGACCTGCCGGGATGGGACAGCCCCTGGGGCCGGGGCCGCCCCGGCTGGCACATCGAATGCTCGGCCATGTCCTATGAATTGCTGGGCGACAGTTTCGACATCCACGGCGGCGGTCTGGACCTGCAATTCCCCCACCATGAGAACGAGATTGCCCAAAGCTGCTGCGCCCATCCGCAGGGCCAGTTCGCCCGCTATTGGCTGCATAACGAGATGCTGCAGGTCGAGGGCAAGAAGATGTCCAAGTCGCTGGGCAATTTCTTCACCGTGCGCGATCTGCTGAACAAGGGGATTCCGGGCGAGGTGATCCGGTTTGTCCTGCTGAGCACGCATTATCGCAGCCCGATGGACTGGACGGCGGAGAAGGCGGCGCAGGCGGAGGCGACGCTGCGAAAGTTCTATCGCATAGCAGCGGACGCGATCGACAACGCCGAACCCTATATTGGCGTGATGAATGCCTTGGCGGATGACTTGAATACGGCACAGGCGATCTCTGAACTGCACCAATTGGCACATGCCGGGGACAGCCTGTCCTTGCGCGCCAGTCTTGGGCTGCTCGGGTTCCTTGATCAAGGCATCCCAGCTTGGGCGAAGGAGCCGGATGTGGATCTGTCGGGGCAGGCCACGCAGTTTGCCAGCCTTCGTGCTGAGGCCATGATCTCGAAGGACTTTTCGGCGGTCGATGCGATGAAAGCCGCGCTGATTGCCGCCGGCGTTGAGGTCCGCATGTCGAAGGCCGGTGTCGAACTGGTGCCCGGCCCCGGTTTTGACGCCGCAAAGCTTGAGGCCCTCAAGTGATCGCCGTGCACAGCCCCGGAGTTTTTGAAAACTCCTGGCAATTTTCTTCGAAGAAAATTGCAAATTCCTTCGAAGGAATTTGGAGTCTGACTGGGGCGCCTCTTAACAGAATCCTGAAACGCCCACACAACCCCACTTGCTTGCTTGCCCTGCAAAGCGCCCCGTCGCAGGGCGCCCGGCCCGGACCCATGCCATGACCCCCGAACGCCTTTACCTATTCGACACCACCCTGCGCGATGGCCAGCAGACGCAGGGCGTGCAGTTCTCGGCCGCCGAGAAAGCCCAGATCGCCCAGGCGCTTGACCGGCTTGGCGTTGATTACATCGAAGGGGGCTGGCCCGGCGCCAACCCGACCGACAGCGATTTCTTCGCCACGGCCCCGCAGACCCGCGCGCGGATGACCGCCTTCGGCATGACCAAGCGCGTGGGCCGGTCTGCGGCCAATGACGATGTGCTGGCCGCCGTGCTGAACGCCGGCACCGGCACGGTCTGTCTGGTGGGCAAGACCCATACCTTCCACGTCGCCACGGCCCTTGGCGTGACGCTGGACGAGAACCGCGAGGCCATTGCCGAAACCTTCCGCCACCTGCGCGCCCTGGGCCGCGAGGCGCTGTTCGATGCCGAGCATTTCTTCGATGGCTACAAGGCCGACCCGGCCTATGCCCTGTCCTGCCTGCGCGCTGCGCTGGACGAGGGCGCCCGCTGGGTGGTGCTGTGCGATACCAACGGCGGCACGCTGCCGGCGGATGTGGGCCGCATCGTGGCCGAGGTGATTGCCGCCGGCATCCCCGGCGACCGCCTTGGCATCCATTGCCATGACGATACCGGCAATGCGGTGGCCAATTCTCTGGCTGCCGTCAATGCGGGGTGCCGCCAGATCCAGGGCACGCTGAACGGCCTTGGCGAACGCTGCGGCAACGCGAACCTGACCAGCCTGATCCCGACGCTGCTTCTGAAGGAACCCTATGCCGGCCGCTTTCAGACCGGCGTCACGCCCGAGGCGCTGCAAGGGCTGCTCAAGACCAGCCGGATGCTGGACGACATCCTGAACCGGGTGCCGCTGCGCAGCGCGCCCTATATCGGCGCCAGCGCCTTTGCCCACAAGGCCGGGCTCCATGCCAGCGCCATCCTGAAAGACCCCACCACCTATGAACACATCGACCCGGCGACGGTGGGCAATGCCCGCGTCATTCCGATGTCGAACCAGGCCGGCCAGTCGAACCTGCGCGCCCGCCTTGCCAGCGCCGGCATCGAGGTTGATCCGAAAGATCCGCGTCTGGCCCGCATCCTTGAGGTGGTGAAGGAGCATGAGGATCAGGGTTATGCCTATGACGGGGCGCAGGCCAGTTTCGAACTGGTCGCCCGCCGCGAACTGGGCCTGTGCCCCGCCTTCTTTGAGGTCAAGCGCTACCGTGTCACGGTCGAGCGGCGGAAGAACAAGTATGACCGGATGATCTCGCTCTCCGAAGCGGTGGTGGTGGTCAAGATCGGTGGCCGCAAGGCGATGTCGGTCAGCGACAGCATGGACGGCACGGGGCAAGACCGGGGGCCTGTCAACGCGCTGGCCAAGGCGCTGGCCAAGGATCTGGGGCCCTATCAGGCCTGCATCGACGACATGAAACTGGTCGATTTCAAGGTGCGCATCACGCAAGGCGGGACCGAGGCGGTGACGCGGGTCATCATCGACAGCGAGGACGGGCAGGGGCGGCGCTGGTCCACGGTCGGCGTCAGCCCGAACATCGTGGATGCCAGCTTCGAGGCGCTGCTGGATGCGATCCAGTGGAAGCTGATCCGCGACATCGGCCAGCCGGTCGAGGCCGTGGCGCCATGAGCCTTGAGGCCTGCGCCCGGCTGGTGGAACGCGGCGATCCTGACCGCTTTCTGACCGTGCGCGCCGCGCCCCTGTGGGCGCGCGAACAGCTTTTGCCGCTTTACGCCTTCAATCTGGAGGTGGCGCGGGCGCCCTGGGTCACGCAGGAACCGCTGATCGCCGAGATGCGGCTGCAGTTCTGGCGCGACGTGGTGACCGAGGACAGCCCCCGTGCGCATGAGGTGGCCGGGCCCTTGCAGGCGCTGATCCGCGACGCGGGCCTGCCGGTTGCGGTGCTGGACCGGCTGGTTGCGGCGCGGCGCTGGGATGTCTGGCGCGAGCCGTTCGAGGATCGCGCGGCCTTTGACGGCTATATTCAGGAAACCGCCGGCGGGCTGATGTGGCTGGCCGCGCGCGCGCTGGGGGCGCCGGACGGGGCCGAGGCCGCCGTACGGGCCTATGGCTGGGCGGCGGGGCTGGCGAATTTCCTGCGCGCGGTGCCAGAGCTTGTGGCGCGGGGCCGGCATCCGCTGCCCGAAGGCGTTGAGGTGGCCGATCTGGCGCAAGCGGGGCTGGACCGGCTGGCGCAGGCGCGGGCGGCGCGGGCCACGGTTCCCCGCGGTCTGGCCCCGGCGCTGCTGGCGGGCTGGCAGGCGGGCGGCCTGCTGGCGCTGGCGGCGCGCGAGCCGGCGGCGGTGACGGAAGGGCGGTTGCATCTGCCCGAGTTCCGCCGGCGCGGCGGGCTGTTGTGGCAGGCCCTGTCGGGGCGCTGGTAACGGCCGTGATCAGCGGCTGCGGAATTCCTGCGGCCGCATCCAAAGCCAGATCAGCGCGGCCCCGGCGGCGATCAGGAAGGGCAACATGGCCATGTTGACCAGTTGCCAGCCCGCCTCGACCGAGCCGCCCGAACAGTTCATCAGCCCGCCGGACGAGAAGCTGGCCAGCGTCACGCCGCCAAACACGATCAGGTCGTTCAGGCCTTGCAGGCGACCGCGTTCCTCGGGGCGCTGCGCGCCGGCCAGCATCGTGGTGGCGCCGATGAAGCCGAAGTTCCAGCCAAGGCCCAGCAGGATGAGCGCGGCATAGAAATTCTCAAGCTGCACGCCCGACATCGCCACCGCGCCGGACCCGGCCAGGATCATCAGGCCAAGCGCGATGATCCGTTCCACCCCGAAGCGGGCAATCAGATGGCCGGTGAAGAAACTGGGCAGATACATCGCCAGCACATGCGCCTGCACGATATTCGCCGCATCGTCATTGTGATAGCCGCAGCCAACCACCGCCAGCGGGGACGAGGTCATGACCAGGTTCATCAGCGCATAGGAGACGGTGGCGCAGATCATCGCCACGGCGATGGCGGGGGTGCGGATCAGCTCGCCCCGGCTGCGGCCCAGCGGGGCGCCCTGCACGGGGACCGGTGGGCGCGGGATGCGCAGCAGGGCAAACAGGCCGACGCCGACCACGTTCAGCACCACAACCAGGACATAGGTGTAAAGGAACGAGACGACGTGCATGTCGTCGGTCAGCTTCACCAGTTCGGGGCCGAAGACAGCCGACAGAAGGCCGCCCGCCATGACCCAGCTAATCGCCTTGGGCCGGAACTCGGCCGAGGCGGTGTCGGCGGCGGCAAAGCGGAAAAACCCTTGCGCGCTCATGTAGATGCCGGTGAAAAGGGCGCCAAGGCAGAACAGCGGGAAGCTGGCGATATACAGCGCCCAGGCCCCCAGTGCCCCGCCGATGGCGCCGCCCGCCGCACCAAGCGCGAAGCCGGCCGCGCGGCCATGGCGCTGCATGAAGGCCGAGATCGGCGTGGCGGTCAGCATGGAGCCGATCACCGCCATCGAGATCGGCAGCGTGGCCCAGCAGGCATTCGGCGCCAGCGACTGGCCGGCAAGGCCCGCCACGGTGAAGATCATCGGCAGTTGCGCGCCCAGAATCGCCTGGGCGGCGACCAGAACGGCGACGTTGCGTTTGGCAATGCGGTCTGACATGGGCATCAGGCGTAGGGGGTTCGGGCAGGGCCTGCAAGGGGGGCATATGGTCGGACGGATCATCGAGGGGCCGCAGGACGTGGCCGAAGGCGCGGCCTGGCTGGCGGCGCGCGAGCCGCGCTTTGCCGCCGCGCTGGCCGAGGTGGGGCCGCTGCCGCTGCGCCGCCATGCCGGCGGCTTTGCCGCGCTGATGGATGCGATCATCGGGCAGCAGGTCTCGGTCGCTTCGGCGGCGGCGATCCGGGCGCGGATGGCGGCGGCGGGGTTTCTGGATGCGGCCACGGTGGCCGCGACGGATGAAGTGGCGCTGCGGGCGGCTGGCTTGAGCCGGCAGAAGGCGCGCTATGCGCTGGCGCTGGCGCAGGCCGGCATCGACTATGACGCGCTGGCGCAGATGCCCGACGAGACGGTGATCGCGACGCTGGTCGCGGTGCCGGGCATCGGGCGCTGGACGGCGGAGATCTATGCCAAGTTCGCCCTTGGCCGCGCCGATGTCTTCGCCGCGGGCGACCTTGCGCTGCAGGAAGGCGCACGGCTGCTGTTCGACCTGCCCGAACGGCCGGGCGAACGGGCCTTGCGGGCGCTGGCTGAGGACTGGCGGCCCTGGCGGGCGGTTGCGGCCCGCGTGCTGTGGGCCTACTACCGGGTGGCAAAGGGCCGCGAAGGAGTGGGCGGATGAGAGAGCTTGAGTTCGGCCGCAAGGGCGCGGCCGCCGGCACGGCGACATCGCTGGTGGTCTTCCTGCATGGCTATGGGGCCGACGGGGCCGATCTGCTGGGGCTGGCCGATGTGCTGGCGCCGCATCTGCCAGGCACGGCCTTCCTCGCCCCAGACGCGCCCGAACCCTGTTCGGGCAACCCGTTCGGCCGGCAGTGGTTCCCGATCCCGTGGCTGGACGGCAGCACCGAAGACGCGGCACGCGACGGGTTGCTGCGGGCTGCGCAAGACCTGAACGGCTTTCTTGACGCGCGTCTGGCCGAGGAGGGGCTGACCCCCGCCGCGCTGGCGCTGGTCGGGTTCAGCCAGGGGGCGATGATGTCGCTGCAGGTCGCGCCGCGGCGGGCAGAGGCCATCGCCGGGGTGGTGGCGATCTCGGGCCGGCTGCTGGCGCCCGAGCGTCTGGCGGCCGAGGCGGTGGTGAAGCCGCCCGTGCTGCTGGTGCATGGCGATGAAGACCCGGTGGTTCCCTTCGCCGACATGGGCCGGGCGGGCGACGCGCTGGTTGCGGCGGGCTTCCAGACATATGGGCATGTGATGAAGGGCACCGGCCACGGCATCGCGCCGGATGGGCTTGGCGTGGCCTTGCAGTTCCTGCGCGAACGGCTGCCGGGCTAGGGGGCGCTGCCCCCGTCCTCGCCCCCGGGGGCGAGGACTCCCCCGGGATATTTTCGGACAGATGAAAGCGGGCCGGGGTCGCGGGCCGGGTCAGGCCGAGGCTTGCAGCCAGGCGGCGCAGCCGGTGAGGGCGGCGTAGTCGTCTTCCACCACGGTGACCGAGAAGGCCTGCGTCAGCAGGTCAACCCGGCGCGGTTCGCGGAAGGTTTCGGTCAGGCCGAAACGGGCGAAATGCGGGGTCATGGCGCGGGCCATGCCGCCGATCAGGTAGATGCCGCCATAGGGCAGGTGGATCAGCGCCAGATCGGCCAGGGTCTGCGCCAGGATGCGGGTATAAAGCCGTGCGGCATGGGTGGCGACGGCTTCGCCCGCCGCCAGATCGGCCAGCACCTCGGCCGACTTGCGGCTGTCTGACCGGCCTGCCTCGGCTGCGGCAAAGGCGCAAAGGTTGCCAAGGCCGCGCCCGGCCAGCACTTCTTCCACGCCGCAATGGGCAATCTCGCCTTCGGCGGCCAGCCGCGCCTCGATGAAGCGCATCAGGCGCAAATCCTCATCGTTGCGGACGGGCATGTTCACATGGCCACATTCCGAGGCGGGAACCACCCGCTGCGCGCCGTGGCCATGCACGGGGGCGGCGTTCACCCCGGTGCCCAGCCCCACCACCAGCATCGAGCCGCCCTTGACCTGCGGCCCCTCGATCACCGGGCGCAGGTTTGCGGCGGCGATATGCCCAAGGGCATGTCCCTGCGCCTGAAGATCGTTCAGGATCGCCACCCGGCCCGCGCCGCTGGCCGCGCGCAGCTTGGGCGCATCCATCGTCCAGTCGAGGTTGGTCATGCTGGCAACGCCATCCTGCACCGGGCCGGCGGCGGCCACGCAAAGCCCGGTCACCTGCGCCCCGGTCTGGTCAAGATAGTCACGCAGGATCTGCGCGATGTCCTGACCGCGCGCCTTGTAATCGGCGTTCGGGAAGCGGCGGATCGTGTCCGGCAGCACCTGTGTCCCTTGCGCCAGTGCCACGCGGGTATTCGTGCCGCCGATGTCTGCCAGAAGCGCCAGTCCGTCCATCATCGCACCCTCCTAACCGTTGCGCGCCAGGGCCCGCGCCAGGGCGAGATACGAGGATTTCGGGGTCCGCTTCAAGCTGTCGAAATCGACATGGACCAGACCGAACCGCTTTTCATAGCCGAGCGACCATTCATAATTGTCCAGCATCGACCAGCAGAAATAGCCCTGCACATTGGCCCCCTGCGCAATGGCCCGCTGTACGGCGGCCAGATGCTGCGACAGGTAGTCGATGCGTTCGGGGTCATCGACCATGCCGTCCACGACCGGCACTTCCGCCGAGGCCATGCCGTTTTCGGTGATGTAGATCGGCAGGCCGCGGGAATATTCGGCCTGGGTGCGCAGCAGAAATTTCTCAAGCCCCTCGGGATAGATTTCCCATCCCATCTGGGTTTTCGGCAGCGGGCCGTCGATCTCGGCATATTGCGGCCAGGGGCCGGGGGCGGGGGCAAGGTTCTTGCGGGTGTAGTAGTTCAGGCCGCACCAGTCCACCGGGGTGCCGATCAGATCCATGTCGTCCTGCCAGCCGGGGGGCATGTGCGGTTCAAGCCCTTCCAGCGCCAGCGCGGGGTATTCCTTGCGGAAGATCGCGCCCAGGAACCAGCGGTTGTAGATCGCGTCATACCGGGCGGCGGCGGCTTCGGCTTCGGGGCTGTCATCCACCGGATCGGCCCATTCCAGGTTGCAGACCGCGCCAAGGTTGCGGTGGCCAAGGCCGCGCATCACCTCGATCGCGCGGCCATGGGCCAGCAGCACATGGTGCATGGCCCGGGCCGTGGCGCGGATGTCGCGCAGGCCGGGGGCGTGGATGCCCATGAAATGCGACAGCCAGCCGACGCACCAGGGTTCGTTGATCGGGGCGGCGGACCAGATGCGATCCCCGATGCGGCGCATCAGCACCTCGGTATAGTCGGCGAACCAGCCGGCGATGTCGCGGTTGCGCCAGCCGCCAAGGTCGGCCAGCGCCGAGGGCAGTTCCCAGTGATAGAGCGTCAGCGCCGGTTTCAACCCGCGCTCGACCATGCCGTCGACCAGCCGGTCATAGAAATCAAGGCCCTCAGGGTTAGGGGTGCCGCGCCCTTCGGGCAGCACGCGCGCCCAACTGGCCGAGAAGCGGTAGGCATCCAGATTGGCCCCGGCGATCAGGTCCAGATCCTGAGGCCAGCGGTGGTAATGGTCGCAGGCGCGCGCGCCGGTTTCGGCCCGGACCACATTGCCCGGCGTGTCGGCGAAATCGTCCCAATGGGTGCGGCCGGCGCCGCCGAAGGCATGACCTTCAATCTGATAGGCCGAGGTGGCGGTGCCGAAAAGAAAGCCTTCTGGGAACTGGGCACGGGCAGGCAGCATGGTCAGACCTTTACAGTGAAAGCGGGGCCTAGACTGCCAGGGGGGCAGGGCCGGTGGACTGGCCGATCACCAGATCGGCCTCAAGCAGGCGGGTTGGCGGCACCCCTTGCGGGTGGGCGATCAGGCCCAGCAGCATGTCGGCAGCGATCCGCCCCGCTTCGCGCACCGAGGACCGGGTGGCGGTGAAGATCGGCACATCCTCGCCGTTCTTCATGTAGGACAGATCGTCGTCATGGATGATGATGCTGATGTCGCGGCCCAGCTTCAGGCCGTGTTCCTCAAGCGCGCGGCGGATGCCCATGCCGGAAATCATCGACGAGGCCAGGAAAGCGGTCGGCGGCGTTGCGGAGGCCAGCATCCGTTTCGCGGCGCGGTAGCCGGAAACCTCGGTCATCTCGTTGCTGTCCATCAGCGCGGGATCAGGCGGCAGGCCGCGCGCCGTCAGCGCCTCGACATAGCCGCCGCGGCGGCGCATGGCGAAATCCATGAACTCCAGCCCGTTGACCAGCGCGATCCGGCGGTGACCAAGGTCCAGCAGGAAATCGGTGGCGCGGCGGAAGGCGCGGCGGTTGTTCACATCGACCCAAGGGTAGGGCAGCGTCACACCCGAGGCGCGGCCATGCACCACGAAGGGAAGCCCGATCTCATGCAGAAGGGCGATGCGGTGGTCTTCCATCCGGGGGCCATGCACGATGACGCCATCGACATTGCCCTTGGAGCGCAGCGCGCGATAGGCGGCATCCTCTTCGTCATCGGGCACCACGGACAGAACCATGTCATGGTCGTTGCGGGAATAGACCTCGCCCGCGCCGGCGATGAAATCGGCGAAGACGGGGTTCACGATCTCATGCCGGGTGGCCAGCGGAATGACGTGGCCGATGGCCATGGCGCGGCCCGTGGCCAGCCGGATGGCGCGGGCATTGGGGTGATAGTTGTGCCGCTTGGCAGCCGCCTTGACCCGCTGGCGGGTGACTTCGTTCACTTCGGGATAATCGTTGAGCGCACGCGACACCGTGGTGGGCGACAGGCCCAGCTTGGTGGCGAGTTCCTTCAGGTTCATGGCTGATGTGCGCCCAAAACGGTTTCAATCGGATGAACATTATCGCCCCGGTGGCAGGAGTCAAAGCCATTCGCTTACAGCCAATCCAGTTGATGCAGGTCATTGCTGCGGGTGCAAAAGCGCTTTGAATTTGACTCAGAAGGGCGGATCGGCAAGGGTTTCCCACCCAAAGCGGTTTGGTGTCGATTCTGCCGCTTCGGGTGATTGCCCCGCCGCTGCGCGGGGAAACCGGGAGGGTTGCGAATGATGACGAGGCTTTATGTCAGCGCCGCGGTGCTGGCTCTGGGTGCGCAGGGTGCGCTGGCCCAGGATCTGAAATTCCCCATCGGCGAAGGGGCCTTCAACTGGGACAGCTACAAGGCCTTTGACGAGGCAACCAATCTGGAAGGCCAGACGCTGACGATCTTCGGTCCCTGGCGCGGGGAAGATCAGGTTCTTGTCGAAGTCATGCTGGCCTATTTCACCGCCGCTTCGGGGGTGAAGGTCAACTATTCGTCGTCCGAGAATTACGAGCAGCAGATCGTCATCGACGCCCAGGCCGGCAGCCCGCCCGACATCGCGATCCTGCCGCAGCCCGGCCTGATCGCCGATCTGGTCAAGCGCGGCTTCGTCACCCCGCTGGGCGAGGACACGCAGAAATGGCTGGCCGAGAACTATGCCGCCGGGGATAGCTGGGTCGGCCTGGGCAGCTATGCCGGGCCGGACGGAACCAAGGCGCTTTACGCCTTCCCCTACAAGATCGACGTGAAATCGCTGGTCTGGTACAGCCCCGAGAATTTCGAGGATGCGGGCTATGAAGTGCCGCAGACCATGGAAGAGCTGAAGGCGCTGACCGAACAGATCGTGGCCGATGGCGGCACGCCCTGGTGCATTGGTCTGGGCAGCGGCGGGGCGACCGGCTGGCCGGCGACCGACTGGGTGGAAGACCTGATGCTGCGCACCCAGCCGGCCGATGTCTATGACCGCTGGACCACCAACGAGCTGGCCTTCAACAGCCCCGAAGTGGTGGGAGCCATCGAAGATTTCGGCTGGTTCGCCAAGAACGATGCCTTTGTCGCCGGAGGCGCCGCAGCGGTGGCCTCGACCGACTTCCGTGACAGCCCCAAGGGCCTGTTTAACTCACCGCCGCAGTGCTATCTGCACCATCAGGCCAGCTTCATTCCGTCGTTCTTCCCGGAAGGCACGGTCGTGGGGCAGGATGCCGACTTCTTCTACTTCCCGGCCTATGCCGGCAAGGATCTGGGCAAGCCGGTGCTGGGGGCGGGCACGCTGGCCTTCATCACCCAGGACACGCCGGCTGCCCGCGCCTTCATCGAATGGCTGAAGACCCCGATCGCGCATGAGGTCTGGATGGCGCAGAAAAGTTTCCTGACGCCGTTGAAGACCGTCAATGCCGATCTCTACGGCGACCCGACCATGAAGAAGATGGGCGACATCCTGCTGAACGCGACCACCTTCCGGTTTGACGGGTCTGACCTGATGCCGGGCTCCGTGGGGGCAGGCAGCTTCTGGACCGGCATGGTCGATTTCGTCGGCGGCAAGTCGGCGCAAGAGGTGGCCGACGCGATCCAGGCAAGCTGGCCCAAGTAAGCGGGCGCCAGACACCGGGGCGGGCCGTCGCGGCCCGTTCCCTTGCAAGACCGGGACAACCGGCACGCGGCCCGGACGCCGTCGAACTGTTTGCCAGTGTGGAGGGGACGCCAGATGAACCCGGCCTTTCAGGCCCTACTTGTCATCGCTGTCGGTGTCGGCGGCTGTGTGGGCTACTTCTATCTTTCAAACCTGTTTCTGGACAAGGTGCTGTTCCCGGCCCGCGGGCCGCAGGCAGGCCGCAACATCAACCGCGCCAATGCCGTAAGGCCCTGGCTGTTCCTGTTTCCGGCAATGGTGCTGCTGTGCCTTTACCTGGCCTATCCGGTGTTCGCGACCTTCTGGCTGTCGCTGCATGGCAAGGACGGCAGCTTTGTCGGGGCCGGCAATTACACCGCGATGTTCCAGGAGCCCAAGTTCGGGGAATCGCTGCGCAACAACATGCTGTGGCTGGTGGTGGTGCCGGCGGCGGCCACGGGCTTCGGCCTGCTGGCGGCGCAACTGACCGACCGCATCAAATGGGGCAATATCGCCAAGTCGCTGATCTTCATGCCGATGGCGATTTCCTTCGTCGGCGCCTCGGTGATCTTCAAGCTGGTCTATGACAGCCGCGATGCAGCGGTGGCGCAGATCGGCCTTCTGAACGCGCTGTGGCTGAAGTTCGAGGGCGGGATCTGGTCGGTGCTGTTCCTGCGCGTCCTGCCGGCGGTGCTGGTGGGCGGGCTGCTGCTGGCGGTGCTTTGGGGGGGCTGGCTGCTGCTGCGGCCCGTGCTGGACGCGCGGCGGCAGGAGAAAGCCCTCATCAAGGCCGGGCGCGTTCTGGGCGGGCTTGTCGCGCTTGTCATCGCCTTCGAACTGGGCGTCTGGCTGCTGGGCGTCTTCACCAACGTCCTTCCCTATGGTCGTCCGCAGGCCTGGCTACAGATTCCGTTCTGGAACAGCTTTTTCCTGATGGCGGTGCTGATCTGGATCCAGACCGGCTTTGCCATGGTGATCCTGTCGGCGGCGCTGCGTGGCGTGCCGGAAGACACGATCGAGGCCGCCATTCTGGACGGGGCCAACCCGTTCCAGATCTTCTTCAAGGTCAAGGTGCCGCAGATCATGGGCACCATCGTCGTGGTCTGGACCACCATCACCATCACCGTTCTCAAGGTCTTCGACATCGTGCTGGCCATGACCAACGGCCAGTGGGAGACGCAGGTGCTGGCCAATTACATGTATGACAAGCTGTTCCGTTCGCTGGACTGGGGCATGGGCTCGGCGGCGGCCATGGTGATCATGGCGCTGGTGACGCCGATCCTGATCTGGAACGTGTGGAACGCACGCAAGGAAATGCGGTAAAGGGGCGGGTCTGATGGACAATATTGCCGGCAAGAAACCCGCCCTTCTCTGGGCCGTTCACATCTCGGTCGTGGCGCTGGTGCTGCTTTGGGTGGTGCCCACCTTCGGGCTTCTGGTGTCTTCGTTCCGCACCGGCGACCAGATCGTCAGTTCGGGCTGGTGGCAGGCGCTGACCACGCAGGAAACCCAGCAGGCCGCCGTCCGCATCGCGGGGACCGAGGCCGAAAAGGACGGGGCCTTCGTGATCGAGGGCAACCTGTTCCCGGCCAAGGGCGTGGAGATCAGCCACTGGGGCACCTCATCGCGTGAGCCCGAGGCCTTTTCCCCGGGCGAAACCGCGCCGCTGAACGACGGCATGACGCTGACGGTGCAGGCGGACGGGGCGTTCGTGCTGACCTCGCCCGTTACCACCAAGGACATGCGGTTGCCGCGGGTGTTTTCCACCGCTTCAAGCCCGCCCGAGTTCACCACGCAGAACTATACCAACGTGATCTCGTCGCCGCTGGCGGGGCAGTCCATCGGGCAGGCGTTCATCAACACGCTGACGGTCTCGATCCCGGCCACCATCATTCCCATTCTGGTGGCCGCCTTTGCCGCCTATGCGCTGGCCTGGATGGAGTTTCCGGGCCGGGCGCTGCTGGTGGCCTTCGTGGTGGGGCTGCTGGTGGTGCCGCTGCAACTGGCGCTGATCCCGCTGTTGCAGTTCCACAACTGGATTGGCATCGGCAAGGGATACCTGGGCATCTGGATGGCCCATACCGGCTTTGGCCTGCCGCTGGCGATCTATCTGTTGCGCAACTACATGGTCGGCCTGCCGCGCGACATCATCGAGAATGCGAAGGTCGATGGCGCCACGGATTTCCAGATCTTCGTCAGGATCATCCTGCCGCTGTCCTTTCCGGCGCTGGCCAGCTTCGCCATCTTCCAGTTCCTCTGGACCTGGAACGACCTTCTGGTCGCGCTGGTCTTCCTGGGCACCGGCAATGGCGAGCAGGTGCTGACCGGCAACCTTGTGAACCTGATGGGGTCGCGCGGGGGAGACTGGGAAATTCTGTCGGCCTCGGCCTTCGTGTCCATCGCGGTGCCGCTTGTGGTGTTCTTCTCCATGCAGCGGTTCCTGGTGCGCGGGCTGCTGGCCGGTTCCGTCAAGTAAGAGAGAGAAATGACGTTGAAGAAAGACCCTGACTGGTGGCGCGGCGCGGTGATCTACCAGATCTATCCGCGCAGCTATCAGGATTCGAACGGCGACGGGATCGGTGACCTGAAGGGCATCATCCCCCGGCTTGACCACATCGCCCGGCTTGGCGCCGATGCGATCTGGATCAGCCCGTTCTTCACCAGCCCGATGAAGGACTTCGGCTATGATGTCAGCGATTATTGCGACGTTGATCCGATGTTCGGCACGCTGGCCGATTTCGACGCGCTGGTCGCCCGTGCGCATGAGCTGAACATCCGGGTGATGATCGACCTGGTGCTGTCGCATACCAGCGACCAGCACCCCTGGTTCAAGGAAAGCCGCCAGTCGCGCGACAACGCCAAGGCCGACTGGTATGTCTGGGCCGAGCCGAAGCCGGACGGAACGCCGCCGACCAACTGGCTGTCCATCTTCGGGGGCAGCGCCTGGCAATGGGATGCCCGGCGCGAGCAGTATTATCTGCACAACTTCCTGACCAGCCAGCCCGACCTGAACTTCCACACCCCCAAGGTTCAGCAGGCCTTGCTGGACGCCACCCGGTTCTGGCTGGAGCGGGGCGTGGACGGGTTCCGGCTGGATACGATCAATTTCTACTTCCACGACCAGAACTTGCGCGACAATCCTCCGCTTCCGCCGCAAGAGCGCAACGACCGCACGGCGCCCAAGGTGAACCCCTACAATCACCAGATGCACCTGTTTGACAAAAGCCGGCCGGAAAACCTTGAATTCCTGCGGAAATTCCGCGCCACGCTTGCGCCCTACGGGGCCGCTGCCGTGGGTGAGGTCGGGGATTCCGAACGCGGCCTGCAGATCATGGCCCAATACACCTCGGGCGGTGACAAGGTGCAGATGTGCTATCCGTTCGAGCTGCTTCAGCCGGCCCGGGTCACGGCGGGCGATCTGAAATCGACCTTCGACCAGTTGGCCGCCGAGGCGCCCGATGCCTGGCCCTGCTGGAGCTATTCCAATCATGACGTGGTGCGCCACATCACCCGCTGGGGCCTGACCGACACCGCCGCCCGCAGCTATATCGTGCTGCTCGCCAGCCTGCGCGGCTCGATCTGCCTCTATCAGGGCGAGGAACTGGGCCTGCCCGAGGCCGAGGTGGGGTTCGACGATCTGCAAGACCCTTACGGCATCGAATTCTGGCCTGAATTCAAGGGCCGCGACGGGTGCCGCACGCCGATGGTCTGGGTGTCGGACAATGGCAACGGCGGCTTTTCGACGGCCGAGAAGGGCTGGCTGCCGGTCGATCCCCGGCATCTGACGCGCGCGGTTGCCGTGCAAGAGGGCGACGCGCAGTCGATGCTGGCCTATTACCGCAGCGTGCTGGCCTTCCGCCGGGCGCATCCGGTGCTGCGCGACGGCGATATGGGGCCGATCACCACCAAGGGCGACGTGGCGCAGTTCCTGCGCCGGGGCCAAGAGACGCTGTTCTGCGCCTTCAATCTGGGGGAAGGCGCCGCAATCGTCCGCTTGCCCGAAGGAACATGGCAGACGGTGGGGGCCGAACTTGGGGCGGTGCCGGTGGAGACGGGGGAAATCCACCTTCCGGGCTGGGGCTTCGTCCTGGCGCGGCAAGTGTGAAAGGGAGGGGTACGAATGGCCGATCTGGTTCTGAAGGACGTCGAGAAAGCCTATGGCGAGGTCAAGGTGTTGAAAGACATCAACCTTGACATCAAGACAGGCGAGCTGATCGTTTTCGTCGGCCCTTCAGGCTGCGGGAAATCCACGCTGTTGCGGATGATTGCCGGGCTGGAACGGATCACCGGCGGCGATTTCAGCATCGACGGCGTGCGGATGAACGATGTGCCCCCGGCACAGCGCGGCATCGCCATGGTGTTCCAGAGCTATGCCCTTTACCCCCACATGACCGTGCGCGAGAACATGAGCTTTGCCCTGCGCATCGCCAAGAAATCGCAGGCCGAAATCGACCAGGCGGTCGACAAGGCCGCGCGCATCCTGCAACTGACACCCTATCTGGACCGTCTGCCCAAGGCGCTGTCGGGCGGGCAGCGCCAGCGGGTCGCCATCGGCCGCAGCATCGTGCGCGACCCCAAGGTCTATCTCTTCGACGAGCCGCTTTCCAACCTGGACGCCGCCCTGCGGGTGGCGACCCGGCTTGAGATCGCCCAGTTGAAAGAGGCGATGCCGAATTCCACCATGGTCTATGTGACGCATGACCAGGTTGAGGCGATGACGCTGGCCAGCCGCATCGTGGTGCTGGCGGGGGGCGGAATAGCCCAGGTCGGCACCCCGCTGGAACTGTATGAACGGCCGCAGAACGAGTTTGTCGCGCAGTTCATCGGCAGCCCGGCCATGAACCTGACCCCGGGCGAGGTGATCGAGACCGGGGCGCAGACCACGGTCCGGCTGGCCAATGGCGGCATTGCCGTTTCTGCCGTGCCGACCCAGGCCGCCGACAAGGGCATGGCGGTGAACGTGGGCGTGCGGCCCGAGGATCTGGTCGAAACCAAAGGCGATCGCCTGTTCGAGGCCGAGGTCGAGTTCACCGAAGCCCTGGGCGAGGTGACGCTGCTGCATCTGAAACGCACGGGCGACCAGCCGCAGGTCGTGGCCAAGCTGCCGGGCATCCGGTCGGAACTGCGGCGCACGCAGGTGCGGCTGACCGCCGATCCGAAGAAGGTGCATCTTTTCGCGAGCGGCAAGTCGCTGCTGTACCGCTGAGGCGAGTTATCCTGGCAATCCCACAAGGCTGACCAGGCCGAACCACAGCCCGCACAGCACCGCGCCCGACACCAGCCCGACCCAAAGGGTCAGCAAGGGCCGGGTCGGGAAAGGCGGGCGGGGTCTGGCCATGCCGCATGAAAGCATGGACAGGTTTCCGCGGCGCTAACATCGCAACGCTGTGGCTTGCCCGACAGGTTTACGCGGCGGCCCGCCGCAGACGGATGCCAGTGCTGGATAATCCCGCGAATTCCTGCGAAACCTCGGGCCATGCCACCGAAGGAGTGTTCTTGAATGGTCCGCGATCCCGCAGGCTTCAAGCCAAGGATGTATCCGCCGCCCGAGTTTCCACCGCGCAAGGTGCCTGCCTTTGCCAATACGCCGCCCGCGATCTTTCCGGTCCTGCTGGGGTTGCTGGGGCTGGTGCTGGCGCTGCGGGTCGGGCTGGCGCATCTGGGGCTGCCGCCGGGGATCGGGGATCTGGCGGCCGGTCTGGTGGTGCCGCTTTGGGCCGTGGGCGTGGTGGCCTATGGCGCCAAGCTGGCCCGGCGGCCGGGCGTCATCTTCGATGATCTCAAGGTGATGCCGTCGCGGGCAGGCCTGTCGGCGGCGACCATGGGCGGCATGGCGGCGGCGGCGCTGATCGCGCCCTATGCCCCGCGCCTTGCGCTGGCGCTGCTGGTCGTGGCGCTGGCGCTGCACGCGGTGCTGGCGCTGCTGGTCGCGCGCGTTCTGTCGGGGTTGCCGCCCGAGGGGCGTGAGGTCAACCCGACCTGGCACCTGACCTTTGTCGGTTTCATCGTCGGTGGCGTGGCGGCGGCCTTGCTGGATCAGCCCGGCATGGCGCGCGGGCTGCTTTGGGCCACCGTGCCGGTGGCGGCGGTGATCTGGGGGCTGAGCGTGATGCAGGCGCTGAAGCGGGTGCCGCCCGCCGCGCTGCGTCCCTTGCTGGTCATTCACCTTGCGCCGGCCAGCCTGTTCACCTCGGTTGCCCTGCTGACCGGCCACATGACGCTGGCGGTGATCTTCGCCGTCATTGGCATCGGCATCTTCCTTGTGCTGGCTGCGTCGTTCCGCTGGATCACGGAAACCGGCTTCTCGCCGCTCTGGGGGGCGATGACCTTTCCGCTGGCGGCTTTCTCCGCCGCGCTGCTTCGGCTGGGCGGGGTCTGGGCCTGGGCCGGGCTTGCCCTGCTGGGGCTGGGGCTGGTGGCGATTCCGCTGATCGCCTGGAATGTGCTGAAGCTGTGGCCCGGTGGCCGGCTGGCGGCCAGGACAAACGCGGCCGAGGCCTGAGCCGGCGTCAGCCGCCGATCAGCCCGACCCAGGCGCGCGCGATGGCCAGCCCGTGATCGTCCGCGGCCCGGCCACGGGTTTCGGCCAGCGCCGGGTGTGCCGCGTGCCAGCCCGGGTGCTGGCCTTCGACCAGATCGGGAAATTCGCGGGTCCAGTCGGCCACCACGGCGCGGCTGGCTTCGAAATGGAACTGCATCCCATAGGTGGCGCGGCCGATGCGGAAGCACTGGTTCGGCGCGGCGGCAGAGCCTGCCAGATGCACCGCGCCCGCCGGCAGGCTGAACGTGTCGGAATGCCACTGGAAGATCGGAAAGCTGCGGGGCAGGGCGCCCAGCACCGGGTCTGAAAGGCCGGTTTCGGTCAGGGCCACGTCGCACCAGCCGAATTCGGGGGCGGCGCCCAGAATGTTCTGCGCGCCCATGGCCCGGGCCAGAACCTGACTGCCAAGGCAGATGCCCAGCACCGGGCGATCCGATGCCGTAAAGGCCGCCATCAGCCGCGCCAATGCGGGCAGATAGGGGTGAGTGTGGTCATCCAGCGCGGATTGTTCGCCGCCGAACACCACCAGCGCATCGGCATCGAGGCCTTCGGGCAGGGGCTGGCCCGACCACGGTTTGTAAAGGTCGATCTTCGCCGCCTGTTCATGCAGCGCCACCCCGACCTGACCGTGATGGGTGATCCTGGTATTTTCGACAATGGCAACGCGCATCCGGCTTTTCCTTTGGCAGCCCGGCACAATCTGCATGGGGCGGCCCGGCTTTCAAGCGCAAGATGCGGGTTTTCGCTTGCGCCCGCGTCAAGCCCGTGAAACAGGGAACCGCCAAACGAATATCCCCAAGGAGACCCCGATGGAGATTCGAGAGGCCCTCGCTTTCGATGATGTTCTGCTGGTTCCGGCCGCCTCTTCCGTGCTGCCGGCGGATGCCGATACATCGACCTTTGTCACCAGATCCATCCGAATGAACATCCCGCTGCTGTCCAGCGCGATGGACACCGTGACCGAGGGGCGCATGGCAATTGCCATGGCCCAGGCCGGCGGTATCGGGGTGATCCACCGCAATCTGGACACCGAAACCCAGGCGCGCGAGGTGCGGCGGGTCAAGCGGTTCGAATCTGGCGTGGTCTATGCGCCGATCACGCTGCGCCCCGATCAGACGCTGGCCGATGCCAAGGAACTGATGGAGCGCTACAACATCACCGGCTTCCCGGTGGTGGATGCCGAGGGCCGGGTTCTGGGCATCGTCACCAACCGCGACATGCGCTTTGCCAGCGATGACCGGACGCCGGTCAGCGTGATGATGACCAGCGAAAACCTTGCCCTGCTGCGCGAACCCGTGGACCGGACGCAGGCGATCAGCCTGATGAAGGCGCGGCGGATCGAGAAGCTGCTGGTGACCGATGGCGCGGGCAAGCTGACCGGGCTGCTGACGCTGAAGGACACCGAGAAATCCGTTCTCAACCCCCATGCCTGCAAGGACGAGATGGGCCGCCTGCGCGTCGCCGCCGCCTCGACAGTGGGCGATGCGGGCTATGACCGCAGCCAGGCGCTGATCGAGGCCGGGGTGGACATGGTGGTGATCGACACCGCGCATGGCCATTCGGAAGGCGTGGCGCGGGCGGTGGAGCGGATCAAGAAGCTGTCGAACACCGTGCAGGTGGTGGCCGGCAACGTCGCCACCGGCGAGGCGACCCGTGCGCTGATCGGCGCCGGGGCGGATGCGGTCAAGGTCGGCATCGGGCCGGGCTCGATCTGCACCACCCGGATCGTGGCGGGCGTGGGTGTGCCGCAACTGACCGCGATCATGGATGCTTCGCGGGCTGCGGGGGATATTCCGGTCATCGCGGATGGCGGCATCAAGTATTCCGGCGATTTCGCCAAGGCCATTGCCGCCGGGGCCTCTTGCGCCATGGTCGGCAGCGCGATTGCCGGCACCGATGAATCGCCCGGCGAGGTGATCCTGTGGCAGGGCCGCAGCTTCAAGGCCTATCGTGGCATGGGGTCCATCGGGGCCATGGCGCGGGGCAGCGCGGACCGTTACTTCCAGAAGGAAGCCAGCAGCGACAAGCTGGTGCCCGAAGGGATCGAGGGGCAGGTGCCCTACAAGGGCAGCGTGACGGCGGTGCTGCACCAGATGGTCGGCGGCCTGCGCGCCGCCATGGGCTATACCGGCTGCCGCAGCATCGCCGAGATGCGGTCGAACTGCCAGTTCGTGCGGATCACCGGGGCCGGGCTGAAGGAAAGCCATGTCCATGACGTGCAGATCACCCGCGAAAGCCCGAACTACCGCGTCGGCTGAGAGCAGGCCGCGCCAGGGGCCGGTTCGCCTGAGAAATCTGGCGGATGCGGGCATCAGAAGGGCAATGAGGATGGGCGGAATGACCCTTGCAACCGGCACCCGCCGGGCCGGGCGGCGCTGATGCAGCCGGCGGCCCGCGCGGCTGCGGCCATGGCGGTGCTTGACCGGGTTCTGGCCGGCGAGCCTGCCGAAAAGGCGCTGACCGCCTGGGGGCGGGGGGCCCGCTATGCCGGGTCGGGCGACCGCAACGCGGTGCGCGATCTGGTGTTCGAGGCGCTGCGCTGCCGCCGGTCCTTTGCCGCGCTTGGCGGCGGGCTGACGGGACGCGGCCTGATTCTGGGCGCGATGCGTTCCATGGGTCAGGACATGCAGCAATGGTATGGCGAAGGTGCATACGCGTCCGCACCCCCCGCCGCCGATGAGGCGGGCCGGGTGCCCGAGGGCGATGAGGCGCTGGATGTGCCCGACTGGCTGGCGCCTGCGCTGCGGCGCGCGCTTGGCGACGACTACGCCCCGGTGATGCAGGCGATGCGTCAACGCGCGCCGGTGGTGCTGCGGGTCAACGCGGGCCGCAGCACGCGCGACGCTGCCCGGTCGCGCCTGCTGGCCGAAGGCATTGCCACCCGTCCGCATCCGCTGGCCGCCTTCGCGCTGGAGGTGACGGAGGGCGCGCGCAAGGTGCAGTCCTCGCCGGCCTATTCCGAAGGGGTGGTCGAATTGCAGGACGCCTCGTCCCAGGCGGTTGTCGAGGCGCTGCCGCTGGTCGACGGGATGCGCGTGCTGGACCATTGCGCCGGTGGCGGCGGCAAGACCCTGGCCATGGCGGCGCGGGCGCGGCTGCGGCTTTGGGCGCATGACGCCGCCCCCCGCCGCATGGCAGACCTGCCGCCGCGCGCGGCACGCGCCGGCGTTGCTGTCACGCTGACCGAGCGGCCCGGAGCGACCGCGCCCTATGATCTGGTGCTGGCCGATGCGCCCTGTTCCGGCAGCGGAAGCTGGCGCCGCGACCCCGAGGGAAAATGGGCGCTGACGCCGGAGCGTCTGGTGGAGCTGGTGGCCTTGCAGGGGCAGATTCTGGACCGCTGCGCCGCGATGGTGGCCCCCGCCGGCACGCTTGCCTATGCAACCTGTTCCTTCCTATGCGACGAGAACGAGGATCAGGTCACGGCCTTCCTTGCCCGCAATGCCGGCTGGACCTGCACCGGGCAGCACCGTTTTTCACCGTTGCAGGGCGGTGACGGTTTCTTTCTGGCGCTGCTGACGCGGGCCTGAACCTCAAATTACAACTTGAGGTTGCATTTCGGCTGCGGTTAAGTCGCGGTTAACGGTTGTGCGCTTAGGGAAGGGGTGGGGATTTCCGCAGCGGAGGGCCACTTGCTCAGGCCGGACAGCGACATCAGGGCCGCCTTGGTTACGCCGCAGGGGTTGCAGCGGGGTTTGCCCTGGCTGGTTGCGCTGGCCGCGCTGTGCCTGGCGCTGGCGGCTGCGGCCCCGACCGGGCCGGTCCGGCTGGGGCTGACGACCGGCGGGCTGGCGGTTCTGCTGGTTGCGGCGGGCCTTGGCGGGGTGATGCGCCGGGGCCGGCGGGCCGCCGGGCGGCTGGCCGGGCAGTTGACGATGCTGGTCGGCGGTGATGCCGCGCCCTGTTTCTCGACCGATGATCTGGGCCAGATCCTGTTCCGCAATGCGGCCGCCATCGCCCGTTTTGGCGAAAACACCGCCCCCACGCTGGTGGGCGTGCTGCATGAACAGTTCGCCTCGCCCTCGGCCGTGCTGTTCCGCCTGCAGACCCGGGCCGCCAACACCGGCGCGGCGCGGGAAGACGTGGTGACCCGGCGCGGCCATCTGCGGCTGTCGGTGCACAGGTTGGGCGAGGGCCGATTCCTTTGGCGGCTTGAGGAATTCCAGGACCGCACCCCCGCCGGCCGCGGGGCCGAGGGGTTGAGCCTGCCGATGGTGGTGGCCAATCGCAACGGCGTGGTGTTGTTCTCGAACGAGGCGATGCGGCGGCTGCTGGGCGAACGCCCCAAGCGGCTGGACCGCATCTTCCTGCACTCCCGGTTCCAGACCGGGGAAGAGGTGACGGTTCACACCCCCGACGGCCAGATCCGCGCCATCGTGGCCGAGGTTGAGGGGGTGGGCGACCGGCGCGAGATCTTTCTGGTGCCCGCCCCGGCGCGAACGGCCGAAACCGTCAGCGCCGATTTCGAATCGGTGCCGGTGGCGCTGATGACCTTTGGCCCGGACGGGGCGTTGCGCACCGCCAACCGCGCTGCGCGCGATCTGCTGGGCGGCGGCCCGCTGACCGGCCTGTCCTTCCACGATCTGTTCGAAGACCTGGGCCGCCCGGTGAACGACTGGCTGCTGGACGTGATCGCGGAACGCCTGCCCGCGGGGGCCGAGGTGCTGCGCCTGCGCCGCGCCGGGGACGAGGCCTTTGCCCAGGTGCAGTTGCGCCGCATCGTCGAACAGGGCCGCAGCGGGGCGCTGGCGATCCTGTCGGATGCCACCGCGCTGAAGAAGCTGGAGGCGCAGTTCAACCAGAGCCAGAAGATGCAGGCGATCGGCCAGCTTGCGGGCGGGATCGCGCATGATTTCAACAATCTGCTGACGGCGATTTCGGGCCATTGCGACCTGTTGCTGTTGCGGCATGACCGCGAGGACGGCGATTTCGCCGACCTTGAACAGATTCGGCAGAACGCCAACCGCGCTGCGGCGCTGGTCAGCCAGTTGCTGGCCTTTTCCCGCAAGCAGACGCTGAAACCCGAACGGCTGGACCTGCAGGATCTGCTGGCCGACCTGACCCATCTGCTGAAGCGGTTACTGGGGGAAAAGATCCTGCTGCGGTTTTCGCATGATCCGCTGCTGGGGCCGATCCGCGCCGACCGGCGACGGCTGGAACAGGTGCTGATGAACCTGGTGGTCAACGCCCGCGATGCCATGCCCGATGGCGGCACGATCCGCATCGAGACCGAGGCGCTGGCGCTGACCGAACCCTTGCTGCGCGACAAGGCCACGGTGCCGGCGGGCGAATATTCGGTGATCCGGGTCAGCGATACAGGCTGCGGCATCGCGCCCGACAAGATCGACAAGATCTTTGAACCCTTCTTCACCACCAAGCGGGTGGGCGAGGGGACGGGGCTTGGCCTGTCCACCGTCTATGGCATCGTCAAGCAATCGGGCGGCTATGTCTTCGTGCAGTCCGAACCCGGGCAGGGCACGCGGTTCGATCTGCTGTTCCCGGTGCATGACCTGGCCGGGGGTGACCATGACACCGCGCCCGCGCCCCCCGCCGAAACGCCGCCGCGTCTGACACTGCGCAAGGATGCCGGTGTGGTTCTGCTGGTTGAGGATGAGGCGCCGGTGCGCGCCTTCGCCAGCCGCGCCCTGCGGCTGCGCGGCTATACCGTGCTGGAGGCGGAAAACGCCGAGGACGCGCTGAAAACGCTGGAAGACCCCGCGGTCGATGTGGATGTCTTCGTTACCGATGTGGTGATGCCGGGGCTGGACGGGCCGACCTGGGTGCGGCGCGCGCTGGAGGACCGGCCGGGGGTGAAGGTGGTCTTTGTCTCGGGCTATGCCGAGGATTGCCTGAGTGAAGATCAGGCCCGCATCCCGAATTCGGTCTTCCTGCCAAAGCCGTTTTCCCTGACCGACCTGACCACCACGGTGCAGAACCAGATCGCCTGACCGGGAGGCGGCCCGGTGGAAACGGAAGTCAGGGCGTCAGGCTGGCGTAAAGCGCGAAGTCATCGGCCGCCACCTCATGCAGCAGGGCCTCGGTCTCGGACGAAAGCTCTGTCGCGCGGGAGGGCGAGACGTTCAGCCGCGGCAGGATGATTTCGCATCCCAGCCGGTCTTCAAGAAAATGCACGAAACTGTCGATGTCTTCATAGCGGAACAGCCGGCTGACCCCTTCGCCCTGGCGCGGCTTCAGGAACCGCGCCTGCGAGCCGACATCGGCAAAGGCGGGGCGCGGGGTGCTGCACCAGCCGCGCACGAAGTCATCGAAACTCATCCCGGCGGTGCTTTTCGCCGGATCGGTCTGGTCGGGCCGGCTGCGGAAGCGATACCAGGACGACAGCCAGTCCCGCGGTTCGCGCATCATGGCGACGACGGTCCAGTCGGCCTTGGAGGCGGCTTCCAGATAGGGGCCGAAGAACCGGCGGAAGCGGTGCACGGTGGTGTGTTTCAGCACGGGCGGCCGCTGGATCGACACCGAGGCCAGCGATTCGAGCGCGGAGGCAATGGCCGTGGACCCGGTTTTCGGCGTGGCCAGAAAGACCAGCCGCTGTTCCCAGAATACCAGCATTCCAACCCCTTTTTTCTTCCCATGGGCGCCCCGGACCCCGGTTTGCGTGCGCGGCGTAAACTATCCTTTAACGAAAACGGGCAAAAGCTGGATTCGCGAGAATTTGGTTGAAATGTTCCTGTTTTGATCCCATAAGAACGGGAACACTTTGGGAACATGTGTCGGGATTGCCGCCCCGGGGTGGCTATGGAATAAGGGAGACAAGAATGTCGGCGGCCAATCTATTCGACCTTGGGAGCAAACGGGACATGGACAAGCAGAAGGCGCTGGAAAGCGCGCTGCAACAGATCGAACGGCAGTTCGGCAAGGGCTCGATCATGCGCCTTGGCACCAACAGCCCGGCGATGGACATCGAAGCCACCTCGACCGGCAGCCTGGGCCTGGACATTGCCCTGGGGATCGGCGGCCTGCCGAAAGGCCGGATCGTGGAAATCTACGGCCCGGAAAGCAGCGGCAAGACCACGCTGACCCTGCATGTGGTGGCCGAGGAACAGAAGAAGGGCGGCGTCTGCGCCTTTGTCGATGCCGAACACGCGCTGGACCCGCAATATGCCAAGAAGCTGGGCGTCAACCTGGACGAACTGCTGATCAGCCAGCCCGACACCGGCGAACAGGCGCTGGAGATCGTGGATACGCTGGTGCGCAGCGGCGCGGTCAGCCTGATCGTGGTCGACTCGGTCGCCGCGCTGACGCCCAAGGCGGAACTGGAAGGCGACATGGGCGACGCCACGGTGGGCGCCCAGGCCCGGCTGATGAGCCAGGCGATGCGCAAGCTGACCGCCAGCATCGGCCGCACCAACTGCATGGTGATCTTCATCAACCAGATCCGCATGAAGATTGGCGTGATGTTCGGCAGCCCCGAAACCACCACCGGCGGCAATGCGCTGAAGTTCTACGCCAGCGTGCGGCTGGACATCCGTCGCATCGGCGCCATCAAGGACCGTGAAGAGGTGGTCGGCAACACCACCCGCGTCAAGGTGGTGAAGAACAAGGTGGCCCCGCCGTTCAAGCAGGTGGAATTCGACATCATGTATGGCGAAGGCATCTCGAAGATGGGCGAGCTGGTCGACATCGGCGTCAAGGCCGGGGTCGTGGAAAAGTCGGGCGCCTGGTATTCCTTCAAGGATGAGCGCATCGGTCAGGGCCGCGAGAATGCCAAGACCTTCCTGCGGGCCAACCCCGCCATGGCGGCCGAGATCGAGGACAAGATCCGCGCCGCGAACGGGCTGGATTTCACCCTTGTCGACGGCCCCGAGGACGGGGATGCCGTCGAGGCGTGACCGTCTGCAAGGCGACCAGAGGTCAGGGGCCGGAGGGGCAACCTCCGGCCCTTTTTCATGGTGCGGCCGGTCGCGGCCCGGCGCATCCCCCGTGGACAGGGAAGCCTGCCGCCGCTACATGGGGGCCAATGCAGGAAACACCCTGAAAGGCCCGGCCCATGGCGTCGCTGAACGACATCCGTTCCACCTATCTCGACTTTTTCGAAAAGAACGGCCACCGGGTCGTGGACAGCTCTCCGCTGGTGCCGCGGAACGACCCGACGCTGATGTTCACCAACAGCGGCATGGTGCAGTTCAAGAACCTGTTCACCGGGACCGAGCACCGCGATTACAAGCGCGCCACCACCGCGCAGAAATGCGTGCGGGCCGGCGGCAAGCACAATGACCTGGACAATGTCGGCTATACGGCGCGGCACCATACGTTCTTTGAAATGCTGGGGAACTTTTCCTTTGGCGACTATTTCAAGGAAACCGCCATCCCGCTGGCCTGGGAACTGCTGACCAAGGGTTTTGGCCTGGACCCCAAGCGCCTGCTGGTCACCGTCTATCACACCGATGAAGAGGCGGCGAACCTGTGGAAAAAGATGGCCGGCCTGTCGGATGACAAGATCATCCGCATCGCCACGAGCGACAATTTCTGGATGATGGGCCCGACCGGCCCCTGCGGCCCCTGCACGGAAATCTTTTACGACCACGGCCCCCATATCTGGGGCGGCCCGCCCGGCAGCGCGGAAGAGGACGGCGACCGTTTCATCGAGATCTGGAACAACGTCTTCATGCAATACGAACAGTTCGAGGACGGCAGCCGCCGCGAGCTGGACGCGAAGTCGATCGACACCGGCATGGGGCTGGAGCGGATCGGCGCGCTGTTGCAGGGCAAGCACGACAATTACGACACCGACCTGATGCGCAGCCTGATCGAGGCCAGCGCCAATGCCACCAGCAGCGACCCGGACGGCCCCGGCAAGACCAGCCACCGGGTGATTGCCGACCACCTGCGGTCAACCAGCTTCCTGATTGCCGATGGCGTGATGCCGTCGAACGAAGGGCGCGGCTATGTGCTGCGCCGCATCATGCGCCGCGCCATGCGTCATGCGCATATGCTGGGCGCGCAAGACCCGGTGATGTTCAAGCTGGTGCCGGCGCTGGTGCGCCAGATGGGCGCGGCCTACCCGGAGCTGAGCCGGGCGCAGGCGCTTATCGAGGAAACGCTGAAGCTGGAAGAGACCAAGTTCAAGCAGACGCTGGACCGCGGGCTGCGGCTTCTGGACGATGAACTGTCCCGGCTGCCCGAGGGCGCCGATCTGCCGGGTGGGGCGGCGTTCAAGCTGTATGACACCTATGGCTTCCCGCTGGACCTGACGCAGGATGCGCTGCGTGAACAGGGCCGGGCGGTGGATGTGGCGGGCTTCGATGCCGCCATGGCCGAACAGAAGGCCAAGGCGCGCGCCGCCTGGTCCGGTTCGGGCGAGGCCAAGGATGCCAAGATCTGGTTCGAACTGGCCGAGGACCGCGGCACGACCGAATTCCTGGGCTATGAGACCGAAACCGCCGAAGGTGTGGTGCTGGCGCTGGTGCGCGACGGGGCCGAAATCGGCAGCGCCGCCACGGGCGAGGCGGTGCAGGTCGTGGTCAACCAGACGCCGTTCTATGCCGAATCCGGCGGGCAGGTGGGCGACACCGGCCTGATCCGCACCGACACCGGCATGATCGAGGTGACTGACACGAAAAAGGCCGCGGGGGTGTTCATCCACATCGGCCGCGTGACCGAAGGCAGCGTTGCCAAGGGCCAGCCCGCCAAGCTGGAGGTGGGCCATGGCCGCCGCAGCGCCATTCGGGCCAACCATTCGGCCACCCACCTGCTGCACGAGGCGCTGCGCCGCGCGCTTGGTGACCATGTGGCGCAGAAGGGCAGTCTGAACGCGCCGGACCGTCTGCGGTTCGACTTTTCGCACAGCCATGCGCTGACGGCGGCGGAACAGGCGCAGGTCGAGGCCGAGGTGAACGCCTTTGTCCGGCAGAACGCCCCGGTCGAGACGCGCATCATGACGCCCGACGATGCCCGCGCCATCGGAGCGCAGGCGCTGTTCGGCGAAAAATACGGCGACGAGGTGCGCGTCGTGTCGATGGGCCTGCTGGACGGGTCGGGCAAGGGGGCCGAGGGCCGCACCTACAGCCTGGAACTGTGCGGCGGCACGCATGTGGCGCGCACGGGCGACATTGGCGCCTTCGTTCTGCTGGGCGACAGCGCGTCGTCCGCCGGCGTGCGCCGGGTCGAGGCGCTGACGGGCGAGGCCGCGCTGGCGCATCTGCGCGCGCAGGATGCCCGGCTGGCCGAGATTGCCGCCGTGCTGAAGGCCCCGGCGACCGAGGTGGTTGATCGCGTCAAGGCGCTGTTCGACGAACGCCGCGCGCTGCAGAACGAAGTGGCGCAACTGCGCCGCGATCTGGCGATGGGCGGCAGCTCTGGCGGGCCTGAGGTCAAGGAAGTTAACGGAATCAAGCTGATCGCGCAGGTTCTTCAAGGGGTTTCCGGCAAGGATCTGCCCGCGCTGGTGGATGAGATGAAGGCGCGCATCGGCAGCGGTGCGGTTCTTCTGATCGCCGATACCGGCGCGAAGCCGGCGGTTGCGGCCGGCGTCACCGCCGATCTGACCGGCCGGCTGTCCGCCGTGACGCTGGTCAAGGCGGCGGCCGAGGCGTTGGGGGGCAAGGGTGGCGGGGGCCGTCCTGATATGGCGCAGGCGGGCGGGGCTGACATTGCCCTGGCCGATGCCGCCATCGCCGCCGCCGAAGCCGTGATCGGAGGGTAAGCCGATGCCGACCGCATTCTGGATTGCCCATGTCCACGTGACCGACGCCGAGGCCTATGGCCGCTATGCCAAGGGCGCGACCGAGGCGATTGCCGCGCATGGCGGCGTGTTCCTGGCCCGGGGCGGGCGCTATGTGCAGCTTGAAGGGAACGACCGCAGCCGCAATGTGGTGGCGCGGTTTCCCAGCCTTGAGGCGGCGGTTGAGTGCTACAACTCGCCCGCCTATCAGGCCGCGCTGGAACATGCCAAAGGGGCGGCCGTCCGCGACCTGGTGGTGGTGGAAGCCGCCGATTGACACGAATTATTGCCGAAAGTTTCGCCGTTCGGCGGGAAATCGCGGCAATTTGTGTGCAAGCCCGGAATTCCGTTGCTTAACGGACGGCGCGGACTCTGTTACTGTTCCGTCATGAGGTAAGACCCCGGCACGCGACAAGGCCCGCCAAAGGGCCGCGCCGTCGGGTCCGGGCGGAAGGGTGTTGAACATGTGTCGTTGGGCGGCCTATTCGGGCAAGCCGATCTTTCTGGAAGATATCGTGTCCCGGCCGGGGCACAGCCTGATCCACCAGTCGCATTGCGCCACGCAATGCCACACGGCGATCAACGCCGACGGGTTCGGGGTGGCCTGGTATGGCGAACGGCCCGAGCCCGGCCTTTACCGCGACGTGATGCCGGCCTGGAGCGACCCGAACCTGCGCAGCCTGACCGCGCAGGTGAAATCGGGGCTGTTTCTGGCGCATGTCCGCGCCTCGACCGGATCGGCCACCAGCCGCAACAACTGTCATCCCTTCGTGCATGGCCGCTGGTCGTTCATGCACAACGGGCAGGTGGGCGGTTATGACGCCATCCGCCGCGATTCCGACATGCTGATCCCCGAGGATCTGTATCGCCACCGCAAGGGCGCCACCGACAGCGAGGCGCTGTTCCTGATCGCGGTGGCCGAAGGGCTGGACGATGATCCGCGCGGGGCGCTGGAACGGGCCGCCGCGCGGCTGATCACGCTGGCCCGCGCCAAGGGGGCCGCGCCGCATCTGCGGATGACCGCCGCGCTGTCGGATGGCCAGCAGCTTTATGCCGTGCGCTATGCGACCGACGATCTGGCGCCGTCGCTGTATTACCGCTGGTCCGACACCCGCGGCGGCATGGCCGTGGTTTCCGAACCGCTGGAAAGCGGCGAAGGCGGCTGGACAGAGGTGCCCGCCGCCTCGTTCTGCACCTTCGACGGGGCCAGCGTGCAGGTCGAGGAGTTCCGTCCCTGCCGTCTGGCCGTCGCCGCCTGAGATCAGGAGCGGTTCATCGGGCAGGTCGAAATCCCGACGATGCTGTAAAGCGGGCAGGTGCCCAGAAGGCCGGTCAGCAGCGGCACGATGCCGATGAGTTTGGCATAGTGCCAGACGCCGCTTCCGTTATCGACGAAGAACCAGAGCAGCAGGGCGGCGCCCAGCATGATGCGCAGAATCTTGTCGATGCCGCCGACATTGTTTTTCAGCATGTTGCGTGTCCTTGTCCGGGTGCCGGGCAAAACCCCGGCCTGACACAAGGGTAACAGGCGGAGCAGGCGCGGTCTGTGATCAGGTCACACAGCCGCCGCAACGCCGCGCAGGGCCGGGGCATCGGTCAGCCGGACCTGCCCGCGGTCGGTTTCCACCCAGCCCTGACGCTGGAATGCTTCAAGCCGCCGCGAGACCACCTCGCGCGCCGATCCGATGCGGGCGGCCAGTTCCGCCTGCGTGGCCGCCACCACATTGCCCTGCGCCAGTTCCAGAAGTGCTGCCGCCAGCCGCGCCTCGATCCGGCCGAAGGCTACCCGTTCCAGCAGATGCGTCACATCGGCCATGCGGCGGCCGAAGGCGCGCAGGACAAAGCGGCGGAAGCCGGGTTCCTGATCCATCAGCCGTTCGAACAGCGCGGCCGGGATCATCACCGCGCGGCTGTCCTCGGCCACCAGCGCCTCGCCGCTGTAATCTTCGCCCCCGGTCAGGCCCAGCGTGGTTTGCACGCAGCTTTGGCCTGGGTCGACCGCGTAAAGCAGGATCTCGCGCCCGCTGGCGCCGGTCAGGAACACCTCGACCCGGCCCGACAGCAGGATCAGAAAGCCCTGCGGCCGGTCGCCGGGGCGGAACAGCACCGCGCCTTTCGGCAGCGGCATTTCATGCAGATGTGCCAGCTCGCGCTGTGCTGGCGCCGACAGCGCCCCGATGTCCGAAACCCAGCTCATGCGCCCAGTGTGGGCAGACGGGCCGCGATGGCAACCGCAAAGCGCCGCCCTGCGCCGAAATGACAGGGGGCGGCCCGGCGGGCCGCCCCCTTGCGAAACGCGGTCGGGACCGGATCAGTCCAGCGCCTTGAAGTTCAGGCTGGCGCCTTCCTTGATGCCGCTGAACCAGCGCGCGGTGACGGTCTTGGTCTTGGTGTAGAACCGGAAGGCATCGGGGCCATACTGGTTCAGGTCGCCGAAGGCCGACCGTTTCCAGCCGCCGAAGCTGAAATAGGACAGCGGCACCGGGATGGGGAAGTTGATCCCGACCATGCCCACGTTGACGCGCGAGGCGAAATCGCGGGCCGTGTCGCCATCGGCGGTGAAGATCGCGGTGCCGTTGCCGTATTCGTTGTCCATCACCAGCTTCAGCGCGTCGTCATAGGTCTTGGCGCGGA
This sequence comes from Pseudogemmobacter blasticus, assembly GCF_003071405.1. NCBI lineage: Bacteria > Pseudomonadati > Pseudomonadota > Alphaproteobacteria > Rhodobacterales > Paracoccaceae > Pseudogemmobacter > Pseudogemmobacter blasticus. The sequence continues at coordinate 483,599 of NZ_CP020470.1, read as the reverse complement.
CCTGGGTCAGCACCGGGCCGAAGATTTCCTGCTTGTAGATCTCCATGTCAGCCGTGACGTTGTCGAACAGCGACGGGCCGACGAAGAAGCCGTTTTCATAGCCTTGCAGCTTGAAGCCGCGGCCATCGACCACCAACTTCGCGCCCTGGTCCACGCCGCTGTTGATCAGGCCAAGGATGCGGTCTTGCGACGCCTTGGTGATGACCGGGCCGAAATCGACATCCTCGCCCGCGGTATAGGGGCCGACCTTCAGCTTCTCGATCCGCGGCACCAGCCGTTCGATCAGCGCATCGGCGGTCTTTTCGCCCACCGGCACCGCGACCGAGATCGCCATGCAGCGTTCGCCCGCCGCGCCGAAGCCCGCGCCCACCAGCGCATCCGCCGCCTTGTCCAGATCGGCATCGGGCATGATGATCATGTGGTTCTTGGCACCGCCGAAGCATTGCGCCCGTTTGCCGTTGGTCGCGGCGCGGCCATAGATGTATTGCGCGATCGGGGTCGAGCCGACGAAGCCGATGCCCTGGATGACCGGATGGTCCAGCAGGCCATCGACCACCGCCTTGTCACCGTTGACGACCTGCAGGACGCCATCGGGAAGGCCGGCCTCTTGCAGCAGTTGCGCCAACAGAAGCGAGGTGGAGGGCACCCGTTCCGAGGGTTTCAGGATCATGGCATTGCCGGCCGACAGGGCCGGGGCCATTTTCCACAGCGGGATCATCGCCGGGAAGTTGAAGGGGGTGATGCCGGCGACCACGCCCAGCGGTTGGCGCATGGCGTAAAGGTCGATGCCGGGGCCGGCGCTGTCCATGTATTCGCCCTTGAGCATGGCGGGCGCGCCCATGCAGACCTCGACCACCTCAAGCCCGCGCTGCACGTCGCCGCGGGCGTCGGGCAGGGTCTTGCCATGTTCGCGGCTGACCAGTTCGGCCAGCTTGTCCATGTTGGCGTTGATCAGCGCGCCGAAGGCCATCATCACCCGGGCGCGGCGCTGCGGGTTGGTGGCGGCCCAGGCCACCTGGGCCTTGGCTGCCTCGGCAATGGCGTGGTCCAGTTCGGCGTCCGAGGCGAGGGCCACCTTCGCCTGCACTTCGCCGGTGGCGGGGTTGAACACTTCGGCAAAGCGGCCCGAGGTGCCCTTTACCAGCTTGCCGTTGATCCAGTGACCGATTTCCTGCATCGGAAGCCTCCCATATCTGTCTGCCCTGTTCTACTATTGCGGAAACGCCAGACAAAGCGGCAATGTTCCAAACAGGTTTTGCAATTTCGCAATGGTGGCCGGGATGGACTGGGATGATCTGCGGGTGTTCCTTGCGGTGGCGCGCAGCGAAAGCCTGTCGGGTGCCGGGCGGGGGCTGAAGATCGACCCGGCGACGGTGGGGCGGCGGATTTCGCGGCTGGAAGATGCCGTGGGTGCGGCGCTGTTCGCGAAGTCACCGCAGGGCTATGCGCTGACCGAGGCGGGGGCGCGGCTGATTCCCCATGCCGAACGTGCGGAAGGGGCGGCGCTGGCGGCGCGCGAATCCCTGTCCGGCCCGGAAGGGCTGACCGGGCTGATCCGGCTTGGCGCGCCGGACGGCTGCGCGAACTATCTGCTGCCGGGGGTGCTGGCCCGCATCTGCGATGCCAACCCCGGGCTTGAAATCCAGCTTGTCGCCCTGCCGCGCGTCTTCAACCTGTCGAAGCGCGAGGCCGACATGGCCATCGCCGTGTCGCGCCCCGAGGCGGGGCGGCTGACCGTGCAGAAGCTGACGGACTATCACCTGTCTCTGGCCAGCAGCCGCGACTGGCTGGCCGCGCATCCGATCACCGGCCCGCAAGACCTGCGGGCGCATCCCTTTGTCGGCTACATCCCCGACATGATCTTCGACAAGGAACTGGACTATCTGGCCGAGATCGGTGCGCCCCCGGCGCGGCTGGCGTCGAACTCGGTCTCGGTGCAACTGAACTTTCTGCGGCGCGGGGCAGGGATCGGCGTGGTGCATGACTTTGCCCTGTCCGCCGCGCCGGAACTGGTGCGCGTGCTGCCCGACCATATCCGCCTGACCCGCAGCTTCTGGCTGATCCGCCATGCCGACGACACCCGCGTCGCGCGCCTGGGCCGGTTTGCCGACCTGCTGCTGCGCGAGGCGCGGGCGGAAATGGTGTATCTTGAATCCATCGCTTGACAGGCCGGCCCCGCTGCCCTGACCCTTGACCCGAAGACCACGGGGAAGGGGGGCCACCCATGCTTGTCAGCCAGATACTCAGATCCAAGACGCAGGGCGGGGTGATCACCGTCGCGCCGGGCAGCAGCCTGGCCGAGGCGGCGCAGGTCTTGTCCGAGCGCAAGATCGGGGCGGTCATCGTGTCCGAAGACGGCCGTCACGCCGTTGGCATCCTGTCGGAGCGCGACATCGTGCGCGAACTGGGCAGGCGCGGTGCGGCCTGCCTGAGCGACAAGGTGGATGCGGTGATGACCTCGCGGCTGATCTCTTGCGAAAGCACGGACCGGGCGCGCGACGTGTTGCAGAAGATGACCGATGGCCGCTTCCGCCATATGCCCGTGGTCGAGGGGGGCGTGATGGTCGGGATGATCTCGATCGGGGACGTGGTGAAGGCGCGGCTGGAAGAGCTGCACGCGCAGAAGGATGCGCTGGAGGGCATGATCAAGGGGTTCTGACGCGCGCCCTGCTGCAGTGCGGCGGTTTTGGCCTTGCGAAAGCCGCCGCAATCATATTCTCGTGACCGGCGGAAGCAGGGACCAGACGGAGAGCCTTCCATGCGCATCGGCCTTTACCCGGGCACCTTCGATCCGGTCACTCTTGGACATGTCGACATCATCCAGCGCGCGATGGCACTGGTGGACCGGCTGGTGATCGGGGTGGCGATCAACCGCGACAAGGGCCCGCTATTCAACCTGGATGAACGGGTGGCCATGGTTCAGGCCGAATGTGCCGAGATCGTGGCGCGCACCGGCGGCGAGATTGTCGTGCATCCGTTCGAAAACCTGCTGATCGACTGCGCCCGCGATGTGGGGGCCGGGATCATCATTCGCGGCCTGCGGGCGGTGGCGGATTTCGAATATGAATTCCAGATGGTCGGCATGAACCGCGCCCTCGACAATACGGTCGAGACGGTCTTCCTGATGGCCGATGCCCGGCGGCAGGCCATTGCGTCCAAGCTGGTGAAGGAAATCGCCCGGCTGGGCGGCGATGTCTCGCGCTTCGTTCCGCCGGCGGTCCATTCGGCGCTGAAGCGCAAGTTCGCCTGAAACGAAAAAGGGGGCCCCTGGCCCCCGATCATCGCGCCGCGACGAAGTTCGCGGCCTCCGCCTTGATCTTCGCGGTCAGCCGCGGCCGTAGACAGCGGTCCAGGCGATGCGGTCGGCGTCGCCGGGGTAGATGTCCAGATCCAGCGCCACATCCAGCGGCATCCGGGCGATTTCATCGCGGGTCTGGCGATAGAGCGCCCGCTTGCGCGCGGCGTCCTTCAGGTTTTCAATCATCGTCAACATGGTCATTCCTTTCTGCGGCGTCTGCTTTTTCTTCCGCATGTCCCCTAAATGGGGCAATCGGATAGCGCTAACAAGGCGTCTTGCTGCAGCGCAGCATTGCGTCTGGCGCATAGCCGCGAAAGGAAAAGGGCGCCCGGGGGCGCCCTTCGTTATCAGCCTGTGACGGCCGCTCAGATCAGCTTGCCCATGGCCACGGCGGTATCGGACATGCGGTTCGAGAAGCCCCATTCATTGTCATACCACGACAGGACCGAGCACAGCGTGCCGTCCATCACCTTGGTCTGGTCCATGTGGAAGACCGACGAGTGGGGGTCGTGGTTGAAGTCCATGCTGACGTTCTTGGCGGTGGTATAGCCCAGGATGCCCTTCAGCGGCCCGTCGGCGGCGGCCTTGATGGCGGCGTTGATCTCTTCCACGGTGGTGGCGCGCTTGGCGATGAACTTCAGGTCCACCACGCTGACGTTGGGCGTCGGCACCCGGATGGCGAAACCGTCCAGCTTGCCCTTCAGGTCGGGCAGGACCAGACCCACGGCCTTGGCGGCGCCGGTCGAGGTGGGGATCATGTTCAGCGCCGCAGCGCGGGCTCGATACAGATCCTTGTGCATGGTGTCCAGCGTGGGCTGGTCGCCGGTGTAGCTGTGGATCGTGGTCATCATGCCCTTTTCGATGCCGATGGCCTCATTCAGGACCTTGGCAAAGGGCGACAGGCAGTTGGTGGTGCAGGACGCGTTCGACACGACCAGATCGTCCTTGGTCAGCGTGTCGTGGTTCACGCCGTAAACGATGGTCTTGTCCGCGCCATCGCCCGGGGCCGAGATCAGCACCCGCTTCGAGCCGTTTTCAAGATGCGGCAGGCACTTCTCTTTCGAAGTGAAGATGCCGGTGCATTCCATCACGATGTCCACGTCGCCCCAGGGCAACTCGGCCGGGTTGCGCAGCGCGGTTACCCGCATCCGGCCGCGACCGACATCAATCCAGTCATCGCCGGTGGTCACCGTGGCGGGAAACCGGCCATGGACCGAATCAAAGCGCAGAAGGTGCGCGTTGGTCTCGACCGGGCCCAGATCGTTGATCGCGACCACCTCGATGTCGGTGCGGCCCGATTCGATGATTGCGCGCAGCACATTGCGCCCGATGCGGCCGAAACCGTTGATGGCGACCTTCACAGCCATGTCCATTCCTCCTGAAACCAGCGGGCATTTGCCCTGCCATTGCTCAGAACCGCACTTCCGGCCGGATTGCAACCGTCTCTCGCGCCGTTAGCGCCAGAACACCACATGATCCAGCAGGACAAGGAACTTGCGCGCCAGAAACAGCAGCGTGGCGCCGCCGGTCAGCGCCAGATCGGCCAGCCCGAAGGCGACAAGAAGGATCACAAGATACAGCGCCAGTCTTTCCGTCACAAAACACCCCTGCGGCCGTGATCCGCGTTGACGGGGCAACCATAGTCGATGCCGGCAGGGGGGTGAAGGGCGGGGCAGGGAGCGCGCGGGAGCAGGCCGACGCCGCCTTTGCCAAGGGGCCGCGTCTGCGCTATCTCGACCCTACCTTGGACGGAGCGGGTGATGAGCGGACTTCTGGCGCTGTTGGACGATGTGGCGGCCATTGCCAAGGTGGCGGCGGCCTCGGTGGACGATGTGGCGGCGGCGGCGGCCAAGGCCGGGGCCAAGGCCGCGGGCGTGGTGATCGACGATGCCGCGGTGACGCCGAAATATGTGCACGGCTTTTCGGCCGACCGGGAACTGCCGATCATCCGCCGCATCGCCACCGGATCGCTGAAGAACAAGCTGATCTTCCTGCTGCCGGGCCTTCTGGCGCTGGATTACTTCCTGCCGCAGGCCATCACGCCGCTTCTGATGATGGGCGGGGCCTATCTGTGCTTTGAAGGGGCGGAAAAGCTGGTTCACGCCTTTGCGCCCCATGCCGATGCCGAGGTGGCCGAAGATTTCGACACCCGCGATCCGGCGCATCTGGAAGAGGCCAAGGTGGCCGGGGCGATCAAGACCGATTTCATCCTGTCGGCCGAGATCATGACCATCGCGCTGGCCACCATCGAAAGCCCGTCCTTCGCCATGCGCGCGATCACGCTGGCGATCGTGGGCACGCTGATCACCGTTGCGGTCTATGGCGCGGTGGCGCTGATCGTGAAGATGGATGACATCGGCCTTCACATGGCCGCCAACCGCCGCACCCGCGCCGCGCGGGCCTTTGGCCGGGGGCTGGTGCTGGCGATGCCGAAGGTCATGGCCTTCCTGTCCACCGTGGGCACGGCGGCGATGCTGTGGGTGGGCGGCAATATCGTGATCCACGGGCTTGAGGTCACGCATCTGTGGCCCGCGCCCTATGAGGCGATCCACCATATCGCCGAAACGGCGGCCCATGCGGTGCCGGCGGCGCCGGGGGTGGTGGCCTGGGTGGTGACCGCGGCGCTGGATGGCGTTTGCGGGCTGATCCTGGGGCTGGCGCTGATTCCGCCGGTGACCCGGGTCATCGGCCCGCTCTGGGCGAAGCTGACCGGATCACAGGGCGCGGCGCATTAGCCGCGCCGCAGCACCGTTGCGGAATAGATCGCCAGCGCCGCCCAGATGAAGCCGAAGGCCACCATCTTGGTCTGGCTGAAGGGTTCGCCGAACACGAAGACAGCCGTCAGGAAGATCATCGTGGGCGAGACATATTGCATGATGGCGATGGTCGAGAGCCGCAACCGCTTGGCGCCGTTGGCATAAAGCATCAGCGGTGCCGCCGTGATGATGCCGCAGCCCAGCAGGAGCCAGGTATCGCGCGGCACGCCTTGCAGGAAATGCCCACCCCCGGCCACCAGCAGCCAGCCGGCATAGGCCAGGCCGAAGGGCAGCAGGATCAGCACCTCAAGCGCGAAGCCCTGGTTCGGCCCGATGGGCAGGCGTTTCTTGAAATAGGCGTAGAAGCCCCAGGTCAGCGTCAGGGCCAGCGCCACCATCGGCAGGCGACCGGCTTCCCATGTCAGGATGGCCACGGCGATGGCCGTGCAGGCAATGGCCAGCCATTGCACGCCCTTGAGCCGTTCCCCCAGCAGCACCGAGCCCAGCAGGATCGAGAAGAGCGGGTTGATGTAATAGCCCAGCGCCGCATCCAGCGCATGACCCGAGCCGATGGCCCAGACATAGATGCCCCAGTTGACGCTGATCAGCGCCGCGGTGATGACGCCCATCGCCAGCATCCGGGGCGTGCGCAGCGCGGTGCGCAGGTCGGCCGTGCGGCCCAGCCAGACCAGCAGCCCCAGCGCCACCGGCACCGACCAGATCACCCGATGGGCGATCACCTCGATCGGCGGCACATTCGCAAGGGCCTTCATGTAAAGCGGCAGGAACCCCCACAGCACATAGGCCGAGAGGGCGAAGAAAAAGCCCGACAGGCTGTCTTCATTGCGGGGGGGAAGGCTATCTGACATGCCGCACCTCTAGCCAAGCCTGGGCCAGCGCGCCACGGCGAACTTGTGTCCGATACACTTGGTTTCAGCGGGGCAGATCCCAGCCGGGCGGGGCCAGCGTGAAGCCTTCGAAGCGGAAGCCGGGGCTGACGGTGCAGGAGACCAGCGTATAGGCGCCGGTGGATTCCGCGGCCTGCCAGTGCCCGGCGGGCACCACGATCTGCGGGCTTTCGCCGGCCAGAACGTCCGGCCCCAGCCGGTGCGCGTGGGCGCGCGTCTCGCCCATTGACAGCAGCAGCGGGCTGCCGGCGTGCCAGAGCCAGATTTCATCGGCATCGACCCGATGCCAGTGGCTGCGCTCGCCCGCCTGCAACAGGAACAGGATCGCGGTGCCGCTGGCCCGGCCCGCCACCTGCGGTCCGCGCCAGGTTTCGCGATACCAGCCGCCTTCGGGATGGAGCTGCAACCCCAGCCGTTCGATGATCCGCGCGGCGCTCATGCCTCGCGCCACTCGCCGGGGCCAAGGCCGTCCAGCGTCCAGTCGCCGACGCGCCAGCGGATCAGCCGCAGCGTGGGGTGGCCGACGGCGGCGGTCATCCGGCGGACCTGCCGGTTGCGGCCTTCGCGGATGGTCAGTTCCAGCCAGCAATCGGCCACGGTCTGACGCACGCGGATCGGCGGATTGCGCGGCCAGAGCCAGGCCGGCGCATCCACCAGCCGGGCCCGGGCGGGCAGGGTCAGCCCGTCCTTGAGCATCACCCCCGACGACAGCCCGGCCAGCGAGGCCGCATCGGGCACCCCTTCGACCTGGGCGTAATAGGTCTTTTCGGTCTTGTGTTTCGGATCGGCGATCCGTTCCTGAAGCCGGCCGTTGTCGGTCAGCACCAGAAGCCCCTCGCTGTCACGGTCCAGCCGCCCGGCGGGATAGACATCGCGCACCGGCACCACATCGGCCAGCGTGGCGCGGCCCTCGCCATCGGTGAACTGGCAGAGCATGTCATAGGGTTTGTTCAGCAGGATGATACGGGTCATGCGCCAGCGTTACCCCAAGCGGGGGCAGGGCGAAAGGCTTGCCGGCCCGAATGAAAAACGGGCGCCCGAAGGCGCCCGCCGGATTTGGTCTGCGGATCGGCCCGGCCTTAGCCGCGCAGGATGCTGCGGCCGGCGTATTCGGCGGTTTCGCCCAGCATTTCCTCGATGCGGATCAACTGGTTGTATTTCGCCAGCCGGTCCGAGCGCGCAAGGCTGCCGGTCTTGATCTGGCCGCAGTTGGTGGCCACCGCCAGATCGGCGATGGTCGCATCCTCGGTTTCGCCCGAACGGTGGCTCATCACATTGGTGTAGCGCGCGCGGTGGGCCATTTCGACGGCTTCCAGCGTTTCGGTCAGGGTGCCGATCTGGTTGACCTTGACCAGCATGGAATTGGCCACGCCGCGCGAGATGCCTTCCGCCAGACGGCGGGGGTTGGTCACGAACAGGTCGTCGCCCACCAGTTGCACCTTGCCGCCCAGCTTGTCGGTCAGCAGCTTCCAGCCTTCCCAGTCGTCTTCCGAGCAGCCGTCCTCGATCGACAGGATCGGATAGTCGGCCACCAGCTTGGCCAGATAGGCGACGTTCTGGGTCGGCGTCAGGGTTTTCTTTTCACCGGAAAGCACATAGGCGCCGTCCTTGAAGTATTCGGTCGCGGCGCAATCCAGCGCAAGGAAGATGTCTTCGCCGGGGGTGTAGCCGGCTTTTTCAATGGCCTTCAGGATGAAGTCCAGCGCGGCGCGTGCCGATTTCAGGTTCGGGGCAAAGCCGCCCTCATCGCCGATCCCGGTCGAGAGGCCGGCCGCCGACAGTTCCTTCTTGAGGGTGTGGAACACTTCCGACCCCATGCGGACGGCATCGCGGATATTGTCCGCGCCGACCGGCATGATCATGAATTCCTGAATGTCGATCGGATTGTCGGCATGGGCGCCGCCGTTGATGATGTTCATCATCGGCACCGGCAGGACGCGGGCCGAGGTGCCGCCGACATAGCGGTAAAGCGGCTGCGACGAATATTCGGCCGCCGCCTTGGCCACTGCCAGCGACACGCCCAGAATGGCGTTGGCGCCCAGACGGCCCTTGTTCGGGGTGCCGTCCATCTCGATCATGGTGCGGTCGATGCCGATCTGTTCGGTGGCGTCATAGCCGACCAGTTCCTCGGCGATTTCGCCGTTCACGGCGGCCACCGCTTCCAGCACGCCCTTGCCCATGTAGCGGGCCTTGTCGCCGTCGCGGCGTTCCACCGCCTCATGCGCGCCGGTCGAGGCGCCCGAGGGCACCGCCGCGCGGCCCATGGCGCCGCTTTCCAGGATCACGTCCACCTCGACGGTCGGGTTGCCCCGGCTGTCCAGAATTTCACGGGCATGGATGTCGATGATGGTACTCATTGGGATGCTCCCTCGGGCCGCGATGATGCTTGCACCCGCCCTTTAGCCCTCATTCGTTTCAAGGAAAAGACGGCGTTTCAAGCGAACTGCGGCGTTTGGCCAGCGCGCGTTCGCGGGCGAAGGCGTAAATCCCCGATCCCACGACCAGGACCGAGCCGATCAGCATGGAAAGGCTGGGCCTTTCGCCGAAGACGACCATCGCCAGCACGATGGCAAAGACCAGCCTTGTATAGCGGTAAGGCGCCACGACCGAGACCTCGCCCAGCCGCATCGCCGCCACCACCGCGTAATAGCCGAAGAGCCCGGCGATCAGCGCGCCGCCCAGGCCGGCCCATTGCCAGGGGGTGGGCGGCACGAAGCCGTGCCCCATCAGCGCCATCAGCAGCCCGCCCGCCGGCACCAGCCCCAGATAGGCCCAGGCCGCCACCTGAAAGGTGCCGATCCGCGCCGGCATCATCCGCGTTGCCAGATCGCGCACCGCCAGCACCAGAACGCAGCCCACGGTCAGCAGGCCGGTCGGGTCAAACTCGGCCTGCCAGGGCCCCAGGATCACCAGAACGCCGGCCAGCCCCACCAGCACCGACAGCCAGCGCCGCCAGCCGACCTGTTCCCCCAGAACCAGCGCCGCGCCGGCCACGACGACCAGAGGCGAGGCCTGCAACAGCGCCGCCGTCATCGACAGCGGCGCCAGCGCCAGCGCGACGATGTAGAGCATGGCCGCCGCCGCCTCGGCCAGGGTGCGCACCAGGGGCACGCCGCGCAGGGCATCGCGGATGAGGACGGGTTCCCCTCGGCTTGCGGCCAGCGCCCAGAACACCAGCGCCCCGGCGGCGCCGGTCAGCATGAGCACCTCGCCCGGGGGCAGGGCTTCGGCGGCGCGTTTCAGGAACAGGTCTTCCACGGCGAAAAATGCCATCGAGCCGACCATAAGGCCCGCGGCCCGCGAATTTTCGGCCGCTTGCGGCGTTGTCATCAGTCTCTCCCGGTTCCGGTGCAGGCGCGCGGCCTGCACCGGCGCGGGATGGTGGGTCAGCGATAGATGCGGGGGGCGCCCGCGCGGTCATGCAGCGCGTTCACCTCTTCGGGGGTCAGTTCCAGGGCCTGGGCAAGCGCGTGGAGGTATTCCGCCTCGGCCTGCTGGTCCAGATCAATGGCCATCAGCGACAGGGTGTAGACCTTGGGCTCCATCCCCGCCGGAACCGACCGTGCAAGCCCTTCCACATCGACCGGGCGGGACAGTTCGGCATTCACCGCCTTCACTTCGGCCGCGGTGGCATCGCCCATGGCATCGAAGAGCTTCTTCTTCTCGGCCTCGTCCAGATTGCCGTCGCATTTCACGGCCTGAATCACGGCACGCAGAAGAAGGGCTGCCGAGAGTTCTTCTTCCTGCTCGGGTTCGGGCAGGATCATCGGCTTGCCGACCGCCGTCTTGCTGGCGACGGTCTTGCTGCCGGCCAGTACCTGATCCAGCAGGTCGCCCACGCCGCCGCCGCTGCCGGATTCCCGGCCGGCCTTGGAGGTGCCGGTCAACTGGCCCAGAAGATCCTCAAGCCCGCCCTTCGGCGCCGAGGCGCGCGGGTTGCTGCGCTTGGTGCCGGACAGTTGGTCCAGCAGATCGCCCAGCCCGCCGCCGGCAGTACCGCTGTCCCGGCTGGTGGGGGCGGTTTTCTGCGTGCCGCCCCCCAAAAGATCGCCCAGCAGATCGCCAAGGCCGCCGCCTTGCGGGCTGGCCTGCGGGGTGCGGGTGGTGCCCTTGCTGCCGCCGCCAAGGATGTCACCCATCATGTCTTCCAGGCCGCCGCGATTGCCACCGTCATAGCGGGTGCCGCGACCGGCACTTGTGGTGTCGGTGCCAGCACCGGCGCCCTTGGTCATGCTGGAAATGCCCTTCGCGATCGCGACGCCGATCGCCACCTTCAACAACGTCTTGCCGAGACTCATGACTCACCTCTCCCAGGATCCGGTCCTTTGGGGCACAGCGTCGCTTGCCCCCGGAACGCGGTCAATGGCAAAAGGGCGCGATGCGGACAGCGGGGGGCGGGGATGCGCAAGGACAGGCTTGATGGCACCGGCCTTGCGCTGCTGCTGGGGGTGCAGGCGCTGCTGGCCTTCAACCAGATCATCGTCAAGGTGGTGAATGTGGGGTTGCAGCCGGTGTTCTTTGCCGGGCTGCGGTCGGCGCTGGCCATCGGCTTCGTCTGGGGCTGGCTGGTCTGGCGGGGCCGTCCGCCCAAGATCCGGCGGCAGGCCGTTCTGCCGGGGCTGGCCATCGGAACCGTCTTCGCGGCCGAATTCCTGTTTCTGTTCCTGGCCATCGACCTGACGACCGTCGGCCGGGCGGCGATCATCTTCTATTCCATGCCGGTCTGGTTCGCGATTCTGGCGCATTTCGGTCTGGGCGAGCGGATCACGCCAACCCGCGGGCTTGGCCTTGTGCTGGCGTTTCTGGGCGCGGCCTATGCGATTGTATCTGGCGCCGGCACCGGCGAGGGCAGCCTTCTGGGCGATCTTTGCGCGCTTGGCGGGGCCTTTGGCTGGGCGCTGACCGCCTATATCGCGCGCCGCCCGGTGATGCGGGCGGAAGGCCCCGAGATGCAGTTGTTCTGGATGGTCCTTGTCTCGGCGCCCATCCTTTTGCTGCTGGCGCCTGCCTTCGGCCCGCTGATCCGCGAGTTGCAACCTGTGCACCTGTTCTGGCTGGTGTTTCAGGCCTCGGTCGTGGTGGCGGGGGGCTTCATTGCCTGGCTGTGGCTGATGTCGGTCTATCCCGCTTCGACCGTGGCGGCCTTCTCGTTCCTGACGCCGGTCTTCTCGCTGTTCCTGGGCGCTCTTGTGTTTGGTGAGTCGCTGACCAGCGCGATTCTGGTGTCCGCGGCACTGGTCGCGGCGGGCATCGCGCTGATCAACCGCGCTCCCCGGCGCTGAGGCAGGGAATCGGCCGGCGGCGGGGCCCGGGCCGGGCAGGGCGGTCGCGCCCGGTTATACCCCGTTGATCCGTTGCCACAGCGTTTTGCCGCAAACGCCCGGATCACGCCGCAAAACCGGCACTCTTCAGAAATCACTCCAGTGCTTGTCCACAAGATCGCCCACAAGACCCCGGCGGGGAGGGCGCGGAAAAGTTAACAAATCTGTGAAGGTCGGGTCGGGAACGGACGAAAACGTCAAGCCGGAAAATCGGGTCTGGCCACAAAAAAACCGTTTGATCCTGCCGGGCGAATACGACAGTTTGACTGCGCGGCCGAACGAGACACTACATCTAGTGCGGCCGGTGAGGGACCAGCAGAGCTTCCAGACAGGCGCCCGGATCGCTTCCGTGGCGAGCCGACCCGCTGTTCGCGGGTCGGGGCCAAGCAATGTTGCCCCCGCCGGACACGGCCAGGGAAACGGGGACATGCCGCCGGACCATCCGGGTTGCAGCGGCCAAAATGAAGGACCAGGGGCCATGAAGATCGAGCGCAAGTTTACCACCGAAGCCACCGGCGCCTATGGGGCCATGGCCTTCGCGACGACCACCTCGGAAATCCGCAATCCCGATGGCAAGGTCGTGTTCAAGAACGATGCCGTCGAAGTGCCCGAAGGCTGGAGCCAGGTCGCCTCGGACGTGCTGGCGCAGAAGTATTTTCGCAAGGCCGGCGTTCCCGCCCGGCTGAAGCGCGTCAAGGAAAAGGGCGTGCCCGAATTCCTCTGGCGCTCGGTCCCTGACGAAGAGGCGCTGGCCAAGCTGCCGGCCGAAGCCCGCTATGTGGGCGAGACCAGCGCCAAGCAGGTGTTCGACCGGCTGGCCGGGGCCTGGGCCTATTGGGGCTGGAAGGGGGGTTACTTCACCTCTGAAGCCGATGCCCGCGCCTATTTCGACGAGATGCGCTTCATGCTGGCCCGCCAGATGGCCGCCCCGAATTCGCCCCAGTGGTTCAACACCGGCCTGCATTGGGCCTATGGCGTGGATGGTCCTGCGCAGGGGCATTACTACGTTGACCATAAGACCGGCGTGCTGACCAAATCCGACAGCGCCTATGAACACCCGCAGCCCCATGCCTGCTTCATCCAGTCGGTCTCGGACGATCTGGTGAACGAAGGCGGCATCATGGACCTGTGGGTCCGCGAGGCGCGGCTGTTCAAATACGGTTCGGGCACCGGCACCAACTTCTCGTCCTTGCGGGGCGAGGGCGAAAAACTGTCGGGCGGCGGCAAGTCCAGCGGTCTGATGGGCTTCCTCAAGATCGGCGACCGCGCGGCCGGCGCCATCAAGTCGGGCGGTACCACGCGGCGCGCCGCCAAGATGGTGATCTGCGACATGGATCACCCCGATATTGAACAGTTCATCAACTGGAAGGTCATCGAGGAGCAGAAGGTTGCGTCGCTGGTGGCCGGGTCCAAGGCGCATGAGCTGCGCCTGAACGACATCTTCGCCGCCATCCGCGAATGGGATGGCAGCAGCGAAGCCGCCGTCGATCCGGCTAAGAACCCCGCGCTGAAGGCGGCGATCAAGGCGGCCAAGAAGGCGCTGATCCCCGACACCTATACCAACCGCATCCTGCAATACGCGCGGCAGGGCTTCGACAGCATCGAATTCCCGACCTATGACACCGACTGGGATTCCGAAGCCTACATCACCGTTTCGGGCCAGAACTCGAACAACTCGGTCCGCGTCACCGATGCCTTCCTGAAGGCGGTGCGCGACGACAAGCCGTGGGAGCTGATCCGCCGCACCGATGGCAAGGTCGCCAAGACCGTTTCAGCGCGCGAGCTGTGGGACCAGATCGGCCATGCCGCCTGGGCCTGCGCCGACCCCGGCATCCAGTTCCACGACACGGTGAACGCCTGGCACACCTGCCCGGAAGACGGGCCGATCCGCGGGTCGAACCCGTGCTCGGAATACATGTTCCTGGACGACACCGCCTGCAACTTGGCGTCGATGAACCTGCTGACCTTCTTCCGGGACGGCAAGTTCGATGCCGATGCCTATGTCCATGCCTCGCGGCTGTGGACGGTGACGCTGGAAGTCAGCGTGATGATGGCGCAGTTCCCGTCGAAGGAAATCGCGCAGCTCAGCTACGACTTCCGCACTCTGGGCCTGGGCTATGCCAATATCGGCGGCCTGCTGATGAACATGGGCCTTGGCTATGACTCGGCCGAAGGCCGGGCGCTGTGCGGCGCGCTGACCGCCATCATGACCGGCGTCGCCTATGCGACCAGCGCCGAAATGGCGCGCGAGCTGGGGGCCTTTGCCGGCTATGACCGCAACCGCGACCACATGCTGCGGGTGATCCGCAACCACCGCGCCGCGGCCTGGGGCAAGACCACCGGCTATGAAGGGCTGAACGTCAACCCGGTGGCGCTGGATCACGCGAACTGCCCCGACCAGACCCTTGTCGCCCTTGCGAAATCCGCCTGGGACGAGGCGCTGTCGCTGGGCGAAAAGCACGGCTTCCGCAACGCCCAGACCACCGTGATTGCCCCCACCGGCACCATCGGCCTGGTGATGGATTGCGACACCACCGGGATCGAGCCCGATTTCGCGCTGGTCAAGTTCAAGAAGCTGGCGGGCGGCGGCTACTTCAAGATCATCAACCAGTCGGTTCCGGCAGCGCTGGAAAAGCTGGGCTACCCCGGCCATCAGGTGGCCGAGATCGTGGCCCATGCCGTGGGCCATGGCTCGCTGGCGCAGGCGCCGGCGATCAACCACACCTCGCTGATCGGCCATGGCTTCGGCCCGGCCGAGATCGAGAAGGTCGAGGCCGCGCTGCCGACCGCCTTCGACATCAAGTTCGTCTTCAACCAATGGACGCTGGGCGCCGAGTTCTGCACCAAGACGCTTGGCATCCCGGATGAAAAGCTGAACGACCCGACCTTTGACCTGCTGCGCCACCTTGGCTTCAGCAAGGCCCAGATCGACGCCGCGAATGACCATGTTTGCGGCACGATGACGCTGGAAGGCGCGCCCTTCCTGCGCCCCGAACACTACCCGGTGTTCGACTGCGCCAACCCCTGCGGCAAGACCGGCAAGCGGTATCTTTCGGTAGAAAGCCACATCTACATGATGGCCGCCGCGCAGTCCTTCATCTCGGGTGCGATCTCGAAGACGATCAACATGCCGAATTCGGCCTCGATCGCGGAAACGCTGGCGGCCTATGAGCTGTCACATTCGCTGGGCATCAAGGCCAACGCGCTGTATCGCGACGGATCGAAGCTGTCGCAACCGCTGGCCTCGGCGCTGATCGAGGACGACGAAGAAGCCGAGGAAATTCTTGCCACCGGGTCGGCGCAGGAAAAGGCGATGGTGATTGCCGAGAAGATCGTCGAGAAGGTGATCGTCAAGGAAATCGTCCGCAGCCACCGCGAAAAGCTGCCCGAGCGCCGCAAGGGCTATACCCAGAAGGCCATTGTCGGCGGCCATAAGGTGTATCTGCGCACCGGCGAGTATCAGGACGGCAGCCTTGGCGAGATCTTCATCGACATGCACAAGGAAGGCGCGGGCTTCCGGGCGATGATGAACAACTTCGCCATCGCTGTGAGCGTCGGGCTGCAATACGGTGTTCCGCTGGAAGAATTCGTCGAAGCCTTCACCTTCACCCGGTTTGAACCGGCGGGCATGGTGCAGGGCAATGACAGCATCAAGAACGCCACCTCGATCCTGGACTACATCTTCCGCGAACTGGCGATCAGCTACCTTGACCGCACCGATCTGGCGCATGTCGCGCCGAAGGGCCACAGCTTCGACGAGATGGGCCGCGGCGACGATGAGGGCAAGCGCAACTTCGGCGAGGTCTCGGACACCGCCGCCACCAAATCGGTGGAACTGCTGAAGTCGATCTCCTCGACCGGCTATCTGCGCAAGCGCCTGCCGCAAGAGCTGATGGTGTTCCAGGGCGGCGGCAACAGCGGCGCCATCGCCTTTGCCAATGGCACCGATCCGACGGCCGCGCTCAACATGCTGGTGCCCGAGGTCCGCACGGCGGGTCTGGCCGAAACCTCGGCGGTGGTGCTTGGCGCGGTGACGGCCGACGCCCGCACCAAGGCCAAGATGCAGGGCTATACCGGCGATCCTTGCGGGGAATGTGGCAACTACACGCTGGTGCGCAACGGTACCTGCCTGAAGTGCAACACCTGCGGCGGGACCACCGGCTGTAGCTGAGGCGACCTGCAAACGAACACAAGGAAGGCCTGCGCAAGCAGGCCTTCTGTCATTTGCGGACAGGCCTTGCCCGCCGGGGCGGCACCAAAACGGTTGATCTCGGGCGCAACTCTCCGTAACCCCGGGACAGTTGGGGGACCGATCGCTTTTCGGGATTCTGCCAGAATTTACCGAAACCTGCCGGGCCCGGACCGGCAAGAAAGCGACAGGCCGTGACAGCAGACCAGCCTAAGACCCCGCGCACGGCGCGCGAATGGCTCAGCATCCTTGCGCAATACCGCGAACCTTCAACCTGGCGCAGCCTGTTCGAACTGGTGGCAACGCTGACGCCCTTCCTGGCGCTGTGGGTGCTGGCCTGGATGGCGCTTTCGGTCAGCCCCTGGCTGGCCCTGGCGCTGGCGGCGGCCAATGGGCTGTTTCTGGTGCGGATCTTCATCATCCAGCATGATTGCGGCCATGGCGCCTTTCTCAAGAACCGGCAGGCGCAGGATTGGGTTGGCCGCGTGCTGGGGGTGCTGACGCTGACGCCCTATGCGGTGTGGCGGCGCACCCATTCCATCCACCATGCCCATCACGGTGATCTGGATCATCGCGGCATCGGCGACGTGCTGACGCTGACCATCGCGGAATACCGCGCGCGGTCTGCCTTCGGGCGCTTCCTTTACCGGCTGTACCGGCACCCGTTCATCCTGTTCGTGCTGGGGCCAAGCTATCTGTTCATCCTGCAGAACCGGCTGCCCTTCGGGCTGATGAATTCGGGCTGGCGCTACTGGACCTCGGCCATGGGGACCAATGCGATGATCGGCATCGCGCTGGGGCTGATCCTCTGGTTCGGCGGCCTGCTGCCGGTGCTGCTGATCTTCCTGCCCACCTCGGTCATTGCCGCGACCATCGGGGTCTGGCTGTTCTACGTCCAGCACCAGTTCGAGGAAACCCACTGGTCCAAGGGAGAGGACTGGCAGTTGCACAATGCCGCGCTGGAGGGCAGCTCGCATTATGTCCTGCCGCAGCCCCTGCGCTGGCTGTCGGGGAACATCGGCATCCACCATGTTCACCACCTGTATTCCCGCATCCCGTTCTATCGCCTGACCGAAGTGATCCGCGAACACCGCGATCTGGCCGAGGCGCAGCGCCTGACCATCCGCGAAAGCCTGGCAACGGTGAAGCTGAACCTGTGGGATGAAGGGCAGGGTCGGCTGATGTCCTTTGCAGAAGCCCGTCGCCGCTATGGCATCGCCTGACTTCATCTTGGCAGAAATACCCCACGGGGGTCCGGGGGTGTGAAACCCCCGGCGCGTGCGTTCCGACAGCAACGTGACTTTCCCTTGCGGTCTGCGGCCCTATAGTGACCGGCGACCGACGGAAGCCGGCCGTCCCGTCGTATTACCGGCAACCCATGGGAATGACCGCCTTGACCACCGACCCGCGCCCCGATCTTGCCAGCCTGGCCCGCATGGCCCCCCGCCGCCGGTTCGGACTGTGGTTCTGGCTGGTGCTGGTGCTGGCCGTTGCCGCCGCCGGCACCGGCTGGTGGCTGACCCGCGCCCCCGCCGCCGTGACCTATGACACCAGTGCCGTCCGGCGCGGCGACCTGACCGTGACCGTGGTTGCCACCGGCACCATCCAGCCCACCACCAGCGTCGACATCTCCTCCGAACAGTCGGGCACCATCGCGGCGGTCGAGGTGGATTACAACGATGAGGTCGAGGTGGGGCAGGTGCTGGCGCGGCTGGATGACACCACGCTGAAAAGCCGTGTCACCACCGCCGAGGCGCAGCTTGCCTCGGCCCGGGCCAAGGTGATTCAGGCCGAAGCCACCGCGGCCGAGACGGCCGACGCCTGGGATTCCACCTCGGCGCTGGATCGCCGGGGCCTTGCCACCCGCACCACGGTGATTGCCGCCAAGGCCGCGCATGACCGCGCCATTGCCGCGGTCGAGATCGCCCGGGCCGATGTGACGCTGAGCGAGGCCGCCCTGACCGAAGCCCGCAACGATCTGGACAAGGCGGTGATCCGCGCGCCGATCAAGGGTATCGTGCTGAAACGATCGGCCGAAGTGGGGCAGATCGTGGCCGCCACGCTGAACGCGCCGGTCCTGTTCACGCTGGCCGAAGACCTGGCCCGGATGGACCTGCAGGTTGCGGTGGACGAGGCGGACATTGGCCGGGTCAAATCGGGCCAGACGGCCGAATTCACCGTTGATGCCTATCCCGGCCAGCGGTTCGAGGCGACGATCACCAGCCTGCGCTATGCGCCTGACGACAGCGACAGCGTGGTGACCTATACCGCCGTGCTGTCGGTCTCGAACGAAAAGCTGCTGCTGCGGCCCGGCATGACCGCCACCGCCACCATTACCATCGCCGAGGAAACCGATGCGCTGCTGATCCCGGTGACGGCGCTGCGCTATGCGCCGCCGCAGGCCGACAGTTCGGCCAGCCGGTCGGGGCGCGGGCTGATCGGCTATATCATGCCGTCACGCCCGCCGGGCACCACGGCGACCCGGGGCAAGGTGGATGGGTCGGGCGTCTGGGTGCTGCGCGGGGGAGAGCCGGTCCGCGTCAAGATCACCCCCGGCGCGACCGACGGGACCAGCATCGTCGTCACCTCGGACGAATTGCAGGAAGGCGACGAGGTGATCCTGGCACAGCGCGAGGCCGGCTGACCATGGCCGCGCCGCTGATCGAATTCCGCAACGTCTCACGCGTGTATGGTCAGGGCGAGGCCGAGGTGCGCGCGCTGGATGGCGTGGACCTGCGGATCGAGGCGGGGGAATTCGTGGCGGTGATGGGGCCGTCGGGATCGGGCAAATCGACCTCGATGAACATCATCGGCTGTCTCGACCGGCCCACGGGCGGCGAATACCTGTTCGAAGGCGTGCCGGTGCAGGGCCTGTCACCCGATGCGCGCGCCCTGCTGCGGCGGCATTATCTGGGCTTCGTGTTTCAGGGCTTCAACCTGCTGCCGCGCACCTCGGCGCTGGAGAATGTGGAACTGCCGCTGATCTACAAGGGCGTCAGCGGGCCCGAGCGCGACGCCCGCGCCCGGGCGGCGCTGGCCAAGGTGGGCCTTCAGGGCCGCGAGGGGCATGACCCGTCGCAACTGTCGGGCGGCCAGCAGCAGCGCGTGGCCATTGCCCGCGCGCTGGCCGGCAGCCCGACCGTCATTCTGGCCGACGAACCGACCGGCAACCTGGACAGCCACCGCAGCCACGAAATCCTGACGCTGTTGCAGGATCTGAACCGCGACGAGGGCATCACCATCGTCATGGTCACGCATGAGCCCGACATCGCCGCCTATGCCAAGCGGCTGGTGGTGTTCACCGATGGCAAGATCACCCGCGACGAACCCTCGGCCGCGCTGGCGCCCGGCCTGACCGGAGCGACGCCATGATCCTTGAGGCGGTTCGTTTGGCGCTGCGGTCGATCCTGCGCAACAAGCTGCGGTCCTTCCTGACCATCCTTGGCGTGGTGATCGGGGTGGGCGCGGTGATCGCCATGGTCACCGTTGGGCAGGGATCGTCACAGCAGGTGTCGGCCAGCGTGCAGAGCCTGGGGTCTGACATGGTGGTGCTGCGGCCGGGGCAGCGCGGCTTTGGCCCCGGATCAGGCCCGCCGGCGCGGCGCTTCACCTTGCGCGATTCCGACGCGCTGGCGCATCTGCCGGTGGTCCGCTCGGTGGCGCCGACCGCCAATGCCAGCGCGACCGTGGTCTTCGGCAATGCCAATGTCTCGACCTCGATCACCGGCAGCACCGAGGCCTGGGCGGAGATCTCGAACTGGACCTTCGCATCGGGGCGCAATTTCTCGGCCTCGGAAGCGCGGGCCGGGGCGCCGGTCTGCCTGCTGGGCCAGACGGTCCGCACCAAGCTGTTCGGTGCCAGCGATCCGGTGGGGCAGCAGGTGCGCGTCAAGGCCATTTCCTGCACCGTGGTCGGCCTTCTGGGGGCCAAGGGGGCGGGCAGTTTCGGGCAGGATCAGGATGACCTGATCGTCATGCCGGTGCGGCTGGTGCAGCGGCGGCTGAATGGCAATGACGAGGTGAACGCCATCCAGATCGGCATCGCGCCCGGGGTTTCCACCGCCGAGGCGATTGGCCAGATCACCGACCTGATGCGTGACCGGCGGCGCATCGGCATGGGGCAGGACGACGATTTCTCGGTCACCGACATGAAGGAAGTGGCGTCCATGCTGAACTCGATCAACTCGGTCCTGTCGGGGATGCTGTCTTCGGTGGCGGCGGTCAGCCTTCTGGTGGGCGGGATCGGCATCATGAACATCATGCTGGTGTCCGTCACCGAACGGACGCGGGAAATCGGCATCCGGCTGGCCATCGGGGCCACGGGGCGGCAGGTGCTGACGCAGTTTCTGGTCGAGGCGGTGGTGTTGTCGCTGTTCGGCGGGCTGATCGGCATCATCGTCGGGCTGGCGCTGGCCTGGGGGGCGGGGCGGTTCATGGCCATCCCCTTCGCGCCCGACCCGCTGGTGGTGCTGCTGGCCTTTGCCTTCTCGGCGGTGGTGGGTGTGGTCTTCGGCTTCTTCCCCGCGCGCCGTGCCGCCCGGCTGGACCCGATCGAGGCGCTGCGGCACCAGTAGCGCGTCAGTTATAGCGCATCGGCAGGGTGAAGCTGTAGCTGTCCTTCGCCAGCCCCTTGGGCGCGGCGGGGAAGCGGCCGGCGGCGCGGACGGCGGCAAGCGCGGCCTGATCCAGCGCTGCATGGCCGGATGAGGCCACGACCGCGGCCGACAAGAGCTTGCCGCTGCGGGCCACCACAAGCTGCACCTTCACCGTGCCGGTCGCACCTGCCGCGCTGCGCGGCGTGGATTTCCGCGCCTCGATGCGGGAGCGGATCTTGCCGCCCCAGGCGGTTTTCAGGTCGGTCTCGCTGGCGGCCCCGGCGCCGGCATCGGCGGCCTTTCCGGCGGCCCCGCTGGCCGCACCGCCCCCCGCACCGGCGGCCTTGGTCGCGGCCTCTGGCTGCGGGGCTGCGGGGCGTTTCTTCTTCTTGGCTTTTTTCTCGACCGGCTTGTCGGCCACCTTTTCCACGGGCTTGGGCGGCGGCGGGGCCGAGAAGGCGCCGTCGTCGGCGGGCGGGGCATCGGCCTGCGGCAGATCGGGGCGCAAAATCGGGGCGTCTGCCGGGGGCGGCGGCGTTTCGGCCGCTAGCGCGACCTCGGGCATTTCCGGCGGGGTTTCTGTCAGGCTTTCGGGCAGGGTTTCGGGCGTGACCGCGGGCACCTCGGGGGCAAGGTCGGGCACCAGATCGGCGGGGGTCATCAGCGTGACCTGCACCGCGGGCGGTGCGGGGCGGCTGAGGCTGTCAAGCCCTGCTTCCCCGGCGGCACCGGCATCCAGCCAGACCGGCGTGGCGACCAGCGCCAGCGCGGCCCCGGCGTGAAGCCCGGCCGAAACCAGCGCGGACCAGGGCGCGGCACGGGGCGACGGCGTGGCAGGCCCCGGCAGGGGGGCGGCGGTCAGTGCAGGCGCCGCGCCGGGCGGTGACAGATGCGCCAGCGCCTTTCCTGTGGTGACGGGGCCGGGAACAGGGCCAAGCGGCACGCGCGGCGCCGGCAAGGCACCGCCCCGCAGCGCCACCAATGCGGCGGCTGGCTTGGACAACCCGGTCATCCGTTTCTCCGAAGGTTCGGACGGCATCCGGTTGCGCGCCCGGCGGGGTGTTGTCAAGGGCTGGCCGTCTGCCGGGGGCCGGGCCGGCGCGGCGTTTCGCATCTGCAAGGGTTGAACCTGAGAACCGCTCTGTTAGGCTTTGGCGGATGAAGAAGCCGCAAGACAAGACCGCCCGGATGACCAAGGCCCTGCGCGAAGGCGGCGTGCGTGTCACGCGCCAGCGCGAAGCCTTGCTGAAGGTGCTGACCGAGGCCGCCGACCACCCGGATGCGGCCGAACTGCACCGCCGGGCGCAGGTGCTGGACGATACCGTGTCGCTGGCCACGGTCTATCGCACGCTGACGGTGCTGGAACGCGAAGGCGTGGTGCACCGCCATTCCTTCGAATCGGGCGGCGCGCGGTTCGAAGTGGCCGATCCGGTGCATCACGACCACATCGTCGACATCGACACCGGGCATATCATCGAATTCCGCAACGACAAGATCGAGGAATTGCAGCGCCTGATCGCGGCGGAGATGGGTTATGAAATCGTCCATCACCGGCTGGAGCTTTACTGTCGGAAGCTGGCGTAAGGGGCTGGTTTCCTGCGGGAAATCGCGCCGGAGCCTTGAAGGCTCCGGGGTTAGCCGATGATCTGGAACTCGCGCCGGATGGGCGCGGTTTCCCTGAACCACCGGCTTTCGCGGGTGCGGGTCTGATGGGCGTCAAAGGCGGCGCGGTCGGTGAAGGTTTCGTTCACCTGCCAGACCAGCGGGTCGCCGGTCGGGACCACATCGAAGGACAGGCAGCCGGGTTCGGCCCGGGTCAGCCGGATGTGGTCAGGCAGATAAAGCCGCACCAGGGCCGCTTGCGCCGCATCGGTGCAGATCAGGCGGCCGGTCAGGGTGATCATGGCAGGGTCCGCGCGAAACCCGCGCCCGGATCTTCTGCAAGATCCGGGGCGGGGCTCATTCCAGCTCGATCGTGCCGGGGGGCTTCGAGGTGCAGTCGTAGAAGACGCGGTTCACGCCCTTCACTTCGTTGATGATCCGCGTGGCGGTTTCGCCAAGGAAATCATGGGTGAAGGGATAGTAATCGGCGGTCATGCCGTCGACCGAGGTGACCGCGCGCAGCGCCAGCGCATAGTCATAGGTGCGCCCGTCGCCCATCACGCCCACGGTGCGCATCGGCAGGATGGCCGCGAAGGCCTGCCAGATGTCATCGTAAAGCCCGTGCTTGCGGATCTGGTCGATATAGACCGCATCGGCGCGGCGCAGAATCTCCAGCTTTTCGCGGGTGATTTCGCCGGGGCAGCGGATCGCAAGGCCGGGGCCGGGGAAGGGATGGCGGCCGATGAAGGATTGCGGCAGGCCCAGTTCGCGGCCAAGGGCGCGGACTTCATCCTTGAACAGCTCGCGCAGCGGTTCCACCAGCTTGAGGCCCATCTTTTCCGGCAGGCCGCCGACATTGTGGTGCGACTTGATGGTGACCGAGGGGCCGCCCGAGAAGGAGACCGATTCAATCACGTCGGGGTAAAGCGTGCCCTGCGCCAGAAACTGGGCGCCGCCCACCTCATGCGCGTGTTTCTGGAACACGTCGATGAACAGCTTGCCGATGGTCTTGCGCTTCACCTCGGGGTCGCTGATGCCTTCCAGCGCGCCAAGGAACAGGTCGCTTTCGTCGGCATGGATCAGCGGCATGTTGTAATGGTCGCGGAACATGCTGACGACCTGTTCCGCCTCGCCCAGACGCAGCAGGCCGTGGTCAACGAAGACGCAGGTCAGCTGGTCGCCGATGGCTTCGTGGATCAGCACGGCGGCGACCGAGGAATCGACCCCGCCGGACAGGCCGCAGATCACCTTGGCGTCGCCCACCTGTTCGCGGATCTTGCGGATCGCTTCTTCGCGGTAGGCGCCCATGGTCCAGTCGCCCTTGAAGCCGGCGAGATGGACGAAGTTTTCATACAGTTTCGCGCCGCGCGGGGTGTGGTGCACCTCGGGGTGGAACTGCACGGCGTAGAACCGGCGGTCAGGGTCGGCGGTGATGGCGAAGGGCGCGTTGGGCGAGGTGCCGTAGACGCGGAAGCCGGGGGCGATTTTCGACACATGGTCGCCGTGGCTCATCCAGACCTGTTCGTCGCCCGCATCGAACCAGCCGTCCAGAAGCGGCAGGCGGTCGGCGGTGGGGGTGACGAAGGCCTTGCCGAATTCGGCGGTGCCGTGGCCGCCTTCGACATGGCCGCCCAGGACGTGCATCATCACCTGCTGGCCGTAGCAGATGCCCAGGATCGGCACGCCCAGATCGAACACGCCTTTCGGCGGCATCGGGGCGCCGTCCCAGTAAACGCTGGCCGGCCCGCCCGAGAAGATCACGGCCTTGGGGGCGAACGCCTGAAGAAAGGCCTCGTCCACGCGGTTGTAGGGATGGATTTCGCAATAGACGTTCAGCTCGCGCAGGCGGCGGGCGATGAGCTGCGTGACTTGCGAGCCGAAGTCGATGATGAGGAGGCGGTCATGCTGGGTCATGCGCCCGCGTAGCGCGCAAGGGCTGGCGTGGCAAGAGGGCGGTTGGCCGGGTGAACGGGTATTTGGGCCAAGTGGAAGCCGGGGTCGTTTTCCGGCGCGAGCCGTGTCGCTTTTGGCGGTCATGCGCCGCAATCGGGGGGCGGGGCGGGCGGGTTTGCGGGCATAAGGACGGCAACGGATTCCCCTTTGGAGGCGGAGATGAGCGAGACGGATGTGGCGGAAGCAGGGGCAGGCCGGCGGGCGCGGGGCGGTGGCGGCAGCGCGCGGCGGGCCGAGCGCACGGCGGTCAGCTTCGAGACCGCGCGCTATATCGAGCGCAACATCCCGAATTTCGAGATCCTGAACGAAGAGGCGTTGCAGATCATCGAGTACAACGCCGAGACGGTGCTGGAAGAGATCGGCGTCAACTTCGTGGAAAACCCGGGCGCGCTGGTGCGCTGGCGTGAAGCCGGGGCCGATGTGCGGGGCGAGCGGGTGCATATTCCGCGCGGCCTGGCGCGGCAGTTGTGCGCCTCGGCGCCCGGCAGCTTTACCCAGCACGCCCGCAACCCGGCCCGCAACGTGGAAATCGGTGGCAAGGGGCTGGTGCTGGCGCCGGTCTATGGCCCGCCCTTTGTCCGCGATGCGGAAGGCGGGCGTCGCTATGCGACGATGGAGGATTTCCGCAACTTCGTGAAGCTGGGCTACATGTCCAAATGGCTGCACCATTCGGGCGGCACGGTCTGCGAACCGACCGACATTCCGGTGAACAAGCGGCATTTCGACATGCTGCTGGCCCATATGACACTGAGCGACAAGCCCTATATGGGATCGGTCACCGAACCCAGCCGGGCGGCGGATTCGGTCGAGATGTCGAAGATCCTGTTCGGCGATGATTTCGTTGAACAGAACACGGTGATGACCAGCCTGATCAACATCAACAGCCCGATGACCTTTGACGGCATCATGATGGGCGCGCTTGAGGTTTATGCGCAGGCCAATCAGGCGGCGATCATCAGCCCGTTCATCGTCGGGGGCGCCATGGCGCCGGTGACGGTGGCCGGCACGCTGACGCAGGTGCTGGCCGAATGTCTGGCCGGGGTGGCCTACAGCCAGCTTGTCCGCAAGGGCGCGCCCGTCATCATGGGGGCCTTCGTCACCAGCATCGACATGAACAGCGGCGCGCCGACCTTCGGCACGCCCGAGGCGGCACATATCACCTATGGCGCGGGGCAGTTGGCGCGGCGGCTGGGGCTGCCCTATCGCAGCGGCGGTGCGTTCTGCGGATCGAAGCTGCCCGACGCGCAGGCGGCCTATGAAACGGCCAACAGCCTGAACATGGCGCTGCTGGCCGGTGTCAACTTCATGCTGCACGCCTGCGGCTGGCTGGAGGGCGGTCTTGTGTCGTCCTACGAGAAGTTCGTGATGGATGCCGACCAGTTGGGCTGCCTGCACGGGCTGGCCAAGGGCGTGGCGGTGGATGCCAACGGGCAGGGCATGGACGCGATCCGCGAGGTCGGGCCCGGCGGTCACTATTTGGGCTGCGAACATACCCAGGCCAACTTCAAGTCGGCCTTCTGGCGCACCGACCTGCTGGATTACAAACCCTTCGAGACCTGGGAAGAGGAAGGCGCGCGCGACACGCAGGCGCTGGCGTCGGCCCGGGTGAAGAAGATGCTGGGCGACTATCAGGCGCCGGCGCTGGACGAAGGCAAGCGCGAGGCGCTGGAAGCCTATGTCGCGCGCCGCAAGAGCGAGATGCCCGACGCTTTCCTGTAAGCGCCCGATCCGCCGGCACGCTTAACCGGCGTTTCGACAGCGGAAACAATAGGCCCGCGTTCCGCCTGGGACGCGGGCTTTTTGCTGCCGGAAGGCCGGATCAGCCGACAGGCCGGCCTGCGGCAAGGCGGGCTTCGGCCAGAAGCGCCACCAGCATTTCGACATGGGCGGGAATGGAATAGGCGGCATCGCCGCGAAGCCGGGTTTCTTCCAGCCGCGCCTCGGCCTCGATCAGACGGGGCAGGGCGCGTTCGGGCCGGGTTTCCCCGCCCAGAAGCCGCGGCAGCAGGCGCGCGCGGCGGTAATGGGCCAGCCCGTGACGGGCGGCCTGCATCAGCAGCCCTGGACGGCGCAGCGTGGCAAGGCCGGGGTGGGAAAGCGTCATGGCAACCTCCTGCAGAATCTCGGAGGTCAGTTTGCACCGGAACAATCCTGCGTTGCATTTCGGCCATTTCCTGCGCGCGGCGTGGTTGGGATTGTTTAGGATTTAGTTACGATTATGGCCAGAAGGTTAAGGGTTAACTTTCAGGTAACCAATTCTTCTCTAGGTTGTATTGTCCGGTTTCCCGGATGATGCGCTCTCATGTAGCCGCAAGCCCAGGATGACAGGATTGTCCGCCACTGCCGTAGCCCCCTTGCCCGACTGGCTGCCAGCCAAGGTGCGTCTTTACCTCAGCCATACCGAAGACGGAGTGCCTCTGCGGGCGCTGGCGCGGGAGGTCGGGCTGAATGCCTCGACCGTGCTGCGGCAGGTGCGGCGGTTCGAATGTCGCCGGGATGATCCGCTGATGGACGGCGCGCTGGAGGCGCTGGCGCGGGCGGCCCGTTCCGACATCCCCGATCCCAGCCGAAAGGACGCATCCGACATGACCGCACCGATCCGAAACCTGCCCGTCCTGCCTGACGAGGCCCAGCTTGAGCGCGAGGGGCGGCGGGTGCTGCGCCGGCTGGTCGAGCCGGGCGCGGTGCTGGCCTTCGCGCCCGAGATGGAGAAGGCGGCAGTGCTGCGCGAGTTTCCCGACGGCAAATCGGCGCGGACGGCGGTGCTGGACCGTTCCGTCGCGCAGGCGATGAGCGTGAAGGACTGGATCGCCTGCCGCAAGGCGGGCCGCATCTCGGTTTATGAAATCACGGCGGCGGGGCGGGCGGCGCTGAAGCGGATGCTGGATGCCGAGGACCGGCGTCGCAACGGCGGTCTGGCCGAGGCGGCGGCCCCTTTCGGCGACCAGCACCGGAGCTGGGGCGAGCGCACGGTGCCCGAAGCCGATGGCCTGCGGCGGGTGCGCTGCAATCTGGCGGAAAGCCCGGTCGCGGTGCTGGGACGGCGGCGCGACAAGGACGGCAAGCCGTTTCTGGAAACCTCGCTGATCGACGCGGCCGAACGGCTGCGCGAGGATTTCGAGCTGGCGCAGATGGGGCCGCGCGTGGCGCAGAACTGGGAAAAGTTCCTGACCGGCGGCGACCGGGGCAGCTATCGCGCCGATGCCGGGCTGGCAGAAGGGCCGGGCCGGGCGCGCGAACGGGTGGCGGCGGCGCTGCGCGATCTGGGGCCGGGTCTGGGCGACGTGGCGCTGCGTGTGTGTTGCTTTCTGGAAGGG
Organism: Pseudogemmobacter blasticus; assembly: GCF_003071405.1. Taxonomy (NCBI): domain Bacteria; kingdom Pseudomonadati; phylum Pseudomonadota; class Alphaproteobacteria; order Rhodobacterales; family Paracoccaceae; genus Pseudogemmobacter; species Pseudogemmobacter blasticus. The sequence goes on along the minus strand of NZ_CP020470.1, from coordinate 455,660 downwards.
ATCGAGGCGGCCGAGCGGCGGATGGGCTGGGCGGCGCGGTCGGGCAAGATCGTGCTGCGCATCGCGCTGATGCGGTTGCGGCGGCATTATGACGAAACCTATGGCCGGTCAGGCCCGCTGATCGGCTGAGGCGGGCTCAGGCGCCAAGGCCGCGCAGGACAAGCACCACCGACAGCGCCCCGAGCCAGACCGAGGCCACCCGCCGGATGATCAGCATCTGCCTTGCTGGCTGGTCCTTGCGCACGGCCAGCAGGGCGCCGCCGGTGATCCAGAGGCAGGCCACAAGCACGACCTGCGCCGAGAAATTGGCCAGGTTAAGCGCAAGGCCGGTTGGCGCCGGCAGCAGCACCAGCCCGAAGATCAGGGCCTTGGGGTTCAGAAGCGTGGTGAAGAACACCGTGCGCGCGCCAACGCTGGGCGTTCCGGCCGCAACGTCCGGCAGGCGCCACAGCCGCACCGCAAGGACGGCCACCCACAGCCCGGCCAGCAGGGCAATCGCGGCGCGGGCGTGGGGCAGGCCGTTCAGCAGATGCGCGCCGGCCAGTGTCAGGGGAAGGACGGTTGTCAGGTAGCCGGCCAGTTCGGCCGGGATCAGGCGCAGGGCCTTGGCCGCGCCGCGTTCGCTGCCGGCGACGAACATCAGGGTATTGGTCGGTCCGGGCGTGATCAGCAGCCCGAGAATGGCAAGGGACAGTTCGATCGAGGTCATGGTGGCCTGCAGTTTGTCTGTGCCGATGTGCCGCGACAAGGCCGGCTGCGCCTTGATGCGTATCAAACTCAGGTTATGGCGGCGCAGAATGCAAAACGGAGGGCGCCTTGCGGGCCCTCCGTTCCAGGATCGTTCAGGTCAGGGTCAGTCGGCGCGGGTCAGGCCGGCCTTGTGCACGATGCCCGCCAGCGCGCCGCCGACCAGCGGCGCCACGATGAAGACCCAAAGCTGCGACAGGGCGGTGCCGCCCACCAGCAGCGCCGGGCCGATCGAGCGGGCCGGGTTGACCGAGGTGCCGGTGACGGCGATGCCGACGAGGTGGATCATCGTCAGCGTCAGGCCGATGGCCAGACCGGCCATGGCGGCCGGGGCACCCGACTGGGTGGCGCCAAGGATCACGGTCACGAAGATGAAGGTCGCGACGCCTTCGAACACCAGCGCCGAGGTCAGCGAATAGCCGCCCTGATAGCCCGCGCCATAGCCGTTCTGGCCAAGGCCGTTGACGGCGATGTCATAGCCCTGACCGCCGCTGGCGATCAGCAGCAGCACGGCGGCCGCCAGAATGGCACCGGCCACCTGGGCCAGTGCATAGACGGCGAAGGTGGTCGCGTCGATGCGACCGGCCATCAGCGCGCCAAGGCTGACGGCGGGGTTCAGGTGCGCGCCCGAGATCGCGCCAAGACCGTAGGCGGCCGCGACGATGGTCAGGCCGAAGGCCAGCGCGATGCCCATCAGACCGATTTGTGCCCCCATCAGAACGGCCGCGCCGCAACCGAAGAAGACAAGGATGAAGGTGCCCAGCACCTCGGCGAAGAACTTCTTGCCCATGGTAACTCCACTGTTTTTCAGAACCGGCGGTTCGCGCAAAAGGCGCGACACGTTGCCTGCCGGCATGTTAGCGCATATGTCAGAAGAACCCCGATACGGCTAGGGGGAAAAACCACAGAGGGCTTGCAGCTTTGCGCGACCTGAAAATTCCCGAAGAGCGCCACCCCGAAAAGGCGCATCGTCCTGACAACGCCCAGCCGAAGAAGCCGGCCTGGATCAGGGTAAAGGCCCCCACGTCAGAGGGTTACAAGACAACCCGCGACATTCTGAAGGCCAAGAAACTGGTGACGGTCTGCGAAGAGGCGGGCTGCCCCAATGTCGGCGAATGCTGGAGCCAGGGTCACGCCACCATGATGATCATGGGCGAGATCTGCACCCGCGGCTGCACCTTCTGCAACGTCGCCACCGGCAAGCCGCAGGCGCTGGATGCCTTCGAGCCGGGCCGTGTGGCGCACGCCGTTTCGGAACTGGGGCTGAAGCATGTCGTCGTCACCAGTGTGGACCGCGACGATCTTGCCGATGGCGGGGCCGAACACTTCGCCCAGACCATTCGCGCCATCCGCCACCGCGCGCCCGAGACCACCATCGAGGTGCTGGTGCCCGATTTCCTGAAATGCGGGTCCGAGGCGCTGGAAACCGTGGTTGCGGCGCGGCCCGATGTGCTGAACCACAACCTTGAAACCGTGCCCGGGCTTTATCCGGGGGTGCGGCCCGGCGCGCGCTATTTCCACAGCCTGCGGCTGTTGCAGCGGGTCAAGGAACTGGACCCGACGATGTTCACTAAATCGGGCATCATGGTCGGGCTGGGCGAGGATCGCGCCGCCGTGCAGCAGGTGATGGATGACATGCGCAGCGCCGATGTCGATTTCCTGACCATCGGCCAGTATCTGCAGCCGACGCCGAAACACCATGCCGTGGCGCGCTTCGTGACGCCCGAGGAATTCGCGGCCTATGAGACGGCGGCCTATGGCAAGGGGTTCCTGATGGTCTCGGCCACGCCGCTGACGCGGTCCAGCTATCATGCGGGGGACGATTTCGCCCGGTTGCGGGCGGCCCGGCTGGAAAAGCTGGGGCGGGCCTGACACGACCGGCTGAAAGGCAGACGGCCGCCCGGAAAGGGGCGGCCGTTGTCATGTGGGGTGATCTGATCCGCGATCAGAACTTCAGGCCGACGCCGATGTCGTAGATCTGGTCATTGTCGACAAAGGACGCGCCGCCCTCGACAAAGCCGATCTGGCCAAAGCGGTATTCAGCGCCGAGCGAATAGATGTTCTCGCTGCTCTCGATCAGCAGCATGTCGCCCTTGACGGTCAGTTCGGGCATCACGTCATAGGTGCCGAACAGCCGCCCGGTGGTGATGCCTTCGCTGCCGTAATCCACCCGCGCCAGTTCCCCGCCGAAGGAATAGACATCGGCGCTGTAAAGGCCGCCGATCTTGACGACCGAAGGATCGACGCTGAGCAGATCACCCAGTTCGCCGCTGATGAACAGCGTCGTCGCGCCGTTGGAATAGTTCATCACGCCCTGGATCAGATCCAGATCGCTGCCGCCGATTTCAAAGCGGTGATAGGACAGGCCATAGCTGACCGAACCGGATTGCCCGGTGAAGGCCAGGCCCGGCGCAAAACCATTGTCCTCGAAGCCGGCCGCAGTCGAGAGCGGGCCACGGGCGAAAGAGGTTTCTAGATCCAGCAGACGCGAGGTGCCGAAGCGCGGCAGCACGGCCATCGATTCGACCACCGGCCGCGGGGCGCCGACAGAGAATTCGCCCATGTCGGTCGAGAAGACGAGCGCGGCCCAGATGTTGGTCAGGTCTTCGTCGGAATCGCCGATATAGGTTGAATCAAGCGCCGCATCGAAGCCGATCAGCCCGCCCGAGCGCCAGCTCAGGCCAAGATCGGCATCCAGAACGGCGGTGTCGTCCGATTCGTACTTGTCATATTCCAGCTTGACCGAGCCGGTCACGGCCATGCCGTTGCCAAGATCGAAGGCCGAGGCCGCAGACGGCGCAATTGCGCCGACGGCAAGCAGGGCAAGGAGAGAAACGCGCATCATGGGAGCCTCCGATCTTCTTGTTCCTGCTTTCGCGCAATCTGGGGGCGAACGAAACAGTTGGCTGGGCCATTCCGAAACCTTGGCCGCGTCTGTTGCCACGATACAACGCAAATTCTTGTGTCTGGCGGTGTCGGGCGCCGCAAGGGAAGGCGTCTGGCCGCTATGGCCCGCCCGAAGGCGGCACGGCCTTGAGATAGGCCGCAACGGCGGCGGCATCCTCGGCCGGCAGGCGGGCGAAGTTTTCCACCACATGGGCCATATGGCCGCCAACACTATCATATTCGGGGGTGAAGCCGGTGGTCAGGTAGCTGGCGATTTCATCTTCCGTCCAGGTCAGGCGGGTGGGGGTGATGTCGGGCACACGCGCCTTGCCGCTGGCGTCTGACGGATCGGGCGTACCGGCCAGCCAGCGGCTTGTTTCAAGACCGCCCAGGGCATTGCGCGGTGTGTGACATTCGCCGCAATGCGCCATCGCCTCGACCAGATAGCGGCCACGGTCGGCCTGCGGGGACAGCGGGCCGGGCAGCGCCCAGTCGGTTGACAGGAACAGCAGTTTCCAGCCGCCAAGGCTGGCGCGGATGTTGAAGGGAAAGCCGATCTCATGCGCGGCGCTTGGCGTCGGGTCGGCGGGCAGGGTTTTCAGGAAGGCGAAAAGATCGGCCACGTCCTGCATCTGCATCTTGCCGTAGGCGGCATAGGGCAGCACGGGGTAAAGGTGTTCGCCCTGCGGGGACACGCCCCGGGTCAGGGCATTGGCCAGATCCAGCAGCGACCAGGTGCCGATGCCCGCCTGCGGGTGCTGGCTGATGTTCGGGGCAATGAAGGTGCCGAAGGGCGAGGCGAAGCGCTGGCCGCCCGAGAGCACCAGTTGCGCATCGCCCTTGGCGCCCGGCGCCATGTGGCAAGAGGCGCAGCCTGCGGCCCAGAACACCTGTTCGCCGTGGGCGGCGTCCCCCACAAGGCCCGCCACAGCCGAGGCGGGCAGGGGCGCGGGGCGGGTCAGCCACCAGCCTGCGGCGGCAGCGGCAAGGGCAAGCAGCATGAGCTTGGGCACAAGGCGCATGACGGTTGGCCTCCTTCAGGGCAGGAAGTGCCAGCCTAGCGCGAAATGCCGAACCTGTCAGTCAGGGTTTGACGCGCATCCGGTCGGGGGTCAGCCAAGCGGGCCAGCCCCAGATCCATTCGATCCCGGCAATCGCCAGGCAGACGGCGATGATGGCGGCATAGAAGATGACCTGCCGCATCGAGGGCGGGTTCTGCGCCCAGCGCTTTGCCTTCATCATCCAGCGGATCGGGTCCATGGCCGGCCTATCCTGCGGATGTGTCGGTGAAGCGCACCTTGCCGATATAGGGCAGGTTGCGGTTGCGCTGCGCGAAATCGATTCCATAGCCGACGACGAATTCGTCGGGGATCTCGAACCCGGTCCAGGTGGCCTTGATCGCCACCTCGCGGCGCGAGGGCTTGTCAAGCAGCGCGCAGACCTCTAGCCGCCGGGGTTCGCGCGACAGCAGCATGTTCTTGACGTGGTGCAGGGTGAAGCCGGTATCAACGATGTCTTCCACCACCAGCACGTCACGACCGGCGATTTCGCCGCGCAGGTCTTTCAGGATGCGCACCTCGCGCGACGAATGAAGCGCGTCGCCGTAGGAGCTGGCCTCCAGAAAATCCACCTCGACCGGCAGGTCGATCTCGCGCACCAGATCGGCGATGAAGACGAAGCTGCCGCGCAGAAGGCCGACGACGACCAGCTTGTCGGTGCCGCGGTAATGGGCGGTGATCTCGCGGGCCAGCGCCTCGACCCGGGCGGCAATTGCCTTGGCACTGATGAGCTGGTCGATCACATAGGGGCGGTCGGGCATCTGGGGCTTCCCTGCTTGACGACCCTTCCTAGCGCCAAGCGAACCGGGTTTCGAGAGCGATCTTGACCGTGGCGGCCTGACGCTTTGGCAAGGGCATTGCTTCGGGCGCCGGACTTTTCGTCGCCCCCCGTCACGGCTGGCGCCGCTTGACCGCCGGGCAGAGACGCGCCACATGAAGGGGCCTTACAGCCGCAGACCAATGCCCACCCATCACGAAACCAAGCGACTGCCCTACACCGCCCAGCAGATGTATGATCTGGTGGCCGATGTCGCACGTTACCCCGAATTCCTGCCGTGGAATTCCGCCGCGCGCATCCGGTCGCGCACCCCCATTCCGGGCGGCGAGCTGATGGAGGCCGATCTGGTGATCAGCTTCAAGGTGTTCCGCGAAAGGTTCGGCAGCCGGGTGCAGTTGCTGTCCGAGCAACGCCGCATCCTGACGGAATATATCGACGGGCCGTTCCGCTTCATGCGGTCCACCTGGGAATTCCGCGATGCGCCGGGTGGTTGTGAGGTGGAATTCTTCGTGGATTTCGAATTTCGCAACGCGATCCTGCAAGGCATCATCGGCGTGGTCTTCAACGAGGCGATGACGCGGATCGTGCGCGCCTTTGAACGCCGCGCGGCCGATCTCTACGGTCGCGCCGCCTGACATCGCGCGCGGCGCGACGGAAACCGGCGGTTGTGGCGTTTCAGCGGAAACAGCCCGCTGACCGGAGACCCCAATGACCGCAGTTGACCCCACATTTGCCCGGCTTGCCCGGATACAGACGGCTCGTTCGGTGCTGGTCTGGGCGGCAATGATCCTGGCCGCGCTGACGCTGCCCGCCCTGGCGCGGACCGAGCGGGTGGAGCTGGGCGACCGCTGGTATCTGGTGGACCTGCCGTCGCAGCCCAAGGGCGCGCCGATCATTCTGGCGCTGCACGGCGGCGGGGGCGACCCCGGTCAGTTCGCGCGGTCGTCAGGTCTGGCCAAGGCGGGCACGGCCAAGGGATATGCGGTGGTCTTTCCCGCCGGCACCGGGCGCAAGGGTGACCGGCTGCTGACCTGGAACGCCGGCTATTGCTGCGGATCGGCCGCGCGCAAGGGCGTGGCGGACGAGGCCTTTCTCAAGGCTGTGATCGCCGATGTGACGGCCCGCTACGGGGTGGATGGCGGGCGGGTGTTCCTGACCGGCATGTCGAACGGGTCCATGATGTCGGAAACCTTTGCCGCGCGGAATCCGCGGCTGGTGCGGGCGGTGGCCGGCGTTTCGGGCACGATGGACAGCGGACGGGTTGCCGTCCGGGGGCCGGTTCCGGCGCTGATCGTGCATGGCACCGCCGACAGCCGGGTGCCCTATGCCGGCGGGCAGGGCGACAGCAGCCTGACGCGCACCGATTTCGCCTCGGTCGCCTCGGTGGTGCAGGCGTTTCTGGCGCCGCAACCGGGGCCTTTGGCGCAGACCAAACGGCGGATCGACGCCAAGGACGACGGAACGGCGGTCGAGGTGACGGACTGGGTGGCGGGCGGCAGGGTGCGGCTGCGGCTGATGACGGTCGAAGGGGGCGAGCATGTCTGGCCGGGAAGCCGCAAGGCGCGGCTGGACAGCGGCAAGACCCGCGAAATCGACGCGACGCAGGAAGTGCTGCGGTTCTTTGACGGCTGGCGCTGAGGCCGGTTCCGTCTGCGGTCAGTCCATCGCGGCCAGCAGCAGCGCCAGCGCATGTTCGGTGCTGGCGGCGCGCACCTTGGCCCGGCCGATGGCGCCATAATGCACCGTCTCGGTCCTGGTCATGTGGCCGGCCTTGGCCAGCGCAAAGCAGACCCGGCCTTCCGGCTTGAACTCGCTTGAGCCGGGGCCGGCGACGCCGGTGATGGCCACCACAAGCCCGGCATCGGCCCGGGCCAGCGCGCCTTCGGCCATTTCGCGGGCGGTGGGTTCGGAAACGGCGCCGTTGGCGGCAAGCGTTTCTTCCCGCACGCCCAGCATCTGCATCTTGGACAGGTTGGAATAGGTGACATAGCCGCGATCAAAGACCGTGGACGATCCGGCCACATCGGTCAGCACGGCGGCGACCATGCCCCCGGTGCAGCTTTCGGCGGTGGCGATGCGCAAACCCCAGTAGCGGGCGCGATCCAGCACCTCTTCCGCCGTCACAATCCCATCACGCCGTGCCATATCCCTGCCGTCACCATGATCATCAGCCCAGCAAACAGCCCCGCCCAGAGATCGTCAAGCATCACGCCTGTCGCATCCCCCCGCCGGTCGGCGCGGCCAACCAGCCAGGGCTTCCAGATGTCGAACAGCCGGAAGAACAGGAAGGCGGCCACCCAGCCGGGCCAGGCGTCCAGCGCCCAGTCGGTCAGGCCACGGTTCCAGAAGGCGAAGGCGGGGAACAGCAGCGCCAGCCATTGACCGGCCACTTCATCAATCACCACCTCGGCGGGGTCTTCGCCGGGGCCGCAGACGGCGGCGCAGGCGCGGAAGCCAAGGGCGGTGACGATCACGAAGGCGGCCAGCAGGCCCCAGACGGTGAACAGCCGGTCAATGGCCACGCCCGCGACGATGGCCGCGGCCGACCCCCATGTCCCCGGGGCCGGGCGCAGGCGGCCGATGCCGAAGACGGTGGCGATGGCGCGCATCATGCGCGCACCAGAACGCAGGTGGCGATGGAGGCGATGCCTTCTTCCCGGCCGGTGAAGCCAAGCCGTTCCGAGGTGGTGGCCTTGACGCTGACGCGGCCCGGCTCAACCCCCATGATGCGGGCAAGTTCCTGTTGCATTGTATGGGCATGGGGGCCGATCTTCGGGCGTTCGCAGACCAGCGTCACGTCGCAGTTGGAAATCACATAGCCCTTTTCGCGGACCATGTTCGCGGCATGGGCCAGGAAGATGTGGCTGGCCGCGCCCTTCCATTGCGGGTCGCTGGGGGGGAAGTGGCGGCCGATGTCGCCCATCGCCATGGCGCCATAGATCGCATCGGTCAGGGCGTGCATCCCGACATCGGCGTCGGAATGGCCCAGCAGCGCCTTGTCATGCGGCACCTTCACGCCGCAAAGCCAGACGTGATCGCCCGCCGTGAAGGCATGAACGTCATAGCCATTGCCCATCCGCACATCCATGGTCCGCCCCTCCAGAAGCCGCCCGGCGCGCGCAAAGTCGCCGGGGAAGGTGAGTTTCAGATTGTCCTCGTCGCCCTCGACGATGGCAACGTCAAGTCCTGCGGCCCGCGCCACTTCGACATCATCGGCGGCATTGCCCGGATGGGCGCGGTGCGCCGCAAGGATTTCGGCAAAACGGAAGGCCTGCGGCGTTTGCGCGCGGTAAAGGCCGTCGCGCGACTGCGTGCCCGAGACAAGGCCCGCTTCGCCGCGCCACAGCGCATCGGTGACCGCCAGCGCGGGGGCGGCGCCGGGGTGGGCATCCAGCGCCGCCTCCAGCCGGGCGATCAGCGCGCGGCTGACCAGCGGGCGGGCGCCGTCATGGATCAGAACCTTGGTGACGCCGGTTCCTTCCAGCGCCTCAAGCGCGTTCTTCACCGATTGCGCCCGCGTGGCGCCGCCTTCAACCAGAGGGATGTCCGGCGCAAGGGCTGCGGCGCGGGCGCGGTCGTCGGGATGGATGGCCAGCACGATCCGCATCCCGGCAAAGGCGGCCAGCGTATGGGCCAGCACCGGCTTGCCGCGAAGCAGTTGCCACTGCTTCGGAATTTCGCCTCCGGCCCGGGTTCCCCGGCCAGCGGCAACGATAAGGACGGCGGTGGTCATGGCGGCAGGCTTCCCGGTTGTGCCCATCCTGTCTAGGCCAGCCCCGCGGCGCTGACAATGTGGCGGGAAAGCAGGCATATCTGCCTAGTTATTGTGCAATGCACGTTTTTCAGTCAAAGGTTGTTCCGCGCGCTTTGGACCTTTGCCGCCCGGGGCGCTAAGGCTTGGCCCATCCCTTGCAGGACAGAACACCCGTGACCCTGACCCTTGGCCCGATTTCGGTTTCCCCTCCGGTGCTTCTGGCGCCGCTGGCCGGCATCACCGACCTGCCGTTCCGCCGGCTGGTGGGGCGGTTCGGGGCCGGGCTGGTGGTCAGCGAGATGGTCGCCAGCGACGAGGTGCTGCGCGCCCGACCGGAAGCGCGGGCGCGGGCCGAACTGGGCTTCGGCGAGGTGGCGACCAGCGTGCAGCTTGCGGGCCGGGAACCGGCACTGATGGCGGAAGCCGCGCGCTGGTGCGAAGGGCAGGGCGCGCAGGTGATCGACATCAACATGGGATGCCCGTCCAAGCGGGTGACCACGGGCCTGTGCGGCAGCGCCTTGCTGCGCGATCTGGATCTGGCGCTGCGGCTGATCGAGGCGGTGGCGACGGCGGTGCAGGTGCCGGTCACGCTGAAAACCCGGCTGGGCTGGGACGACAGCGATCTGAACGCGCCGGCACTGGCGAAACGGGCGGAAGCGGCGGGTGTGCGGATGGTGGTGATCCACGGCCGCACCCGTTGCCAGTTCTACAAGGGGCGGGCCGACTGGGCGGCGATCGGCGCGGTGAAGGACGCGGTGTCGATCCCGGTTGTCGCCAATGGCGACATCGTGGATGCGGACACCGCGCGGCAGGCGCTGGCGGCCAGCGGCGCCGATGGCGTGATGGTGGGGCGCGGGGCGCAAGGGGCGCCCTGGCGGCTGGCCGAGATTGCCCATGCGCTGCACGGCACCCCGGCCCCGGCGATTCCCGAAGGTGCGGACCGCGCCGCGCTGATCGTGACGCATTATGAAGACATGCTGGGTTTCTACGGCCGCGACCTGGGCCTGCGCTGCGCGCGCAAGCATCTGGGCTGGTATCTGGACGAGGCCGGCCTGCCGCAGGCGCGCGAGGCGATCCTGACCGCCACCGACCCGGCAGAGGTGATCCGGCTGGTCCTTGCGGCCTTCGATGACATGGAGGTGGCGGCATGAGCGCCTATCGCTCGCCCTATCCGGTGCCAGGGGTGGTCTGGGCCTCGCTGCCCTTGCCGGCGCTGCTGGTGAACGAGGCGGGTCGGGTGCTTGAGGTCAACCCCGCGGCCGAGGCCTTTCTGAACACCTCGGCGCGGGCGCTGGCGGGCCAGCCCGTGCTGGACCGGCTGGCGATCGACGCCCCGATGGAAGAGGCGATGGCGCGGGCGCGGTCGAACCAGGCGGCGCTGAACATCAACGATGTGGACGTGACCAGCGGCGAACGCGCCCCGGTGCAATGCACCATCCATCTGGCCCCGATGCATGACAACCCCGGCATCCTGCTGCTGATCCTGTCGCCCCGCGAACTGGCCGACAGGCTGGGCCGGTCGATGGGGGCGAAGACGGCGGCGAAATCGGCCATCGGCATGGCCGAGATGCTGGCGCATGAGATCAAGAACCCGCTCGCCGGGATTGCGGGCGCGGCGCAGCTTCTGTCGATGTCGCTGACGCCCGAAGACCGCGAGATGACCGATTTGATCGTCGAGGAAACCCGGCGCATCGTGAAGCTGCTGGAACAGGTCGAACAGTTCGGCAACCTGCGGCCACCGGACCGCCGCGCGGTGAATGTGCATGACGCGCTGGACCGCGCCCGCCGTTCGGCGCTGGTGGGCTTTGCCGCGCATATGACGATCATCGAGGATTTCGATCCCTCGCTGCCGCCCACCTGGGCCGACCCCGACCAGTTGATGCAGGTGTTCCTGAACCTGATCAAGAACGCGGCCGAGGCGGCGGGGCGCAAGGGCGGCACCATCCGGCTGCGCACCTTCTATGACATCAGCCTGCGGATGCGGCGCAAGGATGGCGTGCCCGCCGCGCTGCCGCTGAATGTCGAGATCATCGACGATGGTCCCGGCCTGCCGCCCGACATTGCCGGCGATGTGTTCGAGCCCTTCGTTTCGGGCCGCGAGAACGGCACCGGCCTGGGGCTGGCGCTGGTATCCAAGATCATCTCTGACCACGACGGCTGGATCAGCGTGGAATCGGTGCCCGGACGCACCGCGTTCCGCATTTCCCTGCCGCTCGCCCCCAAGGACAAACGGAAGGACCTGTAAGCCATGGACGGCACCATCCTTGTCGCCGACGATGACCGCACCATCCGCACGGTGCTGACCCAGGCGCTGACGCGCGCCGGCTGCAAGGTGCACGCGACCGGCAGCCTGATGACGCTGATGCGGTGGGTCGAGGAAGGGAAGGGCGATCTGGTCATTTCCGACGTGATCATGCCCGACGGCAACGGGCTGGATGCGCTGCCGCGGATCGGCCGGATGCGGCCCGGTCTGCCGGTGATCGTGATTTCGGCGCAGAACACCATCATGACGGCCATTCAGGCAGCCGAGGCGGAAGCCTTCGACTATCTGCCCAAACCCTTTGACCTGCCCGACCTGATGAAACGGTCGGCCCGCGCGCTGGACCAGCGCCGCCGCGCGCCGCAGGTGGCGGTGCAGCCGCTGCGCGAACCGTCGGAAGACCTGCCGCTGGTGGGCCGGGCGCCGGGGATGCAGGCGCTGTACCGGCTGGTCGCGCGGGTGATGAACACCGACCTGCCGGTGCTGATCACCGGCGAATCCGGCACCGGCAAAAGCCTGCTGGCCCGCGCGATCCATGATTTCAGCGACCGCCGCAACATGCCCTTCGTGGTGGTGCAGGCGGCTGACCTGCAAGGGATGGAAGGCCCGTCGAACCTGATCGCGCGGGCGCGCGGCGGCACGCTGGTCTTTGACGAGGTGGCCGATTACGACGATGACACGCAGGCCCGCGCCGTGCGGCTGCTGGATCTGCCGGGCGACAGTGCGCCCCGGGTGATCGCCACCAGCCAGGCAGACCTGAGCCAGAAGATCGAGGCGGGCAGCTTCCGGCAGGATCTGTATTTCCGGCTGGCCGGCGTGACGCTGCACATGCCCAGCTTGCGCGAACGGGTCGAGGATATTCCGCTTTTGGCCGACCACTTCCTTGGCCGGGCCGAACGCGACCTGGGTACCGGGCGGCGGCTTTCGGCCGAGGCGCGCGAGATGGTGCGCGCCCATGCCTGGCCCGGCAACGTGCGGCAATTGGAGAATGCCCTGCGCCGGCTGGCGGTGACGGCCAGCGACGCCGAAATCACCAAGGCCGAGGTGGCGCAGGTTCTGGGCCAGTTGCCGCCGGCCGAGCCTGTGAAATCGGCGCTGGAGGGGGAAAAGCTGTCGGCCAGCGTGGCGCGGCACCTGAAGCGCTACTTCGATCTGCACGGCGGGCAACTGCCGCCTCCGGGCGTCTATCAGCGCATCCTGAAGGAAGTGGAGACGCCGCTGATCGAGATTGCGCTGGATGCCACCGGCGGAAATCAGGCGAAATGCGCCGATCTGCTGGGGATCAATCGCAATACCTTGCGCAAGAAGATCACCGACCTCGATATCCGCGTGACACGGCGGCGCAAGCTGATGTAAAACCGCAACATCAAGCGTGGCACACGGGTCGCAATGCCCGAACGCCACAAGATGTTGCAGGTCATGAGCCCTTCAGAACGCGCCCTTCACCGGGATGTCTGGTCCAGATTGTCAAGGCTGCGGCGCCAGAAGCGTGTGCAGACTGCAACGACTCTGGGCCTGGTGTTTCTTGGCCCCGTGCTGGTGGTGGCCACCTTCCTGGCGCTGGGGCCGTTCAATCAGGGCGCGACAACGCCGCAACTGCGGCTGATTCTGCTGGCCGATCTGGTCTATGTTCTGCTGGTGGCGGCGTTGGTCCTGTACCGCGTGGCGCGGCTTGTGGCCGACCGGCGCAGCCAGTCGGCCGGATCGCGGCTGCACCTGCGGCTGTCGGGCGTGTTTGCCGGGGTGGCGCTGGTGCCCACCGTGCTGGTCGCGGTCTTTGCGGTCTTGTCGGTCAACCTGGGGCTTGAGGGCTGGTTTTCCGACCGGGTGCGCTCGGTCGTCGGGTCGTCGCTGGCCGCCGCCGAAGCCTATGAGGGCGAACAGCGCGAAGACCTGATGCAGGATGCGCAGGCGCTGGCGTCCTATCTGAACCTTGCCAAGCAGAAGACCTTTTTCCTGCGGGACGATCAGTTGCGTCCGCTTCTTAGCCAGGGGCAGGATGCCATTCAGCGCGGGCTGAAAGAGGCCTATCTGATTGACGGGACCGGAACGCTGAAGACGCGCGGCGATCGGTCTTACCTCTTCGGCTTTGAAAACATCACGCCCGAACAACTGGCCCGCGCCCGCACCGGCGAGACGGTGATGATCGAGGACTGGCCGAACAACGAATTCCGGGCGCTGGTGCATCTGGAGGCCTATCCCGACCGCTATCTTTACGTCAGCCGCGATGTGGACGGGTCAATCCTGTCGCTGCTGGATGAAACCAAGGAAACGGTGCGGCTTTACAGCCAGCTTGAAAGCGACCGTGGCAAACTGCTGCTGAATTTCGGGCTGATCTATCTGGGCTTCGCGCTGATCCTGATCCTGGCGGCCATCTGGCTGGGCCTGTGGTTCGCGGAACGGCTGTCGCGCCCGGTGGGGCGGCTGGCCGGGGCGGCGCAGCAGGTTGGGGCGGGCGATCTGGATGTGCAGGTCCGCGAGGAAGAAGGCGATGACGAAATCGCCATGCTGGGGCGGCTGTTCAACCAGATGACGCGGCAGTTGAAGGGCCAGCGCGAGGCGCTGATGGAAAGCAACCGCCAGACCGAACGGCGGCGGCGGCTGTTCGATTCGGTGCTGTCGAACGTGACGGCCGGGGTGATTGGTCTGGATGCCAACGGGCAGGTCGATTTCATCAACCGCGCCGCCGAAGGCCTGCTGGACATCACCGGCGAACTGCATGGCGTGACAATGGCCAGTGCCGTGCCCGAATTCGAACCGCTGTTCGCGCGCCTGAAGGATGAAGGCGGCGCGGGGGTGCAGGAAGAGGTGAAGCTGACGCGCCGGGGCAAGCTGGAAAGCCTGCTGGTGCGGATGAGCGTGCGGCGCAGCGACAGCGGCCGGCTGGAAGGCTATGTGGTCGCCTTTGACGATGTGACCGATCTGGTCACCGCGCAGCGCATGGCGGCCTGGGGCGATGTGGCGCGGCGCATCGCGCATGAGATCAAGAACCCGCTGACGCCGATTGCCCTGTCGGCCGAACGGCTGAAGCGCAAGTTCCTGACCCAGGTGCGCGACCCCGAAGACCTGGAACAGTTGACCGACGTTATCGTTCGTCAGACCAATGACTTGCGCCGCATTGTTGATGAATTCTCCAAATTCGCCCGGATGCCAGAACCGGACCGGCGCGAAAGCAATCTGGTGCAGATCCTGCGCGATGCCGTCACCCTGCAAGTGGCCGGCCAGCCGGACGTGCGCTTCGTGACCGAGATCCCCGAGGGGCCGGTGACGATGGATCTGGATGCCGCCATGATCGGGCAGGCGCTGACAAACCTGATCAAGAACGCTGGCGAAGCGATTGACTCCTTTAAGGAAAAGAATTCATCGCAGGACATCGCGCCCGAAATCAGGATCAGCCTGACCTCGGATGACATCGAAAGCGTGATCCGCATCGCCGACAATGGCATCGGCCTGCCGCCCGACCGGGCGCGGCTGTTCGAACCCTATGTCACCACGCGCGCCAAGGGCACCGGCCTTGGCCTGCCCATCGTCAAAAAGATCATCGAAGAACATGGCGGCACGCTGGCGCTGCTGGACGCGCCCCTGTTCGAAGGCAATGCCCATGCCGGCGCGCTGGCCGAGATCCGGCTTCCGCGCCTTGCCAAGCGCCGCATGGGCCGCAACATCGGGCCGCAATCGCCGGCCCAAGGGGGAACCGCAGCATGAGCATCCTTATCGTCGACGATGAAAAGGACATCCGTGAACTGATCGGCGACATCCTTCGCGACGAAGGCTATCTCGTCCGTCTTGCCGGCAATTCCGATGACTGCATGACCGAGATCAACGCCGACCCGCCGGCGCTGATGATCCTGGACATCTGGCTCAAGGACAGCCGGATGGACGGGATCGACATTCTCAAGACCGTCAAGCGCGACAACCCGGACATTCCCGTCATCATCATCTCGGGGCATGGCAATATTGAAATCGCCGTCGCGGCCATCAAGCAGGGCGCCTATGACTTCATCGAAAAACCGTTCAACATCGACCAGTTGATCGTGGTGGTGACGCGGGCGATGGAGACCAGCCGCCTGCGCCGGGAAAACCACGAACTGCGCCGCCGCGATGTCAGCTCGGCCGAGATGGTCGGCAGCTCTGCCGCCTTCAAGGGTCTGAAATCGCAACTGGAAAAGGTCACCAAGTCGAACGGCCGGGTCATGCTGACCGGGCAGCCCGGATCGGGCAAGGAAATGGCGGCCCGCTTCATTCATTCCAATTCGAACCGGGCCGCGGCCCCGTTCATCAGCGTCTCGTCGGCCACGATCGAGCCGGAGCGGATGGAAGAGGTGCTGTTCGGGCGCGAAACCCCGGATCGCGGGGTGGAACCGGGCCTGCTGGAACAGGCGCATGGTGGCGTGGTCTATTTCGACGAAGTGGGCGACATGCCGCTGGGCACCCAGTCCAAGATCCTGCGGGTGCTGACCGAACAGCAGTTCACCCGCGCAGGCGGGGCCGACAAGGTGCGGGTCGATCTGCGGGTGATCTCGTCCACCACACGCGATCTGCCGGGGGAAATCCGGGCCGGGCGCTTCCGGCAGGAGCTGTACGACCGGCTGAACGTGGTGCCGATTGCGGTGCCGTCGCTGTCAGAGCGCCGCGAGGACATTCCCGAACTGGCGCGGCATTTCATCGACTGGTTCCACCGCAGCCAGGGCCTGCCGGCGCGCGCCCTCAGCCAGGAAGCCGAGGCGACCCTGCAGACCATGGCCTGGCCCGGCAACATCCGCCAGTTGCGCAATGTGATCGAGCGGGTGCTGATCCTGGGCGAAAGCGGCGGCGCCATCGAGGCGCGCGAATTGCCCGGGCCAGAGCAGCACAGCGGTTCGGGCGAGGGCATGGTTCTGGGCGGGCAGATCGCCACGCTGCCCCTGCGCGAGGCGCGCGAGCTGTTCGAACGCGAATACCTGCTGACCCAGATCAACCGCTTCGGCGGCAACATCAGTCGCACCGCGGGCTTTGTCGGGATGGAGCGCAGCGCGCTGCACCGCAAGCTGAAATCGCTGGGGGTTGTCACCTCGTCCCGCGGCTATCGCGGCGAGACGGGCGAGGGCGACGATGACCTTGGCGGCGATGAGTGACGGCAGGCTGCGCCGATTGACCCGCTGGCATGGACGTGACATTCAGGCCCGACGTGGAACCGACCGGGGTATCTGATGAAGGTGATCATCTGCGGCGCGGGACAGGTGGGCTGGCAGATCGCGCGCCAGCTTTCGGGCGAAAAGAACGATGTCACCGTTGTTGACGTGAACGCCGATCTGGTGCGCCGGGCGACGGAAACGCTGGACGTTCAGGGCGTTGTGGGCTTTGCCAGCCACCCGGATGTTCTGGAAAAGGCCGGGGCGCGCGATGCCGACATGATCATCGCCGCGACCCATTCCGACGAAGTGAACATGGTGACCTGCCAGATCGCACAGGCGGTGTTCAACGTCACCCGCAAGATCGCGCGGGTGCGGGCGCAAAGCTATCTGTCGGACGCCTACAGCGACCTTTACACGCAGGACCGGCTGGCGATCGACGTGGTGATCAGCCCCGAGCATGAGGTGGCCGAAGCCGCGCTGCAACGGCTGGCGGCCCCGGCGACCTTTGACACCGAAGTATTCATGGGCGGGCGGGCGCAGCTTCTGGGCATCCAGTTGACCGAAGATTGTCCGGTGCTGAACACGCCCCTGCGGCAGTTGAACGAGCTGTTTTCCACCCTGCGGGCCATTGTCGTGGGCGTGCGGCGCGAGGGGCGGCTTTTCGCGCCCGAGCCGGGCGACCAGTTGCTGGCCGAGGACCAGATCTATGTCTTCACCCATTCCGAAGACGTGAACCGCTGCCTGGAAATCTTTGGCAAGAAGAACAAGAAGCAGGAACGCCTGGTTATCATCGGGGCGGGCAATGTGGGCCTTGGCGTGGCCATCGCGCTGGAAAAGCGCAGTGCCCGCGTGCGGACCAAGATCATCGAGAAGGACCGCCCCACCGCCGAACGCGCCGCCGATGCGCTGGAACGGACCATCGTGCTGAACGGCGACGGCATGGACATGGACCTGCTGATGGAAGCCGCCATTGACCGTGCCGACGCGGTGCTGGCGGTGACGGATGATGACAAGACCAACCTTCTGGTCTCGGTCCGGGCCAAGCAGGCAGGCTGCCCGATGGCAATTGCGCTGGTGAACGACCCGACGCTGGCGCCGCTGATGGCGCCGCTGGACATTGACGCCTATATCAACCCGCGGGCGACCACGGTGTCGTCGATCCTGCGGCACATCCGGCACGGGCGGGTGCGGCATGTCTATGCCATCGGCGATGCCGAGGCCGAGCTGATCGAGGCGCAGGTGATGTCCACCTCGCCGCTGGCGGGCAAGCTGATCCGCGATGTCGAGTTTCCCGAAGGCGTGCTGGTCGGCGCAGTGATGAAATCCGGCGACAAGGTGCTGAAGCCGACCGGCGATCTGCGGATCGAGGCGGGCGACGTGATCGCGCTGTTCGCGATGGCCAAGGACGTGACCGAGGTCGAGCGGCTGTTGCTGGTCTCGATCGACTTCTTCTGACGCGATGCTGGCCCGGCTGACCGCATTGCCGTTGCTGGTCGTCCTGCTGGGCGGCACGGCGCTGGTGGCGTTGCTGCCGTCGGGCCATGCGCTGATTCTGGGCGACATGCGAACGGCGCGGGCGTTCTTCTATGCCGCGCTGATGCTGGCCGTGCTGACGGTGATGCTGGGGCTGGCCACCGCGCATTGGCGGCCGCGCAATGCGGCGCGGGCGCAACTGGCGGCGCTGGTCGGGGCCTATGTCGTGCTGCCGGTGGCGATGGCGCTGCCCGTGGTCTGGGCGGTGCGCGACACCAGCCTGATCAACGCCTGGTTCGAGATGATGACCTGTTTCACCACCACCGGGTCATCGGTCTATGAACCGGGCCGGCTGCCGCCTTCGGTGCATCTGTGGCGGGCGCTGGTGTCCTGGCTGGGCGGTTACTTCATCCTGCTGGCGGCCTATGCGATTCTGGCACCGCTGAACCTGGGCGGGGCCGAGGTGATTTCCGGCCGGGTGCCGGGGCGCGGCGCGCATGGCGCGACGCAGATCACCCGTGTTGCCGACCCCGCGCTGCGCCTCAGCCGCTATGCGATGGCGATCTTGCCGGTCTATGCCGGGCTGACGCTGGCGCTGTGGGTGGCGCTGCTGATCGCGGGCGAGGATGGCTTGTTGGCGCTGACACATGCCATGGGCACGCTGTCCACCTCGGGCGTCTCGGCGGGGATCGGGCTGTCGGTCACCGGGTCGGGGCTGGCGGGCGAGGTGCTGATCCTTGGCTTTCTGGTCTTTGCCCTCAGCCGGCGGCTGATGCCGGTGCCGGGGGTGGGGCTGTCGGACCGCAAGATCTGGCACGACCCCGAGCTTCGGCTGGCAGCCTTCCTGACGGCGGTCGTGGTGCTGGTCCTGATGACACGGCACCTGATGTCCGAGGTCGAGGCGCCGCGCGAAATGGCCACGGCCACCGGCATTGCCCGTGCGCTGTGGGGGGCGATGTTCACCGCCTTGTCGTTCCTGACAACCACCGGCTACGAATCCGCCTACTGGTCCTCGGCGCGCGACTGGGCCGGGCTGGGGGCGCCGGGTCTGATGCTGCTGGGGCTGGCGATTGTCGGGGGCGGGGTCGCCACCACGGCGGGCGGGGTCAAGCTCTTGCGGGTCTATGCGCTGCTGCGGCAGGGCGAGCGCGAGCTGGAGCGGATCATCCACCCCAATTCGGTGGGCGGTCAGGGCGCCGAAGGGCGGCGGCTGCGCGGGGAAGGCGCCTATATGGCCTGGGTCTTCTTCATGCTGTTCGCGCTGTCCATCGGCCTTGTGACCGCGGTGCTGACGCTGACGGGCCAGGCCTTTCAGCCGGCGCTGGTCCTGGGCATTTCGGCGCTGACCACAACCGGCCCGCTGATCCAGGTCGCCACCGCCGAGCCGCTGTCCTATGCGGTGCTGAGCAATGCCGAAAAGATCGTGCTGGGCGTGACCATGGTCGTGGGCCGGCTTGAGACTTTGGCGCTTATCGCGCTGGTTGCGCCGGGGGGCTGGCGGGGCAAGGCGCAATTCCACATGTAACGGCCTGATTTTCGGGCTGGAATCTGCGCGATTCGCAGCTAATACTGCTTTCATTCGCAGGGCCTGCGGATACCGCGGCCTTTCCGGCCAGAAACTTCAACCGTGCCGCGACAAAACGCGGCCATCGCGCAAGGCAAAACAACAATGGCTGGCGACAAGCAAAACCTGCAGGACGCGTTTCTCAATCACGTCCGCAAGGCCAAGGTTCCGGTAACGATCTTCCTGATCAACGGCGTCAAGTTGCGGGGCGTGATTACCTGGTTTGACAATTTCTGCGTGCTGTTGCGCCGTGACGGTCAATCCCAGCTTGTCTACAAGCACGCGATCTCCACCATCATGCCGGGTGCGCCGATCAGCCTTTATGAAGGTGAAGACTGATTTCCGACCTTCCCGAAGATGACGACGACGATCCGCTGTTCGAAGACGGCGGAATCGATGCCTATGAAACGGCGGCGCGGCCCACCCGTGCCTGGGTGCTGCACCCCGACCTGAAGGCCCGCAACACCCGCCGCCTGCCCGAACACGGGCTGGCGGAAGCGGTGTCACTGGCCATGGCGCTGCCCGCGATCGAGGTGGTCGGGTCCGAAGTCGTGCGGCTGTCCAAGGTGGCGCCGGGCACGCTGTTCGGGACCGGCAAGCTGGAAGAGCTGAAGACCCGATTCAAGGCCGAAGGCATTGAGCTGGTGCTGGTGGACGGGCCGGTGACGCCGGTGCAGCAGCGCAATCTGGAAAAGGACTGGGGCGTCAAACTTCTGGACCGGACCAGCCTGATCCTTGAAATCTTTGCCGACCGCGCCCGCACCCGCGAAGGCGTGTTGCAGGTGGAACTGGCGGCGCTGTCCTATCAGCGGTCCCGCCTTGTGCGGGCCTGGACCCACCTTGAACGCCAGCGGGGCGGCTTTGGCTTTGTCGGCGGTCCGGGGGAAACCCAGATCGAATCCGACCGCCGCGCCATTGACGATCAGGTGGTGCGGCTGAAACGCCAGTTGGAACGGGTGGTCAAGACGCGCGAGTTGCACCGGGCCGCGCGGGCCAAGGTGCCGTTCCCGATTGTCGCGCTGGTCGGCTATACCAACGCCGGCAAATCGACGCTGTTCAACCGGATCACCGGCGCCTCGGTCATGGCCAAGGACATGCTGTTCGCCACGCTTGACCCCACGATGCGCGGCGTGGTGCTGCCCTCTGGCCGCAAGATCATCCTGTCCGATACGGTGGGGTTCATCAGTGACCTGCCGACGCAACTGGTGGCCGCCTTCCGCGCCACGCTGGAAGAGGTGCTGTCGGCCGATCTGATCTGCCATGTCCGCGACATCAGCCACCCCGAAACCGCCGAACAGGCCGCCGATGTGGCCGATATTCTGGCCAGCCTTGGCGTGACCTCGGCCACCCCGCAGATCGAGGTCTGGAACAAGCTGGATCTGGTCGGTCCCTCGGACCGCGAGGCGCTGGCGGCGCAATCGGCCCAGCGGCCCGATGTGCTGCCGGTTTCGGCGCTGACGGGCGAAGGGATCGACGCGCTCCTGGACCGCATCTCGCAGTCCTTCGAAGAGGAAAAGACCGAGGTGACGCTTCACCTTGGCTTTGCCGACGGCCGCCGCCGGGCCTGGCTGCACGATCAGGCGGTGGTGGTGTCGGAAGCCGATACCGAAACCGGCTGGGATGTGACCGTGCGCTGGACCGCGCGCCAGCAGAAGCGCTGGCGCGAGGCCTGATCAGTCTGCCGCCGGGGCGGGGGTCAGCACCATCACCCCAAGGGCCGCCGCCCGCGCCAGCGCGGGGTCAAGACTCATGGGGATATACTCGCCACGCCGCCACAACTCTCCCAGATCGTCGTAATGGCGGCTTAGGGGGTGGCCCGACTGGCCGGTCGCGGTGATGAAGACAGACGAATCCGGGTCGGCAAAATCATAGACGCCGCGATAGCCCGCGCCATGCACGTTCAGGAACGGGTTGTCGCCGGTGCCGGCGGTGCGGCCGCGCATCAGCGTATCATCGCCGCCGCTGGTGGATTGGCGGATGTTCACGAAATGCCGCAGCAGGGGCACCTGACCCAGAACCGGGTGGTCATGCGTGGCCTGGTGGGCATCGCCCCAGCGCCAGCTTTCCAGGTTCGGCCCCCATTTTTCCTGCAACCGCAACAGCGCCTCATCCAGCGCGATGCGGGCCAGATCGGTGCAGGTCTCGACCGCCGCCGACTGGATCACGTCGCACCAGACCGAGGCGCCGTTCACATTGCGGAACACCCGTTCGATGAACACCGGGTCGGGGTGGGTGAAACTGTCGGCCATCGGGCCCAGCTCGTCGCGGATCAGCCGGTCCATCAGGGCGCGAATCCAGGCATCCGCGATCAGCGGTTCGGGCAGATGCTCGTTCATCTCGCCGTTCCATTCGGCCAGCAGCATCAGCGCGCGCTGGCGGAACCGTTCCGGCGTGCCTTCGGGGGCGGGGTCGCCGGTGAACCACAGATCGGCGCCGATCAGCGGCAGCAGGGCGCGCGACGTGGGGTCGACCGTATCAAGCTGCGCCTCGATGAAACTTTCGCGGGTATGCACCTCGCGCGATTTCATCAGCGTCAGCCAGCGCTGGATGCGCTGCGTATCGCCCCAGAGGAAGCTGAGATGGTCGGGGAAGGGGCGGTCCACCGTCTTGTTGTTGGTGTTGCCCAGCAGGCCCGAGGGCGGGTTCAGGAAGCGCGGGTTGTCTTCATAGGGGAAGCTGCCCTTGAAGCCGGTGGCCGGCAGCCAGCCCGGCGCGGGCATCCGGCCCTGGGTCGGGTGGGCTGCATCGCGCGCCGGCATCTGGCCGATCACCTGAAGGGCAATGCCATCGGGGCCGGCCAGCATCAGGTTCTGCGCCGGCGCGATCTGCAGCCGGCCCGCCTCGATGGCCTCGGCCACGTTTTGCGACGACATCAGCCGCAGCGCGGCGGTCATGGTCGTGTCCGCGCCCGACAGCGCCGTCCAGGATAGCGCCGCGACATGGCCGGGGGGCGTGACGGTGCCCACCTCGAACTGCTTGCCGGACAGGATCGGGCCGTGGTCGGACCAGCGCAGCGTCAGCGTCAGCGGGGTGCCGTCCTTGACGGTGACAATGCTTTGCCGGCTGTCGAAACGGGCATAGCTGCCATCGGGGCGCAGGTATTCCTCGGGGTTGTCGGGGTTCAGCTTCTCGATCACCAGATCCTGATCGTCGAGATAGGCCGTGGTCAGGCCCCAGCCCATCTGTTCGCTGCGCCCGACCAGCACGGCGGGAACGCCGGGAATGGTGCCGCCGATCACGCCGCCGGTGGTCAGTTCCAGCCGCGCCAGATACCAGATCGTCGGCGCGGTAAAGCCAAGGTGCGGATCGCTGGCCAGAAGCGCGGCCCCCGCGGCCGAGCGGGATGGTGCGGCGGCCCAGGCGTTCGAGGCGCCCGCCATGCCCAGGGGCGGCAGGGGTGAGAACGGGCCAAGCGCGAAATCCAGCGGCTTGCTGGCGGGCAGGGCGCCGGGCACAAGCGCGGCATAGTCGGGCAGGGCGGCCACGCCCTTGCCCGGGTCTTCCGGCAAGATGTCGGCCAGCCGGTCCGCCGACAGGATCATCGACAGGCGCGCACGCAGCACCTCGGCCTCGGCATGGCCGGACAGTTGCAGCGCCATCAGCTTCAGGATGGCGATGGAATCGGCCGGGGCCCAGGCGGAAATCTCGGGCTCGAACATCCAGAATTCAGGCGCCCCCCGGCCACGGGCGCCCGAATTCACCTGTTCGATCCAGGCATTGACGCCGGCCGAATAGGCCTGAAGCGCGGCCAGAGTCTTGGGATCCTGCGCCGCCACGCTGTCCAGCGACAGGGTGTAGAGGTCCAGCCGACGCATCAGTTCATCCACGCCCAGCGTGGCAGAGCCGAACAGTTCCGAAAGTCGCCCCTGCGCGGTGCGGCGCAGCATCGTCATCTGCCAAAGCCTGTCCTGCGCATGAACGAAGCCAAGCGCGAAATAGACATCCTCGTCACTCTTGCCGAAGATATGCGGCACGCTGTCGTTGTTGCGCACCACTTCGACCGGGGCGGTGATGCCCTTGACGGTAAAATCCTCGTCATAATCGACCAGAGACCGCGACAGGAACCAGTAAAGCAGCAGAAGGCCCACGCCGCCCAGAACGGCGGCGGCGGTCAACAGGCGGACAAGCCAGCGGAACAGCGTGTACATCGGGGCCCTTCTTGACGGCGGCGGCGCCTTGGCGTCCTAGTCCATCTTCGGTTCAAGGGCAAATCACAGGCGGAGGCAAGCGCATGGCAAAGGTGGCATTTCTGGGTCTGGGCGTGATGGGCTTTCCGATGGCCGGGCATCTGGCAAGGGCCGGGCATCGCGTGACGGTCTGGAATCGCTCGTCCGGCAAGGCGGAACGCTGGCTGGAACAGCATGAAGGGACCGCAGCGCCCACCGCGCGCGAGGCTGCCCTTGGTGCCGAATTCGTGATGGCCTGCGTGGGCAATGACGACGACCTGCGCATGGTCTGCCTTGGCCCGGACGGGGCCTTTGCCGGCATGGACCCCGGCGCGATCTTTGTCGATCACACCACGGTTTCCGCCCGTGTGACCCGAGAGCTGGCCGAGGTGGCCGCCGAAAAGGGGCGGGGCTTTGTCGATGCGCCGGTGTCGGGCGGGCAGGCGGGGGCTGAAAACGGCCAGCTTTCCATCATGTGCGGCGGCCGCGAGGACGATTACGCCGCCGCCGAGCCGGTGATCGCCGCCTATGCCCGCATCTGCCGCCGTCTGGGCGACAGCGGCGCGGGACAACTGGCCAAGATGATGAACCAGATCTGCATCGCCGGGCTGATGCAGGGGCTGAGCGAGGCGCTGGCCTTTGGCCAGAAGGCAGGGCTGGATGGCGAGGCGGTGGTAGAAGTCATCAGCCAGGGCGCCGCGGGAAGCTGGCAGATGGCGAACCGGCACAAGACCATGCTGGCCGACCAGTTCGATTTCGGCTTCGCGGTGGACTGGATGCGCAAGGATCTGGGCATCTGCCTTGCCACCGCCGACGAGATCGGCGCGCGGCTGCCGGTGACGGCGCTGGTCGATCAGTTCTACAAGGACGTGCAACTGATGGGCGGCGGGCGCAACGACACCTCAAGCCTGATCCGCCGGCTGCGCTAGACCTCAGCCCTTTGGCGGGCGGCGGAACACCAGACGGTGCGCCGCCAGCCCGGCCAGCGCCAGCCCGGCCACCAGCCACAGCCAGTGATGCGCGGCCAGCCGGCCCAGAAGCGCCTCGGCGGCAAGGCCGAAATGGTAGCCAAGCCCGGTGAATAGCAACGCCCAGACACAGACCGACGCCCCGTTCAGTGCCGCGAAGGCGGGCCAGGACAGGGCGGTCTGTGCCAGCAGGATCGGGCCGGCGATACGGGTGCCGGGGATGAAGCGGAACAGCATCGCCATCAGGTGGCGGCTGCTTTCCAGCCGGCTTCGCAGCGGGCTGGCGGCGGCGGCCTGCCTCAGCCGGCGCAGCGGCCCGACATCGGGCGCATGGCGCGACAGCAGGAACCACATCTGATCGGCCAGAAAGGCGCCCAGCCCGGCGACGGCCGCCATGCCCGACCAGGCCCCGATACCGAACCAGCGCGCAGATCCAACCGGATCGGGCATCAGGGCGGCGGTGCCGCCATCCAGCCCGCGATGGGCAAAGACACCGCCCAGCAGGGCCGCCGTCTCGCCTTCGAAAAAGCAGCCCAGAAAAACCGCCGCCGGGCCATAGGCCTGAATCAGGGATTCGATCGACATTGCCGGCGGCGCGCGTCGGTCAGGGGATGATGCGGGTGTATTTCACGCCCGCCAGCGAGGCGCCTGCGATCAGCCCCTGCTGGCCGAACACCAGCGCGATCACCGGGTCGATCTCGGTCGTGGCCTTGCCGATGCTGCCGCCTTCTTCCGGCGTGGCATAGCGCAGGTCGGCCGATGCCGCCCAGCCCTGCGAGCGGCGGAAGTCGGACAGCGCCTCGGGCGTCATGAAGAACAGCGCGTGGGCGTATTGCTGGGCGCCGACCTGCAGGCCGATGCTGGCCTTGGTGGCCGAATAATAATCCACCGTGGCGCCCTGAATCTGCAGCGCGCCGCGCCCATAGGACCCGCCCCAGATCAGCCCCGCCTCGGTGATCAGCGGCATGTACAGCACGCCCGACGCGCGCGCGGCCAGATCGCTGGTGCCGGGATAGCGGCTGAAAAGATAGTTCTTCGTGGCATCGACCCGGGCGTCGATCTGCGCCGACCCGTTCGAGCCAACCCCGTTGCCGCAAGCCGCGGTCAGAAAGGCCGTCGCGCCGGCCCCTGCCAGAAGTCCACGTCGTGTGATCCTGTCCATCGCTCTGCCCTTTTGCCTGATCCGGGGGTCTGAGGCCCCATTGACGCAAAATCTAGCGTGTTCCGGCGCAGTTGTCATGCGTTTCGCACAGGCAGGGCCCGCATCGGCGGGATCACGCAAAGACTGTCGGGCGGTGCTTTCGCCGGTTCAGGCGCGCAGAAGCCGCGCCGCTTCGGGGGCGAAATAGGTCAGGATGCCGTCACAGCCGGCGCGTTTGAACGCCATCAGGCTTTCCATCATAACCTTCTCGCCATCGACCCAGCCGTTCAGCGCCGCGCCCTTGAGCATCGCGTATTCGCCCGACACCTGATAGGCGAAGGTCGGTGCGCCAAAGGCATCCTTCACGCGGCGGCAGATGTCGAGATAGGGCATCCCCGGTTTGACCATCACCATGTCGGCGCCTTCGCGCAGGTCGCGCTCGATCAGGCGCAGCGCCTCGTCGCTGTTGGCGGGGTTCATCTGATAGGTCTTCTTGTCGCCCTTCAGCGCCCCGCTGGCCCCCACCGCATCGCGGAACGGGCCGTAGAAGGCCGAGGCGTATTTCGCGGAATAGGACATGATCGACACATCCTTGTGGCCGGCGGCTTCCAGCGCGCTGCGCATGGCGCCGATCCGGCCATCCATCATGTCGGACGGGCCCAGAATGTCGGCCCCCGACTCGGCCTGTGCCAGCGACATCCTGACCAGCGCCTCGACGGTTTCATCGTTCACGATGATGCCATCGCGGACGATCCCGTCATGGCCGTTGGAATTGTAGGGGTCCAGCGCGACATCGGTCATCACCGCGATGTCCGGCACCGCCTGCTTGATGGCGCGGATGGCGCGGTTGGCCAGATTGTCGGGGTTCCAGGCCTCTTCGCACAGCTCGGTCTTCTTGGACGGGTCGGTGTAGGGGAACAGGCAGATCGCCGGAATTCCAAGCCCGGCCGCCAGTTCCGCCGCCTGCACCACCTTGTCGATCGACAGCCGGCTGACCCCCGGCATCGAGGCGATGGGTTCTTCCACACCCAAGCCATCGCGCACGAACAGCGGCCAGATCAGATCGCCGGTGCTGAGCACGTTTTCCTGCGTCAGGGCGCGCAGCGCGGCGGTGCGCCGCAGGCGGCGGAAGCGAAGGGCGGGGGTAGGGGCTGAGATCGGGCGCATCATCTGTCCATCTTGGCGGGCTTGGGGGCTTGCGGCCTTGTCACTTGCCTGCCATGGAAAGGCGCGCGCCTCAAGGGATGTCGGGCGCGGCAAAAAACGCAGGGGCCGGGCCGTGGACTGGTATCAGACCATCATCGGAGTGATCGACACCAGATCCTTCTCGAGCATCTGGTACTGGATCGTCGTGGCGGTCCTGTGGTCGGTCAGCAGCTACTGGGTCATGGGCGTGCCCTATGACATGCTGCAAAAGGCCCGCCGCCACGGCGGGCAAGCCCAGACCGATGTCGAAACCCTGGCCGAAATTCACGCCCGGCGCCTGCTGGACCTGTCGCGTCAGGCGGCGGTGCCGCTGTTCGCACTGGTGTCCTTCCTGCTGACCAGCCTTGTGGTGCTTGGGTTCTGGTATGGCATCCAGTTGGCGCAGGCGCTGTTCTGCCTTGCGCTGCCGATGGTGCCCATCGGCTGGCTGTCGCTGCGCACCGCGCTGAAGATCGAGGCGGGCGAGAATACCGGCCGCGCCCTGTACCACCGGCTGATGTATCACCGGCGGTCGGTCCAGGTGGTCGGGATGCTGGCGATCTTTTTCACCGGCATGTTCGGTTCCTACCAGATCATGCACGTCACGTTCCTGCATTGATCCGCAGCATGGCAGGCGAACGCATCATCCTGGGCGGCGCGCCCGAGGGCTGGGACGCCTTCCTTCTGGCGCGGGAAGTGGCCAAGGGCCGCCCCGTGATCCATGTCGCGCGCGACGACAAGCGGGCCGAGGCGATGCGCGCCGCGCTGGCGGTGGCGGCGCCGGGGCTGGTGGTGGTCGATTTTCCGGCCTGGGATTGCCTGCCCTTCGACCGCGTGTCCCCCAACCCCGAGATTGCCGCCCGCCGCATGGCCACGCTGGCGCTGCTGGCCGATGGTCTGCCGGGGCCGTTCGTGCTGCTGACCACGCTGGGCGCCGCCACCCAGCGGTTGCCCGCGCGTGAGGTGGTGCAGGCCTCCTCCTTCCGCGCCACGGTGGGCGACCGGGTGGATGAGGCGCGGCTCAAGGGATTTCTGGCGCGCATGGGCTTCACCCCGGCCTCGACCGTGGCGGAGCCCGGCGATTTCGCCATTCGCGGCGGCATCGTCGATATTTACCCGCCGGGGCCGGGCGGGCCGATCCGGCTGGATTTCTTCGGCGATGTGCTGGACGGCGCGCGCCGCTTCGATGCGGCCACGCAACGGACGGTGGAAAAGCTGGCCCGCGTCGAATTCGCGCCGGTGTCCGAGGTGATCCTGGACCCGGCGGCGATCACCCGGTTCCGCCAGAACTACCGTGCCGAATTCGGGGCCGGCGGATCGGAAGATCCGCTGTATGAAGCCGTCAGCGCCGGCCGCAAGCATCAGGGGATGGAGCACTGGCTGCCGTTCTTCCATGACCGGCTTGAGACGCTGTTCGACTATCTGCCGCAGGCGGTGGTGATGCTGGATGACCAGGTCACGCCCATGCGGCTGGCCCGGTGGGAGGCCATCGACGACGCCTATGACGCCCGCGCCGAGGCCCTGTCGGCCAAGGGCCGCATCGACACGGTCTACAAGCCGGTCGCGCCGGGGCTGCTGTATCTGGACGATGCCGGCTGGGAGGAAACGCTGGCCGACCGCCGGGTGATCCAGCTTTCGCCGCTGCCGCAGGCGCCGGGGCCGGGCGTGCTGGATGCCGGCGGCCGGATCGGACGCAATTTCGCGCCGGAACGGCAGCAAGAGAAGATAAGTCTTTTCGCGGCCTTGGCCGACCATGTTCGCAGTTTGCGCGAACAATCTTCGGTCGTGATCGCCAGTTGGTCCGAAGGCGCGCGGGACCGGCTGAAAGGGCTGCTGTCCGATCAGGGCCTGGCCACCGAAGACCTGCCGGACCTGCGGGCGCTGCCCCCGGCCCGGGGCGGTGTGCATCTGGTGGTCTGGGCGCTGGAAGCGGGCTTCACCGCGCCGGGGCTGACAGTGATCTCGGAACAGGACGTTCTGGGCGACCGTCTGACCGGAAAGCCGAAAAAACGCCGCAAGGCCGATAACTTTCTGCGCGAAGTTGATGCTTTGTCGCCCGGCGATCTGGTGGTGCATGTCGAACATGGCGTCGGGCGCTATCTGGGGATCGAGACGATCACCGCCCTTGGCGCGCCCCATGCCTGCGTGGCGCTGGAATATGCCGAAAATGCCAAGCTCTATCTGCCGGTCGAGAACATCGAACTTCTGTCGCGCTATGGCCATGACGAAGGCCTGCTTGACCGGCTGGGCGGCGGGGCCTGGCAGGCCAAGAAGGCCAGGCTCAAGGAACGCATCAAGGAAATCGCCGACCGGCTGATGCGGGTCGCGGCGGAACGGGCGCTGCGCCATGCGCCGATCCTGGAAGCCCCTCATTCCATCTGGGAGGCCTTCGCCGCGCGTTTCCCCTATCAGGAAACCGACGACCAGCTTGCCGCCATCGCCGATGTGGTGGCCGATCTGGAAAAGGGCAGCCCGATGGACCGGCTGATCGTCGGTGACGTGGGCTTCGGCAAGACCGAGGTTGCCATGCGCGCGGCCTTTGTCGCCGCGCTGTCGGGGATGCAGGTGGCGGTGATCTGCCCGACCACGCTTCTGGCCCGCCAGCATTACCGCAGTTTCGCCGAACGCTTCCGCGGCTTCCCCATCACGGTGCGCCCGCTGTCGCGCTTTGTCGGCACGAAAGAGGCCAATGCCACGCGGGCCGGGCTGACCGATGGCACGGTGGACATCGTGGTGGGCACCCATGCGTTGCTGGCCAAGTCGATCAGCTTCAAGAACCTTGGCCTTCTGATCATCGACGAGGAGCAGCATTTCGGCGTGACCCACAAGGAACGCCTGAAGGAAATGCGCAGCGAGGTTCACGTCCTGACGCTGACCGCGACGCCCATTCCGCGCACGCTGCAACTGTCGCTGACCGGGGTGCGCGATCTGTCGATCATCGCCACCCCGCCGGTGGACCGGCTGGCGATCCGCACCTACATTTCCGAATTCGACAGCATCACCATCCGCGAGGCGCTGCTGCGCGAACGGTATCGTGGCGGGCAGACCTTCTATGTGGTGCCGCGGGTGGCGGATATTCCCGAGATCGAGGATTTCCTGAAAACCCATGTTCCCGAAGTGTCCTATGTCATCGCGCATGGGCAACTGGCGGCGGGCGATCTGGATGACCGGATGAACCAGTTCTACGACGGCAAGTATGACGTGCTGCTGGCAACGACCATCGTGGAATCCGGGCTGGATATTCCGACCGCGAACACAATGATCGTGCATCGGGCCGACATGTTCGGCCTGTCGCAACTGTATCAGATCCGTGG
Organism: Pseudogemmobacter blasticus; assembly: GCF_003071405.1. Lineage (NCBI taxonomy): Bacteria > Pseudomonadati > Pseudomonadota > Alphaproteobacteria > Rhodobacterales > Paracoccaceae > Pseudogemmobacter > Pseudogemmobacter blasticus. The sequence goes on along the minus strand of NZ_CP020470.1, from coordinate 425,252 downwards.
CCGGGTGGGGCGGTCCAAGACCCGCGCCTATTGCTATCTGACAACAAAACCGCGCAGCCCGCTGACGCCGCAGGCGCAGAAGCGGCTGAAACTGCTGGGCAGCCTGGACAGCCTTGGCGCCGGGTTCAACCTGGCCAGCCATGACCTTGACCTGCGCGGCGCCGGCAATTTGCTGGGCGAGGAACAGTCGGGCCATATCAAGGAAGTCGGCTACGAGCTGTACCAGCACATGCTGGAAGAGACGATCGCCCGGATCAAGGCCGGCGATCTTCAGGGCCTGTCCACGATTTCAGACGACTGGAGCCCGCAGTTGAACCTGGGCGTTCCGGTGATGATCCCCGAGGACTATATCCCCGACCTCGACATCCGGCTGGGTCTTTACCGCCGCCTCAGCAGCCTGACCACCAAGGTGGAACTGGAAGGCTTTGCCGCCGAGCTGATCGACCGTTTCGGCCCGCTGCCGAAAGAGGTGAACACGCTGATGCTGATCGTGCGCATCAAGGCGATGTGCAAGCGGGCCGGCATCAGCCGGCTGGATGCGGGGCCGAAGGGCGCGACGGTGCAGTTCCACAACGACAAGTTCGCCAATCCGGCGGGGCTGGTCGAATTCCTCAAGGCGCAAGGCGCGGCGGCCAAGGTGCAGGGCAACAAGATCGTGCTTCAGGGCGAGATGAAGTCGGAGGCCGACCGCATCAAGGGCGCCTTCGCCATTGCCCGCGATCTGGCCGAACAGGCGCGGGCGGCTACGCCCGCCGCATCAGCAGCAGCGAAGCCGCGATAAAGACGGAAACCCCGGCCAGCAGCGGCAGCGCCGTGCCGTCGAAGGCCTGACCCACCGGAATGGCCAGCAGGACCGAGGCGACGGTGGCAATCGCCGAAATCACGCTGGCCGCCAGCCCGGCAATATGGCCCACCGGCTCCATCGCCAGGGCGTTCAGGTTGCCAATGGTCAGCCCCATCATGCCGAACATCGCAACGCCCCAGGCCACGAAGGCCGCAAAAGCCAGCGTTTCGGGCATCAGGCCCGTCGCCACCAGCGCCAGATGCAGCAGCGTCAGTGCCAGCACGGCGGCATAGCTTGCCGTCACCATGCGGCGCATCCCGACCTTGACCACCACCTTCGCGTTGAGGATCGAGCCGAAGGCGGACAGCACCGCGATCACCCCGAACCACAGCGGAAACTGGTCGGCGCGATCAAAGCGCAGGTCGAAGATGCCCTGAATCGACGACAGCATCGAAAACAGCGCGCCCAGCGTCAGCGACTGGCACAGGATCGAGATCAGCACGACGCGGTGGCTGAACAGTTCCCGCGTGGCGGCGACCAGGGCCCGCACCGAAAGCGGGCGGCGTGCCGGGGGCGGCAGCGTCTCGGGCTGGCGCAGGCCCAGCCAGACCATCGTGATCGCGGCAAAGACGATGTAGACCAGAAAGATGGTCTGCCAGTCCGAAAGCGCGATCACGCCCTGTCCCATCAGCGGCGCCAGCGCGGGCACCATGGTGAAGACCATCATGGCAAAGGACATGATCCGCGCCATTTCGCGGCCCTGGAACAGATCGCGCATCAGCGCCATCGACACGGTGCGCGGCCCAGCCGAGCCGATGCCCTGCACCACGCGGGCCACCAGCAGCAGTTCCAGCGACGAGGCGAAATAACAGGCCAGCGCCGCCACGCAGTACAGCGCCGATCCGAACAGGATCACCGGCTTGCGGCCAAAGGCATCGGACAACGGGCCGGCAACCAGCGTGCCCAGCCCCATGCCGAAGACAAAGCTGGTCAGCACCAGTTGCGCGCGGTTCGGCGCGTCGGGGGTCAGAGTCTGGGCGATTTCGGGCAGCGCGGGCAGCATCGCGTCGATCGACAGCGCGATGGTGGCGAACAGCATCGCGATCAGCGCGATGAATTCGCCCTGGCTGAGGCGTTCGGGCGCCGGGGTCGGACGGGTCATTCCTGGGCCTTCAACTCGTCAATCACCTGCGCCCAGACCTCGGGCGGTTGCGCGCCCGAGACGACATATTGCTGGGCGATCAGGAAGGTGGGCACCGCGTTCACGCCCTTTTGCCGCGCATCGGCATCGCGGGCGCGCAGGTCGTCGGCATCGGCGTCGCTGGCCAGCAGGCGCAGGGTGGCGGCGCGGTCCATGCCGCAGGCATCGGCGATGTCGGCCAGAACCTCGGGCTGGCCGATGTCGCGGCCGCCGGTCCAGTAGGCGCTGAACAGGGCCGAGACAACGGCCATCTGCCGCCCCTCGATCCCGGCCCAATGGATCAGCCGGTGGGCATCCAGCGTGTTGGGAATCCGCTTCGGCTTGTCGGGGTCCAGCGCCACGCCGGCGGTGCGGGCCACTTCGCGCAGCCGTTCATGGACGGCGGCCAGCCGGTCCTTGCCGCCCATCTTGGCCTCAAGATAGGCGCGCTTGTCCATGCCTTCGGGCGGCATGTCCGGGTTCAACTGGAACGGATGCCACTGGATGACGAACGGGTGGTCGGGGGCCGCCGCCAGCGCCCGGTCAAGGTTGGCCTTGCCGATGAAACACCAGGGGCAGACGGGATCGGAAAAGATATCAAGCCGGATCATTCGTGCCGTTTCCATAAAGGGCGGCCAGCGCCCGGCGGTTGACCTTGCCGGTGGGTCCGCGCGGAATCTCGGACACATGGACATAGCCTCGGGGGCATTTGTAGCGGGCCAGGCGTTCGGCCGCAAAGGCCTGTGCCGTGCCTTCCGGCAGAGGCTGGCCTGCGTAGAAGCACAGGGCCACGCGGGTGCCGGGCGCCACCTCGACCTCGGCCACGGCCAGATCGGTGACACCGGGCAGGCCCAGCAGGGCCTGTTCCACCTCGCGCGGGGAAACCCGCACGCCGCCGGGGTTCATCATCTCATCGGCGCGTCCGTGGTAATGGATCGCGCCGCCATGGTCCTGATGCACCAGATCGCCGGTCGCGAACCACGGGCCTTGCGGCGGATCGGCGCCTTCGTAGGACAGCATCAGCCCCGGATCGGCGGTCGAGATCGCCAGCACGCCGATTTCACCCGGTGGCAGCGGGCGGCCATCGTCACCCAGCACCGCAACACGGCGGCCGGTCTGCGGAAAGCCGGTGGCGCCCATCGGCGCCGGGCGGTCGGGCGCGCCGGAGATGAAGGTGGAAACCTCGCTCATCCCCAGGGCTTCGTGAATGTCGGTGCCGGTCGTGGCCTGCCAGTCCGCGCGCAGGTCGCGCGGCAGCGGTTCGCCGGCGGACAGCGCGTGGCGCAGCCGGGGCAGGGCCGGCAGGCCGGCCCGCAACAGGCGGCGCAGCACGGTGGGCACGGCGGCAAGGATCGTCGCGTCATGTCGGCGCAGCACCAGCGACAGGTGGTCAAGGCTGACCGAGGGCGCCGCGATCAGGGCGGTGGCCCCGACGGTCCAGGGGTCCATCAGCCCGGTGCCCATGGTATAGGTCCAGTTGAAGGCGCCCGCATGCAGCAGCCGGTCGTTCGGACCCAGCCCTTCCCAGCCCTGATACATGTAGCCGCGCGCCAGAATCGCCCGGTGGGCGTGGCGCACCGCCAGCGGCGTGCCAGAGGTGCCCGAGGTGAAGACGATATAGCCTTCCCGTTCGGCCGGGCCGAGATGCCAGTCACAGGGTGCCGCCGCCTCCCATTCCGCCAGATCGCCGGGCAGGGCGGGCACGCCTTCGGGCACCGCCACCGCCTCATCCGCCACGGTCAGCCGGGGGCGCACCACGGCGGCCATCCTGGTGATCTCGGGCGCGGTCAGCAGCGGCGAGGTGGCCACCGGCACCATCCCGGCGGCAATCGCGCCCAGATACAGCACCGGATAGGCCGGGCGGTTGCCCAGCCGGATCAGCACGCGGTCGCCGGGGCGCAGGCCCTGCGCGCGCAGCCAGCCGCCGCAGCCCCGCACGGCGCGGATCAGCCGGGCATAGCTCCAGCGTTCGGCGCCGGTCAGCGTCAGGATGGCCAGCGCGACCTTGTCGGGTGTTTCCGCCCCAGCCGCCAGCACATGGGCGGCCAGGTTGAAGCGGGAAAGATCGGGTGTGGTCATAAGCCCGGCATTAACATGCTTGCACAGGCTTGCAAGGCCCCGAGGCGCTGGCGTATCCGCATGGAGCATGACGCATCCCGATCCCAAGACCTTGATCCGCATCGCCCGCGAGGACGGGGGCGAGGCGCATGTCGAGCCGCTGGATCTGGGCGCCCGGGTGCGCGCCCTGCGCAAGGAACGCGGCTGGACGCTGGAACAGGCGGCCGGCAAGGCGGGGCTGGCGCGGTCAACGCTGTCCAAGATCGAGAACGGCCAGATGTCGCCCACCTATGAGGCGCTGAAGAAACTGGCCGAAGGGCTGGCGATCAGCGTGCCGCAACTGTTCACCCCGCCGTCGCGGACGCAGGTGAACGGCCGCATGGCGGTGACGAAATCGGGTGAAGGGCAGGCCAGCGCCACTGCCACCTATGAACACGAACTGCTGGCCAGCGGCTTGCGCAAGAAGCAGATGCTGCCTTACCGCGCCCGCATCCGGGCCCGCGAATTTGGCGAATTCGACGGCTGGGTGCGGCATGACGGGGAAGAGTTCCTCTATGTCCTGACCGGCATCGTGCGGCTTTACACCGAGTTCTATGAGCCGGTGGACCTGCGCCGGGGCGACAGCGCCTATTACGATGCCTCGATGGGGCACAATGTCATCAGCCTGTCGGAAGAGGACGCGACGGTGCTTTGGGTCACCTCGCTGGTGTAGGGCTGGCGCAGGTCTGGCCACGCGCCCCTTGCGCAAAGATGATTCCACGGCCTTTGATCTGTCGCATGGCGCGGGCGGAAAATGCCTTCCAGCGTCGGGGCTGAGGGGAACGCCTTGGGAGGGGCCGGATGAAATATGCCATCCTGACGGACATCCATGCCAACCGAGAGGCGTTCGAAGCCGTGCTGGCGGATGTCGGGGGGCGTGGGGTGGACCGGATCGTCCTGCTGGGCGATCTGGTCGGCTATGGGGCCGATCCCGAATGGTGCACCGAGAAGGCCGCCGATCTGGTGGCCAAGGGCGCGATCTGCGTGCGCGGCAACCATGACAATGCCGCCGCCGGGGCGCCCGAGATGATGTCGACCTATGCCAAGCGCGCGATGGACTGGACCAAGACCCGCGTGACCGAAGCGCATCGCCGGTTTCTGGCAGGCCTGCCGATGACGGTTGAGGAGGACGGCATCCTCTTCGTCCACGCCTCGGCCAACGCGCCCGAGGACTGGACCTATGTCACCTCGGACACCAAGGCGACGCCCTCGTTCCGGGCCAGCAAGGCGCGGCTGATCTTCTGCGGCCATGTGCATGTGCCGCTGCTGGCCAGTTGCGACATGGGCGGCATGGTGCGCCAGCAGACGTTTCGCGTGGGCTTCCCGATCCCGCTGCTGCGCAGCCGGCGCTGGCTGGCGGTGGTCGGTTCGGTGGGGCAGCCGCGCGACGGGGTGGCGCAGGCGTCCTGGGCGCTGCTGGACACCGCGATCAACGACCTGACCTTCCGCCGCGTTCCCTACAACACCGCCGCCGCCGCGCAGAAGGTGCGGGCGGCGGGCCTGCCCGAGGAACTTGCCATCCGTCTGCTCAAAGGACAGTAGCCCATGCCCGTGCGCCCCCATCCCGGCCTTGAGATCGACGGCTTCACCCTGGGTGAAAAGCTGCACACCGGCGGCTTTGCAACGATCTGGGAAGCAACCCACGCCAAGTATCGCACGCCCATGGTGATGAAGGTGCCAACCATCATGGACGGTTATGACGGGCCAACCATCGTGGGCTTCGAGATCGAGCAGATGATCATGCCGCGCCTGACCGGCCCGCATGTGCCCCGCGTGATGGGGATCGGCGATTTCGAGGTGATGCCCTATATCGTGACCGAGCGGATCGAGGGTGAGAGCTTCCTCAAGGTGTTCCAGAAGGCGCCGCTGCCGCTGTCGGATGTGCTGGAGATTGCCGCCCGCATGGTGGATGCGGTGGCCGACCTGCACCGCCAGCATGTCATCCATCTGGACCTGAAGCCCGAGAACTTCCTGCAACGCCCGACCGGCGAGATGGTGATCGTCGATTACGGCCTGTCGCGGCACGACCAGTTGCCCGACCTTCTGGCCGAGGAATTCACCATTCCGATGGGCACCTATCCCTATATCGCGCCGGAACAATACCTGCGCTGCCGCGACGACCCGCGGTCAGACCTGTTCGCGCTGGGGGCCATGCTTTACGCGCTGGCCACCGGCAAGAACCCCTGGGGCACGCCGGAAACCCTGCGCGGCGTGCGCAAGCGGCTCTGGCGCGATCCGGTGCCGCCCCGTGCGATCCGGCCGGAAATTCCCGAATGGCTGCAGGAAATCATCCTGCGCGCGCTGGTGGTTGATCCGATGCGCCGCACCCAGACGGCCGCGCAGATGGCCTTTGACCTGACGCATCCCCAGCAGGTGAAGCTGACCGCGCGGGCGCACAAGCTGAAGCAGGACAGCCTGCTGACGGTGTTCGACCGCTGGCGGGTGATGCGGAAGATCCGCCAGTTCAAGGCGCCGGATTCGGTGGCCTCGCAACTGGCCTCGGTGCCGATCATCGCGGTGGCGGTGGACCTGTCGCCCGAGGGCGAAAAGCTGTCATCCGTGCTGCGATCGGCTGTGAAGCGGATGCTGCTGATCGAACCGGACGCCCGCATCGCCTGCGTCAACGTCATCAAGACGGCGCGGATCGGCATTGATCAGGGCACCGACGATCAGGGCAACAACATCCATGTGATGCGGCTGGTGCAGTTGAAACACTGGGCGGAAGAGATCGAACTGCCCGACGACCGGCTGACCTTCACCATTCTGGAAGGCACCGATCCGGGGCAGGCGATCCTGGATTATGCGACCGCGAACCATGTGGACCACATCATGATGGGGGCGCGGGGCCATTCCACGACGCGGCGCTATCTGGGGTCGGTCTCGGCGCATGTGGTGGCCGAGGCGCATTGTTCGGTGACGGTGATCCGGCTGCCCGAACGGCGCGAGGACCGTGCGCCGGCCGAGGCCGAAGGGGCAAGCAAGGCGGCGGAATAGCGTCGGGGCCAAGGAAAAGGGGCTGCGCCATGGCTGGCACAGCCCCTTTGTCACGCGCCGGGGGCGGGTTCAGCCGAACCAGCCCTGCACGGTGCGGGCGCCGCCCGACACGTCATCCCCGACGCCGGCGATGGTGTTGCAGCCTTGAAGGGCGGCCAGAAGCGCCCCCAGAAGTATGATCTTTTTCATGCTCTTGCCTGCCGTTTGTTGTTGTCAGTCCTGATACCACCAGATGTCGGGCTGGAATCCGATCCAGTCGCCATAGAGCGGGATGCGGTCGGGGAATCTGAGCTCCTTCCGATGCGCGATCCGAGCCTTGTCAGCATACCAGATCGGAATCACGTATCTACCCGTTGTCAACACACGATCCAGCGCCTGTGTCGCCGCTGCAAATTCGGCCGGGTCCGAGGCCTTGACCATATCGGCGATCATCGCCTCGGCGGCGGGGCTGTTCATGCCCATCCAGTTGCGGGTGCCCGGTTCCGTCACCCCGGCCGATCCCCAGTACAACGTCTGTTCGTTGCCGGGGCTGAGAGACAGCGAACGTATGTAATGCGTCATGTCGAAGTCATACTTCGTCATACGTTCCTTCATCTGCGCGCTGTCCAGCATGGTGACGGTCGCGGTGATGCCAAGCGCCTTGAGTGACTCGATATAGATCGCCGCGATCGAGGCCATTTCATCCTGTCCGACGGTCAGCACGATGTCGAAGGCGAAGGGCTGGCCTGCGGCGTTGCGCAGGATGCCATCGTCGCCCACGGCCCAGCCCGCCTCTTCCAGAAGGGCGGTGGCCTTGCGGATGTTGCGGCGGTTGGAACGGTCGGTCGCCACCGGCAGGGCATAGCCGTCCAGCGCGCCGGGAAGAAGCTGGTCCCTGAACGGCGCCAGCAGGTCGGCCACGCGGCCTTCGGCGGGTTTGCCCGGCTCCATCGCCAGCGTGCTGTTCGAGAAGTAGCTCTGGATGCGCGGTTCGGTGCCGCCGGTGATGGTCTGGTTGATGAATTCGAAGTTGAAGGCCAGGATCAGCGCCTCGCGCACGCGCCAGTCGGCAAAGATGGGACGGCGGGTGTTGAACACCAGCCCCTCGATGCCCGAGGGCCGCTTGTGCGGGATTTCCGATTTCACCACATCGCCCGACTGCACCGCCGGAAAGCTGTAGTTCGACAGCCATTTCGCGGCATTGCCTTCGCGGTAGGTGCTGAGCGCCCCGGCCTTGAACGCCTCGAAGATCGCCTGTGAATTGGCGAAGTATTCGTGGCGGATCTCGTCAAAGTTCCATTGGCCCCGGTTGAAGGGCAGATCCTTGCCCCACCAGTCGGGGTTGCGGCGGAAGCTGATGAAGACGCCGGGTTCCATCTTGTCCACCACATACGGCCCCGAACCGATGGGGGCCTCGAAGGTGGTGGCCTCGAAATCCTTGCCCTGCCACTGGGCCTTTTTCAGAATCGGGCGCAGGCCCAGGATCAGCGGCAGTTCGCGGTCTTCGGTGTTGAAGGTGAACCTGACGCTGCGCGGCCCGGTCTGTTCGACCGCAGCCACCTTTTTCCAGGCGGCGTGGTAGCGCGGGTTTCCGAGGGTGCCCAGCGTCTCCATCGACCAGATGACATCCTCGACCGTGACCGGGCTGCCGTCCGAGAATCGGGCTTCTTCACGAAGGGTAAATTCCGCGTAACTGCGGGCCTCGTCCGTGCTGACCGATTCGGCCAGCAGGCCATAAAGCGAGAACGGCTCGTCATAGTTCCGGCCCATCAGCGTCTCGACCACATAGGTCGAAACGCCGGTCGCGGGCTGGCCTGCGGTGATGAACGGGTTGAGCGTGTCGAATGTGCCGGACTGGCCGAAGGTGATCTTGCCACCCTTGGGGGCATCGGGGTTCACCTGGGGCAGGGACACAAAATCCGGGGGCAGCGCGGGTTCGCCATACATAGCGATGGCGTGTCTGGGTTCGGCCTGCACGGCACTTGCCGCAAGCGACAGCATCAGGGCGGCGGCAAGGGTCTGCAACCTCGCGTAGATGTGACGGACCATCTTCGACGGTATCCCTTCGGCTTGGCTTCGATTTGCGGCCACCCTAAGCGGCGTCCCGTGCCTTTTCAAACTTTTAGCTTGGCCATCGGCGGCGGGGGGACTATATAGAACTTACTGCTCGATAGGTTTCTTGCCTGTATGAAACCTGCCTCAACGACTGAACGCCGGCCTAGCGCCGGCGTTTTTTTTGGCCCTGTCCCCCTGCGCTTTGTGCTGTCATTCCCGAACCCCGGGTGTAAGTTTGCCGCAGTTGCAGCATGGGAGAAGGGTCATGGACCTTAAGGGAAAGCGTGCCATCGTCACCGGGTCGAACTCGGGTATCGGGCTGGGCGTGGCCGAGGAGCTGGCCCGCGCCGGGGCCGATGTGGTGCTGAACAGCTTTACCGACAACGATGCCGATCACGCCCTTGCGAGCGACATGGCGACCCGATTCGGGGTGACGGTCCGCTACATCCGCGCCGACCTGTCCAAGGCCGAAGACGCGCGTGCGCTGGTCGAACAGGCCGGCGGCTGCGACATCCTGGTGAACAATGCCGGCATCCAGCATGTCGCCCCGGTCGAGGACTTCCCGGTCGAGCAATGGAACCGCATCCTTGCGATCAACCTGTCCTCGGCCTTCCACACCTCGGCCGTCGCGCTGCCGGGGATGCGGGCCAGGGGCTGGGGCCGGATCATCAACGTCGCCTCGGCGCATGGGCTGACCGCCAGCCCGTTCAAATCGGCCTATGTGGCGGCCAAGCATGGCGTGGTCGGGCTGACCAAGACCATCGCGCTGGAAACGGCGGGGCAGGGCATCACCTGCAACGCGATCTGCCCGGGCTATGTGCTGACCCCGCTGGTCGAGGCGCAGATCCCCGACCAGATGAAGGTGCACAACATGGACCGGGAAACGGTGATCCGCGAGGTTCTGCTGGACCGCCAGCCCTCGAAGCAGTTTGCCACCACGGAACAGATCGGCGGCACGGCGGTGTGGCTGTCCTCGTCCTATGCCGATCAGGTGACCGGAACCACGATTTCGGTCGATGGTGGCTGGACGGCGATGTGAGGCGGCCCAGGGTGATATGGAAGGTGGCAAGGTGCGGGTAAGTCTGGCGCTGCAGGGCGGCGGTGCGCATGGGGCCTTTACCTGGGGCGTGCTGGACCGCCTGCTTGAGGAAGACAGCCTTGAGATCGCGGCGGTGTCGGGCACCTCGGCCGGGGCGCTGAACGGCGCCGCGCTGAAGGCGGGGCTGGTGGCGGGCGGGCGTGAGGCCGCCCGCAAGCGGCTGCGCAAGCTGTGGGAGGATGTTGCCGACGTGGGCGATCTGCGGATGATCCCCTGGCTGCAACCCTTTGCGCCGGTGATGCAATACTGGCAGGACATGGCCGAAGCCCTGTTGCCGGTCAGCCCGCAGGGCATCGCGGCGCAGTTCTATTCGCCCTACGCCTGGGGCGGGGCCTGGTCGAACCCGCTGGAACCGATCGTGCGCGATCTGGATTTCACCCATATCTGCGCCGAGACAGAGCCGCGGCTGTTCATCGGCGCCACCAATCTTCGCACCGGCAAGGCGCGGGTGTTCGCCGGCCAGGACATCTCGCCCGAGGCGCTGATGGCTTCGGCCTGTATTCCGACGGTGTTCCAGGCGGTCGAGATCGACGGCGAGGCCTATTGGGATGGCGGATTCGCCGGAAACCCCTCGCTCTGGCCGCTGTATGACCGCGACCTGCCGGACGATCTGCTGATCGTGCAGGTCAACCCGATGCGGCGCGACGCGGTGCCGGACACGCCGCTGGAAATCCAGAACCGGATGAACGAGATCAGCTTCAACGCCTCGCTCATGTCAGAGCTGCGGGCGGTGGGGTTCGTCAAGCGGCTGATCGCGCAGGGGCATATTGCGAAAGGCCAGATGAAGGACTTGCGGGTCCATATCATTGCCGACGATCCGCTGATGAACGACCTTTCGGCCACGACCAAGCTGCAACCGTCCGAACATATCGTGACGCGGCTGTTCGAGGCCGGTCGCCGCGCGGCAGAGGCCTTCCTGGCCACCTGCGACGGCGACCTTGAAAAGGCGGTGCCAGTCGATCTGGCGAAGGTCTATAGCTGACGGGTCAGCGCGGTTCCTTGGGCAGCGGATAGACCAGCCCGCCCGACACGATCAGCTTGGCGGCATCCTCGACCTTCATGTCGAGGATGACCAGCTTGCTGGTGGGAACGAACAGCAGCATCCCGCTGGTGAAGGGGGTCAGGCCGACGAAGACCGAGGACATCTCTTCGCCATTGTCGGCCAGCCGGTCGGCCAGTTCGCCCTTGGGCCGGGTCGAGATGAACCCCAGCGCCCAGCTTCCGGGGCGGGGAAATTCGACCAGGCAGACCTTGTCGAAACTTTGTTCCTTCTTGTTGAAGAAGGTCTCGGCCACCTGCTTGATCGCGCCATAGACCGAACGGACGATCGGCGTGCGGTCCACCAGATTCTCGCCGGTGCGGATGATCGACCGGCCGATCAGGCCCTTTGCCATCCAGCCGATGATCACCGTGGCGAACAGGAACACCAGCACACCGACGCCACGCACCGGGAATTCGTATTCCGGGCCGAACCAGCGCCCGATCAGGGCATCGGGCTGATAGGCGGCGGGGATCAGCGGCAGGATCCAGCCGTCTAACCAACCGATGAAGGCCCAGACGATGTAGATCGTCAGGCCGATGGGCAAGACCACCACAAGCCCGGTCAGGAAACTGGCGCGAAGCCCGGCCAGAAGGCCGCGGCGGGGGGGATGGGGTTCGGTCATTGAGGCACCTGCATGGGCCCTAAATAGGCCGCAGGCCCCGGTCCGCGCAATGCCGCGCTGCCGAAAATCTGGCCGTTCACGAAGCTTTGGCCAATTCCGCGGCAATCGCGGCGGCCAGCCGGGCATTCGACAGCACCAGCGCGATGTTCGCCTTCAGCGACCGGCCTTCGGTCCGCTCGAAAATCCGCTGCAACAGGAAGGGCGTGACCGCCTTGGCGGCGATGCCCTGTGCGGCGGCCTCGGCCAGCGCGGCCTCGACATGGGGCATGATTTCGGCGCGGGGGATTTCGGCTTCAACCGGAATGGGATTGGCAACCAGTTGGCCGCCCGGCAGGCCCAGAACACCGCGCAGGCGGTGTGCGGCGGCGATCTCGGCGGCGCTGTCCATCCGCAAGGGCGCCTTCAGCCCCGAGGCGCGCGACCAGAAGGCGGGAAAGTCATCCTGCCCGAAAGCGATGACCGGCACGCCATGGGTTTCCAGCACCTCAAGCGTCTTGGGCAGGTCGAGAATGGCCTTGGCCCCGGCGGCAACCACCGTCACCGGCGTCTGCGCCAGTTCCAGAAGGTCGGCGGAAATGTCGAAACTGTCTTCGGCACCGCGATGCACCCCGCCGATGCCGCCGGTGGCAAAGACCGAAATCCCCGCCAGCCGGGCGCAGATCATGGTGGCGGCCACCGTGGTTGCGCCGGTGGCGCCGCTGGCCAGACAGGCGGCAATGTCGGCGCGGCTGAGCTTGGCCACATTCTGCGCCTGACCCAACTGGTCCAGCGTGGCATCGTCCAGCCCGGCATGGATGCGGCCGCCGATCACCGCCATGGTGGCCGGCACCGCGCCTGCGGCGCGCACCTCGGCCTCGACCGCGCGGGCGGTTTCCACGTTCTGCGGCCAGGGCATCCCATGGGTGATGATGGTGGATTCCAGCGCCACCAGCGGCGCGCCGGTTTCCCGGGCGCGCAGCACTTCGGCCGAGCAGGTAAGGGGCAGGGTCGTCATGTTCCAACATCTCCTGAAACATAGGTGGCGGCGGCCTGAAGGGCGGCCTGCAAGGCCGCCTCACGCGGGGCGCCGCGCCGTTCGGCCACCAGATGGGCGGCCATGAAGGTATCGCCCGCGCCGGTCACGCGGGTGACCAGAACCTCGGGCGGCTTGCCGATGATGACGCCCTTGCCCTGCGTGCCCTCGGCGGCGGGGCGGCCACCGTCGGTGACCAGAACCCGCTGCGCGCCGCGCGCCAGCAGCGCCTCGGCCGCTTCGGCGGCGGTGACCGCGCCGGCGCGCGACAGAAGATTGGCCTCTTCAAGGTTCACATAAAGCGTGGTGCCGGGGTGGGCCAGCAGCGGGCGCAGCCGTTCGGCCTTGCCGGGGCTGGCGGGGGCGACGCGCAGATCGGCGGCGGCAAACAGCGGCGAGGCGGCGATGTCGGACAAGAGCGCCTCGGTCAGATTGCCGTCCAGCGCCACCTGTCCGGCCCAGGGCGACCTGGACGAGCCAAGCCGGCCATCGGCCAGCGGGCGCAGGATGCGGTCGCCCGCGGTTTCCAGCGAATGGGCATCCGCCACCGCCGCGATCAGCCCGTTCGCGCCTTCGACGGCCATGTAGCGGTCGGTCGGCAGATCGTCCGAGCGATAGGCGAAGGAGGTGTCCACCCCCATGCGCTGACAGGCGGCAACCAGTTCGTCGCCTTCGGCATCGCGGCCGATGGCGGTCAGGGCGGCGGGTTGCAACCCGAAACGCGCCAGTGTCATGGCGATGTTCATGGCCACGCCGCCGGGCAGGCGGGTGATGCGGCCCGGCACGTCGGACCCCAGCCGCATCGCCGAGGGCGAGCGACCGATGATGTCCCACAGGACCGAACCTATGCAAAGGATGTCGGGTTTCGTCATGCCGCCTTCATCGCCCAAGGCCCGCCCGCGCGCAAGCACCGGGCCGGGGCCTGCGGCGCGGGTATTTGGCCCAAGTGGACGGGCAAGGGGGTTGCGCCGGGGGCAGGGGGCGGCTATATGCGCGCCACTTCACAGGTGGAGCTTGGGCTTTTGCGGGGAGAAATCCCGCAGGGTCCGCCGGTTGGGGCGCAAGCCCTGAAGACGGCTTCACCGAGGATCAAACCGGAAAAGGACAAGGCATGGCTCTTCCCGAGTTCTCCATGCGTCAGCTCTTGGAAGCTGGCGTTCACTACGGCCACCAGACCGCCCGCTGGAACCCCCGCATGGGCGAGTACATCTATGGTGACCGCAACGGCATTCACATCATCGACCTGACGCAGACCGTTCCGCTGCTGGACCAGGCGCTGAAGGTTGTGCGCGACACCGTCGCCAAGGGCGGCCGCATCCTGTTCGTCGGCACCAAGCGCCAGGCACAGAAGCCCGTCGCCGAAGCCGCCGAAAAATGCGCGCAATACTACATGAACCACCGCTGGCTGGGCGGCACCCTGACCAACTGGAAGACCATCTCGGCCTCGATCCAGCGCCTGAAGCAGATCGACGAAGTGCTGGCGGCCGGCGCCGAAGGTCTGACCAAGAAGGAACGCCTGAACATGGAACGCGACCAGGCGAAGCTGCAGGCTTCGCTGGGCGGCATCCGTGAAATGGGCGGCGTGCCGGACCTGCTGTTCATCATCGACGTGGGCAAGGAAGACCTCGCCATCCTGGAAGCCAACAAGCTGGGCATCCCGGTCGTGGCCGTGGTCGACACCAACTGCTCGCCCAAGGGCGTGAGCCACGTCATCCCGGGCAACGACGACGCCGCCCGCGCGATCGCGCTCTATTGCGACCTGATCGCCCGCGCCGCGCTTGACGGCATGTCGGCCCAACTTGGCGCCGCCGGCGTCGATCTCGGCGCGCTGGAAGCCGCGCCGGTGGAAGAGGCCGCCGCCGCCGAGGCGTGAGCTTTTGTCACCCATCTGACATGCGGCGGGGGGATACCCCCGCCGGACCTCATTCCGATTCCAGGAGACTGACATGACCGTCACCGCACAGATGGTGAAAGAACTGCGCGATTCGACCGGCGCAGGCATGATGGACGCCAAGAAGGCGCTGACCGAAACCAACGGCGACATGGATGCCGCGGTGGACTGGCTGCGCACCAAGGGCCTTGCCAAGGCCGCCAAGAAGGCCGACCGCGTGGCCGCCGAAGGTCTGGTGGGCGTGGCCGTGGCCGATGGCCGGGGCGTTGCCGTCGAGATCAACTCGGAAACCGACTTCGTGGCCAAGAACGCCGACTTCCAGTCGCTGGTGCGCGAGGTGACCAAGGTTGCCCTGCAGACCGGCGATTCGGTCGAAGTGGTGCGCGCGGCCGACCTGAACGGCAAGACCGTGGATGAGGTGATCCAGGAATCGATCGCCCGCATCGGCGAGAACATGACCCTGCGCCGCCTGCACGTTCTGGAAGGCGACACCGTGGTGTCCTATGTCCACAACGCCGCGACCGACGGCATGGGCAAGATCGGCGTGCTGGTCGCGCTGAAGGGCCCGGCCGACAAGGCGAAAGAGATCGGCAAGCAGTTCGCGATGCACATCGCCGCGACCTCGCCGCTGGCGCTGTCGGAAGGCCACCTTGACCCGGTGGTGCTGGAGCGGGAACTGGCGGTTCAAACCGCCAAGGCGCTGGAAGAAAACGCCTCTTCTGCCAAGCCGAAGCCCGATGCGGTGATCCACAACAACATCATCCCGGGCCGGATGAAGCGCTTCCTGGCGGAAAACACGCTGCTGGGCCAAGCCTTCGTGGTGAACCCCGACCTGACCGTCGAACAGGCGGCCAAGGAAGCCGGGGTCGAGATCACCGGCTATGCCCGCGTGGCCGTGGGCGAAGGCGTCGAGAAGAAGGCGGAAGACTTCGCCGCCGAAGTCGCCAAGATGGCGCAAGGCTGATCAGACCGCAGGGTCTGGCGGCAAGGCCCGTGCCGGGGAAACCCGGTGCGGGCCTTCGCATCTGTGCCGGACGGGGAAGGGGGCGCGGACCTGCCCCCGATGACGCTGGGGATGAGGACAAGGAGGGCAGGTCCGCATAGGCCGGCCTGGCTGGGAACCCATGACCGACGACGTCCCGCCGACCGCGAAATCCGGCACGGAGAGACAGGCAGAGAGCGGTCGACCGTAACTCCGTAATGCGGTGGGTCGGCCGCCCCTGTTCCCTGGCCCAAGGCCACCTTCCACGGAACGGCCTGACCTTGCGTCATGCCCTGACTGGCGGCGAGTGGGGGATTCCCCACCTGTGTCGTTTTGTCCTAACCGGCGGCCTGGGCCTGCGGTTGTGTCGGGCGCTGGAAGATCATGTTCAGCAGGGCGCCCTTGGCCACGGCCTGCGCCGTTGTCTCGACCGCCAGCGCCTCGCGCGCAAGGCGAAGGTGCTTTTCCACCATCGCCGGGCTGACGCCCATCAGAAGGGCCACATCCTGCGTGGTCTTGCCATCGGCCACCCATTCCAGCGCCTCGCGCTGGCGGGGGGACAGGGCGCGCGCACGGGCCAGATGCGGCAACTGGACGATGCGCAGGTGCATCACATGCGCCAGCGCCAGGATTTCATCCTGATGCGCGGCCCAGATCCGTTCCACGGCGTCATGATCCAGCCCCGGATCGGCCAGCAGGCCCATGGCCCCCTTGGCGCGGGCCGAGGCTTCGGGAAAGCTGACGGTGATGCCGGCATTGACGCCCATCGCCACGTTCTGCCGCACAGACTCGGCCTCTTCGGCGGTCAGGCGGCCGGCTTCATAGGCGTCTTTCACCCATTTCCAGGTGCAGGCGCCGGAATTGTGTTCGGCCCAGCGGAAGACCGGGGTCCGGGCGTAGAAGCCACCGCGAAAATACCGCTTGGCATAATCGGCGTCGCAGGTGGTCAGGAACAGTGCGTCGTCCGGGTCACCGATGGTGCGCAGGTGGCGGAACCGGGTGAAGCCATAGTTCACACGCGAAAAGCCCAAGGTCGCGAAATGCCCAGTGGCCAGTGTCCAGGCGTCGTCTATGCTGGTCGCCTCGGCCACGCCGATCAGCAGTTTCAGCAAGGTGCTGCCGCTCATCTCAGTCTCCTTCACGCCACAGATGTCGCGTCTGGAACGGGGCAGGTTGTCCTTGTCCCTTCTCCTGTCATATGCAGACACCGGCGCCCTGTCGAGACTCAGGGCTATCAGGATGGAATCATGACGGAAGATGTCATCATCATCGGCGGCGGGGTCATGGGGGCCTCGGCGGCTTACTGGCTGACGCGGTTTTCGCCCGGTTTGCGTGTTCTGGTGGTTGAGCGCGACCCCGGATATGAACGGGCCGCGACCGCGCTGTCGGTGGCATCGGTCCGGCAGCAGTTTTCGTCGGCCGTCAATGTAAGGATCTCGCGCTTCGGGATCGACTTCATCAGGAACTTCGCGGAACGCATTGGTCCTGCTGCGGAAATTCCGTCACTGGGGCTTAAGGAAAACGGCTATCTTTTCCTGACCACGCGGCCCGAGCAGGTGGCGGTGATGCAGGAACTGGCCGAGATGCAGCGCGCCGAAGGCGCCGCGACCGAGGTCTGGGATGCCGCCGAACTGGGCCGGCATTACCCCTGGTTGAACACCGAAGACATCGCCGCCGCCAGCTTCGGCCCGCGCGATGAGGGCTGGTTCGACAACATGGGCCTGTTGCAAGGCTTCCGCAACGCAGCCCGCGCGCAAGGCGCGAAATTCATCAAGGCCGAGGCGACGGGCCTGCAAATGACCGCCGGCCGCGTGACCGGAGTCGAGATCGAGGGCAGGGGTCTGGTGCCCTGCGGCGTGGCGATCAACGCCGCCGGCACCCGCGCGTCGCGCGTCATGGCCTGGGCCGGGCTTGACCATCCGGTTGAACCGCGCAAGCGCACGGTCTTTGTGATCGACGCGCCCAATGCGCGCCATCCCGATGCGCCGCTGATGATCGACCGCGATTATTACCTGCGTCCCGAAGTTCAGGGCCGCTGGATCGTGGCGACGGTTCCGCAGGATGACGGGCCTTGCGATGTCAATGACTTCGAGCCGGATCTTCACTTGTTTGAAGAGGCCATCTGGGAACCGCTGTATCACCGCGCGCCGGGCTTCGATGCGGTCAAGGTCGTGCGGCACTGGGTTGGCCATTACGATTACAACACGCTGGACCAGAACGCGATCCTTGGGCCGCATCCGGCAGTGCCGAACCTGTTCCTGATGAGCGGCTTTTCGGGACACGGCTTGCAGCAATCACCGGCCATCGGGCGTGGAACGGCCGAGTATGTTCTGAACGGCGGCTGGCAAAGCCTTGATCTGTCAGAGCTTTCGATTGGCCGCGTGCTGCGCGGCGAACCGCTGCTGGAGCGGGCCGTGGTCTGACAGACAGGTAGTTATTTTACATAATACTGATTATGCGAAAAACGGATGAGGCATTCCCAGCACCTGCCTCATCCTGTTCTGGCCCGTTGTTCCGGCGCCATACGGCCCGGATCACGCCTCCAGTTCGGCGTCCCAATACAGGAAGTCGAGCCAGCTTTCGTGCAGATGGTTTGGCGGGAACTTGCGGCCGTGGGTCTGCATCTCTTCGGCGGACGGTGCCACGGGCGGCCGGCGCAAGGTCAGGCCGGACTGGCGCAGCGTCTTGCTGCCCTTGCGCAGGTTGCACGGCGAACAGGCTGCCACGACGTTTTCCCAACTGGTCAGCCCGCCCCGCGACCGCGGGATGACGTGATCGAAGGTCAGGTCGCCCTTCGATCCGCAATACTGGCAACAGAATTCGTCGCGCAGAAAAAGATTGAAGCGCGTGAAGGCCACGCGCTTCTGGGGTTTGACGAATTCCTTGAGGACGACGACCGACGGGATACGGACTTCCTGCCTCTGGCTTCGGACAACCTCGTCATATTCGGCCAGGATCTGCACCCGGTCCAGAAAGACCGCCTTGATTGCCTCTTGCCAGGGCCAGAGGCTGAGCGGGTAATAACTGAGCGGCCGGAAATCGGCATTGAGCACAAGCGCCGGAAAATGCTTCAACGCACCGGGATCGCGTACGAAATGGGTCCTGAAGTCGCCGTCCATCCGTAGATGACTCCCGCTTCGCCTGACTGCCACTGGCATCAGGACGGGGCACCCGTCCCGACGGCAACGACTATATCTGGATGGATTGCGCTGGCAACCCCGAGATATTGTCAATGTGCGCCCGCTTTCTGGCAGGCGCACATGACAGGCGTTTGACAGTCTGCCTGCCCGGAAAACGGGCGATGTGCTCAGGCCGCGGCCTGAACCGCGCGGCCGGTCAGCACCTTGACCAGATGCGCGCGATAGGCAGGCGTTCCGTGCAGGTCGTGGATCATGCCCTCCGGCGAAACCGTCAGCCCCGCAATGGCCGAAGCCGCGAAATTGGCCGACAGCGCCGCCTCGGCCTCGGTCCAGCGGAAGACACCGTCGCCCCCTGCCCCCGTGACCGCCACCCGCACGCCATCGGCCGTTTTCGCGACGAAGACGCCGGTCAGCGCAAAGCGGCTGGCGGGCTGGTCAAACTTCACATAGGCGGCCTTCTGCGGGATCGGAAAGACGACCGAGGTGACGATTTCACCTTCGTGCAGGGCGGTGGTGAACAGGCCCTGGAAGTAATCATCCGCGGCGATGCGACGGCGGTTGGTGACGATCGTGGCGCCCGATGCCAGCACGCCGGCCGGATAGCAGGCCGAAGGGTCGTTGTTGGCGATCGACCCGCCGATGGTGCCCCGGTTGCGCACCAGCGGATCGCCGATGCCACCGGCCAGCGCGGCCAGCGCCGGATAGTGTTTCGCGGCCTCGCGCGCCACTTCGGCATGGGGGGTGGCGGCGCCGACATGCAGGCCCCCTTCCCCGATGCAGACGCCCTTCAGTTCGGGGATGCCGGTCAGGCTGACCAGCGTCGCCGGGGCGGCAAGGCGCTGTTTCATGCTGGCAATCAGCGTCTGCCCGCCCGACAGTGCCTGCGCGCCGTCGGATTTCAGGGCGGCCAGCGCATCGGCCAGGGTTGCCGGTTTTACGAAGTCGAAGTTGTGCATCTGAACCTCCCTCAGCGCTGGTGCATCGCGGCCCAGACGCGGGCCGGAGAGACGGGCATATCGATATGGTCGATGTGGCTGTAGCCGCCGCGTTGCAGGGCGTCGATCACGGCATTCACCACGGCGGGCGGGCTGCCGATGGCCCCCGCCTCACCACAGCCCTTTACGCCCAGCGGGTTGTGGGTGCAGGGCGTGATGCAGCTATGATCCACCTTGAAGAACGGCAGGTCATCGGCGCGCGGCATGGCGTAATCCATGAACGAGCCCGACAGAAGCTGTCCGTTCTCGTCGAAGACGCAGTTTTCCAGCATGGCCTGCCCGATACCCTGGGCAAGACCGCCATGCACCTGCCCTTCCACGATCATCGGGTTCACCACATTGCCGAAGTCGTCGGCGGCGGTAAAGGCCAGGATCGTCACCTTGCCGGTGTCGGGGTCGATCTCCAGCTCGCAGCCATAGGCGCCGGCGGGATAGGTAAAGTTGGACGGGTCGTAGAAGGCGGTCTCTTCCAGCCCGGGTTCAAGGCTTTCCAGAGGGTAGTTGTGCGGCACATAGGCGGCCAGCGTGATGTCCACCCAGGTCTTTGACCTGTCGGTGCCCGCCACGGTGAACTTGCCGTCCTTGAACTCGATGTCCTGTTCGCTGGCCTCCAGCAGATGCGAGGCGATCTTCTTCGCCTTGTTGATGATCTTGTTGGTGGCCTTGACCATGGCAGACCCGCCCACCGCCAGACTGCGTGAGCCATAGGTGCCCATCCCCATCGGGCTGTTCGACGTGTCTCCGTGGACGATCTCCACCTGACTGGCGTCAATGCCGATCATCTCGGCCACGACCTGGGCGAAGGTGGTCTCATGCCCCTGCCCGTGGCTGTGGCTGCCGGTGAAGATGGTGATAGAGCCGGTGGCGTTCACCCGCACCGTGGCGCTTTCGTAAAGCCCGGCCCGCGCGCCCAGTTGCCCGACAAGGTTTGACGGCGCAATGCCGCAGGCCTCGATGTAATGGGCAATGCCGAAGCCGCGCAAACGCCCGCGTTTCTTCGACTCTTCGGCCCGCGCGGCAAAGCCGGCGTGGTCGGACAGCTCCAGCAGCTTGTCCATCGTGGCCTGATAATTGCCGGTGTCATAGACCACGGCGACCGGCGTCTGATAGGGAAACTGGTCGGGCTGGATGAAGTTCTTGCGCCGCAGTTCGACCGGGTCCACCCCCAGTTCGCGCGCCGCCTTGTCGATGATGCGCTCCAGTTGATAGGTCGCCTCGGGGCGGCCTGCGCCGCGATAGGCATCGACCGGCACGGTGTTGGTGAAAACGGCTTTCACGTTCACATAGACCAGCGGCGTCTTGTAATTGCCGGCCATCAGCGTGCCGTGCAGCCAGGTGGGAATCGAAGGCGCGAAAGTGCTGAGATAGGCGCCCATGTTGGCATGGGTTTCGGTGCGCAGCGCCAGGAAGTTGTGGTCCTTGTCCAGCGCCAGTTCGATCCGGGTCAGGTGGTCGCGGCCCTGTGCATCGGAAATGAAGGCTTCGCTGCGCGAGGCGGTCCATTTCACCGGGCGTTTCACCTGCTTGGCGGCAAAGGTCACCGCCGCCTCTTCGGCATAGTGATAGATCTTCGACCCGAAGCCGCCGCCCACATCGGGCGCCACCACGCGCAGCTTGGATTCCGGGATGCCCAGCACGAAGGCGCCCATCAGCAGCCGGATGACATGCGGGTTCTGGCTGGTGGTATAAAGCGTGTGCATCCCCGAATGGTCTTCGTAATCGCCCACGGCGACGCGGGGTTCCATCGGGTTGGCGACAAGGCGGTTGTTCACCAGATCCAGCGTGATGTGATGCGCGGCGCCGTCAAAGGCCCTGGCCACGGCTTCACGGTTTTCCTCGACGAAGCCCCAGTCGTAGCACAGGTTCGAGGTCAGATCGTCATGCACCTTGGGCGCATCGGGCTTGAGCGCGTCCTTCATGTTCAGAACGGGCGGCAGGTCTTCGATCTCGACCCCGATCGCCTCGGCGGCGTCGCGGGCCTGATCCAGCGTTTCGGCCACCACCATGGCGATGGGGTCGCCGACATGGCGCACCTTGCCATCGGCCAGAACCGGGTGTTTCGGTTCCTGCATCACCTTGCCGAAGCGGTCTGTCACCTGCCAGCCGCAGGGAATACCGCCGACACCCGCGAAATCGGCCGCGGTGAAGACCTGCACCACGCCCGGCATGTCTGATGCCGCCGCGGTATCAACCGACTTCAGCCGCCCATGCGCCACGTCGCTGCGCAGGAAGAAGGCGTAAAGCTGGCCACGGATGTTGATGTCGTCGGTATAGCGTCCCTTGCCGGTCAGGAACCGCACGTCTTCGCGCCGCTTCACGCTGGCGCCGATGCCACCATCTTTGGGCATGGTATCCTCCCTGAATTTCTGTGCTGGCCGGGCGCCGATGCGCCCCCTGCCCCTTATTCCGCAGCGATTTTCGAAACGTCCTGCCCCGAGGCCTGCAACACCGCCTTGACGATGTTGTGGTAGCCGGTGCAGCGGCAGATGTTGCCTTCCAGCCCGTGGCGCACCTCGGCCTCGGTGGGCGACGGGTTGTCGGCCAGCAGCGCCGCCGCCGACATCACCATGCCGGGGGTGCAGAAGCCGCATTGCAGGCCGTGATTGTCCTGAAATGCCTGTTGCAGAACCGAAAGCGATCCGTCTGGGTTCGCCATGCCTTCGATGGTCTTCACCTGGGCGCCGGCCACATCCAGCGCGAAGACCGTGCAGGATTTCACCGCGCGGCCATCCACATGCACCACGCAGGCGCCACACTGGCTGGTGTCACAACCGATATGGGTGCCGGTCAGCCCCAGCCCGTCGCGCAGGAAGCTGGACAGCAGCGTCCGCCCCTCCACCTCGCCCGAGACGGACTTGCCGTTCACGGTCATCGAGACCTTCGTCATAAGCTCCTCCCTGGGTATGTCCTTGGTATCGTCTTTTGGCCCCTGCGAGCCGCCAGTCAGACGCCGATCATGCGGCGGAACCAGCCCTTCTTGTGATCTGCGCTGTCGCCGGTGGCCTCGGCCTCTTCTGCCGCCTCGGCGGCGGCAGCCTCGGCTTCGGCGGCGGCGGCAAGTTCTTCCTCGGTCGGCGGTTCCACCGCATCCTGAAACCGGGCAAAGAATTCGTCGGCCATCTTCTTGGCGAAGCTGTCCACGATGCGGCTGCCCAGTTGCGCGATCTTGCCACCGACGCTGGCGTCCACGTCATAGGTCAGCCGGGTGCCTTCGGGGATCGGGTCCAGCGTGACCGCCGCCCCGCCCTTGGCAAAGCCGGCAACACCGCCCTTGCCTTCGCCGGTGATGGTCAGCGACTTGCCTTCGACCACATCGGAAAAGCTGACATGGCCGGTGAAGGTGGCACTGACCGGGCCAACCTTCTGTTTCACCACGGCCTCGAACCCCTCGGCCACGCTGCCCGCCATCGACTGGCAGCCGGGAATGCACTGGTGCAGGACTTCGGGGTCCAGGATCGCCGACCACACCATTTCCGGCGCGGCCGCAATGTCGCGGCTGTCGCTCAGCTTCATGTTGCTCTCTCCCTCTGCGAGAAAGCCTAAGGGCCGGATCGCCGCCGCGCCATTCTCCGATAGTCGTATCCCGGCCGTCGCATTTGCCGGACAAAGGTGGCGGTCACAGCGCCGCAAGCGCCTTGCGCAGGCTGGCGGCGTCGATGGGTTTCTGGATCAGCCCGATGCCGGCGGCCCGCGCCGCCCCGGCCAGTTCGGGCGCGCGGTCGGCGGTGATCAGCCGCGCTGGCAAGGCGCCGTGGCGGGCGCGCAGCGCAGTCAGGAAGGCCAGCCCGTCCATCCCCTGCCCCAGTTGCTGATCCACCAGGAAGAGGTCGGGCAGGATGCCGATTTCCTCGATCAGGGCAAAGGCCTCTTCGCCCGAGGCGGCCTCCAGCACCCCCAGCCCCCAGCGTTCCAGGATCAGCCCCAGCGCGCGGCGCAGGTCGGCGTCGTTTTCCACCAGAAACACGATGCGGCTTTCGGGGGCGGTGTCCGGCAGCGCCGGTTGTGCAACGGCTGGCGGCGTTTCGGCGGCAGGATGCCCTGCCAGCGGCAGGCACACCCGGAAGGTGGTGCCGCGGCCCAGATGCGAGGTCAGGCCCAGCGGATGATCCAGCAGCACGCAGGCCCGCTGCACGATCGCCAGCCCCAACCCCATGCCTTCGCTGGCAGACGCACGGGCGTTCAGGCGGTGGAATTCCTTGAAGATGTCGTCCTGCGCCTCGGCGGGGATGCCGGGGCCGGTGTCGCGCACCTCGACCACCACCTGCGCGCCCTGCCGCCGCGCCCCGACCAGCACGCGCCCCGCATCGGTGTAGCGGATGGCGTTGCCGATCAGGTTCTGCAGGATGCGGCGCAGATAAGCCGGATCGCTTTCGACCACCGCACCACAGGGCAGCACGCGCAACCGCAGCCCCTTGGCCGCCGCCATCGGGGCGAATTCCTCATGCAGTTGCGCCAGCAGGCGGCCCAGCCGCACCGGGCCGACGCTGACCGCCGCCTTGCCGGATTCCAGCTTCGAGATGTCCAGCAGCGCGTCCAGAATCCCCTCGACCGAGATCAGCGCGTTCTGCGCCTTTTCCAGCGCCACGCGGGCCGGGTCCGCCAGCCCGGCGGGTTCGATGGCCGACAGGAACAGCTTGGCCGCTGACAGCGGTTGCAGCAGGTCATGGCTGGCCGCGGCGACAAAGCGCGACCGGCTGGCATTGGCGCGTTCGGCATGGGCCAGCGCATCCTGCAGTTCCAGCGTGCGTTCGGTCACGCGGGCCTCAAGCGTTTCCTTGGCGCGGCTCAGCGCCTCCAGCGCCTCGCGCTCGGCGGTGACATCGGTGAAGCTCATCACGAAGCCGCCGTCGGGCATGGCCTGGGCGAACACGTCAAGGATCGGGCCACCGCCCTGCCGGACCGAGAAGGACAGCGCCCCCTGCCGGCCGCCCGCCGCCACCCAGTCCATCAGCCGCGCTTCTGTCATGCCGGCGCCAAAGGCCAGCGCCGCGCGGATGCGGTTCAGCAACTGGTCGAAGGACGCGCCCATCCGCAGCCGCCCGGCCGGCAGCGCCAGCAGGTCGGACAGCCGCTGGTTCCAGCCGATCAGCCGCCCCTCGCGATCAAAGATCGCAACGCCCTGATTGATATGGTCCAGCGTGGCCCGGATCACCCGCGCCTGATCGTCCAGCAGCTTGCCGCGTTCGTGCCGTTCGGCGCGGATGATGTCGGTCACATCGGTTTGCAGGATCACCGTGCCGCCGTCCGCCGTGCGGTGTTCGCTGACCTGCACCCAATGATCGCGGATCATGCGGACGTTGAAGATGACGTGCCGGTCCTGATGCCGCTGCATCCGCCGCACCACCCAGGCCTCGGGCGTTTCACTCTCGGGCAGCGCAAGGAAGGCGGACCGGCTGACCCGTTCGACATAATCGGCGAAGGGCAGGCCGGGCATCAGCTTGCCGCGCAGGTCCAGCATGTGCATCCCGAAGCGCGAGTTGCACATGACCAGCCGGTCCTCGCGGTCGAACAGGGCAAAGCCCTCCTGAATGGTCTCGATCGCATTGGCCAAGTTCTGGCGGGCCGTCTCGGCTTCGGCCTTGGCTTCGGCCAGCCGGGCGTTGCTGGCGTTCAGCAGCGACAGCGCGCGTTCCAGATCGCGGGTGCGGTCGCGCACCTGTTCCTCCAGCAGGGCGGCGCGCTGGAACTGGGCATAGGCCGCGCCGGAATCGTCGGTGACCCGCTCCATCCGGCGCATCAGCGCGGTGGCGATGGTCAGCAGCTTTTCGGCCCGGCGTTCGGGGCCATCGGCGGGGTCGATCAGCGTCTCGATCATGGCCCGCCCCCCTCTGGCGGCCAAAGCGCGACGCCGGTCATGGTCTGGTTGACGTGGATGGAATTCCATTGCTCGCCATAGGTCGAGAAGCCCGCCACCCCATGCGCCGCCAGTATACGCGACACCGCGCCGTAGCGCTGCTTTTCCTGCGCCTCCATCCGGCGCAGCAGGCAATCGCAGGCCAGGATCGCCGCCGGCGGCCGGTCAGGCCCCAGCGCGGTCAGGGCGGCATCCAGATGGTCGGCCATATCCACGGGTTCGGCCAGCGTCAGCACCAGCCCCTCGTCAATGGCCGAAAAGAACACCAGATCGCCGTTCGGGGCCATGCGCTGAATGGCGCGAACATGGTGGCGCCCGCCGATCCGCACCACCACCGGATGGGCGGCAAAAGTGAAGGCGGTCAGTTGCGCGGGGTCTTTCCCCAGAAGCCGGGCATATTCGCGCGCGGCGGGTTCGGCGTTGATGCGGTGAACGATGCGGCGGCCCGGATCGGCCCCGGTTACCACCATGCGCCGGTCGGTCGGCACCAGATGGTCAAGGCTGAACACCCTGACCCGGCAGGCGGTGCGCACCATCGCCAGCACGGCGGCATTGCGGCGAAACCGCCCCGCCCACAGCACGAAGGTTTCGCCAAAGCGCAGCCCGTCGCCGGCCGAGCCGCCGAACAGCGGCACCGGGCCAAGGCCGGGGCCAAGGGCGGCGGTCAGCGCGTCCTCGCGGATCGACAGGCCATCGACCATCAGAAAGGCGAACTCGCCCTCCCAACCGGGGTGACGGTCGGCGGTGGCGGCGCGGGCGCGGATCATGCGGCCGATCGCTTCCTGACCGTCGATCCGGTCAAGGTCGATGGGCAGAACCTCGGCCGCGAAGGTGCTGGCGGGCAGCCCCACGGCGACGACCGTGCCTTCGCCATAGCCCGCGCCCGCGATTTCGCCGGCGGTGGTGCAGCCGATCACCGGCGCGGCGCCGAACGCGCCGCCGGCCAGCGCGGCCTCCAGCGCCGCGCGGTCGGCCTCGGGCGAGACGAACAGCAGGACCAGCGCAAAGGGCCCCTGCCCCAGACCGGCGGCAAGCCGCGACAGAACCGCCGGATCGCACGCATCGGCCTGCGCGCGCGGCAAGACCGCCGCGCCCGGGCTGGTGCCAAGGCTTTCCCCCCGTCCGTCCATCTTCGGCCTCCCCGCCGAACATGAAGCCTAAGCCGCAGCATCCCGCTGCGTAAAGGGCCGCGTGCGAAGGACCGCGCTCAGCCGTCTTCCGGCATCAGGCTGGTGAAATCGGTGGCCTTGGCCATCAGCACCGCCTGCGTCCGGCTTTGCACCCCCAGCTTGCGCATGATCGCGGTGACATGCGCCTTGACCGTGGTTTCGGCGATGGTCAGATCCCAGGCGATCTGCTTGTTCAGCTTGCCTTCGCAGATCAGTTGCAGGATGCGCGATTGCTGCCGTGTCAAGAGCGCCAGCCGCGAAATCGCCTCTTGCCGGGTCGAGGGGCGGGCGCCGCCGGGCGGTTCCGCCTCATACCCTTCGGGAAGATAGCGCCCGCCGCCGCGCAGGGCGTCCACTGCGGCGCGGAACACGTCGCGCCGGGCGTGTTTGGGCACAAATCCCGCTGCCCCCGCCGCCAGACAGGCGCCGATCACGCGCGGATCGGCCATCGAGGACACCACCAGAACCGGCACCTCGCCCGCCGCCTGCCGCAGGCGGATCAGCCCGTCGATGCCGGTCACATCGGGCAGGTTCAGGTCCAGCACCACCAGATCGGGCAAGGGCGCGCGGTCCAGCCGGGCCAGCGCGGTTTCCAGCCGGTCGGCGGTTTCCACCGCGCCCAGCCCCGCGACCGCCTTCAGCGTCATCGACAGCGCGTCGCAGAACAGCGGATGGTCGTCCACGATCAGGGCCGTGGCCATGGGGCGCGGGGCGATACGGGCTGGCGTCGGGGTCATCGGAAAGCGGTCCCTTGCGTGCTGCGGATCAGACTAGCGCCCCTTGCCGGTTGTGGCCACAGGCGGAAAGTCGGACATGCGCACCGGCGATCCTGCCATCGGCTTGCGCCGGAAGCGCGCATTTTCTATGCCTGCCGCCAATGTAAGAGGACTGGCCCGATGCCCCTGACCCGCCGCGCGACCCTGATGCTTCTGCCGCTGGCACTGGCCGCCTGCGCGGCCCGCCGCCCCGAACCGTCGCGCGCCGCCGGCGACACGCCCGAGATGCACGCGCTGGTGCGCAAATATGCCGGCATCCACGGCATCCCCGAAAGCCTGCTGCACCGGGTGATCCGCCGCGAAAGCGGCTACAACCCGCGCGCCCGCAACGGCCCCTATTACGGGCTGATGCAGATCCATCCGGGCACCGCCAGGACCATGGGCTACAAAGGTTCGCCCGAGGGCTTGCTCGATGCCGAGACCAACCTCATGTATGCGGGCAAGTATCTGCGCGGGGCCTGGCTGGTGTCGCGCGGCAGCGAAGACCGTGCGGTCATGTGGTATTCGAAAGGATACTATTACGAGGCCAAGCGGATGGGTCTGCTGAGGGAAACCGGGTTGAAGGGCTGAGGCCCTGCGGAAAGGCAAGGCATCATGGCGGCGCGCACCGCGGACATCTGCGTGATCGCCAACCCGAAATCGGGTGCCGCACAGCGCAACCCCGGTGCTCTGGATGCGGCGATGGCAGTCTTTGGTCCGCGCGCCGTGCTGCGCAAGTTCAGCGGTGACCCCGCCCCGCAGGCCGAACAGGCGGTGCGCGACGGGTTTCGCATCATCGTGGCCGCGGGCGGCGATGGCACGGTCGCGGGCGTGGCCCATGCCCTTGCCGGCACCGACAGCGCGCTGGCCGTTCTGCCGCTGGGCACGTTCAACTATTTTGCCCGTGGCCTGCAGATGCCCGAAGACCCCGACGCCGCCGCCCGCGCGATCCTGGGCGGACAGGACCATTCCATCGCGGTGGCCACGCTGAACGGCCGGCTGTTCCTGAACAATGTCTCGATCGGGCTTTACCCCGCGATCCTTGAGGAACGCGAGGCGACCTATGCCCGCTTCGGCCGCTACCGGATTCTGGCGCATCTTGCGTCCTTGCGGACGATCCTGCGGTTCCAGCGCCCCTATCGCATGTTGCTGGAACTGGACGAGACCCGGCGGCTGGTGCGGACGCCGATGGTGTTCATCGCCCGCTCGGCCTATCAGCTTGACCAGTTCGGACTGAAAGGCGGCGAAGCGATTTCGGCCGACCGTTTCGCGCTGTTCCTGGCGCAGAAACAGACGCGGCTGGGGTTCCTGCGGCTGGCCTGGCGGCTGGTGCGGCGGCGGGTGGACCATGACCGCGACGTGCAGGTGCTGACGCCCGAACGGATTGGCATCACCGTGCTGGGGCGGCAGCGCATTTCGGTGGCGCTGGATGGCGAAAAGCTGCGGATGGACCTGCCGCTCACCATCGCGCTGTCGAATGACCAGCTTCATGTGATCGTGCCGCCGGAAAAGCCGCTGCCCGCCAAGGCACCGCCGCAGGGGCGCGGCGCATGACGCGGCTGCTGCATCTGTCCGACCTGCATTTCGGCGCGGTGGAGGATCGGCTGCTGGCGCCAGTGCTGGCGCTGGCGCAGGATCTGGCCCCGGATGCCGTGGTGATCTCGGGCGACCTGACACAGCGCGCCCGGGCTGACCAGTTCGCGGCGGCGCGCGCGTTTGTTGCGAACCTGCCCGCGCCGTCTCTGGTGGTGCCGGGCAATCACGACATGCCGCTTTACAACCTTGCCCTTCGCCTGCTGGCGCCGTTCGGGCGCTATTCCCGCGCCTTCGGACCGGGGCTTGAGCCGCAGCTTGCCCTGCCCGGCGCGGTGATCCAGGGGGTGAATACCGCCGATCCGCTGGTGTGGAAGGCGGGCCGGATGCGCGATGCCTCGCGCCGGCGTCTTGCCCGCAGCTTTGCCGAAGCCGCCGCCGAAAGCTGGCGCATCGCGGTGCTGCACCACGCGCCGGTGCCCGCCAGCGACGGAACACCCGCCGACATGGCCCGCCCGGCCGATGTTCTGGCCGCGCTGGCAGCAGCGGGCACCGACATCGTTCTGTCGGGCCACACCCACATGCCCCATTCCGGTTTCGCCGAAACGGCGGCGGGCACGCTGTTTTTGCAGGTAGGCACCGCCATCTCGACCCGGCGCAAGACCGGGGCCAATGATTTCAGCCTGATCGAGCTGCACCCCGGCCGGGTGACGCGGCGCAGTTGGCTGGCGCTGCCGGGGCAAGGCTTTGCCGAAGGCCCGGCCGAACACTTCCGCAAGCAGGCGGGGGAATGGCAGACCGATGGCGCCGTGCCGGTGCCTGCGGCGCCCCCTGCCCCCTAATACCAGGCGTCGGCCACCTCGGCCTTGCGGCGCGACACGAAATCGCGAAGCCCGTCGCGCAGACCTTCGTCCAGTGCCGGGGCTTCGTATTCGGCCAGCCGCAGCTTCCACGCGCGGTTTGCTCGCGTCGCGGCGTCTTCGCTGCCGGCGGCTTCCCATTTCTCGAAGGGTTCGTTGTCGGCCAGCCCGCTGTCCCAGAAAGCGGTTTCGTAATGCGCCATGGTGTGCGAGCAGCCGAAGAAGTGGTTGCCGGGGCCAACCTCGGCAAAGGCATCAACGGCCAACTGGTCGTCGTCGATCTTCACCCCGTCCAGATAGGCGTGCAGCGCGCCGCAAAGATCGTCATCCAGCATGAATTTCTCGTAGGACATGCTGAGAAGTCCGTCCAGGAAGCCCGCCGCGTGAAGGATGAAGTTCGCGCCGCAATGCACGGCGGCCAGCATGGACATGGTGCCTTCGGTCATGGCCTGCGCATCGGGCAGTTTCGAGGTGGTGAAATTGCCCGAACAGCGCAGCGGCAGGTTCAGACGGCGGGCAAGCTGGCCGATCACCATGCTGCCGATGGCCGGTTCCGGCGTGCCGAAGGTGGGGCTGCCCGACCGCATGGCCATGGACGACAGGAAGTTGCCGAAGATCACCGGCGCGCCGGGGCGTTCCAACTGGGTCAGCGCGCAGCCGGCCATGGTCTCGGCCAGGCTTTGGGCAATGCCGCCGGCATTGGTGACCGGCCCCATCGCGCCGCCCAGAATGAAGGGCACCACCACCGCCGCCTGATTGGCCCGCGCATAGGCGCGAAGGCTGCGGGTCATGGTGCCATCCCAGACCAAAGGTGAATTCACGTTCACATTGCCAAGGATCACGCAGTTGCGGTCCACGAAATCCGCCCCGAACAGCAGGCGGCACATCTCGATACTGTCTTCGCTGCGTTCTTCGGCGGTGACCGATCCCATGAAGGGCCGGTCGGACAGTTCGATATGCGCCATCACCATATCAAGGTGGCGCTTGTTCACCGGCACGTCGGTGGGTTCGCAGATCGTGCCGCCGGAATGGTGCAGGTTGGGGCTGGATTGCGCCAGTTTGATGAAATTGCGGAAATCCTCCATCGTGCCGAAGCGGCGGCCCTGATCCAGATCCATCACAAAGGGGCTGCCATAGGCCGGCGCGAACACCACGTTGCTGCCGCCGATCTGCACCGATTTGGCTGGGTTGCGGGCGTGCTGGGTAAATTCGGCCGGGGCAGTCCCGAGGATTTCGCGCAGCATCCCCGGTTCGAACCGCACCCGCAGATCATCGACCTGCGCGCCGGCGCGGCGCCAGTGGTCCAGCGCAACCGGATCGTCGCGGAACTCGATCCCGGTTTCGGCCAGAATCCGGTCGGCAGCGCGTTCGATGCGGATCAGGTTTTCTTCGGACAGCACGTCATAGGTCGGGATGCCGCGCTGGATATAGGGCCGGCCGATGCCGCCACTTTTGCGGCTGCGCTCCGCTGCCCGTGCCTGCCGTCCGCTGCGCCGCTGTTCGTTCATGGTTGCCCCCTGCTGCCGCCCCTTGATCTGACGACAGTCCGAAGCCGGGGAATTGCCCGAAAACGACAAGGCGGCGGCGCAAAAACGCCAGCTTTCCCTTGGGTCAAACAATCCTTGGCTGGCAGGGGCGATCCGCCGCCCCTGCCCCCGCCCCCTGCTCCCGCCTAGCGTCAGGTCACCACGTCGGGCGCGGTGCGGCCGGTGTGGGTTTCAATCCCGGCAATGGCATGGGCCGCGCGGATGATCGGGGCCAGCGCCGCCTGCGGGTCTTCGGCCAGACCATCCGGTCCGGGCACATAGCGTTCCAGATACAGCCGCAGGGTTGCGCCTTCGGTGCCGGTGCCCGACAGGCGGAACACCGCGCGGCTGCCGCCGGCAAACAGCACCCGCACGCCCTGTTTCAGGCTGACCGAGCCGTCAATCGGGTCGGTATAGGCGAAATCATCCGCCGCCTCGACCACCAGCCCCTCCAGCGCGGTGCCGGGCAGGCTGGCCAGCTTTTCGCGCAAGACGGCCATCATCGCATCGGCCTTGTCGGTGGGGATCGCCTCGAAATCGTGCCGGCTATAGTAGTTGCGGCCGAACTTCGCCCAGTGTTCCTGCAGGATCTGGGCCACCGATTGCTTGCGCACGGCCAGAATGTTCAGCCACAAGAGGATGGCCCAGAGACCGTCCTTCTCTCGCACATGGTCGCTGCCGGTGCCGAAACTTTCCTCACCGCACAGCGTGGCACGGCCGGCATCCAGCAGGTTGCCGAAGAACTTCCATCCGGTCGGCGTTTCATAGGCACCGATCCCCAGCGCGGCGGCCACCCGGTCGGCGGCGGCGCTGGTCGGCATCGACCGCGCGATGCCCTTCAGCCCGGCCTTGTAGCCCGGTGCCAGATGGGCATTGGCCGCCAGAACCGCCAGCGAATCCGAAGGCGAGACATAGATGCCACGCCCCACCACCATGTTGCGGTCGCCGTCGCCATCGCTGGCGGCGCCGAAATCCGGGGCGTCCTGACCGAACATCTCGTCCATCAGGGCCTTGGCCCAGGTGGGGTTCGGGTCGGGGTGCATCCCGCCGAAATCAGGCAGCGGCGCGGCGTTGACCACGGTTCCCTGTGCGGCGCCCAGCCGGTTTTCCAGGATTTCCACCGCATAGGGCCCGGTGATGGCGCACATGCTGTCCATCCGCATACGGAAGCCGCCGGCGAACATGCTGCGGATTGCCGGAAAATCGAAAAGGGTTTCCATCAGCGCGGCATAATCGGCCACCGGATCGACCACATCGACCACCATCCCGGCCAGATCGTGCCGGCCGATGCGGGCCAGGTCCACATCCTGCGCCTCGACCATGTGGTATTCGGTGATCTCGGTGGTGCGGCGGTAGATCGCCTCGGTCACCGCTTCGGGCGCGGGTCCGCCGTTCGGCATGTTGAACTTGACGCCGAAATCCTCGGTCGGGCCGCCGGGGTTGTGGCTGGCCGACATGATGATGCCGCCATCCGTCTTGTTCAGGCGGATCAGGTGGCTGGCCGCCGGGGTGGACAGAAACGCGCCCTGCCCCACGATCACCCGCGCCGCGCCGCTGGCCGCCGCCATCCGCAGGATCACCTGCGCCGCGCGGTCGTTGAAATAGCGCCCGTCGCCACCCAGCACGAAGGTCTTGCCGGCGCATCCCACGACATCAAAGACCGACTGGACGAAGTTTTCCAGATAATGCCGCGCCATGAAGACCGGGGTCTTCTTGCGCAGGCCGCTGGTGCCGGGCTTCTGCCCGGCGATGGGGGTGGTCTTGACGGTGGTGGTCATGGGGTCTCTCCCTCGGGAACATCGGGGCGCGAACGCAGCAACAGCACGGATTGCGCCGGCACCTCTTGCGGGGCCGGGCCTTCGGTCAGCTCGGGCCGGGTGGTATCAAGGATCAGCTCCCAGCGCGGCGCGGTGTCAGGCAGGCGCAGCGCGGTAGCCCCGCCGCAGTTGAACACCGCCAGCACGGCACCCGACCCGGGATCGCCGCCTTCCGCCGCCATGCGCAATTCGACGCACAGGCAGCGGAAGGCCGGATCGTGCCAGTCCTGCGGCGAAGGTTCGCTGCCATCGGGGCGGCGCCAGATCACATCGCGCAACCCGTCCGAAGGCCGGGCGCGGGCATGCAGGAACCGGCGCTGGTGCAGCACCGGATGCGCCTTGCGCAGCGCGGCCAGCCGCGCCACGAAGGCCGTCAGCGCCTGATCCGCATTGGCCCAGTTGATCCAGGAAATCTCGTTGTCCTGCGCATAGGCATTGTTGTTGCCGCCCTGGGTCTGGCCGATCTCGTCCCCCGCCAGCAGCATGGGCACGCCCTGGCTCAGCATCAGGGTTGCCAGCAGGTTGCGCTTGCGCAGCGCCCGCGCGGCCAGCACCGCCGGAACATTGGTCGGCCCTTCCACCCCCAGATTGTCGGAATGGTTTTCGGAATGGCCGTCGCGGTTGTCTTCGCCGTTGTCCCAGTTGCGCTTGACGGTGAAACTGACCAGATCCTGCAGGGTGAAGCCGTCATGGCTGGTCAGAAAGTTGATGGACGATCCGGCGGACCGGCCCGAATGGTCAAACCGTTCGGCCGAACCCAGAAGCCGCGCCGCCAGATCGCGCGTCATCGCCACATCGCCGCGCCAGAACCGGCGCACGCCATCGCGGAAACGGTCGTTCCATTCCTGGAACGGATGCGGATAGGCCCCAAGCTGATAGCCGCCGGGACCGATGTCCCAGGGTTCGGCGATCAGCTTCACCCGGCTCAGCACCGGGTCTTGCCGGATCGCATCGAAAAAGCCGCCGTTCGGGTCAAACCCCTGCGCCTCGCGGCCCAGCACGGTGGCCAGATCGAAGCGGAAGCCGTCGACATGCGCCACCTCGACCCAGTAGCGCAGCGAATCCATCACCATCCGCAGCACCATGGGGTGCGTCAGGTTCAGCGTGTTGCCGGTGCCGGTGTCGTTGACATAGTTCCGCCCGCCATCGGCCAGCCGGTAATAGCTGGCGTTATCAAGCCCGCGGAAGCTGAGGGTCGGGCCCCACTGGTCGCCCTCGCCCGTGTGGTTGTAGACCACATCAAGGATCACCTCGATCCCGGCGGAATGAAGCCGGCGCACCATGGTCTGGAATTCCCACAGCCCGCCCTTGCCCATGTAGCGCGGTTCGGGCGCGAAGAATCCGATGGTGTTGTAGCCCCAGTAATTGCGCAGGCCCCGCGTCACCACGAAGCGTTCGTCGATGAAGGCCTGAACCGGCAGCAGTTCCACCGCCGTCACGCCCAGTTTCAGCATGTGGTCGATCACCGCATCCGAGGCGAGGCCCAGATAGGTGCCGCGCAGGCCCTGCGGCACGCCCGGATGGCGCATGGTCAGGCCGCGCACATGCGCCTCGTAGATCAAGGAATCGGTGCGGGCGGTGCGGGGATGGTCGTCGTTGCCCCAGCCGAAGGACGGGTCTGTCACCACCGCCTTGGGCACGGCAAAGGCGCTGTCGCGGGTGTCATAGCTCAGATCGCCGCGCGCCGTGCCGATCTTGTAGCCCATCAGCGCGTCAGACCATTTCAGCCGCCCTTCCAGCGCGCGGGCATAGGGGTCCAGCAACAGCTTGTGCGGGTTGAAGCGGTGGCCGCGTTCGGGGTCATAGGGGCCAAAGGCGCGGAAGCCGTAGACCGCCCCCGCCGTCAGCCCGCCGACATGGATATGCCAGATGTCGCCATCGCGGTCGCGGATCGGCAGGCGGGCCAGCTCCTTGCGGCCATCGGGCGAAAACAGGCACAGTTCGATCAGTTCGGCATGGGCCGAGAATACGGCGAAGTTCACGCCGTCGCCGGTCAGCGTGGCGCCCATCGGCCAGGGCCTGCCGGGCGAAACGGAATGTCCGTTCGCCCGGATGCGGGGGGCAGTTGTCACCCTTGCAGCCCTTCGTACAGGGCCGCATAGGCGGCGGCGCTGGTCTGCCAGCCCACCGGCGCGGCCATGGCATTCTGCTGCACGCGGCTCCAGGCCTTGCGGTCGCCATGCAGCGCCACCAGACGGCGCAAGGCCTGGCCCAAGGCCAGCGCATCCGTCGGCCAGAAGGTGATGCCGGTGGCCACACCCGTGGCCAGCGCGGCAGGCGAGGCGTTGATGACCGTATCGGCCAGCCCGCCCACCGCCGAGACGACCGGCAGCGCCCCATAGCGCAGCCCGTACATCTGCGTCAGGCCGCAGGGTTCGAACCGGCTGGGCACCAGCACGGCATCGGCGCCCTGGAACATGCGGTGGCTCAAGGCCTCGTCATAGCCGATGCGCACGCCGACCCGCCCGGCAAAGCGCGCGGCCAGCCCGCGCATCGCGGCCTCAAGCCCCGGATCGCCGGTGCCGATCACCGCCAGCCCGCCGCCGGCGGCCACGAAATCGGGCAGCACGGCAGGCAGCAGGTCAATGCTCTTCTGGTCGGTCAGCCGCGACACGACAATCGCCAGCGGCCCTGGCACCTCAAGCCCGAATTCGGCGCAAAGGGCGGCGCGGGCGGCGGCCTTGCCGGCCATGGCTTTCGGGGAATAGGGGTTCGCGGGTTCGATCTCGGGCGACCAAACCTCCAGATCGACGCCGTTCAGGATGCCCGAAACCACGCCCGCCCGCTGGGCGATCACCCCTTGCAGGCCCATGCCGAATTCCGGCCGCATCAGTTCGGCCGCATAGGTGGGCGAGACGGTGGTGATCCGGTCCGCGGTCACAAGGCCCGCCTTCAGGCTGGACAGCCCGCCGTAATATTCCAGCGCGCCGGGGTGGAAGGCGCCGAAGGGCAACCGCAGATCGCCCAGCAGCGCCGCCGGGCACTGGCCCTGAAAGGCGATGTTGTGGACGGTGATCACCGAACTGCACCCGCCGCTGCCGTGATAGGTCAGATAGGCCGGGGCCAGCGCCGCCTGCCAGTCATGCGCGTGCAGGATGTCGGGCCTCCAGCCCTCGATCCCTTCGCGGGCGATGCGCGCGCCGATCCAGCTCAGCGCGGCAAAGCGCTGGGGATTGTCCCAGTAATCGCCGCCCGGCCCGCTGTAGGGGCCACCTTCGCGGTCATACAGGTGTGGCGCGTCCAGCAGCAGCAGCGGCACACCGGCCACCTTGCCCTCAAGCACCCGGCCGGGGCCGCCCCACAGGGTTTCGTCGCGCATCACCTCGGGCCAGTCGGCCGCCATGCCGCGCAAGGGACGGTAGGCCGGGATCAGCACCCGCATGTCCCAGCCCGCCCCGGCCAGCGCGGCGGGCAAGGCGCCCACGACATCGGCCAGCCCGCCGGTCTTGATCAACGGCACACATTCCGATGCGACCGAAAGCACCCGCCCGCCCATCTGCTTTGGCCCCCTTGCCCGTTTCACGCCGCCTGCCCGGCCCTTACCCCAGGGCCCGGGCGCGCGCGTCCAGCATATCCTGCGTGATCAGCACGATACCAGTGTCGGTGCGGCGGAACCACCTGGCATCTTCCTTGGCGTCCTGCCCCACGACCAGACCTTCGGGCACGATCACCCCGGAATCGATGACGCAGTTCGACAGTTCCGCCTTGCGGTTGACGATCACGCGCGGCAGCGCCACCACATATTCCAGGCTAGAGAAGCTGTGCGTCCGCACCCCGGTGAACAGCAGCGAATTGCGGATTTCCGAGCCGGACACGATGCAATCGCCCGACACCAGCGATGAAATCGCCTGTCCGCGGCGGCCATCCTCGTTGTGGATGAACTTGGCGGGCGGCACGATTTCCGAATAGGTCCAGATCGGCCAGCTATTGTCGTAGATGTCCAGCTTCGGCACGAAATCGGTCAGGTCGATATTGGCCTGCCAGAAGGCATCAATCGTGCCCACATCGCGCCAGTAGGGTTCATCCTCAAGCCCGCTGGTCACGCAACTGTCGGCGAACTTGTGCGCCATCGCCTTGCCGTTCTTGACGATGTCGGGGATCAGGTCATTGCCGAAATCGTGGCTGGAGTTTTCATCCACCATGTCGCGGATCAGCAGGTCGCGCAGGAAGGCCCAGTCGAAGACATAGATCCCCATCGAGGCCAGCGCGTGATCGGGATCGCCGGGAATACCGGGCGGATCTTTCGGCTTTTCCAGAAACTGCGTGATGCGCATGTCCCGGTCGACGTGCATCACGCCGAAGGCGGTTGCTTCCATCCGGGGCACCGTCAGGCAGCCGATGGTCACGTCTGCGCCGGTCTCGACATGCTCGCGCAGCATGATTTCGTAATCCATCTTGTAGATGTGGTCGCCGGCCAGCACGACGACATACTTGATCCCGTAGCTGTCGATGATGTCGATGTTCTGCGCCAGCGCATCCGCCGTGCCGCGATACCAGTTCACCTCGTCCATGCGCTGCGATGCGGGCAGGATGTCCAGGTATTCGTTCCGCTCGGCCCGGAAGAAGCCCCAGCCGCGCTGGATGTGGCGGATCAGGCTGTGCGCCTTGTATTGCGTGGCAATGGCCATCTTGCGGATGCCGCTGTTCAGCGCATTCGACAGGGCAAAGTCGATGATGCGGGTCTTGCCGCCGAAATACACCGCCGGCTTGGCACGCCGGTCTGTCAGTTCCTTGAGCCGCGAACCGCGCCCCCCGGCCAGCACGAAGGCCATGGCCTGCGACGACAGTCTCTGGTTCGATCTTGGCTTCATCTGCGCACTCCCCCTGACAGATACCCGTCAACCCTGCATGAAATACACTGCCGACAAAGGCGGAAGCGTGACAAGCGCCGAATAGGGCCGTCCCTGCGACGGAACCGCCTCGGCCTTCACGCCGCCCATGTTGCCCCGGTTGCCCCCACCATAGACGGCGGAATCGGTGTTCATCACCTCGACCCATTTGCCCGCGGCGGGCAGGCCCAGCCGATAGCTGCGTTCGACCGGCGTCATGTTCACCGCCACCGCGACCATCGGGTCGCCCGCCCTGCCCTTGCGCAGCCAGGCATAGACCGACGCTTCGGCGTCATTGGCCTCGATCCACTCGAACCCCTCGGGGCGGCAGTCGTTGACATGCAGCGCCGGGGTCTTGCGGTAAAGGTGGTTCAGATCGCGCACCAGCGCCTGCACCCCGGCATGGGGCGGCAGGTCAAGCTGGTGCCAGTCCAGGCTTTGATTGTGGTTCCACTCGGCGCCCTGGGCGAATTCCTGGCCCATGAACAACAGCTTCTTGCCCGGATGGCCCCACATGTAGCCGTAGAAGGCCCGCAGGTTGGCGAATTTCTGATCGCCGTCGCCGGGCATCTTGGCCAACATGCTGCCCTTGCCGTGCACCACCTCGTCATGGCTGATCGGCAGGATGAAGTTCTCGGACCAGGCATAGACCAGCCCGAAGGTCATCTTGTGGTGGTGGTATTTGCGGAACAGCGGGTCTTTCTGCATGTAGGACAGGGTGTCGTTCATCCAGCCCATGTTCCACTTGAAGCCGAAGCCCAGCCCCCCCCAGTTGGCCGGCCGCGACACGCCCGGAAAGGCGGTGGATTCCTCGGCCACCGTCATCACGCCCGGACATTCGCCATAGGCGGTGATGTTCATCGCGCGCAGCACGTCGATGGCTTCGTAATTCTCGCGCCCGCCATCGCGGTTCGGGATCCATTCGCCCGCCTTGCGGCTGTAATCGCGATACAGCATCGAGGCCACCGCATCGACGCGCAGCCCGTCAACGTGGTATTCTTCCAGCCAATACAGGGCGTTGGAGACAAGAAAGTTCTTCACCTCGACCCGGCCATAGTTGTAGATCAGGGTGTTCCAGTCCTGATGGAACCCTTCGCGCGGGTCTTGATGTTCATAAAGCGCGGTGCCGTCGAACTGCGCCAGACCATGCGCGTCCGAAGGGAAATGCCCCGGAACCCAGTCCAGCAGCACGCCCAGCCCCTTGCGATGCGCCGCATCGACAAAGGCGCGGAATTCGGACGGCGTGCCGTGCCGGATGGTGGGCGCGAACAGCCCGACCGGCTGATAGCCCCAGCTTCCGTCGAACGGAAATTCGGAAACCGGCAGACATTCGATATGGGTGAACCCCATGTCGGCCACATAATCCACCAGTTGCTCGGCCAGTTCGGTATAGCTCAGCATCCGGTCCCCCGGCGCGCGGCGCCATGACCCCAGATGCACCTCATAGACCGAAATCGGCGCATCAATGCTGTTGTGGTTGTGCCGCGCCGCCATCCAGTCGGCATCGTGGAAGGCACCGCCGATCCGCCGCACGACCGAAGCCGTGGCCGGCGGATGTTCCGACCCGAACCCCGCCGGATCGGCCTTGAGCGGCAGCAGCACCCCACCGGGGCCGCGGATTTCGTATTTGTAGGCCTCGCCTTCGGTCAGACCGGGGACGAAGATTTCCCACACGCCCGTCGGCCCGCGCCGCCGCATCGGGTGGCGGCGGCCATCCCAGATGTTGAAGTTGCCAACAACGCTGACGCGCTCGGCGTTCGGGGCCCAGACAGCGAAATGCACGCCTTCAACGCCTTCATGCGTGATGCAATGCGCGCCCAGCACCTGCCAGAGCCGTTTGTGCGTCCCCTCGCCCAGCAGGTATTCGTCCATCTCGCCCAGCACCGGGCCAAAGCGGAACGGGTCTTCAAACTCCCATTCCGTGCCATGGCCCGAGGCGCGCAGCCGATAGGCCGCCTTGCGGGGCTGACGGTGGGTGAACAGCCCGGCGATGCCCGGATAGGGCGTGGCTTCCTCAACCTTCTTGCCGCTCAGCACCCAAAGGCGCTCGGCCCCCGGCACGAAGGCGGTGATGACCCAGTCGCTGCCCCGCTTGTGCGGCCCCAGCACCGAGAACGGATCGCCATGCCGCCCTTCGGCAATCGCCCAGGCGGCATCACTGTCCACATACTCTTCGCCCGTCATCCGCCGTCCCCCCAGCCCGTGCGTATGCCCCTGTCACAGGGCAGGCGTCACATCCCACACATCCTTCATGTAGCCGCGAATGGTCCGGTCCGACGAGAAGAATCCCGAACGGGCCGTATTCATCGCCGCCATGTGATACCAGCGCTGCGGGTCGGCATAGGCGGCCGAAACCCGGGCTTGCGCCGCGTGATAGGCGTCGAAGTCCGAGGCGACGAGGAAATAGTCGCTGTGCCACATGCCATGCACCAGCCCGTGATAGCGTTCGGGCTCATCGGGGCTGAACCGCCCTTCGGCAATCATCTGCAACACATCCTGCAACGGCTGGCTGGCCTCGATCGCCTTGCGGGCATGATCGGGGTCTTCGCGCCGTTTCCAGACCTCCTCGGCGGTCAGGCCGAACAGGAAGAAGTTGTCGGCCCCCACTTCTTGCAGGATTTCCACATTGGCCCCGTCCAGCGTGCCGATGGTGGGCGCACCGTTCATCATGAACTTCATGTTGCCGGTGCCCGACGCCTCTTTCCCCGCGGTCGAGATCTGTTCGGACAGGTCCGAGGCCGGGATCAGGTTTTCCGCCATGCTGACGTTGTAGTTCGGCGGATAGACGATCTTCAGCAGATCGCCGGTCTTTGGGTCGTTGTTCACCACCTGCGCCACGTCGTTGATCAGGCGGATGATCTCTTTCGCCACCGCATAGCCCGGCGCGGCCTTGCCGCCGAAGATGCGCACGCGCGGCACCGGGTTGCTGACCGCGCCGTTGCGGATGGCGTGCCAGTGGGCGATGCACTCCAGAATGTTCAGCAATTGGCGCTTGTATTCATGGATGCGCTTGACCTGAACGTCGAACAGCGCGTCCGGGCTGACCTTGACGCCGAATTCGCGGCCGATCCAGTTGCCCACCTCAACCTTGTTGGCCCGCTTGGCGGCGGCAAAGGCGTTACGGAAGCCCGCGTCATCGACATGGGTCTTCAGCCCGTCCAGCCGGTCAAGATCATCCTCCCAGCCCTCGCCGATGGTATCGGTGATCAGCCGCGCCAGACCGGGGTTCGACATTCGCAGCCAGCGACGCGGGGTCACGCCGTTGGTTTCATTGATGATCCTGCCGGGATGCAGGGCGTTCAACTCGGGGAACAGGGTCTTCTTCACCAGATCGGAATGCAGCGCCGAAACGCCGTTCACCTTATGGCTCATGATGAAGGCCAGTTCGCCCATCCGCACCTCATGGTGCTTGACGATGCCCACATAATGCGGGCGCGACGGATAGGTGCGGCGGTGCCAACTGTCGATCCGCTCGACAATCTGCATGTGGCGCGGCAGCACCGTGCCGAAGGTGAAGGTCGCCCATTTCTCCAGCGCCTCGGGCAGCAGCGTGTGGTTGGTATAGCCAAGGCAGGCCCGCGCGGTGTTCAGCGCATCCTCGAACGGCATCCCGTGCTCATCGGACAGAAGCCGTATCAGCTCCGGCCCGGCAATCGCCGGGTGGGTGTCGTTCATCTGGATGGCGACGTGCTTCGGCAGCGCCATCAGGTCGCTGTGCCGGTACAGATAGCGGCGCAGAATATCCTGCAGCGCGGCCGAGGTCAGGAAGAATTCCTGTTTCAGCCGCAGTTCCTTGCCCTGATAGGTGGTGTCGTCGGGGTAAAGCACCCGGCTCAGCGTGCGGGCCAGGTTTTCGGGCTCGGCCGCGGCGGCGTAGTCGCCGCGATTGAACCGCTCAAGGTCGAACATCGTGGTGGGCTTGGCGGCCCAGAGGCGCAGCGTATTGGCCCATTTGCCGCCCCAGCCGATTACCGGGGTGTCATGCGCCTCGGCGATCACCGTTTCGCCGGGCACCCAGATGTCCTTGCCGTCGCGGGTTTCGATCTGGCCCTTGAAGCCCACGGTATACGCGCTTTCGGGGCGCGGGAATTCCCAGGGGTGGGCCTGTTTCAGCCAGTCTTCCGGCGTTTCCACCTGACGCCCGCCCTCGAACCGCTGGCGGAACAGGCCGTGTTCATAGCGGATGCCATAGCCATAGGCCGGGCAGCCCACCGTGGCCATGCTTTCCATGAAGCAGGCCGCCAGCCGGCCCAGGCCACCGTTCCCAAGCGCGGCGTCGGGCTCATCCTCGATCAGCGATTTCAGATCCTGGCCGAAGCCGGCCATGGTCTGTTCGGCCGCCTCGTAAAGACCCAGGTTGATCGTGGCGTCTTCCAGCAACCGGCCGATCAGATATTCCATCGACAGGTAGTAAACGCGCTTGTGGTCCTCGGCCCAGGTGCGGCGCGTGCTGGCGAACCAGGGTTCGACGATCCGGTCGCGGATCGCATAGGACAGCGCCATCCGCCAGTCATAGCGGCTGGCGTTCGGGGCGTCCTTGCCCAGCGTGAAGGTCAGGTGATGAAGAACAGAGGCTTGCAGGCGTTCGGGGGAAAAGCTGAGATCGTTCACTTGGTTTCCTGCGAAGGGTACGGGTCAGGCCGCAGCCTAGGACGGACAGAAGGCCGGTCAAGCACAACAAGGCATCCCGCGCCGTCTGCCGGACCGTGGCAGCCCAAAGCGGTTTGATCCTAGCGCAGGACTTTCCGCAACGCATCAACAATTATCCATGTTGTTTCAAGGCAGGCCAGCGATCAAAACGGTTTGACCCCCGGCCGCAGGGATGCGGTGCCCTGCCCGATCCGTAAGCATCACGGCGCAAGACGTGGCGAGTCGCGAATGCATCCGCTGCCGGCTCCGGGCCGACGCCGCCCAGCCGGGGACGCGCAAACAGGCGCGGCATCTGGCCGCAATGCCCTTAAATTGCTGCGTGTTAGCGCAATATGACGCATCCCCTGCTCAGGAATCTTCCGTCATTAGTGAGGTAACTGATCTGCATCATTGTTCCCGCGCAGGCTGTTTTACATGCTTGCCAAGAAACCCTAGGAGAGGCCCATGCGCCTGACCATCCGAACCAGCCTTGCGATGCGCGCACTGATGTTCTGTGCGGTGAACGACGGCCGAACCGTGCGCCGTCAGGAAGTGGCCGAGGCCACCGGCGCCTCGGAAAACCATCTGGCGCAGGTGATCCACCTGCTGGCCCAGAAGAAGTTCCTGCACACGGTGCGGGGCCGCACCGGCGGGCTGACGCTGGCCCGGCCCGCCTCGATGATCACCGTGGGCGAGGTGTTCCGCGCCTTTGAAAAGGTCATCCCCTTTGCCGAATGTTTCAAGGGCGGCCCGCCGGATTGCCCGCTGGCGGAAGGCTGCCGCCTGAACTGCGTGATGGCCGAGGCGCTGGATGCGTTCTACGCGCGGCTGGACAAGACCACGGTGGCCGACCTGATCACCGAAAACGCCACGCTGGACCGCATCCTGCGCGTCGCCTGACCCGTCAGGCGCAGCAGGCCGGCCCTGTGGCCAGACCTGCCAGGATCGGGCAATCGGGCCGCGCATCGCCGGCGCAGGCATGGACAAGCTGCGTCAGCGTGGCCTGCATCGCCTGCAATTCGGCCAGCTTGGCCTCGATCCGTTCCAGATGCCGGCCGGCCAGTGCCTTCACATCGGCGCTGGCGCGATCCTTGTCCTCATACAGCGCCAGCAGCGACCGGCAGTCCTCGATGGAAAACCCCAGCGACCGCGCGCGGCCGATGAAGGCCAGCTTGTGCAGGTCGCTGTCGCGGAAGGCGCGATAGCCGTTCGAAGACCGCAGCGGCCGGATCAGCCCGATGTCTTCGTAATAGCGGATGGTCTTGGCCGGCAGGCCAGACTGCCGCGCCACTTCCGTGATGTTCATTCCACCCCCCTGACAAAGCGCAGACGCAAGGCATTGGTCAGCACCAGAACCGAAGACAGCGCCATGGCCCCCGCCGCCAGCATCGGCGAAAGCTGCGGCCCGCCAAAGGGCACAAGCACCCCGGCGGCCACCGGAATCAGCGCCACATTGTAGCCAAAGGCCCAGAACAGGTTCTGCCGGATGTTGCGCATCACCGCCCGGCTCAGGCGGATCGCGGTGGCCACCGCCAGCGGGTCGCCCCGCATCAGCACCACCTCGCCCGCCTCGATGGCGACATCGGTGCCGGTGCCCATGGCGATGCCCACCTCGGCCGCCGCCAGCGCCGGGGCATCGTTGATGCCATCCCCGACAAAGGCCCCG
Organism: Pseudogemmobacter blasticus; assembly: GCF_003071405.1. Classification (NCBI taxonomy): domain Bacteria; kingdom Pseudomonadati; phylum Pseudomonadota; class Alphaproteobacteria; order Rhodobacterales; family Paracoccaceae; genus Pseudogemmobacter; species Pseudogemmobacter blasticus. Next base: position 380,742 of record NZ_CP020470.1, on the reverse strand, counting down.
CCCCCGCGGCGGATCAGATCCAGCTTGCCTTCGGGCAGCACGCCTGCCTCAACCTCGGCAATGCCCAGACGGGCGGCCACCGCGCGGGCGGCGGCCGGCGTGTCACCGCTGATCATGGCCGGGGTCACGCCCAGCTCCTGCAAGGCCGCCACGGCGCGGGCGGCGGATGCGCGCGGCGCGTCGGCCACGGTGATCAGCCCCTGCACCTCGCCCTCGCGGGCGACGAACAGCAGGCTTTCCCCCTGCCCCGCCGCCGCATCGGCCAGCACCTGCAACCGCGCGGGAATGGCGGGGAACATCCGCGCCGCGCCCACCGACAGCCGCGCGCCCGCCACCCTGGCCTCGGCCCCCAGCCCCGGCAGGGCGCGGAAATCGCTGGCCTCGGGCACCTCGCCCGCCGCCGCCAGCACCGCCGCCGCCAACGGATGTTCGCTGTGCTGCTCGACCGCCGCCGCACCAGGCAGCACCCAGCCCGGCCCGTGTACCGCCGTCACCCTTGGCCGCCCTTCGGTCAGCGTGCCGGTCTTGTCGAAAGAGACGCGCGTCACGCCCGCCAGCCGCTGCAAGGCCTCGCCCCGGCGGAACAGCACGCCCAGTTCCGCCGCCCGGCCCGATCCGACCAGGATCGAGACCGGCACCGCCAGCCCCATGGCACAGGGGCAGGCAATGATCAGCACCGACACGCCCGAAACCAGCGCTCGCGCCATGTCGCCGGTCACCGCCAGCCAGACCGCCGCCGTCAGCAGCGCCACCGCCATCACCACCGGCACGAACCAAAGCGTCACCCGGTCCACCAGCGCCTGCACCGGCAGTTTCGACCCCTGCGCTTCTTCCACCAGCGCCACGATCCGCGCCAGCACCGTGCCCGCGCCCACCGCCCGCACCTCGGCCACCAGCGCGCCGGTGCCGTTGACCGTGCCCGCGCTGACCGCATCGCCCGGGATCTTGGCCACCGGAACCGGCTCGCCGGTCAGCATGGATTCGTCCACCGCCGACCCGCCCGAGACCACGACGCCATCCACCGGCACCCGTTCCCCCGGCCGCAGCGCAATGCGCATCCCCGGCATCAGGCTGGCCACCGGCACCTCGGTGCCGTCCTCCAGCCGGGCGACCTTGGGCTGCAGGCCCACCAGCCGCGCAATGGCCGCCCCCGCCTGCTCGCGCGCCCGCGCCTCCATCGCGCGGCCGATCAGGATCAGCACCACGATCACCGCCGCCGCCTCGAAATAGACGGCCCGAGAGGCCGCCGGCACCAGCGCCGGCGCGAACAGCACCACCGTGGAATAGGCCCAGGCCGCGCCGGTGCCCACCGCGACAAGGCTGTTCATGTCGGGGGCCCCGCGCAAAAGCGCCGGCACGCCTTTCAGATAGAACCGCCGCCCCGGCCCGATCAGCACCAGCGTAGCCAGCACGAACTGCATCAGCCACAGCACCTGCATCCCGATCTGCGCGTGCAGCCACATATGAAAGGCCGGGATCAGATGCCCGCCCATTTCGGTGACAAAGACCGGGGCCGCCAGCACCCCCGCCAGCGCCGCCGCGCCCCATAGCCGCCGTTCTTCGGCCCGCGGATCGGCAGGTGCGGCTTCGGCCAGTGGCGTGGCGGCAAAGCCCGCCTTGCGCACCGCCGCCGCCAGCGCCTCGGGCACGACGGGTTCCCACAGCGTCACCTGCGCGCGGCGGGTGGCAAGGTTGGCCACCGCCGCCGCCACGCCGGGCTGCGCCTTCAGCACCCGTTCCACCCGGCCGGTGCAGGCGGCACAGGTCATGCCGTCAACCGACAGGTCCACCACCACCGGACGCACCGGATAGCCCGCCTTCGCCAGCGCCGCCGCCATGCCCTCGCGCGTGGCGGGGGCGTGGAAGCGCACCACCGTTTCGCCCGTGCCGAAATTGGCGGCGGCCTTTTCCACACCGGGCTGCGCCTGCAACACCCGTTCGACCCGCGCCACGCAAGAGGCGCAGGTCATCCCCTCAAGCGTCAGCCGGGCGGTGTCTGAGGGCGGGTGGGAAATCGGGCCGGGCGCGGTCATGGAATGTCTCCTTGCCCAGCCCATATGGGGGTTCCAGTCACGGGAAGGTCAAGGCCCGCCGGGCCACAAAACTGGTGCTTGACCTTCCAGCGGCAGGAACCCCCATATGACCGGCAAGAAGGAGCCTGCCCATGACCACACTTTCCGTTCCCGACATGTCCTGCGGCCATTGCAAGGCCAGCGTCGAAGCCGCCCTTGCCCCGATCGCCACCGCCGTCACGGTGGACCTGACCACCCGTCAGGTCACCGCCGAAGGCGCCCCGGCCGAGAGGCTGGTTCAGGCGCTGGCCGAAATCGGCTTTCCGGCCACCGCGCTGGGCTAGATTTCCATCAATTTCCGGCGAGGAATGGCCGGCCCGGGCGGTATCCGTAGTATTGCCCACTTGACCGGGCCGCCGCGAAGGATTCATGCAATGCGACACCTTGAAGCAAGAGCCAGCGCGGAGCAGTCACATGGCCTCGAAACAGATTCAGCAAGGGTCCACCCCGGCCCCTTCGCAGCCGCAGCAGCAGGGCACCCCGATGCCGCAGCCGCAGGCCGGCAAGCCCGTCTATACCGACTGGGCGTCGATCTGACATCCCGTCCTTGACGGAACCGGGGCCAGCCGCAAGGCTGGCCCTGTTGCATTTCCGGGCAGATGACCATGGCCGATCCCGTTTCCTCGATCCCGAACCTTGGCCCCGCGTCGGAAGCGGCCTTTGCCCGCGCCGGCATCCATTCCGCCGACGAGATCCGCGCGCTGGGCGCGGACGAAGCCTATCGCCGCCTGCTGCTTTCGGGCGCGGCGCCGCATTTCATTGGCTATTACGTTCTGGTGATGGGCCTGCAGGGCCGGCCCTGGAACGATTGCCAGGGTGACGAGAAGAAGGCGCTGCGGCAGCGTTTCGATGCGATCAAGGCCAGCATGGCCGGAACCAAGGAAAAGGGCCGCTCCGATCTGGAGGCGGCCCTGTCCTATTTCGGTGTGGTGGAACGCCGGGGCTAGGGCCAAATTTCTTCGAAGAAATTTGCCCGGCGATCCCGCTCAGCCCACCAGTTCAAGGCCCGAGAAGAAGAAGGCGATCTCGCGCGCGGCCGAAGCCGGGCTGTCCGACCCGTGGACCGAGTTTTCGCCCTTGGACAGCGCGAATTCCTTGCGGATGGTGCCGGCATCGGCCTGCGCCGGATCGGTCGCGCCCATCACTTCGCGGTTCTTGGCAATGGCGCCTTCGCCTTCCAGCACCTGCACCACGACCGGCTCGCTGGCCATGTAGGCCACCAGCTCGCCATAGAAGCCGCGCTCCTTGTGCTCGGCATAGAATTCGCCGGCTTGCGCGGCGGTCAGGTGGATGCGCTTGGAAGCGACGACGCGCAGGCCGGCGTCTTCGAACTTGGCAACGATCTTGCCGGTCAGGTTGCGCTTGGTCGCATCGGGCTTGATGATCGACAGGGTGCGTTCGGTGGCCATCTGGCTCTCCATGATCTGGGGGCCGCTGTGGCCCGTTCGGATGGCGCGGCTGCTATCACGGGTTTCCGACAAAGGAAAGACAGCCGAAAAAGACCTGCCGCCGCCGGAAGACGTCAGGAAGACAAAAGGAAGACGCAGGAAAGACGGCCTTTTTGCCCCTGTCACCACCGGGTTCGATTGACCTTGCCCGCCGCCTGCGGCAAGGCAGGCGCCATGCTGCGCATCGAAGACATCACCTATTCCGTTGAAGGCCGCCCCCTGTTCGAGGGCGCCTCTGCCACCATTCCCACCGGCCACAAGGTCGGGCTTGTCGGCCGCAACGGCACCGGCAAGACCACGCTGTTCCGGCTGATCCGGGGCGAGCTGTCGCTGGAAGGCGGCGCAATCCAGTTGCCGGCCCGCGCCCGCATCGGCGGTGTGGCGCAGGAAGTGCCGTCCTCCGAAGTGTCGCTGCTGGATACGGTTCTGGCGGCGGATACCGAACGCGCGGCGCTGCTGGCGGAATCCGAAACCGCCACCGATGCCCACCGCATTTCCGACATCCAGACCCGGCTGCATGACATCGACGCCTGGTCGGGCGAGGCCCGCGCCGCCTCGATCCTGCGCGGTCTTGGATTCGAGCCAGAAAAACAACTTATGCCCTGTTCTGCCTTCTCTGGCGGCTGGCGGATGCGGGTGGCGCTGGCGGGCGTGCTGTTTGCCCAGCCCGACTATCTGCTGCTGGACGAACCGACCAATTACCTTGATCTGGAAGGGGCGCTGTGGCTGGAAAGCTATCTGACGAAATACCCCCATACGGTCATCGTCATCAGCCATGACCGCGGCCTGCTGAACCGCGCCGTGACCGGAATCCTGCATCTGGAAGACCGCAAACTGACCTATTACTCCGGGTCTTACGATACGTTTGCCGAAACCCGCGCCGCCCGGCTGGCGGTGATCGAGGCCGAGAACCGCAAGGCCGAAGCCCGCCGCGCCCATCTGCAAGGGTTCGTTGACCGCTTCCGCTATACCGCCTCGAAGGCGCGGCAGGCGCAGTCGCGGCTGAAGATGATCGAACGGCTGAAATTCGCCACCTCCCCGCAAGAGGCGGCGCTGGCCAAGTTCACCTTCCCCGAACCCGAAGAACTGTCGCCCCCCATCGTGACGCTGGACGGCGCCTCGGTCGGTTATGGCGGGCCGCCGGTGCTGCGCCAGCTTTCGCTGCGCATCGACCAGGATGACCGCATCGCCCTTCTGGGCCGCAACGGGGAAGGAAAATCAACCCTTTCCAAGCTGTTGGCGGGCAAACTTCAGACGACCACAGGCCGACTGACCAAATCTTCCAAGCTGCGGATCGGCTATTTCGCGCAGCATCAGGTGGATGAGCTCTACATCGACGAAACGCCGCTTCAACACATCGCGCGGCTGCGCCCGGCCGAGAACGGCCCACGCCATCGCGCGCGGCTGGCCGGGTTCGGCCTGCGGGCGGATCAGGCCGATACCAAGGTCGGGCGGTTGTCCGGTGGGCAGAAGGCGCGGCTGTCGCTGCTGCTGGCCACCATCGACGCGCCGCATCTGCTGATCCTTGACGAACCGACCAACCACCTGGACATCGAAAGCCGCGAAGCCCTGGTCGAGGCGCTGACCGACTATACCGGCGCGGTCGTGCTGGTCAGCCATGACATGCACCTGCTGAACCTGGTGGCCGATCGGCTGTGGCTGGTCAAGGATGGCACGGTCACGCCCTATTCCGAAGATCTGGAAACCTATCGCGCGCAGCTTCTGGCGGGCGAAGACGGTGTGAAATCTGCCGCGAAACCTGCTGAAAAGACAAAGAAAATCTCGCGCGATGATCTGCTTGCCCTGCGGGCCGACCTGCGCAAATGCGAGGAACGGCTGGAAAGGCTGGCCGAGATGCGCACCAAACTGACCCGGAAGATGGCCGAGCCCGATCTTTACGACGATGCCCGCAAGGCCGAGCTGGACCAGTGGACCGCCAAGTTCGCCGAGCTGGAAGAGGCCGAGGTCAAGGCCGAGGCGCTGTGGCTGGCCGCGCAGGAACGGCTGGACGCCGCCAAGACCTGAGCGCCCCAAGGTTCCGCTTTCCAAATCGCCCTGCCGCAGGCTAGCCTTTGGCCATGCTGGACAGTGCCTTCCTCATCACCGCCTTTGCCACGCTTTTCGTGGTGATCGACCCGCCGGGACTTGTGCCCATGTTCATTGCCCTGACACGGGGCAAATCCCCGGCACAGCGGCGGACGATGGCCCGCCGCGCCTGCCTGATCGCGGCCTTCCTGCTGACGGTTTTCGGGCTGGCCGGCGAATCGATCCTGAATTTCGTCGGCATTTCGATGTCGGCCTTCCGCATCGCGGGCGGCATCCTTTTGTTCCTGACCGCGCTGGACATGCTGTTCGAACGCCGCACCCAGCGGCGCGAGGGCCAGACGGCAGAACCCGACCACGACCCTTCGGTGTTCCCGCTGGCCACGCCGCTGATCGCCGGTCCGGGGGCGATTGCCACCATGATCCTGTTGGTGGGTCAGGCCGAAACGCAATCTGGCCCCGACTGGCGCGGTGCGGCCACGGTGATTGCGCTGATGCTGGTGATGATGGCCGTCACCTTCGCCTTCCTCCTTGCCTCGCCCCCGATGGAGCGGCTGCTGGGCCGGACCGGCACCATCGTGATCACCCGGCTGCTGGGGATGCTTCTGGCCGCGCTGTCGGTGCAGTTCGTGATCGACGGCATCCGCCAGACCGGGATTGTCGGCTGATCTTCCCTTTGCCGCCGGCCTTCCCCATATCGCTTCGGCCCCACTCGCTTCGGCAAGGAGACCCCGATGGATGGTGATACCCTTGGCCGGATGGCCTATCTCGTGCTGCTTCTGGTCGCCGTCGGCGGTTGGGTCATGGTGGAATACCGCAAGCGCCTTGGCATGGCGCTGCGCACGGCAATGGCCTGGGGGCTGATCTTTCTGGGTGTGATGGCGGGCTATGGGTTGTGGAACGACATCCGCCAGGACGTGCTGCCGCGCCAGATGATGACCGAAGGCGGCACGGTCGAACTGCCGCGCGCCCTTGACGGGCATTATTACGCCCAGGTCGACATCAACGGCACCGGCGTGCTGTTCCTGGCCGATACCGGGGCCAGCAACATGGTCCTGTCGCGCCGCGATGCCGAACGGCTGGGCATCAAGACCGAGTCGCTGGTCTTTGCCGGCCAGGCCTCAACCGCGAACGGCACGGTGCGCACGGCGCGGGTCACCCTGCCCGAAGTGGTGCTTGGCCCGTTCCGGGACAGTGACTTTGCCGCCTATGTGACCGACGGCGAGATGGATGTCTCGCTGCTGGGGATGGATTACCTGCGCCGCTTCCGGGTCGAGATCGACGGCGGCAAGATGATCCTGTCGCGCTAGGCGCCCGATGGGGCCGGGCTTTCGGCCTTCTTTTCCCACTTGCCGCTGGCATCGGCCCAGTATTGCGCCGGCAGGCCCGCGGCGGTAACGGCCTTCCATTGAACCCGCGCCGCCGCGACCTGGGCTTCGTCGGCGCCTTCGAACAGCAACCAGACCCGTTCCATCGCCTGCGCTTCGGCCAGATCCACCGGCAGGGCACGCAGCAGAAGCACCGCACAGGCGCCATTCACCGCCGCGCCCTGCCCCAGCAGCACCGGCTGATCGGCATCCTGCGGCCCGCCCGCCAGACCGTGCGGCAGGAAGCCGTCTTCGGGTTCCAGCCACAGCCGGCCGTCCAGACGTTCCAGCGCCGCGCGGTCGGCGTCGCGCACCATCACCCGCCAGCCCTGTTGCAAGGCGCGGTCGCACAGCATGGTGACAACCTCGTCCAGCGAAAAGCGCGTCAGGTGGTAGAAGTTCACGATGCCCATGGCGCGGTGTCCGGGTCAGGCCGGGTCAGCGTTCATAGCGGTCGCGGATCAGCCGGTTCAGCGCCAGAACGCCCCAGCCGGTGGCCCCCTTGCGCGACAGGGTCTGATCGGATTTCGCCAGCGTCACCCCGGCAATGTCGAGGTGAATCCAGGGCACGTCCGGCTTGACGAAACGCGCCAGGAACTGCGCGGCGGTGATCGCGCCGCCTTCGCGGCCGCCCACGTTCATCATGTCGGCGATCCGGCTTTTCAGCCGCGCGTCATAACCTTCGCCCATCGGCATCCGCCAGGCGCCCTCGCCCTCGGCCATGGCGGCCTTGAGGAAGGCCCCGCAGAGCGTATCATCGTTCGAAAAGACGCCGGCATTTTCGCCGCCAAGCGCCACGATGATGGCTCCGGTCAGCGTGGCCAGGTCGATCACCGCCTGCGGCTGGAAGCGTTCCTGCGCGTACCACAGCACATCGGCCAGCACCAAACGCCCCTCGGCATCGGTGTTGATGACCTCGATCGTGTCGCCCTTCATGCTGCGCACCACATCGCCCGGCCGCTGCGCGCGGCCATCGGGCATGTTCTCGACCAGCCCGACCAGACCCACGACATTGGCCTTGGCCTTGCGCAGCGCCAGCGCCCGCATGACGCCCGCCACCACGCCCGCGCCGCCCATGTCCATGGTCATCTCTTCCATGCCGCCCGCGGGCTTGATCGAGATGCCGCCGGTGTCGAAGACCACGCCCTTGCCCACCAGCGCCAGCGGCGCGACCGAAGCATCGGCGCCCTTCCACTGCATGACCACCACCTTGGAGGGGCTTTCCGATCCCTGCCCCACCCCAAGCAGCGCGCCCATGCCCAGACGGGACAGGTCTTCCTCCTCAAGCACCTCGACCTCGACCCCAAGCGCGGACAGGGCCGACAGCCGTTCGGCGAATTCGAAGGTGGTCAGCACATTGGCCGGTTCGTTCACCAGATCGCGGGTGAAACAGATACCTTCGGCCACCGCGAACAGAGGCGCGGCCTCGGCAGCGACCACCTCGGGCGAGGAAACCATCATCTGAACCGGACCAGCCGGCTTCTGCTCGCCACTTTTGTGTGCGGTGAAATCATAGGCCCGCAGCGCCAGGGCAAAGGCCACTTCGGCGGCGCGCGGATGCGTGTCGGCCAGCACGGTCAGCGGGGCTTCGCCCAGGGTGCGGCCAATGCTGCCGCCGGCGCGGCGGGCGCTGGCGGTATCGGTGCGCTTGGGCAGACGCACCAGTTGCAGCGCCTCGCAGGCCAGGCCGGCGGGAAAGGCCAGTTCCAGCGCATCGCCGGGCTTGAGCTTGCCGAAGGCATCGGAGGCCAGCGCCCGTGCCACCGCGCCCCGGCTGGCCCGGTCCAGCCGCCGCGCCGCCGCCCCCAGTGCCGTGCCCGGCTCGGCCAGCAGGGCGATGCGCCCTTCGGCCGTCAACAGGGCCTCGGCATCAACCTCACGGAACGGGATGGCAATGGGATGGGACATATCGGGTGTACCTTGCGGCTGAAGGATCATGGATGGCTTTGCGGCAATCCTGACACCGGGTCGGGGTCGGCGGGCCATTGCCGCAACGCTATCCAAGCGGCCCGGCAATGACCAGATAGGAGTTTTCCCTTGCCGGCAATTCGGCTAGGGTCCGGCCACCTCAACCGCAACATCTTGTGGAACCGCGGGCGGCCTTGTCCAGATTCGACCGTTACTTGTTGTCCAACCTGCTGCAGCTCTTCGGCTTTTTCAGCCTGGTGCTGGTGGCTGTCTATTGGGTCAACCGTGCCGTCGGCCTGTTCGACCAGTTGATCGGTGACGGACAATCGGCGCTGGTCTTTGTCGAGTTCTCGCTGTTGTCGCTGCCCAATGTCATTCGGCTGGTGCTGCCGATTTCTGCTTTTGCCGCCTGCCTTTACGCGGTGAACCGGCTGGCCCAGGAATCCGAGCTTGTGGTGATGCAGGCCACCGGCTTTTCCTCAATGCGGCTGGCGCGGCCGGTGCTGTTCTTCGGCCTTTGCGTCATGGCGATGCAGCTTGTGCTGTCCAACGTGCTGGTGCCGATGGCCCAGACACGGCTTCAGGAACGCAGCGCCGAGATCAATCAGGACATCACCGCGCGGTTCCTGAACGAAGGGCGCTTCATGCACCCGTCCAATGGCGTGACGCTGTATATCCGCGAAATCACCCCCTTGGGCGAATTGAACGACCTGTTCCTGTCGGACGAACGTATTCCTGAAGACACAGCCGAAGGCGCAACGCCGCCCGTGCGGTCGATCTACACCGCCCGCCGGGCCCTGATCGTGCGGGGGGTGAGCGCGCCGCAACTGGTGATGCTGGACGGGTCGATCCAGCAACTGACGCGCGACACGCCGCCCCGGGTGTCGATCACCCGGTTCACGACCTTCACGCTGGATCTGTCGGGCATCGTCCAGACCGGGGCGGACCGCCGCAAGGTGGTGGACGAGTTGTCCACCGCCGACCTTCTGGCCGCCGATCCCGCGCAGATCGAGGCGATGGCGACCAGCCGCGCCGCCTTTCTGGAAGAGGCGCATAGCCGCATTTCCACCCCGATGCTGGGCCTTGTCGCGCCGCTTGTCGGTTTTGCGGCGCTGATGCTGGGCGGCTTTTCCCGCTTTGGCCTGTGGCGGCAGATCGGGTTTGCCGTGCTGCTGATCATCGGGCTGCAACTTGTGAACACCGCCGCCTCGGGCGTGGTGCTGCGCAACGCCGCGGCCTGGCCGGTGATGTATGCAGCCCCGCTGGCGGGCGGCGTGGTGGCCTATGCCCTGCTGTGGCTGTCGCAGCAGCCCCGGCGGCGCCCGCGCCCCGGCGCAGCCAGCGAAGGGGCAGCGGCATGACACTTTCGCTTTATATCGCGCGGCGCTTCCTGATGGTCGTGGCCCAGGTGTTCCTGATCTTCTTCGGCATCCTGATGCTGATCGACATGATCGAGCAGTTGCGCAAGTTCTCGGGTCAGAACATCGGTCTGGGCGAAGCGGCGCATCTGTCGCTGCTGAACGTGCCCGAAACGCTGTATCGCATCCTGCCGCTGATCCTGATCATCGCCGCCATCACGCTGTTCCTTGCGCTGGCACGGTCCTCCGAACTGGTGGTGGTGCGCGCGGCGGGCCGGTCCGGGCTGCGCTTTCTGGCCACGCCGGTCATCGTGGCAACGGCCCTGGGCATGTTGACCGTGGCCGTCCTGAACCCGCTGGTGGCAGCCACGTCGAAAACCTACGAAGACCTCCGGTCGCGCTATCTGTCGGGGGGCGCGGTGTTGTCGGTGTCGGACACCGGGCTTTGGCTGCGGCAGGGGGGCGACTATGGCCAGACCGTCATCCAGGCGGCGCGGTCCAACCTGGACGGGACGGAGCTTTACAACGTCAGCTTCCTGACCTTCGGCCCTGCCGGCACCCCCGTCGCCCGGATCGAGGCCCGCGAGGCCCGGCTGGAAACCGGCGCTTGGCGGCTGGACGGGGCCAAGCACTGGGATCTTGACGCGCCGAACCCCGAACTTTCCGCCGAAAGCTGGCCGGATGGGACCAAACTTCCGTCAGACCTGACGCCCGAGCGAATCCGCGACAGTTTCGGCACCCCGTCGACCGTGCCGATCTGGCAGCTTCCCGGCTATATCAGCGGGCTTGAACGGGCGGGGTTTTCCTCGCGCTCTTACAAGCTGTGGTTCCAGATGGAACTGGCACAGCCGCTGCTGCTGACCGCGATGGTGCTGGTGGCGGCCGGGTTCACCATGCGCCCGACCCGCTTTGGCGGCACAGGAAAAATGGTGTTGCTGGCCATGCTGGCCGGGTTTGCCCTGTTCTTTTTGCGCAACTTTGCGCAGGCTCTGGGGGAAAGCGGCCAGATCCCGCTGGCGTTGGCGGCCTGGGGCCCGCCTGCGGCGGCGGTCATGCTGGCGCTTGGACTTCTCCTCCATCTGGAGGACGGCTAGAGCATGGGTATGGGACTAATCCGATTCCTTCGAACCCGCCTTCTCACGGCCGCTCTGGCCGCCCTCCTGCCGTTTGCCGCAACGGCGCAGGATGCGGACCGCGCCACCCTTGTCTCTGACCAGTTGGAAATTGCCGGCGACAGCCAGTTGATCGCGACCGGCAATGTCGAGGTGTTTTACCAGGGCTACCGGCTGCGGGCCAGCCGGGTGGTCTATGACCAGACCGGCGACCGGCTGGTGATCGACGGCCCGATCACCATGACCGATGCCAGCGGCGAGACGCTGATCCTTGCCTCGGCCGCCGATCTGTCGGCCGACATGACCGAAGGCATCCTCGACAGTGCCCGTCTGGTTCTGAACCAGCAGTTGCAACTGGCATCCAGCCGGATGATGCGGGTCGCCGGGCGCTATACCGCGCTGGACCGCGTCGTTGCCTCGTCCTGCAAGGTCTGCGCGTCAAGCCCGGTGCCGCTGTGGGAAATCCGCGCCCGCCGGGTGGTGCATGACGAGGTGGAGCGTCAGCTTTACTTCGATCACGCCCAGTTCCGCGTCGCGGGCGTTCCGGTGTTCTACATCCCGCGCCTGCGGATGCCCGACCCGACGCTTGAACGGGCACGGGGTTTCCTGTCGCCGACAATCCGCACCACGTCCGATCTGGGTTTCGGGATCAAGGTTCCCTATTTCATCCCGATCGGAACCAGCCGCGACCTGACGCTTGCGCCCTATATCACGTCGAAGGGCGCGCGGTCTGTTGACCTGCGCTATCGTCAGGCGTTCAGCAGCGGCTGGATCGAGCTGAACGGTGCGTTGTCGCGTGATGACCTGATGCCGGGCGACACCCGCGGTTATCTGAAGGCCATCGGCTATTTCAATCTGCCGGACAGTTTCATCCTGAGCTTTTCGGGCATCACCACCACCGACCCGGCCTATCTTCTGGATTACGGCATCACCGATGCCGACCGTCTGGACAGCCGGATCGAGTTGAGCCGCACTCGCCGCAACGGGTTCTTCTCGGCCCGGATCATCAGCTTCCAGACCCTGCGGGACACCGAAACGGCGGCGACCCTGCCGTCGCTGATGACGGATGTCACCTTCCATCGGCGCTTTTCGCTGGGCCCTCTGGGCGGCGAAGGCGGGCTTCGCCTGCAAAGCCACAGCCACCTGCGCAGTTCGTCCGATCCGCTGGATGGCAATGGAGACGGCATCGCCGACGGGCGCGATGTCAGCCGGCTGTCGGCCCGGATCGACTGGCGTCGCAGCTTCATCCTGCCTGCCGGGATCGAAGCCTCGCTTCTTGGCGAGGCGCAGGCCGATGCCTATACCATAGGGCAGGATGCCATCTATGCCGGCGAATACACCCGCGGCCACACCACCGCCGGAATCGAGCTGCGCTGGCCGCTGGTCAAGACTACCACCGCCGGTGCAACACATGTGATCGAGCCGGTGGTGCAACTGGTCTGGTCTTCGCGCAGCCGTGCCAACATCCCGAACGAAGACAGCACCCTGGTCGAGTTCGACGAAAACAGCCTGTTCTCGCTGGACCGCTTCCCCGGGGCCGATGCGGTTGAAAAGGGTGCGCGGCTGAACCTGGGCGTGACCTGGACGCGATATGACCCCGACGGCTGGTCCACGGCCGTCACTCTGGGCCGGGTGCTGCGGGAAAGGGATTACGGGCAGTTCGGCACCGCCTCGGGTCTGGATGGCCGGAATTCCGACTGGCTTCTGGCCGCAACGGCCGAATGGCAATCGGGGCTGGTCGTGACCGGGCGCATGGTCTTTGACGACAGCTTCAGCCTGTCCAAGGGCGAGGTGCGGCTGACCTTGGGCCGGGAACGGCTGGGGGTGTCGACCTCGGCCCTGTGGGCCGAAGCCGACCTGACCGAGAACCGCCCCGACCGGACGCGCGAATTCCGGTATGACGCGCGCTGGCGGATGACCGATGCCTGGACGCTGACCACCTCGGGCAGCTACGACTTCGAGGCCGAGCGCGGCACGCTGGCGGGCCTGGGTTTGGAATTCCGCAACGAATGTGTGGCGGTCGATCTTTCCCTCTCGCGTCGGTTCACGACCTCGACTAGTGTAACCCCGACGACGAGCTTCGACCTTTCGGTCGATCTTATCGGCTTTGGCGGCGGCAAGACGGCAGGCCCGTCGCGGCGCTGCTATTAGGGCAAAGACCCGCGGTTCAGGCGGGCGAACAGGTTGAACGGCGGGCGATCGATCAGGATGCAACGCAAGGCGGCACGGGTGAAGCAGACGAAACGGGTGGCAATGGCCGCCGCGCTGGCCGGAGTCATGGCCGGCCTTGGGATGGGCGCTCCGGTCGGAACCGGCAGCACGGGGGCCGCCCTGGCGCAGAACCTGTTCGCGCCCCGGCTTTATGTGAACGATCAGGCCATCTCGGAATACGAGATCCAGCAGCGCGTGATGTTCATGAAGGTGCTGCGCGCACCCGGCAACCTGCAGGAAGAAGCCGTCAAGGAGCTGATTTCCGACCGCCTTCGGATGTCCGAAGCCAAGCGTCTTGGCGTGAAGGCCACGGCAGAAGAAGTGACTGCCGGGATGACTGAATTTGCCGGCCGGGCCAACCTGACTGCCGAGCAACTGGTTGCCGAATTGCAGAAGGTGGGCATCGCGCCGGAAACCTTCCGCGATTTCGTCACGGCTGGCGTGGTCTGGCGCAAGATCGTGCGCGACCGCTTCCGCGGCCAGGTCTCGGTGTCCGAAGCCGACATCGACAAGGCGCTGGAGGCCACCGCCCGGCCCCGCGCCCTGCGGGTGCTGATGTCCGAACTGGTGATCCCGGCAGAACCCGGCAAGGAAGACGCCGCCCTGGCGCTGGCCACCCGGCTGAGCGGCGAGATCAAGACCGAAGGCGCCTTCGCCGCCGCCGCGCGCAGCTATTCCGCAGCGCCGACCGCCGCCAATGGCGGCCGGCTGGACTGGCTGTCGCTGTCGAACCTGCCGCCGTCGATTGCCGGGCAGATCCTTGGCCTTGGGCCGGGCGACACCTCGGCCCCGGTCGAAGTGCCCGGTGCCGTGGTGCTGTTCCAGCTTCGCGACGTGGCGCGCGACACCACCGCCGAACCTGTGAAGGTCTCGGTCGAATGGGCGGAATACCTGATCCCCGACGATGCGGCCGAAGTGGCCCGCCTGAAGGGCACGATCCGCACCTGCAACGAGCTGAACCGGGAAGCGCGCGGCCTGCCCGCGGACCGGCTGACCATCACCAAGGCCCCGATGTCCGAGGTGCCTAAGGATGTGGCGCTTGAGCTGGGCAAGCTGGATCTGGGTGAAATGTCCAGCGCGCTGACCCGTTCTGGCTATCGCCGGCTGATCATGCTGTGCGGCCGCCAGCAGGTGATGGACCCCGAACCCACGCGCGATCAGGTCCGCGATCAGGTGATGAACCAGAAGCTGTCCGGTCTGGCCGAAGGCTATCTGGCCGAATTGCGCGCCGCGGCCTTCATCCGCGAACCGTGAGCCGCGCCCCCGTTGTCCTGACCTCGGGCGATCCGTCCGGGATTGGCCCTGAACTGGCCGTCAAGGCGCGCGCCGTTCTGGGCGATAGCCTGCCCTTTGTCTGGCTGGGCGATCCGCGCCATCTGCCGGCCGGAACCGCGTTTCAGGAAGTGGCCAGCCCGGCCGCGGCGGCGGATGTGCCGCCGGGGGCGTTGCCGGTGCTGCCCCATCGTTTTGCCGCCCCGGCCCTGCCCGGCCAGCCTGACCCGGCCAATGCTTCGGGCGTTATCGAGGTCATCGCCCGCGCGGTGGACCTGGTGCAGTCAGGCGCGGCGCGGGCGTTGTGCACGGCGCCGATCCACAAGAAGGCGCTGAAGGATGGCGCCGGCTTCGCCTTTCCCGGCCATACCGAATATCTGGCCCATCTGGCCGGTGTCGGGCGCGTGGTGATGATGCTGGCCTGCCCCGGCCTGCGCGTGGTGCCGACCACCATCCATATCGCGCTGTCCGAGGTTCCGACGGCTCTGACCGAAGATCTTCTGGAAGACACGATCCGCATCACCCATGCCGCGCTGAAGGCCGATTTCGGCCTTGCCGCGCCGCGTCTGGCGGTGGCGGGGCTGAACCCCCATGCCGGCGAAGGCGGCGCCATGGGCTGGGAGGATGAGCGGATGATCCGCCCGTTGGTCGCCCGTCTGGCGGCCGAAGGCATGGCGATCCGTGGCCCGTTGCCGGCGGACACGATGTTTCATGCCGCCGCACGCGCCGGCTATGACGCGGCGATCTGCGCCTATCACGATCAGGCGCTGATCCCGATCAAGACCATCGACTTTGCCGGTGGGGTGAATGTGACGCTTGGTCTGCCCTTCGTGCGCACCTCGCCCGATCATGGCACGGCCTATGACATTGCGGGCAAGGGGGTGGCCGATCCGTCCAGCCTGATCGCGGCGCTGCGTCTGGCACAAGACATGGCCACGGCCCGCGGGCGGTAGCCGCCGGGGCACAGCCCCGGACACCGGGGTATTTGGACCAACTGGAAGGAGGCGGACAGATGGCGACGATCGACGGGCTGCCGCCCCTGCGCGAGGTGATCGCGGCGCATGATCTGGTGGCGAAGAAGCAGCTTGGCCAGAACTTCCTGCTGGACCTGAACCTGACGGCCAAGATCGCGCGCTGTGCGGGCGATCTGACCGGCTGCGATGTGCTGGAGGTGGGGCCGGGCCCCGGCGGGCTGACCCGTGGCCTGCTGGCCGAAGGCGCGCGGCATGTGGTGGCGGTGGAAAAGGACGCACGCGCCCTGCCCGCCCTGGCCGAGATTGCCGCGGCCTATCCGGGCCGGCTGACCGTGCTGCATGGCGATGCGCTGGACCTGGACCTGTCGGCCCATCTGAGGCCGCCGGTCAAGGTGGTGGCCAACCTGCCCTATAACGTGGGAACAGAGCTTCTGGTGCGCTGGCTGACGCCGTCTGTCTGGCCGCCGTTCTGGTCGTCGCTGACGCTGATGTTCCAGAAGGAAGTGGCCGAGCGTATCGTGGCGCGGCCCCGGGACGACCATTACGGACGGCTGGCCTTGCTGGCCCAGTGGCGGGCCGAAGCGAAGATCGTGATGAGCCTGCCGCCAGAAGCCTTTGTTCCCGCGCCAAAGGTTCATTCGGCGGTGGTGCACCTGACGGCCCTGCCCGCGCCGCGCTATCCGGCGACGGAAAAGCTGCTGATGCGGATCACCGCCATGGCCTTCAACCAGCGCCGCAAGATGCTGCGATCCTCGCTCAAGGGGCTGTCACCCGACATCGAGGACCGGCTTCTGGCGGCCGGAATCCCGCCCACGGCGCGGGCGGAAGAGATTTCTCTGGAAGCGTTCTGCACGCTAGCGCGCAGCTTCGACTGAGGCGCTGTCTTCAGCGAGAACCCGAAGATTTCCCCACAAGACTCTGACTTTTAAAAGCAATGGCGCGCGTCCCATTCAGACGCGCGCCACCTTTGGTGTCATTCTGCCGCTTCGGCCTTGGGCTTTCGCGGGCGCCGCGTCTTGGCTGCCGCGGCCGGTTCGGCCTCGGGGGCCGGGTCAGTAGCGGGGGCTGGCGCAAGGGCCGGTCCGCCGGTGATGAACTCGGGCAATGCGGGTGCGGCGACGGCGGTCTCGGCCTCGGGGCGGCGATTGTCGCGCTCGCGCCGTTCATAGGGCGGCGGCCGGTCGCCTTGCGGGCGGTTTTCGCGGGGGCGATCATCGCGCACGCGGTTGCCCTGCTGCGGACGGTCTTCGCGCGGGCGATCCTCGCGCGGACGGTTGTCCTCGCGGCGGTCGCGGCGGGCGGTTTCGGGGGTTTCGACCAGACCCGCCTCATCGGTCGCGCCGAACTCCACCACTTCGACGGCGGGCTGTTCTTCGGCCGCCGGATCACGGAAATCGGGCCGGTCGCGATAGTCGCGGTCACGATCCCGGAATTCGCGGTCACGGTTCTGGTTGCCGCCGTTGCCGTTCTGCTGGAACTGCGCCTGACGCGCCTCCTGCTCGGCGGCCATTTCCCGCTGCGCCTCGGCCAGAAGCCGCGTGTAATGCTCGGCATGTTGCGAGAAATTCTCGGCAGCCACACGGTCATTCGAGAGCTGCGCATCGCGGGCGAGCATCTGGTACTTCTCGATGATCTGCTGCGGCGTGCCGCGCACCTTGCCTTCCGGCCCGGAGCTGTCGAACACTCGGTTGATGATATTGCCAAGGGTGCGCGGGCGGTTCTGGTTGGAACGCGAGCGTTTCTTCGAAGAGCGCATCTTTGCCTTTGGTCCAGTGATCTGCCTTGGCCCGTTCTATGGGCCGCAGGGGGCCCTTGGAAATTCCGGCAGGATCGGGTTGATGCAGGGGCCGGGCCAATCGTGCCGAGCCGTCCTTGCATGACGCCTGCATAAACGCGCGGCTGGCGCAGTGGCAAGGTGATTCTGCCTCTCCGGTGCCAGATCGGCGGTTTTTTGACAGGATTCTTCGATTTGTCGCAGGATTTCGCAGGTCAGCGGCCCGCTGTGGCCAGGACCACCCGGTCGCGACCGTCGAAATCGGGCAGGATGCGGATCTGCCGCAGCCCCTGCCCGGCCAGCAATGCCGCCACCGACGCGCCTTGCGTCGGGCCGATTTCCAGTAGCAGCCGCCCGCCGGGCGTCAGATGCGCCGCCGCCCCGGCCGCAAGAGCGCGGTAGGCCGCCAGCCCGTCGCCGCCGGGTGTCAGCGCCATGCGGGGTTCGTGGTCGCGCACTTCGGGCGCCAAGCCGGGCATTTCAGCCTCGGCGATATAGGGCGGGTTCGATACGATCAGGTCAAACCGGCCCTCGATCGCGGAAAACCAGTCGGACAGCCCGAAGGCGGCGCGGTCTTCCAGCCCCAGACGGCGGGCATTGTCGGCCGCCACCTTCAGCGCGGCGGCCGAGGCATCGACGCCAAGGCCCGTCGCGCCGGGCCGGTCGGCCAGACAGGACAGCAGGATGCAGCCGGTGCCGGTGCCAAGGTCCAGCAGCCGGTCGAAGGGCTGCGACAGCGCCTCGGATATAAGGATTTCGGTTTCGGGGCGTGGGTCCAGTGTATCGGGGGTGACGCGGAAGCTGCGGCCCCAGAACAGACGCGCGCCCGTAATCTGGGCCACGGGCTTTCGGGTCAGCCGCGCCGCAAGCGCCGCCTCATAGGCCGCCACCTGCGGCGGGGTCATCGGGTCGGGCAAGGCCAGCGTCAGCCGTTCGGGCGGCAGGGTCAGGGCATGGGCCAGCAGACGGCGGGCATCGCCGGGGGCATCGTCAATTCCGGCGGCCCGCAGCCGGGGGATCGCAGCCCGCAGCGCCTCGGCCGCCGTGATCACGAGTCCATCTCCGCCAGTTTCGCGGCCTGATCATGCGAGATCAGCGCCTCGATCACCTCGGACAGGTCGCCAGCCATGATCTGCGGCAGGGCGTAAAGCGTCAGGTTGATGCGGTGATCGGTCATCCGGCCTTGCGGGAAGTTGTAGGTGCGGATGCGTTCGCTGCGGTCGCCCGAACCGACCTGCGCCTTGCGGTCAGCGGCGCGGCTCTGGGCCAGCCGTTCGCGTTCCGCCTCATACAGGCGGGCGCGCAGCACCTGCATGGCGATGGCGCGGTTCTGGTGCTGCGATTTCTCGGACGAGGTGACGACGATGCCGCTGGGAATATGGGTGATCCGCACCGCCGAGTCGGTGGTGTTGACGTGCTGTCCGCCCGCCCCCGAGGACCGCATCGTGTCGATGCGGATGTCCGAGGCGGGAATGTCGATGTCCACTTCCTCGGCTTCTGGCAGAACGGCGACGGTGGCCGCGCTGGTGTGGATGCGGCCGCCGGCTTCGGTTTCGGGCACCCGCTGAACGCGGTGAACACCGGATTCGTATTTCAGCCGGGCATAGACCCCTTCGCCCTGCACATGGGCGGTGAATTCCTTGATGCCCCCCAGATCCGAGGCGGTGCTTTCCAGCACCTCGAACCGCCAGCCCATGCGTTCGGCAAAGCGCTGATACATGCGGGCCAGATCGCCGGCGAACAGGCTGGCCTCTTCGCCGCCGGTGCCGGGGCGGATTTCCAGGATGGCCGGGCGGGCGTCGGCGGCGTCTTTCGGCAAGAGCGCGATGCGCAGCGCCTGTTCCATTTCCGGGATGCGGGCCTTGAGCCGGGGGATTTCCTCCTCGGCCAGCGCCTTCATCTCGGGGTCGGCCAGCATGGCTTCGGCCTCGGCCAGATCTGTCAGCGCCTGCCGATAGGCGCTGATCTCGTCCACCACAGGTTTCAGGTCGGAATATTCGCGGCTGATCCGGGCGATCTCGGCCGGGGCGGCCCCGGCGTTGAGCTGCGCTTCGAGAAACTCGAAACGCTGGGTGATCTGGGCAAGTCTGTCGAGCGGAACCATGGGCTGGGGGTTTGGCCCGGAAGCCCCCGCCGGTCAAGGGGCGGCAGGGGCACCGCGCCCCAAGGCTCCGGCGAAAGCGTCAGAGCCGCGACAGCCAGTCGGTCAGCCGTGCCGCGTTGACCCCCATGTCCGAGCGGCCGAAGCGCAGGCGGGCGTGGATGTAAAGACCATCGGGGCGAACCTCTGCGGTGGTATAGTCGGGGAACCCCCAAAGCAGGCTGCGGGTGATCCAGGTGATGCGCCCCTCGGACACGCTGCCGGCCAGCCGTTCGGTGCGCGGGCTGGCCATGGCCACGGCATCCAGCTTTGCCAGCAGGTCGGCGGGCGCGCCTTTGGTGGCCGAAAGCCGCAGCGTGGCCGCGCCTTCGGCGGGAACCACCTGATCCCAGGGGGTGCCGTCGGCCCACAGCGTGGCGGGCGGCGAGACGTTCCATTGCGCTGGATCGCTGGGCGCCAGCCGGACATAGGCCGTCAGCCCCAGAAAGGCGATGATCAGGAAAGCAAGCGTCAGTCCCATGGTGCGCACCAGCCGTTTCATCGTTGCGTCCTTGCCCAGTGATAAAGGCAGATCAGTTCATAGGCGACATGGGCGCCGGCGATGGCGGTCGCGCCGGTCGTGTCATAAGGGGGCGAGACTTCCACGATGTCGCCGCCAACCATGTTGATCCCGGCCAGATCGCGCAGCATCGCCGCCGCCTGCCAACTGGCCAGACCGCCCCAGACCGGCGTGCCGGTGCCGGGAGCGAAGGCCGGGTCAAGCGCGTCGATGTCGAAGGTAACATAGGTGGGCGCGTCACCCACGATGTCCCTGGCAGTGGCCACCACCCGTTCCACGCCCCATTCATGCGCCTCGCGGGATGTGATGACATTCACGCCAAGGTAATCCTCGGTCGTGGTGCGGATACCGATCTGCACGCTGCGTTTCGGATCGACGTAGCCCTGCTTCACCGCCTTGTACATCATCGTGCCGTGGTCGATGCGGGTCAGGTCGTCATCGGGCCAAAGGTCGGAATGGGCGTCGAAATGGATCACGCCCAAGGGGCCGAACTTCTCGGCATAGGCCTTGAGGATGGGGAAGGTGATGTAATGGTCGCCGCCCAGCGTGACCGTGCCCGCCCCGGCGGCCAGGATGGTGCGGATATGGGCGGTCAGGGTTTCGGGAAAGTCCGAGGTCTTGGCATAGTCGAAGGCCAGATCGCCGTAGTCGATCACCGCCATGTCTTCCAGCGGGTTGGTCGGCCAGCCATGCGGCGGGTCATAGGGTTGCAGGCTGGAGGCCTCGCGGATCGCGCGGGGGCCGAAGCGGGTGCCGGTGCGATGGGTCACCGCCTGATCGAAGGGCACGCCGGTGATCGCCAGATCAACGCCGGTCAGATCCTTGGTATAGGTCCGGCGCAGAAAGCTGGTCGCGCCGCCGAAGGCGTTTTCAAAGGCATAGCCGCGCAGCCCCTTGCGGGTGAAGGCGCTGTCCACTTCGGTCTTGGCATCTTCAAGGGCCATGGTCGGTGTCTCCGCTTGGCAGGCGTCGTCATTGGGTCAGGCGGAGACGTCGCGGATCCGGCACGGGAACAAGGCTTGCCGCCTTGGCGGGGCAAGGTCAAGCGCCCGTTCCGGCGGCGTCAGAACAGTTTCTGCTTCGCCTTGGCGACCGAGAAGCCGTGGCCCGCGGCATTGGTGCAGGTGATGCCCGTCTTGGCCGAGACACAACTGATGCCGCCCAGCGACAGCGCCTGGCCATAGGGCAGAACCGGATTGCGGGGGTCTTGAACCGTGTCACCCACACAGGCCAGAACGCCCTTGCCGGTGTTGTCCACCGCGAAGGAATGGCCCCAGTCCAGATCGCATCCCGCCGGAGCCTTGCGGTAGGTGGGGGTCAGTTCGATCACGTCACAGCGCGCCTCTGCGCCACCGTTCCATGTGTAAAGGGCGCAATGGATGTTGCCGGTGGGCGAACGGAATCCAAGGTAATCATCGGCGGTGGCAAGACCGGCTGACGCCGTGACAAGACCGGATGCAATGGTAAGGACGGCACAAAAACGCATGTCTGAAACCCTTCCCGGAAAAGAGAGGGCAGCGCGGCGCGCTGCCCTTCTGATCAGTGTCGCATGATAGTCCAGATCCGGGCAAGTCAGCCGGGCCTGACCTGCTGCCTTATTTTGCCGCCAGCGGCTGAGCCCGCTCGACCAGACGCACGAAGAAGCTGGCGCCAACAGGCGAGGCTTCATCGTTGAAGTCGAAGGCCGAATGGTGCAGCCCTGCCCCCGGCCCGGTGCCAAGGAACAGATAGGCGCCGGGGCGCGCCTCAAGCATGTAGGAGAAATCCTCGCTGCCCATCTCGCGGTTGGACCGGGCGTTGACGGCCTCGGCCCCCGAAATCTCGCGCGCGACTTCGGCGGCGAACTCGGCCTGGTCTTCGTGGTTGATGGTGGCGGGATAGCCCCAGTCATAATCAATCCGGGCCGTCACGCCATAGGCGGCGGCATGGCCTTCGACGATCTCGTAAAACCGCTTCTTCAGCAGCGCGCGCACATCGGGCTTGAAGCAGCGGATGGTGGCGCAGAACATCGCCTCTTCGGGGATGATGTTCGAGGCCGTGCCGGTGTGGATCTGGGTGACAGAGATCACCGCCTCGTCCAGCGCATAGACGTTGCGCGGGATGATGGTCTGGATCGCCTGCACCATGCCGACCACGGCCACCACCGGATCGACACATTCATGTGGCGTGGCGCCATGGCCGCCCTTGCCGGTGAGATAGACGAAGGCGGTGTCCACGCTGGCCATCAGCGGGCCGGGCGTGGTCTGGAAATGGCCGAAGGGCACGTTGGGCGAATTGTGGATGCCGTAGACCTGCGAGATGCCGAAGCGATCCATCATGCCTTCCTGCACCATGACCTGGCCGCCGCCGCCGTCTTCTTCGGCCGGCTGGAAGATCAGCGCCACCTTGCCGGCGAAATTCCGCGTCTCGGCCAGATACTTGGCAGCCCCCAGCAACATGGTGACATGCCCGTCATGGCCGCAGGCGTGCATCTTGCCCGGCACCGTGCTGGCATGGGGCGCGCCGGTGGTTTCCTCGATCGGCAGCGCGTCCATGTCGGCGCGCAGCCCGATCACCGGGCCGGGCCCCTTGCCGTTGATGATGGCAACGATGCCGGTCTTGGCGATTCCCTCGTGGATTTCGTCCACGCCGATCTCGCGCAGCCGGGCCGCGATCCAGGCCGCCGTATTGTGGCAGTCGAAGGCCAGTTCGGGGTGCTGGTGCAGATACCGCCGCCAGCCCTTCATTTCCTCGGCATAAGAGGCGATACGGTTGAGAACGGGCATGGTCGGGATTCCTTCTTGGGGTCGTCGTGTCAGGCTTTGATCAAATCGGAAAACAGGGTTGCCTGCAATGTCACTTCCCCCCCTTGACCGTGCCAAAAGCGACGCTCTGGTGCAGACACCCGGCGGCGACATCCGCCGCCTTCTGGAAATCATGGCGCGTCTGCGCGACCCGGAAACCGGCTGTCCCTGGGATGTGGAGCAGACCTTTGCCAGCATCGCCCGCTACACGCTGGAAGAGGCGCATGAGGTGGTGGACGCCATCGAGCGCGAGGATTGGGCCGAATTGCGCGGCGAACTGGGTGATCTGCTGCTACAGACGGTGTTCCACGCCCGAATGGCCGAAGAAGCCGGGCTGTTCGGCTTTTCCGATGTTGTGGCGGCGATCAGCGACAAGATGGTCGCCCGCCATCCGCATGTGTTCGGCGACGAAAGCCGCGACAAGACGGCCGAACAGCAGACCGTGGACTGGGAGGCGCTGAAGGCCCGCGAACGCGGCGCGCGGGCCCGGGTGCTGGACGGCGTGGCGCTGGCCCTGCCCTCCCTGACCCGCGCTGTCAAGTTGCAGAACCGCGCGGCACGGGTGGGCTTCGACTGGCCCTCGACCGAAGAGGTGCTGGACAAGCTGACCGAAGAGGCGCGCGAGGTGGTCGAAGCCCGCGAAACCCTGACGCAGGACGAGGTCAGCGAGGAAATCGGCGATCTTCTGTTCGTGATGGCCAATCTGGCCCGGCACCTGAAGGTGGACCCCGAAGCCGCCCTGCGCGCGGCCAACCAGAAGTTCACCCGCCGCTTTGCCCGCATCGAGGACTGGCTGACCGAGGCCGGCAAGACGCCCGCCCAATCGGATCTGACCGAGATGGATGCGCTGTGGAACCGCGCCAAGGCCGAGGAAAAGGCCCCGCGCTAGGGCGGCAAAATATCCGACCAATACACTCAGGCATTGACCCGTGGCGGAAAGTCATGTTTACCGGGCGCGAATAACCGACCAAAGGAGTCAACCATGTCTTTCCGCCTGCCGGCGCTTGCGCTGCTTCTTTCCTCGGCCCTGCCTGCCCTTGCCGATGAGATCAATGTCTATTCCCACCGCCAGCCGGAACTGATTCAGCCGCTGGTCGATGCCTTCACCGCCGAAACCGGCATCACGGTGAATGTGGCCTTCATCGACAAGGGCATGGCCGAACGTCTGGTGGCCGAGGGCGACCGCTCGCCGGCGGATGTGGTGCTGACCGTGGACATCGCGCGCCTCATGCAGATCGTCGAGGCGGGCGTGACGCAGCCCGTCACCTCGGCCGTGCTGGAGGCCGATATTCCGGCCACGCTGCGCGACCCGGAAAACCGCTGGTTCGGCCTGACGACGCGCGCGCGTATCGTCTATGCCGCCAAGGACCGCGTGCAGCCCGGCGACGTGACCACCTATGAAGACCTAGCCGATCCCAAGTGGAAGGGGCGCATCTGCACCCGTTCGGGTCTGTCCGACTATAACGTCGCCCTGACCTCGGCGATGATCGCCCATCACGGTGAGGATTACACCAAAGGCTGGCTGGAAGGCCTGAAGGCCAATCTGGCGCGCAAGCCGGAAGGTGGCGACCGGGATCAGGTGAAGGCCATCGCCGCCGGCCTGTGCGACATCGCCATCGGCAATACCTACTATATCGGCCAGATGCTGGCCGACCCCGAACAGGCCCCGGCTGCCGAAGCGGTGAACGTGCTGTTCCCGGTGTTCGAGGGCGACGGCACCCATGTGAACATTTCGGGCATGGCCATGACCAAGGCCGCCCCGAACCGCGAGGCGGCGCTGAAATTCATGGAATGGCTGACCACCGACGCGGCGCAGAAGATCTATGCCGAGACCAACAATGAATACCCGGTCAAGCCGGGGGTCGAACGGTCGGCGCTGGTGGCAAGCTGGGGCGATTTCACGCCCGACAGCAAGACCCTGGCCGAAATCGCCTCGTTGCGGCCCGCTGCGCTGAAACTGGTCGAAACGGTTGATTTCGACGGCTGACGCCGGGCGATCGCCCTGAACGCAACCACCGGGGGCCGCAGGCTGGACAAGCCGCGGCCCTTCGGCTTTCTTGGGCGGTCTGAGGAAGGACCCGCCCATGAAACACCCCCGCAAGATCATCATCGACACCGACCCCGGCCAGGATGACGCCGTGGCGATTCTGCTCGCCCTCGCCTCGCCCGAGGAGGTGCAGGTGCTGGGCATCACGGCGGTGGCTGGCAACGTGCCGCTGGCGCTGACGCAGAAGAACGCCCGCGTGATCTGCGAACTGGCCGGCCGTACCGAGGTGCCGGTCTTTGCCGGCTGCGACGCGCCGATGCAGCGCAAGCTGGTGACGGCGGAACATGTGCATGGCAAGACCGGGCTTGACGGCATCCCGCTGCCCGATCCGCAGATGCCGTTGCAGGACCAGCACGCCGTCGATTTCCTGATCGAGACCCTGCGCCGCGAAGCCCCCGGCAGCGTGACGCTGTGCCCGCTGGGGCCGCTGACCAATATCGCCACCGCCTTCGCCCGCGCGCCCGACATCGTGCCGCGCGTGGCCGAGATTGTGCTGATGGGCGGCGCCTATTTCGAGGTGGGCAACATCACCCCCGCAGCCGAATTCAACATTTACGTTGACCCGGAAGCCGCTGAAATCGTGTTCAAATCCGGCGTTCCAATTGTGGTGATGCCGCTGGATGTCACCCACAAGGCGCTGACATCGCGCGCCTGGGTCGAGGAGATGCGTGGCCTTGGCACCCGCGTCGGTCAGGCGGTGGCAAGCTGGACCGATTTCTTCGAACGCTTCGACACCGCGAAATATGGCAGCGAAGGCGCCCCGCTGCATGATCCTTGCGTGATCGCCTATCTGATCGACCCCGGCCTGTTCGCGGGGCGTCATATCAATGTCGAGATCGAAACCAAGTCCGCGCTGACGCTTGGCATGACGGTGGCCGACTGGTGGCGCGTCACCGACCGGCCGGCAAATGTGCTGTTCGTGGGCTCGGTTGATCGGGACGGTTTCTACCGCCTGCTGTCAGACCGTCTGGCGCGGTTCTGACGACTGCACAAATGAAAAGGGGCACCCGATACGGGTGCCCCGATCAGGCCCGAAGGGCCTTTAATCACACGGCCTTCGAGATGAAGCCGACGGCGTCGCCGAAGGTCTGGATGGTTTCGGCGGCGTCATCCGGGATCTCGATCCCGAACTCTTCCTCGAAGGCCATCACCAGTTCGACGGTGTCCAGCGAGTCCGCGCCGAGGTCGTCGATGAACGAGGCGTTCTCGACGACCTTGTCCTCTTCCACGCCCAGGTGCTCGACCACGATCTTCTTCACGCGCTCGGCGATATCGCTCATGTCTTCCTCTGCTTTCGTTCTCGGGGAGACCCCGGCTGATTATCCTGCCCGAAGCGGGCCGTCCTATTGCCCCGCTATGGGAGGCGCAGTTCCGGGCAACCGCCCGGGAATCTGGCGCGCGCTATAACAACAGCGCCGCGCCATGGCAAACCCTTTCGGTCTGCCGTCACACCATGGCCATGCCGCCGTTCACATGCAGCGTGGCCCCGGTCACATATCCGGCCTCCGGCGATACCAGATACAGCACCGCGGCGGCAATCTCCTGCGGGGTGCCCATACGGCCCGCCGGCACCGCGCCCAGGATGCCGGCCCGCTGCGCCTCGTTCAGCTTGTCGGTCATCGCGGTCTCGATAAACCCCGGCGCGACGCAATTCACCGTGATGCCACGGCTGGCCACCTCGGCCGCCAGCGACTTCGACATCCCCACCATGCCGGCCTTCGAGGCGGCATAGTTCACCTGCCCCGCGTTGCCGGTCTGGCCCACGACCGACGAGATGTTCACGATCCGGCCCCAGCGCGCCTTCATCATGCCTCGGATGGCGGCACGGCACAGCCGGAAGGTCGCGGTCAGGTTCACGTCGATCACCGCCTGCCAGTCAGCATCCGACATCCGCATGACCAGACCGTCACGGGTGATGCCGGCATTGTTCACCAGAATGTCGACAGCCCCCATCGCCTCGGCCGCGCGCTTGACCAGACCTTCCACCGCCTCGGCATCCGACAGGTTGCAGGGCAGCACATGCGCCCGCCCCCCCAGTTCGGCCGCCAGTGCCTCCAGCGGCTCGACCCTTGTGCCCGACAGGCCAACCGTCGCCCCCGCCGCATGAAGGGCGCGCGCGATGTCCGCGCCGATCCCGCCCGAAGCGCC
Source organism: Pseudogemmobacter blasticus (assembly GCF_003071405.1). NCBI lineage: Bacteria > Pseudomonadati > Pseudomonadota > Alphaproteobacteria > Rhodobacterales > Paracoccaceae > Pseudogemmobacter > Pseudogemmobacter blasticus. The sequence continues at coordinate 353,565 of NZ_CP020470.1, read as the reverse complement.
GGTCACCAGCGCAGATTTTCCCGTCAGATCGAACATGTCCGAATCTCCTGCCTTCCAATTGGCTCAAATACCCTGGGGGTCCGGGGGCAAGGCCCCCGGCCTGCGCGCCGGCGTCAGCCCCTGACCGCCGCCACATCCTCGGGCGTGCCGATGGCCTTCAGCACCACCTCGCCCGAAGTGATGCGCTTGATCATTCCCGACAGCGCCTTGCCGGCCCCGATTTCCCAATATTCGGTGACGCCTGCGGTTTCCATCCACAGCACCGATTCCCGCCAGCGGACCGATCCGGTCACCTGCGCGACCAGCAGGTCGAAGAAACGGTCCGGCTCGGTCACCGCCTCGGCACGGACGTTCACCACGACCGGCACGCTGGGTTTGGAGATCACCACCGCCGACAGTGCCTCGGCCATGCGATGCGCGGCCGGCTGCATCAGGGCGCAATGGAAGGGGGCGCTGACCGGCAACAGAAGCGCACGCTTTGCGCCTTTGGCCTTGGCAATCTCGATCGCCCGCTCGACCGCGCCCTTGTGGCCGGAAACCACCACCTGTGCAGGGTCATTGTCATTCGCCGCCTGGCACACTTCGCCCTGCGCGGCCTCTTCCGCCACCGCCTGCGCGGTGGCGAAGTCCAGCCCCAGAAGCGCGGCCATCGCGCCCACACCCACCGGCACGGCTTCCTGCATCGCCTCGCCGCGCAGACGCAGCAGGCGGGCGGTGTCGCTCAGCGACAGGGCCCCCGCGGCACAGAGCGCGGAATATTCGCCCAAGCTGTGCCCGGCCACGAAATCGGCATGGCTTGCAACCGAGATACCTTCCGCCTCCAGCGCCCGCAGCGCCGCGATCGAGGTGGCCATCAGCGCCGGCTGGGCGTTCTGTGTCAGCGTCAGTTCGGCGATGTCGCCTTCCCAGATAAGCGCCGACAGCTTTTCGCCAAGCGCCGCATCCACCTCGTCGAACACCGCTTTTGCGGCGGGATAGGCGTCAGCCAGCGCGCGGCCCATGCCGATGGTCTGGGCGCCCTGACCGGGGAAAACGAATGCACGGCTCATGCTTGACCTCTTGAAACCTGTTTTCCCCGGCATAACCTGCGGCCGCCGGTCCCGCAATCGTGCAAAGCCGCGCACAGGGACTGTGCCCCGCCGCGCATGGCCAGTTCCGCAAAGCCTGCTACCTTGCGCCGAAACCGATTGCCAAGGACCAGCACCCCATGCCCGTACCGAATACGCCGCACAGCTACGGCAGCGTTGCCCGCACCTTTCACTGGCTGACCGCGCTTCTGATCATCGCGGCCTTTCCGCTGGGCATGATCGCCAGCGACATGCCCTATGACACGGCCGAGGCGCTGGCACGCAAGGCGCAACTGTTTTCAATCCACAAGACGCTGGGCGTGGCGGTCTTCCTGGTCGCCTCGGCGCGAATCCTCTGGGCCCTGACCCAGCCGCGCCCCGCGCCGCTGCACCCCGAGCGCCGGCTGGAAACCTTCCTGGCCGAACTGGTGCATTGGGCGCTTTACCTGTCGCTGGTCGTGGTGCCGCTGTCTGGTTGGATACACCATGCCGCCGTAGACGGTTTCGCCCCGATCCTGTGGCCGCTGGGCCAGGGTCTGCCCTTCGTTCCCAAGTCCGAGGTGATCTCGCATGGCGCCTCGACCGTGCATGGCATCTTTACCAAGGTGCTTCTGGCCTCGGTCGCGCTGCATGTTCTGGGCGCGCTGAAACATGTGCTGATCGACCGCGACGACACCCTTGCCCGGATGACCCGCGGCACGGCCTCAACCGCAACGACCGCGGCCCGGCATGGCCGCGCGCCGATGCTGGCCGCGCTGGCGATCTTTGCCGCCGGTCTTGGGCTGGCCTGGGCCGCATCCGAGCCGCCCGCCACGCCGCCGGTCCCCCCGGCCCCGCAGGCAGCCGCCGCGCCGGCGCCGGCCGGCAACTGGACGGTGGAGTCGGGCAGCCTGACCTTTGCGGTCAAGCAGATGGGCAGCGCCGTCAGCGGCACCCTGCCCGCCTGGACGGCCGACATCACCTATGATGACGCAACCGGCAGCGGCCGGGTGAGCGTCGGCATCGACACCAGGCAGATGACGCTGGGCGCCGTGACCGATCAGGCCAAGGGGGCCGATTTCTTCGACGTGGCCCAGCACCCGACCGCCACCTTCACCGCCGACATCGCGCGGACGGCTGACGGGCAAACGGAGAACGGGCACACGGCGACCGGCACCCTGACCCTGCGGGGGGTGGAACACCCTGTCACCCTGCCCTTCACGCTGACGCTGGACGGCGACACGGCCACCATGTCGGGCGAGACCACGCTGGACCGGCGCGATTTCGGCATGGGCGCAGGCTACAAGGACGAAAGCCAGGTCGGTTTTTCCGTCACCGTCTCGGTCAAGCTGACCGCGCGCAAGGCGCCCTGACCGAACGGCGGGCAGGCGCCCCCCCGGGTGCCTGCCGTCACCCCGTGATGCCGGCCTTGGCCTGACATTCGCTGGCCACGCTGGCGGCGGCGACATTGGCCGATCTGAGCGCATCGCTCGACGGGCTCAGCCGCAGCTCTTCGCGCTGGTTCCGGGTCAGGGCCATGGGCAAGGTCTCGACCATGCAGCGCTGCAACTGCCGCAACTGTCCGTCGCTTGCCGAGAATTGCCGCCCGGCCAGCAGCACGGCCGCATTGGCCTGTGCTTCGATGAAGGCCACATCCGCCTGCGGGGCCTCGAAGTCATAGTGCAACTGGCAGGTGGGCGGCGGCGCGGCGTGCGCACCCGCCATGGCCTGGCCCTGCCGGTCGATCAGCGTCTTGCACCCCCAGGCCTGCGCCACCGCAGGCATCAGGGCGTTGAGGTTTTCCCAGACCAGAAGATGGCTGTTGCCGCGAACCCCGTCGGTCGGGCTGATTTCGCTTGTGGTGGTGAACCGATACCAGTCGGCCACGGCATAGGTGATTGCCGCAGAGGCACCAACAGCCAGCAACCCGACCCCTATGGCAAAACGCGCCATTTGCCTCACCTTCACCAACACCAAGCCAAGGGCACCAAACACACGGCGCCGTTACATCATTTAACGCCAGCACGGGCCCGCAATCAACCGGCTTGCACGGCCACACGGGCGGATTTCACAGGGAAAAGGCCACCGGATCGCTCCGGTGGCCCCTGTTGTTCCGGTGTCTTGCCGGTGCGCAGGTCAGGCCGTCACTCGGCCTTCATCGCCTCGACCGAAATCTGGATCTGCACTTCGTCGCTGACATAGGGCGCGAACATGCCCAGATTGTAGTCCGACCGCAGCACGGTGGTCGTGGCCGAGAACCCGGCCCAGGGCTTTTTCTCCATCGGGTGTTCACCCGCCTGGTTCAGCACCGCCTCCAGCACGACCGGCTTGGTCACGCCGTTCAGCGTCAGGTCGCCGGTGATCTTGGCGGTCTTCTCGCCGGTCACTTCAATGCCGGTCGAGGTGAAGCTGACGGTCTTGTCCTCGGTCGCGCCGAAGAAATCGGGCGACATGAGGTGATCGAAGCGGGCCTGCCAGCCGGTCAGCATGGTGGTCACCGGGAAGCTGACCTTCACCGAGGATGCGGCCGGGTTGGCCTGATCGAACTGGATCTCGCCTTCAAAGCCCGAGAACATGCCGTAGCCGGTGGAAAAGCCGAGGTGGTTGTAGGAAAACACGATCTGGCTGTGGCTGGGGTCCAGCACATACTTTTCAGCCTCGGCAAAGGCCGGAGCCGAAACCAGCGCGGCGGCCAGCGCAAGGGGGGCGAAACGGATCATCAGAAACTCCTGCTGGATGATGCACATGCAGCATACCTGCCCGCACAGGCCGCACCGGGCAATCCGGCACACCCGAACAGGTCTTGCGCGGTGGTGAACATCACCTTGGCGTCAGATGCGCTGGACAGGGTGCCGCCCCCGCAGCCCTTGCATCCCGGCCGCCGATCTGTATAAGGCCCCATCCTTCCTGCATTCCCATGAACCGGCGATGCCTCTCGTGGACGGGCCGCAGGAAGGTTGGCCCGTTCTTTGAAGCCGCCCCGAGACGAAGGAAGACCGCATGCCGCTTTACGAGCATGTCTTCATTGCGCGTCAGGACTTGTCCAACACGCAGGCCGAAGGCCTTGTCGAACATTTCTCCACGGTCCTTTCGGACAACGGCGGCAAGGTCGTCGAATCCGAATACTGGGGCGTGAAGACCATGGCCTACAAGATCAACAAGAACCGCAAGGGCCACTATGCCCTGCTCCGGTCCGACGCTCCGGCGGCGGCTGTGCAGGAAATGGAACGCCTGATGCGCCTGCATGACGACGTGATGCGCGTGCTGACCATCAAGGTCGACAAGCACGCCGAAGGTCCGTCGGTCCAGATGCAGAAGCGCGATGAGCGTGAAGGCCGTGGCGACCGCGATGGCGACCGTGGCAGCTTTGGCGGCGAACGCCGCGAGCGCAGCTTTGGCGACCGCCCCGACCGTGGCGAACGCCCGTCGTTCGGCGCTCCGCGTCGTTGATCTGAGAAAGGACCACACCCATGGCGAACAAACCGTTTTTCCGCCGCCGCAAGGTTTGCCCCTTCTCGGGCGACAATGCTCCGGCGATCGACTACAAGGACACCCGTCTTCTGCAGCGCTACATCTCTGAGCGCGGCAAGATCGTGCCGTCCCGCATCACCGCAGTCTCGGCGAAGAAGCAGCGTGAACTGGCTCAGGCCATCAAGCGCGCCCGCTTCCTGGCCCTGCTGCCCTATGCCGTGAAATAAGGAGCACGACCGATGCAAGTGATCCTTCTTCAGCGCGTGGCCAAACTTGGCCAGATGGGCGAAGTCGTCAACGTCAAGGACGGCTATGCCCGCAACTACCTGCTGCCGCAGGGCAAGGCGCTGCGCGCCAACGAATCGAACGTGAAGGCGTTCGAGGCGAAGAAAGCCCAGTTGGAAGCCAACAACCTGGAAACCCGCAAGGAAGCCGAAGGCGTTGCCGCCAAGCTGGACGGCCAGACGTTCATCGTCATCCGTTCGGCATCGGAATCCGGTGCGCTTTACGGTTCGGTTTCGGCCCGTGACATTTCCGAAGCTGCGACCGCCGCCGGTTTCACCGTCGAGCGTGGCCAGGTCGAGATGGACAAGCCGATCAAGGACCTGGGTATCCACCCGGTGACCGTGGTTCTGCACCCCGAAGTGTCGGTCAAGGTCAGCGTGAACGTTGCCCGTTCGCCGGAAGAAGCCGAACTGCAAGCCTCGGGCAAGTCGATCCGCGATGCGGCGGCCGAAGCCGATGCGGCGGCCGACTTCGAGATCGCCGAACTGTTCGACGACATGGGTTCGGCCGCTTCGGACGAATAATCCTTTCCGGCCCTGCCGGATTGAAGCCGCGCCCCGGGCAACCGGGGCGCGGTTTTCGTTTGCGCGGGGCTGCGTGGGTTACAATTCTGGAATTCGTATCCCACACTATGTACTACACTGAGGCTGCACTGTAGTACACGATTGCCGAACGGATCGGCTTCATGTACTACACGGACATGACAGTGTAGTACAAAGCCATGCAGCGCCTTTCTTCCATTGCCCATGCCGCCTATCACGACTTGCTGATCTCGTTGCAGGACGATCAGGCCGCCGGCATCACCGGCATCCCGCGGCTGGAAACCCGCAATGGCCGCGCCTATTGGTATGAAATGTTCCGCATCGGCAGCGATGTACGCAAACGCTACATCGGGGAAGATACACCCGAAGTTGCGGCACGCATTGCCCGCCATAGAGAACTGGCCGAACTGGGCAAGGCCCGGGCCGAGGATCGAACCCGCCTGATCCGAATCCTGCGGGCCGAAGGGGCGCAGCCGATTGACCCGGCAACAGGGTCGATCCTGTCCGCGCTGGCGCGGGCGGGTACGTTCCGCCTGGGTGGCACCCTGGTCGGGACCAATGCCTTTCGTCTGTATGAAGGCGAGCTTGGCCTGCGCCTGCGCCAGACCGACCTGATGGCGACCGGGGACATCGACATCGCCCAGTTCGAACACCTGTCGCTGGCGCTGGAGGACCGGGTCGAAACCCCGCTTGCCGAGACCTTCCGCAGACTGGAATTCGAGCCAGCCCCATCACTGGACAGCCGCGCGGTCTGGCGCTGGCGGCAAACCCGGTCGAACACGATGGTCGAATTCCTGACCCCATCGTTCCGGCCCGAGGAGGACATCCGCGACCTGCCGGCGCTTGGCGTTTCGGCGCAGTCGCTGCATTTCCTGAACTACCTGATCGCGCAGCCGATCAAGGCGGCGGCGCTGTATCGGTCGGGGGTTCTGGTGCAGATCCCCCGCCCCGAGGCTTTTGCCATTCACAAGCTGATCGTCGCCGACCGCCGCCGGGGCGGGCCGGACCAGATCAAGTCGCGGAAGGACCGTGCGCAGGCGGCGCTGCTGGTCGAGATTCTGGCCGAGGACCGGCCCGATGAACTGCGCGAAGCCCATGAGGACGCGCTGTCGCGCGGCCCGCATTGGCGCGACCACATCGCCCGCAGTCTGGCGCGGATGCCGGAAACCGCCGCGCGTCTCGCCGCGCTTTGACCGCCGGTGTCGGCGGCAGGACAGAATCGGCCACCGGCGCGGCTAGCCTGCCTGAATGCGCGCCTCGGTCATCACCCAAGGCATCCTGGCCCTGTGCGCCGGGATCGCCATCTTCTCGGTTCAGGATCTGATCCTGAAACGGCTGTCGGGCGATTATCCGCTGCATCAGGCCATGGTCCTGCGTAGCCTGACCGCCCTGCCCTTTCATCTGGCGATCGTCTGGTGGTTCGACGGGCGGCTGTCCACCATCACCACCCCCGGCTGGTGGAAGATGCTGGCGCGCGGTCTGCTGAATTTCACCGCCTATACGGCCTATTACCTGGGCCTTGCTGCCCTGCCGATAGCCACGACCGTGGCGCTGTTCTTCACCGCGCCGCTGTTCATCACCCTGTCCACGGCGCTGTTCTTCCGCGAAAAGGTGCCCTTCGCCTCGGGCCTTGCGGTGGTGCTGGGGTTTACCGGCGTGCTGCTGATCGTGCGGCCGGGCGCGTCGGGCCTTGGCTGGACCGCGCTGCTGCCGATCCTGGGGGCGCTTGGCTATGCGCTGTCGATGGTGGTCGCCCGCCCGATGGGGCGCACGGAATCGGCCGCCGCCATGGCGTTCTGGGGCAATAGCTGCTTTCTTATCTGCGCGCTGGCCCTGTCGGCGGTCTTTGGCAGCGGCACCATGGTCGAGACAGCCGACCCTTCGCTGGCCTTCCTGACACGGGGCTGGATCATGCCGCCGCTGCGCGATCTGGCGCTGATGGTGTCCTGCGGCGTGATCGCGGCGGTGGGGCTGACCCTGCTGACCCATGCCTACCGGATTGCACCTTCGGCAGCGATTGCGCCCTTTGAATACAGCTTCATGTTCTGGGGGCTGCTCTGGGGCTGGAAGTTCTGGGGCGACCTGCCCGATGCGCTGGCCTGGGTTGGCATCGCGGTGATCATCGCCGCAGGGATCTACGTCATCCGCCAGCCTGCCCCCGAGACCGCGGCCCCGCCGGTGCCCGGGGGCGACCCGGCCTAGCCTTCTTCAACCAGCTTGCGGAGATCTTCGCCGTTCAGATGCGCCAGACCCGCGCGCACGGCGCCATAGGGCACGGCCAGCACCAGAAGGCCGTATCCAAGGCCCGTCGCTGCAATCCGGTGCGGCAGGCCGGGACTGTCGGTCAAGGGCGCCCCTTCGACCGGGAAATCCTGGGGAACACCGGGGCTTCCGCCGCGGCCTCTGCCGGGGTCGTCATCAAGGCCCGGATCGCGGCAAGATCGGGATCGGCCGAAGGATCGGCCCCCGTTGGCGCTGAGACAGTCCTGTCAGGAGCGGACAAAGCGATCAGGGGTTCGCCGGGCGTGGCGGTCTGCGGGTGGACAGTCTGCGCGGCCGTCTCCAGCAGCGCCGCCCCTGCCGCGATGCCCCGGCTGACCTGCTGATAAGTCGGCAGAACCCGCCCGATGCGGCCAAGCCGCGCCTCGGGGATCTGCCAGCGCCCGCTTGCCACCGTTTCCGAAAAGCCATGGCTCCAGACCGAGCAGCGCCGCAGCAGCCGGCCCAGGCTTTCACGCGCGAACAGCACGGACGCCAGCGCGAAAGCCCGTGGCTGCAAGGGCGGGTGCTGGCTGCCCTCGGCCCAGATACGGGGCCTTTTATCGGGTGATTTTCGGCTCATCGGATCAACCGCAAGCATGTGACGACGCCAGACTGCCACGGATGTTCCACAAAAGGCAGGCGGAAAATCATACCCCGGCCCGTGCGGCGGCCGGAAATGCGAAGGGCCGCCCTTGCGGGGCGGCCCTTGCTGCCGGTCCGGGGAAACCCCGTCTCAGCAGGAATAATACATCTGGTATTCCACCGGATGCGGGGTGTGTTCGAAGGCGTAAACCTCTTCCCACTTCAGCGCGATATAGCCTTCGAGCTGGTCCTTGGTGAACACGTCGCCGGCCAGCAGGAAGTCGTGATCCTTCTCCAGCTCTTCCAGCGCCTCGCGCAGGCTGCCGCAGACGGTCGGGATTTCGGCCAGTTCTTCCGGCGGCAGATCATACAGATCCTTGTCCGAAGCCGGACCCGGGTCGATCTTGTTCTTGATGCCATCAAGACCGGCCATCAGCAGGGCGGCGAAGGCCAGATAGGGGTTGGCCGCCGGATCGGGGAAGCGGGCTTCCACACGCTTGGCCTTGGGCGATTCGGTCCACGGAATACGGACGCAGCCACTGCGGTTGCGGGCCGAATAGGCGCGCAGAACCGGGGCCTCGAAGCCGGGGATCAGGCGCTTGTAGCTGTTGGTCGCCGGGTTGGTCAGCGCGTTCAGCGCCTTGGCGTGCTTCAGGATGCCGCCGATGAACCACAGGGCTTCCTGGCTCAGGTCGGCATACTTGTCGCCGGCGAACAGCGGCTTGCCGTTCTTCCAGATCGACATGTTGACGTGCATCCCGCTGCCGTTGTCACCCTTCATGGGCTTGGGCATGAAGGTCACGGTCTTGCCGTAGGCGTGGGCCACGTTGTGGATCACATACTTGTACTTCTGGATGTTGTCGGCCTGCTCGACCAGTCCGCCAAAGATCATCCCCAGCTCATGCTGGGCGGTCGCCACTTCGTGGTGGTGCTTGTCCACGCGCATACCCATGCGCTTCATGGTGGACAGCATCTCGCTGCGCAGGTCTTGCGCCGCATCGACCGGGTTCACCGGGAAGTAGCCGCCCTTGTGGCCGGCACGGTGCGCAAGGTTGCCGCCTTCAAAGGCCGCGTCGGTGTTCCAGGCAGCATCTTCCGAGTCGATCTGGAACGACACCTTCTGCGGCGTCACCGAATAGCGCACGTCGTCGAAGATGAAGAATTCGGCTTCCGGCCCGAAATAGGCCGCGTCGCCCACGCCCGAAGACTTGAGATAGGCTTCCGCCTTGACCGCGGTCTGACGCGGGCAGCGCGAATAGGCTTCGCCGGTGTCGGGTTCGACCACGTTGCAATGCACGCAGAGGGTTTTCTCGGCATAGAACGGGTCGATGTAGACGCTGGTCGGATCGGGGATCAGCTTCATGTCGGACTGGTCGATCGACTTCCAGCCGGCGATCGACGAGCCGTCGAACATGAAGCCTTCCTCGAAGAAGTCTTCATCCACAAGATCGGCCACCAGCGTGACGTGCTGCAGCTTGCCCTTGGGGTCGGTGAAACGGATGTCGACGTATTCGACTTCCTCGTCCTTGATCAGTTTCAGAGCTTTCGCAACTGCGCTCATCTGACTGCCTTTCGGTGCTTGGGTTACAGGTTCAGGCCGCGAAGGCCAGTTCAGGGATCATCTTTCGCGCGTCGTGCTGCGCTCAGACGGCATCATCGCCGGTTTCGCCGGTGCGGATGCGGATGGCTTGTTCGACAGGGGTGACGAAGATCTTGCCATCGCCGATCTTGTCGGTGCGCGCGGCCGAGACGATGGCCTGCACGGCGGCATCAACCATGTCGTCGGTCAGCACGACCTCGATCTTCACCTTGGGCAGGAAATCGACCACATATTCGGCACCGCGATAAAGTTCGGTATGGCCCTTCTGACGACCGAAGCCCTTGACCTCGGTGACGGAAAGACCCTGGATGCCGGCTTCCTGAAGCGCCTCCTTAACTTCATCAAGCTTGAACGGCTTGATGATCGCCTCAATCTTCTTCATGCGCCGACTCCCCCGTTTCTCGCTCTGTCTCTCACAGCACTTCCCTTGCAGGCCGACAATTGACTAGGGTGACAGCAAGGTCGCCCCGACTTGGAAATCCTTGGTGACTGCCTGTTTTTTAGGCAATGCGGCGCGAGAATGAGCAAGATGCGAACAGCTCGGAAAAGCCGATGACCGATCTTCTGACTGCGGCCCAGATGCGTGCACTTGAACAGGCTGCCATCGCCAGCGGCCGGGTGACCGGCCTTGAGCTGATGGAGCGCGCGGGCCGCGGCGTGGTCGAGGCGATCTTTCAGGAATGGCCCGCGTTGCGCGCCACCTCACACCGCGCGGTGGTGCTGTGCGGCCCCGGCAACAATGGCGGCGACGGCTTTGTCGTGGCCCGCCTGCTGCGGGAATCGGGTTGGGATGTGGCGGTGTTCCTGCACGGCGCCCCCGACCACCTGCCACCCGATGCGCGGGCGAATTACGACCGCTGGCGGGCGATTGGCACGGTCGCCCCGATTGACGCGCTGGACTGGCCGCTGCTGCGCCGAACCGACATCACCATTGACGCGCTGTTCGGTATCGGCCTGCAACGCCCGCTGGCGGCTGGTCTTTGGGGCGCGCTGGAAATGGCAAAAGAGGCCGGCACCCGGCTGGTGGCCATCGACCTGCCCTCAGGCCTGTGTGCCTGGTCAGGGCGGATGCGGGTCGAAGGGATTGGCCCAGATCACCCCGCCGACCTGACTGTGACGTTTCACAGCCGCAAGCCCGGCCATTTGCTGGCCGAAGGGCCCGCGCGCTGTGGCCGGCTTGTGGTGGCCCCGATCGGGCTTGAGGCCACCGCAGACCAACTGTCGCGGGATGACTCCGCCTGGTCCCCGATCGAGGAAACAGCCGTCGATCCCGGCGCGCTGGCCAAAGGCGCCGGGCACAAGTTCACCCATGGCCACTCCCTGATCCTGTCCGGTCCGCCCGGCCATGGCGGCGCCGCGCGACTTGCCGCCCGTGGCAGCCTGCGGATAGGGGCGGGGCTGGTGACGCTGGGCTGCCCGCCCGATGCCCTGCCCGAGACTGCCGCGCGGCTGGACGCGGTGATGCTGCGCCCGATTGCCGATGCCAATGCTTTGGCAAGGGTGCTGGAGGACCGGCGGATCAACGCGCTTTGCCTTGGGCCGGGGCTGGGAACGACCGCGCGTGAAGCCGCGCTGGTGGCCACCGCGCTGCAAGCGGCGCGGCCGCTGGTGCTGGATGCCGATGCGCTGACCCTCCTGTCACAGCGCCCTGACCTTTTCTCCGCCTTGCACGGTGGCTGCGTCCTGACACCGCACGCGGGAGAGTTCGCCCGTCTGTTCCCCGACATTTCAGAAAGGCTGGCCGCGCCGATAACCAGCGGACCGGCTTTCTCGAAGGTCGAGGCCACGCGCGAGGCGGCCGCGCGGGCGGGCTGTGTGGTTCTGTTCAAGGGGGCCGATACGGTGATCGCCGCGCCGTCGGGCCGGTGCGCCCTTAACGCGGCGGCCTATGACCGCGCCGCGCCCTGGCTGGCCACGGCCGGATCTGGCGACGTGCTGGCGGGGTTCCTGTGCGGGTTGATGGCGCGCGGCTTTCCCCCGTTCGACGCCGCCTGTACGGCGGCCTGGCTGCATGTGGAAGCCGCACGCAGCTTCGGCCCCGGCCTGATTGCCGAAGACCTGCCCGAAGTACTGCCAAGGGTCTTCCGCGCTTTGGGCGTCTGACTGCGCTAGCCCCGGCTTTCGGGACGGCAGCCCAATTCTCTTCCACCGGCATAGACGGTTTCTGCGCCATCAAAATGCAGGGCATAGACCCGCCGCATGGCGGCGACCTTGGGCAGGAAAGCCAATACAGGCGCGGCCTCGATCCGCATTTCAACCCCGCGCAACACCCGCGCGCCCGACCGGGTGATGATCCGGTCGCCGGGACACAGGAACTGCACCGGCAATTCACCGTCCAGCGTCAGCACCGGGGTGCCGGACAGGATGCCGGGCCAGGTGGCGGAACTGCTGACAGAAGCCGGGATGCGCTGGCCCATGATGCCGGTCCGTTGCGGGCGGGATTGCCCTTTTTGCCACCCTTCCCCCGGATGGTGGCAGCACTGGGCCACGGTCGGGCCGAAACGCAGGCCATTTCATGCCGAACCGCGGCGGTTGCGGCGAAAAAGCGGCAAACTTTTCCTCTCGCATCCGCCCCCCGCCTTTGTTAGAAGGACGCCGGATTTTCCGGGCCGCGCGGACCGTGCCTCCTGACCCAAAGGGGGCAAGGTGGCTTTGCGCGTTTCGGAAGGGCAAGACATGCGGGTGTGGCGGAATTGGCAGACGCACTGGATTTAGGTTCCAGCGCCGCAAGGCGTGGGGGTTCAAGTCCCTTCACCCGCACCAGGTTTGGACAGGAAGGACGACACGAATGCAGGTCACCGAGACCCTGAAAGACGGCCTGAAGCGCGGCTACACCATCACGGTGCCGGCGGCCGAGCTGGAGGCCAAGGTTCAGGAGAAGCTGGTCGAAGCCCAGCCCGACATTGAAATCAAGGGCTTCCGCAAGGGCAAGGTGCCGCTCGCGATCCTGAAGAAGCAGTTCGGCGCCCGCCTGATGGGCGACGCCATGCAGGATGCGATCGACGGCGCCATGAAGGGCCACTTCGAGGCCACCGGCGACCGTCCGGCGCTGCAACCCGAAGTCAAGATGGTTGGCGGCGAAACCTGGGCCGAAGGTCAGGATGTCGTGGTTGAACTCAGCTACGAAGCCCTGCCCGAGGTGCCGGAATTCGACGCCTCCAAGATCAAGCTGGAAAAGCTGATCGTGAAGGCCGATGACGCCGCCGTTGAAGAGGCGCTGAAGAATCTTGCCGAAAGCGCGCAATCCTTCGACGACCGCAAGAAGGGCGCCAAGGCCAAGGACGGCGACCAGATCGTGATCGACTTCAAGGGTTCGGTCGACGGCGAGGAATTCCAGGGCGGCAGCGCCGAGGATTACCCGCTGGTGCTGGGCTCCAAGTCCTTCATCCCCGGCTTCGAGGACCAGCTTGTCGGCGCCAAGGTCGGCGACGAGGTTTCGGTCAAGGTCACTTTCCCGGCCGAATACGGTGCCAAGCATCTGGCCGGCAAGGACGCGGTCTTTGCCTGCACCGTCAAGGCGGTGAAGGAACCGAAAGCCGCCGAGATCGACGACGAACTGGCCAAGAAGTTCGGCGCCGAGGATCTGGCCGCGCTGAAGACGCAGATCACCCAGCGTCTTGAAGCCGAATACACCGGCGCCTCGCGCGCCGTGCTGAAGCGGGCCCTGCTCGACAAGCTGGACGAACTGGTCAAGTTCGAACTGCCCTCGAAGCTGGTTGAAGCGGAAGCCGCCCAGATTGCGCACCAGCTGTGGCATGAAGAGCATCCCGAAGAGCATGGCCACAACCACGGCTCGATCGAGACCACGGATGAGCACAAGTCGCTGGCCGAACGCCGGGTTCGCCTTGGCCTGTTGCTTGCCGAAGTCGGCCGCAAGGCCGAAGTCACCGTGACCGACGCCGAAATGACCCAGGCCGTGCTGGCCGCTGCCCGTCAGTATCCGGGTCAGGAACGCCAGTACTTCGAATTCGTGCAGAAGAACCAGCAGGTGCAACAGCAACTGCGCGCGCCGATCTTCGAAGACAAGGTCGTGGACCTGATCGTCGGTCAGGCCAAGGTGACCGAGAAGGAAGTCTCGAAAGAGAAGCTCCAGAAGGCCATCGAGGCGCTGGACGAACTCTGATCGCGGGTATGGCCCTGCCGTGACCGAAAGGCCGCCCGACCGGGCGGCCTTTTTCATATTCGTCAGCCCAGCCGGGCCGCCAGCGCCGCGATCTGCCGGCGCATGTCGGCCTTGAACCGGGTCAGACGGGCCGGGGCAACCGACTCGGCCCGGTACAGCGCCCGCCAGACCAGCCGCGCCTTGGGGGCACAGGGCGCGACGATCCCCAGCCGCAGCACCCGCCGCAGCGGACGCCGCATCACCAGCCAGTCGAACCAGCCGGGCGCCCCCATGGTGGTGATCGCCAGCACCGCCTTCAGCCCGATCAGCCGCGGGATCATCGGCCCGAACCCCGGCGCATGGTCATAGGCCAGGCCGGGCGCCCAGACCCGGTCGAACCAGCCTTTCAGGATCGCGGGAAAACCGAACCACCAGGTCGGGAACACCAGGATAACCACTTCGGCCCAAGCCAGCTCTTCAAGTTCTCTGGAAGCCTCGCCACGGAAACCACTGTAATAGCTTTCCCTTTCGCCCCTTCTGAGACGCGGATCGAAGTCGCGCTCGTAAAGATCGCAGCGACGGACCTGCCATCCCGCAGACAGCGCCGCCGCCTCGGCTTCGGCCGCCAGATGCGCGCAAAGGCTGGCGTCTTGCGGATGGGCCAGCACCAGCAGGCAGCGGCGCCCGCTCAATGCACCGCCTCGCGCAAGGCGGCCTGCTCGGCCGGGCTCAGGGTGTCGGCCTTGACCACATAGGTGTGGATGCTGAACACGACCGCCCGCGTTTCCGGCAGCCGCAGCAGGCATTGCCGTTCACAGCGCACGAAGAAATGCCCCTCGGGGCGTGGCCGTTTCTCGCCCTCGCGCCGGGGCTGGTGCAATGCCCAATCGTCATAGGTCAGATAGTTCATCCGCCACAGCGGCTGTTCGGGGCGGATGGCATCAAACAGCCGCTGCACCCGGCGGGCCAAACCTTCGTCATAGGGCGGCACCGGCTCATGGATGCCCAGCAGGCCGCGCCCCAGCTTCTGCGCCAGCGTCCAGCTTGCCGGGAAGCACAGGATCGCCCCGGTCAGCCGGTGTTCGCCCCCTTCACCCGCCTCCAGCAGACACAGGTCTTCCTGCACCAACCGCCCCAGCGTGCGCAGCGGCATCGCCGGGTCCAGCGGCACCGCAACGCCATCCGGCCGCAGCGCTGCCGTTGGGCCGACCGTATAGCCCGGCGTCCGCGTCAGCCGGTCCAGCACCCGCCCATACAGCTCATCCGCCGCCGGCCGCCCTTCGGGCAGCAGCGCGTGAACGCGCGGTTCGGCTTCGCCAATCAGCCGGTCGCGCAGCGCCATCTGGCCGGCAAAGGCATCGTCCACCGCCAGCCAGTCATCGCCCTCGACCGGCAGAATTCCCGGCAGGCGGGCGGTGCGCGGGTCCATCCAGGGCAGGAACGGCAGGCGGGACTGGAAAACAGGTTCGTCTTGCATGACGGCACCCTAGCCGCGCCATAGGCAAACACAACCACACCCGCCACCCGCGACCTTGCGCCACGGCGTGCCGATTTCACGCGACACCGCCGTCTGGCGGATGCAAAGATACATCCATGGGACCGCAAGAACGGCGGCCCCCGAACCGGCGGCCGGGCAACGGGCCGCCAGAGATGCTCTGGATCCCGCGCCCTGCCCTCGCGCCGCCCCCGGCTCAAGGGAGGGACCAAATGAGCCACGATAGCCACGGCACCCGATGCGCCGCGCTGGTCGGCGCGCATGGCAGCGGCAAGACGACATTGTTCGAATCGCTGCTACATGCCGCCGGAACCACCGACCGGCGCGGAACCGTCAAGGAACGAACCACCGTGGGCGATGCCGCGCCCGAAGCGCGCGCCCGCGGGATTTCCACGGAGATGACCGTCGCCAACTGCCGCTTCATGGATGAGGACTGGACGCTGATCGACTGCCCCGGCTCGGTCGAACTGCTGTCCGACACCCGGGCTGCGATGTGCGTGGCCGACATCGTTGTCGTCGTTGCCGATCCCTTTCCCGACCGCGCGGTGGCGGTTTCACCGCTGTTGCGCTTTCTGGATGACCGGCGCATCCCGCATATGGTTTTCATCAACCGGCTTGACGCGCCCGAGGCGCATGTCCGCGCCACGTTCCACGCCTTGCAGGCACTGTCCGACCGCCCGCTTGCGCTGCGCGAGATCCCGATCCGCGACGAACACGGTCAGGTCACGGGGCTGATCGACCTGGTGTCCGAACGCGCCTGGCGCTGGAACCCGAACAAGCCGTCCGACCTGATTCCCCTGCCTGAAGCCATCCGCGCCGATGAAAGCCGGGAACGCGGCGGCTTGCTTGAGGCGCTGGCCGATTTCGATGACAGTATCATGGAACAGGTGCTGGACGACATGACCCCGGCCCCGCAAGAGATTTACGGCTCGCTTGCGCGCGATCTGGAGCAGGATCTGGTGGTGCCGGTATTCTTTGGCGCGGCCGAATTTGAAAACGGCGTGCGCCGGCTTTGGAAGGCGCTGCGGCATGACGCCCCCTCGCCCGCCGCCACCGCCGCCCGGCTGGGCCTGCCCGAAGGCAGCGGCCCGATGGTGCAGGTGTTCAAGACCTTCCAGTCCGGTCAGGCCGGCCGGTCTGCCCTGGCGCGCGTCTGGCGCGGCGAGGTGAAGGATGGCCAGACCCTTGGGCAGGATCGGGTCGGGTCCGTGTCGTCGGTGCTGGGCCGCAAGACCACACCGAAGGGCAGCGCCGGCCCCGGCGAGGTGGTGGTGCTGGGCCGCATGGCACAGGCCCGCGCCGGCGAAGTGCTGACCGAAGGCGCGTCGCAAGCGGTGGACTGGCCCGAACCGCCCGCCCCGCTGGCCGCCCTTGCCATCCGCGCCGAACACCCTTCGGACGAGGCGAAGCTGTCAACCGCGCTGGCGCGGCTGCTGGACGAAGAC
This sequence comes from Pseudogemmobacter blasticus, assembly GCF_003071405.1. NCBI lineage: Bacteria > Pseudomonadati > Pseudomonadota > Alphaproteobacteria > Rhodobacterales > Paracoccaceae > Pseudogemmobacter > Pseudogemmobacter blasticus. The sequence goes on along the minus strand of NZ_CP020470.1, from coordinate 336,735 downwards.
CCGGCCCTGTCCACCACCTGGGCCGCCGATACAGGGGAAACACTGTTGCAGGGCCAGGGTGACATCCATCTTCAGATCGCCCTGTCGCGACTGAAGTCCGAGGCGGGTCTTTCGGTGAAGACCGCCAAGCCAACGGTTTCCTACAGGGAAACCATCAGCAAGGCCGTCACCCAACATTCGCGGCACAAGAAACAGTCGGGCGGCCATGGCGAATTCGCCGACATCGTGGTCGAAATCGCGCCCCGGGCGCGCGGCGAAGGCTTTGCCTTCTCGGACCGGATCACCGGCGGCGTGGTGCCGAAGAACTATATCCCCGCCGTCCAGAAGGGCGCCGAGGCGGCATTGCAGCGCGGGACGCTGGGCTTTCCGGTCGTCGATGTCTCGGTGGTGCTGACCGATGGCAGCTACCATGCCGTCGACAGTTCGGACTTCGCGTTCCAGAAGGCAGGGGCAAAGGCGCTGCAAGAGGCGCTGCCCGGCTGCGGCCCGGTCCTGCTTGAGCCGGTGATGGAGGTGATCCTGTCTATCCCGTCCGAGTTCACCCCCCGCGCGCAGCGCATTGTCACCGCGCGGCGCGGCCAGTTGCTTGGCTTTGACGCCAAGGCCGGCTGGAAAGGTTGGGACGAGGTTTCGGCGCTGATCCCGCAAGGCGAACTTGACGGGATGATCACCGAGATCCGGTCGCAGACGCTGGGCGTGGGCTTCTACACCGCAGGCTTCGACCATCTGGAACAGCTTGCCGGCCGCGAGGCCGACCAGGTGATCGCGGCACGGGCCGAGGCGCTGAAGGCCTGAGCCGGCGGCGCCCTTGCGCCGGCACAAAGCGCATATCCTGACCGGGGGGCGGTTTCCCGCCCTCCGGCATGTTCTGGCGCCCGCCACGCGAAGCCGTGCGGCCTCAGCTCGCCAGGCCCGGCTCCCGCGCCGCCAGCGCAAGGCCATCGACCACGGCGGTGAAAGCCTCGGCGGTGCGGATCGCGGCGGCGGGGAACAGCGCCTGCATCTCTTGCCGGACCAGCCGCATCAGGCTTGAACCTCCAACAAGGATCACTTCGCCTACCGCCGCAGGATCGGCCCCGGCTAAGACCAGCGTTTCGGCCGCGGCCGCGCGCAGCGCGCTGCGATGGCGTGCCAGGGCAGCGTCCAGACTGTCGGGCGTCACCAGTGCAAAAAGACCCGGCTCTATCTCCGCCATGTCGATCCGGCCCGGCCCATCGTCGCGGTTCGCCGCGATCTTGCCGCGCTCAACCGCGAAGGCCAGCCCATGGCCCAACTCCCGATCCAGCACATCGCGAAACCGGGCCATCACGGCCGGCTCGACCGCCATCCTGACCAGATCGGCGGCCATCCGGCGGGTTTCCGGCGTATACAGGAACGGGATCTTGGCCCAGGTCGCAAGATCCACATAGGGCGCGCGCGGCACCGGCAGCAGGCCCGCTCCCATCTGCCGCCGCAACTGTCCCTCAAGCCCCAAGAGCGGCATGGCATGGGCCAGCGAGACCGCCTGATCGAAATCGGTCCCTCCCAGACGGATGCCATGGCTGGCCAGAATCTCGGGCTGACCGTCGCGGCTGCGGAACACCGAGAAATCCGAGGTGCCGCCACCGATATCAACGATCAGCCCCAGCCCCGTACCGGGCCGGTGGCTGGCCAGGGCGGCGGCTTCGGGTTCGGCCAGAAAGGCAACCTCTTCGAACCCGGCGGCGTGATAACAGGCCCGCAGATCGGCCTCGGCCTGCGCGTCCTTGGCGGGATCGGCGGTGTGGAAATGCACCGGGCGCCCGGACAGGGCCCGCCGCAGCCGCAAGCCCGTGGCCGTCTCGGCGCGGTCGCGGATCTCGGTCAGAAAGGCGGTGATGACATCGGCCAGCGTGCGCCGGCGTCCGGCAATCAGCCGCGATTCGTGCAGCAACGGCAGGCCAAGCACACTTTTCAACGCCCGCATGTAGCGCCCCTCGTCGCCGGCGATCAGGGCCTCGGCCGCTGCCGCGCCAATGCGCATCGGCCCGCCCTCCGCCGGAAAGAACACGGCCGTGGGCAGCGTGTCGGCCCCCTGTTCCAGCGGGATCCGATAGACCCCGCCGGGATAGGGCAGCGCCACCGCGGAATTCGAGGTGCCGAAGTCGATTGCCAGCCTGTGCATCCCAAGCCCCTGTGCGCGGAAAGCGCCCCGCGTAATCCAGCCGCCCCGGCGACGCAAGCGCCGAAGGGGCCGGGCTTGATCCCGGAACGGGCGGTGTCTAGGGTGCGCCATCGCAGAAAGGCCGCCGATGCCCCCCGTTTCAGACGCCCAGCCGTCGCTGCCCCAGGGCCCTTATCGTTTTGTCGCGCTGGATGTCGAAACCGCAAACGGCGATGCCGCAAGCATCTGCCAGATCGGCATCGCCTGCGTCACCGGGGACGACCGGATTGATGGCTGGTGCACCTATGTGAACCCCCGTGCGCCCTTTTCCCCGTTCAACACCCAGCTTCACGGCATCGGCCCGAACCATGTGCGCAATGCGCCGGACTTTGCCACGGTGATCGGCTGGCTGGCCCCATTGCTGGCGCGGCAGCCGGTGATCCAGCACAGCAGCTTTGACCGCCGGGCGATTCAGGGCGCCTGTGCCCTGTTGGGCCGCGAGGCCCCGCCCTGGCAATGGGGCGACAGTGTGCGGATCGCCCGCCGCGCCTGGCCCGAATTTACGGGCAATGGCGGCCATGGGCTGGCGCATCTGAAACAGCGGCTTGATCTGTGTTTCGACCATCATGACGCCGGCGAAGATGCGCGCGCCGCAGCCCTGGTGGTTCTGAAGGCCGAAAGGCACACCGGCGAAAGCTGCGACAGGTTTTTCGGATGGATGCGCGCTGAGGCGTAACAGCGGCGCGTCATTCGATGCCGCGAAATGGTGGGTGGTGAGGGACTCGAACCCCCGACATTCTCGGTGTAAACGAGACGCTCTACCAACTGAGCTAACCACCCGCGACGGTCCGTTTAACGGGGCGCAGCGCCGGACGCAAGCATGGCGCCGGAACATTGCGGGTGCGGCGTCAGGGCGAATGGACGGGCCGGCTACGGCGGTGTCATGCTGCCCGACATGGCGCGAAGGCCAAGCAGAACGCGGATCATCGTGGAAACCCTTGTGGTGGCCGCGATCTTCATCATCGTGCATCTGCCTATCTACCCGCCCTATGGCGAAAAGCCCGCAAGGACGCCGGCATCCGCCGAAGCCTGTGGCGCAAGCCTGGCCACACCCTGCCCTCCGCCCCCTAACCCGGACTGACCGAAGCCGGCATGACAGAGTGGCACAAAGACAAAGGCGCCCCCGGACAGGAGGCGCCTTTGAAAATAATGGTGGGCGATAACGGATTTGAACCGCTGACATCTTCGATGTGAACGAAGCGCTCTACCGCTGAGCTAATCGCCCGATGGGGCGGCTTTTAGCTATCCTCGCCGTCGTCCGCAAGAGCATCATTGTCATTGTTTTCGCGCTTCTTGTGCGGTCCGCGACGGATCTTCAGCGTCAGATGCGACGCGCCGTCCTTTTCAACCGTGCGCGCCACGCGCGAACGGCCGAATCCGGGCAGGTTCAGCTCTTCGCTGCGGCCAAGCGCATCGCCAAGCGCGGCAAGCGTTGCCTCGACAACGGCCTTCACGTCCTTTTTCTTGACGCCGGTTGCCTCTGTCACCTGGTCAACCAGACCCTTGATGCGAAGGCTGGGGCCGCGCACACGGACGACAGGCGTATCATCGACCTTTTTCGCCGCAGCCGCGGTTGCAGCAGGCTTGGCTGCGGGCTTGGCACGCACCGGCTTGGCCGCAGCTTTGGCAGCGGCTGGTTTCTTGGTGGTCGGAGCCATACTTCAGGAATCCTTTGCACATACAGATGCCGCGAAGACTACCTCTGTCGTGCAGGCGACGCCACCAGTTTAAGGCGGCATCCGCAGGCCTTGGGAAAAAATGAAAAGATGTGCCGGTTTCCCCGGCACATCTTCACCTTACAGTAAGATCGGCTTGCGCTAATGCGCGGTCTGCCCTGCCGCCCCTTCGGCCGCCTTCATGCGCGCCGCAGCCGCAGCCTCTTCGGCCACCTCATCCCACTCCACCGGCTCGGGCTGACGGACCAGAACCTGAGCCAGCACTTCGCGCACATGGCTGACGGGAATGATCTTGAGCCCTTCCTTCACGTTTGCGGGAATCTCGGCCAGATCCTTCTCGTTCTCTTCGGGAATGAAGACGGTCTTGATCCCGCCGCGCAGCGCGGCCAGCAGCTTTTCCTTCAACCCACCGATGGCCATGGCATTGCCACGCAGCGACACTTCGCCGGTCATGGCAATGTCCTTGCGCACCGGGATGCCGGTGATCACCGAAACGATCGACGTCACCATGGCAAGACCGGCCGACGGGCCATCCTTGGGCGTCGCGCCATCGGGGACGTGGACGTGAATGTCCATCGTCTCGAACTTGGGCGGCTTGACGCCAAGCTGCGGGCTGACCGAGCGGACATAGCTGGAGGCCGCCTCGATCGATTCCTTCATCACGTCGCCCAGCTTGCCGGTGGTCTTCATCCGGCCCTTGCCCGGGAGCTTCAGTGCCTCGATCTGCAGAAGATCGCCGCCGACGCTGGTCCAGGCCAGCCCGGTGACCACACCGATCTGGTCCTCCTTCTCGGCAAGACCATAGCGATAGCGCTGGACGCCAAGGTATTCCTCGGCCTTCTCGGGCGTCACCGTGACGGTCTTTTCCTTGCCTTTCAGGATCTCGGTCACCGCCTTGCGGGCCAGCTTGGCGATTTCACGCTCCAGGTTCCGCACCCCCGCCTCGCGGGTGTAATAGCGGATGACATGGGTCAGCGCCTCGTCCGTGACCGAGAACTCGCCCTTCTTCAACCCGTTGGCCTTGATCTGCTTGGTCAGCAGGTGCTGGCGGGCGATCTCGCGCTTTTCGTCCTCGGTGTAGCCGGCAAGCGGGATGATCTCCATCCGGTCCAGAAGCGGGCCCGGCATGTTGTAGCTGTTGGCCGTGGTGATGAACATCACGTTCGACAGGTCGTATTCCACCTCAAGATAGTGGTCGACGAAGGTGTTGTTCTGTTCCGGGTCCAGCACCTCAAGCAGGGCACTGGCCGGGTCGCCACGGAAATCCTGCCCCATCTTGTCGATTTCATCGAGCAGGATCAGCGGGTTGTTGGTCTTGGCCTTCTTCAGCGACTGAATGATCTTGCCGGGCATGGAACCGATGTAGGTCCGCCGGTGGCCGCGGATTTCGGATTCGTCCCGCACACCGCCCAGGCTGATGCGGATGAATTCGCGCCCCGTGGCCTTGGCGACAGACCGGCCAAGCGAGGTTTTCCCCACGCCGGGCGGGCCGACAAGGCACAGGATCGGTCCCTTGAGCTTGGTCGAACGGGCCTGCACGGCCAGATATTCGACGATGCGTTCCTTGACCTTTTCAAGACCGTAGTGATCGGTATCCAGCACCGCCTGCGCGGCGGTCAGGTCTTTCTTCATGCGGCTCTTGACGCCCCAAGGCACGCCCAGAAGCCAGTCAAGGTAGTTGCGAACCACGGTCGCCTCGGCCGACATCGGCGACATCGACTTCAGCTTCTTGACCTCGGCCTCGGCCTTCTCGCGGGCTTCCTTGGAAAGCGCGGTCTTGCGAATCCGCTCTTCCAGCTCGGCCACTTCATTCTGGCCGTCCTCGCCATCACCCAGCTCGCGCTGGATCGCCTTCATCTGTTCGTTCAGATAGTATTCGCGCTGCGTCTTCTCCATCTGGGTCTTGACGCGGCTCTTGATCTTCTTCTCGACCTGCAGGACCGACAGTTCGCCCTGCATCTGGCCGAAAACCTTTTCCAGACGCTCGGCCACGTTCAGCGTTTCCAGGATTTCCTGCTTCAGCGCCACGTCGATGCCCAGATGACCGGCCACAAGGTCGGCCAGCCGCGCGGGCTCGCGGGTTTCGGCAACCGCGGCAAGCGCCTCTTCGGGGATGTTCTTCTTGACCTTGGCGTAGCGTTCGAATTCCTCGCCCACAGCGCGCAGCAGCGCCTCGACGCTGGTCTTGTCGCCGGCGGTTTCTTCAAGCCGCTCGGCGCTGGCTTCGAAATAGGCCGGGTTGTCGATGAATTCGGTGATGCGCACGCGCACCTTGCCCTCGACCAGCACTTTCACCGTGCCATCGGGCAGTTTCAGCAGTTGCAGCACATTGGCCAGAACCCCGGTGCGATAGATGCCGTCCGAGGACGGATCGTCGATCGTCGGGTCGATCTGGCTGGACAGCAGGATCTGCTTGTCGTCCTGCATGACCTCTTCCAACGCGCGCACCGATTTCTCGCGGCCGACGAACAGCGGAACGATCATGTGGGGGAACACCACGATGTCACGCAGCGGCAGCACGGGGTAGCTGGAAGACAGGGATTCGTTCATTATCTATCCTTCGCTTTCGGCAGAAATGCCCGGCCCCGATCATCGGCAGCCACACATTCTCCAACGGATCTGGTCCACAAACTTGTTCCTACCGGCCCAAGAGTTCAAGGGCCAGCATGGTGTGCGCAATGCGTTTATTCATCGCTTTTGCGCGATCCCTTGGGGCGGGCCTGACTTTCGGCAGACCGCCTCTCCCCACATCTCAACCGGCGCGGCCGGCTTTGCGGATGCGCTCCAGCTCTTTCTCGATCACCTGCCGGCAGGTCGGACACACGCCGTAGTCAACAACTTCGGGATGCCGCAACCCGGTTTCGAACGGGTCCACCCACCCGTCCGTGCGGCGAAGGAAGCCGCAGAAGCTGCACTTGCAGTCCCAGGCGCCCTTTTCCCACCGCCAGCCGGGCCCCACCGCCGGAAGCGACCGCGCATCGCGCAGATCATGCGTCACCATCAGCCGGTCATGCCGCATAGGGGTGACGGTCATCCGCATGTCCCGCCGCTGCTCGGGGCTGTCGCAGCGGTATTCCATGCGAAAGCTGCGCTTGGTTTCCTGCACATCGTTCAGGATGTCCGCCATCACTTCTTGCGCTTCGGCGCCGGCGACATGGTCCATCAGATTACTGCCAAGAACCCGCGACGCCCGTGCCGGTCCACCAAGGTTTTCTGCGGCAAAATCATCCCAGTCGCCGCCGACCCACAGCAGGCGATACGCGCTGTCGAGCACATAAAATACTTGTTGAAACTTGACGATAGCGGCCACCCTCGGACGAAACCCGGTATGGCCGGGCTGTTTTCCGAGAAAGGGTAGAACGGGGAAAAGGGATTTCCAGAGTTGCCGGCGAAGTTTTTGAAACGGCTTGGAAAGCGCCGGAAATGCCTGCCTTCGGGGGGGCAGAAACGGGCGGCAGACTACAGCGGGGGAATGTCGCCCTCGGCCCGGCGGGCATGGAATTCCGCAACGAAGGCGGCCAGCCGCCCGGCGTCGATGGCATCGCGCAGGCCCTGCATCAACTGCTGGTAATAATGCAGGTTGTGCCAGGTCAGCAGCATCGAGGCGATGATCTCCTGCGCCTTGAACACATGGTGCAGATAGGCGCGCGAATAGCTGCGGCAGGCCGGACAGGTGCAACCTTCGTCCAGCGGGCGGGGATCGTCCTGGTGGCGGGCATTCTTGATGTTGACCTGGCCGCGCGGCGTCCAGGCCTGCCCGGTGCGCCCTGATCGCGACGGCAGCACACAATCCATCATGTCGATGCCGCGTTCAACCGCCCCGACAATGTCATCGGGCTTGCCCACCCCCATCAGGTAGCGGGGGCGGTCCTCGGGCAGGAAGCCGGGGGCGTAGTCCAGCACGCCGAACATCGCCTCCTGCCCCTCGCCCACGGCAAGGCCGCCGACGGCATAGCCGTCAAAGCCGATGGCTTTCAGCGCCGTCGCCGATTCCTCGCGCAGGTCGCGGTTGACGCCGCCCTGCATGATGCCGAACAGCGCATGGCCGGGCCGGTCGCCAAAGGCATCGCGCGACCGCTGTGCCCACCGCATCGACAGCCGCATGGATTTCGCCACCGCCTCATCGGTCGCCGGCAGCGCGGGACATTCGTCGAAACACATGACGATGTCGCTGCCCAGCAGCCGCTGGATTTCCATGCTGCGTTCGGGCGACAGGTGATGTTTCGATCCGTCCACATGGCTGCGGAAGGTCACACCGTCCTCGGTCAGCTTGCGCAGGTCTGCCAGGCTCATCACCTGGAAGCCGCCGCTGTCGGTCAGGATCGGACGCTCCCAGTTCATGAAGCGGTGCAGTCCGCCCAGCCGGGCGATGCGTTCGGCGGTGGGGCGCAGCATCAGATGATAGGTATTGCCCAGCAGAATGTCGGCGCCGGTGGCGCGCACGCTTTCGGGCAGCATGGCCTTGACGGTGCCTGCCGTGCCGACCGGCATGAAGGCCGGGGTGCGCACTTCGCCCCGCGGGGTCGAAATCACGCCGCTGCGGGCCCGGCCATCGCGCGCTTTGACCGTGAATCCGAACCGTTCCGTCATCGTCTTCCCCTGCTGAGCCGGCAAGGTCATGCGCGAAATCACGGCATTTGCCAAGGGCACGTCGCTTGCGCGCCTTTTGGCCCGGCAGGACACTTGACGTTTTGATTGGCTCCGATATGTCAATGAATGAACGTTCATTCCCTTGCCGGATACCTTCCCCACCCATGAATACGCTTGCCACCCTGCCCCAGGCCAATGATGCCCGCAGCGCCGAGATTCTGGCGCGCATCCGGGGTGCCTTTGCCGAAAAGGGTTTCGACGGCGCCTCGATGCAGGATCTGGCCCGCGCGGCCGGGATGAGCGTTGGTAACTTCTATCGCTACTTCCCGTCCAAGGACGCCATCGTCGCCGCAATGGTGGCCTTCGACATGGAAGAGATGCGCCGCGAGCTTGACGAGATTCACCGCTCTCCGGCGCCGATGGCGGCCATCCGCGCCAAGATCGTGACCAAGCTGGGGGAAGGCTGCCCGTCCGAGAATGGGCACCTCTGGGCCGAAATCAGCGCCGCCGCACAACGCAAGGGCGAAATCGCCCAGATCTGCGGTGGGTTGGAAGACATGGTGGCCGAGAACCTGCTGAAGATCTTTGCCCGCGTGACCGGCCTTGCCCCCGAAACCACCCGGGCGCGCTTTGGCGCCCATGCCCGTTTCGTGGTGATGATGGTGAAGGCTGCGGAAACGCGGAATCCTTCCGCAAAAGACCCCGACCTTGATGCCCTGATCCTGCGCAGCATTGACGCCACGCTGAACGAAATCACCGCAAGCACCGGACCCTGAACGCCATGCGCCTTCGCCCCCACGCCTTTGTTGCCGCCCTTGCCGCCGCTGCGCTGTCCTCGGCCCTGCCGGTTCGGGCCGAGACCGGCCCCGCAGACTCGGCAGCGGAGGCCGCCACCGAAATCAGCCTGCCAGCCATCACCGTTTCGACCGCGGCATCGCGCCGGATGTCGGACAGGATCATCGCATCCGGTCTGGTCGCCCCCATCGAGGAAGTGAATGTCCAGCCGTTGATCGAAGGCCAGCCGATCCAGTCGCTTCTGGCCGATGTCGGCGATGATGTGGCCGCCGGCCAGGTTCTGGCGCAGCTTTCAACCTCGACGCTGGAACTGCAACGCGCGCAGGCGATCGCCGGGGCGGCTTCGGCCAAGGCCACCATCGCGCAGGCCGAAGCGCAGCTTCTGGATGCTGAATCCTCCGCCGCCGAAGCCCAGCGGGTGGCCGACCGGACGCGCAAGCTGCATGAACAGGGCTCTGCCAGCCAGGCCGCGCTGGACACCGCCAATGCGACAGCGGTTTCGGCCACAGCGCGGGTCACCGTGGCGCGGCAATCGCTGGAAGCCGCCCGCGCGCAACTGGCGCTGACCGAGGCGCAGCTTGCAAATGTGGAACTGCAACTGACGCGCACCGATGTGAAGGCCCCCTACGCGGGCCGCGTCACCGCCCGCAACGCCACCATCGGCGCCATCGCCACCGCCGCGGGCCTGCCGATGTTCGTGCTGGAACGCGACGGCGCGCTGGAACTGCGCGTCGATGTGGCCGAGGCCGATCTGCTGCGGCTGAAGCCGGGCCAGCGTGCCAACCTGCGCGCGGCCGGCCTGTCCGTGCCGCTCAGCGGCACGGTGCGGCTGGTCGAGCCGTCGATTGACGCCACCACCCGGCTGGGCCGGGCGCGTCTGGCTGTCGATGCCCCGGCCAACCTGCGCGCCGGAATGTTCCTTGAGGCCGAGATCCTTGTCGCCGAGCATGACGCGCTGGCGGTGCCGGTCACCGCCGTCGGGTCGGAAGACGGCGCCTCGACGGTGATGCGGGTCAAGGACGGCACGGTCGAGCGGGTGATCGTCGAGACCGGCATCCGCGACGGCGGCTTCGTGGAAATCCTCTCGGGCCTTGGCGACGGTGACACGGTCGTCACCAAGGCGGGGTCTTTCGTGCGCAGCGGCGACCGGATCACCCCGGTCGACGCCCCGGCAACCAACTGAGGAGCGGCCCGCGATGAACTTCTCCGCCTGGGCGATCCGAAATCCGGTCGCGCCGCTGCTGGCCTTCTTCATGCTCCTGATCCTGGGCCTGCAATCGTTTCAGGCGCTGCCGATCACCCGTTTCCCGAACATCGACTTCCCGCTTGTCTCGGTCACCATCACCCAGTCTGGTGCCGCCCCGGCCGAACTGGAAACCCAGGTGACGAAAGAGGTCGAAGATGCGGTCTCCGGCATCACCGGGGTCAAGAACGTGGTTTCGAACATCTCGGACGGGGTTTCGACCACGCTGATCGAATTCCGCATGGAAAAGTCGACGGATGAGGCGGTTCAGGACACCAAGGACGCCATCGACCAGATCCTTGGCGATCTGCCCGCCGATGCCGATACGCCGATCGTCACCAAGATCGACGTGGAAGGTCAGGCGATCATGACCTTCGCCGTCACCGCACCCGCGATGACCTTTGAAGAGCTGAGCTGGTATGTCGATGACACCGTCACCCGCGCCCTGCAATCGAAACAGGGCATCGGCCGCATCAGCCGCTATGGCGGGGCCGACCGCGAGGTGCAGGTGCTGCTTGACCCGGTGAAGCTGGGCAGTTTCGGTCTGACGGCGCAGGCCGTGTCGGGGCAGTTGCGCGCCACCAACACCAACCTTGGCGCGGGCCGGGCCGAACTGGGCGAAGGCGAACAGGCGATCCGCCTGCTGGGCGATGCGCAGGATGTGGACCGGCTGTCGGCCACCACCATCGCCACGCCCTCGGGCCGCCATGTCAAACTGTCGGACCTGGGCCGGATCGTCGACACCTATGAAGAACTGCGGTCCTTCGCCAAGGTGAACGGCGAACAGGTGGTGGTCTTCGCAGTCTATCGGGCCAAAGGCGCCTCGGAAGTGTCGGTTGCTGAAACGGTCAACAAGACCATTGACGAGCTGAAGGCGCAAAGCCCCGGCGTGGGCTTCAAGCTGGTGGACGAGACGGTCTTCTACACCTACGGCAATTATGAAAGCGCGCTGAACACGCTGGTCGAAGGGTCGCTTCTGGCGGTTCTGGTGGTGCTGGCCTTCCTGCGCAACTGGCGGGCCACGCTGATTTCCGCCATTGCGCTGCCGCTGTCGGCCATTCCCACCTTCTGGGTGATGGACCTGATCGGGTTCTCGCTGAACCTGGTTTCCTTCCTGGCGCTGACGCTGGCCACGGGGATTCTGGTCGATGATGCCATCGTGGAAATCGAGAACATCACCCGGCACATCCGCATGGGAAAAACGCCCTATCGCGCGGCCATAGATGCGGCGGATGAAATCGGGCTGGCGGTGATCGCCACCACATCAACCATCATCGCGGTTTTCGTGCCGGTCAGCTTCATGGCCGGGATTCCGGGTCAGTATTTCCGGCAGTTCGGCCTGACGGTCGCCATTTCGGTGATGTTCTCGCTGTTAGTGGCGCGGCTGATCACGCCGATGATGGCAGCATATCTGATGCGGGCCAAGGATGCCGGCACCGAACATGCCCACCGTGACGGGCCCTTCATGCGCGGCTATCTGCGCGCCGTGCGGGCCGCGACCGGAACCTGGCGGATTTCGCGCAAGGTTTCCTTCGGCCGCTATTACCTGACGCTGCTGGGCGCGCTGGTCGTGGTGGTGATCTCGGTCATGGCGATGATGCGGGTGCCCGGCAGCTTCATGCCGCCGGAAGACGTGAGCCGCGTCTCGATCTCGGTCGAACTGCCACCCGGATCGACCCTGGACGAGACCGACCGCACCACCCAGGCCATGGTGGACAGCATCAGGGATATGGAGGGGATCGAGAACATCTTTGTCCTTGGCGGCGCCTCGCCCAAAGGCGACCGTGACATCCGCCGCGCCTCGATCACGGTGACCCTGGTCAAGATCGACCATTCCCTTCTGCTGAAACTGTCGCAACTGGGCCGAAAGATCCCCGTGCTGGGGGCCCTGGTGCCCGAGGTCGAAAACAAGGGCCGCAGTGTGCCGCAGAACGTGATCGAGGCCGAAATCTTCCGCCGTCTGGCCGCCGTGCCCGATGTGCGCGTGGTCAAGCTGAATGACCGCGGCGAACGCGACATTTCCTATTCCGTACTGGCCGCCAACGAGGCCGACCTGAACGGCGCGGTCAAGGCGCTGGAAGAGGCGCTGCGCGGCGATCCGAAACTGGCCAATGTCGCCAGTGAAGGCGCCCTGCCCCGCCCGGAAATCCAGATCACGCCCCGCAAGGACGAAGCCGCGCGGCTGGGTGTCACCACCTCGGACATTGCCGCCGTGGTGCGGGTGGCCACCATTGGCGACGTGGATGCGGCGCTACCGAAGATCTCCATCGACAACCGGCTGATCCCGGTGCGGGTGCGGCTGGCGGATTCCTCGCGCGAGGATCTGACGCGGATTTCCAGCCTCAAGGTCACCACCGCGACCGGGGCGCAGGTGCCGCTGTCGGCGGTGGCCGACATCCGCATCGCCGAAGGGCCCAGCACCATTGAACGGCTGAACAAGGAACGCCGCGCCACCCTGGGCGCGAACCTTCCCGTGGGTGTGGCCCTGGGGGAAGCCTCGGCCCGATTCAAGGAAATCGCCGATGCAACCAGACTGCCCCCGACCGCACGGCTCAAGGAATCCGGCGATGCCGAAATCCAGCAGGAACTGAACTCCAGTTTCGTCAAGGCCATGGTCCTGGGCATGATGCTGATGCTGACCGTGCTGATCCTGCTGTTCGGGTCGGTCATCCAGCCCTTCACCATCCTGTTCTCACTGCCGCTGGCCATCGGCGGGGTGGCCATCGCGCTGCTGTCCACCGGGTCGGCGCTGTCGATGCCGGTGCTGATCGGCCTGCTGATGCTGATGGGGATCGTGTCGAAGAACGCCATCCTGATCATCGACTTCGCCATCGAAATGCGCCGCCGCGGGTTTGACCGCTATCAGGCCGTGGTCGAGGCCGGGCACAAGCGGGCACAGCCCGTGGTGATGACCTCGATCGCCATGTCGGCGGGGATGCTGCCCTCGGCTCTTGGCGTGGGTGAAGGCGGCGCCTTCCGCGCACCGATGGCCACGGCGGTGATCGGCGGCATCATCGTCTCAACGGTGCTCAGCCTTGTCATCGTGCCGGCGTTCTATCTGGTGATGGACGACATCAGCCGGGTGCTGGGTCTGGTGTTCCGCCGCCTTGTCGGCAGCAAGGAAGAAGAACCGGACTCGCCTGCCCCCGACGTTCTGGCCGACCGCATCGCCCGCAACCGTGAAGAGATGGACCGGCTGGGCAACCGGCTGGCGGCGGTCGAGGATCGTCTTGGCGGCGCCCCCCGCTCCGGCACCACCCTGCATGTCGCGGAATAGACGCGGCCAACAGCCCAGACTTCGCCCGGAGTTTTCAAAACTCCGGTGCGGAGCCTTTGAAAGCTCCGGCCCGATTTCTTGCAAGAAATCGGGCTTGGGGCTGAAACCTTGGTGGTTACGTCATCGCGGCCAAAGGCGCGCGGCCTCATCCGCCGTGTAGCGGCCCAAGGCAACATCTTCGGCAACCCGGGCCGCATCACGCGCCGCCGGATCACCATAGCCACCGCCGCCGGGCGTGCGCACCCGCACACGGTCGCCGGGCTGCAGCACGATGTCCTGCGCCTTGGACAGGTGTTCTGGAATGACCACCCTGCCGCCCTGATGGATTTCCACCCGGTTCACCGCACCATCCTGCCCGCCAAGTGCCCCCTGCGGCCCGGTGCGGCCATGGTCCATCACGAAGGAGGCGCGTGCTGTGCCGCGCAGAAGCTCGATCTCGTAATCCAGCCCCATGCCGCCCCGGAACTGCCCCACCCCGCCGCTGCCTTCGTGCAGCGCGTAGCGGCGGTAAAGCACCGGGTATTTCTGTTCCATGATCTCGACCGGCGGCGCCTTGGAAATGCCGATTGTCGAACAGCCGTTCGCAATCCCGTCACCGCCGGCAAAACCGCCATAGCCACCGCCCGAGATCTGATACATCACATATCCCGATCCGGTTTCCGGGTCGTTGCCACCAAGGCCGAAGTTGCCGCTGGTGCCGGCGGGCGCCGCCGTCACCCGGTCCGGGATCGCCTGCACCAGCGCCGCGAACACCGCCTCGGCAATGCGCTGGCTGACCTCGGCCGCGCAGCCCGACACCGGGCGCGGATATTGCGCATCCAGAAAGGTGCCCTCGATGCCGGTCACGTTCAGCGGTTCAAAGGCCCCGGCGCTGATCGGCACATCGGGGAAGATATGGCGCATCGCCAGATAGACCGACGACAGCGTGGTCGCCCGGACCGAATTCATCGGGCCCATGCAGAGCGGCGACGACCCCGCGAAATCGAACGTCAGCCCGTCCCCCCGCCGGGTGACGGTCAACGCGATGGTCAGCGGTTCGTTCACCACGCCATCGCTGTCGATAAACGCCGTGGCCTGGTAGCTGCCAACGGGGATCAGCCCGATCATCGCCCGCATCTGCCGTGCTGCCAGATCGCGCATCCGCGCCACGGCCTCGGTCACGGTGTCGTCGCCATAGCGGTCCAGCAACTGGCCCAGCCGTTCGGCCCCCACCATCAGCGCGCTGGCCTGCGCCTTCACATCACCGATGCGCTGGTCAGCCACGCGGATGTTCGACTGGATGATGGCCCAGATTTCCGCGTCCAGTTGTCCCTTCTTGAACAGCTTGACCGGCGGCAGCCGCAGCCCTTCCTGTTCGGCGCTGATGGCGCTGGCCGAAAACCCGCCCGGCACCATGCCGCCGGTATCGGGCCAGTGCCCGGTGTTCGAAAGCCAGCACCAGATGCGCCCCTGCCGCCAGACCGGCATGGCGAAACGCACATCCATCAGATGCGTGCCGCCCAGATAGGGATCGTTGACGATATAGATGTCGCCGGGCTCGGGCGCGGCGGTGATACCGTCGCGGATGCGCTTCACCAGCGTGCGCGTTGAAAACTGCATCACCCCGACAAAGACCGGCAGACCCTTCGATCCTTGCGCGATCAGACTGCCGTCTTCCGCCGAATAGATCCCGTCCGAACGGTCGTCGGCCTCGGCAATCACCGGCGAAAACGCGGCGCGCGAAAAGGTCAGATCCATCTCGTCGCAGACCTGCTGCAAGCCCGCCTGAATCACGGCCAGTGTTACGGGGTCGATCATGCGCCCACCTCCACGATCAGGTTGCCATCGGCATCCGAGGTGACATGACAGCCCGGGTCAACCACCAGCGTCGTATCCATCTGCTCGATGATCGCCGGTCCTGTCAGCGACAGGTCCAGTGGCAGGTGATCGCGCCAGTAGACCGGGGTTTCCACCCACCCGCCGGCGAACCAGACAGGGCGGCTGCCCGCCGGTTCGGCCTTTGGCTTGCGCCCGGCCGGGTCGATCAGCCGTGACAGGTCCAACTCGGCCCGCCGTCCCGTCACACTGACGTTCAGGTTCATCACGCTGGCGCGGATTTCCGGCAGATCCACCTTGAACCGGGCATGATAGGCCGCCTCGAACAGGCGTTGCAGGTCTTGCCGCGTGGGGCGGGCGGTGGGCAAGGCCACCCGCAGCAGATGGGTCTGGCCAACGAACTGCATGTCGGCCGAATACTCGGCACGGATGTCGCGGACCTCGATCCGTTCTTCACCGATCAACCGCCGCCCCTCGGCCTCTTGCGCGGCCAGAACGGCGTGAACCTCGTCCATCTCCAGCGCATCCAGCGGCCGGTTCAGCGTGCGAACGAAATCGTGCCGCAGGTCGGCCACCACGCAGCCAAGCGCATTGGTGATGCCGGGCCGGGCCGGCACCAGCACCTTGGGAACCGCCAGTTCGCGGGCCAGCGCCACCGCGTGCAGCGGCCCCGCACCGCCGAAGGCGAACAGCGCGAAATCGCGCGGATCGGCGCCCAGCGAAATCGACACCATCCGCACGGCGCCCGCCATATGGGTATTGGCGATGCGCACCACCGCCTCTGCCGCCGCTTCGATTGACAGGCCCAGGGGCCGCCCGATCTGGTCGGCCATGGCCTGCCGCGCGGCCTCGGCCGCCTGGCCGAAGCGGGTGGCGGGCAAGCGGCCAAGGATCAGGTTCGCGTCCGAGATGGTGACGCGCGTGCCACCCCGGCCATAGCAGATGGGTCCGGGCGTGGACCCCGCGCTTTCCGGCCCCACCCGCAACATGCCGCTTTCATCGACCCGCGCGATCGACCCGCCCCCGGCGCCCACCGTCCGCACATCCACCATCGGCACATGGATCGGCATGGCATATTCCACCTCGATCTCGTTCGAGACCGGGGCCACCCCGTTGCGGATCATGGCAACATCCGTGCTGGTGCCGCCCATGTCATATGTCAGCAGGTTCGCCACACCGGCCCGCCGCCCGGTGGCGACCGCCGCCATCACGCCCGAGGCCGGGCCCGACATCACGGTCTTCACCGCCTCGCGCGCGACATGGGCCGCGCTAACCATGCCGCCGTTGCCGTTCATCACCAGCAGGTCGCGGGCATAGCCGCGCGCCTTCAACTCCCCCGCCAGACGCGCGATGTACCGCTCAAGAATGGGCTGAACGCTGGCGTTCACCGCGGCGGTCACCCCGCGCTCATATTCCCGCGCCTCGGACAGCAGGGCGTGGCCCAGGGTGATATAGCCATTCGGCCAAAGGCTTGCGGCAAGCTCGCCAGCCCGCAGTTCATGCGCGGGGTTGGCATAGGCATGAAGGAAATGGATCACCAGCGCCTCGCAGCCCTGATCGCGCAACTGCACGACGGCGGCTTGCAGCGCATCCTCATCCAGCGTCGTGACCACGCGGCCACGGGCATCCATCCGTTCGGGCACCTCCAGCCGCAGGTTGCGCGGAATGATGGGAACGAAGCCGCCCGACATGCCATAGGCGTTCGGCCGGGTGCGGCGCCCCAGTTCCAGCACATCGCGGAAGCCGGCTGTGGTGATCAGCCCGGTTTTCGCCAGTTGCCGTTCAAGCACCGCATTGGTGGTGGTGGTTGTGCCGTGGACGATCAGGTCAAGATCGGCCAGCCGCGCCCCGGCCGCGTCAAACGCAGCCAGCACACCGGGGGCCTGATTGGGCAGGCTGGTGGGCACCTTGGCCAGTTTCACCCCACCCGAGGCCGGATCGAAAATCACCAGATCGGTAAAGGTTCCGCCGACATCGACGCCGGCGACAAGGCCGGTCATCGGGTCTCTCCTGATTGGTGCGCGCGGCGATCAGACCGGCGACGATTACCCCCGGGAAATCGGGCCGGACCCTTCAAGGCGTCCGTGCCGGAGTTTTCGAAAACTCCGGGCTTGCGCGCACCGGCTGTCATTCAGACCCCCACATAGTCAAGAAACTGCCGCGCGCCCGGTTCCAGACGGCGCGCCTCGACCATCTCTTCCACCCGGCCATGCGCCATGAAGGCCAGGCGGTCGGCCATCTTCAGCACCGCCTCGACCCGCTGTTCGACCAGCACCACCGCCACCCCTTCGGCGCGCAGACGCAGCACGGCATCGCGGATCAGCGCGATCATGCTGGGCTGCAACCCTTCGGTCGGTTCGTCCAGCAGCAGCACCTTCGGTTCAAGACACAGCGCCCGGCCAATGGCCAGCATCTGCTGTTCGCCGCCTGACAGCGTGGTGGCGGGCTGGGCCAGACGTTCGCGCAACCGGGGAAACAGCGTCAGAACATGCTCGCGCACCTCGGCCCGGTTGCCACGGGTCAGGCCCCCGACCTCAAGGTTTTCGGCCACGGTCAGCGGGCCGAACAGGCGGCGGCCCTGCGGCACCCAGGCCAGCCCATGGCACGGAATCCGATGTGCCGGCAGCCCTTGCAGATCAACGCCGCCAAGCCGGACGCTGCCCTCGGCCAGCTCGACCAGCCCCATGATCGCCTTCAGAAGCGTGGTCTTTCCAGCGCCATTGCGGCCCATGAGACAGGTCACCTGCCCGGCCCGCGCCTCGAAATCGACACCGCGCAACACGGTCACCGGGCCATAGCCCGCAGTCAGCCCCTTCACCTCAAGCGCCAAGATAGGCCTCCTGCACGGCGGGGCTGGCGCGCACCTCGGCGGGCGTGCCGCGGGCCAGCACCTGACCGAAGTTCAGCACGGTGATCCGGTGGGCCAGGTCCATCACCACCTCCATGTTGTGCTCGATCAGCAGGACGGCCACCTCGGGCACCAGGCTGCGGACCAGATCCTTGAAATTGCCGATCTCGCCCGCGGCCAGCCCCTGTGTCGGTTCATCCAGGATCAGCACGCGCGGTTGCAGCGCCAGCCCCATGGCCAGTTCAAGCAACCTCTGGTGGCCGTATGACAGGGTTCCGGCGGTCTCGGCCGCCATGGACTCCAGCCCGACGCGGGCCAGCGCCACCGCCACCGCGCCGCGCAGGTCGCGCGCCGATCCGCGCCCGCCCTGCACCGCCAGCGCCACGTTGTCAAAGACCGACAGCCCCGGAAAGACCGAGGTGATCTGGAAGGTATAGGCAATGCCCTTGCGCACCCGGGCATGGGCCGGCAGGCGGGTGATGTCCTCGCCAACCAGCCGGATACTGCCCGCCTGCGCCGGCACCCGTCCGGACAGGAGCGAGACGAAGGTGGTCTTGCCAGCGCCATTGGGGCCGATCAGGGCGTGAATCTCTCCCGCCGCAAGGTCGAAATCCACCCCGTCCACGGCGCGCAGGCCGCCGAAATGCCGGGTCAGGCCGCGGGCTTCCAGAAGGCTCATGGCAGCCCCCGGAAGAAACGGTCGCGCAGCGCGCCAAGAATCCCCTTGGGCGCGAACAGGACAACAATCACCAGCACCGCACCCACAATGAACAGCCAGGCCGAGGTCAGGTCGTTTGCCACCTCGATCAGGGCGAACATCAGGACGGCCCCCAGCAGCGGCCCGGCCACGGTGCCCGCGCCACCCAGCAGAACGTAAAGCATTGGCAGGATGGAATACTGGATGGTGGCAAAGCTGGCCCCGGCATAGCCGAACAACACGCCATAGGCCGCCCCCGCCAGACCCGAGGCCGCCCCGGACAGCGCCAGAACCGCCAGCTTGGCGGTGAACGGGTTGATGCCCAGCATCCGCGCGCGTTCCTCATTCTCGCGCAGCGCCACCATCACGCGGCCAAAGCGCGACCGCACCAGCGCCAGCGTGGCAAGGAAGGTGGCCGAGAACAGCGCCCAGGCCGTCAGATAGCGCGGCAGGTCGGTGGAAAGATCGGCGCCGAACAGCATCCGCCCCGAGGCGGGCAGCGCAAAGCCTTCGTCCCCGCCGGTCACACCGTTGAAGTAAAGCAGCGTCAGATACCCCGCCTGCGCGAACATCAGCGTCACGATCATGAAGCTGACACCGGCAGTGCGCAGCGCCAGCAGCCCCGTGACCCCGGCGACGACACCGCCGCCCAGCAGGCCAAGGATCAGCCCCGGCGCGGCCCCAAGGCCCCAGTGCCAGATCGGCAGCCCGGCGGCATACATGCCGGCAGCGAAGAACAGCGCATGGCCCAGCGACAGCAGGCCGGTGTAGCCGAAGGCCAGATTGTAGCCCATGGCGAACACCGCCAGCACCATGATCCGCGCCATGTTGGTGGCATGATAGGGCGGCAGCAGGAAGCCAAGCGCCAGCAGCAGCGCAACAACAGCCAGATGGGACGCCCAGACCTTCATGCGCTGCGCGTCCCGAACAGGCCCTGCGGGCGAAAGACCAGCACCATCGCCACCAGCAGCGTGGCCAGGATCTTGGCCAGAGTCGGTGAAAAGAACATGCTGATCACACCATCCGACAGCCCGATCACCAGCGCCGCCACCAGCGTGCCGCGCAGGCTGCCAAGGCCGCCGATGATGACCACGATGAAGGACAGAAGCAGCGGGTCGCCCCCCATCAGGTAATGCGCCTGGGTGATCGGCACGATCAGCACGCCCGCCAGCGCCGCCAGCCCGGCGCCAAGCGCGAAGGTGCCCATATAGACGCGATCCACGTTGATGCCGAAGGCACGGGCCACGTCGCGGTCAACCTGCGTGGCGCGCATCACCAGACCGGCCTTCGTCCGGGTCATCAGCGCCCAGATGCCGGCCAGCACCACGCCGGCGGCCAGTACGACGAACAGCTTGTAGCCGGAATAGCCGAACCACGGCGTCTGCAGCCGCAGATCGAACGGCGCCGCCACGGGCCGGGCATCGGGGCCATAGAAGGTCAGCGCCGCCTGTTGCAGCATGTATAGCAGGCCGATGGTGGCGACGATGGTCGCCTCAGGGTCGTAGTTCAGCCGTTTCAGCACCAGCGCATCGGCCAGTGCCGCCAGCACCGCCACGGCCAGGGGTGCCACCGCCACGGCCACGGCAAAGGCCAGCCAGGCCGGCCCCGGCACCATCCCGGTCACGAACCAGGCGATCACCGCGCCCAGCATGAAGAACTCGCCATGGGCGACGTTCACCACCCGCATGACGCCGAACACCAGCGACAGGCCGGAAGCCGCCAGCGCAAGTACGGCGGCGGTCACCAGCCCTTCCATCAGGGCGAGCAGCAGGAAAGGTCCGAAGGCCATGGATCAGGACAAACCGTTGAGCGGAGAATAGGCGTGGGCAAAGGCGGAAGGGGCCATCACCCCCACCGCCCCGCCTGGCGGGATCAGAACGACATCGCGGTGTAATCCACCGCATCGGGGTAAAGCCCCTCGTCGATGGTGGTCGCGTGCACCTTGATCAGTTTGCCTGACTGAATCTGGCTGATGTACTGGCTGCCGAAAACCTGGTGCGTCTTGCCGTTGAACCGCTTGGCGCCCTGCGGATGTTCCAGCCCATAGGGCAGATCGGTGATCGCCTCCATCGCCTCAACCAGTTTCTGCCGGTCGGCCGGGCCGGTATAGCCCGCGGCCTCCATCGCGTTCTTGATGAAGTAAAGCGTCTCCCAGGTGCTGAACATATGGGCGTAGGTTGAGACATCCTTGGCGTCGCTCACGCTGGCGCCGTTGTCGTCCACCCCCACGGCGGCGCGATAGGCGGCCTCGTGTTCGCCGGCATCGGCCGGTTTCACCCGCGGATGGCCTTCCCAGAAATGGCTGCCCTCAAGGAACTCCAGCCCCGGAGTGGCGGTATCCACCGCCTCAAGGCTGTCGACGAAGCCGAACAGAGCCGGTTTCGCGCCGGTGCCGTAGAATTCGCCCAGCTCCTTGACGAAGGTCAGAACGGCCGGCCCGACCATGACGTGATACAGCACCTCGGTCTCGGCCGGGATCTGCGGGAAATAGCGGGTAAAGCTGGTTTCGGTCGGCGGAATGGCGATCTGTGCGATCACTTCGCCGCCCTGTTCGGCCATGGCCTTGGTAAAGAAATCGCGGTGATCGTGGCCGAAGGCATAGTCGGGGAACACCATGGTCACCTTCTTGCCCAGGTTCGCCGCCACCCAGGGCGCCATGGTGGAAATCTGCGCCCGCACATCAGTGATACCGGGTTGCAGCGTCCAGCGGTTCAGCGCGCCGCTGGCAACGTGGTAGCCTTCGGAACAGACCAGATAGGGCACCTTCAGCTCGCCCGCGCGCGGGGCAGACCCCATGACGACATGGGAAAACAGCGTGCCCATGACCAGATCGCAGCCCGCCTGCTGGGTCAGCTTGTCCACCACCTCGGCGCCGCGCTTGGGATCGGTCGCGTCATCTTCGAACACGATCTCGACCGGACGCCCGGCGATGCCGCCCGCATCATTGATCAGCTTCAGCGCGGCGGTCGCGGTGCGTTCATACCAGCGGCCATAGCTGGCGCCGATGCCTGTGCGGTGCAACTGGAACCCGATCTTGATCGGCGCGGCCTGCGCGCCCACCACGGCCGGCAGTGCCGAAGCCAGAAGCCCCGCCCCCGCACCTTTCAGCAGCGCCCGCCGCGACGGCATCAGGAAATTCGTCATCTCGTCTCTCCTCGTGTTGGGCGGGCCCCTCTTTCCGGGTGGCCTCGCGGTCAAGATTGTAGGTGCGCAAACGTCCTGTCCACAAAAATCACCCGACCCTTGCCGTGGACAGCAGCCACAGGCCAAGAACTGTATATCCGACCATCAATCCGGTCATCGGCAGATGCGCCAGCGCCCGCGTGCCCGGCCCCGCCAGCTTGCACGACAGCAGGACGGCCAGAAGATGCGCGCCCAGGATGGCCATGAACTGCGCGCCATAGATCAGCGGCATGATGCGCGGATCGGTCAGGAAGCCGAAGGACACATAGAACGGCGGCAGACCAAGGAAGCTGTCGCCGGTGAAGAACGGGTCATTCAGCGCGGCCAGCGTGTATTGCCCGGCGGTCAGCAGCATCACCAGATAATGCGCGGCATGATAGCCCGCCGCGATGGCCAGAAAGGACAGCATCAGCGGCCCCAGCGCAAAACCCGACCCGCCAAGGACGCGGCCCAGCCAGACCATGCCCGGCACGGCCAGCAGCGTGATGGCCCAGACCGCCAGCAGCCCCAGCGTATTGACCCAGACCACCGCCGACCGCCCCGTCGGTTCCAGCGGGTTTTCCCCGATCAGGGCCTGCCACCAGAAGGTTTCGTTCAGCCCGTCGAAGGTCAGCGCCGCAAGGACAAGGCACAGGAACACCACCGCCGAAGGCGCCAGCGGCGCCATGCGCAGCACCTGTGCGCCGGGCGGGCCAGCCATCAGCCGGGCGCGGTTTCCGTCAACCTCCAGCCACAGCGGCGCGATGCGGGCGATGAAGCCGAACAGAACGGTCAGGAACTCGCCCTTCTGCAACCAGTCCTCGCCTTCGGCCACGGCAAGAAGGAAGATCACGCCGTAATAGCAGGCGGCCACCGTCGCCAGCACCGCCGGATCGTCCG
This sequence comes from Pseudogemmobacter blasticus, assembly GCF_003071405.1. Taxonomy (NCBI): domain Bacteria; kingdom Pseudomonadati; phylum Pseudomonadota; class Alphaproteobacteria; order Rhodobacterales; family Paracoccaceae; genus Pseudogemmobacter; species Pseudogemmobacter blasticus. Next base: position 313,550 of record NZ_CP020470.1, on the reverse strand, counting down.
GGTAAAGCGAGATCATCTGGAACCAGGCAAACCCCGCATAGCCCAGCACTGCCGGAACATACCCCAGCCGGGCCAGTCCGATACTGCCGGTCCGCCCCAGCAGAAGCCGCGCAATCCGCACCGGCCCGGTCCAGGGGTTGATCGGCCGCCAGAGATTGCCGAAACCCATCGATCCCAGCGGCACCACGATCCAGACGCCGGTCCAGAACACCAGCGTCATCAGGTTGTGCATCGGGTCGCGGCTGCCGGTCCAGCCGATGAACAGCAAGGCCAGAAAGCCCAGGAACCCCAGATAGGAAGACAGGGTTTCCGGCACCAAAACCGGACGGTCCCACATCAGATGCGGCCGAAACGCCGGCAGGCGCGGCGCCACCGCCGCCAGAAGCGCGGTCAGCGCCACGGTCAGCGCGGCGGCGGTGATGTAATGCCCGGTCGGCAGCGTCAGAATGACCGAAGGCGGCAGGGCGCAGGCAAAGGCCACGCCGGGAACAAGCGCAAGGATCAGTGTCGGGGTCAGCAGGCCCCTCTGGATCATCGCAACCCGTCCTCTCCCTTGACCTGATCCACCTCCAGCCCGCCCATGCGGGAATGGACCCGGCCGCCGCGCGCCATGGCAAGCGCGAACAGCACCTCGTTCGCGCGCGGCCCATCCTCGCAGGCGATGGTGATCACGTCGAAGCGTGACCGGACATAAGCCGCGTTCAGATGGCCCAGCGGAATGTCCAGCGTGCTGCCAAGCCCGCCCACCTTCATGGCGCTTGGCACGATGGCGCGACATTCGCCCAGCCGGTCGCGCATCCCGTAGCCGCCCGAGACATGCCAGATCGCGCCGTGCTCATGTTCGCCGGCTTCGCCCACGATGGCGCCCTTGCCATAGGCATCAATGCCCTCGCGCCCGCCAAGCGCTGCGACCAGCCGGTCGGTCAGGCGCAGCGCCAGCGGCTTCAGCCATTCCATCGCCGGCTGAAGGTCGGGCTCGAAACGGCCGGCGAAAGGGTTGGAACAGATGGCATAGACCGCCCCCTTGACCGGGGCCGGGTCGGCCACGGGCCCGCCTTCGTGGAAGATTTCCTCCACCTGCACCACGATCTTGCGCAGCTTGAATTCAGACACCTGTCGCCTCCCTTTCCGGCAGCGCCAGCGCGCCGGTCATCCTGCACTCACCCTGAAGGAAAAGGGCCGCCCCTTCAATCAGCCCGCGCGCGGCAAAGTCCTGCGCCGCGCGAAGGCCGGCATCCAGCGCCCGGCCCCGGTCATCCGGCGACAGGGCCGGCACCGCGATGGTCACGGCCCGCGCTCCAAGATCGCTGTCGGTCTGCACCATGCAGGCCGGGCGCCGGCTAATGCCTGGATGCCCCGGCAGATCAACCGCATTGGCAATCATCGTCGCCGCCGCATCCGCCGCCGCCGCGCTGCGCGCCACCACCGTGACCGCCTCGGCAATGCCCAGCGACAGGCTGCGCCCGCGCCAGCCCGAGGTGGCGATGCCGCGCACAGGGTCTGCCGCGCGCACCGTCACCCGATCCATCCCCCCGGTCACCGCCAGCGCGCATGTCAGCGCCTGATCGGGGGCCAGCCAAAGCGCGATGTCGCCGCCATTGTTGGCATAGGCCCGCAAGATCCCGGGGCCGGCCAGCGCCGCGACGATCTCATCCGCCACCGCGCCCGCAACCGCGGCCATCGGGGTGATGAAGGCCGGGCGGAACGGCGCCACAGCCGCCGCCATGCACCGGGCAATGCGGCCCGACACGGCGGCTTCGGGCGACCGCAGCGCGGCAAGCTCTGACACCAGTTCCTCAAGCACGGTTGCGAAGCGTGCGGCAGCGCGGGCATGGGCGGCCTGCACCGCCGCCGCCGGCCCGAAGGCGGCCGCCACAATGTCGATCGGCCCGTGCTGCAAATGCAGCCGCCCGTCGGGCAGGCGCGCGGCAATCGCCCCGCTCATTGCCGGGGCCAGGGTTGCAGATGGGCCTCGGTCGGATATTCGCCGCCTTCGGCCATGGTTTCAGAGAGGCTGCGGATGCTGCCCTCATGCCCGCCCATGGCAATGTAATCGGCCCGAGGCAGGGTGAATTCCAGCGGGGCCACCAGCGCCGGCGTCGGCACATAGCCGAAGGCGCCCTTGGGCAGGCGCGTCACATCGACCATGAAGGTGATGCCGCCGCCCGGCCAGACATAGGTTTCGGCGCCGCCGCTGGTCAACCGGGTGATGCCGCCCTGCACCGATCGGGTCAGCCGCACCGGGTTCTTCGTCACCCCGGCGCGCAGACTGCCCCCCGCGCCCCCCATGAACAGCACGGTGCAAAGCGACGGTTCGCAATTCTCGTCGATCAGATCCACCGTCCGGCGCAGGCCTTCGGGCAGGTCGCGCGGCTGCGGACTCAGGTCGGCGTCCAGTTCGTAATAGGCAAACTCCTCGCCGGTGGTCGAGACCATCAGCAACGTCAGCCCCGGACGCGCCCCTTTTTTCGGGTTCCACTCACCCAGAATCTCCAGCGGATCGGTCAGCCGGGTGCCCCCCCAGCCAAGGCCCGGTTCCGAGACCCTGAAATAGCGCCCCGGCGTTGACCTCTGGCCCTTGATGCGGATGCCGGTCGGCGCCCAGCCCAGCACTTTGCCGGCCTGATGTTCACTGACCACGCCGGTGATGTGGTCATCGACCACCACCACCTCATCGACCAGCCCCTTCCATTGCGCCGCGAACATTCCGATGGTGGCCGAACCGCAGCCAACCCGCATCCGCCGTTCGGGCGTGCCGTCCACCACCGGCGGCTGGCCTGCCTGCACCACCACGATGGAACCGTGGTCAATCCGCATCTCGACCGCCTCGCCATTGCACAGCCGCAACAGCGCATCACAGGTGACCCGGCCTTCCGCCTTGGTGCCACCCGTCAGATGGTGCACACCGCCCAGCGACAGCATCTGGCTGCCGTATTCGGCGGTTGTGACATGGCCAACCGCCTCGCCGCCCACCCGCACGGTCGCGCCTTCGGGGCCAAGGAAACGGTCGGTGTCGATCTTCACCTTAACCCCGCAATAGGAAAAGATCGCCTCGGTGACCACGGTCACCATATCGGCCCCGTCGATGATGGAAGAGACGATGAAAGGCGCGGGCTTGTAATCCGGGTAGGTGGTCCCTGATCCGATGCCGGTCACGAAAGCATCGGCGGGCACGGGGCTGCCATCCCAGTCGCGCGCAGCAAAGGGCACGATGCGGCTGCCCGCGTCCAGCGCGTGGCTCAGCATCACCACCGGATCGCTGCGCACGATCCGGCCTGCGTGATTGGCATAGCGGTCGCAGGCGCCGGTCTGCCCGGGGGCGATGTAGCACATCACCGGGCAGGCATCGCAGCGGATCTTCTCGGCGGCCTCAGACAGTGGCGCATCGGTCATGGCGCAGCTCCGGGTGCGGCCGGAAGCCGGGGGTTTCACACCCCCGGACCCCCGTGGGATATTTGAGGACAGATGAAAGGGGCCTTCATTCCTGCCCCTCCATCGCGGCAAGGATGCGGTGCGGCAACGCAGGCGTGCGGGTCAGGACGGCGCCGGTGGCGTGGCGAATGGCGTTCAGGATGGCCGGGGCGGTGGGGATCAGGACGTGTTCCCCCAGACCCTTGGCCCCGAACGGACCTTCGGGATCGGGGATTTCCAGCAGGATGCTGTCGATGGGCGGCACATCGCCCGCGGTCGGGATCAGGTAGTCGTGCAGGTTCTCGGTCCGGCCGGACAGGTATTCCTCCATCAGTGCAAGGCCGATGCCCTGCGCGATTCCGCCCTCGATCTGGCCGGTCACCAGTTGCGGGTTGATCGCGCGGCCCAGATCATGCGCGGCGGTGATATGGTGCAGGGTGACCGTGCCAAGCGCGCGGTCCACCGAAAGCTCAACCAGTTGGGCGCCGTAGCCGTAAACGGCATAGGGCGTGCCCTGGCCATTCGCATCCAGCCCCGTTGTGGGCGGGTCATAGGTTTCTTCGGCAGACAGGGCATAGCCGCGGGCGTCAACCGGCAGAGCGGTAAGGTCGATGCGGCGCCGGACCGGGCCATCGGTAACGGTGATGCACCCCGGCGCAAGGTCTAGACGGGCACCCTGCCCCGCATTGGCCAGCCGCAGGGTCGCATGGCGCAAGGCGCGGCCCGCCTTTTCCGCCGCCCGCCCCGAAACGAAGGTCTGACGCGAGGCGCTGGTCTTGCCGGCGTCCGGCGTGATCGCGGTATCGCCGCCCAGCAGGCGCAGCGCGGCAACCGGCAGCCCCAGCGCATCGGCAGCGATCTGCGCAATCACCGTGTTCGAGCCTTGCCCGATGTCGGTTGCGCCCTGATGCAACACCACCTCACCGCCCGGCGTCATACCGATGCGGATGGTTGACGGGTTGGGCAAGGCGGTGTTGCCGCAGCCATACCAGCACGAGGCGACCCCCACCCCGCGCCCCGGCCCCTGCGCGGCCCAGTCCAGCGCGGCGCGCCAGCGCGGACGCAATGCCTCAAGACAGGGGCCGATGCCGACCGCCTGCAGGATCTGGCCCGTGGCGCTGCACTGACCGTCGCGCAGCGCGTTCAGGATGCGGAACTCCAGCCGGTCCAGCCCGGCCTTTTCCGCCAGCCGGTCATACAGCGTTTCCTGCCACAGCGCGCCCTGCGGCACGCCGAAGCCGCGAAACGCGCCCGAGACCGGGCCATGCGTATGCACGGCGCGGGCGCGGGCGGTGATGTTCGGCGTCAGATAGGGGCCGGACACATGAACCGGCACCCGGTTCGCCACAGTCGGCCCCCAACTGGAATAGGCCCCGGTGTTGAATCGCCCCTCGAACACGATGCCGGTGATGCGGCCACTGGCATCGCAGCCGATCCGCCCCGTCATCTCGGCCGGGTGGCGCTTGGTGGTCGAGGCCATGCTTTCGGCGCGGGAATAGATCATCCGCGCCGGCCGTCCGGTGCGCAGCGCCACCAGCCCGATCAGCGGCTGCACCGACAGATCAAGCTTCGAGCCGAAGCCGCCCCCCACGGCAGAGGGGATGATGCGCACCCGTTCGACCGGCAGGCCAAGGATCAGCGCGGTATCCTCGCGGTCCATCCCCGGCGCCTGGGTGCAGGCCCGGATCACCAGCGTGTCGCCCTCCATCCAGGCGACGCCGGCCTCGGGTTCGATATAGGCGTGTTCGACGTAAGACGTGGCGAAGCTGCCCTCGACCACATGCGCGCTGGCGGCCAGCGCCGCCTCGGCATTGCCCTTCTGCACCCGCCCCTCGATCAGCAGGTTCGCCTTGCGGTCGGGGTGCAGCAGGTGCGCACCTTCGGATTCGGCCTCGGCGGGTGTCAGCACCGGCGGCAGTGGCGTCCAGTCCACGGGAAAGCCGTCAAGGCTGGCCTCGGCACCCGGTTCAAAGGCCACCAGCGCCACACATTCGCCCCGGAACCGCGCGGGGGAACGGGCAATGGCGGGCTGGTCGGCAAAGGGCGGGATGACGGAAAAGGCGTTGCGGCCGGGAATGTCGGTAGCCGTAAAGACACCGGCCACGCCGGGCCGGGCCGCGAACCCGGCCAGATCGCCGAAGCGGAACGCCGCATGGGGATGGGGCGACCGCACCGCCCTGACCGTCAAGGCCCCGTCGGGGGCATGGTCGGCGCCGAAGCTGTCGCCCGCGACCTTGGCCGCACCATCCAGCCGGACCAGCGCCGCCCCCACCGCCTGCCCGGCCGGCGGCGCATCGGCGGCAACCGCGGGCGCCGCATCGCAGACGGCAGCAAGGATCTTGCGGTATCCGGTGCAGCGGCACAGCACACCGCCAAGCGCGTCCATCGCTTCGGCCTCGGTCGGGGTCGGGTTGCGGGCCAGCAGCTCTGCCCCCGCAATCAGCATCCCCGGCGTGCAGATGCCGCATTGCGCCGCGCCATGGCGCAGGAAGGCCGCGCGCAGCCGGGTCAGTTCCGGCGTTTCCCCTTCCACCGTCACGATCTCGGCCCCGTCGGCCTGCGCCGCCGGCACCAGACAGGAACAGACCGAGCGGCCGTTCAGCAGCACCGAACAGGCGCCGCAATCGCCGGCGTCGCACCCTACCTTTGTGCCCCGCGCCCCCAGCCGTTCGCGCAGCACTTCGGACAGCCGTTCGCCGGGGGGCGCCGCGACCTGCACCGCACGCCCGTTCAGGCGAAAGCCGATCATGCGCAGCTCTCCACCGCCCGGGCCACCAGCTCCCGCGCGGCGCGCCGGCGATAGGCCGCCGTGGCGCGCACATCGTCAATGGGCGACAGCGCCGCGTAATCCGCCTGTCGAGCCCGGTCCGCCGCCCCGGCCACCGGGCCAAGCAGCGCCGCCTCGACCGCAGGCAACCGGCTGGCCACCGGCCCGCAAGCGCCAACCGCCACTGCCGCCCGGGTGATACGGCCGCCGTCCACGGTCAGGCGCACCGCCGCCATGGCGATCGAAATCACCAGATAGGCCCGCGCCCCCAGCTTCTGAAAGGCCGACCGCCCGGTCAGGGCCGCTTCTGGGATCAGCACGGCGGCAAGAATTTCTCCGGCGCGCAGGTCCACCTTGCGCGGCCCCAGCAGGAACCGCGCCAGCGGCAGACGCCGTGCCCCGGCCGCAGTCAGCAGTTCAACCTCGGCGTCCAGCGCCAGAAGCGGCGGCACCCCATCAGCCGCGGGCGAGGCATTGCAAAGATTGCCGCCGATGGTGCCGACATTCTGGATCTGCCGCCCCCCCACCTGACGCGCCGCCTGTTGTAACGCCGCGCAGGCGGGCGGAAGGGCGGCCTCTGCGATCTCACTCCAGCTTGTGCAGGCCCCAAGGCGCAGGCCGCCCGAAAGGCTGATCCCGCGCAGCGCAGCCACCGAAGTCAGATCAACCACCGGCCCGACCATACGCGAACCCTGCCCCGGATACAGGTCTGTGCCGCCCGCCAGCACCCGTGCGCCGGATGCCACTGCGGGGAACACCTCGCTCAGGGTTGCGGGACGGAGATAGCCCATCTTGCCACCGGCTGGATTGTTCGCACACCAACAGGCTTCACGATCCGGCGGCACGCTGTCAACAGTCTTGCGCAAACGGGGAAGGCATGGGTATTTCTGATGCAATGGCCCTGCCCGGATATGACCTTGATGCACAGATCGGCTACCTGCTGCGGCGGGTCACGCAGCGGCATCTGGCGCTGTTCGGCCAGGCCATTCCAGAACTGACCACGATGCAATTTGCCGTTCTGGCGCGTCTGGCCGAACTGGGCCCCCTGTCGCAAAACCATCTGGGGCGCGAGGCGTCGATGGATGCCGCCACCATCAAGGGCGTCGTCGACCGGCTGATCCGGCAGGGGCTTGTGATCACCACACCCGATCCTGACGACCGCCGCCGCCTTACGGTCAGCCTGACAGAGACTGGCGCCACGCTGGTTACCTCTCTTGTTCCGGCCGCGCTTGCGGTGACCGAGGCCACGCTGGCCCCGCTGACGGCCGAAGAACGCGCGACGCTTTCCGCCCTTCTGGCACGTCTGGCCTGACAGCCGCCGCAGCGCAGCGCGAAATCCGACGCCCATCGGTCGTATTCCGCCATGAGCCGGGGCGCCCGCCGCGTCTAACCTGACCCGGCAACACCAGACCGCACGCACAGACCCGGGGGGTCCAATGTCGAACGATCCACTTCTGCAACCCTTCCAACTGCGCCACCTGCGCCTGCGCAACCGGATTCTGACCACCAGCCACGAGCCGGCCTATACCGAGGACGGTATGCCCAAGGATCGCTACCGGCTGTATCATCTGGAACGGGCAAAGGCCGGGGTTGCCATGGTGATGACGGCCGGTTCTGCCAGTGTCAGCCGCGACAGCCCGCCCGCCTTCGGCAATGTGCTGGTCTGGAAGGATGAGGTGGTGCCGTGGATGAAACGGCTGGCAGACGACTGCCACGAGGCCGGCGCGGCGGTGATGATCCAGGTAACGCACCTTGGCTATCGCACCCGCTGGGACAAGGGCGACTGGCTGCCGGTTCTGGGGGCAGGCCCGGCCCGCGAACCCGCGCACCGCGCCTTTCCCAAGGTGATCGAGGATTGGGACATCGACCGCATCATCACCGACTACGCCGATGGCGTGGAACGGATGCAGGCCGCCGGTCTGGACGGGGTGGAGTTCGAGGTCTACGGCCATCTGATGGACCAGATGTTCAGCCCGCTGACCAATGCGCTGGAGGGTGACTATGGCGGCAGCTTCGACAACCGCCTGCGCTTTGCAACCCAGGTTCTGGACGCCTGCCGCCGCCGTGTGGGACCGGATTTCCTTTTGGGAATCCGCTATGTGGCGGACGAAGATCATACAGGTGGCATCACCACCGAAGATGGCGTGGAACTGGCGCGGCGGTTCCGGGACGCCGGGCTGATCGACTTCGTGAACGTCATACGGGGGCGTATCCATACCGATGCCGCCCTGACCGGGGTGATCCCGGTGCAGGGTATGCGCAGCGCCCCGCATCTGGATTTCGCCGGCCGTATCCGGGCCGAAGTGGGGCTGCCCACCTTCCATGCCTCGCGGATTCCCGATGTGGCCACGGCCCGCCATGCGGTGGCGAATGGTCTGCTGGATATGGTCGGCATGACCCGCGCCCATATCGCCGACCCGCATATCGTGCGGAAGATCGCTGAAGGGCGCGAACATGACATCCGCCCCTGCGTCGGGGCCACCTATTGCCTGGACCGCATCTATCAGGGCGGCATGGCGCTGTGCATCCACAACCCCGCCACCGGACGCGAGGTCGAGGGGATGCCCCATGAGGCAGCCCCTGCGGCGGTCCGCAAGAAGGTTGTTGTCGTCGGGGCCGGCCCCGGGGGGCTGGAAGCCGCACGCGTTGCCGCCGAGCGCGGCCATGACGTGACCGTGTTCGAAGTGGCCGACCGCGCCGGCGGCCAGGTCCGCCTGACCGCGCAGACCAAACGACGGTCCGAAATGATTGGCATCATCGACTGGCGGATGGAGCAATGCGAGGCGAAGGGGGTAAAGTTCAACTTCAACACATGGGCGGAAGCCGATGATGTTGTGTCACTTTCTCCGGATGTTTTGATCGTTGCGACCGGCGGCCTGCCGCAAAAACCCACGCTGACAGCGGGCGATGACCTGACCGTGACCGCCTGGGACATCCTGTCGGGCGACGTGAAGCCGGGCAATTCCGTGCTGGTCTATGATGATGCCGGCGACCACGCCGCCTTGCAGGCCGCCGAAGTGCTGGCCGAAGCCGGTGCCACGGTCGAGGTGATGACGCCAGACCGCACTTTCTCGCCCGAGGTGATGGGCATGAACCTCGTACCCTATATGCGTGCCCTGCAAGGGAAATCCGTCACCTTCACCGTGACCTACCGCCTACAATCGGTGGCGCGCGACGGCAACCGGCTGAAGGCGGTGATCGGCTCGGACTACCTGCGTGATCTGGCGCAGGAACGTCATTTCGACCAGATCGTCGTGAACCACGGCACGGAACCCAATGCGGGGCTCTACTTCGATCTCAAGCCCCGGTCGGAAAACCTTGGTGCGGTTGATTATTCCGCCCTGATCGACGGCCGTCCTCAACCCCCCGGAAAAGGACCGAAAGGGTTTCGCCTCTACCGTATCGGCGATGCGGTCGAAGCGCGCAACACCCATGCCGCGATCTATGATGCCCTGCGCCTGATGAAGGACATCTGACCCGTCGCGACTCGACAAATGGCTGCGTGGCGGGCACATCTGCACGCCATGTCCGACCCGCACCGCCCCCTTGCCGCCGCCCTGTGGATGACAGGCTCCATCGCCTCGTTCTCGGCCATGGCGGTCGCGACGCGGGCGGTGAAGGTGCGGCATGAAACCTTCGAGATCCTTGCCTACCGCTCGATCCTGGGGCTGATGATCGTGCTGCTGGCGGCCACCCTGCTGGGCCGGCTGAACCGCATCAGCGCCAGGCGCTTTCCCAGCCATGTTCTGCGCAACGGGTTCCATTTCACCGGGCAGGCCCTGTGGTTCTGGGCGGTGACTCAAATCCCGCTGGCCCAGGTCTTCGCGCTGGAATTCACCTCGCCGCTCTGGGTCATCCTGCTGTCGCCGCTGGTGCTGGGCGAACGGCTGACGCGCCCGCGGCTTCTGGCGGCGGGGCTTGGCTTTGCAGGCATCCTGATCGTCGCCCGCCCCGACTTTGGCCACATCGAACCGGGCGTGATGGCCGCCGCCGGCTGCGCGGTGTTCTTTGCCGCCACCATGCTGATGACCAAGAAGCTGACGCGGGGCGAGGATATCCTGTCCATCCTGTTCTGGCTGACACTGCTGCAGGCGATCTTCGGCCTGGCGCTGTCCTTCCGCGATGGCGCCATCACCCTGCCCGACAGTGCCACCCTGCCCTGGCTTTTGCTGATCGGCCTTGCCGGGATCGTGGCGCATCTGTGCCTGACCACGGCGCTGTCGCTGGCACCGGCCAGTTTTGTGGGCCCGGTGGATTTCGCCCGCCTGCCGGTCATCGCCCTGATCGGCGCCGCCTTTTATGAAGAGCCGCTGGTCTGGACGCTGGCCCTGGGCGCGGCCCTGATCCTGACGGCAAACTACATCTCTCTCCGGGCGGAATCCCGTGCACCCAAGCCACAGCTATAATCTCACAAACCCGTGACGTTGCGTCATTGATTGACCCGTTTTGTCGTGCCCCCTAGCGTCAGCATCAGGGGAAATCCTTTCCAGGGATGAGGACAATGAAAAAACTGATGACAAGCGTCGCCGCACTGGCGGCAGCGGCGGGGATGGCAGAAGCAGGCGGGGTGGACCGTTCGGGCCAGTCCATCGGCATCATCTTCGAAAAGGGCAATTACGTCGAACTTAGCTACGGCGTGATCAATCCCAATGTGAGCGGCACTGATGTGGCTTCTCGCCCCACCGGCAGCGTGGCCGACAAACACACCCTTCCGGGACTGGCGCTGAATTACAAGTTCAACGACAACTTCTCGGCCGCGCTGATCTACGAACACGCTTATGGCGCCGACATCAACTATCCAATGGGTCAATCAATCTTGTTGGGCGGCACGTCGGCAGTGCTCGACTCTGAAGTTATCACCGGGATCCTGCGCTACAAGTTCGACGAGAACTGGTCAGTCCATGGCGGTATACGCGCTTCCAAGGCTTCGGGTGAAGTAACCCTGTCTGGCCTCGCCTACGACCCGCAGGGTCCGGCGAACCTGTCGGGCTACAACGTCTCATTCGACCCGGCTTGGGGCACCGGCTATCTGGTTGGCGCGGCCTATGAACGGCCTGACATCGCCCTGCGCGTCGCTTTGACTTACTTCTCCAAGGTGACCCATGATCTCGATACGGTCGAGACATTTGCATCGCCATTGGGGCCGATTCCGGCCGGCGTGCCTCTCGCCAGCGTATTGTCGGTCGATACGCCGCAGGCTGTGAACCTCGACTTCCAGTCGGGGGTGGCAAAAGACACACTGGTCTTCGGTACGATCCGTTGGGTGGACTGGTCAAACTTCCTGATCGACCCTGCCACATTCACTGCGGCAACTGGCGGCGGCCTTGTCAGCCTTGAAGATTCGACCACCTACACCCTGGGTGTCGGCCGCAAGTTCAGCGACAACTGGTCTGGCTCGGTCTTTGCCACCTACGAAGCCGGTGGCGATCCGCTGGTGTCGCCGCTGGCGCCGACCAATGGCTACAAGGGCATTGGCGTTGCTGCGGTTTACACGCAGGACAACATGAAGGTCACCATGGGCGTGCGCTATCTGAAACTGGGCGATGCCCAGCCTGAAACCGGCACCCCGGACGTGGCCCGTGCCAACATGACCGACAATGACGCCGTCGCTGTCGGTGTGCGGGTCGGCTTCAGCTTCTGATCGCTCTGCGCCTCACGCAGACCGGACCCGCCCCTTCGGGGGCGGGTTTTTCGTTGCGCCCCCCGGCCGGCAGCAGTAGCAAGACCCCGGACAGGCGGGCAAGGACGGTGCCATGATCTACAGCTCGGGGCAGGATTATCTTTCGGCATCGCACAAGCGGATCATGCTGTTCGGCATGTCTGGCCTGGGCAAGACCTACCTGTCGAACATGCTGCGCGACGAACCCTTGTCCAAGGGCGGCGGCTGGTTCCATTACTCGGTCGATTACCGCATCGGCACGCATTACATGGGCGAATTCATCGCCGACATGTTCAAGCGCGAAGCGATGAAGGTGCCGCTTCTGCGCGAGCTGATGATGACCGACAGCGTCTTCATCGCCTCCAACATCACCTTCAACAACCTGGCGCCGCTTTCCACCTATCTGGGCAAACCCGGCGATCCGGCCAAGGGCGGCCTGCCCTTTGCCGAATACATGAAGCGGCAGGACCAGCACCGTGAGGCCGAGGTGGCCGCCACGCTGGACAGCGCTCGCTTCATCGCGCGGGCCGAAGACATCTATGGTTACCGGAACTTTGTCTGCGATACCTCGGGCTCGATCTGCGAGGTGGTGAACCCGCATGACGCGCATGATCCGGTGATGACGCAGCTTGCCAGCACATTGCTGATGGTCTGGATTCGCGGCTCTGATGCCCATACGGCAGAACTGGTCCGCCGGTTCGACCGTGCGCCGAAGCCGATGTATTACCAGCCCGCCTTTCTTCATGAAATGTGGGAGGAATATCGGTCAGCCTTCGGAAAAACCGAAGAAACATGCGATCCCGATCACTTCGTGCGATGGACCTATGCCCGCGCTCTGGCGCACCGTCAGCCGCGCTATGCGGCCATGGCGAAATGGGGCGTCACCGTCACTGCCGAAGAAGTGGCCGAGGTGCGCAGCCCCGGCGATTTCGATGCCTTGATCGCCCGCGCCATTGACCGGCGCCTGCCGGTGCATATCTGACCCGCATCAAGGACCAGATCCCGAAATGCCCATCACCCTGCCTGAAACCCTGCCCGCGTTCGACGTTCTCCGAAAGGAAGGCGTCAGCGTCATGTCGCCCGAACGTGCGGCCCGGCAGGACATCCGCCCGCTGCGCATCGGCCTGCTGAACCTGATGCCGAAGAAGATCCAGACCGAGAACCAGTTTGCCCGGCTGATCGGCGCCACGCCGTTGCAGATCGACCTGCAACTGATCCGCATGACCGAACATCAGACCAGGAACACCGCCGCCGAGCATATGGCGACCTTCTACCGCCCTTTTCAGGAGGTGAAGCACGAGAAGTTCGACGGCCTGATCATCACCGGCGCCCCGATCGAGCATCTGCCCTTCGAGCAGGTCACCTACTGGGACGAACTGCGCGAGGTGATGGACTGGACCCAGACCAATGTCCATTCCACCTTCGGCGTCTGCTGGGGCGGCATGGCAATGATCTACCACTTCCATGGTGTGCAGAAACACATGCTGCCCGCCAAGGCCTTCGGCTGCTTCCGCCACCAGAATCTTGCCCCGACCTCGCCGCTGCTGCGCGGGTTTTCGGATGATTTCGTGATTCCGGTCAGCCGTTGGACCGAGATGCGCCAGTCGGAAATCGACGCCGCCCCCGGTCTGCGCACCCTTCTGGGCAGCGCCGAGACCGGGCCTTGCCTGGTGGACGATACCGGGCATCGCGCGCTGTATATCTTCAACCACTTCGAATACGACAGCGACACGCTGAAACAGGAATATGATCGCGACGTGGCAAATGCCACACCGATCAACGTGCCGCTGAACTACTATCCCGACGATGATCCTACGCGCCGCCCCCTGAACAGATGGCGGTCACATGCACATCTGCTGTACGGAAACTGGATCAACGAAATCTATCAGACAACGCCCTATGACATTGACAAGATTGGCCTTTAGCGGCGCCATCGGCGCGGTTGGGGCGGGCGTCCTGACCGCCGCCACCACCCTCCGCCTCCGCGCCCGCGACAAGCGCGCCTTGGTGGCCCACCCGCCGGAGGGCCGGCTGCTGACGGTCAACGGGTTGCAGGTTCATGCGGTGGAACGCGGGCGTGGCCCCGATCTACTGCTGATCCACGGCGCCTCCGGCTCATCGCGGGATTTCACCTTCTCGCTGCTGGACCGCCTGGCGCAGGATTTCCGCGTCATCGCGTTTGACCGGCCCGGGCTTGGCCATTCCGACCCGCTGCCGGGCGGCGACGCCAGCATCGCAGGCCAGATCGCGGTGCTGAAAGCCGCGGCCGACCAGTTGGGTGTGACCAACCCGCTTCTGGTGGGCCAAAGCTATGGCGGCACCGTGGCAACCGCTTGGGCGTTGCAGCATCCGGCCGCCGCGCTGGTCACGCTGGCCGCGCCTTCGCTGCCCTGGCCCGGGCATCTGGACATCTGGTATCGCCTGACCGCCCGACCGGTGCCGCGTGCGCTGCTGGTGCCGCTCGCCTCGGCCTGGGTGCCGGACATCTATGTCCAGCGCCAGATCGACGCCGTCTTTGCCCCGGCCCATGCCCCGGCGGGCTATCTTGACCACCTTGGCACCGACCTGACGCTGCGCCACAGCCAGCTTGCGGCCAATGTGGCCCAGATCAATGCTCTGCGCGACCAGATCGTCGCGATGGAGCCGCGCTATCCCGGCCTGACCCTGCCGATCGAGATGGTTCACGGCACCGCCGATACCATCGTGCCGCTCTCCATCCACTCCGGCCCGCTGGCCCCACGCCTGTCATCGGCCAGGCTGACGGTGATTGAGGGCGCCGGCCACATGCCGCACCACACCCACCCGCAGGTGGTGCTGGATGCCATCGCCCGCGCCGCCACCCGCGCCGGATTGCGATAGGCACGCGCCCCCGCCATACTGCCGGAAAAGGGAGACACGCCATGGACCTGCCGTTCGACGGTGCAATCAGCCGCTACTTCCAGGAAGGCGCCCCGAAAGAGGTGCGCAAGACCATTGAAAAGGCCGGCAAGGACGACATCCTGACCAAGTCCTACCCCTACAAGACCGACCTCAAGGGCAAGGATTACATCGCCCAGATGGACCGGCTGCAGATCGAACTTGCCAAGATGCAGAACGGGCTCAAGATCAGCGGCCAGCGTCTGATGGTGGTCTTCGAGGGCCGCGATGCCGCCGGAAAGGGCGGCACGATCAAGGCGGTAACAGAAAACCTGAACCCGCGCTCTGCCTATGTCGTGGCCCTTCCCAAGCCGACCGAACGCGAATCCCAGCAATGGTATTTCCAGCGCTATGTCGACTGGTTCCCCGCCAAGGGCGAAATCGCGCTTTATGACCGTAGCTGGTACAACCGCGCCATGATCGAACATGTCTTCGGCTTCTGCAAAGCCGAGGACCGCGCCCGCTTCTTCCGGCAATTGCCCGAGTTCGAACAGATGATCGTCGATGAAGGCATCATCCTGCTGAAGATCTGGCTGGAGGTCGGTCGGGCCGAGCAGCTCAAGCGCTTCCTTGACCGCGAGGGTGACCTGCTCAAGCAATGGAAGCTCAGCCAGATCGACGTGGACGGGCTGGCCAAATGGGATGACTATTGCAAGGCCATCGACGAGACGATGGACAAGACCAGCTTCAAGCACACGCCCTGGACGGTGATCCTGTCTGACGACAAGAAGCGCGCCCGTATCGCGGCGATCCAGACCATTCTTGGCGCCGTCGATTACAAGGGCAAGGACAAGGATGCCATCGGCAAGATCGACGGCAAGATCTGCGGCGGCCCGGACCTGCGGCCCAAGGACTGACGGTGAAACGCGGCTATCACCACGGTAACCTGCGTCAGGCGCTGGTCGAGGCGGCATTGGCGCTGATCGCGGAAAAGGGACCGCAGGGCTTTACCCTGTCCGAAGCGGCCAAGGCGGCGGATGTCACGCCGGCCGCCGTCTATCGCCACTTCACAGGCCGTGACGAACTGCTGGCCGAGGTGGCCCGGCAGGGCTTTGACATCTTCGCCGCCCTGCTGGAATACGCCCATGACGACGGCCGCCCCACCCCGATGGCCGCCTTCGAATCCACCGGCCGCGCCTATCTGGCATTTGCCCGCAAGTATCCCGGTCATTATCAGGCGATGTTCGAAAGCGGCCTGCAGCCGGGCAATCATCCCGACCTGGCCGTCGTCTCATCCAAGGCCCGCGCCATCATGGAACGCGCCGCCGAAACCCTGCTGACCACCCTGCCCGCCGACCGCCGGCCCCCCGCCCGCATGGTGGCGGCGCATGTCTGGGCGGCAAGCCACGGTGTTGTCGAACTGTTCCTGCGCGGCAACGGCGGCCCGCAACCCTGGCCGCCAGAAGACCTGCTGGAATCCGCCATTGGCATCTACCTGCGTGGCCTTGGCGTCCTGCCTGCGGATCGTTGAACACGGGCCGCAAGGCCCGCGCCTTTCATCTGTCGGCAAATATCCCCGCCGGAGGCACGCGCCCCAAGCCGGTTGTCGCGCGCCTTGCGCGCGACAGAGGCGAGAAACAATCGCACGGCCGCATTTTGCGGCCGCACGATTTTCCTCAGCGGAACAGGACCAGCGCCTCGGGGCTCCAGGCGACGCGCACTTTCGTGCCGACGTCCAGAACCGGGCGGCCCGGCACGTTTCGCATCGACAGCCGCACCTCGACATCCGTGCCGCCCAGATAGACATCGTAATAGGTCATGTCGCCGAAGTAGATCACCTCGTCGATCACGCCATCGGTCTCGCGATCATTCGCGGACTGGCCGGGATAAAGCAGCGTCAGCGTCTCGGGGCGCAGGCCGACGACCGGGGTTTCCCCCTTCGCCGGCGGGGCCTGATGGATGTCCAGCGCGACCTTGCCCAGCCCCTTGGCATCAACCTCGACCTTGTCGCCCGATTCCGACAGGATCGTGCAGGGGATGAAGTTCATCGTGCCGATGAAATCCGCCACCTTCTTGGAATTGGGCCGGCGATAAAGCGTCTCGGGATCGGCCAGTTGCGCGATCTCACCCTCGAACATCACCGCGATCCGGTCCGACATGACCAGCGCCTCTTCCTGGTCATGGGTGACCAGAATGAAGGTGATGCCGACCTGACGTTGCAGCTTGATCAGCTCAACCTGCATATGTTCGCGCATCTTCTTGTCCAGCGCGCTGAGCGGTTCATCCAGCAACAGCACCTTGGGCTTCAGGATCAGCGCCCGCGCCAGCGCAACCCGCTGCCGCTGCCCGCCCGACAGCGCATGTGCCGCCCGCTTGCCATAGCCCTTGAGGCCGACCATCTCCAGCGCCTCTTCCACCGCCTTGGCCTTTTCGGCCTTGGATCGCGGGTCGCGGCGCAGGCCGAAGCCGACGTTCTCTTCCACGCTCATATGCGGGAAGATGGCGTAGCTCTGGAACACCATGTTGGTCGGCCGGACGTTGGCCGGCACATCGGCCATGCTCTTGCCGTCGATCATCACCACGCCGGACGAGATGTCCTCGAAGCCTGCGATGGTGCGCAGAAGCGTGGTCTTGCCACAGCCGGACGGCCCCAGCAGCGAGAAGAACTCGCCTGCCTTGATGGTGCCATTGATGCCCCGCAGCGCATGGTAGTCGCCATAGTATTTATGGACGTCCTTGAACTCGATCATCGTGGGTTTGTCGGCGGAAAACGTCACAGGAAACCTCCGGAGTCCTTGCCACCCACGCGGGCAACGCCCCGGCGGCGGAAATATTCAGCGATTGTCAGAAGCAGGATCGACATGGCGACAAGGCATGTCCCCAGGGCCAGAACCATCGGCACCTTCGCCGGGAACCGGAACTGGCCGTAGATATAGACCGACAGCGCGGTGTCATTGCCGCCAAGGAAGTTGGCGATGATGTATTCGTCGATCGAGATGGTGAACGAGATCAGGAAGGACGAGATGATCCCCGGCATCACCAGCGGCAGCGTGATCAGCCGGAACGACGAGAGCGGGGTTTCGCCCAGGTCCAGCGCCGCCTCCTCGAAGGACACGTCGATGCTCTGGAACGCGGCCGTCATGATGGTGACCGAGAAGGGCAACGTGATCAGCACATGGCCCAGGATCACGGTGAACCACATCTGCGGCGCGCCCAGCCAGATCAGCACGATCAGCATCGACATCGCGATGATGATCTCGGGCAGCACCAGCGGCAGCAGGATCAGCCCCATCACGCCGGGCTTGCCCGGCCAGCGGTAGCGCACCGCCGCCCGTGCCGCCATGACACCAAGCGCGGTGGCGATCACCGCCGTCGAAAGCGAGATCTGAAGGCTGGTGCGCAACGCGCGCCACAGCGCCTGATCGGCCATCATTTCCGAGAACCACTTGGTGGTGAAGCCCGACAGCGGGAACGACACGACGGTGGCGTTGTTGAAGGCAAACAGCGGGAGGATCAGGATCGGGCCATAGAGGAACACCAGATACAGGATCGCATAGCTGCGCAGACCGGGAGCTGATTTCATTTCTTGCTCCCGATGAAGCGGCGGTTGAGCAGGACAAACAGGATGCTGATCACCGCGACCGTCGCCATGGCCGTTACGGCAACGGCCGAACCCATGGCGTGGTCGCGCTTCTTCAGCATCTCGACCTCGACAAGGTTGGCGATCATCGGGGTGGTCGAACCGCCCATCAGCTTGGCGGTCACATAGTCGCCGACCACAGGGATGAACACGATCAGCACCGCCGCCATCACCCCGGGCATCGACAGCGGCAGCGTCACCCGCAGGAAGGTGGTCCAGCGCGTTTCGCCCAGATCCTGCCCCGCCTCAAGCAGCGAGCGGTCAACCTTTTCCAGCGCGACAAAGATCGGCAGCACGGCAAAGGGGGCGAAGGCATGGCTCAGGGTGATGGTGATGGCCAGCGCCCCGTTCGACAGCAGGTTCATCGGTTCGATTCCGAAGATGCCGACGAAGTTGTCGAAGATGCCGTTGTAGCCAAGAATCGTGCGCCACAGGGCCAGACGGATGATGTAGCTGGTCCAGAACGGGATGGTGATCAGGAAGATCCACAGCGCCTTTTTCGAAGGCGCCACATAGAAGCTGACGAAATAGGCAATGGGATAGGCCATCAGCACGGTTGCCAGCGTGACGCAGACCGCGATGATCAGCGAGCGCAGCAGAACGACCCGATAGATCGGCTCGGACAGCACACGGGCAAAATTCTCGAAGGTGAAGTAGAGCTTCTCGGCATCGCCCGGCGCCAGCGGAACCCGCGCGCGGCCGCCTTCAAGCCCGGCGAAGGACAGCCCGACGATGACGATGAACGGCACCGCAAGAGCAAGCAGCGTGTAAAGGAATGGCGGAGAAACAAGCACCCAGCCTGCCCGCTTCTCGGCCTCGATCGAGTTCGCCATTACCCCCCCTACTGTACTGGCCCTTGCGGCCCTTGGTTTGATCAAATCCTGACGCCGGAAATTCGACTTTGCAACGGTGTTTTGCGGACAGACCGTGCAATAGCAAAGGGGCGGCTCAGGCCGCCCCCTGTATAACCGCTTGAATGACGATCAGCCTGCGATTTTTTCGATGGCGATCGCCCGTTTTTTCAGCTCGTCATAAAGCGTCGGCACGATGCGATGGCTGCCGACCGCCACCCGCAGCGCATCGGACAGGCGGGCTTCGCTGGCCTCAAGCCCGGCCACGCGCCAGACCATGCGGCGGGTCACGCCGTCATCATAGACAATTTCGGTGGCTCCGGCGCGTGTCTTGCGCCAGCCAAGAAAGTCTGCACCGCCATGCGGGGCGTGGAAAGACGCCTGTTGTCCCATGATCACTCACTTTACTGCTCATCGCCCGTTCGGGCTGTTGTTTGCGTGATCATGCGGGTGCCCGACCGTGCCGGTCAACGGTCAAGGGCGCAATTCGGCGTGAGCGAGTCCTTGGCGCAACAGTCGGTCGGTGTCGGCCTAGACAGCCAGATCGCCGGGCGGATTTGCCAGAAGCTTCACAAGCCGGTCGATGGCATCGGCATAAACCTCTTCCGGCAGGTTTCCGGCGACCGCGATTCGCACCGCATTGGGCGCGCGCCCCCCGACCAGCGCATATTCATCCGCCGGGCGCACCAATACGCCCGCAGCCTCGGCGGCCCGTGTGAAGGCCGACGCCCGCCAGCCGCGCGGCAATCCCAGCCAGACGAAGGGAACACCGGGCTGCCAGGCCAGATCAAAGGCGCCCAGCCGGTTCACCAGGGCTTGCAGGCGCTGCGCGAATTCGGCCTGCGCGCGGGCGCGGATCGTTTCGGCAGCACCGGTGCGAAACAGGTGCAGGCACAGGTCGGAGACCGGACGCGACAGCGCAAAATAGCCATGTTGCGCCGCAAGCCGCCCCGCCTCGCCCATGCCGGCGGGACAGACCACATAGCCGAACCGCAGCGCGGCCGAAATGGTCTTGGACAGGCCGCCGACATGCCATACCCGTTCCGGCGCCAGGGCGCGAAGGCTGGGAATGTTGCTTTCCGCCACCGAATAGCAATCGTCCTCAAGGATCTGCAGGTCGAAGGCGCGGGCGATCCGGGCCAGATCGGCCCGCCGTTCCAGCGGCATCCGCCCTGTGGTCGGGTTCTGCGCCTCGGTCGTCAGACACAACACCTGGGGACCATGGCGGCGGCAAGCGGCCTCCAGCGCCTCGGGCACGACGCCGTGGCGGTCGATCTCGACTCCCACCACCTCGGCCCGTGCCGCCCGCGCCGCCGAACGGAAGCCGGGATAGGCCAGTTCCTCGATCAGCACGACAGGCCGGTCGCCGCGCAGACAGCAATCGAAGATCAACCCGATGGCATTCTGCCCGCCATGGGTCAGCGCCACGTCCTCGGGGCCGATGGGGCCAAGGATCCGGTCGCCCAGCCAGCGCACGATTTCCGTCCGCAACGGCAATTCGGCGCGTTGCGAGGTGTAATCCAGCCAGCCCTGCCCGGTGGTTTCCGCCATGGCCCGCAAGGCGGTGCGAAAGGCTTCGGTCTGCCCGACCTCGGGCACTTGCGGCGGGCGCAGGTCCACCAGCCCGGTCGTGCCGCCCGAGACCCGCTCGGTATAAAGCGGCTGCGTCGGCCCCAGCCGGGGCGAGGTCGAGGCGACGAATGTGCCCCGGCCAACGGTCGCCTCAAGCAGCCCTTCCTGCGTGGCCAGCGCATAGGCGCGGGCCACGGTGCCCGGCGTCATGTTCAGCCGCCAGGCCAGATCGCGCACCGTTGGAAGCTGGGTGCCCGCCGGCAGATGCCCGGCCCGGATCGCTTCCCGCAGGGCGCGGCTCAGGCCCTGATACTTGGGCCCCGGAAAAGCCGCCAGGTCAGGTTTCCAATTTGTATCCATCACAAAGTATCTCTGGCGACTCATTCACGGACTTTGTTATAAAATTTGCAGCAGAGACACAAGATTGTATCAATACAAAAAGGATGGAGGCCACCGTGCCCCGCAGTTCAAGCCTCGCCCCTGCCCTGATCGCGCCCATGGCCCTGCCGCCGGCTTCGCGTCTGTTGGTCGGCCTTGCCCTGATCCTTGCTCGCTGGGACGACCGCGTCCGCAGCCGCCGCGCCCTGTCGAGGCTTGACACCCACATGCTGCGCGACATCGGCCTGACCGACGCCGCCCGGCAGGCCGAATGCCGCAAGCCGGCCTGGGCCGCCTGAAATTCCTTACGCTCCCCTGAGCGACTTCGGGCCGGGAAACCGGCCCGTTTTTTTTTGGCCAGTTTGGGCCGCACAAAACAAAAGGCCCGCCGGACGGCGGGCCTTTCGTATTTCGGATCGGGAAAGATCAGCGCTTCGAGAACTGGAAGCTGCGGCGAGCTTTCGGCTTGCCATACTTCTTGCGTTCCACGACGCGGCTGTCGCGGGTCAGGAAGCCGGCCGCCTTGAGCGCAGCGCGCAGGGACGGTTCATAGACCTGAAGCGCCTTCGAGATGCCGTGCTTCACCGCACCGGCCTGGCCGGACAGACCGCCGCCGGTCACGGTGGCCATCACGTCGAACTGGCCCTCCACATTGGCAACCGTGAACGGCTGCTTGAGGATCATCTGCAGCACCGGACGGGCGAAATAGGCCGCCATGTCCTTGCCGTTGACGGTGACCTTGCCCGAGCCGGGCTTGACCCAGACGCGGGCGATGGCGTCCTTGCGCTTGCCGGTGGCATAGCTGCGGCCGAACTTGTCGCGCACCGGGGCGCGCGGCGCGGCGGCCTCGGCCTCGACCGGGGCGGCGGCACCGACGGCGGCCTTCAGATCGTCGAGAGACTTGATGTCGGCCATGGTTTACGCGCTCCGGGTGTTCTTCGGGTTCAGCGCCTTCACGTCCAGGACGGTGGGCTGCTGGGCTTCATGGGGATGGGCGGCGCCGGCGTAGACGCGCAGGTTCGACATCTGCTGACGACCCAGACGGTTGCGGGTGATCATCCGCTCGACGGCCTTTTCGACCACACGCTCGGGGTGCGGGCCTTCCAGCACGGCCTTGGCGGTACGGCTCTTGATGCCGCCCGGGTGGCCGGTGTGCCAGTAGTAGACCTTGTCATTGCGCTTATTGCCGGTCATCTGCACCTTGTCGGCGTTGATGACGATGACATTGTCGCCCATGTCCATGTGGGGGGTGAACGTCGGCTTGTTCTTGCCGCGCAGGATGTTTGCGACGATCGTGGCAAGGCGGCCCAGAACGACGCCCTCGGCGTCGATCAGGATCCACTTCTTCTCGATGTCCGCAGGTGTTGCGGTATAGGTCTTCATCGGTGGTCCCATAAGGGTTGAGGCGAGGGAGCATCCCCCGCGAATTCGGATGCGGGCTTATCGCTGAACCCGCCGCCCCCGTCAAGCGCGGCACGGAACATAATATCAAGCGAATTCAATACCTTTGCATAAGCGGTATCATTATACCCCATACGCAGCCCACTGTTTTCCGCACAAATTCTGCTTTCGCCCTGTGGAACAGGTCAGCGCAGCTTCGGCGGGCTGTCGGGGTCCATGCCGGGCGGGACGGGAACCGTCTCGCGCCGAACCTCGGGCGCCTCGGGTTCCGGCAGGTCGAAGCGCAAGGCACAGTCTGCCATGGCCTGGGCGGCCGGATCACCAGCGGACAGGAAGGCCACGTCCACCTGCCCCGCTTCCAGACCCGAGAATACCAGCGTTTCCTGCACGGCCCGGGCCAGCGCCGGCTCGGCCCCCGGCACTGCGTCCAGAAAGGCCAGCATATGCCCCAGCCGCCCGCCGGAATGGCGCACCCCGGCCAGCAGCGCCGCCGTTGCCAACCCGCCGGCCCGTGCCAGCTTGGCATCCAGCCCCAGAACGAAGCCTTCGGGCAGCGAGGGCGCCACGAAGGACTCCGCCCGCAACTCGGCTTCTTCCGGCTCTGGCTCCAGCGCCTCGGCCAGCCAATCCAGCGCCTCGGGTGGCAGCAGCATTTCCGACGGGGCCACGCCAAGGTTGACCCCCAGCCCGATCCCCTGCCCCTTCAGCAGCCCGGCGATCACCCGCCCGGGCAGCGCCGCATAGGGCGCGATCCCGCCGGAAAACTCGGCCATCCGTTCTTCGCGGTCGAAAACCAGCACGACCGGGCCGGACTCAAGTTCGAACACGCGGGGGTCCAGCACCTCGGCCTCGGCCTCGCGTTCAAGCAGAAGGAACAGCTCACCATCCGCCAGCCGTTCATAGAAGCGCAGCAGCGCGGTTTCGTCCTCGGGATGGGCCGAAACCGCGGCATGTGCGGCGTCCAGCAGGGTCACAACGGTCATGGGGCCTCCAACACGGCGCGCACCCGGGCCCGCAACACGGGCAGAAGGTCGGCCGCGAACCAGGGATTGCGCGTCAGCCACCCGGTATTCCGCCAGGACGGATGCGGCAAGGGAAAGATGCCGTTTTCCGAATGTCTGCGCCAGTCCGCCACCGCCGCCGTCACGTCGCGCAGGCCCAGATGCCAGCGGATCGCATGGCCGCCCACCAGCAGACGCAACCGGACCTGAGGCAGCACGTCCATGACGCGCGCCCGCCAGGTCGCCGCGCACAGCGGCGGCGGCGGCAGATCGGCGCCGCGGGCATTGTACCCGGGAAAGCAGAACGCCATCGGCACAATCGCGACCCGTGTCCGGTCATAGAACTCGGGAGCCGACAGCCCGGTCCAGTCGCGCAGCCGGTCGCCAGAGGCATCGGTGAAGGGCCGTCCGCTGGCGTGAACCCGCGCGCCCGGCGCCTGCCCTGCGATCAGCAGCCGCGTCGTGGATGCGAACCAGACGACAGGGCGCGGCTCATGCGCCGTGGCGGTGGCGGCAAAGCGCGCGGCACAAAGCCTGCAGGCGCGAATGTCCTTGGCAAGGTCCATGCCGCGCAGGATAGCGCTGCCACCGCGCCAGCGCAAAACCCCGGTTTTGCCTTCCCCTGTGCAGCCCCGCCACAGCACACGACGATCCCGCCCCGCCCGCTTGCGAGGTGGGGTCGCAGAAGCTAGCGAGAAGGTCAGGAGACCCGCGGCCCATGTATCGAATCTCGCCCTTTGTCCGTCATTTCGCCCTGGCCCTGCTGGGGGGCGCCGGGATTGCCACGCTTTGGGTCAACCTGTCGCCGGGCAGCTATTACGACTTTGTCGAATGGCACATGGCCGAACTGTCCCTGCCGGGCTGGATCTGGGCGGGCACGGTGACGCTGACGCCCTTCATGGTGGTGACAGACATCCTGATGGCGCTGTTCTTCTTCTTCATCGGCAAGGAACTTTGGGAAGCGCTGATCCTGGAGCGCGGCGCGCTGTCGGGCGGGCGGGCGCTGCTGCCGGCAGGACTGGTGGTTTCGGGCATGATCGGGGCCGCGCTGATGTGGATCGTGCTGTCGGCCCTGATCGAAACCGCCGAGGAGGCCGGCTTCGCGACCGGCTGGCAGGTGCCGCTGGGGTCTGATGTGGTGTTGGCCTACCTGTTCGGCCGCCTTGCCTTCGGGTCGGGACATCCGGCGCTGCACCTGTTGCTGCTGCTGGCCATCGGCACCGATATTCTGGCGTTGCTGGTTCTGGGCCTGTCCAGCCCGCATCTGTCGTTGCGTCTGCTCTGGCTGGTGCTGCCTGTGGCGGCCTCGGGGGCGGTCTGGGCGCTTTACGGGCGCCGTCCGCCGCCCGGCACCAGCGAATTGCGCCGCCGGGCCGGCATGGCCCTGTGGCCCTATATGCTGGCCGGCGCGGCCAGTTGGTTCGGCGTCGCCGCCTCGGGCCTGCCCGCCACACTGGGCCTGTTGCCGGTGATTCCGGCCATCGCCCATGCCGACCGCAGCTTCGGCCTGTTCGCCGAGGCCGAAACCTTCCTGCACGATCCGCTGAACCGGCTGGCGCATCTTCTGATCCGGCCGGTCGCGGTGGTGCTGTTCCTGTTCGGGCTGGTGCGCGGCGGCGTGGACCTGCTGGCCTTTGCACCGACCACGCTTGTCACGCTGGGCAGCCTGTGGATCGGCCGCCCGCTGGGCATGGCGCTTGGGGCACTTGGTCTTGCCCTGGTCTTCGGCCTGCGCCTGCCGCCGCAGGTCAGGCTGCGCCACCTTGGGCTGATCCTGGTTATCCTTGGCTGCGGCTTCACCGTGCCGGCCATCGCCTTGGCCGCCGCCCTGCCTGGCGGCGCGATGCAGGAAGCGGCGCGCATGGGCTTGGCTCTCAGCCTGCTGGCAGGCCCGCTGGCCCTGCTTCTGGCGCGCAGCGGCGGACGGTGACGCTGCGGTCCCTGTTCACATTATCCTGACCGGCCATTGCCGTAACGCCCGTTTCAAGACATACTGTTGCCCAAATATCCGGTCACAGGAGTTGCCCGGACAGGCCGGGCAGTGGCTTTGATCCGGCTTTCTTGAGGGAACAAGGTCATCGCGAAATCAGGCGTGAATCCAGCCAGAATGACAAGGCGTTCAATGCCGCCCCGCGGTGCAAGACAGTGACATGATCGAGTTCAATAACGTCTCAAAATCCTTCTGGACCGGCGTCCAGCGCAAGGTCATTCTCGACCGTGCTTCCTTTCGCGTTGAAATGGGTCGGTCGCTGGGAATTCTGGCCCAGAACGGCACCGGAAAAACCACCCTCATCCAGATGATGGCCGGGCTGGAAAAGCCCGACGAAGGCACGATCACACGCACCTGCCGGGTGTCTTTTCCCCTTGGTTTCATGGGGGGCGTGTCGCGCCGACATTCCGCACACGAAAACAGCCGCTACATCGCCCGTCTTTACGGGCTTGACCCCGACTATGTCGAAAGTTTCTGCCGCTGGGTCTGCGACCTGGGCGAATATTTCGAGATGCCGATGTCGGTCTATTCTTCGGGGATGAAGGCGCGGTTCACCTTCTCGTTGATGCTGGCGCTGGAATTCGACATCTACCTGATCGACGAGGGTATGCCCTCGACGGCGGATGTTGCCTTCAACCGCAAGGCCGGCGCGATCCTGCGCGAACGGCTGCAGAAGGCGACCGTGGTGATCGTTTCACACTCGCCGCAAACGATCGAAAAGTTTTGCAAGCAGGCGGCCGTGTTGAAGAATGGCCGTCTTTATCAGTTCGACACCCTGGAAGAAGCGAGAAGCCTTTATGACTACGCTTAAGGTTCCCCGTTTCAACCTGAACCGCCCCGACCCGGATGCCGCGGCAGATCCCGCGCCGCGGCCCGCCGCTTCTGCAGCCTCTCCGGCTTCGACCTCGAAGGACAGCGACATGTCCTTCGATACGTTTGATGACGGGTTCGGCGATCAGGTCTTTCCGGGGTCTGCCGCGGCCGAACGTGCGGCTGCGGCCGGCGCAACGGCCCCACAGCCCGGGCCAGCGGATGCGGCCGAGGATGACGCCAACGTATCGCCGGAGGTTGCCGCAGAACTGGCCGCGATCCGCGCTGAAGGCCTGACGGGCCGGCAGTTGCGGGTTGCCCGCCGGTTGGCCCAACGGCGCAACATCGCGGCAACATCGGATTATGACGCCGTCCGCCTGCTGCGCGCTGCGGGCATCGACCCGTTCCAACGGCGTGCCATGCTGGAACTTGTCGGCACCGAACCCGCAACCGAGGCGGCCCCGGGCGGGGGGGGCGGCCAGCCGCCGGCCTCTGAAGGGCGCGCCCTGACACCGCTGCCCGGTGATGGCGTGAAGCTGCCGCAACGGACACGGCCGCCACAACCGCCGTCGACCGAGCGTGTCGAGGTGAACCACGCGGCCGAAATCCTGAAGATGCAGCAGGAAATCGCGCGCCGGCGCCGTCGCAAGCTGATGATGCTGGGTGGACGGCTGTTTGCTTTCGTGCTGCTGCCCACCATCGTTGCCTTCTGGTATTTCTCGCAGATTGCCACGCCGCTTTATGCAACCAAGTCGGAGTTCGTGATCCAGGCGGCCGATCCGCCGCAGGCCTCGGGTATGGGGGGGCTTCTTTCGGGAACGCCCATGGCCCATGCGCAGGATTCCATTGCCGTGCAGGGCTATCTGCAAAGCCGTGAGGCGTTGCAGCGACTTGAGGCCGACCATGGTTTCAAGGAGTATTTCCAGGGCAGCAACATCGACGCGCTGACGCGCCTGCCGCCGGATGCCTCGCTTGAGGATGCCTACGCGCTTTACAGCAAATATATCCTGATCTCCTACGACCCGACAGAAGGTCTGGTGCGGATGGAGGTTATGGCGGCCGATCCGAAGGTTTCGGCGGACTGGTCCAAGCAGTTGATTTCCTATGCGGAAGAACAGGTCGACAAGATGTCCCTGCGTCTGCGTGAGGATTCGATGAAAGGCGCGAAGGAACAGTATACCGAGGCCGAAACCGCCGTGATTGATGCCCAGCAGCGGCTGGTCGCACTGCAGGAGAAGTTCAACGTTCTTTCGTCTGAAACCGAGGTTCAACTGATTGCCACGCAGATCAGCCAGCTTGAATCGCAACTGACCACCGAGCAGTTGAATCTGGCGCAGATGGAGGCGAACGCAAACCCGAACCAGGCCCGGATGGAGCCCGTCAAGCGCCGGATCGCAACTCTGGAAGAGCAGATCGGCAACCTGCGTGCCAAGATGACGGTCAACGGTGAGGACAGCCAGTCGCTGGCCCGGATTCAGGGTGAGTTGCTGGTCGCCAAGGCCGATGTCGAGACCCGTCAACTGGTCCTGGCACAGGCGCTGCAATCCATGGAAAACTCGCGGATCGAGGCCAATCGTCAGGTGCGCTACCTGTCGCTGTCGGTCTCGCCGGTGCCGCCGGACGAGCCGACCTATCCGCGGGTGTTCGAGAACACGCTGGTTTCCATGCTGATCCTGCTGGGCATCTATCTGATGATCTCGATGACCGCCGCGATCCTGCGCGAACAGGTTTCTGCATAAGGAGCGTGGGAATGAAAACGGTGCAGATCGGCGGGCTGACCGTCGGAAATACGCAGGGGTTGACGGTCATCGCCGGCCCCTGCCAGCTTGAAAGTCTGGACCACGCCCAGATGATTGCCGGCACCCTTGCCGAAGCCTGCACCGCCGCAGGGGCGCAGTTCGTGTTCAAGGGCAGCTACGACAAGGCCAACCGCACCTCGCTTTCAGGCAAGCGCGGGCTGGGAATGGAGGCCGGGCTGAAGGTGCTGCAGGCCATCAAGGCGATGGGACTGCCGGTGCTGACCGATTTTCACGAACCCGCGCAGGCGGCTGAGGTGGCCTCGGTTGTTGACGTGTTGCAGATACCCGCGCTCTTGTGCCGGCAGACCGATCTGCTCTTGGCGGCGGGGGCCACCGGGGCCGCCGTGAACGTCAAGAAGGGCCAGTTCCTTGACCCTTATGGCATGGCCAATGTGGCCGCCAAGATCGCCTCGACCGGGAATGACCGCATCCTGCTGACCGAACGGGGCACGACCTTCGGCTACAATGGCCTTGTCGCCGACATGCGCGCCCTGCCGATCATGGGCCGCACGGGATACCCCGTGATCATGGACGCCACCCATGCCGTCGCTTTCCCCGGCGGGCTGGGCGACAGTTCCGGCGGCCAGCGGGAATTCGCGCCGGTTCTGGCCCGGGCGGCCGTGTCGCTGGGCATCGCCGGCGTCTTTCTGGAAACCCACGAAGACCCCGACCGGGCGCCTTCGGACGGGCCGAACATGATCCGCCTGTCGGACATGCCGGCGCTGATCGAAAGCCTTATGGCCTTCGACCGCCTTGCAAAGGCCAACCCGCTGCACGTCTGATTGGCACGGCAAGGGGGCGCGTCATCCGAAAACGCGCCGCCCCCCATTGGGACTCGTCACCGGGCCAGCGCAAGGTCGATGGCGGCTGCGCAATGGATCAGCGTTGTGTCGAAAACCGGCACCGACACGTTGCCCGCTGTCAACAGCATCCCCACCTCGGTGCAGCCCAGGATCAGGCTGTCGGCCCCCGCCTGCACCAGCCGCTCTGCGATGCCCACATAGACGCTGCGGCTGTCGTCGCGAATGATGTCGCGGCAAAGCTCTTCATAGATGATCCGATGCGTCTCGGCCCGGTCTGCCGCATCGGGCAATACCGGCATCACCCCAGCTGCGCGCAAGCGGTCGGTGTAGAAGCCCTGCTCCATGGTAAAAGCCGTCGCCATCAGGCCGGGCCGACGCAACCCCGCCGCCCGGATCGCCGCGGCCGTGGCATCGGCGATATGCAGCAGCGGGATCGAGACGCCCGCCATCATCTCATCGGCCAGCTTGTGCATGGTGTTGGTCGCCAGCACCAGAATCCCGGCACCGCCACGTTCCAAGGCCCGCGCCTCGGCGTTCAGGATACGCCCTGCCGCCGCCCAGTCGCCGGCGGCCTGCAGCGCCGCGATCGGGGCGAAATCCAGCGACCGGATCAGCAGCTCGGGCGAATGAAGCCCACCCAGCCGTTCGCGCATCAGGCGACACAGTTCACGATAGTAAAGCTGGGTCGAGGCGGCGGACATGCCGCCCAGAATACCGATGGTCTTCATCACGCCACCTGCCCCGCGGCCCAGCCACTGGACCAGGCCCATTGGAAGTTGTAGCCGCCCAACCAGCCGGTCACATCGACCACCTCGCCCACGAAATACAGGCCCGGCACGGCCTTCGCCTCCATCGTGCGGGCGTCAAGACCGTCGGTATCGACACCGCCCAGCGTCACCTCGGCCGTGCGGTAGCCTTCGCTGCCCACCGGCATCAGCCGCCAGTCGGCCAGCCCCGCCGCCACCCGGTCCAGCACCGCCCCCGGCATTTCGGCCAAGGGGCCGGAGAGGCCCGACACCTCGGCCAGATGGCGCGCAAGCCGTTCAGGCACCAGCCGCGCCAGCGCGCCGGCCAGATGCCCCTTGCCGCCACTGGCCTTGGCCGCCCGCAACACCGCCGCGCCGTCCTGGCCCGGGCAAAGATTGACCGAGATCGCCTGCCCCTCGCGCCAGTAGGACGAGATCTGCAGGATCGCCGGGCCGGACAGGCCGCGATGGGTGAACAAGACCGCTTCGTCAAAGCCGGTCTTGCCGCAGGACACCCTGCCCTGTACCGCCACACCGGCCAGCGGCTTCAGCCAGACCAGTTCCTGCTCGGCAAAAGTCAGCGGCACCAGCGCGGGGCGGGTCTCGGTCACGGCAAGGCCAAAGCTTTCCGCAACACGGTAGCCATAGCCTGAGGCCCCCATCTTTGGAATCGACTTGCCGCCCGTGGCGACGATCACCGCCGTTGCCTCTTGCACGCCGCGGTCCGTTTCCACCGCGAATCCCTTGCCGCGGCGCGCAACGGCCCCAAGCGAGCACCCGGTCCAGAGCGTGCCGCCGGCCGCCGCCAGATCACCCGTCAGCCAGTCCACCACCTGCGTCGCCGGACCATCGCAGAAAAGCTGCCCCAGCGTCTTTTCATGCCAGGCGATTCCCGCCGCATCCATGCGCGCAATGAAATCCCATTGGGTAAACCGCTTCAGGGCCGACAGCGCGAAGCGCGGGTTACGGCCCAGGTAGCGGTCGGCCGAAATCTCGAGATTCGTGAAGTTGCACCGCCCGCCGCCAGAGATTCGGATCTTCTCGGCCGGCTTGGCGGCATGGTCCACGACCAGCACCCGCCGCCCGCGCCGTGCCGCCTCTATCCCGGCAAAAAGCCCTGCCGCGCCGGCCCCCAGCACCATTACATCCCAGTCCAATTCATCCTCCAAGAGCCGCCGAAAAATCGCGTCTTCCCCCTTGCGGCCCGGAAAGCGCTTCGCTAAACACCGCCGCACGGTTGGGGCGTCGCCAAGTGGTAAGGCAGCGGTTTTTGGTACCGCCATTCCCAGGTTCGAATCCTGGCGCCCCAGCCAAATCCTTCCTGTGACGGAAGAAATCCGGGCCCCTTCTGGGGCCCGTTTTCATTTCCGCGCCGTCACGACATTGCGTCCCGCAGCACCGCCAGCACGGCGTCGGACGGCACATCCTCGGCCACGAAGGCCTGACCGATACCGCGCGCAAGAACGAAGCGCAGCCGGCCGTCGATCACCTTCTTGTCTTGCCCCATCAGCGCCAGCAACGCTTCGGGACCGGGCAGGTTGCCGGGGATGTCGCGGATGTCCACCTTCATGCCCATGGCGAGCAGATGCGCCCGCACACGACTGGGCGATTCCTGGCTGCACAGGCCAAGCCGTTGCGACAGTTCGAACGCCAGCGCGCAACCGATGGCTACGCCTTCTCCGTGCAGCAGTCGGTCGGAATAGCCGGTGGCCTTTTCCAGCGCGTGACAGAAGGTATGCCCAAGGTTCAGCAGCGCGCGCTCGCCCTCCTCGGTTTCGTCGCGCGAAACGATGCCCGCCTTCATCTCGACGCTGCGCGTCACCGCGCGCAACCGGGCCGAGACATCCCCCGCCGCCATGCCAGGGGCCGCAGCTTCCAGCCAGTCGAAGAATGGGGCATCGCCCAGAAGGCCGTATTTCACCACCTCGCCATAGCCGGCCAGGAAATCGCGCGGCGGCAGGCTGTCCAGCACGGAAATATCGGCCAGCACCAGGCTGGGCTGGTGGAAAGCCCCGACCAGGTTCTTGCCTTGCGCGGTGTTGATCCCGGTCTTGCCGCCAACGCTGGAATCAACCTGGGACAGCAGCGTGGTGGGAAGCTGCACGAAACGCACGCCCCGGCGCAGTACGGCGGCGGCAAAGCCGACCAGATCGCCGATCACCCCGCCGCCGAAGGCCACCACCACATCGCGGCGTTCCACCTTCTGCTCCAGCAGCCATTCGACGCAGCGCGCGAACTGCGGCCAGCCCTTGGTTCCCTCGCCCGGCGGCAGCGCCAGCGCGGAAACCTCGATCCCCTGCGCTTCCAGCGCGGCGGTCAGGCGGGCCAGATGCAGACCGGCCACCGTTTCGTCGGTCACCACCGCCACCCGCTTGCGGCGCAGCAACGGTGCGATTTCGGCTCCGGCGCGGTCAATCAGGCCTGGCCCGATCCGCACCTCATAGGACCGTTCACCCAGATCCACCGGCACCACGTTCATGCGTCGTCATCCTTTGCAGTTTCATCCAGCACATCGGGCCGGGTCTTCAGCGCCTCGACCACACGAACCGCCATCTGCTCGATCGAGTAGTCAGGCGAGGCATCGACGGCAAGATCGGCCATTTCATAGGCAGGCAACCTTGCTTCATACAATGTGCGCAGCGTTTCGTGCGGATTTGCCGTGCGCAACAGTGGTCGCGTCGTCTTGTGCCGCACCCTTTGCCACAAAAGCTCCAGATCGGCGCGCAGCCAGACCGAGACGCCCGAGGCGCGGATCTGGGCACGGTTCCGCTCGCTCAGAAAAGCGCCGCCGCCGGTTGACAGCACGCAAGGCGTGCCGCGCAACAACCGGCCGATCACCTCGAATTCGCGATCCCGGAAAAAGGGTTCCCCATCGCGTTCGAAAATCTCGGCGATGCTGCGGCTGGCGGCCTTGACGATTTCATCATCCGAATCAACGAAGGGCACCTTCAGAAGCCGCGCGACTGCCGTTCCGACCGCGGTCTTTCCTGCCCCCATCATCCCGACCATGACCACGGTCTTGTTCAGTTGCGGCATAACCTTTCACCATCTCGTGATCGGCGGGGCACAGCCTTGCCGATCAGGTGTATTCCTTGCCTCAATGGCGTGATCTTGATCGGAAAGCCATATATATAATCGACAGTCGCGACCCGACATCATACCCGGTCAACGGGACGGGGCGTCACGCAGAACGGGCAGGACAAGGACTTTGCAGATGGGGCGGATTCTGAAAGCACTGGTGGTGCTGGCAATTCTGGGCTTCGCGGGGCTGACGGTCTTTGCCTATCTCGGCGACCTTGCCCCCGCGCAGCAGGAGGTCACGAAACCCGTGGTTCTGGATGCGAACTAGGTTTGTCGCCGCAACCGGCCTTGCCACAGCCCTGTACGCGATCACCACGGCGTCCCTTGCGGCCGGCGATGACCCGCTGTCAGCAATCGACTGGCTGTCGCAATCGGTGACCACGCAGGTTTCCGCGGTGCAGCCGTCGGGGACGCCCCCTACTGTTGCCCGTCCGGGAGAGCCGCCCGTCAGTGCAGACGGCGCGCTGCCGGTGGATGTGGCGACAACGGCGCTGGATGCCCCCTCACCCGATGGCGTGGGTCTGATCGCGCCGGCGGTCTCGGGCCTGCCGCGCAACCTGTGGGGCGCCGGGCGCACGGATGAGATCGCGCAGGCGATCATCCGGGACCGCATGTCCAGCCTGCCCGCGTTACGGCAACTGTTCCTGACCATGCTGCTGGCCGAAGCCACCCCGCCCGCCGATTCCGAAGGCAAGGGCCGGTTGTTGCAGGCCCGCGTTGACAAGCTGATGCAGATCGGCGCGCTGGAACAGGCCGCTGCCCTGATCGAGATTTCCGGCGCAGAGACGCCTGACCTGTTCCGCAGGGCCTTCGACGTGGCACTGCTGACCGGCAACGAGGATCGCGCCTGCGCCAAGATGCAGGAAAGCCCCGGCCTTGCCCCCACCATTCAGGCGCGGGTCTTCTGTCTGGCGCGCGACGGGCAATGGGATGCGGCGGCGCTGACCCTGCAAACGGCGGCGGCACTGAAACAGATCAGCAGCGCGGGGGCCGAACTTCTGGCGCGGTTCCTGGACCCCGATCTGTTCGATGGCGAGCTGATGCCGCCGCCCCCGAACCCGGTCACACCGCTGGACTGGAAGATTTATTCGGCCATCGGGGAATCTCTTCCCACGGCATCGCTTCCCGTGGCGTTTTCCTATGCCGAGATCGGGCAGGAAGCCGGCTGGAAAGCCCAGATCGAGGCGGCCGAGCGACTGACCCGTGCGGGCACCATTGCCCCCAATGTCATCCTCGGGCTTTACACCGACCGCGACCCCGCCGCTTCGGGTGGAGTATGGGATCGGGTCGCCGCGTTCCAGGATTTCGACGCTGCGATGCAATCGCGTGATCCGCAGCGGGTGGCACAGACGTTGCCGGTGGTCTGGGCCCGGATGCAGGAGGTCGAACTCGAGGTTCCCTTCGCCATGCTCTACGGCCGCGATCTGGCGGCGATACCGCTGACGGGCGAGGCCGCAACGATTGCCTTCCGCGTGGAACTGTTGTCGCCGGTGGCCGAAACCGCCGCCGCGGCATGCGAGACGACCGACACGACCGAGCGGTTCCTGATCGCGCTGACCCGTGGTGATCTGAAGGGGGTGACCGCGCCCGACAGCATGGGCCGCGCCATTGCCCCCGCCTTCCTGAACCCGATGCCTTCGACCGAGACGCGGGCGCTGGTCGATGGGAACCGGACAGGCGAGGCAATCCTTCTGGCGATCGAGGAAATCGCGCGCGGGGTGGAGGGCGACCTTGCCAGCGTGACCCGTGGCCTGTCGCTGTTGCGCAGCGTCGGGCTTGAGGGCGTGGCACGGCGCACCGCGCTGGAACTGATGATCCTGGAACGGCGGGGCTAAGGCCCATGCCCCCCTCCAACCCGCTGCAATGGATTTCAACCTTTCTCGACGCCATTGCCGCCGAACAGGATGCCGCGCGCAATACCAGGCTGGCCTATGGGCGCGACCTCAAGGATTTTGCCGACTGGTGCAGCGGGCACGGCCACGATCTGGCAACGCTCGACCGCGAAACGGTGGAATCCTATCTGGTTTACTGTGACGCGCAGGGGCTGTCGCAGGCCACCCGCGCGCGGCGGCTGTCGTCCGTACGGCAGTTGTTTCGCTTTGCCTTTGACGAAGGCTGGCGCAGCGATAACCCTGCCCTGCGCATCGGTGGCCCCGGCAAGGCGCAGCGCCTGCCGCAAACGCTGGATCAGGCCGAAGTGGGCCGCCTGCTGGACGCCGCCCGCGCCCATGGCCGCACCGCAGCCGACCGGCTGCGAAACACCGCCCTGATGGAGTTGCTTTACGCCACCGGCCTGCGGGTTACGGAACTGGTGTCGCTGCCGCAGGCCGCGGTGCGCGGCGATCCGCGGATGATCCTTGTGCGCGGCAAGGGTGGCAAGGAACGCATGGTGCCGCTTTCGTCGCAGGCCCGAACGGCGATTGCCGACTGGCTGGCGCATCTGGATGCCGAAGCCGAGGCCCTGCGCAAGGCTGGCAAGCCGGTGCCGAAACACCTGTTCCCCGGCCCCGGGGCCGATGGCCACCTGACCCGGCAGAACTGCTTTGCCCTGCTCAAGGCCATGGCCGTGCGGGCCGGCGTTTCACCCGCCAAGGTGACGCCCCACGTCCTGCGCCATGCCTTTGCCACCCATCTTCTGGCTGGCGGGGCCGACCTGCGGGTGATCCAGACACTTCTGGGCCACGCCGACGTGGCAACGACCGAAATCTACACCCATGTGCTGGATGACCACCTCAAGGATCTGGTGCTGACCCGCCATCCGCTTGCGAAACCCCGCAAGCCACAGGCATAGTCGCTTTTCCCTTTTCGCAACCCGGATACCCGATGGACACCGCTTTCTGGATCACCTCCGCCATCGTTCTGGCGCTGATCGCCGCCTCGGCCTTCTTCTCGGGGTCTGAAACCGCGCTGACCGCCGCTTCGCGCGCGAAGCTGACCTCGCAGTCCGAGAAAGGGTCGCGTGGGGCAAGTGCCGCCCTGCGCATCACCGAAGACCGCGAGCGGATGATCGGCGCGCTGCTGCTGGGCAACAATGTGGTGAACATCCTTGCCGCCTCGCTGGCGACCGCGCTGCTGACCCGGATTTTCGGGGACAGTGGCGTGGCTTTGGCAACCATGGGCATGACGGTGCTGGTGCTGATCTTCGGCGAGGTGATGCCGAAGACGCTGGCCATCACCTTCCCCGAAGCGGTGGCCGTGCGGGTGGCGCCCCCGATCAGGGTGCTGATCCTGATCTTCTCGCCGCTGGTCGGGGTGGTGCGGGTGGTGGTGCGCGGATTGCTGCGGTTGCTGGGGGTGAAGGGCAACCCCGATGGCAACATGCTGGCGCTGCGCGAGGAAATTGCCGGAGCCATCGCCCTGGGCCATTCCGAGGGCGCGGTGCATCGGGAAGACCGTGACCGTCTGCTGGGCGCCCTGGATCTGGCCGACCGCACGGTGGACGAGATCATGCGCCACCGCCGCCAGATCGAGATGATCGACGCCGACCAGTCGCCCGATGCGATCCTGACGCAGGTGCTGTCATCACCGCATACCCGCCTGCCGGTGTTCCGGGAGTCCGAGGAGAACATCCTGGGCATCATCCACGCCAAGGATCTGCTGCGCGAGGTGGACCGGCTGATCCGTGGCGCCGAACGCCCCGCCGACGGGCTGGCCGCGCTGGACATCGCCAAGGTGGCGATGAAGCCCTACTTCATTCCCGAAACCACGCCGCTTGACGAACAGATGCGCCAGTTCCTGAAACGGCGCACCCATTTCGCGCTGGTGGTGGACGAATACGGCGGGTTGCAGGGGCTGATCACGCTGGAAGACATCCTTGAGGAAATCGTTGGCGAGATCACCGACGAATTCGACATCGTGGCCAAGGAAGGCCACCTCAAGGCAACCGAGGATGGCGGCTGGCTGGTCGATGGCGCCATGACGATCCGCGACCTGAACCGCGCGATGGACTGGTCGCTGCCCGATGACGAGGCGAACACCATCGCCGGCCTGGTCATCCACGAGGCGCGGATGATTCCGAACGAAGGCCAGGTCTTCGCCTTCCACGGCTTCCGCTTCGAGGTGGTGGCCAGGCGGGAAAACCGCCTGACCCGCCTGAAACTGCGCCGGCTCTGATCGCGCCTCAGCGCCGGCCGAAGAGCGTGCCCAGAACGCCGCGCACGATGGCCTGCCCGCTTTTTGTGCCCAACTGGCGGGCAAAGCTCTTGGCGAAGGTCTCGGTGATCGAATCCGACCGGCTTGACGTGCTGCGCGGCTTCGGCGTGTCGTACCCCTTGCCGTCATAGCGCCGGGCACGCTTGAATTCGTCCAGATCCAGCGACAGCCCGCCGCCGGCGCTGCCTTTGCTGGCCTTTGCCTCTTCCGCTTCGGCCGCGCGGGCGCTTTGCTCGGCCTTGCGCGCTAGCATCTCATAGGCGCTATCGCGGTCGATCACGGTGTCATACTTGCCCGCAACGGGCGAAGCCGCGATCACCTGCCCGCGCGCTGCATCGTCGCAGGGGCCAAGCCGGCTGGACGGCGGGCGCACCAGCGTGCGCTCGGCGATGCCCGGAATCCCCTTCAGTTCCAGGAAGGAGGTCACCGCCTCGCCCGTGCCGACATCGCGGATCGCATCCTCGATCTGGAACCGCGGGTTCGGGCGATAGGTCTGTGCAGCAAGGCGCAGGTCTTTCTGGTCCTTGGCGGTAAAGGCGCGCAGCGCGTGCTGCACGCGGTTGCCAAGCTGGCCAAGAATGTTCTCGGGCACGTCGGCGGGGTTCTGGGTGATGAAATAGACCCCCACCCCCTTGGACCGGATCAACCGCGCCACCTGTTCCACCTTGGCCACCAGCGCGCGGGGCGCCCCGTCGAACAGAAGATGCGCCTCGTCGAAAAAGAAGACGAGCCTGGGCTTTTCGGGATCGCCCACTTCGGGCAGCGTCTCGAACAGTTCCGACAGAAGCCACAGCAGGAAGGTGGCATAAAGCCGGGGGCTGTTCATCAGCCGGTCCGAGGCAAGGATCGAGATGCGGCCCGCCCCCTGTGCATCGGTCAGCATCAGGTCGGCCAGATCCAGCGCCGGTTCACCGAACAGCTTGGCCCCACCTTCGTTTTCCAGGACCAGCAGCCGGCGCTGGATGGCACCAACGGATTCCTTCGACACCAGCCCGTAACGGGCCGAAATCGCATCGCCGTTCTGCGCGACAAAGGTCAGCAGCGCCTGCAGGTCCTTCAGGTCCAGCAGCGGCAGCCCCTCTTCATCGGCCAGCCGGAAGGCGACGTTCAGCACGCCTTCCTGCGGATCGCTCAACTCCAGCAGCCGCGACAGCAGAAGCGGCCCCATCTCGGCCACAGTGGTGCGGATCGGATGGCCCTTTTCGCCGAACAGATCCCAGAACAACACCGGAAAGGCGCGGTAGCTGAGATCCAGCCCGATGGTGGCGGCCCGTTTGAGGAAGCCTTCATGCAGCTTGTACGTCTCGGACCCCGCCTGGCAGAGACCTGAAAGATCGCCCTTCACATCGGACAGGAAGACCGGCACGCCCGCTGCGGAAAAACCTTCCGCCAGAACCTGAAGTGTCACGGTCTTGCCGGTGCCGGTCGCCCCGGCGATCAGCCCGTGGCGGTTGCCAAATTTGAGCAGCAGGTTCTGCGGTGCCGCATAGCCCTCGCCGCCGCCGCCCACAAAGATCGTTCCGTCCGTCGTCACTGTGTCACTCCCGTCCGCAGCCCCCGATGGCCGCCGATGCCGCGCCACCATACAGCCTATTGCGCATCGTGCCAGTCTGGAACCCTTGTCGGAAGAACGGCGAAGTCCCGTTACGGAACCCGCGAACCGGCCCGGCGCATACCCCGGCTGCATGCCAAAAGGTGCCGTTTTCAAACATCTTTTTCTGGAACATCCGGTCAAAAGAATCTCGTTGACGCCTTCGTGAAACCGCAATAGCGTTCAGGCCACGAAGTCGGCCAGTCCGACAGGGAGCAAAGAAATCGCGCCTCAGGCGCCATCAAAGGGCCGGACTTCCGGCCCTTTGTCCATTTCAGCACTTCCCGCCCGGCACGGCCCCGCCGCTCTCGCTTTTCTCAACTGACACTTCGATCCGCGCATGTTAAGGACGCGCGCAACGCCGGGCGAAAATCCGGCCTGCGCGGCCTGCCGCGCCAAACCCGAAGGACCAACGTTTCATGATGATCAAACCGATCTCCCGCCTTGCCCTGCTTCTGGCTCTGGCAGCGCCGCTGCCTCTGGCCGCGCAGGAAACCACCGCCCCCGCAGAAGGCGCCGCTCCTGCCGAAGGTGCTGCTCCGGCGGCCGAAGGCACCACGCCGAACACCTCGGCCGCGGACGACCTTGCCCTGGGGGTTGAGGTCGGTGGCACGCCCAAGGTGGGCGACAGCTACACCGCCGCAACCTTCGACGCCTGGCAACAGCGCTGCGTGAAGACGGAAACCGGCACCGATCCCTGCCAGCTTTACCAACTGCTGAAGGACAAGGACGGCAACAACGTCGCCGAATTCTCGGTCTTCAACCTGCCGGCCGGCTCCAATGGCCCGGCAGTGGCCGGGGCGACCTTCATCGCACCGCTGGAAACCCTGCTGACCGAAGGCCTGCGGATCGAGGTCGACGGCTCGAAGCCGCGCGCCTATCCGTTCACCTTCTGCACCCAGATCGGCTGCGTCGCCCGTATCGGTTTCACCACCGAAGAGATCGACCAGTTCAAGAAGGGCGCCAAGGCCTCGGCCAGCATCACCCCCTTCGTCGCGCCCGACCAGAAGGTCGGTCTCGAAATCTCGCTCAAGGGCTTCACCGCCGGTCTTGAAGCGGTGATCAAGGCCAACAACGCCGCCGACGCCGCGGCTGAGGCCGCCGCAAAGGCCAAGCCCGCCACGCCCTGAGGTGATCAGAGAGCGCGGAGCGCAAGCACCGCGTTCAAGCCGCCAAAGGCAAAGGCATTCGACAGCGCCGCGCCCACCCGGGCGCGGCGCGCTTCGTTTGGAACATGGTCCAGATCACAGGCCGGATCAGGCTGGTCCAGCCCCAGCGTCGGGGCAATAATCCCGTCGCGCAGCGCCATGATCACGGCAAGCAACTCGATCGCGCCGGTTGCCCCGATGGCATGGCCATGCAGCGCCTTGGTCGAACTGACCATCAGACCCTCAGCCGCGGAACCAAAGGCCCTGCGGATGGCGGCCACCTCGCTGCGGTCATTGACCTGGGTGCCGGTGCCGTGGGCATTGACATAACCCACCTCGGAGGCGTCGATCCGGGCTTCGTCCAGCGCCGCCCGGATCGCCGCCGCCGCCCCATCGACCGACGGCACCACGATATCCGCCGCATCCGCCGTCATGCCGAAGCCGGAAATCTCGGCCAACGGCGTGGCACCACGGGCGGCGGCCCGGTCGGCATCTTCCAAAACGAAGACCGCTGCACCTTCGCCCATCACCAGACCGTTGCGGCGGGCATCGAAGGGGCGGCAGCCGTCCGGTGACAGGACGCGCAGCGATTCCCAGGCCTTGATGCCACCGAAGCACAGCATCGCCTCGGCCCCGCCCGCCAGCATTGCGGGTGCCTGCCCGTCGCGCACCATGCGGAAGGCCAGCCCCAGCGCATGATTGGAACTGGCGCAGGCCGAGGAGACAGCGAAGGACGGCCCGGTCAGCCCGTGCCGCATGGCCACATGCGACGCCGCCGCATTGACCATAAGCCGCGGCACCACCAGCGGCGGCACCCGGTTCTTTCCTTCGGCAAACACCGCCCGGTAATTGTCTTCCCAGGTGCCGATCCCGCCCGCCGCGCTGCCGATGATGGCGCCGGCGCCCTGCCCTGCACCTTCACCGGCCATGGCCAGCGCCTCGGCGGCAGCGGTCACCGCGAATTGGGTGAAGCGGTCATAAAGCGCAATCTCGTTGCGCGAAAACCGCGTCGCTTCATCCCAGCCCTGCACCTGCGCGCCAATCCGCACCGACAGCCGGTCCACGTCGCGAAAGGCCAGCGGCCCTATGCCCGACCGCCCCGCCGCCATGGCCGCCAACGTACCGGGCACATCGCCCGCCAGCGCGTTGACCGTGCCCGCCCCGGTGATGACAACCCGCTTCGTCATGCGGCCTTGCCAGCCACCAGCCCCTGCACCGCCGCCACGATGCTGGCGACCGAGGTGGTGTCGAACCCGCCCTGACCGGGTTCATTGGGATTGAAGGGCACCTGGATGTCAAAGGCCTCTTCAATGGCGAAGATCGCCTCGACCAGACCCAGACTGTCCAGTCCAAGGCTTTCGATGGTGGCCTCGGGCCCGATCTCGGACGGGTCGAGCAGTGCCTGTGTTGCCAGGATCTCGATCACGCGGGGGGCAATGTCCTGCATCTGGGAAACCTTCAGTCCTCGGACGGCGGCCTGGGCAGCGCCTTTTCGATTTCGGCCACCCGTGCCGCCAGCCGTGGCAGCCGGCGCAGTGCCTTCTGCATCTCGACATGGGTTTCCATCTTCACCGCCGGATAGCCCAGCAGCACCCGACCAGCCGGGGCATTGGTAAAGATCTTGGTGGCCCCGCCACAGATCACGTCATCGCCGACAAAGATATTGTCATTAACGCCGCACTGGCCGCCCATCACCACGCGGTCGCCGATCCGCGACGATCCGGCAATGCCGACCTGCCCGCACAGCAGACAGTCGCGCCCGACCTGAACATTGTGGCCGATGTGAACAAGGTTATCCAGCTTGGTGCCGCTGCCGATGCGTGTGTCGCGGATGGTGCCGCGGTCGATGCAGACATTGGCCCCGATCTCGACATCATCACCGATGGTCACCGCGCCCAGAGAATGGATCCGGGTCCAGCTTTGCGCGGTGATCGCGTCGCGTGTGCCCAAGGTTTCGCGGATCTCCTCGACGCCGGATTTCTCGGGCGTGACGAAACTGAACCCGTCCGAGCCGATCACCGCGCCCGGCTGGCAGATAAAGCGGTTACCGATGGTAACGCGGGCGCCGATCCGGGCGCCTTGCAGGATCAGCGCGTCCTCCCCAATGCGGGCGCCTTCTGCGATGGAGACGTGGCTTGCGATCCGGGCCTTTGCACCGATCACCACATCGCGGCCGATCACAACGAAAGGCCCGATCGCCGCACCCGCGCCGATCCGGGCCGAGGGATCGACGATGGCCATGGGATGCACACCGGGCGCAATCTCGGGGCCCGCGTCCAGAAGGCGTGTCAGCCCGGCCATGGCCAGCCGGCCGCGCGGTGCGAAAATCGCCGCCTGCAACCCCATCGCCTGCCAGTCTGCACCCGGCCACAACAGCGCTGCGCGGGCCTGCCCCTTGGCAAGGCCATCGGCGTATTTCGGGTCCATCGCCAGCGCCAGATCGTCCGGGCCAGCCGCCTGCGGCTCGGACGCGGCCGTCACGGCCAGATCCAGCGCCCCTTCGGCCTTGGCCCCCAGAGCGGTGGCAATTTCGCGGATCGTATGCGGCATCAACCCCTCCGGCGCAGTCCGGGGGATGGTCTACTGCGAATCCGCGCCCAACTCCACCCCGGCATCCGCCAAGGCCTGCCACAGCTTTGCGTCACGTCCGTAAACATCGCGGCGATACCCCATGCGGCCCTTCGCCTCGGGGTAAGCGGTGTAGTAGACAAGGTGAACAGGGACAGTTTTTTCAAACTTTACAGTCGTTTCCCGGCCAGACTTGAGATAGGCGTTGAACTCTTCCTCAACCGCGTCGGATTGCACCGACAACAAGGCATGTGCCAGATCGAACGGGTCCGCCACGCGGATGCAGCCATGGCTGTAGGCGCGAACGTCATTGTCGAACAGGGATTTCGACGGCGTATCATGCAGATAGATGTTGTACTGGTTGGGGAACATGAACTTCACCTTCCCCAGCGCGTTCCCGTCCGAGGGCGGCTGGCGCAGCGCAAAGGGGAAGTTGCGCGCGTTGTAGGCGGCAAAGTTGACCGCGCCACGCGACACCACCCGCCCGCTTCTGTCGACCACCTGAAGATGCCCAACCGCGTTGGGGTTTCGCTGCAGAAGCGGCAGGTATTCCTTGACGGTGATCGACCGCGGCACCCCCCAACTGGGGTTCACCACGATATGCTCCATCTCGTCGGAAAACTCGGGGCTGCGCTGGTCGGGCACGTCCTTGCCGATCACCACGCGGGTGCGGAACACCGTGCGGCCGTGGTCCACGATGCGGGCGGTGAAATCGGGCTGGTTCACCCAGATGTGGCGCACCGTGCGGTCGATGTGCAGCCAGCGTTCGCGCTCCATCGCGACGATCACCGACTTGAGCCGCGCGTCCGGTCCGATGTTGATCTCCGCCATCGTCGCCTCGCCCGCCACGCCGTCGGCGGGCAGGCCATGGGCCAACTGGAATGACTGCACCGCGCGCTGGATGCTGCGGTCATAGTCCCGTGTCGGTGTGCGGGCCAGATAGCCCATGGCGATCAGCCGGTCGCGCAGCGCCACCACACGGCCGCCACTGTCGCCGGGTGCCAGCGCCCCACCGGGCACCGGCGGCCCCCAGCCCCCCCGCGCCATGCGGTCCTCAAGCCCGATCTTGGCCTTCATCAACTGGGCATAGACATTCGAGGACGGGATCAGCCCGTGCAACACGGCGGCCGGGTCATCGCCGGCAATCGCGCGCAGCAGCTCTTGCGGATCGCGCAACGGAATCTCGCGCACGATGGTCGGGTCGATCTGACGGGGGACCAGCAGACCCGAGGTCAGATCACCTGCCCAGGCCAGATAGGACCGGGTCATCGCCACTTCCAGACGGCCAAGATCGCCTTCGGTCTGCGCGGCAGCAAAAGCCGCCCGCAATCCGGCCAGATCATAGCGGGCGGGTGGCAGGCCGTGGTCATGCGCGGTTTCAAGGGCCGCGAACAGGGCGGCCCGGCGCGCGGCATCCTCGGGGCCGGTCCAGAGCGTGTCATAGCCGGTCTGGCGATACCATTCCGCCACCGGCGCCTCGGCCGAAGCCGCCGCCGCCAGCGAGCGCGCAAAGGCACTGGTGGTTTCCGCCGCCAAAGGCGCGGACAGCGCCATCGACAACACCAGAGCGGCCGAACCCATCATCTGCCTTGCCCGGCCCCGGGCCCCGTCGCGCACCACCATTCCAGCCCCTGAAAATACTAAGGATTTTATCGGTTCGGC
Source organism: Pseudogemmobacter blasticus (assembly GCF_003071405.1). Lineage (NCBI taxonomy): Bacteria > Pseudomonadati > Pseudomonadota > Alphaproteobacteria > Rhodobacterales > Paracoccaceae > Pseudogemmobacter > Pseudogemmobacter blasticus. The sequence goes on along the minus strand of NZ_CP020470.1, from coordinate 269,664 downwards.
AAAGATCAGCCAATTTGCCGCGGCTGTCCATTCACATTCCCGTCCAATCGGGCTTGCCGGACAGGCGCTTGCTGACAATGCGACAGATTTGCCCGCAACCGTTGCGCCGGCGCCACGCGCCAGTCAGGTTCTGCCGATTCAGCGAATTTTTGCCGATTTCGTGTTGGCTGCCGAGAGAAGGGTTTTTGGCAGTTTCATTTCGGGCCGCATCTGCCGTAAGGTGCCGGCACTGGAAGAACAGTCAAGCACTGCTTCAAGCAGTCGAAGACTTGCACGGGACAGGCGACACAATGGCGGACTTCAGCTCCAACGGCATGACGCGGCGTGGACTTCTTGGTGTGTTCGCCGCGACAGTGGTAACTGCGGCACCTTTCTTCAGCAACGCGCCGGCCTACGCTCGCGGCGCAGGCGACATTCGCCGTCTTCGGATGTATTCCGGGCGCACAGGCGAAAGCATGGATACGATCTACTGGATCGAAGGGAAGTACATCCCCGAGGTCGTGAAGGAGATCAATCACTTCATGCGCGACTGGCGGACCGACGATGTGGTCAAGATGGACCCGCGCAATTTCGACATCATGGCCGCGGCGCATCGGCTGATGGATGTGAACGAACCCTATATGCTGCTCTCGGGCTATCGCAGCCCCAAGACCAACGCGATGCTGCGGTCGCGGTCGGGTGGCGTGGCCCGGAATTCCCTGCACATGAAGGGCATGGCCGCCGATCTGCGGCTGAATTCTCGCTCGGTCGGCCAGATGGCCAAGGCCGCTGCGGCCTGTGCTGCGGGTGGCGTCGGGCGCTATTCGCGGTCGAACTTCGTGCATATGGATTGCGGCGCAGTCCGCTCCTGGGGCGGCTGACCGCTTACTTGGCCGGAAAAACGGGCGCCCCTCGGGGCGCCTTTTTCATTTCATCCGCCGCGCCTCATTCCTCGACCGTCTCTTCGGCCACACCGCCCTTTTCGCGGCCGCGGAAACCCATGGCCACCACGAACTTCTCAGAGCTGTCGGCGCGGCTGGACGGCGGCTTGACGTTCGCCACCTTGCGGAAGTTCTGCTTCAGCATCTGCTGCATGGTGTTTTCGGCACCCCCGGCCAGAACCTTGGCGACAAAGGTGCCGCCGTCTTCCAGCACGTCAAAGGCAAAGGACAGCGCCGCCTCGACCAGCGCCACGATGCGCAGGTGGTCGGTCGGCTTGTGCCCGCTTGAGGCCGCCGCCATGTCGCTGAGAACCACATCGGCCCGACCGCCCAGCCAGCCCTTGACCAGTTCGTCCGCATCGTCCGAAAGGAAATCAAGCTGGTGCAATTCCACGCCGGGAATCGGTTCAACCTCTTGCAGATCGACACCCAGAATCCGTCCCACCGGCTTTTTCGTATTCTCGCCCAGGGCATTCACGCGCGGCACCGCCACCTGGCACCAGCCGCCGGGCGCGCAGCCCAGATCAACGACCCGGGCGCCGGGCTTCAGGAAGCCATACTTGTCGTCCAGTTCCATGATCTTGTAGGCCGCACGACCGCGATAGCCGTCGCGCTTGGCCCGCTGGACGTAAGGGTCGTTCAACTGCCGCTCAAGCCAGAGCGTGGACGAGAGCTTGCGCCCCTTCGCCGTTTTCACCCGCACCCGCAGGTCGCGCTGTCCGCGGCCCGAAGTTCCGCCAGATCCCGGTTTCTCGGTCATAGGTAAGGCCCGTCCTCCAAAACTCCATCCGCGCTCATCTGCGCGTAAAGCAGCCCCTCGCGCAGGCCGCGGTCCGCCACCGAAAGCCGGTCGGTCGGCCAAATCCGCATCAGCGCCTGCAAGATGGCCGCTCCCGACATGATCAGCGTGTGCCGGTCCCGACCGATGCGCGGATCGGTGCGCCGCCCTTCCGGGCCAAGCTGAAGATAGTCGCGGATCACCGTATCTATCTGGGTGCTTGTCATCTGCAACCCGTCCACCTTGGCGCGGTCATAGCGGCGCAAGCCCAGAAAGGACGCCGCGACCGTGGTAACCGTGCCGCTGGTGCCGATGATCTGGAACCCTTCGCGCTTGGCCTGCGCGTGATAGGGGCTGAAGCTGGCAAGGTTTTCCTCGAAGAACCAGCTCATCAGGGCAAAGCGTGCCGCGTCATCCTCGACATCGGCGAACTGATCTTTCAGGGTGGCCACCCCCAGCTTGACGCTGATCCAGTCCACCACACGCGCCACCGGCCCCTCGCCCTGGGCCGAGAACCCCATATGCAGCCGCATGATCGCCTTGGCGCGGTCATCGGGCGGCACGGCCGACAGGTCGATCCAGACAAGTTCCGTCGACCCGCCGCCGATGTCCACCACCAGAAGCTGCTCGGTCTCGGGCTTGACCAGCGGCGCGCAACTGATCACCGCCAGCCGCGCCTCTTCCTCGGGGCCGATGATTTCCAGCGCCAGCCCGGTTTCCCTCCGCACCTGACGGATGAAATCGCGGGCATTGCGGGCGCGGCGGCAGGCTTCTGTCGCCACCAGCCGCATCCGGGTGACGCCATGCCGCTCGATCTTCTTGCCACAGATCCGCAGCGCCTGGATCGTGCGGGCCATGGATGCCCGGCTCAGCCGGCCAGAGGCTTCCAGACCCGCCCCCAGTTGAACGGTCTTGGAAAAGCTGTCCATGACAAGAAACTGACTGCCCTTCGGCTGGGCAATCAGCATACGGCAACTGTTCGTGCCAAGGTCCAGGGCCGCATAAAGCGCAGGACCGATTTGATCAGGGGATGACGGATCGCCCTCGTGGGAGCGCGCGAACAGCGGCTCGACCAACGAAGAGGATGCGTCCGCCCCTGGGGGACGCACGGGCGTCATGATCGCCCTCCAACTCTGGTTGCCCCAAAGGTAGTCGCGCGACCGGGGGCTGGCAAGCCTTTGCATGACGGTGATGCGACATCCGTCCGCATTGAACCCGGTTTGGCCATGTTTTGCCCCCGACAGGGCCACGCACCGGCCGCTGGTCGCATCAGAGGGGCGCCATGTCGAAATCCGACTTCGCCTGTCGCGAAACGGCGTCTATCAACAGGGGAACATCCGCACAGGAATCGCCCCGAAATGCCCGAAGTGACCATCGTCTACTGGAGAGACATCCCCGCCCAGGTCATTGTCGGCAAGGGCCGGCGCGGGGCCAAGGTGCAACTGTCCGAGAGGTTCGAACAGGCCATCGACCGCTGCGCCATGAAGATCGGCGCCCGCAACGCCGATGCCTATCTGGCCGAATGGCGCAAGGCTGCCCCCTATGAGGTGGACGGCGATCAGGACGAGATTGCCCGCGACACCGCCGCCCGGCTGGAGGCCGAGTACGACACCGCCCGCCTGAAGACGCTGATCGACAGCGATGGCTGGGCCGCCACCTGATCATGCCGTCCCCCGTCCCCCCCTTGTCAGCCCCCACCCTGAAGGAGCGCCTGATGGCCCTGTTCCCCTTCCGCAAGAAAGCCGCCCCTGCTGCCGCGCCCGTCGGACAGGCCGCCCAGCTTGAAGCCTTTCTCAAGGGCTATTCGATCGAGGTAATGCCGCGCACCGCCGAGAAGGTTTCCGACTTCCGCGCCATCCTGCCCACCGGCACCCGCGTCTATGTCGCCCATATCGAGGGCACGCCGATCGAGGACATGGTGGCCACCGCGAAACGCATCGGCGACGAAGGCTTTGCCGTGATGCCGCATTTCCCGGCGCGGATCATCAAGGACAAGGCCACGCTGGTCGACTGGGTCGCCCGATACAAGGACGTGGGCGTCCGTCAGGGGCTGATCCTGGCCGGCGGTGTGCCGCAGCCGGTGGGCGATTTCTCGACCTCGATGCAGCTTCTCGAGTCTGGCGCCTTTGACGGGTTTGACCGGCTGCATGTGGCGGGGCACCCCGAAGGCAACAAGGACATTGACGCCGACGGATCGGACCGCATGGTGATGGAGGCCGCACGGTGGAAATCCGCCTTTGCCGAACGCACCGACGCACAGATGGCCATGGCAACGCAGTTCTGCTTTGACGCCCGGCCGGTGATCGACTGGGTCAAGCGGCTGGACAGCGAAGGCATCAAGCTGCCGGTTCATATCGGTGTGGCAGGCCCGGCAAAGCTGCAGACGCTGATCAAGTTCGCCATCGCCTGCGGCGTGGGCCCCTCGCTCAAGGTGCTGCAAAAGCGCGCGCTTGACGTGTCCAAGCTGCTGACCCCCTATGAGCCGACCGAATTCCTGGCAGAACTGGCCGCCCACAAGGCCGCGAATCCGAACTTCGGCATCGAACAGGTGCATTTCTTCCCGCTGGGGGGCATCAAGACCAACGCCGAATGGGTGACCGCAAATGGTGGCGCCTCGGGAAAACCGGCCTGCGCGGCCTGACGCAACACAAGACCAAAGGTTGAAAGATGACCCGCACCGTCCTTGAATCGAAAACGAAAACCGTCGTCATCGGTTTTGACGAACCCTTCTGCGTCATCGGCGAACGGATCAACCCGACCGGCCGCAAGAAGCTGGCGGCAGAGCTTGAGGTCGGCAATTTCGAGACGGTGATCAAGGACGCGCTGGAGCAGGTCGCCTGCGGCGCAACGGTGCTGGATGTGAACTCTGGCGCGGTGTTCACCAACAAGATGGCCGAAGATCCGCGCTATGCCGACAACAACTTCGTTGAACCGCCGCTGATGCGGGCACTGATCGAGATCGTGCAGCAGACGGTTGACGTGCCCCTGTGCATCGACAGCTCGGTTCCCGCCGCGCTGGAGGCCGGCCTTGCCGCCTGCGAAGGCCGCCCGCTGCTGAATTCGGTGACGGGTGAAGAAGAGCGGCTGGAGCTGGTCCTGCCGCTGGTCAAGAAATACAACGTGCCCGTGGTGGCGATCTCGAACGACGACACCGGCATCTCGCCCGACCCCGAGGTGCGGTTTGCCGTGGCGAAGAAGATCGTCGAGCGGGCCGCCGACTTCGGCATCCCGGCGCATGACATTGTGGTAGACCCGCTGGTGATGCCGGTTGGCGCCATGGCCAGCGCCGGGCAGCAGGTCTTTACCCTGGTGCGCCGCCTGCGCGACGAGTTGGGCGTGAACACCACCTGTGGCGCCTCGAACATCTCGTTCGGCCTGCCGCACCGGCATGGCATCAACGGGGCCTTCCTGCCCATGGCGATTGGCGCCGGCATGACCAGCGCCATCATGAACCCGGTCCGCCAGCAAGAGATGGAGGCGATCCGCGCCGCCAACTTCCTGATGAACCACGACGCCAACGGCGGCGAATGGATTCGCTTCGCCAAGGTGCTGGAAGCGGTCGAAGGCGGGCTGAGCTTCGCCGAAGCCTCGGCCGCGGCGCAATCCGCCGCCGGGGGCCGCCGTGGTGGCCGCCGCGGGCGCGGCTGACCATCTGCCGCTGTCAGATCCCCCTCAGGCTTGCCGCGCGGGCCTGAGGGACACCTGCCACCTCGACGCAGGTGAAGACGTGCAGCGTGTCCAGATCGCGGTCTGCCACCGCATGGTCGCTGACCCAGCCCCCCATGCCCAGATAACTGCGCAACAGCGGCGGCAGCCCCGCCAGCGCCGTGCGCCGGTCTGTGACCGGCCCCGCCAGCGCGGGATAATCCACGCCTTCCGCCGCCCGCCGGCCCGGCCGCAGCCCGACCGGCCCCAGATGCCGTTCGGCCAGCAGCGCCAGCGCGGCGCGATGCCGGGTCCAATCGGCCCCGGCAAACGACGTGCAACCGATCAGCCGCCCTGCCCCCGCCGCATCAACCAGCCGCGTCATGGCCGCCCAGGCCAGACGCAGCACGTCGGGATCGGCGGTTCCGGGGGCCAGACAGAACCGGCCCATTTCGGCAAAGGGGCGCGGATCGGCGGCCAGTGGCGACAGATCGTAGAACCGCGCCGCATAGCCCTGCCCCAGCGCCGCGCCAGAGGGCAGCAGGGCGACCCGGAACGTGGCGCAGACCGCATCGCCCGACTCCACCAGAACATGCTGGCAGCGTTCGTCCAGATCGTCATGATCATCCGCCCCGTCGCGGAACACCGCCCCCCGCAGCGCCAGCGCGCGCGACAGATCCTCGGGCCCCGCAGCCAGCCGCGCCACATATCTGCCCCGGATCAGCGGCTCCATCTTTAATCCGCGCTCCCGTGCCCTAGATTCCCCGTCAGAAGGAGTTCCCAAGGATGGACAAGATCGTCAAGACCGATGCCGAATGGCGGGCCCAACTGCCCGAGCTGGCCTACAAGGTCACCCGCAAGCACGCAACCGAACGGGCCTTCAGCCACGACGACTTCCCCAAGCAGCCGGGAATCTTTTCCTGCGTCTGCTGCGGTGAGCCCTTGTTCGATGCCGCGACCAAGTTCGATTCGGGCACCGGCTGGCCGTCGTTCTGGCAACCTGTCAGCGCCACGAATGTCGGGGAAAAGACCGACCGCAGCTTCTTCATGCGGCGAACCGAGGTGCATTGCGCCCGCTGCGAGGCGCATCTGGGCCATGTGTTCCCCGACGGCCCGGCCCCCACCGGCCTGCGCTACTGCATCAATGGCGTGGCGCTGCGCTTCGATCCCAAGGGCGAATAACGAAACGGGGCCGGTTGCGCTGGCAACCGGCCCCGGATTTCAGGCTGCATCTGCGTCAGTTGACGCCCATCTGGTCCAGGCTCATCCGGCCGAAGTTCGACAGAAGCTGCCCGATGAAGCTGACACCCTTGATATTGCTTGCCGTGACGCGGCGAGAGATTTCCACCACGCGGCCATCCTCAAGCCCGTAGCGACCGATGTTTTCCACAACGCCCGCTTCGGTGAAGGTGATGGCAACCACCTGACGGTCAATCTCTTCCGGTTCCTTGGGGCCAAGGTGCTTGAATCGGCTTTGCACATAGAACCAGCCGACATCGTTCAGCAGGCCTTGCGCCGAAGGACGGCCGATCTTTTCAGCCACCGTTTCACGCGTATCCACGCCCACCTTGATCTGCGCCAGATCCTGATCCACCGGCACATAGCCATGGTTGCGATAGACCGCCGTGCAGGCCGCCGCGACCAGCACCAGTGCCAACGCCGCCAGCCGCATATGCGGAACAAGCCGCCCAATGCCAAAGGCACCGCCGCCTGAGCGCCGCGCCTCTCTGGAACTGCCTGCCATCCCTGCCCCTTTTCTCCGGTACCCCGGAGCACCCGATTTTGCCTTGCACCTTGGGATAACAGATGCCACGCCCTATGTTCAAGAACGCAAGGAAGGGCATCTGCGTGCCTGTCCCTGCGGAATTCCCGACATCGGACCCCGCCATGACCAAGAAACCCGTCTCACAGCCCGTCACCACCGGCCCCGAAACCCCGGCGCCCTTGTTCCGCAGCGCGGCGCTGTCACACCGCCGCCCCACCGCGCTGCGCTGGACCGCCGGCCCGGACGCGCGTGCCGCCATGGCACAGGCACTTGACCTGCAGGGAATCGCGTCGCTGTCCTTCGAGGGCACGCTGCAACCCGAAGGCCGCGCCGATTTCCGGCTGGAAGGCCGGCTCACGGCCGCCGTGACCCAATCCTGTGTGGTGACACTTGCGCCGGTGCCGGCCCGGATCGACGAAGCCGTCCTGCGCCGCTATCTGGCCGACTACAGCCATCCTGAGGGGGAAGAGGTCGAGATGCCCGAGGACGACAGCGCCGACCCGCTGCCGACCCAGATCGACCTTGCCGAAGTTCTGACCGAGGCGCTGGCGCTGGCGCTGCCACCCTATCCGCGCGCCCCGGGCGCCGAACTGGGCGAGGCGGTCTTTGCGGAACCCGGCGTATCGCCGCTGCGTGACACGGATCTGCGCCCCTTCGCGGCCCTTGCCGGGCTGAAGATCAAGTCGGCCGACGATGCCGGCTGACCGTTCGGCCGGCACCCCGCCGCAGGCCACAAGTGCAGGCAGAAAAAGGACTTGCGCCCCGGCCGAATCCGAGTATGTTCCCCGCCTCATTCAGGCTGTGGCACAGCATCTGTAGGCTATTGCCTAAAGGTCTGTTTCTTGCAGCAAAATCAGGGGCCTGTCCCCTTCCAAGCCCAAAGGTCGAGACATGGCTGTCCCGCAGAACCGCACCACCCGTTCCCGCCGGAACATGCGCCGCGCTCATGACGCGCTGGTTGCCGCGAACCCCAACGAATGCCCGAACTGTGGCGAGCTGAAGCGCCCGCACCACGTTTGCGGCGCCTGCGGCCATTATGACGCCCGCGAAGTCGTGGCGGCGGCCAAGGAAGTGGATATCGACGAAGACGCGGCGTAAGCCTGCTTCTTCCCGCGCGCAGTCCCATGGCCAACGAGCGTCTCACGCCGGAAACCTCGGGTACCGAGCGCACCGTCATTTCCGTCGATGCGATGGGTGGCGACAAGGGGCCGGTGGCCGTGGTCGCCGGCCTTGTCGATTCGGTCGCGCGCAATCCAGACCTGCATGTCCTTCTGCATGGGGACGAGGCGCAGCTTGCGCCCCTTCTCGCGCGTGAACCCGCGCTGACCGGCCGTGTCACATTGCGCCATGCCGACCGCGTGGTCACGATGGACGACAAGCCCAGCCAGGTGATGCGCCATGGCCAGGGAACCTCGATGTGGGCCACCATCGACGCCGTGCGCGACGGTGAGGCCGGGGCCGCCGTATCCTGTGGCAACACCGGCGCGCTGATGGCGGTGTCGATGCTGCGTCTGCGCAAGCTGCCCGGCGTCAACCGCCCTGCCATCGCCTGCCTTTGGCCCAGCCGCAGCCCCGGCGGCTTTAACGTCATGCTTGACGTTGGCGCCGACGTGAAGGCCGAGGCGTCCGATCTGCTGCAATATGCCATCATGGGGGCTTCCTACGCCCGCAACGGCCTGTCGCTGGAACGGCCGCGTGTCGGTCTGCTGAATGTCGGGACCGAGGAACACAAGGGCCGCGCCGAGTTGAAGGAAGCGCTGGAACTGCTGGCCCGCAACGCCGAAGCCGGCGGCTATGAAAGCGTCGGTTTCGTCGAAGGCCTCGATATTCCGTCAGATCGTGTTGATGTGATCGTCACCGATGGCTTCACCGGCAACGTGGCGCTGAAAACCGGCGAAGGCACTGCCAAGCTGATTTCCGAACTGCTGCGCGAAGCCTTCGGTGCGGGCATTCTGTCGAAATTCGCGGCCCTTCTGGCGCTCAACTCTTTGAAACGGCTTCAAAAACGCATTGACCCCCGCCGTGTGAATGGCGGTGTTTTCCTGGGTCTCAACGGTACGGTGGTCAAGTCGCATGGCGGCGCCGATGCGACCGGCGTTTCCGCTGCGGTCGGGCTTGCCTATCGTCTTGCCCGCGCGGGCTTTCTTGAACGGCTTGCCGCACGGGTTGCATCCGCCGAAGCCGCGGGGCAGGATGCCTCCCCAGTGGAGACCGGAGCCGCCAAGCCGGCAGGGAGCAATCCAGAAGAATGACGATACGCGCCGTGGTCAGGGGCGTCGGGCATTATCTGCCCGACCGGGTTGTTCCCAACGCAGAATTCGAAAAGATCGTCGATACCTCCGACGAATGGATCCGGTCCCGGTCGGGCATCGAGCGGCGGCATTTCGCAGCCGAAGGCCAGACCACCTCGGACCTGGCCACCTGCGCCGCCCGGGCCGCGCTGGAAGATGCCGGTATGCAGGCCGACGAGATTGACGCCATCGTTCTGGCCACCTCGACCGCCGACCTGACCTTCCCCTCCGCCGCCACAATGGTGCAGGCCAACCTTGGCATGACCAAGGGCTTTGCCTTCGACGTGCAGGCCGTCTGTGCCGGTTTTGTCTTCGCGCTGGCCAATGCCAATGCGCTGATCCTGTCGGGTCAGGCGTCGCGGGTGCTGGTGATCGGCGCCGAAACCTTCTCGCGCCTGATGGACTGGACGGATCGCGGCACCTGCGTGCTGTTCGGTGACGGTGCCGGCGCGCTGATTCTGGAACGCGCCGAAGGGGCGGGCACGCCGGCGGATCGTGGCATCCTGTCCACCGACCTGAATTCGGACGGTCGCTACAAGGATCTGCTCTATGTGGACGGCGGCGCCTCGACCGGCACCACCGGGCATCTGCGGATGGAAGGCAAGGAAGTTTTCCGCCACGCGGTCGAGAAACTGGCAGAAACCGCCCATGCCGCGCTGGAAAAAGCCGGCCTGTCCAGCGCCGATGTTGACTGGATCGTGCCGCATCAGGCCAATATCCGCATCATCGAAGGCACCGCAAAACGGATGCAGGTGCCGATGGATCATGTGGTGGTCACCGTGCAGGACCACGGAAATACCTCGGCCGCCTCGATTCCCCTTGCCCTGTCGGTTGGCAAGGCGCGCGGCCAGATCAAGCCCGGCGACCTGCTGGTGACCGAGGCGATTGGCGGCGGTCTGGCCTGGGGCTCGGTCGTCCTGCGCTGGTAGGCGCGAAATCCGGCTTGTCAGGCTGCTTCAAGGCCCCGCGCCAAGCCTTTGATATTGACAAGGCAATTCCAACGGCCGCATCCTTCCGCGAAACCCGGGGGGATTTTGGGCATGAGCGAGAAGACCCTGACACGAATGGACCTGACCGAAGCGGTGTTCCGCGAGGTTGGCCTCAGCCGCAACGAATCTGCCAATCTGGTGGAATCGGTTCTGCAACACATGTCCGATGCGCTTGCGTCGGGCGAAACGGTCAAGATCTCGTCCTTCGGAACCTTCTCGGTGCGCGCCAAGTCGGCCCGCGTGGGGCGGAACCCGAAAACCGGCGACGAGGTGCCGATTTCGCCTCGCCGCGTGCTGTCGTTCCGGCCTTCACATCTGATGAAGGACCGCGTCGCAGCGGGCAAGAAGAAGAAATAAGGACCATCCCGAATGGACAAGTCGCCCGAGGCCTTCCGCACCATATCCGAGGTGGCCGAGGCTCTCGAAACGCCGGCCCATGTCCTGCGGTTCTGGGAAAGCCGTTTTCCGCAGATCAGACCCGTCAAGCGGGCCGGCGGTCGGCGCTATTACCGCCCTTCCGATATTGCGCTGCTGGCTGGCATCAAGCGGCTTCTGCATGACGAAGGGATGACGATCCGCGGCGTGCAGAAGATCCTGCGTGAGCAGGGTATCCGCCATGTCTCTGGCCTGGTCGAGGATCTGGGTCCGGTCGAGGAGTCGAGTCTGGTTAACGACACCGCACAGGAAGAGCGGGGGAATGAGCCAATACCCTTCCCCGGCCCCCTGCGCGACGGCAGTGCAACCGCCGAGGCTGATCCGGCAGCGTCCGAACCTGCCGACCAGGATGGCTTGAAAACCGCATTTCCCGAAACGCAGACAACCGAAGGCCCGGACGATGAGGGCGCTTTTGCGGATTTTGGGGTGGGACCGGACACGGATCAGGCCGGGTCCGACGTTCTTCAGGGCGCTGACGCGGTGCCATCGACGGCCGAAGTCGTAAATCTGTTTCCCGAAGAAGAAAGCGATACCAGCGTGCAATTCTCGCTGTTCGGCGATGAGGGCGAGGATCTGCCCGCCGCCAAGCCCGCCCTTCCGGCCGCGACCGGGCCTGATGCCTCTGCGCCGCCCGCGACACCCATACGCGCAGAGCCGCCGGCTGCTGAAGGCCTGCCCACCGTCGAGGATGTCGAGGAAGCCCCCTTTACCGAGGTGGACGATTGGGCATCCGCATCGGTTGACGATTTTGCTGCCGATCTGCCGGCCGAGGCCCCGTTCGAGGATGTCGCTGTTTCCAGTGAAGCTGCCGCAGCCCCCAAGGATCTAGTCCAGCCGGACGCGCCTCCCGTCCTTGCAGCGCCACTGGCCATTGACGGGGACGAGCCCGCCGCCGACCGTCCGGCCATCGCCGCCCGTGTGCGCCGCATGGCCGAATCGACGCTGGAGCTGGAGGAGCCGACGGCGACGCTGGCCGCCCGCCTGCGGGCGCTGCCGCTTGGCAGCCTTAACCCCAAGGCCAAGGCTCTGGCCGAGATTGCAGCGCGGGCTGCGGCCCTGCGCGCCCGTCTTGGGCCGCCGCACGCTTCCTGAAATGATCTGCACCGTCGCGGACTTGCGGTCTTCACACCGGAACGCCGTGATGCGTTTTCCCGCTTGCCCCTGCCCGGAAAACCGCTATGACAACGCCGTGTCGGGCCGTAGCGCAGCCTGGTTAGCGCGTCCGTCTGGGGGGCGGGAGGTCGAGAGTTCGAATCTCTCCGGCCCGACCACTGTAAAGCCGCCCGCCTGCCCTGCAGTGCGGGCGGTTTTTCATTCCGGCCAAGTACAGGGGGCCCCTGCGTGACCAATCCCGGCGTCCTGCCCGACCAAGCCATCCGCGATCTGATCGCAAGCGGTGCCATTGCCGCCGAACCTGCGGTGCTGGATGCGCAGGTGCAGCCCGCCAGCCTTGATCTACGCCTTGGCCCGGTCGCCTATCGCGTCCGCGCCTCGTTCCTTGCCGGGGCCGGGCGCCGGGTGGCCGACCGGCTGGAAGAATTCGAGATGCACCGCGTGAACCTGCGCGACGGGGCGGTGCTGGAAAAGGGCTGCGTCTATGTGGTGCCGCTGGCCGAGCGACTGTCGCTGCCCGCCGGCGTGACGGCTGTGGCGAATGCGAAGTCGTCAACCGGGCGGCTGGACCTGCTGACCCGCACGATCACCGATGGCGGCACCGAATTCGACCGTATCCCCGAAGGCTATACCGGCCCGCTTTATGCCGAGGTCTGCCCGCGATCTTTCTCAGTGCTGGTGCGCGAAGGCCAGCGGCTGAACCAGATCCGGTTCCGCTCGGGTCAGGCGATGCTGTCCGATGCCGAACTGACGGCGCTGCACGCTGCCGAACCGCTGGTGGACGGCACGCCAGTCATTTCCGAGGGCCTTGGCTTCTCGGTCGATCTTCTGCCCAAAAGTGGCACACTGGTCGGCTATCGCGCCAAGCCGCATACCGGTGTGGTCGATCTGGACCGCATCGGCCACTATCCCGCCCGTGAGTTCTGGGAAGAGGTACATGCCGAGGATGGCCGCATAATCCTGGACCCCGGCGCGTTCTACATCCTCGTCTCGCGCGAGGCGGTGACGATCCCGCCCGACTATGCCGCCGAAATGGCGCCCTATCTGGCGATGGTGGGCGAATTCCGCGTTCATTACGCCGGCTTTTTCGACCCCGGCTTCGGCCATGCCGCAGCGGGCGGCATTGGCAGCCGGGGTGTGCTGGAAGTGCGCTGCCACGAAGCCCCCTTCGTGCTGGAGCACGGTCAGGTGGTGGGCCGGCTGGTGTATGAAAAGATGTCGGCGCGCCCTGCCCGCCTTTACGGCGCGGGAATCGCGTCGAACTATCAGGGACAGGGCCTGAAACTGGCCAAGCAGTTTCGGACGGATTAGCGCCCGAAGCGCCGCAGCATCTGGGCGGCGCGGCGTGCCTGTTCGGCCAGCGTCCTTGATTGCCGCGCCTTCTGGCGTTCCTCGGGAGTCATCTGCGCGGCGGGTTTGCCCCGCCGGCTGGCATAGTCGATGCCGGTCTTGATGCCGCGGTTCATGATCTGGCGAAGAAACATGTTCACCAGTTGCGTCAGAAGCCGGTTGAAATCCATCACCCTCAATCCTCGAACAGTTCGCTTTGGCCGGTCGTCGCCTCGTCCTCGTCTCCAGCCCCGTCGGCAGGGCTGCCGAAGCCGGGCACCGGCCGGCTGTCCAGCAACCCGGCAGCCCGCAGTTCCTTGATTCCCGGCAGATCGCGCGCCGATTCCAGACCGAAGTGATCCAGGAACGCCTCGGTCACCACAAATGTCACCGGCCGCCCCGGTGTCATCCGCCGCCGGCCAAACCGGATCCATTCCATTTCCATCAACTGGTCGATGGTGCCCCGGCTGACCGCCACACCACGGATTTCCTCGATCTCGGCCCGCGTCACCGGCTGGTGATAGGCAATGATCGCCAGTGTCTCGATGGCGGCCCGGCTCAGCTTGCGGGTCTCGACCGTCTCGCGCCGCATCAGGAAACCCAGGTCCGCCGCCGTGCGGAAGGCATAGGCATCGCCTACCTTCACCAGATTGACGCCGCGCCCTTCATAGCGTTTGCGCAGATAGGCAAGGGCCTCGGCCGGATCCGATCCATGCGGCATCCGCCCCACCAGTTCGGCCACCGTCACGGGTTCGGCGCTGGCAAACAGAATGGCCTCGACCATCCGCTCCTGATCGCCCATGGGCGGCGCTTCGAACAGGCTGCGCTCATCGGTTCCGGCGTCGGTCTCGCTCACCCGTCACGTCTCCGGATCTGGATCGGCGCGAAGGTTTCCCCCTGCCGGATCGTCAACTGCCCGCGCTTGGCCATCTCCAGCACCGCCGCGAAATGCGCCGCCGTCGCGCTGCGCCGCGCCATGGGGGTGACGTTCCAGCCTTCGGGCAGAAAGGTCGTCAGTTCGGCCCACTCTCCGGCATAGCCGATCAGCCCCCGCATCCGGTCCAGCGCCTGCTCCATGGTGAAGACATGTTCGCGATCCATCACGAAGGGACGGAACTCATCCTTGGTGCGGAGCCGGGCATACCCGCGCATCAGATCCAGCAGGGTGGCGTCATAAACGATCTTGCGGTTCAGGCTCACGCCTTCGGGCAAGCCACGGGCAAAGAAATCACGGCCCAGCCGGTCACGCGCCATCAGTTGCGCCGCCGCCTCGCGCATGGCTGCCAGCCGTTCAAGCTGGAAGGCCAGATGCGCCGCCAGATCCTCGGCGCTGGGGCCTTCGTCGCTTGGGTCGGGGGGCAGCAGCAGGCGTGATTTCAGGAAGGCCAGCCAGGCCGCCATCACCAGATAATCCGCCGCCAGTTCGATCCGCAGCGTCCGTGCCTTTTCGACAAAGCCCAGATACTGCTCGGCCAGTTGCAGCACCGAAATCCGCCGCAGGTCCACCTTCTGCGTCCGGCTCAGGGTCAGCAGCAGGTCCAGCGGCCCCTCGAACCCCTCGACATCGACGATCAGCGCCTCGGCGGCCAGCCGTTCAGCCGCCGAAACCTCGGGCAGCAGCCGTTCTGGCGTGGTCCAGTCCTCGGCGATGGGATCGGGCATCAGGCGGTCCTGTGGATCAGACCCCGAAGGTCCGCCTCCATGGCCGCAATGTCAACCGCATCGGGGGGCAACCGCGCGGCCAGGGCGGCCCGCGCGCGTGCCTGGGTGGCCGGCCCCATCGTGCCCGCCGCCGCCGCCACTTCGATCATCTGCGCCAGATCGCCCTTGCAATGCAGCGCCAGATCGCAGCCCGCCGCGATCGAGGCCGCGGTACGCGACGAAAGCGACCCCTTCAGCGCCTCCATGTTCAGATCATCGGTCATCAACAGACCGGCAAAGCCGATTTCCTGCCGGATCAGCCGGATCATCTCGGGCGACTGGGTCGCCGGACGACGGTCGAACGCCTCAAAGACGATATGGGCCGTCATGGCCATCGGCAGATCGTTCAGCGCCCGGAACGGCGCGAAATCCACCGCGCGCACCTCGTCGGCGCTGGCGCGCACCACCGGCAGTTCCAGATGCGTATCCAGCGATGACCGGCCATGCCCCGGCATGTGCTTGATGACCGGCAGCACGCCGCCGGCCAGAAACCCGTCCGCCACCGCCCGGCCGATCCGCGCCACCAGCGCAGGGTCGCGGCCATAGCAGCGGTTCAGCAGAAACGGATGCGTGTCCGGCTGCGCCACATCGGCCACCGGGGCGCAG
Organism: Pseudogemmobacter blasticus; assembly: GCF_003071405.1. Classification (NCBI taxonomy): domain Bacteria; kingdom Pseudomonadati; phylum Pseudomonadota; class Alphaproteobacteria; order Rhodobacterales; family Paracoccaceae; genus Pseudogemmobacter; species Pseudogemmobacter blasticus. Next base: position 254,092 of record NZ_CP020470.1, on the reverse strand, counting down.
TTCGCGTCGATCCCCACCGCCCGCAGTTCGGCCGCCATGATCCGCGCCCGCGCGCCCATCACCGCCTCGGCCTCTTCCACGCTGGCACAGGCGGCCACGGTGTCGAACGGCGGCTGCCATTCGCGCCAGTGCGGTGCGCGCAACCGCTGCACCCGGCCGCCTTCCTGATCCACCAGAACAGGGGCGTCACGCCCCACTGTCGCGCGCAATTCGCCGGTCAGGCGGCGCAACTGGTCGGGTGTATCAACGTTGCGGGCAAAGATGATGAACCCGAAGGGATCGGCATCCCGAAAGAACGCCCGTTCAGCCGCGGTCAGCGTCAGCCCCGCCACCCCGAAGATCGCCGCACCCGTGCCGATATTCATCTATGCGCAACCGGAATACAGTTGGTGCCCTCTGCGGTCAGCGCCGCGCAGAAGCGGCGGGCGTCGGCCTCATCCTGAAACCCGACGGCGCGCAGCCGGAAGAACGTATTGCCGCCGCTCTCGGCCGCCTGGATGACCATCGACTTGTCGCCCATCAAGGCCGCGAAGCGCCCCGCGATGCGGGCCCATTCCGCGCGGGCATCGTCCTCGCTTTCATAAGCGCCGAACTGCACCAGCCTGGTGCCGGGTTTCAGGGTGGCCGGGTCCACCGTCTTGGGCGGCGCAACCGAGGCCGCAACGGATGTGTTGGGCGCAGCCACTCCACCGCCGCGGTCAGGCCGCGCCATCGGGCGGGGCGAGCGCGTGATCGCGCCCGGCGGGGGCGGCAGGCCCTGTGCATCCAGTGCCACGGTTTCGACCGCCTCTTCCGGCTGTCCCTCATCGGTGCCAAGCGCCTCGGCCAGCGCGGCAGCTACGGCCGCCCCGGTGGCAGGGGCTTCTTCGGCGGCCGCCAGCGGCGTCACCGGCATCAGCCCGGCAGAACTGCTGTCCAGCCGCGCCGGTGCGATCTCGCCCTCCAGCGGTGGCGGTGCCCCTGCCAGGCCCGCAGTGTCATCAAGCGACAACTCCACTGGCGAAGGCGCCAGCACCACCCGGTCAGAGGGCGATGCGGCCGATCCTTCGGCCACCACGGTATTCACCGCCAGACCCTGATAATCGACCACCTGACCGCCGGGATCTTCGGGCGCGATCCGCATGGCGCCCCCCATGGCCCGGATGACCGGCACGCCATTCACATCGCGCACGGCCAGCGCATAGCCCCACCAGCCAAGCCCGACAACCAGAGCCAGTGATCCCACTGCCCCCACGATATTGATGATCCGTTGCCCCCGGCCTTGGGCCGGATAGGCCGCATAATCTGCGCCGTATTCCGCGTCCGCCATGTTTGCCTCTGCCCGGGCGGGTTGATCCCGCCCTGTCACGCCTGCTCGTTTCCGGCCGAGGCGCTTGTCAGATCAGCGCATTTCTTCGACCGGCGTCACACCCAAGATACCCAAACCTGTGCAAATGACAACGCCCACGCTCCGCGCAAGGGCGATTTTCGCCTGTGAAACCGCGACATCCTCTTGAATGAAGCGCAGTTGCAGCTCGTCATTGCCCCGATTCCACAACCCATGCAGGTCCGAGGCCAGTTCATACAAGTAGAAGGCAACGCGGTGCGGTTCGTTGTTGCGGGCGGCGATTTCCACCAGGCGGGGCCATTCGGCGATCTTCTTCAGCAAAGCCTGCTCGGCCGGATGCGCCAGCCCGCTGTGGTCTGCGGCCAGCAGCGTGGCATCGTCCACCGCGATACCGGCATCCCGCGCCTTGCGCAGAACGCTGTTGATGCGGGCATTGGCATACTGGACGTAGAAAACCGGATTGTCCTTCGACTGCTCCAGCACCTTGTCGAAGTCGAAGTCCAGCGCCACGTCATTCTTGCGCGTCAGCATGATGAAGCGGGTAACATCGGCCCCCGCCATTTCCACCACGTCGCGCAGGGTGACAAAGGTGCCCGCACGCTTGGACATCTTGAACGGCTCGCCGTTCTTCCACAGCTTGACCAACTGGATCAGCTTGATGTCCAGCGGAACGGTGCTGTTGGAAAGCGCGGAAACGGCCGCCTTCATCCGCTTGACATAGCCGCCGTGATCGGCGCCGAAAATGTCGATCAACTGGTCGAAGCCACGCTTCACCTTGTTGTAGTGATAGGCGATGTCGGGGGCGAAATAGGTCCAGCTCCCGTCCGATTTCTTCACCGGGCGATCCACATCATCGCCATGCGCGGTGCTGCGGAACAGGGTCTGCACCCGCGGTTCCCAATCCTCGGGCTCCTTGCCCTTCGGCGGTTCCAGCGTGCCTTCGTAAATCAGGCCCTTCTCGCGCAGCTCCTCGATCGCGGCCTCGATCTCGCCGGTGCCATACAGCGCCTTTTCGCTGGAATAGACATCCATCCGCACGCCAAGCGCCGCCAGGTCCTCGCGGATCATCTGCATCATCATGGCGCTGGCAAAATCGCGCACCTCGGCCAGCCAGACCTGTTCGCCCTTGTCCAGCAGGCTGTCGCCGTATTTGGCCTTCAGCGCCTCACCCACCGGGATCAGATAGTCGCCCGGATACAATCCTTCACGGATTTCCGGCTCCAGCCCATGCGCCTCGCGGTAGCGTTCATAGGCGCTGCGGGCCAGCACATCGACCTGCGCGCCGCCATCGTTGATGTAATACTCGCGCGTCACATTCCAGCCGGCAAAGGCCAGCAGGTTCGACAGCGCATCGCCCACAACCGCGCCGCGCACATGGCCCACATGCATGGGCCCGGTCGGGTTTGCGCTGACGAATTCGACGTTCACCTTCTGCCCGGCACCGATGTCGGACCGGCCATAGCCGGTGCCCGCTTCAAGCACCTGACGCAACACGCCCTGCCAGACCGCCGGCGCCAGCCGCAGGTTCAGGAACCCCGGCCCTGCCACATCGGCCCCCTCGATCCGGGGATCGTCCAGCAGCCGCGCCGCCAGCCCTTCGGCGATCTCGCGCGGCGGCTTGCCGGCCGGCTTGGACAGCACCATGGCGGCGTTGGTCGCCATGTCGCCATGCGCCGCATCGCGCGGCGGTTCCACCGCCACATTCGAAAGGTCCAGCCCCGAAGGCAAAAGGCCCTCGGCCGTCATCCGGCCAAGGGCATCAACCACCGCACTGCGGATGTCCGCGAAGAGGTTCATCTGATCAAATCCCGTCTGATGCTCTGGCCTTGCCAGAGCCGCGACAGGAGGTCAAGCGCCCAGCCCGCCCGCGCGCCAGTCGTCAAGGGCCGCGTTCTCTTCCGTTGCGGCCGCCCCCGGCGCAAGTGGCGCCATCACCGGCCTGCTGCGAAAGTAATGCGTCTCGCGCGCGCCGAAATAGAAGGCCACGATCGCCCCCAGAAGCCACCACAGCGGTTCGGGCACGGCGTTCAGCCCCACCATCCGCGCGGCAAAGCCCACCGGATCGACCATGGCATAGACGAACAGCCCCAGCGTGCCGAACGCCAGGAACGGCCTTGGCAGCCGGTTCAGGCCGTTGATCACCCGGTCAAAGCCGCTCAACGCGGGGTGCTGGTATTCCTCGCCCAACTGCCGCAGCGCCGACATCTGCGCTTCGGCCGACAGTTCCATCCGTCTGGTGGCCGAGGGCACGAAAACCTCGGCCACGCCCTGTGCTGCCTGCCCCAGCGCCGAGACCGCGCCCGGGCTACCCAAAACGCGATCAATCACCCCCATTTCGCCACCCGCGCCCGGTGCTGCGCCTCGGTCAGATGATATTTCGGCGAAATGAACGCCTCGGCCCGCAGAATCCAGCCGCCCTTGCCGCCATCGGCCCGGCGCGCAAACTTGCGGCTGGCGGGGCGCGCATCGGCCAAGGAATAGTAATAGTTGCGCCGCGCAATCCCGTAGGCATCGACCAGATGGTCCGGGGCCGCCTCCCAGGCCAGTTGCGTCTGGCGAATGGTCTGCGGCCCGATCTCGCCATCGGCCTCGCAGGGATACCCCATCTGCGTCACCAGCTTTTGCAGGATCTTCACGGCCGCCGAACCCGCATTGACATACATGTCGAACACAGACGGCTGCAGCACTTCGGGCAAGGCGCCCAGGCCGGGACGGCGGAAGTAATGCTCGACATAGATGTCCTCCGCCTGGGTCCGGCTCAGGGCCCGCACATCGGCCAGATCAATCCGGCTGTCGCGGTTCACGTCAATCCCAAGCCGCCGCAGCGTGGCCAGCGTTACCCCATGTTTGGTTGGCCCGCCCGGATCATCGGGATCGTTCACGAAGCCGCCCTCGCGGGCGACAATCTCTTCGGCAATGTCCTTGACGCTGGTCATGCAGGCCTTCCCCGGCTGTCCTTGGCTGGGGGATAAGGCTGTCAGCAAAGCGTTAACGCCGCCTCGTGCCACCGTGCGGCAGGATGCATCAGCTTCCGCCGTGCATCACGGAGGGGTCAATATCGACACCCTGTTCTTTCAGCGCCTTGACCACTTCCTTGGGCTGATAGGTCTCGTCATGCTTGGCCATGATCTCGGTCGCTAGGAACACGCCATCCTTCATGGTGCCCGTCACGATGGTGCCCTGACCTTCGGTGAACAGATCCGGCGGCGGCGAATTGCCGACATAGCGCACCGGAACATCCGTCTTGGTGTCCGTCACCACGAAGCCGAACTGCATACCTTCGGGCGGGGTGCGGCTGCCCTGCTTGACCAGCCCGCCCAGGCGGAACACTTCGCTTTCACCGGGCTGTTCCTCGGCCACCTGCGTCGGGCTGCGGAAGAAATTGATACCGTCGCGCATGGCATAGCCGATCAGGCCCGTCGCCACGGCCATCGCCAGAAACGCCAGCAGGATCACCTGAATCCGGCGCTGCTTCTTCAGGCCCTTGAGACCGCGGAACTCCTGCTTCGTACCGTTCATGGTGCGCTTTCTTCCTTCCGAACGCCGGCCGTTTTGACACGTTCTAAATCGGAACGGCTTTGACCTTGGTCAAGACCGCGTGACCAAACGGTCGCAGCCGCGCCCCTTACGGGAACATCGGCGCCAGCATCAGCCCGGTCGTCTCTTCGATCCCAAGCACAAGGTTCGCGTTCTGGATCGCCTGGCCAGAGCTGCCCTTGGTCAGGTTGTCCAGCACCGCCACCACTACGGCACGGCCGGCGATCCGGTCGCCGATCACGCCGATATGGCAGAAGTTGCTGCCAGCAATATCCCGGGTGGACGGCAGAACGCCAAAGGGCAGAACGCGCAAGAAAGGTTCATTTTCATACGCCTTTTCAAGCGTCTGGTGCACGATCTTCGCATCTCCCTTCACATAGACCGTTGCCAGGATGCCCCGGTTCATCGGCAGCAGGTGCGGGGTGAACTGTACCCGCACCGGGCGACCGGCAACCTTGGAAAACTCCTGGTCGAACTCGCCCAGATGCCGGTGCTTGCCGCCCGCGGAATAGGTATGCGTGCCGCCCGACAGTTCAGCGTGCAGCAGGTTTTCCTTCAGGCTGCGCCCCGCACCCGACACGCCCGCCTTCAGGTCGATCAGGATGTCATCCAGATCAACCACCCCCGCCGCGATCAGCGGCCGCAGCGCAAACTGCCCCGTCGCCGCGTTGCAGCCGGTGCCGGCAATCAGCCGGCCCTTGCGAATGTCGTCGCGGTAGAATTCGGTGAGGCCGTAAACCGCCTCTTTCTGCAATTCGACGGCGGTATGCGGCTGGCCATACCACTTCTCGTACTCGGCCGGATCGCGCAGCCGGAAGTCGGCGCTCATATCAACAATTTTCAAATCTTTCGGCAGCCTTGCGATGACTTCCTGAGTGGTCGCATGAGGAAGCGCGCAGAAGCACAGATCGACTTGCGAGAAGTCGATCTCGTCAATCTTCACCAGCCGCGGCAGATCAAGGTGGCGCAGGAAGGGAAAGACCTCGGCCATGGTCATGCCGGCCTTGCGATCCGCCGACAGCGCCGTGATCCGCATCTGCGGATGCGTTGCGATCAGTCGGACAAGCTCGGCCCCCGTGTAGCCCGAGGCTCCAAGGATGGCGATCCGGTAGGTCATGGCAGGTGTCCCTTGCAGGCAAAAGATGCGCGGTTCTTTTGCGGCCATTGCACCCGCAATGCAAGCGCCCGCACAAGGCCGTGACCAAACCCGTCAGGCGGGCCTGCAAGGCGATGATTTCCCGAAGGCGGCCCCTGTCCCATTCCGGGACAGCACATGTCACCCGGCGGGCACCCACATGACCGCCTCGACCGACGGCGCGCCGGTGGCCAGCATCACCAGCCGGTCGAACCCCAGCGCGCAACCCGCCGCGGGCGGCATCAGCGCCAGCGCGGCAAGGAAGTCTTCATCAATCGGATAGGTCTCGCCATAGACCCGCGCCTTGATCGCCATCTCATCCTCGAACCGTGCCCGCTGTTCGACCGGATCGGTCAACTCGCCAAACCCGTTGGCCAGTTCCACGCCGCAGGCATAGACCTCGAACCGCTCGGCCACCCGCGGATCATCCGGGCAGCGCCGCGCCAGCGCCGCCTCGGCTGCGGGATAGCGGTCCAGCACCGTCAGCCGCCCCATGCCCAAACGCGGCTCAACCTTTTCCGAAAGGACGCGGGAAAACAGGTCAGACCAGCTTTCGCCCGGCCCCCGTGCAATCCCCGCGCGGTCCATCTGCGCCGCCAGGGCATCCGCATCGGGCGCCCCGTCCGCGGCCAGCGTGGCCAGAAGGTCGATGCCGGCATGGGCTGCAAAAGCCTCGGCCACCGAGACCCGTTCATAGGGCGCCGCCGGATCACAGGTCCGGTCGCGGAACCGCAGCGGCCCCTCGGCGGCAAGCTGCACCCAGGCGGCAATGTCCTGCATCAACCGCTCATAAGGTTCGCCCGTCCGGTACCATTCCAACATGGTGAATTCCGGGCTGTGCAGCGGGCCGCGTTCGCGGTTGCGCCAGACATGGCCGAAACTGTGGATGCGGGTCTCTCCTGCCGCCAGCAGCCGCTTCATGGCAAACTCGGGCGAGGTGTGCATGTAGCGGTCCATCCCCACCCCGTCATTGCCGATGGCGGTGGTGCGGAAGGCGTGCAGATGCGCCTCATTCCCCGGGCTGACCTGCAACGCGGCGGGGTCCACCTCGACAAAACCCTCGGCGGCCAGCCAGCCACGGATGGCCGCCTGAATACGGTTGCGGGCCAGCAGCAGCGGGCGGCGGTCAGCGTGGCGCGAGGGGTGCCACCAGGGGGTCTGGGTCATTACGGCGGTTCCGGCTGGAAATCTGGGGCAAGGTGCGCTAGAGGGCGCGTCAATCCGCGCGCCGCGCGCCCCATACCACAAGGATCACGCCACGTGAAAGTCATCGCCTCCTCGCTCCGCAAGGGCAATGTCGTCGAGATGGACGGCAAGCTCTATGTCGTCCTCAATGCCGTCAACTTCCACCCCGGCAAAGGCACGCCGACGACCAGCGTCGACATGCGCCGAATTTCGGACGGGGTGAAGGTCAGCGAGCGGTGGAAGACCACGGACGGCGTCGAGAAAGCCACCGTGGACGAGCGCGGTTATGATTTTCTGTACGAAGACGGCGAAGGCTTCCACTTCATGGAGCCGGAAAGCTACGATCAGGTCGTGGTCACTGCCGATGTGATGGGCGACAACAAGGTCTATCTGCAGGAAGGTATGCGCTGCTTCGTCAAGACCTTCGAGAACATTCCGATCGCCATCGAAATGCCGCAGAAGATCACCGTCGAGATCACCGAGACCGAGCCGGTGGTGAAGGGCCAGACCGCCAGCTCGTCCTACAAGCCGGCGATGACCTCGAACGGGCTGCGCGTGATGGTGCCGCCGCATATCGGGCCGGGCACGCGGATCGTCATCAACACCGACGATGACAGCTATGTGGAACGCGCCAAGGACTGAGTCCTGCGTCAGAACATTCTGCGCAAAAGGGGGCAGACCGCAGGGTCTGCCCCTTTTCAATCCGGGGCCTTCTCGCCTGCCTCGATGCGGAAAGGCAGCACATTTCCGGGCGGCGGCAACGGGCAGATCGCATAATCGGTGAAGCCGCAGGGGGGCGTGAAGGCGCGGTTGAAATCAAGGGTGATCTCGCCGCCGCCAATGTCTTCCCCGAACAGGAACCGCCCTGCCCCGTAGGTTTCGCCCGCCGTGGCATCGCGGAAGACGAACATCGGCTTGCCGGCCTTCCAATGCGTCGGCGTCAGGCTGACCTCGCGCCCCTGATGGTCAAAGCTGGCGCGATGGGTCAGCGTGACTTCGGCCCGGCTGCCATCCTTCATGGCCACGCTGGCGGTCTGCGGCGCCAGTTCCTGCCAGCGGGCGCGGATCACCCAACCGGGTGCGTCGGGGAAATGGCGCAAGGTAATCTGTGGCCGCAAGCTCAGATCCCGCACCCGCAACGCCGGCACCCCGTCAACGGTATGAAGCTCCAGCAAGAACGGATCGACCTGCAATTGCGGAAAGGCATCGGGCACCGGAAGGAACGGCTGTGGCCCCTGCCCCGGCCGGGCAAAGCTGGCGCCGGTCTGGCTGACTTTCAGCGTGCCAAGCAGATCGGGGCCGGACGGAAGGCGTATGTCCTGCGCGGCCCCAACCGCATGGATGCCGGGCGTCAGATCGATTCGGGCGATCAGGTTCAGCCAGCCATCGGGGGCAGTCAGCGCGGCAAGCCGGGCGGCGCGGTAGTCTTGCAGCGGGATCATGGCGTTTGGTTTGCCCTGGCAATGTGGGAGTATGGGCCCTCAGGCCGCTGAGAACACAATCCGGTGACGCAGGAACAGGGTTGCCTTGTTCGAAACGCTGGCGGGGTCGCCTGTCGTCAGGAACTTTGTCTCGGTCCCCGGCCCCACGAACTCCGGGCGGCGGGTCAGGTAATCGGCCAGCGACTCGGCCACCAGATTGGCCTGGGAATAGACCTTCACCTCGGGCCCAAGCGCATCCTGGAACGCCTGCTGCATCAGCGGATAATGGGTGCATCCCAGGATCGCCGCCTCGGGGCGCGGCATCCGGCGCTTCAGCGCCTCGACGTGGCTGCGCACCAGTGCCTCGGCCAGGATCTCGTCTCCCTGCTCGATGGCATCGACGACGCCGCCGCAGGGCTGCGCCTCGACATCCACACCGATGGCGCGGAAGGCCAGTTCGCGCTGGAAGGCGCGGGAGGCCACGGTGGCCGGCGTGGCGAACAGCGCGACGTGTTTAACCGCCACCTCGCGCGGGGGGCTGTTGTCGCCCCATTGCCGTTCGGTCAGCGCCTCGATCAAAGGCACGAAGACCCCCAGAACGCGCTTGTCCTTCGGAACCCAGGTTTCCTGCATCCGCTTCAGCGCAGCGGCGCTGGCGGTATTGCAGGCGAGGATGACCAGATCGCACCCCTCGTCCCATAGCCGTTCGGTTGCCGCACAGGTCAGGGCAAAGATGTCGTCAGAGGTGCGGACGCCATAGGGCGCGTGGGCATTGTCGCCGAAATAGACGAAGGGCACCTGCGGCAGGCGTCGCGCAACGGCATCCAGAACCGTCAGCCCCCCCAGACCCGAATCGAAAACGCCGACTGCCATCGCTGCCCCTTTCCTGCCTGCGGGTTCATGCCCGTCTTGCGCCGATCATAGGCCGAAGCGGCCCGCGCTGAAAGTCCCGTGACGCCACGGGTGCTGCATCTGCAAATTTTCCCCTCAGTCAGGGCTTTTATGATGGATCAGGTTTTCCTAAATCGCATGGCTTGTGTTACGGTTGCGCCGTTTTGAAGGATGGGCTGATGGACTGGGACAAGCTGAGGATTTTCCACGCGGTGGCTGACAAGGGCAGCCTGACCCACGCGGGCGAGGTGTTGCACCTTTCTCAATCGGCCGTCAGCCGGCAAATCCGTGCCCTGGAAGAAAGCCTGAACGTCACCCTGTTCCACCGCCACGCGCGGGGGCTGATCCTGACGGAACAGGGCGAATTGCTGTTCGATGCCACCACGCAGATGGTCAAGCGTCTGGATGCAGCGGCCGCGCGGATTCGCGACAGCGAGGACGAAGTGTTCGGCGAGTTGCGGGTGACAACGACCACCGGCTTCGGCACGCTCTGGCTGGCCCCGCGGCTGGCGCGGCTTTATGAACATTACCCTGCCCTGAAGATCGACCTGATGCTGGAAGAGCGTGTCCTTGACCTGCCCATGCGCGAGGCGGACGTGGCGATCCGCATGAAGGAACCCAGCCAGGCCGACCTGATCCGCAAACGGCTCATGCAGATCCGCATGCGCCTTTATGCAACGCCGGAATATCTGGCCGGGCATGGCACGCCGGACAAGATGGAAGACATGACGCAGCACCGGCTGATCTGCCAGCATCCGGGCACGCCGCAGGTGGCCTCGGGCGCCATGCTCGTGGCCGAACTGATGAGCCACGAGATCCCCTCGACGCTGCACGTCAACAACTACTTCGGCGTCTTGCAGGCGGTGCTGAACAATCTGGGGATCGGGGTGCTGCCCGATTACATCACCGAAGGTTTCCCGCATCTGGTGCGGGTGCTGCCGGATGTGGAAAGCGGGGAAGTGCCGGTGTTTCTGGCCTATCCTGAAGAGCTGCGCCATTCCAAGCGGGTCTCGGCCTTTCGGGACTTTGTGATGGATGAAATCCAGGATTATCGCAAACGCCAGCAGGGTTAGGGTCAGCCCATCGTCCAGCCATGCACCGAACGCATGGCGGACATGCTGCACCTGCGGCATTCCTGACCTTGCACGATTCACAAACAGCCCATAAATCGGGCGGCGAGACGATGTTCGAGGCAACTCCTGTCGTCTCATACCTCCCTGTTGGACTTAGGCCGGGCTTTTGCTCGGCCTCTCTTTTTTCCGGGCCTCGTTTGGCGCAGCCACGAGTTGCTGCCGGTGCAAGGTCAGGGCCGCCCCTGATACCTGTGAAAATGCGGGCACAACGGGCGCCGCCCCCCTTGCAGGGGCTTTCGCGCCGGGGCGGCATCGGATAGGACGCGCGCATCCCCTTGCCGCGACCGGAGGCCCCGTGATGAGCGAACCCCAGATCACCCCAGACCTTGTGGCGGCGCATGGGCTGAAGCCGGACGAATATCAGCGCATCCTGCAGATCATCGGGCGCGAACCGACCTTCACCGAACTGGGCATCTTCAGCGCGATGTGGAACGAGCACTGTTCCTACAAGTCGTCGAAGATCCACCTGCGCAAGCTGCCGACCACCGGCCCGCAGGTGATCTGCGGACCGGGTGAAAACGCCGGCGTGGTGGACATCGGCGATGGCGATGCGGTGATCTTCAAGATGGAGAGCCACAACCACCCCTCCTACATCGAACCGCATCAAGGCGCGGCAACCGGCGTGGGCGGCATCCTGCGCGATGTCTTCACGATGGGCGCGCGGCCGATCGCGGCCATGAACGCGCTGTCCTTCGGCCTGCCCAGCCATCCGAAGACGGCGCATCTGGTCAAGGGCGTGGTGGAAGGCGTGGGCGGCTACGGCAACGCCTTTGGCGTGCCGACGGTGGGCGGCGAGGTGCGGTTCCACAAATCCTATAACGGCAACTGTCTGGTGAACGCCTTTGCCGCCGGACTGGCCCGCACGGATGCGATCTTCTATTCCGCCGCCAGCGGCGTGGGGATGCCGGTGGTCTATCTGGGCGCCAAGACCGGCCGCGATGGCGTGGGCGGCGCCACCATGGCCAGCGCCGAATTTGACGAGACCATCGAGGAAAAGCGCCCCACGGTGCAGGTCGGCGACCCCTTCACCGAGAAATGCCTGCTGGAAGCCTGCCTTGAGCTGATGGCCAGCGGTGCGGTCATCTCGATTCAGGACATGGGCGCGGCGGGGCTGACCTGTTCCGCCGTGGAAATGGGTGACAAGGGCGGCCTTGGCATCCGGCTGCAACTGGATGACGTGCCCCAGCGCGAAACCAACATGACCGCCTATGAGATGATGCTGTCGGAAAGCCAGGAGCGGATGCTCATGGTGCTGAAGCCCGAGATGGAGACGGAAGCGCGGGCGATCTTCAGGAAATGGGATCTGGACTTCGCCATCGTCGGGGAAACCATTCCCGAAGACCGCTTCCTGATCCTGCACGGCAATGAGGTGAAGGCCGACCTGCCGTTGTCGAAACTGGCGTCCAGCGCGCCGGAATATGACCGGCCCTGGGTCGAGACGCCCCCCGCCCCCGCCCTGGTTCCCGTGCCCGAGATCGGCCTGCTGGATGGGCTGCGGGCGCTGATCGGCAGCCCGAACCACGCCCACAAGGGATGGGTCTATGAACAATACGATGCCCAGGTCGGCGCCGACACGCTGGTGACGCCCGGTCTGCCCGCCGGCGTGGTGCGTGTGCATGGCACCGGCAAGGCGCTGGCCTTCACCAGCGACGTGACCCCGCGCTACGTCAGGGCGAACCCTGTGCAGGGCGGCCGGCAGGCCGTGGCGGAAGCCTATCGCAACCTGACCGCCGTGGGCGCGCTGCCCCTGGCAACCACCGACAACCTGAACTTCGGCAATCCCGAAAAGCCCGAAATCATGGGGCAATTCGTCGGGGCGCTGAAAGGCATCGGTGAGGCCTGTATCGCGCTGGACATGCCGATCGTGTCGGGCAACGTCAGCCTTTACAACGAAACCGATGGCCAGCCGATCCTGCCCACGCCGACCATCGGCGCCGTGGGGCTGCTGAAATCTCTGGATGAGCTGATTGCTGGCAAGCCCGAAACCGGCGATCTGGCGGTGCTGGTGGGCGCGACCAAGGGCCATCTGGGCCAGTCGGCGCTGCTGGCGGAAGCCTTCGGCATTGAATCGGGCGATGCCCCGCCGGTAGATCTGGTGGCCGAACGCCGCAATGGCGAGTTCATCCGCGCCAACCGCAAGGCGCTGCGCGCCTGTACCGACCTTGGCGATGGCGGGCTGGCGCTGGCGGCCTTTGAAATGGCGGAAGCCGCGGGTCTGGGTGTCTGGATCGACGCCAACGACATCCCCTTCCTGTTCGGCGAGGATCAGGCCCGCTATCTGGTGGCGGTGGCACAGGCCGATCTGGCCGGGTTGCAGGCCGCGGCCAAGGCGGCCGGCGTGCCGCTTGCCCTGGTTGGCCAGTTCGGTGGCGAGACGGTGACGCTTGGCAGCGAATCCGCCCCGATGGCCGAATTGTCGAAGCTGTATCGCTCGGCCTTCGCGGCAGCTCTGGGCGTCTGATGCTGCGCCGGATCGGGCCTGACAGCCCGGACCTGCCCCGTATTGCGGCGTTGATCGCGGCGCATCCCCGGACCCTGTTGCAACAGACCGAAGCCGACGTGCAGGCGCTTGCGGCAGACCCGGACAGCCGGGTTCTGGTGTGGGACCGGGGCGAAGGTTTTGCCGGATTTGCCACCATCGAGGCGCTTTATCCGCAGGTGGTGTTCCTGACCAACCTGGCGCTGGCGCAGCCGGGGCGCGGCGACGGGGGCGCGCTGATCCGGGCCGCGCTGGACGTGGCTTTCGCCGACATGCGGGCGCATCGCCTGTTCTGCGACATTGCCTTTGACAATGCCGCGGGTCTGGCCGCCTTTGCCCGGGCCGGACTGGTGCGCGAAGGCACGATGCGCGAATGTTGGCTGCGGGCCGATGGCTGGGTGGATTGCCACGCCTATTCGATGCTGGCCCGGGAATGGAAGGCCCTGACATGACCCTTCGGAACGCGACTCCGGCCGACATCGGCTTCATCCGCAGCCTCACGACCCGGCCCGACTATGCGCCCTTCATTGGGGACAGCGATGAGGCCACCTTGCAGGGCTGGATCGACAGCCCCGAGGCGCGGGTGCTGATCTGGGACGAAGGCAAAGGCCCGGCGGGCTTTGCCATCTTTCGCGAGATCGGTGATCCGTCGGGGCGGGTGGAACTGTTCCGCATCGCGCTGGCGCAGGCCGGCGGCGGGCGGGGCGATGCCTTCTTCGCCGCGCTGGTGGACTATGGCTTTGCCACGCTTGGGGCGGCGCGGATCTGGCTGGATGCCAGCGGGGAAAACCCGCGCGCAATGAAAATCTACGAACGCGCCGGGTTCCGCCGCGAAGGGGTGCAGCGGGCGCAATGGTGGCGAACCTGCCTTGGCCGGGCGGTGGATCTGCATCTTTTCGGAATGATGCGGGACGAATGGCAGGCCGGACCGCCCCCACCCTGATGCCGCACTTGCAGGCCCTGCCCCTTGGACATACATCTTAGGCCAGTCAATGAATGAGGCCCGCAATGGCGATGGAAGCCGAAGACATCGAGGCGCTGATCCGCGCTTCCTTTCCCAAAGCAAAGATCACCGTGATCGACACGGCGGGCGACGGCAACCACTGGGCGGCGGAAGTGATCGACGAATCCTTCCGCGGCATGAACCGGGTGCAGCAGCAGCGCGCGGTCTATGCCAGCCTGAAAGGCAAGATGGACGGCGCGCATGGTGAACTACATGCGCTGGCGTTGACCACCAAAGCTCCGGACTGAAAGGACAAGGCATGAGCGCGCAGGATCAGATCCGCGAGACGATCACCAAGAACGACGTGGTGCTTTACATGAAGGGCACCAAGATGATGCCGCAATGCGGGTTCTCGTCCCGCGTTGCCGGGGTGCTGAACTATATGGGCGTCGACTATGTTGACGTGAACGTGCTGGCCGATGCCGATGTGCGGCAAGGCATCAAGGATTTCTCCGACTGGCCGACCATTCCGCAGCTTTATGTGAAGGGCGAATTCGTCGGCGGCTGCGACATCGTTACCGAGATGACGCTGTCGGGCGAGCTGGACGCGCTGTTTGAGGCCAAGGGCGTGGCCTATGACAAGGACGCGGCGAACAAGATCCGCGAAGCAAACGCCTGATTAACGCGGCAAATTCCTTCGAAGGAATTTGCAAAAAACTTCGAAGATTTTTGCGCCCGGCGGTCCCCGCCGGGCGTTTACTTTTCCGGTTCAGCCGGATTCCTTGCAGTTCTGCAGGATCGGCGTCTCTTCCCCGGCTTCCTTCCAGTACAGCGTCGCCTCGTCGCCCTTGGTCCACCAGACGTAGTTTGCACCGTCCGAAGGCCAGCCGTAGCGGGCCCCCGAGGCCGCAGGTTCATTGTAAAGGGTGATCTGGGTGCCCTCGACATGGATCACCGCCAGCGACAGGTCGGCGGCGTTGACATAGGTGGCCGGCACCATAACCCCGCGGTCGCAGGTGTAGCGCGTGGTCAGAACCTGGGTCTCCTCGGCAACCGCAGGAGCGGCAGCCAGGGCCGCCAGAAGCATCAGCGAGATCCGTTTCATGCGCGGGCCCTTTCTTCGGTGCGGTCGGCCAGCGCCTCGGCACGGGCAGCGATTTCGGCCAGCGTCTCGAAAATCTGCGGCGGCACCACCGGCACCTCAACCCGCTGCGCGGGCGGCGCGGGGCGGGCTTCCAGTTCGGCCACGCGGGCCCGCAACTGGCGCAACTCGTCTTCGCCGGCGGCGGTCTTGTCTGCCAGCATCAGCCCGGCCATCAGCAGCATCTTGGGTTCCGGCACCCGCCCCATCGCCGCGATCAGCGGTTGCGCTTCGGCATCCAGCATCTGGGCCGCCGCGCGCAGGAAATGCTCTTCGCCCGGCTGGCAGGACACCACAAAGGGCCGGCCACCGATAAGGACTTCGATCTCAGGCATTTTCCGCCTCCGTCAGATGTTCGTCGAGGGCGGCCGTCAGCTCATCCAGCTCGGCCAGTTCCGAAAGGCGCGTGGCGCGCAGCGCGTCAAGTTCGGCCAGCATGGCGCGGTTGATCTGCGCTGCATCCACGGTGCCGGCGTCCTGCGCTTCGCGCAGGCGGCGCAGTTCCTCGCGCAACAGCACCGCCGTCTTGCGCATACGCTGCAATTCCAGACCCTGCACATCAAGCTGGCGGGTCATCTTTTCGATCCGCTCATCCTGCGGGCTGCGGCCCGCAGCTTCGCGGTCGCGGATCGCGCGCAGGCGCTCACGCAATTGGGCTGATGTGGCCCGCTCGGCCGCAAGCTCGGTGCGGATCTGGTCAAGCTCCAGCGAAAGTGCGGCCACGGGAACAGCCGGCGGCGGGGCGACAGCGGGCGGCGGGCTGTCCAGCCCCCGACCGATACGGTCCAGCGCGGCGCTGATCCGGCGTTCAAGTTCGATGATATCCTGCATCCGCTGCCCCTTCCCGAATCCGTCGCTGCGGGGCTGTTCCGCCCCTTCGGACACGGCCTGCGAATCGCCCCGCAAACCTGCTTGGGCAATCTTATCGCGAAACCGGGGGAAAGCGGCCAGCCTTTCTTCCCAAGGCCTTGGCGAGCAAGCTTGATCTTGCCAAGGCGGGCCGGTATCGCGGAGGCAACCCTGTTGCAGCCCCGAAAGGACCGCCATCGTGGAAATCGCCGCCCTTCGCGCCCGCCACCCCGACCACTGGATGCGGGCAACCGCGATCCGCGCGCTGACGCTGGATGCCGTGGCCGCGGCCAATTCGGGCCATTCCGGTATGCCGATGGGCATGGCCGATGTGGCGACGGTGCTGTTCTCGAAACACCTGAAGTTCGATCCCAAAGCGCCCCGCTGGCCGGACCGCGACCGTTTCATCCTGTCGGCGGGCCATGGCTCGATGCTGATCTACAGCCTGCTGTACCTGACCGGCTATCAGGATGTGACGCTGGATCAGATCAAGAACTTCCGTCAATGGGGGTCCATCACCGCAGGCCACCCGGAATACGGCCATGTGGCCGGCGTTGAAACCACCACCGGCCCGCTGGGCCAGGGCATTTCCAACGCCGTGGGCTTTGCCATGGCCGAAGAACACCTGCGCGCCCGCTGGGGGGCCAAGGTGCAGGACCATTACACCTATGTCATCGCCGGTGACGGGTGCCTGATGGAAGGCGTCAGCCAGGAAGCCATCGGCATTGCCGGTCGTCACAAGTTGAGCCGGCTGATCGTGCTGTGGGACAACAACGACATCACCATCGACGGCAAGGTGTCGCTGTCGGACGTGACCGACCAGAAGGCCCGCTTCGCGGCCAGCGGCTGGGATGTGTTCGAATGTGACGGGCATGACCCGGATGACATTGACCGTGCCATCACCGCCGCAAAGGCCAGCGCCGGCCCGGCCATGATCGCCTGCAAGACGCATATCGCCATCGGCCATGCCGCGCAGGACACTTCGAAGGGCCATGGCGCGCTGACGGACAAGGCGCAACTGCAGGCCGCCAAGGACGCCTACGGCTGGCCCGGCGCCGCGTTCGAGGTGCCGAAGGACGTGAAGGCCTGGTGGGAATCGCTGGGGGCCAAGGGCGCAAAGGCCCGTGCCGACTGGGAAATCCGGCTGGCCACGCTGTCGACGGCCAAGCAGGCCGAGTTTGCGCGCATCTTCGCGGGCGAGCCGGCTCCGAAGCTGGGCGCGGCCATTCGCGCGGTAAAGAAGGCCGCGGTCGAGGCGCCGGCCAAGCTGGCCACCCGGTCGGCCAGCGAAAAGGTGCTGGCGGCGGTCAATCCGGTGATGACCGAGACCTTTGCCGGATCGGCCGATCTGACCGGATCGAACAACACCAAAACGTCTGATCTGGGTATGTTTGACGTAAGCTCCAGAGGCGGACGTTACATGTACTGGGGCATCCGCGAACACGGCATGGCGGCGGCGATGAACGGCATGGCGCTGCATGGCGGCGTGCGGCCCTATTCGGGCACGTTCATGGCCTTCACCGATTACGCCCGCCCGTCGATGCGGCTTTCGGCGCTGATGGGGCTGCCGGTCGTCTATGTGATGACGCATGACAGCATCGGTCTGGGCGAAGACGGCCCGACCCACCAGCCGGTCGAACATCTGGCGATCAGCCGCGCCACGCCGAACACGCTGGTGTTCCGGCCCGCCGATCTGGTGGAAGTGGCGGAATGCTGGGAACTGGCGCTGAGCCAGACCGGCACCCCGTCGGTTCTGGCGCTGAGCCGGCAGAACCTGGCGGCCGTTCGGACGGCGCACACCAACCAGAACCTTTCCGCCAAGGGCGCCTATGTGCTGGCCGAAGCCACCGGCAAGCGTCGGGTGATCCTGATCGCCACCGGGTCTGAAGTGGAGATCGCGCTGAAAGCCCGCGAGGCGCTGGAGGCGGAAGGGATCGGCACGCGCGTCGTCTCGATGCCGTCGATGGAACTGTTCGCTGCGCAGGACGAAGCATATCGCAAGAAGGTGCTTCCGGCAGGCCCGGTGCGCGTGGCCATCGAGGCCGGCGTGCGGCAGGGCTGGGATCGCTGGCTGCTGGGCGAACGCGGGCGTGACGGCAAGGCC
Source organism: Pseudogemmobacter blasticus (assembly GCF_003071405.1). Classification (NCBI taxonomy): domain Bacteria; kingdom Pseudomonadati; phylum Pseudomonadota; class Alphaproteobacteria; order Rhodobacterales; family Paracoccaceae; genus Pseudogemmobacter; species Pseudogemmobacter blasticus. Next base: position 235,947 of record NZ_CP020470.1, on the reverse strand, counting down.
GATTTCGTGGGCATGTCGTCCTTCGGCGCCTCGGCCCCCTATGAGCGGCTTTACAAGGAATTCGGCATCACCGCCGAAGCGGCCGTCGCGAAGGCGAAGGCGCTGCTCTGAGCCCAGATGCCCGGAGCGTTCAAACGCTCCGGGCCGGTCTCTTGAACGAACAATCCTGGCCTTTGGCTGTGTTCGCGGCCCCGCCGCTATGGGCGGGCGCCTGTTGTAGGGGTTATCTTCATGGCAAAAAGACTGGCATTTCTGCTGATCGCCGCTGGCCTGATCGGCTTTGGCGCCTGGCGTCAATTCGGCGCCCCTGACGTGCCGGCAGCGGACAGCGCCCGGTGCGAGGCCATTGTGGCCGAACTTTACCAAAGCAGCCCCGAGACCGTTGCGACGATGGCCGCAAGCTGCGGCGATGCCGGAATGGTGGCGATGATGGATGCGCGCAAGGCCGGCGACGGCGCGTCAGAGGCTGCGGCCTCGGTCGCGGCGGCGAACCGATCGGACATCGTGGGGACGCTGATCAACTGCGCCCTGATCGGGGCCGGGATCGGGGCGCTTGGCGCCGCCTTTGGTGCGGCCCGCCGCAAGGCCTGACGGCCGGGCGTCCCCGGGTCAGCCGCGACGGGCGGCGTCGATCCGGGCCACGTCCATCCTGGTCATTTCCATCATCGCGGCGAAGGCACGCGCCGCTTCGGCGCCGCCTGCGGCCAGCGCCTCGGTCAGGGTTTGCGGGGTGATCTGCCACGACAGGCCCCAGCGATCCTTGCACCAGCCGCAGGCGCTTTCCTGCCCGCCGTTGCCGACGATGGCGTTCCAGTAACGGTCTGTCTCGGCCTGATCCCGGGTGGCGATCTGGAACGAAAAGGCTTCGGACTGGCGGAAAGCCGGCCCGCCGTTCAGCCCAAGGCAGGGGATGCCAAGAACGGTGAACTGCACCGTCAGCACATCGCCCGCCTTGCCTGACGGGAAATCGGTTGGCGCGCGCAGGATGGACTGCACCGCACTGTCGGGGAAGGTTTCGGCGTAGAACCGCGCCGCCCCTTCGGCGTCATTGTCATACCAGAGGCAGATCGTGTTTCGGGCGATGGTCATGGCAACGCTCCTTTGTCTGAACGGCGCTGGGATCAGGCGTCGGGCCGGCTGACCTGTCCACCGCCGACATTGGCGGCCACGCCGGTGGTCGCGGGGCAGGACGTTGGCAGGCCGCGCAACACGCGGACGGCAAGGAAGGCAAAAGCCTGGGCTTCCAGCATATCCCCATTCAGGCCGGCTGTCTCAACCGGCTCAACCTTGCAGGGGAAGCCGCGCGACAAGTGGCGCATCATCACCGGGTTCAGCCGGCCGCCGCCGGTGACCAGCAGACGGCTGGCCGGGGCCGGAAAATGCTCGGCCCCCTTCACCACGGCAGCAGCGGCGGCGGCGGTCAGCGTGGCGGCGGCGGCGGGGGTGTCCAGCTTGCGAACGGATTCCAGCAGGCTGTTGAAATCGTTTCGATCCAGCGATTTGGGCGGCATCTTCAGGAAATAGGAATGATCGAGAAAGGCCTCGATCACCTGACGCTTGACCCGGCCTTTCGCGGCCACCGCCCCCCCTTCGTCGCAGTCCCGGCCCAGACGGCTGCGCATCAGGTCATTCAGGGGGGCATTGGCCGGGCCGGTGTCGAAGGCAAGAAGCGCGCCTTCGGCCTCGGGCGCGGCGGCGGCTGGGTTGACCCATGTCAGGTTGCCGACGCCGCCAAGGTTCAGGAAGGCCACGGGTTCGGTCGCCCCGATATAGCGGGCCAGCGCGAAGTGGTAGAACGGCGCCAGCGGCGCGCCCTGCCCGCCAAGCGCCACGTCGGATGACCGGAAATCCCATACGACAGGCAGACCCAGCACCTGCGCCAGCAAGGCGCCGTTGCCGGCCTGATGGGTGCCGCGTCCGCGCGGATCATGTGCAAGGGTCTGGCCGTGGAAGCCGACCAGCGCCGCGCCGTCAAAGCGTGACAGAAGTTCGGCATGGGCGGTTTCCACCACTTCCGCCGCCTCGGCCACGCCGGGTTCGCCCGGCCAGCGGCCAAGGGCAGCGCGCAGGGTGGCCTGTTCGGCGGGCGTATAGGGGCGATAGGCGTGGGGGCCGAATTCCAGCACGCGATGGCCATCGGTCAGGATCATCGCCGCATCGACGCCATCCAGCGAGGTGCCAGACATGGCGCCAAGCGCCCAGACCGGCGCCTGATCGGTGGTCTGGTCCGCCCTGCCCTTCGCCATCTTTCCCTTCGCTCCCTGCCCCGCTATACCGCTGCCATCTTTAAGCACGGGTGCCCCATGACCTACCATCCGAAATCCGACTTTCTGCGTGTGATGTTCGAGCGCGGCTTCGTGGCCGATTGCACCGATTATCAGGCGCTGGACGAGGCGTTTCGCAAGGGCGTGGTGCCGGCCTATATCGGCTATGATGCCACGGCGGCCAGCCTGCACGTTGGCCATCTGATGAACATCATGGTGCTGCGCTGGCTGCAGAAATGCGGCGGCAAGCCGATCACCCTGATGGGCGGCGGCACCACCAAGGTGGGCGACCCGTCCTTCCGCAGCGAGGAACGCCCGCTGCTGACGCCCGAGAGGATTGAGGAGAACATCGCCGGGCTGAAGCAGGTCTTCGCGCGGTATCTGGATTATTCGGACGCGCCCAATGGCGCGATCATGCTGAACAATGCCGAATGGCTGGACGGGCTGAACTACCTGGATTTCCTGCGCGACATCGGGCGGCATTTCAGCGTGAACCGGATGCTGTCGTTTGAATCGGTCAAGTCTCGGCTGGACCGGGAACAATCGTTGAGCTTCCTTGAGTTCAACTACATGATCCTGCAAGCCTATGATTTTCTTGAAATCCACCGCCGCTATGGCTGTCTGTTGCAGATGGGCGGGTCGGACCAGTGGGGCAATATCGTCAACGGGATCGACCTGACCCGCCGGGTGATTGATGCCGAGATCTACGGGCTGACCACGCCGCTTCTGACCACCAGCGACGGGCGCAAGATGGGCAAATCGGCCAGCGGCGCGGTCTGGCTGAACGGCGCGATGCTGTCGCCCTACGAATTCTGGCAGTTCTGGCGCAACACCACCGATGCCGACGTGGGCAAGTTCCTGAAGATCTTCACCGAGCTTCCGGTTGACGAATGTGACCGGCTGGGCGCGCTGCAAGGGTCGGAGATCAATCAGGCGAAGATCCTGCTGGCCAACCTGGCGACCGGCCTGCTGCATGGCGAAGAGGCCGCGCAGGCGGCCGAGCAGACCGCCCGCGAGGTGTTCGAGAAGGGCGGCGTGGGGGACGATCTGCCGACCGTCCGCGTCAGTGCTGCCGAGGTGGCGGATGAGGGCGTCGGGATCGTACAACTGTTCGTGCGCGCGGGGCTGGCCGGCAGCGGCAAGGATGCCAAGCGGCTGATCCTGGAAGGCGGCGCCCGAATGAACGACGAGATCGTCACCGATGCCGGGATGCGGCTGAAGGCGGGCGATCTGGCTGACCCTGTGAAGTTGACGGCGGGCCGCAAACGGCACGCCCTGGTGGTGTTGGACTGAAGATGATGCAGTGCAAGGTGATGTGTCTGGCGGCTGTTGCCGCAGTGGCTGTGGCCGGGGTGGCCATGGCCTGCCCGATGGAACGGGCGGTCTATGTCGAACCGGAAACCGGGGCGAAGCTGCACTTTCGGGCGGCCGAATCCTGGGAACAGGCCGGCATGACCAAGCATGTGATGGATCTTGACCTGCCCGATGGCCGCAAGCTGTGGGGCGTGGTCAGTGAAAACATGGGCACCAGCCGCGACACCGGCAACCTGTTCCTGGGATGCGAACGGCCCGGCCCTGACAGCACGTTGCCGACCGAGGCGGAAATGGCCGAGTGCCGGGTCTGGAGCGGTGTGGTCTATGCGCTGGCCGGCAGCCGGATCGCGGATACGCCCTATCCGCAGGACGAAGCCCCGCCGGCGCTGATCCTGTCGGATGTCGGGCGGCAGTTGCGCTATGCCGTGATGGACGGCCCGCAGGATGCGATGTGGGACCAGTTCAATCTGGAAAGCTGCACGGAATGACAAAGGGGGCCGACCGGCCCCCTTTTCGTTATTTCTGGACGGTGACCTTGGTCATCACATCCGGGTTGCTGGGCGGTTCGCCCCGCTTGATGGCATCCACCACATCCATGCCGGAAATCACCCGGCCCACGACGGTATATTGCCCATCAAGGAAGCTGCCGTCCCCGAACATGATGAAGAACTGGCTGTTGGCCGAGTTCGGGTCCTGGCTGCGGGCCATGCCGACGATGCCGCGCTGGAACGAGATGTTCGAGAATTCGGCCGGCAGATCGGGCAGGCTTGACCCGCCGGTGCCGGCATAGGCCAGATCGCCCCCGGCCTTGCCATTCTGCACGTCGCCGGTCTGGGCCATGAAGCCGTCGATGACGCGATGGAAAACCACGTTGTCATAGGCGCCCTGTTCGGCAAGCGCCGTGATCTGCGCCACATGCTTGGGCGCCACATCGGGCAGCAGGTCGATGACGACGGTGCCCTTGGCCTGGCCCGACACCTGAATCACCAGGTTGGGGCCTGCCAGATCGGGCACGTCCTGCGCCAGCGCGGGCGTGGCCAGCAGGAAGGCGGCGGCGATGATCTTACTGAACATCGGCAGCCACCCGGACGGTGATCATGCGGTCGGGGTTGGCCGGCGGTTCGCCCCGGGCGATCTTGTCGACATGTTCCATGCCCGAGATCACCCGGCCATAAACGGTGTATTGCCCGTTCAGGAAGTGGTTGTCGGCGAAGTTGATGAAGAACTGGCTGTTGGCCGAGTTCGGGTTCTGCGACCGGGCCGCGCCCAGCGTGCCGCGGTCATGCGGCAGCTTGGAAAATTCGGCCGGCAGATCGGGGTATTTGGAACCGCCGGTGCCGGCGCGGCGCGGATTGTAGTTGTTTTCCATGTTGGCGTTTTCCACATCGCCAGTCTGGGCCATGAACCCCTGGATCACGCGATGGAAGGCCACATTGTCATAGGCCTTGTCACGGGCCAGTTGCTTCATCCGCTCGGTATGCTTGGGGGCGACTTCGCTGAGCAGCTCGATCACCACTTCGCCGTCCTTCAGCGTCAGGATGATGGTGTTTTCGGGGTCCTTGATCTGGGCCATCCGTATTCTCCGGGTTTCATTTCGCGGCGAAAGGTAGCGACCGGTCGCCGCAAGGGGAAGGACAAAAGGGTGTGATCGGTTGACCTTGGGCATGTTTGGACGGAAAGAGGGGGCAACACCCAACAGGAGAACCGCGATGGCCTGGAATTCCCTTGATGATGTGGCGCTGGCCGGCAAGGTCGTGCTGACGCGCGTCGATATCAACGTGCCGATGGAAGACGGCAAGGTTACAGACACCACGCGGATCGACAAGATCCTGCCCACCGTCGAGGACATCATTGCCCGCGGTGGCAAGGTGGTTCTTCTGGCGCATTTCGACCGCCCCAAGGGCAAGGTGGTGCCCGAGATGAGCCTGGCGCAGGTGGTTCCCGCGCTGGAGACGGCGCTGAAGCGCAAGGTGGTGTTCGGCAGCGATTGCATCGGCGCCCCGGCTGAGGCCGCGATCGCGGCGGCGGCCCCCGGCGACGTGGTGCTGCTGGAAAACACCCGCTTCCATGCGGGCGAGGAAAAGAACGACCCCGCACTGGCGGCGGACTTCGCCAAGCTGGGCGATGTCTATGTGAACGATGCCTTCTCGGCCGCGCACCGCGCCCATGCGTCAACCGAAGGGCTGGCGCGGCTGTTGCCCAAGGCGGCGGGCCGGCTGATGGAGGCCGAGCTGAAGGCGCTGGATGCCGCCCTTGGCAACCCGGCGCGGCCTGTGATGGCGGTGGTTGGCGGCGCCAAGGTTTCGACCAAGCTGGAGCTGCTGGGCAACCTTGTCAGCAAGGTTGAGCATCTGGTGATCGGCGGCGGCATGGCCAACACCTTCCTGGTGGCGCAGGGCGTTGAAGTGGGCAAGTCGCTGGCCGAGCGCGACATGGCCGCCACCGCGCGCGAGATCATGGAAAAGGCCAAGGAAGCCGGGTGCAAGATCTATCTGCCGGTCGATGTGGTGGTGGCCAAGGAGTTCAAGGCCAATGCCCCGAGCAGCATCGTTGTGGTGACGGCCTGCCCGGAAGACGGCATGATTCTGGATGCGGGCAGCGAAACCGTGGCGCGGATCAAGGCGGCCATGGCGCATTGCGCGACGCTGATCTGGAACGGCCCGCTGGGCGCCTTTGAACTGACGCCGTTCGATGCCGCCACCAATGCCACGGCCAAGGAAGCGGCCCGGCTGACGGCGGCGGGGCACCTGATTTCGGTCGCGGGCGGCGGCGATACGGTGGCGGCGCTGAACCAGGCGGGCGCGGCCGAGGATTTCACCTTCATCTCGACCGCAGGCGGGGCCTTTCTGGAATGGATGGAAGGCAAGGTTCTGCCGGGCGTGGCCGCGCTGTCGGTCTGATCACGCCACAAGGGCACGGCAACCGGCGGCCGCTTCGCAAGAGGCGGCCGCTTTCTGCTGTCCTGTTAGCGCGACCGTAATTGCGAGGTTCCAGACTTGCCGTTATGCGGGGGAAAAAGCATGACAAAAGGGAACCGGACTGATGAGCAAGGCAGAGATGACGGCGCAGATCCGCGATGGACAGGGCTTCATTGCGGCGCTGGACCAGAGCGGCGGGTCAACCCCGAAGGCGCTGAAACTGTATGGCGTGGACGAAAGCGCCTGGACCGATGAAGCGGGGATGTTCGACCTGATCCATGCCATGCGGGCGCGGATCATCAAGTCGCCGGCGTTCGACGGATCGAAAGTGGTGGGGGCCATCCTGTTCGAACAGACGATGGACCGCACCATCGACGGCATTCCGACCGCCACCTACCTGTGGGACAAGCGCCGGGTGGTGCCGTTCCTGAAGATCGACAAGGGTCTGGAAGCCGAGGTGGACGGGTGCCAGTTGATGAAGCCGATGCCCGCGCTGGATGCGCTGCTGGCTAAGGCCGTGAAGGCGGGCATCTTCGGCACCAAGGAACGCAGCGTGATCTCGGCCGCCAATGCCAAGGGGATTCAGGCGGTGGTGGACCAGCAGTTCGCCGTGGGCGCGCAGGTGAGCGCGGCCGGGCTGATGCCGATCCTGGAACCGGAAGTCACGATCTCGATCGCCGACAAGGCCGAGGCGGAGGACCTGCTGCAAAAGGCTCTGCTGAAAGGGCTGGACGCACTGCCCGCCGGCCAGCGGGTCATGCTGAAGCTGAGCCTGCCGACCGTGGACAATTTCTATGCCCCGCTGGTGGATCATCCGGCGGTGCTGAAGGTGGTGGCGCTGTCGGGTGGCCACAGCCGCGATGCGGCGAACAAGATCCTGGCGCGCAACCGCGGCATCATCGCCAGCTTCAGCCGCGCCCTGAGCGAAGGCCTGTCGGCCAAGCAGTCGGATGCGGAATTCGACACGGTGCTGAAGTCGGCCGTTGATTCGATCCACACCGCATCCATCGCGGGCTGAGGCGAAAAATAAGGGAATCCCGCGCTTTGGGGGATTCCCTTGCCGTCTGTCTTGTGCCATGGTTTTCCAAAGGCCCCCGCATGAACGAGGGGCGGTTCGAGGCGGATCGGCATGACCCAGGCAGGCGCACGGCGCAATATCGGCGGGCTTATCTATTTTGCCCTGGCCTTTTCGCTGGGCGCCTATTTCACCTTTGCCGCCGTGCAGGGCGATTACGGCGTGTTCCGCCGGGTCGAGATCACTGCCGAAGCGGGGGAATTGCGGCTGGAGCGCGACAAGCTGGTTGGCGAGCTGGCCCAGATGCAGAACCTGACGCATCGCCTGTCGGATGCCTATCTGGACCTTGACCTGCTGGACCAGCAGGCGCGCGACGTGCTGGGTTACATGCGCGCAGACGAGATCACCATTCGCTGATCGGGTCCGGCCTGCGGCACGTCCCGCGCGCCCTGCCCTTGCCCGCCATTGCCGGAAATTGCTGTCCAAGCCATGCGCCGCCTGCATCCGCACGCGGCAAAAATTACGCTTTGACCAGCAAATCCCCGATGCTGTATGGATGGTTTAACGTTGAACCATTCCGTTGCGTGCTGGGAGGGCCCGATGGCGAAAACGCCCGAGAAGAGACCGAACGTCTCGAAGGACGATCTGCTGAAATACTACCGCGAGATGCTGCTGATACGGCGGTTCGAGGAAAAGGCCGGCCAGCTTTACGGCATGGGCCTGATCGGCGGCTTCTGCCACCTGTACATCGGGCAGGAAGCCGTGGTGGTGGGCCTGGAGGCCGCCGCGAAGGAAGGCGACAAGCGCATCACCAGCTATCGCGACCACGGCCACATGCTGGCCTGCGGCATGGACCCCAAGGGCGTGATGGCGGAACTGACCGGGCGCATCGGCGGCTATTCCAAGGGGAAAGGCGGCTCGATGCACATGTTCAGCAGGGAAAAGCACTTCTACGGCGGCCATGGCATCGTGGGCGCGCAGGTGCCGCTGGGTGCGGGCCTTGCCTTTGCCGACAAGTATCTGGGCAATGACAACGTGACCTTCGTCTATTTCGGCGACGGCGCGGCCAACCAGGGCCAGGTCTATGAGACCTACAACATGGCCGAGTTGTGGAGCCTGCCGGCGATCTTTGTCATCGAGAACAACCAGTATGCCATGGGCACCTCGATGAAGCGGGCGACGAAATCCACCACGCTTTACGGACGCGGCACCGCCTACGGTATTCCGGGCGAGCAGGTTGACGGCATGGATGTGCTGGCGGTCAAGGCCGCGGGCGAAAAGGCGGTGGCGCACTGCCGCGCGGGCAAGGGCCCCTATATCCTTGAAATGATGACCTATCGCTATCGCGGTCACTCGATGTCGGACCCGGCGAAGTATCGCACGCGGGAAGAGGTCGAGAAGATCAAGACCGAGAAGGATTGCATCGAACATGTCCGTGATCTGCTGACGCAGGGCGGCCTTGCCTCGGATGAGGATCTGAAGGCCATCGACAAGGAGATCAAGGCGCTGGTGAACGAGGCGGCCGAGTTCTCGAAGGAAAGCCCGGAGCCGCCGCTGAGCGAGCTTTGGACGGATATTACGGTTTAAGGGAGGGGAAGACGATGGCAACGCAAGTTCTGATGCCCGCGCTTTCTCCGACCATGGAGGAAGGCACGCTGGCCAAGTGGCTGGTGAAGGAAGGCGATGTGGTCAAATCCGGCCAGATCATCGCCGAGATCGAGACCGACAAGGCGACGATGGAATTCGAGGCGGCGGATGAAGGCACCGTCGGCAAGATCCTGGTGGCCGAAGGCACCGCCGGCGTGAAGGTGAACACGCCGATTGCGGTGCTGGTCGAGGAGGGCGAAAGCGCCTCGGACGCGACGCCTGCCCCGGCAGCAGCGGCACCTATGGCGACTGCTGCGGCGGCACCTGTCGCGGCGGTGGCGGCAGCCCCTGCCCCGGCGCCGGTTCAGGCCGCGTCAGGCTGGCCGCACAGCGACCTGCCCGAAGGCGTACCAACCAAGACCATGACCGTGCGCGAGGCGCTGCGCGAGGCGATGGCCGAGGAAATGCGCGCCGATCCGACCGTGTTCCTGATGGGCGAGGAAGTGGGCGAATATCAGGGCGCCTACAAGATTTCCCAGGGCTTGCTGGATGAGTTCGGCGCGAAGCGCGTCGTCGATACGCCAATCACCGAGATGGGCTTTGCCGGCATCGCCACGGGTGCCTCGTGGGGCGGGCTGAAGCCGATCGTCGAATTCATGACCTTCAACTTCGCCATGCAGGCGATTGACCACATCCTGAATTCGGCCGCGAAAACGCTGTACATGTCGGGTGGCCAGATGGGCAGCCCGATGGTGTTCCGCGGCCCGAACGGCGCGGCGGCACGGGTGGGCGCGCAGCACAGCCAGGACTATGCCGCCTGGTATGCCGCCATTCCGGGGCTGAAGGTCTGTATGCCCTATTCGGCGGCGGATGCAAAAGGTCTGCTGAAATCGGCGATCCGCGATCCGAACCCGGTGGTGTTCCTGGAAAACGAGATCCTTTACGGGCGGTCCTTCGACGTGCCGGCCGAGGGGGATTTCACCATTCCCTTCGGCAAGGCGTCGATCCTGCGGTCGGGCAGCGATGTGACGCTGGTTTCGTTCGGGATCGGCGTGGCCCATGCGCTGGCGGCGGCCGAGGAACTGGCCAAGGACGGCATCAGCGCCGAGGTCATCAACCTGCGGACGCTGCGGCCCATCGACTATGACACCGTGCTGGCCAGCGTGCAGAAGACCAACCGCTGCGTCACGGTGGAAGAAGGCTTCCCGGTGGGCAGCATCGGCGATCACCTGGCCTCGACCATCATGCAACGGGCGTTCGATTATCTGGACGCGCCCGTGGTGACCTGCACCGGCAAGGACGTGCCGATGCCCTATGCCGCGAACCTGGAGCGTCTGGCGCTGATCACGCCGGCCGAGGTGGTCGCGGCGGTCAAGTCCGTCTGCTATCGCTGAGGGGGAAAGAGATATGGCAACGCAAATCCTGATGCCCGCCCTTTCGCCGACGATGGAAGAGGGCACGCTGGCCAAATGGCTGGTGAAAGAGGGCGATGTGGTCAAATCCGGCCAGATCATCGCCGAGATCGAGACCGACAAGGCGACGATGGAGTTCGAGACGGCGGATGAAGGCACCGTCGGCAAGATCCTGGTGGCCGAAGGCACCGCCGGCGTGAAGGTGAACACGCCGATTGCGGTGCTGGTGGAAGAGGGCGAAAGCGCCTCGGACGCGGCGCCTGCCCCGGCCGCCGCTGCGGCCGCAGCCCCGGCTGTGGTTGCAACGGCGCCGGTCGCGGCCCCTGTGGCCGCCCCGGCCCCCGTCGCAACCGGAGGCCCGCGCGTCTTTGCCTCGCCGCTGGCGCGGCGGATCGCCAGGGACAAGGGTCTGGACCTGACGGCTGTCAAGGGATCGGGTCCGCATGGCCGGATCGTGAAGGCCGATGTCGAAGGCGCGACGCCCGGCACGGCGGCGGCGGCTTCGGCCGTTGCCCCGGCGCAGGTGGCGGAGCCGGCCCCGGCTGCGGCCAAGGCGGCGATGCCGACCGGCATGGCGGCGGAGACAGTGTTGAAGATGTATGCCGACCGCACCTTCACCGAGGTGCCGCTGGACGGTATGCGCCGCACCATCGCGGCCCGGCTGACCGAAGCCAAGCAGACCATCCCGCATTTCTACCTGCGCCGCGAGGTGCGGCTGGATGCGCTGATGGCCTTCCGCGAACAGCTCAACAAGGGGCTGGAAGCGCGCGGCGTGAAGCTGTCGGTCAACGACTTCATCATCAAGGCCTGCGCGGTGGCGCTGCAGGCGGTGCCGGACGCCAATGCCGTCTGGGCGGGGGACCGTATCCTGAAGCTGAAACCTTCGGATGTGGCCGTCGCCGTTGCGGTTGAAGGCGGCCTGTTCACCCCGGTGCTGCGCGATGCCGAGGCGAAGACGCTGAGCACGCTGTCGGCCGAGATGAAGGATCTGGCCACGCGGGCGAAGACCAAGAAGCTGGCCCCCCATGAATATCAGGGCGGCAGTTTCGCGATCTCGAACCTGGGGATGATGGGGATCGAGAATTTCGATGCCGTCATCAACCCGCCGCACGGGGCCATTCTGGCCGTGGGGGCCGGGGTGAAGAAGCCTGTGGTGCTGAAGGACGGCTCGGTCGGGGTTGCGACCGTGATGTCGATGACCCTGTCGGTCGATCACCGGGTGATCGACGGCGCACTGGGGGCCGAATTCCTGAAGGTGGTGGTCGAGGGGCTGGAAAACCCGATCTCGCTTCTGGCCTGAGGCGGGAGAGGCGGGGGTTTCACACTCCCGCACCCCCGTGGGATATTTGGGGACAGATGAAAGGGGGCGGTTGCGCCCCCTTTTGCATCAGCGCCGGTTCAGGCTGCGATGCAGGCGAAGCGCGCGACGCAGGATCGTCGCGGCGGTGCCGGCCAGGATGATCCAGAGCGCCAGCGAAAGAGTCCAGGCCGGCGCGTAAAGGGCCGCGGCAAGGCAACCGATGGTCAGCGCGGCCATGCGCTGCGGTTTCGCCATCGGACCGGAGAAATCAGGCGGCAGACCCTCGGCCCGGCCAAGCTCGCGCAGATAGGCGGTGGTCACGGCCAGCACGGCGCAAGCAAGGCCAAGCGCGGGCTGACCGGCCGCAATGCCAGCCCCCCAGAGGAACAGGATGTCCGCGGCGCGATCCGGGGCCTCGTTCCAGAACGGTCCGGTGGGGCCGGACCTGCCCCCTTCGATCGCCACCATGCCATCCATCAGATTGCACAGGAGGCGGGCCTGGATGGTTCCTGCTGCAAGAAGCAGAAGCAGTGCTTCCAGCAGCCGCCCGCTGTTCGCAGCGCCACAGAAGCACAGCAGGCCAAGCAGAGCAAACCCGACCGAAGCGGCAGAAATCTGGTTCGGCGTGATGCGCGAAGCCGCAAGCCGCGCGGCAAGACACTTGGCCCAGGCCGTGTCGCGCGAAGTCAGCGGACGGCGCGACGACGGTCCGGTCATGTCGTCGACCAGAAGTAACGGGTGAGATGGAAGAAGATTGGCGCGGCGAAGATCACGCTGTCCAGCCGATCAATGAAGCCGCCATGGCCGGCGATCAGATGGCCCCAATCCTTGATACCCTTGTCACGCTTGATGGCCGACATCACCAGCCCGCCGAAGAATCCCATCAGGGTGATGACAAGGCTCATCCCCGCCGCCTGCATCGGGGTGAAGGGCGTCAGCCACCAGAGCCCCGTTCCCGCAAGAACGGCCGAGGCGGTGCCGCCGACAAACCCCTCCCAGGTTTTCGAGGGTGAGAGTGCCGGCGCGATCGGGTGGCGGCCCAGAAGCTTGCCCCAGACATATTGCATCACATCCGAGAACTGCACGACGAAGATCAGGAAGGCGATCAGCAACACGTCGCGGCCTTCGAAGCCCGGAATCTGCAGCGACAGCAGCGCCGGCACATGGCTGATGCAATAGATGCAGATCATCAGCGCCCATTGCGTTTCCGCGACCCGGTCAAGGAAACGGTCCGGCTTGCCCCGCAGGGCCGAAACCACGGGCAACAGCAGGAAAACATAGACCGGGACAAAGATGGAATAGAAGCCGTACCAGTCCATTGCGACCAGGCCGAACTGCACCGGCAGGATCAGGAAGAAGGCCGCGGCAAGCGACCAGTGATCGGCCACCGATTTTGTGGTGAGCGACAGGAACTCCCGCAAGGCCGAGAAGGAGAGCATCGCGAAAAGGACCACCACCCCGACACGGCCGGCGATGAAGGCAATGGACATGAGAAACACCATCGCCCACCAGGCCGCGATGCGGGCATTCAGGTTCTCGATCACCGGATTTGATCCGTCCGGCGCAAGGGTTTCGCGCAGAACCTGGCCAATCATGGTGGCAAGTAGCAGAAGCACGCCGACGCCCAGAAGCAGGATGGCAAGATCCGGGCCAGCGGTGGCGGAAGGGGTCACGATCTGGGCTCCTTCAGATCAAGGAGCGCGGTCGCAGCGCGGGCAAGGAAGGCGTCTTTCGGCTCATCCGGCGCGATGCGGATCGCGGGACCGAAGGTAACGGTGCAGATCAGCGGAACCGGCACGATCTCGCCCTTGGGCATGACGTGGTTGAGGTTCGACATCCAGACCGGAACAAGATCAATGTCAGGGCGCTGGCGGGCAAGGTGGTAAAGACCGGACTTGAAGGGAAGCAAGGGTTCGTCCGAAGTGTTCCTCTTGCCCTCGGGGAACAGGATCAGCGCAGAGCCCTCATCCAACGCCGTGACCATCTGTTCCACTGGGTCGGTCGTCCGTGCCTCGGGCCGGCGGTCGATCAGCACCGCGCGGAACACGTCCCGGCCCGCAAAAGCCCGAAGCGGCGATGTCAGCCAGTAGTCCAGCGCCGCCACCGGCCGGGTGCGCCGCCGCAGCGCGGGCGGCAGGACCGTCCAGATCAGGACGAAATCCGCATTCGATGTGTGATTGGCGAAATAGACCCTTGGTCCGGCTGCGGGCAGCGACCCCGACCATATGGCGCGCGGTGCCGTCACGAAGCGGGCGAAAAGCGAAATGGCTCCGCCCGCCCATCTGGCCAGAGTGGCCCGTGCAATCGCCTTTGCCCGTTCCGCGAACGTCATCAAGTGCGATCAGCCAGGCAGGATCAACTGATCCATGGTCAGCGCCGGCTGATCGCAGCCGGCCTTGCCAACAACCCGGGCAGGCACCCCCGCGACGGTGCTGTTCGGAGGAACCTCCTCCAGCACCACCGAACCGGCCGCGATGCGTGAGCAATGACCGACCCGGATATTGCCAAGCACCTTGGCCCCCGCCCCGATCAGCACGCCATTGCCGATCTTGGGGTGGCGGTCGCCATCTTCCTTCCCGGTCCCGCCCAGCGTGACCGAGTGGAGCATGGACACATTGTCACCGACAACGGCGGTTTCCCCGATGACAATGGAATGAGCATGGTCGATCATGATGCCGCGCCCGATCACCGCCGCGGGGTGAATATCCACGCCGAACGCCTCGGACACCCGCATCTGCACGAAATAGGCCATGTCGATCCGGCCGCGCTGCCACAGCCAGTGGCCAACGCGATAGGCCTGCACCGCCTGATAGCCCTTGAAGAACAACACCGGCTGCAGGAAGCGGTGGCAGGCCGGGTCGCGCTCATAGACGGCCATCAGGTCGGCCCGGGCGGCAGCGCCAAGCGCGGCATCATCGGCATAGGCCTCATCCGCGATCTCGCGCAGGATCTGCTCGCTCATCTCTCCCGAGGCGAGTTTCAGCGAGAACCGATAGGCCAGCGCGCGTTCAAAGCTGGCATGGTGCAGCAGGCCGGAATGGATCAGGGCACCCAGCAAAGGCTCGGACCGGATGGCATCCTCGGCTTCATCGCAAATCCGGGTCCAGACCGGATCTACCGTCGCAACACGCTGTCTCGTTTCCGCCATTCCTGCCCCCTTAGGCACCCGGCCCCAGCCGATGCGCCAAGTATGGGTCAAGTCCCGCCCGGCCACAATCGGCAAACCTCTGGATTGCGGGCTCAGGCCGGAACGAAAACCTGCCGGAATGGCCCAGGCCCGAAACGGGACGAGACCTGGGCCACGGCCAGGCTGAACCCCGATGACACCCCGTCGCGGGCCTGGGCGGATGCGGGGTATTCGAACAAGCACGCCGTGGCTGTATATTCCGCGCGGATGGCCGCCCCCACCATGACGCGGACAAGATAGGTCTCCGTCTCCTCGCCCAATGGCACGTCGCCGGCGTTCCAGCCATCGCCATCAAGCCGGGTCCGCCGGACCCACCTTGCGGTGACGGGTGTCCCCGATCGTCCGGTCGCGCGCAGATGGGCCACGGAATAGGGCCGAAGCCCAACGCCATCAAAGGCAAGCGTGGCCTCGACGATGTTCGGATCGTCATACCCGCGCAGCGCGGCGCCGATGCGATAATGCCGGGCCAGACCAAGGGCGCTGACCGGCAGGTCGATCTGCGACAGGCTCCGGTCCAGAAGCACCACGGTGCTGCCAGCCGGCCACGGCCGCAACATGGCCTCGCCGGTGCCAAGTTGGCCCCTCAGGCGCAGGCTGAGGTCATAGGTATCCTCAGCCACCAGTGTTGCAGAGGCGAACTGGAAGATTTCCCAGCCGGAAGCCCCGCCATCCCCGATCGCCATCGCATTTGCGCCGTTGAGGACATCCAGCGCCGAGGCCGCCGAGAGCCTGCCCCCCACGACCTTCACCCGCAGCGCCGGGCCCCGATCCCAAAGACCGGCCGGAAAGGCAGGCAGTTCCGACTCGGTCACCCCCACAATCGACGGCGCCGCGACAAGACGGTTCAGCTCGAACCCGCTGTCGCTGGCCGAGGACCAGACGGCCACACTGCCCGGCCAGGGATCGGCCGCCACCGCGACATAAGGCGCGTGGGGCTTTTCCTCGCCGGTGAGGATCGGCAGATCAAGGAAGACCGGAAAGACCGGAACCGGCGCGACGAACGCCCGTGCCGAAGGCGTATCCTCAAGACCCGGTCGGCGCTCGTAAAGACTGCCCTCGACGCGCACGGCTTCGATCAGCCGCACATCGCCATGGTCGATGCGATCCACCCGATAGGTGCTGCCGTCCGGCAATTCGATCCGGTCCCCCGCCCCCAGTTGGCGTGACGATTGCGGCAGCGCCAGCCGCACCGCATCGCGGGCAACCCGCGACTCGGACAGCCAGCGCAGCACAATCTCGGATGCCTCGCCCGCGGTCAGCACCAGTTGCATGTCGGACGCCATCACCGAAGGCCGGGTCTCGTCAGGAATACGCGCCTCAGCAGCGCGGATCTCGTAATCCCCGTCGCTTTCGACATGCCCAAGCCGCACGAACCCGGCCATTTCCGGTTCGGAGGCACGCAGATGCTCAACCACGCCGTCCAGATCATCGGACACCGCCAGAGTGCCGTCCGCGATCTGGTGATCAACGCCCGGCCGACGGGGCAGAAAGCGCAAGGTTCCGTCGCGCTCGACCGCATCAAAGGCGAAGGCCGCGGCCAGGGGCTGCAAGGTCGCCCGGGCCGTCTGGTTTTCGGCATGGGCATAGCCGCGCACCACCCCGAAAAGGGCCTTGGTATCGACCGCATCACCCCCGCTCCTGGCGCAGATCTCCTGAACAACGGCGGCCAGCGGCTGGTTCGTCGCCCGGCCGTTCAGCCAATGCCCCCGCCCATAGGCCGCCCCGTCGCTCCAAAGGTCGCTGCGGGATGGAAAGGCGGGAAACGGACGGCTGTCCCAGGCCCAGGCATGGCAGCGGGCAAGATCGACCATCCGCCCCTCATAGGCCGATGCCGCCGGGTTGTTCGCCGGATCGGCCCAGAACTCGGCCATCGCGCGGTAATACTGCATCTGGATCACGTCGTCGCGAAACCCAAGCGAGGCCCTCGGCAGCGCGGATTCAGACGAATGGATGTCCAGAAAGCGGTTGGGCTGGTTGGTCGCCTTGTCGATGGCCGCGCAGCCGTATTCGGTAAACCGGATCGGTTTCGATCCGGGCACCCAGCCTGTCGGCACCGCAGCCCGGACGCCTGCGGTCCGCGGATAATGCTCGTTTTCCCACCAGCCCTTCAGATCCTTGGCCCGGAACACCCAGGGCTCGCCATGGGCGCCATCGGTGATCGGCAGGCGCACCTGCGCGGCCTCTCCGGCCGGGCTGTCGTAATACCAGTCAAAGGCCTCGCCGCCCGCGATGTTGGACTTCAGATAGCCAAGGTCATGGATCGCCCCCCAGCCGGCATCCGCGTGATCGGTCCCGTCGCGCCAATCCGACATCGGCAGGTAGTTATCGATGCCCACAAAGTCGATCGCCGGATCGGACCAAAGCGGATCAAGCGGGAAATGGACATCTTCCCCAACGACATAGCTGCCGTATTCGGTCCAGTCCGCCGCATAGGTCAACTTGCAGTCTGCCCCCAGAACCTGCCGCACCTCCGCCGCAAGCTGCCGCAGGGCCGCAACCGCCGGAAAGCCGCCGGCCCCGTCGCGAAGCCGCGTCATCCCCGGCAGCTCGGACCCGATGCAGAAGGCATCCACCCCGCCCGCCGCCTTGCACAGCGTGGCATAGTGCAAAACGAAGCGGCGGAACGACCATTCGTCAGGGCCATGATAAAGAACATCGCGGCCTGAAATGACAAAATCCGCCGGCTTTGCCGTTCCGAAGAAGGCGTCGACCTCTGCCGCAACAGCCGCGCTTGCATCCGGCGACCCCGCCCGCCCCGGCGCCGTGGAACAGGTGATCCGTCCTCGCCAGGGCAAGGCGGGCTGGCTTGCCGCACCGGACCACGGGTCCGCAAGGCCATTGCCGGACACCTGATCCATCAGGATGAACGGGTAGAACATCACCTCGCGCCCCGCAGCCCTGACGGCGCGGATCGCTTCGATCACCGCCGCATCCGCAGGCGTGCCCCCATAGATCGACCGCCCTTCGATCCGCGGCACTTCAAGCGCCTCTGCCCGCCGGATACCGCCGGATCGCCAGGGCATCCGCACACCGTCATGTGCCACCTGTTCGACCTTGGGCCGGATCTTGCAGACCCCGCAGCGCAGGTCACTGCCGAACCACGATGCCACAAGCGAAACCGAACCAACATTCGGCAACTCGGACGTCAGATGGTCGAAGCTGGTCAGGAAGTCGCTGCGCCCCGAGGCCGAATTGACATTGGCCGTCCGGTTCCGGCCCGGACCGTGCGCATAATGCACCTCGGAAGTCGCCAGCGCATATTCCCCAGTGCCCGGAATCAGTGCGACCGCCCTGATCACATCGGCAAGGGTCGGCTCGCCCCCATGCGCGGCACGAACCACCTCAAAGGTGAACTGGGGAATCCGGCTGCCATAAGGTGTCAGGTCAAGATCCTCGAACACCACATAGGCCAGCCCCCGATAGGCCGGTGCCTGCCCTGCCCCTTCGATGGCCTCGATCTTGGAATCCGGCAACTGGTCCTCGGTCCCCCTGTAGACCCGGTAGGACAGCGTCGAGAGATCAACCTCCGCCCCATCCGCCCAGATCCGCCCGACCTTGAGGATTTCCCCTTCGCACAGGCCAATCGCCAGGCTGACGGAATAGCTGTACTGCGTGACCGAAGGTCTGCCCCCCTTGCCCCCGCGGCTGCTGTTGGCATGTTCCACGAACTGCGAAGACCAGATCGCCTGCCCCGCAACCCGCATCCGGCCCCAGACCCGGGCGACGGGCGCCCCCTCGCTTGCCCCGGTCAATCGCAGCCGGTCGATCCGGCCAATCTCAACCGGGTCCGAGCCGCCGCCCAGAATACGCTGGTCGATGGCGCGGCCAAGGGTTGCGCCGATGGCCCGCCCGATCACCGCGCCTGACAGGCCAAGGATCGTTCCGCCAAAGCCGGCCCCGATCGCCGCGCCCGCCGCCGAAAGGAGAAGCGTCGCCATGGTCAGTTGTCTCCTTCGGGAAAGGCAAAGCGGGCCGCGATCCGGCGCGCCCAGGGTGCGCTCAGCGCACTTTCGGTCACATCATGTCCGCTGTAGGCGTGAATGAACCGTGGCACCGGCCCAAGCGCCGACTGCACGCCCAGATGCCTGGCCGGCCCCCGGTCACAAACCCGGAACAGCAGGACATCGCCCACGGCGGCGCTTGCGCCGTCCTTCTCCACCAGCCAGACCCGCGCCGCAGCCAACAGCGTTTCGCGGCGGTCCGCCTCGGCCCAATCGGGCCTGTAGGCCGGCACAAGGCAGGGCTCGGCGCCGTAAAGCGCGCGCCAGATGCCGCGGATCAGGCCAAGGCAATCCGACCCCGCGCCGCGCGTGCTGGCCTGATGGACATAGGGCGTGCCAAGCCAGAGCCGGGCTTCGGCGGCGGCCCGTTCTCCTGCCGTCATCCCTTGATCTCGCCCAGAAGGTCACGCACGGTCCGACTGCCCCCGTCGGCCGGCTGGCCGGGGCGCGGATAGGCGGTCAGCCAGTCCTCGCCGGGAATATGCGGAAAGCCGCGAAAGTTCAGAAAATTGGCGAATTTGGCGCGGCAGGTGGCCGCCCGCTTGTCACAGCCAGCGGTCAGCCGGACCCGGTCCCCCGCAGCCAGCGGCGCGCGGATCGACTGCCACAGCTCGATCTGCCGCGCGCGGCCATTCTGGCGGTCGCCCCGGATCATCCCCCAAAGACCCGCGGCCTGTCCGGTCAGGACATCCAGCCGCCCCCCCTCGAACCACCGCGGGTCAAAGCCGGCCGCGCCCGGAAACTCCAGCACCCGCTGGTCCCGGTCCAGCGTGCCCACCTCCCATTCCGCGAAATACCCCGGCAGCGACAGATCAAAGCCGCAGCGCCCGTCTCCCAGAACGGCGTTGCAGGTCCGGGTATAGGCCAGACCCGTGACCTGGTTCAGCGGCTCGGTCAGCCCCCGCAACTCGGCCCGGAACTCGGCCCCCTTGCGCAGCACTTCGCCCAGGGTGCCCCGGAACAGGTCGGCCCGCTCCTCTGGCCGCGCCCAGTTGACCAGCCAGACCCGCACCTCCGCCCCGTCGAAACGCCCCGCCGACAGATCGGCCTCGCAGATGGCGTCATCCGACAACGCGCCCACCGCCTCGCTGTTGTCGACCGACAGGCCCGTCGCCTGCTGCAAGGCCCGGGCGTTCAGCCCGGTGTCGGCCTTGCAGACGATCCCGTCGATCGTCAGCGGCTGATCGTGATCTGTGAACCCCAGCACCATCCCGTCCCGCCGCCGCAGCACCCAGGCGCGGCAAACCGTGGTCGTGCCGCCCTGCAGATGCAGGTCAAGCGCCGCCGCCGTCATTGCCGCACCTCCACCACGGGAACGCTGGGCACATCGCCCGCCTGAAACGACGCCACCGAAACCTGGATGCGGTCGGTGTCGAAGCGGACCGGCACGTCAAACTCGAACCCGGCGGTGATCCGGGCGCCAAGCGGCGGCGCGGTGGCAAAGCGGATTTCGCCCGAGGCAGGGTCAACCGTGAACTCCAGCCCCTCGACCTTGGGGTCGCCTGCGACCGCCACCAGAACCGATCCCGCAACCGGCTTGCGAACCGGACGGGCATAGCTTTCCGCGCCCGACCGATAGGTCTTGACCAGTTGGAACACCTCCGCCAGCCCGTCGCCCACCCCGATCTCCTGATCGTCGCAACTGACCGCCCGCGTGGCCGGGCCAGACCTGTAATCCGCCCAGTCCTTCCAGCGGAACCCGTGCAACTGCCCGGACCGTGCCTCGAAAAACGCGATCAGCGTCCCGATGTCATCCAGCGACCGCAGCCCAAGACCCGCGTCATAGCGGCGGCGGCTGTGGGCCCAGGGCGTGTTGCGCTCTTCATGCCCGTTCTGCAGCGTCACGATCTCGGTGCGCCGCTCGGGGCCGCCGACCGAACCGAAGCTCAGGTTGGCCGGGAAACGGATGTCGTGGAATGCCATTCTTCTCACCTGTTGCGTTGACCGCGGGCCAGCGCGCGGCCCACCTGCGCCGCGACCTGGGATTGGCTGCGTTCGAAGCCGCGCACATCGGGCGTGGTGATGTTCATCACCACTGTAACAGGCCGCCCGCCGCCGGCGGCCTGCACACCCAGCCGCCCGTCCGCCCCGCGCGTCAGCGGCATGATCGCCTCGGGACCGGCCTCGCCCATCAGCCCGCGCCCGCCCCGCATGGCAAAGCTGACGGGCGAGGCGACAATCCCGCCCTGCGCAAACGGCATCACGCGCCCCTGCGAAAAGCTGCCGCCCTTTTCAAAGGGCATCAGCCCGCCCATCACCGCGCTGACCCCTTGCGCCAGCGCCCCGCCAAAGGCGTTGGTGACCGGCTTCATCGCGATGGCGTAGATCGTGTCGACCATGGTCTTCGCCACGTTTTGCAAGGCGTCCGACAGTTTCATCCCGTCAAACACCAGCCCGTCGAAGGCCCGCCGCAACCCGCCCGACAGGCCGGATGACAGCGTGCTCACCTCGCGATTGGTGAAGACCGCGGTTTCCCGCATCCGGGCCAGTTCGCCGTCAAAGACGGCCACCACCGCTGCCGAGCTGCCAAGCTGGGCATCCAGCGCCGCCAGTTGGTCGGTCAGCAGATCAATCCGCTCCATTCCCTGCTCCCTTGGTCACGTCCGGAAAGGCGGCGGCCAGTTCGGCCAGCCGCGCCCGTGTCAGCGGGGCCGCGCCCTGCTCGATGCCCAGCATGATCCGCAGCTCCACCGGCGTCAGGCGCCAGAACACCGCGGGCTCAAGCCCCAGCCCGTTCAACCCCGCCCGCATCAGGCCGGGCCAATCCAGGCCGGTCATCATCCCGCCTCGGGCAAGGCAAAGGCGCGCGCCAGCAGTTCCGCCGCCGCGCGTGCCGCCGCCACCGGCCCCCCGCCGATCTCGGCCGTCATCAGATCGGCCGCCGTGCCGGGCCAGCCGCCGCCCCGCAGCCCCGCCACCACCAGTGCCAGCACGTCGCGCGACGAAAACCGCCCGCCCTCGAACCGCGCGACCAGATCCAGCAGCGACTCCGCCGCCAATCCGGCCTCCAGCTCTGCCAGGGCGCCCAGCGTCAGCCGCGCCACATGCGGCTTGCCGTCGAGAACGATCTCGACCTCTCCCGCCCAGGGGTTCGCCATCAGAGCGCCGTGAACGTCAGCAAACCGGCCGAGGCAAGCGCGACCTCATAGGTCGCCTCGCCATTATGGCTGCCGGCATATTCCAGCGCGGTAATCTGGAATGGCCCCTCGACGATGCCGAAGCCGGGGATGATCACCTGAAACCCCGGAATCTCGCCCGAGAAGAACACCTGCCGCGCCCGCTCATCGGTATTCGCTTCGCGAAACACCCCCGACCCCGAAATGACCGCCGACTTCACCCCCGCACCGGCCAGCAATTCGCGCCAGCCACCTTGCGACTCCAGACTGGTCACCTCCACCGTCTCGGCATTGAAACTCAGCCGCGTTGCGCGCAGGCCGGCGATGGTTTCAAACTGCCCGTCTCCGGTCTGGTCGATCTTGATCAGCAGGTCTTTTCCGGCCTGAACAGCCATGGTCATCTCCTTGAAAAGGTTGTTGTCTTGGCGTGCGCCGTCAAAGCTCGATCCGGGCGCGGAAGGTCAGGTCGATCCGGCGCACCGCGCCTTCGTCAATCCGCCGCGCCGTGGCGCGTTGAAACGTCAGGTTCACCAGCCGCCCCCGGGCCAGGGCCAGCACCGCGCCCGCCAGCGTATCGCTGATCGCGCCGGCAATGGTCTTTGCCGCCAGAAAGCCGGTGCCGTCGCTGATCACGCTGACCGCCAGCACATGTTCGGCGCCGGGTCCGGTCTGGTCGCTGGCGTCGCGCACTTCCTCCGGCCCCAGCAGCACGAAGGTGCCCGCCGGCGACGGCGGCACCGCGTCATGGATCGCCACCCCGGCCAGGGCCGGGGCATCGCTCAGCGCCTGAAACACCGCCGCCTGCAAGGCGGCCGCTGCACCATAGCTCATTTCGGGGCCTCCTCCCGGCAATGGCAGGTCAGCCAGCGCCCGGCCGGATCACGCTCGGCCACCGCCAGAATGGTGAAGATCCGGCTGCCTTCGCGGAACCTCTGGTCCGGGCGCGGCCGGTTCGGCGCGCCTGGCAAGGCCGCCCGCACCGTGATGCGGCAGGCAACCGAACTCAGCACCACCTCTTCGCCAGCTGGATCGCGCCCCGCCCCGGCCACCACCTCGGCCCAAAGCGTGGCCACCGGCTGCCAGACCGTGGCAAAGCCGCCCGCCCCGTCGGCCACGCGCTCGGCGCCCTCCAGAACCAGCGCGCGGTTCAGGTGCGGCACCTTCATCTCCGCCCCCTTCCACCCAGGAGTCTGACCGCCCGCCAGCGTTCGATCAGCGTGGCAACGGCAAACGGCAGCCCGGCCTGCCCGCTACCATCATCATGACGATGCTCGTAGAACTCGGCCGCCAGCAGCAGCACCGCCTGCCGCAGATCGGCGGGCACCTCCGTCCAGCCCAGGCCGAACCCGGCATCAAAGGCGATCACGCCCCGCCCCCCGGTCGGGATCACCGGCAGCGCCATTCCGGCGGCAACCAGCCGGGGCCGGTGCAGATCGACCTCCAGCCGATAGCTGTCCGGCGAAACCACCGTCTGCCCGCCGTCCGCCGCCACCAGCGTCACCGCCGCGATCCGCGCCACCGGCCCCAGCGGAAGCGCCTGCTCAACCGGATCGCGCCACCCGGCCAAGGCCCATTCGAAGCGCCGTTCCAGCAGCGCCTTGGCCGTCCGCCCCTCGATGACCGAGATCGCGGCGCGAAGATGGCTTTCCAGAAGCCCGTCCTGCGCCGGCGCCAGCGCAAACCCGCTGCCCAGCCGCAGATGCTCCTTCAAGGCCTCGACCGGCAGGGCCGCCCCCGGCACCGCCGTCACTTCGGTCAACATCATGTCTTTCCCCCGATCCCGCCGATGAACTGAAACCGGCGCGGGACGCGCGACCCTGCGCGCGCCCCGCGCCGGGCCGCCGCCTTACGAAACGGCTACTTTCAGCAGCTTGATCGCGGCATAGTCGGTGACATCGCCCCCCACGCGCTTGCTGGCATAGAACAGCACATGCGGCTTGGCGCTGAACGGATCGCGCAGGATGCGCAGGTCGGGGCGTTCAGCCACCGTATAGCCAGCGGCGAAATCACCGAAGGCAATCGGATAGCTGTTCGCCGCGACATCCGGCATGTCCTCGCAGATCAGCACCGGATAGCCCATCAGCCGCGCGGGTTCGCCCGCCTGCAGGCTGTCGCCCCACATGAAGCGGCCGTCGGCATCCTTCATCTTCCGCACCGCGCCGGCGGTCTTGGAGTTCATCAGGAAGGTGCCGTTCGCGCGATAATCCGCGCCCAGGGCATAGACCAGGTTCACGATGCAGTCGCTGGCATTGGTGGTGGCGAAATCCGCCGCCGCCCCGGTGGGCACATAGCCCAGGCTGCCCCAGGCCCAGCTTGCATTCGCCACCTTGCCCGGCAGCAGAATCCCCTTCGGCTTGTCCACGCCATCGCCGCTGATGAAGGCCGCCGCCTCGGCGCGGATGAAGCGCGTGGCGATCTTGCCGGCCAACCAGCCTTCCACGTCAAAGGCGCTGTCATCCAGCAGGCGCTGGCTGGCCTTCGGCATCGCGCTCAGCTCATGCAGCCGGATCGAGATGCGCTCGATGGTCGGCGTCGCCGTTTCCGCCGCCGCGCCGCTTTCCGTCGCCCAGCCCGACCCCACTTCGCTGCGGTCGATCAGCACGTCGAACGAGGTCGCCTCGACCTGCACGACATTGGCCACCGCCCGCAGCGACGAGGTGGACACCAGCATCGACCGGATGCTGTCCGCCGTCTGCGGATCGACCAGATAGCCGCCATCCGCGGCCACCGCGCCGGACATGGCCTTGCCATCCAGCACCAGGCCGCGCAGCCCGTCATCGTCGCCGGTCCGCAGATAGGCGTTGAACGCCTTCTTGTGCGGAACGTCCAGCTCCACCGCGGTCGAAAGGGCCGGGCGTCCGTAGGTCATCGTTTTCCGATCCAGCATGGTCAGTCGCTCTTCCTGATGTTGCAGCGCTTTCTTCACGTCACCCTGAAAGCTGTTGAATTCCTTCAGGAAGCCGGACATCGCGGTTTTCACCTCCGCGGCCGGCGAATGGGCCTGGGGCATGGCTTCCCCGGCCCGAGACTCTCTCTCGGTCATCCTTCGATCCCTTCTGTTCAGCTTCAGTTCCGGACGCGCTCAGCGCCCGGCCAGGCTCCGGCGCGCCTCGTCAAAGACACCGGCCAACTCGTGGAAAAGGCCCGACAGATCGTCGGATTTCGCCGCCACCCGCGCCTGCGGCAGCATCGGAAAGGTCACCAGCGACACTTCCCACAGGTCCAGCTCCTGCAACAGGCGCTGTCCCTTGCCGTCGCGTTCCGCCCGGACGGTGCGATAGCCGATCGACAGCCCGTCGATCGCCCCCGCCGCCAGCAGGGCCGCCACTTCGCGGCCCTTGCCGATCTCGGTCAACAGGCGCCCCTTCACCCGCAGGCCGGTGGCATCCTCCCGCACCTCGTCCCACACGCCGATGGGCTGGCCCGGATCATGCTGCCACAGCATCTTGACCCGCCCGCCCGCCGCCCCCAGCCGTTTCAACGACGCGGCATAAGCCCCCTGCGCCACCACATCCCCGCCCTGGTCGCGCAGGCCGAAAATGGAGGCATAGCCCGTCACGACATGCCCCTCCGTCACCGTCAATCCCGCCTCGGGACGGTGGAATTTCCGCTCCGGGGCGCCATATCCGCCGTTCATCGCCTCACCTCATTGCTGCCCTGATCAGCGCCTCGGCCCCCTGCGTCAGCAGAAAGGCCGCGACCCCGTAAACCCCCAGCCAGATGCGCCGCTCCAGCCGTTCCAGCGCGGCGTCGATCTGCGCCAGCCGGTAATCCAGCGCCGACCACCGCTCCTCCATCACCCGTTCATTGGCCTCGATCCGGGCCTGCGCCGCATCGAAACTGTCGAACAGGAAGCGCGACCCCGCGCCTTCCTTGCGCAGGTTCATTCCGCCTCCGGCAATCGCGGCAGCCCCAGCAGGGCCCGCTTCTCGGCCACGGTCAGGAAATCGGCCGCCCCCACGCGGGTCCATTGCTGGTCGCGCTCGATGGCCAGCGCCGGGATCTGGTCCAGATCCGGCCGCAGCTCCACCGTCTCGCCGGTGAACCCGGCCAGCCAGTGCGACAGCGCCGCCAGCACCCGCTGCGCCAGCGGCAGCACGGTCAGCCGATAGAAGGCGCGGTTCGCCTCCTGATAATTGGCATAGGTGGCGTCGCCCGGAATCCCCATCAGCATCGGCGGCACGCCGAAGGCGATGGCGATTTCCCGCGCCGCCGCCTGCTTGGTCTCGTGGAACTCCATGTCGCTGGGGCTGAACCCCATCGGCTTCCAGTCCAGACCGCCCTCCAGCAGCATCGGCCGCCCGGCATTGCGCGCGCCCTGATGATGCGCCTCCATCTCGCTGACCAGCCGGTCATACTGGTCCGGCGTCAGCACAGACCCGCCATCCGTGCCCTTGTAGACAATCGCCCCCGAAGGCCGCGCGGCATTGTCCAGCAGCGCCTTTGACCAGGCACTGGCGCTGTTGTGCACGTCGATCGCCACCGCCGCCGCCTGCAGGGGCGACAGCCCGTAATGGTCATCCTGCGGGTGAAAGCTGCGGATGTGGCAGATCGGGCTCTGCCCCTCGCTCACCGCAAAGCGGTGCGTCCTGCCCCCCACGGCATAATCATAGGCCACCGGCCAGCCATCCGGTCCCGGCACCAGCGCCATCCGGTCGCTGCGCAACACATGCAGCTCGCCCGGCATCGCCGAAGGCCCCGGCACCGCCTCGACATAGGCGTTGCCCGACAAGAGCAGATGCCCGAACACCGCCTCCATCAGTTCGGCCCGGCCCTGCCCGCCATTCGGGCGCGCCAGCAGCGCCAGCAGCGGATGTTGGTCGAACCGCCGCTCGGCATCCTGGCACAGCACCGGCAAGGCCGCCGCCGCCTCGGCAATAAGCCGCACCGCCCGGAACCCGATGGGATTGCCCTGAAACCCCGCCTTCGCCAGCGACACCGCATCGCGCGGGCTCCAGGCCACACGGCCCGACCCGGCCCAGGCGATCACCCGCCCGGTGGCGCTGGCCTTCTTCTCCGGCATCGCGGCAGGCTCCGCCTGCCCGGCCCGTTTCAGGAAATCGAACACCTCGGTCGCTCCTTTCGTCGCATGACAGCACCCCCGCCGCCCCGCCCGGGCCGACGAACCTGCCATTTCATCTGTCCAGAAATATCCCGGGGTCCGGGGCAGCGCCCCGGGGTCCGCCAAGGGCCCCGGCCCTCAGATCGTTCGCACCGCCGGCCGGCCGATCCGGCCCGTCGGATCGACCATCAGCTCGGTCAGCGCCCAGACCAGCGCATCCAGCCGGTCCGGGCTGCCAGAGCCCTCCCATCCCGTCCGCGCCATCTTCATCATCTGCCCCTCCAGCGCCTGCAGGCCCCGGACATGCGCCACCCGGCCCTGCTCATACAGCGCCGCCACCGGCTCGGCGCGCAGCATCTTGCCCCGCATCGCCCGCACCTCGCGGATCGGCGCCAGCGGATCGCTCTGCCGCACCACCTGCGCCACCAGATCGCCCCCCTGGTTGACCTCGACCACCAGCCGCTCGGCCCCGAACTCCTCCAGCGCGGCCAGCGCGGCCCGCGCCCAGCCATCGGGCGAGGCGCCCTTCACGCTGCGGTCGGCCAGCACAACCGCCCGCCATGCGGCCGGCGGGCCGCGCAGATCGGCGCCCACCACCACGATGCCACATTCGTCGCTGGCCTTGGTCGCGGTTACCGGCGGGTCCACCGCCACCACAACCCGGCTTGGCCGCACCTCCGGCGCCGCCTGCGCCGCCGCGATCATCGCCGGCGTCCACAGCGCCCCCTCGGCCTCTTCCACCAGCACCCCCTCCAGCTCCTGCCGGCCCAGGCTGGTGCCGGCATAGCGCGCCTGCACCTCGGCCAGGAAACTCTCGGCCAGCCAGGCGCGGTTCGCCTCGGTCGGGGCATGGGTGATCACGGTGGACGGGTTCTTCAGGATCGCCTTCAGCACATCGACATTGCGCGGCGTGGTCGTCACCACCTGCTGCGGGTTGCGGCCCAGCCGCAAGGCGAACTGAAGCTGGTCCCAGGCCTCGCGCCCCTTCGACCACTTCGCCAGCTCATCCGCCCAGGCCGCATCGAACTGCGGGCCGCGCAAGGATTCAGGGTCATGCGCCGAAAACACCTGCGCCTCCGCCCCGTTCGGCCAGACCAGAGTCTTGCGCCCCGCCACCCACTCCGGCCGCCGGTCGGGCGGCGAACAGGCCAGGATGCCGCTGTCGCCCATCACCATCACCTCGCGCGCCTGGTCCACCGTCTCGGCCACCAGCGCCAGCCGCGACGCCCGCCCCGCCGCCAGCGGCGTGCCGCCTTCGACCATCGACCGCACCCATTCCGATCCGGCCCGCGTCTTGCCCGCCCCGCGCCCACCCATGACGACCCAGGTCTTCCAGGCCCCGGCCGGCGGCACCTGATGCGGCAGCGCCCAGAATTCAAAGATCCAGGGCAGCGCCAGCAGGGCGTTCTCGCTCAGCCCCGCCAGAAAGCCGTCAATCTCCTCTTGCGTCGCGGAGGCAAGCCAGACGGCGCCCGATTTCATCGCGTGCGGCGTCGAGGTCCAGCTCGCCCCGGGCTCCGACATCCCCGGCGATCTGCTTGCGGAGTTTCTCGACATTCCTGCGTCCCTCCAGGACCTGTTTGCTCATGTCCACCAGATCGCGGACCGCGGCCTTGCCGGCCTTCGCCGCCTCGAACTGGCCGTCGCGGATCGCCGTCAGCGCCGCATTCAGATCGCCCACCGCGATGCGGAACAGCTCTTCCGTCAGCCGCAGGCCCTCGTCCGGTTCCGCCTCGCCGTCGCTGAACCTGATCGTCATCGGTTATCCCGCCCGCCTTTCCCATGCCGCCCCCTGCATGACCGCAACGAAAAAGCGGCACGGGGTTGCCCCCGGCCGCTTCCGACACCTCTACCATCATGCCGCAAGGTCTACATCGGACCGCACGCCAAGTCAAGATGAAAACACAGCAATATCAGATGCTTGGGCGATCTGTGCGTTAACCTTTCGTTAACCTCGCCCCGCCCTCAGTCGCTGCCCCCGCTCTCGGGCTGGCCCTGCGCCGCGCGCTCGGCCTCGATCTTGCGCCACTTCTCGACGTTGCGGTTATGCTCTTCCAGCGTCTTGGCGAAGACATGCCCGCCCGTGCCATCGGCCACGAAGAACAGATACTCCGTCTTCTCGGGGTTCAGCGCCGCCTCGATCGAGGCCCGCCCCGGGTTGGCGATCGGGGTCGGCGGCAGCCCGTCGATGACATAGGTGTTGTAGGGCGTCGCGCGCCGCAACTCGCTTTGGCGCAGCCCCCGGCCCAAGGCGCCCTTGCCGCCGGTCACGCCATAGATCACCGTCGGGTCGGTCTGCAGCCGCATCCCCTGCTCCAGCCGGTTGATGAAGACGCTGGCCACCGTCCGGCGCTCGGCCGCGATTCCGGTTTCCTTCTCCACGATCGAGGCCATAATCAGCGCCTCTTCCACCGTGTCATAGGGCAGATCGGCCGAGCGGGTCGGCCAAAGCTGGGTCAGCAGCTTGCCTTGCGCCTCGGTCATCCGGGCAATCAGCGCCACCCGGTCGCCACCCTTGTCTACATCATAGGAATCCGGAGCCAAGGCCCCCTCTGCCGGCACATCGGCAATGTCGCCGCTCAGGAAATCGGCCTGCTTCAGCTCCTGCACCACCTGCCAGCTTGTCACGCCTTCGGCCAGGGTGACGCGATAACGCATGTCCGGGCTTTCCAGCGCCTTTGCATATTCCGCCGGCACCTCCCCGGCGCCGGGGCTGAACTTCACCACCTCGACAAAGGCATTGGTCGCCGGGTCCAGCTCGCGCAGGATCACATCCGCCGTGGTCACCCCGATACGGAAGTTGATCTCCTGCCCGCAGGTCGATTGCCCGCCCGCGGTGATCGCCGCCAGCACGTCCGACATCGAAGCGCCCGGCTTGATCAGATACGAGCCGAACTTCAGGTCTTTCGACTTTTCGGCATATTCCGCCCCGATGCGGA
This sequence comes from Pseudogemmobacter blasticus, assembly GCF_003071405.1. Taxonomy (NCBI): domain Bacteria; kingdom Pseudomonadati; phylum Pseudomonadota; class Alphaproteobacteria; order Rhodobacterales; family Paracoccaceae; genus Pseudogemmobacter; species Pseudogemmobacter blasticus. The sequence goes on along the minus strand of NZ_CP020470.1, from coordinate 205,832 downwards.
AGATCCGTGCATCGCTGACCGCGCCACGTTCCTCAAGGTTGCGGCTGACCGCCGCCAGCGAGGCCCCGCGCTCCACCTGAACGCAGATCGCATCGGCCAGCGGCCCCGGCGTCACAAATTCGTTGCGGCCCCAGGCCACCAGCGCCGCCGCTGCAATCAGCAGCACGAAGAACAGCGTCAGCGCGTTCGAGGCGATGGAGCGCCACATCCCTCAGCGCACCTTGCCCAGGATCACGCTGGCATTGGTGCCGCCAAAGCCGAAGCTGTTGGACAGGGCCACGTCAATCTTGCGCTTGACCGCCTTGTTCGGCGCCAGGTCCAGCTTGGGCGTCACCGCCGGGTTGTCCAGGTTGATCGTCGGCGGGGCAATCTGGTCACGGATCGCCAGGATGCAGAAGATCGCCTCGACCGCGCCCGCCGCGCCCAGAAGGTGGCCGATGCTGGATTTGGTCGAAGACATGGTGGCCTTGGCCGCCGCCTCGCCCATCAGCCGCTCGACCGCGCCCAGTTCGATGGTGTCGGCCATGGTGCTGGTGCCATGGGCGTTGATGTAGTCGATGTCAGACGGCTGCAACCCGGCCCGCGCCAGCGCGGCCTGCATACTGCGATAGCCGCCGTCGCCGTCCTCGGACGGGGCGGTGATGTGATAGGCATCGCCCGACAGGCCATAGCCCAGCACCTCGGCATAGATCTTCGCGCCGCGCGCCTTGGCGTGTTCGTATTCCTCCAGCACCACGATGCCCGCCCCTTCGCCCATGACAAACCCGTCACGGTCGGCATCATAGGGGCGGCTGGCCTTTTCCGGCTCATGCGCGCGCTTGGTGGACAGCGCCTTGCAGGCGTTGAAGCCCGCGATGCCGATCTCGCTGATCGGCGCCTCGGCGCCCCCGGCCACCATCACATCGGCATCCCCCAGCATGATCAGCCGCGCCGCATCGCCAATGGCATGGGCGCCGGTCGAACAGGCCGTCACCACCGCATGGTTCGGCCCCTTGAAGCCGAAGCGGATGGACACCTGCCCCGAGACCAGGTTGATCAGGCTGCCCGGAATGAAGAAGGGCGACACCCGCTTCGGACCCTTCTCCTTGATCAGGATCGCCGTCTCGGCAATCGTCGTCAGCCCGCCGATGCCCGACCCGATCATCACCCCGGTCCGCAGACGGCCCTCTTCATCCTCGGGCTGCCAGCCGGCATCGCGGACCGCCTGCGTGGCGGCGGCAAGGCCGTACAGGATGAAATCGTCCACCTTGCGGCGGTCCTTCGGCTCCATCCAGTCATCGGGGTTGAAGGTGCCGTCGCTGCCATCGCCATAGGGAATTTCGCAGGCGTATTGCGTCACCACGTTCGAGGCATCGAACCGCGTGATCGGCCCCGCCCCGGACTGGCCGGCGACAAGGCGCTTCCAGGTCTCTTCCACCCCGCAGGCCAGCGGTGTGACCATGCCCAGACCCGTGACGACAACCCGGCGCATCCAATTCCTCCGAAGCAAGACCTGTTCTTGCGGGGTGATACACGCCCCCCTTTTCCCGCGCAACCGACCCTGCGGAACCGGGGCCGGTTCCCGCCGGGGGCCGCAAAACGGCGGCCTCGTCCGGCGGCACGGCGCGATGCAAGGCATTTCAAGGCGTTACGGGAACGACGCCCGAAGTCGCCCCCGTTTGCCCCCTGGGCGCCCCTCAGCCCTGCCGCGCCACGATGCCCATCACCGCGGCCAGAAGCTGCGCCGCCAGCATGGCGCCCAGCCCGTCCACATCCCGGTCGGGCATGAATTCCACCATGTCGAAGCCGACGATCCGCGCCTTTTCCGACACGCCCGCCACCAGTTCCAGCACCTGCCAGTAGGACAGACCGCCCGCCGTCCGGCCGATCACCGCCGGCATGATCGCCGGGTCCAGCGCATCGACATCGAAACAGACGATGACATTCGCCCCTTCGGGGATCAGGTCGATGGCCGGCCCCACGCCCGCCCGCGCCACCTGCCCCGCCGGCACGAAGGCAACACCCCAGTCGGTGGCCTCCTGCACATCCGACAGCCGGGCCGACCCGATGCCCCGGCTGCCCACCTGCACGATGCCCTCGACATGCGCCATCTCGGACGCGCGGCGCATGGTGGAAGACAGGCCGTAACGCTCGCCGCCCACCTCATCGCGCCAGTCGATATGGGCGTCGATCTGCAAGATCCAGTAGGTCTGCCCCCGTGCGCCAAAGGCCTCGATCATCGGGATCGGCAGCGAATCGTCGCCCCCGATCAGGAAGGGCACTCCGCCGCGATCCAGGACCGAGGACACCGCCCCGAAGATCCGCGCCCGGTTGCCCACCGGATCGGCCTCATCCTGCGGCAGATCCCCGGCATCGACGGCATCCACCCCGGCCGGGAACACCGGACCGCCAAGGTCAAAGTTCATATGCGCCAGATTGGCCGCGTAAGGCGCCGCCGCCGCCCGGATCGCCGCCGGCCCGCCCGCGCAATAGAACCCGACCGAAGGGTAAGGCGTGCAGCCATCCGCGCCGATCAGCGCGATTTTCGCCGGCAGGCGCGACAGGTCGCGACACCGCGGCAGGCCCAGGAAGGTGTCCACCGTGCCGGTGCCGAACATCGTGCCCAAGGTCTTGTTGCCCGCCATTATCCTGCCCTTCCCTGCAACCCAGACGGGCAGGATGCGCGCGCGCCTCCACAGTGGCAAGCCCGCAGCGGCGGCACAGGCAACGGTTTGCCCCACCCGCCCGCACCAAAGGCAAAACCCGGCATTGACGTGCCGGAATCCGTGTTACCTTTGATTCAGGGCACAGCCTGCCCCTGCCCGCCCCACCAGACCGTCAAGGAGGACGACCATGACCACAAGGACGACCCTCGCCGCGCTGACGCTGGCCCTGCTGCCAACCTGGGCCGCCGCCGAAGGCTGCCATGGCGGCATGAAGGAAGTGACCGCCTCAAGCTGTGCCGAAGGCATGGTCTGGGATGCCGTCAAGGGCACCTGCGTCCAGCAGCCCACAAGCTGACGGAAAGCCCGCATTAACCGCCCTGCGCCATCCTGCCCCCGGACCGAACGGAATCGGAGGATGGAATGGCCGCGAACGGGTTGCCGCTTGCCCGCATCACGCCCGCCCAACGGGCGGTGACGCTGGACGATGGTCCGCGCCGGATGCTGACGCCGCGTGAAAAGGCGGCGGTCATCGTGCGCTATCTGCTGGGCGAAGGCACCGCCCTGCCCCTGGCCCAGTTGCCAGATCCGATGCAGGCTGCGCTGGCCGAACAGATGGGCGCCATGCGGCTGGTGGACCGGCAGACGCTGGATCAGGTGGTGCAGGATTTCATGGCCGAACTTGATCAGGTGGGGCTGGCCTTCCCCGGCGGGCTGGAAGGCGCCCTGTCGGTGATGGACGGGCATATCTCGCAGACCGCGGCCAGCCGGCTGCGCCGCAAGGCAGGCGTTTCGGCCAAGGGTGACCCCTGGGAACGGCTGGTCGGCCTGCCGGCCGAAAAGCTGGTCCCCGTGATCGAGGATGAGGCGGTCGAGGTGGCGGCGGTGATCCTGTCCAAGCTGCCGGTGCCGCGCGCGGCCGAAATCCTGGGGCGGCTGCCGGGTGAAAAGGCGCGGCGCATCGCCTATGCCGTCTCGCTGACCGGCAACACAGACCCGGAAACCGTGCGCCGGATCGGGCTTGCCGTGCTGGGCCAGATGGACAGCCAGCCGCCCCGCGCCTTTGACCGCGACCCGGTGGAACGGGTGGGGGCGATCCTCAACATCTCGGCCGCCGCCACGCGCGAGGCGGTCTTGCAGGGGCTTGAGGATGCCGATGCCGGCTTTGCCGAACAGGTGCGGCGGGCCATCTTCACCTGGCCGCATGTCCCGGCGCGGATTTCGCCGCGCGACATCCCCAAGATCATCCGCATCGTCGATCAGGCGCAACTGGTGACCGCCATCGCCTTCGCCCAAGGCCGGCCCGAGTTCGAGGCGACGGGGGAATTCATCCTCGCCAACATCTCGCAACGCATGGCGCAAGGCATCCGGGAAGAGGTCGCCACGCGCGGCCGCATCAAGGAAAAGGACGGCGAAGAGGCGATGAACGCGATCATCGGCGCGATCCGCACGCTGGAAGCCTCGGGCGAGGTGGTGATGATCCAGCCCGAAGAGGACTGATCCGCCAGCGGGTGAAAACCCTTTCCGCTGGCCCCGGACCGCAGCCCTTGCCGCCGGCGGCGCTGCGGCCTAGGGTCCGCGCCCATGACACATGCCCAGAACCCTGCCCGCGGGATCGCCCTGATGATCCTGGCGATCCTTCTGTTCACCGCGATGGATGCCGCAGCGAAAGGGCTGATCCAGCGTTATCCGGCGCCGCAGGTGGTCTGGGCGCGGTTTGCCGGGCAGTTCCTGATCGTGGCGCTGGTGCTGAACCGGCGCGTGCCGGTGCTGGTGCGCACGCGCCATCCGGTGCTGCACCTGTGGCGCTGCCTGTTCCAGATGGGCGCAACCGCCTTCTTCTTCCTGTCGCTGACGCATATCGGCCTGGCCGAGGCCACCGCGCTGACCGACCTGAACCCGGTGCTGATCACGCTGGGCGCGGCGCTGTTCCTGGGCGAAAAGCTGGGGCCGCGGCGGATTGCGGGGGTGGTGGCGGCGCTGGTGGGCGCGATGATCATCATCCGCCCCGGCGCCGGTGTCTTCACGCCCTGGGCGCTGCTGCCGCTGGGGGCGGCGCTGTCCTATACCGGCAACGCCATCCTGACGCGGCGGCTGGGGCCGTCGGAATCGCCCTGGACCTCGATGATCTGGGCGGCGGGCTTCGGAACCCTTGTCGCGGCCCTGGCCCTGCCCTTCGTCTGGACGCCGGTCGCCCCGGAGGATCTGGCGATCTTCGCGCTGATCGGGATGCTGGGCACCGCGGCGCAACTGTGCCTGATCCGCAGCTTCTCGATTGCCGAAGCGGGCGTCGTGGCGCCCTTCGCCTATCTGGGAATCGTCTTCGCCACCTTCTGGGGCGGCCTCTTCTATGGCGAACTGCCCGACCAGTGGACGGTGATCGGGGCGCTTGTGATCGTGGGGGCGGGTCTTTATGTCTGGCACCGCGAAACCAACGCCGCCCGACAGGAGCGTGCGGCCCAGGACCGCAGATGAGCCAGACCGAAGAGCCCCGGCCGTTCCGGCCCGACCATTACCTTACCAACCTTGCGGTGCGCGGGCTGATCCGGCTGGCGCTGCTGTTTCCCTATCGGTTGCGGGTATGGTTCCTGGGCTGGCTGATGCGGCGTGTGATCGGGCCGCTGGCGGGCTACCGCGCGCGGGCGCTGGACAATCTGGCCGCCATATGGCCCGACCTGCCCGAAGCCGAACGCCGCGCCCTGGCCGACCAGTCGCTCGACAATGCCGGGCGCACGGTGATCGAGAACTACTCCACCGCCGAATTCACCGCCCGCGCCGCCAAGCTGGTGCCCGAAGGCCCCGGCTTCGCCGCACTTGAAGCCGCCCGCGCGGCGGGGCGCCCCGCGATCCTGGTCTCGGGCCATTTCGGCAATTACGAAGCCGCCCGCGCCGCGCTGGTGGCGCGCGGGTTCCAGATCGGCGGCCTCTACCGCAACCTGTCGAACCCCTATTTCAACGAACATTACGTCCGCACCATGCAGGCCTTCGGAGGCCCGGTCTTCCCGCAGGGCCGGGCCGGCACGGCGGGCTTCGTCCGCCACCTGCGGGCGGGCGGGCAACTGGTGCTGCTGTTCGATCAGGACGTACCCTCGGGCGAGCTGATCCCCTTCCTCGGGCGCCCCGCCCGCACGGCCCTTTCGGCGGCCGAACTGGCGCTGCGGCTGGGGGCGGACCTGATCCCCTTCTTCGCCACCCGCCAGCCTGACGGGCTGAGCTTCCGCATCGAACTCGATGCCCCCGTGCCACCGTCAGACCCGCTGACCATGACACAGGCGATCACGGCCTCGCTGGAACAGCGCGTGCGCGCCCATCCGGGGCAATGGTTCTGGATTCACAAGCGCTGGAAAGGCGCCCCGACCGGCTGACAGCCGCCGCGCCTATTCGGACGGGGCAGCGCCGCCCGATGTCGAAAGATCCGCCTCGGGGGCACGGTCCGGCGCCCCGACAAAGCCCGCCTCCATGCTGGGCGGGGCATCCTTCGCACTGACAATCGCCTTGGTGGCGGCGTCGCTTTCGGATTTCTGCACCGGGTCCGGCCGCGCGGCGGCCAGAATCAGCGACGGGCCTTCGCTTTGCAGGATCACCACCGCCGGTTCGCTGCCCGGCGCATCGGCCATCACATCCAGCGGCCCGGTCCCCGCCCATTCGCCCAGCAGCTCCCAACTGGTCACCACATTGCGATAGGTGATGGTGCGGCCGGCGTTTTCACCGCGTTCGATCGTCACCGTCTCTTCCGGCATGTAGCGCACCAATTGCACCCGCACCGGGGTGGTCAGCGCCGGGCTGGCCTCGGCCCGGATCACCAGCCGTTCCCCCTGCCGTTCCACATGCAGCGTCACCGGGCTGACCAGCGCCCTGTGCCGCCCCAGACGTTCCACCGTCTCGTCCGGGTCATAACCTTCCACCCGGTCCAGCCCGCCGACAATGAACTGCGGCGTATAGATGGTGCGCGACCCCACGGCCCGGGCATAGGCCTTCTGCCGGTCGGTAAAGCGCGGCTGGGCGAACTTGTCTTCCCAGCCGATGTAATCCCAGTAATCGACATGCAGCGACAGCGGCAGAACGCCGGGCTGGGCGGCAAGCTCGGCCACAAAATCATCGGCAGGCGGACAGGACGAGCACCCTTGCGAGGTGTAAAGCTCGACGATGACGACATTTTCCGCTTGTGCCGTGGCAGCCGCAGCCATCCACAGGCCGCAGGCGGCACTGACCAATTGTCGCATCATAGTCTTACCGGTCCCCTGATCCAGTTGATTGCTTATAGGAAAGGCCAGCCTGCCCTTCCAATCAAGGTTTTGCGAGTGTTAGGCGTGAAGACATCACGTCCTGCTGCGAATCGGCCCGCAGCGGGCATTGAATCGGGTCTGGATTTTTGGCATACATTTGTATACAATGATCGGGACTCGACCGGATCACCCCGGAAACGCAGCGAATATTCCAGACGCCCCCAGCCACGGAGCCAGATAGATGACCGTCACCGTCGGACACGACAGCAAGAAAACCCGCAAGACGCTGACCGCAGGCGGACAGACTGTTTCCTATTACTCGATCCCCGCCGCCGAAGCCGCCGGTCTGGGCGAGTTTTCCCGGCTGCCGGCCAGCCTCAAGGTGGTGCTGGAAAACATGCTGCGCTTCGAAGACGGCAAGACCGTCACCGTGGACGACATCAAGGCCTTCTCCGACTGGGGCAAGAAGGGCGGCCAGAACCCGATCGAGATCGCCTATCGCCCGGCCCGCGTGCTGATGCAGGATTTCACCGGAGTTCCGGCGGTGGTTGACCTTGCCGCGATGCGCGACGGCATCAAGGCGCTTGGCGGCAACGCCCAGAAGATCAACCCGCTGAACCCGGTCGATCTGGTCATCGACCATTCGGTGATGATCGACGAATTCGGCCATCCCCGCGCCTTCCAGATGAACGTCGACCGCGAATATGAGCGGAACATGGAACGCTACGTGTTCCTGAAATGGGGCCAGAACGCCTTCAACAACTTCCGCGTGGTGCCCCCCGGCACCGGCATCTGCCACCAGGTCAACCTGGAATACCTGGCGCAGACCGTCTGGACCGACACCGACCAGGACGGCAACATGGTGGCATACCCCGACACGCTGGTCGGCACCGACAGCCACACCACCATGGTCAACGGCCTGGCCGTCCTTGGCTGGGGCGTCGGCGGGATCGAGGCCGAGGCGGCGATGCTGGGCCAGCCGGTTTCCATGCTGATCCCCGAAGTCGTCGGCTTCAAGCTGACCGGCCAGATGGTCGAAGGCACCACCGCCACCGACCTTGTGCTCAAGGTCGTGCAGATGCTGCGCAAGCATGGCGTGGTGAACAAGTTCGTCGAATTCTACGGCGACGGCCTTGACCGCCTGCCGCTGGCCGACCGCGCGACCATCGCCAACATGGCCCCGGAATACGGCGCCACCTGCGGCTTCTTCCCGATCGACGATGAAACCCTGCGCTACCTGCACATGACGGGCCGCGACGAATCGCGGATCGCTCTGGTCGAGGCCTATGCCAAGGCCAACGGCATGTGGCGCGGCGCGGATTACGAACCGATCTACACCAGCACCCTGCATCTCGACATGGGCAGCATCGTTCCGGCAATCTCGGGTCCGAAGCGCCCGCAGGATTACCTGCCGCTCTCCGGCGCCGCCTCCGCCTTCGGCGACTATATCCGCGGCATCCGCAAGGCCCCCGAGGCGCCCAAACTGGAAAAGGCCGAAATGGTGTCCGAATGCGGCCACCCTGCCCCGGCCGATCTGCCCGGCGATCACTTCGGCCTGTCCTCGGCCGCCGTCGAAGGCCAGGATTACAAGCTGCGCGACGGTTCGGTCGTGATCGCCTCGATCACCTCCTGCACCAACACCTCGAACCCCTATGTGCTGGTCGGCGCGGGCCTTGTGGCGCGCAAGGCGCGCGCGCTGGGGCTGGACCGCAAGCCCTGGGTGAAAACCTCGCTGGCGCCCGGATCGCAGGTCGTGTCCGAATATCTTGAAGCCGCCGGCCTTCAGGAAGACCTGGATGCCGTGGGCTTCAACCTGGTGGGCTACGGCTGCACCACCTGCATCGGCAACTCGGGCCCCCTCCAGCCCGAGATTTCCAAGGCGATCAACGAAGGCGATCTGGTCGCCGCCGCCGTCCTGTCGGGCAACCGCAACTTCGAAGGCCGCATCAGCCCCGACGTGCGCGCCAACTATCTGGCCAGCCCGCCGCTGGTGGTGGCCTATGCCCTGGCCGGCGACATGAACATCGACCTGACGAAAGACCCGCTTGGCACCGGCAAGGATGGCAAGCCGGTCTATCTGCGCGACATCTGGCCCACGAACAAGGAAATCGCCGACATCGTTCATGCGGTGGTCACGCGCGAGGCGTTCCAGAAGAAATACGCCGACGTGTTCAAGGGCGATGCCAAGTGGCAGGGCGTCAAGGTGACCGACTCGGAAACCTATGACTGGCCGGCCTCCTCGACCTACATCCAGAACCCGCCCTATTTCCGCGGCATGTCCAAGACGCCGGGCGTGATCAGGAACATCGAAGGCGCCCGCGTTCTGGCGCTGCTGGGCGACATGATCACCACCGACCACATCAGCCCGGCCGGGTCGTTCAAGCCCACCACGCCGGCCGGCAAATACCTGACCGAACGTCAGGTGCCCGTCAGCGAGTTCAACTCCTACGGCTCGCGTCGCGGCAACCATGAGGTGATGATGCGCGGCACCTTCGCCAACATCCGCATCAAGAACGAGATGCTGGATGGCGTCGAGGGCGGCTACACCCTTGGGCCGGACGGGCAGCAGACCTCGATCTACGACGCCTCGATGGCCTATCAGGCAGCCGGCACCCCGCTGGTGATCTTCGGCGGCATCGAATACGGCGCCGGTTCGTCGCGCGACTGGGCGGCCAAGGGCACGGCCCTTCTGGGCGTCAAGGCCGTGATCGCCGAGTCGTTCGAACGGATTCACCGCTCCAACCTCGTCGGCATGGGCGTCATCCCCTTCGAATTCACCGAAGGCATGACCCGCAAGAGCCTTGGCCTGAAGGGCGACGAGGTGATCAGCATCGAAGGTCTGGACGGAGATCTGAAACCGCTCAGCCTGGTGCCCTGCACCATCCGCTATGCCGATGGCACCACCAAGACCATCCAGATCAAGTGCCGGATAGATACCGCGATCGAGATCGAATACGTCGAAAACGGCGGCGTGCTGCATTATGTGCTGCGCGATCTGGCGGCCTCGTAAGAGGCTGCCCCGCCAGGGCGCGGACGAAAACGAAAGGCCGGGGGAAACCCCGGCCTTTTCTCTTGCCCTGCCCGTAGCGCGGAACGGCGGCTATTTCAGCGCATCTTCCAGCGCGGGAACGAACCGCTTTTCGTAATCGGTGCCAACCAGCGGGCCCACGAACTTGAACAGGATGGTCCCGTCGCCATCGACAATGAAGGTCTCCGGCGGGTTGGTCACACCCCATTCCACCCGGTTGCGCCCGTTCGGATCGGTGGCCAGCGCGAAGAACGGGTTGCCCTCCTCGGCCAGATAGGCCGTGGCGTCGGCCTCCTTGTCCATCATGTTCACGCCCGCGACGCGGATGCCCTTTTCGGCCATCGCATTCAGCACCGGATGCTCGGCCCGGCAGGGTGGGCACCACGAGGCCCAGAAATTGACAACCGTCACCTCGCCCTTGCGCAGATCGGCATCGGTCAGTTGCGTCACCCCCGGCAGGCCGGTCCCCGGCAGCACCGGGGCGGGCTTGCCGATAAAGACGCTGTGCAGCTCGCCGGGGTTTTCGCGCTGCATCCCCACATAGAACATGGCTGCCAGCCCGGCAAAGATCACCGGCGGCAGCGCCATCATCCACCTAGCCATCGACAGCCTCCGCAGCCCGCGCCTCAACCTCGGCCAGGGCACGCCGCATCCGGGCGCCCTGCCACAGCGACAGCAGCACCACCCCCGCCAAGAGCGCGATCGTCACCCCGTAAGAGGTCAGCACCGCGAAGGCATATTTCCCAAGCTCGGGCATCAGGCCAGCCTTTCCCGCGACACCAGCGCCGACAGGCGGCGGGCGCGAATTTCGGTGCGGGTGCGCAGCAGCACCAGCGCCAGGAACAGGAAGATGAAGCCGAAGATGCAGACCACCAGCGGCTGATAGAAGGCCGGGTCCAGCGGGTCTTTCTCGCCCACCTTGAGGATGGTCGAATCCTGATGCAGCCCCTGGTTCCAGAACTTGACCGCATAGCGCGACAACAGCGCGAAGACCGATCCCACAACGCACAGGACCGAGGTCAGGTCGGCGGCGGTATCGGGGTTCTCGACCGCGTTCCACAGCGCGATATAGCCCAGATAGAACAGCGCCAGAATCAGGAAGCTGGTCAGACGCGGGTCCCAGGCCCACCAGGTGCCCCACATCGGCTGGCCCCACAGCGCGCCGGTCGCCAGCGCGATCAGCGTGAAGGTCAGGCCCACCGGCGCCGCCGCCTTGGCCGCCAGCGCGCTGACATGGTGGCGCCGGATCACCCAGATCAGGCTGGTCACCAGCATCATCACCCAGGCATTGATCGCCATCATCGCGGCGGGCACATGCAGGAACATGATCTTGACGGTCGATCCCTGCTTGTAATCGTCCGGCGTGAAGAAAAAGCCCCAGACCAGCCCGAAGCCCAGGCACAGCACGGTCAGCCCCGTCACCCAGGGCAAGGCCCAGGCCGAGGTCTGCATGAACTTCTTCGGGTTGGCGTATTCCCAGATCGACATGATGTTCCGTTACTTGGCGAAAGGGGCGGGCTCAACTCAATAACATGTGCGCGGGCTACCGCAAATTGACGCGGATCGCCGCGGCTGCGGCAAAGGGCAGCAAGGCGGCCGATCCGGCGGTGATCGCGGCCAGCAGCGCCAGCGGGGTGCCCGGGTCCATGCCCATCGCGCCGCGCTTCACCACCTCGGCCCCGAAGATCAGCGTCGGCACATAGAGCGGCAGCACCAGCAGGCTCAGAAGCAGCCCGCCGCGCTTCAGCCCCACGGTCAGCGCGGCCCCGAAGGCGCCGATGATGCTCAGCGCCGGCGTGCCCAGCCCCAGCGAGACGACCAGCCAGAAATAGCCATCGGCCGGCAGGAACAGCAGCAGCCCCAGCACGGGCGAAACCAGCGTCAGCGGCAGGCCCGTCACCAGCCAATGCGCGGCGGCCTTCACGGCCACCGCCCCTTCCAGCGGCAGCGGCGCGGTGGCCAGCAGGTCCAGCGACCCGTCCTCGAAATCCAGCGCGAAGATGCGGTCAAGGCTCAGCAGGCAGGCCAGCAGCGCCCCCACCCACAGGATGCCGGGGGCAATGGTGGCCAGCGTGCCGCCCTCCGGCCCCACCCCCAGCGGCACCAGCACCGCAACCAGCAGGAAGAAGGCCAGCCCAAGGCCGAAGCCGCCCCCGGCGCGGAAGGCAAGGCGCAGGTCGCGGACCAGCAGCGCGATCATGCGAAAGCCTCGTCAAAGCCGCCGGCCACGGCGGGCGCCGCGCCGTCCGACCGGAACGGCGACAGGTCCAGCACCTCGGCCTCGGGCAGGCCAAGGTCGATATGGGTGGCCATCAGCGCCGCGCCGCCCCCGGCCAGATGGGCGCGGATCACATCGGCGAACAGCGCGACCGAGGCCGCATCCAGCGAAACGGTCGGCTCATCCAGCACCCAGATCGGGCGGCCCGTCACCAGAAGCCGCGCAAGGCCCAGCCGGCGCTTCTGCCCCGCCGACAGGTTGGCGGCCCGGCGGTCGGCCAGCGCGGCAAGGTTCATCCGCTGCAAGGCCTGCGCCACCGCCGCCGCGCCGGTGCCATAGACCGCCGCCCAGAAGGCCAGGTTTTCCGCAACCGTCAGCACGGCTTTCAGCCCGTCGGCATGGCTGGCATAGGCCAGGCTTTCCGGCGGCGCCGAAATCGTGCCCGCCACGGCGGGTTGCAGCCCGGCCAGCGTGCGCAGAAGCGTGGTCTTGCCCACGCCGTTCGGCCCCCGCAGCACCAGCGCCCGCCCCGGCTGCAACCGGAAGCCCACGCCCTGCAGCACGACCAGCCCGCCGCGCGCCACCGCCAGATCGGAAACCACGAAATCCATGGGGCACAGCCGTATCGCAAAGCGGCCCGGCACAAAACCCCCTGCCCCATGGAAAGCCCCGCCCGTTACCGCTATCTCTGCCGCCAGCAGGAACGTGAGGAGACCCGCGATGCACAGCAATTCCTTTGGCCGCACGGGGCGGACCGTCACCCGCATCGGCTTTGGCGCCTGGGCCATCGGCGGCACCTGGGGCGAAGTGTCGCCGGATGCGGCGCGCGCCGCGCTCCATGCCGCGCTCGATGCGGGCATGACCTTCATCGACACCGCCGATGTCTATGGCGATGGCCGGTCGGAACGGATCATCGCCGAAGTGCTGGCCGAACGCGGCGGCACGCGGCCCTTCGTGGCCACCAAGGCCGGGCGCCGGCTGTCGCCGCATGTGGCCGAAGACTATGATCTGGACCATCTGGCCGCCTTCGTGGACCGCTCGCGCCGCAACCTGCAAATGGACCGGCTGGATCTGGTGCAACTGCATTGCCCGCCGACGCCGGTCTATTTCTCGTCCCGCGCCTTCGATGCGCTGGATGAACTGAAATCGCGCGGCTGGATCGCCGATTACGGCGTCTCGGTCGAAACCGTGGACGAGGCACGTCAGGCCCTGCATCACCCCGGCGTGGTGTCGGTGCAGATCATCTACAACCTGTTCCGCCCCCGCCCCGCCGAGGTGTTCTTCCGCGAGGCGCAGGCCGCAAACGTGGCCGTCATCGCGCGGGTGCCGCTGGCCTCGGGGCTGCTGACCGGCAAGATGACCGCGGCCAGCACCTTCGCCACCGATGACCACCGCAGTTTCAACCGCGACGGTCAGGCCTTCGACAAGGGCGAAACCTTCTCGGGCGTGCCCTTCGAGGTGGCGCTGGAAGCGGTCGAGGAACTGCGCCCGCTGGTGCCGCAGGGCGCCAGCATGGCCGCCTTCGCGCTGCGCTGGATTCTGATGGAACAGGCGGTGACCGTGGTCATTCCGGGCGCGAAATCCGCCGCGCAGGCCCAGGCCAATGCGGCGGCCGATGCGCTGGCCCCCCTGCCGGCCGAAACCCTGCAAGCCGCGCGCGCGGTCTATGACCGGCTGGTGGCGCCGCATGTCCACCATCTGTGGTAAGATCCTGTTTCTTCAAGGAAATCGGCCCGGCCCCTTCCAAGGGTCCGGGCCGGCGTTCTTGAAACCTCCGGGCGTTCAGCCCACCGGCAGCAGCGCGGCGGCGATGCGGCGGCCTTCGCCCAGCAGCACGTTGTAGGTGCGGCACGCGGCGGGTGAGGCCATGACCTCAACCCCGATGTCCGCCGCCTCCAGCGCCTCGCGGAAGGCGCGCGGCGGGTGGGCGATCTGCGCGCCCATCCCCAGCAGCAGCACGTCGATCCGCCCCGCCAGCGCCAGCGGCGTGGCGGTATCCTCAAGCCCCGCCCACGGCCCGGCATCCCAGGGCGTAATCAGGCAGGCCCCGCGCAGCACATGCGGGCCAACCCGGAAAAAGCCCGGCCCATACCCCTCGATGGGCAGGGCCGAGCCATAGCTGACCTCGGTCAGGCGCAGGGCCCCCGATTCAGACCCAACTTCAGGCATCGACGTTGGCGAATTCGCTGTTGTCTTTCTTCTTCGGCTTGTCGCCGCGATCGACACCCAGCATCAGCACGATGTTCTTGGCCATGTAGAGCGTGGAATAGGTGCCCAGGAACACCCCCAGAACCATGGCGAAAACAAAGCCCCGGATCACGTCGCCACCAAAGATCAGCAGCACGATCAGCGCAATCAGCGTCGTGGTCGAGGTCATGATCGTCCGGCTCAGCGTTTCGTTGGCCGTCAGGTTCATCATCTCGCGCAGCGGCATGGTCTTGTACTTGGCCAGATTCTCGCGCAGCCGGTCGAAGATCACCACCGTGTCGTTGACCGAATAGCCAAGAATGGTCAGCAGCGCCGCCACGATGGACAGGTCGAACTTGAGCTGGAACAGCGAGAAGATCCCCACCGTCACCACCACGTCATGCAGCAGCGAGGCCACGGTGCCCACGGCGAACTGCCATTCGAACCGCATCCAGACATAAAGCATGATGCCGAAAGACCCGGCCGCCACGGCAAGCAGCGCCTTCCAGATCAGCTCCTGGCTGACCTTGGGGCCAACCGATTCCACGGAAGCGAAGACCACGTTCGGATCATGCGCCTTCAGTGCGGCCTCAACTTCGGAAATCACTTCCGGCGTGACCGCCTCTTCGCCCTCGCGCGCGCCAAGGCGCACCTGGGCAACATGCTGGTCATCGCGGAAGCTGGGGTCGGTCACCTCGGTGATGGTGACATCGCCCACATCCAGCGCCGCCAGCGCCGTCCGATAGGCGCCGACATCCACCGGCGTGGT
Source organism: Pseudogemmobacter blasticus (assembly GCF_003071405.1). Classification (NCBI taxonomy): domain Bacteria; kingdom Pseudomonadati; phylum Pseudomonadota; class Alphaproteobacteria; order Rhodobacterales; family Paracoccaceae; genus Pseudogemmobacter; species Pseudogemmobacter blasticus. The sequence goes on along the minus strand of NZ_CP020470.1, from coordinate 190,762 downwards.
CGATTCCGTGCGGATCGTGGTGCCGCCCAGGAAATCGACGCCAAAGTTCAGCCCCTTCACCGCGACGATGCCCAGCGAGGCCACCATCAGGAAGATCGACAGGCCGAAGGTCAGCCACTGCCAGCGGAAAAAGTCGATGCTGGTCTTTTCGGGAACAAGTTTCAGACGCCAGGCCATGTGCTTTTCTCCCTCAGACCACAATCGTCTTCGGACGCTTGCGGTTGATATAGATCTCGATCACCAGCCGGGTCACATAGACGGCGGTGAACACCGAGGTGATGATGCCCAGCGTCATGGTCACGGCAAAGCCGCGCACCGGGCCCGATCCGATCCAGAACATGATGCCACCGATCAGCAGCCCCGTCAGGTTGGCGTCCATGATGGCCGAGAAGGCCCGATCAAAGCCCGCCTGAATGGCCCGTGGCGGGCTCAGCCCGGCGCGCAGCTCCTCGCGCACGCGCTCGAAGATCAGCACGTTGGCGTCAACCGCCATGCCCATGGTCAGCACGATGCCGGCGATGCCGGGCAGCGTCAGCGTGGCCCCGATCGACGACAGGATCGCCACCAGAAGCAGCACGTTCACCGCCAGCGCCACATTGGCGAACCAGCCGAACAGGCCATAAGAGGCCACCATGTAGATCACCACCGCCACCATGCCGATGATCGCGGCGGTCTTGCCGGCGGCCACCGAATCGGCGCCCAGTTCCGGGCCGATGGTGCGTTCTTCCAGGAAGGTCAGGCTGGCCGGCAGGGCGCCCGCGCGCAGCAGCACGGCCAGTTCGGTCGATTCCTCGACATTGAAATTCCCGGTGATGATGCCGTTGCCGCCGGGAATGTGGCTCTGGATCACCGGGGCCGAAATGACCTGCTGGTCCAGCACAATGGCGAAAGGCGCGCCGATATTTGCGGCGGTATAGTCGCCGAACTTGCGCGCGCCCGCCCCGTCAAACCGGAAGCTGACCGCCGGGCGGCCGTTCTGGTCGAACGACGGCTGGGCATCGACAAGCTGCTCGCCGGTCACCACCGGCGTTTCCTCGACAATGTAGTAAAGCCCGGGCTGTTCGCGCGCCGGCAGCAGCAGGTTGCGCGGGCCGGGGTCGGCGCCGGCATCCGTGGTGGTGCGGATCACCGGGTTGAAGGTCAGCTTGGCCGTGGTGCCGATCAGGCTTTTCAGCTCGGCCGCCGACCCGATGCCCGGCACCTGGATCAGGATGCGGTCGCTGCCCTGACGCAGGATCGTCGGTTCGCGCGTGCCCACCTCGTCCACCCGGTTGCGGATGATCTCAAGGCTTTGCTGCACCGTGCGGTCGTCCGAGGCGGTCCGTTCGGCCTCGGACAGCTTCACCAGGATGTCGCTGCCTTCCGCCGTCACGTCGATGTCGTTCGCGCCCACGCCGGTCAGCGTATAGACCGGCGTCGCCAGCGCCTTCACGGCGGCAAGCGCGGCCTCCATCCCGGCCGGGTTGGAAATCGTGATGCGCAGCTCGTCCTCGGGCGACGGCGCGCGGCGCACGGCCCCTACCTGATCGCGCAAGCCGCGCAGCGCATCGCGGGCCTCGGGCCACAGCCCGTCGATCCGCGCCTTGTACACATCCTGCACCTCGACCCGCGCCAGCAGGTGCGCCCCGCCCCGCAGGTCCAGCCCCAGCGGCATCAGCGACGACGGCAGGAACGACGGCCATTCGGCCAGCGCGGCATTCTGCTCGGGCGTCGCCACGCCGCCGGCCTTTTCGATGGCGGCGGCGGCGTCATTATGCGTTTCGACCCGGCCGTAGAAGGCATTGGGCATTGCGGCAATCGCGCCCCAAAGGCAGACCGCAAGGATCAGAAGGCGCTTCCACAGCGCGGTCGGGGTCATGGTGCGTGCCTCAGCTTGCGGCGGGTTCGGTCTTGTTCAGCACGGTCGCGATGGTGTGGCGCATCACCTTGACCTTCACACCATCGGCGATTTCCACCTCGACGATGCCGTCTTCCTGTACCTTCACCACCTTGCCCAGAATGCCGCCCTGGGTGACGATCTGGTCGCCCCGGCGCAGCGCATCCACCATGGCCTTGTGCTCTTTCAGCTTCTTTTGCTGCGGACGGATCAGCAGGAAATACATGATCCCGAAGATCAGGATCAGCGGCATGAAGCTGGTCAGGGCGGAAGCGGCACCGGGGGCGCCGGCGGCCTGGGCGAAGGCGGGGGTTGCGAACATGGATCACCTCTCTGGCGGACACGGGCGCCTCCCCCTTGGCAGGGCTGCGGGCCGGGTCGGTTTGCGCCCATGTAAGGTGTTTTCGCGCCCGATGCCAGAGGCAGGGCCGTGCAAGCCCCCTGCCCCGGTTCCCTGCAGCCTGAACACCGCGTGAACGCAGCCCCGCCGCGCCATGCCAGCCCCCGGACAACCGCCCTTTCCCAGACCCGGCCCTTCTGGCATAACCCGCCCCGATCCCATCGGGCCGAAAGACCAACGCCATGCACGACATCCGCCAGATCCGCGAAAACCCCGCCGCCTTCGATGCGGCCCTTGCCCGCCGCGGCCTGCCCGCCGCCTCGCCGGAACTGCTGGCGCTGGATGCCGACCGCCGCGCCAAAATTCTGGCCGCCGAAACGGCGACGGCGGATCAGAACCGCGCCTCGAAAGAGGTGGGCGCCGCCAAGGCGCGCGGCGACGATGCCGAATTCGAACGCCTGCGCGCCCTGGTGGCCGACAAGAAGGCCGAAATCTCCCGCCTCACCGCCGAGGCGGCCGAGGAAGACGCGCGCCTGCGCGATCTGCTGATGCGCCTGCCCAACCTGCCGCTGGACGAGGTGCCCGATGGCGCCGATGAAGACGACAACGTGGAAATCCGCCGCTGGGGCACCCCGCGCAGCTTCGACTTCAAGCCCTTGGAACATTTCGAAATTCCGGGCGTGAAACCGGGAATGGATTTCGAGACGGCGGCGAAACTGTCGGGCGCGCGCTTCGTGGTGCTGAAGGGCGCGGTGATCCGCGTCCACCGCGCGCTGGCCCAGTTCATGCTGGACACCCATATCGAAGACCACGGCCTGCAAGAGACCTGGACCCCTGTTCTGGTCAAGGACGAGGCGATGTATGGCACCAACCAACTGCCCAAGTTCGCCGAGGACAGCTACCAGACCACCAACGGCTGGTGGCTGATCCCCACCGCCGAGGTGACGCTGACCAACTCGGTCGCGGGCGACATCCTGGACGAAGCCCGCCTGCCGATCCGCATGACCGCCCATACCCAGTGCTTCCGCTCCGAAGCCGGCAGCGCCGGCAAGGATACCACTGGGATGTTGCGCCAGCACCAGTTCGAAAAGGTCGAGATGGTGACGATCTGCACCCCCGACACGGCGCTGGCCGAACATGACCGCATGACGCGCTGCGCCGAGGCCATTCTGGAAAAGCTGGGCATCCCCTATCGCACCATCGTGCTTTGCACCGGCGACATGGGCTTCGGCGCGCAGAAGACCCATGACCTTGAGGCCTGGCTGCCGGGACAGAATCGGTTCCGCGAAATCTCCAGCGTCTCCACCTGCGGCACCTTCCAGGCGCGGCGGATGAACGCGCGCTTCCGCCCCGCCGGCGGCAAGCCGGATTTCGTGGCCACACTGAACGGCTCGGGCCTGGCGGTCGGGCGTTGCCTGATTGCCGTGCTGGAAAACGGCCAGCAGGCCGACGGCTCGGTTGATCTGCCGGCGGTGCTGCACCCCTATCTGGGCGGCAAGACCCGCATCTCGGCCAGCGGCGACCTGATCTGACACCCCGGTATGCGTGCCAGCCCCCCTTGGTCGCCTGCCCCTGACAGATCGCCCTGGCCGATCTTCGTGCTCTCCCTGCCCGATGCCACCGACCGGCGGCACCGGATTTCCTCGCAGCTTGCGGCGCTGGGGCTGACCTTCCGCTTCCATGACGGGATCGACGGCCGCCGCGGCCTGCCGCCCGAACATGAGCCGCAGATCGACCGCGCCGCCGCCCGCCTGCGCATGGGGCGGCGCATGACCGATGGCGAATTCGCCTGCGCCCTGTCCCATCAGGCGATCTATCGCCGGATCATCGCCGAAGGCCTGCCCGGCGCCGTGGTGCTTGAGGATGATGCCACCCTGACCCCGGGTTTTGCCGCCTTCCTGCGCAACCGCTGCCACGACGCGGCCCCGATCATCCAGCTTGAACACCTGTTTGCAGATGTCTGGCGCTGGCCCCGCCCGCGCCCGTTGCACCCCGATCTGCCCGGGGTCCGGCTGGCGCTGCTTTGCCACAATGCCTGCATGGCCTCGGCCTACAGCATCAGCCGCGACGCCGCCGCCCATGTCCTGCGCGAATCCACACCGCTGGCCGGCGTTGCCGACTGGCCCTGCGACGTGGCGGTGCTGGGCGCGGCGGTCACGCTGCCGATGCTGGTCACCTCACCACAGGTCCAGGACTCTCAGCTTGAGGCCGAACGGGCCGGAACGGTGATCGAGGCAGAGCAGGCCGCCACCCCCCGAGCCACCCGTCGCCCGCCCGCAAAGCGGTTCCTCAGCGCGGCCTACTGGCGGCGGTGGGCCCGCAAGCGGATGATGCGCCGGGTGTCCTGAGCGGCGGACGGTCAGACCGGCGGCGGCGCCTTCAGCGCGGCAAGGCAAGGCGCGATGATCCGGTCGCGCGTGATCCGCTCGGCCTGCCTCTGCATCAGGTATTTGCGCCGCCGCAGCAGAAGGCCGAACACCCGCCGCCTGCGGCGTTCCAGCAGGCGCAGCCGGTCGCGCAGCGACAGCCGGCGCTCGACCGGGGCCGGAATCAACCCCGCCAGCGCCGCCGCATGGGCCTGCCAGATTTCGCCCAGAAACACCGTCGCCGCCCAGGGCTTGTGCTGGCCGCAATAGTGCAGGACGCCCGGCCTCCAGTCATCGGGCAGGTCTCGCCCTTCCCTCAATTCCTGCTCGACCACGATAAGCAGCAGGTTCCAAGTCGCTTCCAGCCATTTCACCCGGCCCCGCAGCACATGGTTCAGGGCGCTCTGGTCGGCAAAACACGTCTCGCGGTCGGGATGCCGCGCCCAGTCCAGACAGGCGTCCGCAATCCCCTCGGACCGCCAGAGATCAAGATCCATCACCAGCAGGCCCGAATTGAAATAGGCATCGGCCGGCAGGTCCAGCGCGATCAGCTCTTCGGGCTTGGACCGCAAAACCCCCGCATCACGAACCGCGGCAACCGGGCTGCCCGCAAGATCGGCTGCCCAAATCCCGGCAATCGAGCGGACGGCCAGCATGTCGCAATCCATGTAGATCACCCGCGACAGATGCGGCAGCATCTCGGGGATCAGCACACGCAGATAAGAGGCGGGGGTGATGTAACTGTTCTCCTGCCTGCGCACCCCCTCCAGCCGCGCCGGATCAACCGGCAGAACCGTGACCGGGCAACCAATCCGCCGGGCCACGGCCTGAAGCATGTCGCGCCCGCGTGGCGAGATTCCATGATCTAGAACGGTAAATTCGGTGCCGGGATCGAAACGCGCCACCGATGCAATCAGAACTGCGACACCCGTGACGTAATTCTCGTCACTTCCGGTCACAATATGCATGTGCCTGCCTGCCTGCTACTTCCTGTCAAGCTTGGGTTTGTCGGTATGCTTGCGCAACCGGCTGGGGGTATGGAACTTGCGTTCCTTCCACGGGTTCGCGTCGCCCTGGCTGCGGAAATACAGCCGGATCGGCGTGCCCGGCATGTCGAAATGGTCGCGCAACCCGTTCACCAGATAGCGCTTGTAGCTTTCGGGCAGCTCATCGGGGCGCGAACACTTGATGACAAAGCCCGGCGGCCGGGTCTTGGCCTGGGTGATGTAGCGCAGCTTGATCCGGTGCCCGCCCGGCGCGGGCGGCGGATGCGCCTCGGTCATGGCGCCCAGCCAGGTGTTCAGCCGGTTGGTCGGGATGCGGCGGTTCCAGGTGTCATGCGCCTTGAGAATGGCCTCGTGCAGGCGGTCCATGCCGCGCCCGGTCTTGCCGCTGATGGTAACCAGCGGCGCCCCGCGAAGCTGCGGCAGCAGCCGTTCGAACATCTCTTTCAGATCGGCCAGCTTTTCCTGCCGCTCGGTCTCCAGATCCCATTTGTTCACCGCCACCACCACGGCGCGGCCCTCGGTTTCCGCGAAATCGGCGATGCGCAGATCCTGCGTCTCGAAGGGAATCTCGTTGTCCAGCAGGACAACCACCACCTCGGCAAAGCGCACGGCGCGCAGGCCATCGGCCACCGACAGCTTTTCCAGCTTTTCGGTGATGCGGGCCTTCTTGCGCATCCCCGCCGTATCCCATATCCGCACCGGCGTTCCCATCCAGTCGCTGCGGATGGAAATGGCGTCGCGGGTGATGCCGGCCTCGGGGCCGGTCAACATGCGGTCTTCGCCCAGGATGCGGTTGACCAGCGTGGACTTGCCGGCGTTCGGCCGGCCGATGACGGCAATCTGCAACGGCTTCTTCAGCGTGGGCCGGTGGGCGAATTCGTCCACCTCCAGCTCCGCCTCCTCCTCCGAGATGTCCACCTCGGTCTCGGGCAGGATCTCGGCCTCGCGCGGGGCGAACTCGGCCTCGAAGGGGCGCAGCGCGTGATAAAGGTCGTCCATCCCCTCGCCATGTTCGGCGGACAGGCGGATCGGGTCGCCCAGACCCAGCGACCAGGCCTCCAGCGCGCCGGAATCCCCGGCCTTGCCTTCGGACTTGTTCACCCCCACCAGAACGCGGGCGTTCTTCTTGCGCAGGATGTCGGCAAAGGTCTCGTCGCTGGGGGTCACCCCCACCCGTCCGTCGATCAGGAACAGGCAGACATCGGCCATTTCCACCGCGCGTTCGGTCAGGCGGCGCATCCGGCCCTGCAGGCTGTCGTCGGTGATTTCCTCCAGCCCCGCCGTGTCGATCACGGTGAACCGCAGGTCGAACAGCCGCGCGTCGCCTTCGCGCAGATCGCGCGTGACGCCCGGCTGGTCATCGACCAGCGCCAGCTTGCGGCCGACCAGCCGGTTGAACAGGGTGGACTTGCCCACATTGGGCCGCCCGACGATGGCAAGCGTGAAGCTCATGGGATGCGCCCTTTGAAAGCCGCCCCCTTACACCGTGGCCGCGTCAGCGGAAAGCCAGAAGTTGCCCGCTGCCCGAAACAACGTACAGCGTGCCGCCCGCAACGGCCGGCTGGGTGGCCGCCCCGCCGGGGATTTCGACACTGGAAACCAGTTGGCCATTGGTCGGGCTGAAGCCGCGCAGGATACCGTCGGACGAGGCGACCCAAAGCCGCCCGCCCGCCAGAACCGGCCCGTAATGGGCATAGATGGCCTTGCGCTTCTTCACCTTGTCGGTGTCGAAATAGGGCATCTCGACCGACCAGATGCTGTCGCCGGTGGCCGCATCCAGCCGCACCAGACGCGCCTCGTCATTCACCAGGAAGACCGACCCGCCCGCCACGACCAGCGGACCCATGGCCCCCTCGCCCGCAGACCACAGCGTTTCGCCATTGCCAGCGTCAATCGCCACCGTCCGCCCCGACCCGGTGCCCGCATAAAGCGTGCCACCGACCAGCACACCGTCGCCGGTCACATCGGGCGTGATGGCGAAGGCGCGGCCGATCCGCTTGCCCGCGACCGAAGCCTGCCAGACCCGCGTGCCGCCGCCCACCTTGAGAACCGCCAGCAACTCGCCCGAGGCCTGCGGGAAGATCACCGAACGATCGCCCACAGTGGGGGCCGCGCTGCCCAGATAGCCGGTCTTGCCCGGGGTGCCGAACACCTGCCAGACCACCTTGCCGCTGTCCGCCGAAATCGCCCAGGCGCTGCCGTCGCGGCCCGAGACATAGACCGTGCCATCCTCGACCGCCGGGGCGCCGATCACCGGCGCATCGACGCGCTGGCGCCAGACCACGCCGCCGCTGGCGCTGTCCAGCGCAACAACCTCGCCATAGGCGGTGGTCACGAACAGCCGGTTGCCCGCCGCGGCCAGCCCGCCGCCCGACACCCCGGCGCCGCGGTCGAAGGCCGCCGCAAGGTCAGCCTGCCACAACAGCCCGCCGCCCGTGGACACCGCCGACACGACCGACCCGGCATCCATGGTGAACACACGCCCGCCCGACACGACCGGCGCCGCCGAAATCCGCGACCGCTTGCTGGACCCCTGGCCGATGTTGGCCGCAAAGACCAGCACCGGCGCGGCCGACAGGGCCGCATGGGGGGCGGCATGGCGGGCATTGCCGCCGCGCTGCGCCCAATCGCCATTGACCTGCACCTTCGGCAGCGAAATCGGCTTGCTCACCGAAGCGGGCTGCGATGACGGTGCCCGCGGGGCCGGCTGGCCCTGCACCGGGATGCTGTCCTCCAGCGGCGCGCGGACCGGGAAGCGTTCCCCCGAAAGGATCACCTCACGCGGGGCGCAGCCGGTCAGCACAAGGGCCATCGCGGTTGCCACCAGGGCCGCGGCACGCGCCTTGGGGGCGACGGTGGAGTTCAAGCTGTTCCGACGCATGATCACGCCCGCGCCCCTTCTGTTTTTACTGCCACCCTTGCGGGCCGACTTCAGCCGCCCGCCGGGGCGGCGTTCCCTGCGGCCACGGGCGTTCCGCCCAGGGCCGTCACCACCTGCGCCGCGCGGGCCCGCAGGGCCCCCGACGAATCCTGATCCTGTGCCAGCGTGTTCAGCGCCGCGATGGCCTCATCCGCCTTGCCCTCTTCGATCAGAAGATAGGCCAGTTGTTCGGCCGCCAGCGCCCGATAGGGCCGCCCCGCCGCGGCAATCGCCTCCAGCGCGCTGCGCCGCTCGGCCAGCGGCTGATCGGCCCCCGCCACGGCCACCCGCCGCAGCACCGCCAGATCGCGCCAGACCGGCGGCATCTTGCCGTCCGCGATCACCGCATCCAGCGCCGCCAAGGCGCCCGCCTTGTCTTCCGTGGGGTCCGAGGCCAGGATCAGATCCCGCAGCCGCGCCTGATCGGCGCTGACCGAAAGGCCGGCCAGCGCGGCGCGGCGTTCCTCGGGGCTGCTCATGTCCAGCGCGTCGATCACGCCATCGCCAAAGCCCCGGGCCAAGGATTCGGCCTGCGACTTGCGCCACTCGATCACGCCCGACCCGACGACAACCACCAGGATCAGCACGCCGCCGATCCAGCCATAGCGTTTGTAGACCCGGAACAGACGGTCCCGCCGGACCTCTTCGGTCACTTCATCAATGAAGCTTTCGTTATTGCTCAACGCGGGCCTCTTGTCGTCTTTGACCCTCGTCTTACAGGCAAAGGCCCAAGGTTGCCAAGCCCCGCCCCGCGCTTAGGGCTGGGCCAGCGCATCGCGGTAAGACTGGATGGTTTCCTCATAGCCTTCGGGCAACTGGCCCTGCGCCTGCAAGCCTTCCAGCAGCGCCAGCGCCTCGGCGATCTGCGGCTTGGGGTCGGCCTGATAGCCCGACAGGCGGGCATGTGCGGTGGCCAGGTCGATCACATTCCAGACATTGCCGGTCTCGGCATCGCGGACCCAGGCCAGGATCGCCAGCGCCTGTTCCTCATAGGGGCGGCCAGAGTCCAGCGCGTTCTGGTAGTAATAGCTGTCGGCCAGCTTCTGCAACGCATAGCCCAGCGCCCGCTGGTCAATGACCGACCCCGGCGCCTGCCCGGCCAGCCATTGCCGCAGCGCCACCGCCGCCTCGAAATCGGGGCGGGCGCCGGCATGGTCCTGCAAGGCGGTCTTGGCCTCGCCCGACCGCTCCAGCGCCAGCGCGTAATCATTGGCATAGCCGGTGTTATAGGGGTCGGCCTTGGTCAGCCGATAGCCCACATCCGCCATTGCCCGGAACGCCTCAACCGCCGAGGCCTGGTCATTGACCGCCACGAAGGCATCGCCCAGCCGGTTCGCCGCGACCAGCCTGTCGCGCAGGAAAAGCGGATCGTCGGGCCGCATCGCCAGCAGCCTGTCGGTCACCGCCAGCGACGCCTGCGCCACCGGCACCGCCTCGGGGGCCCGCCCCAGTTTCAGCAGCGCGCTGACCAACTGGTTCTCCGCAATCGTCAGGTCGCGCAGGAAGGCAATGTCCTCGGGCGCCTCGGCCACCAGCGCCTCGGCAATCTGCACCGCCTCGGTCAGCACCCCATGCGCCGCCCCGGGATCGCCCTGCGCGAACTGGATGTCCGAGATGTTCAGCAGCGTCAGCCCCAGATCGCGGCGGTATTGCAGCACCGAAGGATCGGCCGCGCTGATCCGGCGCCGCAGATCCAGCGTCTCGCCTAGCAGCGCCAGCGCCCCGGGGCCATCGGCCTTGGCCCAAAGCGCCAGCGCCGATTTCTCGATCCCATAGGCCAGATCGCTTTGCCGCGGCAGGTTCGACGGGTCCAGCGCCACGATCGACGCCCGCAGATCGCGCGCTTTCTCATAGGATTGCAGCGCGCCGTCGATGTCGCCCTCGCGCTGGTGCAGCTCGCCCACGCGGATATAGGCCACCGACAGATCGCGCGCCCAGCCGCTGTTCGACGGGTCAATGGCATATAGCCGCTCGCGCGTGTCCAGCGCCTGCTGATGCGACATCAGCGCCGACCCCACATCGCCCATCGCGGCGTGAATGTCGCCGATCCGCTCATAGGTCACGGACATATCGCGCTGCCGCATCAGGTTGTTGGGGTCTTTCTGCGCCAGATCCTCGCGGATCTTCAGCGATTCGAAAAAGATCGCCAGCGCCGAATCGTAATCCCCCTCGGCCGACATCATGTCGCCCAGCCGCTCATAGCCGACCGACAGGCTGAAGGCGAAATCCGTGTCGTCGGGAAATTCGTTGGCAAGCTGCTGCGAAATCCGCATCGACACGTCAAAGGCATCGCGGGCGCGGGCATTGTCGCCCAGCGCGGAATAGACATCACCGATGCGTTCCTGCGTGAAGCTCACATCGCGCATGTACAGGATCAGCGTCGGATCGGTCTCCAGCAGCCGCTCCGCAATCGCCAGCGCCTCGGTATAGGCTTCCAGCGCGCCGGGGTAATCGGCCAGCGCATAGCGCACCTCGCCCAGCTTGTTGCGCATCACCTCAAGGTCGCGCATCAGGTCCACGTCGTCGGGGTTGCGGTCGGTTTGCAGCCGGGTCAGTTCCAGCCCGCGCACGATGGCCTCTTCCGCCTCGTGCAGATAGCCCTGCTGTTGCAGCACCGAACCGACCGCGTTCAGCGAAAAGATCACCTCGCGCGTCCAGCCCAGATCCAGCGGATCGGCCTTGGCCTGACTTTGTGCGAATTCAGACCGCGTCATCTGCGCGCCCAGCGCGCCGAAACTGTTGCCGGCAATCATGTAAAGATCGCCCAGATCCTGCAGCGCCAGCAGATAGGCCATCTTGGTTTCACGGTCGGGCAGATCGGCCGACACCTCGGCATAAAGTTCAACCGCCTTGGTCAGGTCGCCAATCGCCAGATCATAGCGCAGGTCGGTGCGCGCGGCATTGGCGTTCAGCAGATGGGTCGAGGCTTCCGACAGCGTGCGGGTCAGATAGTTGTTCTTGATCGCGCCCCGGGCCTGACTGTCGATGCCGGCCGCTTCGGTCAGCAGCGCACGCGCGGCATCCACCGCCCCAAGGCTGAGCTGCTCTTCCGCCTGCGCCCGCAGATCGGCCACCCTTGGGTCATCGCTGGCATATTTCACCAGCTCCGACTGGAAGGCATGGTAGGACCGTGCCGCCTCTTCCAGCATCCGCCGCCGGTCGTCGGGGTTCTGCTTGTCCAGCCCGCCGGAAATCAGCGCGGCATACAGCGGGGCCAGCGGCATGGAATTGGCGGCGGCCACCGTCTCGACCTCGGTCCGCAGGTCCGGGGTCAGCCCGGCCATCGCCATCAGCAACTGGTCGCGTTCGGGCAGATCGCCCTTGTCGGTGATGAACACCAGCTCCGGCAGGCCGCTTTCGATATAGGGAAGCTGCTTGCCGCGCGAGCGGTCATAGACATCCTGCTGCACCAGCGTCAGCGCGGATTTCAGCTCCACCCCCTTGGTGCCGAAATGGCGCAGCAGCGCGCTGGTAAAGGGCGAATTCTTGCCCTCGCCGTCCGAGGCGGTTTCCCCCGGCGCGGCGGCAAAGGCGAACAACACCCCGTCCGACCGCCCGATCCGGCCCAGACCGGGCGTCGGCTTCGGCGCCTCGGGCGGATCGCCCGCCAGCGCCACCGCGCCGCGACTGTCATCCCCGCCCCCGCCAGTGCCGGCAAAAGGGTCATCCCGGCAGGCGTCCAGCAGCATGATCGAGACATCGGCCACATCATGCAGCACCGCCTGCACCTCGGACAGCGGCAACGAGGTTTCCTTCAGCTTGGCGGAAGACGCCGCATCGGCATCGGTGGGCAGCAGGTAATTCACCCCGTCGATGGCCACGCCATGCCCGGCATAGAACACCAGCGCCACATCGGCGCCCTTGGCATCCTCGCGGAAATCCTCCAACGCGCGGCGCATCCGCTTCAGGTCGCGGTCGGTTTCCAGAAACACCTCGAAGCCCAGCCCGTCGAGCAATTCCTCCATCGCGCGGGCATCGCTGACCGGATTGTCCAACTGGCGCAGGTTTCGGTAATCCTCGGCCGCCAGCACCAGCGCCACGCGCCGCTCGGCCAGCGCCGCCGAAGCGAGGCCAAGGAAAAGGCATAAGGCAAGGAAAGCGCGGCGCAGCATCGCGTTAACCCTTCGGTCACTGCGCATAATCTGTCCAGCCCGCGCGGCCCGGTCAAAGGAAAAATGCCGTCACCAAGGGCAGGATGACCTGACCCTCCCCACGCCCCGGTTCAAGCCGCCACGGCCTCTTCCTCGGCCACCTGCTGCGCCCACATCGCGGCATAGCGGCCCCCGCGCGCCACCAGTTCCTCATGCCGGCCACGTTCGATGACCCGGCCTTCCTCCATCACCAGGATCTGATCGGCATCGGCAATGGTCGACAGACGGTGCGCGATCATGATCACGCTGCGCCCCTGCCCCATCTCGTTCAGGCTTTCCTGAATCGATTTCTCGGTCTGGGTGTCCAGCGCACTGGTCGCTTCGTCCAGGATCAGGATCGGCGGGTTCTTCAGCAGGGTGCGCGCGATGCCCACACGCTGCTTTTCACCGCCCGACAGTTTCAGCCCGCGTTCGCCCACCCGGGTTTCATAGCCTTCGGGCAGCGAGATGATGAAATCATGAATGCGCGCGGCACGGGCCGCCGCCACGATCTCGGCCTCGGTCGCACCGTCGCGGCCATAGGCGATGTTGTAGCGGATGGTGTCGTTGAACAGCACCGTATCCTGCGGCACCACGCCGATGGCCGCATGGATCGAGCCTTGGGTCACCTCGCGCAGATCCTGCCCGTCAATGCGGATCGCCCCGCCGGTCACATCGTAGAAGCGGAACATCAGCCGCGCCACGGTGGACTTGCCGCTGCCGGAATGGCCGACCAGCGCCAGCCGTTCGCCGGGCGCCACGCGGAAGGACACGCCCTTCAGGATTTCGCGCGACGGCTCATAGGCAAAGCGCACATCGTCGAACACGATCTCGCCGCCGCTGACCGCCAGCGCCCTGGCGTCCGGCTGGTCCACCACCTCGGCGGGCTGGCCCAGAAGGCCGAACATCTCGCCCATGTCCACCAGCGCCTGCCGGATTTCGCGATAGACCGTGCCAAGAAAGTTCAGCGGCATGGTGATCTGGATCATGTAGGCGTTGACCATGACGAAATCGCCCACGGTCAGAGTGCCCGCCTGCACCCCGCGCGCCGCCATCACCATGACGATGACAAGACCGCTGGTGATCAGGAACGACTGCCCCGCGTTCAGCAAGGCCAGCGACTGCCCGGTTTTCACCGCCGCAACCTCATATCCCTGCATGGCCGCGTCATAGCGGCGTGCCTCGCGGCCCTCGGCGGCAAAGTATTTCACCGTCTCATAGTTCAGCAGGCTGTCGATGGCCTTCTGATTGGCATCGGTGTCCTGATCGTTCATCTGCTGGCGGATCTTCACCCGCCATTCGGTGACCTTCAGCGTGAAGGTCACATAAAGCGCGATGGTGACCATCACCACGACCGCATATTGCCAGCCGAACACCACCGCGAAGATGATCGAGACCATGGACAGTTCCAGGATCAGCGGCCCGATGGAAAACAGCATGAAGCGCAGCAGGAAGTCGACGCCCTTCACCCCCCGCTCGATGATGCGGCTCAGACCGCCCGTCTTGCGGGTGATGTGATAGCGCAGCGACAGCCGGTGAATATGGGTAAAGGTTTCCAGCGCCAGCTTGCGCAGCGCCCGTTGCCCCACCCGCACGAAGACCGCATCGCGCAATTCGCCGAACAGCACCGCCCCCAGCCGCGCCATCCCATAGGCCACCGTCAGCCCCACCGCGCCCAGCGTCATCATCCAGACCGGGTCTTTCCCGCCCTCCGCGCTCAGCGTGTCCACCGTCAGCTTGTAAAGATAGGGCGTGACGATCGACACCAGCTTGGCCGCCATCAGGAACAGCAGCGCCATCACAACGCGGCGCTTCACCCATGTCTCGCCCTCGGGCCAGAGATAGGGCACCACACGGGCCATGGTCTGCCAGCCCGAAGCGGGGCGCGCGGGCTTGTCATCGGTCGGGGGAAGGCTGGGGGGCATCGGGTAATTCGTCCTGTTCGCGACGGCGGTTGATTTTGCAGCCATCGCCGGGTATCAACGTTTCAAGACTTCATGAATAGTTGAATGATGGAACAGAGTAAAGCCCTTGCCGCCCTGTCCGCGCTGGCCCATGGCGACCGGCTCGACCTGATCCGCCTGCTGGTGCAGACGGGCGACGGCGGCCTGCCCGCGGGCGAAATCGCGCGGACGCTGGGGCTCTCGGCCTCGCGGCTGTCGTTCCACCTGTCCGCGCTGGAACAGGCCGGGCTGCTGCGGTCGCAGAAGGTGGCGCGCAACGTGATCTATGCCGTCGATGCCGCCGGGCTTGGCGCCATCATCGCCTATCTCCTGAACGATTGCTGCATGGAACACCCCGAGGTGGTGGCCTGTTGCCGCCACGACCGGCCCGACATCCCGGCCGAGGCACGGCTGCGCCGGCCCTTCCGCCTGCCCGAAGGTCAGGGCGCCGAGGGCAGCACGAAGACCTGACCGGGATAGATCAGGTCCGGGTCGCGGATGCGGTCGCGGTTGGCCTCGAACACCTGCACATAAAGCACGCCATCGCCCCATTGGCCCTTGGCAATGGCCCAAAGCGTATTGCCCGGCTGCACCGTCACGCTGACGGGCGGCGGCGGGTCGCCTGCGGCGGGCGCCGCTTCGGTCCCGTCCACCGGGGCCAGCGCGGGGGTTGCCCGCGCGCTTTCGGCCAGCGCCTCGGGCGTTTCGCGGCGGAACGGGGTTTCAAACCGGGCCGCCACCTTGCCCGTCGCATCGGTCAGGTCGGCGCGCAGCGTGTAAAGCCCCGGCGCGATGCCGGTCAGCCCCGCCAGCCAGCGCCCGCCCGCTGGCACCGTGACCTCGGCCTTCAGGGCATTGTCCAGGTAAAGCCGCACCTGCCGGCCCGCCTGCCCCGCCCCACCGATCTGCACCACATCGCCGGGCACATAGGCGATGGTTTCCACCGTCACCCCCGTCGCAGGCGCCGTGCCCGGGTCCGGCGGCAACAGGGTTGCCCCCTCGGACGACACAAGCAGCGCCGGCGGCGCTTCGGTCGCCGCAGTCTCAGACGGCCCGGCAATCGGCCCCAGCGCCACCATCTGCGTCGCCGGCACCTCGCGCCCGTCGGGATGCACCTCGACCAGCGTCAGCAGCGACGGCGCAGGTGTCGCGGGCAAGGTGGTCAGCAGGGCGAATTCGCCGGAAGCCCCGGCCGTGCCGCTGGCCACCATCACCCCGTCCAGCGTGACCCGCACCTCGGCCCCCGGCGTGGCGGTGCCGGCAATGGTGGCCGTCCCGTCCGGCACCACCCGCCAGACGCCGATCGCCGGCCCACTGGCCACCGGCCCCTCCGGCCCCGCCTCAAGTGACGCCGCCAGCGGCAGCGCGGGTGACGCGGCCGGGGTCGCGGCATCGGCGACCGGCGCCACGGCTTCCGCCTGCGGCGCCCGGTTGTCGCGCCAGCTCAGGCCCCAGTAGGTGGCCACCAGCACCGCCGCCAGCGCAGCCCCCGTCGCCATGCCGGCCGCGAAACTTGCGCCATAGCTTGCCCGACCCGCCATTCCGTCCCACTCCGGCTTCCCCTTGCAAGGAAACCCCGATACTACCCTGAAAGGCAATCCCTTTCCCGAAGGCCGCCCCTCATGCCCATCCATTCGATCTGTGTTTTCTGCGGCGCCCGCCCGGGCCGCAACCCCGCCCATGCCGAAGCCGCCCGCGACACCGGCCACATGCTGGCCCGCAACGACTGGCGGCTGGTCTATGGCGCCGGCGATGTCGGCCTGATGGGCGAAGTGGCCCGCAGCGCCCAGACCGCCGGCGCCGCCACCTTCGGCGTGATCCCCACCCACCTGATCCGGGCCGAGGTCGGCAAGCGCGATCTGACCCGCTTTGTCGTCACCGAGGACATGCACGAACGCAAGAAGGTGATGTTCATGAACTCGGACGCCGTGGTGGTGCTGCCCGGCGGGGCCGGCAGTCTGGATGAATTCTTTGAAGTGCTGACCTGGGCGCAGATCGGCCTGCACCGCAAGCCGATCTTCCTGCTGGATCAGGACGGCTACTGGAAACCGCTGAACGCCCTGATCAGCCATATCGTGGCCGAAGGCTTCGCCGACCCGTCGGTGACAGCACTTTACACCACCGTGCCGGATGTCCCGGCACTGGAATCGGCGCTGAAGGCGGCCTTCGCCTGATCCGCCCACAGCGCAAGCAAAAGGCCCGCCGGAACTGCATCCGGCGGGCCTTTGCATGGCTGGGTTGTGCCGGCCTTACAGCTTGGCGGCAACCGCTTCCCAGTTGACCAGCTTCTCAAGGAAGTTGGTCAGATAGGCCGGGCGCTTGTTGCGGAAGTCGATGTAGTAGGAATGTTCCCACACATCGCAGCCCAGCAGCGCGGTCTGGCCAAAGCACAGCGGGTTCACGCCGTTCTCGGTCTTGGTCACCTTCAGCGACCCGTCCTTGTCCTTCACCAGCCAGGCCCAGCCCGAACCGAACTGGCCCGCCCCAGCGGCGGCGAAATCTTCCTTGAACTTGGCAACCGAACCGAAATTTTCCGCAAGCGCCAGCTCCAGCTCGCCCGGCATCTTCTTGTTTTCGCCCGGCCCCATCACTTCCCAGAACAGCGTATGGTTCCAGTGCTGCGACGCGTTGTTGAACAGGCCGCTCTGCGCCACCGCACCGGCCTGATAGGTGTCGGTGATGATGTCTTCCAGGCTCATCGCCTCATATTCCGACGCGATCAACAGCTTGTTGCCGTTGTCGACATAGGCCTTGTGGTGAATGTCGTGGTGGTATTCCAGCGTTTCCTTCGACATGCCAAGCGACGCCAGAGCATCATGGGCATAGGGCAGATCAGGCAGCGTGAAAGCCATAGGTGAGTCTCCTGTTCGGAAATTGCGCTTGTCCTGAATAAGGGACCGGATCGGTGGAAGGTCAAGGCTTGACGCCCGGAAACCCGAGTCTTTCTCTGGGTCGCATCGCAGGGCCGGGGCGGCTGCCCTAGCGCGGCAAGAACCGCGCCGCCTTGCCCGGGCAGAAACAGCCCGTCGCCGTTCAGCTTTTCATAACCTCGCAGGTGCCCTGCGACTGCATGGTCCTGCTGTAGCCATGCACCAACGCCCGCACCTGGGCGGTCTTCTTCGATTTGAACACCGAAAGCGAGTAGGTCAGAAGATACCCGCCCCCCCGTTCCGCCGGCAGCTTGATCTGCCAGGACAGGCTCAGCCGTTCCGCTGTTTCTGCCTTGACCGGCACCGTGATCGGCTTGCCGAATTTGTACATGATCCCGTTGTCATTCACCGTGGCCTCGGCTGCACCCGGCTTGTGGGACACGATCACGGTATTCGGGATCCAGCCCCGGTTCACCCTCTGGTCCTCGATCTTGCATTTATAGACCACATCCGCCGATGCGGCACCGGCCACCTGCGCCGCAAAAACCAACCCCAAGACACTGCCCTTGATGAAATTCATGATTCAACCCCTGAGACATGTGCTCAGGTGTCAAGGGCAAGCCGATTCCTGTCAATACGGCTGTAAGCAGGCGGGCCGGACCGGCCCGCCGCCCGCGGATCAGGCCAGTTCAGATCCGGGCTGCGCCGAATGGGTCAGGACACCCATCACATAGCCCGCGACCGAGCGGAACACGACCAGCGTATAGCCGCCCTCGCCCGCCCAGAAGGCGCCGGCAACCTGCGCGATCCGGCTGCGCCGCAATTCGCCCGGTGCCATCGCGTCCAGATCGGCCGGCGCCAGCTTGCGCAGCACCTGATCGGCCTTGTCGCCCTCGATGCGGAACACCGCACGGGCGTCGGACACGTCCACCGCCAGGAAATGCTGGCCCTTGAGCGCGGCCTCGATCCCGGCCAGCGCCCGGCCCACCTCGGCATGGGGCAGGATCAGCAGATATTCGTCCGGGCTCATCCAGCCGCAGCCGCGATCCTTGGCCCAATCCATCTGCCGCCGCGCCGGCAGCCCGGTTCCAACCGCAGCGCGCACCGCCGCCTCAAGCCCCGGCACATCGGGCTTGGCCCGCAGCGTGATCATGCCCAGCGGCCCGATCTCGCGCACGGTCGCAAAGCCCTCGAACACCGCGCCCCCCAGGGCGGACACCGGCTCAGCCATTCTGCTTCTCCCCGTTCGGGTCCAGGAACACCGGGTTCACCACCCGCGCCGCCACCGTGCCGCCCGCCATCGTGTTGAACTCGACCACCTCGCCCATCCGCTGCGGCCCATGGCGCAACAGCCCCATGGCAATGCCCTTCTGCAGCGTCGGCGAATGATAGGTCGAGGTGACGCGGCCCTGCGCCTTGCGGAAGCCGTATTCGTTCGTCCCCTCGTCCAGCACATAGGCGCCATCGGGGATGACCGATCCGTCCAGCGTCTCGAAACCGACCAGCTTCCAGCGGTCGGGACTGGCCAGATAGGTCCGCTCCTGCCCGCGCTTGCCCAGGAAATCGGCCTTCTTCTTGGAAATCGCCCAGTCCAGCCCCAGATCCTGCGGGATCACCGTGCCATCCGTTTCGTCGCCGATCATGATAAAGCCCTTCTCGGCCCGCATGATGTGCATCGCCTCGGTGCCATAGGGCATCACGCCGAACTCGGCCCCCGCCTCGACCAGCTTTTCCCACAGCGCCAGACCATGGCCGGCCGGCGCCGCGATTTCATAGGACAATTCGCCCGAGAAGCTGATCCGGTGCACCCGCGCCGGGATGCCCGCCAGCTCGCCCTCGGCAAAGGTCATGAAGGGCATCGTCTCTTTCGAGACATCCATTCCCCCCAGCTTTTCCAGAACCAGCCGCGCCTTGGGACCGGCCACCGCGATCTGGGCATATTGCTCGGTCACGTTGGCGGTGTAGACCTTCCAGTCCCACCACTCGCATTGCAGCCAGTCTTCCATCCAGCCATGGATGCGATCCGCGCCGCCGCTGGTGGTGTGGCACAGCCAGGTATCCTCGGCCAGACGCACCACCACGCCGTCATCCGACAGGAAGCCCTGCTCGTTGCACATCAGCCCATAGCGGCACTTGCCCACCGGCAGGCTGGACATGACGTTGGTATAGAGCATGTCCAGGAAACGGCCCGCATCCGGCCCGCGCACGATGATCTTGCCCAGCGTCGAGGCATCCAGCAGCCCCACATTGGCGCGGGTGTTCAGGATTTCCCGGTTCACCGCCTGTTCATGCGTCTCGCCGGCGCGCGGATAGCAATAGGGCCGCCGCCACAGGCCGACGGGTTCCAGATAGGCCCCCTGCGCCTCGTGCCAGCCCTGCATGGGCGTGCGGCGCAGCGGCTGGAAGATCTCGCCCCGCGCCTCGCCCACCAGCGCGCCGATGGTGACCGGCGTATAGGGCGGGCGGAAGGTGGTGGTGCCGACGGCGGGAATGTCTTCATTCAACGCATCCGCAAGGATCGCCAGACCGTTGATGTTGCTCAGTTTTCCCTGATCCGTCGCCATGCCAAGCGTGGTGTAGCGCTTGGTGTGTTCAACCGACTGATAGCCCTCGCGCGCCGCAAGCTGCACGTCCGAGACCTTCACGTCATTCTGGAAATCCAGCCACATCTTCATGCGCAGGCTGGCCTTGGCGCCCTGCGGCATCATCCAGACCGGCTCGATCATGGCTTCTTCCACGGCCTCGGCCTTGCCGATCGGCGTCGTCCTGGCCTTCAGGTCCAGCGACTTCACCGCCGCCACCCCGGCCTCGGCCGCATCGGCCAGCGCCTCGGCCCCGGTCAGCGCCCCGTTGGCCGCCCCGGCCGCGATCACCAGCGCGCTGCCGTCCTGCGTCAGCGGCGGGCGGGCCGCATCGGGGCGGAACATCGCCCGCGCACGGTCCCAGGTCAGCTTGCCGCCGCAATGGCTCCACAGATGCACCACCGGCGACCAGCCGCCCGACATGGCGACGGCATCGCAGGCAATCTCTTCCAGCACGGCGCCCTCGCCCGCCATCAGGCCCAGCGCCACGCCGGTCAC
Source organism: Pseudogemmobacter blasticus (assembly GCF_003071405.1). NCBI lineage: Bacteria > Pseudomonadati > Pseudomonadota > Alphaproteobacteria > Rhodobacterales > Paracoccaceae > Pseudogemmobacter > Pseudogemmobacter blasticus. Next base: position 170,230 of record NZ_CP020470.1, on the reverse strand, counting down.
CCGCTTGCCGCCCTTGACCTTGACGATGGCCCGCCCGGCTTCCACCCGGATGCCCATCGCGCGCGCCTTCTGCGGCAGCGCGCCATTGGCCTGCGGCCGGGCATCCACGATCACCGGCACCTCAAGCCCCGCCTCCTTCAGCGCAATCGCGGTGCGGTAGGCATCATCGTTGTTGGTGACAACAACCGTGCGGTCGCCGGGCGAAACCGCCCAGTTCCCCACATAATCCCGCACCGCCGAGGCCAGCATCACCCCGGGAATGTCATTGCCGGCAAAGGCCAGCGGACGTTCCAGCGCGCCGGTCGCCGACAGGACGCGCGTCGCGCGGATGCGCCACAGCCGCTTGCGCGGACGGCCATCGCCGGGCGTATGGTCGGCCACCCGCTCTTCGGCCAGCACATAGCCATGGTCATAGACCCCGGCCACCATGCAGCGGGTCTTGAGCGTGACGTTCTCCATCTTGCCAAGGGCATCCAGCGTGGCCCTGATCCACTCTTCCGCCGGCTTGCCGTCGATCACATCGCCATCGACCGGCGCCCGGCCGCCCCAATGCGCGGTCTGTTCCAGCAGCATGACCCGCGCCCCCGCGGCGCCGGCAATCAACGCGGCCTGAAGGCCGGCGATCCCGCCGCCCGCGACCAGCAGGTCGCAATGGGCATAGACCTGTTCATAACGGTCGGCATCCGGTTCGGCCGGCGCCTTCCCCAACCCCGCCGAGCGGCGGATGATCGGCTCGAACAGGTGTTTCCACGCCGGGCGCGGATGGATGAAGGTCTTGTAATAGAACCCCGCCGGCAGGAAGCGCGCGGCAAGGTTGTTCACCGCGCCGATGTCATAATCGAGGCTGGGCCAATGGTTCTGGCTGGCCGCGACAAGTCCGTCGAAGGCCTCGGTCGTGGTGGTGCGCTGGTTCGGTTCGGCCCGCGCGCCGGTGCCCAGGTTGACCAGCGCGTTCGGTTCCTCCGCCCCGCTGGCAACAATGCCGCGCGGGCGGTGATACTTGAAACTGCGCCCGACCAGCATCTGGTCATTGGCCAGCAGCGCCGCCGACAGCGTGTCGCCGCGATAGCCGCGCAGACGCTTGCCGTTGAAGCTGATCTCGATGGCATGGGCACGGTCGATCAGGCGCCCGCCCTTGGAAAGCCGCGTGCTCATTTCCAGCCCTTCCACTCCGGCCGCTTGGCCTTGATCTTGTTCACAAGGTCGGCCGGCGGTTCCGACGATTGCGCCGGATAGGTGCCGAAGACCTCAAGCGTGGCGGTGCAGCGCGCGGCCAGGAACCACTTGCCGCAGCCATAGGCATGGCGCCAGCGTTCGAAATGCACGCCCTTGGGGTTCTTGCGGGCGAACATGTAGGCCTCGAAATCCTCGGGGCTGGACCCCGGCCCGAAGCGCTTGAGATGCGCCTCGCCCCCGGGCTGCAACTCGGTCTCCTCGGCCTTCACGCCGCAGTAGGGACATTCAAGGATGAGCATGGAAGCGCTCCGTTTCCGCGGTCGAACCGCAAAAGTTTTCGAAAACTTTTGCAAATTCCTTCGAAGGAATTTGCTGCCTGCACGCGGGTCTCAATGCGCCACCCCGGCCGCGACCGATTCATCAATGAACCGGCCCTCCTTGAAGCGCCACATGTCGAACTCCGCCGCCAGCGGGCCGGGTTCGCCCTTGGCCACCAGCTCGGCCATCGCCCAGCCTGACCCCGGAATAGCCTTGAAGCCCCCCGTCCCCCAGCCGCAGTTGATGAAGCAGTTGCCCAGCGGCGTTTTCGAGATGATCGGGCTGCGGTCGCCCGTCATGTCGACGATCCCGCCCCATTGCCGCAGCATCTTGACCCGGCTGATGATCGGGAAGGTCTCGATCAGCGCGCGCAGGGTTTCCTCGATATGCTGGAAACTGCCCCGCTGGGTATAGTTGTTGAACCCGTCGGTGCCGCCGCCGATCACCAGCTCACCCTTGTCGGATTGCGAGATATAGCCATGCACCGTGTTGGCCATGACCACCACGTCGATGCAGGGCTTGATCGGCTCGCTAACCAGCGCCTGCAAGGCCATGGATTCGATCGGCAGCCGGAAGCCGGCCATTTCGGCCAGCACCCCGGAATGGCCCGCCACCACGATCCCCAGCTTCTTGCACGAAATCGCGCCGCGCGTGGTTTCAACCCCGGTCACCATGCCGTTTTCCGACCGGATGGCGGTGACCTCGCAATTCTGGATCACATCCATGCCCATGTCGGAACAGGCACGCGCATAGCCCCAGTTCACCGCGTCATGCCGCGCCGTGCCGCCGCGCGCCTGATATTGCGCGCCCAGCACCGGATAGCGCGGCCCGTCGATGTTGATGATCGGGACCAGCTTCTTCACCTCTTGCGGGCTGATCCATTCGGTCGCAACGCCCTGCAGGCGATTGGCATGGACCGTGCGCTTGTAGCCGCGCGCCTCGTGGTGGGTCTGTGCCAGCATCAGCAGGCCGCGCGGGCTGAACATCACGTTGTAGTTCAGGTCCTGGCTCATCGTCTCATACAGGCTGCGCGCCTTTTCAAAGATCGCGCTTGAGGAATCCTGCAAGTAGTTCGAGCGGATGATCGTGGTGTTCCGCCCCGAGTTGCCGCCCCCCAGCCAGCCCTTTTCCAGAATCGCGACATTGGTGATGCCGTGGTTCTTGCCCAGGTAATAGGCGGTGGCCAGACCGTGACCGCCGGCCCCGATGATGATGGCATCATAGGCGGGCTTGGGGTCCGGGCTGCGCCAGGCCCTTTCCCAGCCGGTGTGATAGCGCAGCGCCTCACGCGCGATGGCAAAGACCGAATAGCGTTTCATGCAAGCCTACTCCGCACGGGGCATGGGACAGGGCAGCAAAGGGGCACAGGCCGCCGCTTCGCCGCCCCCTGTCTGGAACGCGACCGACTTACACCCCCGCCTCCCCGCGGCACAATCGGGAAAAAAGCGACATGGGCGATCAAGGCTGCGCGATCCGCGCCCCCGCGCAGGCCCTTGCGGCGATTGGGGGCTTTTGCCGGGGGGGCCAAGCCGCTACATCGGGCATGTCGGAAACGGGCCGGGGATGGCAGGGCAATGGATGTGTTGGGCTTCTGGACGATCGCGGGCGCCCTCACGCTGGGGGTGATGCTGCTTCTGCTGCTCAGCCTGCGCCGCGCGGGCGCCGAGGCGGAACCCGCCGCCCGCCGCGACATCGCGGTCTATCGCGACCAGTTGGCGGAAGTGGACCGTGACCTTGCCCGCGGCACCCTGCCCCCCGCCGAGGCCGACCGGCTGAAGACGGAAATCGCCCGCCGCCTGCTGGCGGCCGACCGCGCCCTGACCGCCGCCGGTCCGGTGGCGGCCACCGCCTCGCGCACCCCGCTCCTGCTGGCCGGGGCGCTGGTGCTGGCCGCCGGCGGCGGCGCGCTGGCGATCTACAGCCAGACCGGCGTGCCCTGGTATCCCGACCTGCCGCTGGACCGCCGCCTTGCCGAAGCAGATCACCTGATGGCCTCGCGCCCCTCGCAGGCGCAGGCCGTGGCCGACCTGCCGCCCGCCAAGGCACCCGAGGTTTCGCCCGATTATGCCGCGCTGATGGACAAGCTGCGCGCCAGCGTCGACCCCGCCACCGCGACCGACCCGCGGGGGCTGGAACTGCTGTCCCGAAACGAGGCCGCGCTTGGCAATTTCGCTGCCGCCGAAACCGCACAGCGCCGCCTGATTGCGGTCAAGGGCGCCACGGCCACCGCCGAGGATCACGCGGGTCTGGCCGAAATCCTGATCCGCTGGGCCGGCGGCTATGTCAGCCCCGAAGCCGAGGCGGCGCTGGTCAAGGCGCTGGAACTGGACCCGCAGAACGGCACCGCGCGCTATTTCTCGGGGCTGATGTTCGCCCAGAGCGGCCGCTACGACCACGCCTTCCAGCTTTGGCAGCCGCTCTATGAAAGCAGCCCCCCCGATGCGCCCTGGATGCAGCCGCTGGCCACCCAACTGCCCGACGCCGCCCGTCTGGCCGGCATCCGCTACGACATGCCGGCGCTGAAAGGCCCCTCGGCCGGCGACATGGCCGCCGCCGCCGACATGACACCGGAAGACCGCCAGGCGATGATCGAGGGCATGGTGGACCAGCTTTCCAACCGGCTGGCCACCGAAGGCGGCAGCGCGCAGGAATGGGCGCAACTGATCACCGCGCTGGGGGTGCTGGGCCGCAAGGACCAGGCGCAGGAAATCTATGCCGAGGCCAAGCAGCGCTTCGCCTCGCAGCCCGACGCGCTGGCCAGCCTTGCCGATGTCGCCACCGCCGCAGGACTTGCCCCGTGATCGTGGCCGACCTTGCCGCGCTGCACGCCCTGCTGCCCGCCTCGGGCGCGCTGGCCGGGCTTGACCTGGGCGAAAAGACCATCGGCGTCGCGATCTCGGACCTGCGCCGGTCGGTCGCCACGCCCGCCACGGTGATCCGCCGCGTCAAGTTCACCGTGGATGCCGCCGCCCTGCTGGCGCTTCTGGCCGAGCGCGGGGTGCGCGGCCTGGTGCTGGGCCTGCCCTTGAACATGGACGGCAGCGAAGGCCCGCGCGTGCAATCGACCCGCGCCTTCGCCCGCAATCTGGAACGGCTGTGCGACCTGCCGATGACCTTCTGGGATGAACGGCTGTCCACCGTGGCCGCCGAAAGGGCGCTGCTTGAGGCGGATGCGTCGCGAAAGCGTCGCAAAGAGGTGATCGACGCCGTGGCCGCCGGGTATATCCTGCAAGGCGCGCTGGACCGGCTGGCGCATATGGGCCAGGATCGGAGCGACCCGTGAAGGATGACCTCTGGAAGCGTGACGAGATCCAGTCGCCCTGCATCAAGCTCTGTGTCGTGCACCCCGAGGAACGCATCTGCGTCGGCTGCTACCGCACGATCGAGGAAATCTCGGGCTGGTCGCGGATGACACATGAAGCCCGGGCAGAGCTGATGGCAGACCTGCCCGCCCGCGCCGGACGCCTGCACAAGCGCCGCGGTGGCCGCATGGCCCGGCTGGACCGCGCCGAAAGCTGAGAACGGTCGGCGGAGAGCGGCGCCCGCGGGGGCGCTGCCCCCGCACCCCCGGGGTATTTGGACCAAGATGAAGGGGGCTGCCTGCGGTCAGGGCTCTGTCAGCCACGCGGCGACGCTGGGCAGCAGCGGGCGGAAATAGGCGGTGATCCGGCCTTCCGCAGGGGCGGCGGCCCCTTCGGCCCAGGGGGCGACGCCGTGAACGATCAGCCGGTGCAGCAGCAGCGCCTCGCCCGGACGGGCGGGCAGTTCCACCCTGCGGCAGACACGAAACACCTCGGCCCGGGCTGCCTTGTAGGCGGCGGTCACATCGACCTGATCCCAGAGGTCCGGGTCGGTTCCGGCAAAGGCCCGGCGCAGACCATCCCGCATCACCTCGGCGCTGCCCTCCCAGACCACAAGCGGCGCCGCCCCCGCCCCACAGTCGGTCAGCGGCAGGCCCAGAATCCAGGCGTGCGGCTCTTTCACCATGCGTTGCCGGTCCTGGCCCACGGCCAGCAGCCCGTCCAGATGGGCGGCGTCGCGGCGCTGGCGGAAACCGAAGGCCGCCGCCCCTTCGTCGGGCGAGGGCTGCGGATAGCCGGGCACCACGGTGGAAAGCTGGCCGCGATGCAGGGGCTGCGGCGCAAGCGGCAGCGCGGACCAGGGGAAGCCCACCCCGCCCATGCCGCCATCCGGGCCGTTCGGCAGGGCATCCACGCCCACGAACCAGGTGCCGCCGCAGCGCCAGGGTTCAGGGCTGGCGGCAATGGCAGCACGGGCCGGCGGCAAGGCAGCCGCGGCCCAGGCGGCGATGGCCGGGTCCGGCCCGATCCGGCGCCAGCCCGGGTCCGCCGTCACCAGATCACCTTGCGCAGCATGTTCAGCGCCACCAGCGTCAGGAACACGGCAAAGGCGCGTTTCAGCGGCTTGGGGTTCATCGCATGGGCCAGACGCACCCCCAGCGGCGTGGTCAGCAGCGTGGTGCCGATCACCACAAGGAAGGCCGGCAGGTTGATCGCGCCGATGGTCCAGGGCGGCGCCTCGGCGATCCTGACGAACAGGAAGCCCAGCACCGCCGGCACCGCGATCAGCACCCCGAAGCCCGAAGCGGTGCCGACCGCGCGGTGGATCGGCACGCCGAACAGCGTCATCAGCGGCACCCCGAAGGTGCCGCCGCCAATGCCCATCAGGGCCGAAAAGAACCCGGTGGCCGTGGCCAGAAGCCCGCGCACGGGTTCCCCCGGCATCGCATCGCCCAGCCTTGCGCTGTCGCGGCCGAAGGCCATCCACAGCCCGGCCAGCCCGGCCAGGATGCCGAACACCGCCTGCAGCACCGTTGACGGCACCCGCGCGGCGATGAACACGCCGACCGCCGCCCCGCCCACCAGCCACGGCCCCCAGGTGCGCAGCACCGCCCAGTCGACCGCGCCCTTGCGGTTGTGCGATGTGGTCGAGCGGATCGAGGTAACGACGATGGTCGCCAGCGAGGTGGCAACACAGACCTGCATCACCTGATCGCCCCCATAGCCCAGCACATGAAAGGCGTAAAAGAAGGCGGGCACCAGCACGATGCCGCCGCCAACCCCCAGAAGCCCCCCCACCACGCCGGCAAAGCCGCCGATCACGATCAGTGCCAGCAGCAGCGGAATCAGCGTGGACATCTCTGGAATGGGCATGGGCGGTTCCTTCGCGGCATCTTCCCCCCTGTCTATCCCCGCCGGGGCGCAGGGCGCCAGCCGGGAAACGACAGGTCAGGCCGCCAGTGTCGGCGCCGTGATCCGCTCCAGCGCGGCCAGCAGCACCTCGGGGCCGGCGCCTTCGCGCACGCCTTCCACCGACAGCACCTGCCGCCAGCCCTTGGCGCCGGGGCGGCCATGGAACAGGCCCAGCATGTGCCGGGTGATCTGGTGCAGCCGCCCGCCCCCGGCCAGATGCGCCTCGACATAGGGCAGCATGGCGCGCACCACGGCCACCGGATCGGGGGCGAAGTCTTCACCCCACAGCGCATCGGCGCCGATCAGCACCTGCCCCGGTTCCTGATAGGCCGCGCGGCCGATCATCACCCCGTCCAGCCCCTGCGCCAGCAGGCCGCGCGCCTGATCCAGCGTGGTGACGCCGCCGTTCAGGCAGATCGTCAGCTCGGGGAAGCGGGCCTTCATCCGCAGCACAAGGTCATAGTCCAGCGGCGGAATATCGCGGTTTTCCTTGGGCGACAGGCCCTGCAGCCAGGCCTTGCGCGCATGAACCACGAAATGCCGCACGCCCGCCGCCGCCACGGTTTCCAGGAAGCGCGGCAGCACCTCCTCGGGGGTCTGGTCATCCACCCCGATCCGGCATTTCACCGTCACCGGCACCGGGCTTTCCGCCGCCATCGCGGCCACGCACTCGGCCACCAGCGCCGGGCGCTCCATCAGCACCGCGCCGAAACAGCCCGACTGCACCCGGTCCGAGGGGCAGCCGCAGTTCAGGTTGATCTCGTCATAACCCCAGTCGCGCGCGATCCGCACCGCCGCCGCCAGCTCCGCCGGGTCCGACCCGCCCAGTTGCAGCGCGACGGGGTGTTCCTCGGCGCTGAAATCCAGCAGCCGCGCCTTCGGCCCGTGCACGATGGCGGGCGCCGTCACCATTTCGGTATACAGCATCGCCCGCCGCGTCATCAGCCGGTGGAAATAGCGGCAATGCCGGTCGGTCCAGTCCATCATCGGGGCAACGGAAAGCCGCTCCGCGCCGAACTGCGGCGCGGCCGGCGGGGTTGCGGCGTGGTCCGTCATCTGGCCCATGGATCGGCTTCCGTGGTTTCCGGCACCTGCGAGGCTTACCCGAACACACGCTTGAAGATCGTGTCCACATGTTTGGTGTGATAGCCAAGGTCGAACTTTTCCTCGATCTCGGCCGGGGTCAGCGCGGCGGTCACTTCGGGGTCGGCCAGCAGCTCGGTCTTGAAGTCGGCGCCCTTCTCCCAGACCTTCATCGCGTTGCGCTGCACAAGGCGATAGCTGTCCTCGCGCGACACGCCGGCCTGCGTCAGCGCCAGCAGCACCCGCTGCGACATGACCAGCCCTTTGAACTTGTTCATGTTGCGCAGCATGTTCTCGGGATAGACCACCAGCTTTTCCACCACCCCGGCCAGCCGGTGCAGCGCGAAATCCAGCGTGATCGTGGCATCGGGGCCGATCATCCGTTCCACGCTGGAATGGCTGATGTCGCGCTCGTGCCACAGCGCCACGTTTTCCAGCGCCGGCACCACCGCCATGCGCACCAGCCGGGAAAGGCCGGTCAGGTTCTCGGTCAGCACCGGGTTGCGCTTGTGCGGCATGGCGCTGCTGCCCTTCTGGCCGGGGCTGAAGAACTCTTCCGCCTCCAGCACCTCGGTGCGCTGCATGTGGCGGATCTCGATCGCCACGTTCTCGATGCTCGACGCGATCACGCCCAGCGTGGCGAAATACATCGCGTGGCGGTCGCGCGGAATGACCTGGGTCGAGATCGGCTCGGGCACCAGCCCCAGCGCCTTGCAGACGTGCTCCTCGACCCGCGGGTCGATGTTGGCGAAGGTGCCGACCGCGCCGGAAATCGCGCCGGTCGCCACTTCTTTCCGCGCGTTTTCAAGCCGTTCGCGGTTGCGCTTCATCTCGGCATAGAAGCGCGCGAAGGTCAGGCCCAGCGTGGTGGGCTCGGCATGGATTCCATGGCTGCGGCCGATGCGGACGGTGTCCTTGTGTTCCAGCGCGCGCGTCTTCAGCGCCGCCATCACCCGGTCCACGCCCGCCAGCAGCAGATCGGCCGCGCGCACAAGCTGGATGTTCAGCGTGGTGTCCAGCACGTCCGAGCTGGTCATCCCCTGATGCACGAAGCGCGCTTCCTCATTGCCGATGATCTCGGCCAGATGGGTCAGGAAGGCGATCACGTCATGCTTCGTCACCGCCTCGATCTCGTCAATGCGGGCCACGTCGAATTCCACGTCCTTCGCGCGCCAGACGGCCTCGGCATTGGCCTTCGGGATCACCCCCAGCGCGGCCTGCGCATCGCAGGCATGGGCCTCGATCTCGAACCAGATGCGGAACCGGGTCTCGGGCGACCACAGCTTGACCATCTCGGGGCGGGAATAGCGCGGGATCATCGGCAAACCTCTGTCTGGCGGGGGTTGCGGCTGGCCTTACGCCGGGTTGCGGCGCGGTGCAAGGGAAGCCACCGCCGTTGGGACATTGTTAACCAGACCGCCGCTAGGCTGTCCCCGTCCGGCAATCAGGTATCCGGCAATCAGGCAGGAGGGGCGGGTGCAGGCGGTCAGCAGCGCGGAAGCGGACAGCAACATGCCGAAGCTGCGGCTTGGGCCTGTAGACTGGGTGATGGCCGGCTTCCGGGCGCTGGCCGCCGACGGGCCGCAGGCGGTGCGGGCCGAAACGCTGGCGCGCGGCCTGGGCGCGACCAAGGGGTCGTTCTACTGGCATTTCAAGGATCTGGCCGCGCTGCATCAGGCCATGCTTGACGCCTGGGCGGCGCTTGCCACCACCGCCATCACCACGGCGGCCCAGGCCGCCGGGGCCGATCCGCGGGCGCGGCTCCTGCGTCTGGTCGATCTGGTCTCGGTCCTGCCCGAGGTTGAGGTGGCCGGCGGCGCCCTGGAACCCGCGATCCGCGACTGGGGCCGGGTGGACCCGCGCGCCGGCGCCGTTCTGGCCCGGGTCGATCGCCACCGCATCGCCGCCCTGCGCGACCTTCTGGCCGAAGCGGGCCTGTCCCCCGCCGCGGCCGAAGACGGCGCCGTTGCCCTTTATGGCGCGCTGATCGGGCTGGACAGCCTGCGCCGCACGGCCCGGGTCGCCATGCGCGGCCCGCTGCGGCGGGTGGCCGAGGGTCTGCTGGCCGCCCCCACCCCCGGCGCGGCCTAAACCACCGGCAGGATCACCGTGAAGGTCGATCCCTCGCCCTTCACGCTGTCGATCTTCAGCCAGCCGCGATGCCGGGCCACGATATGCTTGACGATGGCCAGCCCCAGCCCGGTGCCGCCCTTTTCGCGCGAACGGTGGCTGTCCACCCGGTAAAAGCGTTCGGTCAGGCGCGGCAGGTGAACCGGGTCGATCCCCTCGCCCCGGTCGGCCACCGCAACCCGCACCGCCGGGCCGCGGAACGAAGGTTCGCGCGTCACCGTCACCCGCACCTCCTGCCCCGCCGTGCCGTATTTCAGCGCGTTCTCCATCAGGTTGGAAAACACCTGCACCAACTGGTCATGGTCGCCCGGCACCGGAATCGCCCCCGCCGGCGCGTCGATCCGCACCGTTGACCCCAGCCCCTCGGCCACCGGCCGCAGCGTTGACCGGACCGAGGCCAGCACTGCCGCCAGATCGACCGGATCGCGCGGGCGCACCCGTTCCTCGGCCTCGACCCGGCTCAGTTGCAGCAGGTCGCGCACCAGCCGGTTCATCCGCCCCGCCTCGCGCGCCATGATCGACAGGAACCGCTCGCGCGCGGCCGGATCGTCGCGCGCCGGTCCCTGCAAGGTCTCGATGAAGCCGGTCAGGGCGGTCAGCGGCGTGCGCAGCTCATGGCTGACATTGGCCACGAAATCGCGCCGCATCGCTTCTGCCGCCTCTTCGGCGCTGGTGTCGCGGAAGGTGCACAGCACCTGCCGCGCCGCGCCCTGCCCCAGACCGGCCAGCGTCACCAGATAGATATGCTCGGCCCCGTCCTGCACCAGCCGCAGCCGCAGCTCCCGCGCCGGGCCGCCGGCCATGGTCTCGGCCACGCCATCCAGCAAATCCGCCGCCCGCAAGGCCAGCGCCAGCGGCCGGCCCAACGATCCGGGCGGCAACAGGCGCAGCGCGGCGGCATTGGCGGCCACAAGCTGCTCGCCCGCCTCGACCACAAGGGCGGGCAGCGGCAGGGCGTCGATGATCTCGGCAAGCGCGGGCATGGCCCCTGCTTGCCCGGCTTCGCGGCGCGGGGCAAGCCCCGCAGGCGTCACACGCCGGGATTGTCGCGGCGAAAGATCCAGTCGTGATCGGGATCGTTCTGGAACCGCCATTTCCGCAGCGGCCCCGCCATCACGTTCAGATAATACATCTCATAGCCGTAGGGCGCGCCGCAGGGATGGTGCCCCTTCGGCACCAGAACCACGTCATGGTTCTTCACCGCCATGGTTTCGTCCAGCGTGCCATCCTCGGTGTAAACCCGCTGCACGCCAAAGCCCTGCGGCGGGTTCAGCCGGTGATAATAGCTTTCCTCCAGATAGGTCATGCGCGGGAAGTCATCCTCGTCATGCCGGTGGCTGGGATAGCTGGACCAGTTGCCCGCCGGGGTGAAGACCTCGGTCACCAGCAGGCTGTCGGCCACATCGGCCGCCTCCATGGCGATGTTGTTGATGAACCGCTGGTTCGCCCCGGTGCCGCGCGGCGTCAGCGCAATGCCCTCGGGCCCCAGAAGCCGCGCCGGATGCCCGCCCTTGCCCGGCGCCGAACAGATCGCCAGCGTGCAGGGCGTGGTTGCCACCGCCCGCCAGTCGGTGCCGTCCGGCAGGTACAGGCAATGCGGCGGCGTCCGTTCAAAGACGTTCATCCGGTCGCCCAGAACGCCCCAGTCCTGCCCGGCGCCGGTCACATGGGCCTTGCCCTCGACCAGCACCAGAATCACCTCGCGCCCGCCCGTCACCTCGGCCGCCACATCGCCCGGCGCCAGCCGGTACAGCGAAAAGCCGACATAGCCCCAGCCCGCCGCCTCGGGCGTTATGTCATGCACCTTGCCCCGCACGCCCGCGGGTTTCCGCAGCAGATCGACCATGGCTTTCCTCCGTCCTCACCGCACTCCGGCGGGGGTCACACCAGACCGGCGTCCCGCGCCAGCCGCTTCAGCGTCGCCAGCCCCAGCGTCTGGTACAGCAGCGGATTGCGCACCTTCGGGTCTTGCTCGGCCTCGATCACGATCCAGCCGTCATAGCCCGCCTGCGCCAGAATCTTCAGCAAGGGCGCAAAGTCCACGCCGCCCTCCTGATCGCCCGGCACAGTGAAGGCCCCGGCCACCACGCCCTGCAGGAACGAAAGCCCCTCGCCCCGCACTCGCGCCACGATGTCGGGGCGGATGTTCTTGGCATGGAAATGCCGCACCCGGCCCACATGCCGCGTCAGCACCGCCACCGGATCGCCGCCGCCAAAGGCGCAATGCCCGGCGTCGAACAGAAGATGCGTCGCGGGCCCCGTCGCCGCCATCAGCGCATCAATCTCCTCGGGCGATTCAACGATGGTGCCCATGTGGTGATGATAGACCAGCGTCACGCCCTGCGCCGCCAGATACGCCGCGAAGGCCTCCAGCTTCGCGCCAAAGGCGGTCATCTCCGCCGCCGTCAGGCGCGGCCGGTCATTCACCGCACGGCCCGCGTCGCCATGGATCGCGTTCGAGGTCTCGCAGACGATCATCACCTTGCAGCCATTGTGGCGCAGCTTCGCCAGATGGTGCCGACAGGCGGAAATCTCGTCCTCGACCGACCGCACCAGCAGTTCCGTCGAATACCAGCCCGAGATGAACTTCAGCCCGTAACCGGCCAGCAGCGCACGCAATTCCTCGGGGTCATCCGGCCAGCGGTGGCCGTTCTCGATCCCGTCAAAACCGATCTGGCGACCGGCCTCGTCCAGAATCCGCGCGGTCGGAATATCGGCCCCGATGCTGCGGTCGTCGTCATTCGCCCAGGCGATGGGGTTGGTGCCGAAAAGGATCATGCTGCCCTCAATTCACAAGCCATTGGGCCTTGATGCCCTGTTCATAGCCCTTGCGGGCCTCGTTCACGCCGGGCCGGTCCGAAACCTCGGGCACGGCCACATCCCACCAGGTGCCGCCCGCGCCGGTTCCCGGCAGCGGATCGGCGTCGATCACGATCACCGTCGGAACGCTGGCCGACCGCGCCTTCACCAACTCTGCCTCCAGCTCGACCAGAGACGCGGCCTTCACCGCATGGGCACCCAGTCCCCGCGCCATGCTGACGAAATCCAAGGCCATCTGGTTGACGTGGAAGGCATCGTCCAGAAGGTTGTTGAACGGCGCCCCGCCGGTGGCCTTCTGCAGCCGGTTGATGCAGCCGAAGCCGCGGTTGTCCACCAGCACCACGGTGATCGGCACGCCCATCATCACCGCCGTCGCCAGTTCCGAATTGGCCATCATCCAGGACCCGTCGCCCAGCAGGCAGATCACCTCGCGCGCGGGCCGGGCCATCTTGATGCCCATGGCCCCGGCGATTTCATACCCCATGCAGGAGAAACCGTATTCCATGTGATAGCCGCCCTGCGCCGCGCGCCACAGCACATGCAGCACCCCCGGCATCGACCCCGAGGCCGACATGACAAGGCTGTTCTTGTCGGCCACCCGCCCCACGGCCCCCACGATCTGCGCGTCCGACGGCAGTTCGTTGCCCGAAGGCTGGCTGAAGATCCCGTCGGTCAGCGCGAACCAGTCCGCCCGCGCCTTGAAATCCGGGTCGGCAAAGCGGTGCCCGTCCAGCGCCGCCGAAATCCGCTCCAGCGCCACCTTCGCATCCGCCACCAGCGGCTGCGCGGCGCGCTTGGCCGCGTCATAGCCATGGATGTTGATCGACAAGAGCTTGCGCCCCGGCGCCGAAAACACCGTCCACGACCCGGTGGTGAAATCCTGGAACCGCGTCCCGACACCGATCACCAGATCGGACTCGGCGGCCAGCTTGTTGCCGCAGCCGGTGCCGGTCACGCCGGGCGAACCGAAATGCAGCGGCTCTTCCCAGTCCACCGCGCCCTTGCCCGCCTGCGTTTCGACCAGCGGAATGTTATGGGCGCGGGCAAAGTCCAGCAGCGTGGCCTCGGCCCCGGAATACAGCACCCCGCCGCCCGACACGATCAGCGGCCGCTTCGCCGCCCGGATCGCCGCCACCGCCTCGGCCAGTTCGCGCGCATCCGGCTCGGGGCGGCGGATGTGCCAGACGCGCGGCGTGAAGAACTCCACCGGGTAATCATAGGCCTCGGCCTGCGTGTCCTGGCAGAAGGCCAGACAGACCGGCCCGCAATTCGCCGGGTCCGTCATCACCCGCAGCGCGCGCGGCAGCGCGGTCAGCAGATGCTCGGGCCGGCTGATCCGGTCGAAGTAACGCACCACCGGGCGGAAACAGTCATTCGCCGACACCGTGCCGTCGTCGAAATCCTCGATCTGCTGCAACACCGGATCGGGCGCGCGGTTGGCGAACACGTCGCCCGGAATGAACAGCACCGGCAGCCGGTTCACATGCGCCACCGCCGCCGCCGTGACCATGTTCGTCGCCCCCGGCCCGATGGACGAGGTGACGGCCATCGCCTTGCGCCGGCCGCTGGCCTTGGCATAGGCCACGGCGATATGCGCCATGGTCTGTTCGTTCTGCCCACGCCAGGTGGGCAGCGCGTCGCGATGGGCATGTAGCGCCTCGCCCAGACCGGCCACGTTGCCATGGCCGAAAATCGCCCAGACCCCTTCGATGAAGCGGCTGCCGTCCTCGGCCTGTTGCAGCGACAGCCAGCGCACCATCGCCTGCGCCGCGGTCAACCGGATCGTCTGTGTCATGCCTTCCCCCCTGCCCCTGCGCGGGCCTCGTCCCAGATGCGGCACAGCCGCGTATAGCGCCCGGCCATCTCGGCCACCGCCTCGGCATCGCTCAGCGTGCCGGCCAGCCAGCCGCGCGCCGCATCGCCAAAGATCGTCCGCCCGATGGCAAAGCCTTTCACCAGATCGTGCCGCGCCGCCAGCGCCAGCGATGCGGCCAGCGCCCCTTCGCTGGCATCCAGCCCCAGCACCACGATGCCGCGCAGATGCGGATCGCGCCGGCGGATCGCCGCACAGGCCCGGTCCCAGGCGGCGTCGCTGGCAAAGGGTTCCAGCTTCCACCAGTCGGGGAAGACCCCCAGGTCATAGAACCGCTCGATCAGCCGGGCGCTGGTGTCGTCATCGACCGGCCCCACCTTGGAGGGGATGATTTCCAGCAGGAATTCCAGCCGGTTGCGCCGCGCCGCCTGGAACAGCCGCAGCACGGTATCCTCTTGTGCGGCGCGCATCTGCGCGTCGTCGTCGGGGTGGCAGAAGCACAGCGCCTTGACCACATGGCCCAGCGGCCATTCCGACAGGCCGCCGAAATCGGCGCCGATCTCGGGCTCCACCGTCAGCGGGCGCGATCCGGGCCATTCCACCGGCCGCCCGATCCACAACCCCGTTCCGGCCGCCCGATACAGCGCCCGCCGCCCCAGACGGCTATCACACAGGATGCCATGGCCCGGCTTGCCACCGGCCACCTGCAAGGCCGCCGTCAGGCACAGCTCCTTGAAGGCGCCAATCTTTTCGGGCGTCGCGCCCTCCATCGCCTCAAGCTGCGCGCGGTGGTCAAAGGCAAAGACCCGCAGGCTGGACCAGTCGTCATGCCGGTTGGTCGCCCAGTGAATCTGCTCCAGCGCCGCGTCCTTGCGCAGGGCCGGCGTCACCACGCCCCGCGCCAGGAAGAACCGCAACTCTTCCCAACTGGGATAGGCCGGCGTGCAGCCGTGCCGGCTGACGGCAAAGGCCCCGCAGGCATTGGCATAGGTCAGCGCCACCGGCCAGGGCTCGCCGTCCAGCCAGCCCTTCAGCAGGCCCGACATGAAACCGTCGCCCGCCCCCAGCACGTTGAACACCTCGATCGGAAAGCCGGGGCCGGATTGCCCTTCGTCCAGCCTGTCGGGAATGGCGCCGGTGAAGGCCACCGCGCCCATCGGCCCGCGCTTGCACACCAGCGTGGCCGTGCTGACTGCCCGCACCGCCCGCAGCGCGGCGATGGTGTCGGTGCTGCCGCCGGCGATGTGGAACTCTTCCTCGGTTCCGACGATCAGGTCGAACAGGGGCAGCGTCGCCTGCAGCCTGGCCGTCACGGCGGCGCTTTCGATGAAGCGGCTTTCCCCCGCCCCATGCCCCGCCAGCCCCCAGAGGTTCGGGCGATAGTCGATGTCCAGCGCCGTCTGCGCCCCGTGCCTGCGGGCCAGGTGCAGCGCCTTCAGCACCGCCGCCTCGGTCTGCGGATGCGACAGATGGGTGCCGGTCGCCACCACCGCGCGCGATGCGGCGATGAACCCCTCGTCGATGTCGTCCTCGCACAGCGCCATGTCGGCGCAGTTTTCCCGGTAGAAGATCAGCGGAAACTGCGTCTCGTCGCGGATGCCCAGCAGCACCAGCGCGGTCAGCCGCTCGGGGTCGGTCTTCACGCCGCGCACGTCCACGCCCTCGCGCGCCAGTTCCTCGCGGATGAAGCGGCCCATGTGCTCATCGCCCACCCGCGTGATCAGCGCCGAACGCAGCCCCAGCCGCGCGGTGCCCGCCGCCATATTGGTCGGGCTGCCGCCGATGTATTTCTGGAACGACCCCATGTCCTCCAGCCGGCCGCCAACCTGCGCGCCGTACAGGTCCACCGAGGACCGGCCGATGGTGATCACATCCAGCGTCTTCATGCAGTTCCCCCCGCCCCGCCCCGCACAGACTCGGGGCCCCTCCGGGCTATGGAATAAATATTCCATCTTGATCCGCAGGGGAAGCGGAATTCATCCCCCGCGCGCCGATCCCACCGCAACCGCCAGCGCCAGCGCCAGCGCGATGGTGGCCGACAGCGACCGGAAGGCGCCGAAATCCACCTCGGGCACCACCAGCGCGGCCGAGGCCAGCCGCGCCAGCGGCCCGCCGGCCTGATCGGTCAGCGCCACCACGGCAAGGCCGCGCTCGCGTGCATCCTGCGCCAGCGCCAGCGTTTCCGGCGAATAGGGCGCGAAGGTGATCGCCAGCAGCGCATCGCCCGGCCGCAGCGCAAAGCGGTGGTCCAGCTTGCCCACGCCATCATGCAGCAGCGCCGGCACCTGCATCTTTTCAAACACATAGGCCAGGTAGCTGGCCACCGGAAACGCCCGCCGCAGCCCGACCAGATGGATCATCCCCGCCCCGGCCAGCAGCCCGACCGCCCGGTCCAGCGCCGCCTCGTCCACGCTTTTGGTCAGCGATTCCAGCGACAACCGCCCCGCCTCGACAAATTCCGCCAGCAGCGCCGCCGGCCGCCCCGCGCCGCCCGCCTTCAGGTTGCGCAGCCGCGTGGAATAATCCGGCGGGCCGGGCGACCAGGCCTCGCGGAACAGCCGCTGCATGTCGGAAAACCCGGAAAAACCCAGGATCTGGCAAAACCGCATCAGCGCCGAAGGCGGCACATCCGCCCCCGCCGCCAGTTCCGCCACGGTCGAAACGGCAATCCGGTCGGTATTCGCGGCGATGAAATCGGCGCATTGCTGCAACCGGCGCGGCAGCGAATCGGCCAGCGCCGCCAGCCGGTCGCGGAATTCGTCAACCGTCGCCGGCGGCGTTGGGGTCTTCACGTCCATCTGGCCTCTCCTGCGGGCACAGGGGCAAGGCTAGCACGAATGGAACGAATATTCCAACCCGTTCCCGCGATGGCGCCCTACAGCGCCTTCAGCCCCTTGCGGAACCGTTCGGCATTGGCACGATACCCCGCCGCCGATTGCAGCAGCCGCGCCCGGCCCGCCTCGTCCAGCATCCTCACCACCTTGCCAGGCGCGCCCATCACCAGCGCCCCGTCGGGAATTTCCTTGCCCTCGGTGACCAGCGCCCCGGCCCCGATCAGGCAGCCCCGCCCGATCTTCGCGCCGTTCAGCACCGTCGCCCCCATCCCGATCAGGCTGCCCTCGCCAATGGTGCAGCCATGCAGCATCGCCTTGTGGCCGATGGTGCAGAAGGCGCCGATCACCAGCGGAAAGCCCATGTCGGTGTGCAGCACGCAGTTTTCCTGGATGTTGGTATCCTGCCCCACCGTGATCGGCTCATTGTCGCCGCGCAGCGCCGCCCCGAACCAGACCGAGGCCCCGGCCCCCAGCACCACCCGCCCCATCACATGCGCGCCCGGCGCCACCCAGGCCTCGGGGTGAATCTCCGGCGCGATCCCGTCCAGTTCATAGATCATCTTGCGTCGAACTCCCGGTTCAGGCCACGGACGAAATCCGCCAGGTCGGGCTGGCGGTCGCGGCGGCTGCGTTCCCCTTCCACGATGCTGATAAGTTGCGCAAAGGTTGAGTCAAGGTCGCGGTTGACCAGCACATAATCATATTCGGCCCAATGGCTGATCTCGTCCTGGCTTTTCGCCATGCGCCCCGCGATCACCTCGTCGCTGTCCTGCCCCCGCGACCGCAGCCGTCGCTCCAGCTCGGCAATCGACGGCGGCAGGATGAACACCGACACTACATCCCGCCCCAGCCCCGAATTGCGGATCTGCTGGCCGCCCTGCCAGTCGATGTCGAACAGCGTGTCGCGGCCTTCGGCCATCGCCGCCTCGACCGGGGCGCGCGGGCTGCCGTAGAAATTGCCGAACACCTCGGCATGTTCCAGCATCTGCCCGGTGCGCACCATCTCCTCGAAGTCGGGTCGGGTCTTGAAGTAATACTCGCGCCCGTCCACCTCGCCCGGGCGCGGGGCGCGGGTCGTGGCCGAAACCGAAAAGCGCAAGGACGTGTCCCAGACCATCAGCTTCTTCGCCAGCGTGGATTTTCCCGCCCCGGAAGGCGAGGACAGGATGAGAAGAAGCCCCCGGCGCGCCATCGTCACTCCACGTTCTGAACCTGCTCGCGCATCTGATCTATGACCGTCTTCAGGTCAAGGCCGACACGGGTCAGGTCAATGTCCTGCGCCTTGGAAAGCAGCGTGTTCGCCTCGCGCAGGAATTCCTGCATCAGGAAATCGAACTTGCGCCCCACCGGCGCGGCATCGGCCAGAAGCGCGCGGGCGGCGGCAATATGGGCGCCCAGCCGGTCCAGCTCCTCGGTCACGTCCTGCTTCACGGCCAGCAGCGCCAGCTCCTGCGCGATGCGCGCCTCATCCAGACCTTCGGCATTGGCAGTCAGCCGCGCCAGCGCCGCGCGCAGGCTGTCCGCCGCCTTGTCGCGCCGCGCCTCGGCCAGACGGGCGGCCTCGGCCACCAGCGCGGCGATGCTGTCCACCTGCGCGCCGATCACCCCCGCCAGCGCCGCGCCCTCGGCCGCGCGCATGGCGGCGAAATCGGCCAGCAGCCCCGGCAGATCGGCCAGAATGGCGGCGCGCAGCGGCGTGGTGTCCTCCTCGGCGGCGGCGGCATCCATCACCCCGCGCATGGCCAGCACATCCGCCGCCGTCGCCTGCGCCAGCGTCACGCCAGCCGTCATCGCGGCGGCCTCCACCTCTTGCAGCGCCCGCAGCACGCCGGCCAGCACCTCGCGGTTCACCCGCGCCGGCTCCGCCGCCCCGCTTTCGCGAGCCACCTTCAGCGTCAGGCTGACATTGCCGCGCCCCAGCGCCTTTTGCAGCTCGGCCCGCAGCGCCACTTCCAGCCCGTCCACCCAGTCGGGCACCCGCAGCCGCAGGTCCAGCCCCTTGCCGTTGACGCTGCGGATGTCCCACAGCCAGCCATAGCCGGCCCCGGCGCCGCGGCGCGCGGCAAAGCCTGTCATCGAAACGGTCATCGCCTTCTCCTGTTCCGGCCCCGGCCCGCGCGGCAGGTATTTACCATTTGACAAGATTTTCGCCCAAATTCGCGCGATCCAGGCTAATCTTGCGGCAAGACCCGCGCAGGTCCAGCCGGCCTAGCAGACCCGCCGGATCGCATCAACACACGCCGCCCGCAGCATGACGGAGGTCAGGATGATATTCTCGTTTCCGGGCGGCCCCGGCGGCAACCGGACCGCAACCGGCGCCGGCTTTCCCGCCATCGCCCGGGTCCGCGCCTATTGGGAAGGGCTGCGCGCCGAAACCGGCCAGATCCCCTTGCGCGCCGATCTGGACCCGCGCGGTCTGGCGCAGGCGCTGGATCATGTCTTCGTGGCCGACCGCATCGGAACCGGCCTTCTGCGTCTGCGCATCGCCGGCATGGGCCTGACCGACCTTGCCGGTCTGGACATGAAGGGCCTGCCGCTGTCTTGCCTGTTCCTGCCCGAAGCCCGGCTGAAACTGGCCCAGTCTGCCGAACAGGTGTTCACAATGCCCGCCGTGGTCGAGATGCAGCTTGAGGCCGAGCGCGGCATCGGCCGCCCCGGCCTGCTGGCCCGGCTGCTGCTGATGCCGCTGCGGTCCGGCTCCGGTAGCTGCGATCTGGCCCTGGGTTGCCTTGAAACCAGTGGCGAGATGGGTCGATCGCCCCGCCGCTTCACCGTGCTGCGCAGCACCGGAACCCGGCTGACCATTCCGCCGCTCAGCCCCGGCCCGACCCGCGACCCCGCCCTTGCCGAAGCCCCGGCCCCGCCGCCCCGCGCGCCGCATCTGCGGCTGGTCCATTCCGCCGACTGACCGCACCGCCCGTGGGCCGCAACGCAAGACGCCCGCCCCTTTCGGGACGGGCGCCTGTTGCAGATCTGCCTGCCGGCTCAGAACGCGACGCGACGCGCTTCCTCGCGCTGGCGGGTCAGTTCCTCGGCCACAAGGAAGGCCAGTTCCAGCGACTGGCTGGCGTTCAGCCGCGGGTCGCAGGCGGTGTGGTAGCGGTCGGCCAGGTTTTCATCCGACACCGCGCGCAGACCGCCGGTGCATTCGGTCACGTCCTGCCCCGTCATCTCGAAATGCACGCCGCCGGGGACGGTGCCTTCCGCCTTGTGGATGGCAAAGAACTCGCGCACCTCGCGCAGCACGCTGTCGAAGGGCCGGGTCTTGTAGCCCGACGACGACTTGATCGTGTTGCCGTGCATCGGGTCGCAGGACCAGACGACATTCGCGCCTTCCTCCTGCACCGCCTTGATCAGGCGCGGCAGGTTTTCCCCCACCTTGCCCGCCCCGAAGCGCGCGATCAGCGTCAGCCGGCCCGCCTCGTTTTCCGGGTTCAGCTTGGCCATCAGCACCTTCAGGTCATCGACCGTGGTCGAAGGCCCGCATTTCAGCCCGATCGGGTTCAGCACGCCGCGGCAGAATTCGACATGCGCGCCGTCCACCTGACGGGTGCGGTCGCCGATCCACAACATATGGCCCGACCCCGCCACCGGCTGCCCGGTCAGGCTGTCGATGCGGCACAGGGCCTCTTCGTATTCCAGCAGCAGCGCCTCGTGGCTGGTGTAGAAATCCACCCGGCTCAGCTCGTTCGCGGTCTCGCTGTTCACGCCGGCCGCGTTCATGAAGTCCAGCGCGTCGGAAATCCGGTTCGACAGTTCGCGGTAACGCTCGGCCTTGTCCTGATCGGCAAAGCCCAGCGTCCAGCTATGAACGCGGTGGATGTCGGCGAAACCGCCGGTGCTGAAGGCGCGCAGCAGGTTCAGGCTGGCTGCCGCCTGCGTGTAGGCCTGCAACATGCGCTGCGGATCGGGCATCCGCGCCTCGACCGAAGTTTCGAAGCCGTTGATGATGTCGCCGCGGTAGCTGGGGTATTCCACCCCGCCGATCACCTCGGTCGGGGCGGAGCGCGGCTTGGCAAACTGCCCGGCCATGCGGCCGACCTTGATCACCGGAACCTTGGCGCCATAGGTCAGCACCACTGCCATCTGCAGCATCACGCGGAACGTGTCGCGGATGTTGTCGGCGCTGAATTCGGCAAAGCTCTCGGCACAGTCGCCGCCCTGCAGGACAAAGGCCTTGCCGGCCGCGGCCTGGGCAAGCTGCTTCTTCAGCCGCCGCGCCTCACCCGCGAAGACCAGCGGCGGATACTTGGCAAGCTGCGCCTCAACGCCCTTCAGGGCCGCCTGATCGGGGTAATCCGGCATCTGGACCCGCGGCTTTGCACGCCAGTCCGATTTCGTCCAACCCTTGGTCATGGCACCCTCCGCATCGTTTGCGATAACGGCCCGAGCCTATAGCCCCTGCCGCCTTTGGATGCAAACCGCAAAAGGCGGGTGAAAGATATGCTGCTGGCTCTTGCACAAGTGTAAAATTTCGGCTTCCAATGCCCGCAAACGACACCAACAGGTCGCAAGATGTCCATCTCTCCGCGCAAAGCCACCCAGAACGCGACCGAGGCCGCAACGCGCCGGTTTGTCTTCCTGCTGCTTGACCGCTTCACCATGCTGGCCTTCGCCAGCGCCATCGAACCCCTGCGCATCGCCAACCGCGTGGCGGGGCGTCCGCTTTATGCCTGGGCGCTGGCCGGCGAAGGCGGCGAGGTGGCGGTCTGTTCCAACGGCACCGCCTTCAAGCTGGACATGGGCCTGACCGAGATCGACCGCGAGGACGTGCTCCTGGTCTGCGGCGGCATCGACGTGCAACGGGCCACCACCCGGGGCGTGCTGAACTGGCTGCGGCGCGAGGCGCGGCGCGGCGCCATTGTCGGCGGGCTGTGCACCGGCGCCTTCGCGCTGGCCCGTGCGGGGCTGCTGGATGGCAAGAAGGCCACCATCCACTGGGAAAACCAGGACGGCTTCCTTGAGGAATTCGAAGAGGTGAAGCTGACCAAATCGGTCTTCGTCATGGACGGCAACCGCTGGACCACCGCCGGCGGCACCTCGTCGCTGGATCTGATGCTGAAGGTGATCGCCGCCGACCATGGCGAGGATCTGGCCAATACCGTGGCCGACCAGTTGATCTATTCCACCATCCGCACCGATCAGGACACGCAGCGCCTGTCGATCCCCACCCGCATCGGCGTGCGGCATCCGAAACTGTCGCAGGTCATCCAGATGATGGAAGGCAATATCGAAGATCCGATGTCGCCCGCCGATCTGGCCGAGGAAGTGGGCATGTCCACCCGCCAGCTTGAACGCCTGTTCCGCCGCTATCTGAACCGCAGCCCGAAACGCTATTATATGGAACTGCGGCTGCAAAAGGCGCGCAACCTGCTGATGCAGACGGATATGAGCGTGATCAACGTGGCGCTCGCCTGCGGCTTTGCCAGCCCGTCGCATTTCTCGAAATGCTACCGGGCGCATTACAACACCACCCCCTACCGCGAACGCGGCACGCAAGGCCTGCCCGGCGCCGTGCCGGTCCGCCTGTCGATCTGATCCGCGCCGCCTGCCCCTTGCGGGCAAGCCGCCGGGATTGTGGGCAAAACCCGCATCGACTTTCATCAAAAGCGGGGAATTGGCCGCCATTTCCCGGCCATTCAACAGACTTTTCTTTCAATTGCATCGGCCTTACTCTGCCTTTTCAGGACAACAGTCCGAACAGGGAGATAATAAATGAAGAAACTTCTGCTGGCCGTTTCGGCCTGCGCTTTGACCGTGGGCGCCGCCTCGGCCGAAGATGTCAAACTGGGCATCCTCATCGGCTTCACCGGCCCCATCGAATCGCTCACCAAACACATGGCCGCGGCCGCCGAACTGGCCATGTCCGAGGTGAATGCCTCGGGCAAGTCGCCCTATACCTTCGTGCCGGTGCGCGGCGATTCCACCTGCACCGACGCGGCGGCAGCCACCGCTGCGGCGGAACGGATGATCACCGCCGAAGGCGTCAAGGGCATCATCGGCGCCGATTGCTCGGGCGTGACCCGCGCCGTGCTGACCAATGTCGCCATGCCGAACGGCATCGTGATGGTCTCGCCCTCGGCCACCTCGCCCGCCCTCAGCGCCGACCCGGACAATGGCCTGTTCTTCCGCACCGCGCCCTCGGATGCCCGCGAAGGCGAGGTCATGGCCGACATCCTGACCGAGAAGGGCGTGAAGTCGATCGCGCTGACCTATTCCAACAGCGACTACGGCAAGGGTCTGGCCGAAGCCATCGCCGCGGCCTTCACCGCCAAGGGCGGCACGGTCACGATCAACGCCGCGCATGACGACGGCAAGGCCGACTATTCGGCCGAAGTCGCGGCCCTTGCGGCGGCGGGCGGCGACCTTCTGGTCGTGGCCGGCTATCTGGACCAGGGCGGCAAGGGCATCATCCAGGCCTCGCTGGACAGCGGCGCCTTCTCGACCTTCGGCCTGCCCGGCGGCATGGTCGGCGACAGCCTGCCCGCCGCCATCGGCCCGGGCCTTGACGGCAGCTATGGCCAGGTCGCCCAGTCCGACAGCCCCGGCGCCGCGATCCTGACCGAAATGGGCAAGACCAGCGCCGCCCCCTTCGACGCGACCTCGCCCTATTCGATGGAAAGCTATGACGGCGCCGCGCTGATCATGCTGGCCATGGTCGCCGCCGGCTCGACCGACCCGAACGTCTACAAGGACAAGATCATGGACATCGCCAACGGGCCGGCAGACGGCTCGGGCACCAAGATCCTTCCGGGCGAACTGGGCAAGGCTCTGGAACTGATCGCCGCCGGCAAGCCGGTCGATTACGACGGCGCCTCGGGCGTCACCCTGATCGGCCCCGGTGAATCGGCCGGCCGCTACAAGGAGTTCGAGATCAAGGGCGGCAAGTACGAGACCGTCAAGTTCCGCTGATCCGTCCGGCGACCTGCCCCCCCTGCAGGGGCTGAGTCGCGCCATATCCCCGGCCCTGCCCGCACCCTTGCGGGCGGGGCCATTCTTTTTCTGCCCGGTCCTTCCACTTTCCGTTCTGACAGTGCAAAAGATTTGCGCGGCTTTCTGTCGCCTTGCCGCTGTTCGGGCGGGGGTATTCCCTCCGGCTGGGCGGCCGGTTCGGCCTTGCCGCAGGAATCTGATCCGGTCTGGAGGACCCCATGAAGAAACTGTTTCTGGCCGCTTCGACGCTAGCGCTGACCGCTGGTGTCGTATCTGCCGAAGACGTGAAGCTGGGCACGCTGCTTGGCATCACCGGCCCGATCGAAAGCATCTCGCCCAACATGTTCACCGCCGCCGACATGGCGATCAAGGAAGTGAACGATTCGGGCAAGGCGGCGAATGGCTGGGTGTTCCAGAACGTCCGCGCCGACTCGACCTGTATCGACGCCGCCGCCGCCTCGGCCGCTGCGGAACGCCTTGTCACCGTGGAAGGCGTCAAGGGCATCATCGGCGGCGACTGCTCGGGCGTGACCCGCGCCGTGCTGACCAACGTCGCCATGCCGAACGGCATCGTGATGATCTCGCCCTCGGCCACCTCGCCCGCCCTCAGCACCGACCCGGATGACGGCCTGTTCTTCCGCACCGTCCCCTCGGACGCCCGCGAAGGCCAGGTCATGGCCGACGTGCTGGAAGCCCGCGGCGTCAAGTCGATCGCGCTGACCTATTCCAACAGCGACTACGGCAAGGGCCTGGCCGAAGCCATCGCCAACGCCTTCACCGCCAAGGGCGGCACCATCACCATCAACGCCAGCCATGACGACGGCAAGGCGGACTACTCGGCCGAAGTCGGCGCCCTGGCCTCGGCCGGCGGCGACGTGCTGGTCGTGGCGGGCTACATCGACCAGGGCGGCAAGGGCATCATCCAGGCCGCCGTGGACACCGGCGCCTTCACCACCTTCGGCCTGCCGGGCGGCATGTATGGCGACAGCCTTGTCGAAGCCATCGGCCCGGCGCTGAACGGCTCGTTCGGGCAGCACGCCGCCTCCACCTCGGAAGGCTATACCGCCTATCTCGATCTGGCCAAGGCCTTCGACCCGTCCTTCGACGGTTCGACCAACTTCGCCGCCACCAGCTATGACGCGGCGGCGCTGATCATGCTGGCGATGCAGGCGGCAAATTCGACCGACCCGAAGGTCTACAAGGACAAGGTCATCGAAATCGCCAACGGCCCCGCCGACGGTTCGGGCACCAAGATCAAGGCCGGCGAACTGGGCAAGGCGCTGGAACTGATCGCGGCCGGCACCGCCATCGACTATGACGGCGCCACCGGCGTGACGCTGATCGACGGCGGCGATGCCTCGGGCACCTTCGCCGAAGACGAGATCAAGGATGGCAAGTGGGAAATCGTCGGTTACCGTTGATCCGACGCTGAAACCATGACATCAGAGACGGCGGCCCGGGCATTGCCCGGGCCGTTCGCCAATCAGAAGGCCCCCCACGCACAGCGAAAGCGGCGGGCCCGCCAGGGGATAGTATGATCAGGGTCGAGAACCTTCATCGCCATTTCGGTGGATTCCGTGCCGTCGATGGCGCCACCTTGGAAATCCGCAAGGGCGCGATCACCGGCCTCATCGGCCCGAACGGCGCCGGCAAGACCACGCTGTTCAACGTCATCGCCGGACGCCTGCCGCCCACCTCGGGCCATGTGTACATGGGCGACGAGGAAATCACCGGCCTGCCGCCGCATGTGCTGTTCCACAAGGGCGTTCTGCGCACCTTCCAGATCGCCCATGAATTCGGCAGCATGACCGTGCGCGAGAACCTGATGATGGTTCCCGCCGCGCAATCGGGCGAAAACCTTTGGGACGCGCTGTTCCGCCGCGGCAAGGTCGCCTCGGAAGAGGAACGCCTGCGCGCCAAGGCCGATGAGGTGCTGGAGTTCCTGACCATCAGCCACCTGGCCGACCAGAAGGCGGCCATGATCTCGGGCGGGCAGAAGAAGCTGCTGGAACTGGGCCGCACCATGATGGTGGACGCCAAGATCGTGTTCCTTGACGAGGTGGGCGCCGGGGTGAACCGCACCCTGCTGAACACCATCGGCGACGCCATCGTCCGGCTGAACAGGGAACGCGGCTATACCTTCTGCGTGATCGAACATGACATGGATTTCATCGGCCGCATCTGTGGCCCGGTCATCTGCATGGCCGAGGGCAAGGTTCTGGCCGAAGGCACGGTGGACGAAGTGAAGAACGACGAACGGGTGATCGAGGCCTATCTGGGCACCGGCCTGAAGAACAAGCTGAAGGAAGAACACGCCCATGGCTGAACCCTTCCTCATCGGCGAAAACATGACCGGCGGCTATGGCGCGGTGGACATCCTTCATTCCTGCACCATCGCCGTCGAACCCGGCGAGATCGCGGTCATCGTCGGCCCGAACGGCGCGGGCAAGTCCACCGCCATGAAGGCGGTCTTCGGCATGCTGAAACTGCGTCAGGGCAGCGTGCGGCTGGCGGGCGAGGACATCACCGCCCTCACCCCGCAGGCCCGCGTGCGCAAGGGCATGGGCTTCGTGCCGCAGACCCACAACATCTTCACCACCATGTCGGTCGAGGAAAACCTCGAAATGGGCGCCTTCATCCGCACCGACGCCCAGATCCGCGACACGATGGAGCAGGTCTATGACCTGTTCCCCATCCTCAAGCAGAAACGCCATCAGGCAGCGGGGGAACTGTCGGGCGGCCAGCGCCAGCAGGTCGCCGTCGGCCGCGCGCTGATGACCCAGCCCAAGGTTCTGATGCTGGACGAACCCACCGCCGGGGTCAGCCCCATCGTGATGGACGAACTCTTCGACCGCATCATCGAAATCGCCCGCACCGGCATTTCCATCCTGATGGTGGAACAGAACGCCCGGCAGGCGCTGGAGATTGCCGACAAGGGCTATGTGCTGGTGCAGGGCGCCAACCGCTTCACCGACACCGGAAAGGCGCTGCTTGCCGACCCGGATGTGCGCCGTTCGTTCCTCGGGGGCTGAGACATGGACTTCCTCAACGCCCTTGTGGCCTTCTCGAACTTCATCCTGATCCCCGGCCTTGCCTATGGCAGCCAGCTTGCGCTTGGCGCGCTGGGGGTCACGCTGATCTTCGGCGTGCTGCGGTTTTCCAACTTCGCCCATGGCGATACCATGGCCTTCGGCACCGCCTTCGTGATCCTGTTCACCTGGTGGTTCCAGTCGATGGGCATCACCGGCGGCCCGCTGCCCACCGCGCTGCTGGCCCTGCCCTTCGGCATTGCCGTCACCATCGCCATGGTGCTGGGCACCGACCGCGTGGTCTATCGCTTCTACCGCCGCCAGCGGGCCAAGCCGATCATCCTGGTCATCGTCTCGGCCGGGGTCATGTTCGTGATGAACGGTCTGGTGCGGATGATCATCGGCACTTCGGAAAAGAACTTCACTGACGGCAGCCGCTTCCTGCTGGACCCAAAGACCTTCCGCGACACCACCGGCCTTGCCGAACCGCTGGCGATCAAGACGACACAGGCCGTCTCGGTCGTGGTGGCGGTGGTCTGCGTGGCGCTGCTGTTCTGGTTCCTGCAAAAGACCCGCACCGGCAAGTCGATGCGCGCCTATTCCGACAACGAGGATCTGGCGCTTCTCTCCGGCATCAACCCTGATCGCGTGGTCATGGTCACCTGGATGATCGCGGGCACCTTGGCCTGCATCGCCGGCACGCTTTATGGCTTGGACAAGAGCTTCCGCGTCTTCGTCTATTTCGGCCTGCTGCTGCCGATCTTCGCCGCGGCCATCGTCGGCGGTCTTGGCAGCCCGCTGGGCGCCATCGTCGGCGGCTATGTCATCGCCTTTTCGGAACTGATCGTCACCTCGGCCTGGCGCAAGATCCTGGGCTACCTTGCCCCGCCCGACTGGCTGGGGCCGGGTCTCTATCAGGCGCTGTCCACCGATTACAAGGTGGCCGTCAGCTTCGTGATCCTGATCGTCGTTCTGCTGTTCCGCCCGCAGGGCATCTTCGGAGGCAAGTGAGATGGCCCGCAACCTGACCCTCTTCGCCGGCGTGGCCCTGCTGTTCATCCTGACCGGGGTGCTGCAAAGCTGGAACCTGTCGCTGAACATCCTGAACCTTGCGCTCCTGTCGGCCATCATGGCCATCGGGGTGAACATCCAGTGGGGCTATGCCGGCCTGTTCTCGACCGGCATCGTCGGATCGGTCGCGCTTGGCGGTCTGGCCGTCGGGCTGGTCGCGGGCAAGCAGGTGCCGGAAGGCTGGGCCGCCGGTGGCCCGCGCATCCTGGCCGCGCTGCTGTTCGCCGTCTTCGCCGTGGCCCTCACGGTCTGGCTTTACCGCCGCCTGCCCGCCTCGCGCATCCGCGGGCTGGCGGTGGCGCTGTTCCTGGTCGTGGCCTTCTTCATCTATCGCGGCATCCTTGACCCCGCCGTCATGGCGGTCGAGGCGAACAACCCCGCCCAGGCCGGCCATATCGGCGGTCTGGGGCTGAATTCGCTCTGGGCCTGGCCGGTGGGCGCGCTGATGGCCGCCGCCGCGGCCTGGGTGATCGGCAAGATCGCCCTTGGCCTGCGCGAGGATTACCTGGCCATCGCCACCCTTGGCATTGCCGAAATCATCGTCGCCGTGATGCGCAACGAAGACTGGCTTGACCGGGGCGTGAAGAACCTGATCGACCTGCCCCGCCCCTGGCCCGTGCCCAAGGAAGTGGACCTTCAGGTCGATCCGGGCTTCCTCAGCTTTGCGCAAAGCTGGGGCATGGACCCGGTCTCATCCTCGACCATCTTCGTCAAGCTGATGTATGCCGCGATGTTCGCGCTGGTGCTGTTCGCGCTGATCTGGCTGACCGAGCGCGCGCTCAACAGCCCCTGGGGCCGCATGGTCCGCGCCATCCGCGACAACGAAGTTGCCGCCGCCGCCATGGGCAAGGATGTGAAATGGCGCCACCTGCAGATCTTCATCATCGGTTCGGCCGTCGTCGGTCTGGCCGGTGCGATGATGACCTCGATGGAAGGCCAGATCACCCCCGGCAACTACCTGCCCCTGCGCTTCACCTTCCTGATCTGGGTGATGGTGATCGTCGGCGGATCGGGCAACAACTGGGGCGCGGTGCTGGGCGGCCTGCTGATCGGCTGGCTCTATCTGGCGGTCGAATTCCTCGGCCCGCAGATGATGAGCTATGTGCTGGCCGCGCTGCCCGCGGGCGAGCTGAAGAACCACCTTCAGGACACCGCCGCGCATATGCGCCTGCTGACCCTGGGCGTCGTTCTGCTGGTCGTCCTGCGCTTCGCACCAAGGGGCCTGATCCCCGAAAAGTGACGCGCCACAGTCATACGCCAGGCATACACTGGCACGACGCAAGGCAGACGTAAGACATACCCCGAAAAACGCGCCCGTCCCCCGGCCGGCGCGTTTTTCAATGGAAGGACAGCCCCGCCCGCGCGCACTGTATGCGACATTTCCTGTCGCGGAAACACATGCCATTCCGGCCCCGCCCGGCCAGATTGCGGGAAAGTTTCAGGGAGTTCCGGGATGAAATCTCATGCGCGCGTGGTGGTGATCGGCGGCGGCGTCGTCGGCTGTTCGGTCCTGTATCACCTGACCAAACTCGGCTGGTCCGACGTGATGCTGATCGAACGCAGCGAGCTGACCTCGGGCAGCACCTGGCACGCCGCCGGCGGCTTCCACACCCTGAACGGCGATACCAACATGGCCGCGCTTCAGGGCTATACCATCCGTCTTTACAAGGAGTTGGAGGCCATCACCGGCCTGTCCTGCGGGCTGCACCATGTCGGCGGCATCACGCTGGCCGACAACCCCGCCCGCTTTGAACAGCTCAAGGCCGAACGCGCCAAACACCGCTACATGGGGCTGGATACCGAAATCCTCGGCCCGGCGGAAATCGAGAAATTCACCGAAGGCATGGTCAATCTGGAAGGCATCATCGGCGCCCTCTACGACCCGCTTGATGGCCACCTTGACCCGTCCGGCACCACCCACGCCTATGCCAAGGCGGCCCGCATGGGCGGCGCCGAAATCGTGCTGCACAACCGCGTCCTGGAAACCAACCCCACCGCCGAAGGCTGGGAAGTGGTGACCGAAAAAGGCACCGTCACCTGCGAACACCTCGTCAACGCCGCCGGCCTCTGGGCCCGGGAAGTTGGAGCAATGGCAGGGGTTTACCTGCCGCTGCTGCCGATGGCGCACCAGTATCTGGTGACCGACGACATCCCCGAAATCATGGACATCCTGAAATCGGGCCGCGAATTCCCGCATGTGATGGACCCCGGCGGCGAAAGCTATCTGCGGCAGGAAGGCCGTGGCCTGTGCATCGGTTTCTACGAAAAACCCTGCGAGCCCTGGTCGGTCGATGGCACGCCCTGGACCTTTGGCCATGAACTGCTGAACGAGGATTTCGACAAGATCGCCGACTCCGTCGCCTTCGCCTACCGCCGCTTCCCGGTGCTGGAACGCAGCGGCGTCAAGCGGGTGATCCACGGCCCCTTCACCTTTGCCCCTGACGGCAACCCGCTGATCGGCCCGGTGCAGGGCCTGCGCAACTACTGGTCCGCCTGCGCCGTGATGGCCGGGTTCAGCCAGGGCGGCGGTATGGGCCTGGCCCTGGCGCAATGGATGATCGAGGGCGAGGTGGAACGCGACCCGCGCGGCTTCGACGTGTCGCGCTTCGGCACCTGGACCAGCCCCGGCTATACCGTGCCGAAGGTGATGGAAAACTACCGGATGCGCTTCAACGTCTCGTATCCGAACGAGGAACGCCCCGCCGCCCGCCCCTTCCGCACCACCCCGATGTATGAGGTGTTCGATGGCATGAACGCCGTCTGGGGCCAGCAATACGGGCTGGAAGTGGTGAACTACCACGCCCTGCCAGGCGAACCGCGGCTGGAGACCCCCACCTTCAAACGCTCGAACGCCTGGGAGGCGACGAAGCAGGAAGTCCGCGCCGTCCGCGAAGGCGTGGGTATCAACGAATTGCAGAACTTCGGGAAATATCTGGTCAAGGGCCCCGGCGCCCGCGCCTGGCTTGACCGGATCATGGCCGGGCGCATCCCGAAACCGGGCCGTCTGTCGCTGACCCCGATGCTGGCACAATCGGGCAAGATCATCGGCGATTTCACCGTATCCTGCCTGTCGGAAACCGAATTCCAGTTGACCGCCAGCTATGGCGCACAGGGCTGGCATCAGCGCTGGTTCGACCAGCACGCAGAGCCCGGCGTGACGGTCGAGAACATTTCGGACAGCCGCTCGGGCTTTACCATCGCCGGCCCCGGTGCGCGCGATCTGCTGGCCCGCGTGACCCGCGCCGATGTCAGCGCCGAGGCGTTCAGGTTCATGGACGTGAAGAAGATGGCCGTCGGCATGGCCAACTGCATCGTGCAGCGCGTCAGCTATACCGCTGATCTGGGCTATGAAATCTTCTGCGACATCCATTCCGTCCGCCACCTGTGGGACGTGCTGAACGAGGCCGGCAAGGACATGGGCCTGCGCCCGTTCGGGATGCGCGCGATGATGTCGCTACGGCTGGACAAGTGGTTCGGAAGCTGGGGTCGCGAGTTCAGCCCCGATTACACGCCCGCCGAGACCGGGCTTGACCGCTTCATTTCGTGGAACAAGCCCGCAGACTGGATCGGCAAGGCGGCGGCGCTGAAGGAGAAGGCGACCGGGCCCAAGCGCAAGTTGGTCAGCATCGTCGTCGATGCCGCCGATGCCGATGTGGTGGCGTGGGAGCCGATCTGGCTGGATGGCGCGGTCGTCGGCTTCTGCACCAGCGGCGGCTTTAGCCACTGGACGAACACGTCGGTCGCCATGGGCTTCATCCCCGCCGACCGCGTGCAGGATGGCCTTGCGCTGGAGGTCGAGATCCTTGGCGAACGCCGCCCGGCCCGTGTTCACCTTGAACCACTGTGGGATGACGGCGGCCGTATGCGCGCCTAAGTCCGGCAGACCAGAAGGGGGGCAGACAGCCCCCCTTTTCTTTGGCATCACGGCGGGCATGACGCCCGTTCATATCCTGATCCTGGCCGCCGGTTCGTCCTCGCGTATGCGCGGGGCGGACAAGCTGATGGAGCCGATTGCCGACCGACCGCTGATCGCCCATCTGGCACAGGTGGCGCTGGCCACCGGCTGCCCGGTCACGGTGGCCCTGCCTGCCGGCGGCGGCCCGCGCGAAGCGGCGGTGCAGGGCCTACCGCTGACCGGGCTGCGGGTTCCCCGGCCCGAAGACGGCATGGCCGCCAGCCTGACCGCCGGTCTGGCCGCCCTGCCCCGGCAGGCGCCGGTGATGTTGGTACTGGGCGACATGCCAGAGCTTACAACGGCCGATCTGCAGGCGATGCTGGCGGCGCAGATCGCCCACCCCGACCGCATCCTGCGCGCCATGGGTCAGGACGGAACGCCCGGCCATCCGGTTCTGTTTCCCCCCTGGACCCGCCCCGAACTGGCCGGGTTGACGGGTGATCAGGGGGCGCGTGCCGTTCTGGCCCGCCACGCGGCTGAAATCACCCCGGCGCCACTGCCGGGCACCCATGCCACCACCGATCTGGACACGCCGGAAGACTGGGCCCGCTGGCGCGCGGGCCGCGGCTGACCGCGCCTACCCAATGTCCAGCAGCGCCATTTCGCGCTTTTTCAGCGTGATACGGGCCGCAGGATAGCTTTGCCCCTGCGCGATCCCGGGAAACAGCTCCAGCAGTTCGGCAAGCTGCGGGTCGGGCTTGCCCTTGAGCGCCATCGCGCCCGGCTGATAGCTTTCCGTCCAGGCCCCTTCGGCGCGAATGATCTGGTGGTGGTCGAACATCAGGTGAATGTAGCTGATGGCCTGCGGCGCAAGGGCCGTGATCCCCTGCCGCCCCACCAGATGGATCGCCGCGACCAGCACCTCGGCCTCACCGAACAGCACTTCATATCGGGGTGACGCGATCATCATGCGGTGCTGGGGCGACACCACCAGATCGCGCGCGGGCAGATTTCCCCCCAAAGCTCCGCGGGCGATGCGGACCGGCGCCAGCACGGGGCGGGCCAGAAC
This sequence comes from Pseudogemmobacter blasticus, assembly GCF_003071405.1. Taxonomy (NCBI): domain Bacteria; kingdom Pseudomonadati; phylum Pseudomonadota; class Alphaproteobacteria; order Rhodobacterales; family Paracoccaceae; genus Pseudogemmobacter; species Pseudogemmobacter blasticus. The sequence continues at coordinate 136,846 of NZ_CP020470.1, read as the reverse complement.
CTGCGCCAGGGTCAGGTCGCGGCGGCCGATCCAGCGGATTTCCTGATAGCCGTTGTCGCGGGTCAGCACGCGGTCGCCAACCTTCAACACCTCAACCGGCACCTCCCCGCGGTCGGTGGTGATTCTTGCCCCGGGGGTGAAGCAGGCAATCACCCGCTCGATGTCGGTAAAGGTCATCGTGCCGATGACATTCCCGAGGCTGTCCAGAAACTCGACCGTGCCGTTTTCGTGGTTGGCCGGATCGTAGTAGATATTGGTGCCCTTGTGCCCCCAGAAGGTCAGGTCCAGCACATCCTGGTCAATGCCGGTCGAGCCGCCATCCACGACATCGCCGATATCGCCATAGATCGTGTCCTGATCGGCGCCGCCGTAGATCGTGTCGGCCCCGGCTCCACCGCGCAACTGGTCGGCCCCGGCGCCGCCGAACAGCGTGTCGTTGCCAGTGCCGCCGTCCAGACTGTCGGCGCCGTCGCCGCCGTCCAGCACATCGTTGTTGTCACCGCCTGACAGCGTGTCGTTTCCCGTGCCGCCCGACAGGCTGTCATTGCCGGCGCCGCCTGACAGCAGGTCATCATTCGCGCCGCCATCCAGCGAGTCATTGCCGGTGCCGCCGTCAAGGGTGTCGTTCCCGTCCTCTCCGAACAGGCGGTCATTGCCGGATCCGCCCGACAGGCTGTCATTGCCTATGCCACCATAAACAATGTCATTGCCCAGACCCGCCAGAACCGTATCGTTTCCGGCACCCGCGCGAATGAAATCGTCATTCCCGCTTTGCCCGGAAAGACCCGCATCATTGTTGTCAACTTTATCCGATCCATTGGCGATGGGTTCGATATAGGCGGAATCAATCAGGTCATTTCCGCTGGTGCCGTCGATATAGCCATCGTCAAATCCCGTCACCGCGCGATCGGCGCCAAGATTTGCATTGGAGGTGGCGACCGAATTTATGGTTATTGACCGGATCGGCTTGGCTTCGTAAGCCGCGGTGTCACTGCTGCCGGGCAGTTCCGGGGCCAGGAACAGCTCACCCGTGGTGGATTGCACCAGAACGGCGGTGACCGTGGCGGTGGTTCCATCGGCATAGGTGATGGTGGCATTGTATTCGACAACACAATCAAAGGTATAACTTGCAGGCGATCCACCCGTGCTGGCTGTGAACTTGAACGGTCCGCCGCTGGCGCTGTTGTTGGTCAGAAAACTGGACGCCGTGCCCTGAAGCGTGGCCGAAGAGATGTGCCCGAACAGCGGATCTGCGGTTGTTCCAAAGGTTCGCCCGTTCAGATTGCTGGCATTTTCGACCGTATCATTGCCTTCGGTGGGATCAAGGGCGGTCGTAGAACCAAGGTAAATCCAGGTAAATGTCCTTGCCATGGTCAATAAACCTGCAACCAGCGATTATAGAGCATCATTATTTCCAATCCAGCAACAGTGCCCTGTTTTTGTGGCGAAGGGTGTTCATCAGACAATGGCACCCGCCGTCAAGAGGATTGGACACAATTCCGAACAATTGGATAATGGCGGTATTTGACGAAAAATGGCCTGAAAAATGGCAGGACAGCGAAGGGCAATTGAAAGGCGTCTCAGCCTTTCAGATGTGCCGCCTCATCCCGCGTCAGGACGCGCCGCGCAGGCCCGATGCCGCCCCCGTTCGCCGCAGGGTGCAAGGCAGGGAACAGCTCCAGAATCTCGCTGCGCTGCGCGTTTCCAAGGCCCTTGAGGCTGAAGTCTGTGGGCTGGAAGCTTTCGGTCCAGGCCCCGTTCGACAGCACCACCTCATGCCGGTCGAACAGGAAGTGGACATAGGTCAGCCCGACCGACGTCACCGCCTGCACCCCCGGCGTGCCGACCAGGTGCTTGGCCGCGACCAGCACTTCGGGATCATCGAAATGCAGCAGGCTGCGGTCGCCCGCCACCAGCACCCGATGGTTGGGCGAAACCAGCAGATCGCGTTCGGGCAGGCCGTTCCCAAGCGCACCGGCCGCGATCAGCACCGGCTGCAGATGCGCGTTCAGCAGCAGTTGCGCGGCACCAAGCGCGTTGCGCGCCGCCCAGCGGATTTCCTGGATGCCATTGTCACGGGTGACCACCCGGTCCCCTGCCCGCAGATGTTCGGCCGGAATCTCGCCGCGCGGCGTGGCAATCAGCGTGCCGCGGGTAAAGCAGGGCGACATGGCACTGCCCTGGCCGGCGCTGCGGTTTGCAGGCAGGTCGTCCAGTTTGCCGGTTTCACCGTTCGGGGCCATTCACCAACCCATGCAAGACCCTCAGCGGTGCTTCCGCCGGGTCGTAGATCACAAAGAAACAGGCCCGCCCGTGCCCCCGCCTGGGCGACCCACCGCAGATATACCGCGCCGGAAGACAGCCGGGAAGGCACTTCCGCCCGCACCCCCCAAGATGGACGCGGAAAACCGCAGGACGCGGGCCACGCATCACGCAATCGGTTCGGGAAGTCGGGAAATTCTGGTGCGGGTGGTCGGACTCGAACCGACACTCCTTGCGGAAACAGAGTTTGAGTCTGTCGCGTCTACCATTCCGCCACACCCGCACATTTTAGCGCCCGCTAGGTAGGAGCCAAGCTGACAACTTGGCCACGGACGCTTCTTCTCTACTTGGCCGAGTAAGGCCAATTCAAGCCCCTCGATCAGCCCGCCGGGCCTATAGTTGACCAGAAGAACAGAAACCCAGCATAACATCTTGCTTTCGCTATGCATTTCAGGGAGAGCGCCGGAACTTTGAATCCGCTGCGTCTACCATTCCGCCACTCGGGCCACCTGAGGCCGGGGTCTAATATCCCCGGCCGCGGGCGTCAATCACAGATGCGGCCTAAAGGTCGCGCGCCGAGAACGTGTCGCAATCGGCAATCTGGCCGGATTTCAGCCCGCGCAGGAACCATTCGGAGCGCTGCTCCGAGGTGCCATGGGTGAACGTATGCGGCATCGGCCGCTGGCCGGCGTTGCGTTGCAGCGTATCGTCGCCAATCTGCCGGGCCGCGTTCACCGCCTCTTCCAGATCGCCGCGCTCGATCGTTCCCAGCGTCTGCGCCGCCTCGCGCGCCCAGATGCCCGACAGACAGTCGGCCTGCAGTTCGACCATCACCGAAATCCGGTTCGATTCTTCCTGGCTGGCGCGCTGGCGGGCGGCGTTCGCCTTGCCCAGAATCCCCAGTTCGTCCTGCACATGATGGCCGATCTCATGTGCCACCACATAGGCAGCCGCGAAATCGCCATGCGCGCCCAGTTTCTGCTGCAACGTGGTGAAGAAGGCGGTGTCGAGATACACCTTCTTGTCGGCCGGGCAATAGAACGGCCCCGTCGCCTCGGACGCGCCGCCACAGGCCGACGGGGTGTGATCCTTGAACAGCACCAGCACGGCGGGCGTGTATTTCGCGTTCAACTGTTCCGAAAAGACCTTGGTCCAGATCTCTTCGGTATCGGCCAGCGTGACCGAGACAAATTCGCCGGCCTGCTTGTCGGCCTCGGTCAGTTCGACCGGGGCGTCGCCGCTGCTGCCCTGCCCGCCGCCCGGCCCCAGCAGGGCACTGGGGTCAACCCCCAGGAACATGGCGATCAGCACAACGACAATGGCCCCCGCCCCGCCGATGCTGGCGGTGCGGCCGCCCGACATGCGGCGGCGGTCCTCGATGTTGTCACTGCCGCGGCGGCCCTTCCATTCCATCGTAGTCTCTCCTGAACGGCATTTCTTGCCGCCAGACTAGCCGCAAGCGGGCCAGCCTGAAAGCCCCGTCCTGACGCCCGGCCTGCGCACCGCGTCGTGACTTCCCCCCGCCATGGCCTGCGCTTATGGTGCCGCCCGAATGGACAGAGGGACCGGCATGAGTGTGACCCAAAGACAGGCAACCACCGTTGCGGGCCTTGGCTCGGCCGCCCTTCTGGCGGGGGCCTTCGCGTTTCAGTACCTTGGCGGGCTGCCGCCCTGCCAGTTGTGCCTCTGGCAGCGCTGGCCACATGCCACGGCGGTGCTGATCCTTGGGCTGATCTGGCTGACCGGCTGGCGCTGGCTGGCCTGGGCGGGGGCTGTCGCCGCGCTGGCAACCGCCGGCATCGGGTTGTTCCATGCCGGGGTCGAACAGGGCTGGTGGGAGTTCATCTCAAGCTGCACCCAAGGCTCCATCGCGGGCCTGTCGGGCGCCGATCTGCTGAACCCCGCCACCGCCCTGCCCGCCCCGGTGCGCTGCGACCAGATCCCGTGGAGCCTGGCCGGCATCTCGATGGCGGGCTGGAACGCGATTGTTTCGGCGGGTCTTGCCGCGATCTGGATCTTCGGCGCCACCCGCAAGGCCTGAGCGCGAGACCGGAGTTTTCACAAACTCCGGTCCGATGTCTTGCAAGACATCGGGGACCGCGCCGTAAGGACGGCCCCCGTCAGCCTGCCCGCACCACCGGATCGACACCCATCAGCCGGGCATGTTCCTGAATGGCGAAGCGGTCAGTCATGCCGGCCACATAATCCGCCACGATGCGCGCCAGTTCGGTTTCGTCCCGTGCGGCGTCAATGTCCTGCCGCCACTCGGCCGGCAACAGGCCCGGATCGCGCAGGAACAGCGGGAACAGGTCATCCACCACCCGCGTCACCTGCGCCCGCACCTCCATCACCGAAGGCGCGCGGTACATGCGGTGGAACAGGAAGGACCGCACCGCCTTCAGTTCCTGATAGAGCGGCTTCGAGAAGCGGATGATCGTGGTGCCCATGTGGCGGATCTCGTCCACCGATTTCGGCTGTGCCCCGGCCAGCCGGTTCTGCGCCACGGCGATCACATCCTCGACCATGCGGCCGAACACCCGGCGCAGCGCCTCATGCCGCCGCCGCATCTTTTCCAGCCCCGGATACAGCCGGTCCACTTCGGCAAAAGCCGGGCCTGCAACCGGCAGCTCCATCAGGTCTTCCTCAGTGAAAAGGCCCGAGCGCAGGCCGTCATGCAGGTCGTGGTGCGAATAGGCCACGTCATCGGCAATCGCCGCCACCTGCGCCTCGGCGCTGGCATGGGTGTCCAGTTCCAGATCCCAGGCCGCGTTCACCTCGGCCAGCGCATAGGGAAGCGCGTCGGGGTCATGGGCGTGCTTGGCATCGGCATTGGGGCCGATCACCGGACCGTTGTGCTTGGCGATGCCTTCCAGCGTTTCCCAGGTCAGGTTCAGCCCGTCGAAGCCGGCATAGTGGCGTTCCAGCCGGGTCACGATGCGCAACGCCTGCGCGTTGTGGTCGAACCCGCCATAGGGCTGCATCAACCGCGCCAGCGCGTCTTCGCCGGTATGGCCAAACGGCGTGTGGCCCAGGTCATGCGCCAGCGCGATGGCCTCGGCCAGATCGGTGTTCAGCCCCAGCACCCCGCTGATCGTGCGCGCCACCTGCGCCACCTCGATCGAATGGGTCAGCCGGGTGCGGTAGTAATCGCCCTCATGTTCGACAAAGACCTGCGTCTTGTGTTTCAGCCGGCGGAAGGCCGAGGAATGGATGATCCGGTCCCGGTCGCGCTGGAACGGCGAGCGGAAGGAACTCATCCCCTCGGGGTAAAGTCGCCCGCGCGAGGCGTCGGGCAGGCAGGCAAAGGGGGCAAGCATCGGACCTCGGCTTGTTCGGAGCGATCACACCCCATATATGTAAGGCCAAGGCCCAAGGATACGGGAACACCCATGGAACTGACGCTTCCCCCCCGCGTGACCGACCGCGCCTTCGCGCGTCTGGCCGAAATTGCCGAAATGACCGGCGAACAGAAACCCTTGCGCGTCGGCGTGTCGGGCGGTGGCTGTTCGGGGTTCCAGTATGACATCCGGCTGGACGACCCGGCCGGTGACGATCTTGTGCTGGAAAAGGACGGGTTCAAGGTGGTGGTCGATCCGGTATCGCTGCCGTTCCTGACAAATGCCGTGATCGACTTCACCGATGAACTGATCGGCGCCCGTTTCGTGATCGAGAATCCCAACGCCAGCAGCTCTTGCGGCTGCGGAACCAGCTTCTCGATCTGACAGGGCGGCCCTCGGGCGCCACGTTACAAAGTTTTCGCGTGACGCATCCCGGATGCGCCCTATCCTCTGTGCTCAACCACAACGGCAAGGCGCCAAGATGACGACCGTCCTTATCCTCGGCTCGGCCCCGATGGCCGCCGAAGCGGCACACTGGCCGCGCGCGCCGTTCGATTGCATCGTGGCGATCAACAACGCCCATGCGCTGCGCCCCGACTGGGACTACCACATCCACCCCTGGGATTTTCCCGCCGACCGCCGCCCCGTGCCGGGGCCGGGCCAGCGGCTGATCACGCAGGACGATTTCGTTCCCGCCCAGAATGCGCTTGGCGGCTTTGTCTATGCCGGCGGCACCATGGCCTTTACCGCCCTTTACTGGGCGCTGCACAGCCTTGCGCCGCGCGTGATCGCGGTTTTCGGCTGCGACATGCACTATCCCACCGCCGGCCCGACCCATTTCTACGGCACCGGCGCGCCCGATCCGCTGCGCCCTGACATCACGCTGCGGTCGCTTGAGGCCAAGTCGGCGCGGGCGCTGGTTCTGGCCGCGCAGCGCGGCACGGCGCTGGTGAACCTGTCGGCCGGCCCGTCGCGGCTGGTGTTCCCGCGCCACCCGCGCGCCCTGGCGCATCTGGCGCAGCCGCAACCCTACGATGCCCCCCGTGCCGCCGAAGCCCTGGCGCGCGAGGCCGACCTTGGCTATCACGTCGCCTCTGGCCGTTATTGGGAAGAGGCCGACCGTTTCGATCCCGCCGAAATCGACCGGCTTGATGCGCTGTGGCGGGCTGCCGCCGCGGCACCCCGGCTTGTGCCGCGCGCCGCCCGCCCCTAGTCTGGCCGCTCGACGTGCCACAAGGGGAACCGCCAATGAAGATCGCCAGCTTCAACATCAACGGCATCAAAGCGCGGATCGAAGCCCTGCCCCGCTGGCTGGAAGCCGCCCGCCCCGATGTGGTCTGCCTGCAGGAAATCAAGAGCCAGGACGAGTCGTTCCCACGCGAGCTGTTCGAGGACATGGGCTATCGCGTCGAAACCCATGGGCAGAAATCCTTCAATGGCGTGGCGATCCTGTCGAAACTTCCGCTGGAAGACGTAACCCGTGGCCTGCCCGGCGACGAGGGCGACGAACAGGCGCGCTGGATTGAGGCGACTGTGATCGGGGCCCGCGCGGTGCGGGTCTGCGGCTTGTACCTGCCGAACGGCAACCCCGCACCGGGCCCCAAGTTCGATTACAAACTGGGCTGGATGGCCCGGATGGAAGCGCGGGTGAAGGCGCTGCTGTCCACCGAGGAACCTGTGATCTTCCTTGGCGATTACAACGTGATCCCGCAGCCGCAAGATGCCGCAAAGCCCGAGGCCTGGGTTGAAGATGCGCTGTTCCGACCCGAAAGCCGCGCCGCCTTTCGCCGGCTGGTCAACCTTGGCCTGACCGACGCGATCCGAACCCTCGACCCGCGGCCGGGGATCTATACCTTCTGGGACTATCAGGCGAATTCCTGGGAACGCGGCAACGGCATCCGCATCGACCACCTGCTGCTGTCGCCGCAGGCCGCAGACCTGCTGGAAGAGGCGGGCATCGACAAGGACACGAGGGCGGGTGACAAGCCATCCGATCATGTCCCGGTCTGGGTCGATCTGGCCGCCTGAGGCCCAAATTTCTTCGAAGAAATTTGCAAAATCCTTCGAAGGATTTTGTCCCCGGCTTCAGCCGGCCCGCGTCACGTCATGGCCATAAAGCCAGTCGAACCGCCCCAGCGCCGCCTGCGGCGCCACCGCCCCGCCGATCCGCAGCCCCAGATGCGCCAGAGACCGCAGCGGCCCTGACAGGTGATAGGCCCGCGCGTTGCGATTGGCCGCTTCCACAATCCGGGTGGTGCGCGGGGCACGGCGGCCCTGATATTCTGCCAGCCCCGCTTCCCCCACGCCTTTCGCGGCCAGGCTGTCAGCTAGCACCCAGGCATCCTCCAGCCCCATGCTGGCCCCCTGCGCCAGAAACGGCAGCGTCGGATGCGCAGCATCGCCCAGAATCGCCACCGCGCCCTGCGGCAGCACCCGCTGCCACTGCCGTGCGACCGGGTGCCGGAACAGCCCCCACAGCCAGACATCCTGCGCCTGTTCCAGCCAGCCCTGCACCCGGGCTCCATAGCTCTCGAAAGCCACCCGCAGCTCCATCGGGTCATCCCGCAGCGACCAGCCCTCTTCGACCCAGCGGCGGCGTTCCTCGACGGCCACGATGTTGCGCAGCGTGCCGCCGCGCAGCGGGTAGCTGACCAGATGCCGCCCCGGCCCCATATGCACCTCGGCCACGGCCGGCGCGCCCGGCTCGCAGGGCACCAGCGTGCGCCAGGCCACCTGATGGGTGAAGAACGGCGCCACCTTGCCGTTCAGCGCCGCCCGCACCTGCGAATGAAGCCCGTCCGCGCCGATCAGAATCTCCGCCTCGATCTCGGCCCCGGTGGCCATGTGCAGCCTGGGCCGGGGGCCGGACAGATCGACCACCTCCACCTTCTGCAACAGCCGCAATTCCGCGCCCGCATCGCGCGCGCCCTGCAACACCAGATCAATCAGATCGGCCCGGTGCAGGAAGTGATAGCCCTGCTCGGGGCGCAGCTTCGCCACGTCAAGCCGGGTCACCAGACTGCCATCCAGCCCGTCGCGCAGTTCAACCGCCACCGCCCGGGTTGAAACCCGCTCCAGCTCCTGCGCCAGTCCCAGGGCCTTAAGCACCGCTGCCCCGTTCGGGCTGATCTGCAAGCCGGCCCCCACTTCGCGGATGGCGTCTGCCTGCTCCAGCACGGTGACCTGCGCGCCGCGCAAGGCCAAGGCCCGCGCCGCCGCCAGTCCCGCGACACCTGCCCCGACAACGATGACCGACCGGCCCTTCAGGCTCATCTGACCTCCGCAAATGCAAACGCCGGGAGCAAGGCGCCCGGCGTCACTGTCCTGTGAACATCGCAATACCGCAACCCCCCGGGGCTGCGACCTTTCAGTCCTCGCGATGCACCTTTTCGCGGCGCTCGTGCTTTTCCTGCGCTTCCAGCGTCATGGTCGCGATGGGGCGCGCATCCAGCCGTTTCAGGCTGATCGGCTCGCCCGTCATCTCGCAATAGCCGTATTCGCCGCTTTCGATCCGCCGCAGCGCTGCGTCGATCTTCGAGATCAGCTTGCGCTGACGGTCCCGGGTGCGCAGTTCCAGCGCGCGGTCGGTTTCCTCGCTGGCGCGATCGGCCAGATCGGGAACATTGCGGCCGCTTTCGGTCAGGTTGCCCAGGGTTTCGGCGGATTGACTCAGCAGTTCCTGCTTCCAGACAACCAGCTTCCTGCGGAAATATTCAAGCTGCCTGTCATTCATGAACGGCTCGTCTTCGGCCGGTCGATAATCATCAGGCAGGAACACTTCCGGCTTCATCGCAGCAGTCTCCATCTTGTCGGCACGCGCCGGCAGGCAGGCATCTGTCATGGCGTGCTCCCGTTGGCGGCGCATGTAGCTTAACTGCCGCGCCTTGTCACTAGCAGTTGCGGCATTTTGTGCGCCCCGGTAGGGTCCAGCCCAAATTGTGATCAGCCGCCCGGGGGGCCTCCATGAAGTTCACGTCCACGGCGGGCTATGTCGCCGCCCCCGATCTGGCCGTGGCGGTCAATGCCGCCGTGGCGCTGGAGCGGCCGCTGCTGGTCAAGGGCGAACCCGGCACCGGCAAGACCGAGCTTGCCCGCCAGGTGGCCGGCAGTCTGGGCCTGCCGCTGCTGGAATGGCATGTCAAATCCACCACGCGGGCACAGCAGGGCCTTTACGAATATGATGCGGTCAGCCGGCTGCGCGACAGCCAGTTGGGCGATGACCGGGTGCATGACGTGCGCAACTACCTGCGCAAGGGCAAGCTGTGGGAGGCGTTCACCGCCCCGCAGCGCGTGGTCCTGCTGATTGACGAGGTGGACAAGGCCGACATCGAGTTTCCGAATGACCTGCTGCAGGAACTCGACCGGATGGAGTTCCACGTCTACGAGACCGGAGAGACGATTCGCGCGCTGCACCGGCCCGTCGTGATCATCACCTCGAACAACGAGAAAGACCTGCCCGACGCCTTCCTGCGCCGCTGCTTCTTTCACTACATCCGCTTCCCCGACCCCGAGACGCTGGCCGCCATCGTCCGCGTCCACCTGCCCGGCATCAAGGAACGGCTGCTGGCCACCGCGCTGGCCGAGTTCTTCGAGATCCGCGAAACACCGGGGCTGAAGAAAAAGCCCTCGACTTCGGAAATGCTGGACTGGCTGAAGCTGATCCTGGCCGAAGACCTGTCGCCCGAGGATCTGAAGCGCGACGGGCGGCATCTGCTGCCGAAACTGCATGGGGCGCTGCTGAAGAATGAACAGGACGTGCACCTGTTTGAACGGCTGGCCTTCATGGCGCGCGGCCAGCGCTGAAGTCGGATCTTGGGCCACACGAATCGCCCTGATTTCCGATAGTTCCGCGCCATTCTTCATGTTTTGTGACAACTAACGATCACGGCCTGAAGCAAGGCGAAACAAACCGTGATCGACCCGCTCCAGATCTGGTTCCGGGCCGGCGCCGTGCCGCAAGGGGCTGTGTCGCCCGTGTCCGGCACCGTGCCGGCGATTGACTTCATGGCCGCGCCCTGAGGACATTGCCCCATCGTGCGATCGCAAGCACCCGCCCCGGCTGGTCCGTGGGGCGGGTCCGGTTCGTGTCGGCTGGGGCTCCCGTCTGCTCGTCCCTGCACCCGGCGGAACCGATGCGACAGCGACAGGACCACCGGGGACTGCCGCGGGCGGTGATGTGGGGGCATCGCCGCCCAAGGCGGGCACCGGGCCACCCCAACCGGCCGGGCATGGTGCCCGGCCCCGCTTGCACAGACCGGGCTGCCAGATCATGCGATCCGTCCCGCTGCTTGCTGCGCTGATGCTGCTGTCCTCCTGCGCGCCGCACGGCGGGGCGCAGGCAACGCGCAGCCGCGCGCCCGGCACAGACCCCGATCAGGCCGTCTTTGCCGCAGCCGCCCTTGACACAACCGCAAGCACGGCCTCACTGCCCGGCCCCGGCGGCCATGGCCGCGCCGAACTGGCCGCCACCTTCATGGACCTGACCTTCCGGCTGGAAAGCGGCCGCAGCCTGCCCGGTTTCAGCCGGTTCGAAGGCCCGATCACGGTTGCGCTGGCGGGCGATGTGCCCGGTTCGGCCGAACCCGACCTTGCCGCCCTGCTGGCGCGGCTGCGGGCCGAGGCGGACCTTGACATCACCGCCGTTTCCCCCGGCACGCCCGCCGCGATCACCATCGAATTCCACCCCAAGGCCGTGTTGCGGCCAATCGCCCCGTCCGCTGCCTGTTTCGTGGTGCCCAATGTCGGGTCGCTGGCCGAATACCGTGTGGCCCGCGGCACCGCCGCAGTGGACTGGGCCACCGTCACCCGCCGCAGCCGTGCGGCCATCTTCATTCCCGCCGACACCAGCCCGCAAGAGGTGCGCGATTGCCTGCATGAAGAAATGGCCCAGGCCATCGGCCCGTTGAACGACCTCTATCGCCTGTCCGACAGCGTGTTCAACGACGACAACTTCCATGCCGTGCTGACCCCCTTCGACATGTTGATGCTGCGCGCGACCTATGCGCCGGAACTGGCCTCGGGCATGACCGAGGCGCAGGTTGCCGCCCGGATCGGTGGCGTCTTCGCCCGCCTCAGCCCCGGCGCCGAACGGACCGGGGTCGATCTGTCCGCCACGCCCAAGGCCTGGACCCAGGCCATCGAGACCGCGCTTGGAGCCGGCAAGCCGGTCACCACCCGCCGCGCCGCCGCCGAACGCGCGCTCTCGCTGGCCCGCAGCCGTGGCTGGCAGGACGGCCGGCTTGCCTTCAGCCATTTCGCGGCGGGCCGGCTGCTGGTCGGCAGCAACCGCGCCCGCGCCGTGCGCGAATTCACCGCCGCTTCGGCAATCTACGCCCGCCTGCCCGGCGGCGCGGTGCAGGTCGCCCATATCGACATGCAGCTTGCCGCCATCGCGCTTGCTGCCGGCCAGCCCGATCAGGCGCTGCGCTTTGCCGACCGCGCCATTCCCGTCGTCCGCGCCGCCGAGAATCAGGCGCTGCTGGCCACGCTGCTTCTGCTCAAGGCCGAGGCGCTGGATCATCTGGGCCAGAGGGCCGAGGCCGACCGGCTGCGCCTCGACAGCCTTGCCGCCGCACGCTATGGCTTCGGCTCGGAAACGGTGATCCGCGCCCGCCGGGACGAGATCGCCGCGCTTGCCGCGCCATCGGTGCCGGGCTGACGTCCGCGCCGGCCCGGCTTTGAGACCGATCTTGGGAGAACGGGACAGATGATCGTCATCGGTGGATTTGTGATTGGGGCGATCTACGGCACCCTCAGTGCCCGGCAACGGGGCGGCAAGGCGGCCGACATGGCACAATATGCCGCCGGCTATGGCATTGCCGTTGCCTTGCTGGGCCTGTTCCTGACCCTGCTGATCAGCCGCCTGACCTGACGCCACCGCGGAAAGGCCCGGCCATGTTCCAGCCCTTCCTTGAAACGCTGCGCCGCGAGGGCGTGCCGGTCTCGATCCGCGAATACCTTGATTTCCTGCGGGCGCTGGACGCCGGCCTTGTCACCGCCGATGTGGAAGGCTTCTACCACCTTGCCCGCGCGGCGCTGGTCAAGGATGAACGCCACTATGACCGCTTCGACCGCGCCTTCGCCGCCGCGTTCAACGGGCTGGAAAGCCTTTCGCCGGAAGATCTGCTTCAGGCGCTGGACTTGCCCGCCGACTGGCTGGCGAAGCTGACTGAAAAGCACCTGACCGACGCGGAAAAGGCGCAGATTCAGGCGCTTGGCGGGTTCGACAAGCTGATGAAAACCCTGCGTCAGCGGCTGGCAGAGCAGAAAGGCCGCCATCAGGGCGGGTCGAAATGGATCGGCACCGCCGGCACCTCTCCCTTCGGCGCGCATGGCTACAACCCCGAAGGCGTGCGCATCGGACAGGACGAAAGCCGCCACCGCCGCGCGGTCAAGGTCTGGGACAAGCGCGAATTCCGCAATCTTGACGATCAGGCCGAAATCGGCAGCCGCAACATCAAGCTTGCGCTGCGCAGCCTGCGTCGCTGGGCGCGCGACGGTGCGGTTCAGGAACTGGACCTTGACGGCACCATCCGCGCCACCGCCCATCAGGGCTGGCTGGACGTGAAGACCCGCCCCGAACGCCGCAACGCGGTGAAGGTGCTGCTGTTTCTGGATGTGGGCGGCAGCATGGACCCGCATATCCGCGTGATGGAAGAGCTGTTCTCGGCCGCGAAGTCGCAGTTTCACCATCTGGAAAGCTGGTATTTCCACAACTGCCTGTATGAAGGTGTCTGGCGTGACAACGCGCGGCGCTGGTCGGCGCAGACCCCCACCTGGGATGTGCTGCGCAGCCACGGCCCCGACTGGCGCGTGATCTTTGTCGGCGATGCCGCCATGTCGCCCTATGAAATCACCCATGCCGGCGGTGCCAACGAACACTGGAACCCCGAAGCCGGCCAGGTCTGGCTGACCCGGGCGGTGGAGCATTGGCCGCATCACCTGTGGATCAACCCCGAGCGCGAGGACCATTGGGGATACACCGCCTCGACCGGCATGATCCGGTCAATCTTCGGCGGCCGCATGGTGCCGATGACGGCGGAAGGCATTGCCCGCGGGCTGAAAGAGTTGCGTTAGGGTGCGGTCTTCGGGCTGGCAACCCGTCCCGGACACCCCATATGCTGACACATGCTTCGCCTGACCCCGCTCCTTCTTGCCATCGCCTATGCCGTGCTGATGATGCGCTTTTCCGTCTGGCGGACGAAAAAGACGCTTGAGGCAAAGTCGAAACCGCTGACCGACCCGGCCCTGACCCGCCTGACCGACCGCATGGCGCAGGCGCTGGACATGCCGCAGATCAAGGTGTTCCTGCTGGATGTCGATCCGGTCAACGGTCTGGCCGGACCGGATGGCCGCATCTACCTGACCCGCGGTTTCGTGGCGAAGAAGATGCAGGGCGAAGTCACGGCCGAGGAACTCGCCTCGGTCGTGGCGCATGAGATGGGCCATGTCGCCCTTGGCCACATGCGGCGGCGGATGATCGACTTCACCGGCCAGAACGCCGCCTTCATGATGCTGGCGGCCGTGCTGAACCGTTTTCTGCCCTTCATCGGCGTCTGGATCGCCAATGCGATCTCGACCGCGCTGATGGCCCGCCTGTCGCGGCGCGACGAATTCGAGGCGGATGCCTATGCCACCGCGCTGCTGATCAAGTCCGGCATCGGGGCAGGGCCGCAAAAAAGCCTGTTCCGCAAGCTGGACGCGCTGACGCAGAACCACGCCCAAGGCGTGCCCGCCTGGCTGCTAAGCCACCCGCGCACCGATGACCGCATCGCCGCAATCGAGGCGAATGAGGCGCGCTGGCTGGGGTAAAGGGCAAATTCGTTCAAACGAATTTGCCTCAGGCCCCCAGGGCCTTGCCCAGCCGGAACAGTTTCGCCCGCTTCATCAGCCCCTTCAGCGCCACCGGGCCGCCAGACAGGCGTTCCGCCTTAGCGCGGACCTCTTCCACGATCCGCGCCATCACCTCGGGGTGGCGCGATTGCAATTCCCACAGGAAGCCGTCCGGGTCGCGCCGGGCGATCCCCTCGCCCGCCAGAACATGGCCGGGAAAATCGGCGGCGTTGAAGGTGACAATCGCATCGGCGCCGCTGGCGATGGCCACCGCCAGCACATGCCGGTCATTGTCGTCAGGCAGCACAAGCCGCGCCTCGATGCCCGGTTGCGCCGCCACCATGGCGCGCGGGAAACCGGCCCGCAGCAGCGCCGCCTCGCCCTCGGCCTGAACCTGCACCACCGGCCCCAGCTTGGCGGTGGCGCGTGTCCATTCGCCCAGGATACGCTCGGACCAGACCGGCTGATACAGCCCCGCCTGCGCCGCGCCCTGCAGGATTTCCCGCAAGACCGTGGGATACAGGACGCAGGCGTCGAGAACCGCCTTCATCCGTCCAGCCGGAAGGCCAGCGCCTTGAGGTAGCTTGATTCCGCCAGTTGCGGCAGCACCGGGTGGTCGGGTCCGGCAAAGCCGGTCCAGAGGATCTGGCCCCGCCGCCCGCCCCGGCCGATGCCGCGCGCGCTGGCATTGCGGAAGGCGCTCAGGTCCGCCGCATGAGAACAGGAACACAACACCAGATAGCCCCCCGGCGCCACCAGCGGCGCCGCCAGCCGGGCAATCCGTTCATAGGCGCGCAAGCCCGCCTCAAGCGCCGGTTTCGCGGGCGCAAAGGCCGGCGGGTCGCAGATCACCAGATCAAAACGCGCGCCTTCGGTTCCAAGGGCTTCCAGCACGGCAAAGGCGTCACCCTGCCGCGTCTGGAAGCGGTCGCCAAAGCCCGAGGCCTTTGCCCCCGCCTCGGCCAGTGCCAGCGCCGGCGCGCTGGCATCCACGGCCAGCGCCTGCGCCGCGCCGCCCGCCAGCGCCGCCAGAGCGAAGCCCCCGACATGCGTGAACACATCCAGCACCCGCGCGCCCCGCGCCAGCCTTGCGGCAAGGGCGTGGTTCTCGCGCTGGTCGAAGAAAAGGCCGGTCTTCTGCCCGCCCATCAGATCGGCCATGTAGCTGGCGCCGTTCATCGGCACCACGACCGGCTCCGTCGGCGCCGGCCCGTGCACAACCGCCATCTCCTCGGCCAGCCCCTCCAGCCCCCGCGCGCGGCCCGATCCGTTCTTGACCACCGTGGCGACGCCCGTCACCGCGACCAGCGCCGCCACCAGGGCCGCCAGATGCGCCTCGGCCCAGGCCGCGTTGGGCTGCACCACCGCCACTTCGCCGAAGCGGTCGATCACCACGCCGGGCAGCCCGTCGGCCTCGGCATGGACCAGCCGGTAGAACGGCGCGGGGTAAAGCCGCGCCCGCAGCGCCAGCGCCCGGGCCAGCCGCGCCTCGAACCAGGCCTGATCGACCGCCGCTTCCGGGTCGCGGTCCAGCATCCGCGCCACGATCTTCGACGCCGGGTTCACCGTCACCAGCCCCAGCGCCCGCCGCTCGGCATCTTCCAGCACCGCAAGGGTGCCGGGCGCCATGCCGCTTGTCCGCCGGTCCAGCACCAGCTCGTCAGCATAGACCCAGGGGAAACCGTGCCGGATCGCCCGCGCCTCGGCCTTGGGCCGCAGACGGACAACAGGACGGGAATAAGACGGCGCGGGCGTGGGGGACATGGGTTCCATCCGCCCCCCTTAGCGCGAAGCGGCGCGGGCGAAAAGACGCAGCGCAGCGATGCGGGGGCTGCAAAGCGCGCGCGGAAGGTCTATCCTTCCCCAAGGCCGCCGCCCCACCCTGGCAGCCCGTGATGTCGCAGGGGTATTGTTAGCGCTAACGCTACCTGCTAAAACCCACCTGACACCCATCGACCGAAAGGCAGGCCATGCCGCTGCATCCCACCATCGCCCGCGTCACTGATCGTATCCGCGCCCGGTCCGAAGCCAGCCGCGGCGCCTATCTGTCCCGGGTTGCCGCCGCCGTTGCCCAAGGCCCCGCCCGCGCGCATCTGAGCTGCGGCAACCAGGCCCATGCCTATGCCGCGATGGCCGCCGACAAGCCCGCCCTGTCGGAAACCCGCGCCCCGAACATCGGCATCGTCACCGCCTATAACGACATGCTCTCGGCCCACCAGCCATTCGAGACATACCCCGACCGCATCCGCGCCACCGCGCGCCGCGCCGGGGCCACCGCCCAGGTGGCGGGCGGTGTGCCCGCCATGTGCGATGGCGTGACCCAGGGGCAGCCCGGCATGGAACTGTCGCTCTTCTCGCGCGATGTGATCGCGCTTTCTGCCGGCGTCGCCCTGTCGCACAACTGTTTCGACGCCGCCCTCTTCCTTGGCGTCTGTGACAAGATCGTGCCCGGCCTGATCATGGCCGCCGCCACCTTCGGCCATATCCCCAGCGTCTTTGTCCCCGCCGGCCCGATGACCAGCGGCATTCCGAATGATGAAAAATCCCGCGTCCGCAACGCCTTTGCCGAAGGCAAGGCCACGCGGGCCGAGCTGATGGCGGCGGAAATGGCCAGCTACCACGGCCCCGGCACCTGCACCTTCTACGGCACCGCGAACACCAACCAGATGCTGATGGAGGTGATGGGCCTGCACCTGCCCGGCGCCAGCTTCGTGAACCCAGGCACCCCCTTGCGCGACGCGCTGACCGAGGCCGCGGTGACCCGCGCAACCGAGATCACCGCGCTTGGCAACGACTTCCGCCCGGTGGGCGAGATTCTGGACGAACGCGCCTATGTCAACGGCATTGTCGGGCTGATGGCGACGGGCGGCTCGACCAACCTTGTCCTGCACCTGCCCGCCATGGCCCGCGCCTCGGGCGTGCTGCTGGACCTGCAGGATTTCGACGACCTGTCGCAAGCCGTGCCACTGATGGCCAAGGTCTATCCGAACGGGCTGGCCGACGTGAACCATTTTCATGCGGCGGGCGGCCTGCCCTTCCTGATCGGACAGCTTCTGGATGCGGGCCTGCTGCACCCAGATGCCAAGACCGTGGCCGGCGACGGCCTTGCCGCCTACCGGCAGGAACCGAAACTGACCGGGGGCCGGTTGGGCTGGTCCGACGGTCCCGCCACCACGCTGAACGACAAGATCCTGCGCCCCGCCGCCGATCCGTTCCAGCCCACCGGCGGGTTGACGCAACTGTCCGGCAACCTTGGCCGCGGCGTGATCAAGGTTTCGGCCGTCGCGCCCGAGCGTCACATCATCGAGGCCCCCACCCGCGTCTTCCACAGCCAGGAGGCGGTGAAGGCCGCCTTCAAGGCCGGGGAATTCACCTCCGACACCGTGGTCGTGGTCCGCTTCCAGGGACCGCAGGCCAATGGGATGCCCGAACTGCATTCGCTGACCCCGACGCTCAGCGTCTTGCAGGACCGTGGCCTGCGCGTGGCGCTGGTGACAGATGGCCGGATGTCAGGCGCCAGCGGCAAGGTGCCCGCCGCGATCCACGTCTCGCCCGAAGCGGCCGCCGGCGGCCCGCTGGCCCGGCTGCGCGACGGTGATCGGGTGCGGCTTGACGCGACAACCGGCACGCTGACCTGCCTTGAACCCGGCTTCGACAACCGGACACCTGCCACCGCCGACCTTTCCGCCAATGCCCATGGCATCGGGCGCGAGCTGTTCGAAGCCTTCCGCCGCAATGTCGGCCCGGCCGAAACCGGCGCCTCGGTGGTCGTCTAGGCCACCCCGCCTTCACCTCCGGCGGGGGGCGTTGTACCAGGATGAAATCCCGCAGCTTCATCTTGGACAAAATACCCCCGCCGGAGGCACCCGCCCTTTCAACCACCCCGCCGTCCGGGGACAGGAGACAACACGATGACCCCTGCCGAACAATCGCAGAAAGCCGCCGAAATCTGTGCGCTGGCCCCCGTGGTGCCGGTGCTGGTGATCGAGGATGCCGCCCAGGCCCGCCCGTTGGCCGAAGCCTTGGTCGCAGGCGGCCTGCCCGCGCTTGAGGTAACCCTGCGCACCCCCGCCGCGCTGGACGCCATCCGCGCCATGGCCGAGGTGCCGGGCGGCGTGGTCGGCGCGGGCACCCTGCTGACGCCCGCCGATGTGCGCGCGGCCAAGGCGGCGGGCGCGCGCTTCGGCGTTTCGCCCGGTGCCACCGACCGGCTGATCGCCGCCTGTGAAGATGAGGGGCTACCGCTCCTGCCCGGCGCTGTCACCGCCTCGGAAATCATGGCGCTGCTGGAGCGCGGCTATACGGTGCAGAAGTTCTTTCCCGCCGAACAATCCGGCGGCGCGGCCTTCCTCAAGTCGATCGGCGCGCCGATCCCGCAGGTGCGGTTCTGCCCCACGGGCGGCATCTCGCTGAAGAACGCCCGCGATTATCTGGCGCTGAAGACCATCGCCTGTGTCGGCGGAAGCTGGGTCGCCCCGAAAGAGGCGCTGGCCGCCGGCAACTGGGCCGAAGTCACCCGTCTGGCCGCCGAAGCCGCCGCCCTGCCGCGCGGCTAGGCCGACTTGCCCGCGCCGAAGACAAAGCACTTGTCGCGGCGGATCATCAGCCAGAACGCGGTGCCCGGCCCCGGCAGGAATACGCCCGGCACGCTGGCCGTCAGCCGTGATCCGTCAAAATCCATGCGGAACTCGACCAGGCTTTCGCGGCCCAGATAGCGCGCCCGCACCACCTCGCCCCGGGCGGCCATGCCGTCCTGCGGGGTGGGCAGCGGTCCGCGTCCGCCGCGGTCAAAGTCGATCTTCAGGTGCTGCGGACGGATCACGATTTCCACCGCCGCGCCATCCGCATGGCCCGGCGTCAGGAAGGCGCCGAAGGCGGTTTCGGTCAGCGCGCCCCTGGACACGCCACGGATCACGTTGACATCGCTGAAGAAAGCCGCCGCCGCCTTGTCCACCGGCGCGTTATAGACGTTGTAGGGCGCGCCCTTCTGCACGATCCGCCCGCCGCGCATCAGCGCGATTTCGTCGGCCATCCGCATCGCTTCGTCCGGCTCATGCGTGACCAGCACCACGCCGGCGCCTTCTTCCTTGAGAATGTCCAGCGTCACATCGCGGATGCCGTCGCGCAGCCGGTTGTCCAGGCCCGAGAACGGTTCATCCATCAGCATCACGCCGGGCCGCGGGGCCAGCGCCCGGGCCAGCGCCACGCGCTGCTGTTCGCCGCCCGACAACTGGTGCGGATGCTTGGGGCCGAAGCCGGTCAGGTTCACCCGCTCCAGCAATTCATCCACCCGCCGCGCGCGGGCGGCCTTGTCGCCGCCCAGGCCGAAGGCCACGTTGCCCGCCACCGTCAGGTGCGGGAACAGCGCGAAGTCCTGGAACATCAGCCCGACGCCGCGCTTCTCGGGCGGCAGGTGCAGCCCCGGGCCGGCCATCGCCACGCCGTCGATGCGGACGGTGCCCGCCTCCAGCCGCTCGACCCCGGCAATCATCCGCAGCGTGGTAGATTTCCCACAGCCCGACGGGCCCAGCAGGCAGGTCACCTGCCCCGGTGCCACGCTGAAACTGACGCCATCGACCACGGGGCGCCCGCCGAAGGCGCGGGTCAGGCCCTGAACCTCAAGACGGGGGGCGCGGGCGTCGGGCATGATTTCCTTCCTGAAACAGTCAGGAACGCGGATAGCAGCCGCGCCGCGCCCCCGCAACCCGGCGCTACATCGACAGGTTGGTCGCGCCGCCGTCCAGCAGGATGTTCTGCCCCACGATGAAACCGGCATGTTGCGAACACAGGAAGGCACAGGCCGCCCCGAATTCCTCGGGCGTGCCGTAGCGCCCGGCGGGAATGGTCGCCATCCGCTCGGCCTGCGCGGCCTCGTAGCTGATGCCCTTGGCCTTGACCACGCCCTGATCCAGCGCCACCGCGCGGTCGGTCGCATGGATGCCGGGCAGAAGGTTGTTGATCGTCACACCCTTGCCCGCCACCTGCCGCGCCGTTCCGGCGACAAAGCCGGTCAGACCGGCCCGCGCCGAGTTTGACAGCCCCAGCACCCCGACCGGCGCCTTGACCGAGACCGAGGTGATATTGACCACCCGCCCCCAGCCGCGCGCCATCATGCCCGGCAGCACCGCCTGAATCAGCGCGATCGGCGTCAGCATGTTGGCATCCAGCGCCTTGATGAAATCCTCGCGATCCCAGTCCGACCACAGGCCCGGCGGCGGGCCGCCGGCATTGGTGACCAGAATGTCAACCTGCGGCCCTGCCGCGGCCAACACCGCCGCGCGCCCCGCCTCGGTGGTGATGTCGGCCGCCACCGCCGTCACCGCGACCCCGGCCGCGCGCAGATCGGCCGCCGTCGCTTCCAGCGCCTCGCGGCCGCGCGCGCAGATCACCAGATCGACGCCCGCCACCGCCAGCGCCTCGGCGCAGCCGCGCCCCAGGCCCCTGGACGCCGCACAGACGATTCCCTTCCGCCCGTTGATCCCGAGATCCATCTTCACCTCCTGCATGTATTTCGCCCGGCAACTTCGCGCGCAAGTTACCAATGTGGCCGGAATTGCCTTCCCCCGTCCACAGTCTGGCCGCATCTAGCCGATATCTTGTCCGGGTTCGCAAGCATCGGATAGACCTTCGTGCTACAACTGACGATAAGACATGATTACCAAGTGCAGCAGTGACATGACATCCGATCACAGTCTTCCCCTTCCAGGCCAAGCCTGCCAGATCTTTGCTGCGGATGATCTTTTCGTGTCATCCGGGGTGAATGGTGGCGATGCGCTTGGCTTGCCGGATGAAGTTCTGACGGGCGACATCTACGCGCTGGACGACATGGCCCGCCCGCTGCTTTTGCGCATCACCTCGCCGCAGCCCGGCGAAGAGGTGCAGGTTGCCGACGGATCGTCGGTCGGCACCCGCGGTGACACGGTCCGCCTGCTGGCCAGCTATACGATGATGTCCCCCGATGGCGACCGGACCGAACTTCTGCTGCTGTCCGTGTCCGGCGGGCTTTATGCCCTGCCGCTGTCGCCGGTCATCGCGCAAACCGATTATACGCTGATCAAGGTTGAAACCGCGCCCGAACAGACCCGGCTTGCCGATGTGATGGCGCTGTCTTTCGGCCGCGGAACCCGCATCACCCTGGCCAACGGCCATCAGGTCGCGGTTGAAAAGCTGCGGCCCGGCGCCATGATCCTGACGCGCGACCACGGCCCCCAACCCCTGCGCTATGTCGGGCGGGCCACGCTGCGCGCCACCGGCGTCTTTGCGCCGGTGATCATTCCCCAGGGCGTTCTGGGCAATTCCGGGGCGCTGGTCGTCAGCCAGCAGCACAGGATGTTCCTTTATCAGCGCCGCCGGTTGCCGGGGATTCCGATGTCGGAACTTCTGGTGCAGGCCCGTGACCTGGTTGATCAGGAAACCGTCTTCATCCGCGACGGCGGCTTTGTCGACTGGTTCAGCCTGATCTTCGACCGGCACGAGATCATTTACGCCGAGGGGATTCCCGCTGAAAGCCTGATGGTGAATGACGCCACCGTCAGCCGCCTGCCCCCCGCCGTTGCGCAAGAGGTGCGCCGGCAGTTCCCGGAACTGGCCCATGTGCAGCGGTTCGGCACCGAAGCGGGCCGGCAGTTTCTGGAAGCGATTGGCCCCGCCACCCTGTTCCGCAAGCCGCGCCAGCGCCGCGACCCGGCGGCAGCGGCCCCGTTGATGGGGCTGGACAAGACGGTTGCGGGAAATCCCCGGCCCGCGCCCATGACGCCCCCCGATGACCGGGACGGGAATTCGGCCGCAAGCTGAGGGGCGGCACCCGCCCCCTGCTGACGCCCCCTAGCCGATCAGCAACGATCCCAGCAGATGCAGGTTCAGGCCGATGATCGTCACCGCGATCAGCGCCGCAACCGCAGTCAGCCAGCGCGGCGCCACCATGTCGCCCATCTTGGCCTTGCTGGCGGTGAACATCACCAACGGCACGATGGCAAAGGGCAACTGGAAGCTGAGAACGACCTGGCTCAGGATCAGCAGCTTGCCCGTCTCGCTGGCGCCCCAGATCAGGATCACCACCAGCGCCGGCACGATGGCCACCGACCGGGCGATCAGCCGCCGCAGCGCCGGGCTGATGCGGAAGGCGATGAACCCCTCCATCACGATCTGCCCGGCCATGGTGGCCGTCACCGTGGCGTTCAGCCCGCAGGCCAGCAGCGCCACCCCGAACAGCGTCGGGGCCAGCGATCCGCCCAACAGCGGCGACAACAGCGCATGGGCCTGGTCGATCTCGACGATCTCGTGGTTGCCGCTGGCATGGAAGGTTGCGGCGGCCAGGATCAGGATCGAGGCATTGATCAACAGCGCCAGCATCAGCGCGATGGTGCTATCCCATGTCGCATGGCGCAGCGCCTCGTGCCGGCTGGCCGGGTCGGCGCCCCAGGCGCGGGTCTGCACGATGCCGGAATGAAGATACAGGTTATGCGGCATCACCGTGGCCCCGATGATGCCAAGCGCGATATACAGCATGTCGGGGTTGCGCAGGATCTCGACCGAAGGGGCAAAGCCCCGGATCACCGCGTTCCAGTCCGGGTCGGCCATGGCGATCTGCACCAGGAAACAGGCCGCGATCACGCCCAGCAGGGCAATCACCACCGCCTCGACCTTGCGGAAACCACGGTTCTGCAACCACAGGATCAGGAACACATCGCCCGCCGTCAGGAAGATGCCGATCTCCAGCGGAATACCGAACAACAGGTTCAGGCCGATGGCGGTGCCGATCACCTCGGCCAGATCGGTGGCGATGATCGCCGCCTCGGCAAACAGCCACAACGGCACCGAAATCCAGCGCGGATAGGCATCGCGGCAGGCCTGCGCCAGATCGCGGCCCGATCCGATGGCCAGCCGCGCGCACAAGGATTGCAGCAGGATCGCCATGATGTTCGACAAAAGCGCAACCGACAGCAGCGCATAGCCGAACTTCGCCCCACCTGCCAGCGAGGTGGCCCAGTTGCCGGGGTCCATGTACCCCACCGCGACAAGGTAGCCCGGCCCGACAAAGGCCATGAACCGCCGCAACCGCGATGTGCCCCTGGGCACGACGATCGAGCCGAACACTTCGGAAAGCGAGGGCGCGGTGCGCTCCTGGCGCCAGGCAGGCGGAGCTTCGGGATTGGACATGACGGCCTAGATGCAAATGATTTGCATTATCAATAGACCTGCCCCCGTCCCCGGTCAAGCCTGATTGCGGGCCGCCGTGGGACGCGAACAGGGCCGAAAACTCAGGCCAAATCCCCCCCGTGGACGGAAGGCCCGCTTTGGGATATGAGCCGCGCCATGCCCAGCAATGCCGCCCCCCTTCCGCCCGAAATCGCCCGCCGCCGGACCTTTGCGATCATCTCGCACCCCGACGCCGGCAAGACCACGCTGACCGAAAAGTTCCTGCTGTTCGGCGGTGCCATCCAGATGGCCGGTCAGGTCCGCGCCAAGGGCGACGCCCGGCGCACCCGGTCGGACTTCATGAAGATGGAACAGGAACGCGGCATCTCGGTCTCGGCCTCGGCCATGAGCTTCGATTTCCGCCAGTTCCGCTTCAATCTGGTGGACACCCCCGGTCACAGCGACTTTTCCGAAGACACCTACCGCACCCTGACGGCGGTGGACGCGGCAGTCATGGTGATTGACGGCGCCAAGGGCGTGGAATCCCAGACCCGCAAGCTGTTCGAGGTCTGCCGCCTGCGCGACCTGCCGATCCTGACCTTCTGCAACAAGATGGACCGCGAAAGCCGCGACGTTTTCGAGATCATCGACGAGATTCAGGAAAACCTTGCCATCGACGTGACGCCGGCCTCCTGGCCCATCGGTCAGGGCCGCGATTTCATCGGGGCTTATGACATCCTGCATGACCGGCTGGAAATCATGGACCGCGCCGACCGTAACAAGGTGGCGGAATCGATCCAGATCACCGGCCTTGACGACCCCAAGCTGTCGGATCACGTCCCCGCCGACCTGCTGGCCAAGCTGCGCGAAGATCTGGAAATGGCCCGCGAACTGCTGCCCGCCTTTGACCGCGAGCAGTTCCTGCACGGCGCCATGACGCCAATCTGGTTCGGCAGCGCCATCAACAGCTTTGGCGTCAAGGAACTGATGGACGGCATCGGCGAATACGGCCCCGAGCCGCAGCCGCAAAAGGCCGCCGAACGCCAGATCAGCGCCGAGGAAGGCCCGGTCACCGGCTTCGTCTTCAAGGTGCAGGCCAACATGGACCCCAAGCACCGCGACCGGGTGGCCTTCGTCCGCCTTGCCTCGGGCCATTTCGAACGCGGGATGAAGCTGTTTCATGTCCGGTCGAAAAAGCCGATGGCGGTGTCGAACCCGGTCCTCTTTCTGGCCGCCGACCGCGAACTGGCCGAGGAAGCCTGGGCCGGCGACATCATCGGCATCCCGAACCACGGCCAGTTGCGCATCGGCGATGCGCTGACCGAAGGCGAGGCGCTGCGCTTCACCGGCATCCCCAGCTTTGCGCCGGAACTGCTGCAATCCATCCGCGCGCTGGACCCGATGAAGGCCAAGCATCTGGAAAAGGCCCTGACCCAGTTCGCCGAGGAAGGGGCTGCCAAGGTGTTCAAGCCGATGATCAGCTCTGGCTATATCGTCGGCGTCGTCGGCGCCCTGCAGTTCGAGGTGCTGGCCAGCCGGATCGAACAGGAATACGCCCTGCCCGTCCGTTTTGAAGGGTCGAACTTCACCTCCGCGCGCTGGATTTCCGGCGACAAGGCGGAAATCGAGAAGCTGGTCAACGTCAACAAGCAGCACATCGCCACCGACAGCGACGGCGATCTGGTGTTCCTGACCCGCCTGCAATGGGACATCGACCGTGTGCTGCGCGATTACCCCGGGGTGCGGCTGACGGCGACCAAGGAAATGATGGTCTGATCCGCCCGAAGGCGGGTCAGCCCCCGGCCGTTCTTGACCCATGGGCAGACCGGCCATACCTTTTTCAAAGGTCAGCCCCGGCTTGCGGCGCGTGACACGGCATCGTCAAGGAGCGCGGTCCCATTCCCACCTATGCTGACGCCCCGGACGAGTTGATCGCGATCTGGAACAAGCGGCGCGAACCGCTGAGGGCCGGACGGCACGAAGGCCTGCCGCCGCTGGATACCGATCTTCGCGCGCTGGCCATGGCCGTGGTGCCCGAAGGCGAAACCCTGCCGCTCCGCGCCTCGCCCCATGCGCGCAAGCGGTTCGAGGTGCGGCGCGATCTGGTGGGCAAAAGCGAACTTGCCGCCCTGAACGCGCTGCTGATCGCCCATCTGCGCAAGCAAAGCTACCCGGACCACGCGCCGCAACTGTTCCGCCGGATCTGGACGGAAGAGGCCGATCACCTGTTGCAGGAACTGTCGTCGCGCTGGCTGATCTCATCGGCCATCACCTTTGGCGATCATGGCGAAACCGAAGCGCAACGGCGAATCGGTCTGGCAATGAATGTGCTGTTTTCGCAGATGAAACTGTATGAATTCGAGCGGGTTCATTCCGGCGTGCCCGCCGATCAGCCGTTTCGGCCACGGCCCGGCGTCAAGCAGATCCTGCCGATGGATCTGCCGGGGTTCGCGCTTCTGTCCGGCGGGCTGGACATCAACCTGCTGGCCCAGATCTGGTCGATGGCTCTGGAAGAACCGATTGCCGGGCGGCTGGCCTGTCACCTGCTGGACAAGCTGAACGACGACCCCCGCTCGCTGTTCCGCCGCATTTCCCTGATGCGGGCCGATCTGATCGCACGCCGCGCTGCCAAGGCCGCCGGGCAGGCAGACTGACAGCCGCCCGCCCCGGTCAAGGACACCCTGCCCGTCCGGCCACGCAACTTGACCGAAAGCCGGCTTTCCTGTATCGCCCGATCAGGCCCTTTACGGCCTGAATCCGCGGGGCGCCCGGAAGTTGCGTCCCATTACCCCCGTGCGGGGCCAGCCCCCGCATCTGACAGGACGCTGATGACCAAATTCTCCGACCTCGCGCTTGACCCGCGCGTGCTGCAAGCCGTCACGGAATCGGGCTATGAAACGCCGACTCCGATCCAGGCCCAGGCCATTCCCGAAGCTCTGAAGGGCCGTGACGTGCTGGGTATTGCCCAGACCGGCACCGGCAAGACCGCCAGCTTCACCCTGCCGATGATCACGCTGCTGGGCCAGGGCCGGGCGCGGGCGCGGATGCCGCGCAGCCTTGTGCTGGCGCCGACGCGCGAACTGGCGGCCCAGGTGGCCGAAAGTTTCGACACCTATGCCAAGCACACCAAGCTGACCAAGGCCCTGCTGATTGGCGGCGTTGCCTTCGGCGAACAGGACAAGCTGATCGACCGTGGCGTCGATGTGCTGATCGCCACCCCCGGCCGTCTGCTGGACCATTTCGAACGCGGCAAGCTTCTGCTGACCGGTGTTCAGATCATGGTGGTCGATGAAGCCGACCGGATGCTGGACATGGGCTTCATCCCCGACATCGAGCGCATCTTCCAACTGACGCCCTTCACCCGTCAGACGATGTTCTACAGCGCCACCATGGCGCCCGAGATCGAGCGGATCACCAACACCTTCCTGACCAACCCCGCCCGCGTCGAGGTTGCCCGTCAGGCCACCACCAGCGAGACGATCGAACAGAAGCTGATCGCCTTTGCCCCCAGCCGCAAGGACCGCAGCTTTGCCGAAAAGCGCGCCGTTCTGCGCGCGCTGATCAAGGCCGAGGGCGAGGCCTGCACTAACGGCATCGTGTTCTGCAACCGCAAGATGGATGTGGACGTTGTGGCCAAGTCGCTGAAGTCGCACGGCTTCAACGCCGCGCCGATCCATGGCGACCTTGACCAGTCACAGCGCACCCGCACGCTGGATGCGTTCCGCGATGGCAGCCTGCATATTCTGGTGGCCTCGGACGTGGCGGCGCGCGGGCTGGACATTCCGGCGGTCAGCCATGTGTTCAACTTCGACGTGCCCTCGCACCCCGAGGATTACGTCCACCGCATCGGCCGCACTGGCCGGGCCGGCCGTCTGGGCAAGGCCTATACGATCTCGGTGCCGATGGATGACAAGTATCTCAAGGCCATCGAAAGCCTTGTGAAGATGGAAATCCCGCGCGGCGAACTGCCCGAAGGGCTGGATCTGGCCGAAGCCGGCACCGACCGGCCGCGTGAGGAACGCAGCCCGCGCGGCCGTGGCGACCGTGACCGCAGCCGTGGCCGGGGTGAGCGGTCGGGTGAGCGTGAGCGGAGCGAGCGCAAGCCGCGCTTCGAGGCCGAAACCGTGGCCGTCGAACCCGCCGAGCCCGTCGCCGCCGTGGCCGAGGCCCCTGCCCGCCCCGAGCGCAGCGAAGAGCCGCGCGCCGAACGCCGCGAACCGCGCGACCGGCGCGACCGCAAGGACGACCGGCGCGAGGATCGTCGGGACGACCGCCGCGACCGCCGGGATGAGGGCGGGTCGGTGCGCGGCATGGGCGACCATGTTCCCGAATTCATCCTGCGCAGCTTCAAGATCGCCGCACCGTCGCCGGAAACCGCCGAAGACGAAGCCCCGGCCGACGCTGAAAGCTGAGATCAGATTGCAGCACGAAATGAAACGGGGGCCTTTCGGCCCCCGTTTTTCATTCCTCGATCAGTCGGCTGACGACGACCGTCACCTCTGGCTTCTTGCCGATCTCCTCCATGGTGACCTGGCGAACGACCTTGCGGATTTCCTCATCCATCTTGCCGTCATCCTTGAGCGTCTTGCGCCCGGCACGCCCCATCCAGTCGGCCAGATCGGATTCAAGGGTTTCGTTCAGCAGCCGGTCGCCACGGCCGCGGTCGGTCAGACCCATGATCTCGACCCAGGGTTCGCCCATCGGCTGATCCTTCTCGTCCAGGATCACCGTCACCAGCACATGCCCGTTCAGCGCCATGCGGATACGGTCGCGCACCACGCCATCCATGGCGCCGATCTGCACCGAGCCGTCCAGATAGACGCGCCCGGTCTCGATCCGCTCGGCCACCACCGGCACATCGCCGGTCAGGTTCAGCATCATGCCATTGGTGGCCACCATGCCGGCAATGCCGGCCTCGGTGGCGATGCGGACATGTTCCGTCAGGTGGCGATGTTCGCCATGCACCGGGATCAGCATGTCGGGCAGCAGCGTGCGGTGAACATGTTCCAGATCGGGCCGGTTGGCATGGCCCGAGACGTGGTAAAGCCCGTCAGTATCGTCATGCACCGTGACGCCCATCTCTGAAAACGCATTCCAGATGTGGATCACGCTGCGCTCGTTGCCCGGAATGGTGCGGCTTGAGAACAGGAAGCTGTCGCCCTGCCGCATCTCGAATCCCAGATACTTGCCGCGCGACAGCGCCGCACTTGCCGCACGGCGTTCGCCCTGGCTGCCGGTGACCAACAGCATCAGGTTGCGGCGCGGAATTTCCAGCGCCTCTTCCGGCGTCACGATGCGGGGAAAGCCGTTCAGCACCCCCGCCTCTTCTGAAGCCGCCAGCATCCGCTTCATGGAACGGCCCAATACGCAGATTGACCGATCGGCAGCGCGGCCAGCCTGCGCCAGCGTCTTCAGCCGTGCCACGTTCGACCCGAAGGTGGTGGCGACGAACATCCCCGGCGCTTCCGAAATCAGCTTGGCCAGCGGTTCGGCCAGCGTCGCCTCGGACCGGCCGGGATGGTTCGAAAACACGTTGGTGCTGTCGCAGGTCAGCACCTTGACCGGCGCTTCGGCGGCGATGCCGGCCCACATCGCATCATCCCAGCCCTCGCCCACCACGGGGGTGCGGTCGATCTTGAAATCGCCGGAATGGACGATCCGCCCCGCGGGCGTATCAATGATCAGACCCGAGCTTTCGGGGATGGAATGGCTGACCGGCACGAACTGCACCTTGAACGGCCCGGCGGTCACGGTTGCGGGCCGCGGCTCGACGGTGACCACCGCATCAACCGGCAACCCGGCCTCTTCCAGCTTCAGCCGGCCGATGGTGGCGGTGAAGCGGCGGGCATAGACCTTCTTCTTGCCAAGCTGCGGCCACATCAGTGCCAGCGCCCCGATATGGTCTTCGTGGGCATGGGTGATGAAGATCGCCTCCAGCCGGTCAACCCGTGCCGCCAGCCAGGAAATGTCGGGCAGGATCAGGTCAACCCCCGGTGCGCCGTCCATATCGGGGAAGGTCACGCCCATGTCGACCAGGATCAGCCGCTCCTTGCCGGGCGGACCATAGCCGAACACATAGGCGTTCATGCCGATCTCGCCGGCACCCCCGAGGGGAAGATAGATCAGCCGGTCCTTGCTCATGCCGTTTCCTTGTTGAAGTCGTTGATCAGGACCAGCCCGTGCATTGTCAGGTCGTCCTCGATGGAATGGAACAGGTCGGTGCCCTGCGCGAAAAGAGAGGCGAGGCCGCCGGTGGCGATCACCTTCGATGGCCGCGGGCGTTCCTTGCGGACCTCGCGCACGATGCCTTCGACAAGCCCCACATAGCCCCAATACACGCCGGATTGCATACAGGCCACCGTATTCGTGCCGATCACATGGCCGGGCTTGGCCACGTCGATATGCGGCAGGGCGGCGGCGGCCATGTGCAGCGCCTCAAGCGACAGGTTGACGCCGGGCGCGATCACCCCGCCGACATAGGCGCCGTCGTGATCCACCACGTCAAAGGTCGTGGCGGTGCCGAAGTCCACGACGATCAGGTCGCCGCCATGGCGGTCATGGCCAGCCACGGTATTGACCAGCCGGTCCGGGCCAACCGTGGTGCCCTGATCCACGCGGGGCAGCACCGGCAGCCGACATTCCGGCTTGCCCACCACCAGCGGGCGGCAGTCGAAATAGCGGTTGCACAGAACCCGCAGATTGAACACCACCCGCGGCACGGTGCTGCTGATGATCGCCTCGGTGATGGTGGTTTCCAGCTTGGTCAGCATCATCAGCGACGACAGCCAGACGAAGTATTCGTCGGCGGTGCGCTTGTGGTCGGTGGCAATGCGCCAGGTCGCCAGAAAGCGCGTGCCGTCCCAGATGGAAAAGACGGTATTGGTATTGCCGCAGTCGATGGCCAGAAGCATCACACTCTCTCCCTTGCCACGCTAGAAGAACACTTCGGCCGCGGGAATCGCAACCGGGCCGGCGGCCATGCGAAGGATCAGGTTGCCCTCGGCGTCGATGGTCTCGAACACGCCTTCGCGGGTCTCGCTGCCGGTGCGGGCGCGGATGGGTTCGCCCAGACGGGCCGCATGGGCCAGAAAGGCCGTGCGCAGGGGGGCAAAGCCTTCGGCCGCGAACCGCGCCTCCCACCCGGCATAGGCGGCGGCCAGCGCGTCAAGGAAATGCTCTGGCGTGATCCGCAGCCCGGTTTCCGACAGAAGCGAGACCGGCGTCACCGCCCCCGGTTCAACCGCACCCACCGGCGGCGCGCCGATCAGGTTGACGCCGATGCCGATGCACAGCACCGGACCTTGCGCTTCCAGCAGGATGCCGGCGACCTTGCCGCCGTTCAGCAGCACGTCGTTCGGCCACTTCAGCGAAAACACCTGCGGCAGCCCGGTCAGCGCGGCAAAGGCATCGCGCAGCGCCAGCGCGGCGGCAAAGCTGCGCAGCGCGGCGCGGGCGGGCGGGTCGGCGTGGCGCAACACCAGCGTGCCGTAGAAGTTGCCGGGCGGGCTGGCCCAGGGCCGTGCCCGCCGCCCCCGGCCCGCGCTTTGTTCGCGCGCCAGAATCCACAAGGGCCCCGTCAGATGCGGGGCCCTGCGGAAGCCTTCGGCGTTGGTGGAGTCGACCGTCTCCAGCAGCACCCGGCCGGCGGGGGCGTCAGCGGACAAGCGCTTCCGCCGCCACCTGGGCCACGGGCTCAAGCCCGAACAGGTTGACGATCCCGGCCAGCATGATGACCGCCACCGCAACCAGCATCGCCCATTGCACCGGCGCCATGCGGCTGTCGGCGGGTTCCTGATCGGCACCGAAATACATGAAGTAGACGATGCGCAGGTAGTAGAAGGCCCCGATCACCGAAGCCACGGCCCCGGCCAGCGCCAGCCAGACCATATCGGCATCGACCGCCGCCTTCAGCACATAGAACTTCCCGAAGAAGCCCACCATCGGCGGCACACCGGCCAGGCTGAACAGCAGCACCAGCATGGCCAGCGCCTTCAGCGGTTCCTTCTTCGAGAACATGTTGAGGCTGGCAATGTCGTACACCGGGCGGCCGTCGCGTTCCAGCGACAGGATGAAGGCAAAGGTGCCGACGTTCATGGTGACATAGATCACCATGTAGATCAGCATCGCCTGCACCCCTTCGACCGTGCCCACGGCCAGGCCGATCAGCGCATAGCCCATATGGGCGATCGAGGAATAGGCCATCAGGCGCTTGATGTCCTTCTGCCCGATGGCGGCAATCGCGCCAAGGAACATCGAGGCCACGGCCAGACCGGCCAGCACCTGCCCCCAGTCGCCCGGAATGGCGCCGAAGGCGTCGAACACCACCCGCGCGATCAGCGCCATGGCGGCAACCTTGGGTGCTGTGGCGAAGAAGGCGGTCACCGGGGTCGGGCTGCCCTCATAGACATCGGGCGTCCACATGTGGAAGGGCACGGCCGAGATCTTGAAGGCCAGACCGGCGATCACGAAGACCAGACCGAACAGCAGCCCCAGCGGTGCCGCCTCGCCCTGAAGCGATGTCAGGATGCCGGCAAAGGCCGTGGTGCCGGCAAAGCCATAGGCAAGCGACGCGCCATAAAGCAGCAGCCCCGACGACAGCGCCCCAAGGATGAAGTATTTCAGCCCCGCCTCGGTGGATTTCAGGCTGTCGCGGCGCAGCGCGGCCAGCACATAAAGCGCCAGCGATTGCAGCTCCAGCGCCATGTACAGCGACATCAGATCGCTGGCGCTGACCATCAGCAGCATACCCAGAACGGCCAGCGAGGCCAGAACCGGATATTCGAACCGAAGGATTCCGGTGCGGCTCATGTAGTCCTGCGCCATGATCAGCACGGCGGCGGCAGAGATCAGGATGGTCACCTTCGCGAAGCGGGCAAAGGCATCGTCGATGAACAGCGTGCCGAAGGCCGTGCGCTCGCCCTGCCCGGCCAGACCGATCCACAGCGCCAGCGCGGCCATCAGCCCCGCCGTCGCCCAGACCAGTGGCACCGCCACGCGGTCCTTGCCGGTATAGACCCCGAACATCAGCGCGGCGATGGCCCAAAGCGCAAGGACCACCTCGGGCAGGACGGTTTGAAAATCACTGGGTGTCATGCTCGGTCCTCAGTTCATCGCCACGGCGCCGGCCCCGGCCGCAGCCTGGACAGCTTCGTGGTAATCGGCAACCAGGGCAGCCACCGACGGGCCGATGACATCGGTCACCGCCGCCGGATAGACACCCAGGATCAGGGTCATGGCCACAAGCGGCGCAAAGATCGCCTTCTCGCGGCCGGTCATGTCGCTGATGCTCTTCAGGGCTTCCTTGATCAACTCGCCAAAGACGACACGGCGATACAGCCACAGCGCATAGGCCGCCGACAGGATCACGCCCGTGGTCGCCACGGCCGCCACCCAGGTATTGACCTGGAAGATGCCGACCAGCGTCAGGAATTCACCGATGAATCCGCTGGTGCCGGGCAGGCCCACGTTGGCCATGGTGAAGAACATGAAGATCAGCGCATAGGTCGGCATCCGGTTCACAAGGCCGCCATAGGCGTCGATCTCGCGGGTGTGCATCCGGTCGTAGATCACGCCGACACATAGGAACAGCGCGCCCGAGATGAAGCCGTGGCTCAGCATCTGGAAGATGGCGCCGTCAATGCCCTGCTGGTTGGCCGCGAAGATGCCCATGGTGACATAGCCCATGTGCGCAACCGACGAATAGGCGATCAGCTTCTTCATGTCCGACTGCGCCAGCGCGACAAGGCTGGTGTAGACGATGGCAATCGCGCTCATCCAGAACACCAGCCCAGACAGATGGTCGCTTGCCACCGGGAACATCGGCAGGCTGAAGCGCAGGAAGCCATAGCCGCCCATCTTCAGCATCACCGCCGCCAGCACCACCGACCCTGCGTTCGGGGCCTGAACGTGGGCGTCCGGCAGCCAGGTGTGCACCGGCCACATCGGCATCTTCACCGCGAAGCTGGCGAAGAAGGCCAGCCACAGCAGCGTCTGGATCCCGCCGATGATCTGGAAGCCCGCTACCGAGATCGTTTCGGACGCGAAGGTGTGATCCATCAGCTTCACGATGTCGGTGGTGCCCGCGTCCATGTACATGGCGATCATCGCCACCAGCATCAGCACCGAGCCGAGGAAGGTGTAGAGGAAGAACTTGAACGCCGCGTAGATGCGTTCCTTCCCGCCCCAGATGCCGATGATCAGGAACATCGGGATCAGGCCCGCCTCGAAGAACAGGTAGAACAGCACCAGATCCAGCGCGCAGAACACGCCCAGCATCAGGCTTTCCAGCACAAGGAAAGCGATCATGTATTCCTTGACGCGCTTGTCCACCTCCCAGGCGGACCAGATCACCAGGGGCATCAGGAAGGTGGTCAGCATCACGAACAGGATCGAGATGCCGTCCACGCCCATCTTGTAGGTCAGACCCAGGATCCAGGTCCGTTCGACCACGAACTGGAAGCCGGTGTTCGAAGGATCGAACTCCAGCACCAGGAAGATCGAGGCGAGGAAGGTCGCCAGCGTGGCAAAAAGGGCCAGACGCTTGGCGCCCATCTGCGCGGCATGGTCATCGCCGCGCATGAACAGCGCCATGATGGCGGCCGCGACCAGCGGCAGGAAGGTGATGATCGAGAGAAGTTGCTGTGCCATTGATCCCGCGCCCTTACCTGGCGCCGCCGTAAAGGGTCATCCAGGTGACGAGGACAACGATCCCCAGCACCATCGCGAAGGCGTAGTGGAAGATGTATCCCGACTGCGCCCTCCCCGCGAGGCGGGTGAAGAAGGGAATGATCCCCATCGCCACCCCGTTGATCGTGCCGTCGATCAGATCGCCGTCGCCCCGCTTCCACAGGAACCGCCCGATGAACTTGGCCGGCTGCACGAAAAGACGGTCGTAAAGCTCGTCGAAGTACCACTTGTTCAGCAGGAATTCGTAGAGCGGACGCTGCGCCCGCGCCAGACGCGCCGGCAGGCCGGGGCTGGCGATGTAGAACAGCCAGGACAGGCCCAGACCGATTACCATCGCGACGAAGGGAGAGACCTTCACCCAGGTCGGCGCTTCATGCGCGGCATGGATCACATGGTTGTCCGGCCCGATGAAGATGGCGCCCTTGGGGGCCGCGCCTGCAACCGCAGCCACCGCCTCATGGCCGGCCTCGGCCTCGGTTGCCACGACTGCGCCTTCCGCCGGAGCGGTGGCATGATCCGCCGCCTCGCCTTCGGTCGCCGCATGGCCGGCATCCGCGCCTTCGGTCGTTGCGGCGGCGTGGTCGGTTCCGTGTTCGGTGCCATGAACGGCCGCAGCCTCCATGCCGAACCAGCCGCGCAACTTGGCTTCGTCGCCGAAGAACACGTTGTACCACAGCATCCCCGAGAAGATCGCGCCAAGCGCCAGCACCCCCAGCGGGACCAGCATCACCGCCGGGCTTTCATGCGGCTCGTGGCCGTGGTCGTCATGCCCGTGGTCGCCATACCCATGCGCGGCGTGACCATGGCCATGGTCATGGCCCTGCGCCCGGCTGGTGCCGAAGAAGGTCAGGAACATCAGCCGCCAGCTATAGAAGCTGGTGAAGCAGGCC
Organism: Pseudogemmobacter blasticus; assembly: GCF_003071405.1. NCBI lineage: Bacteria > Pseudomonadati > Pseudomonadota > Alphaproteobacteria > Rhodobacterales > Paracoccaceae > Pseudogemmobacter > Pseudogemmobacter blasticus. The sequence goes on along the minus strand of NZ_CP020470.1, from coordinate 101,700 downwards.
GCCACGACCAGCAGCCAGAAGGCATACATGCTGCCGCCGCCCCAGGCGCTTTCGATCACGGCATCTTTCGACAGGAAGCCGGCAAAGCCCCAATGCGTCAGCGGGATGCCCACGCCGGTGATGGCCAGCGTGCCGATCAGCATCGCCCAGAAGGTCAGCGGAATCTTCTTCCGCAAGCCCCCGTAATTGCGCATGTCCTGTTCGTGGTGCGTGGCATGGATCACCGAGCCGGCCCCCAGGAACAGCATCGCCTTGAAGAAGGCGTGGGTGAACAGGTGGAACATCGCCACCGAATAGACGCCCGACCCAGCCGCAACGAACATGTAGCCAAGCTGCGAACAGGTCGAATAAGCGATCACGCGCTTGATGTCGTTCTGCACCAGACCCACCGTCGCGGCGAAGAAGGCGGTGGTGGCGCCGACGATCACGATCATCGTCTTGGCATCCGGCGCGTATTCATAAAGCGGCGACATCCGGCAGACGAGGAAGACCCCCGCCGTCACCATGGTCGCGGCGTGGATCAGCGCCGACACAGGGGTCGGGCCTTCCATCGCGTCGGGCAGCCAGGTGTGCAGCCCAAGCTGCGCCGACTTGCCCATGGCCCCGATGAACAGCAGTACGCCAATCAGGTTGGCCGCGTTCCATTCCCGCCACAGGAAGGTGAGGTTGGTTTCCGCCAGCGCCGGCGCGGCGGCGAACACGTCGTCGAACCGGATCGAGTCGGTCAGGAAGAAGATCGCCATGATGCCAAGGGCAAAGCCGAAGTCACCGACCCGGTTCACAACGAAGGCCTTGATCGCGGCCGCATTGGCCGAAGGCTTGCGGTAATAGAACCCGATCAGCAGGTAGGACGCGACGCCCACCCCTTCCCAGCCGAAGAACATCTGCACCAGGTTGTCGCTGGTGACCAGCATCAGCATCGCGAAGGTGAAGAACGACAGATAGGCAAAGAAGCGGGCCTTGTAATGCTCGCCCTCGTGCCAGTTGTCGTCATGCGCCATGTAGCCGAAGCTGTAGAGGTGGACCAGCGCCGAGACCGAGTTCACCACGACCAGCATGATCGCGGTCAGCCGGTCCAGCCGGATCGCCCATTCGGTCTGCAGCGTGCCCGACTGGATCCAGTCCAGCAGCACGATATGCCGGGTTTCGCCGTCAAAGGTCAGGAAGATAACCCAGCTCAGGGCAGCGGCCAGGAAGACCAGCGACGTGGTCAGCACCTGGCCGGCCTTCTCGCCGATGATCCGCCAGCCGAAGCCGCAGAGGATGGCCCCGATCAGAGGCGCAAAAAGAATGATCGTGGCCATTACTCAGCCCTGCCTTGACTGGAGGCGCAGCGGTCGGACCCGCAGCGCGTCGATTGGAATTCCTGTGCCGCAACCGTGCCACGCTCGCCGCAGGTCTCGCATTCGAGATCGACCATCCGGCCCTGCACCGCCGTGACCCGCAGCCCGAAGGCGTTGCGGTCCCCTACCCTTGCGACCATGCCCTCAACCCTTCATCACGTTCACGTCTTCCACGTCGATCGTCCCGCGGTTGCGGTTGAACACGACAAGGATGGCCAGGCCGATGGCGGCCTCGGCCGCGGCGACCGTCAGCACGAACAGGGTGAAGACCTGCCCCACCATATCGCCCAGATGCACCGAGAAGGCGACGAGGTTCAGGTTGACCGACAGCAGCATCAGTTCGATCGACATCAGGATGACGATCACGTTCTTCCGGTTCAGGAAGATCCCGAAGATCCCGATCACGAACAGCGCCGCGGCGACTGTCAGGTAATGTTCAAGTCCCACCATCTCTCGTTCCCTCCGGGTCTTTTGCCCGTTGTCGTTCCTCTGGGCCGGTCGGCCCGAACCGTTGCGGCAGCCTTGCGGCGTGGGCTTACAGCCCCTGCCCCGGCTTCACGTCCTTCAGTTCCATCGCCTTGGCCGGGTCGCGCCACATCTGTTGCAGCACGTTCTGCCGCTTGATGTCCTTGCGGTGGCGCAGCGTCAGCAGGATCGCCCCGATCATGGCGACCAGCAGGATCAGCCCGGCGATCTGGAACAGGAAGCCGTATTTGTCATAAAGGATCAGCCCCAGCGCGCGGGCATTGTCCACGCCATGCGGCGCCGGCGCATCGCGCAGGCCAAGGGCCCCGTCCGCCTCGACCCAGGCGCCGATGCCAAGGCTGATCTGGATGATCAGCACCACCCCCACCAGCAGGGCCAGCGGCATGGCGCGGCTGATCTCGCCCTTCAGCGCGGCAAAGTCCACGTCCAGCATCATCACCACGAACAGGAACAGCACCGCGACCGCGCCGACATAGACGATCATCACCAGCATGGCGACGAATTCGGCCCCCATCAGCACCATCAGACCGGCGGCACCCAGGAAGGACAGGATCATCCACAGCACCGAATGCACCGGGTTGCGGCTGATGGTCAGCATCAGCCCCGCCACCACCGTCATCACGGCAAAGGCGTAGAATGCGATATCGGCAACGCTCATGACGTTCCTTCCTTCTTTTCGGCAAAGACCGATTGGGCGGTCTCCAGCGCCTTCTGCATGGCGGGCAGGCCGCCGAACATGCTCATCTGCCAGATCACTTCCGCGATCTCGCGTTCCGTCGCCCCCGCTTCCAGCGCGTGACGCACCGTCATGCGGATCTGCGGCTCGCCCTGCGCGCCCAGAACCGTCAGCGCCGCCAGCGTGACCAGAAGCCGGGTCTTGGCATCCAGCCCTTCGCGGTTGAAGGTCTTGCCGAACCACATTTCCAGCATGTCCTTCGACATGGTGGGAAACATCTTGTCCAGACCGCTGACATTCATGTTCTCAAGCGCAGGATTGAAGGCGCGCAGCATTTCCTGCCCGCTTTCCATCATCTGCTGGAACATTCTGGTATAGGCGTCGGTCATCGGTAGGGCGCATCCAGTTCAAGGTTGCGGGCGATCTCGGCTTCCCAGCGGGCGCCGTTCTCCAGCAGCTTTTCCTTGGTGTAGAACAGCTCTTCGCGGGTCTCGGTCGAAAATTCGAAGTTCGGGCCTTCCACGATGGCATCCACCGGGCAGGCTTCCTGACAGAAGCCGCAGTAGATGCACTTGGTCATGTCGATGTCATAGCGCGTCGTGCGGCGGCTGCCGTCCTCGCGCGGTTCGGCGTCAATGGTGATGGCCTGCGCCGGGCAGACCGCCTCGCACAGCTTGCAGGCGATGCAGCGTTCCTCGCCGTTGGGATAGCGGCGCAGCGCGTGTTCCCCGCGGAACCGGGGCGACAGCGGCCCCTTTTCATGCGGATAGTTCAGCGTGGTCTTCGGCGCGAAGAAGTACTTCATCCCCAGGGCAAAGCCCTTGATGAAATCCGTCATCAGGAAGTAGCGGGTGGCGCGGTTCCAGTCGATGTTGGCCATTGGATCAGCCCCCCAGGGTCCAGCGGGCCCAGAAGGTGCCCAGGATTTCGAACTTGGCCAGGAAGGCCACCAGCACGACCCAGCCCAGCGACAGCGGCAGGAACACCTTCCAGCCGATCCGCATCAGCTGGTCATAGCGGTAGCGCGGCACGATGGCCTTCACCATGGCGAAGAGGAAGAAGAAGAACCACATCTTCGCCACCATCCACCACCAGCCATCGGCGATGCCGGGGATGGGCGACAGCCAGCCACCGAAGAACAGCAGCGAAATCAGCGCGCACATCAGGAAGATGGCGATGTATTCGCCGGCCATGAACAGCAGGTAGGGCGTGGAGGAATATTCCACCATGAACCCCGCCACCAGTTCGGATTCCGCTTCCGGCAGGTCGAAGGGCGGGCGGTTCGTTTCGGCCAGCGCGCTGATGAAGAACAGCACCACCATCGGCAGATGCGGCAGCCAGTACCAGTTGAACAGGCCCCAGTTGCCATCCTGGGCGGCAACGATATGGCTGAAGTTCATGCTGCCGGTCGAGATGATGATGCCGATGATGATCAGGCCAAGGCTGACTTCGTAGGAAATCATCTGCGCCGCCGACCGCAGCGAACCAAGGAAGGCGTATTTAGAGTTCGACGCCCAACCGCCCATGATCACGCCATAGACTTCCAGTGACGACACCGCAAAGACGAACAGGATGGCGACGTTGATGTCGGCCAGAACCCAGCCGCTGTCGAACGGGATCACCGCCCAGGCCAGAATGGCCAGCACGAAGCTCAGCATCGGGGCCAGGAAGAATACCGGACGGTCCACGCCCGCCGGGATCACCATTTCCTTGACCACGAATTTCAGCGCGTCCGCCACCGATTGCAGCAGGCCGAAGGGCCCCACCACGTTCGGTCCCCGGCGCATCTGCACCGCGGCCCAGACCTTGCGGTCGCCATAGACAAGGAACAAGAGGCTGATCATCACGAAAGCGACGATCAGCAGGCTCTGTGCTGCGATCAGCAGCGTCGTCCCGAGGCCTGTATCCAGAAATCCGTCCATTGTCCGTCCCTTACACCGTCGGAATGCCCTGCAGGCCGCAATCGTTCACCTGAACCTTGGCGTCGATCACCTTGCGCCCTGCGGGCAAGGCGGTCGAGATGAGATAGACCGCATCCCCCCGCCATGTCTTGCCTTCTTTGTCCACCTTGGTGCGGACATGCCGCACGAACCCGGCTTTCCGGGTCAGCGCGTATTGTGCGGCGGCGCAGCGGCCATAGGCCACCACCTCCGCCTCGTCCTTCGCACCCGTCATCGTCAGGCGGAAGCTGATCATGTCCTCATCCATGGGCACCGCCTCGATGCCCAGATATTCCGCGTCCGACACTTGGACCAGGCTTTTGGCCGCCGCGTCCGCGGGTTCGGCCCCGCTGGCAGTGTCCGCCCCGTCCGCAGGCACGCAGCCAGCCAGCGCCGCCGAAGCGACGATCAGGCCAAGGCCGCAGCCCAGGGTCCGGGGGCCAAACATCCTCATTCCGCCGCCATCGGGGTTGCCGCCCGCGCCTTGGCCATCGCCGAAAGCTCGGCCATCACCGCCGACGCCCGCGCGATCGGGTTGGTCAGGTAGAAATCCCTGATCGCATTACGGAAGGTGGCCTTGCCGGGCGCCCGCAGTTCAAGCGGTTGCCAGGCGTTCTCGGCCACTTCGTCGATCTCGGCCAGATGCGGATGCACCTTGACCAGCGCGCCGCGCAGTTGCGCCAGGCTGTCCCACGGCAGCGCCGCGCCCAGTTCGGCCGACAGCGCCCGCAGGATCGCCCAGTTTTCCTTGGCCTCGCCCGGGGCGAACCCGGCGCGGAAGGCCAGTTGCGGCCGGCCCTCGGTGTTGACGAACAGCCCGTTCTCTTCGGTATAGGCCGCCGCCGGCAGGATCACATCGGCGCGGGCCGCGCCACGGTCGCCATGGCTGCCCTGATAGATGACAAAGGGACCGGCGGCGATCTCCACCTCGTCCGCGCCCAGATTGAAGATCACCTCTGCATGGTCGGTGGCGGCCGCCAGCCCGCCCTCGGTCACGGCGCCCACGTCCATCGCCCCCACGCGCGACGCGGCCGTGTGCAGGACCAGCAGCTTGCAGTCGCCCAGTTCGCAGATGCGCATGGCATGGGCCAGAACCGCCTCGCCATCCGCCTCGTTCAGGGCGCCCTGCCCCACGATCACGATGCCCGGCGTGCCGGCCTTGTTCGCCAGGTCTTGCGTCAGCATCCCGGCCAGCGTGGCGCGGTCATTGCCCAGATGGGCATAGTCATAGGTCAGGTCCGCTGCCTCGCCGATCAGCGCCACATCCGCGCCATTGGTCCAGGCCTTGCGGATGCGGGCATTCAGCACCGGCGCCTCGATCCGCGGGTTCGACCCGATGATCAGGATCCGGCGGGCGCTGTCGATATCTTCGATCTTCGCGGTGCCGACATAGGCCGAACGGTTGCCCGCCGGCAGACGCGCGCCATCGGTGCGGCATTCGACATGGCCGCCCAGCCCCTCGACCAGCGCCTTCAGGCTGAAGGCCGCCTCGACCGGGGCCAGATCGCCCACCAGACCGGCAACCCGCTTGCCCTTCATCGCCTTGGCCGCGCGTTCCAGCGCCTCGGCCCAGCTTGCCTTGCGCAGGCGGCCGTTGTCGCGGACGTAGGGCACGTCCAGCCGCTGCCGGCGCAGACCATCCCAGATGAAGCGGGTCTTGTCGCTGATCCACTCCTCGTTCACGCCGTCATGGTTGCGCGGCAGGATGCGCATCACTTCGCGGCCCTTGGTATCGACGCGGATGTTCGACCCAAGCGCATCCATCACGTCGATGGATTCGGTCTTGGTCAGTTCCCACGGACGGGCGGTAAAGGCATAGGGCTTGCTGGTCAGCGCGCCGACCGGGCACAGGTCGATGATGTTGCCCTGAAGGTTCGAATCCAGCGTCACGTTCAGATAGCTGGTAATCTCGCTGTCTTCGCCGCGTCCGGTCTGGCCCATCTGGGTGATGCCCGCGACCTCGGTCGTGAAGCGCACGCAGCGGGTGCAGGAAATGCAGCGCGTCATCTCGGTCTTGACCAGCGGGCCAAGATTCAGGTTCTCGCTGGCCCGCTTCGGCTCGCGGTAGCGGCTGAAGTCCACGCCATAGGCCATGGCCTGATCCTGCAGGTCACATTCGCCACCCTGGTCGCAGATCGGGCAGTCCAGCGGGTGGTTGATGAGCAGGAACTCCATCACCCCCTCGCGGGCCTTCTTGACCATGGGCGATTTGGTCTTGACGACCGGCGCCTCGCCATTCGGGCCGGGGCGCAGGTCGCGCACCTGCATCGCGCAGCTTGCGGCGGGCTTCGGCGGGCCGCCGACCACCTCGACCAGACACATCCGGCAGTTGCCCGCGATGGTCAGCCGTTCGTGATAGCAGAAGCGCGGGATCTCGATCCCGGCAACTTCGGCTGCCTGAATGATCGTCATCGCGCCATCGACCTCGATCTCGATGCCGTCAATGTTGATTTTCTTCAGGTTCGACATGCCTACGCCCTTCCCGTCCTGACAAGACGCACGGCACCAACCCGGTGCCGCCCGCCGCCATCCTGTTGCGTGACCCGACGCCGGATCACGACCTGTCCCTCAGCAGGCTGCCGATCAGGCTGCCCTTCGCAATCTCGTCGCGGCCGACCTTGCAATAGGTCTCGGCCTTGCCTTCCACCGCGCCGGCCGCCTTGAGCCACGCCGCAGCTTCCTTCTTGATCCGCGCCTTCTGCGTTTCATCCTTGAGAAAGGCACGGACCTCGTCTTCGGGATAGCCCTTCTGGCGGGCATAACGCTTCAGCTCTTCCAGCTTCGACCAGACGGTGAACATGCGCGCATCGATGGTCGGGCAGGTCTTGCGGATGACATCGCCGATGCGACCGGCGCGCAGGCTGTCGTTGATGAACTTCTCGGACGCCAGCGGTTCCAGCGCGAAGGCCGGGCTGGCCATGACAAGCGACAGGGCAAGGGTCTTGAAAATCTTCATGGGGATCGCTCCACAGGCTGCTCTGCCCGCAGACGCCGGGGCTTTCCCCCGTGCGCCCGGACGCAGGCATCCTGTCAGTCCCCGGTCCGCAGCCCAAAGCACGCCTTCGTGCCCCTGCCGTGATCCGCCGATGCTGAAACCTTGCGTGATCATGCGCAGGCCCCCGCAAAGACCCAGGCCGCGCCAGAGCGTTCATAGGCGCCGATGGCCGCCTCGTTGAACCGGCCCCCGGCCTTGCCGCAACCCTGGCGGGCCGCCTTCTTGGCAATCGCGCCCTCGTCCATTGCCAGGGGCGACGCGCTGGCCGCCACGCGCACCAGCCGCCCTTCAACCGGGCGGGCGCCGTCTGCGGTCAGCCGAAGCCCGGTTCCCCGCCCTTCGACCTGAACCGCAAAGGCGCGGCCATCGACCACGACCTCCGCCAACGGAACCGCCTTCGCCGCGCCAACGCGGTCCAGCTCGTCCTGCGGTGCCACGCAGCCCGCCAGCGCCACGGCCATCAGCCCCGCAGCCGCCGAACGGCAGCGCAGGGGGCCGGTGCCCGCAGCGGTATGGAGGGCGGTGGTCATGCTTATTCCGCCGCCACGGCGCTGATGCGGCCGGTCTTGCGGGCCTTGATACGGTCTTCGATCTCGTCGCGGAAGGCGCGCACAAGGCCCTGGATCGGCCAGGCCGCCGCATCGCCAAGCGCGCAGATCGTGTGGCCTTCCACCTGTTTCGTCACCGAAATCAGCATGTCGATCTCTTCGATCTCGGCCTCGCCCCGGACCAGACGGTCCATGACCCGCATCATCCAGCCGGTGCCTTCGCGGCAGGGCGTGCACTGGCCGCAGCTTTCATGCTTGTAGAACTTGGACAGCCGCCAGATCGCCTTGATGACATCGGTGGACTGGTCCATCACGATCACCGCCGCCGTGCCAAGACCCGACCGCTGTTCGCGCAGCCAGTCGAAATCCATGATCGCATCGTCGCATTGCGCGGCGGTCAGCAGCGGCACCGAAGACCCGCCCGGGATCACCGCCTTCAGGTTCTTCCAGCCGCCGCGCACGCCGCCGCAATGGGTTTCCAGCAACTCGCGCAGCGGGATCGACATCGATTCTTCCACGACGCAGGGGTGAACCACATGGCCCGAGATGCCGAACAGCTTGGTCCCGGTGTTGTTGGGCCGGCCGAAGCTGGCGAACCATTCCGCGCCGCGGCGCAGGATGGTGGGCACCACCGCGATGGATTCGACGTTGTTCACCGTGGTCGGGCAGCCGTAAAGGCCCGACCCCGCCGGGAACGGCGGCTTCATCCGCGGCATCCCCTTCTTGCCTTCAAGGCTTTCCAGCAGCGCGGTTTCCTCGCCGCAGATATAGGCGCCGGCGCCGTGGTGCAGATACAGGTCGAAGTCGAAGCCCGACTTGGCCGCGTTCTTGCCCAGCAGGCCCGCGTCATAACATTCGTCGATCGCCGCCTGCAGCGCCTCGCGCTCACGGATGTATTCGCCGCGCAGGTAGATGTAGCAGGTGTTCGCCCCCATGGCGAAAGACGCGATCAGCGCACCTTCGATCAGCGTGTGGGGATCATGGCGCATGATCTCCCGGTCCTTGCAGGTGCCGGGTTCGGATTCGTCGGCGTTGATCACCAGATAGGACGGGCGGCCGTCCGACACCTTGGGCATGAAGCTCCACTTCATGCCGGTGGGGAAGCCTGCCCCGCCCCGGCCGCGCAGGCCGCTGGCCTTCACGATGTCGATCAGCTTGTCCCGGCCAAGCGCGATCAGCCCGGCGGTGCCATCCCAATGGCCGCGCTTCATCGCGCCCTTCAGGCTGCGGTCATGCATCCCGTAAAGGTTGGTGAAGATACGGTCCTGATCCTTCAGCATCCGTCTGGCTCCTTAACCCTGGCGTCCACGCCAGATCTGATACGTCACGACCAGCGCCCAGGTGAACGCGGCCAGGGCGGCAAGGTCGAAGAGAAAGACATAGCGGGCCGGCCAGCCCATCTGTCCCCCCAGCCATTGCGCGCCCATCCACAGAAGCATCGTGCCGGCAATCACCAGAGCAACCATCCGGGCCTGCCCGGCCCGGGGGTCGATCTTCGCACGCGGCTTCTGCGGATCAGTCATTCCGGTGCGGCCTCAGTAATCGTTGCGGCGGGCACGCTGGCGGAAGCTGGCCATGCCCTCGGTCACGATGATCTTCGCCTGAGCCACCCATTTGTCGCGGGTCACCCGGCCCTTGAAGCCGCGCAGGTTCGATTCCACCCAGGCCACATCGGCCTCGGTCCAGTTGGCGACCTGATCGAAATGCCAGAAGCCCAACTGGTTCAGCAACCGTTCGGTCACGGGGCCGACACCTTCGATGTCGCGCAGGGTATCGGCCTTGCCATTCAGCGGCGCGGCATGACGGGCCGGGCCACCTGCCGTTTCGACCGGGGTCGAGATCAGCGCAGCCGGCGTCGCATCCACTTCGGCCGGCGCGGCCGCAACCTTGGCAACCGGCGCAAGTTTCGCAACCGGGGCCTGGGCCGCGCGGGCCGCCGCGCGCGCCTCATCGGCAGCGGCGACACGGGCCGCGAAGGCCGCCGAAGATGCGGGCGAAACCGGCCCGCCGATCCACCACGGGAACCCCATCACGGCACCGGCAGCGCCCGCCACGACGACGCCGAAGAACGCCGCCGGCATAAGGTCGAACTCGCCCACGACAACAGACGCCGCAAAGGCGACCAGCCCCATGGCAGCACCGATCACCCAGCCTTCAAGCAAGGGTGCACCTTCGAACCTGACATCAGCCATATCCGTCACTCCCAAGTTGGACCCCGAGGTCCGGGGTCATTGCTCAATCTTCGCCGCGCCCGATGCGCTCGGCCTCTTCGGCCGTGCCGCCGGCTGCCAGAACCCGGGCCTGCGCAACCCAGCGGTCGCGCGACACCCGGCCCTTGAAGCCTTCAAGATTCTCGTCAACCCAGGCAACCTCGTCCGCGGTCCAGGCCGCGATCTGGTCGAAATGGAAGAAGCCAAGCGTGTGGCACAGTTCCTCAAGTTTCGGGCCGACGCCCCAGATCAGCTTGAGGTCATCCGCCTTGCCCTTGCGCGCCGCCTTCAGCACCTTGGGCTTTTTCGCCGCCACCGGCGCATCGGCCAGCTTAGCGGGTTCGGCCGCCTTCGGCGCTGCCTTGGGCCTGGCCGCAGCCTTGGGCTTCTCGGCCGCAACCGCAGCCTTGCCCAGCCAAGGGGTCGTCAGCGGCACCTCGGTGCCGTCGATCCGTTTGACCGTATCGCCGATGTCCACCGCAAGCTGCGCGCTGGCATTGTACTGCCGGCGCCCGGATTCGAATTCCTTGAGCGAGGTCAGCCCCCCCGCCGGCTCTGCCGCATAGCGCCCGTTCTGCGGGCCGGGCACCGGAACCTCGCCCGACGAGAACCGGGTGATCAGCGCGCGCAGCTTGGCGGCGTCAAGGTCTTCGTAATAGTCCTTGCCGATCTGGGCCATCGGGGCATTGGCGCAGGCGCCCATGCACTCCACCTCTTCCCAACTGAACTTGCCATCGGCCGACAGCGTGTGCGGCGTGGGCGCGATCAGCTCCTTGCAGACGGCGATCAGGTCTTCGGCGCCGCAGATCAGGCAGCTTGTGGTGCCGCAGATCTGCACATGCGCCACGCTGCCCACGGGCTGCAACTGGAACATGAAGTAGAAGGTCGCCACTTCCAGCGCGCGGATATAGGCCATGCCCAGCATGTCAGCGACATGCTCGATGGCCGGGCGGGACAGCCAGCCTTCCTGTTCCTGCGCCCGCCACAGCAGCGGAATGATGGCGCTGGCCTGACGGCCCGCCGGATATTTCGAGATCTGGCCCTTGGCCCATTCCAGGTTCGCCGGGGTGAAGGCAAAACTGTCAGGCTGGGTGTGGTAAAGGCGACGAAGCATTCAGAGACCCGACAGCAGAAGCGGAAGGAAAGGCGCCACAGCAGGCACCAGGAAAAGCGCAAGGAACGTGGGAACCAGGCCGAAGGCGGTTGTCTCGATCATCGGTCGATCTCCCCGAACACAACGTCCATGGTGCCGATGATGGCCGACACGTCGGCCAACTGGTGGCCCTTGCAGATGTAATCCATCGCCTGCAGGTGCAGGAAGCCCGGCGCGCGGATCTTGGCGCGGTAGGGCCTGTTGGTGCCATCGGCCACCAGATAGACCCCGAATTCGCCCTTCGGCGCCTCGACCGCGGCATAGACCTCGCCCGCCGGAACGTGGAAGCCTTCGGTGTAGAGCTTGAAGTGGTGGATGAGCGCCTCCATCGAGGTCTTCATCTCGGCCCGCTTCGGCGGCGACAGCTTACCGCGCGCCATCACGTCGGTCTTGGCGGCCGGCTCGCGCAGCTTGGCCACGGCCTGCAGGATGATGCTGGTCGATTCCCGCATCTCGGCCATGCGGCACAGATAGCGGTCATAACAGTCACCGTTCTTGCCGACCGGGATCTTGAAGTCGAACTCGTCGTAACATTCGTAGGGCTGGCTGCGCCGCAGATCCCAGGCAAAGCCCGATCCGCGCACCATCACGCCGGAAAAGCCCCAGTCCTGAATGTCCTTCTCGCTGACAATGCCGATGTCGGCATTGCGCTGCTTGAAGATGCGGTTTTCGGTCAGCAGGCTGTCGATGTCGTCCAGCACCTTGGGGAAGGCCTTCGCCCAGGTCTCGATGTCGTCGATCAGCTCGGGCGTCAGATCCTGATGCACCCCGCCCGGCCGGAAATAGGCCGCGTGCAGACGCGCGCCGCAGGCGCGTTCGTAGAACACCATCAGCTTTTCGCGTTCCTCGAAGCCCCAGAGCGGCGGCGTCAGCGCGCCCACGTCCATGGCCTGCGTGGTGACGTTCAGCAGGTGGTTCAGGATACGACCGATCTCGGAATACAGCACCCGGATCAGGCTGGCCCGGCGCGGCACCACCACCCCGGTCAGCTTTTCGATCGCCAGACACCAGGCATGTTCCTGGTTCATCGGCGCCACATAATCCAGCCGGTCGAAATACGGCAGGTTCTGCAGATAGGTGCGGCTTTCCATCAGCTTCTCGGTGCCGCGATGCAGCAGGCCGATATGCGGGTCGCAGCGTTCGACGATCTCGCCGTCCAGCTCCAGCACCAGCCGCAGCACGCCATGCGCCGCCGGGTGCTGGGGGCCGAAGTTGATGTTGAAATTGCGGATGCGCTGCTCGTTGGTCAGCGTATCGACGGTGCCGTCGTCATAGGCGTTCTGCCGGATATCGCCGTCCATCATTTCGCACCTGCCTTCTGGTCGCCGGGAAGGATGTATTCGGCCCCTTCCCAGGGGGACATGAAGTCGAACTGGCGGTATTCCTGCACCAGTTTCACCGGCTCGTAGACCACGCGCTTGCGCGCCTCGTCGTAACGCACCTCGACATAGCCGGTGGTCGGGAAATCCTTGCGCAGCGGATGGCCGCGGAAACCGTAGTCGGTCAGGATGCGCCGCAGGTCCGGGTGGCCTGAGAACAGGATGCCGAACATGTCGAACACCTCGCGCTCGAACCAGTTGGCGCTGGGGTGCAGGCCAATGATCGAGGGCACCATGTCCTCTTCGCGCACCGCCACCTTCAGGCGGATGCGGTGGTTCCGGTACATCGACAGGAAGTGATACACCACGTCGAACCGCGCCGGGCGTTCGGGGTGGTCGATGGCGGTGATGTCCACCAGCGACGAAAACCGGCAGGCCGGATCATCGCGCAGGAATTCGATCAGGCTTTCCAGATGCGGCAGCGCAACGGTCAGCGTCAGTTCGCCAAAGGCGACGGACGAGGCAAGCACGGCATCGGCCCGCTTCATCTCGATCGCGGCGGCCAGATCCTGAAGGGCGGTCTCGGGCATCGGGTTACCTCACCAGGGTGCCGGTGCGGCGGATCTTCCGCTGCAACTGCAGGATACCGTAAAGCAGCGCCTCGGCCGTGGGCGGACAGCCGGGAACGTAAACGTCGATCGGCACGATCCTGTCACAGCCGCGCACCACGGAATAGCTGTAGTGGTAATAGCCACCGCCATTGGCGCAAGAGCCCATGCTGATCACATAGCGCGGCTCGGGCATCTGGTCATAGACCTTGCGCAGCGCCGGGGCCATCTTGTTGGTCAGCGTGCCGGCCACGATCATCAGGTCCGACTGGCGGGGCGAAGCGCGCGGCGCGGTTCCGAAGCGTTCCAGATCATAGCGCGGCATCGAGGTGTGCATCATCTCGACCGCGCAGCAGGCCAAGCCGAAGGTCATCCAGTGCAGGCTGCCGATGCGCGCCCAGTTGATGATGTCCTCGGTCGAGGTCAGCAGAAAGCCCTTGTCCTGAAGCTCGCGGTTCAGCGCCTGAACCATGACCTCCTGGTCACCGCCGGCGGTGTTCGGTCCGGTGCTCACTCCCATTCCAGGGCCCCCTTCTTCCATTCATAGGCAAAGCCGATGGTCAGGACGGCCAGGAAGACCATCATCGACCAGAAGGCCGTCATGCTGAGGTCGCCGAAGGCCACCGCCCAGGGGAAGAGGAAGGCCACTTCCAGGTCGAAGATGATGAACAGGATCGACACCAGATAGAAGCGCACGTCGAACTTCATCCGCGCGTCGTCAAAGGCGTTGAAACCACATTCATAGGCCGACACCTTTTCGGGGTCGGGGTTGCGAACCGCAAGCACGGCGGCGGCAAGGATCAGGATCAGGCCCAGCCCCGCTGCGACAGCAAGCAGAATGAGAATGGGCAGATACTCCCGGAGAAGCGCGTCCACGAGAAGCTCCTTCAGCTGGCGACAGCGAGCTGCGGGTATTCACACCCGCTTGAACTCTGCGCCCCGTTTACTCCGCGCCCCGGCTGGGGTCAACGCATGGGGGGCGGGATTCAGGTGTCTGAAACAAAGGATTTCGCGGCTTGTATGCAATGGTGTGCCGATTTTCCCGCTCTGGTCGAGCCGACCGAAGCCCCCCGCAAGCCGGGGGGGGCGTCCCTGCGGGCCACCCTGCGCGGATGAGTCGCGGATGACTTGCACAGGATCGCGGCAAAGCCGCCGCGGAAGGGCCGCTTTCCAGACCTTGACCGCAGCCAGACCAAGGACTTGTCTGCTGCAAGACACCCCTGCCTGAAAGGTTCGCCATGCGCCTTCTGCCCGCCCTCTGCGCCCTGCTGGTGCCGCTGCCCGTGGCCGCCGCGCCGATTTGCCCCGTCGACGCCGCCGCGGTCGAGGCGCGGATCGCCGATCTGGAACCGGCCTATTCCATGGTCCTGTCCGACATTTCCTGCGATGCGCCCGCCCTGCCCGCACATGTGCTGCTGTGCGATGCGGTCGAGGCCCCCGACATGCTGCTGTGGCGCATGGGCCGGCTGGACGATCTGGCCTGGGTCTACGCCGTGGAAAACGCGACAGGGCAAGAGGTTGACCTGACCAACCCGCCGCGTGACGACAGCTTCATCGCCGCCCGCGATGCCTGTACCGATACGGCCTGCCTGTGTGATGTGCTGATCCGGCACACCAACGACAGCCTTGGCGGCACCTCGCCCTATCCGCAGTAAACGGTCAGTCGCACCAGCCTTCGCGGGCGCCGCCGTCATAGGGGCGCCCGTGTCCGGCCTTCAGCATCACATCGGCGGCATCCGTGCCGTCCAGCACCAGATGCACCAGCGGCCGGTCATAGCGGTCGCGCCCTTCGATCCCGATCTCCACCCGCTGCGCCCGGCGCACCGCCGCGGTCAGCGCCGCCTTGGCCGCCCCGGCCGCCGCCGTCTCGGCCGCGCAGGCGCCTTTCAGTTCTGGCGTGTCCAGCCCGATCAGCCGGGCGGTCTCGGTCCGCTCGGGGCAGATCAGTTCGACCGAATCCCCGTCATAGACATAGCCCACCCGGCAGGCCCCGCCCGGCAGCGGCACCGGAGCGGCCCAGTCCACAAAGCGCAGCAGCGCAAAGACCGTCAGCCCGCAATAGGCAACAAGGGTGGCGTCCAGCCGCATCCGCCCGGACCGGACGCCTATTGAACCTGCGGCGCGGCCACCGCCTCGACGGTCTCGGCCTGCCCGATCCGCAGCGCCTCGGCCCGCACGATCCGGGCGATCTGCGCCACATCGGCCTCGGAAAAGGTCAGCGGCAGCCGCATGTCCACCAGCCCGCGCAGCACCCGGTCGGTCTGCGGGCAGGATTGTTCGCCGGCATAGCGCCAATGCACATAGCGGCTGGTAAAGGCCACCGGATCGCCGGCGCCAAACCATTTCAGCTCAACCCCACGCGCCACGCAGCCCGCAAGGAAGGCCACGATGCGCGGCTCCTCCCAGTCGGGCAGCAGGAACTGGAAGGATGATCCCATATAGGCCTCTTCCTCGGGGCGCGGTATCAGCCGCAGCCCCGGCACCCCGGCCAGCCCCGCCTCCATTCCGCGATAAAGCGCGGCCCAGCGGGCGCGACGGTCGGCCAGCATGGCGATCTGCGGCCGCAGGATGGCCGCGCGCAGATTGTCCATCCGCCCCGAGACATTGGGCACCTCCAGCCGGATCGCCTCGAACACCTCGGGCGACGGCGCGGCGCGGTGGCGCGCATACAGCATGTAGCTGCCTGACAGCAGGATCATCCGCGCAGCCAGCTCCGCATCATCGGTGATGCAGAACCCGCCCTCGCCCGAATTCATGTGCTTGTAGGTCTGCGTCGAATAGCAGCCAATCAGCCCGTGCCGCCCGCTGGGCACGCCCCGCCATTCGGCCCCCATCGTATGGGCGCAATCCTCGATCACCGCCACGCCCAGCCGGGCGCACAGCGCCATCAGCGCGTCCATGTCGCAGACATGCCCCCGCATGTGCGACAGCAGCAGCACCCGCGATCCGGTGGCCAGCGCCTTCGCCTCAAGATCGGCAAAGTCCAGGATCAGGTCTTCTGTCACCTCGACAAAGACCGGCTGCCCGCCGACCGCCGCAATCGCACCCGGCACCGGGGCCAGCGTGAAGGCGTTGGTCAGCACCGGCGCGCCCTGCCCCACGCCCACGGCCCGCAAGGCGCAGCCCATGGCATAGCCGCCCGAGGCAACGGCCAGGCAATAGCGCGCCCCGGTGAAGGCGGCGAATTCCTCTTCCAGAAGCGCGGCCTCGGCCACCTCGTCGCCCGCGGTGTTGTAGCGGTGCAGCCGCCCGTGCCGCAGCACGGCCAGCGCCGCCGTGATCCCGGCCTCGGGAATCGGCTCCTGCTGGGTGAAACTTCCCTCAAACCGTTCCAAGCCGGTCCTCCCGCCGTTTCAGCAGCACAAACAGCGCCAGCGTCAGCACCATGAACCCCGCCGCCACCCAATAGGCGATGTCCGGCGATTGCCAGGCCCTGCCCGGCGCCATGAAATGCCCGAATACCCAGGAATAGAACACCGTGCCCGCCAGCATCGCCACATTGGTGATCGCGGAAATTCCGCCCTGCAACTCGCCCTGCGCATCCTCGGGCACCCGGCGCGACATCATCGCGGTCAGCACCGGATGGGCAAAGCCCTCGGGTCCGTGCAGGATCATCAGCGCAAACACCATGACGACCCCGGTCGCCAGACCATAACCCAGCACCGCCAGCATCGAACAGGCCAGCCCGAACATCGCCGTCCGCGCCTCTCCGAAGCGGGCCACCACCGGCCCGGTCAGCCCGGCCTGAAACGCCCCCGTCACCAGCCCGAACATGGCCAGCGTCAGGCCGACCATGCCTTCGCTCCAGCCGAACTTGGCAATGCCCCAGAACGACCAGATCGCTGGATAGACCGATGTCGAGAAGAAATAGAGCCCCATCAGCAGGCACATCGGCAAGACGCCGCGATAGGTGGCGAACACCCGGAAGGCCGCAAAGGGGTTGGCGCGCGACCACTGGAATTCGCGGCGGTTCTGCGGTGCCAGCGTTTCGGGCAGCACGAACCAGCCATAGACGAAATTCAGCATCGACACCGCCGCCGCCACCCAGAACGGCACGCGCGGGCCGAATTCGCCCAGCATCCCCCCGATCGCCGGCCCGATCACGAAACCCACGCTCAGGGCGGCGCCCATCATGGCAAAGGCCCGCGCTCGGCCCTCGGGCGGGGTCACATCCGCGATATAGGCATTGGCGATTACCCAGCTTGACCCGCAGATGCCGGCCAGCACCCGGCCCACGAACAGCCAGAACAGCGTGGGCGCCACCGCCGAAAAGGCGAAGTCCAGCCCCAGCCCGAACACCGCCAGCAACAGCAGCGGCCGGCGACCATAACGGTCCGACAGGTTGCCCATCAGCGGCGCAAAGGCAAATTGCGCCAGGCTGAAGGCGGCAAACATCCAGCCACCGATGATCGCGGCTTGGTCGATGCCAGTATGGCCCACCTCCTCGATCAGCGCGGGCATCACGGGCATGATCAGCCCGAAACCCACCATGTCCAGAAACACGGTGAGCATGACAAAATTCGCGGCATGGCGCGAAGGCGGACTGGACAGGGCGCGGCTCATGCCGGGCGGCTTAGGCCCTTGCGTTGCGCCTGTCAAACCTGAGCGGGAATGACAGGTTTTGTCACTGGCCCATCGCCCACCGCCGCGCCATGATGGCCCTACCCGCGGCGAACATCCGCCACCCGCCCTTCAACCCGATGGAATTGCCATGAAGATCCGCTTCCTTGCCCCCGCCGCCCTTGCCCTTGGCCTGTCAGCCACCCTGCCCGCCCATGCCGATCTGGTGATCCAGGGCCGCGCCGCGCAGGCGCTGCAATGTTCGGCCCTGCTCTACATGGTCTCGGACGAGCTTTATTCCGCCGGCTACATCAGCAAGGGCGATCTTGACTGGGCGCAATCGGCCGCCGTGGTGATGCTGGACCATGTGCCCGGCACCGATGAACAGAAGGCGCAGGCGATGGTGCAGCGGTTCCAGAAGATCTTTGCCACCCGCAGCCTGCCCGACCTGATGAAGGAATTCGACAAGACCGCGCCCTGGTGCAAGAAGAACTTCCTCTGACACAGGCCCCCGCCGCCGCCCCCTGCGGGCGGCGGCCCTCAGGCCAGAAGCCGCGCCGCCAGCGCGGGCAGATCGGCATAGGCGTGCAGCAGCGCCTCAGGTTGCAGCCGGGCAATGCCCGGCCCTTCGGGGCCAAAGCTGACCAGCGCGCAAGGAACCCCCACGGCGCGCGCCGTCTTCAGGTCGGTCTCGGTATCGCCCACCAGCATTGACCGCCCCACCACCCCGCCGGCCGTTTCCACCGCCAGACGGTAGGGTGCCGGGTCGGGCTTGCGCACCGGCAGGGTGTCGGCCCCCACCATGGCGCCGAACAGATCCCGCACCCCCAGCCGCCGCAGCAGGTCTTCCGCCAGACCGGCGGGCTTGTTGGTGCAGATGGCCACCGCCAGCCCCGCCCGGCGCAGAGCTTCAACGGCCTCGACCGCGCCGGGATACAGCCGGGTATGGGTATCAATCCCCTCGGCATAGGCCTCCAGCAGCCGCGGATACCAGGCGTCAACCTCGGCCTCGTCCCCGGCCCGGCCGATCCGCGAAAACCCCAGCCGCAGCATGGCCCCCCCGCCGTGAAAGGCGGTCAGCGTATCGTCCGGCCCCAGCAGATCCCCGCGTCCCATGGCGCGGAAACAGGCATTCGCCGCCGCCAGCAGATCGGCGGATGTATCGGCCAGCGTGCCGTCCAGATCGAAGACCACGCATTTTCCGCCTTGCAACATCCCGCAACCCTCTGTGAGAAGCCGCCCCTTGGCGGCCCGCCGCCTTCGCCGTAAAACCGGCGCCAAAGAAAAGGAAGGGGCAGAATGCAGGTCTCGCTCATCATCCTGGCCGCGGGCCAGGGAACGCGCATGAATTCCGACACGCCCAAGGTGCTGCACAAGGTGGCGGCCGCCCCCCTGCTGCATCACGCCATGGCCGCGGGCCGCGCGCTGGACCCCGTGCGCAGCGTTGTCGTGGTCGGCCATGGCGGCGAGGCGGTGGCCGCCGCCGCCCGCGCCTTTGACGAGACTGCCGAAGTCGTGGTGCAGGAGGAACAGAAGGGCACCGGCCATGCCGTTGCCCAGGCCGCGCCGCTTCTGGCCGATCTGCCGGGCGAGGCGATCGTGCTTTACGGCGACACCCCCTTCATCCGCCCCGAAACGCTGCAGGCGATGCTGGCCGCCCGCGCCAGCCATGCCGTTGTGGTGCTGGGCTTCCACGCCCGCGACCCCGGCCGCTATGGCCGGCTTCTGACGCAGGGCGACCAGCTTCTTGCCATCCGCGAATTCAAGGATGCCACGTCTGAAGAACGCGCCATAACGCTTTGCAATTCCGGCGTGATCTGCGCCGATGCGCAAACGCTGTTCCGCCTTGTCGCGCAGATCGGCAATGCCAATGCGGCGGGCGAATATTATCTGACCGACGTGGTGGAACTGGCCCGCGCCGCCGGCCTGTCCGCCGGTGTCGTCACCTGTGATGAAGCCGAGACGATGGGCGTGAACACCCGCGCCCAACTGGCCGAGGCCGAGGCCGCCTTCCAGGCCCGTGCCCGCGCCGAGGCGCTGGAAAACGGCGTCACCCTGACCGCCCCGGAAACCGTGTTCTTCGCGCTGGATACCCATATCGGGCGCGATGCCATCATCGGCCCGAACGTGCTGTTCGGCCCCGGCGTTACCATTGAATCGGGGGCCGAGATCAAGGGCTTCTGCCATCTTGAAGGCTGCCACGTCTCGCGCGGGGCCGATGTCGGGCCGTTCGCCCGGCTGCGCCCCGGCGCGGAACTGGCCGAAGACGTGCATGTCGGCAATTTCGTGGAAATCAAGAACGCCATCCTTGATGAAGGCGTGAAGGTCGGCCACCTGACCTATATCGGCGATGCCGACATCGGCGAATACACCAACATCGGCGCCGGCACCGTAACCTGCAACTATGACGGCGTGATGAAGCACCGCACCCGCATCGGCAAACGCGCCTTCATCGGCTCGGACACCATGCTGGTCGCCCCCGTCACCGTGGGCGATGGCGCGCTCACCGCCTCGGGCAGCGTCATCACAGAAGATGTTCCGGCCGAGGCCATCGCCCTGGCCCGCGCCCGGCAGGTCAACAAACCCGGCCTCGCCACCCGTCTGTTCGAGAAACTCCGCGCCTTGAAGGCCGCGAAAGCAAAGGGCTGACTCCATGTGCGGCATCGTCGGCGTCCTTGGCCACCACGAAGTGGCCCCCCTTCTGGTCGAGGCGCTGAAGCGTCTGGAATACCGCGGCTATGACAGCGCCGGCATCGCCACCGTCAACGGCGGCAAGCTCGACCGCCGCCGCGCGGTGGGCAAGCTGGTGAACCTCTCGGACCTGCTGGTCCACGATCCTCTGCCCGGCAAGGCCGGCATCGGCCACACCCGCTGGGCCACCCACGGCGGCCCGGTGATCAAGAACGCCCACCCCCACCGCTCCGGCCCGGTGGCCGTGGTCCATAACGGCATCATCGAGAACTTCCGCGAGCTGCGCGAAGAACTGGCCGCGTCCGGCTATGTTCAGGAATCCGACACCGACACCGAAGCGGTTGCCCTTCTGGTCCGCCGCGCGATGGACGCCGGCGCCACCCCGGTCGAGGCCGCCCGCGAAACCCTGTCGCGGCTGCACGGCGCTTTCGCGCTGTGCTTCCTGTTCGACGGCGAAGAGGATCTGCTGATCGCCGCCCGCAAGGGCAGCCCGCTGGCCATCGGCCATGGCGAAGGGGAAATGTTCGTCGGCTCCGACGCCATCGCGCTGGCCCCGATGACCGACCGCATCACCTATCTGGAAGAAGGCGACTGGGCGGTCGTCACCCGCAAGGGCGCCGAGATCTTCGATGCAGCCGGCCGCCGGGCCAACCGGCCGGAAACCCGCATCCACCTGGACGCGACCCGGATCGAGAAGGCCGGCTACAAGCATTTCATGGCCAAGGAAATCGCCGAACAGCCGGTGGTTCTGGCCGATGCGCTGAAACATTATACCTCGGCCCGCGGCACGCTGGAACTGCCCGAGGCCCTGTCGTTCAAGGGCATCGACCGCGTGACGCTGGTCGCCTGCGGCACCGCCAGCTATGCCTGCCATGTTGCGAAATACTGGTTCGAACAGATCGCCGGCCTGCCGGCCGAGATCGATGTCGCCTCGGAATTCCGCTACCGCGACCCGGTGCTGTCGCCCGCCTCGATGGCGGTCTTCGTCAGTCAGTCGGGCGAAACCGCCGATACGCTGGCCGCGCTGCGCCATGTGAAGGAAAAGGTGGCCCGCGTGGTTTCGGTGGTGAACGTCCCCACCTCCTCGATTGCCCGCGAATCCGATCTGGCCCTGCCCATCCTGGCCGGCGTCGAGGTCGGCGTCGCCTCGACCAAGGCCTTCACCTGCCAGTTGACCGTTCTGGCGCTGATGGCGCTCAAGGCCGCGCAGGACCGGGGCACCATCGACGCCGCCACCCTTGCCCGACGGCTTGAGGATCTGCGCGCCTTGCCCGGCCTGATGAACGCCGCCCTTGGCCTGTCAGACCCCATCGCCCGCATCGCCAAGGATCTGGCCAAGGCGCAGGACATCCTGTTCCTCGGCCGTGGCCCGATGTTCCCGCTGGCCCTGGAAGGCGCCTTGAAGCTCAAGGAAATCAGCTACATCCACGCCGAAGGTTACGCATCGGGTGAACTGAAACACGGCCCCATCGCCCTGATCGACGCCGCTGTCCCGGTCATCGTCCTGGCCCCCAAGGATGCGCTCTTCGACAAGACCGTGTCGAACATGCAGGAAGTGATGGCCCGCAACGGCAAGGTGCTGCTCCTGTCCGATGCCGAAGGCGTGGAAACCGCCGCGCAGGGCACCTGGAAAACCCTGACCCTGCCGCCGGTGGCCCCGCTCTGGGCGCCCATCCTCTATGCCATCCCGGCGCAGTTGCTGGCTTATCATACCGCCATCGCAAAAGGCACCGATGTCGATCAGCCGCGCAATCTGGCAAAATCCGTCACGGTTGAGTGACGCGGGACGCGAAAGCCGCTCTGATGATCACGGGGGCGCTTGCCTGACGCCCCCGGCCGCTCTACCACAGCGCGCGAAAGCGGGTGCCTTGCAACCCGCCGCAACCCGAACCCCAAGCCCGAGCCATGCCCCCCCATCCCCACCGTCGCGACATCCTTCGCAGCGCCCTTGGCGCCGGCGCCTTTTTCCTGCTGCCCCGCCTGGCACTGGCCCAGACCGGCAGCCCCGCCGCAGAACCCACGCCCTTCACCTTCGAGATCCTCAAGGAAATGGCCCGCACCCTGGCGGCCCATCCCTATGAACCCGCGAAGATCGAAGACGACGCGGTTCTGGAACAGGTCGACTATGACGCCCACAACCAGATCAGCTTCCGCAAGGACCGCACGCTCTGGCTGAACAGCGGCGACATGTCTCCGGTGCAGCCGTTCTTTCCCGGCCGCTACTTCCGCCAGCCGGTGCGCATCTTCACCCTTGAAGGCGGCATGGCGACCGAGTTTCCCTTCGCGCTTGACCTGTTCGACATTCCCGAAGGCAACCCCGCCCGCAACCTGACCCATACCCATGGCTTCGCCGGCTTCCGGGTGCAGGATGCGAAATCGGGGCGCGACTGGATGGCCTTCCTCGGCGCCTCCTACTGGCGGACCGAGGGCTATTCCGGCCAGTTCGGCCTGTCGGTGCGCGGCCTGGCGATGGACACCGCCCTTGCCAACGGCCCCGAGGAATTTCCGCTGTTCACCCGCTTCTGGCTGGAACCCTCGCCCAATGGCGAGATGACCGCCTACGCCCTGCTGGAAAGCCCGCGCGCCACCGGCGCCTATCGCATTGCCTCGCGCCGCGACAACGGCGTCATTCAGGATATCGAGGCGACGATCTTCCTGCGCGGCACCGTCGAACGGCTTGGCATCGCGCCACTGACCTCGATGTTCTGGTTCAACAAGACCAACCGCTTCGTTTCGGTGGACTGGCGCCCCGAGGTGCATGACTCGGACGGTCTCGAAATCCTGTCGGCCAGCGGCGAAACCATCTGGCGGCCGCTGAACGCACCGCCCCGCAACATGGTCAACACCTTCTCGACACCGGGCGTCCGGGGCTTCGGCCTGATGCAGCGCGAACGCGACTTTGCCCAGTATCAGGATGACGGCGTGTTCTACGACCGCCGCGCAAGTGCCTGGGTCGAACCCAAGGGCGACTGGGGCAATGGCACCGTGACCCTGGTCGAACTGCACACCGAGGATGAGACGCATGACAACATCGTCGCCTTCTGGCAACCGGCGACCCCGGCGGTAAAGGGCGCCACCTTCGACATGGCCTATCGCCTGTCCTGGGTCGAGGATTGCCCCGTCGCCCCCACCGCCGCCCGCTTCATCGCCACCCGCATCGGGGCGGCCGGGATGCCGGGCGAACCGCGGCCGGAAAACGCGGTCAAGCTGGTCTGCGATTTTGATGGTCGCGGGCTGGAGGGCCTTGGCCCGACCGATGGCGTCACGCTTGAAGTCACCGCCAGCCATGGCAAGGTGGACAAGACCGCCGCCTTCCCGGTGGTGGGCCAGTCCTATTGGCGCGGCATCTTCGATCTTGATTTCTCGATGGTGCCGCCGGGCGATGATACCCCCATGGACCTGCGGCTCTTCGTCAGCCACAAGGGGGCGGCGAAAAGCGAAACCATGCTGCTGCAGCTTTTCCCGTCGCAGATGCGCAAACTTCTCGACGCAGCCCCCTGACCGGAAAGGATACGGCATGGTCACGCTCGACACGGCCCTGACCGCGCTTGAAGCGGCGGCCGACCCGGCCAAGGCGCCCGAAATGGCCGCCTATCACAAGGCGCCGCGCCGCTATCTGGGCGTGACCGTGCCGCAGATCACCGATCTGGCGAATGGCTGGCGGGCCGAAATGACGGTCGAAGACCGGGTCGCGCTGGCCGATGCGCTCTGGCAGACCGACATCCACGAAGCGCGGGTGGCGGCGGCGAAACTGCTGACGCAGGCCCGGCTGCGCCCCGATCAGGCGGCCTGGGATCTGATCGCCTCCTGGGTGTCGTCCTTCGACGCCTGGGCCATTGCCGACCATGCCTGCGACGCCGGCGAACGCCGCCTTCTGGCCGATCCGTCCCGCCTTGATACAGTCGAAACCTGGACCACCTCGCCCCATATGTGGACGCGCCGCGCCGCGTTGGTGATGACGCTGCCCTGGACCAAGCAGAATTTCCCGAAACCCGAAGACGCCGCCATCCGCGACCGGGTGCTTGGCTGGGCCGCCGGCTATGTGGCCGACCCGGACTGGTTCATCCAGAAAGCCGTGGCCTGGTGGCTGCGCGACCTGTCGAAACACGATGCCGACCGCACCCGCGCCTTCCTTGCCCGCCATGGCGAGGCGATGAAACCCTTTGCCCGCAAGGAAGCCGCGCGCCTGCTGGCCTGACGGTCCGCGCGCCCTTGCGTCTCATCTGTCCTAAATATCCCGGGGGTGCGGGGGCAGCGCCCCCGCCTGCGTCCCGGCCCGCGCCCGGCCTGCGCTCGTCAGGGACCGTAGATCGTGATCTTCGGCAGTTCGGTCAGCCCGATCCCCAGCGCCTGATAGGCGCCCAGCGACATCAGCGCCCCGCCGCTGCCCGGCCGCAGGTCCACCGCCAGCGACTTTCCGTTCGGCGCCACGACCCGGCCCTTGGCCGCCGCCGTCACCAGTTCCGACTGCACCCACAGGCCCTGTTCGGCCGGCGGCCCCAGGGCCACCACCGACTGGCCCAGCGTCCGCTCGCCCCCGGTCGGCTTCACCGCCAGCGCCGCCGATTTCTCTGCCGCGCTGGTCGTGTCCAGCGAGGCCGCCGATTGTCCGCTGCCCCCCAGCGGCGTGGTCTGCACCGCCGGCGCGAACTCGGTCGCCAGGGCGGGGTCTTTGGCGGCGGGCGGCTTGCCCGACAGGCGATCCATGGCGGCACAGCCCGACAGGGCCACGGCGAACGACAACAGGACAAGGGAATGTTTCATCATGCCTACGACGATAGTCTGCCGCCCGCCGCCCCGCAACTGCCGCTTTGGTGCTTGTGGCAAGGGTCCGCCGCGCCTACCTTCCGGCAATGACCGACGCGCCCCTCATCGACCCCTTCGCCCGCGCCATCAGTTATCTGCGGGTCTCGGTCACCGACCGCTGCGATTTCCGCTGCACCTATTGCATGGCGGAACACATGACCTTCCTGCCCAAGGCAGACCTTCTGACGCTGGAAGAGCTTGACCGCCTCTGTTCTGCCTTCGTCCGCATGGGCGTGCGCAAGCTGCGGGTCACCGGGGGGGAACCGCTGGTCCGCCGGGGCATCCTTACCTTCTTCGAGGCGATGTCGCGCCATCTGGCCACCGGCGCCCTGCAGGAGCTGACGCTGACCACCAACGGCAGCCAGTTGGCCCGCTTTGCCCGGCCGCTGGCCGATCTGGGCGTGACCCGCGTCAATGTCAGCCTTGATACGCTGGACCCCGACCGTTTCGCCGCCATCACCCGCTGGGGCCGCCTGCCGCAGGTGCTGGACGGCATCGCCGCCGCCCGCGCCGCCGGGCTGCGCGTCAAGATCAACGCCGTTGCCCTGAAAGGCGTGAACGAGGACGAGCTGTTCTCGCTGACCGACTGGTGCGCCCGCGAAGGCCATGATCTGACCTTCATCGAGGTCATGCCGATGGGCGATGTCGAACCCGCCCGCCTTGACCAGTATTGGAGCCTGCGCGACCTGCGCGCCCGTCTGGCCAGCCGGTTCACCCTGACCGATCTGCTGGAACGCAGCGGTGGCCCCGCCCGCTATGTGCGGATCGAGGAAACCGGCCAGAAGATCGGCTTCATCACGCCGCTGACCCATAACTTCTGCGAAAGCTGCAACCGGGTGCGGCTGACCTGCACGGGCGAACTTTACATGTGCCTGGGCCAGGAAGACCGCGCCGACCTGCGCGCGCCCCTGCGCGCCAGCTCTGAGGATGCGCGGCTTGAACAGGCCATCCGCGCCGCAATCGCGCGCAAGCCCAAGGGCCATGATTTCGACTATTCGCGCAGCGGCGTCAGCGGCAAGGTCAGCCGCCACATGAGCCATACCGGAGGCTGAACCGGCGGCGCCCGCCTCAGTGCGGCGCTTCCACCCGGTCCAGCAGCGCCTCCAGCGCCATCAGCGGGAAGGCCCCCGCCAGCGCCTGCCGCAGCAGATCCGTCCAGTCCTGCCGATCCAGCCCATCCTTGCCCGTCATCGCGTGATCCCTTCCGTTGCGCGGTCCACCGGACTGGCCCCTTTTCGGGGCGTGGCTGGGTGCGGATCAATTCCTGACTGAATTACTATGTAATGTCAATCCGGCCTTATCCGGCCAGCAGCGGGAAGGTCACGCCCAAGGCCCAGGCAAAGGCCAGCGCCTGCATCAGCGCACCCGCAAACGGGTGCCGCGTCGCACCATAGGCCCGCGCCGACAGCCAGCCGAACAACAGGAAGGCCAGCACCACCACCGGCAGGATGATCAGCAGGAACATCAGCCGCTCGAAATCCAGCGCCACGGCAATCAGCAGGCTGACCAGCAGCCCCGCCTTCAGCGCCACCCCCTCCAGCCGCCCCGCGCCGGCGCCCCGCATCGCCCATTCCAGTGCCAGAAAGCACGGCAGCGTGCCGGCCAGGATCGCGGCCATCACCACGGCCCGGCCCGGGCCGGGATAGAAATTCGTCAGATAGGCGTCGATCGGCCAGAAGATCAGCCCCGCCACCAGCGCAAAGCCGATCAGCCCGGCCAGCAGTGCCCGCGGCGGCCAGTCGGGCCGTGGCGCGCCCGCCCGCCACAGGCACAGCGCCAGCACCCCGCCGAAGGCCGCGAAATGCACCGCCAGATAATCGGCCACCAGCACCGGCAGGAACCCGGTCGGCACAAAGCGCAACCCCAGCGGCACCACGACAACCGGCACCAGCACCACCCACCACAGCCGCCGCCACGGCAGGCCCGCCCCCTGCGGTTCGGCCGCCACCTGCGGCAAAAGCCGCATCCCCTGCCCGGCCAGCACGGCCCCGCACAACAGCAGCAGCGCGATCCAGCCGCCGCGGTCCGCCACCGCCCCCTGCGGCACGGCCCCGAAGGTCTGGTCCAGCCAGCCCACCATCTCGGCCATCGTCGCGGTCGAGAACAGCACGCTGACATGTTCGACATGCGGCGCCACCGCCGCCCGCCGCCAGTTGCCCTCGAACCCGACCGTTTCGCCTTCCTGTGCGGATGGGTCCATCAGCCCCGCCGCCCACAGCGCCTCCTGCCGCAGGCGCGGCTCCCATTCCCCGGTCACCACCAGCAGGTTGGGCGGCGTGGCGGGCGTCACCTCGCGCGAAAACATCGACACCAGGATGGTCGCATCCACCCCGCCTTGCGACCGCACCGCCCGCACCACGATGTCGGTCGCCATCGAATGACCCAGCACCGCCAGCCGCCCGTCGCCATAGCCGCGCGCGGCCCGCATCACCGTTTCCAGCTCGCGCCGCAGCGTGACCGTTGCGCCGTCGATTTCGGTGATCGACCCGGACAGCGGCGCCGGATTGCGCCCGTGCCCCGCACTGTCATAGCTGACCGCCACATAGCCGGCCCGCGCCGCCGACAGGGCGAAACTGTCCATGATCCGGGCCGAACCGGCAAAGCCGTGCTCGATCACCAGCACCGGCCCCTTCGCCGGCCCCTCGGGGCGGAAAACCTGCGCCGGCACCCCGTCAATATCCACCCGCTCGACCCGCACCCCGGCCGCCTGATCGTGCAGCTTCGCCAGCGCCAGCCACAGCCCGGCCACCGCCAGCCCCACGATCAGCGCCATCCGCAGCATCGCCAGCGATGCCACCCGTGCCTGTTCTATGCCCTGTCCCAGTCTCATGCGTCCCGCCCTTTGCGCCCTTATCTGGCGCGGCACGGCGGAAAGTCACCCCCGAAAATGCCGCGGGCCGGGCAGCTTGCCCCGGCCCGCGCCGGTTTCAGCCGTTCAGCGGCCTGTCACGGTCTTTCGGCCCCCAGGGATCGTCCTCCTCGCCCTGCTCCGTGCCGCGCCCGCCGGTGCCGATGGCAATGATCACGAACCCCAGCCCGATCAGCCCGACAATGACACCCGTCACCACCAGCACATCCGCCGTCCGGGTCGAAGCGGCGGCGTCGGCGCAGCGTTGCAGCGCGGCAATCGCCATGCTGCCCGGCGCGATGCCGACCGAGGCCACGATCAGACCGGCCGTATAGCCCCCCATCGCCACCCCGCCCGCCACCGGCACCCCCGCCAGCACCATCGCGGCCACCCCGACAACGGCGGTTGCCGCCATGGTCGCGGTCAGCAGGTCAATGGCCGCCCGGGCCGAGGCCAGTTCGGCCCCGCAGGCCCCCGCCGCCGCGCAGGCCGGATTGGACAGCGCATCGCTGGCCATGGCCAGGCTGACCGCCGCGATGGCCGCGCTGACCACCGCGCCGGCAAAGGGCGCAATCGCGCCCGGCGCCCCGAAAAAGGAAGCGTTCACCGCAATCGCGGTCACCGTCAGCGCAATGGCAAGCGCCAGTGCCACCTGCGCAGCCGCAAGCGCCGACAGAATCATCGTAAAGTCGCACATCAGAATGCTCCGTTCAAAAAGGTCCGGCGGAAAACAGGCCCGCCATGAAGCCAGTGCAGCACAGCCGCCCGCGGTGCGAAAGTCAGGTTATCCTGCGGTCCGGCAGGCGCCGGCCTCTTCCACCGCCTTCCCTCTGGCGCAAGGGCGCCGCCTGTGGTCATCTGGCGCCGACCCAAGGCCGACCCCATGCCCGACACCCAGACCCAAGACGCGCTCGGCGCCCTGCTGACCCTGCCGCCCCCGGAGCTTGCGCCCGGGGCGCTGGCCCCCCTTTTGGCGCGGCACTGGGGCCTTGCGGGGGATCTGTCGCCCCTCACCTCGGAACGCGACCTGAACCACCGGCTGACCACGCCGCAGGGCCGCTTCATGGTCAAGCTGGCGAACCCGGCCGAGCCAGAGCCGATGACCGGCTTCCAGACCGGCGCGCTGCTGCATGTCGCCGCCCGCGATCCCGCCCTGCCGGTGCCGCGCCTGGTGCCCACCCGCGACGGCGCCCCCTGGGTGGCGCTGCCGCAGGGCCGCCTGCGGCTGCTGACCTGGCTGGACGGCACCCCGTTGCACGCGGCCCCGCACGGCCCTGCCCAACGCCGCGCCGTGGGCGACGCGCTGGCCCGCCTGACCGCCGCGCTGGCCGATTATGCCCATCCGGCCGATGACCACATCCTTCTGTGGGACATCAAGCAGGTGCCCCGCCTGGCCCCCCTGCTGCCCAGCCTGGCCGATGCCAACCTGCGCGCCGAGGCGGCCGCCTTAGTGGCCGATTTCGAAACCCGGATCTCGCCCGCGCTGTCGCGCCTGCCCGCGCAGGTCTGCCACGCCGATTTCAACCCGCATAACCTGCTGGTCGCGCCCGATGATCCGACCCGCGTCACCGGCATCCTCGATTTCGGCGACATGGTGCGCACTCCGCGCATCTGCGACCTGGCCACCGCCGCCTCCTACCAGATCGACCCCGACCAGCCGCTGGAAAGCCTGTCCGCCTTCCTGTCGGGTTATGCCGCCCGCCTGCCGCTGACCGGCCCCGAGGTGGCGCCGCTGTTCGACCTGATCACCGCCCGCATGGTCACCACCCTGACCATCGCCAACTGGCGGGCGGCGCGTTATCCCGAAAACGCCCCCTACATCCTGCGCAATGCCCCGTCGGCCCGCGCGGGCCTTGCCGCCTTTCGCCGGATCGACCGCGCCGCCGCCACCGCCGCCTTCGCCCGCGCCACCGGACTGGAGTGATCGCCATGCCCCCCTCGCCCCGCATCGGCCAGATGGTCAACGCCTATGCCCCCGGCAAGGGCCACCTGTCGCCCGCCGACGAGGCGCTGGTCGCGCGGCGGACCCGGGCGCTGGGGCCGGCCTACCGTCTGTTCTACGAAACCCCGGTGCATCTGGTGCGCGGTCAGGGCGTCTGGCTGTATGATGCGCAGGGCAACCCTTGGCTTGATTGCTACAACAACGTCGCCTGTGTCGGCCATTGCCACCCCCGCGTGGTCGAGGCGATGGCGCGGCAGGCCGCCACGCTGGCCACCCATACCCGCTATCTGCACGACGGTATCCTCGACTATGCCGAACGGCTGCTGGAAACCTTCCCCGATCCGCTTGGGCATGTGATGTTCACCTGCACCGGGTCGGAAGCCAACGATCTGGCCTATCGCGTGGCCCGCGCGGCCACCGGCGGCACCGGCGTCATCGTCACCGACAACGCCTATCACGGCGTCACGCTGGCCACCGCGCAGATGTCCATGTCGATCGGCCCTGCCGTGGCCCCGGGGCCCGAGGTGATTGCCATCCCCGCCCCCAGCCCGGCCAATTACCCCGGCGGCATCGCCACAGGCTTCGCCGCCGCCGTGCGCACCGCCTGTGCCGCCCTGCGCGACAAGGGCCTGCGCCCTGCGATGCTGATCGTGGACACGGTGTTTTCCTCCGACGGCCTCTGGCTGGACCCGCCCGGTTTCCTTGCCCCGGCGGTAGAGGCCATCCGCGCCGAAGGCGGCCTCTTCCTGGCCGACGAGGTGCAGCCCGGTTTCGGCCGCACCGGCGGCTCGATGTGGGGCTTCCAGCGCCATGGCATCCTGCCCGACATGGTGTCGCTGGGCAAGCCGATGGGCAACGGCTACCCGGTGGCGGGGCTGGTGCTGCGGCCCGATGTGATTGCCGAATTCGGCGCGCAGGCGCGGTATTTCAACACCTTCGGCGGCAATGCCGTGGCCGCCGCCGTGGCGATGGAAGTGCTGCGCGTCATTCAGGACGAAGGCCTGATGCACCACGCCGAAGTCACCGGCGCTGCCTTTGCCGAAGGCCTGCGCAAACTGGCCGCCCGCCACCCCGAAACCCTGGGCGACGTGCGCGGCGCGGGCCTGTTCCTGGCGGTGGACATCCTGCAGGACGGCGCCCCCGACCCGGCCGCCGCCAGCCGCATCGTCAACGGCCTGCGCGACCGGCGGGTGCTGATCTCGGCCACCGGCCCGCAGGGCAATATCCTGAAGATCCGCCCGCCGCTCCCGTTTTCAACCAGCAATGCCGAACAGTTCCTGTCGGCCCTTGGCGCGGTTCTGGCAGAGCATAACCCTGCATAGGCGTCGCAGGCGGGGGCGCTGCCCCCGCACCCCCGGGATATTTGAGGACAGAAAATGAACAGATGCGGCATTTTCTGTCCGGCAAATATCCCCGCCGGAGGCACGGTCCGAGCCGGTTGACGCGCGTCTTCGCGCGTCAGAGGCGAGACAGGAAACCTGCGGCCGCCCTTGCGGCCGCACCGCTGAAAAGGTCAGCCCAGCGCGTAGCCGGCGCCGCGCACGGTGCGCACCGGGTCTTCGCCGCCGTGCTGCATCAGCGACTTGCGCAACCGGCCCACATGCACATCCACCGTGCGGGTATCGACATAGATGTCGCGTCCCCAGACCCGGTCCAGCAACTGCTCCCGGCTCCAGACCCGGCCGGGCTTTTCCATCAGCGTGGACAGCAGGCGAAACTCGGTCGGGCCCAGTTTCAGCGATCGGTCAGACCGGGTGACGCGGTGGGTTTCCGGGTCAAGGCGGATGTCCTCGAACTCCAGCACCACGCCCACGGTCGAAGGGCGCACACGGCGCAACTGGGCGCGGGTGCGCGCCATCAGCTCCAGCACCGAATAGGGCTTGATGACATAATCGTCGGCGCCGGTTTCCAGGCCACGGATGCGGTCCACCTCCTCGGCGCGGGCGGACAGCATGATGATCGGGATCGACCGCGTCTCGGGCCGCATCTTCAGGCGGCGGCAGACCTCGATCCCCGACAGTTTGGGCATCATCCAGTCCAGGATGATGACATCCGGCGCCTCTTCCTCGACCAGGATCAGTGCATCCTCGCCATTGTCGGCCGCCGTCACCCGGAAGCCTTCGGCATCAAGGTTGTAGGACAGCACCTCGCGCTGCGCGGGTTCGTCCTCGACCAGAAGAACCGTGGGCCGCTTGTCCTGCGCCATCTCTGTCTCCTCAGCCTTCGGCCATCGGCACGCTGTCGACCTTGGGCCGCGCCGTTTCGGGCACCGCCCCTTCGACCAGATAGATCACCTGTTCGGCGATGGCGGTGGCGTGGTCGCCCACCCGTTCGATGTTCTTGGCGATGAAATGCAGGTGCATGCAGGGGGTGATCGTGCGCGGATCTTCCAGCATGTAGGTCAGGAACTGACGGAACAGCGCGGCATACATCTGGTCCACCTCGGCATCGCGCAGCCGCACCTCGGCCGCCTTGGCCGGATCGCGCGCGATATAGGCGTCCAGCGCATCGCTGAGCAGCGCCACCACCGCCCGCGCCATCCGCCGGATCGCGCCGGGTGCCCCGTTGACCGGCGCCATGTGCATCAGCACCAGCGACCGCTTGGCCAGGTTCTTGGCATAATCGCCCGACCGTTCCAGCGCGGCGGCCAGCCGCATCACCGTCAGCACGGTGCGCAGGTCGGTCGCCGTGGGGGACCGCAGCGCAAGGATGCGGGCACATTCGGTCTGGATCTGCTCTTCCAGCGCGTCGATGGCGGCATCGCCGGCGCGCACCCGTTCGGCCAGCGCCTCGTCGCGCATTTCCAGCGCCTCGACGGCTTCGAGAAGCGCCTTCTCGACCAGCCCGCCCATGCGCATGACCATGGCCTGGACGCTTTCCAGATCCTTGTCGAAGGACGAAACGATATGGGGGTCGCGCATCATGCCCTGCTCATCCGATCCGGCCAGAGATGTAGCTTTCGGTCCGCGGGTCGCGCGGATTGGTGAAGATCTCGCCGGTGTCGCCGAATTCGACCAGCACGCCCAGATGGAAGAAGGCGGTCTTCTGGCTGACGCGCGCGGCCTGCTGCATGGAATGGGTGACGATCACCACCGAAAATTCGCTGCGCAATTCGTCGATCAGCTCCTCGACCTGCGCGGTGGCGATCGGGTCCAGCGCCGAACAGGGTTCGTCCATCAGCAGCACTTCGGGGCTGGTGGCAATGGCGCGGGCAATGCACAGGCGCTGCTGCTGGCCGCCCGACAGGCCGGTTCCCGGGGAATCAAGCCGGTCCTTCACCTCGTCCCACAGCGCGGCACGGCGCAGGCTGGCCTCGACCAGCGCGTCCAGTTCCGCCTTGCCCCGGGCCAGACCGTGGATGCGCGGGCCATAGGCCACATTGTCATAGATCGGCTTGGGAAACGGGTTCGGCTTCTGGAACACCATGCCGACCTTGGCGCGCAACTGCACCGGGTCCACCTCGCGGGCATAGATGTCCTCGCCGTCCAGCGTGATCTTTCCGGTGACCCGGGCCGAGGCCACGGTGTCGTTCATCCGGTTCAGGCAGCGCAGGAAGGTGGATTTGCCACAGCCCGACGGGCCGATGAAGGCGGTGACGGTCCGTTCGCGGATGTCCACCGACACATCCTTGAGGGCATGGGTCGTGCCGTAATGCACGTTCACGGCCTCGGCCTTCATCTTGGTCGAATCGTTGGACACCGTCCGCTCCACCACTCGCATGTCGTTCATGTCTGCCTCCGGCCACCGTGCTTCGCGGGCCTCTGTGCGCCGGTTCTGCGGCGAAGCTGTAACGGCTGTATGACAGTTTTGCGAATTCCGGGCGACAGCGCCGTTTCGCGCCGCCCGGGCGCGGTCAGCCCTGTCGCGCCAGCAGCGCGTCGATCTCAGCCCGCGCCGGCATGGCCGGGGCGGTGCCTGGCCGGGTGACGCTGATTCCCGCCGTGGCGCAGCCGAAGCGCACCGCCTCGATCACGTTGCGGCCCTCGCTGAGCGCCACGGCAAAGCCACCGTTGAAGGCATCGCCCGCGCCGGTGGTTTCCACCACGGGGCCGGCGCTGATCACCGGCAGATGCAGGCTGCGGCTGGCGTCGCGGTACAGCGCGCCATTGCCGCCCAGCGTCACGATCACCGCCCCCACGCCGCGCGCCAGCAGCGCATCGGCGGCGCGTTCGGCATCGGCCACGGTGACGACCGGGATGCCGGTCAGCGCCTCGGCCTCGCTTTCGTTCGGGGTGATGAAATCGCACAGCGCCAGCGTGGCATCGTCCAGCGTCGCCGCCGGTGCGGGGTTCAGGATCGTCCGCACCCCCGCCGCCCGCGCGATTTCCAGCCCGCGCCGCGCCGCCGCGACCGATTGTTCCAACTGGGCGACAAAGACCGAGGCGCCGCGGATCAGATCGGCCCGCGCATCCAGATCCTCGGGCGTGATGCGGGCGGCAGCCCCCGGCGCCACGATGATGGCATTGTTGCCGGT
Source organism: Pseudogemmobacter blasticus (assembly GCF_003071405.1). Taxonomy (NCBI): domain Bacteria; kingdom Pseudomonadati; phylum Pseudomonadota; class Alphaproteobacteria; order Rhodobacterales; family Paracoccaceae; genus Pseudogemmobacter; species Pseudogemmobacter blasticus. The sequence continues at coordinate 67,101 of NZ_CP020470.1, read as the reverse complement.
GGCCGCCTCAAGAAAGACAAAGGCCGCCCCGGTATAGCTTTCGGCATCCTCGGTCACCTCGGGGTGGACCCCGGCCTTGGCCCAGGTCGTCCGCGCGATGGCGGCGAAATCGTCGCGGCCCAGGCGGGTGATGAAATGCACCTTGCCCCCCGCCATGGCCGCCGCCACCGCCTGGTTCGACCCCTTGCCCCCCGGCCCCAGCGCGAAGCTATGGCCCAGCAGGGTTTCGCCCATCTTCGGCTGCCGGTCCGCGCGAAAGGCCGTATCGGCCACGAAGATGCCAAGGATGACGATGGGTTTCATGGGCACAGCACTCCGGTATCGGGCTTGGGTCTCGGGTATCAGGCGTCAGGCGGGATCACGCCCTTGCGGAACATGAAGCAGCCGTAGAACCGCCGCTCCCCGGTCTGGATCACGGCGAAGGACTGCCGGGCCAAGTCGTAAAAGGCAAAGCGTTCGACCGCAACCATGGGCCTTGGCCGGCCTTCGGCGCGGTCGATCTCGGCCTGCACCTCGCCCTGCACCGCAGGCACCTGATCGGGCGCCCCCACCACTTCCATCCGGCCGGCGAAATCCTCGACGAACGTGTCCAGCGGCAGCACCGACAGGATCGCCTTCGCCGCCTCGGCGGCGGTCAGGTTCTCCATCCGCAGCACCCGGCCCGTCACCGTGGCCCGCGCCACCGCCTCGGCCGGAAAGTTGGTATCGGCCAGGATCAGCACATCGCCATGCCCCATGGCCCGCAGACAGCCCAGCACCTCGGCATTCAGCCGGTTGTCGATTCCCTTCAGCATGTCCCCCTCCGCCCGCCGCTGCGACAGTCGCCGCACGGCCCCTGCCCGCAGGATGCACAGTTGCGCGCCGCCGCGCCAGTGGGCAGCCGCACCCGCGCGGGCCAAATGAAAACGGCCCCGAAGAGGGTTCTCCGGGGCCGCACGTTCAAAGGTCAGGCAAGGGTCAGAGCTTGCCGGCCTGCTGTTGCGACATCATGAACACGTCGTAGTTGTATTCCGCGATCTGCGCATTCAGGTAGGCATCGCGACGGAAGGCATCCTGCGATTCCTTGATCTTCTTGAAGGTGGCGTTGCCGGCCGACACTTCGGCGTAGGTCTGGTTGGCCGCTTCGAAGGCCGCCAGCAGCACGTCTTGCGGCAGCGGGCGCAGTTGCGCGCCGTTGGCCACCAGCGACTTCAGCGCCGTGGGGTTCTTCCAGTCATAGCTGGCCAGCATGTCGGTGTTGGCCACCACGCAGCCCGCCTTGAGCGCCGCCTGATACGAGGGCGGCAGTTCGGCCCATTTGGCCAGGTTGATCATGGTCGCGATGGCCAGGCCACCTTCCCACCAGCCGGGATAGTAGTAGTAGGGCGCGACCTTGTAGAAGCCGAGCTTTTCATCGTCATACGGACCCACCCATTCGGTCGCGTCGATGGTGCCCTTTTCCAGCGACGGATAGATGTCGCCGCCGGCAATCTGCTGCGGAACCACGCCCAGCTTCTCGATCACCTTGCCGGCGAAGCCGCCGATCCGCATCTTCAGACCCTTCAGGTCTTCGACCGAGTTGATCTCCTTGCGATACCAGCCCGCCATCTGCACGCCGGTGTTGCCGGCCGGGAAGGCGATCAGGTTCTGCGTGGCGTAGAACTCGTTCATCATGTCGATGCCGCCGCCATAGTAGAACCAGGCGTTCATCATCCGGGCGTTCAGCCCGAAGGGCACGGCCGCACCCAGCGCATAGGTCGGGTCTTTGCCCCAGAAGTAATAGGGAACGGTGTGGCAGGCTTCGACCGTGCCCGCCGACACGGCATCGGCGGCCTCAAGGCCGGGCACCAGTTCGCCCGCCGGGAACACCTGCAGGGTGAAGTTGCCGTCGGTCATTTCCGAGACGTATTTCGACATGGTCTCGGCCGCGCCGAAGATGGTGTCGAGCGATTTCGGGAAGGACGAGGTGACACGCCAGGTCACCTTGGGGGCGGTCTGCGCGATGGCCGGCGCGGCCAGGGCGGTGGCACCTGCCGCCATCGTGCCGCCAACGGCGGCCTTCGTCAGAAAGGAACGACGATCCATGAATTCTCCTCCACATGTGTCAGCGGCCCTGTGCTTTGCCGGCGCAGGTCGATGACGGAACCCTAGCCAGCAAGTCGCGGCTTGCAAACCGGTTTTTCATGTGGGGCGAAAAGCTTGCGCCGAATTGATCGCGGCGCAAGCGGCTGACCCTGCGTCAGGCGGCGCGGCCCGTGCCGCACCGCCCATCTGCAAGGCAGATGCCTGTCACTTGAGCAGACCTTCGGCCTTCATCGCCGCCTGCACCGAGGGGCGTTCCGCAATGCGGGCGCGCAGCGCCTCGATCCGCGGAAAGCGCGAAAGATCATGCCCCATCGGGCGCGACCAGTTGGTCACGGTGAACAGATAGGCATCGGCGGGGGTGAACTCGGTCCCGGTCAGGAAGGCGCGGCCATCGGCCAGCCGGTCCTCGATCACCTTCAGCCGCGCATCCAGCAGCGCAAGCTGCGCCTCCTTCGCGGCCCCCTCAAGGCCACGGAACAGCGGCGAATAGGTCTTGTGCACCTCGGTCGCCACATAGTTCAGCGCCTCTTGCAGCCGGGCGCGGCCCAGCGTGCCGGCCGCCGGCAGGGCCCCCGGCTTCGCGCTGTCCATCACATATTGCATGATGGCGACGCCTTCGGTCAGCACCTCGCCGCCGTCCAGCGCCAGCGCGGGCACCGCCCCGCGCGGGGTGATCGCCAGATAGTCCGCGCCGCTTTCGGTCTGCTTTTCCCGCAGGTTCACCTTTTCGGCGCTGTAGGCGACACCGGCCTCCTCAAGCACGATATGCGATGCCAGCGAACAGGCCCCGGGCGAATAGTAAAGCTTCATCTGCAACCCCTCCTCGCCGCGACCACCGCAGCGGATGGTGACGTGATAGCGCAGATGCGGGCGCCGGCAGAAGGGGCAACCGCGACTCAGCCCCGCACAAAGGGGGCTGCGCCGCCGCACGAATTCCCGAAAGTTGCGCCGATGCGGCATCGGGACGCAAGATAAGTTCAATTTTCAGCGGTCCCTGGATATTTTCCATGCGCTTTTGCAGTTGACGCCCTTGCAGCCGCAGCCTAGTTTCCGCCGCGGAAAAGGCATGAGGGCGGCGATGACCGACATTCTCGTAGTTCTTGGGGACAGGCGCATGGGCCGGTAACGGCACACCATGATGGTGACCATGCGCCCTCGGGAACCCCACCCGGGGGCTTTTTCTTGGTTCGGACGGCAAGGGATGCAAGCGATGACAAGGTCGATGACCGGCGCGAAGATGGTGGTGCAGGCTCTCAAGGATCAGGGGGTCGAGGTTGTCTTCGGTTATCCCGGCGGCGCCGTCCTTCCGATCTATGACGAGATTTTCCTGCAAAACGACATCCGGCATGTTCTGGTCCGCCATGAACAGGGAGCGATCCACATGGCCGAAGGCTATGCCCGGTCCACCGGCAAGGTGGGCGTGGCGCTGGTGACCAGCGGCCCGGGGGCCACCAATGCGGTGACCGGCCTGACCGATGCGCTGATGGATTCGATCCCGATCGTGGTGCTGACCGGCCAGGTGCCGACCTTCATGATCGGCACCGACGGTTTCCAGGAAGCCGATACCGTGGGCATCACCCGCCCCTGCACCAAGATGAACTGGCTGGTGAAGGACAGCGCCCGGCTGCCCGAGACCATTCACCGCGCCTTCCATGTGGCCCGGTCGGGCCGGCCGGGGCCGGTGCTGATCGACATCCCCAAGGATGTGCAATTCGCCCAGGCCGAATACACCGGGCCGGAGCGGATGAAGCCCGACCATTACCAGCCGCGCGTCAAGGGCGACATCGACGCCATCACCCGGCTTGTCGAGATGCTGGAAACCGCCGAACGCCCGGTGTTCTACACCGGCGGCGGGGTGATCAATTCCGGCAAGGGCGCCAGCCAGTTGCTGCGCGAACTGGTCGATGCGACGGGCATCCCGATCACCTCCACGCTGATGGGTCTTGGTGCCTATCCGGCCAGCGGCAAGTCGTGGCTGGGGATGCTGGGGATGCACGGCCTTTATGAAGCCAACCTCGCCATGCACGGCTGCGACCTGATGATCGCGGTCGGCGCGCGCTTCGACGACCGGATCACCGGCCGCGTCAAGGATTTCAGCCCGAACTCCACAAAGGTGCAGATCGACATCGACCCGTCCTCGGTGAACAAGGTGATCCGGGTTGACCTGCCGGTCATCGGCGATGTCGGTCATGTGCTGGAAGACGTGCTGAAGGTGTGGAAGGCGCGTGGCCGCAAGGTCAACAAGGACGGCATCGCCCGCTGGTGGGCGCAGATCAACGACTGGAAGAAGATCAACTGCCTGGCCTATGAGCCCAGCAAGACCACCATCAAGCCGCAATACGCCCTGCAACGGCTCGAGGCGCTGACCAAGGGCATGGACCGCTACATCACCACCGAAGTGGGCCAGCACCAGATGTGGGCGGCGCAGTTCCTGGGCTTCGAAGACCCCAACCGCTGGATGACCTCGGGCGGCCTCGGCACCATGGGCTATGGCCTGCCCGCCAGCATCGGCGTGCAGATCGCCCATCCCGAGGCGCTGGTGATCAACGTCGCGGGCGAGGCGTCCTGGCTGATGAACATGCAGGAAATGGGCACGGCGATGCAGTTCCGCGCGCCGGTCAAGCAGTTCATCCTGAACAACGAACGTCTGGGCATGGTGCGCCAGTGGCAGGAACTCTTGCATGGCGAGCGCTATTCGCAAAGCTGGAGCGAGAGCCTGCCCGATTTCGTCAAGCTGGCCGAGGCTTTCGGCTGCAAGGGCATCAAGTGCAGCGATCCCAAGGATCTGGACGACGCGATCCTGGAAATGATCCGCTACGACGGGCCGGTGATCTTTGATTGCCTGGTCGAGAAGCACGAGAACTGCTTCCCGATGATCCCGTCGGGCAAGCCGCATAACGAAATGCTGCTCTCGGCCGATGCCGAGGCCTTCAAGGCCGGCGCCGCGCTGGTCTGAGATGTCGGAAACCGGGGGCGTCGCGCCCCCGGCCCCCCGTGGAATATTTGCAGAAGGGAAAGCCGCATGTCGGCCTTGAACATCAAGAAGGGCGCTTCCAGCCATTCCGCCTATGACCTACGCGACAGCCATGTCGAGGTTGAGGAAAGCCACACCCTGGCTGTGATCGTCGAAAACGAACCGGGCGTGCTGGCCCGCGTGATCGGCCTGTTCTCGGGCCGTGGCTACAATATCGACAGCCTGACCGTGGCCGAGGTGGACCACACCGGCCACCGCTCGCGCATCACCATCGTGACCCGCGGCACACCGGCGGTGATCGACCAGATCGAGGCGCAGCTCAGCCGGATGGTGCCGGTTCACGCCGTGCACGACCTGACGGTCGAAGGCCCCAGCGTGCAGCGCGAACTGGCGCTGTTCAAGGTGGCCGGCAAGGGCGACGCCCGGATCGAGGCCCTGCGCCTGGCCGAGATCTTCCGCGCCAAGGTGGTGGATTCGACGCTGGAAAGCTTCATCTTCGAAATCACCGGCACCCCGGAAAAGATCGACGCCCTGGCCGAACTGCTGCGCCCGCTGGGCCTGCGCGAACTGGCCCGCACCGGCGTCGCCGCCCTCTCCCGCGGCGCCTGAGCCGCAGACGGTTCCCACGACCGCCGGCCAGGCCGCACTGGCGGGCCGGCGGTTGCGGTGCGGGACGGGGCGGTCGCTCCGCCACCGTGGAAGGCAAAGCGTTCAGTAGGGGCTAGCGTCGAGGAGGCTGCTCAAGTATCCATCGCAACCTAAAAAATATCCTGCAACCCCCTGCATGACATCGGCCAGCGTCGGTAAATGAAGGTCGGAATAGGCGACGGGCACGGGGTTCCCCTGACGATCCACAGGGTAACGATACGAGTATGAACCGGGATCAATCTTAGCAAACTCGAGGATGATTTTCCCCACCACCGGATCAGCCTCGTCCGGGTCTTCGGTTCCGTAGTGTTCGAGCATCGCCAAGAACTCAGACCACAGTTTGTCTAGGTCATGTGACTTCCAGTTGGGCTCGATGCCAACCGCGGGCCCGAACGTAGCAAGATGATATTTCAGCGATAGTTCGATGAACTGCCGGTAGTTGAAAATGATGGGGAACACGAGGATATCGCGAGTCGGGCGATTATCGGCAGCGGCCTGAACCATTAAATCCGCCGCCGACTTGTAACCCTCCATCATGAGCACTAGGCGTGTAAACCCATCGTTTGCAACATTCGCATTATCGAATGGATCGTCGGCAACGACAAACGGCTTGTCGTCAGTCGCCGGCCACCGAAACTCGGTATTCAGAATGTCCTCAAATGTCTTTCTCTTGGCCATATGAATCACCCCCTCTTTGATATCTTTGAGATTATTCACCCGGGCTGATCTCCCCGGGCAAGGGCTCACCGTCCGCTAAGGGCTCAAAGCCGCCCTACTCCCGCCACACCATCAGGCCAGCCCCCGACCGCGGGTGGGCGCCTCCAACGGCGCGAGGCGGGCGCTTGATGGGGCGGCCTCTCCCACCAACCGAACGAAGAACCCACAGCGCAGAAGCGCCCGCCCGGGGGGCGGTCGGGCGCTGGCCGGGGCCGCTTCGCGGCTGTTAACCCGGCAGGGACGTCTGTTCTAACGGGGAAGACAGGGCACCTTACTGGCACCGTCCGTTCAGCGATCAATCCCCCCTTTCCTGTCGCAGCATCAAACCAGCCCCCGACCGCAGGTCGGCGCTTCAAACGCGCGACGGCGGCGCTTGATGGCGCGGGCGGGCGCTGGCCGGGGCGGCTGACGCCGCTCTCAACCCGGCCGGAGCCTCCCGTCTGACAGCAGCACGGGCCCCTCAGGCCCGGTCGGCCACCACCTGCGCGGCGGCCTCCAGCGCGCCCTTGCCATGCGGAATGCCCAGCGCCTTCAGCCCGGCCTCCATCACCGCCAGCACGCCCAGCGTCATATGGGCGTTCACATGGCCCATATGCGCCACGCGCAGCGCGCCATCGGCGTTGGGGTCTTCCGGCGTGCCGGCGCCAAGGCCGATGCCCAGCGTCACCCCGGCGCGGGTCTCGCACCAGCGGCGCAGCCGGGTGGCCGCATCGCCGCCGAACCGCGCCGCCGTGACCGAACGGCCGCGCCAGTCGGGCTGGCCCACGTTCAGCGCAATGGCGGGGTTGCCCGCGCCCCAGGCCTCGAACGCGGCCCAGACGGTGCGGGCCAGCGCGTCATGCCGGGCCCAGACCTGCGCCAGCCCCTCTTCATGCAGCAGCATGGTCAGCGCCTCGCGCAGGCCATACAGGTGATGCGTCGGCGCGGTGCCGTCCCAGTATTGCCAGAACTCGGCCGGTTCCGCCCGCGGCCCCCAACGCCAGTAGGGCGAGGCCATGTCGCCCTGCCCGCAGCGCAGTTTCGCCGCTTCCGAGAACCAGACGAAGGCCAGACCGGGCGGCGTCATCAGCCCCTTCTGGCTGGCCGCCACGGTGACATCGACGCCCCAGTCGTCCATCCGGTATTCATCGCAGCCCATCGAGGCGATGCAATCCACCGCGAACAGCGCCGGGTGGCCGGCGGCATCAATCGCCGCGCGCAGGGCGGCAATGTCGTTGCGCAGCGTCGTGGCGGTATCGACATGCGTCGTCAGCACCGCCTTGATGCGGTGCTCGCGGTCGGCGCGCAGGATCTGTTCCAGACGGGCCGGGTCGGCGGGCGACTGGCGCCCGAAATCCTCGATCTGCACCTCGATGCCCATGGCGCGGGCATGGGCCGCCCAGGACTGGCCGAACTGCCCGCAGGCCAGCACCAGCGCGGTTTCCCCGCGCGAGAACAGGTTGGAATTCGCCGCCTCCCACCCGGCATGGCCATTGCCGATATAGGCCGCGACATGCTGGGTGGTGCCCGCAACGGCCCGCAGATCGGGCCAGATCCCGGCAACCATCTCGACCAGCGGCCCTTCATAGATGTTCGGGCTGCCCCGGTGCATCGCCCGCAGCACCCGGTCGGGCATGGTCGAGGGGCCGGGAATGGCCAGATAGGGGTGGCCGTGGGCAAGGCTCATTCGGGCAAACTCCTTGGGGGATTGCGGATGCGGCGTCGGGTCATGGCTAGCCCCCTGCCCCCGCATCGTCAACGCCCCGGCTGCCGCCGCCGCCCCCGTGCCGCTTGAGCCAGGGCCCCGCATGGGCTACATGCGTCAGACAACCCAGACGGGACAATGCCTTGGCCGAACCGCCCCCTTCCCCGCAGCTTTTCCGCCGCTACTGGCGCAGCTTCCTGCGCAAGCGGCTGGGGCTTCTGCTGCTGGCGATGCTGCTGTCGGTGATCGAAGGCTCAACGCTGGGGCTCTTGTCCTGGCTCTTGCAACCGCTGTTCGACGATGTGTTCGCCGCCAAGTCCATGTCGGCGCTGACACTGGTCGGCGGCGGGATTCTGGCGCTGTTCGTCCTGCGGGCCGTCACCTCGATCCTGGGCCGCTGGCTGATCGCGCGGGTCAACAATGAAACGGCCGCCGAAATGCAGGTGGCGCTCCTGGGCCATCTGCTGACGCTGGACGGCGCGTTCTTCCAGAAGAACCCGCCCGGCACGCTGATCGACCGGGTGCAGGCCGATACCTCGGCCGCGCAGGGTGCGGCGCAGATGGTGCTGGTGGGCGTCGCGCGCGATGCGGTGTCGCTTCTGGGCCTGCTGGTGGTGGCCCTGCGGATTGATGTGGTCTGGACGCTGGCCGCGCTGGTCGGGGCGCCGCTCTTGTTGCTGCCGGCGCTGGTGCTGCAACGCTATGTCCGGCGCAAGACCTTGCACATGCGGGTGCAGTCCGGCCTGCGCTCCACCCGGCTGGACGAGGTGTTTCACGGCATCCAGCAGGTCAAGCTGAACCGGATGGAAAGCTACCAGACCGGGCGCTTCTCGCAGATCGTGGCGCGCATCGTCCGGGCCGAAGTGAAATCGGCCGTCGGACGCGCGGCAATGCCGGCGCTGGTGGACATCGTCACCGGCATCGGCTTTTTCGCGGTGCTGATGCTGGGTGGCTCGCAGGTGGTGGCGGGCGAACGCACCACCGGCGAGTTCATGGCCTTCTTCACCGCCATGGCGCTGACCTTCCAGCCGATCCGCCGCATCTCGGACCTTGCCGGAAGCTGGCAGATTGCCCGCGCCTCGCTGGAGCGGCTGTATGAACTGTTCGACACCCGGCCCGCCACCACGCGTCCGCCGCAAAGCCGCGCCCTGCCGGCGCAGGTGCCGCCGGAAATCGTGTTCGATGACGTGCGCTTTGCCTATGACGACCAGCCGGTCCTGCAGGGCCTGACCTTCACCGCCGAAGCCGGCAAGGTCACGGCGCTGGTCGGCGCTTCCGGCGCGGGCAAGACGACCGTCTTCCATCTGCTGACTGGGCTGGCCGATCCGTCCTCGGGGCGCATCGTGATCGGCGGCGCCGATGCGGCGGGGATGACCCTGCCCGACCAGCGCCGCCTGTTTGCCGCCGTCACCCAGGAAGCCGCGCTCTTTGATGAAACCCTGCGCGAGAACCTTGTTCTGGGCCGCGACGGCATTGACGAGCCGCGTATGCGGCAGGCCCTGCGCGATGCCCATGCGATGGAATTCATCGCAGCCCTCCCCTCTGGCGTGGACAGCCCTGCCGGCCCGCGCGGATCGTCGCTCTCGGGCGGGCAGCGGCAGCGCATCGCCATTGCGCGGGCGCTTCTGGCCGACGCGCCGGTCCTGCTGCTGGACGAGGCGACCTCGGCCTTGGACGCAGCCTCGGAAACCGCCGTGACAGCGGCGCTGGCCCAGGCGCAGCAGGGCCGCACCACGCTGGTCATCGCCCACCGTCTGGCCACCGTCCGCGATGCCGACAAGATCGTGGTGCTGGACCGGGGCCGGGTGGTGGAACAAGGCACCCATGACCAGTTGATCGCCCGCAACGGCACCTACGCCAGCCTGCACGCGCTGCAATTCCGCGACTGACCCTTTCGCCCGCCGCCCCGCCCGCCCTATATCTGCGGGAAAGGAGTGTTCGGATGACAGGTCAAGACATGGCGGGCGAAAGCATCGCGGGGCGCACCCTCTGGCGGCTGACCGGCAAGGATGTGCTGACCTTCCTGCAAGGGCTGGTCACCAATGACGTTCTGCCGCTGGGGCGCGGGCCGGGGCTGGTCTGGACCGGGTTCCTCACGCCGCAAGGCAAGTATCTGGCCGATTTCTTCGTGATCCGCCGCGAAGGCGACGACGACAGCTTTCTGATCGACATTCCCGAACCGCTGGCGGCCAGCACGCTGAAACGGCTGACGATGTATCGCCTGCGCGCCGATGTGCAGATCGTCCCGGCAGATGGCCTGCACCCCACCCGGGGCACCGGCCCCGCCCCGGCGGGCGCCCTGCCCGACCCGCGCGCCCCCTCGCTGGGCTGGCGGGCCTATGGCCCCGACACGGGCGGCCCCGCCGTTACCAACTGGGCGGCGCTGCGGGTGGCGGCGGGCGTGCCGGAATACCCCGACGATCTGCTGCCCGATGACAGCTACATCCTGGAAATGGGGTTCGAGCGGCTGAACGGCGTGAACTTCCGCAAGGGCTGCTATGTGGGTCAGGAAGTCACCGCGCGGATGAAACACAAGACCGAACTGCGCAAGGGTCTGCGCAATGTGCGGCTGGATGGCCCCGCCGCCCCCGGTACGCCGGTCATGGCGGGCGACCGGGTGGTCGGCCGTCTTGGCACCGTCGCCGGCAACCGGGCGCTGGCCTATCTGCGCCACGATCAGGCGGAAGGCCCCCTTCTGGCTGGCTCATCCGGGGTTTTCCCCGAATAACCCCGGAAAACCTGAAAAACCTTACCAAACGGTTGACAGACTCGACAGGTGTCCCATATCTGGTTTTCCCGCCCGCAAGGTGACGACTAGATGATGTGGCACCCCGGCAAGCCATGCACATAGCACATGGCTGTCATTCCAAACTGGAAGCCCAGAATCGTAATCAAGTCGTTACAAGCGCAAGGCGCGGTAAAAGACAAGAACAAGACCGGAATTCAAGGAACCTGTGATGCTGGACTCCATCGACAGCACGGCTTTCAACTTCGAACAGGGTGCGCGGGCGCGCAAGCTTTTCGCTGCGGTCGTTCTGGCTGCCCTGGACGATGCGATTGCCGATGACAAGAAATACGGCAACGGCCCCGAGCAGATCGCCCGCTGGGCGCGGTCGCGCGATGGCCGTGAAGTGCTGTCCTGCGCCGGGATTGACCCGAACGAGCGTGTGGTGAAAGGCCTGATGGAATTCGTGTCCAAGGGCATCCGGACCTCTGTCGCCCTCAGCCGTGAGGAATCGGAACGCCGGGCGGCGCTGGACGCCGACCACGCCGAAGCGGCCTGACCGCCGTCTGCCAGACAGACCCATGCAAGGCGCGCCCCGGGCGCGCCTTTTGCATTTCTGGCCTTTGACGGCGGTTATTCGAAGTCGCGCGACGCCAATGCGCGGCGCAGTTCGATGCGCACCAGCTTGCGCACGTTGCGGGTGATCCGCTCGCCCAGCGGGCCGGCCAGCTCATCGCGGATGATCTGGCGCACCATGTCACGCAAGCCCTCATCCATGGGCGACGCGGGGTCTGTCAGCACCAGAACATCGGGCGCGGCCCCCTGCCCCGACGGCGCCACCGGGTCTTCCGCGGCTTCCTCCAGCAATGCCTCGGCGGCAAGCTGACGGATCATCTCGGCCTTGATGGCATCATCGGCCTGCGGCACCGGCGTTGCGGACACACGGCGATGCGCCACGAAGGCAAGCGGCTCGGACGGCTCCCACGGTTCTTCCCCGGCCAGCCAGGTCACCTCGGGCATGGTTTCCGCCGTCCAGTGGCCGCGCACCTCGGGTGCCGGCGCGGGCGGGGTCTCGATCTCTTCCACATAACCGGCATCGCCGCCCGAAGGCGGGCGCACCAGCGCCGCGCCGGTCAGCCGAAGCACGCCGGGCGATGCCGCCGGCGCCTCGACCCGCAGCGCCGGAGTCAGCACCAGCCTGCCCGCAGGGCGCGTCAGCGGCCGGGGCGCCGGCCGCAGGTCTTCTGAAACCAGACGCCGGATCGAGGTCAGAACATCCTCAATTTCCTGCGTTTTCATGGAGTCGGCCATTCTGCTCTGCCTGTTGGTCTTCTGCGTTCCCGTGGCGGCCAGTCTAGCCAGAACCTGGCTCTGGCACAAGGAACCGTCGGGTTCCACGTTAACAAAGCAATACGGCCGCCCCAAGGGCGGCCGCAAAGACATGTCACAGGCTGCGGTGCGGGGCCGGATCAGCGCCCGACCTTCTCCATGATCGCATCCAGCTTCTTGCCGCGCGAAGACGTGGCCGGGGCCCGTTTCACCGCGTCGTAATAGGCATCCGGGTCATAGGTCGGGATGCCCAGCTTCAGATGATCAACGGTCAGCAGACCCATCGCCGCCAGCACCCGATAAACCGCCACATAGCGGTTCGCCTCGGCCTCCAGCCGCGAGGCGCGGGCGTCCAGCAGTTCCTGTTCGGCATCCAGCACGTCCAGCGTGGTGCGGGCGCCAAGGCTGGCCTCCTCGCGCACGCCGTCAAAGGCCGATTGCGCCGCTTCGATCTGCGCCGTCGTCGCCTTGATCGACGCGCCATAAACCGCAAGATTGGCCCAGGCATTGCCAAGGTTCTGTTCGATCAGCACCACCGTCTGCTTCAGGCCAGACCGCGCTGCCTCTTTCTGCGCCAGAGACTTGCGATACAGCGCCGACAGCTTGCCGCCCGCATACAGCGTCTGGCTCATCTGCAACCCGGCATCGGCGGAAAAGCGGTCCTGCACCGTGGTGTTGCTGATCGAAACGCCAAGCCCGATCGACGGTTTCATCGACGCCTCGGCCAGTTCGACCGAGCGGTCGGCGATCGTCACCTGATGCTGCGCCTGCCGGATGGCGGGGTGCGTCTTCATCGCAACCGACCGCGCCTCGTCAATGGTCTTGCCAATCTTCGGGCTGGGCGGCAGCGCGGCCAGACGGCCCGGATAGGCCCCCGTCGCCGCCTTGTAGGATTCGCGCGCCACCATCAGCGTGCCTTCGGCCGCCGCAAGCGAGGCGCGCGAAGCCGCCAGCCGCGCTTCGGCGATGGAAACGTCGGTGCGGGTGATCTCGCCCACCTCGAACCTGTCCTGCGCGGCGCGCAGTTCCTGCGTGATCAGCCGCACGTTCGATTGCCGCAGCGCGACAATCTCTTCGGCCAGCTTCACATCGACATAGGCCTGCACGGCGGCCAGCAGCACATCCTGCTCAACCCCCACCAGCGCCTGCCGCGTGGCCTTCACGCTTTCCTCGGCAATCGCGATCTGGGCCTTGGTGCGGCCAAAGTCGAACACCATCAGATCCAGCGACAGCGAAACCGACGTGGCCAGCGTATCGCCCGAGACATGCACCCCGGCGGTGGTGTAATTGGCATAGCTCTTGCCCCAGTTCACCACATAGCTGACCACCGGGCGCAGCGACGACACCGCCACCGCCACATCTTCATCGGCGGCCCGCAGCACGGCTTCGTTCTGGTCCAGCAGGTGCGAATTGCGATAGGCCGCCGTCAGCGCATCGGCCAGCGTTTCCGCCGCGGCCGGCAAGGTCATCGCCAGCGATGCCGATCCAAGAACAAGGGCCTTCAACCACATCCGCATCACGACTGTCCTTCCTGCGCGCCCCGCGCGGGGCCGGTCTTTCCGGGTCGGCGGGCCGGAACGGCCCGCGCCTTTGTTACAGGGCAAAAGCCCGCTGCGCGGCAAAGCCGGGCAGCAGCGGGGCGGTGGCATTGAAGGCAAAACGCCAGGCAATCACGCCATCACGCTTGAAGCCGATCTTCACGGTGCCAAGCGCCCCTTCCAGGATGATGGCCGCGATCCGGCCCCCTTCCTTGAGCTGGGCCGCCAGCGCCTCGGGCAATTCCTCGATGCCCCCTTGCAGGGTGATCGCGTCATAGGGGCCGTGCTTCGCCGCGCCTGCGGCCAGCGGGCCGGCAAAGACCACGGCATTGTCCACGCCCTGCTCCGACAGGATGCGCTGCGCCTCGGCGGCCAGCGCCTCATCCTCCTCGACCGCGATCACGGTCTCGGCCAGCCGGGCGATCACCGCCGCCGAATAGCCCAGCCCGCAGCCCAGATCGAGAACCATCTCGTCGGGCTGAATATCCAGTGCGTCCAGGATCTTGGCCAGAACACGCGGGTCCAGCACCACGCGGCCCGGCGCGATGTCCACATTGTCGCCGATATAGGCGGCCTCGCGCCGGTCAACCGGCACATAAACCTCGCGCGGGACCGACAGCATGGCGTCGATGATCGGAAACTTGGTCACGTCAGAGGGGCGGACCTGGGTGTCCACCATCGTCACGCGCCGCTCAGCATAGTCGGTCATTCTGAACCCTTCGGTTTAGATTGCGCCTAATGAATATCTGCCACAACCCCAAGGGGGCGGCAACCGCCTTCGCGGCCTTTCTGACGCAGGGCAAGCAAATATGCCAGCCCCCCAGCCGCGATTTGCGCAAAGCTGTGATCCGCAAGGCGCGGCGGATCAGGCCGCCGGCGGCGCGGACCGGCGCCCTGTCACCCAACCGGCGGCCTTTTCGCCCATGCTGCGGAACTTGTCCGAAGCCTGCGACAGCCGGGCGGTCCAGTCCGGGTCGGGCTGCTGCCCTTCCGTCACCTTGAAATACACCTGCAACAGGCAGGCCAGCGCGAAAGGTTCAATCAGCGCCGCCTTCACCGCCCAGGCGAACAGGATGGCAAAGACCATCATCCCGCCGGTCGCCGGGCCGGGGATCAGCCAGACCACCGCCGCCGCCGGCGCCAGCATGACCAGGAACACCAAAAGCGACAGACCCCAGACAATCAGCGTCAGCCAGGCCGCGTTCACAAGCAGCGGCCGGGCGTTCTGGGCATACAGCACCAGCGCCTCCTGCCCGGTCTTCCACGGATTGTCCGACCGCGTGCGCAGGATCTGCGCCAGGATCACCTCGTCAATCAGGCCGGCGGCGATCTTCAGATAGGCCCGCAGCGCCGCGGCCAGCCGGTCCAGCCCCGGAATCGGCAGGAAGGACAGGATGCCCTGCAACAGCCCCGTCACCGCCCCCACCACGCCGCGGATCAGCACATCCAGCCCGAACAGCGCGCTGGCGGTGCCGAACCGCTCGCGCACCACGCCCTGCGCCCAGGCCACCTGCCCCTGCCCGCCCGGCACCTCGCGGCCCTCCATCAGCTCGACCATCACCGCCAGATGCCCGGCCTTGACCAGATACAGCAGATAATCGCGCAGGAAGAAGATCACCCCCGCCGTCAGGCCGAAGCCGCCGATGGCGCCGTAAACCGTGGCCGAGGTTCGGAAGTCCTCATCCCCGAACAGGCCCACGCCATAGCCGATGCCCGCCCCGGTGCCCGTCACCACCACAAAGGCGGCGGAGACCGCGAAATAGACCAGCACCCGGAACAGGACGAAAGGCGCGGTGCGCGCCATAAGGGCCAGGGCCTGGCTGATACTGAAATCCCACATCTGCGCCTCAAGAATCGGATCAAATCCCGAAAAGCCTGCGACGGCCCCGGTCTTTTGTCCAGAACTCCGGGCGCTCCGGTCAGACGGCGCGTCAGACGGCGCGCGGGCGGGCAGGCATCCGCGCCACCTTGTCCCGCGCCATCGCCCCCCGGACCGAGGCCGCGATGTCCGCCGCCGTCAGCCCGGCCCAGGCATACATCTGCGCCGGGCTGGCCTGGTCAATGAACTTGTCCGGCAGCATCAGCGTGCGCACCACCCGGCCCCGGTCCAGCCCGCCGGTCGCCGCCAGATGGTGCAGCACCTGCGCCCCGAACCCGCCCGAAGACCCCTGTTCCAGCGTGAACAGCCCGGCATGGCTGTCGATCAGCCGGTCGATCAGCGCCGTGTCCAGCGGCTTGGCAAAGCGCGCATCGGCCACGGTCAGCGAAATGCCCTCCGCCTCCAGCATTTCGGCGGCGGCCAGCGCCTCGGACAGATGCGCCCCGAAAGACAGGATCGCGGCATCGGTCCCCTCGCGCACCACCCGGCCCCGGCCAATCTCCAGCGGCGTGCCGCGTGACGGCATCTCGACCCCCGCCCCTTCGCCGCGCGGATAGCGAAAGGCGATGGGGCCTTCGTCGAACTCCACCGCGGTGGCGACCATATGCACCAGCTCGGCCTCGTCGCCGCAGGCCATGACCACCATGTTCGGCAGGTTGGCCAGCATTGCGGTGTCAAACGCGCCGGCATGGGTGGCGCCGTCCTGCCCCACCAGACCGGCCCGGTCGATGGCGAACCGCACCGGCAGGCTCTGCAAGGCCACGTCATGCACGATCTGGTCATAGCCACGTTGCAGGAAGCTGGAATAGATCGCGCAGAACGGCCGCATCCCGGCGGCCGCCAGACCGGCGGCAAAGGTCACGCCATGCTGTTCGGCAATGCCCACATCGAACACCCGCGCCGGAAAGCGCCGCGCCATGATGTCCAGCCCGGTGCCGCCCGGCATGGCGGCGGTGATCGCCACGATGCGCGGATCGCGCGCGGCCTCCTCCGTCAGCGTATTGCCGAAGACCGAGGTATAGGACGGCGCGTTCGACTTCGATTTCACCTGCGCGCCGGTCGCGATGTCGAATTTCGCCACGCCATGATACTTGTCGTCGGCCCCCTCGGCCGGGGCATAGCCCTTGCCCTTGACCGTGACCGCATGAATCAGCACCGGCCCGCGCGCCCGCGCCCGCGCCGCCCGCAGCGTGCCAAGCAACTGCTCCATGTCATGGCCGTCAATCGGGCCGACATATTCAAAACCCAGCTCTTCAAACAGCGTGCCGCCGCCGGGCATCCCTGTCACCATCTGCCGGGCGCGGCGGGCGCCTTCGCGCACCGGGCCGGGCAGATGCGCCTCGATCCCCTCGGCGGCGGCCTTCAGCATGGCAAAGGGGCCCTTGGCGGCAATATCGTTCAGATAGCGCGACAGCGCCCCCACCGGCGGGGCAATCGACATGTCATTGTCGTTCAGGATCACGAACATCCGGCTTTTCAGATGGCCGGCGTGGTTCAGCGCCTCATAGGCCATGCCGGCGGTGATCGACCCGTCGCCGATGACCGCGATGGTATCGCCGACCGGCATCCCCAGCTCGCGCCCCACCGCAAAGCCAAGCGCCGCGCTGATCGAGGTCGAGGAATGGGCGGCCCCGAACGGGTCATATTCCGATTCCGACCGTTTGGTGAACCCCGACAGCCCGTTCGCCTGCCGCAGCGTCAGCATCCGGTCGCGCCGCCCCGTCAGAATCTTGTGCGGATAGCACTGGTGGCCCACGTCCCAGACCAGCTTGTCGCGCGGGGTGTCGAAGACGGCATGAATCGCCACAGTCAGTTCCACCACGCCCAGCGATGACCCCAGATGCCCGCCGGTCTGGCTGACCACCTCGATGGTCTCGCGCCGCAACTCCTCGGCCAGGCGGCCAAGCTCGGCATCGGTCAGCGATTTCATGTCGCTCGGGCTGGCAACCCGGTCAAGGATCGGTTTCGGGGTCCGTGTCTCGCTCATGGTTGCGTCCTCCAATGAGCCGCCCCTGTCAGGGGCATGAATGAAAAAAGTGCCGTGTGGAAGAACCACACGGCACCAGGTCCCTGTCGCCAACAGGAAGGGAACCGGGCTGTGGTTGCGCCCCGGATCCGGGCCGGCGAAATGGCCCGAACGGCGGAAGCGGGGGGCGGCGTCCCGGAACCGGGGCCGCCCACCCGCAGATTTCATCAGGCAACGTCGATGGTCTGAACGATCTCGAGCGCGCCATAAGGCGAAGGTGCCTGCTTGCTTTGCTCGGGCAACAGCAGACCGGCAAGATAGGTGCCGACCAGCAGGCAGATCACCGCGACAACACCGACGGCGGCCAGGAAGGCCCCCCACACCATCTGGCCCAGGGCCCAGACGCGCAGGTTGATCACCGCATTCGGCTCGTGAGAGTAGTTGTACTCAGCCATGATCCGCTCCTCAGTTGACCGGGGCGTAGCCGTGGACTTGCGCCCAGACATACCAGTTGTCCACAACCGTGCCGCTCAGCAGGATGCCGATACCGCCGGTCAGGGTGACCAGAACCCCGAACCACCACGCCCAACGGTGGATACCTTCCATCGTGGCGTTGAAGCCCATGGTCCAGCGCCAGAACAGCGCCGCACGTTCGGCCGCCGTCCCGCGGTCAACGATCTGTTCCAGCTCGCGGTCGCCGCCGAAGCGCGAGACCGCCAGAATGGTCGCCCCGTGCATGGCGAACAGCAGGGCCGATCCGTAGAGGAAGGCGATGCTCAGGCCGTGGAAGGGGTTGTAGAACAGGTTGCCGTGGGTCAGGCTGAAGTTGTTGGTCCAGTCGAGGTGCGTGAAGATGCCGTAAGGCACGGCTTCCGACCAGCTTCCCATCAGGATCGGGCGGATGAAGCCCAGCACCATCCAGAGCCAGATCGCCGACAGGAAGGCCCAGGCGGTGTGCTTGCCCATGCCCAGGGCCGCAGCCCGGGTATAGGTGCGGATCCACCAGGACCAGACCGCCACGAACATGAAGAACGAGGCGATGAACCACATGATGCCTTCCGCGTCCCTGGGCACACCCAGGCCGTATTTGGCATCCGGCGCGTCAAGCGACAGATAGAACAGGTCGCGCATGAACACGGCCGGGTTGAAGCCCGCCTCGTACCAGAACCAGGCCCCGATGGTCAGGAACCACAACACGCCCGAGATGAGCGAGACAGTGCCCCAGCCGCCAAGGTAGATCGGTCCGATCTGGGCGTTGCCGAACCAGCCAAGCAGCGTCCAGTTCGTGGTGCCCTTGGTCCGGTTTGACAGGTCCACGCCTTCGACCAGACCCATTTCGGGTGCGCCGCCGACTTGGACTTGCGTGAAGATGTTTTGATACTCAGCCATTTACGCCTCCCGGAATGTCGACCCACCAGGGCAGCTCAACCCACCAGTACCACCAGTTGCTCCACTGATCGAACCAGATGGTGCCCGTGATGATCATGCAGACCGCGGACCAGAACACCGCCATCAGCGCCAGAAGCAGGCCCAGACGGTGGATGCCCAGCGTCCCGATCGAATAGCCGACCAGATCGCGGAAGAACGTGTCCTCGTGGTCGGCCGTTTTCATTTCCAGGCCCTTTTCAGGGTTGGCGGCCGACAGAACCAGGGCACCGTGCAGCGCCAGAGCCAGCGCCGTGGTGAAGAAGAAGCTGATCCCCAGCATGTGCGCCGGGTTGTAGTGGAAGTTGCCGTAGGTGTAGCCGGTGTTCGAGACCCAATCGAGGTGCGTCCAGATCCCGTAGGGGAACGCATAGCCCCATGAGCCCATCAGAAGCGGCCGGAACACGACCAGAACCGCATAGGCCAGGATCGCGAAGCTGAAGGCGAAGGGGATGTGAAGCCCGATGCCAAGCTTGCGGCAGATCTCGACCTCGCGAAGCGCCCAACTGATGAAGGCCCCCAGCGCGCAGATCGTGATCAACTGCCAAAGGCCGCCTTCAGCAAGCGGCGCGAAGGCCAGGCCGTTCTCAACCGACGGCGGTTCGATCGAGATGAGCTGAGGGTTCCAGACCCCCTCCATCGCCGTTCCGTAAAGAATCAGAAGTGTGCCAAGCGCCGCGAAAAAGAATGTCGTGACGCCGAAGAAGCCGACGTAGAAAGGGCCGACCCAGAAGTCGAACAGATTCCCGCCGACCAGCGTGCCTCCCGGCACGCGGTATTTTCGTTCGAAGCTGAGCAGTGCCATGCTTCCCTCTCCGCTTTTGCCGGATATTCCTGCCTCCCTGGCGCATGGAAGCAGCTTCTCCGTGTGAAATCGCGCGTATCGTCGCGGGCGGCAGGCCCATCGGCTTGCCGCCCGCAACAGAGGCCGGTCCCTTACGGGGTGACGACCGCAGCGGCTTCGCCGCGGCCGTACTTGGCCGTACCGACATCAAGCCAGTTGTAGTCGGGCTTGCTGAGCAGGATGAGGTGAATCATCACGGCCAGCAGGAAGAGGAAGACGCCCTGCGCCACGAAGACGCGACGGGGGTCGAACACTTGCCAGATCTTGTAGAATTTGGACATTGCTTGCTCCTCCTCAGAGCCACGGACGCCAGATGTACACGGCGATATGGGCGATGACGGCAATGGTCACGAAGAGCCAGAGCCCGCTCATATACACGGAGTGCAGTTCCTGCGCCTGCTCGTCAGAAAGACCTGTGAAGCTCAGGTCGGATTTATCAGCCATTCTATCCTCCGGATGGTCAGACTGACACCGCATCCCCTGCGGCTGGGTTCACGGTTCGGCAGGATGCCTCCCCGAGTTTCCCCGCACCCCGGATGATCCGGGATACGGCGAGCGATTGCCCCGGCCTTGGGCGCTTCGGCCGGGGAAGATCGAGCTTCTGTCCTGGCTTTCCGGGCCCGGGGCAGAAGGGTTCCGGCCGCTAGGGCCGGAAGATCGCCGGCGTGATCGACCCGGCCTCGCGCCAGGCACGGGCCAGGGGGCCCTGTGCCGGCAGGCGGCGGTCGGCAATCAGCCGGAACACCCAGTTCACGATGGCGATCGGGATCGCGACCACGAAGATCAGGGTGAAATAGATGTAGAACTCGGTTTTCGGCGTGCGTTGCGCATGATGCACGACGGTCTCGCCGGCGGTCTGGTCACTCATGCCGTCCCTCCTTGTCCCTTGCTGGGGCCCCTGCCCGCGGATTCTCCGCGCAGGGCCTCGACTACCTCCAACACCACCCGCTCGGCGCCCTGGTCGAGGGCGGCCTTCTCGGCCGCGTCCCGCAGGGATTTCGCCGCCGAGATGCGGGTCAGAACCGGGTGCTCGGCCACGATCCGGTCCAGCGCGGCCTGGGCGTCGATGTCCCAGGGCATGTCGCGCCGAAGCGTCGTGGGCGTGGCCGCCGCACTGTCCATCTCGGATGCCAGTGGCAGGATGTGGAACAGCGCATCGAACAGGCCGTTACACACTTCCTGCAACATGTACACGGCGCCAGCATATCCCATAACGGGTGTGCCTGTAGCGCGCCGGATAGCCGCACCCGGGAAGCTGGCCGGTATGAAACTGGGCGCAGGGCCGTGCCCGCCCTTCATCTCGGCCATGTACATCTTCTCGTTGATCGACCCCATCACGATCAGCGGCCGGTGCTGCCGCAAAAGCGCCCGAACCTCTTCGTTATTGGTCTTTTGCCCGGCCTTGCGGGCCACGGCAAAGGCGCAGGGGAAGCCAAGATCGTCTTCCAGATAGTGACGGATGCCGCGGGTATAGGTCTCGTTCGCCACGATGCCGAAGCTGGCGGTGGCAAAGAAGTCCTGCGTGACAGAACGCCACAGATCCCACAGCGGCTTCAGCGTCGAATGCTTTTCCCGCTCGATGAACGGCTCGGGGTCCAGCCCCAGCATCTCGCCCAGCTTGCGCAGGAACAGCGTGGTCGATTCCAGCCCGATCGGCGCCTGCAGGTAGGGCTTGCCCAGCACCTCGGCCAGACCGCGGCCAAACTCGCGATACATCACGACATTGGCGTCGGCGTTCACCAGGTTGCGCATCTCGGCCAGATGGGCGCCCATGGGCATCACCATGTTGACCTCGGCGCCGATGCCTTCCACCAGCCGGCGGATCTCGTGCAGGTCGGACGCCATGTTGAAGGTGCCGTACATCGGCCCCAGGATGTTGACGCGGGGCTTTGCCCCGTCCGGCCGGTCGGCCTCGGGCGGCATCCGGCCCTTGGTCATGCCGAATTCGGTGAAGATCCAGGTCATCGCGCGGTCGGCGCATTGCCACTGGTCTTCGTCAATGGTGCGCGGCAGGAACCGCTGGATATTGGTGCCCTGCGGCGTGACGCCGCCGCCGATCATCTCGGCGATGCTGCCGGTGACGACGACTGCGGGCAGCGCCGGGTCCAGCACCTTCCAGGCGCGTTTCATCGCGCCTTCGGTGCCTTCGCGGCCCAGTTCTTCCTCGCCCAGGCCCGTCACCACGATGGGCAGCTCATGCGGCGGCAGCGCATCGGTGTAATGCAGCACGGATGTCACCGGCAGGTTCTCGCAGCCCACCGGGCCGTCGATCACCACCTGCAATCCCTTGACGGCGCAGAAGGCATAGACTGCCCCCCAGTAGCCGCCGGCGCGATCATGATCCTGCAACAACATCAGATCATCTCCTGCGCTTTGGCCGCCTTGGCGGCCTTGTCCAGCTTGCGCTGGTGGATCGCGCGGAAATCGGGGCGCAGGTTCGGCGCACCTTCCCAGATGCCGGTCGTATCGCCGGTGCCGACGCCTTCGAAAAAGGCTTTCATTCCGGCCATGCGGGCCTTGCCGGCCATGGCGGCATTGACCACCTGCGCCAGACTGCCGGCCCCGGCCGGCCCCATCAGCGGCCGGGCCGAGATCAGGTTGGTGAAATACAGCGCCGGAATGGCCTTTTCCTTGGCCTTCTGCACCACCGGCGTCGTGCCGATGGCAAGATCGGGCTTGAAGGCCTCCATCGCGGTCAGGTCGTCTTCCAGGCTGGCGCGGTACTTGACCACCACGCCGCGCGCTTCCAGCCAGTCGCGATCCGCCGCGCTCCATTCGGTGCGGCCGCAGGCGGTGCCGACATAGGGCACATCCGCGCCGCTTTCGATCAGCAGCCGGGCCACCAGCAGTTCGCTGCCCTCATACCCCGACAGGGTGATGCGGCCCTTGATCGGCGCATTGGCCAGCGCGGCCTTGATGGCGGCGCCAAAGGCGTTCTGCGCCGCGCCTACCTTTGCTGCATCTACATCATACGCAGCGCCGACGTTTGCCAGCCACTCCATCGTGCCGTCATGGCCCACCGGGGCGCTGCCCACGATGGCGCGGCCCGCCGCCTGAAACTCGCGGATCGAGGCGCTGTAGAACGGGTGAATCGCGGCAATCACCTTGCTGTCCAGCGCGGCATAAAGCTCGCGCCAGTCGCGGCAGGGCACCGTCGGCCCCACGGCCAGCCCCATGGGCGCCAGCATCGCGCCGATCATCATCGGATCGGCCGGGAACATCTCGCCCAGCAGGGTGACGGTCGGCCGGTCGCTGCGCCCCGACACCGGCGCCGGCACCGGACCGGCCATGATTTCATGCCGGGCATATTTCAGCATGGCGCCGGCCAGCACGTCCTTGGCCTCGGCATGGGTGGGCACACCGAACCCCGGCACGTCAATGCCGACGATGCGCACCCCGTTGATTTCATTCGGCAACAGCCGCAGCGGCACACCGCTGGCGGTCGGCACGCACAGGTTGGTCACCACCACCGCATCATAGCGGTCGGGGTCGGCCAGTTCATGCACCGCATCGCGGATGTCCTCGAACAGCTTGCCGGTCACCAGCGTTTCGCTGCTGAACGGCACATAGCCGACAGACCGGCGGGCACCGTAGAAATGGCTGATGAAGGACAGGCCGTAAACGCAGCAGGCGCTGCCCGACAGCACCGTCGCCACCCGCCGCATCCGCAGCCCCACCCGCAAGCTGCCGAACGCAGGGCACATGCTTTGCGGCTTGTCATGCGGGCCAGCCGGATAATCCTTTGCGAACTGGTCCAGCAATTCCGAATTGCCCGCGGCACGGGCCGCAGCCTCCAGCGCCGATGCGCCCGCGTGGCAACCCAGGCCATCCGTGCCAAGGGCCGCGTCAGACGCCCCCCCGGTCAGGACGGGGCCTTCGGCCATCACGTCGGTGCGCAGGTCGGTCACTTCCGCACCCCCCGCGTTCCCAGCAGTTTCAGGGCTTCTTCCAGACGGGTCAGGGCGTCGAGATCAAGCATTGTCATACACCACTTCCAGCGAGACCTTCTGGCCCGCGTATTTGCCGCGCATGTCTTCGTCGGTGGCCGGTTCCAGAACGAAATCGGCGCCGGTCGTCTCGGCCGAGAACAGGCCCAGAAGGCCGTCCTGGCTCAACGGGCGGGGGCGCAGCGGCGGGGCGTCGGCGACATTGATCGCCAGCTCCTCGAACAGCGGCCCCCATTGGGTGGCATGGCTGCCGACAATCAGGTAGTTCGCCGATTTCCGCCGCAGATCGTCATCGGCGGGAATGCTGGCAAGGATCGGAATCCCCACCGCTTCGGCAAAGGCCTTGGCCTCGCCCGTGCCGTCATCCTTGTTGATCACAAGGCCCGCCACGCCGACATTGCCGCCCAGCTTGCGGAAGTACTCCACCGCCGAGCAGACGTTGTTCGCCACATACAGCGATTGCAGGTCGTTCGAGCCGACAACGATCACCTTCTGCGCCATGTCGCGGGCGATCGGCAGGCCGAAGCCGCCGCAGACCACGTCGCCCAGAAAGTCGAGCAGCACATAGTCGAAATCCCAGTCGTGGAAGCCCAGCTTCTCCAGCGTTTCAAACCCGTGGATAATGCCGCGCCCGCCGCAACCGCGGCCCACTTCGGGCCCGCCCAGTTCCATCGCGTAGACACCGCCGCGTTTGAAGCAGACATCGCCCACCTTCACCTCTTCCCCGGCCAGCTTCTTGCGGGTCGAGGTTTCGATGATCGTCGGGCAGGCCTTGCCGCCGAACAGCAGGCTGGTGGTGTCGGACTTCGGGTCGCAACCGATCAGCAGCACCCGCTTGCCCATCTCGGCCATCATGTGGCTGAGGTTGGCCAGCGTGAACGACTTGCCGATCCCGCCCTTGCCATAGATCGCAATGATCTGCGTCTTCTTCGACGGCGGGTCTTGCGGGATTTCCAGCGTCGGTTCTTCTGCGGCCTCGGCGCGCAGACGGGCGTCGAAATCCTTGAGGTTCGGTACGTCCAGGGTCATGCGGTGCCACTCCAGTCGAGAATCATCTTCAGGCAGGCCGGGTCGCCAAAGGCGGTTTCATAGGCCTCGGCCGCCTGGGCGGCAGGACGGGTGTGCGTGATCAGCCCCTTGAGCGACAGCGCACCGGATTCGATCAGCGCCCGCGTCGCCACCAGGTCGTCAGGCTGCCATTCGCTGGCAATACGGATGCGGGCTTCCTTCATGAAGGCCGGCGGGAAGGCAAAGGCGACGGGTTCGGTATAGAACCCGGCCAGCACCACCTCGCCACCCTTGGCCAGCCGCATGACCAACTGGTCCAGCAGGCCCTTGGCGCCCGAAGCATCATAGATCGCCTTGTAATCGCGGCGCGGATCGTCTTCCGGCGCGATGCAGGCATAGCCTTGCGCGCCCTCGCGGCGGGCGGGGTTCGTGTCCCAGACCGTCGGCGCCGGCGCACCGGCGGCAAGGGTCAGGCGGGCCAGCAAGCGGCCCAGCGTGCCATGGCCGACAATCAGGTCGGGCAGCGCGGTGTTGAAGCCGGCCAGCGCATGACGGGCCGTGGCCGCCAGTGCCAGCAGCGCCCCTTCGGCGCCAAGACCGGCGTCGATCCGGGCCACGCGGGATGCCTTGGTCACCAGCCGGCGGCTGGCGCCCCCGAACAGGCCCTTCACATTGTCGGTAAAGCAGTTGGCGCCCGGAACGAACACCCGTTCGCCCACGCGGAAGCCGGTATCGGCGCCCGCTTCCACCACTTCGCCCGCGGCTTCATAGCCGGGGACCAGCGGATAGCCCATGCCCGGGAAGGGCGGCATCGTGCCGGTGTAGAACAGCTTTTCAGTGCCGGTCGAAATGCCGGAATGGGACACCTCGACCACCAGGTCGTCCGGTCCGGGCGTCACCAGCCCAAGGCTTTCAAGCCCCAGCTTGCGCGGTCCCTCAAGGATGACGGCAGTCGTTCTCACGGTGGTTCCCTCTTGCCCCGGATGCCACCCCCAAGACTCAGGGGCAGTTCGGTTTTTGCTTAGGTGTAAGTCTAGCCTTACATTCTGCGGTGTCAAACAGATTGGACATTTTTCTTCACAAACGCGTCAGATGCGCCGCGCTTCGACCACCGAAGTCACAAATGCCCGAAATCCCTTGTGAATTTTCACATCGACATAGCCAAGAGAGGCCAGAATCCCGGCAATTTCCTCGGCCGACCGGGTGCGACCTGTTTGCATGGCCAGGGTGTAAACCGCCATGTACACATCGGTATGCCGATCCGGGGCCTTCCCCCCGCCCATTGCCTCGGACACGATCAGCCGCCCGCCGGGGGGCAAGGCAACGTGAACGGCACGCAGAAGGCTGGCCACCGTGTCGTCGGAATGGTC
Source organism: Pseudogemmobacter blasticus (assembly GCF_003071405.1). NCBI lineage: Bacteria > Pseudomonadati > Pseudomonadota > Alphaproteobacteria > Rhodobacterales > Paracoccaceae > Pseudogemmobacter > Pseudogemmobacter blasticus. The sequence goes on along the minus strand of NZ_CP020470.1, from coordinate 40,983 downwards.
GAACAGCACCCGGACCAGACTGATCGCATCGGCCCCGCGCGGCAGCGGATCATCGCGGAACGATCCGGGCAGCAAACGCACCCGGTCGGCCATCCCGGCGTCGCGGAACCGCGCCTCGGCGGCGGGCACCACGGCGGGCAGGTCGAACAGCGCCAGCTTCAACTGCGGATAGGCCGCCCCCACCGCAGCCAGAAAGGCCCCGCTGCCGCCGCCCACATCCATCAGCTCGGTAATTCCACGGAAATCAACCAGTTGCAGGGTGTCTTCCGCCACCGGCCCCATGCTGTCGGTCATCAACTGTGAATAGCGTTCGGCCAGGTCGGGGTCGGCGGCAGCCCCGGCCCCAAAGACATAGGGCCAGAACTTCGCCAGCTCCGTTTCGGTTTCGCCCCGGAAGAAGGCCACCGGATCGGCCAGATCGCGATAGAGCGCCGTATGATGGCGCACCATCGCCTCAAGCCCCGGAACGGTCAGGAACGCCGCCCCGCGCGCCGTCAACTGCCAGCACCCCGCCCGGCGGCGGATCAGCTTCAGCCCGGCGGCGGCACGGAACAGCACCTCGGCCCGGTCAGCGGGCAGATCGGCCACCCGGGCGAGTCGCGGGCTGTCCGCCGGCCCTTCGGCCAGCGCCCGCAGCGCGCCGGTGCCAACCAGCGCCATCAGCACCTGGCTTTGCACGAATCCCTGAATCAGATCGAACAGCGCACGGCCTTCGGCCCGGGCGATGTGCTTCAACCCCGGCAGCCTGACACTCAGCTTGTGAACCTGTGGCGACAGGGCAAGACGCACATCCAGCGGCTGTCGGGTGTCAGGCACCGACGCAGACGCCCCACCCCGACCGGCCGGAAGCGCGCGGTCACTCACCTTGCGGCCGTCCGGTGGTGAACGGGCGTCATGCGTTCGGCATAGGCGCGCACCATGCCGGCCAGCATCGCCTCGCCCGGACAGGCCGGGATCGAGGCGATGGCCCCGGACAGAATGTCCTTCAGATGGGCAATCGCCCCGGCCACGCCCATTTCCGTCACGGCATTGGGGCGGCCATGGGCCACGTCCTGCCCGGCGGGCTTGCCGATGGATTCGGGGCTTTCCAGCGCATCCTTCAGATCGTCGGCCACCTGGAAGGCGGCACCGATCCGGTCGCCCAGCTCTTCCCAGGCCTCGGGGTCTTGCCCCGCCGCCAGCGCGCCCATGCGCGTGGCCGCAATGAACAGCGCGCCGGTCTTGGCCCGGTGATAGGCGGCCAGATCGACCTTCGGTTCCGACTCCCAGCCCTGCCCGGCACAGATCCCGCCCGGCATCCCGGTGCGCTGCGCCAGTTCCGTCACCAGCCGCAACGCGCGGTCGGGGGCAACACCCCCCGCGCGGGCCAGCACTTCGAAGGCCAGCGTGATCAGGCTGTCACCCGCCAGAACGGCCAGCGGCTCGCTGTAGGCGCGGTGCAGCGTCGCTTTGCCGCGGCGGATGTCGGCGTCGTCAAAGCAGGGCAGATCATCGTGAACCAGGCTGCCGCAATGGATCAGTTCCAGTGCCACCGCGGCCGCATCCGACAGCGCGGGGCGGTCGTCTCCGCAGGCCAGCGCGACCGACAGGCAGATGGTCGGACGGATGCGCGCACCGCCAGGAGTTACAGCATAATCCAAGGCTTGCGCCAATCTGGCGGGGGCTTCCCCCTGCCCCTGACCCAGCCGGATGGCCGCTGCCATCGCCGCTTCGATCCGCTCGGAAATCCCCATGACCACCTCTCTCAGGCCGCCTCGGCCGAATGGCGCTCACTGTGCACCTGAAGGCCGGAAGTGTAAATCAAAACTTACACACACATGTAATTCGCTATAGACAACACAGCCCCCTTGCCTAGACTCGGGGCCATGGAAAACATCCCTCGCGTCATCATCATCGGCGCCGGATTTGGTGGCCTCGCCGCTGCCCTTTCCGCGCGCTCAAGGGGCTGGAACGTGACCGTCGTCGAGGCGGCCGATGCCCCCGGCGGCAAAGCCCGCACCCTGCGCACCGTGGCAGGCCCGGTTGACACCGGACCCACCGTCCTGACCTTCCGCAACGAATTCGACGAACTGTTCGAACGCTTCGGCGAAAAGCTGGACGATCACGTCCGGCTGGTGCCGCAAACCGTTCTGGCGCGGCACTTCTGGCCCGACGGATCGACGCTCGACCTGTTCGCCGACCCGGACATGACCGAGAAAGCCATCAAGAAGTTCGCCGGCGAGGACGAGGCTTCGGGCTTCCGCAAGTTCTATCAACTCACCTCGGGGCTTTACAAAACCTTCCGCGCCCCCGTCATGCAGTCGTCCAGCCCCGAGATCCCCTCGGTCGCCAAGGCGGCGCTCAAGTCGCCCAAGCTGTGGTCGGCACTGGTGCCCGGCCGCTCGCTTCCCTCGCTGCTGAAGGCGCATTTCAAGGACCCGCGCCTGATCCAGCTTTTCGGACGCTACGCCACCTATGTCGGCGGCCGTCCGCAGAAGACGCCGGCCGTCATGTCACTGATCTGGCAGGCCGAGGCCAATGGCGTCTGGGGAATCGACGGCGGCATGTCGGCGCTGGCCAAGGCGGTAGCCAAACTGGCCCAACGCAACGGCGTGACGTTCCGCTATGGCACCAAGGCCAGCAAGATCGAACGCGACCCGACCGACAACACCATGTCGGTGACCCTGGAAACGGGCGAGACGCTGACCGGAAAGGCCGTGATCTTCAACGGTGACCCGGCCGCGCTGGCCGAAGGCTACCTTGGCCCGCAGGTCAAGAACGCCGTGCCGCCCAAGGCGGTGGGGCCGCGCAGCCTGTCGGCGCAGGTCTGGGCCTTTGCGGCCACCCCCAAGGGGCCGCTGGCCGCGAAGCTGGGGCATCACAACCTGTTCTTCTCGAAACGCCCCGAGGCCGAGTTCGACCCGCTGCTGTCGGGCAAGCCGCAGGACGACCCGACGCTTTACGTCTGCGCCGAGGATCGCGCCATCGGCAAGCCGCCGCGCGCGCTGGAACGGTTCGAAATCATCGTCAACGCCCCGGCTGGGCACGTCGAACCTGATGAGGCCAAGGCATGTGCGCTGAGAACCTTCCCGAAACTGGCCGAGATGGGTCTGACCTTCGACCCGCCGCCGGGCGCGAACATGCTGACCACGCCGACCACGCTGGAAGAGCTGTTTCCGGCCAGCCAGGGGGCGATCTACGGCCGCAGCCCGGAAGGGACATTGGCGGCCTTCGCCAAGCCGCAGGCCCGCAGCCAGTTGAAGGGCCTGTATCTGGCGGGCGGCGGGGCGCATCCGGGGGCGGGGGTGCCGATGGCAACCCGCTCCGGGAAGTTCGCGGCCGACGCGATGGTCTCGGACCTTGGTTCCGTCCGTACGTCGCGCCCGACGGCTACGCCTGGTGGTACCTCGACGGCGTCTCCGACGACGGGCAGCGCGCCGTCTCGGTAATCGCCTTCATCGGCTCGGTGTTCTCGCCCTGGTACGCCTGGGCGGGACGCGCCTCGCCGCAGAACCACGTCTGCCTGAACGTGGCAACCTATGGCCCCTCCGGCCGGTTCACCATGACCGACCGGGGGCGTGCCGCGTTGCGGCAGGAAGACCACCGCCTGACCATCGGCCCTTCGTCCATGACCTGGACAGGGCGCGAACTGGTGGTCGAGGTGAACGAGATCGGCGCCTTGCCCAAGGTGGGGCCGGTGCGCGGGACCATCACCCTGACGCCGCAGGCGGTGACCTCGACCGAAGTGCTGCTGACACCGGACGGGCGCCACACCTGGCGGCCCTTCGCCCCGACGGCGCGGATCAAGGTGGACATCTCGCCCGGCCACCGCTGGGAAGGGCACGGCTATTTCGACGCCAATACCGGCCAGGCCGCGCTGGAGGCCGATTTCAGCTTCTGGACCTGGGGCCGCTTCCCGATGAAGGACCGGGCGCTGTGCTTCTACGACGCCACCCGCCGCGACGGCAGCACGCTGGCGCTGGGGGTCGAGGTTCTGGCCGATGGCACGGTGAACCAGATCGACCCGCCGCCGCTGACCCCGTTCAAGCCCTCGGGCTGGCGGGTACATCGCGAAACCCGCGCCGATCCGGGCTTCACGCCCCGGCAGGCCGCCCCAATGCTGGATGCGCCGTTCTATTCCCGCTCACAGGTGACAACGCGGCTGTTCGGCGAGGAAACCACCGGCGTGCATGAGGCGCTGGACCTTGACCGTTTCCGTTCGCCCTGGCTGAAACCGATGATCGCCGTGCGCGTGCCCCGCCGCGCGGGGTGGAAACAGGCGGTGTGACAGCGGCAGCACACCGCCGGGCTGGGCGGAAATGGAAACGCGACCCGCGTTTCCCCGCCCATGGCACCACACATCCGCAAGACCGTTTCCGCAAGACAAGACAGAGGCCGGCGCCTGCCCCGGCGGGCGAGAAGCGCCCGCCATGGGCGGGGCGGGCGCTGGCCGGGTGCTTGGGGCACCCGGCTGGCAAGGGGCACCGGGACGCTGTGGCGGCGGCGATGGCCGCCACCATGGCAAGGGCCGCGTCCCCTACCCCTCCAGCGCCGCCGCCATGGCCGACCACAGCACCTCGACCGGCTCGATCCCGACCGACAGGCGCACGAAGCCTTCGGCAACCGCATCGCCCCAGCGGGCCCGGCGTTCGCCGGCCGTATGGGTGCCGCCAAAGCTGGTGGTCTGCGCGATCAGCGGGCAGCGCGACAGGAACCCCTCGGCCGCCGCCGCATCGGCCAGCTCGAAGCTGATCAGGAACCCGCCATTCACCATCTGCCGCCGCGCCACCGCATAAGAGGCATCGCCCGGCAGACCCGGGAACCGCAACCCGGTTACCGCCGGATGCGCGGCCAGCCGTTCGGCAATCACCTGCGCCGAGGCACACATCCGCGACAGCCGCAGTTCCAGCGTCTCAAGCCCGCGATGCACCAGGAACGCCTCGAACGGCCCCGGAATCGCCCCCGCCATCCGTCGCCAGTCGCGCACCCGCGACATCAGCGCCGCGTCCCGGCCCGCCACATGGCCGAACAGCACATCCGAATGTCCGGCCGGTGCCTTGGTATCCGCCGCCACCACCAGATCGCAGCCCAGATCCAGCGGTCGCTGCAACAGCGGCGTCATCGTGGTGTTGTCGGCAATCACCACAGCGCCCGCCGCCCGCGCCCGCGCGGCCACGGCGGCGATGTCCACCACATCAAGCCCCGGATTGGACGGCGTTTCCAGATAGACCACGGCAACGCCGGTGAAATCCGCCGTCGCATAATCGCGTGTCGGCAAGGGGCTGACCGTCACCCCCAGCGGTTTCAGGAACCCCTCCGACAGCACGCGGGTGACGTAATAGCCATCCGAAGGGATCACCAGCCTGTCGCCAGCCTTGAGCGTGGCAAACAGCGCCGCCGCAATGGCCGCCATGCCGCTGGGAAAGCTGACCGTCTCGGCGTCCTCAAGGATCGCAAGCTGCGCCTCGACCGCATCCCAGGTCGGCGTGCCGTTGCGGCCGTAGAAATGACCGCCCGCCTGTACATGCGGCAGGTGAAAGGTGGCCGATGCCGTGATCGGCGGCACCACCGGATCGCCCTGCTGCAAGCCGGCCTTGCGGTGATGCAGCAGCCGCGCGACGCGCTGTTCGGGGGAATCGGTCATGGGCAAACCTCGTTCACAGGCCGGACTTGGCCCGACTGTTCCCCGCCGGACGCGCGGGCGCAACCCTTAACGGGCGCGACATCCGCCCGCGCAACCTTTTGATTTTGTTTCGCCGATTCCCGCCCTGCCGTGCAACGCTCACTCCAGCCGCGCCGGGAACCCCTCGGCCCGCAAGTCGGTGCCCAGGGCATCTTCCAAGAGCTTGACGATCTGGGTCGATTGCGCCGCCCCGCCATAGACCGCCTTGCCCTTCAGAAAGGTCTGGCTGGTGATCGAGGCCAGATCCAGCGGCACCCCGAATTCGCGGCCAAACCCCATGGCAAAGCCCAGATCCTTCAGCGCCAGATCCATGGTGAAGGCGATGTCGTAGCTGCCGTTCAGGATCAACTGGCCTTCGGTTTCATGCACGAAGCTGGTGCCGGACGAGGCCGCAATCGCCTCCCACGCGGTCTTGAGGTCCAGCCCGCCGCGCTTGGCCAGCATCAGCGCCTCGCCATCGGCGACCAGATGGATGAAGGCCAGCATATTGGTGATGACCTTGATCACCGCCGCGCTGCCCAACGGGCCCATGTGGAAGATACGGCTGCCGATGGCCTGCAAGGCCGGGCGGTGCAGGTCGTAAAGCTCCTGCTCGCCCCCAACCAGCACGGTGATCTCGCCCCGCGCCGCCAGATGCACGCCGCCGGTCACCGGCGCCTCCAGCATCCGCACGCCGCAGGTCCGCGCCAGCCCCGCCAGCCGCAGCACATCATCGCGGCCAAGGGTCGAATTCTCGATCCAGGTCGCGCCGGGTTTCAGGCCGGTCATCAACTCGGCCAGCACCGCCTCGGAAGCGGCCGGGTGCGGCAGGCAGGTAAACACATGGTCCACCTGCCCCGCCAGTTCGGCCACCGACCCCGCCACCCCGGCCCCCAGATCGCGATGCCGGGCGGCCAGCGCCGGGTCACGGTCATAGACGGTCACGGAATGGCCGGCCCGGATCAGGCTGGCGGCCAGATGCCCGCCCAGATTGCCAAGGCCGACATAGCCGTATCTCACGCCCCCCATCCGACAATGCCCTTCACTTCGCAGAAATCATGGATGCCCCAGTCGGCATATTCACGGCCATTGCCGGATTGCTTGTAGCCGCCGAAGGGGGCGAAGGTGTCCCAGGCGGGGTAGTTCAGGTTCACCGTGCCCGCCCGCAGCCGCCGCGCCACGGGGCGCGCCTCTTCAACCGGGCCGGCGATATAGGCCGCCAGACCATAGGGCGTGTCATTCGCCATGGTGATCGCCTCATCCAGCGAATCATAGGGCAGGATCGACAGCACCGGCCCGAAGATTTCCTCGCGCGAGATGGTCATGTCATTGGTGACGCCGCCAAAGATGGTGGGCTTCACGAACCAGCCCCGGTTCAGCCCCGCCGGGCGGCCCACGCCGCCCGCAACCAGAACCGCCCCTTCGTCGATGCCGGCCTGGATCAGCCGCTGCACCTTGTCGAACTGCAACCGGCTGATCAGCGGCCCCATCGTGGTGCCTTCGTCCTGCGGATCGCCCACCACCACCGCCTCGGCCGTGGCCCGCGCAATGTCCAGCGCCGCGTCATGCTGGCTGCGGTGCACGAACATCCGGGTCGGCGCGTCGCAGCTTTGGCCCGTATTGCCGAAGCAGCCCTCGACACCACCCCGCACCGCCGCCTCAAGGTCGGCCGTGGGCAGGATGATATTGGCCGACTTGCCACCCAGTTCCTGCGCCACCCGCTTGACCGTGGGCGCCGCCGCCGCCGCAACCGCCGTGCCGGCGCGGGTTGATCCGGTGAAGCTGACCATATCCACCTGCGGATGCGACGAGAGATGCGCGCCCACCCCCGGGCCGGTGCCGTTCACCAGGTTGAACACCCCCTTCGGCACCCCGGCCTCATGGCAGACTTCCGCGAAGAGAACGCCCGACAGCGGCGCAATCTCGCTGGGCTTCAGCACCATGGTGCAGCCCGCGATCAGCGCCGGGGCCACCTTGCAGGCGATCTGGTTCATCGGCCAGTTCCAGGGCGTGATCAGCGCGCAGACGCCGATGCCTTCATGCACGATGCGGGTATCGCCGCGCATGTATTCCCAGGTCATCTCTTCCGCGGCCTTGATGGTGCTTTCGATATGCACCTGGCCCGCCCAGACCTGCGCCTCGCGCGCCCAGGTGATAGGGGCGCCCATCTCGGTGGACATGGCCTGCGCAAAGTCTTCGGCCCGGGCGTTGTAAACCTCGAGAATCCGCTTCACCAGGGCGATCCGCTCGGCCAGCGGCGTGACCGTCCAGCCGTCAAAGGCGGCGCGGGCGGCGGCGATGGCGCGGTCTGCATCGGCCGTATTGCCAAGCGCCACTTCGCAGACGATCTCTTCGGTCGCGGGGTTCTCGACACCGACGCGCTCTTTCGACAAAGGTTCGACCCAGGCGCCGTCGATGTAGAATTTTGTCATGTTCTTCGGGATCATGGCCGCCTCACTTGAAGTAGATGTTGAACCGTTCGCGGATCGCGCGATCTATCTCAGCGTCCACCATGCACCCGGCCTTGGCAAGAATTTCGTTCTTGCGGGCAATGGCCTTGTCCAGAAGCTGCGGCTTGCCCGCCTCGACCCATTCCTTCGGGCTCATCCGGTTGCCAAGGGCGGGATAGACATATTCCGTCTGCATCAGGCGCAGGGTCTGGTCGCTGCCCAGATAATGCCCCGGGCCGCCCAGGCAGACCTCTTTCATCGCCTCGATGCTGGTGGAATCCTCGGTCACGTCGATGCCGCGCACCAGGCGCAGCACCTGCCCCAGAATGTCATCCCCCAGCACCAGGCTTTCCAGGCTGAACCCCAGAAGCGAGGCGTGCATCCCGACCGCCTCATAGCACATGTTCAACCCGGCAAGACCGGCCAGCGAATTGGTGATCGCCTGTTCCCAGCCGGCCTGCATGTCGGGCAGCTTGCTGTCGGAAATGCCGCTCGCCGCGCCCCCCGGCAGATCATAGAAACGGTGCATCTGGGCGCAACCGGCGGTCAGAAGGGCCTGTTCCGCGCTGCCGCCCGACATGGCGCCGGTCCGCAGGTCGCTGACGAAGGGCCAGGTGCCGAAGATGGCCGGGGCGCCGGGGCGGATCGCGTTGACATAGACCACGCCCGCCAGACATTCCGCCACCGCCTGCACGATGGCCAGCGCAATCGGCGCGGGCGCGGTGGCCCCCGCCTGCCCGGCTGACAAGAGCAGCATCGGCATCCCGCGGCGGATGCAATCCTCCATCACCTTGCAGGATTCCTCGGCGAACTTCATCGGCGGCACGACAAAGCAGTTCGAATTGCTGACGAAGGGCCGTTCGCGCCACTTGTCCTCGCCCCCGGCCACCATGTGCAGCATCTCGAAACAATCGGCCACATGGGCCGGATCGAAGATGCTGGTGCCGACATGTTTCGACGTGCCGGCAAGGCAGGCATAAAGGGTGTTGAGGTCCATCTCCTTGTTGTCAACCACATCGCGGCAGACCATGGTCCGCTGGTAGAAGTGAACATTGTCAAGGTTCTGCACGATGCGGGCCGCGTCATACAGATCTTGCGCCGTGCTGTCGCGGTATTCGTTCCGCTCAAGGTCCACCACATGCACGGCCGCCCCGGCGGTGCCGAAATGCACGTTGCTGCCCGACAGGTGCAGGTCATGCTTGGGGTCGCGGGCGTGCAGCGTGATGTTGCGCCCGGCCTTGGCCAGCATGTCCTCGACCAGCGCGCGGGGAAACCGGATGCGGCCATCGTCGCCCAGAATCGCCCCGGCGCCGGTCAGGATTTCCACCCCGCTCGCGGGCGCGTTCGACAGGCCGATCACCTCAAGCGCCTCCAGCGCCGAGGCGTGGATCTTCGCCACCCCCGCATCATCCAGCGGCTTGTAGCGCCCGCCCGGCATTCCGCCCCGGATCGGCCGCACGTCCTCGGCCAGCGGGGCCGCCCGCATGGCCACCCGTGCCGACCTGCCGCCAGACCGCCGGGACCGTGCCGGTTCGCAGACTTCGCCGATGTCGCTCATCTTGTCCTCTTTCATCTGTCTGCAAAGGTCTCGGGGTTCCGGGGTCAGCGACCCCGGCGCCCCGTCACTGCCGCACCCGTTCGGATTTCGGGTCATACATCGGCACAAGGCTGGCCTCGGCCGCATGGCGCCGGCCAGCCACCTCGATCTCATAGGTCGAGGCCAGAACCTCGGCCTCGGACTGCCCCTCGCAGGGCACATAGCCCATGCCGATGGCGCCCCCCAGGAAATGACCATAATTCGCGCTGGTCACCGGCCCGACGATGCGGCCATCACGCACCACCGCCTCGTTGTGGAACAGCAGCGGCTGCGGGTCTTTCAGGCGGAACTGCAACAGGCGGCGCGTCAGCCCGGCATCCTGCTTGCGCAGCACCGCATCGCGGCCCAAGAAATCGGGTTTCTTCCGGCTGACGGCAAAGCCAAGCCCCGCCTCCAGCACATGATCCTCATCGGTGATGTCATGGCCCCAGTGGCGATAGGCCTTCTCGATCCGGCAGGAATCCAGCGCGTGCAGGCCGCAAAGTTTCAGCCCCAGCCCCGCCCCCGCCTCGACCAGAGTCTCGAACACATGCGCGGCCTGATCGGCGCTCGGGTAGATCTCCCACCCCAGTTCGCCGACATAGGTCACCCGCTGCGCGCGGGCGATGCCATAGCCGATCTCGATCTCGCGCGCGGTGCCGAAGGGATGCGCGGCGTTGGAAAAATCGTCCGGGCTGACCGCCTGCATCAACTCGCGCGCCTTGGGGCCCATCACGCACAGCACCGCCTCGGCGGCCGTGACATCGGTGATGGTGGCGAAATCCTCGCCGACATGGGCGCGCAGCCAGGCAAGGTTGCGCTGCAGCGTCGCCCCCGGCACCACCAGCATGTAGACGCGCTCCGACAGGCGGGTGACGGTCAGGTCGGCCTCGATCCCGCCACGGTCGTTCAGCAGCATGGTATAGACAACCCGGCCCTCGGCCACGTCCATCTCGGCCGAACAGACCCGGTTCAGGAAGGCCGTCGCATCGCGCCCCTCGACCCGGATCTTGCCGAAGCTGGTCATGTCGAACAGGCCCACGCCGGTGCGCACCGCCAGATGCTCGGCCTTCTGGTTGTCAAACCAGTTCTGCCGGCCCCAGGAATAGCGGTATTCCCGCTCCTGCCCCTCATTGGCAAACCAATTGGCGCGCTCCCAGCCCGCCACCTCGCCAAAGACCGCGCCGCGCGCCTTCAGATGGTCATGCAGCGGCGACCGCCGCACCCCACGGCTGGTTTCCACCTGCCGATAGGGGAAATGGTCAGCGTAAAGCAGCCCCAGCGTCTCGGTCACGCGGTCCTTCAGGTAGCGGCGGTTCTTCTGGAACGGCTGGGCGCGGCGGATGTCCACATCCCACAGGTCAAAGGGCGGCTCGCCGGTCGTGATCCATTCGGCCAGCGCCATCCCCGCCCCGCCGGACGAGATGATCCCGATCGAGTTATACCCCGCCGCCACCCAGTAGCCGCCCAGTTCCGGCGCCGGACCCAGGTAATAGCGGTCGTCGGGGGTAAAGCTCTCCGGCCCGTTGAAGAAGGTGTGGATGCCGGTGGTCTGGAACAGCGGCATCCGGTTCATCGCCATTTCCAGGATGGGCGAGAAATGCTCCCAGTCCTCGGGCAACGTGTCGAACTCGAAATCCTCGCGGATGCCGCCCATGCCCCAGGGTTTCGCCTTGGGTTCAAAGGCGCCGATCATCATCTTGCCGGCGTCCGACTTGTAATAGGCACATTCGTCCACCAGCCGCAGCACCGGCATGTCGCCCAGGCCCGGCACGGGCTCGGTCACCAGATAGAAGTGCTCGGCCGCGTGCAGAGGCACCGTCACCCCGTTCTGCGCCGCCAGATCGCGGCCCCACATGCCGCCGCAGTTCACCACCACATCCGCCTCGATATGGCCCGGCCCGTCGGGACCGATGTAATCGACGCCCGTCACCCGGCGGTTGCCGCCTGGCGCGGCGCCCTCGGTGACGCGGGTCACCTTCACCCCTTCGGCAATGGTCGCCCCCGCCATCCGCGCGCCCTTGGCCAGCGCCATGGCGATATTGGCCGGATCGCATTGCCCGTCATTCGGCAGATGCACGCCCCCCACCACGCCATCGGTGTTCAGCAGCGGATACAGCGCCTTCACCTCCTCGGGGGTGATGCGGTGCACCTCGACCCCGAAGATGCCGGCGATGGTGGCCTGACGCTGGATTTCCTCCATCCGCGCCTCGGTCAGCGCGACCGTCATCGACCCCACCCGCTTCATGCCGGTCGAGACGCCGGTTTCCGCTTCCAGCCGATAGTAAAGCTCAGCCGAATACTTCGCCAGCCGCGTCATGTTCTGGTTGGCGCGCAACTGCCCGATCAGGCCCGCCGCGTGCCAGGTGGTGCCGCAGGTCAGCCGCTTGCGTTCCAGCAGCACCACATCGGTCCAGCCCGCCTTGGCCAGATGATAGGCCACAGAACAGCCGGAGACGCCCCCGCCGATCACCACCGCCCGCGCCTTGTTGGGAATCCCGACCATCATCCTGCCCATTTCATCTGTCTGAAAATATCCCGGGGGTCCGGGGGCTGGCCCCCGGCCCACGGCCAATCACGCGCGGATGCGCTCGTTCTTCGCGTCCCACAGCGCGCCGTCGCCGGTCACCACCGCCGCCACGCGCTCGCCAAAGATCTCGACCTCCAGCGCCGTGCCGGGCACCGCGGCCTCGGTCGCCACGCAGCCAAGGCCGATGCAGGCCCCGACCCGGTGCCCCCAGCCGGCCGAGGTCAGTTCGCCGACGATCCGGTCGCCCTGCCAGACGGTCGCCATATAGGTCGGATCATAGGCCCCGGCCTCGATGCGCAGCACGGCAAACTGCTTCTTCGACCCGGCCTGTTTCTCGGCCGCCAGCGCCGCGCGGCCCCGGAATTCGGGCTTTGCCCAGTCGACAAAGCGGCCCAGCCCGCCGGTCAGCACGGTGTAATCGGTGGACAGATCGCCCTTCCACGCCCGATAGCCCTTTTCCAGCCGCAGGCTGTCCAGCGCATACATGCCAAAGGGTTTCAGCCCGAGGCCCTGCCCCGCCGCCATCACCGCATCCCAGACCGTTGCGGTGTCGGCCACCTGCGAATGGATTTCCCAGCCCAACTCGCCCGCGAACGACACGCGCATCAGCATGACCTTCGCCCCGGCGATGCTGGCCCATTGCCAGGTCAGCCAAGGCAGCGACAGATCGGCCTCTGCCACCCCGGCCAGCACATCGCGCGCTTTCGGCCCGGTCAGGATCTGGGTGGACCAACCCTCGGTCTCGTCCACCAGAGTCAGACCCGGCTCCAGATGCTTCAGCAGCCATTCCCTGTCATGACTTTGCGCCGTGGCCGCGGTGATCAGCCAGAACTCATCCTCGGCCAGCCGCGCCGCCGACATCTCGGTCACGATCCGGCCCTTGTCATCGGCGAAATAGCACAGGCCCAGCCGGCCCACGCCCGGCACCTTGCCGGTGATCTGGCGCGACAGCCAGTCCGCAGCCCCCGGCCCCGCCAGCCGATAGCGCGAAAATCCCGGCAGATCGAGGATTCCCGCCGCATCGCGCACCGCCGCACATTCCTCGGCAATCGCCCCGGCCCAGGGCCCCTGCCGCGCCCAGGTGTGGCTGGCCTTTTCCGACGTGTCGTCGCCCGGCCGCGCATACCACAACGCCCGCTCCCAGCCGTTATAGGCGCCATATTGCGCCCCCAGCGCCGCGGTGCGGTCATGCACCGGCGACAGTTTCTTCATCCGGCCATCGGGCCAGACCCGCTTGGGGTAAAGGATGTCATATTCATGGGCATAGACCTCGATGCCCTTGGTGATGGCATAGTCGCGGTCCTCGAAGCCGGTGAACCGGCGCGGATCGCAGGACCACATGTCCCATTCGGTCGCGCCCTCGGTCACCCATTCGGCCAGCACCTTGCCCGCCCCCCCGGCCTGACAGATGCCGAAGGTGAACACGCAGGCTTCAAAGGCATTGGGCACGCCGGGCATCGGCCCGATCAGCGGGTTGCCATCGGGGGTATAGGGGATGGGGCCGTTGATGGTCTTGACCAGCGCCGCCTTTTCCAGCAGCGGCACCCGCCCCATCGCCTCGCCAATCTCGAAGCTCAGCCGGTCCAGATCGTCGGGATAAAGCTGGAAGCTGAAATCCTCGGGGAACGGATCATCAGGGGTGATCCAATGCGCCTTGGGGTGGCGCTCGTAAGGCCCCAGGTTGAAGCCGCCCTTTTCCTGCCGCAGGTAATAGCTGCTGTCCACATCGCGCAAGAGAGGCAGCTTGTGGCCCACCTCGGCCGACCAGGCGGCCACTTCCGGCACCGTGTCGAACAGCATGTACTGATGGCTCATCGACACCATCGGAATGTCGCGGCCGAACATCCGCCCCACCTCGCGAGCATAATAGCCCGAGGCATTGACCACATATTCCGCCCGCACCTCGCCCTTCGGCGTCGAAAGAATCCATTCCGACCCCGTCCAGCGCAGCGCCGTCACCGGACAGAACCGTTCGATCCGCGCGCCCATCTGGCGCGCGCCCTTGGCCAGCGCCTGCGTCAGTTGCGCGGGGTCGATGTCGCCGTCATAGGGGTCATACAGCGCGCCGGTCAGGTCATGCGTTTCAAGGAAGGGATACACCTTCCTCATCTCTTCCGGGCCCATGATCGCCAGATCCATGCCCTGATAGCGCCCCATCCCGACGACGCGCTTGAATTCCAGCAGCCGGTCGGCGGTATGGCCGATCCGCAGCGATCCGGTGACATGGTAGTTCATCGGATAATCCACCGCCGCGCCCAGGCCACGGTAAAGCTGGGCCGAATAGCGCTGCATGTTCATGATCGACCAGCTTGCCGAAAACGTCGGCACATTGCCCGCCGCGTGCCAGGTGGACCCGGCGGTCAGCTCGTTCTTTTCCAGAAGGATCGCATCCTGCCAGCCCGCCTTGGCCAGATGATACAGCGCCGAGACGCCGACCGCCCCGCCGCCAATGATCGCCACCCGCGCGCTTGCAAATTCCGCCATGCGGTCCTCCCTTGCTCAAATGAACAATAGCGATGAAATCTTCCCGCTTTCAATTCGGCTGAAGCCCACCTATTGATCGGATAATCCGATCAGGGCTTCATCTTGGTCCAAATACCCCGGGGTCCGGGGCAGCGCCCCGGCCCACCCCCCAATCGCAACGGTAACCGGATGCAGATCGACCTTATCGACACCTTCCTCGACCTGATCGAAACCAAGAGCTTCAACCGCACCGCCGACCGCATGGGGGTGACGCAGTCCACCGTCTCGGCCCGGGTCAAGGCACTGGAACAGGCGCTGGAAGCGCGGTTGTTCCAGCGGTCGCGCTCGGGCACCGACCTGACGACCGAAGGCCTGCGGTTCGAAACCCATGCACGGATGCTGCGGCAGGAATGGACCGCCGCCCGCCGCGCCGTGGCCCCCTCGGGCGAGGCGGCGCTGACCCTGCGGATGGGCATCCAGAACGACCTGACCTCGGCCCATCTCGGCCCGCTGGTGGCCGAATTTCGCCGCACCCTGCCGCAGACGGCCTTCTATATCGAGCCGGATTATTCGGCGCAGATGTGCCTTGATCTGGTCTCGGGCGCGCTGGATTTCGCGCTGCTCTACACGCCGAAACCACACCCGGACCTGTATTTCCAGACCGTGGGGGAACTGGCCTATCGCATGGTCAGCTCCGATACCGCCCATCTGGCCGGCGTCACGCCCGACCGGACGGTCTTTGCCCATTTCTCGCCCGCCTTCGAACGCGCGCATCGCGAAGCCCTGCCGCACCTGTCCGAGGCGCCGCTGTCGGTCGGCCAGACGGCCGCCGTCGTGTCGCTGCTCGAAGCCATGGGCGGCGCGGGCTATGTGCTGGACCCGGCCGCGCGCGCCATGGTGGCCGGCGGGCGCTTCCGGCTGGTGGAAGATGCGCCCGTGCTGGCCCAGCCGGTCTATGCCGCGATGCACCTGCGCAACCGCACCGCCCGGCTGCACCGCCGCCTGACGCGGATCGTCTCGCGCCAGTTGGGCTTCAAAGGCTGAGCACGACGCGATGCCCCGGCGGGTGGCACAGCCGGACAAAGGTGATCGGGCCGGACAACCCTTGGGTCAACCGTTCGATCACCATCAGCGGCGTGCCTTCGGCGATCTCCAGCGCCCTCGCCTCGGCCGGCCCTGCGGCCTCGGCGGCAAAGCTCATGTCGCCCGAGACGAAGGGCAGGTTCGCCACCAGCCATTCATTGGCCGACACCGTGCCGAAATCGGGCACCGGGTCTGGCAGCGCGGCAAGGTTCAGCCAGCGCGTTTCATGGGCGAAGGGTTGCCCGTCCGCCCGATGCAGCGTTTCCAGCCAGACGGCGGGGCTGCCCGCGGCCAGCCCCATCCGCGCCGCCGGGCCCGCCGGCAAGGCCACCACCTGCTGTGCCAGCACGACATGCGAATAGACCTGTCCCCGCGCCTCGACTTCGCGCCGGATCACCGGAATGTCGAGACGCGCCTTGCGCACCGGCAGGGCGGCCACCCGCGTGCCCGCGCGCTTGCGCCGCTCGACCACCCCCGCCTCGGCCAGCGCCTGAAGCGCGCGGTTCACGGTGGCCCGGGCCACGCCATAGTCATGGGCCAGTTGTTCCTCGCCCGGAACAAGGCCGCCGGGCGGCCATTCCCGCGCCCGGATGCGGGCCAGAAGGTCGGCCCGCAGCTCTTCCCAGCCGCGAATCATGCCCGCGCCTTCAGCGCGGCCAGCGTGCTGCGGAAACGGCGGGTAACGCCGTCGCGCGACACATGCCGCCCCTCGCGCACCAGCGGCCGCCCCGCCGACCACAGCCGGTTCACCAGCCCCGCTGTTCCGCAGAAGGCAAAGGCATCCAGCACCTCATCGCCTTGCCGGCCGTAAAGCACGGTCGCCTCCATGTCGGGCGCCAGAAGGTCGGCCCAGGCCCCCACGGCAATCGCCCCGGCGCGGCGCCCCGCCGCCTGCGCGCCGCCCTGCGCCGCCTCTTGCCACAAGACGCGCCCGACAGACAGGCCGGGCTCGGCCAGAACCGCCCGCGCCCGGTCGCGCAGACGTTGCGAATATTCCAGCACCCGCAATTCCTCGGCCAGCGAAATCAGGACGTTGCTGTCCGATCCCACCCCCCAGGCCCCGCCCGCCGCCCGCCAGCCGGTCGCCGGGAAGATGCCGTCGCCAAGGTTAGCCTCGGTGATCGGGCACAGGCCGGCCACGGCGCCGCTGGCCGCAAGGCGGGCGGTCTCGGCTTCTGTCATCTGGGTGCAGTGGATCAGGCACCACCGCCCGTCCAGCGGCAGGTTTGCCAGCGCCCATTCCACCGGCCGCGCACCCGTTGCCGCCAGCACCTCGTCCACCTCGGCCTGCTGTTCGGCCAGGTGCATGTGCAACGGGCCGGCGGTCATGCCGGGCACCCGCGCCAGCGTCCCGGGGCTGACGGCCCGCAGCGAATGGGGGGCCACGCCCAGAACCGTATCGCCAGGCAGCACCTTCAACAGCCCCTCGGCCGCCGCCATCAGCGCCGCGAATCCATCAGGATCATTGCCGAACCGCCGCTGTCCCGGCCCCAGCGCGCGCCCGTCACAGCCGCCGCGTTCATAGATCACCGGCAGAAGCGTCAGCCCCAGCCCGGTCTCGGCCGCCGCCGCCGCAATGCGCCCGGCCATCTCGGCCCGGTCGGCATAGGGCGTGCCGTCCGGCGCGTGGTGCAGGTAGTGGAACTCGGCCACCGAGGCAAAGCCCGCCTCCGCCATCTCGACCATCACCTGCGCGGCAATCGCCTGCACGTCTTCGGGCGTCAGCCGATCCAGAAAGCGATACATCAGCGCGCGCCAAGTCCAGAAACTGTCCTGCCCGGCGCTGCGCGCCTCGGTCATGCCGGCCATGGCACGCTGGAACGTGTGGGAATGAAGGTTTGCCGGCGCAGGCAGCAGGCAGGCCACCCGTTCGCCCTGCGGCGCGGCGCCGGGCAGCACTTCGGCAATCCGCCCACCCTCGATCCGCACCCGCACATCGCGCGCCCAGCCTTCGGGAAGCAACGCCTGATCGGCATGAAGCAGCATTCGGTTCCTCGCTTGACACGGTAATTATGTATATACATATTAACCCAAGAGGACGAGGAAAGGCAAGCCGGGAATGACGATTCTTCTGACCGATGCCGTGATCGCCACCATGCAGGGCGGCTATGGGCTGATCGCCCCCGGCGCGGTCGCCATCCACCAGGGCCGCATCGCATGGGTCGGCCCGCAAGACGCCATTCCGGCCGAGTTTCAGGGGTTCCCCCGCCACGCCTGCGGCGGCCGCCTGCTGACCCCCGGCCTGATCGACTGTCACAGCCATGCAATCTGGGCCGGCACCCGCGCCGCCGAGTTCGAGGCGCGGCTGAACGGGGCCAGCTATGAACAGATCGCCCGCGCCGGCGGCGGCATCCTTTCAACCGTCGCGGCCACCCGCGCGGCGACCGAGGACGATCTTGTCGCCGCCGCCCTGCCGCGGCTGGACCAGATGATCGCCGGCGGCGCGACCACGATCGAGGTGAAATCGGGCTACGGCCTGACCATTGACGACGAGCTGAAGATGCTGCGCGCCGCCCGGGCCTTGCCGCGGCACCGGCCCGTGCAGGTTGTCACCACCCATCTGGCCGCCCACGCGACCCCGCCTGAATATCGCGGCCGCAACGCCGCCTATATTGCCGAGGTGGCCCTGCCCTCGCTGCGCGCCGCCCATGCCGAAGGGCTGGTGGATCAGGTTGACGCCTTCTGTGAAGGCATCGCCTTTTCCACCACCGACCTTGCCCCGCTGTTTGCCGAGGCGCAGACGCTTGGCCTGCCGGTCAAGTTGCACGCCGAACAACTGACCGACCAGCATGGCGCGGCCTTTGCCGCGGCCCATGGCGCGCTGTCCTGCGATCATGTCGAATATGTCGGCCCCGACGGGGTGGCCGCCATGGCCGCAGCCGGCACCGTGGCCGTGCTGCTGCCCGGCGCCTTCTACACGCTGCACGAAACGCAGATGCCGCCTGTCGCGGCCTTCCGCAGTGCCGGCGTGGCCATGGCGGTGGCCACCGACCTGAACCCCGGCACCTCGCCCATGGCCAGCCTGCCGCTGGCCATGAACATGGCCTGCACCCTGTTCCGCCTGACCCCGGAAGAGGCGCTTTTGGGGGCCACCGTCCACGCCGCCCGCGCGCTCGGGCTGTCCGACCGCGGGCAGATCGCGGCGGGCCAGCGCGCCGATCTTTGCCTGTGGGACGCCAGCCATCCCGCGGAACTGTCCTATCGCATCGGCGGGCCGAAGCTCGCCACCCGCATCTTTGGAGGCCGCCTTGATGTCTGAAACCCTGACCCTGATCCCCGGCCAGACCCCGCTGGACCATCTGGAACGCCTGTGGCGCGAGGCTCTGCCCGCCCGGCTGGACCCGGCCGCGCGCCCGCGCATCGAAGCCGCCGCAGCCCATATCGCCGCCGCCGCCGCCGGGGCGACGCCGGTCTATGGCGTCAACACGGGCTTCGGCAAACTGGCCAGCCTGAAGATCGCCCCGCAAGACACCGCGAAACTTCAGGAAAACCTGATCCTCAGCCATTGCTGCGGCGTGGGTGACCCGATGCCGCGCGACACGGCCCGGCTGATGATGGCGCTCAAACTGCTGTCGCTTGGCCGCGGGGCCTCGGGCGTGCGTCTGGCGGTGGTCGATCTGATCGAAGGGATGCTGGCCCGCGACGTGACCCCCGTGATCCCCGACCAGGGGTCTGTCGGTGCCAGCGGTGATCTTGCCCCGCTGGCCCACATGACCGCCGTGATGATCGGCCATGGCGAGGCCTGGCACGCCGGCACGCGCCTTCCCGGTGCCGAAGCCCTGCGCGCCGCCGGGCTGACCCCGGTCGTCCTTGGCCCGAAAGAAGGCCTGGCGCTGATCAACGGTACCCAGTTCTCCACCGCCTATGCGCTGGCCGGCCTGTTCCAGGCCTGGACCGCCGCGCGCGAGGCGCTGGTCACCTCGGCCCTTTCGACCGATGCGATCATGGGCTCGACCGCCCCGCTGGAAGCCGAGATCCACGCCCTGCGCGGCCAGCCCGGCCAGATCGCCGCCGCCGCCGCCATGCGCGCCCTGCTGGACGGGTCGGAAATCCGCGAAAGCCACCGCGACGGTGATACCCGCGTGCAGGATCCCTATTGCATCCGCTGCCAGCCGCAGGTGACCGGCGCCGCGATGGACGTGCTGCGCATGGCCGCCCGCACGCTGGAAACCGAAGCGAATGCCGCCACCGACAATCCGCTGGTGCTGTCGGATGGCCAGATCGTCTCGGGCGGGAACTTCCATGCCGAGCCGGTGGGATTTGCCGCCGACATGATCGCGATGGCCGTGGCCGAGATCGGCGCCATCGCACAGCGCCGGGTGGCGCTGATGGTGGACCCGACGCTCAGCTTCGACCTGCCCGCCTTCCTGACGCCGAAACCCGGCCTG
The DNA here is from genome assembly GCF_003071405.1 of Pseudogemmobacter blasticus. NCBI lineage: Bacteria > Pseudomonadati > Pseudomonadota > Alphaproteobacteria > Rhodobacterales > Paracoccaceae > Pseudogemmobacter > Pseudogemmobacter blasticus. Next base: position 20,852 of record NZ_CP020470.1, on the reverse strand, counting down.
AATTCGGGCCTGATGATCGCCGAGGTCACCACCGCCGCCCTGATGAGCGAGAACAAGCACCTCGCCCATCCGACGGTGATCGACAGCACCCCCACCAGCGCCAATCAGGAAGACCATGTGTCAATGGCCGCCCATGGCGCGCGCCGGCTGGGCCGGATGGTGCAGAACCTGAACGTCATCCTCGGGGTCGAGGCGCTCTGTGCAGCGCAGGGTGTCGAATTCCGCGCGCCGCTGAAAACCTCGGCCCCGTTGCAGGCCGCCCTTGCCGCGCTGCGGACGGAAATCGCGCCGCTGGGCGATGACCGCTATCTCGCCCCCGATCTTGCCGCCGCCGCGCGCCTTGTGGCCGGCGGCGCCCTGTCCCGCGCCAGCGGCCTGAACCTGCCCACCCTCTGACCTTCCTCTTGGCCCAAATACCCTGCGGGGGTCCGGGGGTGCAAACCCCCGGCGCCGCAGCCCGAACAAGGAGCCCCGCCATGACCGACCCGCGCCACAACAGCCGCGACATCTTCCCTCCCACCGGCCCCGAGATCACCGCCAAAAGCTGGCTGACCGAGGCCGCGATGCGGATGCTGATGAACAACCTGCATCCCGACGTGGCCGAAAACCCGCATGAGCTGGTGGTTTATGGCGGCATCGGCCGCGCCGCCCGGACCTGGCAGGATTTCGACCGCATCGTCGCCGCGCTCAAGGATCTTGAGGCCGACGAGACGCTGATGGTGCAGTCGGGCAAGCCGGTCGGCATCTTCCGCACCCACAAGGACGCGCCCCGCGTGCTGATCGCCAACTCGAACCTCGTGCCGCACTGGGCCACCTGGGCGCATTTCAACGAGTTGGACCGCAAGGGCCTGATGATGTACGGCCAGATGACCGCCGGAAGCTGGATCTACATCGGCACCCAGGGCATCGTGCAGGGCACCTACGAGACCTTCGCCGAAGCCGGCCGCCAGCACTACGGCGGCGATCTCAAGGGGCGCTGGATTCTGACCGGGGGCCTGGGCGGCATGGGGGGCGCGCAGCCCCTTGCGGCCGTCATGGCGGGCGCCTGCTGCCTGGCGGTCGAGGTGGACGAGACCCGGATCGACTTCCGCATCCGCACCCGCTATCTCGACGCCAAGGCCCGCACCCTGGACGAAGCCCTTGCCCTGATCGCCGACTGGACCGCGAAGGGCGAGGCGAAATCGGTCGGCCTGCTGGGCAATGCGGCCGAGGTGTTTCCCGAACTGCTGGCCCGGATGAAGGCCGGCGGCCCGCGCCCCGACATCGTGACCGACCAGACCTCGGCGCATGACCCGCTGAACGGCTATGTGCCGGCGGGCTGGACCGTGGCAGAACACCGCGCAAGGCGCGAAACCGATCCGCAAGCGGTGGAAACCGCCGCCAAGGCCTCGATGCGGGCGCAGGTCGAGGCGATGGTCGGCTTCTGGAACGCCGGCGTTCCGACGCTGGATTACGGCAACAACATCCGGCAGGTGGCGCAGGACGAAGGCTTCGACAATGCCTTCGCCTTCCCGGGCTTCGTGCCGGCCTATATCCGCCCGCTGTTCTGCAAGGGGATCGGCCCGTTCCGCTGGTGTGCGCTGTCGGGTGACCCCGAAGACATCTACAAGACCGACGCCGCGATGAAGCGGCTGTTCCCGGACAACGCCCACCTGCACCGCTGGCTGGACATGGCGCGCGAGCGGATCGCCTTCCAGGGCCTGCCCGCCCGCATCTGCTGGATCGGCCTTGGCGACCGGCACCGTGCCGGGCTGATGTTCAACGAGATGGTGGCCAGCGGCGAGTTGAAGGCGCCCATCGTGATCGGGCGCGATCATCTCGATTCAGGTTCGGTCGCCAGCCCCAACCGGGAAACCGAGGCGATGCAGGACGGATCGGATGCGGTCAGCGACTGGCCGCTGCTGAACGCGCTGCTGAACACCGCCTCGGGGGCAACCTGGGTCAGCCTGCATCACGGCGGCGGCGTGGGCATGGGGTTCAGCCAGCATTCGGGCATGGTCATCGTCGCGGACGGCACCGAAGATGCCGCCCGCCGGCTGGAGCGCGTGCTGTGGAATGACCCGGCGACCGGCGTCATGCGCCACGCGGACGCGGGCTATCCCATCGCCCGCGACCATGCCCGGGCCATGGGCCTGCGGCTGCCCGGCATCCTGGGCGGCTGACGCCGGCCGCAGCGGCCGGGGCCGGCACCGCCGCGGTGCTCAGGCCTCGGCCAGCCGGTGCGAGGTGCGGATGACCCGCTCGCAGTATTGCGACAGTTCCTTGCGCCCGGGAAAGCCGTCCACCGGCACCGGGGCGTGATAGATCACCTCGACCGCGCCCTGACGGGGCGCGGCCAGGATTTCCAGCAGATGCGGGGCAAAGCCCATGTCGCCCCACCAGCCATAGAAGCGCGGATCTTCGCCCGGCGGGGCGTGATAGATCACCGTCACCGGCTGGATGTGCATCACCCGTTCCAGCCCGTGGGTGTAGAAGGCCTGGAACAGGGTGGACTTGAAGGGCAGCACCCGCACGGCATCGGTGCTGGTGCCTTCGGGAAAGAACAGCAACTGGTGGCCCGCGCGCAGCCGGTCCTCGAACACCTCCTGCTGCCGCTTCGCCTCGGCCCCCTTGCGGGTGATGAAGACCGTGCCGGTGGCCCGGGCCAGCCAGCCGATGGCAGGCCAGTCGGACACCTCGGCCTTCGAGACGAAATAGATGCGCTGCCCCGCGTTCAGGCTGAAGATGTCAAGCCAGGACGAATGGTTGGCCACCACGGCGCCCAGGTCGTGCATCGGTGTCCCGACCCGCCGGTAGCGCAGCCCGATGATCGCCAGCGCCGACCGGCAGACGAACTGGGTGATGGCGGGCGTCCAGGGCCGCGACGGGCGGTGAAGCGGGGCCTCGACCAGCCGGACCAGCAGGAAAACGGCAAAACAGCAAAAGGTCACCAGCGCCAGCAGCCCGCCCTTCGCGGCAATGCGCAGCCAGCCCATCGCGCCGATGGGGCGGTGCAGCGCAGGCGCGGTCATCCAGTCGTCGGTCACGCCGGGCCTTTCTTGCGCAGGTAGAAATCACGGTGCTTGGCCGACATGCGCCCGGTGTCCATCACCAGACAGACATCGGTGGTGTTGAAGGGCCGGTCCAGATAGGCCCCGTCGCCGACGCAGCCGCCAAGGCGGAGATAGGCCTTGATCAGCGCCGGCATCCCGGCCATCGCCGCCTTGCGGTCCAGCCGGTTGACCGGGATCAGGTTCATGTCCACACGCCCCGGCGGACGGGCGGTCACGCGCATGTCGGGCGGGGCCAGATGGTTGTGATGCAGCCAGGCAAGCTGCGGCGCCAGCGCGGGCACGTCGGTGCCGTGGAAGGACGCGACGCCGAACAGGATCTCGATCCCGCGCTCCAGCACATATTCGGCCAGACCGTTCCAAAGGTGGAACATGCCGGTGCCGCCCCGGTGGTCGGGGTCCACGCAGGACCGCCCCAGTTCCACCAGCCGCCGCCCCGAGGCGCGCAGGCGCGTCAGGTCATATTCGGCCTCGGAATAGAACCGCCCGTCCGGGCCAAGCCGGGTTGACGGCAACAGACGGTAGGCCCCGACGACATGGTTGCCCCCGGCCGGGTCAAGGCGCTGGTCCACAAGGATGAGATGATCGAACAGCGGATCGAATTCGTCGCGCTCAAGCCCCTGCGCATGATCGACCAACGGGCCATCGGCCCCCAGTTCCTGCACGAAGACACGATAGCGCAGGCGCTGCGCGGCCCGCAGGTCATTGGCGTCGGTGGCCAGGCGCAGGGCATAGATCGGGTCTTCGTCCAGCATCTTCTTTCCGGGCGCACAATCGGGCGGCGGCAGCAAGGCGTGCGGCCGACGGTCAGGACTTAGACAGACTGCGACCGCAATGCAACGGTTGCAACCGGGCCCGTTGCACGCACGATGCAGCTTGCGGTTGCATTTCCCGAAGCGATACCCACTATGCGTGTCAGGCGCCGAAGTCAGGCTGAAGCGTGATGTGTCTGCTGTCGATCACAACCTTGCCGGCATGTTCGAAGTTCACCGTCACACGGCCGCCAATGTTCGATTGCACCTGCCCAAGGCCCCAGTCCGGCCTGTCCGGATGGCGCACGAACATGCCGGGTTCCAAGAGCGAGTTCATCGAAACGTCCCCTGACAAAGGCCCCAAAGACATGCAGGAAAAACCCGACCTTGCTGCCCTGATCGGCTCGCGCATCTGCCACGACCTTATCAGCCCGATCGGCGCCATCGGCAATGGGGTCGAACTGATGATGATGGAGCGCAGCGCGGCGGCAAGCCCGGAACTGGCGCTGATCGCCGAAAGCGTGGCTCATGCCAATGCCCGCATCCGCTATTTCCGGGTGGCCTTCGGCGCCGCCGGCGGCGACCAGCGGATCGCGCGGGGCGAGGTGGTTTCCATCCTGAATGACATGACGCGCGGCGGACGGCTGGTGATCGACTGGCAAAGCCCCGGCGAAATGGCGCGGCGCGAGGTCAAGCTGGTGTTCCTGCTGCTGCAATGCCTGGAAACCGCCATGCCCTATGGCGGCAAGGTGCGGATCGAACGCGGCGACAGCGGCTGGCGGATGCAGGCCGAAGCCGCGCGGCTGAAGATCGACCCCGCCCTGTGGGAGATGCTGAGCGAACGCCATCCCCCGGCTGAAATCGGGGCCGCCCAGGTGCATTTCGCCCTGGTGCCCGAGGAATTGCGCGCACAGGGCCGCCGGCTGGTGGCCGAACTTCAGGACACCACGATCCGCCTGACCGTCTGACCGCCCTGCCCCCGCGCGTCCCCAAACCTGGCCCCGAACTTGGCCCCGGTCTTTTCCGGGGCCTTTTCGTGGCGCCATCCCCCCGCCGGAAACCCCGGCTTGCCCGAATCGCCGCCCCTGCTACTATACGGTCGTTCAGCAAGGAGCGACCATGCCCCGCGATCCCCGCTATGACATCCTGTTCCAGTCGGTGCAGATCGGGCCGAAGACCGCCCGCAACCGCTTCTTCCAGGTGCCGCACGCCTCGGGCATGACCAATGCCGCGCCGCATGTGCGGGCCGCCTTCCGCGAAACCAAGGCCGAGGGCGGTTGGGCGGTGGTGTCCACCGGGGCCTGTTCGGTGCACCCGTCCTCGGATGACAGCCCCTTCCCCTGTGCAACGCTGTGGGACGCGGCGGATGTGCGGGCGCACGCGCTGATGACCGAAGCCGCGCACCGCCACGGCGCGCTGGCCGCGGTCGAACTGTGGCACGGCGGCGCGGTCACGGTGAACCGCACCACCCGCCACGCCCCCCTGTCGCCATCGGGCGTGGCCTGGATGCCGGGACATCCGGGCTTCATGTCCTCGGCCCGGCCCAAGGTGATGGATACGGGCGACATCCGCGATCTGATCCGCTGGCACACCGAGGCGGCGGTGCGGGCCGAACAGGCGGGGTTCGACATCCTCTATGTCTACGCCGGCATGGGCTACCTGCCGCATCAGTTCCTGCTGTCCGAAACCAACCGCCGCACCGATGCCTATGGCGGATCGGTGCGCAACCGGGTGAGGCTGACCGAAGAGCTGATCGACGCTGTGCGCGAGGCGACCGGCGGGCGCTGCGCGGTGGCGCTGCGGATCTCGTTGCAGGAATTGCGGGCAAAGCCGTCCGACGTGGCCCCGTCCGAGGCGCATGAGGTGATCACCCTGCTGCGCGACGCGCCGGACCTGTTCGACGTGAAGATGGACACCTCGGCCAGCGACTGCGCCGCCAGCCGCTACACGCCCGAAGGCAGCCATGAGCCGGTGGTGGATTTCGTGAAATCCCTGACCGACAAACCCGTGGTCGGCGTGGGCCGCTTCACCAGCCCCGACACGATGGTGTCGATGATCCGGCGCGGCGTGCTGGACCTGATCGGCGGCGCGCGCCCCTCGATCGCCGATCCCTTCCTGCCGCGAAAGATCGAGGAAGGCCGGGTCGAGGACATCCGCGAATGTATCGGCTGCAACCTGTGCATCTCAAGCTGGCATGATGGTGTTTGGGTGCGCTGCACACAGAACCCCACAGCGGGCGAGGAATGGCGGCGCGGCTGGCACCCCGAGGTGCTGCGCAAGGACGGAACCGGCCGCGTGCTGGTGGTGGGCGGCGGGCCGGCGGGGCTGGAGGCGGCGCTGACGCTGGCCCGGCGCGGGCATGAGGTGGCGCTGGCCGACCGCGCGCGCGATTTCGGCGGGCGGCTGCGGTGGGAATCTGCCCTGCCGGGGCTGAACCAGTGGTTCCGCGTGGTGGATTACCGGCTGGGCCAGTTGCGCAAGCTGCCGAATGTGGCGCTTTACCCGGAAAGCGACCTGTCGGCGGCGGATGTGCGCGATTTCGGCGCCGATCATGTGGTGGTGGCGACCGGCGCGCGCTGGCTGCCGCATCTGCTGGGCGCCGGCGAACTGCCAACCGGGCCGCTGCTGGCGCCGCGGGTCTACACCCCGCAGGACATTGCGGCGGGCGTGCTGCCCGAAGGCCCGGTCGCGGTGTTCGACTATGACAGCTACTATCTGGGATCGGCGATTGCCGAACATCTGGCGCTGAAAGGGCTGGCCGTGACCTATGTCACCCCAGCCGGCGCGGCGGCAGGATGGGGGATCATGACCAACGAACAGCCGCTTGTGCACCAGTCCTTTGCCGCCAAGGGCATTGCCCTGCGCACGCTGGAACGGGTGACCGGCTTCGACGGGGCCGAATTGCGGCTGGCGCAGGTGTTTTCCGGGGAAGAACACCGGATCGAGGCCCGGTCGGTGGTGATCGTCGGCGCCCGCGAAAGCGGCAGCGCGCTGTTCGAGGCGCTGAGGAAGGACATGCCCCCCGACCGGCTGCACCTGACCGGCGATGCTCTGGCCCCGGGGGCGATTGTCCATGCCGTCTACAGCGGCCACCGCACCGCGCGCGAACTGGGCGGGCTGGCCGCTCTGCCCCGCCGCGACGCCCCCTTTGCCCCGCCGGGCCTTGGGGCCGCGGAATGATCCGGCCGGGCGGGCGGCGGCGGGGGGCCGCGCAGGGCGTGCCGCAGCGCCCCTTTGGCCAGGTCGAACGGACCTTCGCCGCGGCACGGGTGATCTCCGACGATCAGGTCGCGGCCATCCACGACGCGGCACTGACGCTGCTGGCAACGCAAGGAATGCGTGTCCTGTCGCCCGAAGCGCAGGCGCTTTATGCCGCCGCCGGGGCACGGGTCGAGGATCAGACGGTGCGGCTGGACCCCGGCCTTGTGACCGAACGTCTGGCCACCGTGCCCGCCCGCTTCACGCTGGAGGCGCGAAATCGCGCGAAATCGCTGAAACTGGGCGGCGGTTTCTGCATCTATGCCTCGGTCGGCGGGCCGGCCTATGTGATGGACAATGACCGTGGCCGCCGGGACGGCACCTTTGCCGAGATGGTCGATTTCCTGCGTCTGGTGCAATCGCTGAACGTGATCCATCAGGAAGGCGGCTGCCCCTTCGAACCGATGGACCTGCCCGCCCATACCCGGCATCTGGACATCTTCCACGCCCAGATCCGCCATCTGGACAAAAGCTGGCAAACCCAGACGCTGGGCCGCGCGCGTACGCTGGACGGCATCGCCATGGCGGCGATCATGCTGGGAACCACGCCCGACGCGCTGGCCGGGCGGCCGGTGCTGCTGGGCATCATCAACACCAACTCGCCCCTGCAACTGGATGTGCCGATGGCCGAAGGGCTGATCACCATGGCGGCGCATGGGCAGGTGAACGTGATCACCCCCTTCACGCTGGCCGGGGCCATGGCGCCGGTCACGCTGGCGGGCGCGCTGGTGCTGCAACATGCCGAGGCGCTGGCCGGTATCGTGCTGACCCAGATCGTGCGGCCGGGGGTGCCGGTGATGTATGGCGGCTTCACCTCGAACGTCGACATGCGCTCGGGCAGCCCCGCCTTCGGCACGCCGGAATATGCCCGCGCGGCGCAGGTCTCGGGCCAACTGGCCCGCCATATCGGGGTGCCGTTCCGGTCATCGAACGTGACCGCGGCGAATGAGGTGGATGCGCAGGCGGCCTGGGAATCGCAGATGGCGCTCTGGGGCGCGCTGACCGGCGGCGCGCATCTTCTGGAACATGCGGCAGGCTGGCTGCACGGCGGGCTGACCGCCAGTTTCGAAAAGCTGATCCTCGATGCCGAGATGCTGCAGATGATGGAAGCCTATTTCGAACCCTTCCCCACCGGGCCGGACGATCTGGCGCTTGAGGCCATTGCCGAAGCCGGCGCGGGCGGGCATTTCTTCGGAACGGCGCATACCATGGCGCGTTATGAAAAGGCTTTCCACAATCCGATGGTCGCAAATTGGGACAATCACACCTCCTGGCTGGACAAGGGCGGCATCACCGCACGGGAACGGGCCAATGCTGTCTGGAAGCAAATGCTGGCCGAGGCCGAAGACCCGGCCCTTGACCCGGCGGTGGATGAGGCGCTGTCGGCCTATGTCGCCCGCCGCAAGGCCGAAGGCGGGGCTCCGATGAACTGATGACACGCGACCCCGCCGAAAAGACACGGGTGCGGCTGACACCCGACGCCCGGCGCGCGGCGCTGGAAGAGGCGGCCTGTGCCTGCATCGCGCGCGGCGGCATCCGCGCCTTCACCGTTGACAAGGTGATGGCCGAGGCCGGCGTGTCGCGCGGGCTGATCCTGCATCACTTCGGCTCGATGGACGGTCTGCTGGTCGCCGTCTACACGCGGATGTATCGCGACTCGATCGCCGCGCTGGCGGTGCCCCGCCCCGGCCTGTCGCCGCTTGAGGCACTGATCGAGGCGCTGCTGACCCCGCCGCAGTTTGACCGCGCGGTGCAGGGCATCTGGCTGACGCTCTGGGGTGAGGTGGCGACCAATCCGGTGCTGACCGCCGCGCACCGGGCGCTTTACGGCGAATACCGTGCCACGGTGGCGGCGGCCCTGCGGGATGAGGCCGCGCGCAACGGGCGGACCATTGACGCCGAGGCGCTGGCGGCCGCCTTCATCTGCCTGATGGACGGCATCGGGGTGCAGCTTTGCGTCGAACCGCAACTGATGACCGCCGCGATGGCACGCGCGGCCTGCCGGGCGCTGCTGTCCCCGCATCTCGGCCCCGTGACCGCGGCGGGTTGAGGCGGGGCTTTACACCCGACAAAAACTGTCGGATTACAGGGGCAACCGGCCCCTGCGGGCCGCATCGCCCTGCACGGCGGAAGACATGACCGGACCTGCCAAGCCCATCCGCTCCCTCTCAAGCCGCCCGCTTCTGCTGGCCGCCCTTGTCCTGGGCGGCAGCGCGGCGCTGGCCGGCGGACCGGACGCCCCCGCCCGCAGCCCGGAAGATGCGGCCAAGGTGGCGGCGGTGCTGGCGCCGGTAACCGATTTCACCAGACCCGAACCGTTCGAGGCCCGCCCCGCCGGCGCGGCCACGGTGCCCGCCCTTCCCGGTGCCGATGCCTTCGGCCTGCCCTCGGCCACCCTGCGCTTTGAAGACCGGATGCGCTTCGAACTGGGCGACGCGCTGTTCGGCAAGCTCTGGGTCGCCGCGCCGTCATCAACCCGCGCCTCTGACGGGCTGGGTCCGCTTTACAACGCCCGCGCCTGCCGCGACTGCCACATCCGCGACGGGCGCGGCCACCCGCCCGAAAGGCCGGTCGATGGCCGCGTGTCAATGGTTCTGCGCCTGTCGCTGCCGGGCGGCGCCGGGCCGCAAGGAATTGCCGACTGGCTGGCCACCCGGACCGACCCGGCCTATGGCCGCCAGTTGCAGGATCTGGCCGCGCCGGGCCATCCGGCCGAAGGGCGGCTGGAGATTGCCTATGAAGAGGTGCCGGTGACACTGGCCGACGGCACCGGGATCTCGCTCCGCAAGCCCACCTATGCCATTGGCGCCCCCGCCTACGGGCCGCTGTCGCCCGGCCTGATGCTCTCGGCGCGGGTGGCGCCGCAGATGATCGGGCTGGGCCTGCTGGAAGCCATCCCCGAGGCCGACATCCTGGCTGGGGCCGACCCCGACGATGCCGATGGCGACGGCATTTCGGGGCGCGCGCAGATCGTGCCTTCGGCGGAAACCGGGGCGCCCATGCTGGGCCGCTTCGGCTGGAAGGCCGCGATGCCGACCTTGCGCGAACAGGCCGCCGATGCCTTCGGCAACGATCTGGGCCTGTCAAACCCCCTGCGCCCCGCCCCCTGGGGCGATTGCACGCCGGCGCAGGCACAGTGCCGCGCCGCACCGCACGGGCAAGACCCGGGCCTGCGCGACGGGCTTGAGGTCGATACCGAAAGCCTGGATCTGGTCACCTATTACACCCGCAACCTTGGCGTGCCCGAACGGCGCGATCCGGCGGCACCGCCGGTTCTGCGCGGCAAGGCGCTGTTCCACGATCTTGGCTGCGCGGGCTGCCACCGGCCCAAATTCGTGACGGCGCGGCGCGATGACCGGCCCGAGCAAAGTTTCCAACTGATCTGGCCCTACAGCGACCTGCTGCTGCATGACATGGGGCCGGGGCTGGCCGATGACCGGCCCGAAGGCCGCGCCACGGGCCGTGAATGGCGCACGCCGCCCTTGTGGGGCATCGGCTTGACCGCCCGGGTCAGCGGCCATACCCAGTTCCTGCATGATGGCCGCGCCCGCAGCCTGACCGAGGCCATTCTCTGGCATGGCGGCGAAGCGCAACCCGCCCGCGACGGCTTTGCCGGGCTAAGTGCCGAAGACCGCACCGATCTGATCTCGTTTCTGGAAAGTCTGTAGCCATGATGCGCCTTGCCCTGATCTCCCTTGCGGCCCTTCTGCCCCTGACCGCCCCCGCCGCGCAGGCCGATACCGCCGAGGCCGTGACCGAGGTCATCGTTCCGGCCTATGCCGCCTTTGCCACGGCAACGGCGGCGCTGGACACCGCCACGCAGCAAAGCTGCGACCCGGCGGTTCTGGCCCCGGCCTACCACGCCGCCTTCGATGCCTGGATGGCGGTGGCGCCGCTGCGGCTGGGTCCGGTCGAGGATGGCGGGCGGGCGCTGGCAATCCAGTTCTGGCCCGACCCCAAGGGTCTGGGCGCCAAGGCGCAAAAGGCGCTGTTGCAGGCCGATCCGGCCGCGCTGACGCCCGAAGCCTTTGCCCAGCAATCGGTGGCCGCGCGCGGGCTGATGGGGCTGGAACGGCTGCTCTGGCCCGAAAAGCCGCTACCCGCCGACCCCTGCCCGCTGATGCGCGCCACCACCGCCGATCTGGCCCGGATCGCCGCCGCCGTCTCTGCCGACTGGCAGGGCGACAGCGGCTATGCCGCGCTGCTGCAAACGGCGGGCGAACCGGGCAACAGCACCTTCCTCAGTGCGACGGAGGCGCGGCAGGCGCTGTTCACGCAGATCTATACCGGGCTGGAAGCCCTGCGCGACCAAAGGCTTGGCCGCCCGCTGGGCACCTTCGACAAGCCCCGCCCCGATCTGGCCGAGGCGCGCGCCTCGGGCCGGTCGCTGCGCAACGTGGTGCTGGACTTGCAGGCGCTGCGGGCAATGACCGTGGCGCTGGCCCCCGGCACGCCAAAGACGCAGGCCGCGTTTGACCATGCGCTGACGCTGGCCGAAACGCTGGACGATCCGGTGTTCGCCGGGGTCGCCACGCCGGGCGGGCGGCTCAAGGTGGAAATCCTGCAACAGGCCGTGACCGCCATCCGTGACACGGCAGGGGTGGAACTGGCGGCGGTGCTGGGGGTGGACCTTGGCTTCAACGCCGCGGACGGGGATTGACGCGATGGCCAGCCGACGCGCCTTTCTGGCCGGCCTTGCCGCCGCCGCAATGCCCAAACCGGGCTGGGCCGCGGTGGGCAACCCGGCCTTCCTTGCCGCCGGCAAGACCGGCGAGGCCTATGAAATCTGTGGCCTGTCGGCGGCGGGCGAGATCCTGTTCCGCCAGCCCCTGCCCGCGCGCGGCCATGCCGCCGCCGCCCACCCGCTGCGGCCCGAAGCCGTGGCCTTCGCCCGCCGCCCCGGCACCTTTGCCCTGGTGCTGGATTGCGTGACCGGCGCGGTGCGGCACCGGCTGACCCCGCCCGAAGGCCGCCAGTTCAACGGCCATGGCGCGTTTTCGGCGGACGGATCGCTGCTGATGACCTCGGAAGTGGTGGCCGAAGGGTCGGCGGGCCGGATCGGGCTGTGGGATGGCCGGACCTATGCCCGCCTTGGCGAATGGGACAGTGGCGGCATCGGCCCGCATGACATGAAGCGCCTGCCTTCGGGCGCGCTGGTGGTGGCGAACGGCGGCATCGCCACCGATCCCGGCGACCGCAGCAAGCTGAACATCGACACGATGCGCCCGAACCTGACGCTGCTCACGTCTGACGGCAAGGTTCTGGATCAGGCCGAGCTGGATGCCGGGCTGCACCAGAACTCGATCCGGCATCTGGCGCTGACGGGCGATGGCGTGGCCTTCGCCATGCAATGGGAAGGCGACGCGGCCGAGCCGGTTCCCCTGCTGGGGCTGTGGACACCGGGCGCAGCACCCGTGCTCTGCCCCCCGGCCGAGGCCGAGATGTTCGCGATGAAAGGCTATGCCGGGTCCATCGCGGCGGGGCCGGCCGGGATCGGCATCACGTCGCCCAAGGGCGGCTCCGTGATGCTGTTCGACACCGCCGGCGCCTATCTGGCCACGCATCGCCGCGCCGATGTCTGCGGTCTGGCGGCGCTGGACAGCGGCTTTCTGGCCAGCGATGGCGGCGGGGCGCTGCTGCGGGTCACGGCGGCGGGGATGGAACCGCTGGCCAGCGGCGGGCCGCAATGGGACAACCATGTCGTCCCCGTGGGCGTGGCGGGCTGATATGCCCTTCCGGCCACCGCGGGGTTTCGCGCGGCGGTGGAACATGGCATCCCTGTGCAAACGGCATGAAGCGGAGGATGTGCGATGAAACTGCTGCGATACGGGGCGCGCGGCGCCGAAAAGCCGGGCATGCTGGACAGCGCCGGCCGCCTGCGCGACCTGTCGGCCCATGTGCCCGACATCGCCGGTGCCGTTCTGGCCGACCTTGACCGCCTGAAATCCATCGACATTCAGACCCTGCCGCTGGTGGACGGCACCCCCCGCATCGGCGCCGCCGTGGGCAGCATCGGCAAGTTCATCTGCATCGGCCTGAACTATTCCGACCACGCCGCCGAATCCGGCATGGCCGTCCCACCCGAGCCGGTGATCTTTGCCAAATACACCAGTGCGGTCTGCGGCCCAAACGACCCGATCCTGATCCCGCGCGGCAGCGTCAAGACCGACTGGGAGGTGGAGCTGGCCTTCGTCATCGGCAAGCCGGGGAAATACATCGCGGAAGCCGATGCGATGGATCACATCGCCGGCTACATGATCTGCAACGACGTTTCCGAACGATCGTTCCAGACCGAACGCGCGGGGCAATGGTCCAAGGGCAAGTCGTCCGACAATTTCGGCCCCATCGGCCCCTGGCTGGTAACGCGCGACGAGGTGGCCGATCCGAACAGCTTGCAGATGTGGCTGACGGTCAATGGCCAGACGATGCAGAACGGCTCGACCGCGACCATGGTCTATCAGGTGCCCTTCCTGGTCAGCTACCTGTCGCAGTTCTTCACGCTGCATCCGGGCGACGTGATCTCGACCGGCACACCGCCGGGCGTGGGCATGGGAATGAAACCGCCGCGCTATCTGAAACCGGGCGATGTGGTGGAACTGGGGATCGAAGGCCTGGGCACCCAGCGGCAGGTCTGCGAAGCCGACGCCTGATCGCGGCCGCCGGGCGCGCGGCGTCATACCGCCGTTACCAAACCATGACAAAGGCTGGGGCCGGAAAGCCCCAGCCTTGCGGTCATCGTGCAGCCCGAATCTCCCCCGTCTCCGCCCCCGGAACCCTGCTGCGAAACCGCCTTTCGCGGCATCGTCGAGGATTGCCTGTTTTCCATCGACGCCTCGCTGGCGCTGTTCCTGAACAGCGATGCCCCCGATGGCCCGCACAAGACGCGGGTGGCGCTGCGGCGGCTGACCACCTGCCTTGATGCCTTTGCCCCGATCCTGCGGCGCAAACTGCGCGGCGCGTTGCGCGATGACGCCAAGCGGATGTTCCGCGATCTGGGTCAGGTGCGCGACAGCGATGTCTATACGCTGGACCGCCGCGAAGACCCGGGGCACGAGGTCCGCAGCCAGCGCAACCAGAAACTGCGCGACCAGACGCGCAAGCGGCTGCGGCGCCACAAGGCGGTGGCGGTGGCCCCGCGCGCCTTGCGGCTGGTGCAGCCGGGGGGCGAGATCTACCGCACCACCGAAGCCGCGCTTGCCCTGCGGGCCGGCCCCTTGCCCAGCTTTGCCGCCGGGGTGCTGGATCAGGCCTGGAACCGCTGCCTTGGCTATGGCACCTCGGCGGCCGCCATCCCGCCCGCAGACCGCCACGATTTCCGCAAGGACATGAAGACCCTGCGCTATCTGTGCGAATTCTTCGATGACCTCTTCCCCGGGCTGGCCGAAGACCCCTTCGCCAGCGATTTCCGCCGCATCCAGAACGCCCTTGGCACGGTGAACGATTACGAAGTCGCGCTGGCAATGGAACGGCGCAAGCCGCCGCGCAGCCTGCCCCCCGAACAGGCTGAGGCGCTGGCGCTGGCCGATGCGCTTTGGGCGCGGCTCTCGGCAGCCGCGCCCCCCTGGCGGTGCTGACGCGCGCCGTCAGGCGGCGCGGCGTCCCTGCACCCAGACCCCGCGCACCGCACCCGCCGTGCCGATCCGCGCCACCCGGATCACATCGGCCCGCGCGCCGGGCTGCAGATGGCCACGGTCGGCCAACCCGGTGGCCTCGGCCGGGGCGGCGGTGACGGTGGCGATGCCGCGCGCCATGTCCCCCCACAGATCGCCCAGCATCAGCCCCGCCGACAGCAGCGACGACGGCACATAGTCCGACGACACGATGTCAAGAAGCCCGGCCTCGGCCAGCACCTGCGCGGCGACATTGCCGGAATGACTGCCGCCCCGGATCAGGTTCGGCGCCCCCATCATCACCTTGATGCCATGTTCATGGCAGGCCCGCGCGGCCTCGACCGTGGTCGGAAATTCGGCAAAATGCGCGCCATGTTCGGCTGACCGCAGCACATGCGCGGTCTCGGTATCGTCATGGCTGGCCAGCACCGCGCCATAGCGCCGCGCCGCCTGCACCGCCGCCTGTTCATGCGCCTGCCCCAGCCGGGCGGTCAGCGCCTTCTGCCGGGCAACATGGTCCTCGAACTCGGCAGCCGAAATACCGTGCTTGCCGCAGACATATTTCTCAAGCTGCCCGATGTCGCGGAACTGCCGCTCGCCGGGGGTGTGGTCCATCAGGCTGACGATGCCGATCCGGTCTTCGGGGCCGAACTTCGCCAGTTCGTCGATCAGCGTTTCAGAACAGACCTCGGCCCGCAGATGCAGGAAATGGCTGATCCGCAAGGCGCCTTCGGCCCGCAGGCCCAGAATCTCATCGGCCAGCGCGCGGGCGTATTCCCCGTAATTCGCCTTGGCGTTCGACACGACCGACCCCACCCGCAGCGCATCGAACACCGTGGTGATGCCGACACTGGCCAGTTCGGCATCATGGGCGATGATGGCGGCGGCATGGGGCCAGTTGACCTTGGGGCGCGGCTCGATATGGCGTTCCAGATTGTCTGTGTGCAGCTCAATCAGGCCGGGCATGACCAGATCGCCGCCGCAGTCGATGGCGCCAGCCGGCACGCCGCTGCCTTCGGCGATGTCGGCGATGCGGCCTCCCTCCAGCCGGATCTGGCCGCGAAAACAGTCATCCGGCAGCACCAGCACGGCATTGGCAAGGATCGTTTCGGTCATTTTGCAGAAGTCCTGTCTTGCGCCCGGCATGGGCTGGCGGTGGAATGACAGCGGGCCGTCACATCCATGTGACATGGCCCGGATAGGCCGCCCTTATGGATCAGATGAAGCGTTTCGCCGTTTACTATGCCCCCCGCCCCGGCCCGCTGGCCGAACGGGCCGCCGCATGGCTGGGCTGGGACGGGGCATCGGGGCAGGCCCTGCCGCAGCCTGACCTGCCCGGCCTGCCGCGCCCGGTGGCCGATCTGACGGCAGACCCGCGGAAATATGGCTTCCACGGCACGCTGCGCGCGCCGTTCCGCCCGGCATCGGGGCTTGCGGCCCATGATGTTGCCGCAGCGGTTCAGGCGCTGGCCGCAAGGCTGGCCCCTGTCACCTGCGACGGGCTGCATCTGGAAAACCTGCACGGCTTTCTGGCGCTGACGCCCACCGGCTGCGAAGCCGCGCTGCTGGACCTGGCCGCCGCCGTGGTCGAGGGCACCGATGCCCTTCGCGCCCCCCTGACCGGGGCCGAGATCGCGCGTCGCCGGCCCGAAACCCTCAGCACACGGCAGCGCGACCTGCTGGCCCGCTGGGGCTACCCCTTCGTGATGGAGGAATTCCGCTTCCACCTGACCCTGACCGACCGGCTGCCCGCCGATCAGGCCGGGCCGGTGGCGCGGGTTCTGGCCGACCATTTCGCCCCCGCCCTGCCCCGGCCCTTCAGGATCGAAGACCTGTGCCTGTTCGGGGAAGATGCCGAAGGGCGGTTCCATCTGCTGCATCGTTACGCCCTGTCCGGCTGAAGCGCGGCCAGAAGCCGGGCGATGCCCCGTTCCGGCGCCCCGTCATTGACCACCGTCACCGCCGCAATCCCTTCGGGCAGGGCAAAGCCCGCACGCGCCAGCCGGGCCTGAATATCCGCAGCGCTTTCGCGCCCCCGCGCGGCCAGACGTTCGGCCAGCACCGCATCCGGCGCGGTGATCAGGATCACCCGCAGATCGGGCAGAACCGCCCGCGCCGCCCGCAGCGCCGCCCGCGATCCGTTGAAGATCACATCGCCCGGCCCGTCGATCTGCGCCCGGGGAATACCGTAATGCAGCCCGTGCGCCGGCCAGTGCAGCGCGAACTCGCCCGCGTCCCGGCGACGGGCGAAATCCGCCTCGCTCACACCCTCGAACTCCTCGCCCCCGGCCTCGGCAGGCCGGGTGATGACACGGCGCACCCGGCGCAGATCGGGCCGCGCGGCCAATGCCCCGGCGATCAGCGTATCCTTTCCCGCGCCCGAGGGGCCGACAATGGCAAAGATCATGCCGCAGCCTGCGGGGTGAAGCCTGTCACATCGACCAGCCGGTCGCAGACACGGGCGCGGGCGGCCTCGTCATGGAAGATGCCAAGAATGGCCGCGCCCCGGGCCTTGGCCTCTTCGATCAGGGTCAGCACCACTTCGCGGTTCACCGCATCAAGGCTGGCGGTCGGCTCGTCCAGCAGCAGCGCCGGATAAGGGTGGGCAAAGCCGCGCGCGATGTTCACCCGCTGCTGCTCGCCGCCCGAAAACGTGGTGGGCGACAGCGCCCACAGCCGTTCGGGAATGTTCAGCCGGGCCAGCAGATCGGCCGCCCGCGCCCGCGCCGCTGCCGGATCGGTGCCCAGCCGCAACAGCGGCTCGGCCACCACCTCGATCGTCGGCACGCGCGGCACCACGCGCAGGAACTGGCTGACATAGCCCAGCGTTTCCCGCCGCAGCCGGATGATCTGGCGCGGCTCGGCCTGGGCAATGTCCAGATCGCCCACCCAGATATGGCCGCCCGCGGCCAGATAGTTGCCCCAGACCATCCGCATCAGCGTGGACTTGCCCGCCCCCGACTGTCCGGTCAGCCCCACACATTCGCCGGGCGCCACCGTCAGCCCGGCCCCGGCCATAACCGGCAGCACCGCGCCGCCCTGATTGTGCAGGGTAAAGGATTTCGACAGGTTCTCGATGCGGATCATAGCCAGCGTTTCCATTTGAAGAAAAGGAAGGTTCCCACCGCCGAGGCCAGCATCAGCCCCAGCGCCATCTGATAGCCCCAGGCCCAGGTCAGTTCGGGAATCCCGGTAAAGTTCATGCCATAGGCCGAAGCGATCAGCGTCGGCGGCAGGAAGATCACCGCCACGACCGAGACGATCTTGACCGTGGTGTTCTGCGCCACCGAGATCATGCCCAGCGACAGGTCCGAGGCCATGGCGATGCGGTTGGTCAGGAAATCGCCATGCACCTCAAGCGCCTGAATGTCGCGCATCAGGCCCTTGACCACGGGGCGCAGCCCGTCGCCGCCCCCGTCGGCCAGCGACTGTCCGAAATAGCTGATCGCGCGTTCCAGTGTCAGCAGCGACAGCCGCACCTTGGCGATCTGGTCCGACATCTGCGAGATTTCGCGCAAGGCGCCCGCCAGGTTGCGGTCGCTGCCGCCCAGATCGAAGACCCGGGCGGTGATCTGGTCCAGCTCGCCCCCGCCCGCCTCAAGAATGTCGGCCAGACGCCCGATGATTTCCTCCATCAGCGACAGGAACAGCCGCCGCGGATCGGTGCAGCCGGGGCCCACCTTGTCGGCCCGGGTGGGATAGGTCTCGAACGGGCGCGGCCGGTGGTGGCGGACGGTGATCAGCCGGGTGGTGGTCAGGATGAAGGTGACCGGGGCCGAAACCCGCGCCCCGGTTTCATCCAGACCGGGCAGCACCACGGTCATGTAATCGGCCCCGCCTTCCCGATACAGCCGGTTCGACAGCTCGATCTCTTCCATCTCGGCCGGGGTGGGCACCTCAAGGCCCATCGCCCGCACCCGTTCCACCTGCGCCGGCATCGGCTTGTAAAGATCGACCCAGACCGCCGGGTCCAGCGGCCCGGAATGTGGCATCTGGGTCAGCTTCGCGCCGGCGCTGGCATAGGCGAACAGCATCGGCTCAGACCTGCAGGACCGAAGAGACCAGCAGTTGCGTATAGGCGTGCTGCGGGTCGTCCAGCACCTGGTCGGTCAGGCCCTGCTCGACCACCCGGCCCGATTTCATCACCATCAGCCGGTCGGCCAGCAGGCGCACCACCGCCAGATCATGCGTCACGATGATGACCGACAGGCCAAGGTCGCGCACCAGCCCGCGCAGCAGGTCCAGAAGCCGCGCCTGCACGCTGACATCAAGACCCCCGGTCGGTTCGTCCATGAACACCAGCCGCGGCCCGGTCACCAGATTGCGCGCGATCTGCAACCGCTGCTGCATCCCGCCGGAAAAGGCGCTTGGCCGGTCGTCGATCCGGTCGGCGGCAATTTCCACCCGTCCCAGCCAGTCGGCCGCCTTGCCGCGGATCTGGCCGTAATGCCGCGCCCCCACGGCCATCAGCCGTTCGCCCACATTGCCGCCCGCGCTGACCCCCATCCGCAGCCCGTCGCGCGGGTTCTGGTGGACAAAGGCCCAGTCGGTGCGCGACAGCCGCCGCCGTTCGGTTTCAGGCAGCGCGCGCAGGTCACGGCCATCATACAGGATGCGCCCGTCATCCGGCGCCTGATGCCCGGCCAGACAGGCCAGCAGGGTGGACTTGCCCGAACCGCTTTCGCCGACGATCCCCAGCACCTCGCCGGGGTAAAGGTCAAAGCTCACATCGGCACAGCCGATGCGCGGACCATAGCGCTTGGTCAGGCCCGACACCGACAACAGCGGCGCGACGGGAAAGGCGGAATGCAGCGTCATGCCGGAACCTCGGGCTCTGCGCAAAATCCTTCGAAGGATTTTGCAAATTTCTTCGAAGAAATTTGCGCCGTGCCCAGCCGGCCCAGATGGCCCGCCGCCTGCCGCCCGGCGCAGAAATCGGTGTCGGAACAGACGAACATCCGCCCGCCCGCATCATCGGTGATCACCTCGTCCAGATAGCTGTGCGCCGCCCCGCACAGGTCGCAGTCCTGCGCGGCCTTGCTGGGCTCGAACGGGTGATCGTCGAAATCAAGGCTGACCACCTGACTATGCGGCGGCAGCGCATAGATGCGCTGTTCCCGCCCCGCGCCGAACAACTGGATCGCCGGGTTGCCCGACAGTTTCGGATTGTCGAACTTCGGAATGGGGGACGGGTCCATCACATAGCGCCCCTCCACCCGCACCGGATAGGCATAGGCGGTCGCAATCTGGCCGTGGCGCGCGATGTCCTCATACAGTTTCACATGCATCAGCCCGTATTCCTCAAGCTCGTGCATCTTGCGCGTCTCGGTCTCGCGCGGTTCCAGAAAGCGCAGGGGTTCGGGGATCGGCACCTGATAGACCAGGATCTGCCCCGCCTGCAGCGGCTGTTCGGGGATGCGGTGGCGGGTCTGGATCAGCGTCGCCTCGGCCGTGTGTTCGGTCACGGCAACCCCCGCCGTGCGCTGAAAGAACTTGCGGATGCTGACCGCATTGGTGGTGTCATCCGCCCCCTGGTCAATGACCTTGAGCCGGTCTTCCGGCACCAGACAGGCCGCCGTCACCTGCACGCCCCCGGTGCCCCAGCCATAGGGCATGGGCATTTCCCGGCTGGCGAAGGGCACCTGATAGCCCGGCACCGCCAGCGCCTTCAGCAGCGCGCGGCGGATCATCCGCTTGGTCTGTTCGTCAAGATATGCGAAGTTGTAGTCAGACACACCCGCCCCCTGCCCTGTGGTGCCACGCTGAGCCAGATCGACCTGCCCGCCGCCGCCCTTCTGGCCGCCATCGTGATCGTGGTCCTGGGGCCGATGGTCTGGCTGCTGTGGCACAAGCTGCGCGCCCTGTTCCGCGCGATGATCGCCCTGCGTGACCGGATCGACCGCAGCCAACGCTGGTGAAAGGCCGCTCATTCCGCCGCCTCCTGCTGGCTTGCCGCCGTGGCCTCGGCCCGCAGGCGGCGGATCAGCTCCAGCTCGGCCTGAAAATCAACGTAATGCGGCAGCTTGATGTGTTCCAGAAACCCGGTCGCCTGGATGTTGTCGCAATGCGACAGGACGAATTCCTCATCCTGCGCCGGGGCGCCAACGTAATCCTCGCCCAGTTCCTTCCAGCGCAGCGCGCGGTCAACCAGCGACATGGCAATCGCCTTGCGTTCGCTCTGG